>NZ_AP014724.1 GCF_001548055.1 Sulfurospirillum cavolei
ATTTTTGTCCTTTATTCACGTCTTTTGTCACAGTGTGAATAACTTTTTTCACATTATAGCGGCACTTGCTTTAACAAGGAACTAATAATAGTTTGGTTAAAATAAAACAAACTTATTCACATGTTATTCACGATGTGAAGACTTTTTTAAGGAGATTGATTGTTAGCCGACACCGTTATTGAACTCTTAAAAGAAGAGATCTCTTCTTTAGAATTTGAACGCTACATCAAACAACTTAAATTTAACGAAAAAGCATCCAATTCAGACCAAATGGTTTTTGTCGCTCCCAATATTTTAATTTCCAATTGGGTTAAAACCAAATACGCCGAAAAAATAGCCCATCTTTTTGAACTCAAAACGGGGAAAAAACCCGAAATTAAAGTCGTACTCAAAGAACACCTCAAAACATCCAAGGTTAAATCAAGCTCCATAGAAATGATCGAAGCGATCAAAAACGTCAAAAATACGATTTTAAATCCTTCCTACACGTTTGACAGCTTCGTCGTCGGAAGTTCTAACCAATACGCTTATACTGCCGCAAAATCCATCGCCGAAAAACCGGGCATTATGTACAATCCCGTTTTTATCTACGGACCGACCGGCCTTGGTAAAACCCACCTGATTCATGCGATAGGCAATTATTGTCAAACCAAAGGAAAAATCGTTATTTACGCAACGATCGAGCAATTTATGAACGATTTTACCTATAACCTTCGCAACCAATCCATGGATCGATTTCGTGAAAAATACCGCAATTGCGATGTTTTATTGATAGACGATACCCAATTTTTATCCAACAAAATTCAAACGCAAGAAGAGTTTTTTCATACGTTTAACGAATTGCACTCGGCCGGTAAACAGATCGTTTTAACGTCCGATAAACCGCCTAAAATGATTAACGGTTTAGAAGATCGTCTCAAAAGCCGTTTTGAATGGGGGTTAATCGCCGATATCGGACTGCCCGAACTTGAAACGAAAATTGCGATTATCAAGAAAAAGTGTGAGCTTGACGGCATCAATTTAAACAGCGACATCGTCAATTACATCGCTTCCAATATGGGCGACAATATTCGTGAAATCGAAAGTGCTATTATTAACCTTAATGCCTATGCCTTATTGATGCGCCAAGAAATTACGCTTGATTTTGCGAAAAACGTTATGCGCGAACAAATTAAAGAACGCCGCGAAAATATCAGTCTTGAAGATATTATTCAGATTATTGCAAAAGACCTAAATATCAAACCGAGCGAAATCAAATCGACCAAGCGCAGTAAAAACATCGTCGAAGCCAGACGCATCGGCATTTATTTAGCCAGAACCCTAACCCCTAATTCCATGCCTTCCTTGGCATCGTATTTCGGTATGAAAGATCATACGGCGGTTTCGCACAATATTAAAAAAATTAACGAACTAATCGAAACAAACGAAGCCTTTAAACTCAAAGTTGAAGATCTTAAAAATAAAATTTTGACCAAAGAAAAATAAAAAGTTTTAGAGAAAAACGTGATGACATGTGAAAAACAAGAACCAAAACTTTCACTACAAAAAGCCCTATTTTTAGGTATAATGTATCTTGTTTTCACTCATTCAACCCAAACTACTACTTCAACTATTTTAATAAATAATTAAAGGAGACTCAATGAAAGTTTCGATTAAAAAAAGCATTTTAGAAAACATTCTTCTCAATACTCAACCTTACCTTGAGAAAAAAGATTTGAGTCAAATCACTTCACATGTACTTTTATCGACGGAAGAAAATCAACTCGTTATCAAAGCAACCGACTATGAGATTGGTTTGAGTTACCATACTCCCGAAGTTTTGATTAGTACATTCGGTCAAGCCAGTGCGAACGGAAAAAAACTCTTAGATATTATTAAAAGTTTGAAAGACGATGATATCGTACTTGAAACAATTAACGATTATCTTCATATTCAACAAAGCCATTCCAAATTTAAACTTCCGATGCTCAATCCTTCCGATTTCCCGATCTTTCCGGCAATCGACAACAAACCGAAATTTAACATCGACAGTGCGACTTTGGTACGCGCAATTAAAAAAATTGCCCCTTCCATCGATACGAACAATCCAAAATTTGAACTTAACGGTGCATTGATCGATATTAAAGACAATACGATTCATCTGGTTGCTACCGATACAAAACGTTTGGCGGTTATGAGTATTGAGCAACAAACCGAACACAATTTTTCGTTGATTATTCCTAAAAAAGCCATTTCGGAAATTCAAAAACTCTTTTTCGACGAAATCGAAATTTTCTACGATGAAAATACGTTGATTGCACAATCGAGCTATTTTACCTTCTACACAAAGCTCATTAACGGTAAATTTCCCGATTACGCACGCATTATTCCTAAAACAAAAAATTATTCACTCTCGCTCAGTCGAGAATTAATGATCGATGCAATCAAACAAATTGCAATTATTTCGGCGGAAATTAAACTCACGTTTCAATCCGAAAAGATTATTTTTGAGAGTTTAAACGACGATAACATTGAAGCAAAAACGGAAATCGATTTTCATACGGGACTTGAAAACGAAATTTACCTTGCGGTAAACAGCCGTTACGTTTTAGATTTTCTATCTCACATCGAAAACAACAGTTTTACCTTAGGTTTTAACGATAGCGGTCTTCCTTTTACCTTAGAAAGTGAAAATTTTATGACGATCGTTATGCCGATTATGATATAAGAATTATTAAAGAAGCGGAGAAATTATGAGTACTTACGGTGCAGACAATATTAAAGTTTTAAAAGGCCTTGAAGCGGTTCGTAAACGTCCGGGTATGTATATCGGCGACACGAATATCAACGGCTTACACCATTTAATTTACGAAGTCGTCGATAACTCTATCGATGAGGCAATGGCAGGCTATTGCGATCATATTAAAGTGGAATTGACACGCGAAGGATCGGCGATTATTACCGATAACGGACGGGGAATTCCCGTCGGTTGGCATGAAGGCGAAAATATGTCCGCCGCAACGGTTGTTTTAACCGTCTTACATGCCGGCGGAAAGTTTGATAAAGATACTTATAAAGTGAGCGGCGGTCTTCACGGCGTGGGCGTTTCGGTTGTAAATGCGCTTTCGTCTAAACTTGTTGCAACGATTAAGCGTGAGGGAAACGAACATCGCCAAGAGTTTGCGTGCGGTATTCCTCAAACGCCTTTAGATGTTGTTAAAACTACAAACCGAACGGGAACGACGATTGAATTTTGGCCCGATGCTACGATTTTTGAAACCGTTGAATTTCAATTTGAAATTTTAGCGCAGCGTTTTCGCGAACTTGCCTATTTAAATCCTAAAATTAAAATCGAACTTAAAGACGGACGTGACGGACGCGCCGAAACGTATCATTTTGAGGGCGGTATCAGACAGTTTGTCCTTGATCTTAACAAAAAAGAAAAAGTTGCCGAAGCGGTTCATTATACGGCAAGCGTGGAAGACGTAGAAGTCGATATCGCGATGATGTACAATTCGACCTACAGCGAGATCGTGTATTCGTTTGTCAACAATATTAAAACCATCGACGGCGGAACGCATGAAAGCGGTTTTCGTGCCGGTTTGACGCGAGCCATTACCAATTATATCTCTTTAAACGCAGGTATTCGCGAAAAAGACGCCAAAATTACGGGCGATGACGTACGCGAAGGTTTGATCGCTATTGTGAGCGTTAAAGTCCCCGAACCGCAATTTGAAGGACAAACCAAAGGAAAGCTCGGTAGTTCTTATGTAAAACCGATCGTTCAAAAATTGGTCTACGAACAGTTGGTTAAATATTTTGAAGAAAATCCGATCGAAGCTAAAGCCATTATGAATAAAGCCCTTATGGCGGCACGCGGTCGCGAAGCGGCTAAAAACGCGCGTGATTTAACGCGTCGAAAAGATGCCATGAGCATCGGTACGCTTCCGGGAAAATTGGCGGATTGCCAAAGTAAAGACCCTTCCATTTGTGAACTTTACCTCGTCGAGGGCGATAGTGCGGGCGGTTCGGCAAAACAGGGACGAGATCGCGTTTTTCAAGCCATTTTGCCGCTTAAAGGTAAAATCTTAAACGTTGAAAAAAGCCGCTTAGATAAAATTTTAAAATCGGATGAAATTAAAAATATGATTACCGCTCTTGGATGCGGTATCGGCGATGAGTTTAACGAAGAAAAATTACGTTATCACAAACTCATTATTATGACCGATGCCGACGTCGACGGTAGCCACATTCAAACGCTTCTTTTAACGTTTTTATTCCGTTTCTTGCGACCGATCGTCGATAACGGTTATGTCTATTTGGCACAACCGCCGTTGTATCGCTATAAAAAGGGTAAAAAAGAGATTTATCTCAAAGACGATACCGAAATGAATGCTTTCTTAATCGAGTCGGGTTTGGAAACGATGGAAATTGAGGGCGTCGGAACACCGGATTTAATCGATTATTTCAAAATTATTGCGGCATATCGCGGTATTTTAAAAGAGCTTGAAAAACGCTTTTCGATGATCGAAGTGGTTCGTTATTTAATTGAAAATCCGGATTTAATTTCTCTTCCTTCACACGAGCTTTTCGAAGCGATTAAAGCGTATATTCAAAAAGTCGGATACAATTTATTGAACCACTATATTACGCCTGAGAGCCTTCATCTGTTTATTCAAACCAATGACGGCTTGGAAGAGTTACTCTTAGACGATACTTTTTACGGCAATGCTTTATACGAAGAGGCACGTTATATTTACGGCAAAATTCAAGAGCGCGATTTTGACGTTTTTGAAGGACGCGACCCGATTGAAATTTTAGACGAAATTGAAAAAAATGCTAAAAAAGGTGCGTATATCCAACGCTATAAAGGTCTGGGTGAAATGAATCCTGAACAGCTTTGGGAAACGACGATGAATCCCGAAAACAGACGTTTATTGCAAGTTAAAGTCGAAGATGCCGAACTTGCAAGCGAAACCTTTACGCTTTTCATGGGCGATGAAGTCGAGCCGCGCCGACAATACATTCAAGATCACGCCAAAGACGTTAAACACTTGGACGTTTAATGCTCTATTCGGAGAAGAAAGAAAGAGAAAATCGATTTATTACCGCCTTAAAAATTGCCTTTCCTTTTCTTCTTCTCTTGGGCATATTTTTTCATGCATCACAGCTTTTTAAGCACGATACGTTCAATTTTATTCTTCTCATTTTATTAATTCCCGTTTACGTGTATTACACGGTTTATTTGATCTATTACGGTTTTCAAACGACGCTGATCGATCCGATTACTAAAACATTTAATCGAACAAAAATTCTCTCAAAAATTGAAAAGATCAAACAAAAAGATCAAACACTGATTGTTTTATTACATGTCAAAAATTTGAGTGATATTAACGATCGCTACGGCTTTAATAACGGTGATAGCGTTTTGAAAAAATTGATTGAAAAATTACAAGCGTTTTTGACTGAACATCATTTAAAAAACGTACCGATCGGTCGTTACAGTAACAGTATGTTTCTTTTTTATACGCGTTATCCTTCTTTAGAGCTAAAACACTTTATGATGCTTTTTACGAAAAGCATTCAAAATGTCGGTATCGATAATATCGAAGTTAAAATCGATTTTGCGATGATTGGAGCACATTACGACGAATCGACGGAAAACATCATTGAAAAATTGATTTTATTGAGCGAAGAAACGGATAAAAAAGAAGAAGAAACGGTAATATTAAAACCCGATGCTATGAATAAAATGATTGTTCATGCCATTCAGGAAAACCGTCTTTTTTTTAAATATCAACCCTGCGTAAAATACGACGACCGTTCCCAAAAACTGTATGAAATTTTAACGCGTATCGATTTACAAGAACAAGGTATTCTTAGTAAGCAACAAATTCAACGTATTGTCAACCATGCGGGATATGAAAAAGAGTTCGACGAAAAAGTTTTTGGATTGCTTTTAGAAGAGTTAAAACCACTTTTAGAACAAACCGATGCGTTGTTTTGCATTGAAATTTCGCCGGTTTCACTGCGAAATACCGCTTTTAAACGTTACCTTCAAACGCTTTTTAAACGTCTCAAAATCGATCCGAATCGTTTTATTCTCGAAATTATCGAAAAAAAAAGTTACGAAGAGATGGGGCGTTTTAATGAAATTGTTAAAAGTTACCGAGAATTCGGTTTTAAAATCGCACTTGGAAATTTTGGCGGAAATAACGCGAGTTTCGAGTATTTAAAATATCTTACGATTGATTGGATAAAATTTGATATTGAATTTACCAAAAATATTGAAGCGGATCCATACCGTGTTTTACTCAAGCATTATAGTGAACTGGCAAGGTCGCTTCATATACGGACTATGATAAAATTTGTCGATAAAAAGACTCTTTTTGAAAAAGCAAAAGCGTACGAACCTGATTTTATACAGGGATTTTATATCTCAAAGCCCAAATCCATAGGAGAAATAGATGAAATATGGTGAAAAAATTATTAAAGAGTTTGATGTTGAAAAAGATTTGGAAATTTGGCCCAATCAACACAAAAAAAATTACGTTATTAAATTGACCTTGCCGGAGTTTTGTTGTTTGTGTCCACGAAGCGGTTATCCTGATTTTGCAACAATTTACATCGATTATATTCCAAACGAGTGGGTGGTCGAGTTAAAAGCGATCAAACTTTACATCAACAGTTTTATGAATCGTAATATCAGCCATGAAAATTCGGCAAATGAAATTTACGATCTTTTAGACACAAAACTCAAACCCAAGTGGCTCAAAGTCGTTGCCGATTTTAATCCGCGCGGAAACGTTCATACCGTTATCGAAATCGATTCTAAAGTCGTACGAAACGAGAGCACATGTTAAATCCAAAACTCATCGAACAATTTTTCGGCGCGGCGTCTATTCAACGTTGGAACGATTATCCGCGTATGGTAGAGTTGGTGGAACTCGACAAACAAGCACACAAGTTTATTATCGCTTATTTCGTGGCGAAAATGGAAGGTGACGAAAGTATCGATATGCGTTCGTTGATTGAAGCGGGTATTTTCGAATTTTTGCGCCGTGTGGTTGTGACCGATATTCGCCCTGACGTTTTTCGAAGAGCACTTCAAAAAAAAGAAAAAGAGATTAATACGTGGGTACTTTCCCAACTGTACGATTCGCTCAGTGAAATTGAAAACGGAGCGTTTTACCGACGGTTTGAGACGTATATTAGCGATAGTTCTATGTATAAAAAAGAGCGTTTTATTTTAAAAGCAGCTTCTTACATGTCAACGCGTTGGGAATTTTCAATCGTGTATCAAACGAGCCAATTTTTAAACAATATCGACCGTGTTAAAGAAGCGGTCGAAGAGGAAATCGAGGATTATTACGAGCTGATTAGCATTCGAAAAATGGCGATGAATAAGAAAATTTCGAAAGTAATCGATCTAAGCGGACGTCTTCGTTTTCAAAAACGTTGGGCGCAAACGCCGCGCATTCCCGAAACGTCCGTTTTGGGACACATGCTCATCGTCGCGATTTTGGGTTATTTTTATTCGCTCTCGGCCAAAGCGTGCGACACTCGTTTGGTCAATAACTTTTTTTGTGCCCTGTTCCACGATCTTCCCGAAGCTTTAACGCGCGATATTATCTCTCCGGTCAAATATTCCGTAAGCGGTTTGGACGACATTATCAGCGAATTTGAAATTAAGATGATCGAAGAAGAAATTTTGCCGAATTTACCCGAGGGTTTACTCAAAGAGTTTAAGTATTTGCTCGGTTTGTACGGCGACAACCATAAAGACGAATTTATGAATCGCATTTTTGAGCATGAAATAACGGCGATCGACGATCCTTGCGAATACAACGAAGAGCGATTCCATACCATCGACGGTAAAGCACTTAAAAATTGCGATAATTTAGCCGCATTTATCGAAGCTACGCTTTCGATTTCGCACGGCGTCAAATCCAAAGAGTTGATCCAAGGTAAAGAACATATTCGTCAAAAGCTCAAAGAAAAAGGGAAAATGGGCAATGCCGATTTTTACGAGTTAGCCTTGGAAATTGAAAACTATTTTGGAGCGTAAAAGAAGTATAAAATAAAAACCCTCTTCCAGATGGCTGCGGCACACACCTTAAAAAAGTGCTCTGCTGTGTTCCCACCCTGAAGCGATGCTCTTAGAAGACGTTGCACAGGTCTAGAAGAAGGCGAAGCGTATTTTACCCAAAAATTCTTAAAAAACATAGAGGAAGCGTATGGTCGATCCTAAAATTGAAGCAAGTTGGAAGAAGGTTTTATTGGACGAGTTTCAAAAACCCTATTTTGAGACCTTAAAAGCTTTTTTGCTCGAAGAAAAAAAACATTTTACGATCTATCCGAGCGGGCAAAATATCTTTGCGGCGTTTGATCATACACCATTTGACAAAGTTAAAGTGGTTATTTTAGGGCAAGATCCTTATCATGGAACAGGTCAAGCACACGGACTCTCTTTTTCGGTGCAAGAAGGCGTGCCGTATCCTCCCTCTTTGCAAAATATTTTCAAAGAACTTCACGATGACTTAGGATGCCCTATCCCTCAAAACGGAACCTTGAGCGCATGGGCAAATCAAGGCGTTTTTTTGCTCAACACCGTTTTAACCGTACGTGCGGGCGAAGCCAATTCGCATCGCGGACAAGGATGGGAAATCTTTACGGACGAGGTTATCAAACGTCTAAGCGCGCAAAAAGAGCATCTTGTTTTTATTCTTTGGGGAAGTCCCGCCGGTGCGAAAGCTTCGCTGATCGATGCAAAAAAACATCTCATTTTGCGTTCCGTTCACCCTTCACCTTTATCAAGTTATCGCGGATTTTTCGGTTCAAAACCATTTTCCAAAAGTAACGACTATTTGATTCAAACCCGACAACAACCGATTCAATGGTGTCTTTCTTAAGCGTCGTTCACGATCGCCTTTACGCGTGGTATCAAACTAACGGTCGTCACGATTTACCGTGGCGACAAACCGACGATGCGTATCGTATTTATCTCAGCGAGATTATGCTTCAGCAAACGCAAGTTAAAACCGTTTTGGAGCGGTTTTATTTTCCGTTTTTAAAGCGATTTGAAACCCTTCAAAGTGTAGCCGAAGCTCCTTTGGACGATGTTTTAAAAGCATGGGAAGGTCTTGGATATTACACGCGGGCTAAAAACCTTCATCATACGGCACTGACATGTCAGGGGGTTTTGCCGAAAACTCCCGAAGAACTCGGTGGACTTAAGGGAATCGGAAAAAGTACGGCGCATGCAATCTGTGCATTTGCCTATCGCCAAGCGTTGCCTATTTTGGATGCCAACGTTAAGCGTGTTTTATGCCGTTATTTTGCCTTACACGTCAAGAATGAAAATGTATTGTGGCAAAAGGCATGGGAGCTTTTGGATACGAAACGCCCCTTTGAGTATAATCAAGCGATGATGGATTTAGGCTCGATGGTTTGTACGTCTAAAAATCCTACATGTAATGCGTGTCCGATGAAACTGACATGTCAAGGTAAAACATACCCCGAAAACTATCCTCAAAACATTAAAAAACCGAAAATTCCGATTAAAAAACGGTTTGTTTCGGTTGTGATTTGTGAAGGAAAATTAGGATTGATTCAACGTAAAGAGAGGCTTTTGCACGGACTTTGGGGTTTTGTGCAAACGGATGAAAAACCCGAAGGTCGTTTTTTGGGTATCGTCCGTCATACTTACAGTCATTTTAAACTCGAACTCGAAGTGTTTCAACCGGGATGTTGCACCAAAACATTTGACGGTTGGTTTGACGAAGAGGAAATAGCCTCGTTAGCTCTCTCGACGGTCGATAAAAAAATACTACGATGCTGGCGTAGCATGATGATGAAAAGCATCGTTTCGAACACCGACTAAAAAGAGCGTTACGCTGCAAAGACTTACGCCCATCATCACGCCCATAACGGGTAAAAGCGTTCCATCATGCAAAAAGCTTGCGACAAAGCCCATCAAAGCACCCATACTGTACTGTAAAACGCCGATAATCGCGTTCGCGGATGCACTGATGTTCGGGAAAAATTCTAGCGTCAATGAAACTGAGTTGGAAAAAATAAAGCCTAAAGAGCCGATGTAAAGCATAATCAACGGGAAAATAAAAGTAATGCTTTGATCGCGAAGTATAAAAAGTAAAAAACCCAAAAATGCTTGCAAAACCATACCGAAACGCAAAAGATAAAAAGGCTCGATACGTTTGACAAGATGGGCGTTGAGCCTACCTGTCAGCATCAGTAAGATGACGTTACTTGCAAAGAAAAACGAAAAAAGCGTCGCTCCGATATGAAAATGTTCCATATAAATAAACGACGAAGAGGTAATGAACGTGTACATCCCGGACGAGCACAATATTTGCGATACGATCAAAACCATCGCCGTTTTATGGCTTAAAACGCGTTTGTAATTTTGAAAAGGAGTTATTTTCGTGCTGGTTTGTACACCTTTGGGAAAGAAAAAAAAGTAGATTGTAAGAATCATAAAGGCATAAACGCACAAAAAAACAAAAATACTTCGCCATGAAAAAAGTTTTAAAAATAAAGCACCGAGCGTAGGTGCGATTAGCGGTGCGGTTAGCATAATCATAGCAATCAGTGAAAAGACGCGCGCACTCTCTTTACCCTCGTATCGATCGCGTACAGTTGCAGATACGTTAACCGTAGCAATACCGCCGCCGAAAGATTGAATCGCGCGTAAAATCCAAAAAAGCGTAATATCGTGCGTAAAAATGAGCGCAAAGCTACTGAGTCCGAAAAGAATCAATCCAATACTAATCAGCGGCTTTCTTCCGTAAGCGTCCGAAATCGGCCCACCGAAAAGCTGACCCATCGCAATACCGAAGAAAAAAAGACTGAGACTAAATTCAACGTTGGGTATGGAAGTATGAAGGTCGCTTGCGATGGAGGGGAATGCCGGTAAATACATGTCGATCGACAAAGGAGAAATTGCCGATAAAGAGGCGAGAATAAGGATTAGCTGACGTTCGCTTAAAGAGTGGGACATTCTTTTTTTCCGTAATTTTTTAAAAGATTATAGGCGATTAGGTTAAATTGAATGTTAATAAAATCCTTTTGAATGCTTTAAGTCGTTGCGTTATACAATAAAGTCAAACGTGTCAAGGAGCGTCTATGTTACGAAAATGGTTAACCCTTTTGATTACGGCATGGCTTTTGCTCGGTTGCAACGATAAAGCGGCAAACCACGCGAATGTTACGGTCGAGGGTGTGGACGCAAGTGAGCAAAATGCCATTAAATCGGTTATTTTGAACGGGAAAAATCCTCCCAAAGAGTACCTCGAACTTGCATGGAAAAAACTCAAATGTAGCGATGCAATTAGCCAAAGAATCGGAAAACGGGCGGTTTTTATTGCACATCGATTTCAAGAAAAACAGATTTACGGCGGAGAAATAACGCGCGAGGAAATCTTTTTTATCGGAAACGATAAACCGAGCAAGATTATCGATTTTGACGTCAAAACGGCATTTAGCGCATTTTTGGCGACACCGAGTATCCAAGAGATTTTTGCGTCTTCTATTTGGGATTTGAAACGGTTGCACGAATTATTTTCAACAAGTGCAAACGATGCTTCGGCCAAAGAGACGATCAAAGATTTTATTTATTCGATCAAACGTTTTTCCAAAGAGGATCAAAGCTACATTGATCAAGCGATTTCCACGGCAAATACGCCGATGTCTATTGCCAATAATACGGCGTTGTTCATCGTTATGCGCCTTTTTCCCGAACTCTTAGAAGAGCTGTTGTTTGACGAAATAACGTACAAGGGCAAATATTATTAAGGAGATACGATGAAAGCTTTTATCTTTAAAATCGCGATAGGGTTTTATTTTAGTATCGGTATGCTTCACGCCGATGCTTTAAGCGAAGGACTCGGTGCTTATGAAAAAGGAAACTACATGGCATCAAGCCTCTTTTTCGAAGAAGCCTGCGATAACAATGTGATGGAAGCATGCTATAACCTTGCGCTGATGTACGACGAAGGTGTGGGCGTTTATAAAGACGATCAAAAAGCGATGAGGTTATTGGCAAAAGCGTGTGAGGGTGGATTTGTCGATAGTTGCTATAATCTTGGCATAATGTACGAAAAAGGCGAAGGTGTTACGCAAGATACGGTAAAGGCGTTTACGCTTTATTATCAAGCTTGTGAAAAAGGGCATACGCGAGGATGCTATTCGACCGCGCTTATGTACTATAAAGGCGAAGGCGTACGAAAGAACTTTGTTGAAGCCGCAAAACTTTTTCAACAAACATGCAATGAAGGTTATGAAAAAAGTTGCTTTAATCTAGGCGTGATGTACCGTGACGGGCAAGGCGTGGTTCAAAACAGACAAAAAGCAATCGAGTTGTTCTCTCAAGCATGCACGATGGGTTTTGATCTCGGATGCAAAAACGCTCTGTTGCTCAAAGAGTGATAGAAAAATTATAAGTGTTATTTTGCACTTAAGAATTGAATTAGTATTTTAACAAGACGTATTTTAGGGGTTTTTGAAGTAGTGGCCGGGAGAGAGGGATTCGAACCCCCGGAGGTATTACCCTCAACGGTTTTCAAGACCGCCGCATTAAACCGCTCTGCCATCTCCCGAGACGAAGAAACATAGTTGCAAATTTTGGAGGCGACACCCGGATTTGAACCGGGGATCAAGGCTTTGCAGGCCCATGCCTTACCGCTTGGCTATATCGCCACCGAATTCTTAAATCAGGTGGTGCCCGGAGCCGGATTTGAACCGGCACAGGAAAAACTCCCGAGGGATTTTAAGTCCCTTGCGTCTACCAATTTCGCCATCCGGGCAACGCATTTCTTTTTTAAAAAAACTAAATGGAGCGGGAAACGAGGTTCGAACTCGCGACCCCGACCTTGGCAAGGTCGTGCTCTACCACTGAGCTATTCCCGCATTTAAAAAAGAGATGAGAGTATAGCAGTTTTTTTGAAAAATGTAAAGCCATCTTCGTTAAATTTACGGAAGGCAAATTTTTTTAGGGTGGTTTTGCTATAATTTAAAAAATTTTTTAAGGAAGATTGATGCGTAGCGATCAAGTCAAAAAAGGGTATAACAGAGCACCTCATCGGAGTTTGTTTCGGGCCACTGGGCTTAAAGACGAAGATTTTAACAAACCGTTTATCGGCGTAGCCAATTCGTATATCGATATTATTCCGGGACATTTCTTTTTGCATGAGTATGCCGTGATCATTAAAGACGAGATTCGTAAAAACGGATGCGTTCCGTTTGAATTTAATACGATCGGCGTCGACGACGGGATTGCGATGGGGCATGATGGGATGCTGTATTCGCTTCCGAGCCGCGAGTTGATCGCCAATTCGATTGAAACGATGATGAATGCGCATATGTTAGATGCGATGATTTGTATTCCCAACTGCGACAAGATAGTACCGGGTATGATTATGGGCGCGCTTAGGGTTAATGTTCCGACGGTTTTCGTCAGCGGCGGACCGATGAAAAAAGGTTATACAAAAGAGGGAGCACCGCTTGATTTAAACTCTGCTTTCGAAGCCGTCGGGAAGTTCGAAAAAGGCGATATTAGCGAAGCGGAATTGGTTGATATCGAGTGCAATGCTTGTCCAAGCGGCGGTTCGTGTTCGGGGATGTTTACCGCCAATAGTATGAATACGTTGATGGAAGCCATGGGTATTGCCCTTCCCGGTAACGGTACGATTCCGGCACTTACGCCAGAACGCGAAGCGTTAATTCGCAAGGCGGCCAAACGTATCTGTGAAATTGCCCTCGACGATCGTTTTAAATTGAAAAACATCTTGAATGAAAAAGCCGTTCGTAACGCATTTGCGATCGATATGGCCATGGGAGGAAGCTCCAACACGGTTCTTCACATGTTAGCCATCGCTAAAGAAGCGGGCGTTAATTTCGCGATTAAAGATATTAATGAAATTAGTAAAAACGTTTCGCATATCGCGAAAATTTCGCCTTCGCTTTCGACCGTTCATATGGAAGACATCAACAAAGCGGGCGGCATGAACGCCGTTATGAAAGAGGTTAGCCGACGCGATAACGGTATTTTGCATCTGGATAATTTAACCGTGACCGGCGAAACGATCGGCGAACGTATCGCTACTGCGGAAATTCAAGATACGACCGTCATTCATACCCTTGAAAATCCTTACTCCAAAGTGGGCGGATTGGCGATTTTGTTCGGCAATTTGGCACAAGCGGGATGCGTCATTAAAACGGCGGGTATCGTGGGCGGTCGCCAATTTATCGGTAAAGCGGTTTGTTTTGATTCGCAACAAGAAGCACTCTTGGGAATCGTAGGCGGTAAAGTCAAAAAAGGCGACGTGGTCGTGATTCGCTACGAAGGACCGCGCGGGGGACCTGGAATGCAAGAGATGCTTTCTCCGACCAGCTTGATTATGGGAATGGGATTAGGTGCCGACGTGGCACTCATCACCGACGGACGTTTTTCGGGTGCGACCAGAGGATTTAGCATCGGGCATGTCAGTCCCGAAGCGGCAGAGGGCGGGTTGATCGGTCTTCTTCAAGACGGCGATACGATTCAAATCGACGTTGATGCGTACAGTATCGAAGCCTTGATCGACGAGGCGGAATTGGCGCGCCGTAAAGCGGCATTTAAACCCAAAGTCAAAACGATTCAAGGAAGCTGGTTAAAACAATACCGCCAATTGGTGACCAACGCCAGTAGCGGCGCGGTTCTTCGTACCGAAGAGGCATAATGGCGGATTTTTTCAACCTCTTGTTGCAACATACCATTACGATGATGGCAATCGTTGATCCTTTGGGCGTCAGTGCAATTATGCTTTCGCTTTTGCCCCAAAATACGACCAAAGCGCACATCGATAAAATTGCGGCTAAAGCGACGATGACGATTATCGTCGCTTTTTTCGTTGTGCTTTTAAGCGGTAATTTTTTACTCAACCTTTTCGGTATCGAGATCGATTCGCTGAAAGTCATGGGCGGTATTATTTTGTTGCTAACGGCAATTAAGATGGTTCAAGGCTCTATGGAGTCGAAAAATCAAACCGAAGAAGAGCGCGAAGAAGCCATCAAAAACGATGAATTTTCGGTTATTCCTTTGGGTATTCCGATTACGTTTGGCCCTGGAATTTTTGCAACGATCATCATTTTGCGCGGGCATAGCGAAAGCGTCGCTTCCCTTGCGGCATTGATTATGGCATATCTTATCGTGGCGTTTAGCGTCTATCTAGCGTTTAAAAACAGTATTTATATCCGTCATTATTTGGGCATTACGGGGCAAAAGATCGTGAGTCGTTTGATGGGTTTGATCGTTGGAGCGATAGCGGTGCAATTTATCGTAGGCGGCATCAGCGTGCTTGCGAAACATTACATGTAAGGATGGTTTCATGAACCGAGGCGGTTGGACGTGCCCTCACGACGTCGAGGGTATTTGCGACATTATTCGCAAAGAGTGTGATCCCGGAGATCGCGGATGCGTGCTTTACGGAAAAGCCAAATTTTCCAATGAAGCCTCTCCTTCCAACGAGGCGTTTGAAAAGCGTATGGAGCGTAAAATGCGTGAAATGCTCGGCGAAGCGTACGATCATCAGGCGTAATTATTTAAGCGTATAGCTCAAAACGATACGAATTTCCACGGGCGATTCGACGCTCGGGAATGTTTCTGAAGCCTGTTTCAATGTCTCAAGGCTGTGTTCGTCTAAAAGTGCATACTTTGACTTTTGGCAGACGTGAGCCTCTTTGACCCCCGCACTCGTCCATATAAAGCATAAAGCGACGGCACCTTCCATTCCCGCACGTTGGGCTCTTTTCGGATACGTTTTTGCCGCTAAAAGTGCCGCTTGAATCTTGTGTGCAATCTGGTTTTCCTGCGCATCGGTTGTATGCTTGAGAGGTTTAGGCATCAAAGTTTCCGTAGGGATTTCTGCGGATAGAGGGCGCGCTTCTTCAGGCGGCGTCTCGTGAGGCGCACTTAGGGCAGGTGTCGGAACAACGGTTGCGATCGGTTTAGGCTTGGGTTTGGGCGGAGTCGGTTTAAGAGACGGTTGCGGTAGGGGAGTTGCGACTTTAGGCTCTTCGACGACGTTTGGTACGTTTTGGGGTACGGCGGGCGTAGGCGTCGGTTGTTGCGGCGTTAGGCAGATGTGAAAACGCTCTTGTCGCACGGGTTCGCTCGGTTTGGCACGGAGCGTAAAAAACGATATTAAAAGCATTGCGACGCTTACATGTAAGAACAATGAAAGTAAAAAAGCGCGTTTGAAGTACATGTTATTGAGGGAGTACCGCAATGTCGAGGTGTTCCAAACGGCGTGCTTTAAGACGATCCAAGAGCGTCACGAACAGTCCGAAACGGCTCTGCTCGTCGGCTTGAAGCATTAACGTATCTTGTGGGTTTAACATGTCAAGCTTTTGGTCGAGATTTTCTAAAGGAAGCGGCTCGTTTTGCCATAAAATCGTTTGGTCGCCTAAGAGCGTAATCGTATAGGCTTGTTTTTGAGACGGGGTGTTGCTTTGCGTCGCTTTAGGCAAATTGAGTTCTAAGGTGCGTTGGGCGATGAACGTTGAAAGGGTTAAGACAATCGTTAAAAGAACCAGCATAATGTCGATAAAAGGGATAATATTGAGCCCTTCGGGTCGTTTAAGCCGCACGCGATGCCTTCCATTTGGCACTCAAAACGTCGCATTTGCGCAAGCATGCGCTATAGGCCATAAGCGTCGGAATGGCGACCGTTAAGCCGAGTGCCGTGGCTTTGAGTGCAAGCGAGAGGCCGGTTAAGACCGTATCGGTTTGGATATTGCCGGATTTTCCCATATCGTAAAAGGTAACCATAATGCCTAAAACAGTGCCTAAAAGTCCGATATAAGGTGCGTTGGAGCTGATAATCGATAAGGCGGTCAAGTTGCGCGTCAAATCGGTTTCAAGCGTGTCGATATCGCGGTAAGGCGTTACATCGATGTTGCGGTAAAAGAAAAAACGTTCCAACGCATAGGTGAGAGCCAGAAGACTCATCACCCCTAAAATACCGAAAATCGCATAATCGATCCAGAATTTTAATGCGTCCATCAATTCCATCCGCGCGAATAGGCTTTAAAACAATCCAAGCAAACTTTTTTCCCCTCTTGCAAGCGCATTTTATGCTCCGGCGCGCTCTCGCCGCATACTTCGCATACTTCCGAAGCAAACAAACGTGCCGATTCGGGAAGCTCAAACGTCGGCTCTTTGAGCGTAAAAAGCTCTTCCAGCGGTGCGTTTAAGATCAACTCTTGCATGCTCGCACGATCGATCGTATGACCGAATGGGCGTTTAAAAACGATACGCCCTTTTTTGCCGTTTTTGCGATCAAAAAAACTAAACGCTTGCTTTCCCGTATCTTTATAGATGAGATTGCCTTTGCCGAAACTGCATCCTAAAAGCACTTGAATCGCGTCGACTCCGCAGGCGTCGTTTTCGGTTACGCATACTAACTCTTCGTCTTTGCTAAATCCTACCATCCCTAACCACTCGTGAGCGGCTTGCGATGCACGAAATCCGATGGCAAGTCCCGGACATGCGTGTCCGTGAAATGCGACACATTTTTCCCATAATTGTTGCATTAGAAATGTACTCCTACCGTTAACATCACGCTTCTAGGCGCGCCTTGGTAATAACTGGCCGCACCTGCTCGCGTATCGTCCGAAGCACTGATAGCCGATACATATTCTTTATCGAAAATATTATCCACTTCCAGCGCAACCCTAAGTGTCGCTTTATCGTAAAAATTCTTTTGCGTATAAGCAAACTGAGCGTCGAATAGCCAACAATCGTCGATTTTATCGTGATTGCCCGCATCGCCGTAGCGTTCGCCTAAATACCGTGCCATAGGAATCAATTCGAAACGACCGATTTTATATATTATACCCGTTTTCGCCATCCATTTGGGCGTATCGACGATTTGGTTGTCTTTGGCGTTAAGCGTCGTGCCTTGATAACTAATATCCTCGTCGTAGGTAAAGTGTACGTAGGTCGGATTGAAGAAAAACGTTAATTCGTCGTTTAGAAAAACATTGACTTCCGTCTCAATCCCGTAGCTGGTGGCTTTTCCGATATTTTGCTGATAGCTAATCGGCGAACCGCCCGAGAGCACTCTGCTATCGGAAACGTTGGTCAGAAGGTTTGTGTGTTTTCCGTAAAATAAGGTCGGTGCGATTTCGAAGCTATCGTTTTTGTAACGTACGCCTACGTCGAAATTATCCGATTTTTCAAGATCGTATCCGTCGAAAAGGTCTTGAACGCTTACTCCCGCAGCTTGAAACTGCGTGCGATAAGTATTGTATGTGTTCATGATCGGCATGTACGAGTAAGGGCGAATAAAGCTTTTACCGTAATTGGCATACGTTTGCCATGCGGCATTGAAATTATATGAGACGCCAAACGTCGGTAAAACGATCGAATAGGTTTCGCCGTCTCGATCCAAATCGCTTGCCCTAACCAGTCCGTAAGGTGCGGAAGTGCTTGTCGTATAGCCTAAACTGTCGGCATCTTCGAAACGGAAATATTTTAACCCGCCTTGCCAACTAAAGTCGCCGACGTTTCCGGAGAGTTTAAGGTAAGGACTATGAAGATAGGTATCGCCCGAAGTACCGACGACGCCCATGCCTCGATACGAGAGCCCCGAAGAGGTGATGGCGTAGTTTTCGCTTGAAATCTCCATCAGCGATTTTTCGAAATGATAGCCGACCACCGCCTTAAACAGGTCGTAACGGGCTTCAAGTTCACTCATTACACCGTAACGCTCGATGTCGCGAACGCGTTTTTGAACCCTTCCTCCGTTACTGGTAACGCCTTGGTAGATTTCGGTGTCTTCTTTGGAGTAGTAGGGCTTCAGATTTAAGGCGTAGGTATCGTTAAACGAATGCGTTAAAATCGCTATCAAGTCATCGTTTTGATATTCGCCTTTATTGTAGTCGTAGTAGTAAATATCTTGTGCCGCACTCCCCGTCAAGGCTTTGTTATAATCGACGTTGTAGTTGGCTTTAAGATTTTGGGTTTGTGCATACGAAAGCGGTCGGTATAAATTTTGGTCTTGATCGTTATGGTTGTACCATAGTTTAAGCGTCGTCGCTTCACCGATCGGTTGGACGAGGGAGAAGTTGGCGTTGACTCTAGGTCCTAAGTCGCCTTCCCCGCGCCATTTGTCGGCTTGCGCGTAGGAGACGGCTCCCGAGACACGCGTACCGCTTTCATTGAGAATACCGCTATCGAGCCTAAAATAACTTCGCGTATAGTGATCGCTTCCGATCGTTTGCGAGAGGTCAAAACCGAACGCTTCTTGTGCCCATTTGGGATGCAGCGTAATCGCACCGCCTCTGGAACCCACACCCGTGCCGATATCCGAAGGAACGCCGCCTTTATAGATCGAAAGCGATTCCATATTTTCCATATCGTAGAGATAATCTCTAGGTCCGATGGGATTTCCGCCGTAATTGGGAACGCCCTCTACCGTCAGTGCCCCCATAGAACTTCTAACGCCGCGCATCCGTACGGTACTTTGCTCGATCGCAAGACCGCTACTATCGACATTTTCGACGCTAACGCCCGGTAAAATCGATAAGGCTTCGTAAACGCTCGTTGTTGCCTTGACGCCTTGAATTTCCATGCCTTTTTGCGTCACTTCACTGCCCGTGTAGACGCTTTCTCCCGTTTGTTTCGTCGGATTAATCAGACGTTCCGCTTCCACTTCCATCGTTTCGAGATCGACACCGTAAAGCGTCGAAAGGCTCAAAGCGGCAAACGATACCTTTAGCCAATGCTTGTGTTTCAAAACTTTCCCCCTTTAATAACACGTATTTTTTTAAAATAATTCGTATTACTATAGGTTAATTAAGCTGTAATACAAATAAATTATAAATAATATTTTTGATAAATTCAAATATTATTGAGGCGTAAAAGTCTTAGTGGCGGTGCCCTTGAGCGATAGATTCATGGTGATGTCCGTAATAAACGAAGGTATGCCCTTCGCTGACATGTAAGGATGCGGCGACCTCAAAGAGCTCTTCGAGCATCGAAGCTTCAATATGCGAGGTCTCAATATCGTGCAGTAACGTGCCTTGCTTGAGCATTAAAAGGCGATCGGTGTAATGAATGGCGTGTTGAATGTCGTGCAGAACGATGAAGGTTATAAGCCCTTTTTCACGCGTTAGTCGATGGATGGCTAGAAGCATTTCAAGTTGGTTTTTAGGGTCTAAGTGTGAAATCGGCTCGTCCAGCAGTAAAATTTTCGGTTCTTGCAATAACGCCGATGCGATCATCACTTTTTGACGTTCGCCGCCGCTGAGTTCCGTGACGCTCATCTCAAGAAGCGCAAGAAGGTCAAATTGCTCGACGCTTTGTGCGATGAGGTGTTTATCGGTTCGCGAAAGTTTGATTCCGCTGTGGGCACGACGGCCGAGTTCCAAAACTTCCAACGTCGTCGCTTGCGAGGGCGTATTGAATTGAGAGACGTAGGCGATATAGCGTGCCAATTCCGCCGCTTTTAAACGACTCAGATCCACGTCGTCTAGCATCACGGTACCCAAAGGGGAGGGAATGAGCCCCACCAGATGTTTTAAAAGCGTACTTTTGCCCGCTCCGTTGGGACCGATGAGCCCTACGACTTCGCCTTCGCGTGCCGTACACGAAACGGCTTTGAGAAGCTCTTTACGTTTCAAACGGTAGGTAAGATCGTGAAGGTAAAGGCTCATCGGCGGCGTCCTTGCGATACGAGAAGGTATAATAAAAGCGGTGCGCCGATAAACGACGTTAAAATGCCCACCGGAAGCGTTACGGGATGCAAAAGCATACGTGCGGCGAAATCGGCGCCCAAAAGCAATGCTCCTCCGCATAAAGCCGAAAGCGGTATTAACGCTCCGTGCGCGCTTCCTAAGACAAGACGTACCGCATGCGGTGCGATGAGCCCGATAAAGCCGATAATCCCGAAAAAGGCAACGGCGATAGCGGTACAAAGCGTCGAAAAGAGAATGACGCCGATGCGAAAACGCTTGACTTCCACGCCTTTGTTAAACGCGTTCTCGTCTCCAAATGCCAATGCGTCGAATTTCCAATGTGCCGCCCAGAGATAAAGAAGTGATGGAATCAAAAAAAGTACCATCGCTCCAAGCGTCATAGCGTTGGCTTTGCTCAAATCCCCAAACGTCCAAAAGAGCGTTGCGGCGGCATTAATATCGCTGGTAAAGTACTGTAAAAACATCGTTCCCGCATGAAACAAAGAACCTAACCCCACGCCCGCCAAGATCAAAGTGTGCGGAATCATGCCCACAAAATGCGAAATCCATACGATGAGTAGCGCGCACACGATGCTTGCACCGAAGGCAAAAAGCGCGATATTGAGTTTGAGCCACAGAGGATGCGTCGAAATATCGGATGCACTAAGTGCGATAATCGCAAATGCCGCTCCAAATCCAGCCGCTTGCGAAATGCCCAAGGTAAAGGGCGAAGCGAGCGGGTTGCGTAAGACGCCTTGCATCGCCGCTCCCGAGAGTCCCAAAAGCATGCCGACGAGCAATCCTGCGAGTGCGCGCGGTAAGCGTATGGAAAAAAGGATCATCGAAAAGCTTCCGGAGGAAGGCTCCAGTCCTATGAGTTTGAGCGTATCGCGTACGACGACACCTCCCGTTCCGCTAATCATATTGAGCCATAAAAGGAGGATAATCGTCAGCGATAAGAACGCAAAAAGTCCGAATCGCTTGAGCGTGCGCTTGCGATACAGAAGGTGCAAACTCATAAAGGCGGATACTGCAATTGAGATAAAAGCTTCGCACCGTGTTGCGGGTAAAACGCCTCGTAGATTTTTTCCGCTTCGGCTTTGACCTCGACTTTGGCACCTAAGCCGCTTGCAATTTGCCATGCGATGACGAAGAGGTTTTCGATATTGGTGCTGTAGTAGTTATAGCCTAAAACGGTTTTGAGCTGTGCCGTTTTGTACGCGCTGAGCGAATCGTACAAGGCTTTGTGTTCTTGGTACTCCTCTTGAATTTTGGCTTGACCGAAAAGATCGACGAAAATGATTTCCGGATCGCTTTTCAAGAGAGCCTCTAGCTCGATAAACCGGTGTCCTTTGAGTTTTGTCTGTTCAAAAACGCAGTTTTTGAGCCCGAGAAGCGCAAACGGAGGATAATCCACTTCGGTACTCGTGAGCCCTTGGACGCCTTTATAGCCTACGCCGCCGACGTAAACACGTTTTTTCTCCAACGAAAGCGAACGTAAGGTTTTTTCTTGATTTTCGATAAACGCGACGAGGCTTTGCGCGCGCGGTAGCGTTTGCGTGATTTCCCCTAAGAGCAGAAGCGACTTTTTGACCTCTTCAAGATTTTTTTCTTCCGTACCGCCGTAAGACGCACCGTAGCTTAGGGCAATAATCGGTATATGCGTTTTAGAAGCGATCGTCTCGATTTGGTTTTGATCGACGAACGAAGTGACGATGAGGTCGGGTTGAAGCGTCAGCAAGGCTTCCATGTCGGGCATTTTACCAGGACCCCCCGGACCGATTAACGGAAGTTTGTCGATGGCTTCGGCGCTCATAAACGTACGGTACGGCGATAAAAAGGAGGACTCTTTTTCGATTTTTTCAATGCCGACCAAACGGGTATTGAGTCCCAAATACGTTCCCAAACGCAATGCGCCCGGACCTAAAAAAACCAATCGGGACGTTGTGCCGATTTCAACGTTTCGACCGAGCATATCCGTATACGATTGAGCGAAAAGCGTACCGGCGAAAAGCAGGCACGCAAGGATTATTTTTTCCATGAGATGAGTTTCACTCCTGAGGTAGTTTGAAAGGCGACATCGCCGTTTGCGTTTTGCATCGACGTTATGATCGACTTTAGGGCTTGCATGTTCGGATGGGTGCGGTTGATGCGAAGATGCCATAAAACCGACTCCAACGCTCTATCGTAAGGCATTACATGTAAACGCGTATCTTCCAAATAACGTTCATCATATGCGATACGATTTTGCTCTAGCCACCGAAGGATCAATTCGGAGCCTAACGGGGCCTTGAGCGTGAGTCCGTGTGCTTCAAACACGGGATTTAGTAAACCGGAGATGCGCTTTCCCGCCCATCCCAGATAAACACACGCATGTGACGAAAGGGCGTTAAAACGCTCGATATGTTCGGGCGTTTGGAGCGCGGGCGACATCGAAGAGAAGCAAATATCGAAAGTTCGGTCGGTTTGAAAATCATCCCACGTCCCGCAAAAAAAGTCGAATTTATCCCCAAGGTTTGCTTGATCGGCGTCTTCTTTGAGGACGTTTAGCATCTCTTGGGAGAGATCAAGTGCGCTTACATGTAAGGCTTTGTGTGCGAAGTGAAGCGTGTAAACACCCGTACCGCATCCTACGTCCAAAAGCGTTTTCCCTTCAAAGTCGATACCGTTTTGCGCGAGCGATTGAAAGATGCGCCGTTGAAACTCCGAGAGGTTTAAAGAAAAGCGCGGATACTGTTTGGCTTTTTGATCCCATAAGGAGCGGTTTGCGGAGGCGTTGAACATTTTTAGACCCCATAAATAATACCAATTCTATTTCGATATTATTCTAGCGTTCCTCGCGTTAATCAAACCTGAAAACCAAACCGACTAGCTTTTGGGTTTATACCCGATTCTAAATCCGCCCCAGTGACGAGCGCGTACATAGATCGGAATGGAAATATCATGCATAATATCGCCGTTTTCACGGATATAAGTTTGCAGTAAAACGCGTTTTTCGTGATTGGCTCCGCGAACGCCGCTATCGGTAAAGATACGTTTTGAGCGATTTTGGAAAAGGTCTTTTTGGTAATCGCCGCTCAGCGGTGCGCGTGCATTATGCGTCGAGATGTATCCTGATTTGTGCATGGCGACGGCATAAAAAAGCGTTTGCTGATTTTCTTTCATTAACGTATCGACAACGATCGGAAATGCCTGATCGGTAAAAGCATCGTAGCGATTGGTAAATTTTTGCGGGTCGGTACCCGCAATCGGCTTGAAATTCGTGTCGAAAATATCGTCGATACTGAGTTGTCCGCGTTGAATCGCCTCTTCAAAAATCGCTTCGATCGCTTGTTTTGCACCGAGGCATTTTTGGTACATCTGCTCGTGGTACTCGTCCATCGCAAACGCGCTAAGATTTTCGTGTGCACTTTCGGCACTGCCGATAATGGCTTGCGTTTGTCCCGAGATGGACTTCATCTCTTTCGTACCCGATTCAAGCTGGTCGCTGATTTTATCGATCGCATCGCGAATCGTGAGCAATTGGTCGCTATTATAATGCGAACTTGTCGCGATATGATCGATTTGCTCTTCGATTTTTTCGGCGTTTTGAATAAAGTTTTTGATCTCCTCTCCCACGCTTTGAACCGTTTGCGACGCACGATCGACTTCATGACGTAAGGCTTCGATGCTGCTAAAAACGTCGATCGTGTCTTGTTGAATCTCCTTAACGATAATCGTCACCTCGTTGGTCGATTTGGACGTGCGCTCGGCAAGGTTGCGTACTTCGTCCGCTACGACGGCAAATCCTCTACCGTGTTCACCCGCCCTTGCGGCTTCGATAGCGGCATTGAGTGCTAAAAGATTGGTTTGATCGGCAATGTCGTCGATGACGGTCGTGACGTTTTGAATGTTCAGCGATTTTTCTTTGAGTTCGTTAACTTTGCGCGAAGCATCGGCGGTTTGCGCATTGATATTCGCCATATTGGCGATAATCTCGCTGAGTTCTTGAACGCTTTTTTTACTTTCGCTCATGGAGAGTTTGGCAAACGAAGAAGCGTCTTGCGAATTGGTGCTGACGCGATTGACATGTTCAAAAATATTTTGAGCCGATTCGGAAATCTTACCGATAGAATGAGCTTTTTCTTCCAATTTCTTAGACATCGCGTCGATGGAAAACATCAAGCGTGCCGTCGAAATCGAATTGCGGGCGGCACTGTTGGAATAGTGCTCGCTCAACTCGATCAGCAAGGCGATGAGTTCGTAAGGCTCGCCCAGAAGTTCTTGAATAAACGGTTCATCTTTTTCGAGTGCGTTAAAAGAGTGCTTTGTTTTTTCCCGTGTGCTTTTCGCGCGTGCTTTGAGGTCAATCAACAACCGAATCGCTTGAGAAAGCGGGCGGATCATTTTGACGTATGCCGCAAGCATGAAAGAGAGCAAAAGTCCGACTTCCAAGCCAAGTGCGAGAAAAACGGGCACTCCCAACGCAACGCTTAGGGCGATGCATACCGATGTGATGATGAAAAAAGAGCCGAGCAGCCGATACGAACGTTCTAACATGTCAAAGCCTTTGCGGTTCAAAAGTGTTATGGTGAAGAAGGCATGTATTTCATGGATTTTCCGTAAAATCCGGCGCTTAAGAAGTCTTGAGAATTTTGCTTTCAAGACATGTAAGAGCTCTAAAGAGCATAACGTACTTTGTATGATAAAGATATGATAGCCGATCGTATGCCAAAGGTTGAAGCGTTTCGTGTTTAATTTTTACACTCTCAACAAAAAAAGAGCAAAATTAAGCTAAAATTTCACATTTAATTTTTTAGGAGGATACGGTGTCCGGTATCTCAAAATTTAGTAAAATCAATAATCTCAAATCCGTTAAAAAATGTCTTTTTCCCGCCGCAGGCTACGGTACGCGCTTCTTACCCGCAACCAAAGCGATGCCCAAAGAGATGTTGCCCGTTTTAACCAAACCTTTGATTCAATACGGCGTCGAAGAGGCGGTGAGTGCGGGAATCGACACGATGGCAATCGTTACGGGGCGCGGCAAGCGAGCGATTGAAGACCACTTTGACGTCAGTTACGAATTGGAACATCAGATCAAAGGAACGTCCAAAGAGAGCTATTTGACAGAGATCCGAAATCTAATCGACAATTGTACGTTCAGCTACACGCGACAAGTCGAGATGAAAGGGTTGGGACACGCGATTTTAACGGGAAAAACCCTGATCGGAGACGAACCGTTTGCCGTCATTTTGGCCGACGACTTGTGCGACAATAACGAAGACGATCCGGTTTTGAAACAGATGGTCGAAGTGTACGAAAAATACCGTTGTTGCGTCGTCGCCATCGAAGAAGTGCCCAAAGAAGAGACCAACAAATACGGCGTTATCGACGGTCGCATCGTGGACGGCAACCCTTCGGTTTTGCGCGTCTCCAATATGGTCGAAAAACCCGATCCTAAAGATGCTCCGACCAATTTGGCGATTATCGGACGCTATATTTTAATTCCCGAAATTTTTGAAGTCATCGAAAACACTAAACCCGGCAAAGGCGGCGAGATTCAGATTACCGACGCGTTGTTGGAGTTGGCAAAACAAGGCAAAGTTATCGCTTATAAATTTCAAGGCAGACGCTTTGACTGCGGTTCGATCGAAGGCTTTGTCGAAGCGACCAATTACTTTCACGATAAACTCAAATAACTCGATTTGACGCCTTATACAGGGCTTTGCATAAGGCGTCGCCCTCTTTTTCTCTTTCTTTGTTTCACAGAAGATAAACCCTTTATTAGCTTCCGTAAGTTATAATCAGAGCATTAAAAAATAATGAGGCGGAACGATGATGTCCAACCATGAGACGAAGTATATTTTCATTACGGGGGGCGTTTTAAGCTCCTTAGGCAAGGGTATTGCGGCGGCGAGTATCTCTACACTCCTTAAAAACGTCGGTTTTAAAGTCAGCATTTTAAAAGCCGATCCTTACATCAACGTCGATCCCGGTACGATGAGTCCGCTCGAGCACGGTGAAGTTTTCGTTACGGACGACGGGGCGGAGACGGATTTGGATTTGGGGCATTACGAGCGTTTCTTGGACGAGAACCTCACGCAAGCCAACAATTTTACGACGGGTCGCGTTTATTCGTCGGTTATCGAAAAAGAGCGTAGAGGCGATTATTTGGGAAAGACGATTCAGGTTATTCCGCATATCGTCGATGAAATCGCCAACCGCATCAAAGAGGCGGGCAAAGGCAAAGACATTCTCATCGTCGAGATCGGCGGTACGGTCGGCGACATCGAGGGTTTGCCGTTTTTAGAGGCGATTCGATCGTTACGAAGCGAGCTGGGACGCGGACGCGCGATGAACATTCATCTGACGTTGGTTCCGTTCATCAAAGCCGCAGGTGAGCTTAAAACCAAGCCGACGCAGCACTCCGTTCAAGAGCTTCGCCGTATCGGTATTACGCCTGACATGTTAATCTGCCGCTCCGAATATCCGCTTCCCAAAGAGTTGAAAAACAAACTTGCCTTTTCGTGTGGCGTCGAGCGTAATTCGGTCATCGAATGTTTGGATGCGACGACAATTTACCAAGTACCGCTCAATTTTTTAAAAGAAAACATCTTAACGCCGATTTCGGAAACTTTGGGGCTTGGCGAATTGACGCCGCATATGGACGAATGGGACGTGTTGGTCAAACGCGTCATTGCGCCTCGCGACGAGCTGATGATCGCTTTTGTCGGCAAATACCTTGATCTCAAAGAGTCTTACAAATCCTTAACCGAATCGTTGATTCACGCCGGAGCGCATCTCAACGCGAAAGTCAAAATTCGCTGGGTCGATTCGGAAGTGATTGAAGAGAAAGGGTGCGATGATATTCTCTCCGACGTCGACGGCATCTTGGTCGCAGGCGGATTTGGAGAACGCGGCGTGGTCGGTAAAATGGCGGCGATTCGCTACGCAAGGGAACATCAAATCCCGTATCTTGGCATTTGTTTGGGAATGCAACTTGCGATGATCGAATTCGCACGTAACGTGTTGCATCTCGAAGACGCCAATTCGGCGGAATTCAATCCTACATGTCAAAATCCGATTATCTATTTGATCGACTCGTTTATCGATGCCAGCGGTCAAAAACAGCTTCGCACCGTGCGAAGTCCTTTGGGCGGTACGATGCGCTTGGGCGGATACGAATGCCAAACCAAAGAGGGCTCGCTTTTACGCAACGTGTACGAAGGCGCTTCCGTGATTCGCGAACGTCATCGTCATCGCTACGAAGCCAATCCCGTCTATCGCGAAGCGTTTGAAAAAGCGGGACTTGTGGTGAGCGGAGAGAGCGACGGTTTGATCGAAGCAGTCGAGCTCAAAGGGCATCCGTGGTTTTTAGGCGTGCAATTTCATCCGGAATTTACGTCGCGTTTAACCAACCCCAATAAAACCGTACGTGCGTTTGCAAAAGCCGCTTTGGCGCAACGCCAAACGAATGGCTAGCCTGCTCACGAAAGAGGAGATTAGGAAGATTTTACAAAGCCGGTTTGAAAATGACGGGTGTACCCGTTTAGGAGAAATCCCTAAACCCTCCTCCTTAAAAGATATCGGACGTGCTTCCAAACGCATCGCGCAAGCGATACGCGATCAAGAGCGCATTGCGATTGTAGGCGATTACGACGTTGACGGGGTCATCTCTTCGGTGATTTTGAGTCAATTTTTGGACGATGTCGGCGTGGCGTATACGCTTGTGATTCCCAATCGTTTTACGGACGGATACGGGCTCAATCCCGATATTGTCTCAAAACTCGACGTTTCGGTAATTATTACGGTCGATAACGGCATTTCGGCGGTGGAAGCGGCGCAAATTTGTAAAGAACGCGGTATCGATTTGATTATTACCGATCACCACAGCGTTCCTTCGGTTTTGCCCGACGCTTTTGCGATCGTCAACCCCAAGCAAGCAGATTGCGATTTTCCGCATTGCGAGATTTGCGGCGCACAGGTCGCATGGTATTTGGTCGCTTCCTTAAAAGAAGAGATGGGCATCGAGTACGATTTGTCGGGGTTCTTAGACCTTTTGTGCATCGCCATTCTTGCCGACATGATGGAACTGGTCGGAATGAACCGCGTGATGGTCAAAAAAGGCATTGTCGAGCTCAACCACTCCAAACGAGCCGCATTTGAGGCGATTAAACGTTATTTCGGCAAAGCGACTTTGGAAGCGGACGATATTTCGTTTCTCATCGCTCCGCTTATTAATAGCTCCGGACGTATGGAAGACGCAAAGTTTTCCTATACGTTTTTAAAAACGCGCAATGTGGACGAAGCTTTACAAAAACTCGATTATATCGTCTCTTTAAACGAAGCGCGCAAAGAAGAAGAACGGCTTTTATTCGAGTCGACGCTTTTACATGTCAACGAAGAGGCGAACATTATCGTGGCGTGGGGCGAAGAGTGGCATGAGGGTATCGTGGGCATCGTTGCTTCACGGCTTTCCAAACGGTTTAAAAAACCCGCTATCGTTTTTTCGATCAAAGACGATAAAGCCAAAGGAAGTGCTAGAGGTGTCGGAGACGTCGACATTTTAGAGTTGATTCGCTCGCAAGAGTCGATGTTGCTCGGTTACGGCGGACATAAAGGTGCGGCGGGCGTGTCGATCGAAATTGCGAACTTGGAACGGTTTAAATACAATTTAGAGCAAGCATGTGCGCATTTTACCCAAGAGATGTTAGAATCCGATAGTGATCTTTTAGGTGAAATCAGTGCCGATCAGATCGATTTCGAGTTATTGGAGATTTTGGAGAATCAAGAGCCTTTCGGGCAAAAAAACCCGAAACCGAGCTTTTTGCTGCGTAATATCTCGGTGAAGGTCGATCGTTTGATCGGAAGAGATTCGCAACATTTAAAGCTGATTTTGCAAGAGGGAAGCAATGCCTTGGAGGCGATCTTTTTTAATTACGATCTACGCGTCAAACAAGGCGATCGCGTGGATATTTTATTTACGGTTTCGCGCAACGACTACCGCGGGCTTGTAACACCGCAACTGTTGATCAAACAGATCGTACGAAAGTATTAAAACTCTCTACCGTCTTTGACGGGAACAAAGAGGCACTCTTCAAGCGTCTCTTTGTTCAAGCCGTCGTGTGTTTTGGTGTAACGCATGATAACTTGTCGGTCGCCTTTTTCGATAGGTGCTACTAAAATACCGCCGATTTTGAGCTGATCGAAAATTTTTTGAGGCACTTGGGCGATTGAGGCGGAAAACAAAATACGATCAAACGGAGCAAACTCCCTCCAACCGTTTTGTCCGTCGTCAAAGCGCGTGTGAATCGATGAGATACCCAAAAGTTTAAAACGCTCTCTGGCTTCTTTCAAAAGTCGTTCGATGCGCTCTATCGTAAAGACGCGGCGAATAACTTTGCTTAGAATCAATGCTTGGTATCCGCTTCCGCAACCGATTTCCAAAACGCTATCGGCTCCTTGACATCTGAGTGCTTCGGTCATTTTGGCAACCGTTAGAGGCGAACTGATCCATTGATTGGATGCTAAAGGAAGTGCATCGAGCCGGTAAGCGTGCAATGCCATGCCTTGGGGCACGAACAATTCGCGTTCACTTTGGCAAAACGCCTCGTAAACGGAAGGGCTTAAGGGGAAAATTTTGGCGATTTCATCCGCCATTTTTTTGTTTTTTTGAAAGCGAATTTTGTCTTTAAAATGAGCCGTTTGAGACATACTCACGCCAATCCTATATTAATATATCGTCGCATTGTTTGAATTTCATGTCGATCAAAAGCGTGCGTAAGAACACTTTTTTGATCGTCACGGTACGCTTCGCCGAAAGGCGTAATAATCCCGCTAGAAGCCGCCATCGAATCGTCCGAACTATTTGCACATATGACGTAAGACTGGTCGGCGATCGCTAATGCCGAGCCGAGCGTTTCGAAATGGTCTTTGCGTTGTTTGCCCCAATACGCGGGAACTAAAATCACGTCTGCTCCCTTGATGCGTTCCCATAAAGCGGGAAATCGTAATTCAAAGCAAATCAATACAGCAATTTTTATTCCTTCGATTTGGACGATACGAATATCTTCGAGCTTGCCCGCGTGAAAATAGCGCATTTCATCGCCCAATGCGAAGAGCTTGGCTTTTGCTTGCGTGTAGACGAGGTGTCCGTCGCAAAAGAGATGAAAGGTATTGAAAAAACAGTTCTCTTTTCTTTCGATGAGCGTGAGACCTAAGGTTTTCAAATGCGAGAGCTTGGCAAGTTTGGGAAGCATATTATGACTAAATGCCGCCGCTTCGTGCATACGATCGTAACTGTAGCCGCTTAAACAGAGTTCCGGTGCTAAAACGATACCGTGATCGGGCGTTTGCGATACCAATGATGAGAGCGTTGCAAAATTTTCTTCAAAAGAGTGCCCTTCGTATGCAAACTGAAGGGCGCAAAGCGTGGGATTAGAAATCATCGAAAGAGAGGCTTCCTTTACTGTAGTTGGAGACGTTGCCTTCAAAGAAGTTGGTCTTTTGGTCGTTAAATTTTGAGAAGTCGTCGACCCATTTGATCGGATGCTTGACGTTGTAGCGTTTCTCAAATCCGACGGCACTTAAGCGATCGTCGATCAGGTAGTGAATATAGGTTTCGATAATGTCGTCGGTAAAGCCCATAATTTGGTTTCGCGTGATGTATTTACCCCATTCGATTTCCAACTCTCCGGCTTTTTCGAACATCTCGTACACTTTAGCTTTAAGTGCGTCCGTAAAGAGATCGGGTCGCTCTTTTCGGACGGAATTAATCATGTTTTGAAATAACAAAAGATGCGTAATTTCGTCGCGTTGAATAAAGCGAATCATCTGAGCACTTCCGAGCATTCTCCCTGCGCGCGCCAAAGCATAGATTGCCGTAAATCCGGAGTAAAAATAGAGCCCTTCCAAGATTTGATTGGCAAACATCGCTAAGACCAGTTTTTCTTCGGTCACGTCGCCTGCTAGCTCTTCGTAAACGCTGGAGATATAGTCGTTTTTACGGCGTAGCACGTCGTCGTGTTTTTCCATTTCATAGATCAGGTCGGTATTGTCGCAAATCGCTTCGACCATGACGGCATACGACTTGGAATGGTTCGCCTCTTCGTAAGCTTGTCGTGCCAAGCATGCGTTAATTTCGGGCGCACTGATGTAGGGATTGATATTGTCGGCAAGATTGTTGGTTTGGAAACTGTCCATACTGATGAGTTGCGACCATACCAAATCGTACATGCGCTTTTCCGCGTCGGTCAAATTGCGGCTGTAGTCGATGACGTCTTTCGTGGTATCGACTTCGCGCGGAAACCACGTGTTGGCTTCCATCATATCCCAAAGTTTGAGGGCCCACGTGTATTTGGCTTTGGTAAAATTTAAAATACCGTGCGGATTACCGCCGAAAATTTTGCGATCTTGTAAACTTTCATCCGAGTTTGGGTTATAAATTTTTTTGCGCTCCATCGGCATTTTCCTTGTAGTTGTGTTTGACGTTAAACGCGATAAAAACCGATACGATCGGTTCATGCCGCGATCGTAGCTTTGCACGGTCTACGATAGTATAGGGTGTTGAAATAAGAGGTTATTTTATCGAAAATTCCTTAATTCTATAGACTCGCGATGCATTAAGAGATGAAAAGAAGACCAATAGTTTGCATGTTTTGAGGCTTATATGTCGGCGTAACACTCATATTCTCTCGAACTTTTTGTGCATTAAGTGTCTTAAGTTTTAGCCCTCTCATGGTAAAATCCACGTCATGATAGCCAAGCATGTTCACGAATTTTCCAAAAACGCGTACCGTTACGATGCACATAATGCCCTTCAACAATCTATTGCCGATTATTTGATTGCCGGAATTACCGCTCGAGCCGCTCGCGTAGTCGATTTAGGATGCGGTAGCGGTGCGGTGTGCAAACGTTTGCCGTGGAACTACGAACGTTTCGTCGGCATCGACAGTGCACCCGCCATGTGCGCGTTGCATCCCAAAAACGATACGATCGAAGTCGTATGCGATGATTTTGAATCGCAAGAAGTATTGCAGGCGTTTCTGCCTTGCGATCTTTTGATTTCGTCGTCCGCGTTGCAATGGGCGAATGATCTCGAAGCCCTTTTAGCGTACGTTGCAACGCGGACGCACGAAATTGCTTTTGCCGTTTTTACCGATCGAACGTTTCAAACGCTTTACGACCTTAGCGGGTTGCCTTCGTTTCTTCCCAATGCAAAAGAGCTTAGGAAAATGATCGAGCAACGCTTTACATGTCGGTTTGAAATCAAAACCTTTGAGCTCTTCTTTGAAGACACCCTCTCTTTATTTCGTTACATTAAAAAAAGCGGCGTCAGCGGCGGTCAAAAACGCCTTAGCGTCGCACAGACCAAACAGCTCATTCAAAATTACCCGCAATGCCATTTGGAGTTTGAGGTACTTTTTGTGTGGGGTACTCCTTCCAAAGCTTAATTATTACAGTTAATTAATATAATTATAATAGTTAAAAATTATTAACTTTTTACAAAAAGAGTTTTTATATCAATTTATTTATAATAAACATAAGTAAAAGTTAGAAAAATCCCCATAACTAGGGCTTATTATTAAAAAAGCTTAAACAAATTATTTTGATTTATTACGTCATTTTTGGTAAAAATTAAAATATTTTTCTCCAAAAAGTTTATAAAAATTTACTTTTTTGAGTGAAAAAAGCAAAAAACGTAAAATTTTTTTTGTATTTCCAATCTCGATAAATAGGGCATTCCGCTCCAAACTCCTATTTTAGGGCTTTTAATCTCTCGAAATTGTAAGTTTCTTCTAAGATTTAACCTTTACAATGGAAGGACAAAGAGGCACTTTTCGGGGGAGCGGTTTTGCTCTAACCTTAAAGTCCAAAGACAACAAGGAGAAGCGATGAAAGTAGAGATCTCACGAAGGAGATTTCTTCAAGGGAGCGTAGCAATGTCGGTCGTAGGAGGAGTCAGTTTAAGCACTTCTTCTATGATTGCAAGTGCGAGTGCCCCTGCTAAGAAAATCGGCAATGACACTAAAAAGGTAGCGACGCTCTGTGAAATGTGCGTCAATAAATGCGCGGCAATTGCACATGTCAGAAACGGCGTCGTCGAAAAACTCGATCCGAACCCGTTATTTCCGAAATCCAGAAATATGCTTTGCGCACGCGGTAATTCGGGTATTCAAGCCCTCTACGATCCCGATCGTTTAAAATACCCTTTGATTCGCGACGGTGAAAAGGGTAGCGGTAAGTTCAAACGTGTTACGTGGGACGAAGCGTATGCGTACATTAACGAGAAACTCACAAAGATTTTGGACGAAGAAAAAGACAACCGTTCGACCGTCGCGTTTTGTGCGGGCGAGGGTATGGCGGAACATACGTTTAAAACGTTTTTCACGCTTTTTGGCTCTTCCCACTTTTTAAATCACGCTAGTTTGTGTTTGGCAACGACGGTTTCGGGGTATTCGCTTACGATCGGCGGTTACGGTCAAGCGGATTTGGATAACGCCAAATACGTCATTATGGCAGGTGCCAACCGTGCCGAAGCGATCGTAACACCCGATACGATGGACTTTTTCAAACGTACAAACGGTCGCGGCGCGAAGCTGGTATGTGTCGATCCTCGCTTTACGAATACGGCAGCCAAAAGCGATAAATGGTTGGCGATTAACGTCGGAACCGATTTGGCGTTTGTTTTGGCATTGACGTACGTTGCTATTAAAGAAGAGCGTTACAATAAAGCCTTTGTCGAGAATTACTTCAACGGATTCGAAACATACAAAGAGCATATCTTAAGTAACAATTATACGCCGGAGTGGGCGGAAAAAATTACGGGTATCAAAGCCAAAGACATTTACGAAGTTGCACGCGAGTTTATGGCGGCGGCTCCACAAGCGGTTTATTACCAAGGTAGACGTACGACGTGGTCGAAAAACGACTTTCAACTTCGACGTGCCATGGCACTTTTCTCTGCCCTCGGCGGCGGCGTAGACGTCAAAGGCGGTATTTGCTTCGGTAAAAGCTTACCGCTTGTCGAGCATGAAGTCCCTGCTCCGATGTATGCACAAGCCAAACCGCGTATCGAGTCCAAAGAAGCCGCGGTTGTGGGCGGTTCAGGCTCGTGGGTCGCTTTCAGAAATATGGTGTTAGAGGGTCGAAATCCTTATCCGATTCGAGCACTCTTTAACTACAAACACAACCCGATGCACAACATGCCTAATGCGAAAAAAACCGAAGAGTTTTTGAAAAAACTGGATCTCGTCGTCACGATCGATACGATGCCGAGCGATACGGTCATGCTAAGCGACGTCGTTTTACCGGAATGTAATTACTTGGAACGTACCGATCCGGTCGTCTCTTACGGCGGCATAGAGCCTTCCATCGCTCAACGTAACAAAGTCGTCGAACCGATGTTTGAGAGCAAACCCGTGATGGAAATTATGCGAGGGTTGAGCGCAAAAATCTCAAAACCGCTTTTTGAAATTACGAAAAAATACGACGAAGACGTTCAAAGCGCTATTGAAGACGATGACGAAGAGACGGTATACGCGGAATTCGACCTCACGAAAGCGTTTGCCCACGATCAAGAAGAGCTCAACGTACATGCCGTCGAAAAATACGAAGGCGCGGCGGAAATCCTCAAAGAAAAAGGCGTTTTCTACCCCAATATGAACGAATACTTCAAAAAAACGGGCGTCAACGATTACGAGTACTATCCGGAGCATAAGCGCGCGTATTCGGTTCGTAATTTGAAGTTCAATACGCCTTCCGGTAAAATCGAATGCGTGCTCGATTCGCTTACGAAAAAAGGTATCGACGCGATGCCCGTTTGGAAAAAAGAGTATGAGATGGCGATTCCGGAAGGAAAATTCCGTTTTATTACCGGACGCCACGCGCAATTTACGCAATCGGGTACGGCCAATAACCGTTTACTGCTCAATTTAGTTCCCGAAAATTACGCATGGATCAATAAAAGGGTTGCATTGAAAATGGGCATTCAGTTCGGCGACAAGCTCGAAGTATCGAGTCCGGTAGGAAAAACGACGATTAAAGCGTATCCGACCGAAAAAATCGGACCCGATACGCTCTTTTTCGTTCACGGATTCGGCGTCAGTTCCAGCGCGCTTCATTTGGCGCACAATAACGGCGGTAACGACGCAAAAATACTCGAAGACGGAATTGAACCGATGCACGGATCATCCTGTCTTCACGACACCATCGTAGCAATTAGAAAGGTTTAATTATGGCACGTTACGGAATGGCACTTAATTACAAAAATTGTATTAACTGTAGAGCATGCGAAAGCGCATGTAAAGAAGAAAACGGCGTATTGTTGTTGCCCGATCACTATCGAATTTGGGTCGGCGTCAAAGAGGCGGAGGGCGAATATCCGAATATTTCGATCGCTTCGCAAACCTATCATCCAAGCCAATGCCAGCATTGTGAAAATGCGCCGTGCCAACTGGTATGTCCGACCAATGCGACGCATTACAGTCCTGATGGAATGGTCATGGTCGATCCGACGCGATGTATTTTGTGTACGTATTGTATCAATGCATGTCCGTACGATGCACGTTATGTCGATCAACGAACGATGACCGTCGATAAGTGTACGTTTTGTTCCGATACCAGACTCGCCAACGGCGAAACGACGACGGCATGTCAAGCGACCTGTCCGACGAAAGTTCGCGTATTCGGCGATTTGGACGACCCCAATAGCGAAATTTCACAACTATTGGCCAAACACGAGTACCGCCGAGTCAAAGAGCACTTGGGTACGAAACCAAAACTATTTTATATTTTGTAGGAGCGCGCCATGAATGCGATTTCTTTAAAAAACCTCTTTTCGTTTGAAAAGACGCCTTTGAATTTACTCATGGCGTTTGTAACCGTAGCACTCGTCGCCGCTTTTTTTGCGGGAGCGGTCATCTATATTTTGCACGGACACCATGCGTATAACGTGACGCGTCAGCATCCTTGGGGACTTTTGATTTCGATGTACGTCTTTTTCGTCGTCTCCAGTACGGGGCTTTGTATTATCTCTTCTATCGGACACGTATTTGGAATTAAAGAGTTTCAACAAATCGGCAAACGCGCGATTGCGGGTGCGATTATTACGATTAGTTCGGGTTTTGCGGTCATTGGTTTAGAGATCGGGCATCCGGTGACGATGCTTATTTACAACGTCTTAACGCCCGGTTTGACGTCCGCTATTTGGTGGATGGGAACGCTTTACGGTTTGTATTTGACGTTTATTTGTTTGGAATTTTTCTTTTTAGCGATTAAAGAGAACCATACGTTTTCAAAAATTTTCGGTATTTGCGGTCTTTTGGTGGGACTTGCGGCGCACTCGAATCTGGGTGCCGTTTTTGGATTTTTGATTTCACGACCTTCCGCTAACGGCGTATTTTACCCTGTTTATTTTATCCTTTCCGCGATGATTACGGGATGTTATTTGATCTTTTTGATGTACGGATTCAAATACAAAATGAACTTCCCTGAAAAAGTGCGCGTGATGTTGGTCAAGCTCTCTAAAATTTTAGGAATGCTCTTAGCCGTCTTGATCTTTTTTGAAGTGTGGAAAATTTTAACCGCATTGTACGGCGATATGCCTGAACGTGCCGCAACGATTATGCACGCGATCAAGCATCCTAACTTTTGGTTTGGAGAATTAACCCTCGGTATGCTCATTCCTTTCGTCGTTATTTTGGTCAGTAACGCGCAAGCGATCAAAGCAACCGTTTACGCTTCGATTACGGGTATGGTCGGTATCTTCTTTATGCGTTACGGTTTGGTGCACGATACGCTTTTATATCCGATGACGACGCTTAAACGCGCCGAATACCAATTGGCTCCTAGCTTTGTCGACTACTTTCCTTCCGCGACGGAGTTTATGATCGGTTTTGGAGGCATAGGGCTTTCATTGATTATGTACTATTTCGCCGATAAAATTTTTAATTTAGACGAAAGTGAAGAGACGCATCACTAAACCCCAATCATAAAGGAGCGATAAACATGAGACTAAGAAGTATAGCAAGTAGCGTGATCGTAGCGGGGCTTTTGTTCGGAGGGTGCGCAAGTAGCCAACCCGAAGCGAGCCAAGCAGCGGTAGAGAAAGTACAAACAGAACCCAGCGCAAAAGTTAAAAGCTTGATCGAACAATACCGCTTGGAGAACGTAACGTACGATTACGTAGCAGCAGCGATCGGAAACGGAACGCGAGGCGGCGCAAAAGCACTCTTGATCGATGCAAGACCGCACCCAAAATACCTAGCAGGGACGATTCCCTCTAGCCTTAATATTCCCGATACCGAAATAGAGAAATATATCGGACAATTGGAGAAAGTAGCAAAAGATAAAGAGATTATCGTCTATTGCGGCGGCTGGGAATGTGAAAAAAGCCCGATCGTTGCAGGATACCTTAAAGGTAAAGGCTATACCAACGTAAAACTTTACCAAGCCGGTGAACCTGAATGGAAAACAAAAAGTTACTTAGAAGTAGGAACGCCCGTAGCTCAAGCAGCATTTAAAAACGAAAGCGCACTCTTGATCGATGCACGCCCCTACGCTAAATACCTTGCCGGAAGTATTCCCGGAGCGATGCATATCCATGACGCCGATGTCGATAAATTTATCGGACGCTTGCCAAGCGATAAAACAACCTCGATTATCACCTTCTGTGAAGGATACGATTGCGCAAAATCACATAACTTGGCAAAAAAACTTGAAACCTTAGGCTACAAAAAAATAAGCGTCTACGCCGGAGGATACCCGGAATGGAAAGAATCGGGTAACCAAACAACCGCAGGCGGTGTAAAAAAAGTAGAAGCTAAAGCAGAAACACCTAAAAAAGATGCCTTCGTTGAAGGTATAAAATTAGGAGCTGATGAAGGAACCGTGGACGGTGAATGGTATAAAGCCCATATCATGGCAGGAACCGTACCGAGTAATGTCGCAATCATTGACGTGAGAAGCCAATCCGAATACGCCAACGGACATATTAAAGGCGCGATCAATATCGAAGCGGGGAAATTAAGCGCACAAGAATTTGCAGCAAAATTACCTAAAGGAAAAGTCGTGATTCTGAATTGCTCCGCAGGCGGAAGATCGATGGAAGCCTTTTTGAAATTACAAGGCGCAAAAATAGACGTGAGTAAGATATTCTATTTTGATGCCAATATCAAATGCGATAAATCAAACCAATGCGACATCAAGGTCAATGAACCTTTAGGGTAAATCTCGGCTTTACATGTAAGATGGCATGTCAAGGAAAAAGAGGTGAGGGCAAGTCGATGATTTGCCCTTACATGTTACGATTGAACAGTAAAGAAGAAACCATGAAACGATATACTACCGCTTTTGTTACCCTCTGTCTTATCGGCACCATTTCCCTTTTTGCGGACATCAATCAAGGTGCTACTCTTTATAAGAGTTACTTTCGCACGGCTTGCGGTTTTAGCGGCAACGTGATGGCGAAGAAACATACGCAAAATGAATGGCAGTCTTTATTCGACGCGAAGCAACTTGCGAACGAATTGCAAACCTTATGTCCTTCGGCAAAGCCGTTGAAAGAAAATGACGTCGCACATCTTTACGAATTTTTGTATCATTACGCTAGCGATAGCGGTAATACGGCATTGTGTTATTAACATGTAGGCTTCTTGTCAAAGAGGCTAAGGTGCGTGGGCTTCCTGCCGAAGGAAACTTGGCGTTAGCATAGCTTTTTAGGCGATGCCTTAGAAGCGTGAAAAGAGTTTTCTAAGAACTCTCTAGAGTGATAGGTCAATCTATGTTTAAAGATTTTGGCAAAGTTGAGACGTTTTTAACCGTCGTAAGAGAACGCAGTTTCTCCAAAGCTTCTAAAAAGTTGGGGATTAGTCAGCCTGCCGTAACGCAGCAAATCAAATACCTTGAAGATTATTTGAGTATTCAAATCGTCGATCGTAAAAAAAACGGGATCAATTTGACGAAAGCGGGAGAGGCACTTTATCAAGCCTTGCTCAAGCTTGAGAAGCAAATTTTAGAGACGGAAAAAGAGGTTTTACGCCTGATCAATAAAGAGATGCTTTTTATTTTAGGCGCATCTCCGGTCATCGGCAATTATATTTTGCCCGACTTTTTAAACGATATTCAAGAAGTTATTTCCAACCGCGTACTGACAAAAGTCGCGACCTCTTCGGAATTGACGGAACTTTTACTGCAACAAAAAGTCGATCTTGCGCTGATCGAATCGCCTATCTTCAATCCCAATATAACGTATAGAGAATGGATGGAAGACGAACTGGTCGTCGTGAGTCGAAGCAAACTTCCGACGCTTTTAAAGAAAGAAGATTTGTTTACGTTTGATTGGATTTGCCGTGAAGAAGAGTCCAATACGCGCCGCGTGATTTACGAAATGTTCCGTCAAATAGACGTGGATTGTAAAAACTTTAACGTCAAAGGAATTGCTACCAGTTCGACGACGATCAAACAGACGCTCTTAAAATCTCCGCTCAACGGAGTGCCTACGGTTTCGATATTGTCTAAGTATATTATCGAGGACGAAGTCAAGCAAGGACTCTTACATGTAGCGCAAATTAAAGATATTAGACTCTTACGTCAGTTTTACCTCTGCTGTCTTAAAGATCGCGTCCAAGACGCACTGATCGATAGTACGACCGATTTTCTTACCCATAAAAGCATTCAACCCTCTTTTTAAGTCGCGTAAGGGCAAGATTTTTGCTCTTACACGAAACGGCTTTTTCGCTTTTGCGTCTTTTTTCTACGGAACGCTATGGTGTTTCTTCCAAGATAATTAATAAAAGTAAATATTTTTATAATTTTATTATATAATGGTAAAAATTATAGGAGGAAAAGATGAAAAAAGTTATATTAACTTTACCGATTATCGTTCCATGGATGCTCGCCGCCGACCAAGCCCGCATCAATGATTGCGTAGAGACTTTTCAAAAAGAAGTCTCAGACATCATTTACGCCAATCAACACGATCAAAACGGCTCGTTGGAAGTGCTCAACGAAAAAATCAATCGATTGCTCGAAAAAGAGTGCGATCTCAATGCCAGCGAAGCCGCTCAAACGAAAGCCGAAACGCGCGTATTGATTTTAGATACCACGAAAGGGAAGAGCGATTGCATTGAAAATTTCTCCAACGACATTAAAGCGATCTTGTACGAAAACGATGCTCAACCCAAAAAAGCCAAAAAGATCAAAGTCGAACTCAAAGGCGACGGTAGTAATTGCACCAAAGAAGCCGCGCAAAAATAATCTCTCATCCATCAAAAGAGGCATTATGCCTCTTCTTGTTTTTTCCTTTTTCTGAATTCAATACATTAAAAAAATGCAAAAATGTCATTAAAATTTTACTAAAATGGTAAAAAATACTAAAAAGTTTACCTAATATTATAAAAGAGATAAATTTTTTTTATTTTTATGATAAGCCCTTAAAATCGAGCCTCAGATTCTACTTTAATTTAAAAAACTTATAAAAGTAATTCTTCTTAATAATAATCTAAAGAAACAGCCTCTACAATGTGCCGTGAAATAGTTATTTCTAGGGCATTTAAGCCCTTTTATCTCAAATCATAGCGGAGAACCATAAGATGAAAGTAGAGATCTCACGAAGGAGATTTCTTCAAGGGAGCGTGGCTTTAAGTATTGTCGGGGGAACGGCGTTAAGTCAGACGTCTATTCTTGCTGAAAATGCAAAAAAGTCCAAAGAACTTCCTTTGTTGAAACAAGTTCCGACGATTTGCGAAATGTGCGTCAATAAATGCGCCGCGATCGCAACGGTTAAAAACGGCATTGTTACGAAACTCGATCCTAATCCGTATTTCCCTAAATCGCGCAATATGCTATGCGCTAGAGGGGTTGCCGGCATTCATGCGCTTTACGATCCCGATCGTTTGAAGTACCCTTTAATCCGCACGGGACAAAGGGGTGATGGAAAGTACCGTCGTGCAAGCTGGGACGAAGCTTATGCGTTTATCCAAGAAAAACTCGTGAAAATTTTAGACGAAGAAAAAGACAATCGCTCGTGTATCGGATATTGTGCGGGCGAGGGTTTGGCGGAACATACGTTTAAAACGTTTATGGCGGATAAATTCGGTTCGTCGAATTTCTTGAACCACTCGACGATTTGCCTTCAAACGGCGGTATCGGGTTATACGTTAACCATCGGCGGTTACGGACAAGCAGATTTGGAAAACGCCAAATACGTTATTATGGCGGGTGCAAACCGTGCCGAAGCGATTTTAACGCCCGATACGATGGATATGTTCAAACGAACGCGCGGACGCGGTATGAAACTCGTCGTCGTCGATCCTCGCTTTACCAATTCCGCCATGCATGCGGATACTTACGTGCCCATTAAACCGGGAACCGATTTGGCGTTTGTTTTGGCGTTAACCTACGTTGCGATCAGCGACCAAATTTACAATCGTAGTTATGTCGCCAAAAACTTCGTCGATTTCGATAAATACAAAAAACACATTATCGAGAACGAATACACTCCCGAATGGGCGGAAAAAATTACAGGCATTCCTGCTGCGACCATCTGTAAAATCGCTCACGATTTTATGGCGAATGCGCCGCAAGCGGTTTATTATCAAGGCAGACGTACGACATGGTCGAAAAACGACTTCCAACTTCGTCGGGCTATGGCACTCTTTAGTGCGCTTGGCGGCGGTATCGATGTTAAAGGCGGTATCGTGTTCGGTAAAAAGCTTCCTTTGGGTGAGCATACGACGACCGCTCCGATGTATGCACAAGCCAAACCGCGTATCGATAAAAACTTGGCAGCCGTCGTCGGCGCAACCGGAACGTGGGTCGGCTGGCGTAATATGGTTGCGGAAGGAAAATCTCCGTATCCGATTCGCGGCATGTTCGTCTATAAACAAAATCCGATGCTCTCCGTTCCCAATACGGCAAAAACGCGTCAGATGTTTGAAAAAATGGACTTGGTCGTCGTCATCGATACAATGCCGAGCGATACGGCGATGATGGCAGATGTTATTTTGCCGGAATGTACCTATTTGGAGCGCGAAGATCCCGTTCAATCGTTTGCGGGAATCGAACCGGCTATTGCGGTACGCGAGAAGGCGATCGATCCGATGTATGAGACCAAGCCTGTTATTGAAATCATGCGAGGATTGGCTCAAAAACTTTCCAAACCGCTCTGGGAAATTACGAAAAAGTATGACGAAGACGTTCAAGACGAACTCGAAGATGCCGACGAAGCAGAGTTTTACGAAGAAAACGGTTTTGATCTTTCCGAGCCGTTTATGCATTCGCAAGAAGAGACGAATAAGCATCTGTTCGTGGAAAAATACGGCGAGGAAGCATGGGGGATTTTGCGCGAAAAAGGCGTTTTCTATCCGAATATGCTCTCTTATTTTAAGAAAATCGATAACAACACCTATCAATGTTATCCCAAAGACAGGAAGTTTTATTCGGTACTAAAATTGGAAGAAGAGTACGATGCCGAGACGTTTTTACATGATTTATGCGTCAATCCCGTCGATATCGCCGATTTGAAACGTTCGTTTAATACGCCGAATAAAAAGGTCGAATGCTATTTGGGAAGTATGGAAAGTCGCGGCGTAGACCCGATGCCGACATGGAAAGACGAAGAGTTTGTGAAAGTTCCCTCCGGTCAGTTCAAATTTATTTCCGGCCGTCACGCGCAATTTACGCAAAATTCTTCTCAAAACAACATTATGCTTTTGGAGTTGATGCGCGAAAATTATATCTGGATCAACGACCAAGAGGCCAAAGCACTCGGTATTGCATTCGGCGATACGGTAGAAGTGAGCAGTCGTGTAGGACGCGTGCGCATTAAAGCGTATCCGACGCCTAAAATCGTTCCGCAAACCGTTTTTTACATTCACGGATTCGGTGCGAAATCCGAAGGGTTAACGTTTGCACACCGAAACGGTGCGAGCGATAACGAGATTATAGAAGATACGATCGAACCGGTTCACGGTTGTGCGAATATGCACGACACGATCGTCTCGATTAAAAAGGTGTAAGCTATGAATTACGCAATGGCATTAGATTATCAAAACTGTATCAATTGTAAAGCGTGCGAAGTTGCATGTAAAGAGGAAAACGGTGTTCAGCTCGGTGCGGACAAACAACGTATTTGGATCGGTGTGGTTGAGGGTACGATTTTCGGGAAACCGTTTATCAATCTTTACCCCTCTCAATGCAACCATTGTATCGACGCGCCGTGCGTCAACGTTTGTCCGACCAATGCCAGCCATTTTGCAGGGGGAGGAATCGTCAAAGTCGACGCGCACAAATGTATTTTGTGTAAAGGTTGTATGGAAGCATGTCCGTACGATGCGAGGTTTGTCGACGATACGATGGTTGCGGTCGATAAATGTACGTTTTGCGATCACCGCTCTTTAGTTGAAGGCGGAACGACGGCATGTCAAGCGACCTGTCCGACGAAAGTTCGCGTATTCGGCGATTTGGACGATGAAAACAGCGATATCGTGAAGTTGTTAAAAACCAAACGCTTTTTCTTCCAAAAAGAGCATACCGGAACGCTTCCGAAACTGTTTTATATTTTACCCGATGACGAAACGTATGCCAAACAGAGCGTTTCGCATCACACGAAAATTCATACGTGGGACGAAATCCAACCCTTGTATGCGCAAGCTCGCGAACGAAGGAGTAAAGAATGGAGAAAATAAGCTTTATCGGTCTTGACATTAACAAGACGACGATCGGAGGGCTATTATTGAATAAAACGATGCTATTTGCTTACGTGCTTTTAGCATTGGCGGCGTTTGGAATTTACGAAATTTTCGACGTGCGTTATTTCAGTGCGGCGGCCAATGCGCATGCTTCCGGACTCAATCCGACGAGTTTAGAGCTTAAAGAAGCGATGCGACTTGCGGTTTTCGGAGACGTCGGAGAGGTCAACCGCAACATTCCATGGACGCTCTTTATCGTCAATTACATGTACATGATTTACACGGGAAGCGGCATCATCTTCTTGGTCGCTTTAGCGGAACTGATGAACTTTCATTTGGTCGAAAAAGCGGCGGCAGGTTTTATGGTTGCCGGTATCGCTATGGTCTTTGCGGGTCTGTTTACGATCGCGACGGATCTTAACATGTTAAATATGGTGTGGATGGTGCTAACGCCCAACGTTGGTGCGGGTATGTGGCTGATGTTACCGCTTTATTGTACGTACATTCCTTTTGTTTTGTTTGAAATCTATTTGGTGCTCACGCATAAAAGGGCATGGGCAAAACGTCTGGCGTTACCGATCTTGGTCTTAAGCATTATCGTTGATTTGATCGAATATTACATTCAAGCGAAACTCTTTTCGATGAATACGGCACGCCATCTATGGACGGAATTCCCGTTCCTGACGTTTTATTTCATCATTTCCGCTTTTGTTTCATCTTTAGGCGTTATGGGAATCGTCAGCTTTTTGGCTCATCGTCAAAAACACGAATACGGTGCATTAATGGAACTTAATCGAAAAGCGATGTTATTTTTTGTATCGATTTTAGGAGTATACGAAATATTTGCCTATATGACCGTTGATAAAGATTGGGCATTTTTAATCCTTTTTGGGCCGTTTCGTTACGTCTATTTTATCGGTTACATCTTTCTAACGTTGACCTTACCGTTTTTATGTATTGTTAAGCCTAGAAAACCTATATTTACCTTAATAGCCTCGATTTCGGTCGTTATCGGCGGTTATGTCGGACGTTACCTTTTTGTTTACGGAGGTAATGCCAATCCTATGTCCAATCGCTTCGGCGTAGGGTATGAAAAATATGATTTTTATGCGCTTTCAAAGCCTTTTAACTATGTGGCTCCTCATCTCGGAGAAATTTTGATCGTAGTAGGCTCTATCGGTGTTGCTGTTGCAATCTATAAACTTTTCGATGTTTTTTTATCGGTCGGCGAGTTGCGAGAACATCATTAAAGAGACGAAAAATATAACCATATTATAAGGAGAAAACATGAGACTAAGAAGTATAGCAAGTAGCGTGATCGTAGCGGGGCTTTTGTTCGGAGGGTGCGCAAGTAGCCAACCCGAAGCGAGCCAAGCAGCGGTAGAGAAAGTACAAACAGAACCCAGCGCAAAAGTTAAAAGCTTGATCGAACAATACCGCTTGGAGAACGTAACGTACGATTACGTAGCAGCAGCGATCGGAAACGGAACGCGAGGCGGCGCAAAAGCACTCTTGATCGATGCAAGACCGCACCCAAAATACCTAGCAGGGACGATTCCCTCTAGCCTTAATATTCCCGATACCGAAATAGAGAAATATATCGGACAATTGGAGAAAGTAGCAAAAGATAAAGAGATTATCGTCTATTGCGGCGGATGGGAATGTGAAAAAAGCCCGATCGTTGCAGGATACCTTAAAGGTAAAGGCTATACCAACGTAAAACTTTACCAAGCCGGTGAACCTGAATGGAAAACAAAAAGTTACTTAGAAGTAGGAACGCCCGTAGCCCAAGCAGCATTTAAAAACGAAAGCGCACTCTTGATCGATGCACGCCCCTACGCTAAATACCTTGCCGGAAGTATTCCCGGAGCGATGCATATCCATGACGCCGATGTCGATCAATTTATCGGACGCTTGCCAAGCGATAAAACAACCTCGATTATTACCTTTTGTGAAGGATACGATTGCGCAAAATCACATAACTTGGCAAAAAAACTTGAAACCTTAGGCTACAAAAAAATAAGCGTCTACGCCGGAGGATACCCGGAATGGAAAGAATCGGGTAACCAAACAACCGCAGGCGGTGTAAAAAAAGTAGAAGCTAAAGCAGAAACACCTAAAAAAGATGCCTTCGTTGAAGGTATAAAATTAGGAGCTGATGAAGGAACCGTGGACGGTGAATGGTATAAAGCCCATATCATGGCAGGAACCGTACCGAGTAATGTCGCAATCATTGACGTGAGAAGCCCCTCCGAATACGCCAACGGACATATTAAAGGCGCGATCAATATCGAAGCGGGGAAATTAAGCGCACAAGAATTTGCAGCAAAATTACCTAAAGGAAAAGTCGTGATTCTGAATTGCTCCGCAGGCGGAAGATCGATGGAAGCCTTTTTGAAATTGCAAGGCGCAAAAATAGACGTGAGTAAGATATTCTATTTTGATGCCAATATCAAATGCGATAAATCAAACCAATGCGACATCAAGGTCAATGAACCTTTAGGGTAGATCTCGGCTTTACATGTAAGATGACATGTCTATGAAATGAAACTAAAAAGGGGCGAGAAGCACAGAATGCCTCCCACCCCTTTTCCTCTCAAGCACTACAAAGCTTATTCGTCGCGTGAGCCGAAAATTCCAAGAATTTGCAAAAGTGAGATAAAAAGATTTAAAAAATCTAAATACAATGCTATTGCACCTTCAATCGGTGTTTCGTAAGCACCTCTGATAATATTTTGCGTATCGTAAAGAATAAACGCACTAAACAAAATAGAGCTAATGCTCGCAATTGCCAACTGTAAAATAGGGCTATGAAAGAAGATGTTAATAATACCCGCAACCACAATGACGATCAGGGTAATGAAAAGCATTTTCCCCATTGCAGAAAAGTCGCGTTTGGTATTCATCGCAAATACGGAAAGTCCGCCGAAAGCGACCGTCGTCAAGATAAAAGCGTTGGCTACGATACTTGAACCGCCTTTTAAACCCAGAATAGAGGAGAGAAGCGGTGTTAATGTAAGACCGGTTAAAAATGTGAACGCAAAAAGTAAGATCATATTTAAACCGGCTTTTCGTTTTGCCGCATAGAGTCCGAATAAAACGATAAACTCTAAAATAACGAGTCCCCAATACCAAGAAGCGATGGCACTTGCCATACCGATTCCGACATATGCACCGGCACTTGCGGCTAATAATGAAGCGGCAAAAAGCTGGTAGGTTTGCTTAATAAAAACTCCTAAGGAGCTTTCATTGATCCTTGTATGCTCATAAATACCCTCTTGAGAGTGTTGTTGTATGTAGTCTCTGTCATACAGTCCCATAGTGTTCTCCTTGTCAATTAAACATAAAATCAAAAGCGCATTTTACCTCAATCAAATCAGAAAATGCAATTTTTCGATTTACTATTATATGGAAAGAGGTTAAACAAAAAATTAATCATTCTGAACAAGAATAAAAAAGATGCCGAAAGCCTCTTTTCTTTAACCTTCTTTTAAGGAGTCTGGGTATATAATTTCGTCCTCGTTTGAGAGAACGGGGTTAAAGAGAAGCCCCCAAAGTAGGGGATTAGCTTCACGTTCATTACCATTTTAACAATGTCAAATTCAATCTTTGAAATCTAAATAAGCGACCGAGCTAGGACGCAAACATGTAAGAGATTATCAACTCTTCGGAATAAAAGAGATAAATCAAACTTCATTTATGAAGGATACAAAGGACAGAAGCTTTGCTTCGTGCTTTAGTATTTGGTTCTTTAGCAAAGGTTTCCTTTGCTAAAGAACATTTTAATGGAGAGTTTGATCCTGGCTCAGAGTGAACGCTGGCGGCGTGCTTAACACATGCAAGTCGAACGGATGAAATAAGCTTGCTTATTTCGTTAGTGGCGCACGGGTGAGTAATGTATAGCTAACCTGCCCTTTAGTGGGGGACAACAGTTGGAAACGACTGCTAATACCCCATACTCCAGCCTATCAAAAGGTAGGTTGGGAAAGATTTATTGCTAAAGGATGGGGCTTTATGGTATCAGCTAGTTGGTGGGGTAACGGCCTACCAAGGCAATGACGCCTACCTGGTCTGAGAGGATGATCAGGCACACTGGAACTGAGACACGGTCCAGACTCCTACGGGAGGCAGCAGTGGGGAATATTGCACAATGGGGGAAACCCTGATGCAGCAACGCCGCGTGGAGGATGACGCATTTCGGTGTGTAAACTCCTTTTATAAGGGAAGATAATGACGGTACCTTATGAATAAGCACCGGCTAACTCCGTGCCAGCAGCCGCGGTAATACGGAGGGTGCAAGCGTTACTCGGAATCACTGGGCGTAAAGGATGCGTAGGCTGTAATATAAGTCAGAAGTGAAATCCAACGGCTTAACCGTTGAACTGCTTTTGAAACTGTTTTACTAGAATATGGGAGAGGTAGATGGAATTGGTGGTGTAGGGGTAAAATCCGTAGATATCACCAGGAATACCGATTGCGAAGGCGATCTACTGGAACATTATTGACGCTGAGGCATGAAAGCGTGGGGAGCAAACAGGATTAGATACCCTGGTAGTCCACGCCCTAAACGATGCACACTAGTTGTTGCGATGCTAGTCATTGCAGTAATGCACTTAACAGATTAAGTGTGCCGCCTGGGGAGTACGGTCGCAAGATTAAAACTCAAAGGAATAGACGGGGACCCGCACAAGCGGTGGAGCATGTGGTTTAATTCGAAGATACACGAAGAACCTTACCTGGGCTTGATATCCTTGGAATCTTGTAGAGATACGAGAGTGCTAGTTTACTAGAACCAAGAGACAGGTGCTGCACGGCTGTCGTCAGCTCGTGTCGTGAGATGTTGGGTTAAGTCCCGCAACGAGCGCAACCCTCGTGATTAGTTGCTAACAGTTCGGCTGAGCACTCTAATCAGACTGCCTTCGCAAGGAGGAGGAAGGTGAGGACGACGTCAAGTCATCATGGCCCTTATGCCCAGGGCTACACACGTGCTACAATGGCGCGTACAAAGAGAGGCGATACCGCGAGGTGGAGCAAATCTTAAAAACGCGTCTCAGTTCGGATTGGAGTCTGCAACTCGACTCCATGAAGCTGGAATCGCTAGTAATCGTAGATCAGATATGCTACGGTGAATACGTTCCCGGGTCTTGTACTCACCGCCCGTCACACCATGGGAGTTGAATTCACCCGAAGCCGGAATACTAAACTAGTTACCGACCACGGTGGGTTCAGCGACTGGGGTGAAGTCGTAACAAGGTAACCGTAGGAGAACCTGCGGTTGGATCACCTCCTTTCTAGAGTATAAGAGACACTATCTCACAATGGTGTCTCGGCGAGAATAGCTTGGTTGCTTATTTAGTTTTGAGAGATTGAAGAAATGAATGAAAAGGGGCTTATAGCTCAGGTGGTTAGAGCGTACCCCTGATAAGGGTAAGGTCAGAGGTTCGAGTCCTCTTAAGCCCACCATGGGGAATTAGCTCAGCTGGGAGAGCGCCTGCTTTGCACGCAGGAGGTCAGCGGTTCGATCCCGCTATTCTCCACCAGTTACTTGTGCTAGACGTCATCAACATCGTTGAGTGCGTTTGATTGTTCGGTCATGTACTTTATGTACACTCCCGTCACAAGCAAACTTCTCGCCTCGTTGCTAACGCCAATCACTGCGTAACGCCGATCTTTTTAAAAGACATTGTTTAAGAAAGAAGAAGTTTAATATCAGTTCTTACATGTAAGAGTTGATATTAGACTTTTTTAGTCTAAAGTTATTTAATTTAATATTGTCAAAGTCAACAAAACGCAAAAAAACAATTTACAACTTGTTGAATGTTTCATTACATTTAATAAGGGAGTGAAATGTGCATTAGAATACAAATAGGTAAGCTATTAAGAGCGAATGGTGGATGCCTAGGCTGTAAGAGGCGATGAAGGACGTACTAGACTGCGAAAAGTTACGGGGAGCCGTCAAGAGGCTTTGATCCGTAAGTATCCGAATGGGGCAACCCAGCTGATAGTGATATCAGTTACCCTGCGGGGGGCGAACCTGGCGAAGTGAAACATCTCAGTAGCCAGAGGAGAAGAAATCAAATAGAGATTCCGATAGTAGCGGCGAGCGAACTTGGAAGAGGGCAAACCTGTTGCTTGCAACAGGGGTTGTAGGACTGCGTTGTAGAATGATGATAGATAGTAGAGTAACCTGGAAAGGTTAACCATAGCGGGTGATAGTCCCATATACGAAATCTAGATTCATCTTAGCAGTATCCTGAGTAGGGCGGAACACGTGGTATTCTGTCTGAAGCCGGGAGGACCACCTCCCAACCCTAAATACTACTTACAGACCGATAGTGAACCAGTACCGTGAGGGAAAGGTGAAAAGAACCCCAGTGAGGGGAGTGAAATAGAACCTGAAACCATTTGCTTACAATCATTCAGAGCCCTATGATTTATCAGGGTGATGGACTGCCTTTTGCATAATGAGCCTGCGAGTTGTGGTATCTGGCGAGGTTAAGAAAACTCGGAGCCGTAGCGAAAGCGAGTCTTAATAGGGCGAATTAGTCAGATGCTGCAGACCCGAAGCGAAGTGATCTATCCATGAGCAGGTTGAAGCTGGTGTAAGAGCTAGTGGAGGACCGAACTCGCTGACGTTGAAAAGTCTTGGGATGACTTGTGGATAGGGGTGAAAGGCCAATCAAACTTCGTGATAGCTGGTTCTCTCCGAAATATATTTAGGTATAGCGTCATGTTGTAGTATACGGGGGTAGAGCACTGATTGGGCTAGGGCCTATACCAAGGTACCAAACCCTGTCAAACTCCGAATACCGTATATGTAATCATGGCAGTCAGGCGGCGGGTGATAAAATGCGTCGTCAAAAGGGGAACAACCCAGACTACCAGCTAAGGTCCCTAAGTGATAACTCAGTGGAAAACGATGTGGAGTTGCTTAAACAACCAGGAGGTTGGCTTAGAAGCAGCCATCCTTTAAAGAAAGCGTAACAGCTCACTGGTCTAGCGATTCTGCGCGGAAAATATAACGGGGCTAAAGTTATCCACCGAAGCTGTAGATTCTACATAGTAGAGTGGTAGGAGAGCGTTCTAGTCAGCATTGAAGGTGTACCGGTAAGGAGCGCTGGAGCGGCTAGAAGTGAGTATGCAGGCATGAGTAGCGATAAAAGGGGTGAGAATCCCCTTCGCCGAAAACCCAAGGTTTCCTACGCGATGTTCGTCATCGTAGGGTTAGTCGGGACCTAAGACGAGTCCGAAAGGGGTAGTCGATGGAAAGTTGGTTAATATTCCAACACCAATAATAGAGCGCGATGGAAGGACGCTTAGGGCTAAACGAGGCAACTGATGGAATAGTTGTTCGAAGGGTGTAGATTAGATGACAGGCAAATCCGTCATCTTATATTCGAGACCTGACAGGCACTTGATGCTCTTCGGAGTGGATGGTGAATCGTTGATGCCGTCGAGCCAAGAAAAGTTTCTAAGTATATCTATTATTGCTCGTACCGTAAACCGACACAGGTGGGTGAGATGAGTATTCTAAGGCGCGTGGAAGAAATCTGGTTAAGGAACTCTGCAAAATAGCACCGTATCTTCGGTATAAGGTGTGCCTCCTTCTGTATATGGACTTGCTCCAAAAAGCGGAAAAGGTTGCAACAAAGAGTCCCTCCCGACTGTTTACCAAAAACACAGCACTCTGCTAACTCGTAAGAGGATGTATAGGGTGTGACGCCTGCCCGGTGCTGGAAGGTTAATTGATGTGGTTAGCGCAAGCGAAGCCATTGATCGAAGCCCCAGTAAACGGCGGCCGTAACTATAACGGTCCTAAGGTAGCGAAATTCCTTGTCGATTAAATATCGACCTGCATGAATGGCGTAACGAGATGGGAGCTGTCTCGACCAGGAATCCAGTGAAATTGTAGTGGAGGTGAAAATTCCTCCTACCCGCGGCAAGACGGAAAGACCCCGTGGACCTTTACTATAGCTTGACACTGCTGTTGGGATAAAGATGTGCAGGATAGGTGGGAGGCTTTGAGGGTGTGACGCCAGTTGCACCTGAGCCATTGTTGAGATACCACTCTTCTTTATTCTGATAGCTAACTGGGACATATTATCTATGTTCAGGACAATGTCTGGTGGGTAGTTTGACTGGGGCGGTCGCCTCCTAAAAAGTAACGGAGGCTTACAAAGGTTGGCTCAGAACGGTTGGAAATCGTTCGTAGAGTATAATGGTACAAGCCAGCTTGACTGTGAGAGATACACCTCGAGCAGAGACGAAAGTCGGTCATAGTGATCCGGTGGTTCTGTGTGGAAGGGCCATCGCTCAAAGGATAAAAGGTACCCCGGGGATAACAGGCTGATCTCCCCCAAGAGCTCACATCGACGGGGAGGTTTGGCACCTCGATGTCGGCTCATCGCATCCTGGGGCTGGAGCAGGTCCCAAGGGTATGGCTGTTCGCCATTTAAAGCGGTACGCGAGCTGGGTTCAGAACGTCGTGAGACAGTTCGGTCCCTATCTGCCGTGGGCGTAGGAAAGTTGAGGAGAGTTGACCCTAGTACGAGAGGACCGGGTCGAACGAACCACTGGTGTACGGGTTGTTCTGCCAAGAGCATCGCCCGGTAGCTATGTTCGGATGTGATAACCGCTGAAAGCATCTAAGCGGGAAGCCAACTCCAAGATGAACTTTCCCTGAAGACCTCATGAAGACTACATGTTTGATAGGCTGGGTGTGTAATGGGTGAGAGCCCTTTAGCTGACCAGTACTAATAGGTCGTTTGGCTTATTCTATATTAACCTACTTTTAACGCTTGAACGAAGTCCAAGCTAAAGTAGCAAATACTAAAGCACAAAAAAGCTTCTGCTTTTTCGTATGAAGTATATTGTATGATAATGCTATTTCACTTCCTTATTAAGTGTAAAGCGCTTTGTTGACAGACAATACTAAAATCACCAAAAGAATGGTGAATTAAGCCTATTTCGCTATAATGCGACAATAGATTTAATTCACGATTCTGGTGGCTATTGAGAAGAGGAAACGCCCTGTCCCATTTCGAACCAGGAAGCTAAGCTCTTCATCGCCGATAATACTTTCCCTTACTGGGATGGAAACGTAGGTCGCCGCCAGTTCCGTGATTCCCTCACTCGATTATCCACTATTTCGTCTTCTACAAAGGCGGTCTTTCTTGGAAAAAAATCAATTAAAAGCTTATTTATTCGCTTTCTTATCTGTCTTTCTTTGGTCAACAGTAGCATTATATTATAGGCTCTTTCTTTTAACTTTAGCTTTTTCAACATTGTCCAGATTTTAACGATTAATTTGCATGATAAAATAGTGTATTTTAGTGATAAAGATAGTAAATTTATTATATTTTTTTATTATATATATTACTTTTTATCTTCAACTAGCTTTTAGCCTCTTTGCGTTACTATAATTTCACAACTAAACATAAAGGAATTTCTATGAAAAAGTTTATCGGTTTCGTAGTTTCAGCATTTTTACTTGTGGGACTTATGAGTACCCATGCAATGGCAGATGCGGCGAAAGGTCAAAAGTACTATCTTAAGTACATGAAAGAGGGTGCCGGCATGAACGGTGCTAAATTTGCTACGCAACATACGCAAGCAGAGTGGAAAGCTTTATTTGACGGAAAAGGCGAGAAATTTGTTGCAGAATACAGCAAAAAATATCCCGGTCTTGAGTCCTTTTTAAAAGGCGATAAATTTGAGAAGTTTATGGCAGATATTAAAGATTTCTGCGTTGAGTTTGCAAGCGACAGCGGTAACGTTCCTTCTTGCTAATCTCAAATTTCTTTAACTTTGATCGTTTTAAAACGATCAAAGTTTGCTCTATATTGTAAAGTTTAATTAACCTAAAAATTCCCAAAAATTAGACATTCTCGTGCATTCTTTAAGAAAAGTAAAGAAAAGTAGACATAATAATTCCTTATTTTTTTGCTATTACTGTTTTTTAAATTAAAATTTATTTTACTTTTGTTATGATGGCTCTACATTAAAAATGCAAAGGAGAGATGATGAAAAAAGTCATCAGTTTATTGGTTTCTGCGTTTTTTGTATTGGGACTTATGAGTACCCATGCGATGGCAGATGCGGCGAAAGGTCAAAAGTACTATCTTAAGTACATGAAAGAGGGTGCCGGCATGAACGGTGCTAAATTTGCTACGCAACATACGCAAGCAGAGTGGAAAGCTTTATTTGACGGAAAAGGCGAGAAATTTGTTGCAGAATACAGCAAAAAATATCCTGGTCTTGAGTCCTTTTTAAAAGGCGATAAATTTGAGAAGTTTATGGCAGATATTAAAGATTTCTGTGTTGAATACGCAAGCGACAGCGGCAACGTTCCTTCTTGCTAATCGGGTTTAAAAATCTTACTTAAAAAGGTAAAAAAAGATGAAAAAATTCATCGCTCCACTGCTCGTCGGAGCAGCTCTTACATCGGCTTTCGGTGCCGATGAGTCGTTAAAGCAAGAAATCGAAGCTTTAAAAGCACAAATGGCGGAGCTTAAAAGTGCCCAAGCAAAAGTAAACGTTGAAGCACTTAAAAATCAGCTCTCTGAAGTCAAAGCACACGATGCCGGCGATAATATCAAATGGACCGTCGATTTTAGAACGGCATATGACTATGTTGATTATAAAATCCAAGGTTCTGAGAAACAAGATAACGGTATTTGGACGAACAAGTTAATTTTGGGTATGGCTTCGCAACCTGTCGATAATTTAGTCTTCAAAGGCTCTCTTGCAGCATATAAAGCATTTGGTCAAAATAACGTTGCTAATACAAGTTATTTCCAAAATTTTGACTGGTACGATTCACAAAAACCAAATGACTCAACTATTCGTTTGCGAGAAGCTTATTTTCTCTATTTCGGTGATCTCGGTGATGTCCATTACAGTGCTAGTTTCGGTCGTAGACCATCGGTTGACGGATTTTTGGCTAACTTGAGAAACGACAATGAAAATCCGGCTTCGCCGATCAGCCATAATATCAATATGGAATTTGACGGTGCAAGCTTCAAATTTGATTTTGATAAGGTAACGGGTATTTCCGGTCTTTATGCAAAACTCTGCTTGGGTAGAGGATTTTCAGATACTACCGGAGCGTATTCTATGAATATGAATACGATGGGCTTCAATCCTGCGTACATCAATGATGAAAATAATCCTGATATGGATTTAGCGGGCTTGATTATTCAATTTTTTGACAATGGCCAATATAAATTAATGGCTAATTACTTTATTGCAAAAAATATGATGGATATGAACATTCATGGCATTGGTGGAATGTATATGACAGACCCAAGTAATCCATTTGGATCGTTAACAGCTATGACTCCAATATATAATTTTAAAGATGTTGGAGATATGACCGGAGGTGCATTATCGTTACAAGTTAACGGTATCGGTGACGGTATTAGCGATTTCTTAGATGACAGTATTTTCTTCCTCTCTTATGCATTTAGTCAAACAGATCCTAACGGAAACGCTGCAAAAGGTATGATGGGTACTACAACCCCTCCATACATGGCACTTGTTGATATGCCTGGTATGCTTGGTTCTACGGATAAAAAATTTGGTTCGTCTATTTATACGGGCGTTCAAGTTCCCGGTATTATGAAAGGTCAAAGACTTGGACTTGAGTATAACCACGGTAGCAAATACTGGAGAAGCTTTACCTACGGTGAGGATACTTTAGTCGGTTCAAAACTTGCTGCACGCGGCGATGCTTATGAAATCTACTACATTATGCCGGTTGTCGGAAAGAACTTGACGGCACAGCTCAGTTACGTGTATATCGACTATGATTATACCGGTAGCGATACCTTCTTCGGCTGGACCGGAACGCCTATGGATGTTGATACGACGGCAGGTGCGGTTAAAACGGCACAAGATATTCGTTTGTCTTTACGCTACAGATATTAATCTATCTTCTTCACACAAGAGAGGTTTTAAAACCTCTCTTTTTTCTTCTTAAAACAAAGCCGCAAAACAGTCAAACTATGTTAAGCTATAGCATCTTCGAGCAAAGGAAGTTTCATGCGATGGATCAGTCTTGCCTTGCTTTTACTTTTTTTGAGCGGATGCTCAAATCTTACGAAAGAGAAGTACGATAAAATTGAGATCGGTATGAGTTATGCTCAGGTGATCGATATTTTAGGTAAAGCAACCGAGTGTAACACGCTTGCGGGTATGAGCGATTGTACTTGGGGTGATGAAAAACGTTACGTCAAAGTTAAATTTATCACCGATAAAGTGATGTTGATGCATGCGCAAGGTATCGAGTAGTTAACAAAAGATTAACATCTCTCATCTATAATTTCGAATACATAAAAAAGGAATGTTAGATGAATGTTATAGCTCGAAATATTGTCAGTAGTCTCTTAATGATACTCTTTAGCGTCGTATCCGTAACCGGTGTGATGATGTTTTTTAAAATCCGAATACTTTCCGGCGAAGTGCTGCACATATGGTTAGGTTTTGTTTTTGTGTTAATATCGTGTTTACATGTAATGAAAAATTGGAATAACGTCCGTATCTATTTTACGAAGCGCTCAACGCATTTTACTTTTTTATTAGGACTTTGTGTCGTAGTAGTGTTTGTAGCGATGCCGTTGTTTCAGCCGCAAGAGCGTACGATCAACCCAAAAGGATTGATTTTTCAAACGATGATGAGTGCGCCGCTTTCTAAACTAGCCGCCTTTACGGATATCGATGAAGAGCTTATGGTTAAAGAGTTAGCCAATAGGAACATATCGGCTTCCGGCAGGCAATCTATCTTGGAAATTGCAAAAGCTAACGATACGACCAACGACGCTATTTTAAAGATAGTCTTTAGCGTTCCCGCGATGCACTAATGCAAACTGACATGTAAGAATTATTCTTACATGTCAGAATTTACGAAGTCTATTTTTCTTCTTTTTTCATCGCTTCTTTGGCACTTTTTACGGCGCCGTCGACCATATTTTTAGCGACTTTCCATGCATGAAAACCTAATTTTTTAGCCTCTTGCGCCACTTGTTTTGCTTTTTCGTTCTCAAATTCGAATTGTTTCAAAGACTCGACTTTGGATGTTGCGATTTTTTCAAACTCGTTGACGTCTTTTTTGAAGGATTCGAGTCTTTTTTCGGCTTTTTCTTTGAACGTTTTTTCTAAAACAAACGCTTCGGCTTTAAGTTGTTCGATGCGCTCGCTAATCGCTTCTTTTGCTTCGTTTGCCGCACGCATCATTTTGGCGGTCGAGCTGTTCATCTCTTTTAAAATTTCTTGAATAAGCGAAGCGGAGATACCTTCGTTTTGTGCGGCAAGTGCTTCGAGAAGTTTCATAAATTGCTCATCGACTTTGAGTAACTCTTTGCGCAACTGCGTCAAATCGGTTTCCAAAAGACCTTCAATCTCTTCCGTTGGAGCAAATTTCAAATCATTTTTAAATTTATCGATGGCTTTAGCGATGCCCTCTCTTACGCCGTTAATCGTGCCTTCTAAAATATCTTTGGCATGCCCTAAATCTTCGTCGGCAATTTCGATAGCTGCGGAAATAACGGTATGTGAAATATCCATCATACGCTTTTTACTCAATTCGCGTTCGCTAATCGCTTGAAAAGAGAGATTTTTTGTAATTTCGTAAATCGTATCGACGATATCGCTTCCTTTCTCAAGTGTCGTGAGCAAGGCTTCACTGGTTGTTTCATGCAAAATACCGAGCATTTCGATACCTTTGAGCTTAGCATCGCTGAGTGCCGATAAAGCATGAAGTTTTGTTTCTTCTTGCATCGATTCGATATGATGTTCAAGCGTATCGAACATTTGAGTTAACGTGGCGCGAATGTGTTGTTTTTGGTGAAAAATACTCTTTTCCAATTGTTCTTTTTCGTAAATCGTTTTGTATAGAAATGCCTCTTGTTCATAGCTAGAAGCTTTTAAAAGACCGTCAATAACGCTATTGAGGGCTCGCGTATTTTTGAGTCCTTCTTCATGTAACGCTTTTGCGTAAAGCTCAAACAATTCGCCCAATCGATTGTAAATATTGTGCTCATCTTTAAGGCGTTGAATTTTTTTACGCGAAAGTTCAAAACAGAGTTCGGAAATCAGCGGGTAAAGTTTGGGACTGTCTTTGTTTTCCTTAACGGTTGCCAAAAAAATGGTGTACGTCGATTCCATATAAACCTCTCTTTTACAATACGAATTTAATGTGTTGGTGTGCTTTGAGTAAATGATAAAGCATTTTTCGATCGTCTGTTCCGTGGACTAAAACACGCAAAGTGTAACTGACATAGTTGCCTTGTTTGCTCTTTTGCGATTTGGCGATTTCATGAACGCGCTCTTCTAGAAGTTCCGTAACGATAGCACGAATATCATGTTTAGCGTCCAAAACCAATTTGTATTCCCAATGGCAAGGGTAATCAAGCTGGAGTTCTGGCGTAGTTTCCACTTTTTCCTCCGCTTTTGGACTCCAAGCAAACGGCGTTGATAATCATCGATTTGTCGATCGCTTTTGCCATATCGTAAATCGTCAACAATCCGATGCTTACACCCGTAAGTGCTTCCATCTCAACGCCGGTTTGTCCTTTGAGTTTTGCCGTTACGCGTAACCTAAACCCCGGCAATTCCGGTAGCTCTTCGACGTCGCAGTTAACCGACGTGAGCATTAAGGGATGGCACATAGGGATTAAATCGCTGGTACGTTTGGTTCCTATGATCGCGGCAACGATGGCGGTTTGGAGCACGGGACCTTTTTTGGTTTGCTCTGAAATAATCATCTCGTATGCATGCGGGCTCATCGTGATTGTACCGCTAGCGACCGCAACGCGAAATGTCTCTTCTTTGTCGCTGACATCGACCATTTTAGGGCGATCTTTTTCATCCAAATGGGTTAATTTCATGGTCTTATCTCTTTTGTTTTTAATTTATTATAGCACCATTTTTCTTAATACCGTTCGTAAGCGCGTGATAAGAGTGTGTCATTTTTTCTCACTTGGCGCATCAAGGCGTTATTCTAAAGTATATAAAACGAAATTATATGCTACAATGATTTTGCAAAGTCATTCAGTGTTTTCTTCATAATAACGTAGTTACGGGCAAAAAAGATGACGTGAATGATTCAAACACGAGGAGTATGGTAACGATGAACATTTACGTAGGTAATGTTAAGTATGAGATGACGGGAGAACAACTTAAAGAGATGTTTTCCGCATACGGTGAGGTCAGTAGTGCACGCATTATTAGCGACAGGGAAACCGGTCGTTCTAAAGGATTTGGTTTTGTCGAGATGCCAAACGATGCGGAAGCTAAAGTGGCTATCGAGTCGACAAACGAAAAAGAGGTCGGAGGAAGAACGCTTAAAGTCAATGAAGCGAGACCTCGCGAAGAACGCCCGAGAAGATCCCCAAGAGAGTTCAACTAAGACGTTTCCCGCTCAAAAGATTCGCGCCGAACGGTCGCGAATCTTTAACGCTTTTTTACCTCGATAAGGCAAAGCCTATACCGATACGATCGCTTCGTTTATTATAATCGATTAAACTTTCCGCATAACCGCTGTAGAGTTGAATGTAACCGAACAGATTCTTCTCCCATAACGGAAATGTCCAATCTGCTTGAACGGCACCTCTATTGTCGTCACGATGAAAATTGTTACGCACTAAAATTTTAAACGTGTGTTGTTTCCACGGGTACATCAGCTCCAAATCCGCAATACCTAAATAATCGTCGATATCGGGATTGTCGTCACTGTTGGCATCTTCGGGGATGCGGTACCATATGCGTGGAGAAATGACCCAATCGCCCGCTTGCAAATAGGTTTTGGCATAGACGCGATTCCACGAACGCGATTTATCGCCTCCTTGGCCGTTGGATTCGTGTAGTACGCCGATTTGGTAAGCTTTGATAAAACTATCGTCGCTAAAATGCGGCATAATCATAAAAAGTTCGGGTTGATAATTGGTCTCTCTAAATGGAGCGGAGTCGTCCGTCGTTTGCCACCATGAGGTTTGCGTATAGGCAACAACGAAACTTTCGTGTAACCCTAAGAGATTGTCGGAAAGTCCTTTTTGAAGACTGAGCTGAAATTTGGTTTCGGCGTGTTTTCTATCGTCGTGAGAGACTGCATCGTAAGTCATCGGCAAAAGATAGTTGATTTTATAGGGTGCGATGTCAAACGCTTGAGTCAGCATCTGTTTCATCGAAGCTTTGGTTTCGTCGTCACCGTCGTACGATCGCAAGAAAGAGCCGTAGACGGCTTCGGTACGTTCGATTCTTTGCAGTCGCTCGACGGTTTCAGGCTCAGACGTTTGTTGGGTTAGCGGCGTTTTCTCGATACTCAGCGTTGCGGCATGTTTGTACCATAGCAGTGCTCTGTCTTTGTCGTCGTGCGCTTCATAATACTTAGCGAGATTTAAAGCCGCCGAGGCATCGCCGCCGAGGGCTTTTTCTTCTAAGAGCGACGTTGCTTCCGTTGCATGAAGAAGCAAAGACGTGCTAAAGAGTATGAAAAATGTGATAAGGGAGTGTTTCATAAGAGGTACCTTCTAAAATTAAAACACAATTATAGCGCAACTATGCGTATTACGGGAAGGATTTCGACCGCGCGGGTAACGAGGCCGAAAGAAAAGAGGTTTAATATTCGTAATCGACGACTTTACTCAGTGCGTTGAGGGATTTAATAAACGCAACGACTTCAAGGTGAATCGGATGGGTTGCATAGGTTGATAAATCTTCTTTGGTTTCAAAATCGCTGATGAGTGCAACATCAAAGGCACGTTCTTCAGGCGAGAAGTTAAGTCCGACTTCCAAATGTTTGACGATATCCAATTTCCCCTGCATGCTCATAATGCGATCGCGCATCGCTTGTTTATTCGTTTCGGAATTGTCGGGAAGCTTGAAAAATACGATATGGCGAACCATCGTTACTCCTTTTTAAGAGCTATTATAGCAAAACTTTATCGCAAATCTACGAAGGAATTTAACGTTAATTTAACACTTCATGACTACACTGTGACAAATTATTTCATAGGGAGTAACGATGGTAAAGTTTATCGTATGGAGTGTTCTAGCACTCTTCTTGACGCTCGGATTGCATGCCGAGGAGTTTAACAAAGCGGCTTCGGGCGAGCCTGAGTTGATTCAGCAAGGCGATACGAAAGCCTATTGTCCGATATGCGGTATGAGTTTAAAGCAGTTCTATAAAACGTCTCACGGGGCTATTTTAAACGACGGAACCGCGACGCAATATTGTTCGATTCGATGCCTTGCGGCGGATTGGAATGCCATCGAAGCACGTGTTAAAAAAATCGTCGTTACCGACGCCAAAAGTGAAAAACTCATCGATGCGAAAGACGCGTTTTACGTCGTCGGCTCTAAAGTTCCCGGTACGATGAGTCAAGTCAGTAAATTGGCATTTGCTCAAAAAACCGACGCCGAAGCGTTTATGAAAGAGTACGGCGGCGAGTTGATGAGCTTTGATAAAGCGTTTGCATCGGCAAAAGCCTCTTTAGCGCAAGACGTGGATGCTTTTATTCAAAAGAAGCAAAAAGGCATGTACCCGATGGGTGAGAAAATCTATAACGCAGCATGCGCGAAAGATCAAATTCATTTAGACGATTTTACGACGATTAGCGCATTGAAAGTCTTTTTGAAAAATAACAAAGTATGCGGCGAACTCGACGAACAAAAGTTGCAAGCCGTTTCTTTGTACGTGTGGGAGATTTTGCGCGAGGAGGCACACGGACATGCCCATAAAAATATGATACATGTCGAAAAAGATGAAAAATGTCCCGTGTGCGGTATGTTTGTTTACAAATACCCGCGTTGGGCGGCGCGTATGAACTACGTCGATAACGGTAAAAACGTCAGCCATGCCTTTGACGGCGTGAAAGATATGCTCAAGTTTTACCACAACCCTTCCAAATGGGGTAACTATGCAAAACAACCCGATGATAAAGTCGCTTTATTGGTGACGGATTATTATACGCAAGAAGCGATTGACGGCAAAGCGGCTCTTTACGTTGTTGGAAGCGACATGTACGGTCCGATGGGCAGAGAATTTATTCCGTTTAAAGATGAAGCAAGCGCGCAAAGCTTTTTGAAAGATCATAAAGGAAAACGCGTTCTTCGCCTCAATGAAATCGACGAGGCACTTGTGTACGAGCAAGATAAATAGTTTTTACGCGATGTCGTGAGGTTGTTCGACGATAAAGCCTTGGAAAAGATCACAGCCGAGGGTTCGAGCAATCTCGCGTGCGGCGCGCGAGTTGAGTTGCGAAGCAATTGTTTTGATGCCCTGCTTACGGGCAAGATCGATCATCGCATTGCAGGTTGCTTGTGCTTTAGGATCAATCGCAAAATCACGGATAAGACGGCCGTGAAGCTTCACGTAATCCACGCATCCTTGCGGAAAATAGGCAAGATATTCCGCACTTTTCACGTTATCCAAAATCAGCGTAAACCCCTCTTGTTTCAGCGTACTTAAGCTCTTTAAGAGCAATTCGCACGGCGTTTTTCCTTCACATTCAACCTCAAGCCATACGTTTTTCGGATCGACGCGGTGTCGTAAAAATGCCAAACGCTCCGCATCAAGGAGATCTTCGTACGAAAGATTGAGCGCAATACGGCGATGCGCGGTTTGGGTTAATTGGCACGCTTTGTGGACGATACTGCGAAACAAAGCATCGTATAAACCGCGTTCGTGTGCGATTTTGAGGAAAAGTTTCGGCGACTGTAACGTTTGGCGATCACACAAGCGCAAAAGACCTTCGTAATAGCATGCCTGTTCTGAAAGATCGACGACGGCTTGGCAATGAAGCGTAATATTTTCGCGTTCGATCGCTTGTTTCATCATCGTTTCTACCGCTTCTTCGCTTTCGCTAAGGAGCGTATTGGCAAATTCAGAGTAGGTTACGAAAGGTTGATCTTCCGTTTTGGCAACGCGTAGTGCTTTTTGGGCTTTTTCCAGAGCGTTGAAATGATCGAAACTGATGCCGATAACGGTTTCGACGCGAATGGTCTGATCGTTATAATCGTAGTCGAGATTTTTAAGCGTATCGAGCAGTGCAAAGATGAGGTTTTCCATTTTTGAAAGTTCAAACGGAGCATTTTGCAAGAGTATAAATGTGTCGTCGACGAAGCGATAAAGCGTCATTTCGTACGATAGGGCAAAAGTTTGGAGCGTTTGGGCAAAACGACGCAAAATAAAATCGCCGCCTTCGTCGCCGTGCGCGATCGTAATAGCTTTAAAGCGTTTGATATCGACGAGAAACAGCTTCGGGCTCTTACATGTCATCATCGCTTCTGAAAAAACATCGAGCGAAGCGACGTCGGTTAACCGATCTTTCATAAGCGTCTCTTTGCCTCTTCGTATTCGTCGGGATGATTGACGTTGAAAAAAAGTGCGTCGTCTTGAAACGAAACGAAACGTGTACGGCTTTGTGCTAAAACCGAACGTATTTTGTGTTCGTTGTGCTCCAAAAGCGTTCGAATGACGGGAATGATCGAGGGCGAATAGATCGCGCACAATTGATGCGAAGACGAAGAGGACGTCGCAACGAGCGCATCGGTTTCGTCATTGAGGTTCGCATACAGCGTTTCAAAGACTTCGGGGGTGACAAAAGGCGTATCGACGCTTAAAATGCACACGGGAATTTGGAAATATTCCAAAATCGATAAAAGTGCCACGAGCGGCGAATGCTCTTGGTACGAAGCGGTATCTTCGATAAAAGAAGCATCAAAGTTAAATTTTGCGCGGCTTTTGGCACTGACATGTAGGCTTTGAAAAAAAGGTTTTAAACGTTGCAGTTGAAATTGCGTGAGCGTTGCGCATCCTCCAAAAGGAAGCAACGCTTTGTCGCTTCCCATGCGAGAGCTTTTCCCGCCGGCAATAATGACTAAAGGCAGCGGGATAAAGACCATTAAAGCGTTCTTGGATCGGTAATTTTTCCCATAACGGCACTGGCGGCCGCTACGGCGGAGTTGGCAAGGTAAATCTCGCTGGTGCGCGCTCCCATGCGTCCTACGAAGTTACGATTGGTCGTTGCGACGCAACGTTCGCCTTCGCCTAAGATACCCATGTATCCGCCCAAACAAGCGCCACACGTTGGGTTACTAAACACCGCGCCCGCTTCGACGAAAATATCCACCAAACCTTCTTTTTGGGCTTGCAAAGAGATCTTTTGCGTTGCCGGCGTGATGATAAGACGTGTTTTTCGAGCAACTTTACGACCTTTTAAGATGCTTGCCGCGATGCGTAAGTCTTCCAATCGACCGTTGGTACAACTGCCGATAAAAACTTGATCGATCGCTAGATCGTCTTTGACCGCTTCGTTAATGGACTTGCCGTTAGAAGGTAAAAACGGATAGGCAATGACCGGATCAAGGTTCGCGACATCGATATGAAGGACGTGAACATACGTCGCATCGTCGTCGGAATAGAAAAATTTCGGCTCACGCGTAAGTTTTTTATCGCTTAAAAAGGCTTTGGTCGTTTCATCGACGGCAACGATACCGCTTTTGGCTCCCGCTTCAATTGCCATATTGCACAATGAAAAACGATCGTCCATGCTAAGGTATGCAACGGTATCGCCCGTAAATTCGAGCGTGCGGTACAAGGCACCGTCGACGCCGAGTCGGCGGATGACTTCCAAGATGAGGTCTTTGCCGTAGACGTGGCGTTTGGGTTTGCCGCTAAAGACGACCTTGATGGATTCGGGAACTTTAAACCAATTTTCGCCCGTAATCATCGCAAACGCGAGGTCGGTTGAGCCCATACCCGTCGCAAACGCGCCTAACGCGCCGTGCGTACAGGTGTGTGAGTCTGCGCCGATAATGACGTCGCCCGGAACGACCAGCCCTTTTTCGGGAAGTAGTGCATGTTCGATGCCCATGTCTTTTTCATCAAAGTAGTGTTTGAGATCGTGTTTGTAGGCAAAATCACGGCTGATTTTGGCTTGGTTGGCACTGGCAATATCTTTGGCGGGAATATAGTGATCCATAACGATACTAAACCCGTCCGGATTGGCAAGTTTGGTCGCGCCGCTCTCTTCAAACGCTTTAATGGAAATGGGCGTCGTGATGTCGTTGCCTATGACCATATCGATCTTGCATTTGATAATTTCTCCGGCATATACCGCGTGTCCGACGTGTTCGCTGAAAATTTTTTCGGTGATGGTTTGTCCCATGATAAAACCTTACATGTAAGAATAATGGGAAGATTGTAACACAAAAAGGTTTAAGAAAAAGAAGAGTTGCTTATGCAACCCTTCTCGGACGCTCTAACGTCCGCAACCGCAACCGCCGCCGCAACTGCTAGAATCGTCGTTTTTAGAGGTGTCGATTTTGAAAGGAAGATACGCGGGGCAAAAGTGGATGATCGCACTTCCTAATACGATAACGCCGATGATTCCGAACCAGCTTTGATACGCTACGCCTGCTAAAATAATGGCAATTCCTACGATAAAACGAACGGCTCTATCGGTTTTTCCTACGTTGCATTTCATGAATGACTCCTTGATTTTGATAATTTAGGAGTTATTATATCCTATTCTAAAAATAAATCGGTTAAAAATTTAAATAATAAAAATTACTATTGACAAATATTTATCAGTTTGATATACTTCCATCATCAAAAACAAAAATAAACATAAGGAGCAATTATGGCATGCGATACCAATAAAGTTGAAGCAATCGCTTCTGAAACCGTGCAAGACAATTCCAATAACGAAATGAAAACACAGGAGAAAAAAAACATGAGTTCCTCTTTAGTTCTACAAAAAGCACCGTCATTCAAAATGGATGCGTATAACGCCAAAACAGGTCATTTTACGAGCGTAAACAGCGAGGATTATCAAGGCAAATGGCATGTCGTCTGCTTTTATCCGGCAGATTTTACCTTTGTATGTCCGACGGAAATTGCGGCGATGAACGCCAAATACGACGAATTTCAAGAACTTGGCGTCGAAATTTTGGCGGTTTCGACCGATACCAAATTTTCGCACAAACGTTTTGTCGAAACCGAACCTCTTTTGGCGGGTTTAAAACTGACGATCGGTGCGGATCCGACCGGTACGGTTAGTCGCGCTTTCGGCGTGATGATCGAAGAAGAGGGAATCGCACTTCGCGGACGTTTTCTTATCAATCCCGAGGGCGTGTGCGTTGCACAAGAAGTACAAGCACCGATGGTAGGACGTAACGTCAATGAATTTTTACGCCAAGTCAGAGCATGGCAACATGCGAGCAAAACGGGCGAAGTATGTCCTGCGGGCTGGAGACCGGGCAAAAAGACTTTGCCGGTAGCAACCGACGTTGAGAAGATGACGGGACGCGTAGGCGATTACATTACGATCGAAGAGATCTTATCGTAAAAAGCCCTTATAGTCACTCAGAAAATTATGGATACCCTCTTGTGCAAAGAGGGTATCGCTCCACGGTTTCGTATCGATCAAATCAAAATAGGCTTCTTTTAAAACATACGCCGATGCTTTGACGTAACGACCTTCTACAAGAAGCTCCACCTCTTTACGCTCGTAATACTCGCCTTCAAAAGTATCAAGGATGACCAAATCTTCGTCGCACACGTCGTAGTAAACGACGCCCTCGACCGACGCGTCTTTTAGCGGAAAAATGACGGGATAAACGTCGTTTTTGATCGCGCGCCTTTCGTAATGGGACAAAGTCGCTTTTTGGGCAAGGTAGTTGCCCTTTACCAGTCGGTGCCAGACGTCTTCAAACATTAATGATCCGTACGTAAAGAGGTGTGTCATTGCGTGCTCCTTGGTGAAAATCATACCACGATACGCGCCGAAACCGTGATCAAAAAGTAAACAAATGAGGGTATAATAATAAGAAAATCATTCAAGGCTTGACATGTTAATCCGTCAAACAAGCAATGCGCATGAAGATTTTCGTGCCTTAACGCGTGCGTTGGACGCCGAATTAAACGCGCGTTACGGAGCGATGCAAGCGGCATACGACCGCCATAACGTCATCGATCCGATCGAGACGGCGTTGGTCGGTTATGAAAGCTCAACGCCTATTGCCTGCGGATGTTTCAAAATCATCGATGCTCAAACGGTCGAGATCAAACGCATGTTCGTGATGCCGGCGTATCGAAGGCGCGGCTTTTCGTCGCGTATTTTAGCGGAACTTGAATCGTGGGCGTGTACGCTTGGGTATCAACGGGCGCGATTGGAAACGGGCAAATCCCAACCCGAGGCGATCGCCTTGTATCGCAAATGCGGTTACGAGGTCGTCGAAAACTTTCCACCTTACGTGGGCATGGACGACAGCGTGTGCATGCAAAAATCTCTAAGGAGCAACGATGGCTAAGTGTACCATAGACTCTCCCGTGGGGAGATTGATCGCCGAGGTCAACGACGACGCACTCTTAGCGTTGGATTTTGAGCAAGACGGCGAAGTTTACCGTGACGAACATCCGCTTTTAGACAAACTTAAGAGTGAGTTACGCGACTATTTCGAAGGAAAACGCAAATCCTTTAGCCTGCCTCTTGCACCCAAAGGAACGCCTTTTCAAAAAACGGTTTGGCAAACGTTGACGCGTATTCCTTATGGAGCGACGGTCTCTTACAGTACCGAAGCGTCCATGTTGGAACATCCCAAAGCCGTTCGAGCGGTGGCAAACGCCAACGGCAAAAACAAAATTGCGATTATTATTCCCTGCCACCGCGTGATTGCCAAGAACGGCGGTATCGGTGGATACAGCGGCGGACTTTGGCGTAAAGAGTATCTGCTTGCATTGGAGGCAAAGTATCGATGAAAGTTGTTTCGGTCATCGATTCGTTTAAAGGGTGTGCGAGTTCTTCGGAACTCTCTTCGTGGGTTCGCGAGGCGATTTTAGAGGTCTTTCCCGATGCAAGCGTGCATTCGTGTATGATCGCCGACGGCGGAGAGGGAATGATCGACGCTCTGCTTGCCAACGTTGAGGGTACACGCCTTACATGTCAGGTTCACGACCCTTTAATGCGTGAAATCGAAGCGCATTACGCCATTTTAAAAGACGGTACGACGGCCGTTATCGAGATGGCGCAAGCCGCAGGGTTGCCTTTGGTTCAAGCGTCGCAACGAAATCCTTTATTAACGACGACGTACGGCGTGGGTGAACTCATTCACGATGCGCTTGCACGAGGATGTAAAAAAGTGATTATCGGACTTGGCGGAAGTGCGACCAACGATGCAGGGATCGGCATGCTTCACGCCTTGGGTTTTCGTTTTCTCGACCGCGAAGGTCGCGTGCTTTTTCAAGGCGGAGAGGTTTTGGAAAAGATTCATACGATCGATCGAAGCGGTGCGCTTAAAGCATTGAAATCGTGCGAGTTTATTGCCGCGTGCGACGTGGAAAATCCAATGACAGGCGTTAACGGTAGCGCGCGTGTCTATGCGGCGCAAAAAGGGGCGGACGCTTTGATGATAGAACGTTTGGAATCGGGCATGCAACACTTCGCGCAATGTTTGGAGCGGGTGCTGGGGCACGACGTCGCGTCGCAAAAAGGTTCCGGAGCCGCCGGCGGTATCGGTGGAGGTTTGCGTGCTTTTTTAAATGCGCGTTTGGCGTCCGGAATCGACATTTTATTGGACGAGATGCGTTTTGACGCACTGATCGAAGATGCCGATCTTGTGATCAGCGGCGAAGGACGCATCGATGCGCAATCGTTGATGGGCAAAGTCCTCAGCGGCGTTGCCAAGCGGTGTCAAAAAGCGCATGTTCCGCTCATCGCTTTGGGCGGCGGTATCGACGACGCGTTGGAAGAACATGTCGGTATTGACGCGCTTTTTTCGATTATGCGCTACCCGATGTGTTTGGACGAGGCGATGGACAAAGCCAATGCGCAAAAGCTGACGCGCCAGAGCGTTAAAGAAATTTTTCGGCTGATTCAAGCCGTGCGACGAAAGTAGGATTATGAAATACCAAGAGTTGGTTTTACTGAACGATTTTTTACGCAACTATCGTAAGATCTCGTCCATTCATCGGGTAGACGATAGCGTGCTTCGCATCGTTTTCGAATCGGGAGAGCCTTTATTTATCGACCTGTCTCGGAATGATTCGTACCTGTTTTACAAAAGCGATTTTAAACAATCCAAACGCTATAGCGCGCCTTTTGACGTCTTGTTGAACAAGCGTTTTGCCAATGCGACGATCGAGAAGATTGCGGTTGAAAAAAATAATCGGATCTTACGCTTACATGTCAAAGCAAGTTCCAGCTACAAAGCACTTTTAACGACCTTGCAGTTGGAGTTTACGGGACGCAATACCAACGCGATTTTGTTGGACGAAAACGAAGTCGTGCTGGAAGCGTTACGGCACATCGACCCGAGCGTTTCGTTTCGAAGCGTTAAAGTGGGCGAAATTTTGGAGAAACTGCCGCCCAAAGAGATGAAAGAAAAGCCGTTTGTTTTGGAAGAGCCTTTTGAGGAGTATTTGAAACATGCGTATGAAAAAAGGTTACATGTCAAGCTTTTCGAGCTTAAAAATCAAAAAATCGCGCACTTACGCAAGAAAATCGAAACTTTAGTTACGGCGATCGAGGCATTGGAAAACGAAGAAGAGCTCTTAGCGCGAAGTACGCAGGCACAAACGCAAGCGTCGATTGTACTTGCCAATTTGCATGCGGTTAGGGCGTATCAAGAAAAAGTACGTTTGTACGATTTTGAGGGGAAGGAAGTTGACATCGAATTACCCTTGGCGCATTCGCCTCAGCACGCCGCCAATCTTTTGTTTAAAAAATCGAAAAAATTGCGGCAAAAAGCACTTTCGATCCATCGTCAGCGTGAAAATCTCGAGGAGAAAAAGCTCTTTTTGGAACGCATGGTCAGTGTCGTCGGTGCGGCGCGCGACGTAGAAGAGATCGGTATTTTGACGCCGAAAGTAACGAAAAGCAAACAAAAAGGGGACGATAAAAACTACGAGACGTTCTTTTTGGAAGGGTATCGCATTTTGCTCGGCAAAAACGAGAAAGGCAATATCGCGCTTTTGCAAGAGGCAAAAAAGAGCGATATTTGGTTACATGTCAAGGACGTTCCGTCCGCACATGTCATTATTTGTACCGAAAAACAGAGCGTTCCGGAGACGGTTTTGGTCTTTGCCGCAAAGGTGTGCGTTGATTTTAGTATGACGCAAAAGGGCGGTTATTTAGTCGATTATACCCCGCGCAAAAACGTTAAGCCGTATGATGGAGCAAATGTTGCTTATGAAACGTATCAGACCTTAAAGATTTACAAAGCATAAATTCCGGCTCGTAAGAGCCGTATTGGAGAAGAAGAGCGATTCACGTGCCGTAGCGGCTGAAACGGGGGCGTTTTAAAATGCCCGTTACACGCATTGGGAGGCGAACATGGCGGTAGGTCCCATCGGTAGTCTGATTTATGCAAATCAGATGATGCACATTCAAGCCTCGAAAGAGGCGGATTATAACAGCAGTGCGCAGATGCAGCAAACCTTGGCGGCGGCGATGCAAAACGAGAAAGAAGAGGTCGTTCAAGAAGTGCGCCCTGCCGAAGAGAGTTACAAGATCGACCCTGAAAACGAGCATGAGCGTCAAAAGAGCGACGAAGAGCAAGAAGAGCAGGCGCAACACCGCGAAGAACACGCCAAAGAGTCCAAAGAGGAAGAAGAGGTGCCGTTGCATCAAGGTCTTTTGGATGTCAAAGCTTAACTTCACGTCCGCTTTGCTATGATTCGTGAACATAAAATCGACATAAAGAGTACTTATGAACTTTAAAACGTTGTACGAAAGCAATAAAGAGCGCGTCGTCACGGGATTTGGCCTCTTGGCACTCGCCGCCGTGATCGCTTTTGTCAATAGCACGCTATTGACGTGGGCCATTTTAGGTGTCATGTATCTGTTTGCGTTTCATGAAGCGATGGCACTTTTTAACGTGAAAGACGTGAAGCTTTACGTTTATGCCGTCTTGTTGTGGCTTGCGGCGTTTTTCTACCCGAACCCAGACGATTTGGTGTACCTCTCTCTCGTGCTTTATCTAGCGGTAATGGCGTACCGTAAAGAGGTCGATTATAAACTCCTTGCGCCGTTTTTTTACCCTTCGATTTCGATGTTGTTTTTGTATACGCTCTACCATGATTTCGGCATGAGTGTTTTAATTTGGTTGGTGATTATCGTAGCGTTAACGGATACGGGAGCGTATTTTGTCGGTAAGAGTATCGGCAAGACGCCTTTTAGCGCAACTTCTCCGAACAAAACATGGGAAGGTTTTTTCGGCGGTGTAGGCAGTGCAACCGTAGCAGGAGCGTTGTACGGCACACTTTTCGTTCCGTTATGGCTCTCCTTGGCGATTGCGTTATTCAGCTCGGTTGCGGCCATCTTCGGCGATCTTTTCGAGAGTTACCTTAAGCGTGAAGCGGGTGTGAAAGACAGCGGTACGCTATTCCCCGGACACGGCGGAATGCTAGATCGTTTGGACGGTTATCTTTTCGGCGGCGTCGTGATGGTAATTTTGCTTCGAGGACTCGCATAAATGGTCATACTAGGCTCTACCGGCTCTATCGGCGTCAATGCGCTGATCATTGCGGAGCGTTTTAACGTTTACGTCGAAGCGTTGGTTGCCGGAAAAAATATCGCACTTTTGAACGAACAAATCGAAAAATTTCATCCCGAATACGTTGCTATCAGCGATCCGAAAGATCGCCCTTTCGTGAAACACGCGCACGTGTTTGTCGGCAAAGAAGGGATTTTGGAGCTCTTGGGCAAATGCAAAAGCCACATCGTTTTGAACGCGTTGGTCGGCTTTGTCGGTTTGGCTCCCAGTATCGAAGCGTTGCGTTTGGGTAAGCAACTCGCCCTTGCCAATAAAGAATCCTTGGTCGTAGCGGGGCACCTTTTGGATACCGCGCGTATTACGCCGATCGATAGCGAGCACTTCGGTTTATGGTATTTGCAGGGCAAACGTCCCGTAACGCGGATGATGATTACCGCAAGCGGCGGTGCGTTTCGCGATACGCCGTTGGAAGCTTTGCCTCACATGTCGTTTCAAGACGCGCTCAAACACCCCAATTGGAGTATGGGTGCGAAAATTACGATCGATAGTGCTAGTATGACCAATAAGCTCTTCGAACTGTTAGAAGCCCGTTGGCTTTTCGGATGCGAGCAACTTGACGCAATGATCGAACCTAGCTCGCTGATTCATGCTTTCGTGAGCTTTAAAGACGGCAGTACGACCGCACACTTGGCGCAAGCGGATATGAAACTTCCTATCGCGTTTGCGATGTTGGGCGAAATCAAAGAAGAGATACTCCCTCCGCTTGATTTGAGTACGCTTCAGGGCTTTTCGTTCCAAGCGATCGATCCGAGGCGTTATCCGATCTGGGAAATTAAAGAGGAAATTTTAGCCAATCCCACACGAGGCGTCGTGATTAACGCCGCCAACGAAGTGGGCATTACGAAATTTTATAACCGCGAAATTAACATCGTCGAGTTGGCGGAATTGAGTAAAAAAGCCTTTTTCCGTTTTAAAGAGGTTTCTCCGAGCAATTTACAAGAAGTTTTTGAAATTGATCGGGAAGTACGGGCTTTTTGTTTACGCTAAATTTCAAAAATCGTGTGTGAAAAAATCTATCGCAAAGAGGTGTGAATGCTAAGTCGTACCGACTATAACTTTCGGCTTAAAGACAGTATTATCGGGCTTCAGTTCTTATTTGTTGCCTTTGGGGCATTGGTGTTGGTGCCGATTCTCACGGGGCTTGATCCTAACGTGGCGTTGTTTACCGCGGGGCTTGGAACGCTTTTGTTTCAATTGACGACGCGTGAGCAAATTCCTCCGATCTTTCTTGCTTCGTCTTTCTCGTTTATTGCTCCGATTATCTACGGACTCAAAACGTGGGGCTTACCCGGAACGTTATGCGGTCTTGCGGCGGCGGGACTTTTCTATCTTTTTCTGAGTATTCTCGTTCGCTTAAAAGGAACGGAATTTTTACATAAAATTTTTCCGGCGGTCGTCGTCGGCCCCGTCATTATGACGATCGGCTTAATTCTCTCTCCGGTGGCGGTCAATATGGCGATGGGAAAAACGGGAGACGGAGCTATCGTTCTCGTGCCGCTCCATCAAGCGATGGCGGTTTCTTCTGCGGCATTGTTGGTGACGTTGCTGGTGGCACTTTTGGGCAAAGGCGTGCTTCGGTTATTGCCTATTTTATGCGGTATCGTTGCGGGGTATAGCGTTTCTTTGTTTTTAGGTATCGTCAATTTTGACGCGGTTGCCAAAGCTGCGTGGTTTGCGATTCCCCATTTCGTGTTTCCCGAATGGAACGCGGAAGCGATCATCTATATTTTACCGATAGCCATCGCTCCGGCGGTCGAACATGTCGGCGGTATTTTGACAATTAGCAACGTGACGAAGACGGATTATTTGAAAAAACCGGGTTTAAAAACGACGCTTTTAGGCGATGCGATCGCCACAAGCGCGGCTTCATTGCTCGGAGGACCGCCGAACACGACCTATTCGGAAGTGACGGGTGCCGTAACCATCACGAAAGCGTTTAATCCCGCGATTATGACGTGGGCGGCGATTTTTGCAATTATTTTGGCATTTGTCGGAAAACTCGGCGGACTTTTGGCGACGATCCCCGTTCCCGTTATGGGCGGTATTTTACTGTTGCTTTTCGGCATTATCGCTTCTATCGGTATCGGAACGATGGTCCGTGAAAAAGTCGATATGAATAACCCGCGCAATATGATTATCGTCTCGATGATCTTAGTCCTTGCCATCGGCGGCATGGTCGTCGATATGGGCGGCGTCGCGTTTAGCGGTATCGGTTTGGGTGCGATCGCGGGCATCGTACTCAACTTGGTTTTGCCGCAAGGGCATTATACGAACGAACACGAATAAATTAAAGGAAGAGGAATGGAGTTGATTGAAAAAATCGTATCGACGCTCTCAGGTATCGTCTGGGGTGCTCCGATGTTGGTCTTGCTCGTCGGAACGGGCATTTATTTGACGGTAATTTTAAAAGGCATGCAGTTTTGGGCATTACCGCATGCCATGAAGTTGATTTTCCACAAAGAACATGACGGCGAAGGCGAAATTAGCCATTTTGCGGCATTGATGACGGCACTTGCCGCCACGGTCGGTATCGGAAATATCGTAGGTGTTGCAACCGCGATTTCCCTTGGCGGACCGGGTGCGGTTTTTTGGATGTGGATGACGGGTCTTGTGGGTATGGCGACCAAATATTCCGAAGCGGTTTTAGCGGTAAAATACCGCCAAAAAGGGCATCACCACGGCTTTAAAGGCGGACCGATGTACTATTTGACCTACGGATTAAATATGCCCAAACTCGGTATGGCGTTTGCTATTTTTACGGCGTTGGCGGCATTCGGTATCGGTAATATGACGCAAGCCAATGCGGTTGCGACGATTTTGGAAACGCAAATGAGCGTTCCGACATGGGTCACGGGCGTCGTACTTTTAACGTTGACGGCGGTCGTTATTTTGGGCGGTATCAAATCCATCGGACGTTTTACGTCGTTTCTCGTTCCGTTTATGATTTTGGTGTACGTTGCGGTTTCGTTGGTGATTTTATGTATGAACCTCGATAAATTACCGCATGCGTTGAGTTTGATTTTTTACCATGCTTTTAATCCGATAGCCGCAGGCGGCGGATTTGTGGGTGCGACGATGGCGGCGGCAATTCGCTACGGCGTAGCGCGCGGCGTTTTTTCGAACGAATCGGGTTTGGGTTCTGCCCCGATTGCGGCGGCAGCGGCAAAAACGAACGATCCGGTACGCCAATCGCTGGTCAGTATGACGCAAACGTTTATCGATACGTTGGTGGTTTGTACGATGACGGCACTGATTATTTTGATTTCCCCGTTTTGGGAACAAGGCGTAAGTCCCGGCGTGATTACGATGCAAAGTTTTACGATGTATCTTGGTTCGTTCGGAACGATTGTCGTCGTTCTTTCGACGGCGTTGTTTGCGTATTCGACAATTTTGGGATGGAGTTATTACGGCGAAAAGGCGTTTGAGTACCTTTTGGGCGAACGCTTTATTCGTTTGTACCGCGTTTTGTTTATTGCAGGCGTTATGGTCGGTTCGATGATGAAGCTGGAGTTCGTGTGGAACTTCTCGGATTTAATGAACGGTATGATGGCGATTCCGAACTTGATTGCCCTTTTATTGCTTTCCAAAGTCATCTCGTCTGAAACCAATCGTTATTTTACGAGTAGAAAATAGGACGTTTTGAATGTTTCGCCTCTCCTTTGCCTTGGCCGCCGTTGCGGTTTTAACGTTGATCAACGTCTATACGTATCGGAGGTTTTTACGACGTTTAGAGCTTTTCGCGCGCTTGGGCAAAGGTATGATGTGGGGGACGATTGCGGTAACGCTTTGCGAAATTCTCTATTTCGCGGTGTTACGCCTCGATGCCCTCAATCCGCTTCTTTTCGGTCTTTTTTCGTCGCTCGTCGGCATTTCGTTTATGCTCTTTTGCGTGGCGATCGTGTACGATCTGGTGCATGTTCCGTATGCCAAAATTCCGCACGATTATTCCAGACGTCTTTTTCTCAAAACGGTGCTCGACGTAACGATGTTGCTTTTGGCGTTTTCGTATATGTTCAAAGGCTTTATCAACGGCTTTAAAGCACCCGTTTTGAACGAAAAAGAGGTTTTCATCGACGGATTGGGCGAGCCATTGAGTATCGTACAGTTAAGCGACGTGCATTTGGGCAAAAGCTTGGGCAAAGCGTTTTTGGACGATTTGGTCTTACGTATCAATTCGTTGGATGCGGATATTGTCGTTATTACGGGCGATTTGGTCGATATGCCCGTCTCCAAAATCGGCGATCAACTGGAGAGTTTACGAACGCTAAAGAGCCGTTTCGGGGTCTATTTCGTTCCGGGCAATCATGAGTATTTTTACGGGGTGCATACGATTATGGAGCGTTTGGAAGCTTTAGGCGTCACGGTGCTGAAAAACCGATCGGTTCTCATCGATGGGCGCATCAATCTGGTGGGCGTAACCGATATGATGGGAAAACGTTTTGATTTTTTACCGCCCGATTTACCGCAAGCTTTCTTACATGTTAGAAACGATTTGCCGACGGTTTTGCTCTCACATCAACCTAAAATCGTTCAAGACCTTACCGACGAAAAGGTCGACTTGATCATTAGCGGGCATACGCACGGCGGGCAGATTTTCCCGTTTGGGCTTTTGGTGCTTTTAGATCAGCCCTACTTAAGCGGTTTGTACCGCCATTCCGCCCGTACGCAGGTTTTCGTGAGTAACGGAGCGGGATATTGGGGCCCGCCGGTACGCGTGATGGCACCGAGCGAGATCGTTACATTAAGGTTAAAGGCAAAGGTATGAGATTTTTTTGGATCATCGCTTGCGTGGTTTTCTTTGCCGGATGCAGCGCGAAAGTCGAGGGCTTACATGTAGAGCCGCAAAACGTGGCACAATTAACGTCGGACTTACAAGCGTTGGGTGATAACGTCGAGTATAGCGAAGCGCGTCTTTTTGCTTATGAAGCGTTGTCGTATCCGCAAACTTTGGCGGAGCGTTACGGCTTAGTCTATCCTCCTACACTTCACAATCTTTTAATCAATACGGGACTGAAAGAGCGTGGACTTTGCTATCAATGGAGCGAAGATATGATGGCGCATCTGAAAGGCTTGCACCTTCAAAGTTTCGATTTACGTTGGGGTGTTGCGAATAAAGGCGAGTTAAACGAACATAATTCGGTGGTTGTCGTAGCCAAAGGCGGCACGTTTCAAACGGGTATTTTAATCGACCCTTGGCGACATTCGGGCGTGTTGTATTGGGCGAAAGTCTCGGACGATCCGGAATACCGATGGATTGAAAATCTCTCTCGTAGCAAATATTTCGGTACGGTTACGCAGTAAGGTTTTTTTTCAGAATAATACGAATCACGCTGGCACGTCCGACATGTTGCGTGCCTTCGTTGAGCATAACGATCTCTTGAGAGAGCTTGAGCACTTTGCACGGCAAGCGTTTAATCCAAGCGATAATCGCATTAATATCGTACAGTAACAGTGCGTTTTTCGGGCCCCCGCTGTTGAAGTGAATTTGACTTTCGCTGAAAAGTTCGGCAATAAAAATTCCCTCCGGAGCCAATGCGGCAACGGCTTTTTCAAAAAGCATCATCTGCTCGTTTTTTGCCAAATCCAAATAGGTGCAAACGACCGCATCGTAGATGGGCTCTGGCTGCCAATATTCTAAAAGGGTATGACGTGTTTTGATCGCGACATAGTGCTCTTTGGCGCGTTTTCGCAGTTTGGCAAGCGCGACGTCGGAAGCGTCAAGAGCTTCGACGTTTAAACCCAAATCGGCAAGGTAGACCGCATTGCGACCTTCGCCTTCTCCTAAACAGATGCACCGTTTAGCGTGCACTAAGAGGTCGACATGTTCTTTGATAAAAGCATTGGGCGTTTCACCGTAGATCATTTGGGGTGTTTGAAATTTTTCATTCCAAAATGCTTGCATCGACTTCCTTTTGTGACGTTAAAATTATTGTAACACAATTTAAATCAATGCAATCCTTTTTGAAGTACGTTATACTCAACTTCTCACAAAATGAGTTTTACAGAAAAAAAAGCACCGAAGGTGCGCGGGCACTCCGTCTTGGAGAACCCAGCGTTAGCATAGCTTTTAGAGCTTAGCTCTAAAGGCGTGTTAAAGATAAAAAAGCACCGAAGGGTGCGCGGGCACTCTGCCGAAGAGAACTCAGCGTTAGCGTAGCTTTTAGAGCTTAGCTTTAAAAGCGTGTTAAAGATCAAAAAGTACCGAAGGGTGCGCTGGCACTCTGCGTGAGAGAACCCAGTGTTAACGCAGTCTTTGGAGCTTTGCTCTAAAGGCGTGTCAAAGATAAAAACACCAAAGGAGTCACCATGAAATACCCTCTTTTTTTCGAAGCGATCGAGGGCATTTGCCTTTACGATGCCCTCTCCGAAGCGTTAGGAACGTTTGAAGACGGTATCGTTTCGTTCACGTATCTAGACGTCGTTAAAAATGCGGGACACAGTTGTCCGACGATCGCCGGTGCGTATCTTAGCGTGCGTGAAGGGCTGAAGGCGTTGTACGAAGGAACAATGCCCGAGAGAGGCAATATCGCCGTTTTTTTTCGCGACGCTCAAGAACACGGTACGACGGGCGTGGTCGCCAACGTTTTTTCGCTGATAAGCGGTGCAACCGATACGTGGGGATTTAAGGGCATCGGGACGCACTTTTCACGCACGAATCGCCTCTTTTTTCAAGCCAATATCGCGACGCCGATCCAAATCGAACGGCTCGATACGCATCAAAGCGTAGGTGTTACGTACGATCCTTCCTGCATTCAGGGCGATTTGCGTTTGCCGCCGCTTATGAACAAACTTGCGCAAGAGAGCTTGTCGTTTGAAGAAAAAACACTGTTTCAGACACTCTGGCAAGAAAGAGTTCGAAAAATTTTAGAAAATTTTGATAAAGTAATAACGCTAAACCTAGATTAACATTGTCGGAGAAGAGGTTGCTAAACCTTAGGAAACAAAATATTACGAAATGGATTGTTTTTTTACCCGCTTCCGCCATTTTCTTGACGTTCTTAATGATCGTAACGATCGTGGTTTCGACCGAACGTACCGAATATAAAAAAGCGTTGGAAGCGGCTCGAATCGATTATGTGAAACGCTCGAAACTGCAAGCCAAAGAGCGTATCGATAAAATCGTCGAGTACGTCAATGAAAACGAGAAAATTTTGATGAGCGAAGTGCAAGAAGATGTGAAAAATCTTGTGAACCTCGCCTATCAAATTAGCGAAGATACCTACCGAGAAAACACCCGCCTTCCTCGAGACGAGATTCTCGAAAAGATCAAAACCAAGCTCCGAAACACGCGTTTTTTCAATGACCTAAGCGGCTATTACGTCATCTTTGGTCTGGACGGTACCTGTGAAATGAACGGGATGGACCGTAGTTTGGAGGGAAAAAACTTTATCGATTTGCAAGACTCAAGCGGTCGCTACATTATGCGTGAAGGGTTGGCGCGCCTGAAAAAAGAGGAGGCGTTTGCAACGACGTACGAGTGGAAAAACTCGACGGACAAAGCACCTCGAAAAAAAAAATAGGCTATATTCGCAGTTACAAGCCTTTAAACATTTACATCGCCAGCGGAAGGTATGAAGACGAAGTTCGCGAGCGTATCAAAAAAGAGACGCAAAAATTTCTTTTAAGTACGCGTTACGGCGAATACGGCTATATTTTTGCCTACGACTATTACGGCAATACGATTTCGCACGGCGATCACGCTTTGATAGGGCAAAATCGACTGAACGTCACGACCAATAACCAGTACATTATCCGCGACATCGTGGAAGGCGGAAAGCGCAACCTTGAAGGGTTTTTTATGACTTACGAGGCTTCGTACCACCCTGATAACCAAGACAAACGTAAAATCTCTTTCGTGCGCTCCATTCCTCAGTTTGAATGGGTTGTGGGTACGGGCGTTTATCTGATGGAAGAGAACAATGCGCTCGTGCAGCAAGAAGAAGCGTTAAAGACGAAAATGCAATCGACGCTGGTTAACATGTTAGCGGTTTCTATCATCATTATGCTCTTGGTAATGGGCGTAATGTTTTTTATTTCGACCAAACTGCGTTCGGTTTTGGCGCGCTACGAAAACCATCTCTTGCTCAATAATAAGCAAATCAAAGAGCAAAAACAGGTTTTTGAAACGCTCTACCAAAAATCGGCGGACGGTATTTGGCTGCTCAAAGAGGGGATTTTCGTCGATTGTAACGAAGCGATCGTGAAGATGTTTAAAGCCAAAAACAAAGACGTGCTCGTGAACGTGACCTTAGCCGATCTCTCTCCTAAAGTTCAACCCGACGAGCAAAGTTCGTACGAAAAAGCGTTGTGGATGAACGAGTTGGCATTAAAAAACGGTACGCATAAATTTGAGTGGCAAGTACGCGATTGTGAAGGAAAACTTTTTTGGATCAGCGTTATGATGACGACGATTCATATGGATAAAGGCATCATTCAGCACTGTTCGGTTCGTGATATTACGATTCGAAAAGAGCTTGAAGAGGAGAATAAAAAACAAAAAAACCTTTTAATGCACCAAGTCGAACACGATACGCTCACGGGACTGCCCAATCGTAACTTATTGCAAGATCGTTTGACGCAAGCGATTAAAAAAGCGAGTCGCGACAACAAAGTCTTGGGCGTGATGTTCGTGGACATCGATAAATTTAAAAATATTAACGACTCTTTGGGGCACGACGCCGGCGATATGCTTTTGAAGATTATAGCGGCAAGAATGCGTCAGAACGTTCGCGACACCGATACCGTCGCACGCTTGAGCGGAGATGAGTTTATCGTACTTTTAGACGGTTGTAAGGACGTTAGCGATATTTTTGTCGCTATCAAAAAACTCGTTTATTCGTTCCAAGAACCTTTTATTTTCGGAAACGAAAGTTTTCAGATCACGACCAGTATCGGCGTCAGCGTCTATCCGCACGACGGCGAAGCGGCAAGCAAGCTTTTAAAAAATGCCGATATTGCGATGTACAAGGCCAAATCAAAAGGGCGTAACCGTTACGTCTTTTTCGATCAAGAGATGAACCAAGAGACCAACGAGCATTTGGAAATCGAAAAAAACTTGCGCAAAGCACTTGAACGCGAAGAATTCGTCATATATTACCAACCGCAGATCAACTTGCAAACGGAACGTATCGTCGGACTGGAAGCTTTGATTCGCTGGAATCATCCGACGCGCGGGCTAACGACACCGAATTATTTTATTCACGTCGCCGAAGAGAGCGAACTGATCGTCGAAATCGGCAATTGGGTCATCATCGAAGTCATGAAACAGATGAAATCGTGGTACGATCAAGGATTAAATCCGGGCAAAACGGCGATCAACATTGCCGGAAAACAACTCGAATCAAGCGAGCTGATTAGCTTTTTAATTCAAAGTCTGCGTCAAAGCGGCTGTCGCCCCGAATGGCTCGAAATGGAGATCGTCGAGCGTTTTATTATGAAAGATACGATCAAGTCGATTGCTTTATTGAAACGCTTTCGCGAATTGGGGCTTGATATCTCGATCGACGATTTCGGTACGGGGCACTCCTCTTTGGCGTATCTGAAACAATTGCCGATTACCAAGCTGAAAATCGATCAAAGTTTCGTACAAAGCCTTGAAGAGAGCAAAGAGGATCGCGCGATCGCCCGAACGATTATCGAGCTCGGACGCGGTTTGGGGCTCAAAGTCCTTGCCGAAGGCGTCGAGACGAAAGAGCAAAAAGAGTTTATCTACGCAAGCGGTTGCGAATTGATGCAAGGGTATCTTTTTAGTCGTCCCGTATGTGCGGAGGAGATTGAAACCATGCTCAAAAATCAAGGGCGTATGTTATAATCATATAAAACGATGCAATAGGTTTATAACGATGGTACGAAGAGCATTTTTAGGCTGGATGGGAGCGAGCGTTTTAAGCGGTACGGTGATGGCCGATGAGATCAAGCACCCCGATATTTGGCTACGCGACGATCAGAAAGAGGTTTTTAACACGGTGCTCAAAAAGCTCGATCAGATCGAAAAGACGGTCGGCTATGCCAATTTTAATATCTTAAGTTTTGACGAAGCATTAAAAATCGCTAAAAATTTCTCCAAAATCGGTGCTTTTAGTCCGAGCGAACTTGCCTATATCGAAGAGGTATTTTACACCGATCCCGTGATTTACGGCTTTTACGGTAAAAAAACGGTTGAGAAACTTACCAGCGTCGTTGACGAAAAAGAGGTCGTTAAAATTCAAGGAAGCGGGCATTATCTCTTTAAAGGCGAATCGCAAGCCGCGCTTGAACGCATCGTCAAAGACATCGGTAAAACCGTTATTTTAACTTCCGGCGTACGAAGCGTCGTCAAACAACTCAATTTGCATTTGGAAAAAATCCGCGACGAAAAAGGCAACATTACCGTTGCGACGCGCTCTTTGGTGCCGCCGGCATACTCATACCACACCGTAGGCGACTTTGACGTCGGTAAAAAAGGGTGGGGTGCTCAAAATTTTACCGCCGAATTTGCACGTACCGAAGAGTTCTGGAAGCTTCAAAAATTGGCGTATATCTCCATGCGGTATACGCTTGGAAACGGAGACGGAGTGCGTTTCGAGCCGTGGCACGTGAAGATCGTATAGATGATTTTAAGCATTGAAAGTAGCTGCGACGATAGCTCGATCGCGATTACGCGATTACGCGATAAAAAACTTCTTTTTCACAAAAAAATTTCTCAAGACGCGGAACACGCGAAATACGGTGGCGTCGTACCCGAACTTGCCGCACGCTTGCATGCGGTGACACTTCCTAAAATTTTAGAAGAAGCAAAGCCTTATTTTAACGAGCTTAAAGCCATCGCCGTCACTAATGAGCCGGGACTCTCCGTGAGCTTGGTGGAAGGTGTGAGCATGGCAAAAGCCCTTAGCGTTGCGCTTGAACTTCCTCTTTTGGGGATTAACCATCTCAAAGGGCATATCTGCTCTTTGTTTATCGAAGAGGAAACCCTGTTTCCGATGGATGTTTTACTGGTCTCTGGCGGACATACGCAGCTTTTACATGTAAAGAGTTTGAGTGAGATAAAACTGCTTGCAACCACGATGGATGATAGCTTTGGCGAGAGTTTTGATAAAGTGGGAAAAATGCTAGGACTTCCCTATCCTGCGGGTTCTATCATCGAAAAATACGCCCAAAGAGGCGATGCGAAGCGGTTTGATTTTACGATTCCTTTGCAAGGCACTTCGTCAAAACTGCTTGCGTTTAGTTACTCGGGGCTTAAAAACCAAGTGAGGCTTTGCATCGAAGCATTGGGAACTTTGGATGAGCAAACGCTCTGCGATGTGTGCGCTTCGTTTCAACGAGTCGCCGTGGCACACCTGATGCAAAAGATCAAAAAAGCGTACAAAGAGCGAACCGTGGAGCATTTCGGCGTGGTGGGAGGTGCGAGTGCAAACCTCTACTTGCGCGGCGAGCTTGAGGCTTTTTGTGCCGCTAAAAAAGCAACGCTACATACCGCAAAAATGGAATTTTGCTCCGACAATGCCGCGATGATCGGGCGATGTGCGGTTGAAGCCTATGCGCAAAAAGCGTTTGTCCGTCTGGAAGATTTGAAAGTGCGCAGTACGTCGAAAGATATTTTTTACTAGTTCTCAAAATAAACTTTAAGTTTATTTTCTAGCTCTATGCATGAATCGTGTAACGATTTATGAGCGGTATCAATGATGATATATTCTTGTTCCCACGGATGGTATTCTCGTTTAAATATATCTTGCCAAGTCGGGAGATGAAGATTTTTGATATCGGTTTTTCGTGTCTCAATACGCAAACGATGTTCTTTTGGATCCGAACATATTATTTCGATATTGACAAATAAAGCGTTATGCGATAAAGCAACGGCTTCCCATTCCTCCCGAGTCATTTTCCATGGATTGCAACTATCGGCAATGACGCTTTGCCCAAGCGCAAGATTATCTCCGGCGATACGATAGGCTAGCCGATAGCCTTCTCCTTGAACTTTGTAATTGCATAAATCTTGTATGCCTTGCTCTATGGTATCAAGCCTAAGATAAGCGGCTTGCGTCGTGCGAGCCAATTCTTTTGCAATCGTCGTTTTACCGGCACCCGGAAGTCCTGAAAAAATATACACTATAGGTTGTTGCATGGGTGCTACTTTATGTAAAAATTATAAAATAATAATCTCTTCTTCCAGTCGGATGCCGAAACGTTTTAAAACTTCCTCTTTGACTTCGGTTATCAGCATGATAGCTTCCTCGTAGGTTCCACCGCCGAGATTGACCAAAAAGTTGGCGTGGACGTTGCTAAACATCATATTGCCAACGCGTTTGCCTTTAAAGCCTGCCTCTTCGATCAGTTTACCTGCAAAGTGTCCCACGGGGTTTTTAAAACAGCTTCCGGCACTGGGTTCTTTGGGTTGATTGTCACGCATTTTTTTAAACATGGAGAGCAGATTTTCATCAAAACCGTTTTGACATGTAAAGGTGGCTTCGTAGATGACACCTTCTATTTTAGCGAAGCGGTAGCCGTGTTCTATCTGTGATTTTTCCACCCAGCCGTGCTCGGTGCGAATGGCGATGAGGTTGTTGAAAATTTCCCACTCTTTAAGCCCCGCATTCATTGCTACCATGCCGCCAAGCGTTCCTGGAAGTTTTTGCATCAGTTCAAAGCTTGAGAGATCATGCTTTTTGGCAAAGGAGAGGATTTTCCCGCTCGGCGTCGCACCGCCTACATGTAAGATATTTTCTTCCAAACGGATAAAGTCAAATGTTTTGCCAAGCATTGCTAAAGGCGGCGGCGTAGGGCTTACCAAAAGATTATTTGCGCCGCCGATAATGGTGCAACCTTTGGGGCGCGGCGTGATGGAATCTAGCAGTAAGACATCCAGCGTGGGGCCGATTTTGATGCTGGAAAAGGTGGAAAAATTGATGGATTTTGTCATCTAAAAAACAAACGAGGGAATCATCTCGATCATACGGGTCGTAAACTCGATCATCATGTTCATCATCCACGGCATCGTAAAAATGGCGACCACGATCGTGATAAGAATTTTAGGAACAAAACTCAGGGTCGATTCGTTGATTTGCGTAACGGCTTGGAAAATGCTGATCGCAAGACCCGCCACCATTCCCGCAAGCAGCATCGGCAACGAGAGGTAGAGCGCGATTTTAAACGTTTCGACGCCCAAGCCGATGAGTTTTGCTTCCATAAACTTTTCCCTCAATCGTTTCGCAACGCTTCGTACTCTTTGGGGATCAAAAAGTCGCGCGCATGGATTTTTTGGTCGAAAAAGCCGTGGGTATATCCCAATGAAAAAAGCAAATCGATCGCTTCGTATTGGGCGTCGTTCATCTCGATAGAGTGTTCGTTGGCGTAAAGCCCGAGATACGTTTGCAGCGTGGCATGATCGACGCGTACGAGACGGCGTTCTAGAAGCATTTTTGAAAGCATATTTTGGTGCGTATGGGCGATCTCTACGGCTCGGATCAGTGCTTTTTCGCATTCGATGGCGCACAGTAGCGGCATTGAACGACGCAACGCCATACCGCCTAAAGGAAGCGGTAACTCTTTAGGGCAAAGCTCTTTCCAAATATCCCAAAGCTCTTTTTCGACGACGAGGGTATCGTCGTAGCCGAGAATGCTTTCGTGAATCAAAACGCCCGCGTCGACTTCGCCTTGCAAAACGGCTTTTTCAATCTCTAAAAAGTTTTTGTAAACGATGCGAGCATCCGGATAAGCGATTTTGAAGAGCAGCGCGTTGGTCGTATGCGTTCCGCTCAGCGCGACTTTGAAATTGCGTTTGAGTTGGGTCTCTTTTTTCTTAATGAGCTTCGGTCCGTACCCTTCGCCGAAACTGACCGCCGTGCGAAGGAGCGCGTAGTCGTTTCGAATTTTAGGATAGAGCGCAAAGCTGATTGCGGTGACGTCGTAAGTGTTTTTGAGTGCCTCAAGGTTCAGCGTTTCGATGTCTAAAGCGATGTTGTCAAAGCGCATATCTTTAAGATCGACCCAACCGAATTTAATCGCGTAATACATAAAAATATCGTCGGCGTCGGGGGAATGCGCTACGGTTAATCTCCTCAAAACGATCCTTTAAAAATAGAGTGGCTTATTTTAGCATATTGCAGATTGAAATATTTTGAGAGAGGGTTTTAATTTTTCACTACAATCCGTTCAAAGGGCTTTTTCAAGCTCGAAATGCTACAATAATATCATTACGGAAAAGGGTCATTCATGCAAATTGACGAAAATAAGAAAAAAGCGTTAGACTTGGCGATCAAGCAGATCGATAAGGCGTTTGGAAAAGGTGCGCTCGTTAGACTCGGCGATCGCGTCGTCGAGCCGATCGCGTCGATTAGCACCGGTTCGCTCGGATTGGATTTAGCTTTGGGAATCGGAGGGATTCCTCAGGGACGTATTATCGAAGTGTACGGACCGGAAAGCTCGGGTAAAACGACGCTTTCGCTTCAAATTATCGCCGAAGCGCAAGCCAAAGGAAGCGTGTGTGCGTTTGTGGACGCAGAGCATGCCTTGGACGTAAAATACGCGGGCAATTTGGGCGTGGATATCGAAAACCTTTTGGTATCGCAACCGGATTTCGGCGAACAAGCACTCGACATCGTCGAGACCTTAGCCAGAAGCGGCGCGGTCGACGTGATCGTCATCGACTCCGTTGCGGCGTTAACGCCTAAAAGCGAGATCGAAGGCGATATGGGCGATTCACATGTAGGGCTTCAAGCGAGGCTGATGAGTCAAGCACTCCGAAAGCTAACGGCGGTCGTTCATAAAATGAACACGACGGTTATTTTTATCAACCAAATTCGTATGAAAATAGGAACGATGGGATACGGATCGCCCGAGACGACTACCGGCGGAAACGCTTTGAAATTTTACGCATCGGTACGGATCGACGTACGCAAGATCGCAACGCTGAAACAAGGCGAAGAGCAAATCGGTAACAGGGTCAAAGCAAAAGTCATTAAAAATAAAGTAGCGCCTCCGTTTCGTCAAGCAGAGTTCGATATTATGTTTGGAGAGGGTATCTCTAAAGAGGGTGAACTCGTCGATTACGGCGTTAAGCTCGATATTATCGATAAAAGCGGTGCATGGTTTAGCTACAACGAAACCAAACTCGGGCAAGGGCGTGAAAACGTGAAGGCCTTTTTGAAAGAAAATAAAGAACTAGCCATAGAAATCGAAGAAAAAATAAAACAAGCGATCAACGGCAATGCCATGGTCATGGCATGCGGAGCAGACGACATAAAGGACGATGAATGATTTATATTGAAGATATTGTAGCAGACGAAGTGCTAGACAGTAGGGGCAATCCTACCGTACGCGCTACGGTCACCTTGAGTGACGGTACGTGCGCAAGCGCAATCGTTCCAAGCGGTGCAAGTACGGGCAAACGCGAAGCGTTAGAGCTTCGAGACGGCGATAATCGCTATATGGGCAAAGGCGTATTAAAAGCTTGCGAAAACGTGAACGGTGAAATTTCGGACGAGCTAATCGGGCTTAGTCCGTTTAATCAAGCCGTGATCGATCAGGCGATGAAAACGCTTGACGGTACGGACAATTACGGACGTTTAGGCGCCAATGCGGTTTTGGGCGTTTCAATGGCGGTCGCACGTGCGGCGGCGTTGAGTTTGGATATTCCTTTGTACCGCTATTTGGGCGGTAGCAATGCGATGACGCTTCCTACACCGATGTTTAATATTATCAACGGCGGTAGCCACGCCAACAACAGCGTCGATTTCCAAGAGTATATGATTATGCCTTTAAATTTCGAGAGCTTTACCGAAGCGCTTCGTGCGGCGACCGAAGTGTACCATCATTTGAAAAAATTAATCGCGGCAATGGGCGAGAGTACGGCTCTGGGCGACGAGGGCGGCTTTGCTCCGAATCTTAAAGATAACGAAGAGCCGATTAAAGTGATTATGGAAGCGATTGAAAAAGCGGGCTATAAACCCGGTATCGATATTGCGATTGCACTTGATGTTGCGAGCAGCGAGCTGGTCTGTGAAGGCGGTTATCGACTCGAATCCGAAAAACGAACGCTCAGCAGTGCCGAAATGGTGACGTATTATGAAAACCTCTGCGCAAAATATCCGATCGTTTCTATCGAAGACGGTTTGAGCGAAGACGACTGGGAAGGCTGGAAACTTTTGACCGATAGACTCGGTGCTAAAGTCCAACTCGTCGGCGACGATCTTTTTGTTACCAATAAAAAAATCTTAGCCGAAGGTATCGCTAAAGGTATCGGTAATGCCATTTTAATTAAACCGAATCAAATCGGTACCGTGACCGAGACGATGCAAACCGTTCGCTTGGCGCAACGCAATAACTACAAATGTATTATGAGCCATCGAAGCGGCGAGAGCGAAGACGCATTTATCGCCGATTTCGCGGTAGCTCTTAATACGGGTGAAATCAAAACGGGCGCGACGGCGCGCGGCGAGCGAACGGCAAAATACAATCGCCTGCTTGCGATCGATAACGAACTCGTCGTAGGCGAGTATATCGGTAAAGAACTCTTTGTTTAATGAGCGATGTTTTAGACGAATTTGAAGATGAAAAAGAAGAAGAGGGCGGAACGGCTCTCTTCTCTTTGAAAATTTTGGGTTTGGTCGTCGTCGTAGTGGGTTTCGGTCTTTACATCGGAGACGTGCTTTTCGGTAAAAGTTCGTTAGACGTCTTACTCAATCTTCAGGCCGATAAAGATACCCTAAGCGTTAAGATTCAAAGCCTTAAAGAAGAGAATGCGGTGTTACAAAAAGAGTATTTCGAGCTTAGGCAGTTAGACCCCGATAAACGCTAAATAAGGAGAGCAGATGCGCAAGGTTCTTTGGCTTTTACTATCACTTTTTATGATTGCAGAAGCGAGGGAAAATCCTTTCGAATCCGCCGAATCCAAAACGATCGGGAAAGCAACGCAAGTCGAAGAAACGCGTACGGATTTTTCCACCGCCTCCGTTACGCTTCCCTCCAGTGCGCGTATTTTACGCAGCCTTACCCTTACGTTCCAAAATCTTGACGGCTCGATCAGTGAAGAGATCGTCGCCGTTGATCAAAATATCGATTGGCACCAACCCTTAATCCTCTCGGCGCAAAAAGCAGTACCTTTGAAAGAAACCAAAGAGTCCAATACCACGCAAGCTCTTGTTAACGCCATCAAAGAGAAAAAAGAAGAAACTCCCAAAAGCGTTACGTTGCCGAAGATAACGACTCCTAAAAAAGAACCCGATCCTTTAAAATTTAACACTACGTTGGCTTTAAGCGTGAACGGTAACGAGATTTCTATTTTTACGCAAGATGCGAAAGTGCGCGATTTTTTGATTGCCGACCCGTATAAAGTCGTGGTTGATTTTAAAAAGAACAATACGCTTGCCACGCAAACGCTGACGATTGCGCAAGCACCTTTCGTTTCGGCGACGCTTGGCGGGCATGACGGATTTTACAGGGTGGCGATTTTGCTAGACGGGCATTATCGTTACGATATTTTGCCCTTTAACGGCGGGTATGTGATTAAACTCAAATAAGTTTACGTTGATTCTTTTTGACATGTCGGAAAGAAAATAAAAAAGAGCGCGTAACATGTAAGGGGAATCCTTACATGTTACTTTTTAAAGTTCGTATTTGGGTGTTCTCTCAAGCGGTCCTAAATAGTGTTGTCGCGGTCGGGCGATTTTCATATCGGGTTGTTCTTTGAGTTCGATCCATTGCGCGATCCATCCGGGCGTTCGACCGATAACGAAAATAACCGCAAACATCTCTTTGGGGATTTTGAGCGCTTGCAAAATGAGTCCGGAGTAAAAATCGATATTCGGATAGAGCTTGCGTTTGATAAAATAATCGTCGTTTAAAGCGATCTCTTCGATACGGTGCGCAACCGCCATTAATTCGGTATCTAACGCTAAATCGCTCACCAATTGTTTTTGAAGGTTTTTCAAAATCGTCGCACGAGGATCGAAGTTTTTATACACCCTGTGTCCAAAGCCCATCAATCGAAACGGATCGTTAGGGTCTTTGGCTTTCGCGATAAATTTATCGACGTTTTCGACTTTGCCGATCATCTCCAATTGGCGAATGACCGATTCATTCGCACCGCCGTGGGCTCGACCCCATAAGGCTCCGATACCGGCACTGATAGCCGCGTAAGGATGCGCATGGGTGGACGCAACGACGCGAACCGCCGTCGTGGAAGCATTTTGCTCATGGTCGGCATGCAAGGTAAAAATCGTATCGAGCGCTTTGACTTCGATCGGTTTGAGATCGATATGATGATGCGGGTAGCCTCGCAACATGTACAAGAAGTTTTCGGTAAATCCTTTATCCAAATCGGGATAGATAATCGGAAGCCCTTGCGAATAACGGTACGAAAATGCCGCAATTGTAGGAATTTTTGCAACGACGCGGTGCGCCATCTCTTTCACTTGATCGGGCGAATCCAAATCCAAGTGATCAAAATAAAAAGCCGAAAGTGCTGAGACTGCGGCGGAGAGAATCGCCATCGGATGCGCGTTGTCCGGAAACGCGTCGAAGAGTTTTCGCATACTTTCATGAATAAACGAACGTTTTTTGAGTTCCATTAAAAAGTTTTTGTATTCGTCTTTAGAGGGTAACTCTTTGTGCAAAAGCAGATACGCCGTATCCAAAAAAGATTTTTTCGTCGCCAAATATTCGATATCGTATCCTCGATACATCAATTTGCCGATATCGCCGTCGATGTACGTGATGCGTGAGCGACAGCTTGCGGTCGAGGTAAATCCGCGATCGAGCGTAAACATTCCCGTTTCGGGATAAAACGTAGAGATATCCACGACATCGGGTCCCATCGTAGATTTTAAAATCGGAAATTCAAAAGTTTTACCCGTACGGTTGTCGGTCAGGCTAATAGAATCTTTACTCATACGCATCCTTTTTCAAATAATAATTTATTATATCAAATCTTTCGTTTCGCAGATAGTCTAAATTGTAAGCACAATTGAATTAGAGAGAAGATGATTTAAAAAGTTAGTTCAAAAATTTTAGAATAGGCTTCGCGCAAAATGGAGTATGAGTACAATCAACGCATGCGACACAGGCATAAACCGTTGCGCACAAAGCCTAAAATGTCTCTTTCAGGCATTGCGCGCAACGGTTTATCGTGCATCGTTTTTGAAGGTTTTAGGCATGACATGTACGGGCGATTTCGTAGCCTAAGCGTTCGATCATCGCACGATCGCGCTCAGGCAGTTCCCCTTTGGTCGTGAGGTAATCGCCGATGACGATCGCGTCCGCACCCGCTTCAAAAATATCACATTCGGGCGAAAAGGTCGTCTCTCTCCCGCCTGCAATCATTAAGCGCGTTTGCGGAAGGGCTTGGCGTATTTGCCGAAGAATAGTCAATGCCTCTTCTTCGCTCAGGTGCGCCGTTTGAAGCGGCAATGCCGCATTATGGATAAAAAAGTTGATCGGCATCGTAAAAGGATTGAGCGATTGAACGCTTTGAATGAACGCTTGGCGGTCTTCTTCGCTCTCTCCCAGCCCGAAGATGCCTCCGCTACAAAGTGCTAGTCCCGCTTCTTTCGCATTAAGACAGGTTTGGTAACGCGCTTCCCACGAATGCGTCGTGCAAATACGTTCGTAAAAGGCTTGAGAGGTCTCGAGATTATGGTTATACGCATCGATGCCGGCACCTTTCAGTGTTTTGAGTTGATCGACGCTGGCGATGCCGTTACAGGCGATGAGATGAATGTCTTGAAGTTCCGCCTTGATCGCACGTGCAGCTTCGCAGACGTAGGCGAGTTTTTTATCGTCTAAGCCTAAGCCCGAAGTGACCAAACAAAAGCCGATCGCTCCGTTTTTTGCCGCATTTTTTGCTTCAAAAACGATTTGCTCGATCGATTTGTATTTGTAATGCGCAATATCGGCTCGATGATGCGCACTTTGCGTACAAAAGCCGCAATCTTCCGCACAACTTCCGCTAGAGATATTACTAATAGCACATAAAAAGATGGATTTTTTCATAGACGGTATTTTCCTTCATCATTCATAGAGTTTTGCAAGGAGACGCATTGAGCTAAAGAAGCCAAAGACGCTTGTTAGGCGTCTACTTTATGCTTGCATTTAATGCACTCAAAAATCTCTTTTTTACGCAGTTCGCGTTTTGCCATAATGTAGCCGCATTCGGGGCATTTTTTATCGGTCGGTTCGTAGTTGGAGATAAATTTGCACTTAGGATAGTTTCCGCAACCGAAAAATTTTCCGCGACGGGAACTTCGCTCGATAATCTCGCCTCCGCATTCGGGACACGGAACGCTTAAGGTAATTTTCTCCTTCGGCGCGGCGGCGGTCGTTTTTTTGAGGTTTTGGGTGTACTTACATGTTGGATAGGTACTGCATGCGATAAACTCGCCGAAGCGTCCTTTGCGTCTGACGAGTTCTTTGCCGCACTCAGGGCACATTTCGCCGGTGAAAACGACCACTTTTTGGCTTTCGATGCCCGTTTTACCTTGAGCGACTTGCGCCTCAAACGGTTCGTAAAACTCCCATAAAATCGATTGCCAGTCCTCTTTATCTTCGGCGATAAGGTCTAAACGCTCTTCCATTGTCGAGGTAAACGAAGAATCGACGATTTGCGGAAAATGTTTTTCCAAAAGTTCGGTGACTTGAAACGCAATTTCAGTAGGAACGATCTGCTTTTTCTCGATGCCGATGTATTCGCGTGCACTCAATACCGAGATCGTCGGTGCATACGTCGAAGGACGACCGATACCCAAACTTTCGAGTTTTTTGATCAAGCTTGCTTCGGAGTAGCGTGAAGGCGGTTCGGTAAAATGCTGATTGGCATCTAGTTTACTGAGCGTGACGGTTTGCTGGAGTGAGAGGTTCGGAAGCAGTTTGTCTTTGTCGTTATCGCCGTACACTTTGTAAAAGCCGTCGAAAAGAAGTTTTCTTCCCGTTGCTTTAAATTTACCGTGCGTGCTTTCAAAGATGAGTGTTTGCGACTCGAAACGCGCGTTGGTCATTTGAGACGCTAAAAAGCGATTGTAAATCAGTGCGTAGAGCTTGAACTCGTCGGGTTTAAGGTACTCTTTGGCAATTTCGGGCGTAAACGATAAAATGGTTGGACGAATCGCTTCGTGCGCCTCTTGCGCTCCTTTACTTTTGTTGGCATAGAAACGGGGTTTCTCCGGCAAATAAGCTTCGCCGTAGGCTTTTTGAATCGTTTCGCGCGCCGCATGAATCGCCTCTTGTGCAACGTTTAAAGAGTCGGTTCGCATGTACGTGATGACGCCCATCGTGCCTAAGTGCGTTTGCACGCCCTCATAAAGCGTTTGCGCCAAAATCATTGTTTTTTTCGGAGAGTATCCTAGTGAACTCGAAGCACTTTGTTGAAGCGTCGAGGTCATAAATGCCGGACTCGGAGAGCTTTCGCGCTCTTTCTTCTCGATTAACGCAACTTGAAAACTTTCGTGCACCAGCGTCTCTTTGATTGCCTTAGCGCGCGCCGCGTTCTGGATGCTCATTTTTTCGATTTTTTCGCCTTCAAACTCGATTAACGAGGCTTCGACGGTTTTGTTAAAGAGCGCATCGATACTCCAAAACTCCTCTTCTTTAAACGCGCGGATCTCTTTTTCGCGATCGACGACGATTTTAAGTGTGGAGGATTGTACCCTGCCGGCACTGAGTCCCTTTTGGATTTTAGAAGAGAGTAGGGGCGAGAGTTTGTAACCGACGATACGATCCAGCAATCGTCTGGCTTGTTGCGCGTTGATGCTGCTTTCGTCTAAGACGCGCGGATGCTCCAACGCATGCGTGATGGCGTGTTTGGTAATTTCGTGAAAAACGATGCGCGGCAAGCTTTTGGGATCTTTTCCGATCGCCGTAGCGATGTGAAAGCCGATCGCCTCTCCTTCTCGGTCCTCATCGGTCGCGATATAGACTTGATCCGCTTCTTTTGCCAACTCTTTGATCTCTTTGACCACGCTTGCGTGATCTTTGGAGACGCGGTACTCGGGTATAAAGGCTTTATCTTCGATTTTGATACCGAAACTGCTTTTGGGAAGATCGCGAATATGACCCTTAGATGCGACAACCGTATAGTTTTTGCCTAAAAAATTCTTAATCGTTTTTGCTTTTGTCGGGGATTCGACGATAATGAGATTTTTCACTAATTTTTCCATCTTTACATGTAAACATTTTTGCGTATTCTATCGAAAAAAAAATCTTTTGAAAACTATGCGTTAAAACTAAAGTTTTTTTTGAGGGTGTCGATCTTGTTTTCATCAAAGGCAAGGATGCCTGCGAAATTACAGATAAAAGGATTTATCATGGGTTTCCGTATTAATACTAACACCGCTGCCTTGACGGCTCACACAAGTGCAACGATGAACAACAGAAGTTTGGACAACTCTCTTGCCAAACTTTCTTCAGGTCTTCGCATCAATAAAGCGGCAGATGACGCTTCAGGTCTTGCAATTGCAGACTCTTTGAGATCACAAGCAAGTTCTTTGGCTCAAGCGGTCTCTAACGGTAACGATGCGATCGGTTTGATTCAAACGGCGGACGGTGCTCTTAACGAGTACTCTTCAATTCTTGATACCATCAAAACTAAAGCTACTCAAGCTGCAAGTGATGGTCAAAACTCTACAACACGTTTGGCGATCCAAAAAGATATCGATAAGTTGATGGAAGAACTTAACATCATCGCAAAAACGACGTCTTTCAACGGTCAAAAACTTCTTTCCGGTACATTTACCAACAAAGAATTCCAAATGGGTGCAAGTGCAAACGAGAGCGTAAAAGTCAGTATCGCTTCTGCACAAACAAGCCAAATCGGACAAGTTAGTACAGCTGATTTGTCACTTGCCAGTGCAGGCGTTAATCAACTTACGCTTAAAAGTGCTACTTCAGGCAAAGAAATTCAACTTGCCTCCGTTAATATTCAATCCGACAATGACCCAGAACACGGTATGGGAAAACTTGCCGACTTGATTAACCAATACACGGGTGACACGGGAATTTCCGCAAAAGCGGTTGTTACGAGTACGACGGCGGCCATTACTGCCGGTACGACAGGTAGCGATTTTGCAATCAACGGCGTTAATATCGGTTCTATCAATGTTACGGTAAACGATGCAGACGGTACGCTTTTAACGGCAATCAATAACAAATCAACCGAAACGGGCGTAACGGCAAGCAAAACGACAGACGGCAAGATTAAACTTACGTCATCAGACGGTAGAGCTATCAGTGTTACGGGCGATCTTTCCGGCGTAACGACAAGCACCAATAAAGACTTAAGCACCGTAGGACATCTTGAAGTAACACAAGCCGGTTCTTCTACGTTCCAAATTACGGGTTCTAAAATGGGTGCAGCCGTTGGAGTAGACTTTACGACCGCTGCTACTGTCACAACGGTTGAAGACTCCGTTCTTGCAATCGGTAGTTCGTTTGCGGCAGAGAGTACTTTAGCTGCAGGCAGTTCTTTGGGCGGTGATTTTACGTTAACGGCGTCTTTTACTGCAAGTACGGACACCTTGTTGAAAACAGGTTCTACGATAGCTTCCGGTTCAACTATCAGCAAAGATACGACATTAGGTGCTACGTTAAATACGAATGCAGACGCCACGCTCAGCAGTGATATGCTGATTAAAGCCGGTTCCGTTCTTGCGGCAGGTTCTGTTTTAGATGCTGGTACGACCTTGATGCAAGATATCGATAACGGCGGTACGTTGTATAAAGCCGGAACGGTTCTTCATACCGATCTTATTTTGTCCGATCAAGTAACGCTCTCAAAAGATATGTTGATGAAAGTAGATGTTCTTGATGCGGATGCTATGATCGCAGCAGGCAGTAAGCTTTTAGCCGGTACGGTACTCGGAGCGGATATCGTTGTTTCTTCTCAAGTGACGACAAGCCAAGATATGGTTATTAAAGACAATACGGTTCTCGTAGCCGGTAGTATCATGAAAGCCGGAACGGTTCTTGGCGATAAATTAGCGCTCGGAGCCAATACGCTTACGACGACGATCGAGTCTAAACTTGCCGGTTCATCTGTTTTAAGTACGGGTGCTTCGATTAAAGAAAACTCTACACTTGGAGCATCTGTTCAATTTGCTGCTGACAAAAATATTAACCAAGATATGGTTATTAAAGAAGGCTCTATTTTAGCAACGGGTAGTATCTTAAAAGCCGGTACGGTTATCAATCAAGACCTTACTGCCGCACAAGTCGGTTCAGGTAGCGGTCCTGGAATTAAAGCCGGTACGACTTTAGGTACAGACGTTACGTTGACGGCAAGTATGGTTGTTACCGACGACTTTACGATGATCAAAGGAACTTCAGGAACAAATGCTACTATTAAAGCTAATTCTACGATTGCTATGAACTCTAAAGGTGGACAAGATAGCGTTGAACTTAACAATGAAGCGTTTACCAACCTTTCAAAAATTGACGTTACGACTTTAGAGGGCGCTATGAAAGCGATCGACATCGTTACTGCGGCGATTACCAACCTTGATAGTATTCGTTCCGATCTCGGTTCTGTTCAAAACCAAATCACGAGTACGATTAACAACATCTCCGTAACGCAAGTAAACGTTAAATCAGCGGAATCTAATATCCGTGATGTTGACTTTGCTGCCGAGTCTGCAAGCTTCTCAAAATATAACATCCTTGCACAATCAGGAAGTTATGCGATGAGCCAAGCAAACTCTGTACAACAAAACGTTCTTAAACTACTTCAATAGTTTTAGATAAGTTTTTGCGAAAACGTTCTTCAATGAATATCCAAGGTTCTAAAGAACCTTGGATAGACACTTCAAACCCGCGTTGCATCATTTCGCAACGCGGGTTTTTTTATGCCTTTAAAAAACTTTCTAATTTTGAAACGTATGTCGTAGAGATTTTAAGCAATTGACGTATTAGGAGCGTATTAAGCGGTTGAATATGTTTAAGAGGCTGCTCGAGCTCTTCGGTGTTGAAGAAGTCGTAGATATAACTGAGAATAATTTGAAAGTATTGATAATAAACTTCCGCCAAATTCGAGCCGGTTTTATTCTCCATATCGCTTAAATCCCATGAAAGCTTTGCTAGCGTCGTGAGATATGCTTCGACGGTAGCGTATTTTTTCTTTTGGAACGTTTTGACGACTTTCTCAAGTTTTTTAGCTTCGTTGACTTGGTAAAGCATTTGTGCACGGTCTTCTTGGTTAAAGCGTGCTTCGGAAATCGTACTGAAAAAAGTACCGAGTTGTGCTTGGGTTGCCGTGTAGTTAAGCGGTTCAAACTTTTGCCAGTCGTACGTTTCGACATGTAAAGGTTCGCAGTCTTCCAAATAAGCACCGTTACTCAAGTTGTAGATGTGATGATGCTCTTTTTTGAGCCGCTCGGTAAATAAAGCAGCTTGTTCGATAGAGAGTTTATAAGCCTCAAGCGTAGGAATGTGCTCCAAAAAATTGCCTTTGACATACGTTGCGGAGGCGTTAGGATCTAAAGACGCATTGTGCGTTTCTACGGCACCTTTTGCTTGATACGGATGATATCCGCCGTGCGTTTGCATGGTATCGGGATCCAGTGCTAAGTCTACACCTAACATGTACATGTCGGAGATACCCAAAATCATCATAATTCCAAGCGTATATTCGCCGACGCTCGGTGCCGAAAAATAGCCGAATCCTTTTTTGTACTCGGTTCCTTGCTCGATAAAATAGATACGATCCTTATGAAAGCGACTAACGGTTTTCTCATCGACATTGGAAGCAAGAATAGCGATAACGTCATGAAAATAGGTTTGCGGATCTAAGCCTTCAAAGAGTAAAGCACTGTTTTCACCCGGATCGATGTGTACGACGATGTTCGGCTTAATCCCGTGTGCGTGTAAAAGTCGACATGTCGAAAGTGCGGAAACGATGATGAACCGATCGCGATTGGCGGTGAGCCATTCGATATTCTTGAGGGTCGAAGGGCCGGAAAAAACCATCAGAACAGGCTTGTCGCTCAAAATGTTTCCTTCTCTGCCGTGATAACGCATCATAAGATTGATAAAAGCATAATTTTGAACCAAGTATTTCGGGGAATCGACGTAGCGCAATAAAATGGCACTGTAACCGTAATTGATATAATCTTGCGAAAGTACATGTCCTTGCAACCTTTGCAATTCGCTTTGGTAATGAACCATAAAAGGAACATGTTTGATGTTAAGGTTGTGATTGTTGCCGGTATTTAAAAATGCCACGAAGAGTTCCCTCTCCGCCACTTCATCGTCCGTAAGCGAAAAAAAAGCGATACGATCATTTAAAACGTGTGCATAATCCGTGACGAACAAGGATAATCTGAAAAGTTCTAAATTTTTTTCTTTGATGAAGATAATTTTCGACTTTAATTTTTTGATAATTCCTTGAAGGTACAGCCCTAATCCGACGCCTAAAAAGATGACTTTCGCGGATTGTTTCATATGCGTCGTATCCGGCGCATATTTTTTCGTATAGTTGATAATTTTAATGGTTGCCCATAAAGCGTTATGAAAAGAGAGTTCGCTTTTGTCGATGAGTTCGGCTTGTTCTTCACTGGCTCGACAATATTTTTGTGCTTTAAAAACACCGCCCGTTTTTTTGAGATCGTATGCATCGATTATTTTTTGCGCACTACGTAGGCTATTCTCATTATAAAGGTATTGCAAAGAAGAGAGCTCGCAAACGTCGAAATACCCTTCGTCTTTATACTCTAATGCGTATTGTTCCGCATATTTTCCTTCTTCGATTAGCATGTTTAAAAGAGCGATTTTGTCATAGACGGCTTTATGAGAGGTTTGGAAATACGCTAAATTTTTTTGAAACGTAGTGAGTGCTTGCTGTTCGATGTTTTCCATTTAGCCTCTTTTTTCCATTAAAAACCACGTTAAATCTCCTTGAATAAAGACGGGATCTCTACGGTATACAAAGCCATAGTCGATTAACTGTAAATCAGGATACGTATCCATGAGCTCTCCGGCAAAATCGCGTTTATACATTTTTTCGCTAAAGCCTCTATAGGGAATTTCCATCGGCGTCGGATTGTAATATTCGATCAGGCAGATGTAGCGTCGAGAGCTCTCGTACATTGTTTGATAGACGTGCGGAAGGGCTTGAGGGTCAATATGAATCAAAACGCCTTTGGAAAAGACGAGGTCATAAGGCGAAGGTGCCGAAAAATCTAAAATGGATTTATGGTGTACGTGAAGGTCGTGAATTTTTTTGAGTTCGTTGACCGCCGTTTCGTTAATTTCGACGGCATTGAGCTGCGCATGCGGTAGGAGAGTTTTTAAAGCATGGATATTCATACCGATATTGGCACCGAATTCGATGACGGATTGAACATGATTCGTGCGTTTCAAAATCGATGCAAAAAGTGCCGTATTAGAGGCTAAAAGCCATGCCCCTTGGTTTCGTTGAATGTATTCATCGCCAAATTTTCCAGCCCAAAATTTTTCTTGCTCTGTTTGATACGTTTTCATCTAATAGCTCCATCCTCATCAAAGTTTAATCTAGTAAGCAACAAGTATTCCGAGGTATTATGCGTTGAGCGATTTCCACGCCGCCTCTTTGGTAATGCTGATTTGAAAATTATAAGGGAGTTGTCCGTGTTCGACGATGATCTCTCGTGAAAAGTTTTGAATAATAAAATCCGAAATTTCAAACGGATTGATGTAGAACATAGTCTCTTCTTTAAAATTCGTATAGGTTGAAATTGCGTTAAAAATAACTTTTTTGTTTGCCAAAGCGTACATTTTTTCAATAAAAGAGCAAATCCATTGAAAATCTTGTCCGTAATTACTGTTAAAAAGACCGCTAAGAACGACGTAATCAAATGTATCGTTGAGCGTATCGTTTAAAATATCAACCACGCTAAAACGCTCGCTATACTTTGGATAAAGCTCTTTAGCACAATCGATTAAAAGCGCGTTGATATCGTAGCCGTTGTATGTTCCTCGAAAACCAGAGTAGTTCAAATGCCTCAATAAGCCACCGTTACCGCAACCGATATCTAAAACGGAAACATTACTCTCATTTGGGATGTGTTTGGCAATCAGATGATAACGATAAAGAGCTTTTTGTTCGTCGTCCCAGTGTACGGACGCTAAGGTATGCGCACCGAATTTGTGAGCCGAATCGTTGTAAATAGCAATAGCGTTTTCTTTAATGTTTGCAGAATGCATTCGTGACCTCCAACTTAAATTGATCAATGAGTCGAATCAAAGGCTCATAGTGATAGAATTTGATAGCTTGCATATGCGAGATCGTCTGGGCACCCATGCCTCGCTTAAAATGCGAGATATTGAGCTCTTTTTCGTCCGCATAATCGGTAAAACCGTTAATTGCATTTAAAATACACGGCTCTCCGAATCCGAAAGTCGTGAAATTTTGTTCTTTGAAATAGACGATAGCATGCCATAGCAAGTAATGATTTAACGGTAAATGGTGAAAAAGTTCACGTGTGTCGTAAGCACTACTGGCGTAAATAACGTTGCGGGTGTCGTGGAAAAAATAGTTTGCCATTACGATGGAGTCTTGATAACAAACGGCAATGACGGTTGCTAAGCGGTTTTCGATAAGGGTAAATTGCTTGCGGTATATTTCATCGCTTTTTGGAATTTTACCGGCATTTTGCATATGAATTTTATGAAAAGCGACATACGTCTGATGCATGGTTTGCGCATTGGAATGATCCGAGTAAAGAATGGAAAACGCATCGTTTTTAATGACGGAGTTGATGAAAGATTTGTAGCGTTTTCGAAGGTTTGTCCAAAGCTCTTCTTTCGAGGTTTGCAGATCGAGCGTACCTGTCGTGCTCGTCGTATCTATAAAACCGTATAATCGTAGTCGATTAAAGCGGCTGTCTTCGAACGCCGAGAGTTTAAATTTGACGAGTGAAATATTGAAAAGTGCACAAATAGCGTCAATTTTTTCAAAAATCGCTTCTTCGTATTTATGAGAGCATGCCAAGGGTGCTATGACGTATCCTTCGGCTATCGAAATCGATAACCCGTCGTGCGTACTCGTCTCTATCGGCAGAAAGCAAATACCCACGCATCGGTTATTTTCTTCTACAACGAAACTTTGATCCATATGCAACCGACTGCTATAGGAGAGCGCGTATTCTATGAGTGCTAAGGCGTAATGAAAGTCGCTACGATGTGTGCCGAGGTACTCGTTCCATAATCGTTCAAACGTCGGTGCATCTTCATGCTTAAAAATAAAATTCATGAGTGTCGATCCGTGAACAGTTCCTCTTTGTTTTCCCATACTTTGCGAAACGCTCTTACCACATCGTCCATATCGTCTTTGCTCATACCCGGGCGCATCAGCTCGTGGGTAAAAAGGCGCTCAAAATGCAGGCTTTCGCACACAGGGCAGTTGCCTTTTTGGTAGGTTACAGTGGAGAGGTTAAACGGATAGCCTTTGCTTCCAAACGCGATTTTGTGCGCAAAAAGCGGTTGCAAGTAGATCGGTTTTACATATCCGCATCCGATTAAAACATCGGAATCATCACGCATAATGGTGCGAGGAAGTTCCGCTTTGACCGCTTTGATGAAAACATCGCGAGAAACGCCCGCTAACGTGGCATCAAACTCTAAAGGATGAACGTAAAAAGCGTGTTTGGCGTGCTCGCGAATCGTGGTTGTTTTGAGGCACGGAATGCTTTTAAGTGCTTCGTTGATGTAGGCGACATTTTCTTGACGCGTTTTGAGTAAAGAGGGCAGTTTTTTAAGCTGTTCACGCGCCACTGCACACTCCATCTCGGTCATACGAAAGTTAAAGCCGACCATGTTGACAAGGTCATTTGGTGTGTCAAAGCCTTTATTCGCGATGACCGATTCGGCGTGGTTGCGGATGAGTTGGAGTTTATTGGCAAGGGCGTCATCATTGGTGACGATGACACCGCCTTCGCCTGAGTGGATGTGTTTGTGGTAATTGAGTGAAAAAACACCCATATCGCCAAGCGTGCCCGCAAATTCATTTTTATACATGGCACCCGGGGCTTGCGCCGCATCTTCGATGACGATGAGGTTGTGCTTTTGTGCCAGTGCATTGATGGCTTCCACATCGTAAGGTTGCCCAAAAATGTCAACAACAATGATCGCTTTGGTTTTGGGGGTAATCTTTTGCTCAACGCTTTTAGGATCCAAGCAGTAAGTATCTTTTTCCACATCGGCAAAAACAGGAATACCACCGTAAAAAAGCGGGGCAACAGCGGAGGCTGACATGGTGTAGGGGCTGACGATGACTTCATCGCCCGCTTCAATTCCAGCCGCTCCTACCGCGCAGATGAGTCCTGAGGTAGCGGAGTTCACACTGATGGCATGTTTGACGCCAAAAAACGCTGCCCACTCTTTCTCAAAAGCGCGCACTTCATTTCCGCCGTAAAAATCCTCATGCCAAGCACCCAGATACGTGGAGAGTTTTCCGCTACGAAGCACACGAAGCACGGCTTCTTCTTCCTCTACGCCTATGGTGTTGTACGCGGGGAAAGGGGTGGTTCTGAGTTTTTCTGCACCATTAATCGCTAATTTTTTCATTTTCATTTCTCTTTTGCAATGGTTTCAAAAATTTTCGCATGAACATCGATCTGTTCTTGCAAGATCTGTTTGCAGGTTATATCGTCGTTTTGGAGCAAAAATTCAAGGGAATGAAGCGCGTAGTGTTGCAAGGTATTGGGCAGGGTTTCTTCGTGCTCCAAACTAAAATAGCCTTCGTACAAAGGGGAAGGTTTTTTGACAAACGACTCGATGCGAGAGCCACCCTCTTTGATCTCCACTTTACCACCTTCAAACCAGAGAATCAGCTCAAACGCCGAATAAGGAAGCTCTTCCATGCAACTAAGAATACCTCTCGCCTCTTTACATGTAACCTCAAAATCACCACTGATGTCTTCGTGTAAACGTTTTACATGTAAAGATTTTATGGTCTCTATCTCTCCGAAAAAGTGGCTCAAAACGGCCAACATGTGTACACCATTGTGCAGAAGCCCTTTGGTGAAAATGCCTTGAAAGCGTACGATTTTTCCCCATTTTTGAGCGGCAATATCATGGGCAAGTTTGATAAACGAAGGGTCATACCTGCGCATTAGATGAATCAAGACTTTTTTCTCGCTAGAAAGAAGTAGGGGTGCGATGCGAGCGAGCTCTTTAGCCGTTGCGACTAATGGTTTTTCACAGATAATGGCTTGCAAATTTTTTACATGTAAAGCCTCTTCCAATGCGTTGGCATGAAATTGTGTCGGTGAAGCGATGGCGAGCAGGTCGATGGTTTCGTACTGCAACAAAGCGTCCAGCGAATGGTAAACACCCATTTCGCCCCAACGACCAATAAACGCGCTCTGGTTGGTGCTGTTTGGCTCACAGATGGCGACCAGTTTGCAGTGAGGGTGTTTGGAAAATGCGTGAGCATGCGAGGCGATGTTCGCACTCTTAGGCGAGTCGATCAAACCGCCGATGCTTCCTGCTCCAACGATGGCACATGAGAGGACTTTTTGCATTAGTTTCCTAGCTGTTTTTCTAAGAATAAAGCAAAATCCATACCGAAATCTTCGGGGTTTTCGCCAATGATGTGAAGTTGAGACAGTGTGAAATTTTCAAAGCTTTTCAGCTGGTTGGTTTTGGGCAGAGGAACGCAACACTCTCTTTGGTTTGAAGGGATGTAGGAGATCACTTTTTTACCCAAGAGGTATGCGGTATAAAGTGCGATGGTGTCGATACCGATGACCACTTTGGAACACGCAATGTCTTCTAAAAGCGTGGCGTGGCTAAAGGTGGCACTTGGATCAATCGCGTGGTAACATTCGGGAGTATCGGAAGGATGAAGGCGAATGAGGATATTTTTGCACCCAAATTTTTCTTTACATGTAAGGATGTCTGTAAACACTTCTTTCTCGGTAAACCCCCAACCGTAGGCATCGCCAAAGATGCGTGTTGCTACTTTAGCGGTGGGTTCACTTAAAAAAAGCAAGGTGTCACTCTCTAGAATACTTCCTAAAACATTTTGCGCCTCTTTGAGTTGCGTCGCCAAGGCATAATTTTTGATGGCGATAACGTTAGGAAGCCCAAAAGATTGGGCTTTGTCAAAACTCGTTTGATCGTGCGCCGCGATGAAAGAGGGCAGGTTGTTCTCCCAATTTTTTTCAGGGTATCCGAAGCGTTCACGGTAGTTTGTCCAGTGGTCTAAGAAGGCAATGCTAGGAATGTTGTGTGCTTTGGCATAAGCTAAAAAGTGGTACTCAAGGTGATTTTGCCAACCTGTGCCATAGAGGATGATAGAAGGGGTAAATGAAGAAAGTTTCGCTTCTATATCGCTTTTCTCTGGCGTTATCTCACACCAAAAATGCTCCAGTTTTTTAGCTTTGATGAGCGTGTAGCAGGGTGAATCGGCTAAAGCAAAAATGCGAAATTCTCCTACAGGCAAAGAAGCTTTCAAAAGTTCTAAAAGTATCTCAGCCCCTCCTGCATCGTGGGCAAAAAGAGCGATTTTTCTCACTCGAAATCTTCCTTGCAAAGTCGCTCTCCAAAGTTTAACGCTTTTGTGGCGCATTTGCCTAAAACCTCTTTGAGATATTTTGGATGCAGTCCATACCCGGGGCGAATAGAGCGGACGTTTTCTTCGCTTAACACTTCGCCTTTGGCAATCTCTTTCGCCACATAAAGACTGCGTGAAAATTGCCTGCCTTTGATGCTTTTTTCATCGGTGTTGTAGGTGGGTTTCCCTAAGAGTTTTTCTGTGTCACGCACCGCTTGAACCATTTGTGTAAACGCTTCCACATCGAGCGAAAAAGAGGCGTCCGCACCACCGATGCTTTTGTCTAAAATGAAATGTTTTTCGATGACTTTAGCCCCCAGTGCTACGGCAGTAATGGGAGCGGTAATGCCTAATGTATGGTCTGAAAACCCCGAGATAACGCCAAAATGTTTGGCAAGATCGGGTATGGTTAAAAGGTTCGCACCCTCAAGTGGGGCAGGGTATGAGGAGGTGCATTGCAATAAAATAATGTTGTCATTTCCCTCTTTTTTGCAAATCGCTACCACATCTTCGATCTCACCTAGTGTTGCGATGCCCGTGGAGATAATCATAGGTCGTTGTTTGGAAGCCATATAGCGTACCAACTCATAGTCTGTGATCTCAAAGCTCGCCACTTTGTAAGCGGGTGGATCAAATTGCTCCAAAAAGTCCACAGCGCTTTTATCAAACGGTGTGGAAAAACAAAGCAGTCCTTCCTCTTTGGCAACCTTGAAAAGCTCTTTGTGCCACTCCCACGGGGTATAGGCATCTTGGTAGAGCTCATAAAGGGTTTTGTTATCCCACAGCGTGCCGCCTTTGACAACGAAGTCCTCTTTATCACAGTTAAGCGTTAAGGTATCGGCGGTGTAGGTTTGAAGTTTGATGGCATCAGCGCCCGCTTTTTTAGCCGCCCGTATGGTCGCTTTGGCAGTCTCAAGGCTGTGCCCATGGTTGGCGGAGAGTTCGGCGATGATGAGTGTTCGCGTGCCATCTAAATTAAAATGACCGATGTTCATGACTTAGCTCCATGCAAATAACCTCTTTTTCATTGACCATTTTACGCCCTTTTTCGCAAAATCCAAATTTTTCATACAACGTTTTAGCCTTCGTGTTGCTCTCAAAAACTTCCGCTTTAAGTGTGTGCACGTTTAAAGTCTTAAACGCGTACGCCACAATGGCGTCCATCAAAAGTGAACCGACGCCTTTTTGATGAAGCGTGGGGTTGGCGTAGAGTCCCATCACGGCACTCTCGTTTGAAATGTCGTTAAAGTCGATCACGCCTATATCAACACCTTCATGCTGCACTAAGAAGTAACGTCTATCTTTGCGTGTTTTTAAACTCTCAATAAAGCTAAAATGCTCAGCTTCGCTGATGGCGTTTTCATTGTACATGTACGCTCTCACCTCTTCATGGTTGCGCCATGCCAAAATCATCTGTTTTTGAACTTTACTCAGCGTTGTAAAGTTGCATAAAAGAAGACGCATTCCACTCCTTTAAAACAGGGTATCCCTGCTTTTGAAGATATGCAAACATATCGTCTTGATTGTTTGCCACTTTAATGGCGATGAAAGGCACTTCCATAAAAAGCACCTCATGCACCATGACGCTGGGTGTTACAACGGCAAGACGGCTTTGATGAAGCAGTTTAGCGACTTCCTTGGAGTTTACATGTAACGCAATGTTGGGTTTATCTTGGACGTAGTTTTGAAGCTCGCTTAGATGTGCGTTTGCACCAGTCGTGAGTACGCTTACATGTAAAGAGTGCGGAAGCGTTTTTAAAATGTCGAGAGTGATGTTAGACGCGTCCGTTCCACCCATCGCGACTAAAACATCGTAGATTTTCTCGCGTGTCTGTTTTTTTTCTTCTTTAAATTCATCGCGAATGAGCGTGTATAAAATCCCGCAACGAAGTTCACACCGTGGCGGTACTAAACCTTTGTAGCGCTTTTTGTCGGCTGAAATATTGTGGTTGAGTAAGATGTCACAGTGATGCGCTTGGTAGGTGTCATCAAAGCTTAGGATTTTCACCCCAGTAGCCTCTTTGACTTTACGCTCAAAATCGGCGTCAATACCGTAATGATCGATCACCAAAAGGTTTACATGTAAAGATTTGATAAGGGCTATAAGTTCGTCTGCGTTGTTTGAGTTTAAAATTTTGACTTCGTAAGGAATCGAAGCGATGATGTTGCCCTCTAGATTTTGGCAGGCAAAGATGACTTCACCCTCAAAACTTTTAGCAAGCACCAAATCACGCATGATATGCCCAAGCCCGATGGTGCTTGAGCTGTCACTTCGAATCAAGGTTCTCATGCGAGATTCAGTGCTCTCATCATAAATTCGGCTCTTATCCAATCTTCTGGCGTGTCGATGTCTTGCACCAAATGGCGCGGTAACAAAACAGCGGTAGAGTGGGGTGCAAAGATGACTTTGCCCTCTAACCACGCTTCTGGCGTTCCCCAGTAAAACTGTCCCGCATCGTGGTACGCCTCTTCCAAATCTTGGCTACGTACGGCAAAATTTTCAGGCGAGAACATCTCAACACGGTCATCGTTGGTGAGCCTGATGGCGCGCTGGATCGGGAAAGGAAAACTGGTGGCACTAAAGCAATACGCGGCTTTACATGTAAGCAGTTTTTGGTAGGCTTCTTGAATGTAAGTTGGTTGCACAAAAGGGGCGGTGGCATAGATACAACAGACCGCTTCAACCTCGCTGATGTCGCTAACAGAAGCGTTAATTGCATGGGCGATGACGGGAATGGTCGCCGTGTGGTCATCACTCAGCTCTTTGGGGCGCATAAAAGGAACGTCGGCTCCAAGGGAGCGAGCGTACGCGGCAATCTCTTCATCGTCAGTGCTCACAACAATTTTATCAAAACAACCGCTTTTTTGGGCGGCTTCAATGCTATAGGCGATCATCGGTTTGCCACAAAATGCTTTGATGTTTTTACGAGGAATGCGTTTGCTACCGCCTCGTGCGGGAATAATGGCAAGTCTCATAGATGGCATCCTTTGATGGAAACTAGCACTTCAAGCAAGGTATCGGCGACCATCTTCGCGTCATCCATACTCATACCTTGATGGCAAGGAATAGAAAGTTCTGCTTTGTAAAAATCTTCCGTGGTCTCTAATCGTTGTTCGCCAAAACGCTCTTTGTAGTAGCTAAATTGGTAGACGGGCTTGTAGTGAACTTGCACGCCTAAACCCTTTACATGTAACGCTTTGAATATCTCTTCTTTGGAGCACCAAAGCGAGCGATCGAGCAAAATAGGGTAGAGATGGTAGGCACTTCGTTTGGTTTTATCGATGGCAATGGTTGTAAAAAAAGGATTGTTTAAAAAGCGTTCATCGTAATAGTGCGCGATCTCGTTGCGTTTGGCGATGAAACGCTCCAAACGTTTAAGCTGCGAAAGCCCAAGAGCACACGCTACATCGCTCAGGCGGTAGTTTTCACCCAGCATCACCATGTCCGAATTCCACAGCTCTTTTTTGACAATGCCGTGACTTCGTAAGAGTTTAGCTTGCTTGTAAAACGCGGTATTGTTCGTGGCAATCGCTCCGCCTTCAAAGGTGGTGATGGGTTTAATCGCATGAAAACTAAAGATGGTCATATCAGCAACCGTGCCCACTTTGTGTCCGTTTATCTCACTGCCAAGCGCATGGCTCGCATCTTCGATAAGAAAGAGTTTATGTTTGTCACACAGTGCTTTGATGGTGTCAATAGGCAGTGGATTTCCGCCAAAATCCACAGGCGCTATTGCCTTGGTTCGAGGAGTGATTAACGCCTCTAGTTTGCGCTCATCTATATTTCCATCGTAACGGATGTCGCAAAATACAGGGGTTGCGCCGCATTGGATGGCAGTGTTGGAAGTGGCGGAAAAAGTCAGTGGTGTGGTGATGACTTCATCACCCTCTTTAAGTCCGATGATCTGATACGCAACATGCAACGCCGACGTGGCAGAGTTCATCACACAGACATGCTTGACTCCGATGTAGCGTGCGAGTGCCTCTTCAAAGTCACTCACTGTTTTCCCACCCGTTAAAAAATCGCCTTTGAGTGTTTCAACAACCGCGTCTATATCGCCCTGGTCAATGCTCTGTCTGCTGTAAGGAATCATGCGTTTATCATCTCCATTAAGCCTTTGGCGTCTAGCCATTGGGTATTGGTCTCTGAGCTGTACTCAAAGCCGTATTTGACGGGAGTTCCTCTCTCTCCAAGCACGTTACATGTAAAGTCATTGCGTTGGGTAAACGCGATGCTCGGCTGAATGACATAATGGTCGTGAAACTCCAGCGTTAAGTGGCTGTCATCTTTGGGAACCATCACTTCGTGCATCTTTTCACCGGGGCGAATACCGATGATCTTCACGCCCAACTGCGGCGCCATACTTTTTGCCAGATCGACCATCTTCATCGAAGGAATTTTAGGAATAAATATTTCGCCACCTTGCATACGCTCAAAGTTTTTAAGGACAAAATTAACTCCTTGCTCCAGCGTAATCCAAAAGCGTGTCATCTCTGCTTCGGTGATGGGAAGCTCTTTTACACCTTCGGCAATCAGTTTTTTAAACAGAGGCACAACGGAGCCACGGCTTCCTACAACATTGCCATAGCGTACAACGGCAAACTGCGTTCTTCTCGCACCTCTGATGTTGTTCGCGGCGATAAAGAGTTTATCGCTCGCAAGTTTGGTCGCACCGTAAAGATTGATGGGGTTAGCAGCTTTGTCGGTGGAGAGTGCTATGACTTTTTGCACACCGCATTCAAGTGCGGCGTCGATGACGTTTTGCGCTCCGTAAATGTTGGTTTTGATGCATTCCATCGGGTTGTATTCGGCAATAGGAACGTGTTTGAGTGCTGCGGCGTGAATCACATAATGTACGCCGTACATCGCATTTTTCAAACGATCGACATCGCGCACATCGCCGATGAAAAAGCGCATACAAGGATCGCTGAATTGCTGTGCCATCTCGTACTGTTTGAGCTCATCTCTGGAGTAGATGATGATTTTATTGGGTTTGTAATTTTTTAAAAGAATCTCGGTATATTTTTTGCCAAAACTGCCTGTTCCGCCCGTGATAAGAATATTTTTTCCGTTAAACACGATCAGCCTTTCTCGAAAGAATTCAATGTATTAAAATTTTAAAAAGCAATTTTGATTCCGCTTCGTCATTTGACAAGCGTATCTTTGGAGTAGTATAATAAAGAGATCTTTACAAAAGGAGCCTGTGATGACCATTTCAAGCAGTTCCAATAACCAAATTTTAAACCTCATTTCTCAAAATAAAAACTCTACCGACACGACCTTGGAAAAACTTGCGGCAACACGCGAATTAACGGGAGCCGATAGTGCAAGCCTGATCTTTTCCGATGCGCTCGCTTCACAGATTTCGTCTATCAGTCAAAATGTCCAAAATGCCAACGAAACGGTTAGTATGTACCAAATCGCAGATAGCTCTTTACAAGCGATCGGTGCGGGGACGGAGCGACTGAACGATCTTTCCGTACGCTATAACAGTGCTTCTTTAAACAGCAATCAAAAAGCGATGCTCCAAGAAGAGTTCGACGCGATCAACCAATCGATGCAAGACATCGCGAACCAAACGACGTATAACGGCATTAATTTGCTTTCGCAAAGCTACGGGCTCGACGTCTCGGGATTAAGCACGTTAAGCATCGACGATCAGCAAGGCATTAACGATTTTTCGCAAAGTATTGCTTCGCTTTCCGCAACGGCAAGTTCGCGTATTAACGGTGCGGCTAGCGATATTACCAACGCGTTAACGACGATTACGAATTTGAGCAGCGCCGATTCTCAAATTTCACAAACACCTTTAGATCAAAAGATCGCACAAATGAACAGCGACGAGATCAAACTGACAAGCTCCGTTTTGTCTCAGATTCACCAAAACAGTATGATGCAACAAAGCATTTCGGCACTGTTGGTCTAACCTTTTTTTGAATGCCCCGTATTAACAATCAAGCATTTTACGAAAAAGCCATCAAGCGGTACGGATGTACCGCGCGAGGCTTGAACTGGAACTCTAAATACTCCCAATACCTTCGATTTGAGATGATTCACGATCTTGTGGGCGATGCGCTATCCTCGTCAAAAATCGTCGATGCCGGTTGCGGTTTCGGGGATTTGTATTTTTTTCTGAAACAAAGAGGTTCGCTTCCGCGTTGTTACGTCGGGTACGATCTTGTGGACGAAGCCGTTTTCGTGGCACATAAACGCACAAAGCAACGCATCGTCAAATGCGATATTTTAAACGACGTGCTCGAAGATGCCGACTTTTACATCGCCAGCGGTTCGATGAATATTTTAAACCGTTTCGAGACTTTTTTGTTTATTCGTCGTTGTTTTGAAGCTTCGCGCAAAGGCTTCGTGTTCAATTTGCTCAAAGGCGAAGACAAAGAGGGGCATTTTAACTATTTTTTGCCGCACGAAATTGAAGCGTACGTGAACGAATTCGCTTACGACGTAAAAATTAAGGACGATTATATGGAGGGAGATTTTACGGTGTTACTTTTAAAAGAGGCGGCGGAATGATCTTGCGTATACTCGCAGGCGTAGCGGTACTGTATGTGCTTGCCATAGGCTATATGTATTTAACGCAAGACGATCGGATTTTCCCGATAAAGCATGTCCTCAAAGAAGCACCGCCGATGAGCGATGCGATCAGCCCTTTGACCTTACATGTCGCAGACGGTGCGGTTTTGGACGGAGTGTTGAAAAAAGACGAAGAGCCGAATGCGCCGCTGATTCTCTATTTTGGAGGAAACGGCGACGACGCGACGCATTTTGCCGTGCAATCGCCGCAAGGTTACGATATGATCGCGTTTAACTATCGCGGTTACGTCGGAAGCACGGGCAAGCCTTCCGAAGAAGCCTTGTTTCACGATGCCCTGAAAATTTACGACCACTACGCCAAAGGGCGTAAGGTATTTGTGATCGGGCGGAGTTTAGGAACGTGCATCGCAACGTTTTTAGCAAGCAAACGCGTCGTAGACGGGTTGATTTTGATCACGCCGTACGATTCGATTCTCTCTTTAGGTCAACGCAAATACCCGCTTTTCCCGGTTGCTTTGTTATTAAATTATCCTTTTGAGACGACGCGTTATCTGCCTTTCGTGAGTGTGCCTATCGGCATTATCGAAGTGGAAAACGATGGGATGATTCCGCGTTATCATTTGGAAAAACTGCTAGAAGCAATGCCTTGCGAGCCTATGCATGTCGTATTGACTCAAACGACGCATCAAAAGGTCTTAGACGACCCGAATTTTACCCCGCAATTACAAATTTTATTAGGAAAAATGGATGAATAAAGTATACGTAAAACACTCCATCGTCCCCAAACTCAGACGCTTTACGCCTTGGGTCTATGCCAATGAAATCGACTCCGATCCGGAAGAGTTTCAAAGCGGCGAAGTCGTTGCGCTTTTTTCCAAAAAAGACGGCTTTTTAGGAACGGCGTACGTCAATCCCAAGTGCGCTATTTTCGCACGAATCCTTAGTTTTGGCAAAGAGGAGATCGGCAAAAAGTTTTTCCATAACCGCATCAAAAGAGCCATTGCCAAACGCGAAGCGCTTTTACATGTAAACAACGCGGTTCGCCTCATTCACTCTGAAGCGGACTTTTTACCAGGGCTTATCGTCGATAAATATGGCGACGCGCTTTCCGTTCAGATCAACACCGCGGGTATGGAAGCATTTCGTGAGCTGATCATCAGCACCCTTAAACACTTGATGAACCCCTCGTGGATCGTTGAAAAATCTGACGTACATTCACGAGAAATCGAAGGCTTGGAGAGCAAAAACGGCACGCTGTTTGGTACACCGATGAAGCAGTTTACTCTTCTCGAAAATGGTTTGAACTTTTTAGTCGACATCGAAGATGCCCAAAAGACAGGCTTTTACCTTGACCAACGCAAAAACAGAGCCATCTGCGCTAGCTACATCAAAGAGAACGACACCGTGCTTGACCTCTGCTGTAACGCGGGTGGTTTTGGCATCTACGCGCTCTCAAAGGGCGCAAAAAATGCCGTGTTTGTCGACATCTCCGAATCAGCGATAGAGCAAACCAAAGCCAATTTAGAAGCCAACGCGATGGAGCATTTCGAAGCCTATGCCGCCGATGCGTTTACCTTTATGAAAGAGAAAAAGTACAAAAATAGCTTTGATCTGATCGTACTAGACCCGCCATCGTTTGCCAAAACCAAAGAACAAGCCAACGGTGCGAAACGAGGCTTCAAACACCTTTTGATGGAAAGCACCAAAGCAGTAAAAGATAGCGGTCTAATCGCCCTTTTCTCCTGCTCCTTTCACGTCGGCAAAAAAGAGCTTTTAGAGATCGCGATGGAAGTCTCCCACGACCTGAAAGTGCAGTACATTTTACTAGAGCAAATGCAACAAGACTCAGACCATCCCTGTTTGATTAACGCAAGTGCGTCGTTTTATCTGAATGGGTTATTGCTCCGGGTTGAGAAGTAATTGACAAGCTTTTGTGATCGCTGTATAATACTATGGTATTATACAAAACAGGAGGTCGCATTATGAGACAGACCACAAGCATTAAGCTAGATCCCACTGTCAAACAAGAAGCACAAGAAATATTTGCAACCCTTGGCTTAACACTTGGCGAAGCAGTCAATCTTTTTTTACATCAAGTACGCCTTAGAAAAGGCATTCCTTTTGACATCGAAATCCCCAATGCTAAAACGCAGCAGATACTCCAAGAGATTCGAGAGGGTAAAAATGTAGAAGCATTTTCATTGGATGCGTTAAAACGTGCCCACGCTTAAACGGCATAAAGTATTTTTGAAAGATTATGCCCATGCCAAATTAACAGACACGCAGTTTGAAAAACTTGTCTTATTTTTAGCGCTTCTTAAAGAGGGTAAAGAGCTCCCACCCGAATCCAAAGACCATGCGTTAAAAGGGAATTGGAAGGATTTTAGGGAGTGTCATTTGGGTGGTGATGTATTGCTGGTATATCAAAAAATTGATGATGAAATTGTGTTGGCAAGACTTGCAACGCACAGTGAGCTTTTTGGGTAATTTGAATGATAAAAAGGATGTGTCAATGAACAGAATAAAAGCATATACGAAGTGTAACCGTGAATTTTTAGAAAAACTTGAAGCATTATTAGTCAAAATAGAAATTTTTGACAGCAACCAAAGAAATATGCTTTTAATAGGATTTGTGAGAAATGCTTTAAGCCATTATCTTTCGATAAATATTTTGATTGAAAACAAGTTGTATAACTCGGCGTTTGCATTGGTTCGTGTTTTATTTGAAGGTGTTGTTCGAGGTCGCTACATGTATTATATTTTAGATGACATAGATATATCTAAAATGTACACAAGTCAGGATTGGGATAAATTTTTTGGCAAGTTTGGAGGGATGTGTCAAGCGTTAGATAATCATTATGGTGGGGATTTTTTTGTAAAAACGAAAAAGACTGCATGGAAAACGATGAATGATTACACCCATACAGGAGCCAATCAAATTGCTCATAATTTCAATGAGGCACAAAATAAAATTGAAGCAACTTTTAGTGAAGTTTTAATTTGTAATACTTTGAAAAGCAATTTTGAAGTATTTAAAACCTTTGTGATTTTGTTTTTAGAAGTTGGGTTACATCAAGGAAATATTACCAAAGAGGAATTGGAAGAAATAGCTGATTTTGATTTGAAAGAAGAGGTGTAGAAGTAGCTTTATGCTACCTCAAACTTCCCTTTATCGATAAAACTCAAAAATTCCGCTTTGAATTTCGTGCGATTTTCTTTTTCTTGAATCCATGCAAGGTGAATGGAGCGTTCGGCTTCGATGATGGGAAACCATGTTTTTTGTAGATCGTGATCGAGCATACAACGATCGTAAATGGACTCTAAAAAGTTCCAGACGATAAACGCGTAAAGACGGTATTCGGCTTTTTGTTCGTCGTTTCTTTCGAGCTCTTTGCGCACGAGATGCGGTTTGCTAAGGGCTTCTTTGAGAATTTCAAAATACATTTTATCCAATTCGCCGTAGTGCATAATTTGCATCGTTTTTCGGTAGGTGCGCATCGAGTATAAAAGCGCAAAAATTGCAAGCAACGTCGCAACGACGCCCATCATCGAACTAATGGCCGTCCACATGGTTTCATATTCGTCATTCAGGAAAATTTCCATCGATTGTCCTTTTAAATCAAAGTAAAAGAGTGCGGGGCGTCTTTGAGCATAAGCGCGATGCGAGCGTCGTTTGATTCGCATCCGTAAACGTTCGTGTAGAGTTTTTCAAGCCACGTTTGAAGCCTCTCTTTCGAAACTTCGCGCAGGCTTGGATGGTACACTAAAAGCTCCATCGGCGGAGCGTCTTCTTTTGTTTGTGAAGGCAAAATATAATCAAACGGGTCGATTTTCAACGCGCCCAAACGGCGGTAAAACATTTCCCTTTTTTCACGAATTTCTTGCTCCGCGGAGCTCTTTTCCGGCGAATCGATTTCGATCAAAAGCGCACGAACACCGTAGTTTTGATACAGAGCGTCGACGCTTTGTTTTAAGAGCGTCGAGCCAAGACCGATGCCGCGAAGTGTCTCATCGACCGCCATATATTCCAACAAAAAAAAGTCTTCGTTCCATGGATGATACATAATGCAAAATCCAACAATTTTTTCGTCGTTATACGCAAGGTAAATGGTGTAAAAAGAGGCACGGCACATTGCCAAAAGCACCTCACGAGGTTTTTGTTCGCTTGGAGGAAACGCGGTCGAGTAGATGGCGTAAAAGCCATCGAACTCTTGTGTATGATCGTGCTCTAAAGCTTTAACATGTAAAGGCATGGCACGTTATTTTAAGATGCGCGGTAAAGTGATGCCCGTTTGACCTTGGTACTTACCGTGTTTGTCTTTGTAAGTGGTTTCACATGCGGTGTCGCCTTCTAAAAACAGCACTTGCGCGATGCCTTCGTTGGCATAGATTTTTGCCGGAAGCGGCGTGGTATTTGAGATTTCGATGGTAATGTGACCTTCAAACTCCGGTTCGAACGGCGTCACGTTTACAATGATGCCGCAACGTGCATACGTGCTTTTTCCGAGGCAAATCGCCAAGACGTTTTTGGGGATGCGAAAGTATTCGACCGTGCGTGCCAACGCAAACGAATTAGGCGGAACAATGCAAATATCACCTTCAAAATCAATCACATTTTTATCGTCAAATTCTTTAGGATCGACCACGGTCGAATTGACGTTCGTGAAAATTTTAAATTCACGCCCGACGCGGATGTCGTATCCGTAACTGCTCACGCCGTAACTGACGACGTCGCGCCCGACTTGGTCTTCGCAAAAAGGCTCTATCATGCGCTCTTTGAGTGATTTTTCTCGTATCCAACTGTCTGCTTTTAAGCCCATAAAAGTACCTTTATCGTATTAAGTGAGTGTATATCTTTAGTATGGTATTATAACACATTTTATGTCATGCCGAAAAACGGCAAAATTTGAGGAGAAACCGAATGGACAAAAATGAAATTAGAGAGTTAATGCGAATTTTTGATAAAAGCGATATTACGAAATTAAAAATCAAAGAAGGCGATTTTAGCATTGAGCTTCAAAAGGGATTTGAAAGCAACGTCAGTTATGCAAGTGCTCCCGCGCCTATGATGTCGATGCCTACGGCAATGCCTCAAGTTGCACCGGTTGCGGCAGCCTCCGCTCCGGTTATGGGCGGAGAAGCGAGCATCAACGCCGCTCCTTCGGGGCTAAATATCAAATCGCCGATGGTCGGTACGTTTTACAAATCTCCGTCTCCCGGAGCCGCACCGTTTGCCAAAATCGGCGATGTTATCCGTAAAGGTCAACCGATCGCGATCATCGAAGCGATGAAAATTATGAACGAATTGGAAGCGGAATTTGATTGTAAGATTTTAGATATTCTCGTTGAAGACGGTCAGCCGGTCGAGTTTGACATGCCGATCTTCTTGGTGGAGAAAGTGTAATGAAAATTGAAAGAATTCTTATTGCCAATCGCGGCGAAATCGCTCTTCGTGCAATAAGAACCATCAAAGAAATGGGCAAACAAGCCATTGCCGTTTACTCCACGGCGGACAAAGATGCGCTCTATCTCCAACATGCGGATGCGAGCATTTGCATCGGCGGGGCAAAATCAAGCGAGAGCTATTTGAGCATTCCTTCCATCATTAGTGCCGCGGAGATTAGTGGATGCGACGCTATTTTCCCCGGATACGGCTTTTTGAGTGAAAACCAAACGTTTGTCGAGGTATGCCAACACCATAACATCAAATTTATCGGACCTTCTGTGGATTCGATGGTTTTGATGAGCGACAAATCCAAAGCCAAAGAAGTGATGAAAAAAGCAGGTGTTCCCGTTATTTTAGGAAGCGACGGTGCGCTCAAAGACGTGCAAGAAGCAAAAGATCTCGCAACGCAAATCGGACTTCCCGTCATCATCAAAGCCAGTGCGGGCGGTGGCGGACGCGGTATGCGTGTGGTTGAAAAAATGGAAGATTTGGAAAAATCCTATCTTGCCGCAGAAAGCGAAGCACTCAGTGCCTTTGGCGACGGTACGCTTTACATGGAAAAATACATCAAAAATCCGCGTCATATCGAAGTGCAAGTCATCGGCGATAGCCACGGAAACGTTGTGCATATCGGTGAGCGCGACTGTTCCATGCAGCGACGCCACCAAAAACTAATCGAAGAGTCACCTGCCATCGCGCTGGATGATAAAACCAGAGCGCGCCTTCACGAAGTGGCGGTTAAAGCCACTAAATACATCGGCTATGAAAATGCAGGAACGTTTGAGTTTCTCTTGGATGCGGATAAAAACTTCTACTTTATGGAAATGAACACGCGTTTGCAAGTCGAACACTGTGTCAGCGAAATGGTCAGCGGTATCGATATTATCGAATGGATGATTCGCGTTGCCGAGGGTGAAAAACTTTTTGATCAAAGCGCGCTTCATTTTAAAGGGCATGCTATCGAATGCCGAATTACCGCGGAAGACCCCGTGAAGTTTATCCCAAGCCCCGGAAAAATTACGAAGTACATCGTTCCCGGAGGGCGCAATGTCCGTATGGATTCGCATGCGTATCAAGGCTATACCGTGCCGCCGCATTACGACTCGATGATCGGTAAATTGATCGTGTGGGGCGAGAACCGAGAACGTGCCATCGCAAAGATGAAACAAGCACTCAGCGAGTTACAAATCGAAGGTATTAAAACCGTCCGCGATTTTCATCTAGCAATGATGAACAATCAAGATTTTATCGATAACCGCTTCGACACGAACTATCTTTCCCATCATTAACATCTGAACTACTCAATTCCCATAAAAAAAGGGGAGTTTGCGTTAAACCGCAAACTCCCCTTTTGGGGTACTTCTCTTTTAAACGTTTAAGAGTGTTAAGGTGCTCGTACCACTTGTATATTGGCGGAAGATTTGAGTTTTTCAAAATAATCGTCGATCGATTGTTTCTCTTTGCCGTCGGCTAATTTTCCATAAATATAATTTTTAGCGTTGTCGAACGAAATGGCTTTAACGTCATGTTTGTTTTTGACAAAAAACATCACGTAGCCTTGATCGGTTTTAACAACGGACGAAAATTTTCCGACCGGCGTTTTATTCAACAATCCGGCTAAGTTTTGATCCATTTTCGTTGCTTCAAACGTCGTATCTTTGAGCTCAACGTCGCTCATAGCACTCATAGGGTTGTTTTGAATCGTCGTTAAGCTTTGTTGATTGGCACTCGAATAAATAGAAACGTCAAAGGAAGCGGCTTGCGAAAATTCGTTTTGGTTTTCGTTGTAATACGCCAGCAATTCACCGTCGCTTAGTTGTTTCATCTTATCGCGTACGATTTTTTGATACAGTTTATCGCGTTGCAATTTTTTCTTAATCTCTTCTTTGTACTCTAAAGTATCGATATTTTTGGAACGAAGCATATTTAAAAAGTCGTAAGTGCTCATTTGGTTGTTAATCGCCAGTTTATCGATATGTTGATCGACTTCAAAACCGTCGACGCTAATGCCTTGTTTTTTAATTTCGGAATCTTCGAGTTTTTGACGAACTAAAATATCTAAAGCTTCTTTTTTGGAAATTTGAAAACGTTGAGAATATTTGAAAACGTCGAAAAGCGTAATCGGTTCTTTATTGATAATAACCGAAACACCGTCTAAGGTAGCGGCGGTCACTATCGATGGCGTTAAAAATAGGGTCACCCCTAAAGTTACCAAAGTTAACATTGTGCGTTTAAGCTTCATCCATAATCCTTTTTTTTAAGAAAAATCGCTATATAATCGTAACTGTATTAAAAATAAGAGGCCACGAATGATAACATTTTTTTTGACAAAAAAAATTAAAAAAACGGTTATTAAGCTCCTCGCGTAGAATTTTTGTGCTTCTCGTAACAAAATGATACATAATTTTTACATAATTCCACTTCAATTGATAAAGGTTAGTCATGATCGTGACACGTTTTGCCCCGAGTCCTACGGGATATTTGCATATCGGCGGGCTAAGAACGGCACTGTACAGTTATTTATGGGCAAAGAGAAACAACGGTAAATTTTTACTTCGCATCGAAGATACCGATTTGGCACGCAACTCGAAAGAGGCGGCGGAAGCGATAAAAGAGGCATTTCAATGGGTCGGGTTGGATTTTGAAGGCGAAATCGTCTATCAATCCGAGCGTTTCGATCTTTACAAACGCTACGTACAAGAGCTGCTTGATGCGGGGAAAGCGTATCGATGCTATATGAGCAAAGAAGAGCTTGATGCCCTTCGCGAAGAGCAAACGGCTCGCAAAGAACGTCCCCATTACGACGGTCGATACCGTGATTTTACGGGTACGCCTCCGAAGGGCGTTGAGCCCGTCATTCGTATTAAAGCACCGACAAGCGGAGTGATTTCGTTTGTGGACGGCGTTAAAGGCGAAGTGAGTTTTAATGCCAGCGATATGTTAGACGATTTTATTATTGCACGAAGCGACGGTACACCGACGTATAACTTCGTCGTCGTTATCGACGATGCGCTCATGGGCGTGAACGAAGTCATCCGAGGCGACGATCACCTCTCCAATACGCCCAAACAGATTATTTTATACGAGGCGTTAGGATTTGACGTTCCGAAATTCTATCATGTTCCGATGATCCTCAATCCCGAAGGGAAAAAGCTCTCCAAACGCGACGGTGCGATGGACGTTATGGCATATCAAAAAGAGGGATATTTGCCCGAAACGCTACTGAACTTTTTGATTCGTTTAGGGTGGAGCCACGGAGATCAAGAGATCTTTTCGATGGAAGAGATGATCGCCTTTTTTGATCCTTCCCATATCAATAAATCGGCTTCGGCGTACAATCAAGAAAAATTGCTATGGCTGAATTCTCATTATATTAAAGAGGCAAGCTATGAGCGTTTAATCGAAGCATTGCGCTTTTTTGACGTTGATCTTGCGCCGCATCCCAAAAAAGAGCTTTTGATCGATGCCGTGCGCGATCGTGCTAAAACCTTGGTCGAGTTTGCAACGATGATTCGACAGATCGTCGATGCTCCGAAAACCTATGACGAGAAGGCAATTGAGAAATTTTTGGACACAAAAGCCGTAGAAATTTTGAGCGAATACAAAAATACGCTTAAAAACGCTCCCACTCTTGAAAAAGCGAGTGAATTTGAAACACTGACAAAAAACTTTTTGGAAGAACGCGGCTTAAAGCTGAAAGATTTAGCGCAAGCCATACGCATTGCCATGGTCGGTAATTCCGTCAGCCCTTCGATTTTTGAAGTTTTGGAAATTATCGGCTTTGTACATGTTATCGAGAGAATTGAAGCATTAATCATTTACAAAAAAGGAGTTTAGGTGAGTAGTAAAGGTAAAGTGACGAAAGAAGAAGCATTAGAGTACCACGTCGGCGGTAAAATCGCAATTAACGTTAAAACACGTTGCGACAGTGCAAGAGATCTTTCTATGGCGTATACTCCGGGTGTTGCACATCCGTGCTTGGAAATCGAAAAAGACAACGAGTTGGCGTATACGTATACCAATAAAGGGAATCTGGTTGCGGTCATTACGGACGGTACGGCGGTTCTCGGACTCGGTGATATCGGTGCGGTTGCCGGAAAACCCGTTATGGAAGGTAAATCGGTTTTATTTAAAAAATTTGCCGACGTTGATGCTTTCGATATTGAGTTAGACGAAAAAGATACCGATAAAATTATTGCGATTTGTAAAGCCCTTGCTCCGACGTTCGGCGGTATTAACTTGGAAGATATTAAAGCACCGAAATGTTTTGAAATCGAGCAAAAACTTCAAGCAAGCGTGAATATTCCCGTTATGCACGACGATCAGCACGGTACGGCGATGATTACTTCCGCGGGATTGATTAACGCGCTTGAAATCAGCGGTAAAAAAATCGAAGAGATGAAAATCGTCGTTTCGGGCGCAGGAGCCGCAGGGATTGCGTGCGCTAAAATGTACAAACTTTTAGGTGCGAAAAATATCGTTATGATCGACTCTAAAGGCGTGATCCATAAAGGAAGAACGGACTTAAACGCGTATAAAGCGGAATTTGCGCTTGAGACAAGCGACCGAACGCTTGAAGATGCGATGAAGGGCTCGGATATGTTTTTAGGACTTTCCGCTCCGGGCGTCGTAACGGCCGAAATGGTCAAATCGATGAATCCGCATCCGATCATTTTCGCCCTTGCCAACCCGACGCCGGAAATTTTACCCGAAGAAGTACATGCCGTTAGAAACGACGTTATGATGGGGACGGGCAGAAGTGATTATCCGAACCAAGTGAACAACGTTTTAGGTTTTCCGTTTATCTTCAGAGGCGCATTGGACGTAAAAGCGACGAAAGTGACCGAAGGCATGAAAATGGCGGCGGCGGTTGCTTTGGCAAAATTGGCGAAAGAGGACGTTCCCGCCTACGTGAAAGCGGCGTATAACGGTGAAGAGTTAAAATTCGGCTACAACTATATTATCCCTAAACCGTTTGACAGACGCGTTTTGGTATGGGTTTCCGTTGCCGTTGCCGAAGCTGCAATTAAAGACGGCGTCGCACGCGTCGAAAATTTTGATCTTAACGCGTACAAAGCAAAACTTCAAGCCATCATCGATGCGGAGCAAAAATAAGTGAAAAACGTCCATGTCATCAAACATCCGTTGATTGAGCACAAGCTTTCGATCTTACGCGATGAACGAACGGAACCGTTTCAGTTTCGACTTTTGGTCGACGAAATCTCTTATTTGATGCTCTTTGAAGCGACGCGCGATTTGCCTTTGCGCGACGTGAGCGTCAAAACGCCCGTAGCAACCGCACAAACGAAAAAGCTTGACGCGAAGATCATGATCTGCCCGATTCTTCGGGCGGCTCTTGGTATGCTTGATAGCGTTTTCAAGTTAATTCCCGATGCGAGTGTGGGCTTTTTGGGATTTCAACGCAATGAGCAAACCTTGGAGGCGGAATTTTATTATGCGAAACTTCCTTCAGATCATACCGAGCGTACCGCGATTATCATCGATCCGATGTTTGCCACGGGCGGAACCGCCATCGATGCGGTGAATTTCTTAAAGTCCAAAGGGGTTAAAGATATTCGCTTTTTATCGCTTGTCTCGGCACCCGAAGGCTTGAAACGTTTTTACGAAGTTCATCCGGATGTTCCGGTATTTACGACATGTATCGATGAAGGATTGAACCAACACGGGTACATCGTTCCCGGTCTTGGAGATGCGGGAGATCGTGTTTTCAATACGCAAGGTGCTTCGGTTAAATAACCGCGTATGAGCCCTTTAAAGGGCTCATCTTCTTACACCGCCCCTTGGTCGATCATGGAGTCGGCTACTTTTCGAAATCCCGCGATATTGGCTCCGAGCATAAGGTTTCCTTCTTCGTTGAACTCTTTTGACGTGGCGTACGCAAGATCGAAGATCGACTTCATAATCGCGTGAAGCTTGGTATCGACTTCGGAAAAACTCCATTTTTGCATGCTGGCGTTTTGACTCATTTCCAATTGACTGGTCGCAACACCGCCTGCGTTTGCGGCTTTTGCAGGTCCGTAGAGGATACGGTTGGCTAACATGTAAGCGATGGCTTCGGGCGTACTTGGCATATTGGCACCTTCGTTGACCAAACGGCATCCGTTGTGATGCAAGGTTTGAATATCGCGAAGGTTAAGTTCGTTTTGCGTCGCACTCGGAAATGCCGCAAAACACGGAATCGACCAAACGCCGTTCGTTCCTTTTTCATACGCGTCGACCGGAATGTAGCGAGCGTTCGGATAGTGTTTGAGGTATTCGCTCAGTTCTTGGCGTTTGATCTCTTTAATCGTTTTAAGGGTGTTAAAATCGATACCGTCTTTATCGTAAAGCATCCCTTTGGAATCGCTACATGTAACGGGTGTCGCTCCCATTTCGTAGAGTTTTTGAATCGTATATAACGCGACGTTTCCGGCACCCGAGACCGTACAAATTTTACCTTTGAGCGAATCGCCTTGTTTGTTGAGAATATTTTCCGCAAAATAGACCGAGCCGTATCCCGTTGCTTCCGTGCGTGCTAACGAGCCTCCCCAATTCAATCCTTTACCGGTTAATACGCCGTCGAAACGTCCCGTGAGGCGTTTGTATTCGCCGTACATGTAGCCGATTTCTCTGCCTCCTACGCCGATATCGCCTGCGGGAATATCTTTGGTTTCGCCGACGTATTTGGCAAGTTCGGACATAAATGCCTGACAAAAACGCATAATTTCACCTTCGCTTTTGCCCTTAGGATCGAAATTGCTCCCGCCTTTCGCGCCGCCGATCGCCAGTCCCGTAAGGGAGTTTTTGAAAATTTGTTCAAACCCTAAAAACTTGACGATTCCCAAATTAACGCTCGGATGGAAGCGAAGGCCGCCTTTGTACGGTCCTATGGCGGAGTTAAACTGAACGCGGTAACCGATATTGGTTTGAATTTTTCCGCTATCGTCCATCCAAACGACGCGGAAAATAATTTGCCGCTCGGGAATCACGAGACGCTCTAAAACATTATTGTGAAGGTATTTCGGTTCGGATGCTAAAAGAGGTTCTAAGGATACAAGTACCTCTTCGACGGCTTGATAAAACTCGGCTTGTCCGGGCGTGCTTTGTCGCGTAGAGTGTAAAAGACGTTCGATCACGTGTTTAATCGGCATGAGACTCCTTTGAAACAAAATGGGTGTCGAGGAAGCGAGATTTTTTCAAAAATAGCGAAAGGGCTTTTTGCTCTTTCGTTGCAATCGTATAGCTGATGAGCTTTAGATATTCACGAATGTCGCGCGCGGATATGGCGCGCTCGTTTGCGTAAGTCTCCAAAACGTAGCGGGGAATTTTAATCGGAGCTTTGATAAAACGTTGGGCAAGTTTTTTATAAAACGTTTGGTGACGATTAACGCAAAAGCGTGCAAAAACAAACGGTAAATGCGTGCGCGTATGCCAAACTTCCGCCAAATCGACGTATGCGGTAGGGTTTTGCAAGTAGAGTTTGAGCGCTCTATCTCCGATAAACACTTCGCCCTCTAGACCCAAGACGCGACAGAGCATATTGGACGTTGCCGAAGCGGGGTCTGTTTTACACATACCTTGCGAAATGATCACGCTTTTAACGTTTTTTTGTGCAACGATGCCGACGTTAAGCGGCGTAACGGTTTTGCGTTTGCTCTCGATGCTGGAGATAAAAGCGGCATCGACTTTGCGTTTGCGTAATTTGCGGTTGATAACGGAAGGAACGTCTTTTTGGTGTTCGCATGAGCGTTTAAAAGCGTTAGGCAAAGAAGATCTTTTGAGAAAAACGTGAAACGGAAGAAGATTGATGTAATCTATCTTTCCAAAGACCATAACGACTCCTTTGGAATTAAAGTCAAGGGACTATTATAGCCAACCTTGAGCGGACTTCGTACGTATGGCGGCGAAATTCTTTTTCTAAGAGGCTTTATAGAACTATCTTGATACAATAGAGCTCGTAAGAACGTGTTTGTTAAAAAGTAAAAGCGTAAATGCTCAGTAAAAGATTAAAAATCGTGAGGAATCAAAAGAGATGATCGAATCGTTATTAAACGCCGAAGCGTTGATGGCATTGGTGACGCTAACGGCGTTGGAAATCGTTTTGGGTATCGACAATATTATTTTTATCGCCATTTTGGTCGGGCGTTTGCCTGCACATCAGCGCGACCGCGCACGTATTTTCGGTTTGGCATTGGCGATGTTGACGCGTATTATGCTGTTGTTGTCGCTTTTTTGGATTATGAAACTGACCGCTCCTTTGTTTACGGTGTTTGCGCAAGAGATTTCCGGCCGCGATCTTATTTTGATTATCGGAGGATTATTCTTGCTTGCCAAATCGACGATGGAGATTCACCACGACGTCGAAGAAGATCCCGAAACGGAGACCAAGGAGTTGAAAAAAAGTGCTCGAGGGTTTTTGAATACACTGATTCAAATTGCGGTTTTAGACATCGTTTTTTCGCTTGATTCGGTTATTACCGCCGTGGGAATGGCCAATAATATTATTATTATGATTTTAGCCGTCGTGATTGCCGTAGGCGTGATGATGTTCGCTTCCAAAGCCATTTCGGATTTTATCGATGCCAACCCGACGATTAAAATGCTGGCACTTTCATTCTTAATTTTAGTCGGCGTTACGTTGATTGCCGAAGGACTTGACCTGCATATTTCAAAAGCCTATGTCTATTTTGCGATGGCGTTTTCGTTGGCGGTCGAATCGATCAATATCTACAGTCGCAAGAAAAAAGCTAAGCGATCTATAAGCAGAGCAGTCAAAAAAGAGGCGTAACGATGCTATTTTCAGGGCGTTTTTCACAAGGGTTTGCGATCGATTTGGGAACCAACAATACGCTTGTGTACCAACCAAATCGCGGTATTATTTTAGAAGAACCCACGTCGATCGCGTACGATCAAAGGCGTCGCTCGTTTTTCGATTGCGGCGAGAGTTCAAAAAGAATGTTCGGAAAAAACCCAGAGCATATCGAAGTGATGCATCCGCTTTCAAAGGGTGCTATCTCCAATTTAACCGTAGCAAAGGCATATATCAAAGAGGTGATCAGACGTATGACGCCGCGTCGCTTGTTTCGACCGAATGTCGTGGTAAGCGTACCGAGCGATCTAAACGCCATGGAGCGCAATGCCGTGACCGAAGCGTGCAAAGAAGGCGGTGCACGCGATGTATTTTTGATTAAAGACCCTTTCTCGGCGGCATTGGGTTCGTTTCAAGCGATCGAGCAACCGCAGGGTGTTTTAGTTCTCGATATCGGAGCGGGCGTGAGCGATATATCGTTACTTTCGTGCAACGGTATCGTGATGAATAAATCGCTACGTATGGCGGGAAACGATTTTGATGAAGCGATCATCGAGTATTTTAAAACGCACCATCGTCTTTTGATGTCACAGCGCGACGCGGAAATGCTCAAAAAAACCTTGGGAAATCTTTGTTTGACGGAAGAAAAGCACCTTCGTATCAGCGTCAAAAATATGATAACGCGCATGCCGCAAAGCGTTGAAATCAGCTCGTACGACATTCACAAAGCCATAGTGCCCTTAGCCGACAAGATCGTCGGGTTAACGCATAAAATGCTCTCGGAACTACCGCCGATGTTCGCGCAAGATATTTACGATCAGGGCATTTTGCTCACGGGCGGCTCTTCGATGCTTCAGGGGTTGGATCGCTACATCGGCGAAAAGCTCAAAATCGATCTTCATTGCGTGGAAAATCCTCTGCACAATATTATCTTAGGTGCGGGGCGTGCGCTGGAAGATACGCGTTATGCGGTACTGTTTCATACGTAAACGATAGAATAAAGCATGAGCAGCCCGCGCACGCGATCTTAGAGGGGTTTCTCAAAAGACCGATTTTTCGGTAGCGAAACGCTATACGGGAGGCGAAAGCCCCTTCTTTATATCAATATATCTTGATATAAAGATAATTTTATGCTACCATTCTTCCGATGGTTTACATGTAAGGTTTTCTCATGAAAAAAGTTCTGATTTTATGTACGGGAAACAGTTGCCGAAGCATTATCGCCGAAGCGTTGGTCAATGCCAAGTTAGAAGGTGTTGAAGCCTACAGTGCGGGGGTAAGAGCAAGCAAAAAAGTGAACGCTTATGCAAAAAGAGTTTTAGAAGAAGAGGGTATTTGGAAGGATTCGTATCGCTCTAAAGCCTTGGATGAAGTCTTACATGTCGACTTTGATTTGGTGGTTACGGTGTGCGACCATGCCAACGAAACCTGCCCGATGTTTCCCCGTCCCTTACCTAAAATCCACGTAGGATTTTCTGATCCCGACGGTAAAGATTACGGTGCGTTTATTTTGACATATCAAGCGATCGAAGCCGAGCTTTTACCCATCATACAAGCCGAATTGAACAAGGAGAAAGCGATGAAAATCGAAGTTTTGGGAATGGGGTGTTCCAAATGCCAAGCACTCATGCAAGCTGTTAAAGAGGCGGTTGCCAAAAGCGGAAAATTTGCGCAAATCGACAAAGTAGAAGATAGTATCGCGATTATGAATTACGGCGTGATGAGCACGCCGGCGTTGGTTATCGACGGTGTCGTAAAAAGCAGCGGTAAAGTGTTAAGCGTCGATGAAATCGTCGCTTTACTCAACGTATAAGCTTAAGAGATGTTTACCTATTGGGAAAAAACGGTCGACCTTTTGGTTTACGGCTACGGAGGGCTCGATAAGACTTCGGCATTGGGAAACGCGTTGCATTTTTTTATTTACGATACCCTCAAAATCTACATGTTACTCGTTTTGATCATTTTTGCGGTTAGTTTTCTGCGAACCTATTTCAATACCGAAAAGGTTCGGGTTTATTTGCAGGGCAAAAGTGAAGTGACGGGCAATGTTTTGGCGTCGCTTTTTGGCGTCATCACCCCTTTTTGCAGCTGTTCGGCGATTCCTCTGTTTTTGGGGTTTATGCAAGCGCGCATTCCTATCGGCATTACGTTTAGTTTTTTAATCTCTTCTCCGATGAACAATGAAGTAGCGATTGCCCTTTTATTCGGGCTTTTCGGCTGGAAAATTACGGCACTTTACATCGGTTTTGGACTGTTGGTCGCGATTATCGGCGGTTTTATCGTGGGAAAACTCGGTATGGAAAAATACGTTTTGATTCCCGTCGTGCCGATGAGCGGCGATTTGGCAGAGGTTGAGATTAGGATGACGCTGCGCACAAGGCTCAAGGAGTCGTGGGCGTATACGATGGATATCGTGAAAAAAATCTATCTCTACGTGATGGTAGGTGTGGGCATCGGGGCGTTTATTCACGGTTACGTACCGACGGAATTTATCGTAAAATATGCCGGAAGCGATGCGTGGTACAGCGTGCCTTTAGCGGTTTTATTGGGGGTGCCGATGTATTCCAATGCCGCCGGCGTTATGCCGTTGATCGAGGTTTTAACCGGCAAAGGGATGTTACTCGGTACGGCTTTGAGCTTTATGATGGCGATTACCGCACTCTCCTTGCCCGAAGCGATGATTTTAAAACGCATCTTACATGTAAAGCTTATCGCGACGTTTTTCGGTATCGTGGCAGTGGGAATTATGGGGATCGGGTATCTTTTCAACGCTATTTTATAGGAAACGACTATGATAAAAACGATGCTTATTCTTTGTGCGGCGGTTGGGCTTATGTATGCGACAGAGCCCAAAAAAATAGACTTTGAAGCGTATTTACGTTCGTTTGATTATCAAGAACGCGAAACTATGAAGATCAAAACACCTGACATGTTAGTCCTTGTCGAAGAGGGGGAAGCGATTTTAGTGGATGTTCGCTTTCCTGAAGAATTTGAAGTATGGCATATGAATTTTGCTAAAAATATTCCGCTGAACGAATTACCCCAACGTTTACAAGAACTTCCCAAAGATAAGCTCATCATTACCGCTTGCCCGCATTATGACCGATCGAGTATGGCGAGGCTTTTTCTAACGCTCAACGGATATAACGCCAAATACCTCAATGACGGGCTTTTGAAAACGGCGGATTTTTTACGCGGCGACAATGCGAAAGAGTTTTTGGAAGTGTACAAGGCAACGCACACGGTAACGCCGTAGATTTTCTAAAATACCGGCACGGTTTTGGCGTCGATTGCCCTTGACTTCTGGGAAAATCCGTCAAGCGTTTTACCGTCGCGTCGATGATTTTGTGTTATAATCGCACTCTTTAAGGAGATACGATGCGATTAAAAACCAAAGTAGTTTTGATTATTTCGAGCTTATTACTTTGCGTTTCGATCGTAGGCTCGTTGATCAACTACGTCAAAAGCGTCGATGCGACGCAAGAACAGTTGCTTCACACCTCCTTACCGCTTTCGGTGGACAATATCTACACCGAAATCCAACAACGTATGATCGAGCCGCTGCTCGTATCGTCTTTAATGTCGCACGATACCTTTTTGCGCGATTGGATTATGGACGGAGAGAGCGATATGGACGGCATTGTGCGTTACCTCACCGAAATTCAGCAAAAATACGATATTTTCACGACTTTTCTCGTTTCCGAAAAAACCAAAAATTACTACCACCCGCGCGGTTTGATTGATACGATTAACGAGCAAAACAGTGCCGACGCGTGGTACTTTCGCTTTAGCAAACAAAGCGAGCCTTACGAAATCAACCTCGATCATAACGCCAATCTTAGCGATACGCTTATTATGTTCATCAACTATAAAGTGATGGATTATCAAAAGAGATTGATCGGCGTGACGGGTGTGGGCGTCAAACTCATTAACATTGAAGCCATGCTCGGTTCGTTTAAAACGAAGTATAAATACGATGTTTATTTCGTCGATCAGCGCGGAGAAATTACGCTTTTTTCCAAAGGCTTGAACAAGCGCGGCAATATCGCTTCGATCGAAGGGCTTCAAAAGATTCAAGAAGCGATTTTCAAAGGTGAGCAAAATCAATTCGAGTATAAAAACAAAGACGGCGAATACCTGCTCAATACCAAATACATCGACAAACTCAAACTCCATCTTTTTGTCGAGATCAACAAAAAAGAGTATATGGACGAATTGACCAAAACGTTTTACTTAAATCTCTTTTTATCGCTTTTGGTGACGTTGGCGGTGACGCTGATTATTGTTTATACGATCAATTTATACCAAAACCAATTGATTCAACTTGCCAGCGAAGACGTACTGACGGGGCTTGCGAATCGAAGAAAATTTAACGAAGTGTTTGAACTGTACTACAAACGCTATCCCAAAGAGATTCGCTCGCTCACGCTTTTGCTGATCGACATCGACGACTTTAAATCGGTCAACGATACGTTCGGGCACTTGGTCGGCGACCAAACGTTAGTGCATACGGCACGGATTTTGAAAGAGCAGTTACGCCAATCGGATACGATTGCGCGTTGGGGAGGCGAAGAGTTTGCGATTTTACTGAGCGATATCGAAGAAAAACATGCACTTGAAGTCGCTCAAAAGATATGCAATGCCGTTCAAAACGATGCCGCATTGATCGCATTGTTGCAAAGACCGCTCAGTGTAAGCGTAGGCGTGGGAATGCTCAGTGCTTTAGAGAGCCAAGACGGATTGGTTCATAAAGTCGATCATGCCCTTTACGAAGCGAAAAAAGCGGGCAAAAATCAAGTGATTGCGGCGTCATAAAGGAAATAAAACGTTATGAAACACGATATTGTACAAAAAGCCTTGGATTATTTCTCAAGCGGATATACCTGTAGCGAAGCGGTGCTCAAAAGCGTCGCCGAAGCCAAAGGGATCGACGGCAATACCGTCTTACCGATAGCATCGGCATTCGGAAGCGGTATGGCTCGTACGAACGGCGGCTTTTGCGGGGCATTTAGCGGCGGCGTTATGGCACTATCGCTTTTACAGGGACGTCAGGTTCCGGATGTTCCTTTGGACCGTCTGTATCGAAGTGTTGCCGACTTTAAGGAACGTTTCGAAACCCTTTTCGAGAGTTGCGAATGTGCAACGCTTTTAGGTTTTTCCCTGAGCGACGAACATGCCGGAGAGATGTTTAAAGCCCAAAATTGCAAGGTGTGTAAATGCGACCGTTTCGTGGCATTCGCCGCGGAAGAGGTGGAGAGGATTTTAACGCGTAAAGAGCCTTAAAGCCCTTTACGCTTCGATCCAACCGCCGCCAAGCACGAGATCGTCTTGATAAACAACCAAGGCTTGACCGCTTGCAATGCCGTACGCTCCTTCTTCCAACTCGGCGATAATGGTGTTGTTTTCGAGCTTAACATGTGCTTTGGCTTGCGGACTTCGGTAACGGACTTTAACGCCGTAGATGCCTTCTATAAAATCGTCCGGCAAAGAAAAGTTTTGTGCGACGACGCGTTTTTGAAGGAGCTCTTCTTTTTTTCCGGCGATGACGGTATTGGTTTTGGCATCGATCCCGACGACGAAATGGGGTTCATGCGCGCCGCCTATCGTTAAGCCTTTACGCTTGCCGATGGTATAGTGCATGTAGCCTTTGTGCTCGCCGATCACGTTTCCTTTGGTATCTTTAATGAGTCCTTTTTGATCGACGTTGAGATGTTGTTTCAAAATATCGATATAGGTATCGGTGACGAAACAGATCTCTTGCGACTCTTTGTAACTCTCAAGCGTGCCGAGCCACGGGAGTTTTTCCAAAGCCACGGGTTTAATAGCCTCTTTTTTCATCGTGCCGAGCGGAAAAACGATCTTTTCGATGACCTCTTTTTTGAGTCCGAATAAAAAATAACTTTGGTCTTTTGACATGTCAAAGGCTTCTTGGATACGACCGTTTTTAACCCTCGCGTAATGTCCCGTCGCGATCTTTTCGCAACCGAGCTCCATCGCTTTTTCAAACGCGAAGCCAAATTTCATCCGTGGATTACAAAAGGCGCAAGGATTGGGTGTGCGACCTTGTTCATACGAGCGCACGAAATAGTCGTACACATGCTCTTTAAAGAGTGCTTTGGCATCGATAACGTGCGTTTCAATGCCCAAATGGCGGGATACTTTTTCGATGTTGGCGATGTTGATCGTATGTTTGCTTTCATCGTCGTGCAATTTAAGATAAATGCCGACGACCTCGTGCCCTTCGTTTTTGAGTAAATACGCGGAGTAACTAGAGTCAATGCCGCCGCTCATAAGGAGTGCAATTTTCATAGGTGTGTTCTCTTTTATTTTATTTGATACGCTTTTAAAGCAAAGCTCTAAAAGCTACGCTAACGCTGAGTTTTCTTCGGCAGAAAGCCCACGCTACGCTTATCGACGTCTAAAGAGTAAAAGTCTTTACGTTTCGTTTGACCCGAAATTGGGCACCGTTGGTTGAAAAACACGATTTTATTTTGAAAAATACCTTGAAAACAAAACGATACGGTTCAAAATAGGCGATTTGAGACGGGAAACATGTGAGTAAAAAGTAAGAAGAGATGGAGCTGGTGAAGGGGCTCGAACCCCCGACCTGTTGATTACGGATCAACTGCTCTACCAGCTGAGCTACACCAGCAACGGTAAAATTCTACTACATGTTTACTTGTTTTATTTTAAAAAAATGCCTTTTTGAGTGAATTTTTGTTTTTTTTATTCAAATTCACTCATTTTTGAGGGCATAGCTCGTTTTAATGCACGTCAAATGCCTGATCGATGTCCAAAAGTAAGTCTTCCATGTCCTCGATGCCCACCGAAAGACGAATCATTCCCTCGTTCAAATAAAACCTCTTCTTTTGTTCGTCGGAGTATTCGGCGTAGATCGTATGGTAGGGGGCAATCGCTAAGGATTTATTGTCTTGGATGTTGGTTCCGCGACGAATCAGTTTAAGCGCGTTTAAAAAGGCATAGGTTTTCTCTTTGCTTGCTAGGCTAAACGTGACGATAGCACCGCCGCCGCTAAATTGTTTCGAAGAAGCGGCAAACGAAGCGGAACTCTCAAGCAGAGGATAATCCACGCGGATTACTTCGTTTTTAGCGTGCAAATGTTTGGCAACGGCCAGTGCATTGTGACAGCTTCTTTGCACTCTGAGGTCGAGCGTTTCCAGTCCCAAACAGAGCAGGTACGCACTTTGTGCAGTCAAAGAAGCGCCTAAATTGCGAAAGGTCTCTTTGCGAAGGCGCGCAAGAAAAGCATTGGAACCGAATTTTTTATAATAAGGTGCTAAAGTCGCATGGTTTTTCCATTCAAACGTGCCGTTATCGACGATCAATCCGCCTAAGACGTGACCGCCGCCGCTGAGGTATTTGGTTGCGGAGACGATTTCGATATCCACGCCGTGCTTTTTCGCATCGAAGATATTCCACGGCGTCATGGTCGTATCGACGATGAAAGGGACGTTACGCTCTTTAAGGATGTTTTTGAGGGCTAGAAAATCGGGCACGATCAGTTGCGGATTGCTGATACTTTCGCAAAAGAGTAAACGCGTCTTGTCGTCGATCGCGGCTTGGACGGCGATAAGGTCGTTAACGTCCACATAACGTACTTCCACGCCAAAGTCGCTCAACAGGGTCTCGAAAAAAGAAAGGGTATTGCCGAAGAGATAGTTGGTCGTGATGATGTTGTCGCCGCTTTTCAAAAGCGCGAAAAAGGTATTGGCAATCGCCGCCATTCCCGTTGCCGTAGCGATAACCCCGAAAGCACCGCTGATCGCTTTGACTTTGAGTTCAAACTCTTCAATCGTTGGGTTTGAGGAGCGCGTATAGACGTGCCCCATTTTTTGCCCTTTAAAAACAGCTTCAAGGTCTTCAGATTTTTCAAACTCAAAGGCTGAACTTTGGTAGATCGGAAAACGCATTGCACCGTGTTGGTCCTTATGTGCAGGTTTGGCGTGCAATGCTTTGGTCGTAAATCCCATACAATATCCTTCTTTAACTTTTGTAAATCAGCTTCCGAAATAAATCTTTTCAGGGCACGGTTAAGACACGACGGGAACCCCGAAACGCTCCGCTTATTCGTCCCATCGGCTTAAAGTGTTTCGTGCAGATTTTTTCTACGCGGTTTACGTTTACATGTAAATGATTTTGCCGCTATTTTCAGCGGGTACAATATTCTCTTTTGCCACACATTCACCGATGATTAAGACCGCCGGTGTGGCACATAACGCCGCCATTTTAGCCAAATTTCCCACAGTTCCTACTATCGTGATCTGATCAGGTAGGTCGATCTTTGAGACAAATGCCGCAGGAAGATAGGGGTCGATGCCTTCTTTGGCTATGGCATCTTCGATCTTTTTGGCAAAACTGTGTGCCATCAAAACAATGACCGTATGCAACGGCTGTTTTAAAATGCCCACCCAATCATCGTTAAACAGCGTTTCCCTCAGGTGTGCTGAGACAATGGTCACCCCTTTGGAAATGTCTCGAATGGTCGGCACAATGCCAGAAACGGTGCAGGAGCGAAATGCGGAGCTGACGCCGTTGATGACCTCAAAAGCGATGCCATGCTGAGCCAACACCTGTTTTTCTTCGCCCAAGCGCCCAAACAGAAGTGCTTCGCCCCCTTTAAGGCGTCCGACGACGAGTCCTTGTTTGGCGTATTCGACCAAAAGCGCGTTGATTTCGTCTTGACTTTTGGAGTGAAAGCCTTTCTTTTTACTCACGTCGACCACTTTACATGTAAGGGGAATGAGAGAGCGAATCTCCTCAGAAACCAGCGCGTCCACCAAAGCAACATCGAGCAGTTCAAAGGCGTTTAAGGCGTCTAACGTAAGGTTGCCCACATAGCCTGTGCCACAGCTGATGAGAAAAACTTTTCCCACACCCGCTTCAGCCATGCCGCGCAGTTTTTCGAGGTCACGGTCTGGTTTTTGACGTTCATTTTTAAGACGCTCAATCAGAGATGTGAGATCGCGCGGTAAAATTTTCTCGATTTTGTCACGAATGACTTGCGCCAACGTGGGCGAACTGCCACCACTGCTGACAGCGACTTGAATGTCCCCACGACGCGTCAACGCGCTGAAGTAAAAATCACACAGTTCGGGCACATCGACGACATTGAGCCAAAAGCGCAGGCGAGGCTTCAAAGCCACGAGACAGTTGGTTACCGCTTCATTGCCCGTTGCGTCGATAATCACCTCAAAACCCTCAGCATCAGCATCTTCAAACGCTTTACATGTAAACGTTTTGGACGCAAAATAGTCGTCCAAAACCTCAGTTGCTACAATCTCATAGGCAAAATCAAGGCTATCGAGCACGCGCGCTTTCTGGGCGGCGACTTTGCCAGCACCAATGAGAAGCGTTTTTTTGGGCGTTAGCGCGATGCCTAAGGTACTCATTTTTTCACGATCCTAACGCGCCAGCCGTTACCCTCTTTGGTGGTGGCTTCGACTTTGTGACCTTCTCCTGCGACGGATTTGGGTACGTTGTCGATCGGTGCGCCATCATCAAGTAAAATCTCCAAAACTTCGCCGCTTCCGATTTTGGAGAGCTCCATCTTGGTTTTCACAAAGTTCATCGGACACGCCACACCGCTGAGGTCTTTAAAATGCACCGCTTTTTCTTCTTTGACTTCGGCAGCGGCCGCAAGCTCTTTTTCTTTCGCAAATTTAAGTGTGTGATCCATGCTCGCATAAAGCTTCATCACCTCTTCGGCAAGCTCAATCGATTTCTCATCGGCATCACCCTCTAGCATCGTGCCAAAGTAGGCATTCAACAGTGTGGTGTCGATAAAATGCGTTTTAAACGCTTTCAAAACGCCCGCTTTATCGCGCGCATCTTCCCCACGTGTCACAAGAAGCATACGAGCGGAGAGTAAACGAATGAGTTCAAAATCTTTCTCTTCTTTCTCAAGCGCCTCTTTCAGGGCTTTTTTATCGGCTTCGATGAGGTCGTACATACCCGCACTACATTCGCCCACGCCTCTTCCTTTTAAGGAGAAGAGCTCGACCGCGTTGTAGTCAAAGTACGGATTTTTGTCGTCATTAAATGAAGGAATTTCCACGTATTTTTTAGAAATCTCTTCGACGATTTTCAGTCCGCCATCGTCAATCCAGTCAGCAAAACTCTCGTATTTTTTTACATGCTTAAGCCATGTATCTAACACTTCTTCGACAAAAGCAGGGAGGTGGAATGCCGCAACATCGCCCGCTTTTTGCGCAAACACTGTGCCTTCCCCAGATGTCCTTGTGCCTGCTACGACGTTGTAGGCTGGGTAGGAGTAGCCCTCGTTGCGTTGCACTTTGCCAAAAAAGCCAAGATCGCCGATAAGGTGTTTACCACAACTGTTTGGACAACCCGATAAATGGATTTTAAAACCTTGAAGTGCGTCATAATCGCGTTCGTCTAAGAGTTTGCTCAAACGCTTCTGAATCGCATCAACGGCACCTCTGGGACGAGCAATGCCAAGCTGACATGTCGCCGCTCCCGTACACGCAACCATATCGCCAAAGAGCGTTGGGCGCACGACGTCTTTAGAGAAGTGTTGCAAGATGTCATGCAAGCTTGCCATTTGTGGAGCTGTTAGGTTACGAATGTAGAGGTTTTGATCGCCTGTAAAACGAAGCACATCTTCACCAAAAGGAAGCAGTGCGTTGGCAAGGGCGCGTGCATGGTTAAAATGAATATCGCCCAAATGCACTGGCACTTTGCATCCGTAAAGTCCTGCTTGTTTTTGCGCGTAAACGTAGCGATTCCACCATTTTGAGATAGATGCAGGCACGTTAAAAGGCTCACTTTCTGTGTTGCCAATGGTTCGCTCAATCTCTACAATCGGCAATTCCCAGTCACCTTTGGCTTTAATTGCTTCGATCTCAACATTGACGAGCCTTCTAAACTCGTCCATGCCCAACTCTTCGATCAAGAAGCGAAGGCGTGCGGCGTGTTTGTTTTTGCGGTTACCGTTTTGGTCAAATACCTGTTTGATCGCTTGAGCGTACAAAAAGACTTCAGTGTCGGGTACAAAATCAAGAAATTTGCTTCCCACGCGAGACTTCGCACCCATGCCGCCTGCGACAAAGAGTTTAAAGCCCTTCACACCGTTTTCGATCTTGGCAATAAAACCGACATCATGGATGGTTGCATAACCACGATCGGCCTCGGAGCCGCTAAAGGTGATTTTGAATTTGCGTGGCAATGCAAATGAATCTTTTTGCTCCAACATTTTGGTCGTCAAAGCAAGCGCGTAAGGTGAAACGTCAAAGACTTCATCGGGCGCAGTGCCTGCTAGAGGGTCTGCTGTGATATTGCGCACGGTGTTACCGCCGCCGCCACGACCGCTCAGACCAATGCTGTGCAAGGTTGTGATGATGTCGATGATGTCTTCGATCTTAACGTAGTGAAGCTGTGCGCCACCGCGTGTAGTGATGTGAATCGCCTCATGTGCGTATTTTTCCGCCAGATCAGCCAAAGTCAAAAGCTGTGTGGGGGTCAAAATACCGCCAGCGAGTTTGATGCGCACCATAAAAGTGTTGGCTTCGCGTTGCTCGTACACGCCAAAAGGCACGCGCATCGTTTTAAAGGTCAGCTCATCCAGTGTGCCTGCTAAAAAATCGGCATGGTTTTTTTTGAAAACTTCGAGGTCATCGTAGACAAGTTGGGGGATAATATAATGGCTCATAATCGTAACTCCTTTGATGTTACATGTAAACGTTTTGATGAAGAAGATGCGTAGAAAAAATATAAAACAGCTTTCAAAACAAACCTTCATGCAACACGGTTGAGACACGACGGGAACCCCGAAACGCTCCGCTTATTCGTCCCATCGGCTCAAAGTGTTTTATTCAGGTTGTTTCTTCGCGTTTTATAGACGCGTTTTCATTAATCAATCTTTTATTATTTCAATTTCTTCTTTTTCAACCGTTTTATTTTTAATGATAAATGACTTCATATCAGGCGTTTCACCTGCGAGTGAGACGATGATATAGCTAACATTTGGGTCATACGCCAAACGAATATCTTCTTCACTTGGGCGTGCGGGTGTTTCGGGGTGCGAATGGTACACCGAAATCAGTCTAAGACCCTCTTTTTGCGTCTTTTTAAACGCGTCAAACTGCTCTTGCGGATCAAAGCTGAAGTGCTCGTTGCTTGCGTCCCTGTTTTTCATAGGGATGGCATACTTCACTTCGCCATTGATCCCCGCAAGATAACCGCACGCTTCAATGGGTGTATCTTTTAAGGCGTGTGCGACGATCTCATCGTACACACTTTGAGGAATTTTAATCATAGCTTTGCCTCACACACAACCGCTTCATAATCTCGTATCTCTTTGATGCCTTCCCCTCCGCATACACGGCATTTAGGATTTTTCTTGAAATTGACATTTCTAAAGTTCATGCTTTTCGCATCAAAGGTTAAGAGTCTGTTGTAGAGTGGCTCACCTACTCCTACGATGTATTTGAGCGCTTCCGCGGCTTGAATGGTTCCAAGCATACCCGCAACCGCACCTAAAATGCCCGCACTTGAGCAGGTCGGGATAGCGTTTGCTGGAGGTGGGCTGTCAAACACACACGCGTAACATGCGCTCTCATTGGGTTTGATCGTCATTGTTTGTCCACCAAAACGCAAAATACCACCGTGAGAGTAGGGAACATTGGCTAAAACACACGCGTCGTTGATGAGAAATTTGGACGAGAAATTGTCTGTTCCATCGATGACAAAGTCATAGCCTTTCACGATGTCCAAGATGTTCGACGCGTCTAAAAATTTTTGATAGACGGTCACTTTGACATTGGGGTTGATCGCTTCCATCTTCGCTTTGGCTGAGAGCACTTTGGGTACGTTTACATCTACTGTTGTGTGAATAACTTGACGTTGAAGGTTTGAAAGATCGACCACATCGCCATCCACAATCCCGATCTCACCCACACCCGCCGCGGCTAAGTAAAGGGCTACGGGAGAACCAAGTCCGCCCGCTCCGATGACCAAAACTTTAGAATTTGCGATCTTCTCTTGACCCTCAATACCTACATCTTGGAGGATGATATGGCGTGAATAACGCTCTAATTCCTCATCGCTAAAATCTCTCACGCGCCACCTCCCATAAAGTATAAAAAGTTGATTTCATCGCCTTCTTTAAGCGTTGTTGTTGCATAGGTGTCTTTGGTTAAAAACTCGTCGTTAAGTTGTACCGAAACCATGTCAGGTTGCTCCACATCTTCAATGACCAACAATTCTGAAAGAACGATACCGTCCTTAATCTCTTTTACATCGCCGTTAATGGTTAATTTCATAGTTGTCCTTTTATATCAAATTTAAAAGCACCAAGGGTGCGCGGGCATTCCGCCGAGGAAAACCCAGTGTTAACGTAGCTTTGAGAGCTTTGCCCTCAAAGCGTGTTAAGAGTTCTTATTAGGACTCGCCTTTAATGGAACTGATGGGGAAAATGTTTTCTTAAAAGCGCAAAAAGCTCTTCTTCAAATTCCGCATTGCTACTTGCTTTGTCGACTAAAACATCATTTACATGTAAAGATTTCGTGCGACGGTTGGTGTACTGCTCCAACACTTCGGTGATGATACCACCTCCTGCGATGTCAAACTCATCGACGATGACAAAACGACCGAGTTTTTGGTTCTCCGCGAAAAGCTCCATCGCTAAAAGATCATGCACTCTAAAAACCACGCACGCTGCTTCGTGACGTCCCACACTTGGTTCATCGGCACGATCTAGGGTATCGCCATCGATGACACGTTTGATCTCTTCAAGATAGATCGTGCTTTGCGCTGAGCCGATCTTGATTTTATACGGTTTATCGAGCTCCAAAGGTTTTGCGCCCAACCAAAAAAGATTGGCTTCAAAACGATTACTCACCTTTGGCGCACTTTGATCGGCACGTGCGACCACTTCGCCGTTGCGCACGTAAATTTGCGTTTGAAGCGTAAAGCCAACGGCTTCGCTCTCTTTGACACTGCTTTTCACAGGCGTGTTAAAACTCTCGATACTCGCGACACGTGAACGTTTCAAAGAGGGGTAAAAGATGACTTCATCGTTTACATGTAACTCGCCGCTCGTCACCGTTCCCGCATAAATGCGTCGGTCATCGTTGTCGCGTGTAAATTTGTACACGTCTTGCAGAGGCATTCTAAAGTCTTCGTTCGCTTTTTCTTCCACACTGGTGAAACTATCCAAAACCTCTAAAACGGTTGGTCCTTTGTACCACGCTGTCTGTGTGGAATGCTCGATGAGGTTCACACCCTCACGCGCGCTGATAGGGATAAACACATCGGCTTTCACGCCCAGCGTTGCGAGGTATTCGCTGTACTCGATTCTGAGCTTATTAAAAGCGACTTCGCTAAAGTTCACCAAGTCCATTTTATTGACCACGATCGCGACTTGTTTGATGCCCAAAAGGGAAAGCAACATACCGTGACGTTTGGAGTTTTCGGCTACACCCTCTTTCGCGTCGATAAGCAAAAGTGCCGCCTCAGCACGTGACGCCCCACTGATCATGTTTTTCAAAAATTCGATGTGACCGGGTGCATCGATAATGATGTACTCACGTTTTTTACTCTGGAAAAAGACACGCGCGCTGTCAATGGTAATGCCTTGCTTTTGCTCATCGGCAAGTGCGTCAAGCAAGAAGGCGTACTCAAAAGGACGTGCATTGTTTTCGCACATCTTTTTCACACTCTCTAGTTTTCCTTGTGGCAATGAGTCAGTGTCGGCAAGTAGACGCCCGATGAGCGTACTTTTACCGTGATCGACGTGCCCTGTGATGACAATATTGAGTCTTTGCATTACATGTATCCTTCTTTTCTTAGTGCCTCTAACGTTCCGCCGCCGTCTTTATCTTGAGCGCGACCTGAGCGTTCCGCGATGTCTTTGAACTTCCCAGAGGTCAGCTCTGTGATGATCTCTTGAGGATTTTTCGCTTCCGAATCGACAGGCGCCGTACACGGATAACATCCCAAAGAGCGGTAACGTTTGCCATTTCCTTGGTTAAAATAGAGATTGATGATAGGAATGTTCTCCCGCTCAATGTACTCCCAAATATTGAGCTCCGTCCACTCCAAAAGCGGGTGAATGCGCACATGCGTTCCTGGGGCAAAGTCCGTTTTGTACTGGTTCCACAGCTCTGGCGGTTGCGTACTGGCATCCCATTCGCTCTTTTCATCACGCGCTGAAAAGACGCGCTCTTTGGAGCGGCTTCCCTCTTCATCCGCTCTTACGCCTACGATAACACCCGTGTAAGGGGCTCCGTTTAACTCATCTTCCCAGACTTTTTTGTAAGGGTTCCATTTGCGGCGCGCCCATGTACCATCAAGTGTGTACTTGAGTGCGTCGCTTTTAAGCTTTTTACAACAACTAAGCCTGTCCAGTCCATTGACAAACGTTTCACCCTTGGCTAGCGCTTCTTTGTTTTGTCCAACCACCAGGTTTAAGTCCCATTGAATCGCTATTTCATCGCGGTAGCGAATCATCTCTGGAATTTTAAACGCTGTATCAATATGTACCAATGGGTAAGGTACATGGGAAAAAAATGCTTTTCGTGTGAGCCACAAGAGTACCGTGCTATCTTTTCCGATGCTCCAAAGCATGGCAAGATTTGGGAAGCTACGGTAAGCTTCTCGCAAAATGTAAATACTCTGAGCTTCGAGTCTGTCTAAATGATCCATTAGTTACTTCTCCTTATGCAGATGCAATCCGCACTCTTTGTGTTCAGGGTTTTCCCACCACCATCTGCCTGCTCGTATATCTTCGCCCTCTTTTATGGCGCGTGTGCAGGGCTTACAGCCAATACTTTTAAAGCCTTTGGCGTACAAGGCATTGCTTGGAATCGCGCTTTCGCGCATGTAACGTTCCACCTCTTCATCGCTAAAGTGCGCAAGTGGGTTGAATTTTAAAAGTTCAAATTTTCCGTCAAACTCAACTAATTTTGTTTCGCTCCTTGTCACAGACTGCGCGATGCGAATTCCGCTGATCCAACCGTCATACCCATCAAGTGCCTGCGCCAAAGGAATCAGCTTGCGTACATGGCAACACTCTTTGCGTAGCTTAATATCATCGAAGATGCCGTACTCGCCGACTTTGTCTTCCAAGGCTTTGATCGCTTCATCGTTGGCACTAAAGCGTTTGATCGTGATGCCAAAAAAAGCTTCGACCTCTTTTTCATAGGCGATGGATTCATCAAAAAGCTTATGCGTTTCAAGTGTAAAGACATCAAAATCGATGCCTGCTTTTTGTGCCAAAGCGATGTTGATGGCATCTTCGTTTTGATGACTAAACGCCAACGTCACCTTGAGCGATTTGCCACCGATGAGTTCTTGCAAAAGATGAATAGACTCTGCGATTTTTGTTTCGTATGCGAGGCTCATATCTGATACTCCAACTCTTTTTGGCGACCAAAATTGATCTTGTTCCATGCCCGCTCATGAAAATAATAAAGCAAGGTTTTAGTGATGAGCTCAAATCCACCGATAGAGACAGCCGCAAGCGGACTTCCCGTGACGATAAAACTAATTAACATGGTATCAACAGTGCCAAGTGTTCTCCACGAGATTGCTTTTGCAACACTTCTTTTTTTATGTTCTACCATGTCGACTCCTTTTAAATTTTCAGAATAATATCGGGTTTTTTAAATAATGTCAAGTAATATTATTAAAAAAGTCAAGATTAAAATCAGAGCAAAATTTTTTATACATATCTAAACCATAAGTGACGAAAAAAATAGTTTAAAAAGAGATGCTAAACGTTGAACCTTCGCCTTTGGTGGAGCTGATTTCAAGCCTGAAACCATTGGTTTTGCAGATGGTATTCACGATGTCCAAACCGATGCCAAAGCCGCCTTTATCGCTGTTAGCGCGTTTATAACGCTTGGTGATGTCGCCTAGTTTTGAGCTTTCGATGCCGATGCCATTGTCTTTGACACGTAATTTTTCAGAGTCAAGCGTCACTTCGATGCTCCCCTCAAAGCGATTGTATTTGATGGCATTTGAAAGTAGGTTGTCGATGAGTTTACTCAGGCTCTCTTCGTTTACATGTAACGTTTTCTCTTCCAATTTGAGCGTTAAGTTGATCTGTTTGCTCGACATTAAATCCGCAAAGTATTCGAGGCGTTCAACGATTAGTTTTTTCACATCGACATCGCTTTTTTCCTCGTTTTGTTTGTCGTGAAGAAGCATGTAGCTGAGATTTCCGTACAAGGTTGCGATGCGTTTGGCACTCATTTCAATGCGTTTGCGCTTCTTTTCGTCCACGTTTTTGAGCGTGCTAATGCTCATCAAAATCGCCGTAATGGGTGTGTTAAGCTCATGCGTTGAGTCTTTGATGAAGGTGTCGAGCGTTTCGATCTCCGCTTTGATGGGCTTAAGAAACTGTTTGGCGAGCACGTAGCCTAAGAGTGTTGCAAAGGCAAGGCTCAAAAGAAGGTAAAGCACAACCTCTTGCTTGATCGCGCTGATAACACCCGAGACGTGAGCTTTTTTGATGACAATGTCATGGACGCCAAGATGGTGTTCTGCGCTACCGTCCACATAAAAAAAACTGTCATCTTTGAGGTAAAATTTTTGCGAAAAATCGACATCGTCATTGAAGGTTACATGTAAAGGTTTGTGCTTTGCTCCAAAGAGCGCTACTTGGTAGCCTTCATCGATGCTAAAGCACTGTTCGATGGGCTTTTGATTAAAACAGCTCTCAAGCGTGTTGTCTTCCATCATGTGCGCGGAGATGATTTTGTGCGAGATAGAAGAGGCGGTAGCACGCATTTTAAGCGCGTCATTTTCACGCATATTTTTCATCTCAATGGTGTAAAACATACCCGCTAAGATGAAGATAAACGTGTAGATGGAGAGCAGGTAAATGAGTAAAAAACGAATGAGGGAGCGTTTTTCATAGTGACTTAAAGACATACCCGACCCCTTTTGTGTTCTCAATCAACGCTTCAAGCCCGTAACTGCGCAGGTTTTTGATGTAAGTACGCACCGTCGCATACGTCGGCACTTCTTCAAAGCGCCACACCTCTTCGATGATCTCTTCAAAACTGAGCACACGGTTTTTGTTGTGTAAAAAATACTCCAAAAGTTGCGCCTCTTTTTTGCGAAGTTTATACGCTGTCTCAGGCGTGATAATCTCGTAATTAGCAGAGTCAAAAAAAAGCTCAGGGGTAAGTGTGATGCGCTCGTTTGTATCGATATTGTGCAGTTTTTTCGTACGCTCAATGCGCACTAAAAGCTCTTCAAGGTCAAACGGTTTTTTGAGGTAATCCTCCGCACCCAAAGCAAAGCCTTTTTTCACATCGCTGATCTGGTCAAGTGAGGTTATGAAGATGACAGGCGTGCTAATGTGGGCGTTTTTGATCTCGCTTAGAAGCTCAAAACCGTTCAGGCTTGGGACGTTGATGTCAAGAAGCAAGAGGTCAAACTTGTCCTCAAAAATGGCATGAAGTGCCTCTTTGCCATCAAAAAAGAGTTTTACATGTAAACCATGTTCACACAAGAACTCTTCGATAATTTCGCTAAGAACGGGGTCATCTTCTAAGAGTAAGATTTTCATAAGAAGCATTATACACGCATTCCACAAATATTCCACACACACTTTTTATACTGCTTGCATTATTTCACAAGGAGTATGAATGAAAAAGCTATTCGTAGCGATTTTTGCGGTGTTGTTAGGACTAAGCGGGGCATTTGCCGCTGAAGCGTTGTCTAAAAAGGGTATGGCAGGTCCATTGGAAGTGGAGTACAGCAGTGAGAAGCCTCTAACGCAGGGCATGAATATGATCAACATCAAAGTCAAAGAGAACGGCAAAGAGATCAAAGATGCGAAAGTAAGCGTTACCGCTTCGATGCCAGCGATGCCGGGTATGCCAGCGATGGAGCAAAGTTCTGAGGCGATGTTTATGAATGGTGCGTATATGGCGCATGTGGTCTTTTCAATGAACGGAACGTGGCAGCTTAGCATTGTCATCGAAACCGCTGATGGCAAAAAACAACGCTTAAAATCAAGCGTTAACCTCTAATGAAACGCGTCATTTTAACGCTCGTAGCCCTTGCGGGCTACGCTTTGGCGCAGAGTGAGCTGACTTCGTTAGCCTTTAGTCACAACCATGAGCTCAAAGCCCTTGAAGATGAGGTGAGCGCGCTAGAATATGAGGTTGATCTAAGCAAGATTTGGGAAAACCCTATGCTCTCTCTTGGGGTCAACGACATCTTTTTAAATGAGCCGCTTGTTCGAAATAAAGATGCCCAAAATGAGGCGATCTCTCTTTCTCAGAAGATTCCAACGGGTGGAAAGCTCGACATCAAAGAGTCGATTGCCATGCAAGATGTGGCGATCAAAAAGCTAGAACTCAAAGCCAAAAAACTGGAGATGCAACAAGAGATCGGTGTATTGGAGCAAAACTACATTCGTATCAACCAAGACTTAGCATTAGTTGCAAAGTATGAGAAAATCTTGGAAGATCTCAAAAACGCCCACCTTGCTTACAATACCACAGCCGCGCACTATGTCGATACGCTGAACAATACGATTTTGCAAAAAAATCTAGCCATCGAGAAAAAGACATTGCTTCGTGACAAATCGTCCATAGAGCGAAAGTTAGAGAGCATCATCATCGTTCCTGTGCCAAAAATGAGCGGAAATGAGGGCTTGTTGCCTTACACGCTGAGCGATGAAGAGAAACTTTTGGAAAAGACGCCAAAGCTTCAGATACAGACGTTGCAAAGTGCGAAAGAGTTACTCAATCTACGCTATGAAAAAGCAAATAAAACGCCTGATGTCACGGTAACTTTGGGCTACAACCGACGTGAAAGCAGAGATGACTATGCGTTTATCGGGTTTTCCATACCGCTTCCGATTTATGGCAAAGAGAACGCTTCCATTCAAAAAGCCACACTCACGCATTCTGCTTCGGAGCAAAGTGTGCTTAACACGCACAAACAGCTGCTATTTGAGCTAAAAGACGAGCTTTTGAACAAAGAGCTTCAGTACGACAAACTCTCGCTTGCCAAAGAGGTGTTGCATGAAAACGAGAAGATGTACGAAGTGCTTCAAAGCACCGCACTGTCTCAAAACGACGCACTTTTGAGCCTTTTAAATGTCCTCACTCAGATGCTTGAAGCGCAAAAACAGATCAACGCTTATAGCTTCGCGTATAACGAGTCTATCATCAAAATCTACACGCTTTTAGGAGAGCCGCTATGAAATTGACCACTCTTTTTTTAACCGCACTTTTGTGTTTAAGCGCGCCGCTAAGCGCCAAGCAGGCTTTCAATGTCAAAACCGTCGAAGTGAAAAAAGTCCTTGAAGGCTCCGCGAAAGAGTTTTACGGCTACACCAAAGCCAATGAAGAGAGTGTGAAAGAGATCGCGCTTCGTTATGACGCGTTTATTGAGCAACTCTATGTGAACAAAAACTTTTTACATGTAAAGAAAGGCGAACCGCTTGCGAAGCTCTATTCGCAAGAGATTTACACCGCGGAGTTGGAGCTTGTAAACGCTGGACGCATCAAAAGTGAGAGCATGGTACAAAGCATCGCGCAAAAGCTTAAGCTCTTAGGGGTCGATGAAAAAACCATCTCGAAGATTATGGCAGATAAAAATGTGCCTGAGTCCATCACCATCGTTTCGCCTTATAGCGGCATCGTCACCCAAAAAGCAGTCAATCAAGGCGCGTTCGTTCCCAAAGGAATGAAACTTTACGAGATCAGCGACTATACGAGCTTATGGCTCATCGTCAAAGTCTATGAAAAAGACCTAGAATTCGTCAAACGTGCACAAAATGCGGACATATTTTTTGATATGAGCTCCAAGCCTTATAAAGCCAAAATCGATTTTATCTACCCTAAGGTTGATCCGCAAACCAAAAGCGTGGATGTGCGTTTGGTGATAGAGAATAAAGAGCTTGAAATCTACGAAAACGCGTTTGCTAAAGCACGTTTTGGAACCGCCAAGCGCGAGTACCTAGCCCTTCCAAAAAGTGCGGTGATGACCAAAGGGGCTAAGACGAGTGTATTTGTCAAAGGCGAATTTGAAGGCGAGTATGAGCCTAGAGAGATCGAAGCCAAACGGCTGAACAATGACACTTTTGAGATTCTCTCAGGACTCAAAGAGGGCGATGTGGTAGTTGCCAACGCGCTTTTCATGTTTGATGCCGACGCGCAAAACAACGGTGGAGCAATGCAATGATAGAGTCTATCATTGAAAAAAGCGTCAAAAACAAAGCGCTTTTACTGATCGCTTTGCTCATTGCCGCATTTGTGTCGTTTTGGGCGATCAAACAAACCCCACTCGATGCCTTGCCAGACCTCACACCACCGCAAGTCATCGTCAACGTCAAGTATTTGGGGCAATCCCCCAAAATCATCGAAGATCAGATCATTTATGAGCTGACCAATGCTCTTTTGGCGACTGCCAAAACCAAAACGGTGCGCGCGTTTACCTCGTATGAAAATGCCATCGTTTACATCATCTTTGAAGAGGGAACCGACCTTTACTGGGCTCGGGATCGGGTCAATGAAGTCATCCAAAATGTCTCCAAAAATGCCCCTAAAAACGCGACCATCAAGCTAGGTCCTGATGCGACGGGCATTGGGTGGGCGTTTGAGTATGCGCTTACGTCTAAAAACAGAAGTCTAGATGATCTACGAAGCATTCAAGACTACCTTTACCGCTACGCGCTTTTAGGCGTTGAGGGCGTGAGTGAAGTGGCGAGTGTGGGCGGATATGTCAAAGACTATGAAGTCACCTTGCGTCAAGAAGCGCTTTACAAGTACGACCTGAGCATTGACGATCTGATGAACGCACTGTCTAAAAACAACAATGACCTCGGCGGGCGCGTGGTGCTTGAAAACGGCTTTGAGCAGATCGTTCAAGCCCGTGGTTTTGCACGCTCATTGGACGAGATAGCAGGCATTACCATCAAAACGGTGAATGGCATTCCACTCAAACTCTCCGACATCGCCGATGTGCGTGTAGTTCCAACTTATCGCAGCGGCATGGCAGAACTCAACGGCGAGGGTGAAGTGGTCGGCGGTGTCGTCGTCGTGCGTTACAAAGAGAACGCGTACAAGGTCATTCAAGCGGTCAAAGAGAAGCTCGCTTCGTTACATGTAAACGATGTGGAAGTGGTCACGACGTACGACAGGAGCGATCTCATCACCAAAGCGATCAACAACCTCAAACGTGCCCTTTTTGAGGAGAGCATCGTGGTTTTGGCGGTGGTGATGCTTTTCTTATTGCACTTTAGAAGCGCACTGGTCGCCATCATTGTTCTGCCCCTTACCATTGCTTTGACCTTTTTGTGTATGAAGCTTTTTGGGCTGGAGTCAAACATTATGAGTTTGGGTGGCATTGCCATTGCCATTGGTGCGATGGTCGATGCGTGCATTGTGATGATCGAAAATGTCCATAAAAAACTCTCGCACGGCGAGATCAACGATGAGGCGGAGCGTAAAGCTATCATCATCGCTTCGTCGAAGCAAGTGGGTCGCCCGATCTTTTTTGCACTTTTGCTTATCGTGGTGAGTTTCTTGCCCATCTTTGCTCTGAGTGGTCAAGAAGGAGCGCTTTTTAAACCGTTGGCGTACACGAAAACCTTTGCGATGCTCATCGGTGCGGTGCTTTCCATCACCTTGGTTCCGCTTTTGATGCTCTTTTTTGTCAAAGGAAAAATCCTTGAAGAGCATAAAAATCCGCTCAATCGTCTGTTTATCTGGCTGTACGCACCGCTTTTAAAACTGCACATGCGTTTTTGGTACGTGGCGATAGTGGCGTTTGTTGGCTTTTTGGTGCTGGGTTATCACACCTACACCAAACAGCGTTGGGAGTTTATGCCCCCACTCAACGAGCAGACATTTATGTATATGCCGGTCACTCCTTTTGGCATCAGCGTTGAGCTTGCCAAAGAGTACGCACAACAAAGCAATGCGATTATCAAAAGTTTTCCAGAGGTGGAGAGTACCTTTGCCAAATCAGGGCGCGCCGAGAGTGCGACAGACCCTGCGCCGCTTTCGATGATCGAGACGATCATACAGCTTAAGCCCAAAGAGCAGTGGAGGGCGGGTATGACGTACGAAAAGCTTCGAGACGAGATGAATGAAGCACTGCAACTGCGAGGGCTGACCAACTCATGGACGTATCCGATCCGCGGGCGCATCGACATGCTCATCACAGGCATACGCACACCGCTTGGCATCAAACTCTACGGCGATAATGACCAAGCCTTAGAAGAGAGTGCGAACAAGATCGCTAGTGTGTTGGCGAACTATGCGGGAACGAAAAGCGTTTTTGCCGACAAAGCCAACAGTGGTTACTACTTGAATTTAACGCTGAAACCTGAAAACATTGCCGCGTACGGTCTTACGAAAGAGGAAATTCTAAATTTTGTCGACAACGCCATCGGCGGCTCAAAGATGAGCACGTTTTACCAAGGCATTGAGCGTTATGCGATCACGCTAAGGCTGGAAGAGCAGAGTCGTAAAGACCTGAATGCCATCAGCGATTTGACCATTAAAACAGCGTATGGTTTCCAACGCTTAGGGCATTTTGTAGAGCTTAGTTACGATGTGGGGGCGAGTGAGCTCAAGTCCGAAATGGGCAAAAAGGTCAACTACATCTACATCACGCTTCAAGAGGGTTTTTCGTCCAAAACCTATAAAGATGAAGCCAGTAAGCTCTTAAAAGAGAGTGTGGAGCTTCCAACAGGTTTTTACATCGGTTGGGCAGGCGAGAGCGAGTACCTAGAGAGTGCGATGGAGCGTTTGCAGTTCATTCTTCCTTTGACACTGCTCATCACATTTATGCTCATCTACTTAGGGCTTGGTTCGTTTAAAAACGCGCTTTTGGTCTTTTTGACCTTGCCACTCGCGGCGGTGGGTGGGTTTTTGTATGTGGACTACCTAAACTTTAACCTCTCCATTGCCGTCATCGTAGGCTTTTTAGCGCTCATTGGCATCGCGGTGGAAACGGCAATCGTGATGATCATCTACCTTGAAGAAGCGATGTTACATGTAAAAGAAAGAACGGCAAAAAACATTCAAGAAGCCATCTTTGAAGGTGCTGTTTTAAGGGTACGCCCGAAACTAATGACCGTTTTCGCCATCCTTGGAGGACTTTTACCCATTATGTGGCTGGATGGTGTTGGAAGCGAAGTCATGCAACGCATCGCCGCCCCGATGATCGGCGGCGTGGTCAGTTCGGCGATACTCACGCTTTTGGTGATTCCCGTTTTGTATTATAAGATGCAGAAAATCGAGGAGTGAAAGGGGTTTACATGTAAGGATTTTTCCTTACATGTAAAGAATTAGTTCAAAGATAAACTTTTATATTTTCTATTGCTTTTGTTCTTCTTTCCGCTTAAAGTATTCTGCCAATGTATCTAATTTCTTTACAGTTTTATTTTTACAAAAAAGTTGTGCAACACTATAGAGAAAAACGACATAAATAATGATTGGGATCATTAGTAAAAAAGCTGAAAAAAGCATTAATGCGTAAAGTACATCAGTCACATTTTTTAAAAATGGCACATAGTAATGAGACCCTTGCATATTACCTTCATTCCATCCAATGGCATTAAAAAAAAGCAGAAAATTAATCGCAAGAATAATAGTAAAGGTGTATTTGCAAACTTTTGGTTTGTATTTTGCAATGAGAAAAGTTATAAAGGCTATAAAAATATCTATGATTAATAATGTCAATAATCCAATAGAATCTTTTCCAAAGTTGTCTAACCTAACGATAATGATAGATCCTATGAGGCATAATATAACGACTACTAAATTTTTCATCTAAATTTACTCCTTAGATAAAGAATAAAAAAAGCATGTTTAAATTTTTGTATGTTTAAGATTTATTCCTTTCTTCCAACGAACAAAAACCACCCTTACCTCTGTGAAATCCCCACAAATTGGCTTAAAATTCTTCTCAAGCTTTCCTCTTCGATGGGTTTGTCGTAGGTGGCAATGATCTCTCTGGGGGCTACGATGGCGCCGAGTTTGGAAAATTGCGTGCGCATCGCGTTGCACACGTCGTTACCGCCGCTTCCCGAATGTGTGGCGAGTTGAACGTATTTGAGCGCAAAGAGTTCGCGAAAACTCTCGCCGCTTCTAGAGAGCCATGCGACGATGTTGGTTAAAACGGGCGGGATGGAGTAGTTGTATTCGGGTGCGACGATGATGTAGCCGGTCGCTTTTTTCATTGTCTCGGATAGGGTAAGGACGGCACTTGGAATCCCCTGTGCGGCTTCTTTGTCGGTGTCGTACATCGTCACGTTCAAATCGACCACGTTAATGATCTCGCTTTTGAGGTGCATCGTTTCTAGCGTTTGTCGGATTTTGCGTGCTAAGTTCATATTTTCATTTAAACTTGCGACTAAAATGGTATACATGTTCAATCCTTCTTCGTAAAATAGAATACGTACATTGTACTCCCGCTAGGTCATGGCGCAACTAAACTTTGTGCGTAATCGTTTTTTTAAAGGTTTCTTTTAGCGGCTTTGCCTTTCATTGACGTCTCTTTGACGAAGGATTTCCGCCGTTTGTGTATCGATGACGCTCATACCGATGGGTGCTAACGAGATGATTGCAAGCTTTACATGTTGGATGGCAAAAGGAATGCCGATGATCGTAATCGCACACGCAAACGCGGACATGATGTGACCGATAGCCAGCCAAAAACCCGCAAAAATGAACCAAAGTACATTGCCGATAAGCCCCCACGTTCCGGTTCCGATATCCTCTTTTTGATGGAGCGTTTTACGGCTGATCGCCTCTTTGCCGAAAGGGAAAAAGGTAAACTGAGCGATGACGAAGCAGGCTTTCGCCCACGGTATACCCACAATGCTCACAAGTGCGAAAAGTCCGAAAAAACACCATGCCAGTCCCATAAAAACGCCGCCGAATAAAAACCAGATGATATTGCCTAAAAGTCGCATAGGATTGCCTTTTGTTTTTGCGTATTGTAGCAAAACTCAAACCTAACATGTCGGTACGTTTTTTAAACGTTTTTTCGCGTCGATCTGGGGTATAATGCCCTTTTGATTAAAGGATTTTACGTGATTTTCGCAGTTGATTTTTCGATTATGGCACTTTTTCTTCCCACCTTCTTTTTTGTCTCGATCACGCCTGGGATGTGCATGACGCTTGCGATGAGCCTTGGCATGAGCATCGGTCTTAAGCGCACGTTTTACATGATGGCGGGTGAACTCATCGGCGTGGCGATCGTAGCACTCTCTTCGGTTATCGGCGTGGCGGCGATCATGATCAACCATCCTGATATTTTTACGATTTTTAAGTACGCGGGCGGGCTTTACCTTGGCTATTTGGGTGTACAACTCTGGCTCAATCGCGGTAAGATGGCACTCACGGAGATGCACTGTACGCCGAGCATTTCCGCTTTTTCGCTTGCGACGCAAGGTTTTATCACCGCTATCGCCAACCCCAAAGGCTGGGCGTTTTTCATCGCACTTTTACCGCCGTTTATCAACCAAGCCAAACCCCTCATTCCACAAGTGTCGGTGCTTTTAGCGATTATTTTGGTCTTGGAATTTATCTGTTTGATCATCTATGCGAGTGGTGGCTCTACCATGCGCAAATTCTTGCAAAAGAGCAACAACGTGCGGCTCATGAATCGCGTTGCGGGCACGTTGATGCTCGGTGTTGGGGTGTGGTTGGCGTTTGGTTAAGTCGCTATGCGTCTTCGTATCGCATGTAAGGTCCTACGTCCATATCTTTGTACGACGTGCCGGGGCGAACGACCGGATAGAGGACTTCTTCTTGGTCGGTTATAACTTCCAAAAAAGCCGAACCGGGAGTCGCTAGAAACGTACGAAGAGATGTTAGAAGTTCGCTACGTATAGCGATGCGCCGCGCGTACGTAAAATTGCAACAGCGTGCAAGGGCAGAGAAATCGACGTCGTAAATTCTTCGCGAGGCGAAGTGTCGCCCTTCACATGTAACATTTTCCAGATTGTACACCATACCGTCGCTTCGGTTATTGAGCAGGAGAATCTTGATCGGTAAGGCTCTTGAGCCGATGGTGTAGAGTTCCGCCATATTCATTTTAAAGCTTCCGTCTCCATCAATGACCAAAACGGTAGCATGCGGGTTGGCGTAGTGCGCACCTATCGCATTTGGCATCGCAAAGCCCATTGTACCGAAGCTTCCCGAAGTTAAAAAGTGTTTAGGGTTTTTCATTTTGAGGTATTGCGCCGCTAAAAGCTGGTGATTGCCCACGCCGGTCGTGATAATCGTCTCTTCGTCGATCAAGGTATTGAGCATTTCCGTTACTTCGGCTTGCTGAAGAAGCGGGGCATGTTTCTTGTAATTGAGCGGACGATCTCGTTTGAGACGTTTGGCTTCGTCTTGCCACGCTTGAATATGAAGCGTAAGGGCATGCGTTTTGGCATAACGCGTCAAATCGTTGAGAGCGATGCTCGCATCGCCGATAAACGAGAAATCCACACGGCGTTCATTGCGTATTTGGCGTACTTTCTCCGCATTAATATCAATGTAGGCAATTTTTGCATCGATGGCAAATCCGACTTTATCGGCAACTCGATCGTCCCATCTCACGCCGATAGCAAAGAAAAAATCGTTGGATTGGATGATCGTATTGGCATAAGGCGTACCGAACATACCGAGCAATCCCATACATAAATCGTCGTTTTCGTCGATGACGCCTTTCGCCATCAGCGTGTTGACCGAAGGAAGGTTGAAGAGGGCATTAAACGCTCGAATTGCTTCACTTCCTTGCTTGGAATTCAGCCCACCGCCCAAATACAAAAGCGGACGTTTTGCCTCTTGGAGTAAACGAAAAAAGCTCTCGCATTGCGTGTCCGATAGGTGCGCTTCGTGCGTATAAACAGCTTGATGCGCTTCAATCGGCGTCGCATGATACGTCGCGTCGTTTTGGAGAAGATTGACGGGTATGTCGATGACGATGGGACCTGGCTTTCCCGATAATGCAAGGAAATACGCATCTTTGATCGCAGGTTCGATGTGTTCGATTTTATCGATAGCGATGACTTTTTTCGCCGTCGCTCCGAAAACGGCGGCAACGTCGATATGTTGAAACGAGTCCGTACCTATTTTATGCTCGGGCACTTGCCCTGAGATAACGATGAGCGGAATACTGTCGGCATACGAGTCGGCGACCGCCGTGAGGGTATTGGTAATCGCAGGACCGGAGGTGACGACCGCAACACCGACGCAACGGCTTGATCGCGAATAGCCCGCCGCGCTAAAAGCGGCCGATTGTTCGTTGGAGTTGACGACCATCGTAATGCTACTACGTGCAATGGCGTCGATAGCCGGTAAAATCGCCGCTCCCGTATAGCCGAAAACGTAGCGAACGCCAAGGTCTTCTAAACTTTTAACGACGATGTCCGCTCCTTTCATAAGACCTCCTTGGTACCGAGTCCTGCCAAAAGCAGTTGCATAATTTCGTTTGCAACCTCTTTGGCGTTCAAATCCAATCCATCGATGGAACTTTGTGCATGCATATTTTTGCGTAACTTGGAGGTCGCCGTGTACATGTTCATCGTTCCGACGATCGTCAAATAGATGACAAAAACGGGATGATCTTTAAAAATCCCTTGCGCCTTTCCGAGCTCTAAAATGCTCTGAAGCAGCGTCATATTGCGCAGTAAAATCGCTTTAACGTCCATAGAAAGATTGACGCCGTTTGAGGCTAATTCGCGCAACATCAAAGGTGCCATATGGTGGTTGTTTTTAAAATTTTCTCCAAAAGCGTAGATAAACGCATAGAGTTTAGCATGAGGCGTCGTCTCTTTGTCGACGGCACTCGAGACTCTCGCATAAAAATTTTTCAAAATGCCTTTAATAACCTCTGCATAGAGCCCTTCTTTATTTGGAAAATGGTAGTAAAGCGAGGCTTTATTGACGTTAGCTTCTTTGGCGATATCGTTCATACTGCACGACTCGAAGCCTTTGAGCGCAAAAAGCGCGTAGGCGGTCGTTAGGATTTTTTCTTTCGTGTCTTCTTTCATCGATCCCTCTTTTTCTCTCGATATTTAACCAACCGGTCGGTTAAAAAATTAAAGCAATAGTAGAGCATAATCGATTAATTTAAGATTAAAAACGATGGAATTTGCACACGCAAGCAGGCGAGCTTACTGTATAATGACAGATCCATTTCACAGGAGTTTTTATGCAAGATCACCGTTTTCAAGACGCAAAAGCACTCAATACGTTAAAAATCCTTTGGTTTACGATGTTAAATGCCCTTTTCGTTTACGGGGCGATTTGCTATTTTTTGATGGCGTACGCCGCCTACAAGCCGCGTTATATGCCTGAAGTTTTGCACGCGCCCGCCTTTTTAGGATTGACGTGGCTTACGGTGATTTATGCTCTTTCCGTGACGGTTTTGGCAATCGGTATGTTACACTTCAACCGTGTTTATAAAGCGTTGGTTGCTTCCATGAAAACACAAACGTTTGAGAGTGAAGAAGCGGCATTGACGTTTTTTAGAAAAGCTTATACGACGCAGATGTTCGTGCACTTGGCGATTTTTGACGCCGTCGCGATTGTAGGGCTCGTCGTTTTTATGCTGACGCTCGATTTTTCGACCTTGGTCAATCTCCTCATCATCGCTTCGGTCGGTTTTTTCTTCGTGATGCCCAGCCAAGCCAAATTTGCCTACCGTTAAACGAGACATCGCTATGCTACGTTTTTCAGGTACGAAGGTGCGCGATACGCTTTAGTTGATACTCGACCATCGCGTGAAAAGGCGTTAGAAACGCTTCACGTTGTGCGGGCGTGATCGTTTCGATTTGCCATTGCGTCAAAAGTTCCAAAACCCTTAACGCGGATTCGATCGTCGAGAGACAATAGGGCGAGGGTTGCTCTTTGATCTTAAATTCCGAACGTTTCGCGGCATCAAAACTGATGTGCGAAAGCCCATGTAAATTTTGGCTCTCACGCATCATTTACCGTGCTTGAATCAGATTCGACGTATTGTTTTAAGGTCACAAAGAGCTGTTTCTCTTTTTTAAAATAGACAAACGTACAATTCACGGCTCGATTGTCATTGTAGATCGTGACATCGCAAATTTGAGTATCGCTAGTTTTGATTTTCGAAGTCTCTCCCGTAGCGTTTGTCGTCCAATGGGCAGACCAATTTTGAACAAAAAAGTCACTGAGCTTGTCATAAAGTATTTTTTTTGTACTTTCATTGCTCGGTAGATTGAGCGCTTTAATAATGGAGTCGATAACATTTTTTTGCTCCGCGGGCATTGAACTCACAGAATCTAATGCAAGAACATTGCAGAAAAATCCCACTAAAAGTGACATCAACAATTTAAGCATACTTTTTTCTCCTTTCGTTTAGATTTTTATTATAATAAATGCGTTTTGATAAAACAAGTTCAAAAATGAAGCGAAAACAGGAGGTTTTGTGTCAGAAAAGTTTTTACATGTAAAGATGTTTCTCTCTTCTTTTCATGCTCTTCTACTCGCTAAAGTGTCATCGCTAACGTCACGATTTAGCCTCTTCGCTCACATATCCATCATTTACACGAATAATTCTGTCAAACAAGGGAATCATACGCTCATCATGCGTGACGACCAAAATGGCAACGTCTTGTTCGGTGGCAAGTTTTTTGAGTAAACGCATAACGGAAAGGGCACGTTCTGCGTCCAATGCGGCTGTTGGTTCATCGGCTAAGATGATTTTGGGATTATTGGCGAGCGATCTTGCGATGGCGACACGTTGACTTTGGCCGCCTGAAAGCTGTGAGGGCATAGCGGCAAGTTTGTTTTCCACCCCCAAATACTCCAGCAGCTCTTTCGCTTTGAGCGTTGCTTCTTTGGGATTGGTATTATTCATCAGCGGAACGAGTGTTATGTTCTCTTCGACGTTTAAAAAGGGGATGAGATTGTGCGATTGGAAGATAAAGCCGATTTTTTGACGTCGTAATTTTCGTGTATCATTGATGCGCCAGTGTTGATCAAAAATGAGTTCTCCATCCAGATATAACTTTCCCTGTGTCGGTTCCGTGATGCACCCTATCATGGTGATAAGGGTTGTCTTTCCCGACCCGCTTGGTCCTAAAAGCGCAACGGTTTCTCCCTTGAAAATTTCAAATGAGCATTCTTTGATGGCCATAACGGCATTTTCGCCTTTGCCATAGGTTTTGGCAAGCTGTTCCACTTTAATGACACTTTGATGTGATGATGGCATATTACCCTCCTATAGCGCTAGCAGGATCGATTTTGAGTGCTGAACGCACACCAACAAGTGAACCTAGGATACTCACAATAATGACAATCACCAAAAGGCTGAACGCATCTGTGCTTATCAAAATAGTTCGTTTGGGAAATAAGTCCATTAAGCTGTGGGAAAAGAGCATGCCGGCGATAAACGATAAGATACCTAAAAGAACGGATTGTTGCACAATCATTTTGATAATCTCTCCATTGGAAGCGCCGATGAGTTTCAAAATGGCGATTTCTTTGATTTTTCCCATAGTCATCGTATAAATAATGAGTGAGATAATCACGGAAGCTACGAGCAATAAAATCACGGTAAACATACCGATCTGTTTGGCGGAACGCTCGATGAGATTTTTGGTTAAGAGCGAGGATTGTTCCTCTTGAGTAAAGACCTTGACGTGTTTCCATCGTTCGATTTCTTGCCCGATTGTCTTAAGATCAGCACCTGCTTCTACGGTTGCAATGATTGCATTAATGGTTGTTGTGTCGGTTGTTTTAATGCCTCTGGCACGGTCATTGCGAATTTGTTCATTACTCGATAAAAATTGAAGTTTTTGTGCGTCAGGCAGTGAAAAATAGACCATCAAATCGCCGCTGGATGAGACCGCGTCTTTCGTAATGCCGACGACGTTGAAAACATCTCGTCCAATGACAATTTCATCATGCAATTTAAATCCTGTTTTTTGATCGACAATCATTTCAAAATGATTCGCCAGAATCGGTCTGCCTTCGATGAGGAGATGAGGCGTGTAAAAAGAATGAATGTCGTACCCCATCGCAAAAACCCGTATGGGCTGATTGTTGCGGTAAAGTTGAAGGTTTTGAAAGGTCAGGGCTGAGACATCTTTGATGCCTTCAAAAGCTTTGATTTGGTATTTGACGTCTTCATGCAGACGCGAATTTTCAGCAAAAGGACCTAAGGTGTCTTGTTGCACAATCCATAATTTGGCTTGGGTGTCTTTGAGTAAAATATTGGCATCATCCACCAATCCTCGATAAACTCCAATCATAATTAAAACAACCCCTAAAAGCATTCCAATGCCCGCAGATGTTGTGAGAAATTTACCCAGAGAATGGGCGATGTCTCTTTGTGCTAAACTAATCATAATTGAATCCGCATACCCTCAGTCATGTCGCGCCCCGCGGGGATAAGAATGGTATCTTTCTCCGTGACGCCTTCGGTGATAATGATGAGACCATTGGCACTAACCGCCTGAAAACTTAGCGGTTTAAAATGCGCATGTCCTTCGTTGGCAAGCCAAACGCCTTTGACACCTTGGTGTGTTGTAAGCGCTAAGAGGGGAAGCGTTAAAACACGGGTGTGTTGCGCCAGCTCAATCGTCGCTTCCGCTCGTTCTCCCACGTAAAGAGGTTGTTGTGGTTGATCAAATGCAATGTCGACCTCTCGCTCTTCCGTGGTTCGATCACTCTCCAGCCCAATGCGAGCGATGTGCCCGCGATAAGGTGTTGAAGGGTGTGAACGCAACATAATCGACGCAGACTGGCCTACATGTAACGTTCCGCTTTGTCGTTCATTGATATAGATTTTGACCCAAATGGAGTTTGGATTGATCAGTCGAAAGACAGGTGCGCCCGAAAGAACGGTGCTACCCACTTCAGCATCACGCGAAAGAACGACCATCGTCTCAGGGGCTTTGAGCGTCAGATCTTCAATTTTAGCGTTGCTGTTTTTCACCAGAGCTTCATTGCGCGCGATATCGGCTTGCATAAGGTTTACTTGCCACGTTGCATTTTCCATTTGAGCTTTGGCGCTTTGTTCGGCTGAAAACGCTGTATCTAACTCAGCTTGTGCTACAAAACCTTCTGAAATGAGGTGCTGATAGCGTATCAGCGTTGTATGCGCTAGCGTATATTTGGCTTCCAAATCTTTTAGGAGACTTTGTTGAGAAAGCAGTGACATCTGGCTTTTTTTCATTGCCATCAAGGCTTCTTCCTTGGACGCAAGCAGATCAGAGGGATCCATTACCGCAAGAACTTTTCCTTTCACAACGATTTCGCCTTGATCCGCAGAAAGTGATAGCACTTTAGCCGTTGTTTTAGGCGCTAATACAATCGTCTCTTTCGCTTCAATCGTTCCGACTCCAAATGCCGTTTCATTGACATCTTGAACTATGGGCGAGATCGAAGCAAAGGTGATTTTGGGTAGATACACTTTAAAATAAAAAAAGCTTCCGATCGCCATTATCGCCACTAAAATCAATGTATTTTTCATAACAGACGCCCTGTTCATAGCGAAGCTCCTTTGGGAATAAGTCTTTTAATATGGGCTAAAGAGGCTATTTTTTGCAACATGGCTGCACTTTGAGCAACCGTGGCATTGTCATAGGCGCGTTGGGCTTCGAGCACTTCAATGTACGTGGCCAATCCCTCTTTGTAACGCCCTTTGGTAATGGCGACCGTTTTGGAAAGTGCCTGTGCTGCCATTTGTTTGGCTTCAATGGTTGTGTCTAAGCGCTTTGTATCTAAAATGGCTTCATATAACTCTTGCCAAAGCGTTAATTCACGCGCTCGCAATGTTTCTTCAGCCACTAAAATACCGACTCTATCTTTTTCGATTTGATGGGAAATCCTCCCGCCGGTTAAAAGAGGAATGGAGGCTTTAATGCCAATTTGATTGCTTGAATAAGAGGAGATGGATGTATCACTTCCTAAAGAACCCGCGGAAAGGATGGTTCCATAATGTTCTGCTTTTGATGATTCATAGAGGGATTGACTTTGCTTGATTTTAGCGCCTAAGGCTTCAAGTTCAGCATTATACTCTTTGAGCATTTTTCGCCATTGTGCATCAGGAAAAGAGGGTAAAGTGGTGTGCGAAAGTGCTGTAAAATCATCTTCAATACAAATGTCTTGTTCTAAAAAGCCGGTGAGCATGCTCAGTAAATGGGTATATTTACGCTCTTCATTGCGGCTGGTTTCCAGTAAATCTTTGGCGTCCAGTACGGAAGCATAAAAGCGTTCACTATCGGCTTCGGTTTTGAGTCCCACATTTTTCATTTGACGGGATTGATCGTACAGTGCTTGGTAAAAGGCCAGAGAGAGGGCATTGGCCGTGTTGACGCGTTGAAGGTATGCCAGCGAATAGTACGCTTGCCAGACTTTTTCACCGAGCAATGCTTTGGCGTTTTCATTCAGCGCTAAAGCAGACTCTGCATCTTGCTGTGCCGCATCAATGCGTTTTTGCGTACGCCCAAAATCCCACAACGTATAGGTCATCGTCACATCTAAATGCGTTGCAAAATGATCTCTGGTTACAAAGTTGCCATTGTTTTGCGAAACGAGCGTTTTGGTGGGATAATATTCTGCATTTACGCTGAGCTCAGGATAGGTGGCTGCTTTGGTGATGCCAAGCGTTTCATACGCCATGTTTAATTGATACAGTGCAAGCTTAGCATCGGGATGCGTTAAAAGCGTAGCGTCAATCGCTTCTTGCAATGAAAGTGTTTTCCCAAACAGTGTTTGCAGTGCCAAAAGAATTACAACAACGGTTCGCAGTAGTGTCATGATAAGCGCTCCTCTCATTTACTCTAAGGCATTGTACACCATACCATGTGTCCTTGACTTGATATGAATCAATTTTGCATAATGGTATGATAATAGGTTTGAAGAGCTTCTTTTTTTTGTAAAGTGATGATGTGCTTGGTGTCAATATGAATCAATCCTAAAGATTTGAATTTTGAAAGCATGCGCGAGAGTGTTTCAGGCGTTGTATTGAGGATGGAAGCTATTTCGATTTGTTTAAGTGTTTGAACAAGGGGTTCGTTATCGAGTAAAAATTTTGCAACTTCCGCTTCTGTATTGGTACTAATTTCATTATGGATGACATTTAAAAAAACTCTTTGTTTTTTTGTGAGAGATTGGATGATATGGAAGTTTAAAATAGCATTGTTGAACATCTCTTTTTGGATAGGGAAAAAATTTATCTTAAGCACTTCTCCTTCGGTGACAAATTGTGCAGTGTTAGGATAAGGACTCTTGGCATACAAAGCGTAATCTCCGATGATTTCACCCGGTTGTGTCAAAAAAAGAATGAAAATATGATTTGCTTTGGCGGTTGTTTGATACACTTTAAGCGTACCTTTTAAAAGAATGTAAAGATACTGTGGTGTTTCGCCTTCGTAAAAAAGTATATCATCAGAGGTATATTTTTTAAGCGTGCAACATTTTTTTATTTTTTCAAGTTCAGTGCGATTGAGATGCGAGAAATAAGGAAGATTTTCAATACAAATCATTGTAGGTTTTTGTCGAGAAACAATCAGTGAATCTGCGCAGATAAGAAGAAGTAAAATCTACTTCTCCCTTATCCGTCAAGCGACTATTTGTAAGAAGCGATGGTTGCAGCAACTGCTTTTAAATCATCATCACTGAGACCTGAAGCGATAGGTTTCATAACGCCTTTCATTGCGCCACCTTCGCCATTTTTATAACCATTGACAGAAGCGATGATTTTTTCTGCATCCCATCCCGCAATAATTTGAGATTTGTTGAGTGCTGCTTTAGATGCTTTATCCCCGTGACAGGAGAGACACTTTGCTTTATAAATTTCAGCACCGTCTGCCGCAAATAGAGTTGAAACAGAAGCGAGGAGTAAACCTAAAAGAACTTTTTTCATAATGTTTCCCTTTTTGGATGAACTTTTAAAAATATATAATAAATAGAAAATTATGTCCTTGACAGATGTCAAGAGTGCTACCAAGAGTTTTGCGACAGAGCATCTCTTTAAGCATAACCTTTGTACACTAAGCTTATGTGAATAAACTTCCGATCGATTTTCCGCTCTCTTTAGCGATGACGTACGCCGGCGCGCACTACGATACCCCGAGCGTTGCGGGTAACGACGATGCGACGTTGTACGGATTTAAAGTCTCAACGGCACTCAGCGGCGTGAAGTTCAATCTTGCCTATACGACGATGGACGATGAAGCCAATTTCCCCGGAACCTTCGGACATGTTCCCGATACGATCGCGTATACCGACATGTTAACCAATAACGCTATTTTTGCGGGTGTCGACGCTTATTCGATCGAAGCACTTTACGGTTTCGGTATTGCCGGCTTTAACTCGGGACTCAAGTTTGCGCACTATACCCAAAGCGAAAAAGGGTATATGAACAGCGGTACGACCGGAACGATTGCAACGTCGGGCAGGGTAGGCAATCGTATGTACCTTGACGATGCCGACGAAGTCAATATCGATTTGACGTACGCCTTCAGCGGAGCACTCAAAGGACTTTCGACGCGCCTTTGGGCAGGATACGGCACGTATGACGTTCCGGGCGAAGACAGCTTTACGTACGCCCGTTTTTACCTGTCGTATAAGTTCTAAAATAATATTTTTACACAAGGAGTATGATATACTTTCGTACTCCTTGGCATCATCATGAACGTGCCGTGCATCAAAATACACTTACTGTGAAAGGAGAAAAATGAAAGTTCTTTTTCTTGAACCGGATCGAGTATTGGCAAATAGCATTGATATTTTTATGAATCGATTGCGTCTGAAAATGAGCATAAAAAAGATATATCAAGAGGAAGATATTTTCAAAGAAGGGTTTGATCTCTTAAGTTACTCTTTGTTTATTCTGAACCTTAAAAATCCTACCGATCCTTCGATTATGAAATTTATCAGGCAAGCGGGCAACGAAGCGCCTATCTTATTGATTTTGGAAAAAGAGACCGATCCTACCATTATGAAGACGCTTTATTATCTCTCTTACGGCGATCTTATCGTCAAAGATTTTGCTTTTGACGAGATCGCGTTTCGTATTTATAAGTTGTGTCATATTTGGAACGATGACGTGTTTTGTTTTACGAAAGACGTCTGTTTTGATTTTAAAAACGCTTTATTCCTGTTCCACGAGGAGAAGATTTTTTTAGGCAAAAAAGAGGCACTGTTTCTCAAGTACCTTCTTGCCAAATCACCGCATGTCGTTACGTTCGACGAAATCGAATGCTACGTGTATCATAACGAAGTCATCAGCCAAGAAAGAGTGCGATCTCTTGTTCGACAATTGCGTGCCAAACTTCTGCCGCTTCATCTGATCGAAACGGTCAAAGGCGAGGGCTATAAAATCGTCAAAACTAAAATCGAAGAAGAGGTAGACGAAGGCGGCGGAGTTGATCTTGTGAAATTTTGCTTGCCATTACTACCTTTAGGCGAGTACGGACTCTCGCTTTTGTAAGGCTTGGCTTTCAAAAGACTCAAAGTTACGTTTTTGCACTTTGAGTCTTTTTGACATGTCAATCATTGCTCTTAGTTTGCGTGCGTAATTTCTCTGTAGAGTTTCATCGCTAATGCGACGGCTTCGCTTTTTGCTTGAAGGGAAGCGCTTGGAAAAAATGCGGCAAGCCCTTCGGTATGGTTGGTTTCTAAAAACTCGAGCATCAGTGCATAACCGATGATAAATCCGTCTTTTTGCTCAAAATTTTCGCGAAAGCGTTCCAACAATACGCCTCTGGCATGCGCCCAAGAGACAATAAACTTTTTGATGCGCTCTTTGTTTTTTTGAAGAGAGTTTTGAATCTCTAAAACCTCTTTAAACGTGGTAAACGTGTTGATGATATTTAAAAAAAGGCTGATGTTCGCCGATTGCATCTGCTCCGAAAAGGAGAGGTTTTTCAGTGCCAACGCGTCGATGACATACGCTTCGATCTCTTCAAGGTCGTTTGATTGTTCGATGAAAAGCTTGAGACTCTCGGCGTTAATGTCGATGTTTTCAAATCCTTGTTTGGAGATGGTCTCTACGTAGTCGTGGATGTCTCGTTTCAGTTGGCTAAATTCGTCGTCGGCAATTTCTAAAATGCTCGCAATACGTGAAAACTTTCTACGAAATTCACGTGGAACGGCGATGTTAGACTTGTACCCGATGTCGTGCTCTATCTCCGCCCATGCGTGCTGCAAAATGGTACGTACCTGAATTTCAAATTTGAGGTCTTTGTAGTTTTGATACTCCCGAAGTGTAGCCCGCTCATCGCTGATGGAGCAGATGATGTGGTACGAGAGATACCCGAAACGGTCGGGGTCTAGCATTTTCTTTTTGTCGATGGAGTTTTCTTCGTCGATTTTGAACTCTTTGGAAAGAAGCGCTACGATTTTTTCGACGTCGATTTCGAAATAACTGATGATACGGCACCCCACGATGTCGGTGATTTCGCTTAGATTTTGGTACTTGTTTTTACCGTCGATTTTTTTGGAAAGACTGTTTTTCTCTTTGACTCGATTTTCGATGGAGTGGTAGGAGATATGTTCTTGCCTCAGAAGCTCTTTGAGCAAAAGATGCATTTTATCGCTGAAACTTTCATAGTGTTTGAGGTCTCTTTCAAACTCGGAAATGAGGCGGTGTTTGTTGTTTTCCAAAGCAGTTCCTTATCGTCGTATTAAAGCTCTTTGGGATCGGATAATTTGGCTTCGCATACGTTTTCTTCGCTAAACGATCCGCACTCTTTGACATACTCGATCCCCCATTCGAACATCGCTTTAAGCACGGGACGAAGTTTTTCTCCGACGGGCGTTAAGGAGTAAACGACGCGCGGAGGAATTTCGGCGAAAACAACGCGTTTGATCAATTTTTTTTCTTCCAAATCGCGCAGTTTAACCGTGAGCGTTTTTTGCGTGATGTCGCGCACTTCCTCAAAAAGGTCTTTGTAACGTTTTTCGCCTTCGAGTAAATGCCAAATAATCCCTAGTTTCCATTTGTCGTTGAAAATATCTTGGGCAATAGCGACGGAGCAGACGTACTCCTTGCCGTTAACGCGGTACATGGCATTCCTTTGGTCATTGTTTTGTTATCGGAATTATAGCATAGTATAAAATATTTATCCTTACATTACTAAAGTATCGTAAGGATATTTTAAGTGCAAGCTTTTTATACTTTTATCGTTACATGTCAAAAAAAAGCACAAAGCGTTTGCCGAACAAAATTCGGCGTTAGGGTCATTGAGCAACGCAGAGTCTTTACTAAAATACCCTCAAAAGGAATACCGTGAAAAACGTACTCATCATCAACGGACACCAATACTATCCGCATGTCGCGGAGGGAAAACTGACGCAAATCTTTATCGATACGGCGGAGGACTTTTTAAAAAGCCGAGGCTTTAACGTGAAGCATTCCAAAGCCCAAAGCGACTACGACGCGCTTGAAGAGGTTGAAAAATTTAAGTGGGCGGATTATTTCATCATTCAATATCCGGTCTATTGGATGGGCGTTCCGTGGATGATGAAAAAGTACATCGACGAAGTCTTCTCCGCAGGCGCGAATAACGGCATTTACGCCAATGACGGACGTAGCAGAAGCGATGCGAGCAAGCGTTACGGTAGCGGCGGCTTGATGCAAGGCAAACGCTATATGCTCTCCTTGACGTATAATTGTCCCATCTCTGAGTTTAGCGACAAAGAGGGCTTTTTTGACGGCTTGAGCTTGGATGAAGCCCATATCGCGACACACAAAACATGGCAGTTTTGCGGCGCGACACCGATGAAAACGTTTTCCGTTCACGATATTTTCAAAGGCGATCTTAACATCGAAGCGGAGAAAAAACGACTGATCGAAGTGTTGAGCGAAAATTTTAAAGGATAAATTATGGAAAATGCGATGTTGAGTCTTTTACAAAATCGAAAATCGATCCGCCATTTTACGGGTGAGCACGTGAGCGAAGAGGATTTGCAAACTATCTTCAAAACCGCACAACGTGCCCCCACCTCTATCAACGGGCAGCAAATTAGCCTTGTTTATACACGCAATAAAGAGAAACTCAAAACCATCGCAGAACTTTGCGGCGGGCAAGCGCACATCGCCGAGGCGGACGTGTTTGTGGGCATCGTCATCGACTTTAACCGCACGAGTGCTATCGTCGAGAGCGTAGGGCGTAAACACGTTATCGAGCAGAGTGCTGAAGGTATTATGGTGGGCGCGATTGATGCGGGCATTATGATAGACCATCTTCAAAGTGCCGCAGGTGCGTTAGGATACGGCACAACGTGCATCGGAGCGGTACGCAAAAATTCGCCGGCGTTTACCAAGCTTTTTAACCTTCCTCAAAAAACCTTTTTAGCCTTAGGATGTACCATCGGCGTACCGAGCGAGCGCGCCAAGAGTGCTCCTTTAAAACCGCGCGTCGCTCTCGATACGTTTGCCATGGAAGACGTGTATGACAGCGATAAAGTCAAAAAAGGCGCATTGGCATACGAGCACACGCTTAAAGCATTTCGCGATAAAACCGGTAGTGGCTCGATGCCGACCTACGCCGAGATCACGACCAGTTACTACGCCGATGTCTATTATCGTAGCACGGCAAAAGACCTCGAAGCGCAAGGATTTGCGTTTAAGGATGAGTAGCTTTGAAATGGACTGTGATATCGATTATTTAATATATGAAGTGTGAAGGAGTAGCTTCATTTGATATAAAAATACATATGATAAGATAAACATATCGAAATAAATGTATAAATCGTAATCTTTTTAGCTACAATAAGAAGTATCTTAAATATTAAATTTTATTTAAAGGTATTAATTGTGTTAAAAAGATTCTTGTTTTTGACTATAGTTATATTTTTACAAGGGTGTGCCGAACACGCAATGCGTGTAACGCCAGAGGTTCCTTTTACGGAGAGTTTAACAAATTCTATCGAATGTAACGTTCACTACGATGGAAATACTGCGTATCTTCCTTCTTTATTAGTTCAAAATTCAAATAATGATTGCCAAGTCATATATTCTTATACTATTCACTACATCAACGGTAGTACGGATTGGGATGGATTAAATCTTTTTAATCCATTACTCATAGTTGGATTTCCCATGAGCCAAGAAAGTGTCATAGTTGAAGGAAAATTAGAATGGACAAGTCCCAATAAAGAAAGTCAAATCTTTACAGCATCTTGCATTGCAACAAAAACGAGAAACTTATTTCAAACGGGTGGAAGTAGCGAGCCTCGAAAAGAGTGCTTATTTGCAGTTCGAGATAATATTAATAAGCAGTTAACGTATTTTAATAAAGGAGTAAGTCAATGAATAAAGCTAAAATTTTTAGCATCATTGTTGCTATGGGGGGAGCAATATTTTTAAGTGGCTGTGGGGCATCTGGACAACAATTCACACAATTTGCAAAACCACAGCCCGATCTAGGGCTTGTGTATGTTTATAGACCAAGTGCTTTTTTGGGTAGTGGTGTTTATTATGATGTTCATGTTACAAACTCATCAACACAAGATTATGTAGCCGGTGAGTTGGTGAATGGAAGTTATGTACAAGTAGCTGTACCTGTCGGTGAAAATGAAGTTTGGGGTCAAACCGAATCTAAAAGTTCTGTAACGTTAGATGTCAAACAAGGCGAAACGTATTGTGTTAGAGGAAGTGTCGGAATTGGATTTATTGTTGGCAGACCAAATCTTGAAATCGTAGATATGGCAACATGTCAAGCACAAATTGTCGAAACAAAAGCTACTAAATAAACAAAATTCTAAGGCATATATTCGTGTGTGCCTTAGATAATACGAGTTTCTCAAATATTTTTTACTACAATACCCTCTCCAAAAATCTTTACATGTAAAACCAAAAAAGAGACATTATGAACCCACTTATTCCCATTTTAGTGCAAAAAACTGGCATTACCAAAGAGCATATTATCAACATTTTAAAGCTGTTAGACGAGGGTTCGACCATCCCATTTATCGCGAGGTATCGCAAGGAGATGACGGGTGGGGCGAGTGATGAGCAGTTACGCGAGTTTGAGAGCATCTATGCGTATGCGAAAAAACTGCATGAACGAAAAGAGGAGGTTTTACGCCTTGTTGCTGAAAAAGCCCAGTTGAGCGATGAGGTGAAAAAAGCGGTTGAAAAAGCACAGAGCCTACAAGAACTTGAAGATATTTACCGACCCTATAAAGAGAAGAAAAACACCCGTGCGGCGGTGGCAATAGCCGCGGGTTTAACGCCTCTGGCAGACATCTTGGAGCGCGCTGAGTTAGAACAAGAGGCGTTTGAGAAGAGGGCGCAGAGTTTTGTCAATGAAAAGGTCGGAAGCGTAAAAGAGGTGATAGCAGGAGCGCAAGACATTATCGCGGAGCGCTATTCCGATGAGCCTAAAGAGCGGGAGTATTGGAGGGCACAACTGCATGATTACGCTTCGTTTGAGATCAAAGCGAGTAAAACGCTCAAACCCGATGGACTCTATGCCAAACTTGCAGGCAAAAGCGAGCGCATCGCGTCCATTCCCTCTCACCGCTACCTTGCAATGATGCGAGGTGTGAGCGAAAAAGAGTTACATGTAAAGATTTCCGTTGAGATGGAAAGAGTGGAGAGTGCGATAGAGCGCTACCGCATTCCGCGTAATGCAAGAAGTTCCAAAAGCTACCTTTTAGAAGCGTATTTGGATGGATTTAAACGCCTTTTGTTTCCTTCGTTAGAGCGCGAGATTCATGCCATTGTGAAAGAAAAAGCGGATACGCAGGCGATTGCCACCTTTGGAAAAAATCTCTCTCAGCTTTTAAACACACCACCCGTTACTAAGCGCGTGATTTTGGGCGTTGATCCGGCGTATCGCACGGGATGTAAACTCGCCGTTGTGGATGAACACGGCACGTATTTGAGCCACGCAGTCATCTACCCGACACCGCCGCAAAGCGACTATGCGAGTTCTTCTAAAGTCATTAAAGAGCTAGCGCAGAAGTACCGCATCACCGCCGTGGCGATTGGCAACGGGACGGGCTCGCGCGAGAGCCAAGAGTTTTTTGCGCGCCTGAACCGTGAAGAGGGGCTGAATCTTGCCTATACGGTTGTGAGCGAAGCGGGTGCTTCCATCTACTCGGCATCGAAAATCGCCACCGAAGAGTACCCCAATTTGGACGTGACAATTAGGGGCGCGATCTCCATCGCGCAACGTCTGCGCGACCCGATGGCAGCGCTTGTGAAGATCGACCCAAAATCCTTAGGCATCGGGCAATACCAACACGATGTCGATCAAAAACAGTTGGAAAAGAAACTGAGCGAAGTGACCGAAGACTTGGTCAATCGCATTGGGGTTGACCCTAACAGTGCGTCCATTTCGCTACTTTCGTACGTCGCGGGCGTGGGTGCAAAAATCGCTAAGGCGATTGTGGAATATCGTGAGAGCAAAGGGGCGTTTACATGTAAGTCTGAACTTTTACATGTAAAAGGTTTAGGTGCGAAAGCGTATGAGCAATGCGCAGGGTTTTTCCGAATTCGTGAGGGAAAAAGCGTGCTTGATAACACGGGTGTTCACCCTGAAAGTTATACGATCGCACAAAAGCTTTTAGCGCGTGCTGATTTAGCAACACTTTCCAAAGAGCAGATTATCACTTTGGCCAAAGAGCAGGGCATTGGCGAAGCAACATTTCAAGACATTATCGTCGAGCTTCTCAAGCCGGGATTTGACCCCAGAGAGAGTTTGCCACCGATTGCCTTTCGTTCCGACTTAACGGATATTAGTGAACTTAGCGAAGGAAGCATCGTCTCGGGCGTGGTGCGCAATATCGCCGATTTTGGCGCATTTGTGGACATTGGGCTTAAAAATGACGGACTGATTCACATCTCGCAAATGAGTGACAAGCGCATCGCACATCCCTTGGAAGTTCTCAGCATCAACCAGCAGTTAAGCCGCATTCGTGTCATCGAAGTGGACAAAGAAAAAGGCAAAGTGAGCCTTAGTCTTAAAGAAGGTTGACATAATCTTCGATATGCGCGATACAGGCCTCTCCCATCGCTAAAATACTCTCTTTTGAGTTACCTCCGACGTGGGGCAGGCACATAAGGTTAGGCAGGTCGATCAGCTCCCAATCGGAAGTCGGTTCTTCCAAAAATGCTTCCAAGCCGGCTCCGGCGATTTGTCCTGTTTTTAAAGCGACTTTGAGTGCTTCCTCATCGATGATGCCTCCGCGCGCCGTGTTGATAATGTAGCTTGTCGGCTTCATCGCCTCAAATTCGGCCGTGGAAAAAAGGTTTCGGCTCTCGTCGGTTAAGGGCAGATGAATCGAAACAATGTCCGCTTCACGTAAAATTTGAGCTTTGCTCGCAAACGTAATGCCGTAACGCTTTGCCTCGTCTTCATCGTGCGTTCGGTTGTAAACGAGAATCGTACATGAAAAAGGTTTGAGCAGTTCGATGACACGCTTGGCGATATTTCCGAAGCCGAAAAGTCCGATCGTTTTGCCGCTGAGTTCCATGCCGCCGTTTACTTTCCACGTATGCTTTTTAAGCAGCGTCGAGGCGATGTAGGTGTTGCGTATTAATGCCAACATAAAGTACAAGGTGATCTCGGCGACCGAATTGCGATTCGTTCCGCCCGTCCAACCGAGTTTGACGCCGTATTGTTGCATCGCTTCGAGGTCCAAATTGTCCAGCCCGACACCGTATCGCGAGAGCATTTTAAGCGCGGGACATGCTCTCAAAACTTCCGCGTCGATCTCTTCTCGTCCGACGATAGCAACTTCAATGCCGTCTAAAAATGCGATGAGATCGGCTTTGGTTTTAAGAGCGTTGTCGGCATTATGTTTGACGTTTCCAAATCGTTCGCGCATCTGCTCCATCAATTCGGGCGATCGCGAAAACAAAGGCGAGATAACGGCGATTTGCATACGAGTCCTTTTACGGGGAATTTAAACGAAGTATAACACGCTTTTTTACTCTCAATGATTTAAATTTTATTAACGTATAAAAGATATAATAAAATAATAATTATCGATAAGGACAAATCATGACGATTAAAAAATGGCTTTTCGCGATGCTGTTACCCGTGTCGCTTCTTGCGGACGTTTTGCAGGAAAACGGCATCTTCCCAACCCTAAAACTGAAAGATCAGTTTGAAAAAGAGGTCGTAATTAATGTCCAAACCAAGCAGATTATTATCGCGTTTACCAAAGCGCAAGGCGAAACGATGAAGGCATTTTTAGAAGCAAATCCAAACTATTTAAGCGACCATAACGCACTTTATATGATGGATGCTACGGAAGTCCCGAGTGTGATTATGAGCATGTTTATGATGCCGAAGTTTAAAAAATACGGCTATTCGGTAGGGCTGGTCGAGGATAAGCAAACGGCACAAACGCTTCCGAAACAAAACGATAAACTCACCGTTTTATCGTTAGATAACCTTCGTATAACGCAAATTGACTTTAAAGAAGCTCTTTAACAAGAGGGGATCAGTTTTCCTCTTGTTCTTTTAACAGGCGATTTTCTTCATCGCTAAAGATGCGCGAACGTGTGATAAATTGATACCCCTCGTCGATTTCAAGCGAAAACGAGTTACCAAAAGCACTCTTTTCTTCCTTGACGTCCAAAATAATCTGCGAGTAACGAAAATACTCAAACTGATCCGGATCGATAAAAAAATCGCAACCACCCACCGTACCTAATTTGACGTTACGGGAAGGAACGTGAAAATCTTTTTTTTCGTAACACATCGGCGCGGTGCCGTCGCAACAGCCGCCGCTTTGGTTGAAAACCAGTTCACCGTATTCGTTTTTGAGCATTTCGATAACTTTGAGCGCTTCGGAAGTCGCGCTCAGACGATGAATCGTCATAAAGGACTCCTTGAAAAAAAGGCATGGGCAAAAGCCCATGCATCAAACAATTTAAAAAAATCCGAGTTTATTTTTGTTGTATGACGTCAAAATGTTTTTCGTATGGCGATACGCATTGAGCATCATCATATGCGTTTCACGACCGATACCCGATTTTTTGTAGCCGCCGAAAGAGGCATGAGACGGATAGAGGTGGTAGCAGTTGACCCATACGCGTCCGGCTTCGATGCCGCGTGACATTTTGTGGAGTTGATGTGCGTCTCTAGACCAAACGCCTGAACCTAAACCGTAGATCGTATCATTCGCGATGGCAAGGGCTTCATCTTCGTCTTTAAAGGTTGTGACGCATAAAACGGGCCCAAAAATTTCTTCTTGGAAAATGCGCATTTTGTTGTGACCTTTGAAGATCGTCGGTTGGATGTAGTTACCTTTCGGGAATGTTTTGTTCTCGTACGCTTCACCGCCGATAAGGCACTGCGCACCTTCTTCTTTGCCGATGCGGATATAATCTAAGATTTTCTCTTTTTGATTGACGGAGGCTTGCGCACCCATTTTCGTGGTCGGATCGAGCGGGTTTTCCTGCGTGATGGCTTTGACACGCTCTAAGACACGTTTCATAAACGGCTCATAGATGGACTCTTGAATCAATGCGCGAGACGGGCACGTGCAAACCTCGCCGCTGTTAAAGGCAAAGAGTACGAGACCTTCGATTGCTTTGTCGAAAAATTCATCGTCTTTTTCCATGATGGATTCAAAGAAGATATTGGGGGATTTTCCGCCGAGTTCCAAGGTTGAGGGGATGATATTTTCGGTAGCGTACTGCATAATGAGCTGACCGGTTGTCGTCTCGCCCGTAAAACCGACTTTTTTAATATCCGGATGCGTGGAGAGGTGTTTACCGATTTTCCCGCCTGCACCGTTAATGACGTTGACGACGCCTTTGGGTAATACGTCTTGAATGGTTTCCATCAAGAGTAAAATAGACATCGGCGTCGCACTTGCCGGTTTGATTACGACGCAGTTTCCTGCGGCAATGGCGGGAGCGATTTTCCATGCCGCCATCAAAAGCGGAAAGTTCCATGGAATAATTTGTGCAACCACACCGAGAGGCTCATGGATCTCTTGAGAGACTGTGGTTTCGTCAAGATCGGCAACCGTACCAGCTTCGCTTCTAATGACGGAAGCAAAATAGCGGAAATGATCGACGACAAGCGGAATATCGGCCGCGAGGGTTTCGCGTACGGCTTTACCGTTGTCTAGCGTTTCGGAGATAGCGAGAAATTCTAAATTTGCTTCGATTTTGTCGGCAATTTTATTGAGCATATCGCTTCGTTGAACGACCGACATGTGTTTAAAAGATTCAAATGCTTTTTTAGCCGCCGCAACCGCCATATCGACGTCTGCCGTGGAAGAGCGCGGTATCTTGGTGAGAAGTTCACCGTCAACCGGAGAAAGATTGTCAAAATACTCGCCGCTTAAGGGTGGAACCCATTCGCCGCCGATAAAATTTTCGTAACGAGGCTTATACGTTGGTTTTGAATATGCCATTTTTGCACCTTTCTAATTAAAGTAAAAGATAAAAATATCTTTAGAAAAAACTCTAGTGCAGATCTCTTTAATCGCCCATTAAAAATTATATTAATTTGTAGATAACGTTTTCGCTTTATATGACGTTTGCTTTTTATTTACAAACGATTAAGAGGTCGTTTATGCTATTGTCCTATACTTTCACTACCAAGACACCTCCTTTTTAAAAATCACTCAACCTTTTTTCCTTGAACGCTCGAATTTGCCCGATTCGAGCGTTTTATTTCATTTTGAAATAGTTCCCAGCTCTTTTTTTCGTTTAGCCTATAATCCTTTTGAATGTTTAAAGACAAGGACGGCGCGTGATTATTCATTTGGATTTGGATTGTTTTTTTGTTTCGGCGGAGCGTACCCGTACCCCTTTTTTGAAAAATAAACCCGTAGTAGTGTGTAAAAGTAGTGATACGAAGATTTTTTCGCGTGAAGACACCGAATGCGTTATGACCGAATCGGTCGGTGGATTTAACGGGCTTTTTCAACATAAAAAAGCGTTTAACGGTTTTGATAAAACGGCATGGAAAAAAGAATTTATCAATGAAGAAGGGCATATACACGGTATCGTCATTGCCAAAAGCTATGAAGCCAAAGCCTACGGAATTAAAACGGGAACGCCTTTGCGCGACGCTTTGGCGATGTGTCCGAATTTACTTGTCGTTTCGAGCGACCATCTTTTCTATCAACTCCTCTCTACGCAATTAAAAGCGTTTTTAAAGACGAAAATTCCTGTCTTGGAACAGTACAGTATCGATGAGTTTTGGGGAGATTTACACGGTTGGGTGTGCGAAGAAAAAACGTATGATTTTATCCATACGTTACGACAAGAAATAATGGATACGTTTGATTTGCCCGTCTCCATAGGTGCATCGACGTCTAAGTGGATTGCTAAACTTGCGACCGATTTTGCAAAACCTTTTGGTCTTAAAATCGTTCCCAAAGAGCAGATCGTCGCTTTCGTATCGCCGCAACCGATCGAAAATTTTCCGGGTATCGGGAAAGTCTTATCTCGAAAATTACACGAATACCGCATCGAAACTTTGGGCGATTTGATTGCGTATCGTCGGCTGGTCAGCGGTTGGGGAAAAATAGGAAAAGAGTTGTATGCTAAAGTGGTCGGAGAAGACAACGAACCCGTTTGTACCGATCGTGCGAGAAGTTCCATCGGCATCGCACGCAATTTTGCACCGATTAAAGATCGAGAAGAACTCAAACGGCGTATGATTATTTTGGCGCGCCATCTTTCGCATACGATGATGAAGCTAAGCCTTCACCCTACAACCTATTTTTTCAAGATTCGTTATGAAAACGGAGTCAAATCTCAAGGTTCGCTGAGCGTCGATCGTGCTTTTAGCGAGTCTTTTTATCGTAACTTGGCGATAGACTTTCTCGTCAAGCTCGATACCCTACCCAATGAACGCGTCCATCATCTCGCACTCCATGCTTCCAACTTCGTATCGCGTTCACATGTCAAAATATTTTCACTTTTTTCGTCCGATGAAGATAGCAAAGCAAAACGCTTAAGTGAAAAACTGACGCAATTGCGTGATAAATACGGTGTTGATATTGTCAGAACGGGCATTGAAAAATTATGATTTAGCGACTTAAAGCTTGTAAACACGCTTCAAACGTTGATGCGAAATTGTTTAAAACAGTAATCTATAATTTCATTACCAAGACAACCTCCTCTTTGTAAAGAATCTAACCTCTTTAAAACACTTCGATTGCCCGGTCGGAGTGTTGCTTTTTTTCAGATACCATTTAATACCCTTTGGTCTAAACACTACCTATTTTTCCTTGTATTCTTTTAGATCTTACGTTAGAATAAATGACGGTTTTGGGGTCATACTGGGCAAGGGAGTTGTTAAACAGTGGGCTAGGCTATTTTCTACAACAATCACGACTTTGATCCAAAAATCATTTTATACAATCATGCTTTAACACATTAACTGATATTTTCTTTTATATTTTTCATTTTCTATTCATTACTGCTTTTGTCGGCGTGCTTACTTTGAGAAAAATCCAACATAAAATCCATAAAACTGTTTAAAATCTAATAATTTTTAGTTGATATAAAACAAATATTTAACTATATTCATGTCTTCCATGAGGGCTTTTCGCACAAGTTCCCTGATTAGCACTTAAACTTGAATGTCCACAAAATTTACATTTATAACTACCACTATGTTTACTGATATAGAGATGCTTTTTATGTGGGCTATATGTACATGATCCTGAACTGGCACTTATACTTGTATGACCGCAATATTGACAAAGATAGCCACTAGAATTTTCATTCATATAAATATGATTTTTACTTGGTGAAGATGCACAGCTACCACTGCTTGCCCCCGCACTTTTATGTCCGCAACATTGACAAATATATCCCATATTAATACCTTCTATTCATAATATTAAGTAAATTATACTTCTTTTCCATTATAATCTTAGCCTAGAAAAAAGACAGAATATTGTCTTTTTAATATGTTATAGTAAGCTTATAAATGACAGGTAGGTTTAAAGAATGAACCCTAAACAACAGCAATTAGAAGTATTGTATGAAAAAAAATTTTATAAAAACGATGTGATTACAAGTCTTTCATCACCATACTTAATAAGCTTAGAGGTGCAAAACCAAAATCCTAATGTAATGATTGTTGGACAAGAGACAAATGAATGGTTTTATGATTGGGAAGTGTTTAAAAGAATTGGCATTCAAGCGCAAATGAAAGTCTATAAAGACTACCATGATAACCATAAAGAACATAATCGATTGTATTTTGCATATGTCAAGCACGTTATGGGATCAGACGAGATGGTACCAGTCTTTAATAATATGTTCAAATTCGACCTAGGCGATAAGAGTAAAACGAAAAACATCTCTAATGCCAGTGATGAGCAACTCAAAGAACTCCTTGCGTTTCACAAAGGCATCTTAGCCAAAGAGATCGAGATCATTCAGCCTAAAATCATTCTTTTTTTCACCGGACATGTCTATGATAAGCTCTTCATTGATCCGATTATCAAACAAGAAGGTGATTACCGAAAGCTTTATAAAAAAATTGATGCATTAAACGTGGATGAATGGAAATGCTGCCACTTAGATCTAAAACAGTTTCCAGGATTTGAAAACTTTAATGGCATTGCCTTTAGAACCTATCATCCAATGTACCTTAATCGTAAAGCCAATACTTATGGAAAAGAAATCCTTGATTATTTAAAGCAACAAGTTGCCAGCGTTATCTAAAGCTCTCTACACAAGAGCTTTAATTCTTTTTTGGACAGATTATATCAGCTATTTTCTCAATACTGAGTTCAAATAAGACGTAAAAATATACTTGATACTAGGAAAAAGCATACTACTCTTATCCTCAAAATCAATGATATTTCTATAAAACTGCTCTTTTGAAGCGGGTCTGTCAACATAACTTTGAAATGAATCAAGTTCAATGACTTTGCCATAGTTCATCCATGTATAAAGCACTTTAAAAAATGTTTTTTTTTGAAGCGGTTCATGATCTTCGTCTTCTTCACACTGATCGGTATCTTCTTTATAAAAATCATCCAACGCTTCTGGTCTATAGTGCTCTAGTATCTCATGAAATGTGTCAGATATACCGTAAATACTAAGCTCCCCTTTCACAAAATGCTCTTCTATAACATCAGCATATTCATCATAGAGCATTGCGATGGTATAAAGCACGGCATCCCGTCCAGGAAAAGGAATGTTGTCTGTTGGTGTAAACAATGTGATGATCTCATCATCACTATACCGTCTTTTTAAAAACATCAATATATCATACAGATGCCAATAGGTCAGCTCAAAATCTACATGTCGCGTGATAAGCGAAGTGTCCAATAATGCTGATTGCAAATAGCTGTTATTGTTAAAGCATCTCAGGATCAGATGAATCATCCCTATAGAGATTTCTAGTGAGGTTTGATCTGTCAACAGTTTATGATACACAGAAAAGAAAATGTCTAAGCACTGATGTTGTTTTGTAACAAGTATCTATTTTCAAAATCTACCGGAGATAAATAGCCATTACTTGAGTGTAACCTCTGTCTATTGTAAAACACTTCAATATATTCAAATATTGCTTGATTGGCTTGGCTCCTTGTTTCAAATTTCATGTGATGTGTCAGTTCGGTTTTTAGCGAGTGAAAAAAACTCTCAGCAACAGCATTATCGTAACAGTTTCCCTTAGCACTCATACTCTGAACGATGCCATATTCCTTAAGTAAGGCTTTGTGAGCATCAGAAGCATATTGACTGCCGCGATCGGTATGCCAGATAACACCATGAGGAGGATTACGCTTTTTAAGTGCCATAAATAAAGCATCATTGACAAGCATGGAACTCATATGTGTATCCATAGACCACCCGATGACTCTTCTCGAATATAAATCAATTACAACCGCTAAATACAGCCACCCTTCTTGTGTCGGAATATAGGTGATATCGCCCACATACATTTGATCGGGCGTTGATGTATAAAAGTCTTGTTGTATTCGATTAGGGGCAATGGCATACGTATGATTGGAATTGGTGGTAAGCACTCTAAAACGACGTTTATTGCGACAACTGAGTCCTAATTTTTTCATAATCCTTGCAATTCGTCTACGAGAAACGATCAAGCCATAGAGTTGCTCAAGTCTTTTTTTTAGACGACGCGTGCCATAGGTTTGATAGGTTCCAAGAAAAATATCCTTGATCATCGTATTTAAAAAAGTATCTTCTTGTTTTTCAATACGAAGCCATCGATAATAACAGTTCCTTGATACCTCTAATATATGACACATTGATGCAACATTGAATTCGTTGCAATGCTCTTTGATCCAGGCGTACTTCAATGAGCTTCGTTTGCGAAGAACGCCGCTGCCTTTTTTAAGATATCTCTTTCCATCTTTAAACGGGCATTCTCTTTACGCAAGCGCTTGTTCTCTTCTTCCACGCTCTCTTTGGCATGATGGTTGATTGAAGAACGTACAATCATTGGAGATTCCAAATGATGCTTCTGACGATATTGACGTAACCATGCATATAAAGTCTTCTCACTCATCCCCAACTCTTTGGCAATTACCATCGCAGATTTCTCACTGTTTAATGCCAACTGTATCGCTGAATCTTTAAATTCTTGGGTATATCTTTGTACTCTCCCTGACATACGTTTATCCTCTTTATGATTTACAGAAATTCTATCATCTCTGTGTATCATTTAGTGTAACCAGATCAAGGATGAGTTTCATCAGCATTTTGAAAATACCGTTATTCTTGAAGACGGTATGCCTTTTAACATTTGATATATGAGGAAAATCGATGCAAAAAATAAATGAAGAACGCTTTTTAACCTTTGAGAATATTTATCAAGAAAATCGTTATAGAGGCTATCAAATCCATGATTTAACAGAATTTAAAAGTGAAAGTATTGATATGGAAATGGAAAATATTAGAGAGGATATTCTCTCCAATATCAATAACTATTTGAATATTGAATCAGATAAAAGTTTTTTCACGTATCATCAAATTAAGACCACAGTAGAAGGTACTTTCTCTTTAGACTATATCATTGAAAAAGTTGATGTAGTTTTTCGTGATCATTATATGTATAACTCATATAGCAAAGACCCTGCTTTATCGACCCAACTGTACGATGATTTGTATTTTCAAAAGACAGAAAAAATGGCAGATGACCTTCGCCAATTGGATCGTGATTTGAGTCAAGAACAACTTGATGCTCTTCATGAAGAAATGCAAGAATTAATGGTTGATACAGAGGACTATATTGCAGATAACGAAGCATGTTATTTATCAAATTATTACTATACTGTCGATGTTCAAATAACACTCAAAAAAGCTATATTTTAAAACACGCACTAAAGGATATAAATATGGAAGACGCATTCAAGTATTTCAAACTAGCAAAAAAATTGAACGAAAAATACAAGGATAAACTTAATGAAATAGACGAAGATAATCAGGGCAAAATGCACTGCCGTGGCAATGTGAAAGGGATATCACTTGTATCATTAGACTCAAAAACACCAGAAATGGGATATTCTGGTATTAAAACAGAAGAAAAATTTATGACACTTATATCTCCTAAAAAAGTATTAGAAGAACCAAAACGAAAAACTCCTGAAAAACTTTTGCAAGCAATAATTATCGACAAGGCAATGGGTCACCCTTCTCATCTATTACCGTTTGGAGATAATATTCAATTTATTACATCCGAGTTAGTGATGTATGATCTAGCAAATCAAAAAATTGTCAATGATATTTTAGGTTTTAGCAAAAATAATGAACTCTATATTATTGAACTAAAATCTTCAAGGTTTTTAACGGAACTTCAAAAACAAGTAAATGATTTTGAAGTTATTGTCAAATATCAAGCAGATTTTTTTTACGACTTACTGAAAATCTATGGATTAGAATGGGATAGATGCTCCATTCAAAAAGCTGTTGTTTGGCCTAAATGTCATTCTAAAAATAAAGTATTTCAAAATGACGTTATAGAATTTACGTACGAAAAAGAGATACTTGAACAAGAAAAACAATCGCAATTAATCATTGAAGAAGCTCAATGCGTTTAAGCTCCAAGTATTGATTAATCTCAAAAATGACTAATTTTTCATTGTGTATTAGGTTTTATACACTCTAGTTAAGGATTCAGACATAATAATGTCCAGTTTTATAGTTATGCTTCTACCATTAAATTATAAAATTGGAGCACTCAATGAACACGGAACAACTCTTCTTAAGACTCACCGCGCATGCTGAAGATAAATCCCTTCTTATAAAGCCTAAAAAACTCTTGAGATGAAAACATTGATGCAAAAATTTGATATTAGCCTTAAGAAGCGACTCTGTTTACCTTTATCTTGCAAAAATTTGTTCAAAATGGGCGAAGCGTGGCTTTGGATGAAACAGAAGATGATGAGCTTGATATTAAAGTAGGAAACAACAACTATCTCAAGCTTGTTAAATCACTTAAAGGGCTACTTGACAAAGATTTAGTTACCACTGAAGCAAGAAGAAATAGAAGTGCATTGATGAATCCAAATATCAGCATTGATGAAAGTATTTTTTCACAAATCGTTTTTGGAAGCGATACCTTAGATCATGTAAATTTTAGTGATGTTTAGGGCATACTTCTCCGCTCTTGATATTATATATTTTCAGATTTTAATTCAAAATGTTATAATTCCATCGTTTCGATCGGTCGGTCGTTTCGCCTCTTCGCCTTTTTCACGCTCGTGCGAGAGCACATTTTCAACTGTCGGTTGTGCTGTACAGTTTGTTCCCTGTCCATATATTAGAGTTTTGGATTTAGGTCAATGTGAGAAGGTGATGAGTGCATAGTATCATCCACAGCGCCACTATCTGCGTGTAGTCGATTCCTCTTTTTGTTTCCATGTGAGAACCAGCCGCAACCGTATCAATTTCTACTTTTTATTCAATATATTAGGTACTTATTATGCTTTTAACTATGATATTGCACATAAATGATATATCTACTTCACCAGACGCTTGATAATACGCCTATCAGTTTTTAATATTGAAATTTGATTGAGTGAGGAACAGGTACCAAGTGTCCCAGTTGAATTACTCAACGGGAAGCCAGAGATGACTTCCTTCACATGGGCGTGAAAAACACTTGGTACCCCGTTGAATAATTTTAACGGAGGTAATCATAGATTAAAAAAATAGGAATGTTAATAACGGATTTTTTAGCTTTCAATATATGTCATATGTGATGAAAAAATATCATTTTGTTTCATTTGAGTTCAAAGATATCTTAAGAAAAATCAAGAGACTGAAGTTAAAAAATTAGTAATGGAAATTTATTAATAGAAAAGATTCATACTTGTAGTAAAAAAGTAGTAAAAAGATGTTTTACGTGATTTCTTAAAAAAGAGGGAAAAGCTTTTGAAGTTCCCTATTTAAGGGATGGTGCGGATAAAGAGACTCCGTAACCAATTTTTAATGTGCCTATATTTAGGGCTTTAGTGAGTTTATAACCTTAAAAGTGCAACAAATTGTGCAACATTATATAGCGAATATTGTAGCTTTAAAAACTTTATCTTTTCTAAAGGTATGAATGGTGTAATTAAAAAAATACTCAAAAATTCTTATATATCTTTATGAAGGATCAAATTTATATTGATAGCTTTTTAAGTTCACTTTTAATATAGTTATTATGATTAAGGTTATTAAATACTATTTATTACTTTAGTCATGAAATGAAATTAGATTGGAGAAGATTCGTATGGGTACACTTAGTATTGGGCATATTTTAGTTTTATCAGTTATATTCTTACCTATATTAGCAATAATATTGCATTTGAGACAACCAAAAGTAGTATTGCAACACCCTGATTCACATAAAGTGAAAGTGATTCCGTTGGTGTATTCATGGTCAGGAAGTGTATTTGGTCCTATTGTGCCTTTGTTGCGAGGTGACATAGCTTGGTTTTTTATATATTTAATTATTGGTGGTATTACCTATGGCTTAGGGAATATTGTATTATCATTTTTTTATAATAAAAAGAGCATTTCAGCACTAATTGCTGACGGATATATCCCTCTAGACGATAGCTCAAAACAGTTACTAATATCAAAAAATATTATTGTAGCAGAACAAGAATAAACTAAGTATAGCGGGGGGGGGGAGAAATATTTCTTCCCCACAAGAATATTTTTTAGAGGCTACCTCGAATATACTCTACTCCAACTTCGGGGTTTTCATAATCACCTTTTATCAGAATATTTCTAAGTTCTTCTTTGAATTTTGGTTCACTGCTAAGAACCTCTTCTACACTCCACAAAGGAACTAAAAGCATTCTTTCTTTAAAAAACACAGCTTCCAAATTAGCCGATTCGACATGAATAAAGCGTTTACATTTCATATCTAAGTCTTTGACTAAAGGATAGCAATAACTTCGTAAATCTTTGTAATTTGTTATTGGAGTACCTTCTAAGTTATTAATATTTTCATTAATAAGAGCGAAATAAGGATACCCTAATCTTTGTGCTTCATGTGCAATGGTGAAAATTGCATTTCTAGTATTTATATCTGAGCCGTGTTCATATTGTTTTCTTGGGCTTATTACTGAATCAACCCATATTTTTACAACAGTCTTATTATCGTCAAGATATTTGGTACTAACTTTTGTTGGCAAAGGTTGCTTTTGAGCACAACCGCTTAATCCTAGAAGAAGACCAACTAAAATGATACTAGATAAGATTTGCTTCATTTTATTTACCTTTACGTGCAATGTAATTTTTTTGCTCTTCTTCGAGCATAGCTCTATATTGATTTTCTTCCAATCCTTTATCAACTATTAAAAGAGATATTAGAGCAGTTGCCTTATTTGTATTATCACTATACACACGAACGAGCATATATTGATTATCTTCTTTATACTTATCAATACTAAATTGGATAAGTCCAAAAGCTAAACCTATTCCGAGTCCCGCTCCGACATTTTGTAAACCAACTCCAACATTGCCAGCATTAAAGGCTTTTGATCCTGCATTTAATCCGTCCAAAGTTCCTGAAAGTGTAGAATGGCTTAATTTCGCTAATGAAATGGTGTATTCACTTCTTCGCCCACAAAAAATCTCTTCTTTGTTAACAAAGCTATCATTAATTTCAATTCCCATGGTATTGACGGTAAAAAGCTGATTATCTTGTGCAAAAGATAAAACAGAAAATAGCATAAATAATAGTATTTTTTTCATACTCTGTCCCTATTAAATTATTTTTTTCTTTCTTCAAATGTTAAAACTTCTACATATACTTTTTCAAGATTGTCAGTAAGTTGACCTTTATATGTAACATTGTAAGTCAAATTTGTATCAGCGGATAGTGTATACACTGCGTCTGCTTTACATTCAACCAAATGTAATTCTTTATCTTTTTTCGTAGTTAAAGTATCAACAAGTGAAAATTTTGAATCTTTAAAAGCAATGTCAACTTTTTCCATGATAGCTTGTTTTTCTTCAGGGGTTAAAAACATGGTTGCCATTTTCCCAATTTCGCCCATAATCATATCAGTCATTGGTCCCAAAGTATTTTTATCTGAGTTTTTTTTCTTTTTTTCTGCAACAAAAATTTTACCCGCATAATCATTTTTAACCTGAGGTTCAGTAAGTTGATAAACTAGGTCTTTAATTGAAGAATCCCCACAACTAATGTCATTTTTTTCTTTTGTTTCAAAACAACCAGTAAAAAAACAACTAATTATAATGCCCGATACAATAATACCAATTCTCATACCTACTCCTAAAATAATTTTGTAAATTATAATAACTTATGCTTTATTCTTCATACAAATTGCACAAATTTAAAAATATTTGCATTTTTTAACACTTTTTTTCCAAGATCGCATTTTTTTTCATTTGAGCACCCTATAACGTTGTAGAGAAAAATTTTAACGAAACTCCTTTTAGGTTTTGAAAACCAAAAGGAGAAATTATGAAGTCAATCTATGCAACTAAAAAACTGCAAAGTACAGAACTCTACCAAGAGCTACAACACAATCTAAAAGATTACTTTGCTGTAAGCCTCTCCAAAGAGCAAAAACAAAAAGAGTATCTATCACGCATTGATCTATGCAATATAAGCACGGGTGAACTCTTTAAACTTGATTATGACTTTGAGCTAGAGTATAAAAAATACACCAAACTGATTGAGCAAAAAGTCTCCTCAATCGAACACATTGCCAAAGAGCTAGAGTATATCAGCGTTTTTATGACCTTTACACTTCCTTCACGCTTTCACCCCTTTCAATCCATACAAAGAGGCGATAAAAGGCTCTACGTTTCATTGAATGAGCGTTTTGAGTTTGATACGATTACTGAGGCTATCACTAAGGGCTATAGTTTTTTAAATGAACTGATTAGAACATTTTACAAGCGTGTTAAAAACTATGTTGGTGACGAGTTCTTTTACGTGAAAGTTTACGAGCCACATAGCACAACCATACCTCATGTGCATTATTTAGTGTTTTTCCCATGTGAGCACCTTGACGCTGTAAAAGCAACCTATAAACGTGTCGTTGCATTGTATGAATTAAATCAGTCTGACTTTGAAGAGCCAAAATTTAGAGAAAACATTAATTATGCTTCTCGCTATTTATTGAAGTATGTCACAAAAAACCTACAAGACGGACAAGACTATTTTTGTATTAGAGCTATGGACGGTTGGAAACGTACCCATAAAATTAGAGTGATTACAAGCAGTGATATTGGACTAACACAATTCCTCTATAAAAAGATTTATTACTCGCTAACACCTGACATTAAGTCTAAGATTGATTCGATAATTAAAGAGTTGGGCATTCCCTATTACCTCTATTTGCAAAACAATACCTATATTAAAAAGTATGTCACACACATAGAATCTAAAACAACCAAAACCGTTAAAAGCACGCAAGGAAGCCAAAAAGCACTCTTTACAATAGAAATAAAATCCAACAGAATACGCGCACCCGATGGAAAAATTTTTTATCGTATAACAGATTTAAGCATAAAACACAAGAGAAAGTTGCTTTATAAAAAAGCCAATCTAGTAAAAATTCAAACACATTAAAAAAGGAAATATAACAATGACAACAATAACAATTAATGGGAAAATCATGGCAGTAGTCGAAAAATCATTCGAGGGTAAAAAAACAACATACGCACAATTTTTAATGGAAAGCGAAGCAAAAGGTATGGAAGTTATCAAAGTTAAAATAACCATAGATTCTGATATACCACTTCTTCAAAAGGGTGAATTTGTTTCAATCCCTGTGAGTGTTGTTTCAGCCAATGGTAATTTATACTTTACGCAAAGTGAAGCTATGAAAAAAACTGAGGTTAAAAGAGCATGATAGAAGGTATTAAGCTTTTTATTTTAGACGTAATGATTAGGGGCTGGTTGCTCCTAATCACTTATGTTGCCATAGACAAGGTTTTTCAAGTAGAAAATATAAGATTATATGCCTATATTATTTTAAGTGCTCTTATTGTTGAGCGTATTTTACACTATAAGAAATATTGGGATTTTATCACTATGCCATATTCGCTCAAACTCATAACACGACCAACAAGTGAAGCCAAAGAGGGCAAAATTTATTTAGATCAGTTTACGCACTATGATAAAAAGCATAATGTTGCGTATTTCTATAATAGAAATGCCATTAAATGTGAAGAGTATCAGATACAAAGATTATCCGAGATTGTACATTTTTTGGGAATCCATGATAAACCCATTGAAGTAGATATAAAGCCTCACAAATCCAAAGAAGTCAAACTACAATTTTATAGACTGCCTCTTTTTATAGAATGCAATAACCCTTTACTATCGTTAGAGCATGGCAAAATCTTCTATGGATACTATAAAGAGGGTAAATATCTCGTATCTCTTGAAAAGCAAACCCATATGATAACAGTGGGTGAAAGTGGAAGTGGAAAGTCTAACTTTATGAATTTGCTTATCATGTCATTGCTCTACAATGAAAGTATGATAGATCATATCGTTATGATAGATTTGAAAGCTCCTGAACTCTCACGTTATCAGTATATTAGCAATGTATCTTTTATCGATAGCGTGGAAGCAGTCGATACGCTTTTTCAAAAGCTTAAAGAGCTTATGAATGAACGTTTTCAGTACATGAAAGAACATAATGAGCTTGTTTATAGTGGTAAGCCTATCTATGTGATATTTGACGAAGTGGGTACCGTTGGCACGCACCATGATAAAAAGCTCAAAGATTCGATCTTTGCCAATATGATTGAGCTTTTTCAAAAGGGGCGAGCTGCCAAAATTATCTTATTTCTATTTGCCCAAAAGATTGATAGTACCAATATACCAACGAATGTGCTTACTAATATCCAAAGTAAGGTTTTAATGAAAACAGATAGTGATTTTAATGTCAATAATACTATCGGAACACAAGAAGATATACAGCTCATTACAAAGACGAAAGTTGCAGATTTTAATAAGGGTAGGGCAATCGTTAAAGACGGTATCACGAGTGAAAAGCACTTGATACAAGTGCCTTATTTAGCAGAGAAAACACAAAATTTAATGATAAGGTATTTTGAGGCTACAATAGAATGAATTTGAAGTGAAGCCAACCGACCCAAAAGTCGGTGGCTCACTTCCCTTGACTTATTTTATATAAAGTGTCAGGAAATTTTAAAAATTTATAAATAATGAAGATTCTTCTATAATTAATATATAATATTTCATAAAATTATTATTTGGTGGGTTTATATGAAATATTTGAGTAGTTTTATTATAAGCTTTTTTGTTCTTATTCTTTTTTCTGCATGTAGCTCAAAAGATATGAAGCAATTTGGTGGGAATCTAGCAGTTGCCAATAATAGTGGTGAGCCTATTTCTACAGTAGTAACTGTAGCTACAGGTGGAATTATATATGGCATTGGTGCACTATCCGAAACACAAGAAGAAAAAGAAGCAGAAGAAAAACGAAAATCAGCTAAACCCCTTTTCCCCGAAGAGCCTTTTGACGAAAATAATCCAGTGATTATTGATACGCTAAAAGTTCAAGTTTCTGACGTAAAATATGAAGTAGTACAAGAGTCAAACACTACCTTGAATCAAGAGTAGTGTTTTTTGAGTTTATTTTCAAGCTCAGAGATATTAAGATCATAACTGCATTTGGAAATAGTTTCCAATAATATTTTCATTTCGCCTCCCTTATAGCTATAACCTTTAGGTGATTCATGTCCCATACATTCGTCACGGACACTGTCTGCAACTTTTCCTTGTAATGAGCTATTAAAATTATGTCTGAATGAATGCAAATCAAGCATAATTACTTTGGCTTCCATTTTTTCAAGTGTCTCAGCAGAAAGCCACTCTTTTTTAAATGGTTTTTTATTAAAGAATCTAGAAAATGCTTGTCCGTAACCTTTATTTTTTATATGATATAAGTCTTGAAATAATCGCACACAACCTTTTTGGCGTTGATTTTCCACAAATTTTAAAAACCCATATTCAATAAGCTTAGGGTGAATAGGAACTTTGCGATCACTGCTGATATTTTTTAATTTTTGATCAGCATATTCGGAAGAAATTTTAAATATAGGAATATTTTCTCTTTTGGTGATTTGATCTAGTCTAATTTGGGCAATTTCATTAATTCTAAATCCATGATAGAGCAAAATCAGTGGTATCCAAATTCGTGAAGGGCGAGTAGAAATATTTTTTTCGAAATCTTTCGTGTAAGCACTTGATTCATTAAAGAGTTTTTCTAGTTGCTCATTTGTGTATGCTTTGCGAATATCATTTTTCTTGTCATGTGCAGGGTTTGGTTTTGTAATCTTGACTTTTGTTTTGAGGCGGTTTGTATCTAAGAGTTCACTGGAAATGGCATAATCTAAAAACGCATTGATATTAGAGAGCTTCATAGAGAGAGTTTTAGGAGATAAAGTTTTAAAATGCTCTTCTTTTGAACGCGCAGAGATGATTTTCAGAGGGGTTTTTTTATAAAGTGCAATATACTCTTTTTCTTTTGGTGGTAAATATCTGAAATCTTCTAAAAAAGTATTAAGATCGTCGTGTGTGATTTCAATTAAATATTCTTTGTCGGTTAATTCAATGAACATTTCTATATCACGCTGATTACGAAAAAATTCTTTATTTTTGAGTGTTTTTAAAGCAGCGTATTCTTCTAAGCACTTCTTAGCTGTTTTGGCAAAATAGTTTTTTTCTGGTATTTGTCTCAGAGTATCTTGTGGTGGCGTTACCACAGAAGAAAAGGAAGGTGCGACATTAAAATTTTGATATTCATTAAGGCGTTTTTGATTACGTTCTTTATCGTAGTTTAGGACATTAAATTCCGCTTTGATTATTTCAAAGATAAAATCCTTTCGTTCTTGCTCGGTTAAGTTTGTAAGATCACTGGATTTGATATTGCTTCGCTCTAAAATGCTTTGAGCAAAACTATGAAGTTCCGTGTCGTCTTCGGGGCGTTGGAGAATTTCGATAATATACTCTAAAGCTCTATCAATCGCTTTTTCGCTATGCCCTCCAAATTTTTTGCCTTCTTCGTCCATAAAGTTAAATGCTGTATGTCTCGCATTTTCTAATTCCGAATACTCGATAATGGCTTCTTTAATGTAAGTTTCAATCAGTTTCTTAACATTTTCGCTATACATGGGGTTAGCCTTTAAATAGATAAAAAGTTTATGGATTCTAGGGGTTATCATAGCTAAAAGGGTTTTAGCCACAGATAAACTATCTGTTTGCAGAGAAATTACAATATTATCCGCTGTAAAGGGACGTTTACGTTTAAAGAAATAACGATTTTTTTGAAAGTAGAGATAGCGCACTTTGAGACCTTTCGAATGAAAAGTGCAACAAAAAGTGCAACATTTTAAAATACTAAGCTCAGGAAAGTCGATATATAGGGGATTTTAGAAAAAAGTGGTGCGGATAAAGAGACTCGAACTCCCACGCCTCTCGGCACCAGATCCTAAGTCTGGCGTGTCTACCAATTTCACCATATCCGCACATAAGTATTAAGGTGGTACGCCCTACACGATTCGAACGTGTGACCTACGCCTTAGAAGGGCGTTGCTCTATCCAGCTGAGCTAAGAGCGCAAAGTCTCGGCTTTAAGGTGGTGCGCTCGAAAGGAGTCGAACCTACAACCTACGGATCCGAAGTCCGTTGCTCTATCCAATTGAGCTACGAGCGCATAAACTGCACTTTAAAAATAATGGGGTGGGCGATGGGGATCGAACCCACGACCCTCAGAACCACAACCTGATGCTCTAACCGACTGAGCTACGCCCACCATCATTTTTATCATTATTTTACATGGTCGGGGCGAAAGGATTCGAACCTTCGACCCCCTGGTCCCAAACCAGGTGCGCTACCAGGCTGCGCTACGCCCCGACGTTTAAAAAAACAAACTGGTCTTTTTAAGGCTGAAATTCTAGCCAAATTCCAGCCTTTTGTCAAGCTAAAAGATTAAGCTTTGGGAGAAAATTCTATGAGACCTTCGGTGGGCGAACTTGCCGTAGCGAACGGTTTTTTGGCGATACGTCCGGCGAGATAGCTTGCACGTCCCGCCAATACGGCATATTTCATGGCTTCAGCCATTAAAATCGGGTTCTTGGCTTGAGCAATCGCCGTATTCGTTAAAACGCCGTCTGCACCGATTTCCATTGCAATTGCCGCATCACTGGCACAGCCGATACCTGCATCGACGATGACGGGAATGCTCACGGCTTCTTTAATAAAAAGAACGTTATAACGGTTTTGGATACCAAGACCGCTTCCGATCGGAGAGGCCAAGGGCATTACGGCAGCACTTCCGGCGTTTTCCAAACGTTTTGCCATAATCGGATCATCGTTGGTATAGGTCATAATCGTAAAGCCGTCTTTGGCTAAAACTTCACATGCTTTAAGCGTTTCCATCACATCGGGATAAAGTGTTTTTGCCGTATCGCCGATGACTTCGAGTTTAATCAAGTCGATTCCCGTAGCTTCCCGTACCATTCTAAAAAGTGTGATCGCATCTTCGGCGGTCGTACAGCCGGCGGAATTTGGGAGCAGTTTGATGTCCGTACCCTTGAAATAATCCAATAAGTTTTCTTCGTGAGGATTGGTAATATTGACGCGGCGAACGGCGACCGTAATTAACTTTGAGCCGCTAGCAACCGTGGCGTCTTTCGTGGTTTGAAAATCGGGGTATTTGCCGCTTCCGACGATCAAACGACTTGCAAATTCGATATTTCCGACTTTTAGGGTATCATGATTCATGGTGTGTCCTATCCAATAAATTTTTGACGGTTAGAGGAAGCAGTTCATGCTCTAAAGCGTGAATTTTAGCTTCAAATGCTTCAAAACTCATCCCTTCCGTCTTTTCAAAACAACGTTGCGCAACGATTTTGCCGCCGTCAAGTTCTTCATTAACGTAATGCACGCTAATGCCGGCAACCTTCATCGGCGAATCAAAGCTTTCCTTTATAGCATTGCCTCCCTTAAAAAGCGGAAGCAAAGAGGGGTGTAAATTGAGTGCTTTAATATTTTGCGTAAAAACGGGCGTTAAGAGGCGCATAAAACCCGCTAAAACGGTTAATTCGGCACCGCTGGCACGAATAGCGTGCACAAGTGCTTCATCGAACGCTTCGCGATTAGCATACTGCGTATGGTCGAGAATTAACGGTTCAATTCCGTAACGGCGGGATTTTTCAATGCCTTGGGCATCGGGACGGTTGCAGATGGTCGTTGCTACTTCGATACGACAGTGTTGAAATGTTTTGTGATGTAAATCGGCGAGGAGTTTTTCGAGGTTACTCCCTGTACCGCTAAAGAGAATCGCAATTTTTTTTATAACCATTTAAGACCTTTACAAATGTCGACGGGAGTGAGGGCAAAATTGTTACATGTAAGTTTTCGCGAGACGAGTGCATGGGCTAAAGAAGCCTGAATAGCCGCTTCTTTGAGTGCATATCCTTGTGCGATAAGTGCTCCGATCATGCCCGCGAGTACGTCGCCGCTTCCGCCTTTGGCTAAAGAAGGTCGTCCGTATGCGTTAATGAAAAGTTCGCCTTGATAGGCAATGATCGTATTGGCTCCTTTGAGAACGAGGACGATATGTTTAAAACGTTCACTAAAGGTTTTTGCATAAGCAAAACGGTTGGATTGAATCTTTTCGACGTCGGCCTCTTCATCGCAGAGCAGTTTTAAAAGGGCACTAAACTCTTTGGGGTGCGGCGTTAGCACAACGGGTTTGCAAGACGCAACGATCTCTTTAATGAAGGGATGGTAGCATAAAGAGGCATCGATGACGAGTGGAAGATCGTTGTCTAAAAGCCGTTGTTTGATCGCAGACGTATCGAAATCGAGCAATCCCATACCTGCAACGACAACGTTGGCGTTGTGCGGTATGGAAGCGTCGTGCATCAGATAAACGGGTAATCTTTTCGGTTTTTCGCCGACTAAGGTTACCAAACCGGCACCGAAATGAAATGCACCCATACCCGCAAGCCGTGCCGCTCCTTCTTTAGGGCCTTGCAGCACCGCAACATGTCCGAAAGTGCCTTTATTGCTATTTTTGGAACGACGAAACGGTAACTTCAAATCTTTTTTCTGTATCAAAACGTAAGGACTCGGTACGTCGTAAAACGTATGGGCGATACCTAAGGTCGCAACTTTAATTTTACCGACGACGTCTTTGACGTTATCGTGAAGCAGCGCAAGTTTCAATGCGCCCATCGTTACGGTTTCGTCGGCACGAAAGAGGGTATCGCTTAAAGCGAGATTGCTTTGAATCCCGCTTGGAATATCGCAAGCGATTTTGTAGCCTTTTTGAGCGTTGATTGTTTCTAAAAGCTGACATGTAGGTATATCTAAGGGTCGATTGAGCCCGGCTCCGAAAAGTGCGTCGACGTAAACGTCGGCATCGATCAATTCCGAAACGACGGGTACGCCTAGTTTTTGCGCACGTTCGTATTGGAGCCGCGCAAGCGGCGTTTTGAGTTCGAAAGGACACAAAATCGCGACATCGCATGTGCCGTGAAGCAACCGTGCCGCCACGATGCCGTCCGCGCCGTTATGACCGCTTCCGCAGATAAACAGTGCTTTTTTATTCCACGGCAATCTCTTTTGAACCGCTTTAGCAAGTGCTAATCCTGCGTGTTCCATTAAAATTTCGGAGCAGAGCGCAAATGCATCGTAACAACGAGCGTCTAAAAAATCCGTTTTTTCGTAAATATAGCGCATGGTTTCTCCTAACGTTTGCGAAAACTTAAAGCTTCGACCATATGTTCTTTGGCAATGAGTCGAGCTTGCGCCAAATCGGCGATCGTGCGCGCAACACGTAGCACTTTATGCAGGCTACGAGCCGAAAGCCCTAAACGTTCCCTTGCCGTTTCCAGACTTGCTTGTGCTTCGTCGTCTAAAAGGCAGTAACGCATCGTTTCGGCTTCGGAAAGTTTGCCGTTTAGCTCTTCTTGCCCGCGTTCCTTTTGCATCTTAAAGGCGTTTAAAACTTGCTCAAACATCTCCGAAGAGCTCAATCCGCTCTCTTTGGAATGCTCTTCGCTCATTTGTACGTATAAATCGAGTCGATCCATAATGGGTTCTGAAATACGATTTTTATAGCGGGCAATTTCCGTTTCGCTGCAACGACACTCGTGCGTGCGACTCAGTAAATTTCCGCACGGACACGGATTTTGTGCGGCGGCAAAAAGAAATTTGGTAGCATAACTAACTTTCGTGTTGACGCGCGAAATTAAAACGCGATGATCTTCTAGAGGCTCTCGAAGACTCTCTAAAACGGTTTTGGAAAAGTTTGGAAATTCGTCGAAAAATAAAATGCCGTTATGGGCTAGTGCCACTTCTCCGGCTCTACTTTGCGACGATCCGCCTCCAAAAATGGAAGGACGCGAAGAGGTGTGGTGCGGCGAACGAAAAGGGCGAAGGGCACAAAGTGCCGTCTCTTCGTTTTCCAAAGAAGCATAAGCGTTGGATTCTAAAATCTCTTCGATGCAAAGCGGCGGTAAAATATAGCGTAAGCGTTTAATGCTCATACTCTTTCCGCATCCGGGACTACCTTCCATGAGAAAATTGTGCATTCCTGCCGCGGCGATCGTAAGCGCACGTTTGGCGCGGTGTTGTCCCAAAACATCGCTAAAATCGAGCGGAAAACGAGCTTCGTAAAAGTACTCTTTGCCGCCGATGCTCATACTATGTTCGCATAAAAAAGATTCGTTTAAGATCGGAGTAGTTTGCTCAAAACGTTTTTCTTTGAAAAAAAGAAGGGCATCGTGAAGCGTTTCAACGCCAAAAGCATGAATACCCGGAATATGCGCTATTTTCCGTAAAAGTTCGTCGGGAACCAAGACGTGAAGGTCTTTTTGCTGAGACGCAAGCGATAAAACGATCGGAAAGATCGCATTGCTTTTTTTGACCCTGCCGTCCAAACCCAGTTCGCCAAAGACAAAAAAATCCTTACATGTAAAGCGTTCTTTTTGCATTGCGATCAATAAAGCAATGACCAAATCGAAATGGCTTCCCTCTTTTTTAAGATCGGAGGGTGAAAGATTGACGGTAATTTTTTGCGCCGGAAAGTGAAAATCGATGCTGGAAAGTGCCGATTTTATACGTTCGCGAGACTCCAAGATGGCCGTGTCTGCGAGCCCGACGATAGAGAATCCCGGAAGTGCTCGAACGAAAGTCGACTCGACGTCGACGCGATAGGCTTTATTGGCGTAAAACGTTGCGCATTTGGCATGCTTGACGTTGGAAAGCGCAGAAGCTTCTTCCATCGTTACGCCTTTTCTTTTTGTTTTTTCTTCCACTCTTTTTCAAATTTTTTGCGTTTTAAATAGGAGAGCTTTTCAATAAAAAGATGCCCTCGAAGATGATCCATTTCGTGTTGAACGGCAATTGCCATCAAATCGCGAAACTCCTCTTCATGGCGTTGTCCGTAGCGGTCGTAATAGGCTAATTTGATGTGGGCGGCACGTTCGACTTCATCGTAGTATCCGGGGACGCTAAGGCATCCTTCCTGATAAACGACGGCACCGTCTTTTTCTAGAATTTCGGGGTTGAGAATCTCATAAAGGTTCTCTTTTTTTTGCAATCCGTCTTCGTCGACGAGATTGATTAGAAGAGCGTTTAACGGGAAGCCGACTTGGATAGCCGCCAATCCGATACCCTCTTTAAATACCATCGTATCGTACATGTTATCCAAAAGCGTATGCAAGGTACTATCAAATACCGTGACGTCTTTGGATTTTTCGCGTAAAAGTTTATGGGGATAGACTAAAATCTCTAAAATCATTCTTCCTCTTCCTGTAAAGAAGGCGTACAGACCACGTAAGGGATAAATTTTTTACCCGTATGCGGTAGCCCTTCGAGCGTTGCCGCTAAAAATTCTTCGGCGCTGTATTCGGGTTGCAATGCCGTGATGGAAAGTTCGATATCGGTTTCAATTTCGGATGTTCCGACAAAAAAGCTGGTTTGATAAACCAAATCGCTGATACGATCGCATGCTTTTTTGGCACCCGTTAAGTCGGTATGCTTTAAAATCATCGCAAAAATACCGTCTCCGAAATGCGCGACGATATCGCTTCGGCGCGATGTTTTCAGTAAAAGCTTCGCAATATTGCGTACGACGGTATCTTTGTCTTTTTTGACCGCAATCGAATCAAGAACGCTCTCTTTGACGCGAGCCAACACCAAAGAGCTCGGATGCGCGTAATTTTGAATAAGTTTCAGTTCGTCTTCGAGTGATTTTAAAAGATAACGTCGGTTGTAAACGCCGTATTTAATATCGAAAATGGATTGGTTATCGACCTCTTGTAAAATGGTCGTCGCTTTTTGGTAATACTCTTTCAAAAGATCCAATTGTTTGGTCGTGAGTTCGAACATTTTGCTTAAATCCGTCGTGAAAGAAGCGATAATATTTTGCAACGTTAGCGCGTTCGGATTGGTTTCCAATTGGTTGGAGCGTTTTTTCACGATATCTTGCATAACGCCCAAGTTGCGATAAACGGTTGAGACGACTTGCATAATATTTTTAATTTGAGAAAAACCTTCTTTAATTTCGCGCTCGATTTTCACGTGATTTTCGTCGTTGTTGGTCGTTTCAAGGTCTAAAAACTCGTTAATACGCTTCTTAAATGCGGCAGGTTTGTTTTCCAAGAGCTTGTCAAAGTAAATTTGAAAATTACTCGGTGTCGGAGGAATGTTTTCATCCCCCAACACTTTAAGGACTTGGGCGGAAAATTTCTCAAGTTCGGCGTTAGATTGTTGCGGAACGACGGGCTCTTTGATAGTCGGGGCTACCGTTAAGGCATCCTCTTTCGTATCGATCGTATAAACACCCGTTGCACCCTTTTCTTTGTTGAAACGAACCATAACGCGCCTTCTTATGAAATATTATTTAAAGCTCTTATCCAATACTTTATCGATAAGACCGTATTCGCAAGACTCTTCCGCGCTCATGAAAAAGTCGCGTTCGGTGTCTTTGACGATTTTGGGCATTTTTTGATTACAATTTTTTGCCAAAATTTCATTTAACACTTGTTTCATGCGTAAAATTTCTTTGGCTTGAATCTCAATGTCGGTTGCTTGTCCCTGCGCGCCGCCTAAAGGTTGATGGATCATGATGCGTGCGTTGGGAAGCGCGTAACGTTTCCCTTTTGCACCGGAGCTGAGCAAAAAAGCTCCCATCGAAGCGGCTTGCCCGATACAAATCGTGCAAATATCGGGTCTGACGTAGTTCATCGTATCGTAAATACTAAAGCCGCTGGTAATCACGCCGCCCGGGGAGTTGATGTAAAGATAAATATCTTTTTCGGGGTCTTCGGCTTCCAAAAAAAGCAGTTGCGCAACGATGGAAGAAGCGACGACGTCGTTGATTTCGCCGCTTAGCATAATAATACGATCTTTTAAGAGGCGAGAGTAAATATCGTAACTTCTCTCACCTCGACCCGTTTTTTCAATAACGACAGGGACATAATAGCTCATTATTTACCTTTAGTAAAAAGCTTGTTGAAGAGTTTTTCTTCAATGATGGACATTTTAATTGCCGGAAGAACGCCTTGTTTCTCGTAGAATTCAAGGTATTCTTTTGGGTTGGCACCTTGTTGCATTGCTTCAAAGTAGATCATTTGAAGCACTTCTTGATCGCTGACGTTGATGCCTTCGGCACGAGCAAGCTCATCGACGATAAACGTTAGTTTAACGCTTTTCTCGGCATCGTTTCTAAATTCTTCGCGTTTTTCTTTGATTTTTTCGGGATTGGAAGAGTACTCTTTGATCTCATCTTCGCTGAGTTTTCCGAAAACGCTTCTCATCTGAAGATCAATCTCTTGATCGACGATGTTTTCGGGAAGATCTAATGCGATTTTTTCCAAAATCGTTTCAACGAATTTGGGTTTAACCTCTTCGTTGAAAAGTTTTGCCAATTTTTCGTTACGAATTTCGGTTTCAATTTGCTCTTCTAAGGTCGTAAGCGTAGGGTTTTCGACGCCCGGAAGTAAGCGTTTGATCATCTCTTCGCTCGGAGTTTCGGGAACGTCTTTTACTTTAATCTCTTTAAGTGTTACTTTAAAGACGGAGAGTTTACCGGCGAGTTCTTGTTTGCCGTAATTTTCGGGGAAAGTTACTTCAATGTCTTTGCTTTTGCCGGCTTTCATACCGATAATGCCGTCTTCAAAACCGGGAATAAACGAATGGCTTCCGATTTCAAGCGTATAATTTTCGGCTTTGCCGCCCTCAAACGCTACGTCGTCGATAAAGCCTTCAAAATCGATAACGACGAAATCGCCCGATTTTACCGCTCTTTTTTCTTCAACGGTTTTAAGATCGGCAACGAGAGCCAAGGTTTTTTCAAGACGCTCGGAGATTTCTTTTTTGGTCACTTTGGGTGCTTTGTATTCGGGAACGCACTCTTTGTATCCTTCTACGTTAACCGTCGGTCTGAAAGAGAGTTTCATGACAAGCTCTAAGCCGCCCTCTTTTTCTTCAAATTTCGTAAAACTAGGCTCTCCGACGACGAGTTCGGCTTTAACGTCTAATGCTTCCAATGCTTTGGCGTAAAGTTCGCGTAAAGCGTCTGTTTGTGCGTCTTCTTTAATTTTTTTGCCGAAGCGTGCTTTTACAAGATGCGTAGGTACTTTTCCTTTTCGAAATCCGTCAACTTTCATAGTGGACGCCGCCGATGCGAGCATCTTCTCTTCTTTTTTTTGCAAAAGCGCCGGTGAAATGGTTGCCTCGACGGCAGCATTAGCACTATTGGTACGGTTAACTTTAATTTGCATAAAATCCCTTTTCGATATAAAATTTTGCTCAAATATAGCAAAAATTAGCTTTTAACTCGCTTTTTATCCATTAAAAAGCAAAAAGCGGATAGAATAAGTCGTCTTAATTACGAAATAAAGTGAAGAAAAATGCACAGACAAGAAGAGTTTGAAAATGCCGTTAGAACGATGCTTGAAATCATCGGCGAAAACACAAAGCGCGAAGGGCTTTTAAAAACGCCGACTCGCGTCTTTAAGGCCTATGAATATATGACGCAAGGCTATACACAAAGCCCCAACGACGTTTTAGGCGAAGCATTGTTTGAAAGCGATAACAATCAAATGGTTCTCATTAAAGATATAGAGTTTTACTCTATGTGCGAACACCATCTTTTACCGATTATCGGACGTGCACATGTCGCTTATATTCCTAACGGGAAAGTCGTAGGGCTTTCCAAAATTCCGCGTATGGTCGACGTGTTCGCCAGACGCCTTCAAATCCAAGAACAACTGACCGAACAAATCGCTAAAGCGATCGACGACGTTATTGCACCTAAAGGGGTCGGCGTCGTGATTCAAGCGCGTCACATGTGCATGGAGATGCGCGGCGTAGAAAAAACACATTCCAACACTACGACATCGGCATTACGTGGGCTTTTTCTGAAGCCTGATACGCGCAAAGAGTTTTTTGATATTATCAATGCACCGCAGGCGAATCGTTACTAATGCCGCTCAATCGTCTACGCGAAAAACTGCAAAGCAAAAGCCTCTCTCCGATGTTCGGCACGATTACCAAAATTAGTGCGACAACTATCGAAGCATGCGGACTTAGACCTAGCATCGGCGATATCGTCAAAATCGTCTCCTTGGACGGACATAAAAGCGAACTCGGGATGATTACCGAAGTCAATCGAACGACATTCTATATTTCACCGTTCGGCTTTATCGAAGGGTTTAAAATCGGCGATAAAGTCTTTATCAGCGAACAAGGCATGATGATTCCGGTAGGCGAAGAGCTTTTAGGGCGCGTGGTCGATCCTTTCATTCGACCCAAAGACGGCAAAGGAACAATAGGTGCAAGTTCGCAAGCACCGATCATGAAAGCGCCTTTAGACGCGATGAAACGAGGGTTGATCAACGAGCCGTTTCGCGTCGGCGTCAAAACGATCGACGGACTTTTGACCTGCGGAAAAGGGCAAAAAATGGGTATTTTTGCCGGAAGCGGCGTCGGAAAATCGACCTTGATGGGCATGATCGTCAGAGGTTCGGAAGCCCCGATTAAAGTGGTTGCGCTTATCGGCGAACGGGGACGCGAAGTTCCCGAGTTTATCGAAAAAAACCTCGGCGGCAATTTGGAAAACACCGTCATTATCGTCGCAACCAGCGATGATTCGCCGTTGATGCGAAAATACGGAGCCTTTAGTGCCATGAGCGTGGCGGAATATTTTAAAAACCAAGGACAAGACGTCCTTTTTATGATGGATTCGGTGACGCGCTTTGCGATGGCGCAACGGGAAATCGGTCTTGCTTTGGGCGAACCTCCGACGTCCAAAGGGTATCCGCCTTCGGTGTTGGCATTGCTACCGCAACTGATGGAGCGTGCCGGAAAAGAGGAGGGCAAAGGTTCGATTACGGCGTTTTTTACCGTTTTGGTTGAGGGCGACGACTTAAGCGATCCGATTGCCGATCAGTCCCGAAGTATTTTGGATGGGCATATCGTTTTAAGCAGAGAGTTGACGGATTACGGGATTTATCCTCCGATCAATATTCAAAACAGTGCTTCAAGGGTTATGGGCGACGTGATCGATAGCGATCACAAAAAGGCGGCGATGCGTTTTAAGCGGTTAAACTCGATTTTAAAAGAGAACGAAGTGCTCATTCGCATCGGAGCGTATGAAAAAGGTAACGACAAAGAGTTAGACTTGGCGATTAGCAAAAAAGAGAAGATGAATCAATTTTTACAACAAAACCCCGAAGAAGCGTTTGCGTTTGAAGCGACGATCAATGATCTGAAACAAATAGTCAATTAATGGTTAAAAATTTTTAGTTTTTTTTAATAAAGAAAGTAATAGTATTCAAAAAAATAAATTAGGATAAAGTTTATCCTATTCGGACGGAGAAATTTATGCGAGTCTATTTAGATAACAATGCGACAACGATGCTCGACCCCGAGGCATTCGAGTTGATGAAGCCTTATTATTGCGAAAAATACGGCAATCCGAACTCTTTACATCAATTCGGAAGCGAAAGCCATCCGGCGTTACGCAAGGCGATGGATCAACTTTATGCGGGTATTAACGCCGGCGACGAAGACGATATTGTTGTTACGTCTTGTGCGACCGAGAGCAATAACTGGGTCATCAAAAGCGTGTACAACGACTACATTCTGCATGGCGATAAAAATCATATCATCACGAGCGAAGTGGAACATCCTGCCGTCGGAGCATCCTGTAAATTTTTGGAGAGTCTGGGCGTTAACGTGACCTACCTTCCGGTCAATACCGACGGCGTCATTAACGTGGAAGACCTTAAAAACGCGATTACCGATCAAACCGCATTGGTTTCCATTATGTGGGCAAACAACGAAACGGGTATGATTTTCCCCGTCGAGGAGATCGGTGCCATTTGTAAAGCAAGAGGCGTTTTGTTTCATACCGATGCGGTGCAAGCCATCGGTAAAATTCCCGTCGACGTTAAAAAAGCCAATGTTGATTTTTTAAGCTTTTCCGCACACAAATTTCACGGTCCTAAAGGAATAGGCGGACTTTACATTCGTAACGGGCAAGCCTTAACTCCGTTTTTTCACGGCGGCGAGCATATGGGCGGACGCCGTAGCGGAACGCTTGACGTTCCCGGTATCGTCGGTATGGGCAAAGCGATGGAGCTTGCCGTTGCCGCTCTTGATTTTGAAAAAAGCAACGTTAGACGCCTTCGCGATAAACTCGAAGACGCATTGCTAAAAATCCCCGAGACGTTTGTCGTCGGCACCAAAGAACAACGCGTACCCAACACGATTTTAATCAGCGTCAAAGGCATTGAAGGCGAAGCAATGTTGTGGGACCTCAATCAAAACGGTATCGGTGCGAGTACGGGAAGTGCGTGTGCCAGCGAAGCATTGGAATCCAATCCAGTTATGGAAGCCATCGGCGCGGAAGCCGACCTTGCACATACCGCACTTCGACTTTCGTTATCGCGTTTTACGACCGATGAAGAGATTGATTATGCTATCAATGTGATTTACAAAGCCGTTGAAAGATTAAGAGCAATTTCCAGTACGTACGCTTATGCGCCCGAGTGGCACGTGAGTCGATTGTAAAACCTTACATGTAAAGATTTTAAAGGATAAAAAATGGCAAAAGACAGTTTGATCGGCGGCTCTATTTGGGAAGAGTACAGCCAAAAAGTTCAAGATTTGATGAATAGCCCAAAAAACATGGGTGAGTTAACCGAAGAAGACGCTAAATGGATGGGCGGTAAGCTTATCATTGCCGATTTCGGTGCGGAGAGTTGCGGCGATGCCGTGCGCCTTTACTGGATCGTCGACGAAAAGACCGAAGTTATTAAAGCGGCGAAATTTAAAAGTTTCGGTTGCGGTACGGCGATTGCGAGTTCGGATACGATGGCGGAGCTTTGCATCGGCAAAACCGTCTCCGAAGCAGTTAAAATTACCAACATCGACGTTGAAAAAGCAATGCGCGATACGCCTGACGTTCCGGCCGTTCCGCCTCAAAAAATGCACTGTTCGGTCATGGCGTACGATGTTATCAAAGCCGCCGCCGCTTCGTTTAAAGGCGTGGATGCGGCTTCGTTTGAAGACGAGATCATCGTGTGCGAATGTGCGCGCGTCAGCCTTGGGACGATCAAAGAGGTAATTCGCATCAACAACCTTACGACCGTCGAGCAGATTACGAACTACACCAAAGCGGGTGCGTTTTGTAAATCCTGTATCAAACCGGGCGGTCATGAAGCACGCGAGTACTATTTGGAAGATATCTTACGCGATACGCGCGCCGAGATGGAGCACGACCGTTTGCTTGCGATGTCCAACGTTAAAGTCGAGGGCACGCATACGGTTAATTTCGACGACTTGACCGTCGTTAAGAAATTCCAAGAGATCGAAAAAGTGATCGATGAAAATATTCGTCCGATGCTTGTAATGGACGGCGGCAATCTTGAAATCCTCGATATTAAAGAAAGTGAGGGTATGAGCGACGTTTATATCCGTTATTTGGGCGCTTGTAGCGGATGTGCGAGCAGCTCTACGGGGACGCTTTTTGCTATCGAAGCGGTTTTACAAGAGAAATTAAGTAAAAATATACGAATATTACCTGTTTAAATCGTTAAAGGCTTTTGCCTTTAACGCCTCTTTATTTGGAAGGATAGTGCGTGGCAAAAGTCGAATTTTTAGGCCCGATAGGCCGAGCAAGCATCGAAGTCGATATTCAAAACCTCAGTGAACTCAAAAGCTTTTTCAAAGAAGACAAAGAGCTTCAAGAATGGCTTAGCATCTGCGCCGTAGCCATCAACGATACTTTGGTCTGCGAGGCGGACGTGCCCGTCTCTTCTCACGATAAAATCTCCTTGCTTCCTCCTGTTTGCGGAGGTTGAAACATGCTGGAACTTCACGAGGGATCCTTACATGTCAAAAGTATTTTGGCTTCTTGGTACGATCAAATTAGCGATAAAAACTACGGTGCGTTCATTCCTTTTGTGGGCATCGTGCGCGACGAAGATGGCATTGAGGGGCTGAGTTTTGACATTTACGAGCCCATCTTAAACAGCTGGTTTAATGCTTGGCAAGAAAAAGCCAAAGCGCAAAATGCTTACTTTTTGATGGCGCATTCACGCGGAGACGTGCCCAATCACACCTCTTCTTATATCGCCGCTGTCGTCTCCCCTAAACGCAAAGTCGCTCTTTCGATGATTAATGATTTTGTGGAAGACTTTAAAGCCAATGCTCCAATTTGGAAGTACGATCTTATCGGCGGAAAGCGTGTGTATGCCAAAGAGCGTTCGCATCTGCTTCAAGGACACGGTCTTTTAAAGGCGGATGCATGAATAACACGCATTTTCCCCCTTTTGACGAAACGCTTCAGGCGTTAGAGGCTTCGATCGATTGTGAGTTCGGGTGTGAAAATCTTTTTGTCGCGGATGCTTTAGGGCGCATCTTAGCCGTCGATATTGTCGCCAAAGAGAACAATCCGACCCATGAAACTGCTTCGATGGACGGCTATGCGATTCGATTCGTCGATCAGCAGTTGGGTAAATTGACGATCAGCGATTACGTTCCTGCCGGAGAGGAAGCACGCAACGTCGTGACCAAAGGTCAATGCGTTAAAACCTTTACCGGAACGCTGATGAGCGAAGGAAGCGATACGCTGATTCCCATCGAGAACGTCGAAGTCGAAAACGACGCGATTCGCATTACCTCCGCCGTTTCCAAAGGTTTTGCGGTACGTCCTATCGGCGAGAATTACAAAGCGGGCGAAGTGCTGATTAAAAAAGGTACCAAGATCGGCTTTGCACAGATTGGTGTGATGGCAGAGCTTGGCATGGTGCAAGTTGAAGTCTTTATGCGTCCTCGCGTTGCCATTCTCTCCACAGGCAATGAAATCTTAGATTTTGGTGAGCCAAAAGTCTCTAGTGCCCAGATTCGCAGTTCCAACCATGTCACTGTTGAGGCGATTTTGCGCCAACTAGGCTGTGAGTGCATGCGTTTTAAACTGATCCGCGATGATCGCGCACTCATCGAGCAACAGCTCAGGCAAGCCTTGATGTGGAGCGACATCGTCATCACCACAGGTGGCGGAAGTGTGGGGGATTTTGACTTTATCCAGAGTATTCTCACCGATATGAAAATCGAAAATATCATCGATGGTTCGTACATGAAACCCGGACGCCATATACGTGTTGTTAAAACAGGTCACAAATACATTTACGCGCTTCCAGGCTTTCCTTACAGCGCTTCGGTGTGTACGTTTTTATTTATCGCACCCTTGCTTCGTAAAATGCGCGCACAAACGTTCGCACTGCCAACGATCAAAGCTTACATGGGCGAACTCTACAAAAAACGCTCCAAATTCGTCGAATTTACCGCTTGCAATCTTCGTTTTTCTGAGGGACAACTCGTGGTTGACTTAGAAGGCAAAAAAGAGGGCAGTAGCGCCATTCTCAACAATCTTTTAGACAATCCTGTGCTTTTACGCGTTGAAAAAGACGTGCAAAAAATCGAAAAAGGCGAGATGGTCGACGTGGTGTTGCTGGATATTTAAACGTCTGGCAATACCATTTTTTACATGTAAAAATTTTAAATTTGGAATATTATGAAGTTAGTATGGTTGATGTTAACACTTATCTCTTGTTCTTTATTTTCCATGGAAAAAGCTGATTTGGTTATTGTGAAGAAGCAAGAGAAAACGCTTACACTTTATAAAGAAAATCATCCTATAGGAACTTATGCCGTAGTGTTTGGCTCCAAGCCTAGTGGTCACAAACAGCAAGAAGGCGATAAGCGAACTCCTGAGGGTTTTTATACACTTGATTATAAAAAGCAAGATAGTGCATTTTATAAAGCTATTCATATTTCTTATCCTAATAAACACGACAGTGAGATTGCCAATAAGTTGGGCGTCTCTCCTGGTAGTGCTATTATGATTCATGGACAAAAGAATGGTTTTGGCTGGGCTTTTTTTATAATGCAATTTTTCAATTGGACCAATGGATGCATTGCTCTCAAAAACAGTGATATGGATTTAGTTTGGAACTCTATTGACGAAGGAACACCAATTGAGATTCGACCATGAGTGATAGTAAAATACTTTACATGTAAACAGTATGAATGAAACCTCTTTACCGTTGGAGCGCATTATGAAGCAGGGTATTTATATCTTTTTTATGCTATTGATTGGCTACGTGTCTGCTTTTGCCCAGCAGACTTGGACTGATGCTGCCAATAACAGTGTAAGCTTTCCTCATTCGATAGAGCGTATCGCCGATGCGTGGCCTGCACATAATGCGATTGTGACGATGCTAGGATCGGGTGATAAAATCGTAGCCACTATCGTTACACCGCAGATGTGCCCATGGCTGTATAAAATCAATCCACATATGCAAAAAGCTACGGTAGCGTTTAGTACAGATTCTGGGGCAATGGGGTCGATGGAAGAGTTGCTCAAAGCGAAGCCTGACGTCGTTTTTGTCTCTTCCGGCAATAAAAATAGAGAGCTTTTTAAAAGCCTTGGGCTGAATGTTTTTGAGCTTTCATTAACCGATTTTTTCTCCTTGAAAGAAACGGTCTTACTCACTGGAAAAGTTTTGGGGCAAAAAGCACTGATCAAGGCAGAGGCGTATGCTACGTATTTAGAAGAGGTAACACGCTCCATAGAAGCAAAACTCAAACCCATTCCACAAAATCAAAAGCCGAAAGTTTTACATCTAAGCGGGATAGGAGCGTCGTATGTTGCCGATGGTTCAGATTCGATGATGGATGCTTGGATACGTTTGGCAGGAGGAATTAATGTCGCAAGTGAACTCAAAGGCGCCAATAAGGTAGTTTCGATGGAGCAAATTGTTGCATGGAATCCTGACATTGTCATTATCGGAGCATCTTCTAGAAGTGTTCAAGCGAGTGATTTTTTAGACAATCCCGTATTTAAAACGCTTGCCGCAGTGCGAACAAAAAAAGTTTATATCAACCCTAAAGGAATGTTTTTTTGGGACAGATACAGTGCCGAAGCAATTTTACAAGTGCAATGGGCGGCACAAATCTTCTATCCTGAACTATTCAAGACATTCGATATTGAACACGAAACCATCTCCTTTTACACACGATTTTTTGATTATCCTCTCAGCAAAGAAGAGGCGAAAATGATCATACAAGGTATTCCACCACCGCGATAAACGAGAGTTACATGTAAGAAATTTTCGCTCAAAAATTCGCTTTGGCAGTTATATTTTATAAATCGCGATCTCTTCTTTGAGCTCAACATTCATATGATACAAGGTGTCTGCTGAGGCGGATATTGCTTCGGCACTCTTCGTATTTTCCGTGGATAAGCCGCTTACGACGTTAATGTGGTGCATAATTTTCCCTGTTGTGAGTACGTTCTCTTTGGTATCGTCGTAGAGCTTTTGGATAAGATTGATCGTATCTGTTAGGGTATATGTGGTGGTATCCGTGTGCTCATTAACCGTAAGCGACGAGTTCACAAGATTTTGGATGCGCTCGATGTTGTGGTTCATTTTTTCTGAAATATCGCCGACGGATTGAACGATGACGTTGATGGTTGCGTTAGTATCGACCAAGCTTTTTTGCGTTCGTTCGGCAAGTTTTCGCACTTCATCGGCTACCACGGCAAATCCTCGCCCGTGTTCTCCTGCCCGCGCGGCTTCGATGGCGGCATTGAGTGCCAATAAATTCGTTTGATCGGCAATATCCGAGATAATCGTAATAATCTCTTTGACTTGGCTCGCTTCTTGGGAAAGGGTTCGAAGATGGGTGTTAATATCGGATTCGATGTTCGACGTCAGACTGAGCTGTTCGATGGTAGAGGAGAGTGCTTTTTTGACTTCTTGCATATTGTCTTTGGTTTGAATCGCTTTTTCTAAAACTTTTTGTGCCTCATTTGATGAAACTTCCATTCCCTCTTTCATACTATCAGAATGCGCCATAATGGTTTGAATAACCTTTGATTCTTGATCGACTGAGTGCTGAATCGATGAGGTCGTAGAAGAAAAAGTTTCTGAGACGGTGAGGTTGTTGCGAAGTAAAACGTCGATAGTGTGGAACGATTGGCGTAACATAGCGATCAGTTCATTAAGTTGAATGCTCATGTGTGCCAATTCGTCTTTGCCTTGAATGTGCAAGTTTTGCGTAAAATCTTTATAGCGAGTGATGTTTTGAATGCTTCGCCCTAAATTCTGAATGGAGGAGACAATCTTGATGGCAATGACGTAAAACACACTCATCGTCACAAGAATACTCACGACAACAATGCTTGAAATTGTGATGGAACTCTGTTTCATAATCTCAAGGTTACTTGTTTGAATATACTCTAAAAGGGTGTCCTGAGCTTCTTGAATGGAGTCTTTAAGAGCATTGGATTGGCGTGTTAAGTCTGTGAGTTTACGGTTCTCTTCGCTTTCTTGAAACGCTTTGGTTTTCATGCGGTCTTTATTTTGTATGACGATTTCGGAGATGGCATAGCGAATGGCATTCCACTCTTTGTATTGATGTGATAAATCTACGAGTTTCTTTTTGAGGCTCTCTTGATCTAAAATGCCTGAAAGCTCTTCGAGTTGGAGAACGATTGCATCGGAATCTTTTTTAAACTTATCCAAAAACTTCTGGTCTAAAAAAAGTCTAAATCCACGTAAATCTGCGGAAGTTTCGCTGGCGAGTGTCTGAATTTCACCTACTTTTAACAATCGCATTGTGATTGTTTGTGCTTTTTGATTGTTTGTGTACGAGATGTAACCTATCGACGCGTAGGTTATAAAGCATAAAACGGATAAAAAGGCTAGTTTACTTTTAATGGTACTAAGATCAATCACATGTATCCTTTTTTTAGTGTCGGTATCATTAAAAGATTTTAACAGCTAAAAAGGAGAAAGTAGAGAGAAACGAATCCAATAAATTTGCCGATGCGGACGATAAACTTTAACGCAAAATGCGTTAAGATGGGAAACAATCGAATCTTTTTATCCAAGGAGGCTTCTTGATCGTGACGACTTTGATTTCACGCGAGCAAGCGTTGGACGCTCTTTACCGCGCATTAACGCCAATCTCTTACTTACCCATGCCCGTTTGGGAGGAGGCGACATGTTATTTTAGCCTTAAAGCACTCCCTAAAGGAGCGCATCTGTTCGACATCGGCGATAAAGTGAAGGATTTTTATTTTTTGGTTGAAGGGTTGGCTCGTTACTATTACATCAGCGAAAGCGGCAAAGAGTTCAACAAGTCGTTTGCGGAAAAACCGGGGCATCTTTTAAGTAGTATCTCTTCGATTTCTATGAAAGACGAGGTGTCTCCTTTTGGTGTTGAGACACTCAGTGAATTTACGGTGCTTTTCATCAGCTATGAAGACTTTCGTGCTCTTGGTGCGAAGCATCGTGCGTGGAATGACCTGATGCTTTGCATTTACGAGCGGCTCATTGTGAAAAAAGAACGTAGGGAAGCGGATTTTTTACTCCTAAGTGCTAAAGAGCGTTACCTTAAATTTCTTAGCGACTACTCGATGATCGAGAGTGCGGTGGCAAATTATCATATCGCCTCGTATTTGGGCATCACGGAAGTTGCACTTTCTCGTATCCGAAAAGCGATGAAATTAACCTAAGTTAATGACAACGCCTCTTTTTAGCGGTATGATGGCACATCATATTTTAGGAGCGGTGCATGCACTATAAAATTGCCGATATCAACGATATTGAAGGTATCTTTACCCTTCATTCCAAATACCAAATCGACACGATTTTAGAAGAAGACAAAAAAGACGGTTTTGTCACGACGGCGTTTAATAAAGAACAACTGGGCGAGATTATCGAACACGAACAAGGCATTTTTGTTGCGATTGAAGAGGGTGAAGTGATCGCTTACGTGATGTCCGCTTCATGGCAATATTGGTCGGCATGGCCGATTTTTGCGCATATGATCGAAAACCTCCCCAATCTTTCGTATCTCGGACAAACCCTTAGCATTCACAACTCCTATCAATACGGTCCGGTGTGCGTCGACAAGCGCGTACGCGGCAGCGGCGTTTTGGAAAAGTTGTTTGATTTTGCGTTGGAGAGTATGCAAAAACGCTATGCGATTTTGGTAACGTTCATCAACAAGATTAACTCACGTTCGTACGCGGCGCACACGCGAATGGGACTTGAGGTTATCTGCGAATTTTCGTTTAATGCAAACACCTACTACGAATTGGCTTACGACACGTCTAAAAGAGTTAGCTCTTAAGACAAAGCGCAACAAAGGGCTTTTCGGCACGAGTATTACATTGACACGCCTACTTAAACCCGTTATAATGACGTAGCACGCCAAAAAGATACGTGCGTCGCCAATGGAAGATTAGCTCGTATGCAAATCGCGTACGCGGCTTGGTTATTCTACCTCAGTGTTCAAATCCTCATCATGAGTATTCGCAACAGCAACCTAAAGGAGAAGATCATGCATCATTCTACGATTTTAGTAGCGACCGATTTTTCGGAAGGATATACGACTGTGCTTCAAAAAGCCATTGATTTGGCATTTCAAAAACAAGCGAAGCTTCATATCGTTCATGTTGTTAAAACGACGTTTTTTAAAATAAAAAATCTTGATTATATCAAAGAGCATTGCTGGAATAACCTTCTTTGCCATTATCCGAATATTTCCAAAGAACAATTTCATTGCGTTGAAGGTAATCTTGATAAAGTCATCTCTATCGTAGCGCAAACGATTCATGCGGAGATGATTATTATCGGAGATAATCGCGACAAGCATCCTATAGAAGCTATTTTTTTGGCTTCCGACACGAAAGCGATTATTAAAGAGTCGCGTATTCCCGTTTTAGTCGTAAAAAACTATCAGCCGAGCGAAACATACAAGACCGTTTTAATTCCGACGGATTTATCGGACAATTCTTTGAAAATGGTGCAAAATATCGTTAAACTTTTTCCCGAAGCGTATTTGATTTTGTTGCATCTCTACAGTGTGCCGTTTGAGTTTCGGCTTAACATGTACGGTTTTAACGACGATGAAATTACGAATTTTCAAGAAGAGAGTCGAAACAATGCCGAAGCGGAATTGAAGAATTTTATGCGTCAATTGAATGTTCCGGATCAAAAAATGATTCCCGTTGTCCGAAAAGATTTTTTAAGTTCGGAGCATTTTGAGAGCAATCATAAAGATCTAAAAGCCGATTTGATTGCGATTCACACGACGGGGTATATTAGCTTTTTTGCATTCGATCTTCTTGAAAAAACGCAAAACGACGTGCTTATTTTCAATGTGGTCGAATCTGCTTAAGGCGTTTTACGCAGGAACAAAACGTTTTAGGACGTGATGGCTCATGCCTTTGGCGAGCTCTTCTTCTCCGAAAAAGACCGTTCCGATATTTTCGGATTGAAGCAAGGTTGCTTCATCCTCACTGTGCGTACGAAGTACCAATTCGATCGCGGGATTTAACGCACGCGACACTTCGGCTATTTTTCGTACGTTGATTGCATCGGGTGTTGCTACTATCAACATAGATGCATTACCGATATGGGCATTCCGTAAAATATCCGGATCCGTTGCGTCGCCTGAAATCGCTTGAATGCCCGTATGTCGTAGAGATTCGACGGCTGTTCGGTTTTGCTCGACGATCATATAAGGCAAATGCTGTTTTTGAAGCACTTCGGAGATGCGTTTTCCCACGCGGCCGTAGCCGACAAGGATCACATGTCGTTGGGTCAATGTTGGAGTTTGAGTCGGCTCGTTTTCGGGAAGCTTACTGTAGGGATCTTTGCGCTGATCTAGATGACGGGCATACGCGGAGTGCTTTAAAATCCATCGGCTAACGGGGCTGAGTGTATTGAAGATAAAAGGATTGAGCGTAATCGAGATAATCGCGCCGGCTAAAATCAAACTGTACCCTTCTTGTGGAAGCAGGTTCAACGACATTCCCAAGCTTGCTAAGATAAATGAAAACTCTCCGATTTGTGCCAAGCTTGCCGCTACCGTGAGTGCCGTATGCAAAGGATAGCGTAATGCTAAGACCAATAATGCCGCGGCAATCGATTTTCCGACGATAATGATGGCGACGACGCAAAGAACATGTAAAGGTTTTGAAACGAGAATTTGCGGCTGAAACAACATCCCCACTGCGACAAAAAATAAAACGGCAAACGCATCGCGCAAAGGAAGCGACTTTTCTGCCGCACGATGGCTAAATTCCGATTCACGTAGCACCATACCCGCAAAAAAAGCGCCGAGTGCAAACGATACGCCGAATAAGACCGATGCCCCGTACGCAATGCTCACGGCGAGTGCGATCACGGAGAGTGTAAACAGTTCGCGAGAACCCGTGCGCGAGACTTGCCAAATGCACCACGGAATGACGCGTTTACCCACAAAAAGCATGATAACGATAAAGGCAGTGACTTGCAATAAAGTCTTGCCCACCGTCAGCAATAAGGAGCCCTCATCGGGGTGTATCGCCGCGGTACCGCCTAAAAGATTTGCTAAAGGCGGCAATAAGACTAACACCATAACCGTAGCAAGGTCTTCCATTACAAGCCAACCGACGGCAATACGACCGTTCATTGACTCTAAAATATTGCGTGCTTCCAAAGCTTTGAGTAAAACGACGGTGCTGGCGCACGATAAGGAAATGCCGAAAACCAAAGCCTCTCCGAAACTCCATTCCCAACCCCATGCCAAGACCGCGCCGAGTAGCGTTGCGACGCTCATTTGAATGACGGCTCCGGGTACGGCAATGCGCCTGACCGATAAGAGATCGTCCAAAGAAAAATGAAGCCCTACGCCGAACATCAACAACATAACACCGATTTCGGAAAGTTGAGCGGCAATGGTCATATCGGCAACGAAACCGGGTGTCGTAGGACCGATAAGAATACCTGCAAATAAGTAGCCGACAAGCGCCGGAATACGTAATTTGATAGCGATAAAGCCGAAAATAAGTGCTAAACCAAAGCCGAAAGCAATCGTGCTGATTAACGATACGTTATGTTCCATTAGCATTTCTCCTTGGTTGATTGAGGGTTGTTCGGTAGCGTCTTAATATTACACTAAAATATTTAATATTTTTTAAACTCTTTCTCCTCAAAAATAAGCAAAGTGCGTCATGCCCCGCTAAGCTTGGGAATAAAAAGAGAGTGTAGCATAAAAAGAGGGCAAATTTTCAAGTGTCCGCGCTTCCAAACAAGGCGGACGATCGTTTTAAGGGTTGAGAATCTTGCCGACGTGCTCCTCATCGAGTGTGACGCCGAAGAAGGTTGTGTAAAACGATACGATCTCTTGTGGGATCGATACGTCTTGAAACGCAAGCGGAAAGAATTTTTCGGCAGCCCACAAAACCGCCAAAGGTTGTTCGGGCGTATAATGCGTCCATACATGTGAACCCATCGGCATCGCAAAAACCTTTTGATTTTGGATCGCATTGAGTCCGAAAAGGCGTTTATCGCGATAGATTGCCTCTTTTTCTTGTGTATTCCATACAAATAAAAAATCCGGATTCCACGTTAAAAGTTGCTCGATAGAAATCGTCGCATGGTCTTTGACGTTTGCGGCAACGTTGATACCGCCCGCATGTTCGATCATCCATGTCGCGGTCGATACCATCGGAAGCGAAAAGTTGGTATAGCGTAAGTAAAGTGCCTTAGGTCGATGTGAAACATGAGCAACTTTTTGCGCTACGAAACGAAGCGTACGATCGTAATAGTCGTTATAAGCGGCGGCTCGATTTTGCAAGCCCAAGATTTCACCCAAAAGCGTCATCGTCTCTTTGACGCTATAGGGTGTCGACCATTGTAGTGCGACGACGCAAAATCCCTTTTGGGCTAAGGATTCGGCACTGTTTTGGTTGACGACAAATACGACGTCGTGCGCTATCGTATGAAGTGCTTCGACGTTGATGTCCCATTCGGGTCCGCCGTTGGAGACCGTAGGTAACGAGGCAAGTTTGGGCGCAAAAAGGGTTTGCATTTTCCAATTCTTGCCGTCGATCGCTCCGGGTAAGCCGTTGGTGATGGTATCTTGAGCACCCAAGGCAAACACAAAAGAGTTCACGGCGGGTGTTCCCCCTGCCGTCACGACACTGTGTACGGTTGAAGGGATATTTACCGTTCTTCCGTACATGTCGACAATCGTTTTGCTCTCAAATCCGAAAGCGACATGTAAGCTAACGATAAGGAGAAAAAAGAGTGCTTTCATCGGTTAAAATTTGAGCGTTATGCTCGCTACGGCCGTAAACGGCGCACCCGTATAGTAACTCGTACCGCCCGTTCCCGTGTCGTCTAAGTCGTTTTTGATAATGGCGATGTATTTTTTATCCAAGAGATTTTGCAACGAAACGGAGAAAAGTGCCTCTTTAAATCCGTAAAAATTCTTGGCAACGTAGCCGGTTTCAACGTCCACGGTATAATAAGAGGGGATCGATTCGATGTTTTGAATATCGCCGTAACGTTTATCGACGTATTTCAGTGCCGGAGAGACGTAAAAGCCGTTTTGTCTGTAGGTCGTCCCCACTTTTGCTAAAATTTTCGGCGCATCGGGGACTTGGTTGCCGCTGATTGCCAACGTTGCTCCGCCCGTCGTTGTGAGATTGTCCGTGAATTTCAATTGGTTGTACGAAAAGGCGCTAAAGAGCTCAAACGAGCGCGACAACTCGTAGGTTGCGCTCAGTTCAAAGCCGTTAGCTTCTGCTTTAGCGTTATTTTGGTAGTAGGTTAGATTGACGGCTGGATCGTACGCCGTAACTTGTTTATCGTTGTAAACGATATGATAAAGCGTCGGTACGATCATCCAGTTCTCGCCTTTAATTTTTGCTCTGACGTCGAATTGATCGGACGTTTCCAACTCAAACTTATCCCAAATATCTTGAAGCGAGATACCTTTAGCTCTAAAAGTCGCATTATTGCTTTTATAGATCGAGAACAACGGTCCGATCCAAGGGCTCGCATATCCTTTGGCATATCCGGCGAAAAGATCGACGCTCTCGGAGAGCGTGTATTTGAAATTGAGGCTCGGAAGCGTTGCACTGAGCGTCGTGTCGTCCGCATAAAGATACGGTATTCGCGTACCGTGCGCAATGGCTTCACCGTCGGAGACGTCGCCCGAAGTCGTCGTATAGCTTTGGACGCCGCCTAGCGTCATGCGCATGTAACGAATACCTGCTTCGACTTCAAGTTGATCGAACTCTTTTGTAACGCTAAGAAACGGACTGTCGATTTCTCGGTTTCCGACGTCGTTGAGCATCGACCATGAGCTAAAAACCAACTTACCGTTAACGATGTTGTATGACTTATTGGCGGTCGGAGGCGGGATAGATTCGATCGATTGGTACCAATACCCCACCTTTACGTCGGCATCGGCTATTTTCTGAACGTATTGGGCGATAAAGCCGTTTTGTTCTTGCTCCATCTCGGTTTTCGTAACGGAATTGCCCGATTGATTGTACGCGTAACGATAGCCGTCCGTATCGATATGGTAAGGTTTGAACGAGATCGTGCCCTCAAACAAAGGCGCTTCGAAAGTCGCTTGGGCGAGGTTTTCTTTAAAGTGTTGTCGGTTGAAATCGTAGTAATATTTATTGTTGGCGGCACTGGAGGTAAGCGTGGGATTAAAGTCGTAGTTATAATACGTTCCCAAGTTTTTTGCTTGAGCGTACGTCAAAGCCCGATAGTCGTTACGTTCGATGTCGTTATGCGCCAATAAAATGTCGGTTTTGATTGTATCGAACAATAACGTACTTAAACCCGCTTCGACGTTTTCTCGTTGCGTATCGCCCGAGCCTTTCCACTTATCGGCTTGCGATGAGGAAGCAGAGAGAAACATTTTCGTATTTTCGCTAATTTTGCCCGAGTCAACCCGCATAAACGTGCGGTAAAAATCTTCGGTTCCGACGCTTTGTTTGAGCATGACGCCTAAGGTGTCGCTTGCTTTTTTTGTTCGCATATCAAGCGAACCGGCGTTATTTCCGAAACCGAATCCCGAGTCGGCTTTGGATGCGCCCATCGTGAGGTTCATCGCTTCGATATTTTCCATATCCAAAATGCTACCCATCGCTCCTTGTCCGACGTTGACAACGGAGGGAACACCATCAGCGGTTAATGCCAAGCGGCTAAACGTATCGGCGTACAAACCTCGAATCCGAAAGGAGTTCTGATCGAGAGAAAGTCCGTAGCTATCGACTTGTCCCGTGTGAACGGAGGCTAACATGTCAAGGGCTTTGTACGGATTGGTTGCTCCCGGCCCCACGCGTTTGTCGATACTCTCTTTTGATACCGCCACGTTATTGGCGGCATCTTGTGTTTCGACGAGTGCATGCGCCTCATCGGAAGTGACGGAAATGCTAGAGAGCGTATAAGCCTCGGAATTTGCCCAGCCGTAAACGGATAAGCATGCGAGTGCAACAAGCGATAAACGGATACTTTTCATTCGTTCAATCCTTTTAAGTGACGAGAATTAGCGATCAAATTTTTATCAATGAAACCCAAGCGCGGCACAGAGGTATCAAGAAGTCTGCAACGCATCGGTAAAGGGGTGGTGTGACGTTCGTCTATAGCATATCGTGAGAAATAACACTATTTTGCCCCGAAATAATTATATATTTAAAAATATAACGAATGGCTTAGCGATTCTGAATTTAAAAAAAGCAGCTTAGGAGGCAAGGGAGAGCCATGCTTGATAAACGAAGAGGTAACGTACGCCTTTGGCAAATCCGACGATGAGTATGAATTTTCGCCAATCGTATCGTAGCATACCCGCAACAAACGTTAAAGGATCGCCGATGATCGGAAGCCATGAAAAAAGAAGCGACCATGCGCCGTATTTCGCAAACAACGATGATGCTTTTTGAAGGTGAGCGGCTTTCATATAGCCTTTTTTAAGAGCAAAGTCGAGCGCGTATTTGCCCAAGACGAAATTGACGAAAGCACCTGAGGTATTTCCAAGCGTTGCGACGCACAAAAGTACAAAAGGATTGAGCGATTCGCTAAGGAGGTAAAGAAAAAGTGCCTCGCTACCGCCCGGTAAAAGCGTAGCGGAGGCGAAGGCAATGCTAAATAACGAAAAATACGCCACCGGCGAGTTACGAAATAACGGCTTTGATGGTCTCCGCATCGGTCTCTTTCGAGTCGTATTTGACGATGAGGAGGCGTTCGCTTTCGTTTCGGTACCATTCGATGACGCCCTTAACGTGGTTGAGGTGCATCATACGTGTTAAATCGATCGTATCGAAGGGTAGATAGAGGTTTTTATTGATGCTCGGATTTTTAAGCGTGGCGATGAGTACGAGCCAAAAGATACAGGCGATAAAGATGACCCATGCAATTTCCATAATACCGAAATGTTCTAAAAAGAAACCGCCGAAAACGCCGCCGATAAACGTTCCAGCGTAACCGAAGGTATTGAAAACGCCGAGTGCCGCGCCTTTTTGGTGGACTTTGGCGTATTTGCTTGCCATCGATTGCATCAACGGTTCGTGCATGTTAAAGCCGATGAAAAAGATGACGACGCCGACGATAAACCACGAAGCGCTTTTCGCGTATCCCATCATGACGTAGCTGATCGCAAATAAAGCGATGCCGATCATAAGCATCTCTTTGGCTTTATGTTTTTTCTCTCCCATGATCGCCGAAGGACCCATCGCCAAGACGCCGCAGATCATAGCGGGTAGGTAAACCATCCAGAGTTCTTTCTTGACGAATCCGAATTCTTGAAGCATCAAAATAGGAATTACCATAAACGCAAGCGTCATCATTCCTTTTTGAAGCAAGTTGGTAATGTTCATTTTCATCAAATCTTTATCTTTTAAAATCTCTTTCAAATCCGTCTCGTCCGCACCGTAGTGGTGGACGATTTTCGGTGGATTGGGCACTTTAGTATAGAGTACGATCATGGAAAAAACGGAGAGTGCGGCGGTAATAAAAAAGAGTTTATCGACGCCGTAATAGCCTCCGATCAACGAACCCGCCATCATGGAAATCGCAAAGCTTGCCGCAATCGTTCCGCCCATCAATGCCATCGCATGACCGCGCACTTCTTCTTTGACCATATCGCTGATCATCGCCGTGCCGACCGCTCCGATCGCGGCAGCACCTTGTAAGAAGCGTCCGAACATTAACATGTAGATATGTTCGGAAAAACCGCAAATCAACGAGCCGATCAGAAAAATGACCAAGCCGATAAAAATCGTGATTTTTCGCCCGAGCTTGTCGGACATAATACCGAAAGGAATTTGTAAGAGCATTTGCGTCGCGGCGTATCCGCCGATGGTAATACCGACTAAAAGCTCGCTGGAACCCTCCAAATGCAGTGCGTAAACGGAAAGGACGGGAAGAACGATAAAAAGACCTAAAAAACGAAGTGAAATAATCAAATTTAAAGGCATAAGCGTTTTGAACATCGGTGAAAAAATCCTCGTAATAGTTTTGTGACATATTCTACACTCCCTAAACTTTGAAAATTCTATGAGGTTTAAAGCAGTTTAAGAAGCTTCTTTTATGTTATAATTTTTCACGTCATTTCAAAGGATGCATTATGGAACTCAATATTTCTCATATTTTAGGTTTTCTTGGATGCGTGTCGGCTTATTTTATTTCGCTCTATTACGTCGGGTTGAACCACTGGATCGTGATGGAACACAATAAAATTTACGACGAGTTTGATGCGATTAAAAAAGAGTTGGCGGGACTCAAGAAATCTGCCTAAATCAAGAGGCGATACGCCTCTTTTCACCGGATATGTATGCGCTATTATTTTTCTTTCCTCGTTTGTTGCGTGTTTGTGTTGAGCGGTTGTGCTCCCAAAACGGCTCCTACGCCCCAAGACCAAGCTTTCGTCGATTCTTTAGAAGGTAGCAACGCCCGCTTTGAAGCGTTGAGTCAAAATGAAAACTTCGATCAGCTTTTAGAGCTTTTTAAAGAGAACTGTAAAGCTCCTTTGACGAAAAAAGTCTATGCAAACGTCTGCCGTCAAGCCAACGATGTTCAAGACGCCAAGAGTTTTTTCAAGCACTCTTTTACCTTGAAAAAAGTCGAACCCAACGAACAACGTTCCATGCTGACGGGGTATTACGAGCCGCTATTGCACGGCAGTTTAAAAAAGACGGAACGCTATAAATACCCCGTTTACGGCAAACCGAAAGATTTGGTTATGATCGTCGGCGAAAACGACAAAAAGATGCGCGGACGCTCCGTTAAAGGGAAAATGCTTCCGTATTACACGCGCGAAGAGATCGGCAAACGTAAACTCAATGCCGAAATTTTATGCTACGTTGACGATAAAATTGATCTATACGTGATGGAAATTCAAGGCTCTGGGCGTGTTGAACTCGAAGACGGACGGGTTATTTTCATCGGTTACGCCGATACCAACGGACATCCGTACAAATCGTTGGGACGAGAGATGATCAACCGCGGCATTTTCGCCAGCGTAGACGAAGTGTCGATGCAAGCGATGAAAGCGTGGTTATTGGCGCATCCTACGCAAATCGATACGCTTTTAAATACGAACCCAAGCTACGTTTTTTTCCGCCGAATGGAACAGCGTGCTACGGGAAGTTTAGGCTTGGTCTTAACGCCGGAGCGTTCGGTGGCGGTGGATAGAAGCTTCATTCCCTTGGGTTCGCTCTTGGCGATTCAAAGTTGCTCCGAAACGTACGACGTCGATCGCTTCGTTTTTGCGCAAGATACGGGCGGCGCGATCAAAGGGCCTAACCGAGCCGATATGTTTATGGGGTATGGACAAAGAGCGGAGTATGTCGCGGGACAGTTGAAAGCCCCGCTTGAAGTGTGGATTATGGAACCTAAGTTTTAAACTAAAAAAAGGTAAACTAAACCTAGAATAACCCTCCATCGAAGCGGTTGATTTTCGCCGTGAACGAAGATAGCCGCGCTTGGAGCTGAGGATAACGGAGTAAGGTTTGAGAATTATTTTAGCAACGTCCAATCAAGGCAAAGTAAGAGAGTTTCAAGCATGGATCGGTGAGCATGAAGTGCTTGCGTACAGCGACGTCATAGAACCTTTTGAGATTGAAGAGACGGGATTGAGTTTTAAAGAAAACGCGCTGATTAAAGCGCGCGCGGTGTATGAGCGGCTGGGCGATAAAAATGTTTTGGTGTTGAGCGACGACAGCGGTATTAGCGTGCCCGCTTTGGGAGGAATCCCCGGTATTTACAGTGCGCGTTTTGCCGGAGCAAATGCCGGAGCGCAAGAGAATTTACACAAATTGATTCAAATGCTCAAAGACAACGCTCTTACCAAAACACCTGCGTTTTACACGGCGGCGATTGCGCTCGTGTGCGCCAAAGGCGAGTTTTGCGTGCACGGATGGATGCACGGCGAAGCGATTGCGCAGGCTCGCGGCAACAACGGTTTTGGATACGACCCGATGTTTATACCCGAAGGTTACGATAACACGTTGGGAGAGCTTGACGAAAGCGTGAAAAAAGCGTTTTCGCACCGAGCGCGAGCACTTGAACTCGCGCATATCGTCATCAAGAGTTTGAAATAAATTTGAAATAAAAAAATCGTACAATACATTAGGCTTTTTTGATAATGGCTATGAGACATAGCTCTTATTAAAGAAGCCTCATAATGAACTCCAAAAGGAAAATCATGGCAACAGTTTTAATTATCGGAGCGGGTGGTGTCAGTCGCGTGGTCACCAAAAAATGCGCGATGAACAGTGATGTGTTTTCACACATAGTTTTAGCAAGCCGTACCAAATCCAAGTGCGACCAGATCGCTCAAGAGATCAAAGAATCTTTACATGTAAACATCGAAACGGCTGCGATTGACGCGGATGATGTCGATGCGTTGGTCGCTCTCATCGAGAAAGTAAAGCCCGCTTTGGTGCTTAACATCGCACTTCCGTACCAAGACTTAACCATCATGGACGCATGCGTCAAAACCAAAGTGCCTTATCTAGATACGGCAAACTATGAGCATCCAGACCTCGCAAAATTTGAATACAAAGAGCAATGGGCAAGGGATAAAGCGTTTAAAGATGCCGGCATTATGGCGCTTTTAGGAAGCGGTTTTGACCCGGGCGTTACCAATGTCTTTTGTGCGTATGCACAGCAGTATCTTTTTGATGAGATCAACTCTATCGACATCTTAGACTGTAACGCGGGCGATCACGGCTACGCGTTTGCAACGAACTTTAACCCAGAGATCAATCTTAGAGAAGTGAGCTCCAAAGGGCGTTATTGGGAAGAGGGCAAATGGATCGAAACCGAGCCAGTGTCTGTGAAAATGGTCTGGGATTACCCTGAAGTTGGGCCCAAAGACAGCTACCTACTTTACCATGAAGAGTTAGAGTCTCTCGTTCAAAACATCAAAGGACTCAAACGCATTCGTTTCTTTATGACGTTTGGTCAAAGTTACCTCACGCATATGAAATGTTTGGAAAACGTCGGTATGCTCAGAATCGATGAAGTCGAACACAAAGGCATGAAAATCGTCCCGATGGAATTTTTGAAAACCTTACTTCCCGATCCTGCAAGTCTGGGTCCTCGAACGGTCGGCTTTACGAACATCGGTTGCGTGATCGAAGGACTTAAAGAGGGAAAAAAACGCAAAGTCTATATCTACAACGTCTGCGATCACCAAGCATGCTACCGTGAAACGGGCGCGCAAGCAGTTAGCTACACCACGGGAGTTCCTGCAATGATCGGCGCAAAGATGATGTTAGAGGGTAAATGGGCTGGCAAGGGTGTTTTCAACATGGAACAATTCGACGCCAAGCCGTTTATGGACGAGCTCAACACCCAAGGGCTTCCGTGGAAAATCATCGAAATGAAGCCTGAAGAGACTTACGAAGTCAAATAAATCTATCTCATCAAAAAACCTTACATGTAAGGTTTTTTGATTTCCTCTTTTTTACATGTAAAAGGACTCACATGTCACGAAAAGCAAAAATTCTCTGGACAACCGACAACAAAGAAACCTCTCTTCATATGGTCTGCCTGTACGCTCACAACGCTCTTTTAAAGGGCTGGATGGACGAAGTCGAAGTGCTCGTTTGGGGTGCTTCACAACGATTGATCGCCGAAGATACCGAGGTGCGAGCCAAGGTCGAAGCGATGATCAAAGACGGTGTCAAAATGGTCGCGTGTCTCAAATGCGCCGATACGATGGAGCTGAGCACTTCGTTGCAAAGCTGTGGCATCGATGTCTTTTACACGGGCGAACTCTTAAGCGCGTGGATTCATTCCGGCGAAACCGTTGTGAGCGTATGATGGCTCAAACGATTTTGATCACCGGCTGTTCGAGCGGTATCGGCTATACGTGCGCACACGGACTCAAGAAACTCGGTTACGACGTTTTTGCGACGTGCCGCAAAGAAGAGGACGTCGCTCGCTTGAAAAAGGAAGGACTGAACGCATTTAGGCTTGATTTGTGTGACTCGCAGAGTTTACATGTAGCCCTTGCGTGGATGCTCTCTCAAACGAGCGGTCGCATCGACGTGCTTTTCAACAATGCCGCGTACGGGCAACCCGGTGCCGTGGAAGATTTGAGACGTGAGGTTTTACGAGAACAGTTTGAAACCAACGTTTTCGGTACGCTGGAGCTAAGCAACCTCGTTTTGCCGTACATGCGCGCGCAAAAAAGCGGTCGCATCGTCTTTAATAGTTCCATTTTGGGTTTTGCGGCGATGAGCTATCGAGGGGCGTACAACGCTTCCAAATTTGCGATCGAAGGCTTTGCGGATACGATGCGTCTGGAGCTAAAAGGTAGCGGCGTGGAGGTTGTGCTCATTGAACCAGGACCCATTCGAAGTGCTTTTCGCAAAAACGCTTTAGCCAAATTTTTACGCAACATCGACCAAGAACGCTCCGCCCACAAAGACGTTTACGCTAAAACGTTAGAACGTCTCCAAAAAACGGGCGATGCGCCTTTTACGCTGGGTGCGGAGGCGGTTTTAAAAGTTTTGGTGTGTGCCCTCGAATCCAAACACCCCAAAGCGCGCTACGGCGTAACCTTTCCTACAAAACTTTTTGCACTACTCAAACGCCTCTTGCCTACGTGCATGATGGACGTTATCGCACGCAAAGCGGGAGAGTAAAAGCCTTTTTGAGGCTTTTACGTTAGGTTCTAAATTTACTTAAAATGGCGTTGAGTTTTTCGGTGAGGTCGTTGAGGTGCTCACTGGCTCCCGCGATTTCTTCGACGCTTCGCGTATTTTGGTTGGCGAGCGTGTTAATCTCTTCGATTTTGACGACGATGGTGTCGATTTGCTCGCCGGTGCGGATGTAGTCGTTGACCGTTTTTTCGTTAAGGCGGGTTGCCGTATTCATACGCTCGACCGTTTGGTTTATTTTGGCTTCGACGTCGTTCGCGACGCGGTTGAGTTCTTGGATCTCTTTGGAGTTGCGATTCATCTGTTCGCTACTGTCGTTAATGGCTTGAACGATGACGTTAATCGTCGCATTGATCTCCAAAAGGCTTTTTTGCGTTCGCTCGGCGAGTTTTCGCACTTCATCGGCAACGACCGCAAAACCTCGTCCGTGTTCGCCCGCGCGTGCGGCTTCGATGGCGGCGTTCAGTGCTAAAAGATTGGTTTGATCGGCAATGTCGCTGATAACGGTTAAAATGCTTTTGACTTGTTCGGCGTCATTGCTTAATTGTTGAATTTTGTTTGCGAGATCCATTTCGGTCGCTGCGCTGTTCTCTACGCGATCTCCCAAGTCTTGGATAAAACCGCGTGCGGTTTGGAGTTCAAGGTTGGCTTTGACGATCTCTTCTTTGGAGGTTTTCGCTTCATCGACGGAAGTAACGATCTCTTTTTTGGTCGCACTTGACATGTCGGTTGCTTGAGCGATAATCAGCGAAGATTCTTCGACGCGTTTGCCGACTTGTAAGGTCGTTGCGGAGAGTTCGTGCGCGATGGAGGCGTTTTCGCTGCTCGTATTTTTAGCAAGCGCGATGGTAGAGCGTACTTTTTCAATGAAATCGTTGATTTCCAAAGAGGCTTCGCCGATTTCGTCGCGGTGTTTGACTTCGAGTTGTTTGGTCAAATCGCCGTCCCCCGAAGCCAAATTATTGGCGGTCGTTTTGAGGTTCACAAGCGGTTTGGCGATCAAAGAGTTGATAAGAAAATAGATGCAAGCGATCGCTATGATTGCCATCAAACTTCCAAGAACGATCGTATCGGAGATCATGGAGTTGATATTGGCATTGATTTTATCGCTCTTTTGTGCGACATGCGTATCGATATGTCCGATGTAAACACCTGAAACCAAGACCCAATCCCACTCTTTATAGTACCTAGCGTACGTGAGTTTGGGTTCGTCTTTTTTGGTTTCCGGATTCATAAAATTATACGTGATAAAGGCTCCGTCTTTCGATCCCGTTGCTCCTTCGATGATCTGTTTTCTAAAAGGGCGTCCTTGGGAATCTTTCCCGTCAATCGGAATCTCTTTGCCGATCCAGTCGTGATTGACACCGTGAAATGCGTAGCTATAGCCTTTATCGGTTTTTTGAATACCGTAAAAATAGCCGTCTCCCGCATAGCGAAGCTCTTGCAGTAGCTTAATCGCTTGCGTTTGAAAATAGGCTTTTATATCCGAAGCATAGTCGCCCGTGCCGATAACGATGTCAAGCGGCTCGTAATAAAAATTGTACGAAAGTTTGGGTTCGTCTTTTTTGCTGAGCGGATGAGGCCAGATAAAACGCGTGACGCCGTTTCCTTCTTTTGCCGCCTTAATGAGGTCTTTGATAACGAAATTTCCCTCTTTGTCTTTCATCTCGATCAAGTTTTTTCCGACTAAGGCTTTGTTGATCGGGTGGACGACGTTAATGCCCTCGGTCGTATAAGCGTAAAAATAGCCTACGTCGTTGTTGTAGCGATACCCCTCAATGAGGCTTAAGAGCATCGTACGAAGCTCTTCTTTGGAAAGCTTGTCACGATTGTTTTTGTACATGTCGTCTAAAATTTTTTTAAACGTCAAAGCGTCGTTTTTGATTTTTGCGGCAATCTGTTCTTGCGAAGACGAGGCTTTGTAAAAGGCGTCGATCGCCTTTTCCGCCATCATCGTGTAGGCTTTAAGTTCATTTTGATTGGTCTCTAAGATCAATTCTTGCTCGTCGGCGACTTGCGCTTTGGCTAATGCGTGAGACTTGTAAATTGTGACGCACAGTGAACTTGCCGCAACAAAAAAAATCCCCGCGATAAAGAGCATCAACGTTTTGACTCGAATACTTAAAGCATTCATTACATTTCCTTCTTTTTCATATCGGTATTTATAATAACGCAATTGTGCCAAAAGTTTGCTCTAAAAACGATATAGGGCATTATTAAGAGGAAAAATGTTACATTAAATTAAGTTATTTTGGGAGAAGCGCCGTGGAAAAACAAAGCCAAATAGAAACGATTATGAAACAGATCCAAACCCCCGCATACGTCTGTGAGGAGGCACTTTTAGAGCAAAACTTAAAGCTTTTAAACGACGTCAGTAAACGCTCGGGTGCGACCATCTTACTTGCCCTTAAAGGCTTTGCGTTTAAAGCACTTGCCCCGTTGGTAGACCGATACCTTAGCGGTTGTACATGTAGCGGACTTCACGAAGCTAAATTTGCCAAAGAATTTTTCAAAGGCTCGGTGTGTACCTATTCACCTGCGTACAAAGAAGCAGACATCGACGAGGTCATCGCTTTGAGCGATCATCTTATCTTTAACTCGTTTAACCAATGGGAAAAATACAAGCATAAAGCCATGGGTAAAACCAGTTGTGGTCTGAGACTCAACCCTGAGGTCTCTTCCAGCCCCGTCGATTTGTACAATCCTTGCGGTCTTTATAGCCGTTTGGGCATCACCAAGGAAAATATGCAGTACGACAAACTAGAGGGCATCGAAGGGCTTCATTTTCACGCCCTGTGTGAGCAAGACGCGAGTGCTTTAGAAGAGGTCTTAAAAGGGTTTGAAGCGCGCTTTGGCGACTTGATCCCTCGCATGAAATGGGTCAATTTCGGCGGAGGGCATCACATCACGCGTGATGGGTATGATGTGGAAAAACTCATCGCGCTGATCCAAGATTTTAGAGCGCGCTATAACGGCATTACGGTTTATTTGGAGCCGGGTGAAGCGGTAGGCTGGCAAACAGGCCCGCTCGTGGCAAGTGTTTTAGACATCGTACACAACGGCATGGACATCGCTATTTTGGACATCTCCGCGGAAGCACATATGCCCGATACCCTTGCCATGCCTTACCGTGCCGCTATTCGAGGGGCTGGAGAAGTCGGTGAAAAACCTTACATGTACCGCCTTGGAGGCCCGACGTGTTTAGCCGGCGACATCATGGGCGATTACAGTTTTGATGCACCGCTTAAGATCGGCGATAAGCTCATCTTTGAAGATATGATCCACTATACGATTGTGAAAAATACGACCTTTAACGGTGTCAAATTGCCCGATCTTGCCGTGCTTCACAAAGACGGACGCTACGAAGTAACGAGTCGGTTCGGGTACGACGAGTACGCAAGACGCAATTAACGCGCCTTGCGCCATTGTTGACTTTGTTTTAAAGCGACATGTGAAAGCATGTCAAAAGCAAGCGTGATAACAAGCGAAGTGGCGACGATCACGCTTGCCATCGCCGCGGCGGAGCTGATGTCTCCCGCGTCGTCCATATTTAAAACCGCGACCGATGCGAGCGTCGTAGAGGGCGCATAGAGAAAAACGACTGCGGAAACCGTGGTCATCGCATTAACGAAAAAGTAACGCGCGATGTGCAAGATAGAAGGCGTTGCGATCGGGACGATGACTTTGAAAAACGTTTCGTAGCAGGCAACACCCATCGATTCGGCGACGTCTTCAAATTCGTCGTCGATTTGTTTGATCGTCGTCGTTGCGGTGATAAAGCTTGCGGTAAAAAAGTGTGCGACCGTACACACGACCAAAATGCCCATCGTTTGATACAACGCGTTTAAGGGATTGTCGGGGTGGTTGAAAAAAAAGATATACCCAAGCCCCAAGACCAAGCCCGGAACGGCCATAGGAAGCAGTGCCAAAAGCTTTAAAAATGCGCGTAAGTGCGGGAAAACCTTTCCGCGTTCGACAACATACGCGGTCGTAAAAACCGCAATCGTTCCGAGCAAAGCACTCCAAAATGCCAAAGAAAGACTGTTAAAGTACGAATCCCAACCGCCGCCGTCCATCGACGAAAAGTCGTAATGCTTGAGGACGAGGCTGAGATCGTAAGGCCAAAATTTAACGAACGAAGCAAAGAACGAAACGCCTAAGACGATAAGAAAAAACAAGGCGATTACAAGCGCGAAAATCAACATCGCGGTATCGAAAATCGGAGCTTTTTGGGGCACGTAAAGAACGAATTTCGAGCCTAAAACCGCCTTTTGTTTGCGTTGCACGAAGCTATCTACGATAAACGTAACGACGGAAGGAACGAGCAGTAAAACGCCGACGGTCGCCCCGAGCGCAAAGTTTTGCTGACCGATGACATGTTTGTAGATTTCCGTCGCCAAAACGTTAAAATCGCCGCCGATAACTTTAGGAACGCCAAAGTCGGTAACGACGAGCGTAAAACTCACTAAAGTTGCCGAAACGAGCGCGTATTTGAGTGCGGGAAGCGTGATCGTAAAAAATTTTTTTAAACTGCTCGCACCCATACTTTGTGCCGCTTCGTAAAGCCGTGCGTCGGAGAGCGAAAGCGCGCTTAAAAAGATCATCACGATATGCGGAAAAACGTAAAAGCATTCGCCCAAGACGATGCCCCACGCCCCGTAAATCGTACTGCCGCCCATCCACGGTTTGAAAAAGCCTTGGTGTCCGAAAAGATACACGAACGAAATGGCGGGAAGCAAGGACGGAGCGAGCAAAGGCAAAAACGCGACATAGCGAAAGAAAGGTTTCAACGGCATGCGCGAACGCATCAGTGCATATGCAAAACCAAATGCCGAGGGTACGACGATCAGCGTGCTGGTTAAAGCGACAAAAAGGGAATTGCGAATGAGGCGTAAGGATTTTTCTTGCGAAAGGTAGTCGATGAAATTGTCTAAAAAGACAAATCGATGCGTCGCATCAAAAAAGCTTTGCGCCAAAATCTGAACCAGAGGCGCTAAAATCATCACGCACAAGCCAAGCGTCAGCAAAAGCGTGAGTGCGCTTAAAACCAAACGGTTGGAGTCTTCCCAAACGCTACGCATGCGTCGGCTCTAGAAAATAGCGAATATCTTTAGGGGCGATCGCCAATGTGATCGGGCTTTGTTCTCGAATCGCGTCGCGCAGTAAAAGCTTGTGCGGCAGATCGAGCAGTAAAACGTTTTCCAATAAACCGTTAATCGAGACGAAAAGCCGGCAAAAGCTCCCTAAAAACGTCATCTTAAGCACGATACCTTCGATGATATTTTCCGCTTCGGCGTCGTAGAGTTTAATGTCTTCGGGACGAATCAGCAGTTTTGCGGCTTGATCTTCAACGGGGAGGGCGTTTTCTTCCAGATGCACGCTAAACGAAAGCTTACCGACGCTAAAAAGATTTTCGCCTCGATAAAGGGCATTGAGAAGATTGATTTTACCGATAAAATCCGCTACGAAGAGCGTTTTTGGATGACGGTAAATCTCTAAAGGCGTTCCGATTTGCTCAATCACGCCGTGGTTCATCACGACGATTTTGTCGGCGATGCTTAACGCTTCTTCTTGATCGTGCGTGACCATGATCGTCGTAATGCCGAGGGTTTTTTGCAGTTCCCGAATCTCTTGTCGCAGGTGTTCGCGCACCCGTGCGTCTAATGCCGAAAGCGGCTCGTCCAGCAACAACAAGGAGGGCTTGGTCGCGATGGCTCTGGCAAAAGCGACGCGCTGTTGTTGTCCGCCGCTGAGTTCGCTGGGGTATTTCTCTTCGCTACCGCTTAGTCCCACCAACGCCAAAAGCTCTTTGACGCGCTTTTTCGTCTCCTTTTTTTCCATCCCTTTTTCCCGCAATCCGTATCCGATGTTTTTCGCGACGGTAAGGTTGGGAAAGAGGGCATAGCTTTGAAAGACGATACCGTAGTCGCGTTTGGAAGGCGGAAGCTGCGTTACGGTTTTGCCGTACTGGACGATTTCGCCCTCATCGCAACTCTCCAGCCCCGCGATAATGCGAAGCAGCGTTGTTTTACCGCAACCGGAAGGGCCTAAAAAGCAGACCAATTCACCTTTTTTAACTTCTAAATGAATCGCCTCAAGAGCGCGGAAGGTTTCAAAGCGTTTGGAAACATTGTAAATGGCAAGAGCCGTCGTATCGGACACGTTTTTTCCTTACGCATCGGGGAAAAATTCCCCGTTAGCGTCTGTTATTTTTTGGGTTCGGATTTGGATTCGTAGCGTTTAGACCACTCTTTGAGAATGCTCTCTCTGTTTTTTGCCGACCATGCAAAGTCGTTGTCGATCAGCATCGAAGCGTAGTTGGAAGGGATAAATTCAATCGGTTTGGAAAGCCCTTGATACGCGACGACGGCAAAGTTTTCGGCGTAAAGTTTGTTCGCGTCTTCTCCCGTTGCCCAGTCGACGAAGGTTTTAGCGGTTTTGAGGTTTTTCGTTCCTTTCATGATCGCCGTGGCTTCCAAATCCCAGCCTAAACCCTCTTTGGGGAAAACGACGGCAATCGGCGCGCCCTCTTTTTTAGACTTGGCGGCACGGTATTCGAAGCTGATACCGATGGGAAATTCGCCCGATGCCGCCATTTTGCACGGTTTGGAACCCGAATGGGTGTACTGACCGATATTGTCGTGGAGTTTGTCCATATACTCCCAGCCTTTTTGTTCGCCGAAGATTTTAAGCCAAGCGGTAACGTCTAAAAAGCCCGTGCCCGAACTTGCGGGATTGGGCATAACGATTTTGCCTTTATAAACGGGGTTCGTTAAATCTTCCCAACTCGTAGGAATCGGTAGGTTTTGTTTTTTAGCTTCCACTTCGTTGACGCAAATCGCACTGCCCCATACGTCGTTGCCGACCCATGCCGGAGGTGTTTTCGTGTCTTTGAATTTGGCGTCAATGTGTTTGAGTGCCGCGGGTGCGTACGGCTCAAGCATACCGTTTTGCTCTAAGAGTACCAAACTGGTCGCGGCGGTTCCCCAGACGACGTCGGCTTGAGGATTTTCTTTTTCGGCAAGGAGTTTAGCGGTGATGATACCCGTGGAATCACGTACGATTTTGACTTCGATGTCGGGTTGCGCTTTTTTGAAAGCTTCTAAATAGGGCTTAACTTGATCAGACTCCAACGCGGTGTAAACCGTGATGCTCTCTTTTGCCGCGAACATGTGCGTCGCCAACATTAACCCCGTTACTGCCAAAATACTTTTTTTGAGTACCATCGTTTCCCCTTTGGGTATAAATTATCGTAGCGACATCCTAACGCGAGATCGCCACAAATTGGTTACCGTAACCGTTTGGTAACGATAGCCCTGCTTGTTTGAAAAAGAATGTAACTGTAAATGACGTTTGTCACGATAAGTCCGACAAATACGACCGTGCGCTCGTGCTCATACCATGCTACATGTAAGAAAAAAAGATTGGCGACGAAGATCAAGGCGTAGTGTAAAAAGCTGACGTCTTGAGGGGAGAGGGCACGGTAACTTTTGTACGCTTGCGCGATGCCGCCGATGAGGTTGAACGAGCCGAGCAAGGCTACGGCAAACACGCCCAAATCTTTTTTGGAAAAAGCGACGCGACGCGCGTGTTTGTAGATGTATGCAAAGGTGAGCGTGTGTAAACCAAGCTCCAAGATTTTCGCCGTACCGATCGTGCTTTTTGCCCACGCGATGTAGCTCAAAAGCGTGATAAACGTGACGAGATAGCCGTTTAAGGCGATCCCGTCGCTTTGTTTGGTGCGAAAGATTTTGTAGAGTTGCGCAAAGTATGCTAAAAAAACGAAACTAAAGCCGATCTCTAGGGCATAAGGAATTACCAAAAAATAGCCTCTTGTACCGCTTTTAGCAAGCGCGTAATGTCTTCGGGAAAAACGTGACCGATCGTGCCGATGCGAAAACTTTCGACATGTGAGACTTTCCCGGGGTAAATCACGAAGCCTTTTGCTTTGAGGCGCGCGTAAAAGGTCTGAAAGTCGTACGAAGCACTTTTAGGACTGTAAAAACTCGTAATAATAGGACTTTGCAAGGCTTTCTCCACCACGCATTCAAAGCCCAAGGCTTCCATACCTTCGACCAAAAGGCGTTGGTTGGTGCGGTAACGCGCATATCGCGCCGCGACGCCGCCTTCGTCTTCAAGTTCGCACAAAGCTTCTGCAAAAGCGCGCACGACGTGGGTCGGCGACGTAAAACGCCATTTGCCGCCGCCGTTTTCCATTGTCGCGTATTGTTCGTACGCATCAAGGCTCAAAGAGCGCGCATTGCCCTGACATGTCGCTAAGGTCGTCTTTTTAAAGAGCATAAAGCCAAATCCCGGAACCCCTTGAATGCACTTGTTGGAGCTTGAGATCAACACGTCGGCGTCCAACGCGTCAAGGTCGATTTCGATGCCGCCGAAACTGCTCATCGCATCGACGATCAACAGTTTGTGGTGCGCTTTAACGATGCGCGCGATCTCGACAATGGGATTTAAAATGCCCGTCGTTGTTTCGCAATGTACCACGGCGACGGCACGGATAGACGGATCGTTGCAAAGCAGGTGTTCAAGGGCTTCGAGCGAAAACGTCGTCGTCTCTTCAACGTTACATGTAAGGCACGGAATTTTGGCGTACGAAGCGATTTGCGCGATGCGTTCGCCGTACGCGCCGTTGGTTAAGACCAGCACTTTCGCGTCGATCGGCGGAAGAAGCGTCGTCACGGCGGACTCGACGCTAAACGTGCCGCTTCCTTGCATCAACACGGCGGTATAAGCACCGCTTTTGGACGCCAAAGCGACCAAACGGGAGCGAATCTCCTGTACGACGTCGTTGTACTCCTTGTCCCACGTACACCAATCTTTCAGTAAAGCCGCGCGAACACGTTTACTCGTGCTTAAAGGACCGGGTGTTAAAAGAAGGTATGGGTTGTCCGGTATGAGTGTCGGATCGATCGTATTTAGGCATGAATGCGGCATGGTTTTTCTCCGTTTTTGATCTTTTCTTCGATGCGTTCAAGAACCTCCAACGCGTCCCAAATACCGTCGATGACGTAGTGCGCTCCGGCATTTTCCAGCTTCTCTTTCGCTTGGCGGCGTTTTTCGTCCAAAACGGATTTGGGAAGGTGCTCGTACGCGTCGTGCGAGATGCCCGTTTCGTTGCCGCTCAACGCCACACCGATGCTCCAACACCCCGCGTTTAAGCCCTCACGTATATCGCTTAAGGTGTCGCCGATTTTCACGATGGAACTTAACGGATAGATTTCTAATTCGATGGCGTTTTTGTAGATCATAAAAGGGTGCGGACGTCCGGGAAGATAAGCCGATGGGCTCACGTAACAATCCGGTTTGTAACCGTGTTTTGCCGCTTCGCGCGTCACGACGTCCATCATCGAAGCGGTATATCCCGTCGTAGAACCAAGCTTTATCGAGCGTTTTTTCAACGTTTCGGCAAACGCCACCGCACCTTTGATCGGCACGCTATGGCTTGCTAAAACGTCAAAAAGTGCCGGTTCGAAATACGCGTAAATCGCGCGCGCGTCCTTTTCGTCCGGAAAGCGTCCGAACTGCTCCGAAAAACGCTCTTTTGTCAACTCTAAAATTGCTTGGGTATGGTCAAACTTAAGCATTCCCATAAACGTCCGAATCTCTTCAAAATTCACGCTAAACCCGAAACGATCGAACGCTTCGGCAAACGCCGCAACCGGAGAGAGCGACCCGAAATCCACCGTCGTCCCCGCCCAATCGCAAATAACCCCTTGAATCCCTGATTTCATAAAAACCCCTTCATCGTTTTAGCGAATCGTAGTACGAAAGAGTTTCCAGACGGTTACATGTAAGGCAAAAACTGCCGCTTTGCGCGGTTTCATGGGCTAAGACTTTAAGTAACAATCTAATAAAATATAAAACTTACTAAAATATGCCATGTTAGAACATCATCGGGAACAATCATTATGACCAAAGAAGCACAAATCGAACAAAACTTCATTCGAAAATTAAGCGATTTAAAGTACGTTTACAGAGATGACATTCGTGATAAACAATCCCTACATAACAATTTCCGTCAAAAATTTCAAGAACTCAACCAAGTGCATCTAAGCGATGCCGAGTTTGCGCGATTGATGGACAGCATCATCACGCCCGATGTTTTCACTTCCGCTAAAATTTTACGTACAAAAAACACCTTCATCAGAGACGATGATACGCCTTTAGATTACACGCTTGTCAATATCAAAGATTGGTGCAAAAACAGTTTTGAAGTGATTCATCAGCTCCGTATCAACACGGACAACAGTCATCACCGTTACGATGTCATTTTGCTGATTAACGGCGTGCCTGTGGTGCAAGTTGAGCTTAAAAACTTGGAAATTAGCCCACGACGTGCAATGCAACAAATCGTTGATTATAAAAACGATGCGGGAAACGGCTACACCAAAACGCTCCTCTCTTTCATTCAACTCTTCATTATCAGCAATCAAACGAACACATGGTACTTTGCCAATAACAATACAACCCATTTTAGTTTTGATGCCGATGAGCGATTTTTACCCATCTACAAATTTGCCGACAAAGACAACAACAAAATAACCCATCTCGATAGCTTCTCAGAGCACTTTTTAAGCAAGTGTGTCTTAGGCGAGATGATAAGCCGTTACATGGTGCTTGTTGCCGTGGAGCAAAAGCTTTTGATGATGCGCCCGTATCAGATTTATGCGGTCAAAGCCATCGTGGATTGCATTCATGAAAACTGCGGTAACGGCTACATCTGGCACACTACGGGAAGCGGTAAAACCTTGACCTCGTTTAAAGCCTCAACGCTTCTCAAAGACAATCCCGACATCGAAAAATGCCTCTTTGTCGTTGATAGAAAAGACTTAGACAAACAAACCAGAGAAGAGTTTAACCGATTTCAAGAAAATTGCGTCGAAGAAAACACCAATACCGAAGCACTGGTTAAAAGACTTCTATCATCTGACTATGCCGATAAAGTCATCGTGACGACGATCCAAAAATTAGGACTCGCCCTTGATGATACGAACAAAAAGAACTACAAAGAGCAGTTAAAACCTCTTAGCGATAAACGCATCGTTTTCATCTTCGATGAGTGTCATCGTTCGCAATTTGGCGAAAACCATAAAGCCATCAAAGCATTTTTTCCCAAAGCGCAACTGTTCGGTTTTACGGGAACGCCTATTTTTGAAGAAAATGCCGTCCAAAAGCAGGTCGAAGAGACTGAAAAAACATTCATTACCACCGAAGATGTCTTTAAAAGAGAACTGCACGCCTATACCATCACGCATGCCATTGACGATGAAAATGTTTTACGCTTTCACATCGACTATTATAAGCCAGACGCTCAGGTTTCTAACGGTTCTCCTATCACGCAAAAAGCCATCGTTGAGGCGATTTTGGAAAAACATGAGGGCGCGACATCGGGGCGAAAGTTTAACGCTATTTTAGCCTCTGCTTCCATTAACGATGCCATAGAGTATCACAAACTTTTCAAAGCATTGCAAGCTGAAAAAGTAGCTCAAAATAGCGAATACACACCGCTTAATGTTGCGTGTGTTTTCTCTCCCCCTGCTGAGGGTAACAAAGACATTAAACAGCTCCAAGAAGACTTAGACCAAGAGCGCAAAGACAACGAAGAAAACCCTAACGAGAAAAAAGAGGCGTTAAAAGCCATCATCGCAGACTACAACGCACGCTATGGCACAAACCACACCATCAACACGTTTGATCTCTACTACCAAGACGTGCAAAAGCGCATTAAAGATCAAAAATACACCAACAAAGACTACGCGCACAAAAACAAAATCGACATCGTCATCGTGGTCGATATGCTCTTAACGGGCTTTGACTCCAAATACCTCAATACCCTCTACGTCGATAAAAATCTCAAATACCACGGGCTCATTCAAGCCTTTTCACGCACCAATCGCATCTTAAACGACACTAAACCCTATGGCAATATACTCGATTTTAGAGGGCAACAAAAAGCCGTGGAAGACGCCATCGCTCTGTTTTCAGGCAAGTCGTCAAAACCTGCCAAAGAGATATGGCTCGTTGATGCGGCTCCAAAAGTCATCGACACTCTCAGTCACGCCATGCAAGCACTAGATACCTTTATGACCTCGCAAGGACTCAGTGCAAAGCCTGAAGCCGTGGCAAATCTCAGAGGCGATGAAGCCAGAGGGCAGTTTATAAACCTTTTCAAAGAAGTGCAACGCCTTAAAACCCAACTCGACCAGTACACCGACCTAAACGACGAGCATAAAAAACGCATAGAAAGCATCATCCCTTTAGATACACTAAGAGCATTTAAGGGTATGTATCTCGAAACTGCTGCACGCCTTAAGGAAAAACAAGGCAAAAGCGAAGCACCAAACAGTACCCTAGAACAGCTTGACTTTGAGTTTGTGCTCTTTGCTTCAGCGGTGGTGGACTATGACTTCATCATGCGCCTCATCGCCAAATACACCCAAAGCACCAAAAAGCACAAGATGACCAAAGAACAACTGATGGGCATCATCGAGTCCGATGCGAAGTTCATCGATGAAAAAGAGGAGATTCGCTCTTACATCGACACCCTAGAAGTGGGTGCGGGTCTGAGTGAGGACGCCATCAAAAAAGGCTACGAAGCTTTTAAAGCAGAGCTTGCAACCAAGCAACTTGACGCCATCGCCAAGCGTCATGGCATCGACAAAGAAGCGTTGCATACGTTCGTCGAGCGCATCATGCACCGTATGATTTTCGATGGGGAACTTTTAAGCGACCTCTTAGCACCTCTTGAACTGGGCTGGAAAGCACGAGCACACAAAGAGCAAGAACTTATGGAAGAACTCGCACCCTTTTTACGAAAATTGGCGGGAGAGAGCGATATATCGGGGTTAAAAGCCTATGAGTAAGACGATGAAAAATATACCCAAAGTGCGCTTTCCTGAGTTTCGAGATACGCCTGCGTGGGAGGAAAAAAAACTAGGTGAAATAAGTACCTATGTGGATTATAGAGGACGAGCTCCTATTAAAACGGAAATAGGTTATTTCTTAGTAACAGCCAAAAATATTAAAAAAGGATTCATTGATTACAACTGTTCAAAGGAATATGTGGCAGAAGATGATTATTTAAATGTAATGAGTAAAGGATTACCTGAAATTGGGGATATTTTATTTACAACCGAAGCACCCTTAGGAAATGTCGCTTTAGTAGATAACAAAAATATTGCACTTGCACAAAGAGTAATAAAATTTAGAAACAAAGAAATGCTTTCAAATATTTATTTACTTCAATATATGCTTTCAGATGTTTTTCAAAAAGCAATATTTTGTAAATCAATTGGATCAACTGTTCAAGGAATTTCAGGAAAAGAATTACAACAAATTAAATTATTGATCCCCTCACTTAAAGAGCAACAAAAAATTGCGGAGTGTTTAAGCTCACTTGATGCGCTGATTTTGGCGCAAAGTAGTAAAGTCGAAGCGCTCAAAGCGCATAAAAAAGCCTTGATGCAACAGCTTTTTCCCGCCGAGGGCGAAACCACCCCCCGCCTCCGCTTTCCTCAATTTCAAAACGCCTCCGAGTGGGAGAAAAAACCGTTAGAAAATTTCTTTGATTTTTTACGAGGTAGTTTACTTTCAAAAGCGGATATTGTTCAGAATGGTGTAAGCAAATGTATTCATTACGGCGAATTATTTACTATATACAAAGAAAAAATATCTGAGATAAAATCATCTACAAATCTTGAGAATGGACAATTTAGCCAAAATGGTGACATCTTAATGCCTAGTTCAGATGTAACTCCCGAGGGATTGGCAACAGCGAGTGCAATATTTGAAACTGGAGTTATCATCGGCGGTGATGTGAATCTTTTGAGACCTAAAAACCAAATCAATTCCTTGTATATATCGTATTTATTGAATTTTAGTAAAAAAGAAATCATGAAGTTGGTTACAGGTACAACTGTAAAACATATATATAATAAAGATATTGCCAAACTTGAAATAAGAATACCGCAACAACTAGAAGAACAACAAAAAATCGCCGATTGTCTTAGCTCTCTTGATGCACTGATTTTGGCGCAAAGTAGCAAAGTCGAAGCCCTAAAACAACACAAAAAAGCGTTAATGCAACAACTTTTCCCTACATGTAAGGTCACTTCATGAATGAAAACAACATCATCATCTGCAACACCGATGACGGTAGAACTTCCGTTTCTCTTTTAGCCAAAGATGGCATGACGTGGCTGAATCAAGCTCAGATAGCAAAAAAAGGAATGTACAAAAATGAGCATAACTAGAAGTAACGACTATGTTATATCTCTCATTAAAGAGTTGATTAAACAGCCAAATGAAACGGAATGGTTGGAGTTTAAACACAACAATGATGATAAAGAGATGATAGGCGAATATATAAGTGCCTTATCAAACTCGGCAGCACTCAACAGTAAAACAAATGCCTATATGATTTGGGGAGTTGATGATGCAACACACAAAATACTTGGAACTACTTTTAAGCCATCGGCGACAACCAAGGGCAATGAAGCTTTAGAAAACTGGCTATTAAAGCTTCTAACTCCAAAAATAGATTTTAAATTTTATGAAGTAACGATAGATGAGAAGGAGGTGGTATTGCTAGAAATAGCACCTGCCAATATCAACCCTGTTACTTTCAGCGGGGTGGAATATATACGGCTAAACTCTCACAAAAAGAAGTTAAAAGAGTTGCCAGAAAAAGAAAGAGAACTCTGGAGAGTATTTGATCGAATTCCTTTTGAAAAGCAGATAGCAGTGGATAATATCGATGATAGTGAAGTTTTAAATTATTTAGAATATACAAAATATTTTGAACTGTTAAACTTGCCATTGCCAGAGAACAGGCAAGCTATTTTAGAAAGCTTAACAAATGATGACCTCATAAAGAAAACAGAAAATGGAAAATACTCCATAACAAACTTAGGGGCTATTCTTTTTGCAAAAAATTTAAATAGCTTCAGCAATCTAAAGCGCAAAGCGATTAGAGTTATACAATACAAAGATAATACAAAATTTGAAACTATAAAAGAGAGAGAGGGTACTAAAGGATATGCGGTTGGATTTGAAGGCTTAATCGATTATATAAATAATATATTGCCTTCAAATGAAGTTATCAAACAGGCATTTAGAGAAAATGTAAGAATGTATCCTGAACTTTCAATTAGAGAGATTGTAGCCAATGCCATTATTCATCAAGATTTTTTTCAAACAGGCAGTTCTGTAATGATTGAAATTTTTTCAAATCGTTTTGAAGTGACTAATCCTGGAACTCCACTTGTTGATACCGATAGATTTTTAGACTCTCCCCCAAAATCACGAAATGAGGCTTTGGCTTCTTTTATGAGACGAATTGGTGTTTGCGAAGAGAGAGGCAGTGGTGTTGATAAAATAGTAATGCAAAGCGAAATCTATCAACTTCCCGCTCCTATATTTGAAAAGACCAATGAGCATACGGTAGCAATATTATTTGCTCACAAAGAACTTAAAGATATGGATAAGTCAGATAAAACACGAGCTTGTTATCAACATGCGAGTTTAAGATATATTCAACGAGACTATATGACGAATACTTCTTTAAGAGAAAGATTTGACATAGATAAAAAAAATATTTCTATGGTTTCAAAAATCATTAATGAAACGCTTAAAGAGAAAAAAATCTTTATCTATGATGAGAGTGTTGGAAGCAAAGCAAGAAAGTATATACCATGGTGGGCAAAATGATTTTAAATTTGTTTCACCGTTGTTTCATTGAGAACTTAAATTTTACTGATCATAGATATAGAACAGCCTATAACAAGGGTTTTCCCGTGATAAATTTGCTTGATGGTTGTTTGATTTACAAGAAAATAATAGCAAAATAATAGGGACAATTTTAAATAATGACGAATCAAATCAAAACAAATATCATCATCTACAACACTGCTGATGGCAAGGCTTCCGTTTCTCTTTTAGCCAAAGATGGCACGGCATGGCTGAATCAAAGCCAAATTGCCGAACTGTTTGCAACATCCATCCCAAATATCAGTATGCACATATCAAATATATTTGACGAGGGTGAGCTGGATAAAGATTCAGTTGTTAAGGATTACTTAACAACTGCGAGTGACGGCAAAAACTACTCTGTTGCTTATTATTCCCTAGCGATGATTTTAGCCATAGGCTTTCGGGTGCGAAGCAAACGTGGTACTCAGTTTCGCCAATGGGCAAATAAAAACCTGAGCGAATACATGATAAAAGGCTTTGTCATGGACGACGAACGCCTTAAAAATCCAGACGGCAGACCTGATTATTTCGATGAGCTTATCGAACGCATTCGTGATATACGGGCGAGCGAAAAACGCTTTTACCAAAAAGTGCGAGAGCTTTTTGCGCTGAGTCGTGATTATGATGCGAGCGATAAAGCGACGCAACTCTTTTACGCCGATACGCAAAATAAGCTTTTATTTGCCATCACCGGACACACTGCCGCCGAGATTATTACCCATCGCGCCGATGCGTCAGCTCCCAATATGGCACTAACAAGCTTTCAAGGCTCAAAGGTGCGAAAAAGCGATATTTATACCGCAAAAAATTATTTGACCGAGGACGAACTCGATAGCCTCAACCGTTTTGTCGTTGTATTTTTAGAAACGGCAGAATTAAGAGCCAAAAACCGTCACGATCTCAGCATGGATTTTTGGAGAGAAAACATCGACCGTATTATCGAGTTTAACGATAAAAAGCTCCTCAAAGGGCATGGAAGCATCAGCAAAGAGCAGATGGAAAAGATGGTTGAGCAGGTGTATGCCGTTTTTGATACAAAACGAAAAAAAGAAGAAGCTATCGAAGCCGATAGGCAAGACTTGGAAGAACTAAAGCAACTCGAAGAAAAGGTGACAAAGAGAAGATGAGCGAGACAGAATACCAAGAATTAGGAAAAACCCTTTGGAGCATAGCCGATAATCTCCGTGGAGCAATGAATGCCGATGACTTTCGTGATTATATGCTCTCGTTTTTATTTTTGCGTTATCTTTCCGACAATTACGAAAGTGCCGTCCAAAAAGAACTCGGAAGTGACTACCCTGACAATACTAAAACCCCTAGCATCACACCGCTTCAGTTGTGGTATGATGCCAACAAAAGTGATGTCAAAGCCTTTGAAGCGCAAATGCGTAAAAAAGTGCATTATGTCATAGAGCCGCGCTTTTTATGGAAAGCTATCGCTGAGATGGCTCGCACACAACACACTGACTTGTTACAGACACTAAGAGACGGGTTTAAGTATATCGAAAATGAATCGTTTGAAAGCAGCTTTCAAGGACTCTTCTCCGAAATCAATCTTGATTCTGAAAAGCTCGGAAGAAACTACGCTCAACGCAATGAAAAGCTATGCGTGATCATCCAAAAAATTGCCGATGGCATTGCGAGTTTTTCAACCTCTAGCGATATTTTAGGCGATGCGTATGAGTATCTCATCGGTCAGTTTGCCGCAGGTTCAGGCAAAAAAGCAGGAGAATTTTACACCCCTCAACAAATTTCGACCATTTTATCGTCCATCGTTACACTCGATAGTCAAGACCCAACAACGGGCAAAAAGAAAAAACTAGAGCGAGTCTTTGACTTTGCGTGCGGTTCAGGCTCTTTGCTTTTAAATGTTCGTAAACAGTTAGGCGCGCATGGCATCGGGAAAATCTACGGACAAGAAAAAAACATCACAACTTACAACCTTGCACGGATGAATATGCTTCTACATGGGGTCAAAGACTCGGAGTTTGAGATACACCATGGCGACTCACTCTTAAATGACTGGGAGATGCTCAGAGAGTCAAACCCTGCTAAAAAGATGACCTTTGATGCCATCGTCGCCAATCCTCCTTTTAGTTATAGGTGGGAAGCCAATGAAACGATGGGTGAAGATTTTCGTTTTAAAAATTATGGGTTAGCGCCTAAGTCTGCGGCGGACTTTGCTTTTTTACTGCACGGGTTTCACTTTTTAAAACAGGACGGTACGATGGCGATCATCTTGCCGCACGGTGTACTCTTTCGTGGTGGAGCAGAGGAGCGTATACGCACAAAACTCCTCAAAGATGGACACATCGACACGGTTATCGGATTGCCTTCCAATCTTTTCTTTTCAACAGGTATTCCTGTGTGTATATTGGTGCTTAAAAAGTGTAAAAAATACGATGATGTGCTTTTTATCAATGCGGCGGAACATTTTGAAAAAGGAAAACGCCAGAACCGTTTGCGTGAAGAGGACATCGAAAAAATCATCGCGACGTATCAGTACAGAAGAGTAGAAGAGAGATACGCTCGTCGTGTTTCCTTAGAAGAGATCGAAAAAGAGGGCTACAACTTAAATATCTCTCGCTACATCAGCACTGCCGTGCAAGAAGAAGAGATCGACCTTAATGCCGTACATCAAGAACTTGCGGAAGCGGAGAAGAAAATCGTAGAGGCTTTAAAAGAACACAATGCCTTTTTAAAAGAGTTGGGACTGCCGCTTTTACCGTAATAAATCTTTACATGTAAAAACTTTTTCGATGTTACCCACCGTTTACCGCTTTGGCGTTAGGATTGCTATCGGGAAATTCCCAAGCCAAAAACAGGAGGAGAAGATGACGCTTAGCTCAAATTCTCTTTACGGAGCGTCTTTGGGCGCAACGTACGGTTACGGTACTAAAAATTCCGCTACGTCCGAGTCCTCGTTCGCAGAAGCGTTGCTTACTTCTATGGACAGCGATTCAAGCGGATCAATCGATAGTGCCGAGTTTAGTAGTGCCGCTTTGGCGCTTTCCATCAGTGACGAAAGTGCTATCAGTAGTGCTTTTACTGCTATGGATAGCGACGGAGACGGTTCCGTTAGTTTTGATGAGTTGAACTCTACGCTAGCGCAAATGTCTTCTTCGGCGGCAGGTTCTATGCCCCCACCTCCGCCGCCTTCATCCTCGTCTGAGCACGATACCGGATTGAGCGAAGAGGAGATGACTTCTTTATTGAAAGAGGTTTCCTCTACGGACGATCCTTTGGCAGATTTGCTCTCTTCGGTGGTCGAAAATTTTGACGCCGCCGATGCCGACGGAGACGGAAAAGTGACATTTGCCGAAGCGATGAGCTATCGTCAATCGAGCGAATCGAGCACCGATACGACGGAGATGAGTACCGTATCTGCGGCAGGAGGCACGCCCCCGCCCCCACCGCCGCCTTCTTCTTCTGAGGAAGAGGATACGGGCTATACCGAAGACGAACTTTCGGCTATGGCAAATGACGTTTCTTCGACAGATAGTGCTTTATCTTCGCTTTTTGAGACGCTGGCTTCGAACTTTGACGATGCCGATGCCAACGGCGACGGTAAGGTAAGTGCCGCAGAAGCACGTGCTTATCGGGATTCACAAAACTCAAGCGATACGACGACAAATACTTCCGAGGTAGCCTCTACGCAAGAGCGTACGATGGATCGCAACGACGAGATGATGAAAACGCTTTTAGCGCAAATCATTTCGAACTATGCTTCTCAAAATACCTTGTCGGGAATGTCCGTTAGCTTTAACGCTTAGTTTAGGAACCGCGCTCTAAGCAAGGCGCGGTTTTTGTGTTACTCTTCATTTACTTGCGCTTTGCTATAATCAAGCCATGATTAAGATTTTAATGATCGAAGACGACGTCGAATTGGGACAACTGCTTCAAAACGCGCTTGAAAAAGAGCAGATCGAAACGCTCTTGACATGTACGCCTTTGGAAGGACTTGTCGCGTTGCAAAACGAAAATTTCGACGCCTTGGTGCTTGATCTCTCTTTACCGCAAATCGACGGACTTGAAATTTGCCGTATCGTTCGCGAAACGTTTCCTTCCCTTGCGATTATCATCTCTTCGGCGCGCTCCGATATGAACGATAAAGAGATGGGTTTTGCGCGGGGTGCGGACGACTTTTTACCCAAACCTTATGATCCTAGAGAATTAGCCTTTCGCTTACGGGCTATTTTACGAAGAGGCACGACGAACGGTACGCATCACGAAGCGACATGTCAAACGTTTTGTATCGACGAAGAGCGTCATACGGTCACGCGAGCCGATCGCGAGCTACGTTTAACCATGGCGGAATACGACATCGTTTCGTACATGTTAAAAAAAGAAGGGTTTGTGATTTCCAGAGAAGAATTGCTCTTAAACATCGGTTCGATCAAATACGAAAGCAGTCTAAAAAGTATCGACGTGATTATGGGTAGAATTCGCCAAAAAATAGGCGATGATCCTAAAAAGCCGCGTTTTATCGTCTCCGTAAGAGGAGTCGGGTATAAATTCGTCAATGCGTAAAGCTTCTATCTTAACGCTTATCTGCATCTTTTTTGCCTTAACGTTCACGGTCATTAACATCGCTTTCATGATCGAATACAAACGCCAGCAAAGCGATTTGCGGTACTTTACGTTTCAGCGTTTTATTATGGCGGTTAAAATCTTACACGATCATCCCGACGATCAAGACGCATCACTCGCAAAACTCGGCGTCCGCATCTCTTTGCTCGATAAACACTTGCTCGATAACGTGGGAGAAAAACTCTTGGAAGATCCGTTTTTTCATATGGTACTTTTTGAAAAGCGACTCTTTTTCGTTCCCAATCCCCCTCCGCCGCCTCCGCCTTTTGCGAAAGAACATCCGATGCCTTTTGATGCGCCCATGAAACCGAGGTTTGCGGAAGAGTCGGTTTTGGAAAATACCGAAAGCTACTCACCGTACCGTTTATGGATTTTAGGCGGCGTGATTAATGTTTTATTGCTTCTTTTTTTTACGATGGTACTTCAAAAGTTACTTCGTTTGCGGCAGCTGAAAAGCGACATTCGGCATGTGGGCGAACGAAAAAAATTTCACCCTATTGCGATTGAAAGCGAAGACGAGTTAGGCGAAATCGCGGTCGAGTTTAATCTGGCGATGGAAAAGATTCACATGTTAAAAGAGGCGCGAACGCTTTTTTTACGCAATATCCTTCACGAACTCAAAACGCCGATTATGAAAGGGAAGCTGCTCTCAAACACTTTGGAAAACAATCAAAAACAAGAACAGATGGAGCGTATTTTCGAGCGTTTGGAAACGCTTTTGGGCGAAATGGTAAAAATTGAGAAGTTGAGTTCCAACGAATGGGTGCTCGAAGCTAAGGAGTACCGTTTGGTGGACGTGCTCGATCATGCGATGGATTTACTGTTGTGCGATACGAAACGTATTCACTTTCGCTACCACGAAGAAGCCCCTTTGATCAACGTCGATTTTGAGCTTTTTGCGACGGCGGTCAAAAACTTGCTTGACAACGCTTTGAAACATTCGAGCGAAGCGATTGAGGTTGATGTTGACGTGCACGCTTTAACGGTGGGAAGTTACGGCGAGGCTCTTTTAGAGAGTTGTCGCGATTTTTCACGCCCGTTCAATCGCACGACGGAAGGATCGAGCAACGGCTTGGGACTTGGTTTGTACATCGCAAACGCGATTGTCGAAAAACACGGGTTTCGTTTGAGTTATCTTTACGCGGAAGGGCAGAATTTCTTTACGATTCATTTTGATGCCTCGGTATCATAACCGAGGCTTTTTAGATTTTAGACGATGTCTTTGAGTTTTTCTCTTAAAACAAATGCGGTAAAAGGCTTGACGATATAATTGTTCACGCCTTCTTTGATTGCGGTAAGGACTTCTTGCTTGCCGCCCTCGGTCGTTACCATAATAATCGGCGTTTTTTTATACTCTTCCATCGCTCGGAGTGCTCGTACCAAATGCAGTCCGTCCATTCGCGGCATATTCCAGTCGGTCATAATCACGTCGAATTTTTGATCTTTCGCTTTTTCCAGTGCATCGATTCCGTCTTCGGCGGCCGTGGTCGTATAGCCGATACTGTTGATGGTATTGCACAAAATTCTACGCATGGTTGAGCTATCGTCAACAACTAAAAAATGCATCGAGGTATCCTTTAAACTGAGTTTTGATGTTCGTAAGCAAAAAGCGTTCACTCTTGTAAATTATATAAAATTTTTGGTATATGTTTACTATATTAATTAAAGATTTTGTAAAGATTTATTGGACGGGAGGTATAAAAAACGGAAAATGACACATTGTTTATGAAATCGGAGTACAATGCGATTTTATTTTTCAGTAAGGAGAGAAAAGGAGATGTTCAAACGTTTCTTCGCAGTTTTAGTCAGTCTTTTAGTTTTAAGTTCAGGCGTTTATGCAAGCGGTAGCACTACAAGTGATACGGTTCAAACCAAAAAACATACGGTTAAAGAAAAAGCCCATAAAGCACCTCAAAAAAACGTCAAACATGCAACGCATTCCGCATCAAAAGTAGCATCGAAAAATACGCCAAGAGCTCATAAACCAACGCAAAAATCTTCTAAACAAGCCTTAGCCGCGGCTAAGAAAAAGAGCGTCAAAAGCCATAAGAGCGCAACCGTTTCTTAAGCAAATTAAACCGTTTAGAGTTTTCGTTTTTAGAAAAACTCCAAACGGTTTTTTTAAGCAAACTCACTGTAGAATCCTCTCAATGCACGACGTCTAAGGCTTAGACAAACATAATCGCAACAACCATACTTTATGACTTCTTTTATGTTTTTCCCCTCTTCGTGCCACTTTACATGTAAGGATCTTTTATGCAAAGAAGAACGTTTATGAAAGGCTGCGTAGCTCTAGGGGCTAGTTCGGTCATCCTCCCTCAAGTTTCGATCTTAGAAGCGAGTGAACCAAAGAGCAAAACGCGTATTTTTTTCGTCAAAAACAGTTATAACCTCAAACACGAAAACAAAAACGGTTTAACCAAATTGTGGGTTCCGCTTCCTCAGGAAACAAGTTATCAAAAAGTGAGCGATTTTAAATTTAGCTCCAATGCAACGAATGCCTATGTGACGGATAAAAATGCTTATAAAGCTCGAACACTTTACGCTGAGTGGAAAAATGGCGGCGAAAAAGTGCTTGAAGTCACTTACACCATCACAACCAATGAGCGCAATGCCGATCTTAGCAAAGCAACCGCTTCTACCAAATACCCTAAAGATGTCGCACACTACCTCAAACCAACGGCGCACATCCCAACGAGCGGTAAAGTCAAAGAGTTAGCGCTTAAAATCACCGCGGAGGCTAAAACGCCCCTCGATAAAGCCAAAGCGATCTACGCATGGGTCACTGAGAATATGTACCGTGACAACGCTGTTGTGGGTTGTGGCGTGGGTGATGCAGGCAAAGCGATCGAGCAGAACATCATGGGTGGAAAATGCACCGACATCAGCTCTGTTTTTGTGGCACTTCTTAGAAGTGTAGGTGTTCCTGCGCGTGAGATCTTTGGTATCCGTTTAGGCAGTTCTCGCTACTCCAAAGCGTGCGGAAGCAGTGATGAAAACGGACTCGCGAAGATCACGGGAGGTGAGCACTGTAGGGCAGAGTTTTACCTTGATGGCGCGGGCTGGGTTCCATGCGATCCTGCCGATGTCGCAAAAGTCATCTTGACCGAGAAAATGACGCTAAACGATCCACTTATCAAAGAGGTTCGTGAGTATTTCTTCGGCAACTGGGAGATGAACTGGATGGGCTACAACACCGCGCGTGACTTTGTACTCTCACCAACACCAGCGCAAAAACCACTCAATATGTTTGGCTACCCGTACGCGGAAGTGGAAGATGATGTCTTAGACTACTACGCACCAGCGGCATTTGCGTACAGTTTTGTCTCACAAGAAAAACTCTAAGCGATGAAAAAAGAGATTCTAGGCGTACTAACAGCTCTGCTTTCAGCGGTTGGGGCAACCGCATGCTGTCTGCCTCCACTGCTGTTTTTACTCTTTGGTATCTCTTTTGGATTTTTAAGTTTTTTAGAAACACTCACTCCTTTTCGTATACCGCTCTCGCTTTTATCGCTCTTTGTTTTGTGGCTTTCATGGCGAAGTTACGCGCATCATACCTTTACATGTAACCCTCAAAAGAGAAAGCGTTATATCTGGTTTTATTCGATACTTCTAGGCGTTATTTTAGTCGTATTGTTGTATCCTGAATGGGTTAATTTATTGATAGGAAGCGATGAATGAAAAAATGGTTGATACTCCTTTTACCGTTGATGCTCTTTGCCAAAGAAGAAGTGGTCATAAAAGTGGCTGAAATGCACTGCCCGATGTGCACCACAGCGGTCAAAAAAGCACTCAAAAGTGTTGAGGGTGTAGAAAATGCCAAGGTGACATTGGAGACAAAATTAGCCGTCGTTATCGCCAAAGATGGCATCGACGATAAGACATTTTTAGAAGCGGTAAAAACGACGGGGTATGAGGGCGCGATGGTGTCACGCACCTCAAAAAAGTAATTTACTTAATCATCTATATTACAAACTTTATTGTAATCTTTAAAATTAAGAAATATATTGTGAATCATTTTACTGTCGTCAGTAAAATTAAATTCAAAATTAATATAGTTTCCAAATTCTTTTATGATTTTTTGTCTATTGTTTTTGTTACAACCATTTGTTGCTTCATCTAATATTTTATATAACTCATATAAAAAATCATATTTTTGCTTACAAACCATTAATCTATCAATAATCCCTGAGTTAATGCCATTTTCTTGTAATGATCGTCTAAAAAACCAACTTAGTTCACCTATTGGATGTTGCTTTAGTACTTGGATGAATTTTAAATCTCTATCGATCATTTTATCTCTTTTATGATATCTAAATTTGTTTAGATATTATAGTAGCAAAAATAAGTTAAAATTTATAATCATAAACTGATAGGTGAAGAGTTTTATTAGTGTATTAGGGCTCTGGGCTAAACTTTTAACTTTTCTCTTTACATGTAAATATTTTCCAAGAAATCCTATCAAAAAAACCATTTAAACAACCTCTCTTATCTCGCTATCCACATTCACATGCTAAACTTTCATAAGCCAAAATTCTGGTAAAAATTTTTACATGTAAAGGCACATCATGGGTGAATATGCTTTTCTTTTAGCGATAGCAACGGTATTTATGTTAGGGACGATGAGTCCGGGACCTAGTTTTATCTTGATCGCCAAAACGGCTGTTTCAAAGTCTCGCAAAGAGGGGTTTGGGGTGGCGATCGGTTTGGGGATGGGTGCTGTGGTTTTTTCGCTTTTAGCCATTTTTGGACTCTACGCCATTTTAGAAACCGTGCCTTTTTTATACGGCGCTTTAAAAGTAGCAGGAGGGATGTATCTGGTCTATTTAGCCTATAAAATGTGGAAATACGCCGATACACCTTTGGAAACCACACTTAGTTTGGAGCAAAAACCCAAGAGTTTTTTCAAAGCTGTTTTATTTGGGTTTGCGACACAGATGAGCAATCCAAAAACCGCCATTATCATCGGAAGTATCTTTGCTGCGTTGCTTCCAAAAGAGGTGCCGCCTTTTGGAACGCTGTTTATCTGTCTCATCGCGTTTATCATCGATGCTACGTGGTACTCGTGTGTTGTAGGTCTTTTATCGACGCAAAAAGCGCAAAAGATTTACTTGCGCACGAAGAGATACATCGACAGAATCGCAGGAAGTGTGTTGGGGTTGTTAGGTCTTAAATTGGCGTTTGATAGGGTGTAGCGTCAAAAACGGTTACGGTACGTTACGCCGTAAATTGAGTATATAAGGTTTGATATGAAGAAGATAGTATTGGGTTTGGCGGTTCTTCTGGTCGTTGCGGCGGGAGTGCTGTTTTTTTTGAAAGGTAAAGATACGTATGCGGGACAGACTGCTTCGGTGTCGCTAAGCGATGGATTGAATGTTGGATCAACGATCTCCTACACCCTTTTCGATCAATTTGGAAAAGCACATACGCTGGACGATTCGATTCATACGTTGATTTTAGTGTTTGCAAAAGATACGGGGCATACGGTCAAAGCGTATCTTGGAGCACAAGGTGCGGATTATTTAGAAAAGTATCATGTCGCATTTGTGGCGGACATCAGTCCTATGCCCGTGGTTATACGCAATACGTTTGCGCTTCCCGATCTTAAAACACAACCCTATAGTGTCAATCTCATTTTGGATGGAGCTATAGCTGAAAAGTTTAAAAAAGGTGCGAAAATAGACGGTATTACGCTTGTGTCTCTCAACCATAAACAGGTCGAAAAAGTAGAATATGTGGGAGACAGTGAAGCATTGAAAAGAGCTATCGAGCAGTAAATATTCATGGAAATGACGGCGTGATTGTTTCACGCCATCTTCTTAAAAATTAGTCTTTTTTGTAAGCGTTTCTCGGTGCGGCTTTGGGTGCGCGTCCTGCGTCAGAGCGCGGTGCGCCGCTTGGTTTGGCCCCTCTGGGTGCACGTGGAGCTCTGCTCTCGCCGCCGTCGCGATTGCCTTTGTATCCGCCGCCTTCTTTGGCAAACGGGTTACGGCTTTCGCCTCTTGGAGGACGCGCGTCTTTGCTTCCGCCATCACGTGAGCCTTTGTAACCGCCGCTATCGCGTGAACCGCCCTCACGACTGCCTCTGTAGCCGCCGCCCTCACGTGAAGAACTTCGGTATCCGCCGCTTCTGCTATCGCGTCTGCCGCCGCTTCTTCCGCGACTGTTTTCGCGCTCTTCGATATTTTTGACGACGTTTTCGAATGTTTTTTTATCCAAACCGATTTTATCCGGTCCTACGGGACTGTTTTCGCGTAAAAGGTTAGAGAGTAGTTTAAGCGCGATTTGCGACATATCCATCTCTTCTTCCAAAAGGGCTAAAAGTTTGCTTGCACTGTCGTTAACTTCGGCATTTTTGATCTCGTCGGCAATTTTGACGAGCTTGTTTTCTTTGACGTCTCGAAGACTTGGAACCATGCGGTGTTCCATTTTTGAGCCGACTTTTTTGCCGATACGTTGCATAGAGTGAAATTCGATCGGCGTGACAAGCGTAATCGCCGTTCCTTTTTTACCCGCACGTCCGGTTCTGCCGATGCGGTGAACGTAGCTTTCCGGATCAAACGGCATATGGTAGTTGAACACGTGGCTGATGTCGGCGACGTTCAAACCGCGGGCGGCGACGTCGGTTGCGACTAAAATTTCGATTTGGGAATTACGAAAGCCCTTAATGACGCTTTCGCGTTGGTTTTGTTCCATATCGCCGTGTAAGCCTTTGGCCGCATGTCCTACTGCCATCAGTTGCGTTGAAAGGCGGTCGACCTCTTTTTTCGTACGGCAGAAAACGATGGCTTTTTCAGGCTCAAGCGCATCCAAAAGGCGAATCATCGCATCGTCTCTTTCGTATTCGTTAATAACGTAATAGAGTTGTTCGATGTCTTCATTCGTCGTGTGGTCTTTGGGCGTAATGCTCACAAATTGCGGTTCGTGCAAAATCTTGGTTGCAAGACGTTTGATGGGATCGGGCATGGTTGCTGAAAAAAGAAGGGTTTGACGTTCTTTGGGAAGGTAGGTAAAAATCTCTTCGATGTCTTCTAAAAAGCCCATATCGAGCATTTCGTCTGCTTCGTCTAAGACAACCATTTTAGGGGCAAAACCGGGTAATTTACCGTTTTTGAGAAGATCAAGCATTCGTCCCGGAGTAGCGACGATGACGCTAGCCCCTTTTTCGATCAAACCGATTTGACGGGAATAGGAACTTCCTCCGTAAATCGTAACGGTTTTAATACCGCAAAAACGACCGAGCGAATAAAGTTCGTCGCTGACTTGCGTCGCGAGTTCGCGTGTAGGAGTAATGACTAAAAGTTGGACTTTGTTCAGGTTCGCATCGATCATGCTCATGGTCGGAAGACCGAATGCCGCGGTTTTACCCGTTCCGGTTTGGGCTTGTGCGACGATGTCGTGACCTTGGAGAACCAAAGGAATGGCTTGTTGTTGAACGGGACTCGGTTCTTTAAAACCGGCCTCGGTAATGGCTTTGAGAATATCTTGGTGTAAACCGAAAGATTCAAATGTTTGCATAATGTATTTCCGTTGTGATTAATTTTTCAAAACAAACTTAAAGTGCGGCGCGGCACAAACTCGTATACATAAAAATTTAATGGGGAGCAACCCGTCAATATCGTATGTAAAAACCTACATACTCACTGAGGATATCCCAAATCCGGTAGGTTTTCGTTGAAGTTCTTTTTTCTCGAAGTCTTGAATTGGAGACATTATAGTGAAAATAGATTAAAACGAGGTTAATACTTTTTTTAAGGTATACCGCTAAACTTCGAGAAACATTCGTCGTACCGAAACGATCTTAGCATCAATCGATGTTTTAAGTAAGATCGTTTCGGTGTCGTACGCAGTGTTTTAAAGGTTGACGACTTCGACCTTGATCGACTTAAATGCCGCCGTGAGCGTGAAGACGTCGCATCGGTCGCCGAAGAGTCGGTTGATGTCGGCATCGGCGTGATGAAAAGTACAAAAAAGCGTTTTGGGTCGAACTTTGTCGGTCAATTGAACTTTTAAAGGCGCACTTTGTCCGAATTCGGTTTTTAAGACGACTCTTTCGCTTGTAAAATCCGCCGCATCGGCTTCATTGACCAAGAGCACCGTCTCCTCGTAACGCTTGGCGAGCTTTTCACAGCGCAACGTTTGCGAAGCGTTGTTGTACAAAGCCAGCGTTCGTCCGGTCGTCAAATAATAACCGCTTAAACGCTTTTCATGCAACGCTTCGACCATGCCTCGAAGTTCGTACGCGTGGTAATGAAAACGTCCGTAACCGTCCTCGGTACGAAAATCGAGCTGGTGCAAAATGGGCGTGTCTTCGGTATGGACGGGCCATTGAAGTCCTCTCACGCGGTGTCGCTCCAGTCTGCTGTAACTCGCACCCGAAAAACGGCGGTATGCCACTTCGCGCACTTCGTCCCATATCTGTTTCGAATCGGCGTAGGCATACGTTCCTTTGATCTTTTTTTCTAACAACTGGATCACTTCCCAATCATCGGGCAGATCGGTTCGCACCAAGGGTTGCGAAAGGTGCAGGCGTCTCATGGCGTTGATGTAAACGCCCGTTTTTTCGTAAGCGGATTTGACGCCTACGACGATGTCGGCGTATTCGGCGATTTTCGTCATAAAGAGTTCTTGTACGAAGATCAATTCGGTCTTTTGAAGTGCTTTTTCGATTTTAGCGGTATTGGGATGAACATGCGTCAAATCTTCACCCATATTGATCACGGCTTTGATGCGCCCGTCGATCATTTCGTCGATCAATTCGGGCGTCATCAATCCGATCTCGTCGGGCATTTGATAATCGGGAGCGTAATAGGGCAACATTCCCATATCACAGGCACCTTGAACGTTGTTTTGTCCGCGAAGCGGCATCAGGCCCGCTCCTTGCTTGCCGATATTTCCCGTCATCAACGCCAAATGCGTGATCGCCATAACCGCAAACGATCCGTCGACATGTTCGGTTACACCCAAACCCCAAAAGATCATCGATTTTTTGAGTGCGTATTCGCGTGCGACTTTCGGGATCATTTTGCTCAAATACTCGTATCCTTCGAGCTTTTCGAAGTATTTCGGATTGGCAAACGGGTCGTTTAAAATGCGCTCTTTAAAGTCGTTAAAACCCAGCGTTCGATCGGCGATAAAATGTTCGTTGTAAAGCTCTTCGGTGATAATCACGTACGCCATCATATTTAAAATCAGCAAATTGGCTTCGTGCGGAATAATGCCTTTGTACTTTGCCAAACGGTGCAAGGTAATCTCTCGGACGTCGAACACCGCAAGGTTGTCGTGCTTGGTCGCCATATCGACGATACGGTTGGAGATGATCGGGTGCGCTTCGGTCGTGTTAGAGCCGATGACGACGATAAATTCGGCATGGTAAATGTCGTTATACGGATTGGTCGCCGCACCCTCGCCGATGGTCGTTCGCATACCTTTAAGGCTAGGAGAGTGGCAAATGCGCGCGCAATTATCGACATGCGGCGAACCGAGCGTAAAGCGCGTAAATTTTTGTAAAAGATAGGAGCTTTCACACGAGGTTCGCGCTCCTCCGATCGCACAAATGCTTTTGTTACCGTAGCGTTTTTGCACTTCTTGGAGTTTCATCGCGCATGCCGTCGTAGCACCCTCCACGTCGGTTTCAAACCACGTTTGATCAAGCGATCGGAGCCTTGAGGCTATCGCTTGGGCGATTTTTGGGTTCTCTTTTAAAAACTTTTTTTTAATACGCGGCACTTTGAGCCGGTCGGGTGCATTTAAAAATTCGTAGCCGTACTTGCCTTTGACGCAGAGTTTTCCCTCGGATACCACGCCTTCGGCATGAGCGAAAATACTTTCAATCCGATTGTTTTTGACGTTTGCCGCGATGTCGCATCCCACACCGCAATACGTGCAAACACTGTCGATGACCTCACTGTTTTCCATGTTGTTTTGCCTTCTTCCGCCTGTTGTCGTGTGCGAATTATATAAAATCACGCCTAAATCAAAAGCCGCTACGGTGTTATTAATTGTGTTTTGATTACAATACGAAAATGAACTTTTAAAGGAGCGCTTATGATTATTTACATCCACGGATTCGGCTCAAGCGGAGAAGCGAACAAGGCAAAATTGTTGCGTGCGCATTTTCACGAAAAGGGCATTCGCTTTATTGCGCCATCCTTGCCGACGATTCCCGATCTTGCGATTCACACGCTTGACGAATTGATCGAGTCGTATCTCGCGAACGAAACGGTTTATTTGATGGGTTCTTCTTTGGGCGGGTATTACGCGCTTTATTTGAGCGATAAGTACCATCTCAAAGCCGTCTTGATCAATCCCGCGATCAATGCACCCGAAACTTTAGATCGCGCCATCGGACACGGAGTCAATTATTACGATAACTCGGCGTATGAGTGGAACGCTTCACATGTCGAAATGCTAGAGAGTTACGAGATCGAAGAGCCCAATCTCAAAAACCTCTTTGTTTTGCTTCAAAAAGGCGATGAGGTCTTAGACTACGAAGAGGCGTTTGATGTTTTAGAGGGAGCGAAGATGATTGTCGAAGAGGGCGGCACTCACAGTTTTGAGGGACTTGAGCGCCACTTTGAGGCTATTCAACGTTTTTTCGGCGTCGCTTTAAAATTGTAATATTGTTGAGCAATTTAACCGCATAAAGCGTCAAAACGGTTCCTAAAATGATAAAGACGTCCAGCTTCTCGTCCAAAAAGAGCGCACTTAAAATAATGGCGGAGAAGGGCACGAAAAAGACGAACGAACTCACTTCCGCGGCACCGAGTTTTTCAATGCCTAAAAAATAAATGGTATTGGCAAACGTGGACGCGGCGAGTGAAATCAACGCGATATTGATCCAAAAAACACGATCGAACGACGCAAAAGGCAACGCGCCGATATCGGCAAAAAAAACCCAATCGAGCACAACCGTAACGACGTACATGTAAAACGTAAACACGATCGGCGAAATCTTGGTCGACTTGGAGCTGATAATCGTGAGCACCGCCCACAAAATCGCCGCCAGCAAAAAGTAAAGGTTGTGGATCACCCAGATATGCGCCGGATCAAACGTCCAGATGTGCAACATCGTTAAAACGCCAAGCGCGCCTATCATCAATGCAAACGCATCTTTGCGCGTGACTTTTTTCGTTCCCAAAATCGCTAAAAAGACAAACGTCAAAATCGGAATCAGCGTCGTAACCATCGCACCGCCCAAAGACGCCGTACCGAATTTCGTACCGAGATAGTAGTATTTGTTGTACAAAATGAGCGTCACCGAGACCAAAACAACCAAACCGAAGCTTTTAAGGTCGATTTTAAACGAGTGTTTTAACCAAAGAATGATCGGAACCATCGAAACGGCGGTAATGCCGAAACGCAACCAGATCATCTCGTAAGCCCCGACGTAATGTCCTATGATTTTGACGTTGACCCACGAACCGCCCCACGCGACCATTGCAAGAAAGAGTAAAAAGAAAAAAAGATTTTTATGTGCCATAGCAAGCTCCTTGCGTGAAGTGTACCGTTTTTACATGGAGAAGTTATAGAATAAAATTGCTTTTTTGCAACGTCTTGGGCGAATAGCCGTAGATCTTGCGAAACGCTCGGATAAAATGCGACTGGTCGCTAAAGCCCGCCTCCAACGCGACATGCGAAAGTGCCTCGCCTTGCATCACCAACGTTTTGGCTTTGCAAACGCGCTTGGCGATGATGTACTGATGCGGGGTCAGTCCCGTATGGTTTTTAAACAGCCTGAGAAAATGGTATTTGCTCACATGTGCGGTTTTGGCGAGTGCGTTTAACGTGATGTCCGTTTCGATGTTATCGTGGATGTACTCGATGACCGTCGACATCGCTTTAGGCTCGTGACATGTCGGTGGGTAGGGTGCCGCTTTTCGTGCATAATGCGCGATCAAATAGCCAAGTGCATCGATGAGTCGAGACTCCACGACCATCGCGGCTTCATCGGTGTAAACGGCTTGAAAAAAGGCGATAAGATGTCTAAAAAGTGCTTCGTCTTCGATGATATGTCGCTCGAAAATCGGCATCTTTTTCTCACCGTACATCTGCTCGTACAGCGTGCTTAAAAGCTCGGCGTCGGGATAGAAATTGGTGTATTGCCACGCATGCGACTCTCCGCCGTGAATTTCGCCCGGATTGATAATGCGCGCGGTGTGTTCGTACACCGGAATAATTCGATGCTCGTAATGCGACGTAAATAACCCTCGATACGTTAGCCCGATCGTGTAGGTGTCGTGAAAATGGAACGCGAAGTTATCGGTCGAATCGGCGATATTTTCAAACGCCGTATCGCTAAGAAGTGGAAGTTTCATAGCACAAGTATAACGCAATTTTGCACGTTAAAATAGTACAAAATTGCGCATCATTTAGTAATGCGTAAATTTAACGGCTTGGGCTTTGCCCTCGATGCCGTTCAGTCGATTCCACGAAGCGCCGAGCTTTTCGTAGCGTACGAAAATGAGCGCGTCCGCACCTTTTTTGAGAGCTTCTTCTTTGAGCTTGGCTTCAACGTCGGCTTGTTTGGGCTCGTCTCCCCACGGGTTGAGTTTGGTGACGCTAGCACTCACTTCGCCCATGTTTTTATACGGGCGATCGGCAATATCGAGCTCGTACATCAAAACCGTCGGTTGTAATTTGAAACGAACATCTGCCGCTTTTGCCTCTTGTTTAGCGGGTTCGGGTGCTTTTTGACTCCAAAAATTCCAATTCATACTGCACCCTGAAAAAAGAGCGACACCTACGATCATTGCCATCCATTGTTTCATTCACTGCTCCTTAAAATTCTTACGATAGTCTAGCAAAACTGTGTTAATGTTTTACATGTATCAGCCATTTTATTCTATAATGAGGCTCTCATAAGGAGTTGCCATGCACAATGTGATTCTTGCTCTTGCAAAACAGGCGATCCAAGACGGTTTGGAGCACACTTCGACGATTGATACCAACGCACTTCTCGCACAATTTCCCGAATTTTCAAAGCCCAAAGCGACCTTTGTAACGCTCACGCTTGACCGCCAACTTCGCGGCTGTATCGGCTCGCTTGTCGCGCATCGCCCTTTTTTAGACGACCTCATACATAATGCCAAGGCCGCAGCATTTGATGACCCTCGTTTTTACCCGCTAAGCCCCAAAGAGTTTTTACATGTAAAGATCGAAGTCTCCCTTTTGAGCGCGCCTGAAGCGGTTGCGTACCGTGACGTTGAAGAGTTGAAGTCGAAAATTTGCGTGGGAGAAGATGGCATCATCTTGCAAAAAGGGACGCGAAAAGCGACCTTTTTACCCCAAGTGTGGGAGCAACTGCCCAGTTTTGAGCTCTTTTTTTCACACCTGTGTCAAAAAGCGGGACTGGAAGCGGGGTGTTTGGAGAGTCATCCCGATATTTGGCGTTACAAGGTTGAAAAGGTAAAATAATGACCTACTTTAAAGCGGAAGGTTCTCGTCTGGTGTGCTTGCTCTGCGCGCATTATTGCCGTCTCAAAGAGGGACAAAGCGGCATCTGCGGCGTAAATAAAAACGTGCAAGGCGTCATCCAAAATCTCGTCTACGCTCATCCCGCGGCGTTACATGTAGACCCTGTGGAGAAAAAACCGCTCTACCACTTTTTACCGGGCACGAGGGCACTCTCTTTAGGAACGATCGGCTGTAATTTCAAGTGTCCGTTTTGCCAAAACTGGAGTATTTCTCAAGAAAAAACCTTACATGTAAAAGAGTTCATCACGCCTGAGCAGATCGTCGAGATGGCACTGCATTACGAATGTGCTTCCATCGCCTACACCTACAATGAACCGACCATCTTTTACCCCTATGCCCGTGACATCGCTCTTTTGGCGCACAAAAGGGGCATTAAAAACATCTTTGTGACCAACGGTTTTGAATCAAGTGAAGTGATCGATGATATGAAAGGTGTCATCGACGCGGTCAATGTCGATCTTAAGTCATTTAACCACGACTCCTACAAAAAAAATCTAGGCGGCAGCCTGGAGATCGTTTTGGAAAACCTCAAACATTTCAAGCAAAACGGCATCTGGGTCGAAGTTACCACTCTCGTCATTCCCAGCCAAAACGACTCCGATGAGGAGCTCTCTTCCATCGCTTCGTTTATCGCCAAAGAGTTAGGAGAGCAGACCCCGTGGCACATCAGCGCGTTTCACCCTGATTATCATGAGCTTTCACTGCCTACAACGCCCCTCCAAACGCTAGAGCGTGCGCAAAATCTTGGTAAAAAGGTCGGACTGAAACACATCTACATCGGCAATGCAAACTTTGAAAACCCAACACGGTGCGTTACATGTAACGCTGTTTTGATCAAGCGTCACCGCTTTGAAGTCACGGCAAACTCTTTGATCGAGGGATGCTGTCCAAAATGCCACACCAAACTCGCAGGAGTTTTTGATGACTAAACGAAAATCAGCCGTTGCCGGCATGTTTTACCCCGAAAGTTGCGCTGAAATCCAACGCTATATCGAGCACTTTAATCAAGCAGCCCTCAAGCCGACTTTCGACGTTTCGCCAAAAGCGCTTGTCGTGCCGCATGCGGGCTACATTTACAGTGGCTACACCGCCAATCTTGCCTACCGCTACGCCGCTTTAAAATGCCCCGACATCAAACGTGTCGTGGTCATCGGTCCTAGTCATCGCGTCTACATCGCAGGTGCTTCCGTCGCGTTGTACGAGGCGTATCACACGCCCTGCGGCGAGCTGGAAATCGACCTTACGTACACTCATACGCTCCAAAAAGAGTTTGCTTTTTTAGATTTTCACCCCAATGCACACGAAGAGCACTCCACCGAAGTGCAGATGCCCTTCATCCGTCACTACTTCAAACACGCCAAAGTCGTCGAAATCGTCTACGGCGACCTTGCGCATACGGAGCTTTCACGCCTCATCGACACCGTACTTCGCGAAGAGCAAACCTTGCTTGTCATTAGCACCGATTTAAGCCATTTTTACACGCAAGAACGCGCCAACGCGCTCGATCAAACGTGCATCGACGCTATTTCACAGCTTAGCCTCCAAAAACTCTCGCACGGCTGTGAAGCCTGTGGACTCACGGGCGTGAAAGCACTGGTGCAAAGTGCGCCAAACTTTGGACTTAAACCCTACTTTTTGGACTATCGCACCAGTTACGATCGCACCAAAGACGCAAGCCGTGTCGTCGGTTACGCTTCGTTTGTGTTGGGGTAATTACACTATCGGCACGTAAATCTCGGTGCGCAAGTTCTCAGGTTTCGTGCGTCTAGGGTCGCGGTTGAGGTACTTTTCAAACAAAGGTGCGTCTCGAAGCCCAACACCTTCACCAACCACCCAATCCATAATCTGCGCGTAGGTTAATTTGAGATTTTCATACGCACCTTTATGCAAAAACACCGCGCACTTTCCGCCCTCAAGCACTTTTTTGAAGACTTCGCCTTTAGGCTCGATGCTCTCATCTTCGCAAGTAATGCACGCGTCATAACGCAGTAAATTTTGCTCGACCAGACTCGGGTTATCGTGACCGACACCAAAGTGCATCGTCGCTTTGCCCATAATATTTTTTCCAAACTTCATCTTTTGCTCATACGCAAACGCCATCAAAACACTCCACGCCTCGCACGAAGAGGTTTCGTACGCTCCCGTTTTTCTCACGTAAAAAACACTCAAAGGTTTGAACTCGACAAACGTTGGTTTTAGCATCACCACTCCTTTTTTCGCTTTGAGCTGAGTCGCATACGCACGCGGACTCATGCCAAAACGGTTTTTGAACGCTTTAGAAAAAGAGGCGTTGGTCTCAAACCCACACGAGAGCGCTACATCGGTGATCTTAGGCTCAGTTTTGAGCTTCCACGCCGAATAAACCAGCCTTACCCGAGCGATAAAATCGCCGATGTTTTCACCCGTCACGGTTTTGAAGATGCGATGAAAATGGTACTTTGAAAACCCCGCTATACGTGAAAGCTCCTCAAGACTGAGCTCTTTGTCCGCATTTTGCTCGATGTAAAAAACAACTTTATACACCAAGCGAACGTAGTCTTCGCGGGTACTCTCTTTCATCTTGCCTCTTTTGCTTTGCGTTTGGAGTATTGTAGAAAAATCGGGGAATTAAAACTACTCCGATATTGCTAAGTTTTAGAAATTATTTTTTTAAAACCTTTGACGTCAACATCATATCCAAGTGATCGATAAAAAGAATGTGCACCTTCTCTACTAGATGAAGAAACCAACATTATATAGTGACAATTTTCAGCTAATGCCTTTTGCTCTAAAGCTCTAACAAGTTCTTTACCAATCCCTTGGCCTCTGAATTTTTTTGCGACCACCACATTTTCTATTACCATAAAAGGTTGACATTCTCCCACTAAATCAAAGCAAATAATCCCCATTGCTGAAGCTACAAATTCATTATTGACTGTAGCTCCTAGCACAACATAATTTTGATTTTGCATCATCAAATCTAAGCTTAATGACATTTTTTCAAGATTACTGAAAATACCAATAAACTCTTTAAATAAAATCGATAACTCTGGCAAATCTGCCTTCGTAACGTTTGCTATTGTCATCTCTTCCTCTCAATATGCTCTATCAACTCTTCGATTACATCAACATAATCCTGCGCATTTCCACTTGCTTTAGCCGCTAAAATGGCACCTTCAATGGTTGAGGTGATGAAAAGTGCAAGCTTCGTTGTATCGCACGGTTTCATCTCTTTAACTTCGATGGCTTTGTCCAAAATGGCTTTAATATTCGCGCGAAACGCTCCGTAGATGGACTTCATGAGCGTATTAAAATCTTCATCAATGTTGGACATCTCTTGGACGATGTTAGCGATGGGGCAGCCTCGTTTGAAATCTCGCACAGAGGTGTCATGCAACTGCTTGTAAAACTCCTCCAAAAAGCCGCTGGTGTAGGTTTCGACGTAGCGGTATTTGTCAGCATTCTTTTTGAGGATCGTCTCTTCGATGGCGGCTAAGGCCATCTCTTTTTTATTGGCAAAGAAGTGGTACATGGAGCCTTTGTGCACGCCCGCTTTGGCTAAAATGTCGGCAAGCGACGCACCTTGGTAACCGTGTGAAAAAACCTCGTCAAAGGTAGCGTTTATCAGCTTATCGCGTGTTGTTTCCATCGTATCGTCCTTATGTTTCTAACGTATTATAGCACAGTTCTTTGAGACTTGACTAATCGGTCAAATTTTGTTAGAATGCGTCTTGACTAAACGGTCAAGTTATCCAGTCGCGTTTAAACGCTCGTATCGACACCATCATTTTCAAAGGAAACATAATGCCATTGATTCAAACGATCAAACCCGAAGATGCCACGGGAGAATTGGCGGAACTTTACGGAAACATTACGGCGATGCGCGGGCGCGTGAGCAATTCGGCGCAAATTTTTAGCGCAAGCCCCGAACTGATCAAACAGCAAATGAGCTTTATCGAATACTACATGTTAAAACAAAAAAGTCTTTCGATGCCTTTGCTAGCTAGCATTCGTATGCTCATTTCCGATAAAAACAGTTGCAGCTACTGTGTCGATATGAACGCTTCCATTCTGATTAACATGTTAGGCTGGACGCCCAAAGAAGTCGAAGCGATGCGCGCCGATCCGCAAAATGCCAAGCTGGATGAAAAAGAAAAAGCGATGCTCCTTTTCGTTTTAAAAGCCGTTCGAACCCCACACGATGTGGAAGCCAAAGACGTCCAAGCCTTGCGCGATCTTGGCTACAGCGACGGTGAAATTTTGGATGCAACCAATCACGGTGCGCGTATGTCAGCCATCGACATTATCTTCGATGCCTTTAAAATCGAAAAAGATTTTTAGTCACGTTTGCCTTAAAAGTAACGGCTAATTAAGGTATAATACGCCTAATTCTTTTAAGGCATTTTTATTTATGATCAATAACGAAATTTTCTATCTTTTTGCCATTATCTCCGTCGGTTATATCTTAGGCAACGTCAAAATCAAAGGTTTTTCACTCGATGTGACCGCGATGCTTATCGTAGCACTCATCGCGGGGCATTACGGTATGGTTATTTCCGATGCGTTTCAGTATTTCGGTTTGGCGATTTTTATCTATGCGGTCGGGCTACAATCCGGTCCCGGTTTTTTTGACACGATCAAACACGAAGGTCTCAAACTCAATCTTTTAGCGGCACTTTTGCTCGTTGTTTTGTTTGTGATTATCTTCGCTACCGGACATTTTTTGCATATGCCCAAAACCATTATCGACGGTATTTTTACCGGTGCGTTGACTTCCGTTCCGGCATTGGCGGCGGCTTTGGAGATCAAGCATACGCCCGCAACGTCGGTTATGTTTGGTTTGGTGTACCCTTTCGGTATCGTCGCGACTGTTTTGTTTATACGCCTTTTGCCCGTTTTTTTCCGCGTTGATTTGCAAAAAGAGGTTGAAGCGTACGAAGCGGCGCAAAAGAGCCGGTTTCCCGATATTTTGACACGCAACTTTCGCATCACGAACGAAAATTTTAAAACCACGCAAATTAAAAAATCGCAAATCGAAGCCATGACTTCCACGGTGATCGAACGCATGAGCACCGAGAAAATCGATAGCACCGAAGACGACGACATTTTGCTTCGCTACGGCGACGTCATTCGCGTCTGCGGAACGGAAGAACAGCTTGGCAACCTTAGCATCGTTCTGGGAGAGAGTATCGGCGAAGAGCATGTTTTTGACGACAATATGATCGTTTTACGGCTTTTAACGACGTCCAAAGAGATCATCGGTAAAAAAATCGGTACGGTCAAAGAGCTTAAATCGCTTCGCGCGGTTATTACGAAGGTTCGACGTGCGGGTATCGACATCGCGGCTTATCCGAATTTGACGTTGCGCTTGGGTGATAAACTCCATGTCGTCGCTCCCGAGATGTACGCCGAAAAAGTAACGAAAATCATCGGTAACGACCTTTTAAAATACCCCGCGGCAGACTTTTTACCGATAGCCCTCGGCGTCGTCGTCGGCATTCTTTTGGGAAGCGTTCCGCTTGCGTTACCGTTTGTCGGAACGATTAAGCTCAGTTTCGTGGGCGGCATTTTGATTTCGGCATTGGTGCTCGGACGACTCGGGCGCGTCGGACCGATCGTGTGGAATCTCTCGCCGCACTCGACGTCGCTTTTGAAAACCTTGGGACAGTTGATCTTTATGGCAACGCTCGGTACGAATGCGGGTAAATACTTGGTCGAGTCTTTAGAAAATAACGGGTTTATCCCTATTTTGGTCGCATTGGGCGCATTGTTGGTCGCGCTTGCCGTGGTTGCGTTGATTTGCCGTGCGATTTTTAAAATGAACTTTATCGATATTTTGGGACTTCTCTCCGGAGCGATGACCTCGACGCCGACCTTAACGATGGCGAACAACATTACCAAAACCGATTATCCCTCCATCGCATATGCCGCCGTCTATCCTTTAGGGCTGGTCTTGGTTATCGTCTTGGCGCAATTGGGTATGAAGATGATGTAACATGCAGATGAACGTCCTCACGCACAACCATTGGCTCAACCACTATGTTTTAAACAAAGAATTGAGTCTGCTTGCAGGGATTTCATCGAACGCTTATCGTTATTGGAAAGGCGTGGAAGCGGCAAAATTCGACGATGCTCGGGTTGTTTTTTTACGTAAAGAGAGCATCTTGCCCAAATATCGATCTATCGTTGCCAAATGTACCGATCTTAGCGGTATGGTGCAATCTCAAGCCTTTTGCAAATACACGGGGCTAGCTCCCTCACACCTTATCGAAGGCAACAACTCTTGCATCTACAAAGCACTCAATATCATCGACGTTTGCGATATTAAATTCGTCAATCTCAAAAAATTTTACGATGATTTGAACTTGGATTACGGCTACCACATTTATATCGAAAAATGCCGCTATTTCGGACCCTCGCCCTTGGAAAAAAAGATTCAGCTTAGTAGTGGAATTTGTGTAGGATACTATTAAGGATGTAACGCAAAAATCACGTTGCTTGCGTTATAATACCACTCGATAAAACGCAAAAGGGGCAAGGATGTTTGGTTCAAAACGAATCGCAGAGCTGGAAAGCGAAAACCAACGCTTAAAACAAGAACTTCAAACCGCACGTCAAGAGGTTGAAACGTACCGTCTTGCACAACACGATCTTCAAACGACGTCGCTTAACGAGTCGGTAGACACGAGCAAAGAAGAGCTTCTTTCTATTTTACTCGGAAGTTACGAAGACGGTATGAATTTTTTACAAAATACCATTGAAGAAAGCCTGACGATGCTCGGCGAAATCAACACGCTGAACGATGCTTCGATGCTCGGCGGTCAAAACGTCGAGAAACAAACCCAAGAGATTTTAACGTCGATGGAAAAAATCCAACTTCTCACGCAAAACTTTACGCGTGACGTGGAAAATCTCTCAAGTAGCGTTTCGGCGATTAGCGATATTATCAATTTGATTAAAGATATTTCCGATCAAACCAATCTTCTTGCACTCAATGCCGCGATCGAAGCCGCACGGGCGGGAGAACACGGACGCGGATTTGCCGTCGTTGCCGATGAGGTACGAAAACTGGCGGAGCGCACGCAAAAAGCGACTTTGGAAGTCGAGTCGAATATCAGCATTTTGAAACAAAACACCAACTCTATGGCAGATACGAGTGAAACGTTCCAAACCGAATCACGCGCTTCTATGGCGATTTTGGATAAATTTTCCGTCGAAATTCAAACGGTGCTTTCCAATTCGACGAGCATTACCAATAAATGCGACAACGTCACCAACGAAATTTCCGTCAGTAACGGTAAAATCGACCATATTTTACTCAAACTCAGAGGCTACAATGCCGCATTAAAGCGTCAAAATACCGACATTATGGGACACACGTCATGCCGCTTCGGCAAATGGTTTACAAACGTGCAACAGTTACTCAATACCAACATCGTTCATGAAGTGGGCGATCACCATATGCGTGTACACGAAGGGCTTAAAAAAGCCGTTGAAATTTTTGCGACAAAAAACAGTACGTCCGAGGGTATCGAAGCGTTTAAAGCAGTTGAAAAATCAAGTAAAATCGGCTTTGAAAAACTCATTGAAGCGTTTAAGGCGATTCGTAAATCGTAAAAAAGAAGGATTAATGGCTTGACATGTCAAGCCATTAATCCTCAAATAAGCACAAAATCGTTATACTTCCAGTTCTTTCAAAAATAGAGAGGTGTCCGAGCGGTTGAAGGAGCACGCCTGGAACGCGTGTGTGGGGCAACTCACCGAGGGTTCGAATCCCTTCCTCTCTGCCAGTATATCCTCAAACCCCCATAAATAGCCACTTTCAAGAGATTTTAGATTTTAATAATTTAAAGTGTCCAACTTTTTGTCCAACACCTGTCCAACACAACACAAAATACCTTTATAAAAGAAATAATGTTTATTACTTTAGTAAGAAAATTCATAACATTCCTTACAAAATCTCTTTAAAAAGTAACAATTTAGAATATTGTATAATCCTAAGAGATAAAATTTTAAAGAATTTAAATATGCAAAAACAAGAAGAAACAATAGAAATTATTTTACAAAAATTACAAGAAAAACAAGAAAATTGCATAAAACTACAAGATGAGATAAATTCATTACAAGAAGAAAAAGAAATAAAAAAAGAAAAATTGCAAGAGATACAAACACTTTTAATACGGGGGAAAAATGCAAAAGAAAAAAAAGAACTACTAATTAAAACATTAGATTTGGCTCAAGAAAATAAAACATTAAAAAAAGACTATCAACATGAAGCAGCAATTAATCAATTATCTCAAAAAATGGATTTTTTGCTTAAAACAAATGAGTTAAAATTTATAAATTTTGAAACATTATATAATGAATTTTTGGAAAAGAAAAAAGCAGACGACGATGTGGGGATTGAAAGTTATCAAAGCTATCAAGGTACTTTTAATTTTACAAAAAAGTTTTTTGAAAATAAAAATTTAAATGAGTTAAATTACAAAAATCAAGATGATTTAAAAATCTATTTGCAAAATACAGAAAGTGAAAGCAAGGGAAAACTATTAAGTAAAGTTACTTTAAATAATCACATTCAAACACTTTCAAGTTTTTTTCATTTTGGTGAAGATAGAGAGCTTTTAGACAAGAATTTTTTAAAAAATATCAAACAATTCAAAGAAGAAAAAGTTGAAAAAGACAACTTTACAGATGAACAACTTTTAAAAATTTTAGCAATAGATAAAGACAAATTTTATTCTTTTAATAAGCAAAGACAAAAAACATTTAACTACTACAATTTATTCAAAATTGCTATTTATAGTGGTTGTAGAATATCAGAAATTCTCAAACTAAAAAAAGAGAATGTAGAAACAGATAGATTTATTGTTAAAGATGCAAAAACAGAGAATGGTAATAGAACAGTTCCAATTCACCCACTTTTGAAAAAAAGGGATTTTACTGACTTGATAGATAATTTAAAAGTAAAATACAGAAATGAAAAAGAAGAAAAAGAAATAATAAATTATCACACTAAAAATTCCAACAAAATTCTAAAAAAATTAGATATTAGTTTACTAGAAAAACAAACTTTTCACACTTTAAGGAGTACATTTATACAAAAGCTTGTAAATAAAGATATTAGTAAAAAAACATTGGTACAAATGATGGTGGGACATTCTATCCCAGATGAAGACAAATTAACATTACAAACATATGCAAAAAAAATCAATTTTGAAATTTATAAAGAATTGATGGAACAATTTGAATTAAAATAAGTCAAATTTGAGCATTTTTTAGCCCTTAAATGGAATGATTTTGTAAAAATTGTATAAATGTAGGGATTTGCAAAAAACAATAGAAAAAGAGCTATTTAGAGTTGTAAAGTAGATTCTACTCTTATAACTAATTTTTGTATATAAAATAATAACTATTTTATTATATAGTAATAATACTACTCTTTAAAACTACTCTCTATTAAACATATTAGTTATAAATTAGAATACCTTGTATTCTAATTTATAACACAACTTGTTAGTATATTTACGCAGTAAATTACTAACAAGTTACACTATCCAATAAACTTTAAAATAGTTATTATTTTTATTAGTAGTACACTTAAGTATATATAATATATAGTAGTTAGTAATAATATTCTTAGAAACTATCAAGTATTGAGAAATATACAACACTTAAAAACTTGTGCTTGACCACAAGTTTTTAAGACCCTTTTGAAAAATGGGCGAAGCCCTTTCTCTTTAGAGCAAGAACAAAATAGGTATGTTGTAAACTTTAGATTTTCAAAATAAATGTTTCAAAAATATAATGTACTAGAAGTTTCTTATATTTTTTACACATTCTTGTTTTGTTAGCTAGAACTTAAAATATAGTAAATATATGAGAAATATACAATATACTAAGAAACTAATATACATTGAGAAATATATTTTCAAATAAGAATTTTTGAAATAAATATAGTTATTGTCAAGTCAGAATTATTACACGTATTAAAATTTGGGCTCAGCCCTAGGTGGTGGAGGGTACCTCTCAGCCCAAAAAAATTAGAGAGAAGTTAAGTTGAAGTATAATGCTCCCCCTGAATTCCCTGCACCCCCTCATTCAGAAAATGGGGTTTTTAGCCTAGTTTTTTTAAAACTGTACTTTGAGTGGGATTTCTTAAAAAAGTGTCTAAAAAGGGCTATAAAACCCCTTTATTTACTTAATTTCAAGGTCGTTACCATCCCTCTCTCCTTTTTTTTCAATTTTTTCGTGTAGAGCTTGAAAAAGTTCAAGGTTAAACTTGTTTCTTTCTTCTTGGTCCATAGCTATTTTTTTAGCCAATTCTTTGGCTTCCTCAAAATCTTCTTCCTCTAGCATTTTTCTTTCTTTTAAAATTAAAAGGAAATCTTCGTCCAAGTTTTCCAATATTTTAAAAAATAGTTTTATTAAAATCATAGTAACTCCTTAAATTAATTTAAACTTAATTATAACTTAAATTTTTATAAAATGCTATTTTTTCACAAAATTTGTGAACTATGCTCTAAAGAGGGCTAGCCCCTCTTTTAAACGGAGCGAGAGCGACAACCAGCGAAGCGGTTATATATACAATCACAAATAACTCAAGAAAGAATGATAATATCATCCTAATTTGCGTTATTTTATCTATCTATATTTTTGTTTTTTGAGCTCATTTTTGAGGCTTGTAATTGATTATTTAAATTGGCAATAATTGTATTTTGTTCAGATAATTTTTTATTCAAATTCTCATTTTCTTGTTTCTCAATTTTTAGTTCTTGTCTCAAAATATTGTTTGCAGCTTCACCCCTTTTCACATCATTTTTTAAGTTTTCATTTTCTTCATTTATATCATTATTTTCAAATTTTTCTAGCAATTTTATAGCTTCTTTTTTAATTTCTAATAACTCCAAATTTTCTTTTTTTAACATATCAATTTGTAATTTTTGTTCATCAAATTTTTTAATTTTCTCTTTGTCACTTTTGGGTACAAGGTCAAATTTTAGGGCTTTTAAGACCTCTTTTTTAATGTTTTGTTTTAGAAGATTGGTATCTAATTTATTGCTAAAAATGCCTTTTTCTGTAGAGCTATGAATAACATTTTTTACACTAGTATCTAAATAATTATTTATATCTTTTATTACTTCTTTCTTACTTGAAATATAATATTTTCTCTCAAGGTGGTCCTTCCCCTTGACCTCTTTTTTTTCACCCCTCACAAAATCAAGACCACATTTTTTAAAGCATTCTGCAGCCAAATCTTGAAACTTTGCAAAATCATCTTTTTTGAGAGTTCTTAATACACTTTTTTCTTTTTCAAAATCAAAATTATAAAAGCATAAGTGGGCATGAAAATTGTGTATATTGTCTGCCCCATTTTTATACCCCTCATCACCATGGAAAGCATAGAAAATATTGGTAAAACCATACCTTTTTGATATTTCTTCCATTGTCATTTTTAAGGCATTATTTAATTTTTCATAACCATCTTTTTCTTTTAAAATTTTTTCTGTTTCTTCCCTTGACAATGCACATACAAATTCCACAATAGTGTTTTCTTTTGCTTGTGCTTTTGTGTTTTTTTTAGCCAAAATGTGGGCTTTTTGGCTAGATAAATCTTCAAATTTTTCAAATTCATAGTTAAAATTTTTGTAATTTGAATATTGAAGCTTGTAAGTTACATTACTTATTCTAAAGTCGTGTTCATAAATGTGTTTGTAGTCATTTGATTTGTAGTATTTTGCGTGTAGTGAAATGTAGTTGCTCATATAAATCCTTTTTAGTTATATGAGCTTAATTAGTTGTTTTTAAATTTTTTTATGAGTTTATTGGTTTTATTGTTTAGCATACTTAGCACCCCACAAGGGGGATGCGTATGCAAGGGTTACACCCTTAACCCCTTTTAACTATGTAGAATTATTTATATTTTACTGCTGTACCTGTATAAAAATACTTTACATTTGAATTAACAGTTTTATCATTTTTATTAAATACATTTGTCTCAGTATAAACATTTGTAGAAGTAACTAATTGAAAATTCACAATTGCATTTGCATCCATTTCTTGAGCTTGTTCCAGACATTTAACAATAGCTATATGTTGATTATTTGCTGAACCCTCAACCATACCCAATGCAATATAATTTCTTCCAATGTCAGATGTATTAAAAAGTGGGATTTTTTTAGATAGTTCATTTCTTCTTGCTTTTGCATTTGAAATATCAATTGCTTGTGATACAATTGAAACTATCCATAGAAGTACACCACCTAGTATAATTTGAAGAACTATTGGTATCTTATCAAAATAACCAAAATAACCAAGAGCAGCATATGCCAAAACTAAAACTATCATACTGTTTATAATCATGTATCTTCCTCTTTTAATTTCTATAAAATATTAACTTAAAATTATTATTATTTCAATAGTATTAAATATTCATTAATTGTGGGTAAAATAGGCTATGTCAATTTTAAAAAAACAAGGAATAAACTATGAAGAAAAAGAACTAAAAAAGCTAGTAAATAGCTTACTTATAGGAGTTTTGAAGAATTTAGAAAAAAGTTTAAAAGTGGCGGGTAGAAGTAGTGAGTATGTAAGGGTTACACCCCCTAATTCCTTTTGAGGTTGAAGATGAAAAATGCTTTATCCTCTTGCTACTATTGCATTATCTAGGTTAGTTTTGATAATATCAAAAAACTCTTTATTAAAAGTTGTAAGAGCCTCACTTTCACCACTTGATGTTTGAAGAATTAAAATATATTTAGTTCTTTTTTTATAAAAAAATTTTGCTATTAAGGCAAGAACAATCCCTAATATTAAAAAATTTATTAAAGTTGCTAGTTTTGTCAAAATCAAACCAATCATAGATATGAGGAAAATAAATAAAATTAAAGTTCTAACAAAATCACTATTAGTTACTATAAAAGAAGATGCTTTTATACTTGTAATACCATTCAATAAATATGTTTGATTTCCATTTATAAATCTTATATTAGTTATTTTAAAATGACCATTATCAAAAAATACCTTTTCTTCCATAAATTACCTCTAATAATTTTAGATTGTATTGTACTACAAAATGAATAGAACTTAAATTTCTTTTCAATGAAAATTTTAAGTGTCCAACTATTTGTCCAACATTTTTATGTTATAATTTAATCAAAAAAGGAATAAGATGTTAGCAAATCCCCCAATTAAGGGGTTTTGTGGATATAATAAATTTTGGCAAATTTTCCCTTCCTCTCTGCCATTTCTTCCTACAAGAGAGTTCAAATCCCATCAAATAAAATATTGAAACACCTATAAATAGGCGATTTAAAGCTTTTATTCCTCTGAATTAAATTGATGTTATTTAATTAAAAATAAGATTTTTTACAGTAGTTTTTACAGTATAATAAACACTGTCTATAGTATCTCAAAAAACTACTGTAAAAAAGGTGTTAACAATGCCTAAAAAAGTTCTACCACTCACAGATATTGAATTAAGGAAAGCTAAGCCACAAAGTAAATCTTATCGCCTCACAGACGGTGGCGGTCTTTATTACATTTAAAGGAGAGCATAGTGAAAACTATCCTATTGGGGTTACTAAGTCTAAGTGCGTTGATACTTCTAACGGGTTGTGGCGAGGAAGCGAAAACCAAAGAGTATTACTCTCAACACATAGACGAAGCGGAAAAAAGAGTTGCGGAATGCGAGAAGTTGGAGAAATACAATGAAATCCAACAACTTGATTGCAGAAATGCAAAACGCGCAATCGAATTTAATCCTAACGCAAAAAATCCGTTTGACACCCACAACGACCCTAAGTCGTTTGCAAAATTACCGGGAGCGAAATAGTGAAAACTATCCTATTGGGGTTACTAAGTCTAAGTGCGTTAATACTTCTAACGGGTTGTGGCGAAGACGCGAAAACCAAAGAGTATTACGATGCACATTTAGAAGAAGCAAAAATCAGGGTACAAGAGTGCAAAAAATTGGAGAAATCCAATGAAATGCAAGAACGTGAATGTCAAAATGCACAACAAGCTATTTTTGATAATAAACAAAATAGAAAAAACATTTACGACACAAACGAAAATATGCAAGATTTCGTTAGAAAGCCAACAGAAAACCCTTACAAACAATAAAAACAATAATTTAACCCTAGAAAGAGTAAAATTTTTAGTAAAATATTTACTCTTTCTTTTTCTTTTTTCTTCCCCTCTTTTTGCGATTGAAAGTAGCACAAGTGTACTAAAAATAATAGATAGCGGATTACAATCGTGGATACCGACCGTTAAGTCTGCATCTTTATGGGTTTTTACCGCACTGACTCTTATTAATTGGGTGTGGTCTTTCGGTCTTATGGCTCTAAGCGGGTTAGGCATAGTGTTCAATGCCTATCAATTCATACTCTTCTTGAGTGAGTTCTCGACCAAGTATGCTTTTTTTCAATGTTTCATCATAGCTTATCAAATATGCTTTTTTATTGGGGTAAACAATATAATTACCACCATTGGGTAATTCATCTGCATGTAAAATAACGTCTTTACCCTCTTTGTGTAGCTTCAAAGAAAGCCCCTCAAACGCTTTACCGCTTAATACTTCATCTAAAAGTTCTTCATTCATTTTTTGCTCCTTACATGTAAAGGTAAACAACACCCCAAGAGGTTTTAGACTTTTCATTGTGCTATAATAATGACACCTAAAATTTTATCGAGCAAAATGCTTTCTTGTGGTCATCACAAGTTATATTATAGCGTTAGAAACTTTCAAAACAGACAATCGCTTTTTGTAAAATTATTGACATGTAAGCAAAAGGAGTTCACAATGGCAAAAGTAATTTTTCCCGAAGTACACAGCTTTGAGGAGAGCGTAGCAATCCTCAATAAGTATAAAAACCAACTCACAAAAGAGCAATATGACAGCATTAAATCAAACATTGGTACTCATTCGATTGAAGATATTTACTTAAACGAGAGAGATATTAAAATGTTGGTTGATATGTGTGTTCATCATCTAAGCTCTGAAGAGGCTATTCAAAGAGCGAGAGAGAGGGGCGAATTTTGAACATTTATTTATTACAGTAGTTTTTACAGTATGTTTTTTAAATATTTTATTTTTATCCCATAAAATAGAGATTTTCAAATCCCTTCCTCGCCATTTCTTTCAAAAATTCTTTTTCAATTCATCGTTTGATTGTTAGATTTCCCCTTTTTGCGTACTATTTTAATGCTGACATGTAAAGATTTTTCGTAGAAATTTTTTCACGCACATTCGTTACAAAAAGCGATATACTTAAGACTTTCAAACCATACGATACACAAGAAGTCTTATGAATTATATCGGCTCGAAATACAAATTATCCTCTTTTTTGAAAAAGACCATTACAGATGTCCTCGGTTGCGACTTATCCCAAAAAGTGTTTTGCGATCTTTTTGCGGGTACGGGAATCGTGGGAAGAAGCTTCAAAAATGACGTCAAGCAGATCATTAGTAACGATCGCGAAGCGTACAGTTTTGTGCTAAACAAGCATTACATCGAAAATTGCGAAACGATTGCCGAGCAAGACGCGTTGATCGAAGAGCTTAATGCCCTTGAACCTATCGATACCGGGTTTATTTACACCCATTATTGCATAGGAAGCGAAAGCGGTAGACGCTACTTCAGCGATGAAAACGGTCAGAAAATCGATGCGATACGCACGCAAATCGAAGCATGGAAAACCGCGGGCACGATCAACGACGCGGCATACTACTTTTTAATCGCCTCTCTCATCGAAAGTGCCGATAAAATAGCCAATACCGCGTCCATTTACGGCTCTTTTTTAAAAGAACTCAAAAAACCCGCCGCACGGAAGTTGGTTCTTGCTCCCGCCGATTGCGAGCTTGGCATCAGCTCTCACGTCGTTTATCAAAAAGACGCTAACGTGCTTATCAAAGAGATCAAAGGCGATATTTTATACCTTGATCCGCCTTACAATCACCGAGACTACGGAGCGAATTACCACCTGCTCAATACGATTGCCCTATACGATACGTTTACGCCCGAAGGCATTAGCGGGTTACGCGCCTACCAGAAAAGTAGCTATTGTAAGAAAAAAGAGGTTTTTCGTGCATTTGAAGAGTTGATTAAACAGGCTCGATTTTCTTCGATTTTTTTGAGCTATAACGACGAAGGGCTTATGAACGCCATCGACATCCGCAAAATCATGTCAAAATACGGCCGTTATCACTTAGAAAAAAAAGCGTATCGTCGTTTTAAAGCCGACAAAACGGAAAATAGAAATCACAAAGCCGACACGACGTACGAGTATTTACATATTTTGGAGAAAGCGTATTAAAGAGGTGAGGGTGTTTCATTTTTAAGCCAAATCGTAAAAATATTCTTTCCCTTGTCGTGTTTGTACTCTAACTTCATACCGTGTAGGCGAATGACATGCCATGTGATAAAAAGCCCAAAGCCAAGGCCGCGCGAGCTTTTTTGCTTTTTCCCTTCTAAAAAATAGGGTTTTGCGTAGTCTTCGAGTGCACATTCCAAAGCAGGTGCTTCGTTGCTGACGGAGATGCATTTTGTATCGTTGTAAAGCGTGACATGGGCATCTTTGGAGTAGGTAACGCCGTTGTCGAGCAGGTTTTTCAGTGCAACGCCGAAAAGTTCAAAATCGACGTTTAGATCGATCGGCAAAAGCTCACATGTGATATGTTCTTTCTTATCGGCTAAAAGATCCAAGGCAAAATCGACGATATCTTCGACGTGATAGGCTTTGATGTCGAGTTTTAGCTCATCGGCGCTGAGTTTTTCGATACGCGAAAACTCTTCCAAAAGAGCTTCTTGGCGTTTAAAAACGTTTTGCAAAATTGAAGCGTAGGTCGTATCTTCGAGCATTTCCGCCGCCAATTTTCCTTTTGTAATCGGCGTTTTGAGTTCGTGCATAATGTTGCGTAAAAAGAGTTGTCTTGAATCGCGTAAGGACTTGATTTTGGTAACGGCCGCGTCAAATTCGTTCGCCAAAGCGGCGATTTCGTCGCGTTTTTTACTTTTACATGTGATGTCGTAATGCCCGTTTGCGAAGCGTTTGATCTGTTCGCGCAAATTTTTGAGCGGCAGAAGGCTTCGGATGATGCCGATGTAGAGTATCACGACAAACGCCAGTGCTAAAAGCGGAAAAACGATACGCGGCAAAATCTCTTTTTTAAAAGGTGCTTCTAAAACGATAGGCGGCATATCGCGGTTGAGCAAGATCGTATAAATATGCATACCGTAAGGCACGCAATCGACTCCGTAGCGAAAACGCTCTTCCATCCGTTTCATCGGAAAAGGTTTGGGCGGACGAGGGCGGTCGAGAATTTTGTCTTTGAGCATTTCGTCGGTGACGAGTGAAAAGCCCATCTCTTCCAATTTACCAAAATCGAGGTTTTGCGTTTGTCGATCAAAAGCGGCACGCAAGGCGACATGAGAGTAATCGACGACGGTTTGCACGTCGCGTAGGGTTTCGTAACGTGCGACAACGAAAAAAATAGCACTCATGCCCGCAAGTGCGAGCGCGAAAATCAGCGTTATGCGAACCAGAAGCGAGTGGTACCACTTCATGCTTGGAGCCTATAGCCGATTCCTCGGACGGAGTGGATGAGTTTGGGCTCTTTAGAGCTCTCACAAAGTTTGGTGCGAATACGGCTAATCAGTACGTCGAGGCTTCGGCTTTCGTTCTCTTCGTTGAGGCTTGGAGTACTGCCCAAGAGTTCGGCTCTTGAAACCACACAGTTGTTTTTTTTGATTAGGTACGCAAGCACGTCGTACTCGGCGGGTGTGAGCGTTAAGGGTGCGTTGCGAAAGAAAATCGTGTGGCTCTCTTCTTTGAGATTTAGCTCGGACGTTTCGGACTCGTTGGTACTTTGAAGACTTTTTTTGTACCGTCTTAAAACGCTCATGATGCGCGCGTAAAGCTCTTTAGGCTCGTAGGGTTTAGGCAAATAGTCGTCGGCTCCGAGTTCCAAGCCGATAATTTTATCTTCCAAATCGCTGCGCGCGGAAGAGATGATAATAGGAATATTGCTTTTGGCACGGACTTCTTTGCAAATCTCAAGTCCGTCGAGTCCGGGAAGCGAGAGGTCTAAAATCAGTAAATCGTATTTGCCGATGCTTAAAGCACTAATCCCTAAATACGGATCGTCGTAATTGGTAACGTTGATATTGTAACGTTTTAAAAACGTACACAAAATATCGGCCAGCTCGACATCGTCTTCGATCATCAGTAAATTGGGTTGCATCGTCGTATCCTCGAAGAATTGTTTGATTCATCATACCTTTAGAGTTTGAACGATTTGTTAATGCAAAAACCGCCGATGACCTTATCGGCATCTTGAGTATCGACGATAAAGGTATAAACCTCAAACGTCACGACGAGACCTTCTTGCGTCGAAAGTTCAAGCGTATGGTTAAAGCGGTTTTCAAAAAAACTCAAGCGATCGATATCGTCGATCGTATCGGCTGTTTTAGCGTCGAAAAGTTCGTGCGCGGTTTTGGACTGCCATGTTTTAAATCCGAGGAATTTTTGAAAAGTGCGGTTGAGGTAAAGATACGGACCTTGGCGATTTTTGATAAATGCCAAAACGGGGAGCTGTTCAAAAAAGGCGGCGTAACGTTCATTTTCAAGCGTTGTGTTTTGAAGTGCCGCTTTTTCATAGGTGATCTCTTTGAGCGTACCCACCATACGAATTGCTTGGTTGCGTTTGTCGCGAATCGCTTTGGCTTTAACGCGAACCCATTGCAGCGGATCGCTTTGACGAATGCGGTGTTCGATGCTAAAAATATCGCTTTTGCCGTCAAGATGCGCTTTAAGACGCTCATTGACGACGGCCATATCTTTGGTGTGCACCAAATTGAGCCATGACGAAAGCGTCGAGGGCGTTTCATTGGGCGCATAACCCATGATGTGCTTCCATTTGGGTGAAAAAAAGACGCTCTCCGTTTGAATATCCCAATCCCAAAAAGCCTCGTCGTTCCCCTCTAATGCAAGTTCCAAACGCTCTTTTTGGTGCAAAAGGTTTTCTTTGTTTTTTTGAAACGAAGAGATATCGACGATAATACCGCTGTAACCGATAGGCGTATTTTCTGAACCGAACAGGGTTGAAAACGAGATCTGAACGCTTTTGCGTACGTCGTTGTCGAACGTCAGCTCTGTGGTGACGCTTCCTTTTTTTGGAAAGGTTTCGATATGGGCTAACGCCTCTTTCGCATGCGCACCGAAAGCTTGCGCAAATGCTTTGTTGCAAACGCTCTGAGATTCTTTTTTGTAAAAGGAAGGAAGTGCTAACGTATAAAAAACAAGATCGTTTTCATACGAAACGGAGGGCTTTTGAGTGCGTTTTACACGTTGAGACGATGTCATGAAAAAAAAGACTATACTTAAAAGAACGGCTAAGGCAAGAAAAGTCGGTAAGCTCATCGTTTCTCTTTTGTGATCGCTGGTATGCTTAAAAAGCAAAGTTTTTCATGCCGCTTGAAGTTTAAGCGGCATGAAAATCGTGTTTATTTTAACAGTTCTTTTTCCCGTACGATAAACGGAACGCCTTTAATACCCGCTCCGAAATATTTTGCTTTGAGTTCATCGATATGAGCGACTTCTTTATCGCTAATTTTTTGGTCGTATTTGACCGATTCGTCGTAATATTTTTTCAAGATTTTAATCTTTTCGGCATCGCTTTTAACTTTGGACGTTTCGTTGTAAATCAAGACGGATTTTTCCAACGAGCTTCTCTCATGCACCGGCGTGAAGATTAAACGAAGGTTATGCGTCGTTAAACGTTGTTCGATTTGAGCGAGTTCTTGACGACAATAAGGGCACTCCGGATCGGTAAAAACGACGAGGGTGTCTTTTTTCGGATCGTTACCGAGTGCAACGATATTTTTCTTATCCTCTTTTTGGTACAAAGGAGAGAGTTTCTTTTGAAGCTCTGCCATTTCCATCATCTCTTTAATGCTTCCGCCTTGTTTGATGCTAATGACATCGGGGAAAATAAGATCTTCTTTGGTGAAAATGCTCAATTTTTGAGAACGTTTTCCGTCGCTTAGGTTCAGCGTCACAAAATCCATTCCGTCGATGCCGTCGACTTTTTGGCGGGAAACCACTTCGATGGTAATGTTGGGGACTTGAATCGTTGATTTGAAATGTTCAACGATTTCGGCATCGGTTGCGGCAAAAAGGGATGAGGTAAAGAGCGCAACGAGCCATAAAAGATGTTTTTTCATTCATTTTCCTTATGATTTGCAGTTTGTAAACTGCATGAAATGTTAGGTATTGTACAATAATTTTTATCATATTTTGTTAACAAAAGGTCAACGAATGGCTGAGAACGCCGATAAAACGCAACTAATTCGTGACATTGAGACGCTGATCGAGTCCGATCCGAATGCGCCGATTGCGTCTTTTGCGATGCTTGAATTTTTGGAGATCGACGATTTGGCGTCGATCAAAGAAAACCTTCTCCGCTCCAAGTCCAACCGTTCGCACGAAAATGAACAATGGTTTAACGAGCTATGCAAAAAGTAAGTTTCGAGGTACAACGATGAAACAAGTTTGGCCCTATCTCAATGAGTTGAAAGAGCGTCGCATTGCGGCAGTTTACATGTTAAACAATCTCGTCGAGTTGGCTTACGAGGTTGAAGGGCGTACGAAAAGCGTTACGTTTTCTTTTGAGACCGAAGGCGGTGCAATGGGCTATATAGAGTCGTTTTACTGCGACACTATCCCTTTGCCGCCGTCTAAGGTTTTGCATCCGCTTAGCGGAACGTTTCACGTCCTTAAAGAGTGCCGCCTGTACGTTAGTGAGAGCGGTTGGGAACATTTTGAAGAGTTGGAACTCGTTACCGATCAAGGAAACTATCTGCTCTTTTTCGACACTGCGGACAACAAAGAGCATTATGCCGCGATGCAAAAAGGCAAATCACCGACCTTGCCCTTAGCAACGCCGAAGGAAGTTTTTTTGCCGCAAGAGCTTTTTAACGTGGACGATTTTCGCGAAAATCTTGCGTTTGCCCTAAAAGCGCACGGTGAACAGAAAACGCCCCACGGGTTGCCGTATGTGATGCATCTTTTAAGCGTGACGGCAGAGGTCATCAACGCCTTTTCGCGAGAGCCTTTGAGCTACGACGAGCATAACGTAGCGATCGCGTGTGCGCTTTTACACGACGTGAACGAAGATACGCCGATTTGCATTACGAAAGAGAGTCCGATCGCCGGACATAAAGAAGTCATCGCTAAAGGCGTATACGCGCTGACGAAAGATAAAAACCTGCCTTCCAAAGAGGCACAAATGCGCAAGAGCCTCGATCAATTGAAAAAACGTCAAAACTGCGTTGCTTTGGTGAAACTTGCCGATCGCATCGTCAATCTCGGTGAGCCTCCAAAACATTGGAATAGCTGTAAAAAACGTACTTATCTCGAAGAAGCGAAACTCATTTTAGCCGAGTTGGGGTATGCGCATGCCTACTTAGCTTCGAAACTTCAGGATAAGATTCAGGCATATTCGTTTTACATGTAAGCATGCTACGGAACTAAAAATGCTTAGCGTACGCAAAAACGAAAGGATACGCTATGCGTGTTTGGATCACTTACGTCAAATATGCCCCTGAGATTATCGCTTTGATCGCAACTTGTATCGTGCTTGCGCGTTAAACGTTTTTAGAGCATCGCTACGTCAAAGAGAAGAATCCGCGAGGATTGAGTCGCTTTGATTTCGTACGTTTTATCCTCGGTAATCTGCACTTCGTCTCGCGCTTCCATCAAAACGCCTTCGATTTCAACGCTTCCCTCGACGATAAAAACGAGCCTGCCGCGATTGGGTTCCGATGAAGGAAGAAGAAGGGTTTTTCCCTCGTTAAGTTGTGCCGTCTTGATCAAGGCATCTTGACGAATCGCAATGGAGTGATCTTTACCGTTGGGTGAAACCAGCGTTAACCAGCGATCGGGACGTATGTCGTTTCGAAAATCGCGTTGCGCGTAAAGAGGTTGAGCTCCTTTTCGATCGGGTTGAATCCAGATTTGAATAAGGCCGCTTTGCCTTTTCCGGAAGCAAATTCGGAGTGTAAAACACCGCTCCCCGCACTCATATACTGAATTTCGCCCGCATGAATTTCGCCGCGGTTTCCCTCCGAGTCTTGATGAATAAGAACGCCTTGCGTCACGATGGAGACGATCTCCATATCGCGATGCGGGTGCATACTAAAGCCTTGTCCGGCTTCAATGATGTCGTCGTTGATGACGCGAAGCACGCCAAATCCCATGCGTGCTGGGTCGTAATATTCCGCAAAGGAAAAGCTAAAACGGCTGTGAAGCCAACCATGCTCCGCTTTGCCTCTTTGGTTGGCTTTGTGAATCGTAAATGCCATGGTTGACTCCTTTACATGTAAACTATTGTGACACGCTTTTAAAGCAAAGCTTTAAAAATGACGCTACGCCGCTACGGCACTCAAGCTAGCCTCTTTCGAGGCAGAAAAATACTTACGGTGTTGCAAGAATGCTAGCAAAAAACTATTTTTGCAAAATACCTTCTAACGCGACGTCGATTTTAACCTCTTCGCCTACGATGACGCCGCCCGTTTCAAGGGCTTTGTTCCATGTGATGCCAAAGTCTGATCGGTTGATTTTACCGCTAAGACCAAGTCCTACGCGTTTGTTGCCGTAAAGATCGGTTGCGGCTCCGCCGTTTTCGTAAGCTAACACAACGGGTTTGGTCACCCCTTTCATCGTGAGTTTGCCGTAGGCTTTGTCGCCTTTGATTTCATCGAGCGTAAAGCTAATCGTCGGATATTTGGCAACGTCGAAAAGATCGGCGGAGCGGAGGTGATCGTCTCTGTCTTTGATACCGGTATCGATGGTTGCCGCTTGAATCGTTCCGTTGAGCGATTGAAGCGTTTTGCTAGCTTCATCGTAAACGAAGCTTCCGTTAAATGTTGCAAAATTCCCCTTAACCGTTGAGATCATCGCGTGTTTGACGCTAAAGTCCGTACTGGAATGGCTAGGGTCGACGTTGTAATTTCCGGCAAAGAGGGCAGTGCCTGCCAAGAAAGAGCTTGCGAGTAAGGTTTTGATTTTCATAAGGGTTCCTTTTTTACTAATTAGTAATATTAGAGCAAAAAAATAGCTGACTTACACGAAGTCTATTGCGCTTTTTGCAATTTTCGTAACAGGTCGTATAACGTGACCAACTCTTCATCGCTCAACATGTCAAAATAACTCTTAAGATTGGCTGCGTGTTCGGTAAACATACCGCCGATAAGTCCGCGTCCGCTTTCGGTAATGCTTACGATACGCACACGGCTATCTTCAAGGGACGGAAGCGTTTGAACAAGACCGTCTCGCGTAAGATTTTTGACAACCACGGTGACGTTTCCCGGAGTGCTCATAATCAACTTGGTGATAGAACCTATCGGTAAATCGCCGCGATGGTAAAGGACTTCCAAAATTTCAAACTGATTCATACTCAAACCGGATGCGTTGATGTATTTCAACTCTTTGGCACGGATTTTTTGAAATGCGCGCAGGATTTGAATCCATGTTTGCATGCTTTTATCGGTGCGTTCTCCGTAACTTTTGACGCCTGAACGTAGTTTCATTTTTACCTTCCTTTGCCGAAATTATATTACTAATTAGTAGCAATGTCAAGACCATTCTAAAAAGAAAACAAAAACGTCACTTTTTGGTTGACATGTAACGTCTTCTTCTTTAAATTGTACTATAATTGCGCCGAATTTTACGGATAGGGAAACGTATGGAAGAAAATCAAACGGAACACGAAGCGAAAAACCTTTCAAGCAAAGTGTTCGCGCTCAATCAGTTTTTTGAAATTAACGTTGAAAACTTGTTGCTCAATATTTTAAATATCGCGCGGTATATTTTTATCGTGATGATGATCGTCTATTTGGGGCAATGTTTCATTAGTCTGGGCTATAAAATGGTATCGTTTACGATTTCGCAAGGTGCGCTCGATTTTAATTCGATGAAAATTATTTTGACGGACGGCTTGTTTATTTTGATCGTCTTGGCGATCGTGAAGACGCTTTTTATTCAAGACGGGTTTGACTACGCGGTGACCTTTCTTGAAATTTCGTTCGTCGTATTGGTGCGAAAGCTCATTTTGTTGGAGACCGATCCTTCCGAGACCTATTTATTATTCGTGTTGGGCATTACCTCCGCACTCTTTTTTATTTTGATCGTTTATATCAAAGGAATGAAGCATAAATGGGAGCGGGAAAAGTGCGAAAAGTGTCTTCAAAATAAGGAAAAATAATAGTGCATTTACGTGCGGAACGTTCTTTCGGGTTTGCCGAAATAATAGCCTTGAAAAAGATCGATTTGAAGCGCTAACGCCTCTTCGTACACTTCTTGGGCGTAGACAAATTCCGCGACCGTTTGAATGCCGATTTTTCGGGAAAATAAAACGATCGCCTGTACCAAAGCAAGGGCTTTTGGATCGTGCGCGATATGTTGAATCAACGAGCCGTCGATTTTGATAAAATCGGGGGACAACTCGAAAACGTAAGCGTAATTGGAGTAGCCCGATCCAAAATCGTCGATGGCAAAACGAACGCCCAAGGTTCTAAATTTTTGTACGAAAGCTTGAACCGTCGCATAATTTTGAACGCCTTGGGATTCTAAAAACTCGACGACCAGCAACTCGCCCGTAGCGGTTGCTTCGATATGCTCGTAAAGTTCTTTGCAAAACGGGGTATTGATCAGATCCAAATAACTCATATTGAGCGAGATACATGTGCGCGTTTTTGCGGCAATATCGATGCTTTTAAAGAGCATCATACGTGAGATTTCGGAGTATTGGTGGGTTTTGATCGCCGTTTCCAAAAAATCGTTCGGAGCGTAAAAACGTGTCGGATCTTCATCGTCTTGCAGGCGCATTAATGCTTCGTATTTGACGATTTTTCCGTTTGCGGCGACGATGGGTTGAAAAAAGGGCATAAAAAGGTCGCATTCAATCCCGCGTGCAATTTTATTTTTCCAATAAACGTTTTTTTCTATCTCTTGTTTGATGGCGTGAATATCGCGGTAAAAGACGACATGCGTGTGCGTCTTTTTCGCTTCATTAAGCGCAATGTCGGCAGTGCCGAGTACGTTCTCTTTCTCGAATGAAACGCCGATGCAAATATCAAGATAAAGAGGCTCTTTGAGCGATCGCACGCGGATCGTATGCTCTTTGACGCGGGTAAGAAGTTCTTCGATCATTTTAGAACATGCATCGCTATCATAGGAGCTATCGGAGCGTAAAATGACGAATTCGTCTCCGGAAAGTCGGTAAAGATCCAAACGGTGGCGTTTTGTAAACTCTTGCAGCAGCGTGGAAAAAAGTACCAAGACTTCGTTACCGACTTCCACGCCGTAGAGTTCGTTGATGGTGCGAAAAGCGTTAATATCGATCAGCAAAACGGCGGGTGAACGCACCAATGCGATGTCTCTTAAAAGAGCGGTTCGGTTGTAAAGTTTGGTCAGATGGTCGACGTAAAGTCTATTTTCCAACTCTTTGTAGAGTTGAATGATCTGTAAAACGATTTTATAAATTAAAAAAGAGACAAGGGTGAGCGTGAGTGCGATCAGAATGATTTCTCCGACATAGTAGTAACGATCTTCGCGCACTTTTTGTTCTTGAAACGTTTCAAGATAGCGATTTTCGGTCTCTAGCGCAGTTTCGACTTCGATCTCGTAACGGCTAAGGAGTGCAGAGACGACTTGGTTTTCGCCTCGAATGTGAAACGCCAAGGTATTGAGGTCGGGATGATTTTGCGCAAAATAGCGATCGCGCGTCTCTAGGAGTTCTAAAATACGGCGTAATTTTTCTCGAATCTCTCCGTGATGAAACAAGAGCGTTTGCGGCGATCCTAAAGAGAGTGAAGGCGTATAGGTTTTGGTAACGCTTTGCGTGCTATTATGCGATAAGGGGATACTCAGCGTTCCGCCTTGTGCAAGGGTCGTGTTTTTTTCAAGAAGGCGATCCAAAGTCGCTTCGATCGATGCTGCGATTTCGAGGCGTTGTTTTTCGGTTTTGGTTGCGGCGGAAAGTCCTAAGAAATTGATTTGAAGCCGATGAATGTCTTCGAGCAAAAAGCGGGTAATGTCGATTTTTTGACGCAAGTTGTCTGATTTGCGATCGAGCGTACGTGAGAGCGTATGAAAAAACTCATGCACGCCGATTACGAGAATCCCGCTTGCGATAAAGCATGAAAAAAGCCATACGAGATATTTAAACAGTACTTTGTTGACGATATACCCCATCGGCTCCTCCTGTGTTTAGATTAAAATTCTCCGCGTGTCCTCTTTTTTAACGTCGTCAAAGTTATCGAGATAGTCAAGGTAAGCGATCAAATATTTACGGCTCATTTCGAAATGTTCTTTAAAGGATTTAATATCGATCCCTTTTTCGTTGCGCATAATGTCTCGCATATGTTTAACCATTGTACTCAAAGCCGTAGCACTAACGAAAAGATTGTGTTCCAAACGGATCACTTTTTTTGCACGCGTGAGGCTTTTAAGCGCATCGTCGCCCATTTTTCGATCGATGTCGAGTGCATCGTAGATATTGTACGGTGCGTCGGGCGTGAATGCCGATTTTTCCAAAATTGCGTAGAGTTTTTCTTCGATCAAGGCTTCGATATTGTCGATGTCGATTTGCGCGTTTTTATAGACGCCGCCGACGAAATCCAGCACGCCCTCGTCGCAGAGTTGTTGTAAAACGCTCTCCACGAGTGCCGTACTTGCCCATTTGAGTTTGAGCGAAATGGAGCTTGCAGAAAGAAGCGCATAGGCGTTTTTAGCGTAGATCGTTTTGATAATCCCCTCAAGTTCCGATCGAATCGAATCGGGGTAGAGTACCAAGCCTTTTTGATCGACGAAAATACCTTCCATTGCGTCGGCAATCTCGATAGCTTCGTCATGGTTGAGTCCGAAGCGTTGGTTGGAAGAGATGAGCCCGAAACCGTGTTTGTGCATCTCAACCAAAAGGGAAAAAGCACTTCGGTAATCTTTGACATGTAAGGCGTGAAGCAGTTCCAGCTTCGCTTTTTTCTTCATCGGGTCGTTGATAGGATTGAGCACGCGTCCGCCGCCGACCGTTCGCCCTCCGATCGCCAAGATAAAAGGTTCGCCGTAGACCAAAAAGAGTGTTTTATTAAAGTGCAGTTTCGCGTAGCCTTGTGTAAAACTCTCTTCGTTTTCGTAGCTCAAAAGCCGTGCCTCGACTTGCTTGGTTCCGACGAAAAGGTTGAGTTTGGCGTTGTGTTTGAGCGTGTGTCCGCCGATACTTTCAACCCAGACATCGGCAACGTCGAATCCTCGGATAAACCCTTTTTTACAAAAGAGCAAGCCTTTTTCAAACGAGGCTTTTTGCGCGCTTTGAATGTTAATCGCGGTTCGTTGCGAACTAAACGCTTCGGCAACGTCTTGCTCGTGGACTTGGAGGTTTCTGACGGTAAATTCTTTATCAATTTCGGGAGCGTAGAGTTTCTCGCCGACTTTGATCGTTCCGTCTAGAACCGTTCCGGTCACGACGGTTCCGGCACCTGCGATCGAAAACGAGCGATCGACGTAGTAGCGAAACAGACCGTTACTTTTTTTAGGCTCGCAAGGCAAGGCAAAGAGGGTGTTTTTAAGTGTCTCGATCGAGGAAGGCTCATAAATGCTTACCGGAACGATAGCCCTTAGTTGAAGGTGTTTGAGCGTTTCAAAATAGCTTTCGATCTCTTCGCGTCGAAGCGCAAGCGTTTCGCCGGAAGCCAGGTCTTTTTTGCTCAAAGCGACGACGATGTGTTTAAGCCCTAAGAGATTGAGAATCTCCAAATGCTCTTTGGTTTGGGGCATCATACCTTCATTGGCGTCGATGACGACCAGTCCCGCGTCAAAGCCGAAAGCTCCGGCGATCATATTTTTTAACAGTTTTTCATGGCCCGGTACGTCGATAAACGCAACGTTGGTCGTGTTGTTGTGCATGGAAGAAAAACTCAGGTTGATGGTAATTCCGCGGCGTTTTTCTTCTTCTAAACTATCGCCCTCAAATCCCGTCAGTGCGGTAATAAGAGCCGTTTTACCGTGGTCGACGTGACCGGCGGTTCCGACGATGATATACTCCATTTAACGTCCTAAAAGTGTGGTCATAATTGTGATAAGGCGTGTTTCGTTACTCGGCAGTATTGTACGAAAGTCGAGTAAAAACGCGTCGTTTTCGATGCGCCCGATCACGTGATTTTCGCGAAAAGCACGCTCTAAATGCGTTGCTTTTCCTTTGATACGTAAAGCGACGGTCGGAAAACGTCGGTTGGGAAGCGTGCCTCCGCCCATATAGGTTTCGCTTTCCACGACCTCGCAAAGCGTTTTGCCGACTTTGTTCCGCACGAAAGCGGCGCGTTTTTTAAGCTCTTCGACGCTACGGAAAAGAAGCCAAAGCGTCGGAATCTCTTCGTAGGCTTCTTGCAAATAGGCTTTGATGCTCTCTTCGAGTAAACTCAAGGTGATTTTATCGACGCGAAGCATGCGTAAGAGTTGGTTTTTTTTCAATGCGGCGATCAAATCCGCGCGTCCGGCGATAATGCCCGCTTGCACGCTTCCAAAGAGCTTGTCGCCGCTAAAGCTGATCAAAGAGGGCTGACATGTTAGAATTTGCGAGAGCGAATGTTCGCGGTTACCAAGGTGATAAGGCAGTTTGGGAACATACCCGCTTCCAAGATCGTAATAGTCCAAAAGACCGCGGTTGGCGGCAAGGTGTCGCAGGCTTTCGTAATCGACGCTTTCGCTAAATCCTTCCATCGAAAAGTTAGACTGATGCACTTTCATCAACATCGCCGTACGGTCGTTGATGGCATCGGCATAGTCAAGGATTTTCGTTTTATTGGTCGCACCCACTTCGCATAAAATCGCACCGCTTTGCTTCATGACTTCGGGAATGCGAAAACTTCCTCCGATTTCGACCAATTCGCCGCGGGAAACCACGACTTCTTTGTTTTTGGCAAAGGTGTTGAGTACCAAAAAAACGGCGGCGGCGTTGTTATTGACGATGAGAACGTCTTCAACGTTTAAAAGACGTTTGAGATGATTCCCGACATGTTCGTAACGTTCTCCGCGGCACCCAAGTTCCAAGTTGTATTCTAAATTGGAGTAGTTGCAAATGACTTCGCTTGCGCGATTTAAGAGTGTTTTGGAGATAAGGCTTCGGCCCATATTGGTGTGTAAAATGACGCCTGTTGCGTTAATGAGCGGTTTTAGCGAAGGCTCTAACGCTTCGTCGTAAGCCGCTTTGATGGAGCGGATTAACGCCTCTTCGTCAAAACCGTGAACCGTTTGATTGATCAGTTTTGCGCGTAAATCGTCGATCTTTTGACGAATAATCTGTACCAAAAGATGTTCGTTAAGTCCTTGTAGCACGGGATGCGCTAGGCATTTGTCGACTTTAGGAAGGGTGCGAAGCGGATTCATGCTTCCTCCGGTAAGGGAAGTTTGGTTTCGTCGAAAAGGTATTTTTTGTTTTGTATTTTGGTCAAAATCCCCTGATCGCCGAGCTGTTTAAAGAGTTTGATGACGGTCGGTTTACTGACGTTGACCTGCTCCATAATTTCGCTGTAGGAGTAGTTGAGCATATTGTCGTTATCGAGATTTTTGATGATAAAACGGATAATTTCGACTTGCTTGCTGTCGGTGACCGCGGAGATGGTTTTGATGATGTTGTACGAACGCTCGATCTCTTTGGCCTGAATTTTCGGCAGTAAAACGTCGTGCAAGGCGTTAAGCAGTTCTTTGATGTTGACGGGCTTGATCAAATAGTTATCGACGTGAAGTTTGATAGCATCGAGAAGGTATTCGGTGTCGCTAAACGCGGTGGTGACGATGGAGGGCATTTCGATCTCCAAATCGTGTTTGAGCGTTCGCAAGAAGTCGAGTCCGTTGCTGTAGCGAAGGTGAATATCGGCGATAATAACGTCGATTTTTTCGGTTTTGATGATCTCTAACGCTTCGTCGATCGTTTGCACCGGATAGATTTTTTTCACGAAATCTTCCAAGACCGAAGTCGTATGTTTGAGAAGATCCGCTTCGTCTTCGATATACAAGACGTTAAAAGTGCCTAAAAGTTCGAAATTACGCTTATTCATCCTCTGCCTCGCCTAAATCAATCTGTTTTTTGGGTATTTCGATCGTAAACATGGTGCAATCGAAAAAATCTTTCGTCCCGAGTTTGTGGCGAAGGTTTTTACATGTAATCTTTCCGTGCATATGTTTTTCGACCATTTGTTTTGACATGTAAAGCCCGATTCCCGTGCCTACGCTTTTGTGTTTTGTCGTAAAATAGGGGTCGAACACTTTGGGTATTATATCACTTTTTATTCCGCCGCCGTTGTCGATGACGTTGACGAAAATACTCTCTTCATTTTGTTTGGAAATAATGTGAATGATCTTTTCGTGCAGTTCCGTTTTACCCGCTAAAATGTCTTTAGAATTTCCGATAAGGTTTAACAACACGTGAATCAGCTCGTTTTTAAAGCCAAATGCTTCAATGTCGTTGCGAATGAAAAACCGTAGCGTGATCTCTTCTTTTTCCAGTTGGTATTTGGAAAGATCGATCGCTTTTTGGATCACGTTTTGAATGTGAAACGTCTTTTTACTTTTATTAGGGTTGAAGAACGTCCGAAAATCTTCCAAAGTTTCGGACATATTTGACGAGAGCAGTTCGGCGTCTTTGACGCGAGAGCTTACGAACGCTTCATCGAGTTTTCCCGCGTAGAATTTACTCTCAAAACTTTGAATAATCATCATCAAAGAGCCTAAAGGTTGTCGCCATTGGTGCGCGATATTTTGAAGCATCTCTCCTAAAGAGGCGAGGCGGGCTTGTTGGAACATAATATTGTCTTTTTTACGGCTGTTCTCGACTTCGCGCTTGATGCGTTGCTCTAGCGAGTTGTTCAAGTCTCTAAGTTCATGCGTCTTTTCGGCGATATTTTCTTCCAAGTAGTTGTGAATGTTCTTAAAATGGTTGATGATGATTAAGAGCACCATCGTGATAAAAAAGAAGATCATACCGATGAGTAAGATGAGCATATAGGTACTGGTTTGAAACAGGCTGTCGTTGATCTGCTTTTCGGAGATCGATTGTTTGAGGTGGCTCGTAATCAAACTGGAAAGATAGATGTTTAAAGAGTTGGTCGAGAGCATAATCGAGTCGATCATCGCCGCGGCTTCTTGGGTTTTTTGCGCTTTGAGTCGATCAATCAAAAGCGTGATTTGCGCGTCCAATTCGTCCATTTTGAGGGAAATTTTTTCGACGATACCTTGCTGAAAAACGTTTTTCTCGGGTTTGTTCGGCGTCACCAAGAAGAGGCTGAGCCAACGACTCGCAAAGTAGGGAACACCTCCGATATGCATATTGGCGGCTTTTTGATAACTTTGCCACTGTTTTCGAATAATTTGTTGCGAAAGGTAAATGACCTCGATCGCATCTTGGCTACTGATTTGTTTGTCTTTGATGTCGCTCAGGGTTTCGGAGATATTAACGCGGTAGATGTCTTTGATCTCTTCCAAATCGACCTGCGGAAGTGTGTGCTTTTGAAACAACGTTTCGTAGTCGTACTTGAGCGCAAAAATAGAAACGAACATCAAAAAGCCGATGGTCATTGTGCCGCTGAGAATAATCGTAATGAGTATTTTCGTTTTATTGCTAAATTTGATCGTTTCGAGTTTTTGGTTGATAAACTGAACTAGCGTCATCTTAATACTCGTATTTTTGGATGATTTCAAATTTACCTTGACGGTAATTGGACAGATAAACGTTATTGAGCAGTTGGGAATTTTTATAGTGTAAAGGGATATTGTCCAGACTGTTCTTTGGTAAGGTTTTGAGGGCATGCAGGAATTTAGATCGGCTTAAAGGCCCTTGTACCGCTTTTAACGCTTTGACGAGTGCTTTTGCGGACAAATAGGCTTCAAAAGAGACTAAAGAGGGCTTTTCTTCGGGGTAGTAAAAGCTAAGATGGTCTAAATACTCGGCCGCTTCTTTAGAGTAAAAATCATCGTACGAAGGGACGGTTTGCGAGAAAAGAATATTCTCTCCGTTGCCGTGAAGCTCATGCATCAAAGCATCGGCATTGACAAACGAAATCGGGCAGAAGATGATTTTTTGAGGGCAGCACTCTTTCACTTTCTCGATAAAACGTGCTGTCGGTTTGTATGCGCCCACCAAAATGATGGCTTCGGGTTTTGCCGCTTCGATTTCATGAATCGCATGGCGAATGGAGAGCGTATTGCGTTTGTACGTTCCTTCGGCGGAGAGTATCAAGTTGCGTTTGGAAAGTGCATGCGAAAGAGCGATATAACCCTCTTCGCCGTAATCGTCGTTTTGGTAAAAAATGGCAAACCGCTTTACGTTTAAAACGCTGGTTAGGTGTTCGACCAACGCATCGACCTCTTCTTCGTAAGAACTGCGAAAATTCACGATATTGTTCGCCTCTTCGGTGCGTAAGAAAGAAGCACCCGTGTAAGGAGCGATGAAAGGCGTACCGCTCTCTTCGACCAACGGTAAAACACGTTTCACCGTCGGCGTACCGACAAAGCCGAAGAGAGCGAAGACATTGTCTTTATTAAGTAAGGTAAGCGTGTTACTCCACGTGTTTTCAGGTTCGTATTTATCGTCGTAGCTGATGAGCTCGACGTTCTTACCTTGGATGCCGCCTTTGGCGTTGGTGTAGCTAAAATAGGTATTGGCACCCACGACGATGTCTTTGCCCAAATGGCTGTTGATGCCGCTGAGCGGTAGAGATGCCCCTAAGACGATCGATTCTTTGGGCATAGCAGAGTGATAGAGCGTAAAAATTCCCGTAAGCGCGACAAAACTGACTAAAATAACGGTAGCGACTAGGAAAACTTTATTAACCAATGGTAGCCTCTGTGCGTTGGGATAAATGATTATAGCCATATGAAGTTTAATCTCTCCCTAAGTTCGCAAAACGCCCCTGCGAACGTTGTATAAATTAATATATAACTATAAGTAAACGTGATAATTTTTGTCTTGTTAAGATCGCTTTAAAGGTTTTATGCTTACAATACGGTCAATAAACATTTACCAACTGGACGTTGAAATGCATCAAGAATTTGCTTACTTTAGTACAACACCGCTTGACTTTCCTCTAGGCGACGAGATTGACGTCGTAAACGCTTCAACCGAAGCGGAGTACATCGTTTCTAACGATCCGTGCGTCAACGCGGTTATTTATGCTCCTGAAATTAACTTCTATCTTACACGCTCCAAAGACGTTTTGGCTCAAAAAATTCGAAATGTTTCCAAATTGTATGCCATTCGCGCCGTCGGATTTGACTACGCGCAAGACCAAGACTATGCCCAAGAGGTCGGCACAAAGTTACTTATCGTAACGGAAGATCGTGAAAAAGAGGCATTAAAAGATATATTGTCGGCTGAAGGTTATAGCGTTGTTACGCTTTTACCATCAATGATTTTAGACGTGAACGGGCATATCGGCGACTTAGTCGTGGTTTTGAAAAAAGACGATGCGATATTAGAATTGAACTGCGATCAAATACTTTGGTGGAACGCTCCGAGTTTTGCGATGAAACAAAGCGGCGTTTACGATCCTTCGCTGCTCGGCGAAGAGGCGGCGTTGAAAAAAATGCGTACGAATACCGGTACGTATCGCTACAAAAACTTTATCAATTACGACAGTTCGATTTGCCAATACCATGAGCGTCGCGAAGAGGTGTGCGGTAAATGTGCCGAAGTGTGTCCGACGGTAGCCATCTTAAAAGAAGACGAAACGAAGCATTTAGTTTTTTCGCATATCGATTGCCACGGTTGCGGCGGCTGTATTAGCGTTTGTCCGAGCGGTGCTTTGGACTATACGCAGATGCCAAGACGCGCATTTTCTTATATGAGCGAATACTACGAAGGAACGATTCCTTTAATTATTCCTCAAAAAATGGATTTGGAGTCTATTACGATTCCTTTGGAAGAAAACGTTTTACCGATGATGATCGAAGGCGAAAAATACCTTCACGAAGCGCATATGCTCAATTTGCTTCAAACATGCGGCAATCCGATCGTGTTTTATACCGATTTTATCTCCAAAGGTACGGGCGACGTTATTCGCATTATCAATGAAATTTTTGAACGCAAATACGCTAAAAAAGCAATTTTCGTTTGCCAAAACGCACAAGAATTAAGTCACGCTTTCGAGACGATGCAAGCTTTGCCGGAGTGCCGATACGGCATTAACGAAGAGGGTTTACGCAAACGCGAAATCTTTTCGGCGCGTTTGGCACATTTGGTCGGCGATGAGGATTTGGGTACGGTTCGAACCGGCGAACATGTCCATTACGGCGATATTCGCATCGATGCGGAAAAATGTACGTTGTGTTTAAGCTGTGTGGGTGCTTGTAACGTTAGAGCTTTGACGGCGCATCCGGAAGATAATTCGTTACGTTTCAACGCATCGATTTGTACGAATTGCGGTTATTGCGAAGCGACCTGTCCGGAAAAAGAGTGCTTGAGCGTGATTAAAGATGAACTTCGACTTAGCCCGACATGGTTTTCCCAACGCATCATGGCGCAAGACGAACTTTTCAAATGCACCGAGTGCGGCAAAGAGTTTGCAACGGCAAAAGCGGTACGTAAAATAGCCGCCATTATGACGCCTCTGTTTTTAGGCGATCCGGTAAAACTCAAGACGCTTTATTGCTGTCCCGATTGCAAAGCAAAGGTTATTTTTAGAGCTTCCGTAGAAGCAAACGTTAACGAAACGGTAGGGTAAACACGATGCAAACCAATGATCAATCCATCCATCAAGCAAGAGCGTTGTATTACACGTTTTTTGCAAAAATATTAAGTTTCAATGCTCAGGCAGACAAATATGCGAATCTAGCAGATTTATTGAAGATTTTTATCGCCAATCCACTCGATGAAGACTCCGATGCGGCGTTTCGTTCAATCGATTCGTCTTTACGTGCCAAAGGGGGTTGCGAAGCGCTCAAACAAGAATACGACGAGGTGTTCGTCTCTCCTGAAAGCTCGTTCATTCCGATAAGTGCATCGTATTACGACGAAGGGCGTGATGATGGCCAAAAAAGGGTCAAAGCGGCAGGTTTGGTCTTTCGTTCCAAATTTCGTAAAAACGATTCGGTATGCAACGATTCGGAAGATCAAGTGCTTTTCTTATTTCAGTTGATGAGCCGTTTGATCGAAGCGGGTGTTGCGGGCGATGAAGAGAGCTTAACATTGGCGAAAGAGGTTTTTGCCGAAATCATCAACGATTTTATCGACGAGTTTACCGCCTTGTTATTTCAACACGAAAAAAGCTTTTTCTATCAAAATACGGCGATCGTTTTAAAAACATTTATTGCTTTTGAACGCTTGTTCTTACATATCGAAGCTTCGCATAAAATCGCCAGCGAAGAGAGGGCAAGTGCGGTCATTCAAAAAGACAGAAAACCTTTAACACAAAGGGTAAGACGTAACTTGGACGAAATCGTCTTGTGATTTTTACGCGCTATGAATATGCCAAAATCGCATATTCATAGGGGTTTCCAAAGCACGCGCGTGCTTGTTTTGAAAACTCTTTTTAAGAGTCGATACGAAAACCTATTCCTAAACAGGAGGTCTGAGAAGATGCACGAGAACAGAAGGGACTTTCTAAAAAAAGCCCTCGGGACGACGGCAGTGGTAGCAACTGCCGGTGCAAGCGGCGTTTTGGCAAGCTCGAAAGAGAGTGCCAAAGGCGCAAACGGTGTCGTTTATGGGAAATCTCCGAAAAAAGAGATTTTGTATAAAGAGACGGATGCATGGAAGCTCTACTATAAGAGATCCTATTAATCACGGGAGATGAGATGAGTAAAACAGAAAACCCCATACTCTCCTCTAGCAAAATCGGAAGACGCTCATTTTTAAAAATGGCGGCTCTGGGAAGTGCTAGTTTTGGAGCGGGAAATCTTCTAGCCAAAGAAGATGCGATCAGAGAGGCGAGTGCGGAAGAGGTTAAAAACCCGTTCCCAGGCTCAAAAACGGTTAAAACGATCTGCTCGATCTGTTCGGCAGGTTGCGGCATCAAAGCCGAAGTGCATAACGGCGTATGGGTAAGACAAGAACCCGCACACGACCACCCGATCAGCGAGGGAAGCCACTGTTGTAAGGGTACGGATCAAATCGATTTGACCAAGTCCAAACAACGTATCAAGTACCCGATGAAAAAAGAGAATGGACAATGGAAACGTTTAACGTGGGAACAAGCGTTAAATGAGATCTCTTCTAAAATGTTAAAAATTAGAGAAGAGAACGGTCCTGACACATTGATGATGTTGGGTTCGGCTAAATTTAACAACCAACAATCGTATTACTTTAGAAAATTTGCCGCGTTTTGGGGCACAAATAATATCGATCACGTAGCTAGAATCTGACATAGCGCTTCTGTTGCCGGTGCGGCAAATACATGGGGTTATGGTGCTATGACAAATCACTTTGGTGATGTTGTTGAGAATTCTAAGTTAATTATGATGGTCGGAGCCAACTCTGCCGTTGCCAATCCAATCGGATTTAAACATTTCCTACAAGCCAAAGATAGAGGCGCGAAGTTGATCGTCGTCGATCCTATCTTTACAAGAAGTGCTGCTAAAGCGGATATTTACGTGCGTATTCGTCCTGGTACTGACATTGCGTTTGCCTATGGACTTTTACATGTAATCTTTAAAAACGGTTGGGAAGATAAAGATTTTATCGAGCATAGAACTTATGCGATGGATCAAATCAGAGCCGAAGCTGCTAAATGGACGCCTGAAGAGACCTCCAATGTTACCGGTGCTTCTATTGAGCTAATCCAACAGGTTGCAGAACTTTACGCTAAAACCAAACCCGCAAGCATTGCATGGTCACTCGGTATTACGCAACACTCTGTAGGAAGCTCCAATACGCGTATCCTTCCAATTCTTTCACTTGTTACTGGTAATGCGGCACGTCCGGGAGGCGGATGTAATATTATCCGCGGTCACGATAACGTTCAAGGTGCTACCGATATGGCAAACCTCTCTGACAGTTTACCGGGGTACTACGGTTTGGATAAAGCCGCATGGCAGTACTATTGTAAAACATGGGGTGTTAGCTTCGAGTCTATGCAAAACCGTTTCCACCCTGATCTTGACGATAAGGGTGAGCGTAAATGGATGCACGCCAAAGGTTTCTCACTTGCGAAGTGGTGGCAAGGTGTTTTACAAGAAGAAAAAACGACCTCTTCCGCTCCGATTCGCGTGCTTTGGGTACAAGGAACGGGAATTACCTCGATGTCTCAGCAGGTGAAAATCAAAGAAGCCATCGATAAGCTTGACATGTTAATCGTAGCCGAACCGTTTGTGAATGAAGCGGCAATTATTACCGATCGAAAAGACGGTATCTATATCTTGCCGGTTGCAACGCAATTTGAGTGCGAAGGAACGCTTTCTGCTACCAATCGTTCCGCCCAATGGCGTTCCCAAGTCGTTAAGCCGCTGTATGAAAGCAAAGCCGATCATGAAGTGATGTTCGAGTTTGCGAAAAAATTCGGATTTTACGATGAGTACGTCAAGGGTATGAAAATGCGTGCCGAAAACGGTAACGTCGTTCAGTATAAAAACGATTTTGTATGGCCGGACGATGCGGTACGTGAGATTGCTCGTACGGTTAAAAGTATCGGACTTTCCGGTTGGACGCCCGAGCGTCTGCGCAAACATCAAGAAAACTGGCATCTCTTCGATCCGTTGACGCTCAAAGGTCGCGGCGAAATGGAAGGCGAATATTACGGACTTCCGTGGCCGTGCTGGGATGAAAAACATCCGGGTTCGCCGATCCTTTACGATGCCTCTAAACCGGTCAATGAAGGCGGCTTGGGCTTTCGAAATCGTTTCGGTGTTGAGCATAACGGTGATAATTTACTTGCCGATGAAACCGTGACGCTTCCGGGACAAAAAATCCAAGGCGGTTACCCACAACTTACCAAAGCCAATATCGAAAAAGTGCTCGGTATTACGCTTAGTGAAGAAGAAAAAGCGCAAATGGGACCAAGTTGGGCGATGGACTTTAGCGGTATTATTCAAAAATACGCTCGAGAGTATGGCGTTTGCGTCTACGGAAATGCAAGGGCACGTACGATTGTTTGGGAATTCCCAGATCCCGTACCGGTTCATAGAGAGCCTATTCACTCTCCACGTTGGGATTTGGTACAAAAATATCCGGCACTACCGGATCAAGCCAATAACTTTAGGGTTGCAACACGTTACATCTCTGAGCAAACCAAACAAGACTGGTCCAAAGAGTTCCCGACGATCCTAACGTCTATGCGCTTAGTCAACCTCTCAGGGGCTGGTATGTTAGAGCGAACGAGTAAATACCTCTCAAGCATTACGCCGGAGATGTTTGCCAATATTCACCCAGATCTTGCTTCCAAATATGGCATCGAAGATAAGGGAATGATGTGGATTCACGCGCCTCAGGGTACGAAGATTAAGGTACGGGTTCACTACAACCGTAGCGTAACGCCGGATCGTATTTGTATGCCGTACAACTTTGCGGGTATTATGCAAGGGGTCGATTTGAGTGCAAATTATCCTGAAGGCGCACGTCCGTATACGATCGGTGAAAGTTCCAATACGATCGTTAACTACGGCTTTGACCCGATTACCCAAATCTCAGAGTTCAACGCGGGTCTATGCCGTGTGGAAAAAGCGTAAGGAGACACCATGGAAAATACCAATAGCCGATTAAAATTCTATTGCGATACGGATCGCTGTATCGAATGTTTTGCATGTGTGGTTGCGTGCCAAAATGCTCACGAATTACCCGTGGGCATTGCCCGCCGTAAAGTCGTGACGCTGGGCGACGGCGTCGAAGGTCAAGAGACGTCGATCTCGATTGCGTGTATGCATTGTGCCGACGCACCGTGCTCGCAAGTCTGTCCGGTGGATTGTTTTTATATCCGAGCCGACGGTATCGTGCTTCACGATAAAGAAAAATGTATCGGATGCGGATACTGCTTGTACGCATGCCCGTTCGGTGCTCCGCAGTTCCCGCGTGATGGCGTTTTCGGCGCCAAAGGGGCGATGGACAAATGTACGATGTGTGCCGGCGGTCCATTAGAGACCAACTCCGAACACGAGCGAGAACGTTACGGTCAAAACCGTATCTCGGAAGGTAAAGTACCCGTATGTGCGGCAATGTGTTCGACCAATGCGCTTCTCATCGGAACTTCCGAGAAAGTGTCCGAGCTTTACCGTACCCGTGTGCTCGCTCGCGGTCAAAGCAAAGAGGCGAACAACTCGTATATTTGGAATATGGCGTATAACAAACAAGGTAGAAAGGGGCTAACGCAATGAAGAAACGATGGATAGTACTTTTAAGCACACTGCTAAGTATGTCGTCTCTTTATGCCATTAGCGTGAGTCAATTCGATAGTCCGTTGTACGGAACGGCGATGCTCAATGCGATTCCCAATTACCATGCGTTTGGAGAAGTGTTTACGCTTCTTCAACGCGAATGGTTCTGGAAAGGCTTTTTGATCGCACTGTTTCTGGTTCCCGTTGCGGGAGGCATTCACTATTTACTGATCGGACCTAAAGTGTTTTCGCATCACGGAAAGAAGGTTTTTGCGTTTAGCGTTTTGATGCGCGTCATGCACAATCTTGCGGCCCTTTCGTTTTTAGTCATCGTGCCTACGGGCTTTGTTATGGCATTCGGAGATTTTTTCGGCGGCGGTATGTTTGTGAGGATTTGTAAGAACTTACACGGTTTGGCAACACCCGTGTTTGCGATTACGGTTCTTCCGATGATTATTGCTTGGATTAGGGATATGTTCCCTAATAACGACGACGTAAAATGGATGATGATCGTGGGCGGTTACCTCTCCAAAGAGAAAAAACCCGTCCCCGCAGGTAAGTTTAACGCCGGACAAAAAGCATGGTTTTGGATCGCGATGCCAGGCGGTATCGTGATGATTATTACCGGAGCGTTGATGTTCTTTTTAAACAAGGATCTCTCACCGGTTGCTACGATGTTGGGTATGAGCCAAATCGACCTGCTACGTCTCAGTGCGATCGTTCACAATATCTTAGGTATGGTCGTCGCTACGTTCTTTATGGTGCATGTCTATATGGCGGCGATTGCCATCAAAGGTGCGATTCATTCGATGATCACGGGTTATAAAGAAGAAGAGGAAGTCGCCATCCTTCACAGCTCTTGGTACAAGAAGCTCAAAGAAGAGGGCAAGGTTTAATTAGCCTTACATGTAGGCTTACATGTCAAAGAACGAAGCGATTTTTTTCTTCGTTCTTTGATTTAAATTGTTCCAAATTCAATGGCGGTTTTGGTGTAAAAGATCCCCAAATTTTCTTCACTTAAAAGTGCAAAAAGTTTTTCACACTCTGCTTCGTCTACATTCATAATCACTTCCACGGGCTCATCGGCCAGTTCAAAAAAAGAAGACGAGTGTAGTTTTCCGTCGCGTCCGATACCTTGCGCGGCATTTAAAAGCGTCACACCTTTAATCTCCAATGCTTCCGCGGTTTTCATCAACCAGCGGCTAATCGGTTCTCCGTTAGGGTGTTTGCGACTTTGTAGGGTTGAAAATACGAGCTGAAATCCTTTCATAAACTTCCTTTGTGTATTAAAGTATAGCTGGCAATGCCTAGAAGCGTCATAGCGATCGAACCCATGACATGTAAGAAAATTGCAAAAAGGCTTATGCCTAAACGTCCCGATTGAATGAGCGTGACGATCTCGGCACTGAAGGTACTAAACGTCGTGAGTCCCCCTAAAAATCCCGTGATAATAAAAAGCCGCCATTCGGGAGCAAGTGCCGTATTGGACGCAAAAAAAGCGATAAAAAAACCTATGAGATAACCGCCGAGTAAATTGGCTCCCAGCGTTCCGAGTGGAATAGACGGCGTGAGACTATTGAGCTTTGTGCCTAAAAACCAACGTAAAAGCGCACCGAAACCCGCACCCGAAAAAATAGCCAAAACAGTGTAAAACATTTTAAATGACCTTATCTTAAGAGCGATATTTTTCAACAAGCGTTTGAATACCTCTAATAAACATATTAAAGCTTATCGAAGTATTAGCAGCTATATTCAAATGTGGAGCAATGTCTCTTGATCCTCCAACTTTTTGATAAAGCTTTTTTGTAATTTTTTCAAGTTCCTCAGCTGCATTTGCCAATAGGTCTGGATTGCGAAATTTAGTGCTTGTTTGCGATTGTTGTAATTTGATTTTTAGACCTTTTTCAACAGCCCCTAAATCACCTAAATACCAACTTTCAAGCTCATGACAAGCTATTCTCACAAGAGTGTCTTCTCTGCCAGCATTTTTGCATTTTGCAACCAAGTTTTGTTTAATGACTTCACAATCACCAGAATCTTGGTCTCGCAAAACAACAAAATATGAATCAGGTGTTTGCCATCCTTTTATTTTAAGTTGTAGACGCTTTTCAAGATCACTTTTTCCTTCAAAAATGATAAATTTCGTATGAATTTCAGAGGGTAAAAGCCGTGGTAAAATACCTTGAATCATCTCTTTTGCAGATTGCTCTTCGAGTAGAAAAACCAAAGTCATTGTGGATCAACTCCCTCAAAAAAACCTTCTTTCCACAGATAACCAAGTTGATCCCCCAGTTTTATATATTCGCTAATTTGTTCATTTTCAGCAGCGCGTTTAATCTTTGTATAACCCTTTTCTTTCACTAGCCAAAAGACTTCTTCTAGCTTTGCAGAATTGAGAAAATCGGGGGAATGTGTTGATACAAAAACCTGCCCACCGCGATTAGCATAGGCTCTAAATTCTTCAGCAAGTTCAGCAAGTAGTTTAGGATAAAGTTGATTTTCCGGTTCTTCGACACACAAAAGAGGATGTGGTCTTGGATCATGAAGTAAGATAAGATAAGCTAACATTTTAATAGTCCCATCAGAAACATAACGCGCCAAAAAAGGATCTTCAAATGAACCATCTTGAAATCGTAAAAGGACACGACCTTCTTCCGTTGTTTTTGCATCGATATTTGATATACCAGGGATGCGATGGGCTAATTTTGAAAGAATTAAATCGAAAATATCTTTGTGTCTTTGGTAGAGGTATTGTGTTACTAAAGAAAGATTTCCACCTTCTGTTGAAAGGTGCTCTGCGTAGCCAGCCTCTTGTTCGGGTCTCGCTTTACTAATATGAAAATCTGAAATATGCCAATTTTCAATTAGCTCACCTAATGCTTTTACAACAGGAAATTTTTCAAATTGAGCAAGACCTTTAACTGCCAAAATATCAGGTGATTTGAGTGTTTGTTCATCTCTACGTAGTTCAGATTCATCGGTAATTTGGTCAAGTTCATTGGTAACGGCATAACCTTTTCCTTCGGAAAAATCCAAAAAGTTCCACGGTTTACCTCTGCTTTTTCGGCGGTATTTTAAAACTTCTCTTTTAACGATTGGCAAGCCATCTTTTTCACCAATAATCAGCAAATATGTTGCTAAAGGGGAATTTGGTGTAACGCGAAATTTGAGCTCAATTTCAATATCTTTTTTTTGCCCTCTAGATCTCATCTCGGAAATCCCCTTACTACCGCCTTGTTTCGTCAGGGCAGTGTGAATATTTGTCGTAAAAGCATCTCTCAAAAAGCCAAATACATTGAATAAGGTAGTTTTTCCCGTTCCATTAGCACCAACTAGAATACAAAAATTTGGAATATCTCTCATTTCTACATCTTGAAATGCTTTAAAATTTTTAAGTCTTAAATATTCTATTTTCATTTATTTTCCTTTATTGAGCATACATAGATCATTGAGAGCAGCATATGCAAAGAGCTATAATGGGTCTTATGGTTGATTAATAATGTTACCACAATAATTCTTCAAAGAGAAGAGCCAAAATAATCTTTACATGTAAAGCGTTTGGAATTGACAGGTTATAAGGCTTTGGAGTAGGATTTTCATACATTAACCCAAGGAGTTTCCAATGAAATACGGTGCACGAAACGAGATTGTTGCAACGGTCAAAAAGATCAAAAAAGGCGAAGTGATGTGCCAAGTCGATGTGGGCGACATTTTAGCCGGTAAAATGAGCTCGGTTATGACGATGGAGTCTATTGAAGAGATGGGGCTCAAAGAGGGCGACAAAGTTAAAGTCGTTGTTAAAGCGGTAAACGTCCTTTTGATCAAAGAGTAAAAAGTCGGCGAAGATGCGTAGGCATCTTCGTCACTTATACCATACGACGATGCCTTTTTCCGCTTTGGTCGTAATATGCACTTTGTCTTGATCGCTGCTATTGGCTGCCAATAAACGTTTGATCACACTTTCTTGCGGCGTAATTTCGCGCCTTTGGAGTTGCTCGTACGCATACTTTTTTGCCTCTTCCGGCGTATAAATTTCCGTCCATGAGGTCTCAAAGAACGTGTGGTGATAACGCATCGATTTTTGTTCTAAACGATCCATAAACTGGCGGGTTTTAAAACACCCGTTAGAGCTACAGTCGTCTTCGATACCGTGCGCTTGCATGAGTGCATCGACGAAAAGGTTGGTTCGGTAAGAGCCCCAACCGACGTAAATACCCATCGTATCGGAAGATGCCATCATCTTTTCTATTTTTTCTTCCGAGTTGATCGCAGGCGTCATCGAGGCTAAAACGATGTCGTAGGTATTTTCGTCCGCGAACGCTTCCCAATCGCTTTGATGCGTTTGAATCGCTTCGTGAACGCCGTGTGCATGTGCGTCTTCGCGTAAAGCTTTTAACATACCGCTAGAGACGTCTACGGCAGTCACGCGCGCTCCTTTAAGTGCTAAAGGAATGGCGATCGTTCCCGTTCCCGATCCGATGTCTAAAATGCTTTTATTTTCAAAGCAAACCCCTTTATCCTCACACCAGTTTAAAATAAATTGGACGTCTTTACGCATAGAATCGTCGTAAAAACGCGGATAGCGTTTTGCCATCGCTTCCCAAACAGCATTTTTCTCTTCCATGAAACTCCGTTTTTTTTGATGGGCACTCACGCCCTTTTCGTAACGCTTATTATAGTCGATTTAAACGATGAGCGCGACTGGGTTTTGCAAACGAACGGTTGAGCATCGATGCTTCAAACGTTTGGCGATAAAATTGTTTGTAAAAAAGCGTCGCTTCGTGATGAATATCGAAATGAAAAATCTCGGGATGGAGCATATCGGCGATATACATCAACCCCAAAATCCACCGCGGGCTTCCAAAATCGAAACAGGGATAAGGGTGCGTATACACGCGATGTTGCTTGATTGCTTCGACGTCGATTTGCTCTTCGCGACAGGCGTCGTAAAACGCTTCTAAAGGAGAGTCTAAAAACGAAGAGATAAAAATGACGTCCGGATTGAGTTTAAGTAGCTCTTCGCGCGTAATTTTGCGTCCCGGACGACCGTCTAAAACCAACGTTTTATTGAGGCTCATACCTCCTACCAATTCGACCAGTTGGTTTTCTAGGCGCGTATCTTCGAGTGCAAACAGAGGTTTACCCATCACGTAGTAAACGCGAGGGCGTTGCGTGACTTCTTTGAGGGCATCGACGATCGTATCGATTTTGTTGCGCATGTAAGCGATCAACGCATCGGCATTTTCTTCTTTTCCGACGATACGCGCTAAAAAAAGAATCGTAGCGGCATAATCGTCGAAATTTTGAATATCGACATGAAGCTTTTTAAGGCCGTTATCCGCTAAAAGTTCTTCCCAACAGCGTGTCACGTCGTGTTGATTGTCGACGCCGAGCGCGACCAGCGTTCCCTCGACGATCTCTAGTGCACGCGTCATCGGATAGCCGCCTTCAAAGCCCTCTTCGTCGAAAACGTTTTGAGAAGGAGCACCCGTAATCGCAAGCGTGTGAGCGCATTTCGTGCATCGACCGTCTTTAAAATGGTGGATGCGTCGTAGCTTGGATCCCATCGGTCCGTAAAAATCGCGTTCGAAGACAAGCGCACCGCAGGCAGGGCAATAGGTATGAATACATTCGCTTCCGGGGGAGTTAAACAAATAAACGTAATCTAAACGGCTTTTGAGCGTTTGATAAAGCGTTTCCGATTCTTGAATGGAGGGTTCGTCCTCAAGTGCGGCATCGTCGATCGGAATAAAGCGCATTAATTGCAACGGTATGCTTTTCGAAAGCGTTGCCAAGTGCTCGGCAATGGCGACGACTTCGCTTTCATTGCCTTTTTTGTGAATGCACGCAACTTCGACGTGAACGCCTTTTTGCACCAGATATTCGATATTGCGCAGTACCGGTTTATAGCTATTTGCGTGACAGCTACGGTAGATTGCGTTGCTTAGCCCTTTGAGCCCGATGTTGATAAAATCAAGGTAAGGGATTAACATGTCAAGCGTCTTCAACGTAAAATAGCCGTTACTCGAACAGCCCGTCACGAGTCCTGCTTGTTTGGCGAGTTTGCAAACTTCCAAAAACGTGAAAAACGATGCCAACGGGTCGTTCATCAAAAACGCGATGCCCGTGCAGTTAAGGCTTTGCGCTTTTTGAACGATTTGTTCAGGGCTCAGTACATGTAAAGCTTTGGAGTCCGTATCCATCTCTTTGGCGACGACCGTGGAGATGCAACCGTCGCAATCGAAATTACAACCCGTGGTGCTGATTTGTAAAAATTTGGCACGCGGGTGAAAGTGCAAAACCGGCATCGTTTCCGCCGAAATAGGTGCCGTAACCAGATAGGTATGGGCAAAGCGTTCGTGAATCGCACCCTCGCGGCATTCGTAACGATGGCATTCCCCGATACTTCCTTCTTCCATATGACAGCGTCTTTCGCAAATAAAGCAGACCATGAAGCGACCTTTTAAATATGTTTGGGGCAAGAAGAGGGGTATTTGGAAAACAACACCATCCCTTTTTCGGCTTGCGTTTCGATTTTGACCGTTTCCTCGTGCATAAAATCGCGAATAATCGCATCGACTTTGCGCTCATCGGGTGAGAGATTTTTTCGGGCAAGCTGCTCCGCGGCATACGTTTTAGCTTCGTCGTACGTGTAGGTCTCTTCCCATGCGGTTGTGAAAAATTCGTAACTATATGTGAGCTCTTTCGTGTCGAGGTAATGCATAAAATCGGCAACTTTGATGCAGCCTCCCGACATTTTTTCGGGGGCATCGTGCGCTTGCATCAACGCTTCGAGAAAAGCGTTGGTTTTGTAGCGTCCCCAACCGACATAAAGCCCCATCGCATGGGTTGCGCTTAACATTTTATCGATATGGCTTTCTTGGGAAATAGCAGGCGTCATAGAAGCAAGAACGATGTCGAAGGTTTGCGTGAGCGGAAAACTTTCCCAATCGCTTTGATACGATGTGAGATAGGCACGAAGCTTGAGAGCTTCGGCATCGCTCTTGAGGGCATCTAACATACCGCGTGAAAGGTCAATCGCGGTGACGCGAGCCTTTTCAAGGGCTAAAGGGATCGAAACCGTACCGGTTCCGCAGCCGATGTCCAAAAGAGAGCGGCCGTTAAAATCGAGCCCTTGACTTTTTGCCCATGCAAGAACGCGTTGCACGTCCTTTTGCATCGCAGGATCGTCATAATGCGGATAACGCTCCGCCATCGTATCCCAAAACGAGTGATTGAATTCCATATCGTGTCCTTAAATTTCGCTATATTGTTGAAACTATAACGAAATTTTCCTCTATCTTCAAGCTATTTTTTCATCATTGGACGATTTTTTTAGAGACTAAAATAGGTTTTAAGCTCTTCGTCCCGCAGTTCTACCTGAAAAAAGAGACGATAAAACGCTCTTACTTTTTCCTGAATGGAGTAAGGATAACGCGTCGGGTAGAGTTTGCTCGCAATCCAGTGTGCTCCGATAATGCGCATAAAAGAGGGCGGTCTGTCCGTCCAGTTAAAAGGTGTTTTCGGTACTAAATAGACACGCTTGTTTTGAACGGCTTTGAGCATTTGCCATTTGGGATCGGTAAACACCGTTTTGAAGAAGACGGGGCTTTGCACGATGATGACTTCGGGATCGTAAATCAAGACTTGCTCAAAACTGACCTCTTGCATTCCGATGACGCTGTTTTGAACGCATTTGTGCACCAAGTTGCCGCCGGCTAAAGCTAAAGGTTCGGAGTGAAACGAAACGTCGCATTCGGTTTGAAGCCCTAAATCACCCTCGGCGTAATAGACTTTCGTGCGTTCTGCCAAAGGAACGGAGCGGACGAAGTGCTGAAGCTCTTCAAGGTACGTTTGCGCCATATCGGCAAGCGCGTTAGCGCGTTCTTCTTTTTGAAGCACTTTTCCTAACATCCGAAACACTTCCGGATAGCGCGTCGAATCGTCGATGTTGACTTTAAGGGAGGGAATGGAAATGCGCTCTATATCTTTAGCCGTTTTTTCGTTAAGCAAAGGCGTGTCCCACGTGATAATCACTTGAGGATGCGCCGCAACGATGGCTTCGAGATTGGGGATATTATTTCCGTGCCAACCGCCTAAAATAGGAAGTTTCATAAAGCGTTCGCTTAAAAATCGATCGCCGTTTTGGTTGTCTTGGTTGGTTTGAGGAAAATTAACGCCGATGAGCGATCGGTCGTCGATGACGTATAGCATAAACGTAATCGGAGGCGCAGAACCGTAAACGCGCGTCATATTTTCGGGTAAAACCACGGGTTTGCCGTTAATATCGCTAAACGTACGATCGGCATTTGCCGACAAGAAGCTTATCAACGCTAATAAAGCTAAGAGGTATCGCATCTTAGCTCCTTTCGTCAAAATAAGAACGTATCGACTCAAACGGATAGCGTTTCATAGCGTCCATCGTCGTACGGCGATTGACGAGTCGCATCGACAAGGCCTCGACCCATTCCCAAATTTCGGGAAGCAGTTCTTTGGGAAAACGGGTTATTTTTAACGCTTTGCGAAAACACATCAGCCAAATATCGCGTCCGATTTCGGTGATTTCAAACGGAAAATGGCGTTCGCGCAGCTTGGGATGACCTTGCGTTGAAGTATACAAGGTTTCGCCTCCGAGCATTTGCACGAAGAAATCTTCGATTTTAAGCGCGGCGGCTTGAAATTCATTCTCGTCTTGAGGATAAAGCGATGCGATTTTGCTTTCGCGGATCAGGTCGTGATGGACTTGAACCAGCTTTCGAATCGCCTCTTCGCCTAAGCTTAAGAAGATGTGATTGGAAGGAAAATAGACTTCGGGGTAAATGACGTCGATCTTGGGATGACCGCGTCTTGGTTTTTCATCCGCTTTAGGAAAGGGAGCCTTGGTATCGCATTCGCTAAACAGTTGTACGTTGACACCGTCAATCGTCACGGGCATTTTTTCTCCTTATGAAGTGTCGTAGAGCTTTGAATACAGAGCCTTCGGCACGATTTCGATATATTTGTAAAAGTATAATGGTAACGGAAAACAAGAGAGAAAGCAAGCTATGGAATGATTAAAAAAGAATATTTTACCGATAATGCAACATGAAGATACGTACTAACAAGAAGGCGTATAACGTAAAAACGTTAAACGCCGACGATAATTTGAGATGCTTTGAAAAATGCATAGGCCTCATCGCCTACTTTAATGCCTAAGCTGTCGAATGTTGCGTGAGGAATTGTTGCCGTAATCGTACTTAAGCTCGGTAATTCGAGCGTGACTTCCGTACCGGAAGCGTCGCTTAAAACTTGTACGACTTTGCCGTGCAAAAGATTTTCACATGTAGAGGTCGGTTTGGTTTTAGAAAGGGTAACCGAACTGGCTTTTAAAATCGCAATAATGGAATCACCGACGCAAAGTCCCAAATCGGCGTAACTGTTATGCGTAATGGAAGCGTAGAGTTTTTCCGCGTCTTTGATCGTAATCTCGAGCAAAACGTTGACCGTGTCTTCTTTGATGTCGGTAACGATACCCGTGAGTTGATTGCGTGCGCTGAGTTTTAAGGAGAGCCGACTGAGGGCTTTAACGATCGTGCCCAAATCTTCGCTATCGGAGAAGAGGTCTAAAAATTGTCGGTGTTTTTGCTCTAAGGTATGAAACGCTTGAATAATTTCTTCGCCTTTTGCCGTCAGAAGCGTTCCGCCGCCGCCTTTGCCGCCGCTGGTTTTTTGCACTAAGGGCTCGTCGGAGAGGTTATTCATCGCATCAACCGAATCCCAAGCGGCTTTATAGCTCATTTTCATCGCTTTTGCGGCGGCATGAATCGAGCCGTGATGTTTAATGCGTTCCAATAACTCGATACGTCCTCGACCGAGAAAATTTTTATCGCTTTTTTTGATCCAAAGACGGGCTTCTAACATCGGTATTTCCTTCTACGGGTGTAAGTCAAAATGATCGGTACAGTATAGCACAAGGGAAGCAAAAAGGGAAATGTGGTCATTTATTGAGCAAGATGATGCTACTTAGTGTATAAAAAATAGTATTAATGACGTTGTATTTAGATAAATATTACGTTATAATGCAAGGTTGTTTCTTGTTGTCGGCTCTTTTTCGCTCGCTCGTTATGTAATATAAGTACATATCGAAAGAGCGGAAGAGAGGCTTTTTGGAAAGGAAAATTGGGAATGTTAAGTGAAAAGTTTTTATCGTTTGCGTTACTTGGAATCGATCCGGTATTGTGGGTTTTAGTCGCCATGAGCGTCATCGCTTTGGGCGTGATGATCGAGCGGGCGTTGATTTTTTGGCAAATTGAAAAATATTATAAAGAGATGGATGCGTACACGCTCAAACTCAGCCTTGACGCAAGGCTCGGAATTTTGGCGACGTTCGGAAACAATGCCCCGTTTATCGGGCTTTTCGGTACGGTGTTAGGCATTATTCAAGCATTTCACGTCATCGGAAATAACCACGCTTTTGACGTTCAACCTATTATGCAAGGTATTTCCGAAGCCTTGATCGCAACGGCTACGGGGCTTTTTGTGGCGATTCCTTGCGTGGTGGCTTACAACTACTTTATCCGACGTGCGAAAACGATTATGATCAAACATGAGGCGTACTGCCATGGCAAGTAGCCTTGAGGTCGAAAACGAGATTGCCGACATCAATATGACGCCTTTTGTCGACATCGTGCTAGTGATCTTGGTTATTTTTATGGTCACCGCAACGTTTGTAACGCAAGGCAAAATTCCTCTGAATCTCCCGCAGGCAAGCAGCGCCGAAAAACAAAAAGAGGAACAAAAACCGATCGTCATCTCTTTGGATAAAGAGGGCGTTTTTTATTACGAAGACGTCGCGATAGAGCCCGATGCGCTCGAAGCGAAGATTGCCGCATTGGATGCTACTGATCGTACGATTATTCTTCGTTCCGATGCGCAAACGCCCTTTGAGTACGTCGTAAAAATTATCGATACATGTAAAAAATACCGTATTACGTCGTTTGCGATTCAAACCGCGGATCGCCGATAAAATTAGACATCTTGCAAAACTCATTTTGCAAGAAGAAAAAGTACCAAGGTGCGTGGGCTTTGCGCCGAAGAAAACGCAGTGTTAACGTAGTCTTTAGAGCTTTGCTTTAAAGACGTGTCAAAAGTTTTGAAAGAACTCTAATGAAAGGAAATAGCTATGTGTCAGTCCCTCGAAAACGCTTTGATTCAAGACGTTAAACGCTCCAATGCCTCTCAAAAATTACGTTGGAGCGCAAGCAAAGAGCATATGCGTTTTCCGCCCATCGTGAAGCCCGAAGAAAATTTTTTAAAAGCCGTAGGCGAAGAGAATCTCCTTCGTATGGTGATTCATCATCATCGGCTACTTCAAAAAAGCGAAATTGCTTACATGTATCCGATCGATGAAGAGGCTTTTATGGAAGGCGTGCATAAAGCGGCGCATTTTTTTATTCAAGCTTTAGGCGGCGGTAACGTTTACACAAAAGCCTACGGTGCGCCTTCGATGTGCAAAACCCACTCACCTTTTGCCATCGATGCCCATGCGCGCGAAGTGTGGCTGAGGTATTATGCGCAAACGCTTCAAGAGATAGCATTTCCTAAAGCGTATTTGGAGCAGTTTTGGACGTGGATCGAGACGTTTTCGCTGCGTATGATTAACCGCGCCGCTCCCAATACGTATGCAAAACGGCTTTTTTTTCATGACGTGCAAAAAGAATACGGATGGTAACGGCGATGTCTTTTTATCGATTTTCGATTCGCTTTTTAATCCTTTTTTTCGGCTTGGGCGAACTTCTTTTAGCGCGCAGTATCGTCGATATGAGCGGACAGACGCTCGAAGTTCCCGATACGATAAGTAAACTCTACGCCTCGTCGCCGCCTTCGACGTATATGCTCTACACGATCGATCCTTCGTTGATCGTGGGCTTAAATTTCGATCACGCTAAAGGCAATAACGAATCGTCGAATATGCTTGACCCTCGTTTTACGTCGCTTCCGGTGATCGGAGGTTTGCAAGGCGGAGCCAATAGCATCAATCGCGAAACGCTTTTGGCGTTGCACCCAGACGCCATCATCTCGTGGAATACCGACGCTTCCAGCGGTCTTGCGGCATATTTATTCCAAAGCAGTCACATTGCGACGATTAACGTCAATTTGGAAAGTATCGACGATCTCGCACGAGCGTATCGTTTTTTAGGTGAATTGCTGGATAAAAAAGAGCGTACGGAACCTTTGGCACTCTATGCCCAAGAGGTGACGCGCCAAACAAGAGCCTTGGTAGAACGTCGCGTTTCGAAACGCCCTGTCGTTTATTATGCCGAAGGTACGGACGGTTTGGCGAGTGAATGCGACAGCTCTTCACATTACGAAGCGATCAAAGTCGCCGGCGGTATCAATCCCCATTTGTGTCAACCAAGCGGCGGTAAAGGAATGGAGAAAGTGACGCTCGAACAGGTCATTTTGTACAATCCGGACGTCATTATCGCACAGGAAAAAGAGTTTGTTCAAAATGTTCAAAACGATCCGAGATGGCGTTTTGTTGCGGCGGTACAAAACAAAAGAGTCTATTTGGTTCCGAAAAAACCGTTCAACTGGATCGATAGGCCGCCTTCGTTTATGCGCCTTTTAGGGCTTCAATGGCTGACGCACGTTTTATACGACGAACCGAATGCCTCGGAGTTTGAGACGCGTATGCAAGAGTTTTACCGCTTGTTTTTAAGAATCGATCTAAACCAAACGCAACGCCAAGCGATTTTGGATTAAAGATGTCGGCATATGAGCCTTACATGTCAAGAATGCACATACGTAATATAAAAAAATATACCTTTTGTTTCGTAAAGAAAAGCACCGAAGGTGCGCGGGCACTCTGCCGAAGAGAACTCAGCGTTAGCGTAGCTTTTAGAGCTTAGCTTTAAAAGCGTGATAAAGATCAAAAAGCACCGAAGGTGCGCGGGCACTCCGTCTTGGAGAACTCAGCGTTAGCGTAGCGTTTAGAGCTTAGCTCTAAAGGCGTGATAAAGATCAAAAAGCACCGAAGGTGCGCGGGCGTTGCGTCTGAAAAAATAAACCTAAAGAGGGAAGAATGGCCTCAAAATTATATCTTTGGATGATAGGAGCGTGTATGGGTGTGAGCGTATCGGCGTACGGTGTCGTGGATATGGCGGATAGGAACGTAACAATCGATAAAACGATCCACAAAGTCTACGCCCCTTCTCCCTATGGAAGCTATGCTTTATATGCGATGGCTCCTTCGATGATGAGCGGTTGGGTGATGAGCATTGCAGATAAAAACAAACCGTATTTAGACCCGATTGCCAGAGATTTACCCGTTCTAGGCTCGATTAGCGGACAAGGACAAACCTCGGCAATCGAAAGCATGTTAAGTCAAAAACCCGATTTGATCTTAATGTGGTCGGCTTCACCGGTAAGTCCTATGTCGCAAACGAATCAAAAGCTAGAGCAACTCGGTGTTCCTTACGTTTACGCCGTTGCGGAAGATATGAATGCCTATCCGAAGGTGTTTCGCTTTTTGGGTGAAGTGTTGGATAAGCGTGAACGAGGCGAAAAGCTTGCCACTTTGATGCAAACCGTTTTAGACGACGTTAAAACGGCCGTCGATAAAGCGACGTATAAGCCTAAAGTCTATTATGCGGAAGGAACGGATGGACTTTCAACCGAATGCGACGACTCGATTCACGTACAGATTTTGAAATTATTGGGCGATGTGAACGTCCATCAATGCCATACTTCTAACCATAAAGGCTTTGAGAAAGTGACTTTGGAGCAGATTCTTCTTTATGATCCGGACGTTATCATTACCCCTGAAGAGATTTTTTGGAACAGCGTTCAAAATCATCCGCAATGGAAAGAGGTGAGAGCGGTGCGCGAAGGTCGCGTGTATCTTATTCCTTCGACGCCGTTCAACTGGTTTGATCGACCGCCCTCTTTTATGCGTTTTATCGGCTTACAATGGCTAGCCAACCTTTTATACCCGAATGAATATCCCATTGATATCCAAGAAGAAACCAAACGTTTTTATGCCAATTTTATGCACGTCTCATTAGACGATGCCTCTCTTAACGTCATCTTATCACCAAAGTCTTTGGCAAAGAAAAAGGAGTAATATGTCAGTTTTTAAGCCGCGTTTTGGTTCGCTCGTCGTAGCGTCCTGTTTGTTTCCTTTATCGCTCGTTGCCGCCGATACGGTCTATCAGTTAGATCCGGTGAGTACGACGGAAAATACCGAAGGTACGCCGCGCGTCGTGCGTGAAGACCTCAAACCCGATAGCATCGTCAATCCCAATAAAGTCGAAAGTAGTTCTCAAGCGGGCGTTGAGATTTTTACGCAAGAAGATATTCGGGATTTGGCACCTAAAGATATGTTCGATCTTTTGAGCAAAGCAACGGGCGTGGACGTCACGTACCACGGACGTAAAAGTCCTTATTTTGTTAACGTGCGCGGCGGCGGTTCACTGACGTATATTATCGACGGGGCGATTTTACCTTCCACCGCCAATAAGATTCTTCAAAAAATACCGATGAATGCGATCGAAGAGATTCAAATCGTTCGCGGTTCTTCTTCTTTGACGTTAGGTCCTTCGATTAATATCGGCTCTTCTAATTCCGGCTCGGGCGTTAACGTCGGTTATATTATTATCAAAACCAAACAACCGAAAAAAACGGAAGCGATTTTACAAGGTTCCGTGGAAAAAACGGAGAGTTTCCCTACGGCAAATAAAGAGAGTCTTTATTTGGGAACGCGCATCGATAACGAAGAAGGAAGTGCTTTTGTCGGCGGATTGGTTTCGGGGATGCATCGCGATAGTACCGATCGCTATTTTGACGGACAAACGGCCGATGCGAGAATGGCAAACGCCGGATTTTCTTACGGCAAACTCAGCGGTAAAATTATGGCATACAAAGACGAAGGGCGTTTTGAAATGCAACGCGGCGTTACCGTGACGGGTGCATTAGATAACTCAAAATGGTATTACGATCCGATTACCACGGAAATCGTTAGCGGCGATGCGACCGTTCAATGGAACGAAAACCACGCGACTTTGGCATCGCTTTTCTCCACGCGCTACGAGCACACCGAGTATAGCAATGAATCGTTTGCAACGACGGCAACGGGCGTTGCTAAACCGTATTGGGAAGAGACCGAGGGTGTTAGTTTACGTCACAATATCCGTTACGGCGATACGACCGTGATGTTAGGCGTGCAATCGACCGACGACGAGGGATTCGGAGCCAACAATAGTGCGAGCTATAACCGCTTCAAAGTAAACGTGCTAGGTTGGTCGGGATCGGCGGAACAAAAACTCTTTGACGGGGCGTTGATTTTAGACGGCGGTTATAGAGAAGATCAAAAACATATTGATTATTCAAGTACGAGTGCTTCGAAAAACAGTGCCAACAACGATGAAGATATGGCACCGGCTAAAATCTACGCCTTCGGTGCCAAATGGAATATCACGTCGATTTATGCCTTAAGTGCGCGCTATTTCAATGCCGATCAAGGAACGATGGGCGATTTTGACGTCAAAGCACAAACGGGAACGTTACATGCCGAAAAACAAGAACGTTTCGAAACCAGTTTGGAAGCCAATTACGACAAGATGTTTACGCCTATGTTTACATGGTTTAAAGTGAAAATCGATAATGAAAAAATCGCCAGCAACACGACGTACGTCCAAAACGGTCAAACCTACTATTATTATACGGAATCCGATACGGATCGCGACGGAATCGAGCTTTTGTTAAAAGGATATTTTTCAACGGGTACGAGTTATAAAGCCAGTTATACGCGTCTTTTGAATTACGATTCGATTAGCAGTACCGGCGTTACGACGAATAATATCGGCGGCTCGAATCCAAGAGACCTTTACACGCTTCAAGTAACGCAAGAATGGGATAAATACCGTGCCAACGTATCGCTTCAAAAAGAGAGCGGATGGCATACGTCCACCTCGGCGATGGGGACGGCGTACGATGTTAATTTAGGCGATTTTACGCGGGTTGACGCCAATATCATGCGGGATTTTAAAACCGCCGGAAATACGACGACGACGTTAATGCTTTATGCTAGAAACATTACCGACGAGAAGTATGCGACGCGTTATACGACGGGGTATTACTACGATCGCGGTCGTGTCGTCGGTCTTGACGTCACGCTGAAATATTAACGTTTTGGCACAAGGATACGAAACGCTCAAGCGGGTTTGACGCTTGCTTGGGCTTTACATGTAAGGACAAAAGATGGATGTAGAACACTACGATCGACAATCGCGAACGGTTAAAAAACCTTTGTACACGTACTATGCGCAAAAAATTAAAGATCAAACGCGGATGATCGAAGGCAAATGTTTAGACGTCGGCGCGTGCGGCGGTTATTTGGGACTGGAATTGGCAAAAATGACCAACCTACATGTCACGTTTTTCGACCTCAATGCGGAGGCTTTGGAAAAAGCGGCTTTGCATCTGGTCGAGGACGGTTTAGAAGAACGCGGAGCGACGCTTGTGGGCGACGTTCACGCGATTCCTTTAGAAGACGAGACGATGGATTTGATTATTTCCAGAGGTTCGATGCCCTTTTGGGAAGATCCGGCTTTAGCATTGCAAGAGATTTACCGTATCTTGAAAAAAGGCGGTACGACGTTTGTCGGCGGAGGCAAAGGAACGCCCGAAATTAAAGCGCAAATTATCGAAAATATGCTTGCCGAAGGTCAAGAAGTCGATCTTGAAGCAATGGATAAAATGCACGGGGACGGGATGAAACGCGATTACGATGCGTTGCTGAAAAGTAAAGGCATTGAAAATTTCGTGATTCATCGCGCACAAGACGGTATTTGGATACAGATGTGGAAATAAGTGTCTCCAAAAAGCGTACATTTTCATCGATAGCCGTTTTCGGAACCGTTCTTGTGCATGCGTGTTTGGTGTATGCTTTGGCGGCGATGCCCAAAGTGTTTGAGTCTGCGGAAGAGAAAGCCGACATCGTGCATATTAGCCTGATCGACGACGAAAAACCTTCCGCACCGCCTAAACGCGAAGAGCCTCAACCTCCGATTGAGCAGCCAAAAATTCCGAACGAAGTTCCCAAAGAACAACCAAAGCCTCAAAAAAAACCCGTCGTTGCTCAAAAACCTATTGCCAAAACCGCTCCTTCTCCCGAGCCTTCTCCTATCGTAGAAGAGACGGTAACGCCGCCTCCGCCTTCTTCGCATCAGGCGCTATCCGCTTTAGAGCAACCCTCTCAAGCCTCACGTGCGTCTCAAGCCAACGAAGATGCCTTGTCACGGTATTTAGCAAAAGTTCGAAAAGCGATCCAAGCCAATCTTCAATACCCGATGATGGCAAAAAAGATGGGTATCGAAGGCGAAACGACGGTGCAATTTAGCATTCAAGCCGACGGTACGGTCGATAAGCGAACGCTAAAAGTGTTGCACTCTAGCGGGAAAAAGGTTTTAGACGCCAATGCCCTCAATGCCGTCATTGACGCATCGCCGTTTGAAAAGCCTCCGCAAGAGGAGCTTTTTATTAGCGTTCCCGTCGTTTTTAAATTACGTACGTAAAAGGATTATGAAGTATGAAATGGGGAATTTTTTGTCTGTTTGAACGGTATGAAACCGATGCATGCGAGGCGATTCATGCACAGATGCGTTTAGTGGAGCAAGCCGAAAAAGAAGGCTTGGAAGAGGTCTGGTTCGGGGAGCATCATTTTAATGATTTTAGTATCTGTCCTTCTCCTACGGTTTTGCTTGCCAACGCGTGTGCGAGGACGCAAACGATTCGTTTAGGGTGTGCGGGCTTTTTAGCACCTTTTTACGATGCGATACGCTTAGCCGAAGATGCGGCGATGTTGGATATTTTAAGTCGCGGACGGTTTAATTTGGGACTCGCCAAAGGTGCGTTCGCGCCCGATTCCAAGCATTTCAATACGACGACCGAACAGCTACGCCCTAAACTTTTGGAGTGTGCGCAAGCGGTAGATTCACTCTTAAATACCGGTGCTCATCCCGTTAGTTTTCACGGAGACTTTTTTGATTTTACGGAAGTAGACGTCGAGCCGAAAACCTTGCAAAGCTCCATTCCGACCTATATCGCAACGTTTGCCTCGGAAGAGACGATCGCGTTTGCGGCACGCAAAGGCTGGGGTTTGATGCTCTCTCAGGGCGTCGATTTGGACGAGTGCGAACGCGTGAGTCGCTATTATGCTTCGATCGCCGGATATGAGCCCGAGATCGTTTTACTGCGTACGTTTTACGTGGCACAAAGCTATGAAGAAGCCTTTGCCAAAGCACGTCCGGCGATCGATCATTTCGTCAAATCCATGCGCGCGGCATCGTCTTTTAACAAATCTCCGCAATTTGATCAAACGCGCTATCAAGCGTTGATTCAAGAACGCAACGTCTTTTTCGACGGTCAGAAATTCTTTGAAAACGGCATTATCGGCGATGCGCAACGCTGCATCGATACGTGTTTGACGATTCAAAAACGTTTTCCGAAAGTACATGTCGCTTTAAAGCTTTTGGGAACGAATGAAAACGAAAACGCCCGTTTGCTTCACGATTTTACGCGGCTTGTACGTCCGTTCGTCGATAAGGCGCATCATGGTTAAAACGTCTCTTTTGTTTGCGATTGCTTTCGTGCTTTTGATCGCCTCGTTTTTTGCTTCTATGTGTATGGGACGCTACGAGATCGATTTTTCGACGCTAGCGCATTTTTTGAGCTGGAAATGGTTTGATATCGGGGCGATGCCTCGTGATGCGACCTTGCTTTCGAACATCTTATTCGATATTCGCTTACCGCGGATCGTCGCGGTTATTTTGGTCGGAGCCGCGTTGGCGGTTTCGGGCGGTGCGTTTCAAGCCATGTTCGTCAACCCTTTGGTCTCTCCGGGAATTTTAGGCGTGTTGGCCGGCTCGTCTTTTGGTGCGGCATTGGGGATTATGATTTCGGATAGTTGGATCGGCGTTCAGCTTTTTTCGTTTGCTTTCGGATTTCTTGCGGTCATGTGTGCACTTTTAATCGCGCGTATTTACGGTAAAAATGCTCCGACGACGATTTTACTGGTCTTGGGCGGGGTAATCTCCAGTGCGCTTTTTTCGGCACTACTCTCTTTGGTCAAGTATATGGCGGATCCGTACAATAAACTCCCTGCCATTGTTTATTGGTTGATGGGTTCGTTTAGTGCCGTCGATATGAAAACGCTTTTAAACGTTAGCGTTCCGCTGGTTTTGAGTATGATCGTTCTTTCATTGATGGGCAAATACCTCAATATCTTAAGTCTCGGCGACGACGATGCCAAAGCGTTGGGCGTGCGTGTTAGCTTGGTACGCAATACGGCGATTTTACTGGCGACGCTTTTGAGTGCTCTTACGGTCGTCGTCGCGGGAATGATCGGTTGGGTAGGACTGATCATTCCGCATATCGCACGCTTTATGGTCGGTGCGGATAACCGCGTGATGTTGCCGATGTGTCTGCTTTTGGGCGGAATTTTTTTACTATGGGTCGACACCTTGTGTCGAACGGTTTTAAGCGTGGAAATTCCGGTAGGTATCGTGACCGCATTGGTGGGGATTCCCATCTTCGTGCTAGCACTCAAAAATGCTAAAAAAGGGTTCGCATGAGTTTTTACGAAGCGCGAAATATCCATTTTTCGTATCAGCAAAAAAAAGTTTTAGACGGTGTAACCGTTTCCATTCCAAAGGGAAGTATCGTCTCGTTGCTTGGCGCAAACGGTGCGGGGAAAAGCACTTTGATGAAGATATTGTTGGGACTGCTTTCTCCCGATCAAGGCGAGGTCATTTTAGAAGAAAAAAACCTTGCCGATTATTCGATTAAAAAGCGTGCAGAGCATATCGCGTATGTGCCCCAAAGTACGAAAATCGTCTTCGCGTTTAGCGCATTGCAAATCGTCTTAATGGGACGTATCGCGTTTGAGGCGTGGTTCGCAAAAGCGAGCAGCGAGCATGATAAGCAGGTGTGTTATGCGGCGATGGAGCGGCTCGGTATCGCTCATTTGGCGGAACGTAATTATCAAACCTTAAGCGGCGGCGAAAAGCAGTTGGTGTTGATCGCGAGAGCCTTAGCGCAAGGGGCAAAGATTTTAGTCATGGACGAGCCGATTTCGGGGCTTGATTACGGCAATCAACTTAGGCTTTTAGAGGCAATCTTAACGCTTTGTAAAGAGGGATACACCTTTTTAAAATCGACACACTTTCCTGAGCATGCTTTGATGTTAGAAGGGCAAACGTATGCTCTAAAAGACGGAAAAATTCTTGCAAACGGCGATACGAAAAGCGTGGTAACGGAAGAATTGATCAATACGTTGTATCAAACAAATATTACTTTATTTACGACGCATTTCGGTTATAAGGCTTGTGTGCCCAATTTTTTAAATCAACGTATCTAATGGATATGATTTGAAAGAAATGACGAAATATTTAGCATTATATAAAAATATATATAATAAGATAGCGTGACATTTTAAAGGAGGAAAGATGAGAAAACAAATGTGTTTAGGAGTGATGCTCTCTTTGGTAGCATCTTCCATGCTTTTAGCGGAAACGTTTGAGCTGGGGAAAATAGAGGTAACATCGGAAAAAGATATTAGTGCCAATCCTAGCGTCGAAGTCGTCACGAGTGAGACGATAAAAGAGACGGATGCAAAAACCGTCGTCGACGCATTGCAAAGTACGCCGGGCGTGTATACGGACTATACGGGGGCTAGGGGCGAGTCAAAAGTACGCGTACGCGGCTTTTCAAGTAATCGCGTGCCGATTTACATCGACGGTATTCCCATTTACGTTCCGTACGACCACAATATCGATTTAGGACGCTTTAAAACCTACGACATCGGCGAAATCGACGTTTCCAAGGGCTATGTCTCTCCGATGTACGGGGCTAACACGATGGGCGGTGCGATCAATCTGATTACGAAACAACCGACCAAAGAACTTGAGGGCGAAGTGGGTGTGGGTGCGTTTAGCGGAGACGGATACGAAGAGTACGCAACGATGGGTACGAAGCAAGAGCTATACTACGGCTTGATCTCCGTTTCCAACGTCTCTAGAGATTATTATAAAATCTCAAGCGATTACGATCCTGCGGGTCATCAAGAGGGACATAAACGCTCCAACTCCGAATCCGGCGATAAAAAGCTCAATCTTAAAGTCGGCTATACGCCCAATTCAACCGATGAATACTCTTTCAACTACATCGTTCAACGCGGCGATAAAGAACAACCGTGGTATGCCTCGGCACAAGGCTCCACCGGAGGCGGCGTGTATAATCGCAACTGGGATTGGAAGGATTGGGATAAGACGAGTTATTACATTATTACTAAAACGGCTATCGGCGAACATTTTTTAAAAACACGTTGGTATTACGATGAATTTTACAACAAAATTTTATTTAAGGGCACGCCTCAAACTTCGGCTCAAAATACCGTTACGGAAATCTCCGAGTATGACGATAACACGTTTGGCGGTATTATCGAAGGCGATATTAAAATTGCCGACAACCATCTTTTGAAGCTTTCCGTCTCTCAAAAATACGATAATCACAAAGACATTAGCTCAAAATCTTCGGGTGCCGATCTCAAAGACGAAAGTAAAACCTTATCTTTGGGTGCGGAATATTCATGGCAAATAAGCGATAAATTGACATGGACACTCGGCGGTAGCTACGATAAAAACGAGGTCACGCAAGCCGAGTATCGCAATAACGCCGGAACACGAATAGCCGGAGAATTCCCGAAATACGATTCGGATGCTTTCAATCCTCAAACGATTCTTTCGTATCAAGCGACGAAAGATTTGTCGTTTTACGGCAGTATCTCTCAAAAAAGCAATATGCCGACGTTGAAAGATCGTTACTCTACACGCTTCGGCGATTATATCTTAAATCCAAATTTGGACGCCGAACGTTCAACGACGTACGAAATCGGTACCGATTGGGCATTCGTCGAAGATCATCATGCCAAAGTCGCCCTTTTTTATACGAAAACCAAAGACTATATTGCAAGCGTTAGCGGTTTAACCAATACGAATTCGACGTTAGGTTGTACGGGTACAAACTGCAAGCAAATGCAAAACTTTGACCAAGAAGAGCACAAAGGTGCCGAAGTCAGCTTGAATTCGCAATGGAGTGAACTGCTTCGAAGTACGGTCTCGTATACGTATATCGATGCGACGATTGAAGACAGCAAAACCGCCAATGCTAAATATACGACCGATACGCCTAAACACAGTTACTATGCGAGCTTAACCTATTCGCCGATCCATTCAGTTGATATTACGCCGATCGTTCGCCATGAAGGGAAACGATACTCCACGGTCAGCGGTAGCGAAGAGAGCAGTGCTTACACGGTAGCGGATATTCGCGTGGCATACCGTCCGGTCAAAGATCTTGAATTGGCGATCGGCATCAAAAATCTCTTTGACGAGTACTATTACTACAACAACGGCTATGCGCAAGAGGGACGAAACTATTACGCCAATGCGCGCTATACTTTCTAACGATCTCTTTACATGTAAAGGCTAAAGAGAGCCAAAAACTCTCTTTAGCTCTCCTCTTTTTGAAACACGATAAAGAAAAAAAGACCGATAAAAACCAATCCTATGCCTAAAAACGCACTCCAAGGCGGCATAGGAGCTTCCAAAAAAAGAACCTCTCCGATCAGCGCAAAAATGACTTCGGCGGCTTGCGTCGCATCCACCGCGGCAATTTCGGCACTGGTTTTAGCGCGACTTCTCGCATATAAAAAGAGTGTTGTCGCAACGATGCCCGAAAAAAAAGCGACCGCGGCGGTATTCGCGACTTGCGAAATCGAGGGCGGCGGCGGAGTTGCGCAAACGATCAACACCAACCAAAAAGGAACGGAGCCTAAAGAGAGTAAGAGCACTTTGTGAAATGCATTGTGCATTAAAGGGTCGTCGATATGCGGAATCCATGAATGGGTTTGATGTCTGGCTTCCCACACGAGTTGATTGCCGATCGGATAGCAAAATGCCGCGGCTAAAACGGGTAGAAAACCTTTTAACAGTTCATCCCACCGAAAATGCGTGATCGAGGCAAGGTTGACCAAGGTAACGCCGAGTAAAATCAATGCGCAAAAAAACCAGATGCGTTTGGCAAAACGCTTTCCAAAGGCGATCAAAACGATGAGCGAAGCGATTACGGTCATTTGCCACGTCGTTGCGACGACCCAGCCTTGCGCAAAGTCGGCAGCGTAACACAAAAATGCGTAAAAGCCTCCAAAACCGATGCTTCCCGCGACGATCCAAAAACGCCAAAAGCGTCTAAAAAGAGCTAAAACGCCTTTGAGCGTCGGAACTCCTTCCCAAAGAGCGATGACGAGTGCCACCATGACAATCATAAAAAAATAGCGGAGCGACGCCGACCAAACCCAGTGTCCGTGCGCTAAACTCATCATACGGTTGAGCAGAAACGTCGTGCTGAAAAACAGCGCCGAAAGCATTCCTAAAAAAAGTAGAGCCGGCATAGTTCTCCTTTAGCCGTGGCGTCGTGAACGAACGATACAATAAAAAGCGATTCCGCAACCAAGCGCGGCAAGCAGGTAGGGCAGTTTCGCTCCGAAATGTTCACCGATGATTCCGGAAGCTATCGGGGCGATGGCCGCACCGCTCCAGCGAAGAAAGTTATACCCGCCCGAGACGATGTTACGCTCAAAACGGCTTTGCATCACGTAAGTCGTTAAAAGTGAATTAATGATGCCGGATAAGAGACCGCTGATGACGATGAAAATTGCCATACGGGTTAAAGAGTCGCTAGCCATGAGTGCCAGTAAAACAAGGCTGAACGCACCGAGTGTCGGCGGAATAATTTTTTCGACGCGCCATCGTCTCTCTAAGAGATCACTCAGAACGATCGAACCGAGTGCCAAAGCGACGCCCCAGCCGAAGAACAAGAGTCCGATCTCAATCGGATTCATCGGTACGACCAAAGGCGAATACGCCAAAACGACAAAGAACGCATAGTAATAAAACAGTGCGCCGATCGAGATTTTTAAGAATTTGACGTCGCAAAAAAGTGCTTTAAGGTCGCTCCAACCGGCAGATCGTGCCGTGTTTTTTTTCGGCGGCTCTTGAACGAAGACGAGCACGAGTAAAAAGGCGATCAGACTCAAACATCCCGTGATAAGAAAAGGATAACGCCACGAATAGTGCCCGACAAATCCGCCCAGAAGCGGACCTGAAGCAATGCCAAAGCCGATCGCTCCTTCAAACAAGCCGACGGCTTTATGGTAGTCGGGCGATAAGGCGATCAATAAAATCAGTGCCGTTGCAAAAAAGTGGGCGTTACCGTATCCCCAGCCCGCGCGAAAGAGGGCAAGTGCGGTAATATTTCCGGCCGAGGCACATAAAAGCGCAAAAAGGGCAACGACGAACAGTCCAAACGCCATGATCTTTTTATCGCCGAATTTTCCGGCAAGCATTCCGGCGGGAATCATCACAAACGCCATCATCAGGATATACGTGCTAAACAAAAGTTCGACCTGCCACGCGGTTGCACCGAGCTGTTTGGCAATATCGGGTAAAATCGGATCGACGACGCCCATTCCCATAAAGGCGAGAAAGGTCGAAAAAGCGGTAATTTTTTGTGCGAAAGCATAGGAGGAACGCATGTACATGTAAGACCTTAGGAGAGTTTTTCTAAAAGACTAAAAAGCGTGTTTTTTTCTTCGAGCGTAAGCCGATCGGACAAACTTTTGCGAAACGCGAGAACGGTCGCTTCGGAGCGTTGGAGTACGTCGTATCCTTCGTGCGTCACTTCGATGAGGTTGGCGCGCTTATCGTGTTCGATCGATTTTTTCACGATCAGCCCTTTTTTCTCGAGCGAATCAAGGGTACGGCTGATCGTTGCGGGACTTTTGTTGAGCATGGCGCAAAGCGTTATTTGGTTGACATGTTCGCATGTCGTTAAGATTTCAAGCAAAATGCGCTGTTCGGGTGCAATCCCTTCCACGCTTAAAAGCGTCGTGATCGTTTGGTTGATTCGATTGGCGGTACGTGCGATACGAAAAGCGATGCTGTCGTTGACGGGTAGATTCATGAGCCGCTCCAAAATAGTTGCATATGAAATTATTGCATATACAACCTTATGAATCGCTCCTCGTTTTTGCCTCAAAAATTCTCTTAAGAATGTGCCGCATCGTCGCGAAAATAAATCCGATTGCGTCCGTTCGTTTTGGCTTGATACATCGCCGAATCGGCTTCTTTTAAAATAGCGATTTCGTTTGGATGCGTATCGCTCGTAAAAAGAACACATCCGATACTAGCACCTATGGTATAGTTACCTTCTAAAAGAGCGTAAGGTTCACACAGATGCGTTAAAATTTTTTGCGCAACGCCTTGTGCGAGGTAATGCGCCATACCGTAGTGGTTGCCTAATTCGCACAGCACGACGACGAACTCGTCTCCTCCGAGACGTACGGCAAGGTCGCTTTTGCGAACGGCATCTTTGAGTCGTGCGGAAACTTGCACGAGCAACATGTCGCCGGCATCGTGCCCGTAGGAATCGTTGAGCGTTTTAAAATGATCCAAATCGATAAACAAAAGCGCATGGTAATTCGGTTTGTTTTTGCCTTCATGCAATAAATGTTGCATCGTCTCATCAAGGACTCTACGGTTGGCAAGGTGTGTTAAAGGGTCGTAAAACGCCATCTCGCGAATCTGATCTCGTGCGACTTTATGTTGCGTTATATCGCTGAGATTGGCAATATAGTGCGTGGTTGTCCCTTCTTTGTTTTTAATGGCGGTAATCGTCAAAAATTCGGCGAAAATTTCTCCGTTTTTACGTTTGTTCCACATCTCGCCTTGCCAAAATCCTTTGGAAAGGAGCTCCTGCCACATAGCGGTATAAAACGCTTTGCCATGCTTGCCCGATCGGAAAAAACGAGGCGTTTCGCCGATAATTTCGCTTTCGCAATAGCCTGTAATTCGCGTAAACGCTTCGTTGGCTTTGAGGATTTTTTCGTTTGCGTCGGTAATCAAAATAGCTTCTTGCGCCTCGAAAGCAACGGCATTTAGGTGTAAATGTTCTGCTTTTTTTTGTGCGTCGATGTTGATATAAACCCCCGTTAAAAGCTTCGGTTCGCCCTCATCCGTCGTTTCGATCGCTTTGCCCCTGACTTGAACGTAAACCCATTCGTTGCGGGCGTTGAGCATACGACGTTCGATCACGAAAGCATGTTTTGCGATGATCTGTTCCTTGATAGCAAAATACATCGTCGCCGCTTCGTCCGGATGGGTCAATTGGTAGATTTTTTCCAAGCTGATCTCAAAAGCGTCGGGTGCGTACCCTAAGAGTTTAAAACATTGAGGATCCCATGTGACGCGATCGTCGCTAAGGTCCCACGTCCAAAGCCCCGTTTGCGTCGCTTCCATGGCGATGCGAAACTGCTTTTCGTACGTCAATTGTCTCTTTTGGCGTTCGTTCTCCCTCAAATAGCGAATCACGAGGGTCGTAAAAAGAACGCCTAAACATAAAATGAGTGCGGCATTGAGCCATAAAATTTTACGACGCTCTTTATCGCCGTAGGTTAAGACGACCTGTTCGTCGGTTTTGATTTCGACGATAAAACCAAACGTGTGCGCACTGCGAAAGACGTTAAGCGTATGGTGTACGTAGTGTTTGACATGTTCGTAAAAATCTTCGTGATCTTTAGGATGTTGCGGCGTGTAGTGCGACAAAGCTAAAGGCTGTGTTCGATCGCTTGAAAAAAGCAAGGTTCCGTCGATGCGCCAAATCGAAAGCGTCGTACCTTGTTCCGGCGGCAAAATCGAGAGGTAGCGACGGTAAAGATAGTCCGTATTGATCGAAACGGCAACGTAATACGGGCGATTTTCCAAAGTTATTTTTTTGATAACAGGCAAGAAAAAGACGCCGTTGGCATCGATCGCTCGATAATCGCCGTTGGATTTTGAGGCGAAAAAATCCCGTCCTTCTTGCGGAATGCCGATGCGCAAAAGTGCGTCGTCTCCGAAAGGAATCGGCAAAAAGGTGTGAAGGTCGACTGAACGGTCGATATTGTTAGAAAGAGAACTTGCGATGATTTTTCCCGTCTCGTCGCTGATCGAAAACGAACGAATATACGGAACGTTTTCGCATAAGGAATGCAGAAGCGGCGATAATGAGGCGACTTCTTTTTGCGAGACGCTCAGTTGCATTAAACGATCGATCGAAAAATTGAGATGATGGAGCATTTGCGAAAAATGCTCTTCAAACGTATACGCATACAATTCGGCGATGCGGCGATGCGTATCCATCGCTTCTTGGCGAAGGTCTTTGAGTGTCGTCGCCATCAAAAAGATCGTCAGCGCGATGATAAAAAAGCCGATTGACGCGTAACGCAGTACGGTCTTGTTGAGGTAGGTCGGTTTCACGGCGGCGTTACAACCACGATAGGATCAAGCGCGTACCGCTTTGCGATCGTTTGCAAACGACCGTCGCGTTTAATCGTTTGCATAAACGCCTCGGCACGAGAGTATAAAGCCTCTTCATTTTTATCCAATGCCCATGCGTAGGAAGTTGGATGGAAAGAAGAGGTGGGTGCGATGCGCTTTGCCCACTCTTTTTCGACCAGCAGTTGCGTGCTAAAAGGGTAGTCGCTCATCATCACGTCCGCGCGTCCGGATTCGACTTCTTGTTCGCGTGCACGCAACGAATCGACGACATGTAAAGAGGCTTTACGCAAGGCGTCTTGCATCAGTTTTACATGGTAGGTTCCTTTGGCGACGGTGACGACGACACCGTCTTGGTCGATGTCGTCCCATGTTTGAATGCGGTTATTGCTTTTGGATACGATGGCGTATATATCACTTTGCAGGTGCGGCGACGTGAACCGTAAATATTTTTGACGCTCCGGCGTAATGCCGATCGCAAACATCGCGATGTCGCATCGATGCGATAAGAGGTCTTGAACCAAGGTCGCAAACGAGCTTTGTACGAAGCATGCGCTTACGCCGAGTGTTGAAGCGAACTCTTCGGCTAAATCAACGTCAATACCGGAAAGTTTTTGCGTGCGGGGATTGAGGTACGAGATGCCGTAATATTCGGGCCAAATACACACGCGAAGTTGTTGGGTATGCAAGACGGTATCTAAAAGGTCGGCAAAAAGAAAGGAAGGAAAAAGCATTAAGGCGATGTAAATTCGCGGAAACACTCCCATGGCGTGACCTTTTTATGACATCAAAACATACGGTTTTAAAGTATAGCACAAAAATGCGATTGCTATTTTGAATTTACAAAAATCGTGCTACAATGAGGGCAATTATCAGATCAAGGAGTTACGAATATGTTTGTCAGATTAAACGATCGCGTCTACCTCAATGCCGATCGCATTACGCGTATTAAAATCGACGAAGTGCAAGACGGTATCCGCGTGCGCTTTTACGAAGGTCAAAACCAAGTCGCCAAAAGTCAAAAATTTCCGTCCGTCGCCGAAGCGAGCGCATGGATTGAAAAAACGATGAATCAAAAATAAGAAGAGCGCCTCGGCTCTTCCCCCTTTTTTCCAAGGTCTACGGCGTAGACGCAACACTTTTTAAATACGGAGAACAATACCATGAAAATCGATTGCAGCGGTTTGGCGTGTCCCGAACCGGTTTTAAAAACAAAAAAAGCTTTGGAGACGCTTCCGAACGACTCGATTTTAGAGATCGTCGTCGATAACGTTGCTTCGCGAGAAAACGTTTTGCGTTTCGCACAAAATAGCGGTTACGACGCAAGAGTCGAAGATTTACAAGACGGTAAAAGCCTGGTTACGGTCGTGAAAGGCTTTGCGTGCGCGGTTGTCGCTTCTTCTAAAGAGGAAGCGTTTTTGGACAAAACCCTCTTTTTGAAAAGCGATAAAGTAGGCGAGGGCGAACTCGGTGCTAAACTGATCGTCGGGTTTTTGAAATCCACGTTAGAACTTCCCAAGCTTCCCAAACGCATCGTTTGCGTCAACACTGCGGTGCATTTAACGACCGCCGATGAGACCTCTCCCGTGATCGAGATTTTAAAAGGCTTGGAAGCCAAAGGCGTTGAAATTTACTCGTGCGGCGTTTGCCTTGAATTTTACGGTGTGAGCGACCGGCTCAAAGTCGGTAAAATCGGCAATGCGTACGGCACGATCGAGATGCTTTTCGGCGGAGAAGGCACTATTAGCTTATAGGAACGCTATGAACAACGAAGCAAAATTGACCAAATACGTCAAGGCTGCGGGTTGTGCTGCCAAGCTAGGTCCGGGGGATCTCACAGAAGCGATCGGCAGCCTTTCTTGCACGCATGAAAACGTATTGGTCGGAATGGACACCAGTGACGATGCCAGCGTATATGCACTTGATAGCACGCGTGCGTTGGTTCAGACGGTCGATATTATTACGCCCGTCGTGGACGATCCGTTTGTTTACGGACAAATCGCCGCCGCCAATTCGTTAAGCGACGTTTTTGCGATGGGCGGAGAAGTCGCAACGGCGATGAATATCGTCGGATTTGACGGTTGCCATCAACCCCGAAGCGTGCTCAAAGAGATTTTAGCGGGCGGGGAGAGTAAAGTACGAGAATGCGGCGGCGTCATTATCGGCGGCCATACCATCGAAGCACCCGAAATGACCTACGGTTTAAGCGTTGCGGGGTTTGTTCATCCTCAAAAGATTTACCGAAACAATACGCCCAGAATCGGCGACGTGCTCGTTTTGACCAAACCGTTGGGCATGGGTATCTTAACGACGGCGATCAAAGCGGATATGCTTCCAAACGATGCGGTCGAAAAGGTCGCGTCGATTTTGGCAACGTTGAACCACAAGGCGTCGCGCATCATGCAACGCTACGACGTGAGCGCATGCACCGACGTAACGGGATTCGGACTTTTCGGGCATGCGTACGAAATGAGTGCCGATCGCGTGAGTATTCTTTTTGATATCGACGCGATTCCTATCGTCGAGGAAGCTAAGGCATTGGCGGATATGGGGATTATTCCCGCCGGAGCGTATACCAATAAAGCCTATTTGAGCGATAAAGTCGCCGTTAACAAAGCGCATCGAAACGAGATCATGCTTTACGACGCGCAAACGTCGGGCGGCTTGTTGATCGCGGTTGCGCAAAACGACGCGCCAAAACTGCTCGAACACCTTCGAAACGAAGGAGTGGAGTATGCGGCAATCATTGCGGAAGTCAAGGCGTTTTACGATAAACCGTTAACGTACATGTAAGCTTAAGGGTGTGTAAAAACGGCGTTTGTCGACATGCTATCGTGCGTTTCGCCTTGGTTTTACCAAACGGGTATGGATTTGCTTTCGACTTTGTTGTATGATAATTGTATCTTAAATTGACGCGGGTAAGAATGGATTGTATCGGAAGTTTTGTCACGATTAAAGGGCATGATTGGTATTTTAACGGGTGTTCTACATGTCAAGGTTTTTGCTGTGACGGAGCGCACGGCTTTTCGCTAGCGCCTTTGATTTTGGAAGACTTTGAAGCGGTTTACCGTTATTTTCCGATTGTTTTTAGTTTTCTCGAAGATAGCTTGGGCGTTTTTGTTTTGCTCAACGACGGAGAGAACACGTGTCGCTATCTTGATCATAAGCGTTGTTCGATCTACGATGCCCGCCCGCCCGCATGCCGACTCTATCCCGTGAGCCCTTACTTCGAACATCTTTTGGTGGATACGAAATGCCCTTCGCTAAGCCGTACGCAAGGACGGTTATTGTGCAAAAACGGTGTTTTGGAATCGGCGTTTTACACGAAACGTTTGGAAAATTTTGTCGCTAAAAAAGAAGAAACGCGTCTTTTTTTAGAGCGCATTAGCGATCGAAACGACTTTGAATACGTCGGAAAAATAGCCGATGCTCCGCTGTACGTTTATAAACAAACCTCTCATAACCGATACTTAAGTATGCATTTAGAATCGCTCAAATTCCTGACGTCGTATCTCAAAACGCCTTATAGCGCATAAGCGTTTGTTTTCAAGGCTTTTGAATTAAGTGCTTAAATTTTAATCAATTGAGTGTTTATTCGTTTTCAAAAAATCGGTTATACTTTCGGCAGAAAACATGTCATTGGGGCGAAAGCCTCACTGCTAATCACTGAAATGACGGCTAGGGTTCCGGCACATCGTGCGTCTGGTCCAAGAGCTGTCGCCTCTTGAGTAGAGGTTCACGGAGGGATAAAAGCCCGGGAGGTTTTCAACCTCTTGGCGTGTTTCCCAAATTCTACTCAGGAGTCTTCCATGACCTCTATCTTTAACTCTGTGCTGAAGCTTTGTGTTGCCTCTATGGTGGCTACGACGATGATGAGCGTCTCTTTAATGGCTCAAACCAAAGAGAAGTTCCAAGTCGCGTGGACGATTTACGTCGGATGGATGCCGTGGGACTATGCGCAACAATCCGGCATTATCGATAAATGGGCGAAAAAATACGGCATTCAAATCGAAATGGTTCAAGTCAACGACTATGTCGAATCGATCAACCAATACACCGCCGGAAAATTTGACGGATGCGTGATGACCAATATGGACGCACTCACGATTCCTGCCGCGGGCGGTGTGGACTCCACTGCCGTAATTATCGGCGATTTTTCCAACGGGAACGACGGTATTATTCTTAAAAACAAAAAAAGCCTTGCCGAAATCAAAGGTCAAAACGTCAATCTCGTCGAACTCTCCGTCTCTCACTACCTTTTAGCACGCGGACTTGAAAGCGTTGGGCTTAAAGAAAAAGACATCAAAGTCGTCAATACCTCCGATGCGGACATCGTTGCGGCATTTGCTTCACCCGAGGTCACCTCTTTGGTCACTTGGAATCCGCAACTCAGCGAAATCAAAGGGATGAAAGGCGCTTCTTTGGTATTTGACTCCAGCAAAATTCCCGGCGAAATCATCGACATGTTAGTGCTCAATACCGAGACGATCAAAGACAATCCCAAGCTTGCCAAAGCGTTAACCGGCGCATGGTACGAGATGATGGGCTTGATGAAAAATAAAGACGCCAAAGCGATTGCGGCAATGGCAAAAGCCTCCGGAACGGACGTTGCGGGCTTCAATAGCCAACTTAAAACGACCAATATGTTCTACGACGCTAAAGATGCCGTAGCATTTAGTATTAGCACAGAGCTCCCCAAAACGATGCAAAAAGTGAGCGAATTCTCCTTTGAGCACGGTATTTTAGGAGACGGTGCCAAAGATGCGACCTTTGTCGGTATGGCGTTTCCTAACGGCAAAACCTACGGCAGTACCGGAAATATGAAACTTCGCTTTACGGACGAATACATGAAATTGGCGGCTGAGGGAAAACTCTAAAATTCGTATACAAAAGAGGATAGGATGAAGCGACTGATCAACCGAAAACCCAATCGCGGGAACGCCTTGCTATTAGGACTGCTCCCGTTTGTCATTCTCGTGATCGTGTACGTGTTTGCTTCCCATTCGAGGTTAGCGGACAATGCCGAGGATAAGCTCTTACCCTCGATCGCGCAGATGGCGCAAACGATGGACAAGTCGGCACTGAGTCCGAGTAAACGAAGCGGCGAGATCATTTTTTGGAACGATACGCTCGCTTCCTTGCAGCGTTTAGGATTGGGGATTGGCATTAGCGCGGCGTTGGGATTGATGCTCGGCGTGCCTTTGGGGTTGATTCCGCTCGTTCGAGCGGGTTTTTCCCCGTTTATCGCCGCCTTTTCGATGGTGCCGCCGATTGCGATCTTGCCGATCCTTTTTATCGTCTTTGGAATGGGAGAGGTCGCTAAAGTCGCATTGATCGTTATCGGCGTAACGCCCATCATCGTGCGCGATTTACAGCATCGCGTCGAGGAGTTTCCCAAAGAGCAGCTCATTAAAGCGCAAACTTTGGGAGCCAGTTCGTGGACGCTTGCCATTCGCATTATCGTCCCGCAGATGTTACCGCGTCTTTTAGATTCGGTTCGATTGACCTTGGGAACGGCGTGGATTTTCTTGATCTCCTCCGAAGCGATCGCCGCTACCGAGGGACTTGGGTATCGCATCTTTTTGGTCAGACGTTATTTGGCGATGGATATGATTTTGCCCTATGTTTTATGGATTACGGTGTTGGCGTTTTTAGCGGATTTTATCCTCAAAAAAGTGACATGTAAGGTTTTCCCGTGGTACGCGAAAAAGGATGCCCTATGAGTTTGATTACGATCAAAAATCTATGGAAACGCTACGGGGATAACGTCGTGTTGGAAAACCTCTCTTTGGAGATCAAAGAGGGCGAGTTTTGCACGTTGGTAGGACCTTCAGGCTGCGGTAAGAGCACGTTTTTAAAGATGTTGCTCGGCGAAGAGAGCCCGAGTAAAGGGCTTTTTCTCTTTGAGGGTAAACCGTTTCAGAGCGAACCGAGCGTGGAGCGGGGCATCGTGTTTCAGCGTTATTCGCTTTTTTCGCATTTAAGCGTTTTGGAAAACGTGATGCTCGGCATTGAATTGGGAAAAGCGCCTTTTTTAGGCAAACTCTTCGGTCGCGCTAAAAAAGAAGCACGCGCCGAAGCCGTCGCGATGCTAGAAGCCGTGGGCCTTGGAAGCGTGCTTCATCACTATCCGAGCCAATTATCCGGCGGGATGCAACAACGCCTTTCCATCGCGCAGTCTTTGGTTAAAAAGCCTAAACTGCTTTTATTGGACGAGCCTTTCGGGGCGTTGGATCCGGGCATTCGAGCCGATATGCACGCGCTTATTTTGGATTTGTGGAAGAAAAACAACTTAACCGTCGTGATGGTCACGCACGATCTTCACGAGGGCTTTTATTTGGGAACCAGAGTGTTGGTGTTCGATAAGGTTCGAAACGATCCTCAAGCACCCAACGCGTTTGGCGCAAAAATCACGTACGATATTCCGTTATTGCGTGAGAAAAAGGAAGAAAAAAATGATAGATAAAAACAAGATTGTTTTGGAAGAGCGTATCGTTGGGGGTGCGAAGTGGTCAAAGATCATCAAACGCGGCGATAAAATCCGCATTTACGCTAAAGATGCCAATGCGAGTGCGAGCATCATGTTCTACAACGCCGATAATTTCAGCGAGCGTTACAACTCTGCCGATACGGTCAAGATTCAGTGGAACGCCTTTTTAGGCAAAGGTAAAGTGCTTTTCTCTGAACTCGGGCACGTGCTTTTGTCGATTACGGATGATACCACCCAAGGGCTTTTGGATACGATGGCAGGCATGAGCAATGCACGCATCATCGAAAAAAACTTTGGAATCGGCACGTACGAGAAGATGCGCAATGCCTATTTCAAAAGCGACCGTGAAAACTTTTTGATCGAGCTTGGCAAATACGGCATGGGCAAACGCGATATGATTCCCTGCCTCAACCTTTTTCGCAAAGTCGACGTCAAAGAGGGCAGTTTGTTGGAACTTTCTCCCAAACGTCCCAAAGAGGGAGATTACATCGAGTTTCGTGCCGATATGAACGTGCTTTTGGTGCTTTCCAATACGCCGCACGTCATGGAAAAAGGAACGTATGCGCCAAGCGAACTCTCCGTCGTTATCTATCACGGAGCGGACTTTAGCGAAGATGATTTTTGTTTGAATTTTAGCGAAGAAGCCAGACGCGGTTTTGAGAATAACGCGCGTTATTTTGCCTAAGGAGACAACGATGGAAGCAAAAGAGATATTCAACGAGCGCGTCAGTTCGGGTGTGCCGTTTTACCGTGTCGTTAAAAAGGGTCAAACGATTCGCATCGTCGATTTGGAGGGGTGTCAAGCGGTCGATACGCTTTTTTACAACGCGAACGATCACGAAGAGCGTTACAGTGCAAGCGACACCGTTCGCGAGCAGGGCAGTATTTTTATCACGACGGGAACAAAACTGCTTTCCAACGACGATAACGTGATGCTCGAAGTCGTCGCCGATACCTGCGGAAACCACGACACTTTAGGCGGGCATTGCAGTGCGGAGAGCAATACGGTGCGTTTCGGACACGACAAAAAGTACATGCACAGTTGCCGCGACAACTATCTTTTAGCGATCGGCGAACTTGAAATGCACCCGCGCGATTTGACCAACAACATCAACTTCTTTATGAACGTTCCGGTCGAAGAAGACGGTCATTTGGCGATTGTAGACGGTATCTCCAAAGGCGGCGATTACGTCGAAATGAAGGCTTATATGGACGTTTTGGTGCTCATTTCCAACTGCCCGCAACTCAATAACCCGTGCAACGGTTTCAATCCGACGCCGATTCAGATCATCATCAAAGAAGCCTAAGCGCGTTTGCGCCTTTTAAAGGACGACCTTTAAGAGAAAAATAGTTTTGCGGGACGACCCGCGAATTTTTTGCAAGGATGAGAGATGTTTACAAAAGTTCTGATTGCCAACCGCGGCGAAATCGCTTGCCGCGTCATCAAAACCCTCAAAAAAATGGGCATCGTTTCGGTGGCCGTGTACACTGAAGCCGACAAAGATTCCTTACATGTAAGCTTTGCGGACGAGGCATATTGCATCGGCGAAGGATTGGCGAGTTCAAGTTATCTTGAGGGCGAAAAGATCTTAGCATTGGCGCAAAAAGTCAGTGCAGAGGCAATTCATCCGGGATACGGTTTTTTAAGCGAAAATGCCGCTTTTGCGAAAGCGTGTGAAACCAAAGGCATTGTCTTTATCGGTCCAAGGGCTGAGCATATCGAAGCTTTTGGTCTCAAACACACCGCAAGGTCTCTCGCAGAGTCTCATCACGTGCCTTTGCTTCCCGGTTCATCCCTGCTTGATAGCGTCGAAGAAGCGTTAAAAAGTGCTCAAGAGATCGGTTATCCGGTCATGCTCAAAAGCACCGCGGGCGGCGGGGGCATCGGTATGCAGCTGTGTTACGACGACCGAGCGCTCCATGAAGCGTACGCTTCGGTCAAACGTTTGAGCGAAAACAACTTCTCCAACGGCGGTCTTTTTTTGGAAAAATACGTCGCCGCCGCGCGTCACATCGAAGTACAGATATTTGGCGACGGCAAAGGCGTGATAGCGACCCTTGGCGAGCGAGACTGCTCGATTCAACGCCGCAACCAAAAAGTCATCGAAGAAACGCCAGCCCCCAATCTTAGCGATGAAACGCGACAAGCACTCTATGAAGCCGCAACGCGTCTGGGACAGTCGGTCAATTACCTGAGTGCCGGAACGGTCGAGTTCGTGTACGATACGACGACGAACGATTTTTACTTTTTGGAAGTGAATACGAGGCTTCAAGTCGAACACGGCGTGAGTGAAGAGGTCTGCGGCGTGGATTTGGTCGAGTGGATGATTCGCCAAGCTTACGGTCGCAACGACGCGCTTTATGCTTATGTTCACCGCCCCGTAGGGCATGCGATTCAAGTACGCGTCTATGCGGAAGACCCGCTTAAAAATTTTCAACCTAGCTCCGGAATGCTTCATAACGTTTCGTTTGCGCCGAATATTCGCGTCGATTCGTTTATCGAAACGGGTGTGAGCATCGCCTCGTTTTACGATCCGATGATTGCCAAATTGATCGTCAAAGCTCCTTCGCGAGAGGAAGCTTTGACGAAGATGCAAGAAGCGATCGCCCAAACGCGCATCGACGGCATTACGACCAATCTTTCGTATTTGGGTGCGATCGTGGGAAGCGACTTTTTTCGACATGCGACGCATACGACCAAATCGTTAGCCGGTTTTGCCTATTCGAGTAATCGTATCGACGTCTTACGCCCCGGAACGCAAACGAGCGTGCAAGATTTTCCCGGACGCGTCGGCTATTGGGATGTGGGCGTACCGCCTTCGGGTCCTTTTGATGCGCTTCATTTTCGCTACGCCAATACGCTTGTGGGCAATGCCAAAGAGGCTTCCGGACTGGAGATCGCGATCACGGGGCCGACCCTTCGTTTCAATCAAGCAAGCGTCATCGCCCTGTGCGGCGCGCGTATCGATGCGAGCATCGACGGGGAAACCGTGGCGATGAATCGCGCGATACATGTCAAAGCCGGAAGCATGCTCAAACTCAAAAAAGTACACATGCAAGGCTTTCGTACGTATCTTGCGGTACGAGGCGGTTTGGACGTGCCGTTGTATTTGGGTTCGCGCTCGACCTTTACGCTTGGGCATTTCGGCGGACATGCCGGACGTGAATTGATCGCGGGAGATGTTTTACATGTAAGCGCGATGATCGCCCAAGAGCCGCTTAGCGAACCGCTGAATGTAGCCCACGCAATCACGAATACGTGGGAGATCGGCGTGTTGTACGGGCCGCACGGCGCACCGGAATTTTTCACCGAAGAAGACATCGAGGCGTTTTTCGCCGCGACGTGGGAAGTGCATTATAACTCCAACCGTACGGGGGTTAGGCTTATCGGCCCTAAGCCTTCGTGGGCGCGCAAAGACGGCGGAGAAGCGGGACTTCATCCGTCCAATATCCACGATAACGCTTATGCGATCGGCGCGGTAGACTTTACCGGCGATATGCCGGTCATTTTAGGGCCTGATGGTCCGAGCTTGGGCGGGTTCGTCTGCCCCGTAAGCGTCGCGAGTGCCGAACTGTGGAAAATCGGTCAGCTTCGCGCCGGCGATAAAATCCGTTTTGTACCGATCAGCCATGACAATGCGATCAAAATGCTTCAAGCGCAAGAGGCGGCATTGGAAAAAGGCGTCGCGTTTGATGCGCGGTCTTTCTTACATATAGCACCGCTTGGCTCGACGATTTTGTATCGCGATGAGGGCAAAAACGATTTGCCGAGCATCACGTTTCGACAGTCCGGAGATGCTTATTTGCTGATCGAATACGGTTTGATGCAACTGGACATCGCCCTTCGCTTCCGCGTCCACGTCTTGATGGAAACGCTCAAAAAAGCTTGCATTGCGGGAATAATCGACATAACGCCGGGCATACGGTCGTTGCAGGTGCATTTTGACCCGTTAGCGTGCGACCGAGCAAAGCTAATCGAGCAAATTGCGACAATGGAATGCTCGCTTCCGAGCATCGACGACATCGAAGTTCCGACGCGCATCGTGCATTTGCCGCTTTCGTGGGACGACGTGCAAACGCGCATCGCGATCGAAAAATACATGAAAATCGTCCGTCCCGATGCGCCGTGGTGTCCGAGCAATATCGAATTTATCCGCCGTATCAACGGGCTTGACACGATAGAGGACGTGAAAAAGATCGTCTTTGATGCCAATTATTTGGTTATGGGACTAGGAGACGTCTATTTGGGAGCGCCCGTCGCCACGCCGCTGGATCCGCGCCACCGACTCGTCACCACCAAATACAACCCCGCTCGTACGTGGACGCCGGAAAATGCCGTGGGTATCGGCGGGGCGTACATGTGCGTGTACGGTATGGAAGGCCCCGGAGGTTATCAGTTTGTCGGTCGTACCGTGCAGATGTGGAACAAATACCGCCAAACAAACGACTTTAAAGAGGGCAAACCGTGGTTGCTTCGCTTTTTCGACCAAATCCGATTTTACGAAGTGAGCCATGAAGAACTGATGCAGATGCGCGAAGATTTTCCGCGCGGCAAAATCAACCTCAAAATCGAAGAGAGCACGTTTAGTTTGAAAGCGTATAAAGCCTTTTTAGCGCAAAACGGCGAAAGCATCGACGCGTTTGTGACCATGCAACGTCGGGCGTTTGAGGAGGAGCGTTTGATGTGGGAAAAAACGGGACTTGCCAACTTTTCGGCGGAACACGAAGCCGAAGTCGCGCACGAAAACGAGGTCGTGGAACTCGGCGATAACGAAGGCGTGGAAGCCCCCGTTCAAGGCAATTTATGGAAAATTAACGCTAAGATCGGCGATACTGTGAAGGAGGGCGATGTTTTGGCGATCGCCGAGTCGATGAAGATGGAGATCGCGATCGAAGCTTCCGAAAACGGAAAGATCGTCGCGGTCTTGTGCGAAGAGGGCGAGAACATTCATGCGGGTAAATTGCTTTTTATCATCGAGCCGATCAAGGCTTAAAATGAGATCGCACCTTCCCGTAATCGTCCTTTTTTCAGCTTCCATTCTCTGGGGGCTTTCATGGTGGCCGTTGAAACAGATTCATGCATTGGGCATTGAGGGAATTGCTCTTATTTTCGGTGCGTACGGCGTATTGGCGTTGGTCTATTTGCCTCTAACGCTAAGAGGATTTTCGCGCCGATACGCAACGGGACTCGGTGCGATAGCCCTTTTAGGAGGCGGAGCAAACCTTTGCTTTACCTATGCGCTGATTAACGGCGACGTGGTGCGCGTGATGGTGCTCTTTTACCTTTTGCCCGTGTGGGGCGTGCTGGGCGGTTACTTCTTTTTGCATGAAAAGCTCAGCCTCGCTAGAGTCGGGGGAGCATGGCTTGCCGTTGCGGGTGCTTTTTTGATTTTGGGCGGAGTCGAAACCTTACATGTAAGCTTTTCGACGATCGATCTGATCGCTTTAGCGGCGGGGATTTTTTTCGCGCTCAACAACATTTTGTTTCGCTCGTTGAAAGAGGTACATGTCAACGTCAAAGTCGGAGCGATGTTTTGGGGATGCTTCGTGCTTGCTAGCACGTTAATACTACTAGACGTCGAGCGTTTTCCGAGTGAGGTCGGTGCTAGGGCATGGGCGGCATTGCTGGCGTACGCTCTTTTATGGTTACTGCTCGCCAATATCGGTTCGCAATGGGGCGTCACGCAGATGCAAGCGGGACGCTCATCGATCATTATCATCATGGAGCTGGTAACGGCCGTGGTATCTGCCGCTTACATCGGCGATCGGGCATTGAGTTTTAGCGAATATACCGGCGGTGCATTGGTCGTTTCGGCGGCATTGATCGAAGCTCTGTCATCTCAAGAAGAATAGGAACATACGATGGATAGAATGACTCTTAAAAAAGCGTACAAAGAGGGGCTAAGCCCTCGAACGCTGGTCGCGACGATTAAAGAGACGATAGCACGGCACGCTTCCAATCCGATTTGGATTTACGTGTTAAGCGATGAAGAACTCGAACCGTACCTTGCGCGTTTGGAGACGCAAGAGGTGCATAGCCTTCCGTTGTACGGTATCCCGTTTGCGATTAAGGATAATATCGACTTGGCGGGGATTCCCACGACGGCGGCATGTCCCGATTTTCGTTATGTTCCCCAAACGTCGGCATACGTCGTCGAGCGTTTGATCGAAGCGGGAGCGATTCCGATCGGTAAAACCAATCTCGATCAATTTGCGACGGGGCTTGTCGGTACGCGCTCGCCTTACGGGGCGTGTCACAATAGCATCGACGCACGCTATATTTCCGGCGGCTCTAGCTCGGGCAGTGCGGTCAGCGTGGCTTTGGATATGGTCGTTTTTTCATTGGGTACCGATACGGCGGGTTCGGGCAGAGTGCCGGCGGCGTTTAACGCCTTGGTCGGTTTTAAGCCTTCCAAAGGCGTCGTGAGCACGAGCGGCGTCGTACCGGCGTGCCGCAGTTTGGATTGCATCTCGTTGTTTTGCCAAAACGCGCAAGACGCGAGCTTTATTTTTGACGTGATGGCGGATTTTGACGCGGGCGACGTGTATGCGAGAGCGTTACCCGCTCGGGTGCGCGACGTGCCCGAACATTTTTATTTCGGAGTGCCTAAAAAAGCAGATTTGGCGTTTTTCGGCGATGAGGAAGCCAAAGCTTTGTTTGACGCAAGCGTAGAGCGTTTGATCGCTCTGGGCGGCACTCTCAAAGAGATCGATTTTGCGCCGTTTTTAGAAGCGGCCGATTTGCTTTATTTTGGCCCTTGGGTTGTGGAGCGTTACGTGGCGACCAAAACACTTTTGGAAAGTTCGCCTCAGAGCTTTTTAGACGTGACCAAAGGCATTATCGAGCAAGGAAAAAGTAAGAGTGCGGAAGCGTATTTTGAAGCGGAGTACCGATTGAAGGCTTATCGAAGAAAAGCCGAGGAGGTTCTTGAAACGGTCGATTTTATCGTGACGCCGACGACGGGGACGATCTACACGATCGAAGAGGTCAACGCCGATCCGATCAGGCTCAATACGAATTTGGGGTACTACACCAACTTTATGAATTTGCTCGATTGCGTCGCGTACGCGTTGCCCGCAGGTCGAAGAAATAACGGTTTGCCGTTTGGCATCACGATCTTTGCGGATCATTTTAACGATAAAGCGCTCCTTGCGATGGGTGCGCGTTACATGAAGGAGAACGTATGAGTCAGTGGATCGAAGTGGGCGTTTGCGGCGCACACATGCAGGGTTTGCCTTTAAACCATCAGTTGGTTGCTTTGCAAGCGACGTACGTCAAAACGTGTAAAACGGCCGTAGGATACCGCTTGTTCGACGTTCCCGAAAAAGTGCCGCCGCGTCCGGGACTGCTCAAAGATCGCACAAGCCCTTATGCAATCGAGCTGGAAGTATGGCAAATGCCTTTGGAAAACTTCGGAGCGTTCATGGTGCAAATCGCCTCGCCTTTAGGCATCGGAACGCTTGAACTAGACGACGGAAGCAGCGTCAAAGGCTTTATCTGCGAATGCGACGCGGTAAAAAATGCAAAAGAGATCAGTGAATACGGAGGTTGGAAAGCATATATCGCAAAGGCTCAACACGTTTGATCGTAAAACGACGGAAGCGTTCAAGGAAAATCGATTGTGAAGTACGGCGAGAGGGTGTAGGAATCGAACCTCTCACAACTCTCGATTTATTTTGAGGGTAGACTCAATAACGCTTTAAATTAATGATACAATTTTAGGAGCTACTCGGTGTTGACACAGAATTTTGAACACTCCCAACCTACCAAGAGACAGTCAACCGTCCCCCCCATAGTCTGTCTTCGTGTTGAAGCTTATTATTCTAGGTGTAATATGTTTAAACCATCTTTTTTTGCATTTTCATATAATTCGTATAAAATTTTTGATTGTTTGACTGATGGTAATGGGATAAGACCTAATGAATATTTGTTTAAAATATCTAATTGCATTAAAGAAACACTTGATTTAATTTCATCGCGACTGTAGTATTCACTAAGATTTCCCCAAGAACTTTTTGGTGTTTTCACAATGAATGACTGTATCTCTATATCTGAAATTATTTTTTTCTCTTTTTTATCTTCCCTTTTATCGTATTTCTCATCTTCTGTATCAATTAATAGCTCTTCGCTAATATCAAGATTTAAATTCAAGCTTTTTACGCTATCCCAACATAATTTTTTCTTGCACCATTGACCAATATTTGCATTACCTTCAGGAGGATTAGTTATATTTTCATAAACTGCTTCTGCAACAATTTGAATTATATTCGACAAAGTTTTTGGCAAATGTTGTTCTTCCCAAATAATACTGAAATTTAAATATTGGTTGTTACTTTTTAAAAAATATGATAAATAAGATAATGTATAGGCTACAGCTTGTGCTCTATACCCTCCATCATACCAAGGTGCTTCAGAAACCATTTTTTCTGTTTCTTTAAACATTATGATTCTTGAAATTGAGTCTTTGAAATATTTTTCTGTAATAGCAAGTTTGTTGTCTTCTAGTTTTTTGACAACTTCTTCAGAATATTCTGCAAAACTATATTGTGCACCTTTTGAAACAATATCAGGTTTTTGATCCCAAACATTTTCACTTTTAGATAGATATGTTTTATCAATAACCTGTTTTCTTGGATTTTCTAATTCAAACTGCTTTTTACCTGATGGAGTTAAATAAGCTTGTTCATTAAGGTATTCACCTCTTACACGCTCATAGAACCAATGAGTGCGTCTTTGTGATCCTTTTGTTGCAGGTGCCCATACTCTTCGCGAATATTCCTTAAAATCTTTATGCAATAGCTCATTAGAATCAAAGTCAGAGTTATTGATTTTATTCTGAGTATTTGCATATCGCGAAACATCTTGAACAAAAATATTTTGTTGTTCTTTATTTTTAACCACAGATAACTTCATTTGTACATTTACATATGATACATCTAATTTACTATTTTTATTTGCTGCATAAATGGAAGATGTTGTTTGTCCACCATTTACAATTTGAAAATCCTTAATTTTAACAATATTCCCTTGTCCATTTAATTCAACCTCAGATGCAGTTGCTGTAATCCCATTGTTATATGCAAAAAACATTTGAGGTCTATTATTAATTGTTTTCCAGAGTCCCTTATTGACATTCCCTTTGAATTGTAAAAACGTTCTTACATTCTGTTCAAATAATTTTTGTCCAAATTTTTCATATATAGCTACTAAAAGATTGCCATTTAAGTATGTTAAATACGAAGAATATTCATCTGAATTAGTTTCTATTGGCAAACATGGTAAATCGACTTCTATTTCAAAACCTCCACCTGTATGAGTTGAAAGAAAAATTTTATATAAATATTCGATATCGATTACTAAAAATTCTGTTTTAATTCCCTGATTTTCCTCTGCTGGTAATTCTAACAAGTTTCTTGTAGCTTTTCCATCTGTAATGATGATAAGCTTTAGTTTTTTAATTTTATTTTTTAAATAGTAATCATGTATATTATAAGACATAGAATGGTGTTCATATGCAGAATCCATTTGATGATACAATCCATCTAAACTTTGCATAAAAAAAGATTTTAATTTTTTGAATTTGGACTCTATTTGGCTCATAGTCAATGTTTGAATAGTATCTTCTTGATTAAAATGATGAACTAAGAGTGAAAAAATTTGACGCTCTTCATCATAATCATATCCATAAACTTCTAATCCTTTTTTGTTATAATCTGCAACAGTATAGTTTGTTGACAAATCCCCAATGGCAACTAATTCTTCACAAACATTTTCAAAAAATGCTTGAGCTTTGAGTAGACCTCTACTTTCTGCATCAGAAAAAATTGATTGTAAAAAATCCTGATGAAATTCTTCCAAAGTAACCATAATATTAATCCTTCAGACTACTTAATTTGATTTCAAATGGTTTACATTTAAGTAAATCTATTTTGTATTTAACTTGTAAGATATCATTATGTAATTGAATAGGCGTAATTTTAGGAAAATCACTTTTTATATCATAAGCGTGTATTGAATCAATCAAAAAAGAATATAATTTTTGGATTTGACTCGAAAAATAGCCATATTCTAATAATTTTGTTTCAAATAAGTTGAAAATTTCATAATCTGTCTCTTTGAGATATTGTTTAATATCATTAATAAGTTCGACAATAGTTTTTCCATTTTTTGACGGCGATATACCATATGCTATTAGAAATAATGGCTTTTTTTCACTATAAAGCTGATAGGCAGAAGATATTGTGATAATAGGTGCTTTGCTTGTTTTATAAGTTTTGACTTCAAACACTTTTTGAGATAGCAAAAAATCTTGTTTATCAAAATCCGGTCCAACCCAAGATAGGATAGCATTCTTAATCCCTTCTTGTGGAATTACAAAATCAAGCATACATTGCAATTCACCAAAAAGTCCCATTTGAACTTCAATACCAAATTCATAGCTACCTTTTAATTTGAGAAATTGATGCCATTTTGTAATTCGTTGTTCAACGATTTCAATTAAATAATTTTTGTTTGTCTCTTTTGAAATAACATCAATTAGATCTTTGCACAAAGTAAAAAAGACATCTAAATACTCGTCAGGATGTTCTAAAAACAAAATGAGTTCACTTTGTTCAGTGCTACAGCGCCTTGTAATAGAAATGCCTTTTAGGTTATTAATCAGCTCCTTGTTAATATGATGATTTATGCAAGTAAGATTTACATAGAAGCCACAACGTGAATTAATGTCTTTTAACCAAAACAAGCCATGGGTATCTATTCCACTTACTCGTCTTTGAGAATTTAAAGGCATTTCATCCCATGGATAATGTGCTTTAATCATCAAAATCCATCTCCTCAAATTCGTTAATTTTAATCATAACTGTATTCATAGTAAGTTCAACTGTTTGTGTGCTGTCTAATCCATTATCTGGGAAACATACACCAAATGCAGGTAAAAACTTAACAAAATCCGTATTTAGAATGTGAAGCATTAATATAGGGTTTTTGAGCCTTTTTCTTATAAATTTTGTTTGTTCTTTAGGTTCTGTAAAAGATTTTTTTTTCATTTCTTGAATATCAGAATCTCCAAGTAAAATCACCTCTGGTGAACCTGAAGAAATTTTTCGTTGTCCTATTTCATAGTAATCATTTGATTGTTGATATTTTTTTCTCAATTCGGTAGGAATTATTAAATTAGCGATTTGACACTCGGTAGACGCTCCTGTATATAAAACAATATCCCATTTTGTATCAATTGTTTCTGCATATTTTTGAATGTGTAATATAGGCATAATTCCCTGTATGCCTCGTGCATCATATATTTTAAAATTCTTAAGAAAATCAGCTACAAATGATTTGTCTTGACCTCTCCAAATATATTTACCAGATTCAATTTTAGGGAGTTTTCTGATTAATTGTTCCATTAAATCAAAATTGTATTGGTGAATTTCTAAATCTTTAGAAAACCTAACAGTTTCTTTTAAATGCCCATTTAGATTCATCGAATGAAGAAACTTTTTTGTATTTTTTAGTTTATTTTTTGCAGTAATTTGTAAAAGGCTATCAGGATGTTGCCGAACAGCTAACCCAAAGTCTAATGGTGTTAGCTTATAAGTAGCCATTAATCTCAAGTTTTGTATTAAATCATCTGTTGCTTCAATAATTTGAGTAAAATTGTCCATCATTTCTTCTGACATATAAATTTTACATAAATCTTCGTATCCATCTCTATAACCAAACCAACGTCCCATCTGCATTAAAGTATCATAAAAGACAGTGTTCCGTAAAAAATAACTAATACTTAATCCTTCTAACGTAAAACCTCGTGCAACGCTTGTACCACCAATAACAATAGCATTTGTTGGTCTATCTTTACGATATTCTAATGCAATTGTTCTTTTTTGATGTACTTCTCTCACAATAACCGTTTTTGTTGAGTAATGTAATTGCTCTTTAATTTCAGTCCAACCAAACTCAATATTCATATAATATTTTTCAAAAGTTATTCGTAAATCTTGTATATTTGCACTTTGTTCTTCGGCATTTTTTAATAAAATATAAGAAGATATATCAGATTTAAGTAATGATAAATAATTTTCAACAAAAAGAGATAGTTTTCTGTGGACATCTGTAAAACGTGTTGCGTGAATTAACATACTATTGTGTTTTTGTTCTTGACCTCTTTTCCATCGAATAGCAATATTTAATAAAAAGAGCCTAATAGCTTCAAAAATGCTCTCAGGAAGAAATTGAGGTACAAAATCTTTTTTATGTCCTAATGGTAAAATATTTTTATAGTCATTTTCTGGTATTGAAATTAAATACCTTTTGTCTGATTCTATAAAAATTTTTTTTGCACCAAAATAATTTGTTGGTGCATCTAACGTATAGATAAAATCACGAGGAAATAGATCTTCACCATATTTATCATGATTTACCTCATGGTTAATAAAAATATTGGCAAAAGGTGTTGCTGTATAAGCTACATAGCAACTTTTGTGAAATAGGCTAAGTAATTTTCTAAGTCTTTCATTAATCTTCGTTGGATCATTTTCATCATTTGTATTAATAGAAGCATAATCTGATTCGTCATCGATCAAGAGCATTGCATGATTGGAAATTTTATTTCTATATTGATTTTCGAGCCAAGAAATTACATTTTGAATCGTTGTAGTATTTTTTTTAATTACTAAAAGAATGGGTGTCGTATTGGTCTCAAAATTTGTTCCTTGTGAATTTCTTCTTGCATCATTTATATTAAAATCATTTTCAATAGTGGTTAAACTAATAGGTAATTTTTCAAGTGGAGCATTTCCTATACCAGCACCAATTTGTTGCCCTTTGTCTACTCCAACAAAAGCTTCATTTATTCTTTCTTGTGTTTGATTGCGTAAATTATTAATTCCTCCAGCTATAACAACGATAAACTTATAACCTGCATCTGCCGCTTTGCATATTAATGATGAATAATTTGCTGTTTTGCCAGATTGGACATGCCCAACAACCATACCATAAATATTAAATGTATTATTTTCTGGATTTTCAAGATTGTCTATAACCATATCAGAATCTATATCAATTGTTTTAATCACTTCTTCAGGCAAAGATTTTTTTAAATAAAGTTTATATCTGCCCCAATAAAAATTTTCAGATTCTTGCTGTTTTTGTCCTGTCCACCATGTAGTATCACGTTTTTGTTGTTCATCTCCCTGAATAAGAATCCCTTGATCCATTCGTATATTAAATAATGTTTCTAACTCATTCCTCATTCGACTTAAATCATTATCTGATAAATGAACAACATCAACATTAAAAATAGCATTGAGAATAACTTTTGGAAATGATATTAAAATTTTTACATTGTTAAATTCATCATCTAAATCATCTTTATCTAAAAGACCTTTTTCGCTTTGTATTTCTTGTAATTTTCCAAAAAGATAGGTTTTAATTTTTTGATAATCATTCACTGTAATAATTCCTTTCTATCTTTATAAAGTTCAGTTTTCAATAGTTTTTCAATGTATTCCTGACTTAATCCTATCTCTTTAAGTTTATGTGCCAAATCTTTAATTTCATCTTCCGACATAAGTTCATCTTGATTTAATTGATGTGGTTGCTGTTGCTGATAAGATTCAATCGCAGCTAATGGTAAGAAAGCTTCTAAACTTTTAAGATAAGAATTAAATAAAAATTGGGTTTCAGGGGATATCTGGTTTATTATTGTTTGATAAATAGGATGTTCTTTATTAATTCCAAAATAAATTTGATTATTTTCTGGAATAATATTCCAAAATCGTGTAATAGTTTTATCTTTTATACTTGATGCTCTTTTTATAAAAGGTTTAATACCTTCTTTAACAACTTCATGAATGATTCTTTTTAAATCTTGCTTGATTTCAGGTACAGGATTTGCAGTGGATTTTTTAATGTCAATTCCCCAAAATGTATCTTAATCATTAGAAATATCAATTTTAATCCTGACGAGTTTATGTGCATCTGTTGCCTTATGCAACCCCCACCAAGTACCATATATTAAAAGTCGATTTCCTCTATAAAAATAAAAACCTTGAGACTTAATATATCCATCTTCCGTGCCAAATTCTTCCCATTCTTGCTGCGAAACATTTTTATGGTGAGGTAAAATATATGGTGTAATTTCAATAGATGAGCCAAATAATTTTATTTTCTCTGTGCTAATTTCTCTTGTAAATTGATTCATTGTATTAAAGGGATTAAAAGGAATCAATAGACTCTTGTTGACAAAAATTTTTAATTTTTTAGCTCCAGGTATACCTTCTACATATCTATGAAATACCAATGATAAGTGTTTTTTGAGCTTATCAATTCTTTGTGCGAAGCTCTCCTTTTCATAACGATCAAATTTCTCCCATATAACAAGTGTCCCAGATTGATTATTTTCTAAATTTTGAACAAGAGGATAATATTTATATTCGGAATATTCTGGTGTTAACAATTCCCATTCATTTTGCAATGATATATGTTCTAAATCCCATTGTTTTATGTTGATCTCATTGTTTTTTTTAGAAATTAATGTCAATTTCATACATTGAGAAAAAGAGGCAGTTTTTAAACCTAAACCAAATCTACCTAAATCATGTTTTTCTCTTCTTAAATCAGGGTTTTTAGTTGCCAATCTCATAGCTTCCACAAGTTCTGAGTCTGTCATACCGCAACCATTGTCTAACATACAAAATAATAACTCAGGTTTAGCGATTGCATGTATATCAATTTGAGTAGCTTCTGCGGATATACTATTATCTAATACGTCTGCGACAGCTATTTCGAATGTATATCCTACATCCCGAAGTGATTTAATAAAATTATTTAAATTTGGACGAACAATAGTTATTTTCATTTAAAACTTTACCAATTTCTTTTGCAATCTTTTCTACCATAGGGACTACAACAGAATTGCCAGCTTGTTTATACAAACTTACACGAGAGATATTAGAAGGAAGTAAAAATTTATTTGGAAAGCCTTGTAAATTAAAACACTCTTTTGGAGTTAGTCTACGGGGTATACCATTATCCAAAATAATAGGAATATTATGGCCACCTCCTCCCATATTTGCAGTTAAAGTTGGGCATACAGCTGATTTATTTGCTCGAACATAATAACGTCTATATTGATAGACAACTTGTGTGTTAATTACTGCTTCTTGGATTTTTAGATGAATAGGATTAGATAAGTTATTATACAGGTCGGATTCTAACACTGTTGTTTTATCCAAAAATGAATGAATTTCTCTTCTTGGTTTTATTTCTTTTTTAGGAATAACAAATGAAGATGAAAATGGTGCAAAGATCGAAGAGTTAGGGTTTATATTTGCTTTAATTGGTTTTGCAAAACTATATTCAGCCTCATCTTTGAATCCGACGATATAAATTCTCTCTCTTCCTTGAGGAACATCGGTATGTTCTGCTGCATTCAAAATAAATGGTATAAATGAATATCCAACTTCTTTCAATTTATCTCTAATAATGGCAAATGTTTTTCCATTGTTATGAGTTGCTAACGTTTTGACATTTTCTAAAAAATACGCTTTTGGTTGTAAGTCATTTAAAAATCGTATAACTTCAAAAAAAAGTTTTCCTCGTTCATCATCAAATCCTTTTCCATGACCAGCCTGAGAAAATGGTTGACAGGGAAATCCTGCTGTTAAAACATCAATTGGAGATAATTTCTTCGTATTTAAACTTTGAACATCCTGATCGAATAAAAGAGTATCAGTGTGATTGAGTTTGTATGTAATACATGCTTTATTATCAAATTCATTTGCCCATATAACACTAAAAGAAGCATTTTTGAATGCTTGGCACACTCCTCCAACACCGGCAAATAAACTTCCAACAGAATAATTGTTCATATAATAACTTTACAAAAAATATTTTTTATGATTATAGTGGCTTTATTGTTTTATAGCAATACAATATTTTGTAATTATCAGACGAAGTTTAGTCCTATTAGTTGGAAATAATTTAAGCATAGTATTTTGATTTAAAACTTGATATAACTAAGTTAGATTGGTTAAATCGCCTTCACAATTTCATGGAGATGAGTTCAGTGTTTAAAAAAGTCATATTAATGATAATAAGAAGTTTTATACCGAGAGATTGAAAAAGAGTATTATTGTAAAGAACTTGCTAAAGAATTTGCTATTTGCAATAGATTTGTAAAAAAAATAATTTCAGCATAGGATTTTTTATTTCGTAGCTTTTTTCAAAGTTATAATTCGTAAAAACCGATTGTGAAGTACGGCGAGAGGGTGTAGGAATCGAACCTACCGGCAAACGGTCAACCGCCCACCCGATCGGCTTTGAAGGCCGTGGTGCACACCAGAGTCACATACCCCCCTCAAGAGGAAAAATATTTTAACCAAGATATGCTTTAGTGAGAATAAAGTTTGCTTTATTTATAATGAAGCAAACGTGAAAAAAGGAGGAAAAGGATATGGTACGTCACATCCTATTAGTGCTTTTTTTTCCTCTTTTTTTATGGGCGGCGCAAGCCAATCAAAGTGAAAATATTTGGGTGAAAGTCGGGCAAATTTACGGTATCGAGCCGCGCTTGCTTTATTCTATCGCCAAGGTAGAAAGCGACTTGGATCGTTACGTGGTTGCTTTCAGTGCTTCCAAGATGACACCGAAACAAGCCCAAGAGTTACAAGCGTTTTTGAAGCAAAAAGGGATTGAAAGCAAGCAGTATTCGCAAGTGATTGCGATTAAAAGCAAAAACAAGTACGAAGCAAGCCACGTCGTGCATTTTCTCTACACGCGCAACTACCCGCGTTTCGATATGGGCATTATGCAGATCAACTCGATTCACAAACCCTTATTAGACAAGGCAAATATCTCTTTGTACGATCTGTTTGATCCGAAAATCAACATTCAAGTCGGAGCGTATATTTTAGCAACCTGTTTTGAGCGCCATAAAAATACCAAAGACGCCATCAATGCCTACAACGGCAAGATCGACGACAATCCCTACTCCGCCAAAGTGTTTAAAGAGTTTAAAAAGCTCTACAGTTCGTACCAATCCGGTAAAACGCAGCTTTACTACCGAAATCCCTCCTAAGCGGCTTATATTTCGCCCAGACGATAGCCCATCTCTTTAATCATCTCGATCGCACCTTCGGGGAGTTTTTTACGTAAGCGTTTGATAAGGGCACGCATATTTAAGATGTTGGTCTCTTCGCCTTCCCAAACGTACTCTTCCAACTCGTTAAACGTTACGACGCGATGGCGGTCTTTGATAAAAAGGTCCAAAAACATACACTCTTTTTTAGCGAGCTTAATCTCTTCGTTTTGCGGATCGAACAAGCGGTGGTTGAGATAATCGTAGGTATATCCGCTCCAAAACGAGAGGGTTTGCGAGGGTTTGTGGCAGAGTTTTTTGACCTTTTGGACCAACTCGTAGATAAAAAACGGTTTTTTGAGGTAGTCGTCGCAACCGATTTCGTACGAGGTTTGGATTTTTTCGAGATCGTGGTTGGAACTGATGATGATGGCGGGAACGTCTTTATGGTAAATGCGGATCGTCTCCAAAATGGAAATACCGTCGATAGAGGGAACGTTAATGTCCAAAATGAAACAGTGGTATCCGCGGTTGAGCGCATCGAGGGCGACCTCTCCGTCCATAAAAAGATCGACGGTGTATCCTTCTTTGACCAAGACGCTTTTGATCACGTTGGCAAGGCGTTCGTTATCTTCCAAGACTAAAATTTTCATACGGCACTCCCTAAAATAATCGTAAAGCACGCACCTTGATTTTGATTTGAGACAAAGATACGTCCGTTCATTTTATCTTCGATAATTAATTTTGACATGTAAAGCCCTATTCCGTGTCCGTGTTCTTTGGTGGTAAAGTATGCCTGAAAGACGTAAGGAAGCTTCTCCTCCGCAATACCGCCGGCGTTGTCCGCGATCGTGATGACGAGATTTCCCGCTTGATTGTAAATGGCGATGTCGATGATGCCCCGTTTGATTTTTTTGGCTTCTCGCGCCTCTTTGATTTGATCTTTGGCGTTGTTGACGATGTTGAGCAGGGTTTGCATAAATTCGTTTTTATACCCGCGAACCCTAAGATCGGTCGCGTTTGAGATGTCCACGCTAACGTCGATATAATTGTACTTGATCGTATGGTTGATGATCTTTAGCATCGTTTCAACCGCTTCATTAACATCAAAAACGGTCTTTTCGGAAGAGGGCATAATAAACGTTTGAAAATCGTTGATCGTGTCGGTCATATAGCGTACCTGTACCATAATGTCCTGAACGTATCGAGTGTGTTCTTCGTCGCTTTGAACCTCTTGCGCATAGAAGCGTTCTTGGGCAATGGTGGCGATTTCGACGAGCGGATTTTTCCATTGGTGTGCGATCGAAGAGAAAATTTCGCCGATTTCGGCAAGCTTGGATTGTTGAATGATGAATTGTTGGTGCTTGTTTTTTTGCATTTCGATCGCACGCAGCTCTTGCTCGGAACGGATACGTCGGTAAATATTATGAGCAAGCCCCAAGATCAAGAAAATTAAAAACGGCGAGATTAAAAAGACCGCATCGATAAATTTACGGTACGTGTCGAAAAAAGTCGGCGTTGCGTTGATCGGTTCGTACGTGTCGATCGCAGGCTTTGGGTTTAGGGAAAAAGCCTCGAGTTTTTGGGCATCGAACTGATATGCATACGTTTGAAACGTGTCCACGTCGAGTGCGGGAAGTTTTTTATCTAAAATCTTGATCGCTTTTTCGCCGGTATGTTCGCCCAATTTTTTAATCAAAACGAGTTTACCGCCTAACGCACCTTTGCCGATAAAAAGCGTATCGGTAACAAAAACGGGCAATGCGCTTTTGTCAAGCATCGAGGCGATTTGGTTGTTGTAGTAAAGATTGCCTTCTTTGTCGTTGTAAAAGCGTACGAAAAAGATGGCTTCTTCGGGGTTTGGCTGCGAAAAACGCTCTTCAAGCTCCGCAAGCGTCGATCGACGGATATATTCGATCTCGATCGGAGCGCGGTTGTTACGGATAGCCTCTTGAATAAAAGGTTCGCTGTCGTCGCCGTTCGCACTCGTATCGTTGATAATATAGAGTTTTTTCAAATGCGGTATCATCGAGCGTATCATGGTTATCGTCTCAGGAATGGCACGTCTCTCCAAGATGCCGTAGACGCGATCTTCCAACTGCCTAGAGCTGACTTCTTCGGGTTCGAATTGCTCCAAGCCCGTAAATAAGATAGGCTCATTCGTGAAGAGCTCATGGTAGTATTTGATCACAAAATCATAGGCAAAATTATCGACGGCAATGATCAAATCGTAACGGTTTTTTTGCAATTGAAGCTTATACAATTCGCGCAATTTGGCGTAATACTCTTCGGAATTAATACGCTTAGAATCCATATACCAAATATTGATTTTAATGTCGGGATGCGTGTAAAAAACTCTTTCCATGCCTAAAATAACGTCATCGCTCCATTGAAAGCCGCGATGGTAGGAGTTAATAATTAAGATATTTTTATCGTGAGCCAAAAGAGGAATGACGTTTAAAAGAAGCATAAAACAGAGTAAAATGGCCTTTTTCACGGTCGTCTCCTCTTTAATTTTGGGCAGATATTATAACACCAAACCTTTTGACATGTAAAGAATATCTCACCCCAAAAAATGGGGCGAGAAAAAGGCTTAATATTCCAAGAACAGTTTTTGAAGGGCTTTTTTATCGTTGGTTTTGGTTAGTCCCAACATTAAAAGAACGCGCGCTTTTTGCGGATTTAACGTCGTCGTTGCGATAAACCCGTATTTGGCGTCGTCCACTTCTCCCTCTAAGGTCGTACTGCCGCTACCCACGCGAGAGCTTCGCGCCACGATAACCCCTTTTTTCACCGCTTCGGCCAAAGCCTCTTGCGTTAAAGGGAAAGGATTGCCGTTACCCATACCGGCATGGATAATGCCTTTCGCACCGGCGGCGACGGCCGCTTTAACCATAACGTCCGTATCGCTTGGATGGGCGTAAACGATGTCGACACGCGGTAAATCTTCCAATTTGCTAATGTCGAATTCGGAAGCGACGGTGTGTTTACGGGTCGGTTGCATGTAGTATTCGACATTACCGTAGTAAACGGTACCGATTTTACCGCTGTTAGGCGATGCAAAGGCGTTTACGGAGCTGGTATTTACTTTCGTGACTTCGCGAGCACTGTGAATTTCGTCGTTCATCACGACGACGACGCCTTTACCGGTCGTCTCTTTGTTAATCGCCACGTTGACCGCATTGAAAAGATTCATCGGACCATCGGCACTCATGGACGTCGAAGAACGCATTGCCACAACAAAAACGACAGGCTTTTTGCTTTTAACCGTAAGATCGAGAAAGTACGAAGTCTCTTCGACCGTATCGGTTCCGTGCGTAATGACGACGCCGTCAATGTCCGGTTGCGCTAAAAGCTCGTTGACGCGTTTAGCAAGTTTCAACCAGACTTGGTTCGTCATTTCCTGCGAACCGATGCTAGAAATTTGCTCGCCTTTGATCGTTGCCATGTCGTTAATGGCGGGAACGGCGGCTAGCAATTTATCGACCATTACGGCACCGGCGGAATACGAACTTTTAAGCTCCGACGTTCCGGCTCCGGCGATGGTTCCTCCGGTCGCCAAAATGGCAATGGTCGGTTTGGCGATCAAAGAAGAGGCGCTAATGAGCGCCGACATACACAAGACATGTAAAAACTTCATCGTAACTCCTTTTGAAAAATGTGGAAACCCTCTACACGTTATAAAATGATCTCGCCGATGACGAATGCAAATGCGACGGAAAGTGCGATTGCAACGACACCGGGAATAATAAACGGATGGTTAAAAACAAACTTACCGATGCGTGTTGAGCCGGTATCGTCCATTTCGACTGCGGCAATCAGCGTCGGATAGGTCGGAAGAACGAAAAGCGCACTGACCGCGGCAAACGATGCAACGACGGTCAAAGAGGAAACGCCGAGTAGCAAAGCACTCGGAATCAAGGCTTTTGCGGTTGCCGCTTGCGAATAAAGAAGCGTACTGGCAAAGAAAAGTACTACCGCCAACATCCACGGATAGACGTTGAGCAAATCGCCCGCCATCGCTTTAATTTGTGCGATGTGATTAGCCACGAACGTATCGCCGAGCCATGCGACGCCAAGAACGCAGATACATGCACTCATTCCCGATTTAAACGTTGCGGAATTAAGCACTTGGGCGCATTCGATTTTGGTAAATGCCGCGATCAAGGTTGCCGCCGCAAACATAAAAAGCATAATCGCTTCGTTTCTCGGAACGACCGGATTTTTAATGATGCCGACCTTATCGCTAATGAGCGTTGCGTACGTGACGACCGCAATAATCGTCAGTAAAAAGATACCGACGGAAAGCTTTGCACCCGGTTTAACGTCCAGTTGCGTCGTACCGCGCATTTTAACCAAGCCTTTTGCCACTCTTTCTTGGTAAATAGGGTCGTCTTTAAGCTCTTTTCCGAGGAAGTTGGAAACGAATGCCGCAACCATACATGCTAAAAACGAGGAAGGAATGCAGACCGCCAAAAGTTCCAAATAGCCGATACCGTGTTTTTCCAATGCCCCGCTTAAAAAGACGACGGCGGCGGAGATCGGAGAAGCCGTGATGGCGATTTGCGATGAAACGACGGCGATGCTCAAAGGTCGAGAGGGGCGTATGCCTTGTTCTTTGGCGACTTCCGCAATTACCGGAAGCGTGGAAAACGCGGTATGTCCAGTACCGGCAAAAAACGTCATAACGTACGTTACGATCGGTGCTAGAAACGTAATATACTTAGGGTTTTTACGCAAGATTTTTTCGGCAATGCTGACCATATAGTCCAGCCCGCCCGCCACTTGCATCGCGCCGATAGCCGCAATAACGGACATAATAATTAAGATAACGTCGATGGGAATCGACCCGAGCTTGAGTCCAAGTCCAAGCGTCAAGACTAAAACGCCTAAACCTCCGGCATAGCCGATACCGATACTACCGAGTCTTGCTCCGAAAAAAATCGCGGCAAGGACGACAATCACTTCTAACCATAACATGGAAACTCCTTTAAGTAAACTTCTCTCAAGGTTTGATAAACCCTCAAAGCAGCTTAATGCTCGGGGCTTACGCCCCGAAGCAAAAGGCTATTTTTCGAATTTATCTTTTTCGGAGAGACCGAAATTGCGGGGTTTGATCATATTTTCAGGCTTGATGATGTCTTCAAGCTCTTCTTTGGCTAAAAGACCGCGTTCGAGAACGATGTCGTAAACCGAACGATGGGTTTCCAAAGCTTCCTTGGCGACTTTCGTGGAGTTTTCATAGCCGATAAAAGGGTTGAGCGCGGTCACAAGACCGATGCTGTTAAGCACCAAGGCTTTGCATCGTTCCGAATTGGCGGTAATTCCGTCCACGCACGTATACGCAAGCGTTTCAAACGCATTTCGCATCATGTTGATCGAATTGAAAAGATTAAACGCAATGACGGGCTCGAAAACGTTAAGCTGAAGTTGACCGCCCTCGCATGCCATCGTAACCGTGATGTCGCTCCCGATGACTTGAAAGCAGACTTGGTTGACCACTTCGGGAATGACGGGATTGACTTTGCCGGGCATAATAGAACTGCCCGGTTGCATCGCGGGAAGATTGATTTCGCCAAAGCCCGTACGAGGGCCTGAACTTAAAAGCCTAAGATCGTTGCAGATTTTAGACATCTTGGTCGCAACGCGTTTGAGTACGCCCGAAATCTGTACGTACGCACCCGTATCCTGCGTCGCCTCGACCAGATCGCCCGCCGTCACGAAAGGTCGTCCCGTCACCTCTTGAAGCTTGGCTTCGACGGTCTTGGCATAATCGGGATGTGCATTGATACCCGTACCGATTGCCGTAGCTCCCATATTGATTTCGCGTACGAGTTGTCTCGCTTCGCTAACCCTTTGAATGTCTTCTCCGATCATAACCGCATACGTTCGAAACTCTTGCTCTAAGCTCATCGGTACGGCGTCTTGAAGTTGGGTTCTTCCCATTTTAATGACGTCTTTGAATTCGCTTGCTTTCTTGGCAAACGAATCTTTGATAATCCGCATCGAATCGCCGAGTTCCCCAAGCTTCTCGTAAAGAGCGACCCTTAACGCCGTAGGGTATGCGTCGTTAGTGGATTGAGAAAGATTGACGTCGTTGTTGGGATGTAAAAACTGATACGCACCCTTAGGATGCCCCATCGACTCTAAACCGATGTTGGCGATGACTTCGTTGGCATTCATATTGGTCGAAGTACCCGCACCTCCTTGAATCATATCGACGACAAATTGATCGTGAAACTTTCCGGAGATAATGTGCTCGCACGCTTCGACGATAGCGTTTTTCTTTGCCTCCGAGAGTAAATGCAGTTCGTAATTGGCTAAAGCGGCTGCTTTTTTAACCTTGGCGATGGATTCGATAAAAGTCGGAAAACTACCGAGCGTAACGCCCGTAATGTGAAAGTTCTCCGCCGCTCGCGCGGTTTGAACGCCGTAATAACATTCGTCGGATATCTCTTTATCGCCGATTAAGTCGTGTTCGATTCTGGTTGACATAGTGTCTCCTTAAAATTTAAAGGTAGCGGAAGTGTAAACCTTGAAAGAGACTTGAAAATGACTTTTCGACGTTTTTTTAAAATTTTTTTGAAATAAAGCAACTAATTATCGAACGTAAAAAATAGATCGTAAAAAGAGGGAATGAAGGAGGTAAAGTAGAGGGCAAAATGCCCTCGGAAGCGTTAGCGTTTTTCGAATTTATCTTTTTCGGAGAGACCGAAATTGCGGGGTTTGATCATATTTTCAGGCTTGATGATGTCTTCAAGCTCTTCTTTGGCTAAAAGACCGCGTTCGAGAACGATGTCGTAAACCGAACGATGGGTTTCCAAAGCTTCCTTGGCGACTTTCGTGGAGTTTTCATAGCCGATAAAAGGGTTGAGCGCGGTCACAAGACCGATGCTGTTAAGCACCAAGGCTTTGCATCGTTCCGAATTGGCGGTAATTCCGTCCACGCACGTATACGCAAGCGTTTCAAACGCATTTCGCATCATGTTGATCGAATTGAAAAGATTAAACGCAATGACGGGCTCGAAAACGTTAAGCTGAAGTTGACCGCCCTCGCATGCCATCGTAACCGTGATGTCGCTCCCGATGACTTGAAAGCAGACTTGGTTGACCACTTCGGGAATGACGGGATTGACTTTGCCGGGCATAATAGAACTGCCCGGTTGCATCGCGGGAAGATTGATTTCGCCAAAGCCCGTACGAGGGCCTGAACTTAAAAGCCTAAGATCGTTGCAGATTTTAGACATCTTGGTCGCAACGCGTTTGAGTACGCCCGAAATCTGTACGTACGCACCCGTATCCTGCGTCGCCTCGACCAGATCGCCCGCCGTCACGAAAGGTCGTCCCGTCACCTCTTGAAGCTTGGCTTCGACGGTCTTGGCATAATCGGGATGTGCATTGATACCCGTACCGATTGCCGTAGCTCCCATATTGATTTCGCGTACGAGTTGTCTCGCTTCGCTAACCCTTTGAATGTCTTCTCCGATCATAACCGCATACGTTCGAAACTCTTGCTCTAAGCTCATCGGTACGGCGTCTTGAAGTTGGGTTCTTCCCATTTTAATGACGTCTTTGAATTCGCTTGCTTTCTTGGCAAACGAATCTTTGATAATCCGCATCGAATCGCCGAGTTCCCCAAGCTTCTCGTAAAGAGCGACCCTTAACGCCGTAGGGTATGCGTCGTTAGTGGATTGAGAAAGATTGACGTCGTTGTTGGGATGTAAAAACTGATACGCACCCTTAGGATGCCCCATCGACTCTAAACCGATGTTGGCGATGACTTCGTTGGCATTCATATTGGTCGAAGTACCCGCACCTCCTTGAATCATATCGACGACAAATTGATCGTGAAACTTTCCGGAGATAATGTGCTCGCACGCTTCGACGATAGCGTTTTTCTTTGCCTCCGAGAGTAAATGCAGTTCGTAATTGGCTAAAGCGGCTGCTTTTTTAACCTTGGCGATGGATTCGATAAAAGTCGGAAAACTACCGAGCGTAACGCCCGTAATGTGAAAGTTCTCCGCCGCTCGCGCGGTTTGAACGCCGTAATAACATTCGTCGGATATCTCTTTATCGCCGATTAAGTCGTGTTCGATTCGCGTAGGCACGGGTACTCCTTTGAGACGGTTTGCACCATTATAGAGAGTCTTGCTTTGCGAAATCTTTACATGTAAAAATTATATCGTAGATGAATCTTGAAAGATAAGCGTTTGTAATACATCAATCAGGATGCATTTAATGCATATTTAAGAAAATTTACAGTTAAATGTGACGTTATATTTTTTTATATCTAACGAAATATAACCCAGCGTACCTGTTGTGTGAATTTCATTTTTCGTTCTTGTTTTTAACTTCAAAGATGCTTTTTAGGCTATGCGGATACGATAACTCATCCCAACGAAATGTGATTTTTTTATTCTAAATACCTCACAGGTGAACGTTTTGTTGCTCTATCGGTGAAGCCTAACGCAACGCCACTCATTGTATATAAATAGATATAGTTTAATTATTACTTAAAAGGAGTCGGCGTGAACAAAAACGGTTTGAAGGGGTTGAGTGCGATACTGATCCCTCTTTTGTGTGCTACAAGCGTATGGAGTGAAGAAAGTAAAGACAAAACCAATGTCGTGCTTGAGGGTGTCGTTGTTTCGACGGAACGTTTTCAGGAGTTAGAGGGCGGTATCGCGGACGGTTTTTTAACCAAAGAGGTTTCCGTCGGTGCATTGGGCGATAAACGAGCGTTTGATGTTCCCTATCAAATCAACACCATTCCCAAAGAGATCATTAAAAACCAACGCTCCCAAGGCTTGGAAGACGTTATCAAATACATTCCCTCTGCTCAAATAGAGTGGCGAGGCGGTGCGGATGTCGGGCGTCCACAAACCAGAGGTATGCGAGGCGATGTCGTGGCGAACAGTTACTGGGACGGATTACATGTCGTTTCTACGACCGCAACCCCGATGGCAATGTTCGATAGCCTCCAAATTTTAAACGGGCTCTCAGGCTCATTGTACGGTGCGGCCAATCCTTCGGGCGTATACAATTTTGAACGTAAACGACCGACGAATGAGTATGAAAACTCTCTACTTTTTACGTATGGAGAAAGTGGACATGCCGAAGCAGAAGCCGATGTAGGCGGTAGACTCAACGATAAAGTAGGGTACAGAGGTGTTTTCGTAGGCGGTGACGGCGAGGGATACGTCGAAGGAAGCAATCTCAGACGCCAGCTTATCTCGACGGGGCTTGATTTTTATCTGACCGATCGGCTGACATTGGAGACAAACTTCAGTTACTACAAATACATCAAAGAGGGCTATACCGGTCAGTTTAATATGCCTTATACCGCACTAGGCGTTGCACGCTATACCCTTCCTGACGCATACGATGCATCCGATGAAAAATACGCGCAAAAAAATGCGGGGAGGAAACTCACAACCACCACGTACAGTGGAAAACTCAAATACGACATAGCCGATAATTGGTATGCTGAGGGCGGATACTTAACACAACGTGCCGATAGAGCGCTTTATGGCTTAACCAACACATATAATTCCAATAACGGAACGTATACGTCATCCGTACCGGCTCAAACCACGGCAACCCGCTTTGAGCTTGATAGTTATATGGCTTATATCAAAACGAAGCAAGAGATTTTAGGCTTTGAAAATGATATTGCGATGGGCGGAAACGGTTATATTTGGGATATTTATACCAATAAAGCAACCGGAGGTAGGTACATCTCTTCGACTACCGATGTGAAGAATTTAACGTTGGGAGATACGATTAGGTTTAACGATCAGTGGCAAACTTTAGTATCCGTCGGTAAAAGCTGGATAGGAACCGAATCGTACAATGTTGCGGGAGTAACGACTTCGGACGTTTCTAAACAAGACTACAGTTATGCCGCAAGCGTGATTTACCAGCCGATAGAAAATTTAAGTTTGTACGTGACGTATGCGGACAGTATTCAACCGGGGGATTCCGGAACGGACGTACACGGGGTTATAAGAACGTTAGATCCTTACCGCAGTAAACAGTACGAAGTCGGTGCAAAACTCGCTTTAGAGCGGATCGATCTCTCAACGGCTCTTTTTCAAATCAAACGACCGACAGCGTATACGGGAAGTGATGGCGTCTTTGAAGAACAAGGTGAACAGACCAATAAAGGCGTCGAGTTTATGGCATCGGGTAAGTTGACCCAATCAACGGCGGTATTCGGCGGCGTTACGTTTATGGATACTGAAATCAGCGGTGCCAAAATAGCCAATATCAACAATAAAGAAGCAATCGGCATGCCCGAATGGCAAGCCAATCTTTTGGTGGAATACACCGTTCCTAGCTTTGAGGAACTCGTACTCAGCAGTAACTTTCACTACACGGGTGAGCGAGCGATTGATCCGGCTAATACCCAATGGGCAGATGAATACTTTACGATTGATCTAAGCGCACGGTATGCGACCAAAAAACTTTGGGGCGATCGAACGATTTTTAGGCTTTCTGTCAATAACATCACCGATGAAAAATATTGGGGCGGCATTTTTGCCAGTAACGGTTTAGACGGCAATGCTGCTTCTGGTTCAACCAGCTTGTTTTTAGGCGAGCCGCGCAATATTACGGCTTCGGTTGAAGTTCGATTTTAAGGATTACGATGAACGGACTTGTGAATTGGGAAGCATTGCGTCGACAACGTTTTGCAATGCTTAGAGACCCTAAAACGCCAAACGTTGATTGGAATGCGATGGCGGAAATGTACGACGGCATGGCTAAGCTTGAAAAATCTTTTACGCAAAAACAAGTCGATGCGATGGGTATTACCCAAGACGATACGGTCGTCGATATCGGTTGCGGACCGGGAAGATTAACCGTGCCGATGGCACAAAAAGCTAAATCGGTGACATGCGTGGACGCTTTTGAAAAAATGTTGGAGCGTTGCGTGCAAAACGTACGCGATGCAGGGCTTCATAACGTTAAACCTTTGTTGCAAAGTTGGTTAGAGAAGGACGCGGTAGCAAAGATCGGCAAGCATGATATTGCCGTGGCGTCACGCTCGGTCGGTATGTTTGATATTCTCAAACTCAATCAGTTGGCGACCAAGTATGTTTTTGTGATGAGTTTTGCGAATGCTCCGAGTTTACGGGAAATTCAGTTGGATTTTTTGGAGGGCATTACGGATATTCCTCCGATGAAGAAATTACCGGATGAGCGTATGTTTGACTATAACCTAACGTTCAATACCATTTACGATCTTGGAGCCAACCCCAGCGTCGTTGTATTGGACGACGGGTTTGAGCGTATTTACGATTCGAAAGAAGAGGCGTATGAACATTTACGGTTTGTGGGGAAAATCTTGCCCGAGCACGAGGAACGCTATCGCTATAACGTCGATCGATGTTTGATGCCGCTTGAAGACGGAAAATGGCAAATGCTTCGAAAAACGCAAACGTATGTGATGTGGTGGAAACCTTCGGAATTACAATTACCCTAAAGAAGAAAAACATGAGAAACTTTTTGGTGCTCTGGATCGCCTTTTGGACGATCAGTATTCATTTGTATGCCGACGAAGCGGTACGAACCCTCAAAGATAGCGACGGTAAAGAGGTCGTCGTACCTTTACATGTCAAAAGGGTCGTACCGCTGATCGGGGCATTTGCCCAAGTGACGGGTATGCTTGGCAAAGAGCACACGATGGTCGCGACCGTACCGCGGCTTTCCACCATGTTCTATACGGTTTTTCCTTCCGTAGAGCAAAAAAGTAGCGTCGGTAATCCTTCGGTCAATATCGAAGCGATTATTGCCGCTCAAGCGCAAGTCGTGTACGGACCGACCGCTTATTTTTTAAAGGATACCCAGATCGCTCAATTAAAGAGTGCCGGTGTTGCCGTTGTGAATGTGGCAAACTTTTCGACGATCGAAGAGATGAAAGAGAGCATTACGTTGATCGGAGAGATTTTAGGGGAAGATGCTCCGCAAACCGCAAAGCTTTTTAACGACTATTACGACGCCGTTATAGCGCGCGTACAGGCTAAAACGCAAACGCTTTCTCCAAAGCTGAAAGTTTTAACGCTTAATTTTTCGGCGGGAAGCTATACGACGCTCAACGATAGCGATATAGGGTCTATATACGTTAAAATCGCCGGAGGCGTCAATGTCGCCGCAGATTATGCCTTGGATTCGAAAGGGATCGCAAAAACGCTCAACGGCGAACAGGTTCTTGTATGGAACCCCGACGTCATCGTAACGTATAGCCGAATGAGCCAAGAAACGATTCTTAACAACCCCGCATTTCAAACACTCAATGCCGTTAAAAACCGTCGTGTTTACGTCGTTCCGACGGGCGTTTATTTGTGGGCGGTGCGCAGTGCCGAGGGTGCGTTAGAGCCTTTATGGTTGGCAAAAACGCTTTATCCCGATCTGTTTCAAGACCTCTCTTTAGAAAACGAGGTACGTAGTTTTTATCGGCTTTTTTACCGTTACGACGTGAGCGATGAAGAGATCAAAACGATTTTGAAAGGCGCGTAACGTTACTTTTTCGCAATCCCCACTTTTTGCGGGCGGATCGTCAGGTCGGTGATCGCACCGTTTATATGTAAAACATCTAACACGCTTTGAGCGATGGTTTGCGGTAGTAAATAGGTCTGCTCGTCGTTACTGGGCTCAAAATGCAGAGCGTCAAAAAAAGGCGTTTGCGTCATGTCGGGGTTGATAGAGGTGACCTTCACACCGCTTTTGCGCACCTCTTCAAACAGACTCAGTCCAAAATCGCGAAGCCCGCTTTTGGTGGCAGTGTAAAGGGCTGAGTATTTGGCATGGCGTGTGGCTTCGATGGACGCGATGTTGATGATGTGCCCGCTTGTTTTTTGCAAAGAGCGCAAACAGAGGCTGGAGAGAATGATGGGTGCGGTGAGATTGACATCGATGAGGTTTTTGATCTTAGCGGTGCTGATCGTCTCGTGCGGATCAAACAGTCCCACCCCAGCGCAGTTGATGAGCACATGCACATCGTGTTCTTTCAGCCACGCTTTCACAACGCTTTCAAGTGTCTCGCCATCCCGCAAGTCACACACGATGTCCGCTTCGCGCCTGCCGATGTTAAAAACGATGTAACCGTCCTCTTGAAGTCTCTCTCTGATCGCTTTACCGATGCCGCTACTGCCGCCAGTCATTAAAACGGTTTTCATTGGATTCCTTTTATGTTCACATGCTTTGCTGTTAAATGTTTCTCAACAAGAGTTGAGGCACGATGGGAACCCCAAAACGCTGGCGCTTTTTGTCCCATCGGCTCAAATTGTATCGCAAAATTTACAGCATCGCATTGATTTTGTCTGTGTATGCTTTAAGCATCGCTTCTTCAAACACTTCATTGTTCGCATATTCGCGTCCGAAAACCTTTTTCCACAAGCTCTCATCTTCCATGCAGAGGTAAAAAAAGACTTCATTGTGCCACGGTTGAAACGCTTGGTAAAGCGTGCTAAACATCTGCTCTTTTAAAGCAAGCGGATAGGAGTATTTTCCGTTTGCGTCGTGTAGGGGCATTTGAAGGATTTTACTCTTTTGCGCCCGCAGGCGGATCTTTTTGAGCACGGGTTTGATGAACGTGAGCGTGCCCATCGAAACGAGTGCTACCTCTTTACATGTAAAAAGGTTTGTCAGTTCATGAGCGATGGCGGTGTAGGCTTCTTTCCAGCCTTCAAATAAAACGATGGGATGAAAATGAAACCCAACTCGCACGCCTTTATCTGCCAAAGTTCTAGCACTTTGGATGCGTGCTTTCAAGCTTGCGGCACGCTTTTCTTCATTGTCGATGATGACCTGCGGATTGAGTGACCATGTACAGAGGATATTTTTAGGAACATCGTTTTCCAACAAATACGCGATGTTGTCTGACTTGCTTTTAAGTTCCAAAATGACGTTGGGGTTTTTCCTTGCAAAGTGAAACAGTGCTTCTAAAACACCCGCGCGGTTGCCCCACATCAGTGAATCCGATGATTGACCTGTGCCGATGTGATATTTTTTTGTTGGGTCAAGTTCTAGACGTTCTAGTTTATGCGCGAATGTTTTGTCAAATGTGATGGTGTTGTTTTTGTAAAAACTCTGAATCGAGCAGTAGGAGCAGTCAAATCCGCAACTCTCCACGGCATCCAAAGTCATCAAGTTGCAGCAGCGCGTTTTAGGTGAAGCCACAGGGCAAGACCCAAGTCCTAAGCTCTCCTTTTCGATCTCTTCAACCTTGAAACTCTCTTTTTCAAAATCTATCGGTGTTTGAGGGTAGCGTTTCAGGTTGGTTTTTAATGCTTCGTATCGGTTTTGAAGGTGCGTTAGTGTCTCTTTTTTTTGCTCTTTATCTTCCCAAAGTATGGCAATATTTTCATTCCACATTTGTAAATCAATGGCGATAATGATGCAATTTTGAATTTCCGAAAAACTGAGACGATAGGCATTGGCTTTGTTCCGTAAGAACGTTTGCGTTTTTATATGTAATTTTTCAAATGCCGTATTTTCACAGGCTTTTTCAAAATGTGCTTGTCTATCATCTAACATATTTTCCCCATAATTTTAAACTTTTGTTTATCCAATTTCCCACATCACTTTTGCTTGGAATGCTCCCATCGCAATAATCAGAGACGACTTTAAAGACGTACCTTTCAATGGTGTTTGGAATGGCATCTAAAAAGGCTTTCGCTTCCATATCGACCAGTATGGTTTTTACATGTAAAAGATTTTCTACCGCCTTTGGATGCGAGGAACACGTCGCAAAAGGAACGTCTGAATCATGATGCGTTGTACAAAAAAGTGTGCCCTTGGCAATGCTTGTATCCGTGCATCCTGCGATGCCCACATTGATGGCAACTTCGGGCTCATAAAGGCTCAATGCATACGTAAGTGCCGCTTGTGTGTTTTCGCTTCCCATACCTGAGACGATAAGCGCGACGTTTTCGTTTTCATACAGGTTGTACGGTTGCTTGGCTTTACATGTAAGCCCAAAATACCCAATGATGGGCTTGGCTTCGGCGACAAGGGCAGTATGAATAAGAATAGAAATGGTACGCACGGATAAACCTTTATTTTTATGTGGTCATTATAGACAATCTTTGAAAATATTGCTATAATTATCCTATCCCCTAGTATAGGATATAAAATGTCACAACATACTTCACACGACGAGGTTGTCAAACGGCTCAAACGCGCCCACGGGCATCTGCATAGCGTCATCACGATGCTTGAAAGTGAGCGTTCGTGTACCGATATCGCACAACAACTGCATGCCGTCGAAAAGGCTGTCAATAACGCTAAAAAATTACTCATTCACGATCATATCGATCATTGTTTAGATGGAGCCGTGGGTGAGGGGAGTTTGAGTTCCAAAGAGATTCTCAACGAATTTAAACTCATTACAAAATACCTCTAGAGAAAAATATGGATATTACTTCTTTGATTAGTGAGGGTGCAAACCTCTGGATTTTACTGCCGAGTGCCATCGTTTTAGGTGCTTTGCATGGGCTTGAGCCTGGGCATTCGAAAACAATGATGGCTTCTTTTATCATCGCTATTCGAGGAAGCGTCTGGCAAGCCGCGATGCTTGGCGTTGCCGCTACGATTTCGCATACGGCGATTGTTTGGATCATCGCGTTAGCAGGTCTTTATTTTGGAGCACAGTACAGCGACAGCGCCATCGAGCCTTATTTGCAAATTGCCTCTTCCATCATTATCTTAGCCATTGCCGCGTGGATGATACGCCAAACCTATAAAGACCAACACGCATGCTTGAATCATTGCCATGACGACCATCATCACCATCACGATGAAATTTTCACGATAGAGACGCAAGCGGGTGTTATTGAACTGTCGATTTTTGAAGAGAACCAGCCGCCGAAATTTCGCATCAAAAGTGATGTGCAATCTTCTTTGGCGCACGATAAAATCATTCTTCAAACCGAGCGCAAAGATGGAAGCGTTCAATCCTTTTCGTTTGCCCGTCACGGTGATGGTTTAGAGTCTTTGGAAGCAATCCCCGAGCCGCATGAATTTATCGCTCACCTTTTTTTCACGCACGAGGGTGAGAGCGAACACTACGACGTAGAGTTTGTTGAACACCATCACGAACACGTTCATGAGGAGCTTGTCGGTCTTGATATCACGGCACCTGGCTACCAAGACGCGCACGAACTTGCCCACGCCAATGATATTCGCAAACGCTTTGCCAATCAAGAAGTCACGAACTTTCAAATTCTTCTTTTTGGATTGACAGGTGGACTTATTCCATGTCCTGCAACCATCACGGTCTTACTGTTGTGCCTTCATCTCAAAAAAGTGACGATGGGTGCCGTATTGGTGTTAGGCTTTAGTATCGGGTTGGCACTCACGTTGGTGCTTACGGGCGTTATTGCAGCGCTAAGTATTCGTTACATGTCAAAGCGATTTAGCGGTTTTGGCGATATCGTGAGAAAAGCGCCTTATTTTTCCAGTGCGATTATTGTTTTAATTGGTCTGTATATCGGATATGAGGGATTGTCGCATTTAGGTTAGGAGATATTTCAAAAGGATGAAAAATGAAGCGTCTTTTGCTCATTGAAGACGATGAAGAGTTTGCATGTTTGATTCAGGCTTTTTTGGCTCAACGAAGCTTACATGTTGATATGTGTAATGATCCTTTTTTAGCTCTTGTTACGCCACTTGAGCCGTACAGCCTTATTCTTTTAGATTTAGGCTTACCATGGATGGACGGTTTGGAGGTGTGCAGAGAGCTAAGAAAAAAGAGTCAAATCCCTATCATCATCTCTTCGGCTCGAAACAGCACTGCCGACAAAGTCATGGGGCTTCAAATCGGCGCGGACGATTATCTACCAAAACCGTATGACCCAGATGAGCTTTACGCACGCATTAGTAGTTTGCTTCGCCGTGTCAATGCATTTAGCAACGAAAAGCAGAAAAGGGCTTTTATGATTGACGCACAAGCCCATGACGTCATTTTTTTAGAGCATCCTTTGCTGCTGACCGAAGCGGAATTTGAAGTCGCTTCGCAATTGGTAAAACAAAACGGCCATGTTATCTCAAAAGAGCAGTTGCTCTACGATGCTCCTGCCATCTCTTCGATGGAAGGAAAAAGTTTGGAGATGATTATCAGTAAAATTCGTGCTAAAGTAAAGCCATATTCTTCGAAAGAACACATCGTCGCATTGCGAGGAAGGGGGTATCGTCTTGTTGAATAATATCAAACGCTCACTTTTAGGGCAAATTCGCTTGCTATTTGTTGTATCTTTTGTCGTTATTCTTGGATTGTGGGGCTATTTTTATCTGCGCCAAACACATTTGCAAAATGAGCACGCCATGGCACGTTACTTTAGTATCGCAAGTTCATTACAACCTTTTTTGTTTCAGTCGTATCCTTTAACGAACAAAGAGCTGCAAGAGTATCATGTAACTTTGTTTACGCAAGCGCTTAGCACCAAAGCCAAGATACAAGAGCACAGAGGCGACGATATCAAAGGGTTTACGATTTTTGAGGAGAACGGAAAACACATTTTACACGTGTATAACCCTATCGGAGAGATTTACCTTGAAGATAAAGAAGAGGATTATACCCTTAGCCTCATTCATACCATTTTTTTAGCTCTCCTTGGCATCCAAAGCATTTTGTTGGTTGTTTCACAAAGACTGTTGCATCCAATTTTAGAGATGGGGCAAAAACTTAAAGAGCTTCAACAGGGTGATTTTTCAAAATTGTCCATTCATTCTTCCTATAAAGAGTTACAACAAATCGAACATTCCTACAATCATGCGATTGATTATATTCATTACTTGGTGCAAACCAGAGAGATGTTCAATAAAATATTGATGCATGAGCTTAAAACACCACTTGCAAAAGGGATGTTTTACCTGAAAAATGTACCCTCAACACAAAGTCATACAGATATCAAAAAGGTGTTTGAAACCATTAATTCGCAACTCGATACCTTCCGCATGCTCGAAGAACTCATCGCCTATAAAGGGGAGGTCTCATGCGAGGAACACTCTGTTGTAACCGTCTTAAATCACGCTATAAAAACCTTACATGTAAAGAAAGATGAAACGATAGATGTTCATCAAAGTTGTGAAACCTGTTTGATACAAGGCGATGGCGCATTATGGCAGATTTGTTTTAAAAACCTCATGGACAATGCTTTGCGTTATTCGCCCAATCATCATGTTTTTATTGAATGCTCACAGACGGCTATAACGTTTGTGAATGAAGGTGAGCCTTTACCCCTAGATATTTCTGCTCCTATTCGTGATTGGAAAATAGAGCGCTCAAAAAATCATCGAAGTACAAGCGGATATGGTTTTGGGTTATTTATTGTTAAAAATATTATTGAATTGCACGGGTACACTTTGCGTTATCATTATGAAAATCACCGTCTCGCTTTAAGTATCCAAATCTAAACGCTATTTACCTTCATTTACCTTCGCTTGGGAAAGAGGTTACCTTCGTCTTTTATACTTTCATCATATATCAATAAAAGGATTAACGATGAAAGCAAAACTTATCACACTTGGTTTAACGGTTATGGTAGCATCAAGCTCTCTGTATGCTTTTGGAGGAGTGCAAGGGTGGAATTGTGGTAACCAACAAAACAGGATGCCTTTTTCGCACCCTATGTCTTTTAACGGTAACAGTATGCGAGACATTATGATGACGCTCTCTAGTATGGACTTATCAAAAACGCAATGGAGTGAAATTCGAAAAGTGATGTTTGAGATGCGCGATCAGCACTTTGATGCATCGGCTGAAAAAGCATCGGTAGAGGTGATTCATAAAGACGGCAGTTTTGACAAAGAGCATTTTATCAAAAACAGAACGTCTTTGTCCAAAGAGATGATTGATACTCAAGCCAAGAGTATCGAAAAAATCTTAAGTATCCTCACAGAAGCTCAACGTAAATCGTTAGCCGGCAAGCTTGCGATTTAAGGAGCCGTTATGACACGCTATACATCACGCTCCATCTTCCTTCATTGGCTTAGTGGGGGATTGCTTGCATTTCTTTTGGTGACGGGTACGTTTGTTTTATCCGATATCCCCAATACGGTTGAAAAACTTGGTTCTTTGAAAATACATATGATTTTAGGCATCGTTGCAACGCTAGTAAGCGTGGTGCGCATTTTTGTCATCATTAAATCGCCAAAGCCCGAAGTATTGCTGATGAGCCCATTGCGCGCTAAGCTCATGCACGCCAATCATATAGCGATTTACGCGGTTATTCTTGCTGTTGGAGTAAGCGGCCTTATGTTGGCGCAAAGTGCTTCTTTAGGTCAGATGATTTTTTTTGGAGTAGAAAAAGAGTTATACAGTAGTTTTCACGATTTTGGCGTTGGAGTCGTGCATGGTCTTTTAACCAAAGTGCTTCTCTTTTTAGTTGTGATGCATATTGTAGGAGTGGTTTCTTATACGCTAAGTCATCAGAGCAACATTATAAAACGCATGTGGTTTTAAAGGAGTATAGATGCGTAAATATAATTTTTTAGGAACTTTGGTATTAGGTACTGCTATTGCATGCACTAGTTTGGTTGCAGAGGAAAAGACAGCCGATGATTTGGTTGCAAGCATGCAAAAAGAAGACATTACTTACGCACAACTCATGAGCGGAATGGGTATGGCGTATGAGAGTATTCAAAACGGTGTCATCAGCATGAATAAGCTGCTGGTTGATCGAGGAATCTATTTTATCCGTACCCATCCTGCTCCCAAACAAAAGCCATGGGTGATTATGGATAAAGAGGATCAAGAGGGATTTAAAGCGATGTTGGTCTATTACGATAAAAAGATGGACGAAGATGTTGCTATTATTGAAAAAGCAGCACAGCAAAAAGATTGGATCAAAGCTTATGAGGGTGCGAAAGAGCTAGGCAATAGTTGTCTTTCGTGCCATATGGCGTCTAAAAATAACGTCAAATACGTAATGAAGTAGTCTCTTATCAAAGAGAGTCTATTCTCTCTTTGATTGAGTGTATTTACTATACATGTGAACTAACATGTAAAACCTACTGCATCACCTCAAATCCCGACAGTGCCGCACCCACAGCGCCGATGAGTTGAGGGTGTTTTGGGATGAGAATGGTTCGCTCAAGTTTAAGTTCAAGCATATGGTGCAAGAAAGGGTTGAGCGCGCCGCCACCGGTGAAGACGATGGTTTCATTTTCTTTGATGACAAATTTTCGAGCCATTGAGGCAAGTCGTGAGGCGATGGATTCGTGTACGCCATAGCAGATGTTCGCCAAACTCTCTTTTTTGGCGATAAGGGAGATGACTTCCGACTCGGCAAAAACGGCGCACATGCTTGAAATGGTCAGCTCTTTATCGTGCTCAAAGCCCGCTTTGGCGAAAGTTTCCATGTCAAGCCCTAAACGATTGGCGGCAATCTCTAGGAATTTTCCTGTCCCTGCCGCACATTTGTCGTTCATGCGAAAGTCGGTAAAACTGCCAAATTCGCCCATTTTGATGACTTTGCTGTCTTGCCCGCCTAGGTCGATGACAGTGGCGACATTTGGCTCAAAAAAGTAAGCTCCTTTGGCGTGCGCTTTGATTTCACTGATGACGGGCGCACCGTGCGAATCTTCCAGCATATAGCGACCATAGCCCGTGGCGACGAGCATTTTGACCTCTTTGTCTGCCAAATACTCGCCCACGATGGCATCTTGATTGAAAATGGTCGGGATGACCGCGCTATGAGTGATCTCCCGCTCTTTTCCGATACCGATGATTTTTGTATAGGTCGAGCCTATATCTACGCCCCAAAACATTATTTGGACTGAAACGCTTGCGCTTTTTTCTTGAAGTTGATGCTCTCTAAAAAGGCTTCAACGCGCGTTTTGATCTGTCCGGCATCTTCAGGTGAATAGTCTGATTCGATGACAAGACACGGAATGCCCTCTTTGGCGAGCGCTTCGGTGACGAGGTGCGACTCGACATTGTACGTGTGGCAAAAGGAGAGCGTGTAGTAGATGACACCATCGGCTTTACGGTCTTTATACATTTGAACGATTTTATCGGTTCGAGGTGTATTGGGAGTGAAACAGGCACAGTCGATTTTGGAGTAGCGTTTCATCAAGCGCGCGTAGAGTTCGTCTTCGCTTTGAACGCCTTCGATGTCCACATTGTCTTTAAAGTAGCGATGTCCGATGCACCCTTCTTCGTTGATGATACACGCACCTGAGCCTTCAACCGCGGTGTGGAGTTTCCAGTTTGGCGGAGCGATAGGCGTACCAAGCACCATAATGCGAGGGGTGTTCTCAGGGAAAACGCTCACTTTTTCTTTGATGCGCTCATCCAGTTCATCGCAGAGTTCATTCACTTTTTGCGTAAAGCGTTTGGGGTCATCTAAAAAGCTCATTTGGCTGATGAAAAGCGCGTCTTTGCCACTAATGGGCATGACGTCTGGGTGCATGCCGCGAAGCGTGTCAAGGCGTTTCATCGCGTCGCGTTTGGCGTTGATGACTTTGACACCTTCAAGCATCTCAGCAAGGCTTAGTTTTCGCTCACTCACCTCTTCGATGTGCTCTTTAAACTCTTTGATCTCCTCTTGCCACATTTTGAGGTCTTTCTCACGCTTCATATGCGGAATGTTCATGACATGTACGGGATGGTGTTTGGCTAAGATCTCCCATGCTTTTTTCTTGGCTTCACAGGTGGTTTCGCCGTAAATAAAATCACTGGATTGCGTATACGCACAGGTACGTTGAAGTTTGAAACCGTGCGCGGATTTAATCAACGGGCAGATATTGCGAGGCAGTTCGGTTTCGGCGTCCGCTACGGTAGCGTTAGAACCGCCGCATAAGCCATAACAGGCTCCGCCCGCACCCACGACGATCTCTTCAGGAACGAAGATACAAAACGTACCCACCGCGGGTTTTTTTTCAGCACGAAGCGCGTTGATCTCGGCAATGCGTTGCCCTTGAATCTCGCTCATAAACCAGTCGAAATATTCCATACCGCGAGGGCGATTGGGTTGTCCTAAAAACTGTGCTTTGTAGGCTTCTAACCCGGCACCCATCATCTTTGCGTGACGCTCAACGTCAACACCGATACTTCCTAATAAATCCTTGTGGAGCTCAACACCCATGGTTTTTCCTTTGTGAAAAATGTAGTGCTGTTTGGGTTTACATGTAAAGTGGTGAGCAGGAGAAAAGAGTGCTACGTTTCATGTATGTCTAAGCCTTAGACCAACAGCAATTAATGTATTGTAATCTACTAAAGATTAAAATTCGGTAAATTTTACTTTACCGAATTAAGAGCAAATTTCTCCGCTTACAACGTTGCGTATGCGATGTTTGGCAAAGACTAACGCGGCTTATGCTAAAATCGCGTTTTATCTTTACATGTAGGAATTTTTGTGGATATTTTTCAGTCTATTATTATGGGTGTGGTTGAGGGGTTTACCGAGTTTTTACCCGTTTCATCGACGGGGCATATGATTGTCGTTGCCGACTGGCTCGGTGTAGAACAAAATAGCATGGTGAAAGCCTACGAAGTGATTATCCAGTTTGCCGCCATTTTAGCAGTGGTTTTAAACTATAAAGAAAAATTTTCTCCCAAAAAAATCACGCTTTGGACGAAACTTGCGGTGGCGTTTGTTCCGCTTGGCGTGGTAGGCTTTCTCTTTGCCAAACAGGTCAAAGCGATGTTTAACGTAGACATCGTGGCATGGATGTTCATCATCGGCGGTATCGTCTTTTTGATCGTCGAAAAGCTTTACAAACCCCAAGAACATTTTATCGACGATGTCGAAAACGTGAGTTACAAACAAGCCCTTTGGATCGGTATCGCTCAGATCTTTGCCTTGATCCCTGGAACGTCGCGTGCGGGTGCGACGATCATCGGTGCGATGTTGGTGGGATTGACGCGAAAAGCAAGTGCGGAATTTTCGTTTTTACTCGCGTTCCCCGTGATGTGTGCAACCACGGGATACGACTTGGTGAAACATCGGGGCGAGCTTTTCAGTGATGCCAATTTTACGGTTTTAGCCGTGGGATTTGTTGTCTCGTTTATCGTCGCTTATGCAACGATCAAGCTTTTTTTAAAGTTTTTAGAGACGTTTACGTTTGTCGGATTCGGCATTTACCGCATTCTTTTCGGTGTGGTGTTGCTTGCGATCTATTAACGCTTTAGCCGATCAATCAAAGAGGTGCGCTAGTACCTCTTTATCCACGGCCGTTTTTTGAATAATATGAATCCCCCGCGCGGAGAGTGCGCTTCGAAGTCCTTCCCCTAATTTTTCGCTGATAAAAAAGTTGACCTGATGGTTTTGGAAGAGTTCGGGAAGCACCAAGGGCGGTTTGAGGTTTTGCGCGAAAACGGGATTTTCAAGCTCAACCCACGATACGATCGTATGATCGTGAATCGTCGCGATGATGACGTATTTTCTTTTGGGTTGAAGCGGTAAAAGCGTCTTTGGCGAGTCGCAACACAAAGCGACGACGTAGCGATCGCGCTTGGTCTCCAAGTCCAAATGGTGTCCGCCCAAAAGCGCTAAGGCAACTTTGTAATGCGCCGATTTGATAATACGCGCAAACGTCGGACGCGAAATACCCATTTTTTGTGCCGCATCTTCTTGGTAAAGCCCCATCAAATCCATCCAGTACAACGCTTCGGTCTCTTCGCTTAAAAGCATAATCGACTCGTTGTGCGTGACGTTTTTAGGCGTAAAGCGTGTACAAAGCGGTTGGTAAAACGTTTGACGAAGGCATTTTTGACGCGGCATGAAGCACTCCTTAAATCGTAGAAGTTATGGTAGCATAAAAGCTTTAAAAATACTTGACATATGTTCATTTAAAGTGATACAATTACGAACATATGACCAAAATAAAGGAGATAAAATGATCGCTATGCCGATTAAAACCGATAGTGAAAACAGTGCTTTAGCACCGCTTTTCGGTAAAGCAAAATTTTTCGCGTTGATCGATGAAAACGCTAAAATCACGATTCAATCCAATGAAGTCGAAGGCGGTATGAAAGTCGCACAATGGTTTCAAAAAGCGGGCGTTACGACGCTCATTACCAACCATTTAGGCGAAAAACCGTTTGCGGCACTTCAAAAAGCGGGTATTCGCGTCTACTTCGCCGGAAGTGAACGCATCGAGATTGCCCAAGCCCTTCAAAAGTTTAACGATCGTCTTTTGGAAGAGGTGAGCGCAAGCAACTACGACACGCTTTTAAAAGAGGAAAAAAACGACAAAAAATCCCACGGTTGTCATGATTCGCACGAAGGTGCGTTTCGCTCCAAAGTCAAATGTTGCGAGAAAAACCGCAATCCTCTTGCCTCGGCGCATCGTCACGGTCACAAAGAGGGCGAATGCGGCGAACACGGGCATCATCACGAGCACGGTTGCTGCCACCACGAACACGCATAAGTATTCGTAAAAAGCCAAACGCGCTTCTTCGTTGCGTTTGGCATCTTTAGCCGGTTCTTTCGTCAAAAATTTCGTAAAAACGTCATTAAAATGTTATAGTTTCGTTCTATAATATAAGAGACCCAGCAAGGAAGAGTGATGTTTTTTCAGAAAAAAGAACCCGAGGCCTTAGGAATTTTACGTCAAGAAATCGAAACGCTTAAAGCCGAAAACGCTTTACTTAAGGAACTCTCTTTGTTTTCGCAAGAAGAGATGATCGTAGTACTCGACGCTTCCAAATCGATCGTTATGCAAAACGATTTGGCACGCGCTACGATACAAGAGCCGCAAAAATTAGCCGCGCTTTTAAACGAATCGATGCAAAATATTAGCATGGACGGATGTCAAGGAACGTTGCGAAGCAAACGTCTTAGCGAAGGATGGGTCGCTTACAGCATCATCAAAACCGACGTGCGTAACGCCAAAGACAGTCATATTCTCTCGATGCATCAAGATTCTATCTCCGGTGCGCTTAAAAATTCGCAACAAACCTTTTCCGAAATCTTGAATGATTTAAAGACGATGAAAGAAGAGTCGTCGCAAATCTCAAGCGAAGCGCGCGACGGACTAAGTTTAGCGCATAACGCTTCTTCGGCGATGGATACGTTAAGTGTGTTGATGAGCGACGTTGTCGGTAATGCCAAATCGCTTTCGCAACGCAGCGGTGAAATCTCAAGCGTGGTACAACTCATCGAGGATATTGCCGATCAAACCAACCTTTTAGCTCTCAATGCCGCTATCGAAGCCGCAAGAGCGGGGGAACACGGACGGGGATTTGCCGTCGTTGCCGATGAGGTACGAAATTTGGCGGAACGAACGCAAAAGGCCACCAAAGAGATTGCGATGGTCGTTAAAACGATGCAACAAGAGTCCGCCCAAACCGAACAAAGTACCGCCGAAGTCAATCAAATCGCACAAACGACCAAAAAGCAAACGGACGAGCTTACGACCAAAATCGTCTCTTTCGAGAAAAACGCAACGCGTTCGGTTTTTGAGGTCGATCATCTGAGCGATAAAATCTTCGCATCTTTGGCAAAAATCGACCACGTCATCTATAAAAATAACGTCTATTCGCTACTTTTCGGCGAAAAAAACGAGTTTAAGGCCGTTACGCACCATGAATGCCGTTTGGGACATTGGTACGAAAGAGGTATCGGGAAAGAGGAATTTCATGCGATGCCTTCGTATGCTAAGCTTGAAAATCCGCATGCCAAGGTGCATGAGATCGCCAACCGTTTAGCCCAAGAGTGCGGCGAAGGAAAGGCAATCTGCTCGAAGGCGCACATCGAAGAGATGGTATCGCAAATCGAAGCGGCAAGCGGCAGTGTTTTTGAAAGCTTAGACAGTATGGTTGAAGAAAAAGCTAAAAAATTAATGTTGGAAGCAAAAGATCGCTTATTCGATCGAACGATAAAGGGTGCATAATGGCGAAAACGATAAAAGTTGCTATCATCGACGATGAGCAAGATATTTTGGATATGATCGAAAAGTATTTAAGACGACTCGGCGGTTTTGAAGTGGACGTCTTTAGCAACCCGACCCATGCGTTAACGCGCGTGGACGGGAAGTACGATATTGTTTTCTTGGATATTATGATGCCTCAAATGGGCGGATTGGACGTCTTAAAAGCGTTACGGGAAAAAGCACCCGATTTGAAGATCGTCATGATGACGGCATACTCGACGTTGGATAAAGTGCTTCAATCGCACCGCGAAGGCGCAACGCACTACATTATGAAACCGTTTTCTTCGATGAAAGTGCTTGAAGAAAAAATCCGTGAGCTTGTCAAATAGTTTCGATGGAAGAGGAACTTTTAGAAAAAATCCGCGATCTTGAGCTCGAGCTCGAGTTACTCAAACAGCAAAACAGACGCATTTTAGAGTGTGCCGTCGAAGAAAAACGTTCGCTTGAAGCATTGGCAAAAAAAGCACAGCTCTACTTTAACAATGCCGATTTGGGTTACGTCGTTTTAGACGCAAACCAATGCATCGTAGACGTGAACGAAACGTTTACGACGCTTTTGGGTTATGCCAAGGAAGAGGTGCTTTCTTCGGAAATGCGAATACTTTTTTCTAGAGCTAAGCAGTACCAAGAGTGGTTTAGCAAAGTAACGGCGTCCGAGTCTTGCGCCGGATTGTGCCATCTTGAATACCGTTTTCGCAAAAAAAGCCGACATTCGTTTTGGGCGGAACTTTTCGGACGTAGTTTTATCGACGATCATCGCACATTGATGATTTGGAGTATTCGCGACATAAGCCAGCGCGTCAAATCGCGCAATATTATCGATAAGCTAAGCCGCAAATATCAAAAACAACTGCGCGATTTGGAGACCTTGCTCGACATTATCCCCGTTCCCGTTTTTATCAAAGACCGTTATTTCCGTTACATCGGATGCTCTCGCTCGTTTTGCGAGTATTTCGGTTTAAGCAAAGAAGCGATTATCGGCAAAACCGCGTTTGATTTGTATCCGATAGAGATTGCAAAACGGCTTTTACGCAAAGATCAAGAGATGCTCGAATGCGTGCATCAAGTCTATAAAATCACGACGGTTTCGCCGGCGACGGATAAAGAAGTCACGCTTGAAATTCAAAAAAAACAGATGATACGAAACGGGCATTTCGACGGCTTCGTCGGCGTTTTTATCGATATGACCGAATCGGAAAAACAAGAACTCTATTTGCAAAACCGCATTAACGAAGAGGTGAAAAAAAACCTTCAGATTCAAGCCGCTTTCCAAGAAGAGATGATTCAAAACGCTAAATTTAGCGCGATCGGACAGATGGCGGCGGGTATTACGCATGAGATCAATACACCTTTGACGTACGTGAAAGGCAATTTTGAGATGCTTTTGGAAGATATGGAGGCGTTTATGCCCGATTCCGCGCGCAAGCGTACGATGCTAAAAGACGCCAAAACCATTCAAGAAGGACTCGAGCGCATCGAAAGCATCATCGAAACCATGCGTGAAGCGTCGCAGAAAAGTCGGGAACAAAAAGAGCCGACCAATCTTTTTGAAAGCGTCGTTTCCGCACTGATTTTGTCGTTCAATCGCATGAAACAAGTGGTCGGCGTGCGTTTAAACGAACGTCTTTTTACCTTGCAGATGCCCAAAAACGCCTATACCTTTACATGTACGGTTCAAAAGCAACGTATCGAGCAAGTGTGGATTATCATCGTGAACAACGCACTCGACGAATTGATTAAGATGAGTACGTTTGACGAACGTCAATTTGAGATCACGCTTCGTGAGGAAAACGGGTTTGCGATCGTGCGTTTTCAGGATAATGCGGGCGGCATCGACGCCAAAATTTTACCGCGTATTTTTGAGCCTTTTGAAAGCAGCAAAGAGAGCTCGGGTATCGGCATCGGTTTAAACATCGCACGGCAGATCGTGCTTCAAAACGACGGCGAAATCGTCGCTTACAACGAAGGCGGCGGAGCGGTGTTCGAGGTTCGTTTTGCTCTTACGGAACGTTCAAAACGGTTTTATTCGGACGATTGAACTTTAAGATCCAAACACAGAATTTTTTCACGATCGCCCAAGGTAAATTTTTGCGCAAACGTGCGGCATAAGCGTCCCGAAGCGCGCGAGATGTATTTTTGGCTCAAATAATTGCCACGTTTGGACTCTTTGGTAATGTAAAAATACTCTTTTAAAGCGTGGTTGTCGCCCTCTTTAGCGGGACGGAAAAATTCGTTCGTATCGGAGCAGATAAACGTATCGCCCTCTTGAATGCCGGTATAGGCGTTAATGCAGTAAATTGCCTCGATCGCTTCAAATTGCTGTAAAAAAACGCTTAAGTCGCGAAGCCCCGTTCGCGTAAACGATTTGATAATGGCTTGCGTATACGATTTGGCGTTTTCTATCAGAAGTTCTTTATGAAGCATCGATTGTTTGACATTGCTCGTATGCAACTCTCCGATAGCGGTAATCTTTTCATTGAGAAGCTTTTCGTCGTAGAGAGCGGCGGAAGGTCTTGCAAACCAAAATCCTTGAAAGAGGTCGATATTGAGCTTTAACGAGCGTAAAATTTCGCCTTCTTCTTCAACGCCTTCGGCCAAAACCAATGCGCCGATGTTAAAGCACATGTTGGCGATGGATTTTAAAATCTCTTTGTGGATGAAGTTGTGATGCACGTTAAAGACCAACGATCGATCCACTTTAACGATATGCGGGCGAACCGAGGAGATGCGGTCGAAGTTGGCGTTTCCGGCACCGAAATCGTCCAGTGCGATTAAGAAGCCGCGTTGTTTATAAAACGTGCAAAACTCTTCTAAACGTTCGGTATTTTGGATTTGGTACTCTTTGATTTCGATAACGACATGTGAGGGCGGAATGCCGATATCGTTGGCAAGTGCGCAAAAAGCAAAGTCCTGGAAACGAATCGTCGTGTCCAAAAGATGCGACTCGAAATTGAGAAATAAAAGCAGTTCGGGATTGGCTTTCAAAAGCGGTTTAAACGACTCTAGGGCTTTAATGCGAGCGTGTTTGTCGAGCTCGAACGAGAGGTTTTCTTTTTTGGCTTGATCGAAAATAAAAATCGGCGAAAGCGGCTCTTGGTTGGCGTCATATGCGCGCATTAACGCTTCGACGCCGATGACTTTCGCGCTTCGAATCGAAATAATCGGTTGAAAATAGATCATAATGCGGTTGTCTTGAATTAAGTGTGAAACCACGAAGCACCCTTTTGTCAAACATTAGACGGGCATTATAACGAGGCAGAGCAAGCGTGAATGATTAAAATTTAATCAGTAGGTTTTGCCGACGCCGCTAGCAAATGCTTACGCAAGAAGCGACGACCATGCGACGATCAGTTTTTCCAAAGTCCATGCAGCGTTGGCGGGGCTGGTTGAAGGAAGCGTTTGTGCGGGTAGTTTCGTGAGCGGTTCGCAGTGGATACGGTAGAGTTTTGCCGCGGTTTGACCGTTGCAAAAAATACGTTCGATACGCGCGGCGTGAAGCACGCTTTGCAAGTCGTTACCGCAGGCGTTTTGGATCGTTGCATCGCTTGAGCCGACGATGTCGCAACATCGGATGACGTCCCAAATTGCAATGCCGCTTGCGTGTAAAAGTGCTTTTTTGGCTTCAAGGTCGCACGGCGGCTCTACGCCGTGCAACGCGGCAATTACCTTCCAAAAACGGTTTTGCGGATGTGCGTAGTAAAAGGCTTCTTCCCGCGATTTCACCGAAGGAAACGAACCCAAAACGAGCACGCGCGACGTTGCGTCGTAAACGGGTTCGAAGGGATGAAAGAGCATGTTTTTCCTTTGTCGATAATCGACATTTTAACGTAACATGTCAAGCTTCGCGTCGTATTCTTTGGTTTGAACCTCAAAGAGTCCTAAAATCGTATGAAATAAATTGTCGTGTGAAAAGGCGTCGTTTTGTTTGGCTTTGAGTTCAAGCGTCTTTTGCGGTCGATAAAAAATCGCCGGAATGTGTTTTTGCGCATCGGGAGCGATCATGTAGGGAAGTCCGTGCAGGTAAATACCGTTTTCGCCTAACGATTCTCCGTGATCGGAAGCGTAAATGAGCGTCGTGTCATACTTGTCTTCGTTGGCTTTTAAAAGCGAGATCGTTTTATCGAGAATAAAGTCGGTATACAAAAGGGTATTGTTATACGTATTGACGATCTGTTCTTGCGTGCATTTTTGCAAATCTTGCGTATCGCATGTCGGCGTAAAGCGTTTAAACGCGTCCGGATAGCGTTTAAAATAGGTCGGACCGTGACTGCCTTCTTGGTGTAAAACGATAAAGGTATCTTGATAGCTTCGATCGACGCTTGCTTGAAAATCTTGCAATAGAACATCGTCAAATCCGACGCCGTTAAACTTTTTGACGTCTTGCATGCGCTTGGCGACGTCTTTATCGCCTCCTGAGTTGTTGTCTCTCCAAAGGATGCGTACGCCCGTTTTATTTAAAACGTCGACCAAGTTTTCGTAAGACTCTTTGTCGCTACTCCACTCTTCTCGCGTAAATTTGGAAAACAAACACGGAACGGATACGGCGGTCGCCGTGCCGCAAGAGTAAAAATTGGAAAACGAAACGACGTCGTCTCGTTTGGATAAAAGCGGATTGGTCGGTATTTCATAACCGTTGAGCGAAAAATTTTGTGCACGCGCCGTTTCGCCGACGACCAAAACCACCAATTTCTTTTTGACATGTTCGGGTTTGATCGCATCGGCGGCAATGACGCTTAGATGCGGTTTGGTTTTAAGGTTTTTGGCGATAAATTTTCCTAAAGAAGCAAGCGGATAATAGGGATTAAGGTACATCTTTAATTCATGATGATTGCGAAAAAAAGAGCTATATGTTTTGCTGGTGCTTAAATAAATACCCGTAATGCTGACCGATAATAAAACAATAACGACGGCTCTTTGCAATAACTCTTTCGTATAGTTTTGAAAGTGTAAAGGTGCTTTTCGAATGACCCAAAAAGCGAGTGATAGTGCCGTAAAAACGTAAAAAAGAAGTTTAAGCGTGATCAAATCGAAAACTTCTTCCGTATCGGTTTGCGCCATATTGGCGTACATGTTACTATCGAAAACGATGCCGTATGTGTCGATAAAATAGGCGCAAAGCGTTCCTACTACGATAAAAAACGCAAGCATGACGCGAAAACCCAAGCGATGTGTCGGAAATAATACCACATTTAAAAGGAGCATCAACAGTAAAAACAGAACAAGCGGTGCGGAAAAAATGATGAGATAGTTGTGTTCGTTTGCCGCATACGTAAAAAGTTTTGAAAAAAAAGTCATATTGAAAAAAAGTGTTATCCCCAAAGCCAGTAAAGCGATACTACGCTGAGAGTATGATCGAACAACAAGTTTTAACATCGAAAAATCCCCTAATCGTTTGATGATAGGGAATTTTAAAAAATGAAAATGAATCGAGAATGAATTTAAAACGAGATGCGGATATGCGTGAAACGATCTTTTTGCGAGTCGATACGAATCGTCAATCCGTGTACGTCGACGATAGCTTTAACCAACGCTAATCCCAAACCGCTTCCCTTCACGTCGTCTTTCGTACGGGAGCTTCGGTAAAAGGGCTCAAGGATATGTTCCAAATCTTCCGCGGCAATCCCCTTGCCCTCATCGCGTATCTCAAAGAAGGCTTGAGAGAGAAACAGATGAACGCACGTTTGAGGCGGCGAGTATTTGATCGCGTTATCGATGAGATTGAGGAACATAATTTTTAAAAGCGTCGCATTGGCACTGCGGGTGGTAGGCTCGATATGTTCTAGTTCTAAAGATACGTTTTTTTGGTGTGCGAACGCGGTTTTTTCCTGAAGGGCTTCCAAAAGAATTTCATCGACGTAAACCTCTTCGAAATGGCTTTGAATATCGCGCGAAGTGTTGCTCGATAAAAAGAGGATTTTCTCGATGACTTCTTGTAGCGAGACGATCTCTTTTGCGACGTTGCGTAAAATCATACGGTACTCTTCCGGGCTTCGCTCTTTGCGCAAACCGACTTCAACTTCGCCTTTCATAATCGTCAGCGGCGTTTTGAGTTCATGCGAGGCGTTTTGTCCGAACTGCTTAACTTGGTCGTACGCGTGGCGGAGTTCTTGTAAAAGCGTATTGAACGTATCGATGAGGTCATCGATTTCGTAAGCGATGCTTGTTTTAGGAATGATGCTTTTTGTATCTTGCGCACTGAGGCGTTTGGCCGTTTGAGAGACCGCTAAGACGGTTTTGAACGATTTGGAAATAAGTGCATACGTGAGGACCAAAATCATGGTTAAAAGGACGGAAAAACCGACCCATAACGTGAAGGTAAGTTCTTGAATCTGAGGCGTGTGTTTTTCGTACGGAAGCGCACATACGATTAAAAGCGCATGATCGTTTTGTTGGTCTAAAAGCATCGTTGCGGTGCGGATTTTGCGGTGTGGCGCGTCGCTAAAAGACGAGAGCGCAAACGCGATAGGTTGATGCTTGCGTACTACGGTTTCGCGTTGTTGAAACGCGACGTCGATCGTGCTTTCTTTGAGGTCTAATGAACGGGTTGCGTAGTTGATGACCCGAAGGTCGTTATCGACGCGAAAGAGTTGTGCGTAAAGTATCGGAACGTCGAACTCCTCTTTGACTTCGTCCGGTGTTTTGTCGATGGTTTCGGGGTGTTCCGAATAATCGTGTTTAATATCTTTTAAAACCGTTGTCAGCGTGGCGTCGAGCGACTGGAGATACGAGCTTTCAAACGTATGAATGATGGCGTATCCAAAGCCGTAAAAGAGCAAAAAAAGAATCAAAAAAAAGGTGAAAAGAAGCCTTGTTTTAAAATTCGAGATAAATTTAATCATGGATCGAGTACCCTAAATTGCGATACGTCGTAATGAGCTTTTCGTCAAACGGTTTATCGATTTTCGTACGTAAACGGTACATGTAAACCGAAACGATGTTACTGTTAACCGTTTGATCGTTATTAAACAGATGTTCTTGAAGCGTTTTTTCTTCGACGATCGTTCCTTTGCGACGCAAAAGATACTCCAAAATCGCAAACTCTTTAGCCGTCAGAAGAATTGATACGCCGGCACGTTCGACGGTTTTATTCAAGGGATTGAGTTCCAAATCTCCCGCGCGAAGCGATAAGTCTTTGTGCTCGTGTTTGCGCAATTGGGCATAAATGCGCGCTAAAAGCTCCTCAAAGCTAAACGGTTTGGTCAGATAATCGTCCGCGCCGCTGTTTAAAAGCGTGACTTTATCATTAATGGTACTTTTGGCACTAAGCATAATGATCGGTACGGCGTTTTTTTGAGCGCGAAGCGTTTGGCAGACACTGTCTCCGCCTAAGCCTTTGAGCATAATATCTAAAACGATCAGATCGTAGTTCGTGCTTTGGGCTAAGTAGATTGCGTCTTCGCCGTTATCGCAGGTATCGACGCAAAAATACTCCTCTTCCAAACCTTTTTTTAAAAACGAGACGATTTTGGGATCGTCTTCGACGATTAATAATTTCATCGGAGATCTACCTCCTTTTTTTAAAGTAGGCATCGAGGCTGAAGATCGCCAACGCGATCCAAATCAAAACAAAAGTCGTTAATTTTTCGGGAAGCAAAACTTCGTCGTAGACGAAAATCGCCAATAAAAAAGAGATCGAAGGACCGATGTATTGAAAAAACCCGATGTGAATGAGCGAAATGCGTGTCGTTGCGGCATTGAACCATAAAAGCGGTACGACCGTAACGACGCCGGCTAAGAGAAGAATCCACGACGTACGATCGAGCGGTAGGACAAACGCGTTTTGATCGGTTAGTACCAAATAGACAAAATACAAAAGTGCGATCGGAAATAAAATGAGCGTTTCGACGTAAAGCCCCGTCATCGCCGGAAGGTTGATTTTTTTGCGAATCAGCCCGTAAAAAGCAAAGCTAAAAGCCAATACCAGCGAGACGATCGGTAGCGTTCCTAGCGTAACGAGTTGGTAGACGATCGCGGCGATTGCCAAAGCGATAGCGATTTTTTGCCAAAAAGAGGGGCGGTCTTTAAAGACAATGATGCCCAGTGCAAAATTGACCAAAGGATTGATGTAGTAGCCAAGACTCGATTCGGCAATCATATTGTGCGAAACCGCCCAAATAAAAACCAGCCAATTGAGCGAGACCAAAAGTGCGGAGAGCACCAAGTATTTGAGTTTTGAGAGATCACGTATGAGAAGCTTGAAATGTCCCATCTGCTTACTAAAAAGAATCATCGCATAGAGTAAAACGACCGACCAAATAATACGATGCGCCAAGACTTCTCCGGCACCGACATGGCTGAGGAGTTTAAAATAAATCGGTATCAGACCCCAGAAACCAAATGCCAATACCGCATATAAGTAACCGCGTATCTCTTCGGAATGCGTTTGCATAAAAACCAACTTGTAACGTAAAGGATGGACGTATTATAGACGAAATCAACTTATAAGTAAAAGTTAATTCGCTTTATTCATAATATTTTTCACTTAGGAATTGTTATAATGCGAAAAAGGGCGGAGGTGTGACAATGACGCTTAAATCAAAGTTATTTATTTTCATGTCGGCACTTTTTATCCTCTTCTCCACGTTCGTGTGGATGTATTCCTCGTTTTTGTTCGATAGCATCAACGAAACGTGGGCAAAACATTTTATCGCTAAAGAGCGCTTAAACGACGAGAGTCAAAGCCTTGCTTCGTTTATGTCTCAAGAGGGCGTACATACGTTTTTTAGCGACGCTTCGGGCGTCATACAAAACCTACATGTCAAGACAAACGACAAAAATACTTCCGTAGAAACTTTGGGAACGATTTTTACGAAATCCGGCGACAAAGAAGCGATTTTCAAAGCGATGCAAGCCATGCTTGATCCGACAAAAGACGTGCAGACTTTATGGGTCGATTATCACGACGCGAGGCATCTTTTATGCGTCGACCTTGTGCCCGATAGGACATGGTTTCGTTTAACGCTTATTGATGCTAAAGAGTTGGTTTTACTCCGCGATTTTACGATTTTTCCGATGTTAAGCGCACTTTTTTTAGCGGCATTGTTTGCGGTCGGTTTGGAGTTACATGTACTCATTCTCTCTCCGCTTGCGCAACTCAAAGAGGCGATGCATCATGTTCAAAACGGTCAGTACGCCACCAAGCTTCATTTGGTCGGAACGGCGGAAATTGCAGATCTTTCGCGTCAATTTAGCGATATGGTCGCTTACGTCAATGCAAACAATCGCTCTTTAGAAGCGAAAATTCACGAGCGTACGCAAGCGATTCGCGAAAACGAAAATAAACTCGCTACGATTTTAGATACGGTGGAAGCCTATATTTATATCAAGGACGAAACCTACCGCTATCGCTATGCCAATCGCAAGACATGCGAGTATTTCGGTCGGTCGTTAGAGGAGATTATCGGGCGGGACGATAGTGCCTTTTTTGAAGAAAAGACGTTTCAAGCGATACGTCGTGCCGATGTGGAAGTTATCGAAATGGGGCACAAGATAACGCTGGAAGAACACAATACGACGATGCAAGGCGATACGGATCGCATTTTCTTATCGACCAAAATTCCTTTGTGCAAAGAAGACGGCTCTATTTATGCCTTATGCGGTATTTCGACCGATATTACCGCTCAAAAACAAAACGAAGCGATGATCAAAAAATTAGCGTTTCATGACATGTTAACGAAACTCCCCAATCGAAGGCTTTTTGACGAGCGTTTGAATTTGGTTCTTTCGTTGAGCAAACGAAGCCTTCGATACAATGCTTTAGCGGTAATCGATTTGGATAATTTCAAAACCTTAAACGATCAAAAAGGGCATCAAGCCGGAGACGTATTGTTGATTCAAGCAGCAAGTAGGCTTCAAACGTGCGTTCGTGAAATCGACACGGTTGCGCGTTTCGGAGGCGATGAATTTTTAGTGTTGCTGTCACAATTGGAAGGCAATCGTGAAGCCGCTTGTCGTGAAGCGCAAAAAATCGCATGGCATATTTTAGAGACTTTAGCCAAGCCCTACGTGATTGAATATGATAATGAAGGAGTCGCGCAGACCGTGACGCATCATTGTACGGCGAGTATCGGAGTGTATGTTTTCGGTTATGAAAAAGAGGATAAAATGACGATCTTTAGCAGAGCGGACACCGCGATGTACGAAGCAAAACAAACAGGGCGCAATCGCGTCGTCTGTTACAAGGAGACGGTATGATTAAAGTTTACGGTATTTTAACATGTACAAGCGTGAAAAAAGCGACGGCATTTTTAAAAGCACACGGGAAAACGTACGCGTTTATCGATTTGAAAAGCGTTCCGATCGAGGCGGCAAAACGCAAAGAGTGGCTTTCAAAACAGAGTATGGCAACGCTTTTCAATACGAAAGGAACGAAGTTTAGAACGCTAGGTCTTGACAAAACCATGAGCGACGCGCAAAAAGAGGCATGGCTGGAAAAAGAACCTTTATTGTACAAACGTCCCGTGATCGAGTGCGAAGACGGAACGGTGGTTGTCGGTTTTGACGAAGAACTCTATTTGAAAAAATTTGCCTAAGCCCGTTTGGCACTAGAGAGAAAAAGTGCCGCAAGGAGCAAAAAAGCACCCGTAATGCGGTTTTGAATCCGAATCGCGCGAACCGATTTGATGACGCCTTTGAGCTTGGATGCCAAAGAGCTGTAACCGGTCATAACAATAATATCCACACTAATCAGCGTCGCGCAAATAATCGCAAATTGGATCAAGAGCGGCTTTTCGGGGCTTAAAAACTGCGGAATAAAAGCGACCAAAAAAACGGTCGCTTTGATGTTCGTAAGATTGATGAGCGTGGCTTGAATATAAGCTTTTTTAGCGGAAAAAGCTTTGATGCGTTGCGTATCGCTCGGTAAACTCGGTTTTTCGATAAATTTGATGATACCTAAAAAAACGAGGTAGATAACGCCGATCCATTTGATGATGGAGAAAAGAAGTACCGATTGCATGATGATAGAGCCGAGTCCGATGACGACGACGAACGTTTGAAGAAACAAACCCGTTTGAAGTCCGAAAATTGCGGCATACGAACGTTTTAATCCGTACTTAAGACCGTAATTCATTGAAACGACCGCACCCGCGCCCGGAGAGACGCTAATCAGAATGGAAGCCAATAGCATGGTCAACCAAATATCAAAAGACATAACCCATCCTTTAAAGCAAATGAGCACGCATTGTAACATAGCTTCGATCAAGAGAGCCTTTGGCGCGTATTGATAAATAGGCGTTCGTGTGGTACAATCCGCTCATATTTTTAAAGGAGCGTGATGGTGCGAAGGGTTTGGATAGCGTATATCGCGACCATAAGCGTCTTTATCGTTGCGCAAGTCGTCTATCTTTCGCAAACGCGCTCTTTGGATGCGCAGGCTTTGATCAAAAAAGAACACATCAGCGCATGGGTCGGCTTGCCGGATTTGGCGTTGGTCAGCGAAGCACATTACGTAAGGCATCGAAGTATGAGCGATCTTTTTTCGTATTTTAACGAATCGCCCGAATTGTTAGAGTATTTTCCTTCAACTTTCGTCTATCGCCCTAATGCGCTTGAGCCTTCTTCAAGGATCGAATATGCTCGCTAATATCAATGTTCTACTGCTTGATTACGCTTTAGGTTCTTTGAAGCGGCAAGGCGGGAAAAGCATTTTTATTTTTCTCGTGCTTTGCCTTTTAATCTTTCTTTTGGCATCGGTTTTGATGATTGCCGATGCGATTAAATTCGAACTCAATACGACCTTAAAAACCCTGCCTCAGATTACGCTTCAGCGTTTTGTCGCAGGAAGACAAACCAACGTTTCCGTCGAGCGCGTCGATACGATTTTAGCGTTAAACGGCGTCGAGCGAGCGATACCTCGCGTTTGGGGGTACTACTATTTCAAACCTGCGGGTGTGAATTTTTCGATCGTAGGTATCGATGCGTATGAAGAACCTTATAAAAAACGCTTAAGCGAGTTGACCCGAACGTTTGATCTCTCAACGCTCGAAAAAGAGGGCGGTATGATCGTCGGCGAGGGCGTTCAAAACGTCTTACGAGAAAATTACTATAGCGATTTTTTCAATTTTATTACGCCTAAAGGCGAGCGGTATCCTCTTAAAATCGCGGGTGTTTTTCACTCCGATATTGCGCTAGAGTCGAACGATTTGATGTTGGTTCCCAAACAAGCGGCGTATACGATTTTCGGCATGCCTCCCGAAGAAGCGACCGACATCGTCGTCCATGTCAGCAATCCCGTCGAGATTCCGACGATCGTTCAGAAAATTACCGAACGCTATCCCGATTTGCGCGCGATCACGCAAGATGACCTTCGCATCAGTTATCAAAATATTTTTGACTATAAAAGCGGTTTTTTTCTTTCACTTTTTATCGTATGTGTTTTTGCCTTTTTTATCGTGATTTACGATAAAGCCAGTGGGCTTAGTTCTGAAGAAAGGCGTGAAATCGGCATTTTGAAAGCGTTAGGATGGCGTATGAGCGACATTGTGCATGCGAAGTTTTACGAAAGCTTCGTGATGGCGTTAAGTGCGTTTTTGACGGGATTTTGCGCGGCACTTTTTTTCGTTTACGTGTTACAAGCACCGCTATTGCGTTCCGTTTTTATCGGTTATTCCGAGCTCAAACCCCCGTTTCGTTTACCCTTTAGCGTGGACGTTAAAATGATCGTGCTGCTTTTTTTCCTCAGCGTACCCGTTTATATCGCAGCGACTTTAATTCCCTCATGGAAAGCCGCAAGTTTAGACGCAGACGAGGTGATGCGATGATTTGCTTGCATCACGTGTGCAAGCGTTTTGCTCAAGGCGACGAAGCGATCGAAGCGTTAAAGGACGTCTCTTTGGAAATCGCCCAAGGCGAATGCGTGGTGCTAAGAGGTGCGAGCGGAAGCGGCAAAAGTACGTTGCTCTCGTTAATCGCGGGTTTGGCACAGCCGAGTTCGGGCGAAATACGCGTTTTAGATCGTGAAATTTCCAAATTACCCGAACACCTTAGCGCGCTTTTTAGACGTGCCCATATCGGGTTTATTTTTCAAAAGTTTCATTTAATCCCAGGATTAAACGTTGAAGAGAACGTGATCGCACCGCTGATCCCCGCCAATCTTCCTTTACATGTCTTGCATGAAAAAGCGCGTATCAAAATGGAAGCCTTACATATCGATTCCAAAGCCAAACGCGATGTAAAACGCCTCTCGGGCGGCGAACAACAACGCGTCGCCATTGCTCGGGCATTGATTAACGATCCTGTTTTGATTTTAGCGGACGAACCGACCGCCAATTTGGACGCAAAACTCTCCGCTGAACTGATCGAACATCTTTACATGTTAAAACAAAGCGGCGTAACGTTGCTGATTGCGACGCACGATCCGCTGTTTTTCGATTTAGATTTCGTCGATCGCATCGTTGAGCTTAAAAACGGACGTATCGTATGAGCTTAACGCCGGAAATTATCGCACTTTTACTCCTCGATGCCGTTTTTTTACTCTTTGGAGGGATCGCATTCGTATTAAGTGCGGGTATCGCGTGGCGTTGGAGGAGCAACGAAACGACCGAATTGCAGTATGCGTTGCATCGCCGGAGTTATTTGGTTTCGGTCATTATCAACTATATTTTTATGCTCAAAATTCCTTTGTTTGCTTTTTTTATCTATACATGTGACAAACTCTCAGCGATCATTACGGGAGCGATGTGTGCGAGCGGGGTGGTCAATTCGGTCGATTTCGGGCTTTACTTGACGCTTTTTAAGATCGTCAATCTCTACGTTTTCGGCTTTTGGCTTTTGCTCAACGATGCGGATATGAATGACGAAAAGCTTCCGTTTACGCGGTTGAAATTTATTCTTTTTATACTCTTTTTCATACCGCTTTGTGTGGAAATCGGTTTAGAAATCGGCTTTTTTACCTCTTTGAACGTCAGTAAAATCGTCAGTTGTTGCGGTACGCTCTTTTCGGCATCGAGTACCTCTTCGATTTCGTTACTCTTTAGCGTCGACGAAAAAATTTGGATGATGATTTTTTACGGATGTTTCGCGTTGAGCGTTGCGGCTTATGCCAGTCGATCCCCTTTAGCGTCGGTAGTTTCAAATCTCTTGTTGGCGCTTTTCGCGTTGATCGCGCTTATTTTGTTTTTTAGCCCTTACGTATACGAACTGCCCACGCACCACTGCCCGTTTTGTCTTTTGCAAAAAGAGTATTTTTACGTCGGCTATCTTTTATACGCGCTTTTGTTTTCGGGAACGTTTTACGCGGCGGCGGGCGGCGTACTCGACTTGGTGCAAAAACGCTATACGAAACGTTTCTACCGCTTGAGCCTCTTTTTCAATACGGTATACGTGATCGGCATTAGTCTGTATCCTTTAAGCTATTATTTACGCAATGGAGTGTGGTTATGAGACGGTATCTTGCAACGGTACTTTTGGTGGTATTTCCTCTTCTTTCCCTTGGCGGACTGTTTTGGTTTTTGTCCGTTTCGCATCGTCTTCCAAACGAGATCGTCAATAAAGAAGCCAAAGCATTGGATTTTGAGGACAATACCTTACAATGTCCCGTGTGCCATATGTATCTTGTCGGGAAGAACGATACGGCGCAAATCATTACCGCAGATCGTAAAACGCATTTTTTCGATGACGTCGGATGTGCGATTTTATGGCTTAAAGAGCAAAAAATAGAGCCTCGAAACGTCGTATTTTGGGTTTTCAGCGGCGATACGAAGCGCTATATCGATGCCTACGGAGCTTTTTATTCCATCGACGATAAAACGCCGATGCTTTACGGTTTTCGCGCGTACGAGCAGTTTAGCCAAGGACGTATCGGGTTTGAGACGATGCGGCTTCGAATGCTTCGCGGCGAGACGATGCAAGATCCCAAAGTCAGACAAAATCTTCTACAAGGACGTTAATATGAAAGTAGCCATTAGCGGAGCGAGCGGTTTTGTAGCCAATGCGCTTAAAAAAGCATTTCCCGATTTTGTAGCGATTGAACGCGGCGACGATGAAGCAAAAATCGTCCAAAAGCTTCACGGCGTCGATGCGGTTTTTAATCTTGCGGGTGCTCCTATCGCGGCACGTTGGGACGAAGCGTATAAAAAGGTGCTCTATAGCAGTCGTATCGAGACGACGAAAAAACTGGTCGCCGCCGTCAATCAAAGCGACGTCGGTCGTTTGATTTCGACTTCCGCCGTCGGCATTTACCGCAATAACGTTGCATGCGACGAGACCAACGCTCGGTACGGAGACGATTTTTTGGCGCATCTCGCGCTTGATTGGGAGGCGGAGGCGCAAAAATGTACCAAACCGACTGCGATTTTACGTTTTGGCGTCGTGCTGGGAAACGGAGGCGCGTTGGAGAAGATGTTGCCGGCGTTTCGTATGGGGCTTGGCGGCATTATCGGTGACGGACGTACGGTAATGAGCTGGATCGATATCGACGATTTGGTGTCGATTTACGATTTTGTGTTAACGCATCGGCTTGAAGGCATTTACAACGCCACCTCTCCTCAACCGCTCAGTAATTTTCATTTTACGAAAATTTTGGGAGAGGTATTGCACCGACCGACCTTGATTCCCGTTCCTTCATTTATTATTAAAATGCTTTTCGGCGAGGGTTCGTGTGTTCTCTTGGATAGCAAAGAAGCCTATCCCAAAGCGTTGCTGGCACAAGGATTTACGTTTGCGTATGCGGATGCGAAGAGCTCGCTAACGAAGATACTTGCTTAACGTTTTTCCATCAAAAGGCGAATGCCAAGCCCCACCATCACGACGCCGGAGACGGCGTCCAAACTTTGCCGCACGCTTTTTTTGGTAATAAAGCCGTTGGCGGAGACGATCGTATAGACCAAAATCGCCTGCCAAATCGTTCCGACGATAAAGTGTAACAAGGCTAAAAAAAGCGATTGGGCGAGGGCGGAGTGCTCGTGGTTGATGAATTGCGGTAAAAACGCCATATAGAAAATGACGGCTTTGGGATTAAGAACGTTGGATAAAAAGCCTTCCCTTATTGAGATCCAAAACGAAAACGGTTTTTTTTCGACCGCCTTTTGATGCACTTTGGTGCTGTTCCACAAGGATTTGAAAGAGCCGATTCCAAGCCAAATCAAATACAAAGCCCCCGCGATTTTCAAGACCGTAAACGCCGTTGCCGAGTATAAAAGCACCGCCGAGATTCCCACTGCCGAGAGCGTAGCGTGCACAAAGAGTCCCGAACAAATCCCCAAACTGGAAACCAATCCGTCTTTGGCACCGCCTCGAAGCGTGTTGCGAATAACGATCATCGTATCGGCACCGGGCGTCATCGTAAGAAGCGTAATAGCAATCAAAAACGTCAGAAGATCAATCGGCATACTTTTTCCTTAGCGTCTCTTTCCGTGAGCAAAGACGGTAAGAGCTTTGACAAAATAAGAGACTTCTTTCATAACCCGTTAGAACAAGAGTTGCGAGGCATAGCATATCACTTTTTGAAACTAAAAACATCGCCATAGCTTTGGCTATGACTCAATTTTGAGTTTTAAAAACTAACACACTCTGTTCAAACTCTTTATATTCTAAGGGTTATGAAAGAAGTCTAAGAAAAATTTTACTCCGATACGACTGAAAAGCTCTTGACATATTATTTGAAAACGGTTATCATTTCAATAAATTAACCAAAGAGGATGACATGTCGGAATCGTATTCAACGCTTCATGAGATCAGTCGACGTTTTGATTCGGAAGATATCGCTTTGCTTTCGAGTCATCCCTATTTTTTCCGTACGATCAATACGTACGAGCTCTTTACGAACTATATTTTTGAGCGCGTTAAACGCCAAAATCCTCATAGCGCGATTAGCTTAGAAAAAGAGAGTATCGTGATTTGTCAAGACGGATGTCCTGAAGCGTTGCATTTGTATCCGACATGGAAGGTGATTGAAAGGCGCGTGGATATCGATGCATGCGACGAAATCAATCAAGCCGTTGCGCGACTCGAATCGCAAGAGTGTAAGCATATCTATTTGCTCTTCCCGCGCAACGAAAATTTTCGCAAGCATATTCCGATCAAAGTTCCTAAACTGGACGCTTTAGGTTTGGAATATACTTTAAAACTCGTACCTTACACGATTTATTAATTCAAAGGAGTTATGGATGAGCATCGGCATTTTTTACGGAAGCACCAACGGCAATACCGCGGAAGCGGCAAGCATGATTCAAAAGCAACTCGGTGCGGACAGTTACGACGTAGGCAAACTCAAGAGCGGCGCAGAATTGGCGCAATACGATTTATTGATTTTGGGAACCTCGACATGGTACGACGGCGAATTGCAAGACGACTGGGAAAGTTTTATGACGCATCTCTCAAAAGCGGATTTAAGCGGTAAAAAAGTAGCCCTGTTCGGTATGGGCGATCAAGAAGGTTACGGAAGCGACTACGTCAGCGCGATGCGCGTCCTTTACGACAAAGCGATCGAACAAGGCGCATGCGTGATCGGTGCATGGGATAAGGAAGGCTATTCGTTTGACCACTCTGCTTCGATCGTCGAGGGAAAATTCGTAGGACTTGCGTTAGACGAAGATAACCAAAGCGAATTGACCGCGGGTCGTATCGATGCATGGTGCAAACAAATCGAAGCGGAAATGAAGGCGTGCGCATGAAAACGCTTCTATGCGCCAACGCACAATCCGTCGAAACGCGTAGCAAAAAAGAGAAACTTCTTTTTAAAGGGTGCGCGTGCTAAGCCAAGAGAGTCTCCTCTTGGCTTATTGGCGAATAATCACTTGATAGCCGTAATAAAAGTCGGCGTCGTAACCTCTCGTTTGACATGTAAAGGGTTTTTGACATGTTAAAAACTCCGGCTTCACGATCATCGCGACATACATCTCTCCGTCGTAAAAACGTAACTCGTATTTGGGGATCTTTGGGCGGGGAATGCTAAAGAGATAGCGTAACTTCGAATCCTCAAACGATGCCATAAAATCATCGACCTGCGTGATGGTTTTCTCCTCTTTGCCGTCAAAAGGATGCATAAAAAAACTGTAGTTGGCTATCGTGTCGAAATGGTCTTTTTTTAGGAATGCGATCTCTTTTTCGTCTAAAATTTTATCACGGTTTTTGTCGTAATCTTGCATCAAAATCGACGACGTCATCTCATCAAACGTCCATAAAATCCAAATTTTTTCTTGCTCGACGGAAATGCGCGTATCGATAAAGACATGCGGATGAGCCGATAAGAGACTGACGGTGCCGATGAAAAGTATAAGGCTTCGTGCAAAACTCCTTTTACACGGAGCAAAAGCATCCGAAGTGCGTGTTTTTTGAGTCGAAGAAAACTCCGTGTTAACGTAACCTTTATAGCTTTGCTTTAAGCGCATGCGAGAGAGTTTCGCAAGAACTCTCTTTAAAAAACGTTTCATGAAAACAACAATACCAGCCCGAGCGTAAACATAATCGCCAAAGCGATACTCTCGGAATAAATCAAAAAGCGAGGCGTTTTAGACTGGAAACGTTTTTTAGCATACAGGGTTGAAAATGCCGCCGCGGCGATGATAAGGCTCATGCCCAAACTCATACAAAAAGCACTTAAAAATCCCAAGCTATAAGCGCGGTTGGCAAGCGCGAACGTAAAGATCGCTACGGTTCCGGGGCACGGCACGATACCGGCACTCAAAACGACGCCCCAGTCGCTACTTTGCGATTTAGGCGAGCATGCCGCACAGCTACATGTAAAAGGGTGGGCGGAAAAAGCGACGATTTTCGGACGTGCTCGGTGTACTTTGATTTTCCGATACGCCATGTACGCGACGATGGCAAGAATGATGAGTGCCGAAATTTTGGTCGTGTAGAAGCTCACGTCGGTAAAAAAGGCATTGAAGAAAAGATCGAAAAGAAGGTAAATCGTCAACGTCAGTAAAAATGCCGAAAACGTGTGAACAAGGCCGATCAGTCCCGCCATACTTAATGCCTTGGCATAGCCGTGGTTTGCGGCAAAAAGGTAAGAACTGACCAAGGTCTTTCCGTGTCCAGGACCTGCTGCATGAAGCACTCCGTAGAAAAACGAAAGACCTAAAAAGAGCAAATATCCCGCAAAAGAAGCTTTCTCTTTGAGTCCGGACATCGTATCTTGAATCGTGTTTTGCGTCGAGCTTAAAGCATTTTTGAGCCAAAGAAGCCTTGAAGATTCGGAAGAGGGAGCAACTTCAAGGCGCGTGTTTTCCTGTTTCTCGGGCGTTATCGGTGCAAGATTCGGTTCGCTTGGGGCGGGTGCTTGCGTACGTGTTGCGGCATTGCCGCTAATTTTCATAAAAGCGATGTGGTTAAAAAGATTGAATTCAAAAGGGAAAACATTTGCGTCGGCGGGTTGAATACCGTGGATTAAAAAGACGAAAAAGCCTTCGTTATCCTCGATCGTAAACGAAAGCTCGTCTTCGGGCAAAAGGGCTTGCGTCGTATCGGAGCGAAAGCGAAAAACCAAGTCGTCGTTGGTTTGGAAAAAGAGCTCTTTGCGACTGACATGTAAGCTAAGCGGTACGACGTGCGCTTGTTCGCCGCCGCGTGCGGTGTATTCGACCGAAGTGAGGTAATGTTTTTTTGCGACGTAATTGTTTAAAATAATCTCGATGCGCTTGAGTTCGTCCGGATCGAGCTTTTTATTGCGGTTATCGTCGTAACGATCGATTAGGGTTTTGATAAAATCTTGACTAAAATGCCATTCAAACGTTATTGCCTTGAGCGTAGAAGCATCGCCCTCTAGCGTTATGTTAACGGTCGCCGAGGGCGTATAGAGCGCACAAAGCGCACATGCAAACAGGTGATAAGGAAGAAGCAGGAACCACCAAAATCGTTTACACATTAAAATGCCCTTTGCGGAATAGGATGCGTTAAAAACCAAAGCCCAAGAAGGACGACGCACACGGCACCGAAAAACCGAATCGCCCAAAACCATTTCGGTTGCGTTGCGATTGCCTTGGACGCTTGAACGCTTTGCGCAAGAAGTCCCGCCAAAGAAATAGTAAGCCCCATACCCAAACTCATAAAAAGTGCCGCGATCATACCGATACCCATATGCCCGAGCGTAATTGCAAAAAAAGAAAGCGTAATGACGCCCGGACAGGGAACGACGCCCGCAAGCATCACGACGCCGAAGCGACTTGTCTGCGTACCGACGACGGGCTCATTTACGATGCGCCGCTCTTTAAAGACGTTGTAAACGAGCCAACAGCCTAAAAGTACGATGAGACCTCCGGATATTTGAAACAAAGGAGGATTGACGTCTCGAAAAAGCCTATTGGCACTGATGTTCATAAGGTAAGCGGCGCACAACGTGACGACGAGGGCGGAAAGCGTGTGAACGAGAGCGATCAGAAAGCCGATTTGAAAGACATGGCTTCGTTTGGAAGGATTGGCTAAAAGGTATCCCGCTACCAAGGCTTTTCCGTGTCCTGGACCTAAGGCATGGACGACGCCGTATCCAAACGCCAAAGCGATAATGAACAACGCGGGTTGAACACGTCCGCTATCGATCGCATGAAAATGCTCGGCAATAGCCGTATTGAAATAGTGATTGGCTTGGGCAAAGGTATTTGCGAGGGTTGAAGGCATCATAAAAACTCCAATAAATATCCGTAGTAATACGCGTTATCGACCTCTTTAAGCGTGTAGGGTAAAGAGGTTCGAATCTGCTCTTTTTCGAGCGACAAAGCACATAAAAACGATTCGTCCCAAAAGCCGATCGACTTTTTTTGATGAACGTAGGGTTTTAAATCCACGTGAAATTCTACACCAAAAGCGTTGTTTTCGCGCCAAAGAAAAAGTTGCGTCGGTTTGAGGGGGACACTTTTGTTCGCGACTTGAAGATGCGTGAAAAAGGAAAATTGTTTTAAGTCGTTAAAAACCTCTTTTTTAAAGGCTTCGGTTTCTTTGGGTGAAAAAATGCCGTTACGATCGGTATCGAAATCTTCGAGTAAGCTTTGCGAGGTCATTTCGTCAAAAAGCCACCGAACTTTGAGTTCCGTTTCGTTTAGCTCTAGCGAAACCGTAATAAACGTATGCGGATGCGCCAAGGCACTACAGGCGTAAAAGAGTAAACACGCGCAAATTTTTAACATGTAAGGCTCGGTTTTGAAAAGATGGCGTTAGTGTACTCCCAAAAAGATTTAGAGCGACTGAGTTGCGCTCTTTAACGCGGTGCGTACATGATAATCCCGACGCCTACAAGCGCGATCATACCGCCCAAAAGATCGTACATGTCGGGGACGATCCCGTCTATTTTCCAACCCCAGAGTAACGAAAGGGCAATAAACACACCACCGTATGCGGCATAAACGCGTCCGAAATTAGCGGGTTGCAAAGTCGGTATGACGCCGTAAAGCACCAAAATAACCGCACCTAAAAGTGCGTAAGCGATGCTTTTACCTTCTCGAAGCCAAAGCCAAACGAGGTAACCTCCGCCGATTTCAAACAGTCCTGCCAACAGAAAATAACCTAGCGATTTGATCGTTTCCATGGTGCGATTCCTCCAAAATGAAAAGTATAGCGCAAATAATATGATAACAGTTCTCAAAGTTATAAAACTTTAAGTCAAGATTCCGTATTATTTCAATAACAATTATCAAAAAGGAGAAACAATGTCAGCAGTATTGGTCATCGGCGGAGATAAAATAGATTCGATTACGTCCGTGTTGCAAGATTTCTCTTTTCAAAAAATTACGCATTGGGATGCAAGAAATCCTTCGGTCGTCAAAAAAGAGATTCCTCAAGACGTGACGTTGGTCATTATGTTAACCAACTTTTTGAACCACAACGCGATGAATAAGTTCAAAAACGAAGCCAAACGCAAAGCGATTGAATTTATCTGTGCGAAGCGAAGCGAGAGTTCCGTTTTTTGCGAGTTGTGTAAAAAGTACAATCCGGGCGGTTGTATCCTCGAAAAATAGTAAGATTGATACAGTCAGTTTATGGACATTACATAGATGGAGAGCTTATAAAATTGGACGCTACTCATAAGCTTTATGATACGGAGTCTGGCACACTTTCTGGCACACCTAACATTTTGACGGATGGTAGAAGTGCTTGAAAATTCGGTGGTATCGTGGTGGAGTGTAGGGGGATCGAACCCCTGACCTCAACGCTGCCAGCGTTGCGCTCTCCCAGCTGAGCTAACACCCCGTTTCGGATCGGGAAGAAAATTAAGAAGAGTATTGTACCAATCAAACCTTAAAAAAGATTTTTATGCGGCAGTTTGTCTCTTTTTTTCTGCTTTAATGACTTCATAGGCTTCTTGTATTTGACGAAACTTGAGTGTTGTTGTTTGGCGCAAGGCGTCGTCATTCGTTTGAAGCGTATCGGGATGATAGGCTTTTGCCAAGCGGAGGTATTTACGGCGAATCGAGTGAAAACTCTCGTATTTATTGACCCGAAGCAGGCGATAAGGATCCGTTCGAGTTTCGATGTGCTCTAAAGAAGTATCCGTTGTTGTTTCATGTGTAATAATCAGTTTGATCGGTTTGGCACAAAAAGCGATCAGTTTTTGCAAGAAAAGTGCATTGTGTGTCTTTGAAGCTAAAGCGCAATGACGATATAAAGAGATTAAAAATGCTTTTCGCCGCTCTAATTCATGATGCAAAGCAATATTAATGAGCGTCTCTTTGATCCAAAAAGGTTGTCCGAAAGCTTGATTGAGCGTATGCATCACGGTTTCATAATGTGAAGAAGTTTTTGAGAGGTAAATACAAATACAATGCGGTGTCAAACGAAGTTGCATAATCTCTCCTTTTTGCCTTAAAAAGCAAAAGAAGTTCCATAATGGATTAGCGTACGTATTTTCCCAATATTTTTAACACTCCTTTAATATTCTTTAAGCTATATTAACGAGGATTGCTATTACCATAGAGCACAAAACTCGTGGTAGTCAAAGGAGATAGTGTGGGTAAAAAAGTCATTTTAGTAGATGATTCTAAAACGATTCTTGCAACGGCACAGATGGCTCTTGAAGAGATGATCGGGCGAGGAACGATTCAGTTTACGACGTACCTTAATCCCGCGGAACTGCTTGACGCCCTTTTAAACGGCAGAGAAGATTACGATCTTTTAATCAGCGATATCAACATGGCACAAATGAGCGGACTTGATCTTGCAGCCGAGCTTAAATCTCACGATAAATTTAAAAACAGACCCATTCTTATTTTGACAACGGAAAGTTCTCCGGACATGAAGGCTCGCGGTAAGGCTATTGGGGTGACGGGGTGGATGGTAAAGCCTTTTAGCGACGATAAGCTCATCAAAGCAATTACGATGGTATTAGGACTGTAAATATGGAAGAGAAGCATGCTAAAGGAGTCGGACTAACCGCTAATCGGTTTCTGACGTTTTATTTACAAGAGGAAATATACGGTGTCAATATTTTTGACGTAAAAGAGATCATCGCGATGATGAAAACGACTCCCGTACCGAAAACGCCGCATTTTATTAAAGGCGTTATGAACCTTCGCGGAAATATTATCCCCGTCGTGGATATGCGTATCAAATTTGATATGCCCGAAATTGAACCTCACATGTACACTTCTATCGTGATTATTACGATCGACGGAAAGAACATAGGTTTTATCGTCGACAAGGTTGAAGAAGTCGTGAACGTAGACGATGAAAATATCTCTTTACCTCCGGAATTCGGATCCAACGTGGATACGAAATTTATTAAAAATATGGCAAAACAGAAAAATAAAGTCATTATGATTTTGGATTTAGTAGCTCTTTTCGGCGAAGACGAATTGGGTGTCGTACAAGCATTAAGTAAAACTGCGTAGCACTATAAAAGGATAGGGGATGAATAAGACTATGACATTGGGCAAAAGAATTTCTATCGGATTCGGTATTTTATTGTTCATTACGTTGGCGTTAGGTATTTTGGCTATTGTCAATATGCGTAATGCTTCTCAAGATTCCGCAAAACTTGCAGAAGTTTATGCTCCGGAAGTTGAAATAGCGAGTAAGATTTTTGCATCAGCCAATCAAATTCGTTACGATGTTCGCGCTTTTACCATGCAGGACAATGAACAGTCTCTTGCAAATGCCAAAAAAGAGTTTATTAACCTTCAAAAATATTTGAACGAAGCGCAAGTTCACGGGAAAAAATACCATTTAACCAATTTGATTGAAGGCGAACAAAAAGCTTCAAAAAGCACTTTAGAATATATCGCATCGAATGATCGTTCCGAAAAACTTTTAGAGCGTAAAAAACAGTATGACGCCGCGATGGTTGAAAATGCAACGCTTTTTATGAAAAATGCTTCTAAATACCTCGATAATCAAGAGAGTAAACTTAAAGAAGAGATTAACACGAAGCAAGACGGTGCAAAATTGGTATCACGTCTTACTAAAATAAGCCATATTAACGAAGTCATCGATCTTGCGCACAATACACGCGTCTTAGGTCAGCGTGCGCAACTCAAACGGGATTTGAAAATGCTTGAAAATGCCGTCGCCTCTTTCGATGCCATCTATAAATTATTAACCGAAATCAAAGCCAATACCGTTCAAGCTAATAATCTTGAAGATTTAAAGAACATTGAAAATGCCGCTAAAGTTTACGAATCTTCCTTAAAAGGAATGATAAGCGTTATGCAAGAAACCGCAACGGAAAATGCGATTCGCGTGAAAGCCGCCGCCGATGTTTTAGATGCGGCGTCTTCTGTGATGCAACTGGGCGTCGGCAATACGAAAGAAGTTTCCGATAATGCTTCCGATTCTTTAAGCGTTGCCTCCGTCGTGATGCTCATAGGTTTGGTTATTGCCGTTATCATCAGTCTTTTAACCGCAGTGTTCATTATTCGTAGTATCGTCAAAGTCGTCGTCGAATCCGTGAAGTCGCTCTCTGAAGGTACGACGCAAGTCGTGAGTGCCAGCGAGCAGATCAGCTCGGCGTCGGTTTCTTTAGCAGAGGGTGCAAGTTCGCAAGCCAGTAGCGTCGAAGAAGTCAGCGCGACGATCGAACAAGCCACTGCGAGCAACAATCAAAACGCGGAAAATTCACGCGAAGCGAACATCTTGGCGCAACACTCTAACGATGCGGCAAAAGAGGGCAATCAACGTGTTCAAGATCTTATGGTCGCGATGGAAAAAATTACCGATTCTTCACAAAAAATTGCCAAAATCATTAAAACAATCGACGAGATTGCGTTTCAAACCAATCTTTTAGCACTTAATGCCGCCGTAGAAGCCGCGCGTGCGGGCGAACACGGTCTTGGTTTTGCCGTCGTCGCCGAAGAAGTTAAGAATTTGGCGGAACGCAGTGCGGGTGCCGCTAAAGAGATTACGGGTATTATCGAAGCAAGTATCGATCAAGTCAAAGCCGGAACCGAAGTTGCCAATAAAACGAAAGAGTCGTTTACCGAAATCCTCAACGGCATCAAAAAGACGTCGGACTTGATCGGAGAGATTGCGATTTCCGCCAAAGAACAAGCCGAGGGAATGAACCAAATCGCAACGGCGATGGGATCGGTCGATCAGATTACCCAACAAAACGCTTCCGCGTCTGAAGAGACGGCGGCGGCAGCCGAAGAACTCAACGCACAAGCGTTGGCAATGCTTCAAAGCGTTGCGGAAATGGCGGCTTTAGCCGGGTTTGATATGGGTAAAGATTCGCCTCGTCCAAGTTTAGCGAGCACAACAAAACGTCTTTCACCGGTTGTTCCCGCGCCGAAACGTTTGTCGGTTGCTTCCGGTGCAAAAAAAGCTAAAACGCCTTCCTTTTCGCAAACCGCCTCCAAGCGTAGTAATGAAGATGTCTTTCCTTTAGGCGAAGACGATCTAAAAGAGTTTTAAACAAAAAACTCTTTTTTCCGTACGAAAAAGTGCTGCATCAAAAGTGACATGTAGTGCATTGTGTACCAAGCTTGTAAGAAGGGTAGGATATGTGTATAGACGGTGATGTACTGGAGCTTGATTTTGATATGGATTTGGAAGAGATCAAAGCTCTGACGCTTTTTGTCAAAGACCGATTAGCCTATATTGAAGAGATTGTGATTTTCCCTTCCAAAGAAGGCTTACCGACGAGCTCTTCTTTATGGGCACTTTTATGGTGCTTGAAACAGGAAAAACCGAGCCTTAAAATCGATGCAATCGATAAAATACCTTTAGACTTGGGTGTTTTCGGTACGCTTTATTGGAACAGCCATGAGTAAAGAAAAACTAAAACAGATTTTTATCGAAGAAGCAAACGATATTATCGAAAAGATGGATATCGATATTTTAAATTACGAAGAGTCGCCGAGTAATAAAGCCCTTTTAAATGAAATTTTTCGAGGCGTTCATACCTTAAAAGGGAGTGCTAACGCGTTTAATTTTTCGCGTCTTGGGGAGTTTGTGCATCATTTCGAAGATGTTTTAGACTTTTTTAGAAGTTCCGATATAACGCCGAGCGCAAGCCACGTCGATCTTTTTTTGGAAAGCGTCAACCTGATCAAAGAGACGCTTGAGTTTGAAATTTCGGAGCGTAGCGGTCATCCCGAGGGTTACGAAGCATGCCTCAATCAAATCCAAAAGATTATTTCGACGTTGAAAACGACTCCCGAACCCGCACAAGCGACAATAACATGTAACGATCTTGCGCAAGAGTTCGGTAATGAGATTTTTGACGAACCGATGCCGGTTCAACGCCCTGATGAAGCATCTTTTTTTGAACGACTTGAGGGTGAAGAAACGCTTTATACGATTATTCTAACGTTGGATAGCGATATCTATTTACGCGGATTCGACCACTTTTTATTTTTCAAAAATCTTTCACATGTCGGGCGCATTTTGGCCTCTTTTTGGAGTCCGATCGACACATGTACGCTAGAGACGTTTGATAGCGAATACAATTACTTTAGGCAAGTCGAGATTATGTACGCGACCCAAAGTTCGCAAGCGCAAATCGAAGAGATTTTTGATTTTTTAGAGCCGCAGGAGTACCGTATCGTTGCTACACCAAGACCTACCGTCGCGCAACCGATACTAAACGTCGTTTCTGAGGAGCCTGTAGAAGTCGCAAGTGTGCCTCTTGCCAAAGAGGAAAACAAAGAGATCAAAGCCGCATTGGTTCAAAAAACGTTTTTAAAAATCGATGCGCAAAAGCTCGACGAGTTGTTCGATTCGATCGGAGAGTTGGTTATTGCTCAAAATTATCTGGGCGAAAACGGGAAAATTAAAGCGGTACGCGATGCCGAAGTCACAAAGACCATCGAAAACCTTTCAAAAATTACCAAATTGATCCAAAATCGGGTTATGTCGTTACGTATGATCCCGATTCGCGATACGTTTGAAAAGATGAAACGCGTCGTGCGCGATTCTTCGAAAAAAGTCGGAAAACCGATACACCTCGTTCTTCAGGGCGAAGATACCGAGATCGATAAAACGATGGTGGAAGCACTTTCCGATCCTTTGATTCATATTATTCGCAACTCGATCGACCACGGGATCGAAACGAACGTCGAAGAACGCCGCAAAGCGGGCAAAAGCGATGAGGGTATCGTGACGCTCAGTGCATACCATCGAGGCGGCAATATTATCATCGAAGTCAAAGACGACGGTCGAGGCATCAATAAAGAAAAAGTGTACCAAAAAGCCTTGGAGAGAGGTTTGGTAAAACCCGAAGACGAACTCAACGAGGCACAGATTTACAACTTGATTATGCAACCCGGATTTTCGACGGCGGACGTCATCAGCGATCTTTCGGGGCGCGGCGTTGGACTTGACGTTGTTCGTACGGCGATTGAAAGCGTTCGCGGAAAAGTGGAAATCTCTTCCGTTCCGAATCAAGGCAGTACGTTTCTGATTATCTTGCCTTTAACGTTAGCGATTATCGACGGTATGATTGTACGTTCGAGCGAAAAGATTTTTATTATCCCGACGTTGTGTATTATCGAGTCGTTTCGACCTGCCGAGGATGAAGTCCATGTTGCCGGCAGTAAAGAAGAGTTCGTGCAACTCCGATCGGAGCTTTTACCGATCGTTCGCTTAAACAGAGTGCTTGAACTCGACACTCAAAAGCCGAATGCGTGGGAATCTACCTTAGTGTGTATCGAAAACCAAAAAGGTAAATTCGCTTTATTGGTCGATGAATTGGTCGGTCGTCAGCAAGTCGTCATTAAGACTTTGGGAGAATTTTTCGCTAAAACGGAAGGCGTCAGCGGAGGTGCCGTTATGGGTAACGGCGAGGTGGCATTGATTTTAAATGTTGAAGAGTTGTATTAATGAGCAATTTGGTGCTCAGCCAAAAAGAGTTTACGCTTTTTCAACACTATATTTATGACCATTTAGGGATTAATTTAGGCGCACAAAAAATCTACTTGGTGCAAGCGCGCCTTGCCAAACGCGTAAAACAGCTTGGTTTAGTCAGTTTTAAAGAGTATTACGATCGTTTGTGTAACGATACGAGCGGGGAAGAGTTTGCGTACCTCTCCTCGTTGATTTCGACGAACGTGACCTCTTTTTTTCGCGAAGCCAAACAGTGGGAGTTTTTAAAAACGTACAGTGCCGCACTTGCGGAACATCCGGCTAAAAAGCTACGCATTTGGTCGGCGGCGTGTTCTAGCGGCGAAGAGCCCTATAGCCTTGCGATGTTCTTAGATACGCATTTAGCCAAAAGCGGTGCGTGGGATATTAAAATTTTAGCGACGGACGTGTCGCCGCGCGTTTTAAAAGCGGCGCAAACGGGAACGTATACGCAAAAAGCATGTGCAGGGATCGATCCTAGTTTGCTACAACGTTATTTTACGTACGAAGCGCAAACGCAGTCGTTTAGGATAAACGAACGTTTAAAGTCTATGATAACGTTTCGCGAGTACAACTTGGTGACGGGAAATTACGCTCTTTTTAAAGAAGGGATGTTCGATATTATCTTTTGCCGCAACGTTATGATCTATTTTGATAAGCCTACGCAAGAACAATTGGTTAAAAAATTTCATACGCTTCTTACGAAAGAGGGGTATTTGTTTATCGGAAGTTCCGAAGCCCTTACCGATATGAAACAAGGCTTTAAATCTAAAGGGGCTTCAATTTATCAGAAGGTGTAAGACGATGATGGACGATATAAGCGATGCGCGGTTATTGGCAGAAGTTAAAAAACGCTTCGAGCAAAAAAACGAGACGCTCAAAGAGTTGGAATTTTTAACCAAAAAACTCTACGACCTCAATGAAAAGCTACGTGAAACCGATAAAGTTAAAGGCGAATTTCTTTCATTAATTAAAAATGTTTTCAACAATCCGATCGGCTCGCTTCTCAATCTTTCGTCCATGATGTTGAAAAACGATGATTCGCCGCGTACGCAAAGCATGAAACTTTTGTTGGACGTAGAGCTTCAAAAACTCAATTTTCAGCTCGGGAATATTTTTACCGCCGCCGAGATTGAAGCAGGCGAGATCGGAAGCCATTTGAGCAGCGTAGACATTGATATGCTTTTTGAAGAAGTGTGTAAACTTTTGGGCTACTTGATCGAAGATAAATCCTTACATGTCGTTAAAAAAATCGAAATGCCGAGCAAAATCGTTAGCGATGCCAAGAAGTTGCACACGATTTTAATGAACTTGGTTTCCAATGCCTGCGAATATTCGTTTCGCGGAAATACCGTTTCGTTTCGAGCCTACATTCAAGACGATACCGTCGTCATGGAGATCAGCAATACCGGAGACGTCATTGCCAAAGAGCATAAAAAAGAGGTCTTTAATCGCTTTAAAAAAGTCGATAAACAAAGCCGAGCGCGCGAATCGGTCGACGGATTGGGGCTGGGCTTAAGCGTCGTTAATGCCTTGGTCGAATCGCTGGAAGGTTCGATCGATTACGACTCTTCCGAAGCGTTGACGGTTTTTAAAGTGGCATTGAAGCTTCAAGAAGCAAGTGCTTCGGAGTCGGTTGCGAGCGAGAGTGCCAATGAGTTTATGTTTGACGATTTCGAGATGAAAGAGTTTTAATGCTACCGCGTAAGTTTATCCATGTCGGTGAGATTTTCATAGGAGTCGAAGCTACGGAAATCGTCACGGTACTTGGATCGTGCGTTGCGGTATGCCTTTACGATAGGGTTACGATGATCGGCGGAATGAACCATTATTTACTGCCTTTGTGGAACGGAAACGGTTTGGAAAGCCCGAAATTCGGAAATATCGCAATACCGAGGCTTCTAGAAACGATGGAAAATATCGGGTGTTTGCGCCGCAATATCGAAGCGAAGATTTTCGGCGGAGCTAATATTCACGTTGCCAATAGCGAAGCGCAAATGATCGGGCACAAAAACGTTATGATTGCTAAAGAGACGTTACGATCGCTCGGCATTCCCATTAAAGCCGAAGATACGGGCGGAAATAACGGAAGGCGCATTATGATGATCAGCGATGCCAATCGTATTATGCTCAAATACGTTCAAAACGAGATCATGCATGATTAAAGTTCTTATCGTGGACGACAGTGCCACGGCACGCCATATTTTACAAGAGATTTTACAAAGCGATCCGCGTATCGAAGTCGTAGGTCTTGCCGCAGATGCTTATATCGCACGCGATATGGTCGTCGAAAAACGACCGGACGTGATTTGTTTAGACGTCGAGATGCCGCGAATGGACGGCATTACGTTTCTTCAAAAGCTGATGAACCATATGCCGACACCGGTCGTGATGGTCTCTTCGTTGACGCGCAAAAGCGCGCAAGTCACGCTCGATGCTTTGGCGGCTGGTGCCATCGATTATGTGGCTAAACCGCATTCAAATATTTACGACGGTAAAGAAGAGATTCGAGAAGAATTGATTCAAAAAGTCGTCGATGCATCGTACGCAAAATTGCGTCAAATCGTACCGCTTAAACGGGTGATCGCGAATCAACTCAGCATTGCGGAGACGACGAAAAAAGTCATTGCTATCGGCTCAAGTACGGGAGGTACGGAGGCTTTGAAAGTCGTCTTAAGAGGGCTGCCTAAAAATTCTCCGGCAGTCATTATCGTGCAACATATGCCCGATACGTTCATTGCTACGTTTGCGGCACGCCTGAGCGAATTGTGCGCTATCGACGTTAAAGTAGCGCAAAACGGAGCTTTTTTGGAAATCGGTACGGCTTACGTTGCACGCGGAGGATTGCACATGGTGTTGCGTCGTTCGGGAGCACGTTATTACGTCGAAATCGGAGAAGGTCGCAAAATCAACGGGCATTGTCCGAGCGTCGACGTGATGTTCAATTCCGTTGCGAAAGTGGCCGGAGCCAATGCGATCGGAGTGATTTTAACCGGTATGGGAAACGACGGGGCAAAAGGGATGCTTCATATGCATCAAAACGGTGCTAAAACAATTGCCCAGTCTGAAGAGAGTTGCGTCGTGTTCGGTATGCCAAGAGAGGCTATCAAACTAAGAGGCGTCGATGCCGTCGTACCGCTTGAAGAAATTTCGCAATCGGTCTTAAGCTTTTTGGAGACATAGCACCATGGAAGCTTCCGTCTTACACACGCATAACGTATCGTTGAATATTTTAGTGATCGGTGAGATGGTAGCGCATCAAGAACTTTTACATGTCGCTTCGTTGACGCACCATCGTTTCTATTGGGAAACCGATGCCGCGTCGATTTTTGAGTTGGCTTCGCACACGCGCTTCGATCTTATCTTCGGTACGATTTCGTATCAAGGAACGTCCTATTTCTCGACGCTTCAGAGCATCAAACAACACAATCTCGATCTTGCGATCATCATCTTTATAAGTCCCGAGGATGCATTTAATTTGAATGAAGTCTTGATGTTGCAATGCGAACGTTATTTGTGTTTGGAAACGGAAAAAGACAAAGCGGCGGTACATCTTAAATCTGCCATCCAAGAGTTGTCGCAAAGCGACATTTTTTTAAGCGATATGCAGTATTTTGAAGCACTCTTGGACGCTTCGATCGTATCGCAATCGGATACGGAAGGCAATATTACCTACATTAACGATAATTTTACCAAAGTCACCGGATATACTCCCGCCGAGGTTATCGGGAAAAACCATCGTATTTTACGCCATCCCGCTAACGGTACGGAAATTTATCAAGACATGTGGAGAACGATTACGCAAGGGAAAGTGTGGCGAGAGCGGGTTTTAAATAAAAATAAAGACGGTAGTGATTTTTGGGGCGATACGATTATTATCCCTTTTAAAGACACGCATACCGGAAAAATCGTACAATACTTAGCGGTCAGGCAGGACATTACGCAGATGCTGCTTGAAAAGCGCGCCGTGCAGGCGCAGGAAAAACAAGCGCAAGAACAGATGAAACTTTCCGAAGCCAAAGACGCTTTTTTGATTTTATTTACGCATGAATTAAAGACGCCGCTCAATGCCATTATGAACTTTTCGCAATACCTGTACAAGCATATGCCGAATATTGAAGAGATTCCCAAAGAAAAGCGGATGCATCTTTTGGAGCAAATTTACAAAAGCGCGCATTCAATGTTGGAAAACGTGAGCAATATTTTAGATTTGGGCAAGCTTCGCCATCAAAAGTTGCACTACAATCTGACGTTTTTTAACGCTAAAGAGAGCATTTTAGACGTGATCGAAAAACACGGTGCCTTGGCGTTAGAATATCATCGCACGATGGTATTTCATAGCGACGATAGCGAGCCGTTTTTGAGCAGCGACGAGTATCGCTTTAAGCAAATACTCTCCAACGTTCTCTCCAACGCGATTAAATACGGTACGTCGACCGTCGAGATCACGCTCTCTTCGAGCAAGGAGACTCTCGTAATTACGATCGAAGACGACGGTAAAGGTATCCGAGATCAAGATAAAGAAGAAGTTTTTGAGCTGTACAATCAAAGTGCTTCTAAACCGAGTAGCATGGAAAAAAAGGGGACGGGTATCGGACTTCATTTTGTGAAATTGTTATGCGAAGGCTTAGGCTTTGAGTATCGCTTAGAGGATTCCGCGCACTTAGGCGGCGTCAAATTTAGTTTAACGAAACGATTAAAGGAGCCAAAATATGTATAAAATATTGATCGTCGACGATAACGATAACAACCGTTTAACGCTCAATCTCTTACTCGAAGAGGTTGAAGAAATAGAAATACAAGAAGCCGAAGACGGGCAAGTTGCCGTTGAAATGTGCGTCAAAAATCATTTTGATTTGATTTTTATGGATATTATGATGCCCAATTTAGACGGTTTTGAGGCAACGCGTTACATCAAACAAGTCGACAAAAAAACGATGATTATCGCCTTAAGTGCTTTAGACGACGAGACCTCCAAGCACAAAATGCTCGCTTTGGGAGCGGAAGATTATCTCACAAAGCCTTTGTATTCGGAACATTTTTTACAACGCGTCAAACAGTATTTACGCATTATCGAATTTCGTAAGCAAGAACTTCGCAAAAATCAGCGCGCGATCAATCCTTTCAACAGTCGCGTTTTTCACCGTACGATCACGTTTCGCATCGATAGCGAAGAAGCATTAAGCGAATTTTGGGACTATTGGCTCAATGCTCCTAAAAATATTATCGATTTAAGCGATTGCGTACGTCTCTTTTTCGGTTTTTGTTTATGGCTCACGCACCGTGATTTTGAAAGTACGATCATCGTCGAAGAAAACGAAGATAAACTCTTTATGATGCTCTTACATGTAAGGCCGTTAAAGAGTGCGGTGATTAAAAATATTTTCTTAAAACACTTTTCCAACGCCAAATATATTTTAAGTCAAGATATGCTTTCGATCCAACTCGATAAGGGGCGCATCGAAGAGAAACTGAGCGTTTCGAGCTTGAGCGAAGAGGCTCAAAAAATTCTCTCAAAAACACACGACGATGTTTTAAGCGCGCAAGATTATGTCCAGTCGACCGCTATTTCGCTTATGCCGAAAATTGATGCGCTTGAAGCACTCAACGAGGAAACGGACAGTGCCATTTTGGCGTTTGAAAAAGAGCCGAGCAAACAACGTTTGGCAATTATTTACGAGAATCTTCAAGAGTACGCCGACGTTCTTGCCGAATTAATGGCGTTTGAACACTTGGGATTTGCGGTTCAGACCTTGATTAATTTTTTGAGCACTTTAACCGAAGATCAATTTGAGAGTGAAAAAATCAAGCGACTCTCAACGATGCTTTTTAGCCTTTTAAGCGATTTGGCTTCATGGCGCGAAAATGTTTTTATTACGCAAGTCGCACGCGATATCCACTATTTAGACTCTTCGCTTTTAAGCTCGTGTTTGCAAATAGAGGCTATTTTTGAAGAGAAAGGCTCCGTAACGGATGATGACGAAATCGAATTTTTTTAAAGTTTAGAAGGCGCAAAGACTTTGTAGGTATTGCGTCCGGCCGATTTGGCTTCGTAAAGAGCCACGTCGGCACTTTTAATAAGCTGATTGAAATCTTTACCGTGATCGGGGAAGAGGCTGATGCCGATACTCGTCGTAACGCCGATGTCCATATGATGCACGCGAATGGGTTGTTGTAAGTTTGTGACCAGTTTGGAAGCGATATGGCGTAGCACCTCCTCACTTTCGATGTCGTCAACCAAAATAATAAATTCATCGCCCCCGAAACGTGCTACCGTATCGGTTTTTCGCGTGGCAAGCAACAAGGTTTTTGCAACGTTAATTAAAATCATATCGCCGATGTCGTGCCCTAAGGAGTCGTTGATCTCTTTAAAATTATCAAGGTCTAAAAAGAGAACGCCGAATTTCTTACCGCTTGCTAGATTGCTTTCGATAAGAAGTTGCAGACGTTGATGCAGAAGCGTTCGATTGGCAAGCGAAGTAAGGTGGTCGTAGTGGGCTTGCTTATAGATCATGTCTTGTTGTTTGACCAGTTTATTACGTGCCGTTTCCAACTTTCGAATCGTTGCATTAGCTATTTTGACTGCTCTTGCAAGCTCGGCACTCTCTTTGTTGCACTTACTTTTTTCTTCCATCAACGTCGTTTGATCGTAAATCAACATCGTAACGATTTTTTGTTCTAAATCGTAAGGGACGATCGTAACGTCTTGTTGCATAAACTCAAATGCCGATTTGATCGTCATCGAGTGTTGCATTGCTAAGAGATAACCGTTGGCGTCGGCGGTAAAAAAAGAGGGACTATGAAGCGTGAGCGCGGCTTTGATATGGCGTTTGAGCGATTTGAGTTTTTCTTCCGGAATGTCAAAAACGCTTAAGAGGTTTTGTCCTTGAGCCTCATCGGGCTGAATATTGCTATGTACCGCTACCCATTTGTTGATGTAATGGATCGTTAAATTGGCATCGACGGTAATGATCCCGACGTTGATCGAGTCGATGAGGGTTTCGTAATGAATAGACATAGCTTACAGTTGGTCGATAGTTTGTTTGAGCTGCTCGAGCATCTCATTATTAAGAAGAATGAACATGTGACCTAAGATATTCTCTTTTTCGATGTCCAAAGCCGTTTTAATGACGATCACGTTGTCGTAACCTTCGATTTTATCGTATTTATCCATTTCCAAGACGTCGCGTTTTTCAATCGAAGGAACTTTGAAAATCGTTTCTCCGTGAATAATTTCGCAAAATTTACCGATACATGCGGACGTGATGATATTGGTCAGCTCTAAAATCGACGACTTAATATCGTTATCGTCGCACGTTGCTTGTTGGAGCAATAGATGCGTAAAAACATGCGCGGAATAAGGATTGAACACAAACAAAACTTCACCGTTAAACGAGCCTAAAAAGCGTTGTTTCGTAAGGTAAAATTCATTTTCTCTTCCTAAGACTTCGATGATTTTACCGTTAAGGTTCAAAATATCGATACTGGAGATTTCGGGAAGGTGCAACTTGGCATAATTGTCCAGCATATCTCCGATTAACGATGCCGCAAGTCCGAAAGAGACGTTAATCAACTCTTTTAAAATATCTTCTTGTTGAGCGCTAAAGTGTTGTACCATGTTAAAAAACCAATTTTAAAAGCGTTGAGCGAAACTCTTCCGCATCGATCGGTTTGGAGAGAATCGCAGAAGCACCTAAAGCTAAAGTCTTTTCTTTGGTGCTTTTTTGTCGGTCGGCCGAAATCATAACGACCAAAGCCTCATTATTAGCGGCACGAATCTGTAGAAGAGCCTCAAATCCGTCTAAGATCGGCATCGTAATATCGAGAAAAACGATATCGGGAGCGTATTGTTTAAAAAGTGCTACGGCTTCTTCGCCGTTTTCGGCTTCGATAATTTGCGTGTACTCGGCAATTTTTTTAGGGATCATTTCAATAAGCCATTTACGTGAAATTTTTGAATCGTCCACGACTAAAAAAATCATTTTTTCCGATAAACTCATCTCATAATCCTAACATTTTAAATTGCATTGTTTTAATAATACAAAAAGTATCTTTAAAAAACTATATAAGATATTTTTTAGCCGCATCCCGTTCAGGATACGCAGCCGCTAAAAGGCTACGACCTTGTGTCTCCAATGTATAAAAAGCGGCGGGATCTGCTTTGGTAAAGCTCAAAATAATACGACACGCCGTTTGTAAATCGTCTTCGCCCGCTTGTGCTGAGATGAGTGAAAAAGGAGCACCGAGGGACGTTTCGACGATGATGGGCGCAAACTTTGGGTTAAAAATACCTTCGAGCACCGCGTTTTCTTCTTCGTTGCGTCCGACAATCAGTTTTGCGCCGTTTGGAAGCCTAAAGTGTCTTCCGTATTTCAGTAACGGAATATCGTCTTTGCAAAGCGTGTCGTGGGCAATAAAATCGCGTAGTTTGAGGCTAAACTGCTGATCGGTCAACAAGCATCCGCCTGCGGGCGTGGGATAATCCTCCCAGCCGAACTGTGCCGCCAATGCAAGTTGGGCATGGCGACCCCGACCGCTAAGCCCCAGAAGCAGACTTCGATCGACCCAGCCTTCGCGTTCGGCTTTGCTCTCATCTAAAAGTTGTGCGCTCAGCGGTCGCAAAATCAGCCCGTCTTCAAGATCGTTTGCCAATTTGCGTACCAGTTTTAATGCGTCTCGCGTTTGGCTCATCGGTCGTTGTCCTATCACTTCGCCGGTTGCGATAAACGACGCGTTGAAAGGTGCCAATAGCTCTTTGGCGACTTTGAACATAAACCCGTGGCAATCGATGCATGGATTGAACTGTTTACCGTAACCGTAACGCGGTGAGAAAAGCACTTCTTGCAGGTAGCGATTTTGGACGTCGACGACTTCAAGCGAGGCTCCCGCCATCGCGGCTCTTTTGCGTAATAAAACTTCATGATCTTCTTTGCCGCTAAATCCGATGCGGATATGAACGGCAATAACGTCGATTGATTGGGCAGTGAGCAGTTTGATAGCCAACATGCTATCCAAACCGCCGCTAAAGAGGACTAATGCTTTCATACGGAACCAATTCACCTTTTTTTAATTTCATTAATTTTTCTTGAATTTTACGAATCATAAACTGTTTTTGCTCGTAACTTAGCGTTTTCGAGGTTTTGATGGCTTGAAACTTTTCATTATAAAAATGGTATAAAAACGCCGCCATTGAGGCGATCAACTCGTTTTCGTCATACACTTTGACGTCGTCCCAAAGCAAGATACGTCGGAGTTTGGGATGATCCAAACGGTTTTCGAGTAAAAGCAAAAACTCTTCTTGATGTGTTTTGAACATCGCATGGTCGATCGTATCTAAAACGGTGTCGATAAGCCCCGGTTGGCTCAAAATCGTTTTAATAATCGTCAATTCCAACATGTCTTCAAAACTTCGCTCGTTAGGGGCTTGTTTGGTCGGTTTATGGGTTTGGATTTTGACGAGATTTTGAGAAATATTGAGCGTGCCGGAGAGCAGTCCCGTATAGCTTTCCTGAACGGCTTTGGGAAGCGTTTTGAGGTAAGCGGTCGCTTCGTTAAGGGCTTGTTGTTTTACGAGAGGATCTTTGAGATCGTACTTTTTAACGATGCGCTCCAGCGCAAATTCGATAAACGGTTGCGGGGATAAAAAGAGTCGATTGAGCGTATCGATAAGGCCGTTTTGGACCATATCCGCAGGGTCCATACCGTTGCTAAAGAGCACGACGCCTCCTCGCAGACCGTGCGTGCTTAAAAGTACGGAAGCTTTCAGTGCGGCGTTGATACCGGCACTATCGCCGTCGTACGCGACGATGATTTCGGGGTCGCCTCGCATCAGTAAAGGAATGTGCTCGGAGGTTAAAGCCGTTCCGAGGGTTGCGACCGCTTGGGTAAATCCGGCTTGGTGGAGCATAATGACGTCCAAATAGCCCTCGGTCACGATGATTTTTTTCTCTTTAAAAACGGACTCTTTGGCAAGGTGATAGCCGTAAAGCAGTTGCGATTTATTAAAATGCTTGGTTTGCGGCGAATTGACGTATTTGGCGGGATGGTTGGAAAGGGTACGTCCTCCGAATCCCACGAGTCGATGCGTCGGACTGTAAATAGGAAAGCTGACGCGCTCGATGAAACGCGCGTAGGGTTGATTGCTTTCGCCAAGACCAGCAACGCCGTACTCCATCGCTTCGCTCATCGCATAGCCGCGCATTTTCAAAAAGTCCAACGTCGCAAACGATGCAGGCGCATAGCCGAGCTCGAATTTTTCGATCGAAACATCCGATATGCCGCGTTTAAAAAGGTATTCTTTGGCAAAAGGCGTTTTGTCAAGTTGTTTGACGTAAAAAAGGTTGAGGTTTTCCATTAATTTTCGATCTTCGCGTTTGACGCCGCCTTCGTCGGTCGTATACGCAAGCGAAAAATTGACCATACGTGCCAGTTTTTCAATGGCTTCGGGGTAGGAGAGTTTTTCGTACTCCATCACGAATTTGATACCGTCTCCTCCCGCGCCGCAGGCAAAACAGTGGTAAATCTGTTTGGAGGGGCTGACCACGAGGCTCGGCGTGGTGTCGTTGTGAAACGGGCAGACGCATTTGTAGTTGGCGCCGTTTTTTTTCAGTTCCAAGTACGAACCGACCACATCGACAATATCAAGACGTTGTTTGAGGTTTTCTATGGATGTTTTATCTATCATAAGTAAATTATAGCAAGTTTGGTATAATAGAGTTCTTTTCTAAAAAGTAGGGATCTCTCATCGCGTATTTTTGTCGGTGTCGGCACCGTACATGTAAAGGGTTGAATTTGGATAATTTTTTTATAGCGTATCGCGATCCGTTATTCGGCGTGATTATTTTGTGTGCGATTGTGTTCGTGATTTCGTTCGCAAACTATTGGTGGGGTGTTTTTAAAAACAAAGAAGAGAAACAAAGCATCGAAAAATTCGTCAAAAAATTTGAGATCGTAACCGACGAAAACGAATACAAAAAGCTCCTTGAAGACGCTTCGATTCCGCTAGAGTCTTTGGCGTTGCTTGCGCATGCGTATTCCAAAGGCGGCGATTACGAAAAAGCGATCAATATCTATTTGGTTACGCTCAAACGCGTTAAAGGCAAAGACGAGAAGCAGTATTTGCTCTCGACGCTCGGGAAAACCTACTTTAAAGCAGGTTTTTTGCGTCGAAGCTCCGAAGTGTTTTTAGAGTCTTTACGCCTGCATCCTCGAAACGAAGAGTCTTTGAAATACCTAAGCGTCGCTTACGAACAATTGCAAGAATACGTTAAAGCCGAAGAAGTTTTGGACTCTTTGGAAGAACTCGGCGCAAACGTCGCGCTTCAACGGACCTATTTGAAAGCACTCGGGCTTTTAAAGGATAAAAACCTCAAAGAAAACGACAAAATCGAACGTGTTTTAGCGTTGTGTGAAAAAGCGCCCTTTTTACGCCGTAAACTTTTTGAGCACATGCAAGAAAACGGTATCGCTATCGAAAAGCGTTTTTTTGAGACGCTTCCTTTTGAAGAGATGATCGATCTTTTGTGGTACGTCGATCCTATGGTGTACGATATTACGACCTCGAGCGAGCCTTTGGTACGCTACGTCGCGATGGCGCGAGGCTTAGTGCCTTATGCTCCCCAAGATGCGGACGTTCCTTTTGCCTTGGACGTCATGATGCGGTTGCGGACGCTTGAATTTACGAAAGCGACCGTCGGGTTTGAGTACGTGTGTCGCGAGTGCAAACAAATTTTCCCGATCCATTTTTACCGATGTCCTCAATGCCATAGCGTTCATACCGCATCGATTCAATCCAAATTGATTCAAACAGAGAATGAAGAAAATATCTCTTTTCTGTGACGGCTCTTCTTTGGGAAATCCGGGAGCAGGCGGTTATTGTGCAATTTTGCGGTACGGCGATAAGGAGAAGATCATCAGCGGAGGACAAGCCTGCGCCACGAACAACCAAATGGAACTTCTTGCCGTCATTGAAGGGCTTGCGGCACTCAAAGAGCCGTGCGACGTGACGTTAATCAGCGATTCGAGTTACGTGATTCGCGGTATTAACGAGTGGTTGGACGGTTGGCGGCGTAAAGCGTTTGTTAAAGTCAAAAATCCCGAGTTATGGCAACGGTATCTCAGCGTCGCTAAGCCCCATCGCGTGCAGGGTATTTGGGTCAAAGGTCATGCGGGGCATCTTGAAAACGAAACGTGCGATAAAATCGCCAAAGAAGAAGCTCTTAAAATTCAGTCTACGGAGTCGACACTATGCAAAAAAGATTAGAAGCGTTACAAAAGCGTTTGGGTTATCAGTTTAAGGATCAAAACCTGATAATCGAGGCACTGACGCATAAAAGTTCCAAACAACCCTACAATAACGAACGTTTGGAATTTTTAGGCGATGCGGTGTTGGATTTGATCGTCGGAGAGTATCTTTTCTTCGAATTTAAAGAGGTTGCCGAGGGCGAGCTCTCCAAACTTCGTGCTTCGTTGGTCAACGAAAAAAGTTTTGAAGTTTTGGCGCGCTTGCTTCGTTTGGGCGAATGCATCTTTATCTCCTTAGCCGAGGAAAATAACAACGGAAGGGAAAAACCCTCTTTGCTTTCCAATGCGTTTGAAGCGATTATGGGGGCGTTGTATCTGGAAGCGGGATTGGAATTTACACGACGTTTGGCGGTCGAGTTGTTAGAAGAAGCGTATCCGAAAATCGATATGGACGCTATTTTTCACGACCATAAGACGACTTTGCAAGAGTTGACGCAGGCGCATTTCGGGATGACGCCCGAATATCGGCTCGTTCGTTCGTTCGGTCCGGATCACAAAAAAGAGTTTGAAATCGCCGTTAGCGTGCGCGGGCGCGATTTGGCGCTTGCGAGCGGAAAAAGCAAAAAAGAAGCACAACAAAAAGCGGCGATGTTAGCACTTGAAATTTTGAAAAAAGAGACACGATGAGCAGCAATACGTTCGGTAAAAAGTTTTGTTTTACGACATTCGGCGAGTCTCACGGACGCGCGATAGGATGCGTGGTTGATGGCGTACCCTCGGGACTTGAGATCGACGAGGCGTTTCTTCAACGCGAGTTAGATCGACGCCGTCCCGGTCAAAATGCTTTTGCCACCGCACGGAAAGAGGGCGATAAGGTTGAAATTTTAAGCGGCGTCTTTGAAGGGAAAAGTACCGGAACGCCTATTGCGATGGTTATTTTTAACGAAAATCAAAAAAGCGGAGACTACGAAAACGTCAAAAATCTCTTCCGTCCAGGACATGCCGATTTTACCTATTTTTACAAGTACGGTTTGCGCGATTATCGCGGCGGCGGGCGTAGCAGTGCGCGGGAAACGGCGGCGCGTGTTGCGGCGGGTGCAATTGCGAAGTTGATGCTAAACGCCTTACATGTCAAAGTTCAAAGCGGTATTTGCGCGATCGGCGGGATCGAAGCGCATTCATACGATTTTGATCGTGTCAACGCAAGCGAGATTTACGCACTTGACGCGAACGTCGAAGCGGCACAAAAAGAGGCGATTTTAGAAGCCAAAAATGCACACGATTCGATCGGCGGCGTTGCGTTGGTACACGTCTTAGGTATGCCCAAAGGTTTGGGAGAGCCGTTGTACTATAAATTAGACGCTATTTTGTGCGAAGCGATGATGGGTATCAACGGCGTCAAAGGCGTTGAGATCGGAGAAGGCTTTCAGGCTTCAAGGCTCAAAGGCTCCGAAAATAACGACGCTATCGATAGCAACGGGTTTAAAACCAATAAAAGCGGCGGTATTTTAGGCGGCATTAGCAACGGCGATACGTTGACATGTAAGGTCTATTTTAAACCAACGCCTTCCATCTTTGTCGCGCAAGAGACGATCGATACCGAAGGAAAAGAGCTGACATGTAAGCTAAAAGGGCGACACGATCCGTGTATCGCGGTGCGCGGAAGCGTGGTTGCCGAAGCGATGGCGGCTTTGGTCGTCGCCGATATGGTGTTGTTAAATCTCGGTTCGCAAATGGAGCATTTACGCCGTATTTACGGCTGAGTTACATACTCTAAAGGTATGCTGATCGTAAAGCACGTGATAGCTCCTTCGGAGCGCACGTTTAGCCTACCGTGAAAGTAATTTTTGAGAATATTTTGACTCATATAAAGCCCTAGTCCCGTGCCGTTACTCTTTGTTTTTGTCGTAAAATAGGGCTCAAAAATATGTTTTTTGACCTCCTCGTCGATGCCTCCCGCATTATCTTCTACTTCAACGCTAAAGCAGTTTTTCGCGTCAACGGATACACGAATGGCAACGTATTTATGGGTCGCATGATGCGCAAAAGCTTCGTGTGCATTGTTTAAAAGATTTAATAATACGTGAATAAAATCGTTCTTATACAAATACAGCGGCGGTATGTTTTGTATGCTTGTGCGAACTTCGATACCTTCGTTTTCGAACGTTTTCCCGATCAGGGAAAGCGTCATGTCGATGAGCGTCTTGGGATCGTCGATCGGCTCTTTTGCTTTATTGGGCTTGAAATAGTCTTTAAAATCGTCGATCGTACGTGCAAGATCAACGATTTGCATTGAAAGATCGTCGTAATAACGTTTAAATTTTTCCGGTTTAACGACGCCCAACTCGCCGTCTACCTTAATCTGGTTGGCAATGGCGGAAAGAATTGCGAGCGGTTGTTTCCATTGATGGGCAATCATCGTAATCATTTCGCCCATTGCGGCACTGCGCGACTGGATGAAGAGCAGTTGATCCGCCTCTTTCAGGGATGCGATCGCGGCATTTAAACGGTGTTTAAGCCGGAAAAGCAGTAAGGTCAAAAGCAGTACAAGTAGCCCACCAAAGCCGAAAATCCACGGCAACCACGGCGTCGGATTATCGACCGGTTGCGGCGTATCCAGCCATTGTGCTTTGGCTCGGTAATAAGCGGATTGAGGGTCGCTTTTTAACGTTTTTAACCCTTCGTCTAAGCGTTGTTTCCATGAAGCGTTTGCGCCTTTGGTCAATGCAAATTTTAAAACGACGGGGTTGAGTACGACGGTTGTTTTATAGACCGTTGCGGCATGGGGCTCATTGTAAAAATTATTGACGATTGCCGCATCGACTTTTTTTTGTTTGAGCAATTCAAATGCTCTTTTAAAGCTGTCGACCTCGAGAAAAATAGGTTTAATATCGTAGAGGGAACTTTCGTGTTTGAGGGCTTCGGTTTGGATACTGTTTTTTAAAACGGCAACATGTTTACCGTGTAAATCCAAAATAGAGCTCACGGGGGTAGCGGAATGCGTGTAAACGACAGACCAGCTGGAAAGGGCACCTTCGTCGTTGAAGTCAAAACGCGCCTCACGGGTTTTAGAATAGGCGACGTCCGGCATCATATCGATTTCCCCGCTTTCAAGCTTTTGCAAGCACTCTTCCCATTGGCAAGGCACATAGCGCATATCCCAATGAGCCTCTTGTGCAATGGCATCGATCAGATCGACGAAAAAGCCCGCCGGTCGATTTTCGGTATCAAAAAATATTTTAGGGGGATTGTTATAAATGCCGATATTGACGGAGTCGGTTGCGTAAAGCGAATACGAAAGTAAGAATAACGCGATATATTTGCCCATGAGAAAACTCCTCGATGGGCAAATCATAACGTGTTTTTTCTAAGAAGCGATTAAAGCTCTTTTAGGCGAATAAAAGCAAGACGCGGTAGGTAATAAACGCTAAAACCCATGCGGTCGCAAACGTAAAGAGCACCAATAAAACGGTGTGTTTGAGACTCTCCGCTTCTTTGTAGAAAACAGCGGTTGCCGCAAGGCACGGTAAATAGACCATAACGAAAACGATAAACGCCATAGCGGAGGCGAAGCTGATATTTTCTTTGATAATATCGCGTAACGATGCGTCGTCTTCGCTCACTTCATCGCCTAGTGCGTATAAAACACCCAAAGTTGAAACGATCACCTCTTTTGCGGCAAGACCGCTGAGGGTTGCAACACCCATTTTCCAGTCAAATCCGAGCGGTGCAAAAAACGGTTCTACCGCTTTTCCCGCCATACCGAGATAGGTTTGCTCCATGATTTTTTCATGTTTTTCGTTTTCCAACGCGGCGATTTGATCCTCAACGCTTGTGCCTTCTTCCGCGCTCTCTTTTGGATCTGCGACAGGGGCTTCTTTGTCGGCTTCGGCGGAAGCGACTTTATCGTCGCTCGGTGCTGTTTCTTGTGCTTGAGCGGTGTCGTCTTTTTGAGCTGTTAAGGCTTCTTTATCCGTTGCTTGCGTTTCTTGCGTCGCTTGAAGGGCTTCTATTTTTGCGCCGTATTCTTCTTCAATGACGTCGTTTTTCGGATAAGAGCTGATAAACCAAATTAACATCGAAGCGAGTAAAATAAACGTTCCCGCTTTTTTAAGGTAAAGAACCGATTTGGAGTAAACCATAAACCAAAGCAGTTTAAGGCTCGGAAGACGGTATTTGGGCATTTCCATAACAAACGGTTCGTCTTCGCCTTTAAAGGCGGTAACGCGTAAAATTTTAGCGGCAATGAGCCCTAAAATCGCTCCGAAAATATAAATGGCAAATAAAACGTTTCCGGCGATGCTTTCGTCGAAAAACGCTCCGGCAAAAAGAACGTAAACGGGAAGTCGCGCGCCGCAACTCATAAATCCGATAATAAACATCGTCAGCAAACGATCTTTTTTATTTTTAAGTGTTCGTGCCGCCATGTAAGCCGGAACGGAACAACCAAAGCCCGTGACGAGCGGAACGAAACTTTTACCGTGTAGACCGAACTTGTGGAAAAAGCCGTCTAATAAAAAAGCGGCTCTTGACATGTAGCCGGTCGTTTCTAAAAGAGCGATGCCTAAAAAGAGAATGATAATGTTCGGTAAGAACATCAAAACGCTGCCTACACCCGCGATAATACCGTCGACAATCAACGATTTGAGTGCTTCGTTGTCGATGGTTTCGCCTAGCGTTTCACCGAGCCAACCAAAACCGCTTTCGATCCAATCCATCGGAAATTGACCTAACGTAAACGTGAGTTGGAACAGTGCCCACATTAAAAAAACAAAGATAGGGAGACCTAAAAATTTATGGATCAAAACGGCATCGATTTTTTGCGTTACGCTTTGCGCTTTGATTTTGGAAACGCTCAAGACTTCGGTGCATAAACCCTTGGCAAACGCCGCGTGCTGGCGGTGAATGACTTCGTCGATCTCGTCGCATTGGCAGTACATGTAAACATGTCCCAAGGCGTTGTTAAGAATGGGTTGAAGTTCGACGTAAAGCGGGTGTTCGTGTACGATGGCGTAGATTTCTCTTTTTTGCCATAACAGTCCGACGGCGATTTGTCGGTAGCTTAGACCTTCGATGGTAAAGTGTTTCTCTTCTAAAAAGCGCGCAATCGTTTGCAGTTGATCTTCGACTTCGCTACCGTAAATCAGTTTGGAAGGTATCAAGGCTTTTTCGTGAACGTCGATAATCGTATCGACCAATGTTTCGATATTGTATTTGGTTTTGGAAGAGACGCGAATACACGGAACGGAAAGAATTTTACTCATGTTCTGGGCATTGATATTGATGCCTTCTTTGACGGCCTCGTCATCCATATTGAGAGCTAAAACGATTTTTTTATTTAACTCCAACAGTTCCGTCGTGAGCATCAAGTTACGCTCAAGATTGGTCGAGTCTAACACGTTGACGATGAGATCGTAGTCGCCTTTTTTTAAAAACTCTTTGGTTACTTTTTCGTCGGCGGAAAAATCTTCAAGCGAATAAAGACCGGGTAAATCGATAAATTCGATCGCATAATCGTCCGTGCGAAGTTTGGCGGTCGCTTTTTCGACCGTAACGCCCGCAAAGTTACCGATTTTAAGGTTGGAACCGCTGATGGCGTTGGCTAAATGGCTTTTTCCGACGTTAGGCTGACCGACGAGGGCAATGGTGATTTTTTTCATGAAGCAAGCTCCACTTCGACTGTTTTGGCTTCGTCTAAACGTAAAGCGACCGAACTAAAACCCAGTGCGATTTTGATCGTGTTTTTTTGTAAACTCGTCTCGACGACTTGAACTTCTTGTCCGGCACTAAGACCGAGCGACTGTAAGCGTTTTTTTAAACTATGTTGTGCGTGGATAGTTTTAATGAATGCTTTTTGATTTTTATCGATCTGCGATAGATCAACCATTACGTTCTCCTTCATTTCTAAAGTAATGATCAATGCTTTTGGGTTAAGTCATTGATAATAGTTATTGAAATAATAGAGTAATAAAGCTTTCGTATACTTTAATTTTAATAGTTGCTATCAAATTGTTTTAAAAAAGCGTCGGTTGAGAAAGCTGTTTGAGTTTGAAGCTTTTGCGATGAATGTCGCAATACCCGTATTGACGAATACGATCGACATGTAAAGCCGTACCGTAGCCTTTGTGCTTTTCAAAAGCGTATTCGGGATAAAGCGGTGCTAGTTCGTACATGTAACGATCGCGCGAGACTTTGGCAAGGATACTGGCGGCACTGACTTCGGGAACGAGCGCGTCGGCTTTGACCATCGTTGAGATGCCCTCCACGCCGAACGTACAATTGCCGTCCATAAGAATGTCGTGCGTGCTAAAGTGAGCTTTGATGGTTTCGATCGCGTGGCGTAAACAAAAACTGAGTCCTCGGGTATCGATCATAGCGTGATCGCAAAAGACGATTTTGGATTCGCTTTTTTCCAAAAGGGTTTCAAAAAGAGCTTCACGGTGCTTTTCGCTTAACAGTTTGGAGTCGTTGAGTCCTGCAACGGGTTCTTTGAGTACCGCGCCCGCCACGACAAGAGGTCCCGCCAAACATCCGCGACCCGCTTCGTCAATTCCGCATAACATATCATCTCCTTATCCAAGCTAAGGAAGTTTAATATAGATTTGCTAAAATTCACGAGATACCTTGCAAAGGTATACCGACAAGGAGAGCGTATGCTACATGTCAAAGAAGATTTGGACAAAGCGTTTAATAAAGAACTTTTCGTGATTAAAAACGATCTGTATTACCAACAAATCGACCTTCACAAAAACGGAAAAAAAGAGCTTTTGCGCGTCGATATTTCGTATAAACCGCACAGCACGCTTAGCGGTGATACCTACTCTTTGCGAAAAACGAAAGACGGGCGCTTGGTCGGGTTTATCGCCGATGCGATGGGCAAGGGCATCACGGCGGCTTTGACGGCGATGGCTACGACGCGCTTTTTGAACTACTTTTTTGACGAGATGGAAGAAGACTCTGCGTTTCATCTGGAAATCTGGACGAAAAAATTATTAAAATTTATACAAACCAATCTTTTTGACGAAGAGATTATTTCGGTGTTACTTATGGAGTACGACGTCCACACTTCGACGCTCAAGTATGCTTCATGCGGCATGCCTCCTTTTTTTATGATGGAAGAGAATCAAGCGTGTCAATCGATTCGAAGCAATAACCCGCCCTTAAGCATTTTTACCGAATCGATTCGTATCGGAACGCTTTCAACGCATGCTATCGTTAAAATGCTCTGTTACAGCGACGGATTGAGCGAAAGTCTTTTAAATGACGAAAAAGCGTACGCTTCGTGCGTCAAGCAAGATTTTATCGAAGCCTTTTGCGTAAAAGAGTTTCACGACAAGGTCAATACGCGCATCGGTAAAGGCGACGACGATTTAACCTATATCTTTATTCAACGACTCGAAGTCCCCAAAGCGTTTAAGACCTTACGCATCGAGAGCACGTACGAAGCGATCGACCAAGCGTTAATGGTTGTGGCGGATGATCTCAAAAGGGCCGCCATCGATCCTAAAACGTCCAGTCAAATCTTACTTACCTGTTCGGAGCTTTTACTCAATGCACTGGAACACGGAAGTTTCGGTGTCGATAAAATGCGAAAAAATTATTTGATAGAGCACAATTTATTCGACGACGAGATGCAACGTCTTGAAGCTTTGCACCGCCGCAAAAAAATTAAAATCGTTTACGGACTCTTCCTCAACGGCAATCGCGAACTTTTTGAAGCAACGATTAGCGATCAAGGTGAGGGATTTGACACGATGGTGCTCAAAAACATCGTCATCAATCCTCATAAACTCAACGGACGCGGTTTTGTGATTATTCGAAAGCTTTTAGACCATTTTTATTTTAACAAAAAAGGAAACGCGATTACGATTCAAAAATTTATCACGCCTTCACGAGAGTTGTAGTGCCCATTCCCAAAACGGGATGATCGAAAAGCTCAGCCCTTCGATGTCTTGAGCACTTTCGCTGCTGAGCGTTACCACTTCGACGCGTTTAACATGTAAAGCCCAAAAGAAGGGTAAAAGTTTTTGAAGCCTTGCTTCAATGGCTTGCGTTGTGGAAAATCCCGCACACAAAATCGCCAAAGATTCTTCGGGCAGATAAAATTCGATACCTTCTTCGTAATAAATGATTTTATCGCGTTTGATCAGTTCTAAAAAGACCATATTTTCAAAGCGTTTCAAAAAATCCTTTTTAAAACTCAGTGCGTCTTTGAAGGTAAAATCGATCAAATAAACCTTTTTGTTAGCATTAGGTTGGCGGTACTTTTCCACTAAAAAAAGTAGCCTTTGATCTATGAGGCGCATTGCGAGCGCATAGAGTTTATCCTTGGAAATCTTCGTCATACTTTTGAGGTAGTTGTAGATTTGAAACAGCGAAACTTTTGAGCCTTGGAGTTCGCAAAAGCGTTTGTAGATTACATACTCTAAAGGATCTCTCAAAACGATATGCAACATCTCTTGCGTCAGTTTGGCATGTTCGCTTTCACTTTGTTGAATCAAATACGGGAAAGTGCCCTGATCGGTAAAGAGGTTGAAAAGATGCTCGACATTAGAGTGTTTCTTGTCAAATGCCAAAAATTCTTCAAAATCCAGCGGATAAAGCGTGAGCGTCTCAAAACCTTGAAGAGGCTTACATGTAGAAGTAAAAGTCGAAATAATCATCTCTTCGACGCGCGGCAATTCAAATGAAAAATCAAAATTTTCCACAATCAACAACCGGATAGGATGACGGCGGATAAAATCGTTTAAATGTTCGATAATTTCGTTTTTATCGATGCGTTCGTCTGCCCAATCGAGATACAAATACTCTTTGAGTTCGTAATGGCTTAAATGATCGAGAATTAAAGAGGTTTTCCCGCTTTTTCGAGGTCCGTCTAATAAAACTTTTTTAGACTGAATCGAAATTTTACGATCAATAAACAAAGGATTTTTAAGAGGGATTTCGTATAAAAATTGTAAAGATTCCATGGTTGACTCCTTGACGAATATCATATAGTTTTCCTTTTTAAAAGGAAATAAAATAGACTTACTTCTATCAAAAAGCCCTATATTTCTTGACTTTTGCTATCTATTATAGTAAAATCACAGTCCTTTAATTAGGTCATCATCACGATGACAAGTTCTTTACAGGGGTCCTGAATGGAAAAAATTAGACTTAAACTCAAGGCGTACGACCATAGAGTTTTAGACAGATCTGTTGCAGCTATCGTCGAAGCTGTTAAACGAACTGGAGCCGAGATCGTCGGACCAATTCCTATGCCTACAAAAATCAAGCGCTATACGGTGCTTCGATCACCGCACGTAAACAAAACTTCTAGAGAGCAATTCGAAATGAGAATTCATGCACGTATGATTGACATCGTGTCTGCAACCACAGATACCGTTGATTCACTCATGAAGCTTGATCTTGCGCCTGAAGTCAATGTTGAAGTAAGAGCAATGGGTAAATAAGGGGTAATGATGGAATATATTATTGAAAAAATCGGCATGAGCCGAACAATTGCAGTACCAAGCGTTCCTGTCACGTTACTCAGAGTATTGGATGCCAAAGTATGTTCGGTCGATGAGAACAAACGTGCTTTAGTTTCATATGTTAGTGGCAAAAAAATGAACAAAGCCATTGCGGGTCAGCAAAAAAAGTATAACCTTTCTGCTGAATATAACCGCTTTGTAACGCTTGACGTTGCAAACCAAGAAGCCGGTGATTTGGATACGGCACCTTTGGGCGAAGCAAAAACGCTTAAAGTGTCTTTGAAAACAAAAGGTAGAGGTTTTGCGGGTGTCATCAAACGTCACAATTTTCAAGGTGGTCCAGGTGCACACGGTAGCCGTTTTCACAGAGCTCCCGGTTCAATCGGTAACCGCGAATGGCCCGGTCGCGTTCAACGCGGTAAAAAAATGCCCGGACACTACGGTAACACCCAAGTGACGGTCAAAAACGAGATTGTTTCTTTTGACGCTCAAAATGGTATTTTAGCCGTTAAAGGTTCCGTTCCCGGTGCCAATGGATCATTAGGTAAAGCAAGGATTGTTAAATGAGTAGCGCAATCGTATTAAACGAAAAATTTGAAAATGCCGGCACGATGGCTCTTCCGGAGGCATACGGCGACATTCACTCACATAACTTATATTTGTATGTCAAATCATACCAAGCGGCGCTTCGCTCAAATACGGCAAACACAAAAACCAAAGGCGAAGTAAGCGGCGGCGGTAAAAAACCTTGGGCACAAAAAGGTCGAGGCGGCGCGCGTGCGGGTAGTAGAAGAAGCCCCGTATGGGTAGGCGGCGGTGCGGCATTCGGTCCCAAAGCCAATAAAAATTACGATCAAAAAGTAAACAAAAAACAAAAAAAACTAGCACTTGAATACGCTTTAAACGAAAAAGCGGCGAACAATGCGTTATTTGTTGTCGATTCGATTCGCGTAGAATCCGGTAAAACCAAAGAAGCGGCGCAAATCATTAAAACGCTTGGAACCAGAGATGCGTTGATCGTAAAAGAGTTGGTTGACGAAAAAACATTGTTAGCGTTTCGAAACATTCAAAACTGCTACCTTGTAGAAGCAAACGAACTCAATGCGTATTTAGCAACGGCATTTTATGCGGTTGTTATCGAAAAATCAGTGCTTGAAACAATCACGAAAGAGGGCTAAGAATGGCTGATATTACTGATATTAAAGCAATCCTTTATACTGAAAAGAGCTTGAGCCTTCAAGAGAATGGCACGGTCGTCATCCAAACATCTGTAAGAATGACGAAAAACGGACTTAAAGAGGTTTTGAAAAATTACTTCGGTTTTACGCCGCTTAAAATCAATTCTCTTCGCGTTATGGGTAAAGTGAAAAAGTTTAAAGGCATTGAAGGCAAACGTAATGATTTTAAAAAGTTTTATGTTCAGTTGCCAGAGGGCGCTAAACTAGAGAATGTGGAGGCGTAATCATGGCAATAAAATCATTTAAACCTTACACTCCGAGTCGTAGATTTTTAACAAGTCTTGATTCCGGTGATATTACCGCAAAAGCAAGCGTTCCTTCACTTCTTGTGAAAATCGCAGCAACTGCGGGTAGAAATAACAATGGTAGAATCACATCTCGCCATAAAGAAGCGGGAGCAAAAAAACTCTACAGAATTATCGATTTTAAACGTACAAAATTTAACATCGAAGGTACTGTTGCCGCAATCGAATACGATCCGAACAGAAACTGTAGAATTGCGCTTATCAATTACGCTGACGGTGAAAAACGTTATATTCTTCAACCATCAGGCTTACAAATCGGCGATAAAATTCAAGCGGCTGAGTCCGGTCTTGATATTAAACCGGGTAACGCAATGAAACTCAAAAGCATTCCTGTCGGTACGATTTTGCATAACATCGAACTTAAACCCGGCAAAGGCGGACAAATGGCACGAAGTGCCGGCGGTTACGCTCAACTTATGGGTAAAGAGACTCAATACGTTATGGTCAGACTTCCAAGCGGTGAAATGAGACAAGTTTTGGCTGAATGTATGGCTACAATCGGCGTCGTCGGAAATGAAGATTGGGCAAACGTCGTTATCGGTAAAGCGGGTCGTAACCGACATCGCGGTATTCGTCCTCAAACACGTGGTTCTGCAATGAACCCAGTGGATCACCCGCACGGTGGTGGTGAGGGTAAAACCAATTCGGGACGTCATCCTGTAACGCCATGGGGACAACCGACCAAAGGTAGAAAAACTCGTAAGAAAAAAGCGAGCGACAAACTGATTATTTCTAGAAGAAAAGGAAAATAGATGGCTAGATCGCTAAAAAAAGGTCCTTTTGTTGACGCTCATTTGTTGAAAAAAACACTCGAAGCAAAAGAGACAAAATCCAGTAAGCCGATTAAGACATGGTCTCGTAGAAGTACTATTATTCCTGATATGATCGGTTTAACGTTTAATGTTCACAACGGTAGAAACTTTGTTCCCGTATACGTCACGGAAAACCACATCGGTTATAAAATGGGCGAATTTGCTCCAACGCGTACGTTTAAGGGTCACAAAGGCTCTGTTCAGAAAAAAATCGGTAAGTAGGTAAGAAGATGAGTAAAGCAGTATTAAAATTTATCCGTTTATCACCTACAAAAGCAAGACTCATTGCCCGCGAAGTTCAAGGAATGAATGCCGAATTTGCTATGGCAAGCTTAGAGTTCATGCCAAATAAAGGTGCGAAAATTATCTCTAAAGTGATCGCTTCTGCCGTTGCTAACGGTGGATTTGAACCGAATGAAGTCGTTGTCGCTTCTTGCCGCGTTGACGCAGGTCCGGTACTTAAACGTTTTATGCCAAGAGCTAGAGGCAGCGCAGGCGGTATTCGTAAACCAACTTCTCATATTATGGTTGAAGTAGCAAAAGCAGCAAAGAAGGAAGACTAAGATGGGTCAAAAAGTAAATCCGATTGGTTTAAGACTTGGTATCAATAGAAACTGGGATTCACGCTGGTTTCCGGGTAAACAAACCTTAGCAACAAGTATTGGTGAAGATTATAAAATCCGAACATTTTTGAAAAAAGAGCTTTATTATGCAGGCGTAAGTCAAATTTTGATCGAGAGAACCGCTAAAAAGCTTAGAGTAACGGTCGTTGCCGCACGTCCCGGTATCATTATCGGCAAAAAAGGCTCTGACATCGAAAAATTAAGAGTTAAACTCAGTAAATTAATCGATAAAGACGTCAACGTCAACATTAAAGAAGAGAGACGCCCTCAATCTTCCGCACAACTTTGTGCCGAAAACGTTGCTATGCAACTTGAGCGTCGTGTTGCGTTCCGCCGTGCGATGAAAAAAGTGATCCAAGGTGCCCAAAAATCAGGTGCAAAAGGTATTAAGATTTCCGTTGCAGGACGTCTTGGCGGTGCTGAGATGGCGAGAACGGAATGGTACCTTGAAGGACGCGTTCCTCTTCATACGCTTCGTGCAAAAATTGATTACGGTTTTGCTGAAGCGCATACGACATACGGTGTTATCGGTGTTAAAGTATGGATCTTTAAAGGTGAGGTTCTTGTAAAAGGGCTTGCTCCGGAAAAAGACGAAGCACCTGAAAAAGAAAATACGCGTAAGCCAAGAGCACGTAGAGAGAGAGGTAAAAACTAATGTTAATGCCCAAACGTACGAAATATAAAAAGCAGATGAAAGGCCGCAATCGCGGTGAAGCCGGTAGCGGTGCATCTATCTCTTTCGGCGAAATCGGTTTAAAAGCCGTTGAAGCCGGACGTATCGATTCACGCCAAATTGAGGCGGCGAGGATTGCGTATACACGACATGTAAAACGTCAAGCTAAGACTTGGATTCGCGTATTCCCTGATAAACCTTTAACCGCTAAGCCGCTTGAGACCAGGATGGGTAAAGGTAAGGGTTCGGTAGATAAATGGGTTATGAATATCAAGCCCGGTAGAATTATTTTCGAAATGGCAGGTGTTCCCGAAGAGTTGGCGCGTGAAGCGTTAACCCTTGCAATGCATAAATTGCCTTTCAAAACCAAGATCGTAACTCGAGAGAGCGAAAATGAAGTATATTGATTTAAACGGCAAAAGCACGTCAGAGCTTTTAGAGTTGTTGAAAGAGAAAAAGGTTCTTTTGTTTACGTTAAGACAAAAGCTAAAAACAATGCAACTGACTAATCCGAATGAGATTAAAGAAGTTAGAAGAGATATCGCACGTATTCATACGGCAATTTCTGCTCAAAACAAGTAGGAGTAACTAATGGCTTTAAAACGAGAGATTCAAGGCGTAGTTGTTCAGAAAACGGGTGATAAAACTATCACTGTTTTGGTAGAGAGACGCGTTATGCACCCACGATATCGTAAGTTCGTTAAGCGTTTCAAAAAATACTTAGTCCATGACGAGAGCAACCAAGTAAAAATCGGCGACACGGTAAGCGCAATCGAGTGCAGACCACTTTCCAAAAGAAAGTCTTTTAGACTGAGCGCAATCGTTAAAGTGGGAGTTGAATAATGATACAAAGTTTTACAAGATTAGCCGTAGCTGATAATAGCGGTGCTAAAGAGATTATGTGTATTAAAGTTCTCGGCGGTAGCAAACGTCGTTATGCGACAGTCGGCGACGTCATTATCGCTTCCGTTAAAAAAGCACTCCCTAGCGGTAAAGTGAAAAAAGGACAAGTGGTTAAAGCGGTTATCGTTAGAACCAAAAAAGAGATCCAAAGAGAAAACGGTTCATTGATTCGTTTCGATGAAAATGCCGCCGTCATTCTCGATAATAAAAGAGAGCCAATCGGTACGCGTATTTTTGGACCCGTCGGTCGTGAAGTTCGTTATGCAAACTTTATGAAAATCGTATCTTTGGCACCGGAGGTATTATAATGGCGACGAAGATGAAAATTAAAAAAGGCGATACCGTAAAAGTTATCGCGGGCGACGATAAAGGCAAAGAGGCAAAAGTACTTCAAGTAATGCCTAAAACGTCTCAAGTCGTTGTTGAAGGTTGCAAAGTAGTAAAAAAAGCCATCAAGCCGAGCGAGAGCAATCCAAAAGGCGGTTTCGCGAATGTCGAAAAGCCGATTCATGTCTCTAACGTGGCTAAAGTAGAGGGTAAATAATGAATAGATTGCAAGAAAAATTTAATGCCGAAGTGCAACCGGCATTGGTTAAAGAGTTTAATATTACAAACCCTATGTTGGCTCCTAAAATCGAAAAAATCGTCATCAGCGTCGGTGCGGGTGAAGAAGGCAAAGACAGCAAACTTATGCAAAATATTGCCGATACGATCTCTTTGATTGCAGGACAAAAAGCGGTTATTACCAACGCTAAAAAATCCGTTGCGGGTTTTAAAGTGCGTGCAGGTTATCCCGTCGGTGTTAAAGTAACATTGCGTAAAGATAAAATGTATGCATTTCTTGATAAACTCATTTGTGTTGCCCTCCCAAAAGTAAAAGACTTTAGAGGACTCCCAAGAACGGGTTTTGACGGACGATCAAACTACAATTTCGGTTTAAACGAGCAATTGATGTTTCCGGAAGTCGTGTATGATAATATTATGAAAACTCACGGTATGAATATTACAATCGTAACCACCGCTAATAACGATAAAGAAGCGTTTAGACTTCTTGAACTTATTGGCTTACCGTTCGTAAAAGGTAGTAAATAAGATGGCTAAAAAATCAATGATTGCAAAGGCTGCACGAAAGCCTAAGTTTCAAGTAAGAGCATACACGCGTTGCCAAATTTGCGGACGCCCACACTCGGTTTACAGAGATTTCGGTATTTGCAGAATTTGTTTACGTAAAATGGCGAATGAAGGTCTGATTCCCGGCCTCAAAAAAGCAAGCTGGTAAGGAAAAAAGAGCATGATTAATGATCTCGTAGCAGATTCTTTAACAAGAATCAGAAATGCGTCAATGAGAAGACTTGACGTAACAAAATTAATGCATTCTAAGCTTGTGGAAGCAATTTTAGTGATTTTCCAAAACAAAGGTTACATCGAAAGTTTTAACGTTGTTGAAGAAGGTCCTAAAAAATTCATTAATGTCGTATTAAAGTATGACGCAAGAGGCAATCAAGTTATCAATGAAGTGAAAAAAATCTCTAAACCGGGTCGCCGCGTTTATAAGGGTTCCGATGAGATCAAACGCTTTAAAAACGGTTACGGTACGATTGTCGTTAGTACGTCAAAAGGTGTTCTGAGTAATGACGACGCGCACAAAGCAGGGCTTGGCGGCGAAGTTATTTGCAGTATTTGGTAATTAGCGCTTCTTTTATGGTATTCGATATCCATATCTAAGATGTAAGCTTATCGTAGACAAGTAAAAGGAAGAAAATGTCACGTATCGGTAAAAAACCTGTTAAGATACCAGCCGGTCTCGAAGTATCGGTGAGCGGTGATTTGGTAGAGTTTAAAAAAGGAAGTGTCCAAAAAGTATTGGATACAAAAGGTAATGTTGAGGCTAAGGTCGAAGACGGTGAACTCGTATTCGCTCCAAAAGGTAGCGATAGACAAAGCAGTGCGTTTTGGGGAACTTATCGCGCACTCGGTCAAAATATCGTTACCGGCTTAACCGAAGGCTTTAAAAAACAACTAGAGATTAACGGCGTTGGTTACAGAGCTGCCGTTAGCGGTAACGTCCTTGAACTTCAACTCGGTTTTTCGCATCCGATTAACTATGAGTTTCCAAAAGACGTTCAAATCGTCGTTGAAAAAAACGTTATTACGGTTCAAGGTAACGACAAGCAAGTCGTGGGTCAGATTGCTGCCGAGATTAGAAGTTTTAGAGCTCCAGAGCCTTACAAAGGCAAAGGTGTTAAATATTCTGATGAAACTATTATCCGTAAAGCCGGAAAAACTTCTAAGAAGTAAAGGGTAGGGAATGAAAGCAAATATTTTAAAACGTAAACTTGCATTACGCGTTAAACGCAAAAGAAGAATTAGAGCCGATATTTCCGGTACGGAATTAAGACCTAGAATTTCCGTATTTAAATCGAATCGATATATCTACGCACAAGCCATTGACGATCTTAGCGGCGTAACGCTTGCAAGCGTTGACGGTAAAAAATTAGGATTTAATTCAAGTAAAGCCGGTGCGGCAGAAGTAGCAAAAGCGTTTGCCGAAACACTTAAGGCTAAGAACTTGACGCAAGTGGTTTATGACAGAAACGGTTATTTGTATCACGGCGTCATTGCTGCTTTTGCAGATAGTCTTCGTGAAAACGGCATAGTGCTGTAAAGATCAAAAAGAGGAAAACGATTCAATGGAAAAATATAACAGAGAAGAGTTTGAAGAAGTCATCGTTAACATCGGCCGCGTAACAAAAGTTGTTAAAGGCGGTAGACGTTTTAGATTTACAGCACTGGTCGTTGTTGGAAATAAGAAAGGTCTTGTTGGCTTTGGTTTTGGAAAAGCAAAAGAGGTTCCCGATGCAATTCGTAAAGCGGTTGACGATGCGTTTAAAAACATCGTTAAAGTGAACATTAAAGGTTCTACGATCGCTCATGACGTTGAAGTAAAATTTAATGCAAGTCGTATTATTCTTAAACCGGCAAGCGACGGTACCGGCGTAATCGCCGGTGGTGCAACGCGTCCGGTTGTTGAACTTGCAGGTATTAAAGATATCTTGACTAAGTCACTCGGTTCAAATAATGCTTCTAACGTGGTAAGAGCAACGATTAAAGCTCTTAGCATGATTAAAAGCTAAACGGCACAAAAGGACGAAACATGGCATTAGATAATCTTACACCCGCAGAAAATTCTACCAAAGAGATCAAACGCGTAGGTCGCGGTCAAGGTAGCGGTATGGGTAAAACGGCTAGCCGCGGTGCTAACGGTCAAAAATCTCGTACGGGTTATAAGCAAAAAAGAGGTTTTGAGGGCGGACAACAACCGCTTCAAAGAAGATTGCCGAAAGTCGGTTTTACTTCTAAAATCGAAAAACCTTACGTTATCAATATCGACAAAATTAAAGCCGTCGCTGATCTAAGCGAAATCACGGTTGATGCGATTCGTACCGTTCATAAAATGGCAAGTACCGTCGTTAAAGTTAAATTAATCGGTGCAGGTGCAAAAGAGCTTGCAGCTAAGATTAAAGATGAAAACGTCGTTTTTACCGGAATGAGTAAATGAGCCAAGAACTTACTAAGAAGATTTTAGTAACGCTTGGTTTTATTTTTGCATACAGGATACTGGCATACGTGCCGGTTCCTGGCGTAAATCTTGATGTTATTAAAGAGTTCTTCGATTCTAACAGCTCTAACGCTCTTGGAATGTTTAATATGTTTAGCGGCAATGCTGCTCAACGCCTTAGCATTATTTCTCTTGGAATTATGCCTTATATTACTGCTTCGATTATTATGGAACTTCTCGCAGCTACCTTCCCCGCACTTGGAAAAATGAAAAAAGAACGCGACGGTATGGTAAAATACATGCAAATTATTCGTTATGCAACGATCGGTATTACGATCATTCAAGCAATCGGCGTATCGGTTGGTTTGGGTGGCTTAACGGGACGCGCAGGCGAAAGTGCTATTATGATCGATATGACGGTTTTTACGGCGATTGCAGCGGCTAGTATGTTAACCGGCACAATGCTTTTAATGTGGATCGGTGAACAAATCACGCAACGCGGTATCGGTAACGGTATTAGCTTGATTATTTTTGCGGGTATCGTATCGGGTATTCCTCATGCTATCGGCGGCACGATTAACCTTGTGAATACGGGTGAACTCAACTTCCTCGTCGTTATAGGCATTTTAGCGGTTATTCTTGCAACGGTAGGCTCCATTATTTACGTTGAAATGGGCGAACGTCGTATACCGATTTCATATTCACGTAAAGTGGTACTTCAAAATCAGCATAAACGTATTATGAATTATGTACCGATTAAAATGAATTTGAGCGGTGTTATTCCTCCAATTTTTGCCAGTGCGATTTTGATGTTTCCTTCAACGATCATGCAAGCAAGTACTAATCCGATCGTTCAAGCCATTCACGATTTTTTAAATCCGAATAGCTATGTTTTTAATATCCTGACGTTCTTATTCGTGATTTTCTTTGCTTATTTTTATGCATCGATTGTTTTTAATGCAAAAGATATCTCCGAAAATTTGAAAAAACAAGGCGGATTTATTCCCGGCGTTAGACCCGGTGAAAGTACGGCTCTTTTCTTAAACGAAGTGGCCGGACGATTGACGCTTTGGGGTTCTATTTATTTAGGACTGATTTCGACTCTTCCATGGGTTCTTGTAAAATTTATGGGCGTTCCTTTCTATTTCGGTGGAACGGCTGTCTTAATTGTCGTGCAAGTGGCACTGGATACGATGCGAAAAATTGAGGCACAAATGTACATGAATAAATATGAAACATTGAGTGCCGTCGGACTTTAATGCAATGGCTATTACGATAAAAAAACCGCAAGAGATCGCAAAACTTTCGGTGGCAAATCAAATCGTTGCAAAAACGTTAGAGTATCTTTCTACACAGATTCACCCCGGACTTAGTTTGAAAGAATTAAACGCTATGGGTGAATCTTTTATTCACTCTCACGGAGCACGACCTGCGTTTAAAGGTCTTTACGGTTTCCCCGCCGGGGTGTGTACTTCCGTCAACGAAGTGATTATTCACGGTATTCCCACGGATTATAAATTGCAAGAAGGCGATATTATCGGTTTGGATATCGGAACGGAAATTGACGGATGGTACGGTGACTCTGCCGTAACGTTAGGTGTCGGTACCATTTCAAAAACAGACGAAGCTTTGATTGCATGTGCCAAAGACGCGCTTTATTTCGCGATCGATATTATTGAACCGGAAATGCGCTTTAAAGAACTGAGTTATGCAATAGAGCAATTTATTCTCCAAAAAGGGTTTGTACCTTTGCGAGGGTTTTGCGGTCATGGAATAGGTCGAAAGCCGCATGAAGAACCGGAGCTACCTAATTATTTGGAAGGAATCAACCCTAAAAGCGGACCGAAGATCAAAAACGGGATGGTGTTTTGCATAGAACCGATGATTTGCCATAAAGACGGTACGCCAAAAATCTTAGCGGATAAATGGTCGGTTGTTTCAAAAGACGGGTTGAGAGGTAGTCATTACGAGCATACCGTAGCGATAATAGACGGTAGAGCCGAAATTTTATCAAAAGCGTAAATTCATTAGGGAGGTAAAATGGCAAAAGACGATGTGATAGAGATTGACGGTAAGGTAATAGAAGCTTTACCCAATGCTACGTTTAAAGTTGAAGTACAAAATAGCCATGTGATTTTATGTCACATTGCCGGTAAAATGAGAATGCATTATATTAAGATAATGCCGGGAGATACCGTTAAAGTAGAGTTAACACCGTATAGTTTGGATAAAGGGCGTATAACCTATAGGTATAAGTAAATTATTAGCTTAAATTCTGTATAATTTACCCCTTTTGTAAAGCTGTGTGAAGAATAATCGAAAAAAGACCACTGTTTTTTCGATTGTTGGTTTGATATTACTCGTCAAACCTGTGACAGTTTAACTCAAAATTCCAGTGGAAAAAAAAGTTCAGGAGTCACAATGAAAGTACGACCTTCTGTAAAGAAGATGTGTGATAAATGCAAAGTGATTAAACGAAAAGGTATCGTTCGAATCATTTGCGATAATCCAAAACATAAACAAAGACAAGGATAAGCATGGCAAGGATTGCAGGTGTAGACCTTCCAATGAAAAAGAGAGTAGAGTACGGTTTAACGTATATCTACGGTATCGGTTTAACAAGTTCTAGAGCGATTTTAACCGCAACCGGAATTTCATTCGATAAGAGAGTTCATGAGTTAAGCGAAGACGACGTTGCCGCTATTCGTAAAGAGATCCAAGCCGGATTCCAAGTAGAGGGTGATCTTCGTAAAAAAGTAGCGATGGATATTAAAGCTTTGATGGATATGGGAAGCTACAGAGGTCTTAGACATAGAAAAGGCTTACCGGTTCGCGGTCAAAAAACGAAGACGAATGCACGTACCCGCAAAGGTAAAAAACGCACCGTCGGCGCTAAAGCTAAATAACGAAGTCTCAAAGGGAAACAGATGGCAAAAAGAAAAGTAGTACGTAAAAAAGTTGTTAAAAAGAATATTGCGAAAGGGATTATTTTTATCTCAGCAACCTTTAATAACACTGTCGTAACTGTCACCGATGAGATGGGAAATGTCATTGCTTGGAGTAGTGCCGGTAGTTTAGGCTTTAAAGGAAGTAAAAAATCAACTCCTTATGCCGCGCAACAAGCCGTAGAAGATGCACTCACTAAAGCAAAAGAACATGGTCTCAAAGAAATCGGTATTAAAGTTCAAGGCCCGGGCAGCGGTCGTGAAACGGCCGTCAAAAGTGCCGGTACAACAGAGGGTATCAAAGTGTCTTTCTTGAAAGATATTACGCCTCTCCCGCACAACGGTTGTAGACCTCCAAAAAGAAGAAGAGTCTAATTTCTTTTCGGAGATATTGGCTAGAGATAAAACAAAATAATTTTTTCGTTTACGCAATAATTAGGAGAAAAAATGGCAAGATATAGAGGACCGGTCGAAAAGCTTGAGAGAAGACTTGGTGTTAGCTTGGCCCTTAAAGGTGAGCGCAGACTTGCTGGTAAGAGCGCACTAGACAAGCGACCGTATGCCCCGGGTCAACACGGACAAAGAAGAGCAAAAATTAGTGAATACGGGCTTCAATTACGAGAGAAGCAAAAAGCTAAATTTATGTATGGAGTTTCTGAAAAACAATTCAGACGTATATTTGACGAAGCAGCTCGCAAAGAAGGAAACACGGGTATTAACCTTGTACTTTTAATCGAGAGAAGACTTGATAACGTTGTTTACCGTATGGGTTTTGCAACGACGCGAAGATTTGCACGTCAGTTAGTCACGCACGGACATATTTTAGTTAACGGAGCTCGCGTAGATATTCCGTCTTACGTAGTTCGCGCCGGTGATAAAGTAGAAGTATGTGAAAAATCGAAAAATAACCCTCAAGTTAAACGCTCTCTTGAATTGACGCAACAAACCGGTATCGTACCGTGGGTTGACGTTGAGAGAGAAAAAGCGATGGGTATTTTTACACGCATCCCAGAGAGAGACGAAGTAGTAATTCCGGTTGAAGAAAGATTAATCGTTGAGCTTTACTCTAAATAATAAAGTAGGTAGTAAATGAAAAAAATCAATACATCAGCTTACATGCCAACTGAAATTGAGGTAGAGAATATTGCAGCCAATAAAGTTCAGGTAAGTGCGTATCCGTTTGAATCCGGATTTGCGATTACATTGGCACATCCGTTACGTCGATTGCTTTTAAGCAGTACCGTCGGATCTGCTCCAACGGCTGTAAAGATTGAAGGCGTAACCCATGAATTTGATAGCATGCGCGGTATGCTTGAAGATGTTGCACTTTTTATCATTAATCTTAAAAATATTCGCTTTAGAATTAAAGGCGATGAAAAACGCGTGGAAGTCAATTACTCGTTTAGCGGTCCTAAAGAGATTAAAGGAAGCGACTTAGCTAACGCACAGATCGAAATCGTTACGCCTGATACGTATTTGGCGACGATTAACGAAGATGCGGAGCTTAATTTTTCTTTGATTATCGAAAAAGGAATCGGTTACGTACCGAGCGAGAATATTCGAGGTTTGGTCGGAGACGATTATATAGCACTCGATGCATTCTTTACACCGGTTAAAAGAGCCGTTTACGATATTGAAAACGTTTTGGTCGAAGACAATCCAAACTATGAAAAAATCGTTTTTACGATTGAAACGGACGGTTTGGTTTCTCCGATTGAAGCATTTAAAAACGCTTTGGAAGCGATGTATGCTCAAATGTCCGTATTTAACGGTATTTTAGACATTGCAGTAGCTCCGAAAAGCGATAGCTCGAACGACGGCGTCGAGTTTGGGAAATTGCTTCAAAGTATTGAAGAGTTAAACCTAAGCGCACGCAGTTTTAACTGCCTAGACCGTGCCGAAGTGAAGTACATCGGCGAACTTGCTTTAATGAGCGAGTTAGAGCTTAAAAACCTTAAAAATCTCGGCAAAAAATCGTTAGAAGAGATTCGAGACGTCATGGAAGAGAGCGGATATCCGGTCGGGTTTAACTTCCCGGACGATGCAGCAAGCTTGCTCAAGAAAAAAATTGAAGATTTAAAATCTGAAGCCAACGAGGGTTAATTTATGAGACATAAGCATGGATATAGAAAGCTTGGTCGTAGTTCTTCACACAGAGCGGCATTGCTCAAGAACTTGGCTATAGCGGTTATTAAATATGAGAAAATCGAGACGACGCTTCCTAAAGCTAAAGAGCTAAGAGGCTATGTCGAGAAATTGATCACAAAAGCTGGAGTTGGTGGCGATCATGCACACAAATTCGTTTTTGCGGCACTTCAAGATAAAGAGTGTACGAAAAAACTCGTGAATGAAATTGCTCCTAAATATTTAGAGCGAAATGGCGGATATACCCGTATCGTTAAAACAAGAATCCGAAAAGGCGATGCAGCCGCAATGGCATTTTTAGAGCTCGTCTAAATCTTTATTCGGGAGAGAAAGAGCCTCTTTCTTTCCCTCTCTACGTTAAAAAAATTTGTCCTTTTCTACGTGTATCCCTTCTTCATTAAGTCATTTTTAACGCAAACTATTGTTAAATTAGAAACATTTGCTATAGGAGAATTTATGATACCATTTAGTGACGAAGAGTTGCTTCCCGTTGTCGAAAAATCATTGGAAAAAATTAAGCCGATGCTTGCACTGGACGGAGGCGGCCTAACGCTTTTAGGCATTAAAGGCGGTCGTGTTTTTGTGCAATTACAAGGCGCATGTCAAGGATGTGCCTCTAGTGGGCAGACACTCAAATACGGCATTGAGAGGCAACTTCGCATTGATATTCATCCCGAACTCGAAGTGGTAAACATTTTACCCGGATCGGAAGATCAATTCGATCAATAGGAGCAGAATGAATCCGCATTTCCAACAAGGTATCGAGTACTTTTACGAACGTCGTTTTATGGAGGCTATGCGCCATTTTGCGCTAGCACTTAGCGACAATCCGCAAGATAAAGAGGCTCGCATAGGAGCTATCTTATGCGATATGGCATCGAGCAACGAAGAGCAGGCAATGGCACTTTTCGAGTACTATTTACTGACGAAACAAAACGGTGCGCAAGACTGTGAAGATGTCATGGAAGAGATTATTAATTCCGTCGAAGAAAATAGCGATAAAATCGCGCATCTTTTTAACCGCAAAGATTTAGAGGCGCGCATCAATGCCGAAAACGGCATTAAATACGAAGATTTTATGGCACTCATTGAATCGCGTGGCAGTTTTAAAGAGGCGTTTGAAGACATTATGTTCTCTACGAAAGTGATTATTTCGAAAAAAGAGGATTTTGTCGACTTCCTTGCGAAATTGATCGACAACGGATTTATCGAAATGTCGCTTAACTACCTTGAGAGTGCCGTAACGCTCTTCCCGAACGACGAGCAACTGCTCTCGTTAATCAAAAAAGTTCAAAAATAAAGAGCCTATCGTGAAAATCGAGTTAAAAAATTCAGCACCGTTTTTACATGTAACGGATAATTCCAATGAATGCGATGCCTCTAGCATCTTTGTCGTCACCGATTTGAACGCTTCGTATCGCCAAAGCGCGTTGGATCGCGGTTGTACGAAAGTTATTTCGCCGCAGGCATGCTTGGAGCTTTTAGGCATCCAAGACCGTATTAAAATTATCGGTATTACCGGTACGAACGGCAAAACGACGACGGCTGCCGCGATTTATTCGATTTTGCTTGATTTGGGAAAGAAAGCGGGTTTGCAGGGTACGCGCGGTTGTTTTATCAACGAAACCCGTATCGAAGACAAAAGTTTAACGACGCCGCCTATTTTACAAACGATTAAAAATTTGAAAACGGCACTAGATGCAGGATGCGAGTATTTCGTAATGGAAGTCAGTTCGCATGCGATTGTTCAAAACCGTATCGACGGACTCCCGTTTGCTTTGAAAATTTTAACGAACGTGACTCAAGATCATCTGGATTTTCATAAAACGATCGACGAATACATTGCCGTGAAAAGCCGTTTTTTTGAAGACGAGGGTTTAAAGCTCATCAACAAAGACGAGAGCAATATTCGCTACAACCGTATGCAAGCGTTTAGTTACGGTATCGAGCATCCCGCCACGTATAAAATTCTTGCGTATGCGCTTAAAGACGGTATTAGTGCAGCGGTTGCCAAAAACAATTCGGTGTACGAATTCGAATCGCCTCTGCACGGTTTTTTTAATCTCTATAACCTTCTTGCCGCCGTAAGCGCGATCGATTGTCTGGGCGTAGCTTCTATGGAAGCCATTTGCGAAGCCGTGGAAAACTTCGGCGGTGTGGAAGGACGTATGGAAGTCGTGAGTCGAGAGCCTTTGGTCATCGTCGATTTTGCGCATACGCCCGATGGTATGGAAAAAGTGATGGAAAGCATGAAAGACCAAAATATGATCGTCGTCTTCGGCGCAGGCGGCGATCGAGACCGCACGAAGCGACCGAAGATGGGAGCAGTCGCAGAGCGTTACGCTCAGAAAATTATCGTTACGAGCGACAACCCTCGCTCGGAAGAACCTCAAAGCATTATTGACGAAATCTTAGCGGGTATGCACGGTTCCAGGCCGATTTACGTTGAAGTCGACCGCGCTTGCGCCATTGAAAAAGCGCTACGCCTCCAAGCACCGAACGAAGTGCTTTTGATCCTCGGAAAAGGGGATGAAACCTACCAAGAGATCGCCGGAAAAAAATATCCGTTCGACGATCGCGAAATCGTTAAAGCGTTAATCGCCGAATTGCCTAAGCAAAAATAGGGTAAAATTAAATAATTTTATTCATGAGGATTACAAAGCGATGACCCTAGAGATGTTGTACGCCAAAATTCATCGAGCGACGGTCACGGACGCCAACTTAAATTACGTCGGTTCCATTACGATCGATAAAGAACTGATCGAAGCCAGCCGCTTAAGAGTCGGACAAAAAGTCGAAGTCGTCAATATCAATAACGGAGAGCGTTTTACGACGTACGTGATCGAAGGAAAAGCCGGCGCAAAAGATATCTGTTTGAACGGAGCGGCGGCACGCAAAGCACACATCGGCGATAAAATCATTATTATTGCCTATGCTCATTTGAGCGAAGAAGAGCTCAAAACGTTTAAACCGACGGTTGCTTTAGTCGATGAAACCAATGCTTTGGTCGAAGTGCGAGATTATATCTGATGTTTGATAATTTTGATTTATCGAAAATGACCGCAATGCTTGAAGAGGCGCAAAAACAAGCGCAAAAAATGCAAGAAGAGGCTCAAAATAAAGAATTCACGGCTAAAAGCGGCGGTGGATTGGTTCGCGTGAGTATGAACGGTTCGGGCGAAGTGATCGATATCGGTATTGACGATTCGCTTTTAAGCGATAAAGAATCGCTGCAAATTTTGGTGATGAGCGCGATTAACGACGTGTTAAAAATGGTTGAAGAGAATAAAAAATTAGCCACGACTCAAATGCTCTCAAGCATTGGAGGATTCGGTACGAAAAGCTAAGGAGTAGCACGTGAAATACATAGGCTTTGTTTTAGGATGCTTGGCATATTCTCTCATCGCGGCCGACGCTCCCGTCGTTCCCGTCGCAGCTTCAAAAGCGGAATTTGTTTATCCCGATTTTACGCAATGTTACGAAAAAAACAGACAATCTATCGTCTATTTCGGTAAAACGCGCGCCGTTGCCGTCAATGAAAAACAAGCCGTAGCCTATCTCAAAGAAAAACCGAACGAAGCTTTCGTACGTCACGATTACCTCTCTAATCTCTACCTTTTCGAATCGCCAAAACCGCTGATTCCCGTTAAGCTTAAACCGACCGTCGATTTGAAACTCGGCGAATGGTTAGAATCCCTCACCGATAATTCGTTGCTGGTCGTTAATGCCTCAAAAGTCGGTAAAACGTCCGACGAGCTTTTTGAATTTGCCGGTAAAGGCGAAATCAACAGCATTGTAGGCGGCCTTTGTTGCGACATGTACGGATTGGGTATCGGCGAAGGTGCTTTTATCGCTTCGGAAGTATTGGAAAAATTCATTGCCGGTAAATCGGCCTCGTTTAAAGAACTCGGTGCGCGATTTAGCGAAGACAACGAAGGTATTACGGTCGACTTTATCGATCCGGCTTTTAAAGATTCCAAACTCAACGTCGGCGATAAAATACAATCGCTCAACGGTATCCGCGTGAAGACGTTGGCGGATTTAAACGATGTGATTAAAAGCTTAAAAGAAGCCCCTAAATGGAACGCGCAAATTCAAAGAGGGACGTTATCGCTCGAAGTCAGCCTCTTAGCTTCCAAACCGATCGCGAAAAAGAGCGTACCGAAAAAAGTACCGTTACCGCAAGCCAAACAAGAGAGTTTTTTCCAAGCGAAAGGTTTTGCGTTTGATAAAAATTTGAATATTATCAATGTCTCCAAAGGATCGTTTGCCGACCAAAGCGGGCTTAAGGCGGGCGATCGCTTGATGCAGATCGATACGACGCCGATCGAAACCGTTTTGCAGGCCGATGCGTACATGGCTAAAGCGTTTTCGGGAGAACATCATCTCTTGTTCGATCGAAGCGACTTTCAATTTTTCGTAACGATCAAACGCTAGAAAGGTTATTTTGAACTCCGTAGATTTATTACGCCGATTTGAACGGTTTTTGCAAGAAGCTATGCCTTCGATAGAGAGTTTTCATCCGCACTTCAACCACGCGTTTCGCGAAATGCTCGACGTGGGAGGCAAGCGATTTCGTCCTTTATTGCTCTTAAGCGTAGTGCAAACATGTAAGCCGCTTTTGGTAGAAAATGCCTTACATGTAGCTCTCGGTTTAGAGATGATGCACACGTATTCGTTGATTCACGATGATCTTCCGTGTATGGATAATGCCGCGCTTCGAAGAGGCCATCCGACCTTACATGTCACGTATGACGAAACGACGGCGGTACTCATCGGCGACGCGTTAAACACGCATGCGTTTTATGTACTTTCAAACGCGCCGTTGAGTGATGCGATCAAAGTAAAACTGGTGTCGATTCTCTCAAGCGATGCCGGAATTTACGGTATGGTTTTAGGGCAGGCCATCGATTGTTTTTTCGAGGACAAACCTCTTTCGATCGATGAATTAACGTTTTTACACCTTCATAAAACAGCTAAATTGATTGCCGCATCGCTTCAAATGGGAGCGGTCATTTGTGAATTAGATGAAGCGACGCAAAACGCCCTATACCGCTTCGGGTTAAAATTGGGGCTTTTGTTCCAAGTGCAAGACGATATTATCGATGCGACGCTCTCCAGCGAAGAAGCGGGAAAACCGACGCAAAACGACGGGCATAAAAATTCGTTTGTCAACCTTTTGGGGCTAGAGGGCGCACGTGCGCAAAAAAGAGCACTCTTAGAAGAGTTAAATCGCGAGGCGAATACTTTAGACGAAGCCTTGTCTCAAAAACTCAAAAGCATCGTGAACGATTATTTCAAAGGATAAAATAAACTATGGAAAATGAATCTTTATTAAAAAAACAAGCCGATACGATTCGATTTTTGGCGGCCGATATGGTGCAACAAGCCAACAGCGGACACCCCGGTGCGCCGATGGGACTCGCGGATATCGTGACGATTTTGGCGCGCCATATCACGCACAATCCTCAAAATCCCAAATGGCTCAACCGCGATCGCCTTGTTTTTAGCGGTGGACATGCTTCGGCGTTAGTGTATTCGTTTTTGCATTTAAGCGGTTACGACATTAGCTTGGACGATCTTAAACAATTTCGACAATTGGGCAGTAAAACGCCCGGACATCCCGAATACGGCGACGTTCCCGGCGTAGAAGTCACGACGGGGCCTTTGGGACAAGGCATCTCCAATGCGGTCGGTTTTGCGATGGCGAGCAAATATGCGGCGACGCTTCTTAATACGCCTGCAACGCCTTTAATTACGCATAAAGTGTATTGTTTATGCGGTGACGGAGATTTGCAAGAGGGGATTAGTTATGAAGCATGTTCTTTAGCGGGACATTTGGGGTTGGATAACCTTGTCGTCATTTACGACAGCAATGCAATTACGATCGAAGGCGACACGTCGATTGCATGGAGCGAAGACGTGAAACACCGTTTTGAAGCACAAGGTTGGGAAGTTTCACGTATCGACGGACATGATTACGATGAAATTAATGCCGTTTTGGAGCAAGCCAAAGAGCAAAGCAAACCCTATTTAATTATTGCCGATACGACGATTGCCAAAGGTGCATGTGCTTTAGAGGGTAGTCATCACGCTCACGGTGCGCCATTGGGTGTTGAAGAGATTAAAAACGCTAAAATCAAAGCGGGTTTCGATCCCGAAAAAACGTTTTTTGTCGCCGAAGAGGTTAAAGCACGTTTTGAATGTGCTCGCGAAAAAGGCGACCTTGCCGAGGCAACATGGAACAAACGTCTTCAAACCGAAGCGAGTGCAGAACAAAAAGCGTTGCTTGAGGCGTTGGAACATCCCGATTTCTCACGTATTCAATGGCCCGTTTTCGATAAAGATATTGCCACGCGCGACAGCAACGGGCAGATTTTAAATGCGATTGCGCAAGCGATTCCCGGCTTTTTGGGCGGAAGCGCCGATCTTGGGCCTTCCAATAAAAGTGAATTAAAAGAGATGGGCGATTTTCCTTTAGGACGCAATATTCACTTTGGAATCCGTGAACATGCCATGGGCGCGATTTGCAATGCTTTTGCGTTGTACGGTCTGTTTATCCCTTATGGTGCGACTTTTTTTATTTTTAGCGATTATATGAAACCTGCCGTTCGTTTAGCGGCATTGATGAAACTCAAAAATTTTTACATCTGGACGCATGACAGTATCGGTGTAGGCGAAGACGGCCCTACGCATCAGCCTATTGAGCAATTAACCCAATTTAGGGCATTACCGAATTTCTACGTTTTCCGCCCGTGCGACGGAAGGGAAAACGTTAAAGCATGGCAAAAAGCACTGCGTATGCATGCTCCGTGCGCCTTTGTCTGTTCCCGCCAAAAATTAAGAGCCTTGAAAGATACGCGCGATTTCGGCGACGTGGAAAACGGCGGATATTTGCTTAAAAAGCGCGAAAACGCCAAAGTAACCGTCATGGCAAGCGGTAGTGAAGTCTATTTGGCATTGGAAGTCGCGTGTTATCTTTCGATGTTCGGTATCCCAAGCAACGTTGTGAGCGTTCCGTGTTTCGATCTTTTGGTCGAGCAAGACGAGACCTATCTGCAAACTATTATTGAGCCGCAAACGAAAGTAATCGCGATCGAAGCGGGAGCGGGCTTGGAGTGGTACCGTTTTGCCGACAAAGTGATCGCAATGGAGCGTTTCGGAGCGAGCGGACCTGCGGAGTTATTGTTTGAAAAATTCGGTTTTAGAGCGCACGAAGCAACCAAAGCGGCATGTGAATTTTTGAACCTCAATTACGATGCGTTAAAAGCCGAGTTAGAGCGGGATAATGAAAAAAAACATTGTGTTTGATTTGGACGGTACGCTGCTTGATACCCTAGAAGATATTGCGATTAGCGCGAATGAAGCTTTGAAAACTTTGGGTTTTGAAGCGCGTCCTATCGAGTGTTACCGTTATTACGTCGGTGAAGGTGTTTTTAAACTGTTTGAAAATATCTTTGCCCAAGACGTACAGTCGCACGAAACGATCCTTCGTGCGGTCGAACTTTTTGAAGCGCACTATGCAACGCAATTTGATCGCCATACCCAACCTTACGAGGGTATCGGTAAACTTTTGAGTTTTTTACAGGCTCGAGGGTTTAAAATGGCGATTCTTTCCAACAAGCCCGATGCATTTACGAAAAAATGCGCCTTAAAATATTTTAGAACGTGGAAATTTGAAGCGGTTTTCGGCGTCCGCGAGGGCGTGCCTCGCAAACCCGATCCTACGGCTGTTTTAGAGATTTGCGAGCGTTTTTCTGCGCTGCCTGAAGAGTGTTTTTATTTGGGCGATACGATGATCGACATGCAAACCGCCAATCGTGCGGGAATGAAGGCCATCGGAGCGTTATGGGGGTTTCGTGACGAAGCAGAATTACGCGAACATCATGCGGCGCATCTTGCCAAAACGCCCGGCGAGGTTATCAAACTGCTCGCCGCGGTTTAACAAAAAAGTCACCTCACGTTTCAGGCAAAGCTCTTGAAGCGTCTAAGACAATTTCTCTCTAATCTTCCATTTGATCGTAAAAAAGCGACCTTGGCGTGTTTGTCACGGCATAAGGTCGATTTGCGATTAGGATTTAAATTTCCCCAGTTCGTTGTTGAGGTTTTCGGTCATGACATGTAAGTGTTCGGACGCCTGAGAAACGTTGTCGATGCTGAGCGTATTTTCTTTGGATAGGGCGTTGATTTTCTCGATCTCTATGACCATCGCTTTAATTTGCGCAGCGGTATCGACAAAACTTTCAAGCGTGACGCGTGTCTCTTGAAGCGTCTCTTGAATTGTCGTATCGATAGCGTTCATACCGTCTTGCAAAGCGGCGGAAATATGCGCTAATTCGCCTACTTCATGCGCATTGTGCGCAATGTCGGTATTGGCATCCATGATGGATTGAACGACGACGTTGATGGTCGCGTCGATTTCCACAAGGCTTTTTTGCGTACGCTCTGCCAGTTTCCTCACTTCGTCGGCAACCACGGCAAATCCTCGTCCATGTTCTCCCGCCCTTGCTGCTTCAATAGCAGCATTGAGTGCTAAGAGGTTGGTTTGGTCTGCAATATCACGGATAATGCTTAAGACCTCTTTGACTTCATTAGCATTTTGGCTGACCGTATTCAGACGTTCTGCTAAGTTTTGCTCTTTGGCTGCTGTGGCTTGCATGGTATTTTCTAGCTGTTCGACTTTGGTTTTAACCCCTGCAATATCTCCTTGGGTCTTACGCAACGCTTCTTGAGATGATTTAGCTTTGGTCACAGACGTTTCAATATTTTTCACCAAAGCGATACCCTCTTCTTTGGTATGTTCTACAATCTTGGATTCGGTATCGACATTTTTAACCACTTCAGAGGCGGTACGAGAGAGCTCTTCTGAGATAGAAGCATTTTCGCTACTGATGGTTTTTGATTTATTGACAATCTCATGAAGTTTTTCAATAAACTTATTAATATTACTGGATACATGAGAAAACTCATCATTGGCTGCAACACTTAGTCTTTGTCTTAAATCACCTTCACTACTGGATAACTCTTCGACAACACTATTGAGTTTATCCAGTGGTCTTAGCAATGCTTTGATGAGCACGATCATTATCCCGATGGATACTATTAGCATTACGATGCCTAGGAGTATTAAATCTCTGATTTGAGACGTTAAAAAGCGGTAAGCTTCATCTTTATCGAACGTAATACCAGGAATCCATCCACTCTCTTTGGAAACTTTGTAAGCGAAGATTTTATGTTCGTTATTGAATTCATAGTTCAGTAAGCCCTCCTTCACATCGCCAAATTTGGATGCCAAGATGGACTCTTTATTTAAACGGTTTTTATCAGGATGTGCAATAATAATTTTTTTGGTGTCCAAAAGCATGCCATGGCCACCGTTAAAATTAACATCACCTACGGTTTTTACTAATGTGTCCAGTGTGATATCGATGCCGATAACACCTTGAAATTGATTATTGTACATAATAGGTGCCATAATCGTTACCATGAGCACTTTAGCAGTTGCTCCGATGTAAGCATCGGTAATGCCGACTTTTCTTTCTTCTTTTGCTTGCTTATACCAAGGTCTTAATCGTGGGTCGTAACCTTCTTTTTGTGCTTTCCCACTTCCATAAATCATTCTGCCATCTTCGAATCCTATGTAAGATTCAAGAGCACCACATGTGAGCATAAAATTTTTGAGTTGTTTTTGCAACGTTTGTTGATTCATAGAAGCACTATTGTCCAAGGAATGCGCCGCTCCATCGACACTTCTTTTGGTAGAAGCAATCCACAAATCAATATAATCTGTCAGTGAACGCGACGCCATTGTCAGACTTTTTTCCACTTGGGCGATGCTATTTTTTTTCGTATCTATGTAGCTAAAAAAGCTAAAGATACTGAGACTTAGAAACATTAATACGGAAATACTCAAGATAATTTTGGCTTTGAATGACATTTCCATTCTCCTTTTTGATGTCATAAAACATTAATGATTGATTTTACTCATTTACAAAGATTTGAAAATGACTTTTAAATCTATAGTATGAAAAAAAGTGGAACTTTGAATACTAAAGAAACAACAAGCAAGATTGCGTTACAATTGCCTATAAAACTACATTTTTTGAGGATTTTTTATGTTATTGTTAACGCCCGGTCCTACTCCCGTTCCCGAAGCGGTTCGCGTTGCGATGAGCACGCCGACGATTCATCACCGAACACCCGAATTTGAGGCTATTTTTGGAAAAGCAAGAGCGTATTTAAAAGAGCTTTTTGCCATGGAAGACGTTTTGATGTTGGCATCAAGCGGCACGGGTGCAATGGAAGCATGCGTGCTTCATTTGTGTCAAAGCAAAGCCATTGTCGTCAATTCGGGCAAATTCGGCGAGCGTTTTGGCAAAATTTGTGCCGCATACAATAAACCGTTTGTCGAAATTAAAAATGAGTGGGATACGCCGGTTAGCGTCGAAGCAATCGTCGATCTTGTCAAAAACGATGCGAGTATCGATGCGGTATGCCTTCAAGTGTGCGAGAGTGCCGGCGGACTGCGCCATCCGCTTGAAGCGATTGCCAAAGCGGTCAAAGCGATTCGTTCTAACGTGATGATTATTGCCGACGGTATCACGGCGGTCGGCGTCGAAAAAATCGATACGACGGGGATTGACGCATTGATTTCCGGTAGCCAAAAAGCCCTAATGCTTCCTCCCGGACTCGCGTTTATCGGCCTGAGCGCACGCGCTTTGGAAATGATTGAAAGCGGTGAGGGGGTTGGATACTATTTTAATCTCAAAACCGAATTGAAAAACCAACGCAAAAATACAACCGCATGGACGGCGGCGACGACGCTGGTCATCGGTCTTGTCGCGATGTGCGAATTGATCGAAAAAGAGGGCGGTTTGGAAGCACTGTACGCCGATACGTACAAAAGAGCGCGTGCGTCAAACGCGGCACTTCAAGCTTTAGGTTTGCGTATTTATCCGAAAGTTCCGGCACCTTCGATGAGTGCCGTTTTGGACGACGATGCGTTGAAAATCCGTAAGCTTTTGAAAAGTAAATACGGCGTCAATATGGCGGGCGGACAAGATCATATTAAAGAGACTTTGTTCCGTATCAATCATATGGGACTCGTGAATGTTTACGAAACGGCATGGACGCTCAATGCCGTCGAAATGGCATTGTCCGAACTGGGACGTCGTCCTTACGACGGTAGTGCCAATCGCGTTTTTACGCAAGAATTTTATCAAGGCTAAGGTATGATTTACGAGCACGAAATACCCACGGGGAGCAAGCTCTACTTTGGAGAGAGTGCCAAATTAAAACGCGAACTCGAAAAAGTCGCGAGTGAACTTTTCTACGATGCCGGTTTTGAAGAGATCGTAACACCGTTTTTCTCGTACCATCAGCATAAAAGTATCGACGAAAAAGAGTTATTACGTTTCTCGGACGAGGCAAACCACATCGTCTCGTTGCGCGCGGACAGTACGATGGACGTCGTACGTCTCATCACCAAACGCGTCGAGCGCAGTACAAATCACGCAAAATGGTTTTACGTTCAACCCGTTTTTCGTTATCCTAGCCATGAAGTGCATCAAATCGGCGCGGAAATGATCGGCGAAGAGGATTTAAACTTAAGCATTCAGACCTGCTTGGCACTTTTTGACAAGTTTCGTATCGATTCGTTGTTGCATATCAGCAATATCAATATCCCTAAAATCCTCTCATCCATGTTACATGTCGATTTAAGCGTCTTTGAAAAAGGCGAGCTACAAAAGCTTTTAGCGCTCAATATTCCGTGGTTGACGAAGCTAACGTGCCTTGAAACCTTAGAGGAACTAGAAGCGATCTTAGACGAAGTTCCTTTTGAGCTTCAAGGCGAATTGCAAAAGCTTAAAGCACTTTCATGCGCCTTGCCGACGAAAAACGTCGTGTTCGCGCCTTTGTATTATGTGAAAATGCGCTATTATAATGCGTTATTTTTTAGATTTATCCATCATAATTTTACGCTAGGATCGGGCGGAAGCTACGATTGCGAAGGAATTGCTTCCAGCGGATTTGGATTGTATACGGATAATTTAATCGAAATATTAATTAAAAGAGACGGTAAGTAAATGAAAGCAGATATGATCGTAGGCATTCAATGGGGTGACGAGGGTAAAGGAAAAATCGTCGATTTGATGGCGCAACACTATGACGTCGTTTGCCGCTATCAAGGCGGACATAACGCAGGACACACGATTTGGGTGGACGGCGTTCGTTATGCGCTGCATCTGATTCCCTCGGGTATTTTAAATCCAAAAGCCTTGAATGTGATCGGCAACGGTGTGGTCGTTTGTCCCGAAGCACTGATCAAAGAGATGGCGCAGTTTGATAAACTAGAAGGTCGTTTGTTCGTCAGCGACAAAGCGCATATGATTTTAAACCACCACATTTTAATCGATCAGGCCAAAGAGAAATTGCGCGGCGATAAAGCGATCGGTACGACAGGACGCGGTATAGGACCAAGTTACGGCAGTAAGATCGAGCGTAGCGGACATCGTTTGGGCGAGTTACGCGATACGCAAAAACTGGCCGACGCGTTGATCGAATTTTACACCGAAAATCATGCGCTTTTTGAAGCACTCGGTATCCAAACGCCTTGCAAAGCGGCACTTAAAGAAGAATTGGACGTGTACGCCAAAGCCTTACTTCCGTTCTTGACGGATACGACGCAAATGGTCTGGAAATGTTTAGACGAAAAGAAAAAAGTTTTGTTGGAAGGTGCGCAAGGTACGATGCTTGACATCGACCACGGAACCTATCCGTTCGTAACCAGCTCCAATACGATCAGCGCGGGTGCTTGCATCGGTTTAGGGCTCAATCCTAAAGATATCGGAAAAGTGACGGGAATCGTCAAGGCGTACTGCACGCGCGTGGGTAACGGTCCTTTCCCGACCGAAGATTTCGGTGTGGACGGTGATGCGCTTCGCGAAAAAGGGCATGAGTACGGAACGTCGACCGGACGCGCGCGCCGTTGCGGTTGGTTTGACGCGGTTGCCTGCCGTTACGCAAGTCGTATCAACGGATGTGACGAGCTTGCCATTATGAAACTTGACGTTTTAGACGGTTTTGAGACAATCAAAGTATGTGTGGCATACGAAGCGGGCGGTAAGCGTCTTGAAACTTTGCCGGAGGATTTAGAAAATATTCAACCGATTTACGAAGAGCTTCCGGGCTGGAAAAGTGTCGTAGGATGTCGAAAATTTGAGGATTTACCCGAAGCGGCAAAAGCATATCTCAAACGCCTTGAAGAGCTAACCGGTACGAAAATCGGTCTTATTTCCACGAGTCCCGATCGAAACGATACGATTATTTTATAAACTTACATGTAAGGGCGGCCATGAAAAGTCAGTTCTCGAAAATTGCCAAAATTCGCAAACAAAAACGCGATGCGATTGAGCGAGAACTGATTAAAAGTCAAAACAAAGAACGGCTGATCACGCATAAGATTGCGTCGATTTACGAAGATATCGCCGCCATGACGCTTCCCAAAGAGGGAACGGTGTCGCTTTTGGTGATGATCGGCGAACAAAAAACGGTAATGGGGCGTGAAAAAAAACGCTACGAGCAAGAGTTGATCGTTACGCAACGCCAAACCAAACAGCTTCAAGTCGATTATCAAAAAGCACATATTGAATACGAAAAAATCAAATACCTCGAAGAGCAAGAACTTCAAGCGATGATCGAGAAGATGAAAAAACAAGAACAACTCTACTTGGACGAGGTGTCAACCCTTTTGTTCGCCGGAGAACTTCATAAAAGAGGAGAATCATGAAACGGTTGTGGATCGTAGCTTTGAGTACCTTATTGTATGCCGAGACGATTGATTGTACGAAAGTCTTTGAGGAGCGTAAAAGCGAACTTCTTAAAGAGGTCGAAAAAATCGACGAAGCACGCCAATCGTTTGAAGCGCTCCAAGCGGCGACCAACGCACTTTTTGAAAAGCAAAAAGCATCGTTAAAAGCGAAAGAGGCGGAATTAGCGAAAACCAAAGAAGCGATCGAAGAAAAAGAGCGACGTATCGCCTCGATGCTCGACGAAAATAAAAAACTCTTGGAGCTCGTTGAAGCGAAAAAGGGCGAAAAAGTCGATGAAACATACGTCAAAATGAAAGACGGTGCCGCAGCCGCCATTATCGAAAAATTACCTCCGCACGAAGGTGCTTCCATTCTTTTTGGATTGCCGGCAAAGAAAATATCCCAAATTTTTGCCAAAATGAATCCTCAAACGGCGTCCGAAATTACGCAACGGCTCAAAAAAGGACCCCCTTTTGTCGAGGACAATCAAACAAAAGAGTGACAAAAAGAGTCTAAGCTTACTCTAAACAGATATTTACCTTACTTTGGTTACAATGTGAAAAATTCAGAAGTAAGGTACATGGATGAAAATCAGATTGCCGCATGCCCCCTATATTGCCAACAAGATAGCAATCGATCTTTTTAATTGTGGATTTGTAACCATGCTTAAAGGGCTAGAACCCGTCATGAAGGTTGCAGAGGATTTGATTTTAGAAGATATTAAAAAAGAGATCGCTCTTGAAGAGCGCGTTACGGAAATTTTAGAGCAAAACGAAGACGAAATGGAATTTCAAAGAGTCGATCGACGCAATATGTTTTGGTTGATTAAGAAAAAGCTCTCTTCCGAGTACGGCGTGATTTTGTCGTACGAAGACAGGTACAACGCCATCGCTCACAAACTACTCGAGACTTCATGGAAAATGGGACTGATCGAATACAACGTCTCCGAAAACCGCGTTAAAAATATTGCTTACAATGCGATCGAGACGTATATTTCGCATTTTCAAGCCATTGAAGACGATGTCGCGGAAAGAATTTCGAATTATAAGCGAAAATTGGTTCCCGGCTCGGAAGAGTACGATTTGATTTTTGAAAAGCTTTACGAGGAAGAGTTACGTAAAAGAGGAATGGTATCATGACGCTAAAACCGGTATGGATTTATCTTGAAAACGGCGTATTTTTAGAGGCAAAAAGTTTTGGATTTGAAGGAACGAAAACGGGCGAAATCGTTTTCAATACGTCGATGAGCGGCTATCAAGAAATCTTAAGCGATCCTAGTTACGCCGGTCAGTTTATCGTTTTTACGATGCCCGAAATCGGTATCGTCGGAACCAACGATAATGACATGGAAAGCCGTACGATCCACGCAAGCGGAATGTTTGTTCGAAGTTTGAATCTTACGCCTTCCAATTTCCGATCGCAAGCCGGTTTATCCGATTTTTTGAAACAGCACCAAAGTATGGGAATTTGCGATATCGACACGCGCTATTTGACAAAGATGATTCGAGACGGCGGTCCTCGGATGATGATCGCATCTACCGAAGTGAACGATGTCGAAGTACTCAAAGAGATGCTTCGTAAAAGTCCTCGCATCGAAGAGGTAAACTATATCGAAAAAGTGAGTACGCCTGAGAGTTATCGACACACGCACGGAGCGTGGAATGCAGAGACGCAAAGCTATAACGCTTCCCCGAAACGTTTAGGAAAAAAGATTTTAGCGGTCGATCTTGGCATCAAACGCAATATCCTTAACGAACTGTGCGAAGTAGGCTTGGACGTTGAAGTCGTTCCGCATAATTTTAACGGCGATGAGGTTATCGCTCGTTATAAAAAAGGTGAGATTCACGGGCTCTTTTTGTCCAACGGTCCGGGAGATCCTTTGATTTTAAAGAGCGAAGCGCAAGAGGTTAAAAAGCTTATTGACGCGAAAGTGCCTATTTTTGCGATTTGCTTAGGCCATCAACTGCTCTCGATCGCACACGGATACCCGACGTATAAGCTAAAATTCGGACAACACGGCGGCAATCATCCGGTCAAAAATATGACGAATCATGTCGTGGAAATTACGACGCAAAACCATAATTACAACGTTCCCGATTCGATTTGTAAAATTGCAAAAATCACACATGTCAATCTCTTCGATAACACGATTGAGGGGTTGGAATACAACGATTCACCGATTTTTTCGGTACAGCATCATCCCGAAGCAAGCTCCGGCCCGCAAGAGAGTCGCTATATTTTTCAAGAGTTTGCCAACAGACTTTAACGTAACGGAGTAGGTCATCAACGCCATCGATATTACGACGATTATCAGCGTAGCTTTTTTAGGAAGCCTTGGACATTGTATCGGTATGTGCGGCGGGTTTGTTATGGCATACAGCAGTGCCAAAATAGACCCTACCGCTTCGTCTTCGTCGCAGTTTTTAGCACACTTAACCTACAACGTCGGTCGCATCAGCGCGTATACGTTTTTAGGAATGTTTTTCGGTGCACTCGGTTCTATTTTTACATTTTCGGCGCATCTTAACGGTTATTTTTATTTTGTGATCGGTATCGTGATGGTCTTGATGGGCTTGTCGATGATGGGAAAAATTAAATTTTTGACCTCGCTTGAATCGACGATAGCATTTAATCCGACGATCAAAAAGCTTTTTTCGCAGCTCATTCATTCCAAAACCTTGGGTAGTTTTTACGGTTTAGGTTTATTAAACGGCTTTTTGCCGTGCGGTTTGGTCTACTTCTTTTTAGCGGCCGCCGCGACGTCGGGCTCTTTTTGGCTAGGAGGCGTTAAGATGGCACTTTTCGGTATCGCTACGATGCCCTCGATGTTGGGTCTTGGTTTTGTGGTAGGTTTTCTCAAAGGGAGTAACTTTCGCGAAGTCATGATTAAGGTCGCGTCTCTTATTATTATCGTTTACGGCATTTATATGGCATATTTAGGGTATAGCGCGGTTATTGCATGAAACTCGAACAGTATCAAACCGCCATTGAGAGTAGCAATATTATCTCTAAAACCGATATTAACGGCATTATTACGTTTGTTAACGATGAATTTTGCAAAATTTCTGGCTATACCAAAGAAGAACTTATCGGGCAAAATCACAATATCGTACGACACCCCGAAGTTCCGCCTTCCACTTTCAAACAGCTTTGGCAAACGATTTTACAAAAGCAAACCTACAAATCGACGGTTAAAAATTTGGCAAAAGACGGTAGCACCTTTTACGTCAATACGACCGTATGTCCTATTTTAGATGAAAACGGAGACATTGAAGAGTTTATCGCTATTCGCTACGACGTGACCGAAAGCGTTCGCTTAAGCGAAGCGTTGATTACCAAAGACGAAGAGTTAGAAGAGCTCAACGCAACGTTGGAAGAACGCGTCAAAGAGCAGACGAAGGCGTTAACGCAACTGAATCAAACCCTTGAAGAACGCGTCAAAGAAGAGGTTGAAAAAAACCGGGAAAAAGACCGTTTTTTATTTCAACAAGCACGCTTGGCTTCGATGGGTGAGATGATCGCCAATATCGCTCACCAATGGCGTCAGCCTCTTTCGGAACTGAACATTACGCTCTATAAAATGAATAAACTGTACCAAGCCTGTAGGAATAAAGAAGGCGGATTTGAAGAAAGCTACGAACATGCGAAAAAAATTATCGTCAAGATGTCGGAGACGATCGAAGATTTTCGTAATTTTTTCAGCCCGAATCGTGAAACGGAACTTTTTTCACTCAGCAGCGTTGCCAAAGAAGCAATCGATATTATGCGCGGTACGTTGGAGCGCAACGAAGTAGAAATTCGGCTTAACATCGTTCGTGACGCCGACATTCAAGGGTATTTTAACGAATTTTCACAAGTGTTGATTAATCTTCTCAACAACACGATAGACGCTTTTTCTCATAATAAAATAAAAAGTAGATTAATTTATATTGAAATTGACACATTAAGCGCGGGAGATGCTATAATAAAAGTCTGCGATAATGCAGGGGGTATCGACGCGACTATTCTCGATAAGATTTTCGAGCCTTATTTTACGACAAAGCATGCGAGTGCCGGAACGGGACTCGGTCTTTATATGAGTAAAATGATTATTAAAAATAGTATGATGGGCACCATTGAGGCATATAACCACGAAGACGGTGTTTGTTTTTCGATCAAGATACCCGTAAAAACGGTTCTAAAGGAAGAGGAATGAGCGGATTATCGAAATTGACGGTTTTGTTTGTCGAAGACGAAGAAGATCTTAGAAACGCGCTGGAAAGCGCAATCGGGGACGAATTTGCCAAATTTATCACGGCACGCGACGGTGACGACGGGTTAAAAAAATTTAAAAAGTTTAAACCGGACATCGTTATAACGGATATTATGATGCCGGTCGTCGACGGTTTGATGATGTCTAAAGAGATTAAACACATTTCCAAACAAACTCCGATCATTATTTTAAGTGCGTTTAGCGAGAAAGAACGCTTATTAGAAGCGATCGATGTCGGAATCGATAAGTATTTGATTAAACCGATCGATCCCGATCAGTTGATGAAAACGTTACAATTGGTATCGAAAGAGATGTTGGATCAAACGGATGTCGTTGATTTAGGCGGCGTTTATCAGTTCGATAAAAGCAAACGGGTTTTGATTAAAGAGGGTAAAACGATCTTTTTGACGAAAAAAGAGTTACTTTTTATCTCTATCTTAGTGAAAAATCTAGGCGTTTTTGTGCTTCATGAAGAGATCAAGAAGTATGTCTGGACAAATAAAAAAGTAACAGATTCAGCGATTCGTACGTTTATTAAGCGGGTTCGCGAAAAAACCGATAAAGAGTTTATCAAAAATATTCCGGGGCTCGGGTATAAGATCAATACGTAAGAACGATCGTTGCATCGTTCTTATGTTTTTTGCTATTTTTAAAATCTTCTTAAACTTTTTTATTTAACACAAATTTAATCTTCTTAAGCTTCGTTGTAGATTTGGTGCACTATAATTTCCCATTATGTGATATTTTTGTGACATAAAAACACATGTTAGGAGGAATTGATGCAGGCTAAAGATGCATTGAACTATGACTATTCGGTAGCCAAATGTTTTACCTACGCAGCGATCCTGTTTGGAATCGTTGGTATGTTAATAGGCGTGGTTATCGCCTATCAAATGGCTTTTCCTGAGTTGAATTACTTGGCGGGTGAATACGGTACATACAGTCGTTTACGACCGTTGCATACTTCCGGAGTAATTTTTGGATTCTTATTGAGCGGAATCTTTGCAACGTGGTACTATGTCGGGCAGAGGGTACTCAAAGTTTCAATGGCGGAATCACCGTTCTTGATGATCGTCGGAAAGCTTCACTTCTGGCTTTACATGATCTTAATGACGATTGCCGTCGTTAACTTATTTATGGGTATCGGTACGTCAAAAGAGTATGCCGAACTTGAATGGCCTCTTGATATTCTCGTCGTTGTCGTATGGGTATTATGGGGTTTTAGTATTTTCGGTTTAGTCGGTATTCGCCGCGAAAAAACGCTTTATATCTCCATGTGGTATTATATTGCAACTTTCTTGGGTGTTGCGATGTTGTACCTTTTCAACAATATGGAAGTTCCGACGTATTTTGTTGCCGGTATGGGTAAATGGTATCACTCCGTTTCCATGTACGCAGGTTCAAACGACGCAATGGTTCAATGGTGGTACGGTCACAATGCGGTTGCATTCGTTTTCACGGTGCCTATCATCGCGATGATCTATTACTTCTTGCCGAAAGAGTCCGGTCAACCGGTTTTCTCTTATAAATTATCACTTCTTTCTTTCTGGGGTTTGATGTTTGTTTACCTTTGGGCCGGCGGACACCACCTTATCTATTCAACGGTTCCCGATTGGGTTCAAACGATGGGTTCTATCTTCTCTATCGTCTTAATTCTTCCGTCTTGGGGTAGTGCGATTAACATGCTTCTTACGATGAAAGGACAATGGGGCCAACTCAAAGAAAATCCGTTGGTTAAATTTATGGTATTTGCTTCAACGTTCTACATGTTAAGTACGCTTGAAGGACCGATCCAATCTATCAAATCCGTTAACGCCTTGGCACACTTTACCGACTGGATTCCAGGACACGTTCACGACGGTACGCTCGGTTGGGTTGGCTTTATGACGATGGCGGCATTGTATCATATGGCTCCACGTATGTATAAACGCGAGCTTTACAGTAAAAAATTGATGGAATCACAATTTTGGATTCAAACGACGGGTATCGTTATGTACTTTTCAAGCATGTGGATTGCCGGTATTACGCAAGGTATGATGTGGAGAGCGACGGATCAATTCGGTAACCTCGCATATTCATTTATCGATACCGTAACCGTTTTAATTCCTTACTATGCACTTCGTGCAACGGGCGGTTTGTTGTATCTAATCGGTTTCTTTATGTTCACGTATAATATGTACAAAACCATGACTGCAAGTAAAGCAATTGAGTCTGAGCCTCAAAATGCTTCACCTATGGCAGCGTAAGGGGAGGGTAAAATTATGTTTCATTGGTTAGAAAAAAACCCATTCTTTTTTGCGGTAGGCGTCTTTTTAGTCATTGCCTATGCCGGTATCGTTACCATCCTTCCTGACTTTATGGAAAGCGCACGTCCCGTTACGGGAACAAAACCGTATACGGTATTGGAACTTGCAGGTCGACATGTGTATATTAAAGACAGCTGTAACGCCTGCCATTCACAATTGATCCGTCCTTTCAAATCTGAGACAGACCGTTACGGTATGTACTCTTTAAGCGGCGAGTATGCGTATGATAGGCCGTTCCTTTGGGGTTCTAAACGAACGGGACCTGACTTGATGAGGGTCGGTAACTACAGAACGACGGACTGGCACGAATATCACATGTTAGATCCGATCAGCGTTGTCCCTGGCTCTATCATGCCGGCGTATAAACATATGTTTAAAAATAATGCAGACATTGAAACGGCGTATGCGGAAGCATTAACCGTGAAAAAAGTATTCAATGTTCCTTACGATCAAGCGGATATGCCACAACTCGGAACGTACGACGAATCGAAAAAAGCGGTCATGGAACAAGCGGCTGCTATCGTTGCCGATATGAAGAGTACGGAAGTAAAAGAGGCATTTAAACGCGGTGAGATCAAAGAGATTGTTGCATTAATCGCCTATCTCAATAGCTTAAAATAAGGTGTCAGCGGTGGAAATGGAAACAATCAGAGAATTACAGGCTTATGGTTATATTTTTGCTACGATTTTTTTATCGGTCATTATGTACGGTTATTTGTACCATCTTTATAAAGCCGAAAAAAAAGGCACAAGGAACTATGAGCAGTATGCCAATATTGCTTTAAACGACAATATTGACGATGCTCCGATTGAATCTCGAACACCGTCCAACAAAGAGAAAGAATAAAGAGGAGCAATATATGAATTGGCTGAATGATAATGTAAATGCATTAGCATTGCTTGGTGCAGCAGCAATTTTAATTCTCAGCATCGGTGTTTCTTTAAAATATATCAAACAGATGAAAACCGATAAGAGTACCGGAGAATTAACGAAAGAGAATTGGGACGGCATCGGCGAATATAAAAACGCACTTCCTATCGGTTGGGCACTTTCATTCGTCGGAACGATCGTATGGGCTTTGTGGTATTTCTTAGCGGGATATCCTTTGGCAAGCTATAACAAAATCGGTGAGTACAACGAAGAAGTGAAAAGCTATAACGCGCAATTCGAGAAAAAATTTGCCAATCCCGATCAAGCAACGCTTATGAGTATGGGTGAGGGTGTTTTCTTGGTACAATGTGCACCGTGCCACGGCGTGACGGGTGACGGTATGAACGGCAAAGCGGCAAACTTTGCTAAATGGGGTAACGAAGAAGCGATCGTCGCATCGATCTTAAACGGTGCGAAAGGCTCAAGCTATCCTCTTGGCGAAATGCCCTCCGGTTTACTTGACGCTGAGAGCGCAAAAGCGGTTGCCGCTTACGTTATGCAAGAAGTTTCTTCGGTTAAAAAGAGCAAAAACCCTGCATTGGTTGAAAGCGGTCGTGCTCTTTGGGCAACATGTGCGGCATGCCACGGCGAAGACGGTAAAGGTATGGACGGCAGTGCTCCGGATCTTAGTACGTACGGCACGGCGAAGTTTGTTGCTAACGTCCTTAATATGGGCAAAAAAGGCACAATCGGAAATATGCCGCAATTTAACGACGGACGTTTAACCAATATTCAAAAAACAGCGGTTGGCACGTATGTCAGCTCTTTAGCGAAATAAGGATCAGTCGATGGAAAATACAAATCGTAACGTATTTGGACTCAACGGCATTACGGGAATGTTGATTGCAACGGTGTTGTTGCTCTCGATTTTAGGCGTATTGACGTTTTTTGGCTTGAAGGCACAACAAGCAGTTGCTGATAAACCTTATAAGCTAACGGATCCGCAAGCGCTTCAAATGCGAGACGCCGCGAATGCGAATCAAAAAGTTATCGCAAAGTAAGGGAGAAGTAAAATGGCTGAAAATATGGATAAAATCATAACGTTCGGATTGGTCGTGCTTGCTCTTGTAACGGCTTGGGCAGTGTTAACGCCTCATCATCTTTTTGTTGGCTAATGAAAAGCTTAGTAACGATTCGAAAAGTAAAGGGGCTCATGCTCCTTTGCTTTTTGACCTTAGTCTGTCCGCAGATCGTTTTTGCCAAAGATTTTGTCGTACACGATTCGATTTTGGAAGAGAGAACCGCTCAGAAAATTGAAGAGATGGGCAGTGAGCTTTTTGCCAAAAGCGGGGTTCAAGTCTTTTTGATCGCAAAACAAAACAGCGATGAAGAGATCGTGGCGTTTGAAAAAAACTTTGCCAAAGACCTTAACGGTTCTTATGTTTTATTGACGCTTTTTTTAGAGCAAAAGAAAGTCGATATTTACGCTTCAAGCGATATGGAAAAAGCCTTTGATAAAGAGGCGGTTTTATCGCCGCTTCCGTGGAAAGGGACGATTATTCCGCTTTTGACGACGAAGAAAAACGACGTCAGCGCGGGAGCCGCGTTACTCAACGGCTATGCAGACGTTGTGGAGCAAATTGCGGCATTTAAAAAGGTTGATTTACAAAGCGCGATCGGAAGTTCCAACAAAACGACGATCAATCTTGTGCGCCTCGGAGTTTACGGATTTGTAGGCTTTTTGGTTGTTTTAATGCTTTATAGAAGGATGAAAAACCGTGGCTAAAACGAAAAGTGAAAGAAATTATTATCCGCATGCCGTTATCGGTATGATTTTAGGAATGGTCGTTGCATGCGGTTGGGTGATTAAAATCGCCGTGAGCAATCCGGTCGAAATGGATACGTTTTATATGGAAAAGTATCAAAAAGTCGATCATAACATCAATAAAATTTTAGATCTTCAGGCAAAATTTGATGCAAAGTTTGATCTTGCGTATTCGACGGAAAAATTCGAGATAGGACAAAACAGTTTTACCTTGCGTTTAACCGGTAAAAGCGGTCAACCTATCGATAATGCCGATGTGACGCTCATGCTCTCACGACCTGACAGCAACAAAGAAAACCAAGAGATGAAACCCTCTCACGTTCAAAACGGCAATTACACTTTTGGACCTTTTGAGATTACCAAGCCCGGACGCTGGCAGATCTTAAGTAAAATAGAAGTAGGCGAATTTAAAGGTTATCATAAAAACGAAGCCTACGCAGCGCAATAGTTCCCCCTTTTCTCCTAATAACAGGCGGTAAGATAAGTTGTGTGGTCTTACCGCCATTTCATTCTGACATAAAAATCCCTCTCAAATCTTTCCTTTGTTATAATGTCCGCATCAAATAAGAGTGAGGAAAGATGTTAGAAGTTTTTGCAACCAGTCGTGCGGTACGCTCTTTTTATGAAACCTTTAGCGATGCAACTGCCCTTCTTCCTAAAGCCATCACCATAGCAGAGCTGGAACAAAAAGCAGTTCTTGTCCCTCGCCTTTGCCTCGTCGATGAGGATATGCGCGTGCTTTTGATGCAAGAAGCATCGCGTTTTACACAGTTTGAGCTTTTGCACATCGAGCGGGAGTTTTTTACCTTTTTAAAAAACTCCACCTATCTGTTTCGCTTTTTTGAAGAACTCAGCCACGAAAAAGTAGCCCTAGAATCTTTGATGCAAGCCGATACCTATGAACATTATGCCGAACACCTTGAAGTGTTGCAAACGCTTTTAAAACACTACAAAGCACAGCTTTCTAAACACAGCTTTTATGATCGCATTACGTTGCCGGAGTTGTATGAGCTCAACAGTGACTACCTCTGCTCTTTGGGTGCTGTGCGTATACATTTAGAGGGTTTTTTGAGCCGTTTTGAGATGGAGCTTTTGCAAAGCATTGCAACGCTCATACCTTTACATGTAAACGTTACTATCAACGCGTACAACCAAAAAATGGCACGGCTCTTTCGCGAGCTTGGCATCGAGCTGGAGCAAAACAACCATTATGAGATCGATCTTACTTCCAAAAAGATTTTACATGTAAAGCCTCAAACTCCCATCAACCAAGAAAAAGCAGTCTTTGGTTTCTCTTCACGAATGGCGCAAATAAGCTATGTGCAAAGTACCATCGCGCAGTTTGTGGAAGAGGGGTTGAATCCCGAAGAGATCGTGGTGGTTTTACCGGATGAACGTTTCGCTGAAATGATGAGAGCGTTTGATACTTGGCACAATCTTAACTTTGCGATGGGAATTAGCCTCAAGCAGAGCCAGTTTTACCAAAAACTAAGCGCGCTTGAAAAAGCGATGCGCAACGACGAGATCGAAGATCATCTGCGTTTGGAACGCTTGAAAATCAAGTCCGAAACCCTGCTTACATGTAAAGAGATTTGGCATCAAAAAGTTTCTGCTGAGGCGGCAATGATTTTTTTTGAAAGTGTGCTTGCCCAAGAGGAAAAAGAGCAGAAAAACCCGCTGTTTCAAGAGGCGTTTTTTGCCTTTACCCACTTTTTAAAACACGCTCCTGCCCTTCGTTTTGAGCAGGTCACCAAGCTTTTGCTCAACCGCCTTGGTGTACTGACGCAAGATGATGTCAGAGGCGGAAAAGTGACCGTTTTGGGGGTACTTGAAACCAGAGGCGTGGCGTACAAAGGGGTGATCGTGGTCGATTTTAACGATGAGTTTGTGCCCAAACGAAGCCAAAAAGACCTCTTTCTCTCCTCCTCCGTACGTGCTCATGCAGGGCTTCCGACCAAGCGTGATCGTGAAAATCTACAACGTTACTACTACCATCAGCTCTTTTCACGCGCGCAAAAAGTTGCTATTGCATATGTGAAAAACGAAACCTCTATGCCTTCGCGCTTTTTAGACGAACTTGGATTTGATACGAGCATCATGGCAGACGAGAAAGCGTTGCAACCGCTTCTGTTTGAACGCCATGCGCCCAAAGCACTGTACGAACAGCCTTTTATCGACGCGCCGCACGATCTAAAAGCGTTTCCACTCTCCGCAACGAAGCTCAAAACCCTGCTTACATGTAAACGTCAGTTTTACTTTCGCTACCTCGCACACCTCAAAGAGGCGAAGATGCCAAGCAGTGTGATCGATGAGCAAACGATTGGGATAGCGCTTCATAACGTGCTTGAAGATGCCATCTGCGATGAAGCGTTGCGTGATGAGAAAAGCCTTTACACTGCCATCGAAACACGTTTGAAAGAGCAGAACAGACATGAAGTGTGGGGCTATTTCGTTGACTTGTGGCTTGAAAAACTGCGCCCGTTTATGCGCCATGAAGTGGAACGTTTTGAAGAGGGATTTTCTGTTTTCAAAAAAGAGTTTTCGCACAGAATTTCGTATGAGGGTTTTACACTAGAAGGGCAGATGGATCGCATCGATCACAAAGCGGGAAAACTCTTCGTGATTGACTATAAAAGCGGAAAAGTGCCCATAACGAGCGAGCGAACATTAGAGAGCACCGTCGATTTTCAACTGGTCTTTTACACGCTGATCGCCGGTGATTTGGGAGAGGTTGCGAGGGTCTATTATTACGACCTCAAAGAGGGTGTTTTGGTGGAAGATGGCTTTTTGGAAGAGAAAAAAGCACTTTTACATGTAAAACTTTTGGAGCTATCTAAACCGATCAATGGGTATGAACTTTGCGATGAGATCAAGCATTGCAGGCTGTGTCCGTATGTGCAGTTATGCGGAAGAGAGGAGCAGATATGAATCTCAGTCCTTATTTAGCGCTTGAAGCCAGTGCAGGAAGTGGCAAAACCTTTGCGCTCAGTGTACGTTACCTCTCGCTTCTGTTTATGGGTGCAAATCCGCAAAAGATCGTCGCACTTACCTTTACGAACAAGTCCGCCGCGGAGATGAAAACGCGCATCTTTGAGACGCTCAAACACTTGGAGAGCAAAGATGAGCTAGAAGCAATTGCCACGCAAACGGGCAAGTCTCAAGAGGTGTTGCTTGCACAAAAAGAGCGCGTGATGCAAACCTTGCTTCAAGCCGACATCAAAATTTCAACGCTGGATTCTTTTTTCTCACTCATTTTGCGCCATTTCGCGTTACATGTAGGCTTGCAACCTGACTTTGTCGTCGGGCAAAAAAGGCTTGAGAGCGAGTTGGTGGAGCGTTTTATCCAAGGGTGCAAACGCCACAATCTTTACAACGCACTCATCGCGTTTAGCCTCACTGAAGACAAAAAACTGGGGGATCTTTTTAGCCTTTTAAACACGCTTTATCAGAAAAAATCAGAACTTGACGTGAGCACGTTGGAAGAGGGGAGTTATCCCTCCCTCAAACCGTGTTTGGATATTTTGGAGCGCATACGAGCGTACTTTGAGCAAAGCGGACTCTCGGCGCGTGGACTTGCGACGTTAAAAGCGCAGACGCTAGGCGATCTGCTTTCTAAAAAATACTTGGAGCGCGACGACTTTGGGTATTGGGACTATAAAAAGTATACCAATGAACAGGTTGATACGCTGTTAATGGAGCTCAAACACGCGTTAAACGCACATGTCAATGCCAAAGAAGCGTATTTTTTAGGACAACTGGGCAAACTGTTCGCGGTGTATGATGCGAGTCTTAGAGCTTTGATGAGCGAGTACGGCGAGCTTGCGTTTGATGACGTGACCAATCTGCTCTACACCCTTTTGCACCAAGAGATCAGCAAAGATTTTCTCTATTTTAGACTCGATGGTGCGATAGAGCATCTGCTCATCGATGAGTTTCAAGACACGAGCATCGTGCAGTACCAGATTTTACTGCCGATTATCGAAGAGATACGCGCAGGGCAAGGCGTGAAAGAGTTTAAAACACTCTTTTTTGTAGGCGATGTCAAGCAGTCGATTTATCGTTTTAGAGGAGGTGCTAAAGAGCTGTTTGGATACGCAAAGAAGAGTTTGCATCTAGACATCAACGCACTGGATACCAACTATCGAAGCAACGAATTGGTGGTGGATTTTGTCAATGAACTCTTTACATGTAAGATCAAAGGCTATGAACCGCAAAAGGTGGCAAAAGCTACGGGCGAGGGTTACATCAATGTGCGCATCGAAGAATCCATCGAGCCTTTGGTGTTGGAGGCAGTGGCACTGCTTTTAAAAGAGGGAGTAAAGCCTAAAGACATCGCACTTTTAGTGCATACCAACAAAGACGCCAAAGCCTTTAAGGAACTTGTGCAAGCGCAGTTTCCTACTTTACATGTAAGGCTTGAAGCGACCTTAAAACTAATCGATGTGCGCTCCATCAAAGCCATCATTGCTCTGCTCAAATACCTCTACTTTGGCGATGAACTCTACAAAGCGAGCTTTCTCGCACTCATCGGCGAGGCTTGGGATGCGCCGCTTTTTAAGTCAGCGTTTGATGTCAATGTCGCACCACTTCTTTTGGTAGAGAAGATCATTGAAACCTACAAGCTGTTTGATGGCAGTGCCGATCTGCTCAGTTTCCTAGAAGTTGCGAGCCGTTATGAGGAGATCGAGAGCTTTTTATTTGCGCTGGATGAGCTGAGTGATGAAGCCAAAAGTGAGGATGTAGACGGTCTTCGTGTTTTAACCGTTCATAAGTCCAAAGGCTTGGAGTTTGAGCACGTCATCGTGTGTGATCGCCTCAGTCGCGACAACAACCGAAGTGACACGCTGTTGTGGCATTATGACGAAGTGGAGATCAAAGGGTTGTATCTGAGCATGGCAGGGCGCGAAACGGTGGATGATTCGTATGCCAAAGCCAAAGCGCATGAGAGTGCTTTAATGGTCGAAGACAGGCTTAACGCGCTTTATGTCGCTTTTACCAGAGCCAAACGTTCGCTTTTTGTCTGTGCGAAAGCGCAAAACAGTGCGTTTGAGATGCTGGAGCTGAGCACGACTGAGCGAGGTGCCATCAGCGCCTCCACAAAAGAAGTCGCCGTTGCGACAAGTACGATGCGCGTATACGAACCGAAACGTTACGGTGCGCAAGAGGTGGCAAGTGCTCCCGATGAGGAAGAGAGCGCTGAGATCGCTTCGATCACGTTTGGAATTGCACAGCACTATCTGCTTGAGATGATGGAGCGTTTTGATGAAGCTTCGCTCAAGTGTGCATACACCGCACTTCAAAACCGTTTTGCACCGCTTTTGGATGAGACGGCGATGAGGGCGATTTATCAGCGGGGTGAAAAGCTTATTTCTTGTAAAGCCTTTTTGGATTTGATTGAGGGTGCAAAAATCTTTAAAGAGCAACCGCTCATGTACCAAAAAGAGCGCAAGCAGATCGACCTTTTGCTTGAATTTCCAGATCGTATCGTTGTTGTGGACTACAAAAGTTCGAAAAAGCAGAGTAGTAAACATCAAACGCAAATCAAGCTCTACCAAGACGCTCTTACGCAGATCTACAACTTGCCCGTGGAGGCGTATATTTGCTATTTGCAAAACGAGGGTGTGGAGCTTCTTAAAAGCTTATAGTACACTTAATTTCAGCGTTATTTAAGTATTATTTGATTACACTTGCACTTCGTTAAATAAATACGTCAAAGGTTATGACACATGAAAGCAACACTTGCGATTAAGCCAAGCGAAGTCAAACGCGACTGGATCGTAGTGGACGCTGCTGGTAAGCGATTTGGTAAAGTCCTTACAGAAGTAGCAACACTGCTCAGAGGCAAACATAAACCTTATTTTACTCCAAATGTTGATTGTGGCGATTTCGTTATCATCATCAATGCGGAAAAAGTAGAGTTTAGTGGAACAAAATTAGACACAAAATTGTATCACAGACACACAGGATATTTCGGTGGCGTTAAAACTGAAAAATTGGGTGATCTTTTGAACAGCAACCCAGCAAAATTGTACAGACTTGCGGTAAGAGGCATGTTACCTAAAACAAATCTTGCTAAAGAGATGATCAAAAAGCTAAAAGTTTATGCCGGTAGTGAGCACCCTCACACAGCGCAAGTTAAAGCAGAGGTAAAGTAATATGGCAAAAGTATACGCAACCGGTAAAAGAAAAACAGCAATCGCTAAAGTATGGGTCACTCCAGGTAAAGGTAGCATTGTTGTCAATGGTATTGATTTTGAAGCGTGGCTTGGTGGTCATGAGACCATTAAAAAACGTGTTCGTCAACCTCTTGCTCTTACAAAACAAGAGACAAGTTTTGACATTAAAGCTGACACACTTGGTGGCGGTTATTCAGCACAAGCTGACGCACTTCGCCACGGTATCTCTAAAGCACTTGCTTCTATGGACGCAGACTTTAGAGCGATCTTAAAACCACACGGCTTATTGACACGTGACTCACGTGTTGTTGAGCGTAAAAAATACGGTAAGAAAAAAGCGCGCCGTAGCCCACAATTCTCTAAACGTTAATGATTTCTTTCGAGGAATCATTAAAAGTTTCCTTGAAAACGTTAATCGTTTTTTTGCAAAAGTTGTTCAGACTTTTGTTCTTTATGCAAGGGATTTTCCCTTGCATTCCCTTCTTTTATATTTCTTCAAATCTCATAAATCATTTTGAATAGTCTTAGCTTATAAAATCAATAAAAAATTTTGCTTATTTTGAATAGCTTTTTGCTATACTTTTTTCAAGACCTTTGCATGTAAAAGACAAATTTATATCTACAATAGATTTACTTCGTTTTCATATTTCTTTTATTAAAGGGAATAATTTTGAAATATACAATAAATGAAAAGCCCATTACCTTACTCGTTGTACTTATTGGTGTAAGCGTTATAACAATAATTTTGCCAAAAAATACTTATTTTCTCCCAAATTTTTTATATTTATGGTTGCCTCAAGCTATTATTTTTAGTTTATTATTAATATTAAAATTACGGTTAGCTGTTATAGCAGGATCTTCCATTGTATTAACAATATCTGTACTTTACTATTGGATATTTATTAAAGATGCTATGGCATAGATAGGTTATTTTTTTATACTTCCAGGTGGTTTTTTTGGGGCTATGATATATGGTCTAGTAACAAAGTCAGCAACATCAATTGAGTGTGATGAAGCAATAATACAATCAGCAGTGTGTACAGCAATTGGAATAATGATTGTTCAATTTATAGTATGCTCAACAGTAATGTATTGTGGCAGATAACTAGATAGTATAAAGCTTCTTTTTCTAGTACCCCGCCAACTCTTGCATCAGCGTTTGAACATCGTTTTTATCGAAAAAGAGGTTGAACTCTAACTCTTTGGAAAATGCTTTGAGAAGAGCGATTTTTTGGGTTTGGCGCTCGTTTGGATCGTCGATGGTGGCGAGTTCTGTTTTCAGTCGTTCGCGGTACATCTGGCGAATCTCTTCTTGTTTTTGAGGGCTTGGTTTGGCTTTAGTGCGCGGTTTGAGCCAAAAATAGACGAAAATGAGGAGCGAACTTAGGAGAAGAATTTGAGGTAAAAAATCCATAAATAGCCTTTACATGTAAAACAGATTTTAAATAAACAGTATATCCAACCAAGAGCGATAAAATTTAGACTTCTTTCATTTCTTAAACCACTTTTGTGTAAAATCTCTCAAACTAACACAAAGAGGAAGCCATGCACTTTACAACTCCCCTTAAAAGTAACAGTACCAAAATCATGCTCGTAGGAAGCGGCGAGCTGGGCAAAGAGGTCGTTATCGAAGCCTCTCGTTTGGGCATTGAGACCGTTGCGGTGGATTCATACCCCAAAGCACCTGCACACTTGGTCGCCAATCGAAGCTATGTCATCAACATGAAAAACAAAGAGGAGCTTTTGGAGGTGATTCGCCTTGAAAAGCCAACATTCATCTTGCCTGAAGTGGAAGCTTTGAGCATTGAAGCGCTCATCGAAGCGGAGAAAGAGGGCTTTTGCGTCATCCCCAATGCGGACGCCGTTAAAAAGACGATGAATCGTAAAAACATTCGCGAATTTGCCGCGGAGACCTTGGGGCTTAAAACCAGTGGCTATGTCTTTGTGAAAACGCTTGAAGCCTTAGAAGAAGCGACAAAAGTGCTCGGCATTCCGTGTGTGGTCAAGCCTGTGATGAGTTCCTCAGGGCATGGTCAAAGTGTCATCCGAAGTGAGGCGGACGTCCAAAAAGCGTGGGAGATCGCCAAAGAGGCCAGAGGTGACGCGAGCGAGCTGATCGTCGAAGCATTTGTACCTTTTGACTATGAGATCACACTTTTAACCGTGCGCAACGGCAAAGAGACGGTCTTTTGCGAACCGATCGGGCATATCCAAGAAAACGGCGACTATGTGCTGAGCTGGCAACCTGTGCCGATGAAACCTGAAGTGTTAGCCAAAGCGCAGATGATGGCAAAAGCAGTGACAGACGGCTTGGGCGGTCGTGGACTTTTTGGTGTGGAATTTTTTGTCAAAGACGATGAGGTGTACTTTAGTGAACTGAGCCCTCGTCCGCACGATACCGGAATGGTCACGATGATCACGCAAAGCCAGAGCGAATTTGCCTTACATGTAAGAGCGGTTTTGGGCTTGCCACTTGATTTTACCTTTTATGGAGCGGGCGCGAGTGGGGCATTTAAAAGCATGAATGAAGAGCATGTGCCAACTCTTACCATCCCTGAGAGTGCGTTTTCGAAAAACTCATATGTACGCATTTTTGGAAAGCCTGTGAGCCATGTGGGGCGCCGTATGGCTGTGGCTTTGGTGCTCGATGAGGTGGAAGCGGCGAAAAAACGCGCAAGAGAAATTGTCGCATCGATGGTCGGATAACGCTTTAGTATTGATAAAAAATTTATAAAAGTGGGCTATAATGAGACAAGCCCAAAATTTAAAGAGTTTTTATGAATAAACACGTTGTTGAGCAAACGGTTATTTTTTTCAGCGTTTCAAAATGGTTGCTTCTCTCCTCCGCCGTTGGCATTATGATCGGCGGCTTGATTTCCGTCTTTTTAAACATCCTCTCAACTGCCGAACAGACACGGAGTTTACTCCCGTTTCCGTTTTATTTCACGTTGCCTTTTGCGTTGATGCTAACGACGTGGATCGTGCGAACGTTCGATCAAAACGCGACGGGACACGGTACGGAAAAAGTCATCGAAGCGGTGCATAAGCGCGACGGTTACATCAATGCCAAAGTAATTCCCGTTAAACTGGTCGCAACGGTACTCACGATCTTTTCGGGCGGTTCGGTCGGAAAAGAGGGACCGGGAGCGCAAATCGGTGCGGGCGCGGCTTCGTTTGCGGCAACTCTGCTCAAATTTTCTAAATCCGACCGCCGAAAGCTTGTCATTTGCGGTATTAGTGCGGGTTTTGCTTCGGTATTCGGTACGCCTATCGCGGGGGCAATTTTCGGAATCGAAGTCTTAATTATCGGTGCGATTATGTACGATGTTCTTTTACCCTCGTTTATCTCCGGTTTTGCGGCATTTATCACGGCTCAGGTGTTAGGCGTCAAATACCATTACTACGACATCAATTTCTACCGTTCGTTTAACTTGGACTTTTCATTAATCTTACATGTCGTTTTGGCAGGCGTCTTTTTCGGCTTAATCGCCGATTTGTTCATTACGACGGTCAATAAAATCGAAGAGTACATCAAAGCCGTTCCGTACAATCGTTACCTGAAAGCCTTTGTTGCGGGACTGGTGATGGCACTCGTTTCGTACTTTTTCTCGGAAAGCTACTTAGGACTCGGTCTTGCGACCATTAAAGACGCCCTCAGCCCCAATCCGCTGATTTCGGATAACGTGCATTGGTACGATGCCGTTTTTAAAACGTTTTTTACGGCGATTACCTTAGGTTCAGGCGGAAGCGGCGGTATTATTACGCCCTTGTTTTACGTGGGCGCGACGAGCGGTGCGGCGTTTGGCGATCTCATCGGCGGCAATCACGTCGCACTCTTTGCCGCGCTTGGGTTTGTCAGCGTTTTGGCGGGTGCGACCAACTCTCCCATCGCTTCCATTATCATGGCAGTGGAGTTGTTTGGCGTGCATATGGCAAATTACGCGGCACTGAGCGTGGTCATCGCCTTTTTAATTACGGGGCATCGTAGCGTCTTTCAGTCGCAAAAGTTGGCTCTGCGAAAAGCCGACAATATTACGATCGGCAAAGGCAACGACTTGGAAGATACCGCCATCAGTATCGATATGCGCGACATCGATAAAGTCAAACGCCTGCGCAATCGCCTCCGCTATAAACGCTTGCGCTGGCAAGTTAAAAATGCCAAGGACGATTTTAAATGAGCCGACGAAAGATTTTGATCAGTGCGTGTTTGCTCGGCGAAAACGTGAAATACGACGGCGGCAATAACGCATTACATGTAACGATTTTGGAGCGGTGGAAGGACGAGGGCGTTTTAGTACCTTTGTGCCCCGAAGTGCTCGGAGGACTTAGCGTCCCGCGTCCTGCTTGCGAAGTTCTCCAAGGAACGAACCGTGTCGTCAATCGAATCGGCGAAGACGTAAGCGAGGCATTTTCAAAAGGGGCGAAAGAGAGCTTGCGCATCGCAAAACTTGAGGGCGTGTGTATGGCGATTTTGAAGGCTCGAAGCCCCTCGTGTGGTAAAGATGTCATTTATGATGGCACATTTACCAGCACGCGTGTGAACGATTCGGGCATTACATGTAAACTTTTACAAGAGAGTGGTATCGCTGTTTTTAGTGAAGAGGAGTTGAGTTTAGCCGAAGCGTTTTGGCTTTCAAAGGGGAATTAAATCCCCTTTCGTTTAGGCGTTGTGTAAAATATCTTCGATAGCTCGCTGTGTATAGGTGTCGCTCATGCCCCACACTACAGCAGTGTGTGCTGCATTTTCAGCAATAGCAGAAATCTCGTTTTTGCCGATAGAAACTTTCTCAAGACTTACGGGTGCGCCAATTTTAGCAAACCAGTTTTTAAGAGCAAGGATGCCTTCATCGACTGAATCTAATCCAAAAATTTCTTTTGAAAAACGCTCAAATTGTGCATGATTTTTGTTTTTGTACCATTGCATCCATGCAGGAATGACGATGGCAAGACCTGCACCATGAGCGATGTTAAACAGTGCTGATAGTGAGTGTTCGATCATGTGGCTTGGAAAGCCTGAAAGGTTGGTTCCTGCTGTGGTTGAGCCGTTCAATGCTTGTGTCGCCGCCCATGTAAACTCAGCTCTGGCATTGTAATCTTCAGGATTTTTGAGCAAAATCTCAGTTGTTTCCATAACGGTTTTAACAATCCCCTCGACCATGCGCGATTGAAAATGTGGTTGATCTGGGGCTGTAAAGTAGCCTTCAATGGAATGTGCAATAATATCAACCGCGGAGTAGGCTAAATAGTCATTAGGAACACTTTTGGTCAGTTCTGGATTGAGCACAGAAACTTTTGGGTAGATATGCGCTGATTGGATTGAATATTTTTGTTTGGTCTCTTCGTTGCTGACAACCGCAAAGCCGTTCATCTCGCTTCCCGTTGCGGCAAGCGTCATGATGGCATAGACAGGGAGCGCCTTCTCAATGCTCGCTTTGCCAATGAAAAAGTCCCAAACATCATTACCATGTAAAGCTCCAACAGCGATGGTTTTAGCGCTATCAAGGACAGAGCCTCCACCAATGGCAAGGATGGCTTGCACCTTCTCTTTTTTAGCCAGTGCAATACCTTCGTTGACTTTAGCGAGTTTTGGATTGCTGACGATGCCTGAAAGTTCAACCCAAGCGATACCTTTTGCTTTCAGTGATGAGGTGACTTTTTCATAAAGTCCATCGGTTTTGATGCGTTCACTACCGTAGCAAAGCAGGACTTTTGTAATGTTTTCTTTTGCAATTTCTGCACCAATAAGATTCTCTTTCTCTTTTCCAAATTCTATTTTTGTGGGGTTATGATACGTAAAGTCAACCATGGTTTCTCCTGTGTTTTAATGATGTTATTATAGAACGAAAGTGATGCTAAGTGGTAGAATATTTTTCAATATTTATTGCCTAATCCTCTAAATTGTTTTATAATGATGCACAGAGAATGAAAAAAAAAGAGGCGCTTATGGAAAATGAATTAATGCAACTTCAACAAGATGAACTGAAACGATTGATAGAAAAACACGCTCATTGCGAGGGTCGAACCAATACAGACGTGCCTTCTTTATATTTTTTTTGCACGGCAACACCAACGGAGTTTTTACATACCCTTTATGAGCCATCCTTATGCCTTATTGCTCAAGGCTCTAAAGCGGTTGGGTTAGGAGACGAGATGTTCTCTTATGATAAAAACACGTATCTTATCTCCTCCGTGCATCTGCCTGCGCGCGTGCAAATTCAAGAAGCATCTGCGCAAAAGCCCTATTTGTCCTTGCAATTGACCTTCTCGATGGACGAAGTTTGGGAAATTCTCCACGAGGTTGATGATGAAAAGAGTCTGCAACAGCCTGAACGTGGGCTTTATTTTGGCGAAAACAGTTCGTTACTGCTTGACCCCATCCTGAGGCTTGTGCGCCTGCTTGATCATCCAAAAGACATCAACATGCTTTCTCCTATGATTACGCGTGAAATCCTTTACCGCATAGTCCAAGACAAAGGTGGCGCTATCATACGGCAGTTTGCTAAAAATGGCAGTCTCGCACAGCGCATCGCTAAGGCGATCACGATGATCAAAAATGATCTCGCGGAGCCATTGCGTATTGAAACACTGGCACACGAAGTGGCGATGAGTGCATCGTCGTTTCATCATCATTTTAAGCGCGTCACCACGATGAGTCCTTTACAGTTCCAGAAATCCTTGCGTTTGCAAGAGGCGAGAAGATTGTTAATGGTTGAAGAGATGGAAGCGAGCAATGTTGCTTTTAAAGTAGGCTATGAAAGTCCCTCTCAGTTTAGCCGTGAATACGCACGTCTTTTTGGACTGCCCCCAATACGCGATGTTAAGCGCATTCGTGAAGCTTTCGAGTCTGCGTAAAAGAGGGCTTCACTCTTTACATGTAAATCTAAAGCGGTGTTATTTCCGTGCAATCGGGAAGATGTTTGAGAGACTCTTCAAAGCTTGTGTATGTTTGCAAGGCTGTAATGACGATGCTCAAAGGCTCACTTAGTATCTCTTGGAAGTCGATTTCATGCGATGCTTTGATTCTAAAGGCAAGTTGCTCAAGCGGTGGAGAGAATGTTGCATTGACCCCTGCTTTATTGCCTCTAGCATCAACGCGGTACCAACCAAAATCGTTGAGGTAAAGCGCGTTAAATCCATGCAACGTGTAAGGCTCACCGTTATCAAAAAGGCTCAGTCTTTGGTAACAAAAACCTGCTGGAATGCCATTAGCTCGACACAAAGCGGCTAAGAGATGACTCTTGGCGAAACACCAACCGGTTTGATGCACCAAAACGTCGCTGGCTTTACATGTAATGACCGTACTTTTGTGATCGCCCGTGTGATGAATGTGGTCTCGCACAAACGTAAAGCAGTTGTTGGCTATCTCCACATCGCTTCGCAACATGCCTCTTAGCTCCTTCGCTTTAGCGACAATGCGTGGGTGTAGCCAATCAATAATCGAGGTGTTTTGAAGGTAGGCTTCATTCGGTGCCATAAGAGTCCTTTAACGATTGGCTAAAAATGCAAACTCAGGAGCGGTCATGGAGGGTGTAAATTCGATGATGTCGTACTTTGCGATCTCATGAATGTAAAAAGGATCACGTGCGATGATCGCTTCAATCTCTGCTTTGGAGGAGGCAAGTGCCAAGATAACGCCGCCATTGCGAGGATTTTTACGTCCTGAGGCTAAAAAAACACCTTGCGCATAGTTTTTTTTGAGAAATTCGACATGCGCACTGAGATGGGCATCGACTTCCTCAAGGGATTTGTGATAGGTTAAAGAGATGATAAACATAAAGATTCCTGTTATGAATTGCGGACAAACGTTTGCATTTTTTTAGTGAGTGAGCTGAAAACAAGGTCGTACGAGTCGTCGATCCACTCAAAAATGGACGCGTCATCGACTTCGCCTTCACAAATGATGGTGTTCCAATGCTTTTTATTCATATGGTACCCTGCGGTAACGCTTGCGTATAGTTCGCGCAGCTCCCTAGCATAGTTGGGATCACACTTGACATTGATGCGTGGAGGTCGGCTCTCTTCATCGATGAGGGCAAAGATTTTATTGCCGACTTTATAAACGGCGGTTGTAGCGTCAAAAGGGTACTCTTTGATCGCACCGATATGGCTGAGGCAGTAGTCGTTTAAAATTTCAAAGGTCATGGTATTTGTATCGACAACTGTTTTCGTGGTCATTCACCATACCGCACGCTTGCATAAACGCGTAGATCGTGGTAGAGCCTACAAATTTAAATCCCCGTTTTTTCAGATCTTTGGTGATGGCATCCGAAATGACGGAAGTACACGCGGCATGTTTATAATCCGCTACGTCGTTAACGATCGTTTTGCCGTCCACATAGTTCCAAAAGTAAGCGTCGATCGAGCCGTGCTCGTGAATAATACGCTGAAACAAGCGCGCATTGGCGATGATCGCTTCGATCTTGGGACGGCTTTTGATCACTTCGCCCGTTTGCAGGATCGAAGCGATCTCTTCTTCTCCAAAGTTCGCAACGCTTTCAAGATCAAAGTCGGCAAACGCTTTGCGATAGCCGTCGCGTTTTTTGAGCACCGTGAGCCAACTAAGCCCTGCCGATTGCGTCTCTAGGCAAAACAGCTCAAACAAAGCACGCTCGCCGTGCAGGGCTTTTCCCCACTCTTCGTCATGGTACGCTACATACACGGGATCGCTTAATTTTACCCAACCGCAACGCGAAAAACGTGAACTCATATCGGTACTCCCTCCGCAAAAAATCCATATAAAATTGTAGCGCACTAGAGTTAACGCTCGGACAATCGATCGTAAATAGTTTCGTCGATACGCTTTTGAAAAAAGAGAAAATATCTCTTATTAACTTTTTGTTTACGAAAGATTAAGAGAGTGTTTAAACAACTTCTCTATACTTTCGTTACCAAGACAATTACCTCCTTTTTGTGAATCACTTAACCTTTTTAAAAATCAGCTTCCAGATTGCCCGGTCTGGAAGCTTTTTTTATTTTTAACATGTAAAAAGAGCTAAGCTTTTTTTACTACCTTAGCCACTGAGGCACTAAAGTTAGCCTCTTACGAGGCGGACGGTTTACAAGAAGCCTATGACGCACGCTAAAGCATACGCATGATGTTAGTAAAATGATTCCGTGTGGTATAATTTTTCCATGAAAACACTTTTAATGTTCCTTTTTTTCGTAACATGTCATCTCTACGCCGGCACGCTACACCTGTCTTTATCCGCCAATCCGAGCCGACTCAATCCGATTCTTTCCACCGATTCGGCGAGTTCTTTGATTACGCAATGGATTTTTAACGGCTTGGTCAAATACGATAAAGATGCCAACATCGTTCCCGAACTAGCGGAAAGCTATATGTTTAAAGACGATACGACGCTCGTCTTTCACCTTCGCCGCGACGTAAAATGGAGCGACGGTGTGCCTTTTAACGCACGAGACGTGCTTTTTACGTACGAGACGATTACGTCTCCTAAGATTTTTACTCCCTATGCTTCAGGCTTTATGCACATCTCACATGTCAAGATGCTCGACGAATTTAGCGTGGAAGTTAAATACAAATACCCCTATTTTAAAGCCTTGGAAGTATGGATGATGGAAATTTTGCCCGAACATCTGCTTAAGGGCGAAACCGATTTGATGACGAGTAAGTTTAACCAAGCTCCGATCGGTACGGGTTCGTACGTCTTACATCAGTTTCAAATTTCCAAAGACACCGTTTTAAAAGCCAATCCGACGTATTTTAAAAGTAGCCCGAAGATCGATACGATGGTCTTTCACTATCTTCCCGATCCCTCTTCGGAGTTTTTGATGCTCAAGTCCCGTCAACTTGATGTCGGAACGCTCACGCCTTTACAGTTGGAGCGGCAAGTCGATGCGGATTTTAGGGATTATTATACGATCTACGAAGAGATTTCACATGTCTATACGTATATGGGGTTCAATCTCCGATCGGAAAAATTTAAAGATCCTAGAGTCAGAGAAGCCCTCTCTTTGGCAATCGATCGTCAAGAGCTGGTCGATATTTTGTATTTCGGTCACGGTAAAGTGTGCACGGGACCTTTTCTCCCCGGAACGGGAGCGTTTAATACGGAAGTTCAAGCCCCAAAACACGATATTGCAAAAGCCAAAGCACTTTTAAAAGAGGCGGGTTACGACGAAAATCATCCGTTTGAATTTGAACTCACCACCGGTTCCAATCGTACGGCGGCGGCGCAGGTATTGCAATACCAGTTGCAAAAAGCAGGCGTCGTGATGAAATTGCGCGCCCTTGAATGGCAAGCTTTTTTAAACACGGTGATTTTCCCTCGCAAATTTGAAGCGGTATTGATGGCGTGGTCGTTGGGACTCAAATCGGACGCGTATACGATTTGGCACAGCGAATCAAGCCGTAAAGGCGGATTTAATTTCGTCGGTTACGAAAATGCCGAGGTCGATCGTTTGATTAAAGAAGCCGAAAAAATCGTCGATCAAGAGAAATTCGATGCCTTGTATCGGGAGATTTTTGCCAAGATCGTAGCCGACAATCCGTACCTTTTTTTAGTGATTCCCAGCGAGATCACGGCGGTCAATAAGAAGATCACGCCCGTATCGACGTCGATTATCGGGGTGATGCATAACGAAAACGATTGGATTAAGCCGTAAATTTAATGTTTCTCAGCTAAGAGTTATGCTATAATTTAAAACTCACATATGAAATGTTAGAAATATTAGTTTAAAAAGGATAGAGTCATGAAAAAAACAGTGTTTTCATTGGCGGCATTGGCATCTTTGGCGTTTGCGGCACCGACTGCATACAACTACGAAGTGACACCGACGATCGGCGGCGTTCAACCTGAGGGAAATCTCGATCTTAAAGAGCAATTGACGTACGGTTTGCGATTTGGAGTCAATCTTGACAATACCATCTTCGACCAATTCGAATTGGGTTACGATCGATCCGATAACGTTGATTACAAAATCGGTCACGACAGCACCGATTTTAACCGCTACTACGGTAACTTGGTTAAAGAGTACAAAATGTCTCCTGAAATGGCATTGTACGCTTTAGTGGGTATCGGTTACGAAGACGTTAAAAACGAGCAATTTGAAAACAGAGACAGTATGTTCGCACAATACGGCGGCGGCGTTAAATACTGGGTCACCGACAATTTTGCATTGAAAGCCGAAGTTCGTCACGGTATTAAATTTCACGGCGGCGACAACAACTTGTTCTATACCCTCGGCTTCGTCGTTCCTTTCGACGCTAAAACGGCTCCCGTCGTAGCGGCTAAACCCGAAGTAAAACCGGCTCCCGTCGTAGCACCGGCAGCTCCAAAAGATAGCGACGGCGATGGCGTGTACGATGACAAAGACAAATGTCCGAATACCCCTAAAGGTACCGTAGTCGATGCCGACGGATGTACGAAAATTATCCGTTTACATGTTAAATTTGATTTCGACAAATCAACCGTAAAACCTGAATTCATGCCTGAAATTCAAAAAGTCGCAGACTTTATGAAACAAAATCCGGGTTACAGTGTTGTTCTTGAAGGTCACACAGACTCTAAAGGTAGCGACGCGTACAATATGAAACTCTCCGATCAACGTGCAAAAGCGGTTGCAAAAGCACTTTCAACACTCGGCGTTTCCGGTGCTAAAGTAACGACGGAAGCATTTGGCGAAAGCAAACCGGTTGCAACCAACGACACAGAAGCGGGTCGTGCCGAAAACAGAAGAGTTGACGCAATTTTCAAAAAATAAGTTAAGAGGGTCGTGTACGTGCATATGGATTTGAGTTGGACGGTTGTCGTTAATTTTGTGACGCTTTACGGCGTTAAGGTACTCGCTTCTTTACTCATTTTTTGGGTCGGGAAAAAGATCGCATCCCTATTGACGGCCATCGTCGTCAAAGGAATGCGCAAGTCCAAAATCGACGAAACCGTTACCAGTTTCTTTTCCAACGTCGTGTACTTCGGCCTTTTGGTGGTGATTATCCTAGCCGCGCTTAGCAATCTAGGCATAAACACCACTTCCTTCTTGGCGGTTCTCGGAACGGCGGGTCTTGCGATCGGTCTTGCGCTTCAAGGCACGCTTTCCAATGTCGGAGCCGGCATTTTACTCGTCTTTTTCCGTCCGTTTAAAATCGGACACTCGGTTCAAATTGCGGGCGAAAACGGTACGGTCGAAGAGCTGAACCTCTTTAGCGTCGTTTTAAAAACGGCAGACAACAAACAGATTATTATCCCCAACTCTGCGGTCATCGGTAAAAATATTACGAACTTTTCGGCAAAACCGACTTCGCGTATCGACTTGGTGTTTAACATCGGCTATGAAGACGATCTTCGTCTTGCCAAAGAGACGCTTCAATCCTTGATTGAGGCGGAAGATAAAGTCTTAAAAGAGCCTGCACCTCTTGTCGCCGTAAGCGAGCTGGCACAAACGTGCGTGAAATTGACGGTTCGTTTTTGGGTTCAAAACGAAGACGCTGCTGCCGTTAGTTTTTCCTTGACCGAAAAAGTCAAACTAACGTTTGACGAGAAAAAGATCAGCATTCCTCATCCTCCTTTAAACCCTCAAACGTATTAAAGACCGATTATTTACCGAAGACTTGCTGAATAATTGAACTTCCGCTTGCTAAAGGATTGCTACGCAAAGCTTTCTCTTTTTCGGCAATCATGTAAAAAAGTCCGTCCAAGGTTTTACGACCGATATACGCTTCGATATTTTCGTCATTTTCCGGAACGACGTCCGTGATCCCGAACCCTTTTGCAATCGACGAGGCTTGTCCGACTAGCGCATTGTCTCCCAATTTCGACGAGGCATTCGTCGTACCCGAGAACTCTTTTAGGCTTTGATAAGAGCTCATAACTTTGTTTTGCGCTACGCTCTCTTTAATGATCGGCATCAACGCGTTTAAGAGCTTGTCTTGCGATTTGGCTTTAAAATAATCCGTCGCCGCGGTGTTGGAGCCTTTGATGATCGCATTGGCGTCGTCGACGCTCATGGACGAGATCGTATCGCTTAAGATAGAAGCCGTTTTAGGAATCGCCTTGCTAGCGGCGGTGTTCATCGTCGTTACGAAATCATCGACATAGCGTTTTCCACCCACTTTTTCGGCCGCCGTCGCAATCGGTTTCAACGATGCGGGAAGCGGAATCTTAACGGCGGAGTTCTTTAAAAATCCGTCCTCTTTTCCCAAGAGCGATACGGCTTGATCGGCTCCCAGACTCAACGCTTCTTTGACGCCGGCAATCGAACTGCTCGATGATGCGGAAGAGGTGCTTTTTTGCGTCGAAGAGCTTGTACTCAGTGCCGAATTCAAGGTGTCTTGAAACGAAGCGGCGCACAGCAGTAGCGGGGCAATCAGTATCACACTTTTGGTTAACATGTATCTCCTTTTTAATGCTCTTGCGATTATAATAGTGCTTTACATGTAAAAGGATGATTAAGGTGAAAACAAAAACGATTTTATTTGATCTAGACGGAACGCTCATCGATTCGACCGAAGCTATTTTGGAAAGTTTCGGCGTTGCGTTCGAGACGTTCGGAACGAGCGTTCCCGAAGACGAGAGCATTAAAAAACTCATCGGGCACCCTTTGGATTTGATGTTTACGATGCTCGGCGTCGACGTATCGCAAGCCGATGCGTACGTGGGGGTGTACAAAGAACATTATCGCCTGATTTCGCGTCAAAAAACGACGTTGTTACCCTTGGCGTACGAAGCGATTACCTATGCGAGTCAAATCGCAACGCTCGGGATCGTCACGACCAAAACGGCACGGTATTCGCAAGACCTTTTGGAGCATATGGGCGTGATGCATCACTTTAAGGTTTTGATCGGACGCGAAAACGTGACTCACCCCAAACCGCACCCCGAACCGATACAAAAAGCCTTAGCCGCGCTCGGTAGCGATCCTTCGCGTACGTGGATGGTCGGCGATACGCCGATGGATATTCTATGCGCGAAAGAAGCGGGTGTTCAAAGCGTCGGCGTTTTGTGCGGATACGCAAGCCGTTACGACCTCCGTACTCATACCGATTGTATCGTTCGCGATGCTTTGGATGCCGTTAAGCTTATTGCGCAAGTAAGCTAAGATTGTTATATCTTTATCATATTTTTAGACTATGATTTTGAGTAGAGCTTGGTTAAACTTTTATTAAATCATCGAAGCCGAAGTTTCATTTATGAGTTATTAAGAGAACGCCAAGTAGAATGAGATAATCATCGATTACAGCGTATGGTTGATGCTTCCAAAGCCTGATTCTTGGGAAGTTTTCTTAAATAAACGAAACTAAAAGTAAGGGGAATTTAATGGCTAAAGTCATGAAAACAATGGACGGTAACGAAGCTGCTGCGTATGCATCGTATGCGTTTACCGAAGTTGCCGGTATCTATCCGATAACGCCTTCTTCACCGATGGCGGATTTTACCGACGTATGGGCAGCACAGGGCAAAAAAAATCTTTTCGGAATGCCCGTTAAAGTGGTTGAAATGCAAAGTGAAGGCGGTGCTGCGGGTACCGTTCACGGTTCGCTTCAAGCCGGCGCGCTTACGACGACTTATACAGCCTCTCAAGGGTTGTTGCTTAAAATTCCTAACATGTACAAAATGGCAGGCGAATTGTTACCGAGCGTTATTCACGTGAGTGCTCGTACGCTTGCGACGCATGCGCTTTCGATCTTCGGCGATCACCAAGATATTTACGCCGCACGCCAAACCGGTTATGCGATGCTCTCAAGCGGTTCGGTTCAACAAGTCATGGATTTGGCCGGCGTTGCTCACTTATGCGCCATTAAAGGGCGTGTTCCGTTTTTACACTTCTTCGACGGTTTTAGAACTTCTCACGAAATTCAAAAAATCGAAGTGATGGATTACGCCGTTTTTGATCGTTTGCTCGACAAAGAAGCGGTTCAACGCTTCCGCGATAACGCCTTAAATCCTGAGTCTCCTAAAACGCGCGGTACGGCACAAAACGACGATATTTACTTCCAAGGCAGAGAAGCACAAAATAAATTTTACGACGCATTGCCCGATATCGTAGCGAACTATATGGACGAAATTTCCAAAGAGACGGGACGCGAGTACAAACCTTTTACCTACTACGGCGCGAAAGATGCCGATCGCATCGTCGTTGCAATGGGTTCCGTGACCGAATGTTTGAAAGAGACGATCGATTATTTAATCGGCAAAGGCGAAAAAGTAGGACTTATTACCCCGCACCTTTACCGACCGTTTAGCATCAAATACTTGATGGCGGTTATGCCCGATTCCGTTAAAAAAATTGCCGTATTGGATCGTACTAAAGAGGCAGGTTCTATCGGCGAACCGTTGTATCTTGATATGCGTGCGGCTTTTTACGGACACGCCAATGCTCCGATTATCGTCGGCGGACGTTACGGTCTCTCTTCAAAAGACGTCGATCCGGCACAGATGTTGGCCGTTTTTGAAAACCTCAAAGCCGATGCGCCTAAAAACGACTTTACGGTCGGTATCGTCGATGACGTAACGTTTAAGTCTTTGGACGTGAAAGAAAAAATCAGCCTCGGCGACCCCGAAACTAAAGAGTGCCTTTTCTATGGACTCGGTGCGGACGGTACGGTCGGCGCGAATAAAAGTTCGATTAAAATCATCGGTGACGAAACCGACATGTACGCCCAAGCCTATTTCGCTTACGACTCCAAAAAATCAGGCGGTTTTACGCGTTCTCACCTTCGCTTCGGTAAAAAACCGATTCGCTCGACGTATCTTGTTTCCAATCCACATTTCGTCGCCTGTTCGGTCGCCGCGTATTTGGAACTTTACGACGTGGTCGACGGTATTCGCGAGGGAGGAACATTCCTTCTTAACTCTATTTGGGATGCACAAGAGACGATCGCTCGAATCCCGAATAAAGTCAAACGTATTCTTGCCAAACGCAAAGCCAATTTTTATATCATCAATGCAACCAAACTAGCACGCGATATCGGACTCGGTAATCGAAGCAATACGATTATGCAATCGGCTTTCTTTAAACTTGCCAACATCATCGATTTTGAGCAAGCTCAAACGTTTATGAAAAAACAAGCCTACAAAACCTACAGTAAAAAAGGCGAACAAATCGTCGAGCTTAACTACAAAGCGATTGATGTGGGCGCTAACGGCTTGATTAAAGTCGACGTCGATCCGTCATGGGCTAATCTCGTCGACGAGGTTAAGGTTCAAGAAGAGGTTAAATATAAAGGCACTCCGTTTGTCGAAGCAATCGCAAAACCGGTCAATGCCGCACGCGGAGATACGCTTCCCGTTTCGGTCTTTAAAGGCTATGAAGACGGTACGTTTGAACACGGTACGACCGAGTATGAAAAACGCGGTATCGGCGTTACGGTACCGAAATGGATCGAAGAAAACTGTATTCAGTGTAATCAATGTGCGTTTGTCTGTCCGCACGCGGTTATCCGACCGTTTTTGATTAACGAGCAAGAGCTTTCCTTGGCACCTGAAGGCGTCAAAGTACATGCTTTAGATGCTAAAGGTAAAGAGTTCAAAGATCAAAACTTTAAATTTAAAATTCAAGTTTCCTCGCTTGATTGTACGGGATGTGAATTGTGTGCCGAAGCATGTCCTACCAAAGAAAAATCGCTTGTGATGGTTCCGCTTCAAGAGAGCCTTGATGCGGGTGAGCAAGACAATGCCGATTACCTCTTCAAAAAAGTAAGCTATAAAGACGATATTTTAAGCAAAAGCAGCGTTAAAGGTTCTCAATTTGCACAACCGCTCTTTGAATTCCATGCGGCATGCCCAGGTTGCGGTGAAACACCGTATATTACGCTTGCAACGCGATTGTTCGGCGAGAGTATGATGATCGCTAATGCGACGGGATGTTCGTCTATTTACGGCGGTTCGGCTCCATCGACTCCGTATCGTAAAAATGACAAAGGTCACGGTCCTGCATGGGGTAACTCTTTGTTTGAAGATAACGCCGAGTTCGGTTTGGGTATGCATGTCGCGGCGGAAACGCTTCGCCATCGTATTCAAATGATCATGGAAGCTTCCTTGGAAAAAGCACCTAACGCGATTGCGGCACTCTATAAAGATTGGTTAGAGTTTAGAAACGACCGTGAAAAAAGCGCACAAATTCGCGATCTTCTCGTTCCTTTGTTGGAAGCCAATCCGACGGCGGCGGGTGCGGAAGTCATTTTAAGCCTTAAGCAGTATATCGCTAAAAAATCACAATGGATTTTCGGCGGCGACGGTTGGGCGTACGACATCGGTTACGGCGGACTTGATCACGTTATCGCCAGCGGCGAAGACGTCAATATTTTAGTCCTAGATACCGAGGTTTACTCCAATACCGGCGGACAAAGCTCTAAAGCCTCACGTACGGGTTCTATCGCACAATTTACCGCTGCGGGTAAACCGGTTCAGAAAAAAGATTTGGGTTATATCGCGATGACGTACGGCAATGTTTTTGTTGCGCAAATTAACTCGAATGCTTCCGCAGCACAAGCGATTAAGGCGTTTGAAGCGGCTGAAGCGTATCCGGGCGTATCGTTGATTATTGCCTATTCACCGTGTATCGCACACGGTATCAAAGGCGGTTTAAGCCAAGCGGGAAATCAAGGCGAGCTTGCAACCAAATGCGGTTATTGGCCGATTTATACTTACGATCCGCGTCTTGAAGAAGAAGGTCAAAATCCGATCAAAATTACCGGAAAAGAGCCGGATTGGGATATGTACGATCACTTCTTGATGAACGAAGTACGCTATGCGGCTCTTAAAAAGTCAAATCCCGTTGAAGCGGAAGCATTATTTGCACACAATAAAAAAGATGCACAACGCAGATGGAGACAACTCAAACGTTTAGCAACAGCGGATTATTCTAACGAAAAAGAAGCTTAATTAGGCGAAATGAAGCAGAAAAGGAGGAGGTTTTCCTCCTCCTTAATTGAGTGATACTTAACGATTTAACTCCGCTGTGACTTGAGCATTTGATTTGGCAACGTCGCCGCTTCCGTGAATGATGTGCGGGATGCATCCCGTGCAAACGTGAATCTCTTCCCCGCCTTTCATCGCTTTAATAAAAACGGCATTCGGGCTCTCTTCGCTCGTGCGTAAACAGACGTTACAGACTTGTACGTTATTGATTTCCATAAAAACTCCTTTGAAATTTGGCGTATTATAATCAAAAAAATACCCGAAAAGCTTGAGCGAGATCAAGTTTTGGCTTAGTTCACTCAACGTGCTTGCGATCTAACGCTAAGATTTAATCTCTTTCCAATTCAAACTCTTTATAATACAACCCTTCAATGTATAAGATTAAGGAATGCGCGTGATAACGAAAATAGATATGAACTCAGCCGAATTTATGGCGGAATTTGAACGAACGCAAGCTTTTAGCGATAAAGTATGTCAACAATTTTCTTTAACGTATACGCCGCTTCATGACGTAAAAGAGTCGATACAACAAGGCTTAACACGTAATAAATTGATTTACGGTAAGCGCTATTGTCCCTGTTTTATGGTCATCGGAAATACGAAAGAGGAAAGGGAAAAGGCCGGCAATCGTCTTTGCCCGTGTACGCCGGCACTCAATGAAGAGATTCCTCAAAACGGCGCATGCCACTGTACGCTTTTTTGTACGCCCGAACATGCACGCGCCCTTGCCGAAGAAGAGCGGCTCAAAGAGGTTTCTCATACGCATTCTCAAGGCTTAAGCAAAGAAGCGTGCGAAGCGTTAATACATCAAAAAGAGATTGACGCGGATGAGCTTGAAGCTTTATTGGAAGCGCGAAGCCGAGGCATCGTGCGTTTTAATTTGGTCGATACGCGCGAGTGGATGGAGTGGGCGCAATACCGTATTAAAGGGACGGATTATCTTGTTCCGACGACGAGTTTTTACGATGCTTTAGCACAGCTCAAAGGGCACGAAAAAACTCCCACGATCGTGTATTGTTACAGCGGAAGTCGTAGTGCCTATTGCCAACGCGTACTCAAACACTTAGGCTATCAAACCGTCGTCAATCTCGGCAACGGAATTATGTCGTACAACGGAGAAATCGAAAGCGGCGAATAAAAACGATTTTTATAAGAAAAAAACGAGGCTGATCATCGCGTCGATACCGATATCGACGGGCTCTTTCCCGACGAGGCGGGCACTGTTTTTGACGTGGAAAACGATTTGACTTAGAAGTACCTCAAAATTGGCGTTGGAAGCATCGAAAAGACTCTCTTTACGGCTTTGAATGCTCGGAAGCGATTCGAGCATTTGCCATGAGGGTATTTGTCCGGCATTGAGGCGGTTTTGCAGTTCGATTTGCCAGTTGTTTTGCCACGTGAGAAAAAGGTAGCGTCCTTTTTCATCCTTGCCCGTTTTGATCTTCCATTTAATGACTTCAAGGTAGTAGTAAAGTTTTTTGAATCGCTCTTCGTCGTAGGAGAGCGTCGTGATTTGATGTCCGTCGCCGATACGGTAACTCTCCCAAAGCAGTTTATACATCCCTAAAATCAAAAAGTCGTTGCGTTCGGGAATCGTCGCACTTTTATCGAAAGCAATGCGTAAATAATCGTCGTAGGTGTGCAGCGTCACACCGTTATAACTCAGCCGAATCGCGTTTGTGCGGTTTCGCATCTCCTTTAAAATCGTTTCTTGTGAGGATTTGCTGTAGTTGGAAGGATTGCGAAGATCGAGCTTTTCTTTGTACGCGATGAGGTTTTCGACGCTTTTTTTAAAGTCGTAATGCAAAGCGGTTGCCCCCTTGGTTTGCAAAACTTCCGAGACATTTTCTTGGTTAGGGCTTGAACATCCTGCAAAAACGATCAACGCAATCACAATCCCTCTAATCATCGACAAGGTCTTTTCCTTTTTTAATCTGCTTTTTGAGAATTTTGATGCTGTCGCGAATCGATTCGCGTTTGAGAAGGTCGGTTTCGTTTTTCAGCTCTTGCTTAAGTAAAATGCGGCGAAATTTGAGTTTTCTCAGCAGTTCTTTAATGGATTTTTTTTGAGTAGATTCCGCATTTTGAGGTATAAAGCCGAATAACTCTTTGATCGTTTGTATCAATTTGAAGCCGTTCATGAGGAACTCCTTTGGCTTGAGGCGTGGGTCAGGTCGTTTACTTCGTTTTCGTTTAAGATCAATGCTTCTTTGCTTTCGCTCGATTCCGTGTTCGCATGTACGAAAAGAGCGTGAGCGACTTTGAAAAGCTCGGACGCGACGGTATAGGCGTAGTTGGTATCGTTCATAAGAGATGTTGCCATCGTATAAGTGATTTTGTTGGTACGAATCAGGTTATCGAGCGATTTATTGGCGGCGATGTCGTAGTTTTGCGCATCGAGTTTGAGTTTGCTTAAGAGCAAAACGATGACGTCGTCTTCGGCGGTATTGAAGATCATTTGAAGCGTTCGGAGGTATTTGATGAGGTTTTTGCGAATATGGTTGTATTCGCTTTGGATGTATTCGTTATCCGATTCAAGGTAGCGAAGCATATTTTTTTGCATATGTTTGGAGGCTTTAAACGCTTCGACCATGCCGATGGTAGCGTTTTTTATCGGGATAAATTGACGCTCGCTGATGTCGGAAAATTTGCCTTGCGCCATAATCGCAAAGGTAATAATTTTGCCGTAAATCTCTTTGATGCGACGCTCGTAGTAGGCGTCCATATTGACGTAAAGGGGGTCTTTGCGATGCGTGAGAATATCGTCGATTGCCATACCTGAGCTAATATCTTCTTTGGTGACGCTGATACCTTGCGCGATGATGTCGCAAACGTTGTTGTAGAGGTGTTTGGTCTCTTTAAAAAGGGTTTCGTACGCCGTATCGGGAAAATCGAGAGCGACGTCGTTAATAAACAAGACATCGTCCCGTGCGTTTTCATCGGTTGCTTTTTGTTTGAAGAAATGATCGAGTAGGCGAACCAAGCCTTGTACGAGCGGAGCGAACAAAAGCACGCACGTAAAGTTAAAGTAAGTGTGGTAAAGAGCGAGTTTGAGCGTCTCGTCGTATGTTGAAATACCGAATAACGGCGCACTCAGATCGATCAAACGGATAGATTGCGGAACAAAACCGACCAGAAGAAGTCCGGTAAGCGTATTGATCAAAAAGTGGGCGGTTGCCAATTTTTTGCCGTCGTCTCCGGCACCCAGTGCTCCCAAAACGGCGGTTACCGTCGTGCCGATATTGGCTCCGATCGTCAGGGCAACAGCATTTTCGTAGGTAATTTGCGACGCCGAGAGTGCGGTTAAGATAAGAACCAACGAAGCGTGCGAAGACTGCATAACGACGGTCATTCCCGCTCCGATCAGTGCAAAAAGCACGATGCCCGTATAGCCGTCGGCGGCGTATTGCGTTAGGTCGATCGTCTCTTTAAACGCGTCAAATCCGTCTTTCATGTACGCGATACCCAAAAACGAAAAACCGAGTCCCGCCAGAGCGTACCCGATGCCTTTGAGTCGTTTGCTTTCTTGAAAGATGAAAAGCATTCCAAATACCAGCATCGGAAGCGCGTAGGTCGCGATGTTGATCTTTAGCCCCAGCCCCGCGATCAGCCAAATGCCCGTCGTCGTGCCGATGTTGGCTCCTAAAATAATGCCGATACCTTGTGCGAGTCCTATGAGTCCGGCACTGATAAACGAGATGGCAATCACGGCGACCAAACCGCTTGATTGCATTAAGGTCGTAATAATCGTTCCGAAAAGAATATTTTTATAAAGCGTATCGCTCATCTTTTTGAGGAATCTATCGAGCATCCCGCCGATAAAAAAGCGAAAACCTTCTTCTAGATTTTTCATCCCGAAAAGAAAAATCGCCACGCCCGCGGCAATGAGCAGTAGGTTTTTGCTTTGGAAAAATGTATAGGAAAGCAGAAGAATTGCACCGAAAAGTAGCCAGCGTTTCACAAAAGTTCCTTTACATGTCAAGGGTTGAAGCTCAAATTATTGTACACTTTTTTCGGTATAATTGCCCAAAAAAAGGACTTCAAATGCCATTACTCGATAGCTTTTGTGTAGATCACGTCAAAATGCCGGCCCCTGCGGTCAGAGTTGCTAAAACGATGAAAACGCCTCACGGCGATGCCATCACCGTGTTTGATCTTCGTTTTTGTAAACCCAACCAAGCGATTCTTCCTGAGCGCGGGATTCACACGCTCGAGCATCTGTTTGCGGGCTTTATGCGCAACCATCTCAACGGAGAGGGCGTCGAGATCATCGACATTTCACCGATGGGATGTCGTACCGGTTTTTACATGAGCCTCATCGGCACGCCTGAACCTCAACGCGTGGTCGATGCATGGGCGGCGTCAATGCAAGACATCTTACATGTCAAAAGTGAAAACGACATTCCAGAGCTCAACGTTTACCAATGCGGAACCTACACAATGCACTCTTTAGAAGAAGCGCACGACATCGCTACAACGATCTTAAGCGCGCCCATTGGCGTAATGGATAACGAAGCGTTAAAACTCGACAGGTCGAAAATAGATTAATTTAACACATCCATAAGAACCTTTTTTATATGATTAGTCTCTTTTTTTAAAGAAAAACTTAGAGTACACACATTTTATGAGTAAGGAAGGTTTTTATGGAGCGTTTAGTCGCGCGGTACAAAGAGGGCAATCTGATTGTTCTCATTCTTTTAGGTATGGTTTTGGGCGTTATTATCGCGTTCATTTCTCCGACGGCGGCACAAGCTGTTTCGATTTTGGGCAAGCTCTTCGTCGGAGCACTCAAAGCGGTAGCTCCGGTTTTAGTTTTAGTGCTCGTCTCTACGGCGATCGCAACCAAAGAGGTAGGGGCGCAGACGAATATTAAGCCTATTATTTTCCTCTATGTGATCGGTACGTTTTTCTCGGCGTTGATCGCGGTGATCGTGAGCTTTGCGTTTCCCGTAACGTTGGTGCTCTCCAGCGGCATTGACGCGAGTTTAACACCGCCTCAAAGCATTGTTGCGGTCATCAAAGGCTTTTTGGTCAGTATGGTGGACAATCCCGTTAACGCACTCGCTAAGGGCAATTATATCGGCGTGTTAACATGGGCGGTTGCCGCGGGTATCGCGCTTCATCACAGCGGAGCTCAGACGAAAGCGGTTATGAAAGACGTCAGCGATGCCATGACCAAGATTGTTCAAGCGGTTATTCGTTTAGCACCGTTCGGTATTTTAGGATTGGTTGCGGAAACGTTTTCGGAAACGGGCTTTACGGCACTTTTAGGCTACGGTAAATTACTGATTATTTTGGTCGGAACGATGCTTTTCGTTGCTTTGGTACTGAATCCGCTAATCGTTTACGTGAAAACCAAACGCAATCCGTATCCTTTAGTGTTGACATGTTTGAAAGAAAGCGGCGTAACGGCATTTTTTACGCGTAGTTCCGCGGCGAATATTCCCGTCAATATGGCATTATGTAAAAAACTAGGGCTTCACGAAGATACGTACTCCATTTCCATTCCTTTGGGTGCAACGGCAAATATGGCGGGAGCGGCGGTGACCATTACGGTCTTAACGTTGGCGACGGTCCATACGTTGGGTATCTCGGTCGATATTCCGACGGCGTTATTGTTGAGTGTCGTTTCTAGTATCGCCGCGGCGGGCGTTTCGGGTGTTGCGGGCGGATCGTTGCTTTTGATTCCTTTAGCGTGCGGCCTGTTCGGCATTAGCGATGCGGTCGCGATGCAAGTGGTTGCCATCGGCTTTTTGATCGGCGTCATTCAAGACTCGACCGAGACGGCACTGAACAGCTCAACCGACGTCGTGTTTACCGCGGCATGCTCGGACGAACCTATCAATTTGTAAGAAAAAGGTGCTTGCGGGTTTTGCCCGCAAGTGCTTTACATGTAAACGCATTTTCCCTATTTTACGAAGCAAAAAACTCCAGCTTTTTACCAAATCCTAAGGTATTGTCCGTAAATTTCAAGTATGAAATGGTGATGCTCCACAGCACAGGATTCATCGCAATCGCATAGGGAAAGCGCTTCAAATAGGCTTTTTTCTCTGCTTCGTTGGCTTTTTGAAAAACACCTGTAAATTGCACCCCTTGAATTTTCCCCACGATCTTGGTCTCTAACGCCACCGTTCCCGCAACATGCGCATTTTCCAACGCCTCACGTCCGTGTCTGGTTTGTGCGTCCGTAGCGATGACAAACGTGGCAGACTCTTGGATAAACGCGTAAAAACAGCTGGCACAGTAGGGAGTGTTGTTTTGGGATGTGGCAAGGGTGAGTAGGTGGTGTTTGCGAAGAAACGCCTCTATTTTGGGATCAAGCATGATTTTTCCTTTGAAAAAAAGTATAACATATTTTTTTGTTCGCTTTTAAATGGCAAGGCGATTATGATAGAACACTACATTAAAAGGAGACGCGATGTATCGATGGTTGACTTTAAGCGTGCTTGGTGTGTACGCATTGGCGCAAAATCCTCAGGTGCTGGAACATACGGGCGTTCAGACGACGCACGATGGCAAGCCCGTCACGATCGAGCGGAACATTCCTAGAGAGTGCTTAAATGTGCATATCGTGCCTGAAGATATTTTTAGTGGCAATTTTGCGGGCAAAGATGTGCCTAGTGTATGCCAAAAAAGCGTGGTGACGACGGTGGGAAAAATCCAGCCGATGCAGTTAGACCCCAAAATCGTAACCGTCGGCGAAGTGGAAGTGTTGGATTTTATTCAGCATAAATTAGCCAAAGATCCCGATCGCTATATTTTGGTTGATGCTCGAAAACAAGAGTGGTTTGAGCAGATGACTATCCCCTCAAGCGTCAATATTCCTTTTGATGAAGTGGCGTACGACGCTGATTTTCCTGAAGATTTTGAACGCGTTCAAAAACTGCTCGGCATTGCCTCAAAGGGAGGAAAACTTGATTTTTCGCATGCCAAAACGGCTCTGATTTTTTGCAACGCTTCGTGGTGTGCACAGTCGCATCTGATGATCGACCAACTTATCAAGCTGGGGTATCCTAAAGAGAAAATCATGTGGTACCGAGGCGGTTTGCAAGACTGGGTACTTTTTGGCTTTAGTACGATCAAACCTTAAAGCGCGTGGAGGGAATCCTCCTCTGTCACACTTGTACTTTTTCGCCACTTTTCGATTTTAAGGTCGTTTTCCAAGATGTGTTCGACCAGCCATTTTTTGGCGATCATTTTCATGCTTTTTTGAAGTTCAGGGATACTTTTTTTCTCTTTGAGGATTTTGGTCATACCCTCAATGATGCTTTCATGAAACTTCTTGTGTTTGTCGTACAGTGGATAGTCAAGGCTTTGCATGTACGCCTCTTCTTCTTTAAAGTGTTTTGCCATGTAGTCGAAAAACTCTTTAAACAGTCGTCCCAATTCTGCTTTGTCTGCGGTTTCAGGATCCAACGCTTGAACAGCGTTTGCCAGATCGAAAAGCTCTTGATGTTGCTGATCCAAAAGTGCATGATGCAGGCTAAATTTTTCATCCCATTCTATGAACACAAAAATTCCTCGTAATCTTTTGCATCATTGTAGCACGCTTTAAACGATTTTTCCCCTTCTTGAAGAAGACTTTTTAGGCAAAAGATAGATTGCTAAAAGCCCGCTGATAATGGAAAAAAGACATCCGACTATCATCGTGTGAAAGATACCATCGATAAAAGCGTGATCGACACGGGAAAAGAGGCTTTCGCGAAGGGCGAGATCGGGAAGTGCGCTAATGGCTTGATGTGCCGTTTGGATAGACGTTTGAAGGGCTTTTAAAAGTGAAGCATCGACATCAATCTCTTTGACATGTAAAAGATAAATGCGGTTGACGTAACTGCCCAAAACCGCGATGCTCATCGCCGCGGAGAGTTCGATTGTTGTGTCATTTAACGCACTGCCCACGCCTGCTTTTTTAGGTGGAATTGCGCCCATGATAGAATCGGTGGCGGGTGGCATGGAGAGTCCCATGCCCAAACCGTCAATGAAAAAGCCGATTAAAATCGCCCAAAGCGGCATATCGACATCGATGGTTACAACAAAAAGTGCCATGCCGATTCCTGAGAGTATCATACCGCCGCCAATGGTAAGCGGCTTGTCTAAAATACCCACGATACGCGACGCCGCTTTGGCGCCAATCGCCATGCCTAGCGTCAAAGGCATGAGCAAGAGTCCAGCTTCCAAAGCAGTGTAGCCTTGCACGGTTTGAAACAGTTGGGAGAAGAAAAACATGGAGCCGACCATGCCGAAAACGATGAGCGCAATGGCGAAGGAGGGAATCGTAAAGGTGCGTTTTTCAAAGAGTTCAAACGGGATCATCGCATGCGTGCAACGTCTCTCCCAGATGGTAAAAAGAGCACAAAAAAATGCTCCAAGCATCAGGCTGATCAGCACGCCTTTATCGCTCCAGCCACGCTCGCCCGCTTCGATGATGCCGTAGGTGAGGGCAAATAAAAAGAGAATGCACAAAACCATACCGACGATGTCAGCTTTTGCGCTGGGGTCGGAGGATTCTGGAAGTATGTGTGTCGCGGCAATCCAAGCAACCAAACCGATGGGAAGGTTGATGAAAAAGACCCAATGCCAAGAGGTGTACTCGATGATAAAGCCGCCGACCAGAGGTCCTAAGCCTTGGGAAAGTCCAAAGATCATCGACCAAAGTCCGATGGCTTTCATGCGCTCGGTGGTATCGGTAAACATGTATGTGATAATGGAAAGCGTGGAAGGCATAATGAACGCCGCTCCCAAACCGCTCAGGGCTCGAAAGAAAATAAGCTCGGTAGTGGAACTTGAAAGCCCCGCTCCCAAAGAGGCAAGACTAAAAAGGGCGATGCCGATTTTTAAAAAGCGTTTGCGACCCCACTGATCGCCTAGGGCACCCATGGTAATTAAGATGGACGCAAAAACGAGAATGTACATGTTCACGATCCATTGAAGTTCGCGCATGCTTGCTAAAAGGTCGTTTGAAATGGAAGGGAGCGCAACATCAAGAACGGTGTTATCCAGCGTGATGATCGACATAGCAAGGCAGAGAACCCCAAGGGCTTTCCATCTTTTTTCGTGTGTGTAAGGCATAGTAATTTTCCTAGTCTCTCAAAAGTCTCATAGCCTTCTTGCAAAACTTATTTTGTAAGAAGAAAAGCACCAAAGGTGCGTGGGCTTTCTGCCGAAGAAAACGCAGTGTTAACGTAGCCTTTAGAGCTTTGCTTTAAAGGCGTGTCAAGAGTTTCTCAAGAAATACTACCAAAGATTCGCTTAGGTTACGAATCTTTGGCGGGAGAGAGTGTTTACATGTAAAAGTATTTAGAGCGTTTTGGTGCGTTTTGAATCAAGGGCACTGTAGAGAATGATAGCAAGGGCAATCACACTTAAGCTAAGCAGTTGCAAGCTGACCAATGCCCAACCGCCGTGCTCCCAACAGTAAACCCCAATAGCCGTTCCCAGTGCTCCACCTAAAAACATCGAGCTCATGTACGCCGTGTTGATGCGGCTGTGGGCTTTTTCATCCAGCGTGTAGATCTGTGCGAGGTTGTTGATTTGCACCGCTTGAAAGCCGATGTCCAGCAAAAGCGTAGCGATAATGAACGCCGCAAGCGAATCCTCAAACACTTTCATCAAGATAATGCTAACAACGATCATCGCTATGGAGAGAATTTTGGTAAAGGTTGGATTGATCTTATCGGCGATTTTTCCGATGTAAGGTGCTAGCAGTGCTCCCGCAACGGCAAGAATTCCAAAAAGCCCGATGACGTCACTGTTAAAGTTAAACGGTGCAAGCGAGAGTTTAAACGTGAGCGTCGTCCAAAAAGAGCAAAAGACACCAAATAACACGGTGATAAGAAGCGCATTGGCACGTAAAAGAGCAAAGCGTTTGAGCTGATACACGCATGACGCCAAAAGTGAGCCGTAACTTTGCGAAAAGTGCGGTTCGATGTTCGGTAAGGTTTTGGCGATGCCGATCATGCAGGCAAAAACCAACACGGATGAGAGCGCAAAGATGCCATGCCAGTTTCCAAACCACTCGGTCACATAACCACTCAGTGTTCGAGCAAGCAAGATGCCTGTGAGCAGTCCGCTAAAGATGGAACCAACAACTCTGCCTTTGTCTTTGCCGCTCATCGCCGCCGCCATTGGAATGACGATCTGCGCGGAAACCGCAAAAAGACCCGTAAGAAGGCTCAGTGCATACAGCGCGTAGAGGTTCTCCACAATGCTAAGCCCAACAAGAGAGAGCGCTAAAAGTAGGTGCGAGATCAACAGCAGTTTTTTACGGTCCATCTTATCGCCCAGAGGGCTTACAAAAAAGAGTCCTAAACCGTAGCCGATTTGTGAAAAGGTGGGCAAGTTTCCCACCGCCAGTGCGCTTACATGTAAATCTTGAGCGATCGTGTTTAAGATGGGTTGGTTGTAGTAAATGGTTGCGACGTTAATGCCGGCCACCGCTGACATCACGTAGATTTGTTTGGGTGAAATCATCTTTTTCTCCTTGGTTGAATGCTGATGAAATCATACCAAGTAGAGTCACTTTCTTCGGTGCTAGGTTCAAACAAAGGATTGCGCAAATCAAACATTTTGAGTTTGTCTATAATTTTGCGGTGTTTGATTGAGCTTCTTTTTGAAAAAGTGGATGAAGTGTGCGGACTCTTCATACCCTAACGCATACGCGATGTCGCCTACACTCCACGAAGAGTGCTTGAGCAAGATCTTCGCCTCTTCCAAAACGCGCTCGGCAATGCGCTCCGTGGTCGTCTTCTCACTGAGCTCTTTGAGCGTTCGGTTGAGGTGATTGGGATGAATGTTGAGAAGCCTTGCAAAATCGCTCGGATTTTTAAGCTCCAGCCTCTCGTAAGGCGAGGTGATGGGAAACTGGCGCTCTAAGAGTTCGTTAAAGAGTGCATCGATTTTGCGCTTTTTATCGCTTTGCACTTCTGATGTGATAGACGCAGGTTGCATTTTTAGTGCTATGTGGATGAGTTCTAGCGTTTTGGCGCGCAAAAGATCGTCTTTGTACGCGTAGTCTGAGTTCATCTCCAAAAGCATCTTCTCAAAGATCGTCTCCACTTCGTGTGCGCTCTCATCGTTTAGTAAAAAGAGTTTAGGATGCTCAGGGCGGTAGAGTGGGTAACTTCTTAGTGCGCCGTAATGGTGAAAAAACGCTTCGGTAAAGATACAAAAATAGCCGCACTTTTTCCCATCGAGCGACTCCCAACTGTAAGGCACCAGTGGATCAGAGAACATCAGCGCAAAACGATCACTTTGTAGGGTCTTGTCGGCATAATGGACTTTGTGCTTGCCTTTTAAAAAAGTGATCTTAAAATAGTCCTTGCGGCTGTAGGGAATCTGCGCGCACTCTTGTCTGGTGAAGACATTAAAGTGCCCGATACCGTTTTCCAGGTTTTGCGGCAGTGGTTTGGCGATGCGTTGGTAAAATGCTTCCAGTGTTTCCATACGTCATTATACTCAAAAAGAGCCCGTGCCAAAAGAGGTGATGGTGCAAATTTTTACCTTTTACATGTCAAGAATTGTTCACTAAAAATGCACCCCTTTTGTTACCAAGTTGATATAATGTTTGCATACAATTGTGTCGAAAGGAAGCGGATGTCAGTCAAGAAAGTTTACGTGCTCGATACGAACATTATCTTGCACAATACCAATTTCATTAAAGAGTTGTGCGACAACGGCAATAACATCATCGTTATCCCCGAAACCGTACTGATCGAACTGGAAGACTTCAAAAAGAACTTTACCGAACTGGGCTATCAAGCTCGAAGTTTTGCGAGAATGCTCGCGTCGTGTAAAGTCGTTGAAGTCGATAGCAACGAAGACGTTCGCGTCGTAAAGATGCGTTTTGAAGATACGATTGCTATTCATCTCTTCTCTAAAAACAGTTACGAATCCGATATGAACGCGACGTTTCTCAACGAATCCAACGACAAGCGCATCGTTGAAGCGGCCGCGGCGGCAAAAGAGTATTACACAAAATACAAAGTCATTTTTCTCTCCTTAGACGTTTACGCGCGTATGTTCGGACTGTTTCACAACGTGACGGTCGAATCCTTACGCGAAGATCGAAGCGACGTTCCCGAATTTGAGTTCGTCAAACAGCTCAACGTGGACTCGGCACTCTTTAACACGCTCGATAAAAAGCTGATCGGCGAATACGATCCCGAGCATAAAAGCGGCAATTACAGTTACGAATTTATCAGTTCGGACGGAAACAGTGCCCATGCGATCATTTCTCCGGGCGGCATTATTCACATGTTAAACGAAGAGCTCGATTTTAGGGGTTTGGAAGTCAAACCGATCAACCTCAAACAAAAGTTTTTTATGAAAGCGTTGCTTTCTAACATGTACGACATTCACGTCATCGACGCACGCGCGGGAAGCGGTAAAACCTTGATGGCGTTTGTCGCGGCGATGCGACTGGTGAGCAAAGGCAGTTACGAGAAGATCGTCTACGTTCGCAACTCCATCGAAAGCGTCGATAAGGGTGCGGACGTCGGCTATCTTTCCGGCAACGACGAGAAGTTTCGCATCTACAACATGGCATTGTACGACACCTTAGAGTTTATCGCCAAGAAGAAGATGAAGCGACGCGACAGTACGCAAGAGCCGCAAATGGCGATCGAGAAAAAAGTGCAAGAGCTCATCACCAAATACAACATCGAAAAGCTTTGGCCGGGGGAAGCACGTGGTCGAACGCTCTCCAATGCCATCGTTATTTTAGACGAGTGGCAAAACAGCTCCAACAACACGACGCAACTTATCTTGTCGCGTTTGGATAACAACTGTAAAGCCATCGTCATCGGCTCCAACCGTCAAATCGACAATATGTACCTCAATCGGTACAATAACGGCTTAACGTCGCTTTTGAAGCAAACCAAAAAAGAGCAGACGCACATCTCTTTGTTTGCCATCGAGCTGGACAAATCGGTACGCGGGAAGTTCTCGCACTTTGCCGATGAAATTTTCGGAGATACCGATAAACACAAATGACCAAATATTCGTTTGCCCATGAAGACGAGGTTGTCTCGTTTCGTTCTATCTTTATTTCCGATGTTCACTTGGGCACGCGTTTTTCGCAAGCAGGCGAATTGTTGGAGTTTTTCAGACGCACGCAGTGTGAAAATCTCTATTTAGTCGGAGACATTATCGACGGTTGGGCGATGAGGCGAAAACTCAAATGGGCGCAATCGCATTCAGACGTGATTCAAAAAATTTTGAGAAAAGCCCGAAAAGGCACGAACGTCTACTACATCACGGGCAATCACGACGACTTTTTGCGCTCGTTTTTGCCTTTGGGCTTGGGCGATTCGATTCGTATTTGCGACGAAGCGGAGTATATCGGGCTCAATCAAAAGCGTTATTTCATCACGCACGGCGATTTTTTCGACAGCGTGACGATGACCAAACGGTGGTTGGCGATTTTGGGAGATATGGGGTATGATTTACTGCTCAACATCAACCAAATCCTCAATTGGTTCCGTAAAAAAATGCGCTACCACCGTCATTGGTCACTCTCCAAATACGTCAAAGACCATGTCAAAAGTTCCGTTTCGTTCATTACCGATTTTGAGTCGATCTTAAGCGAGCATGCTAAACGCCACCGTTACGATGGGGTTATTTGCGGGCACATTCACAAAGCCGAAATTCGCACTATCGACGGTATCGAGTACCTCAATTGCGGCGATTGGGTTGAGTCGTGTACGGCGATCGTCGAGACGCTTGAGGGCGAATTTAGGATTATTCGATGGCTGGGGCACTAAGCGTATCTTTAGCACTCTCCGGCGGTGCGGCACGGGGCGCGTTTCATCTAGGCGTGATTGCGGCGTTGCAGCGTCACGACGTTCATATCGCCGCGATTTCAGGCACGAGTATCGGCGCGGTCGTCGGAGTCGGAATCGCTTCGGGGATGAGCGCGTTTGATCTGATACGCTTGTTTAAAAGCGATGCCTTTCGGGCGGTTTTCGGTTTCAATTATTTTCGCAGAGGTCTTTTACGAATTGACGAAAAAGCGGCGATTTTACGTGAAATCGCACCGATTGAGCGGCTGGAAGATATGCCGATTCCGATGTTTATTACCTGCGTCGACCTGCTTAGCGGTAACAAAGTCTGTTTTTCCCAAGGCGAAGCGACCAAGCTTGCCGTTGCGAGCTCCGCACTTTTTCCGATCTTCCGTCCGATCGCGTACGAGAACTACATGTTAATCGACGGAGGCTTTATGGACAACCTTCCGATCTCGCCTCTTTTGGAGTTGGAGTATCCGATCGTGAGCGTCAACCTTCATCCGATCGACGCGAAAGCCAAACACGATCTGCATTCGATTTTAAAAAGAGCACTCTTTTTGGCGTTTACGGCACCGGTTCAAGCGCAAATCGCTAAAAGCGATCTTTACGTGAGCGACCCTTCGCTTTCAAACTTTGGATTGTTTACTTTTAGCGAAATGATGCGTTGTTTTGAGCTAGGATACCGTGTCGGAAGTGAATCTATTTTGACTTTTATGGAGCAACAAAGTATAATCTAACGTTTTTAAGAGAAGGAAAAGAGATGACAAGCAAAGAGTATTTATTTCAAATGTTCTCCCTCCAGCAAAAACTGAACGATGAGACCAACGGCATCGGCTGGGAAAACGGATATACCAAACACAACCGCCTGATTAACTGGAAACGATGTATTTACATGGAGTGCGCGGAGCTCATCGATAGTTTTAGTTGGAAACATTGGAAGAACATCAACAAAGAGACCGATTGGGATAACGTGACGGTTGAGATCGTCGATATTTGGCATTTTGTGATGAGTTTATTGCTGGAAGAGTATAAAACCAATCTCAAAGGCGATTTGGATCAGCTGATCCATGACGTACTCGACGTTCAAGGTTTTGAAGCGTTTACGAAAGAGCCGTTGTTGACCGCTTCGACCGATCCGATGGAGCTGATCAACGACATCGAGAGTATCGTCCACGAGATGACGGGATTTGACGTTGATTTGTTCGACGGACTGCTTCGTAAGTATTTTGCGTTGGCACGTAAATGCGGTATCAATCTCAAAGTTCTGTACAAATTTTACGTTGCCAAAAACGTCTTAAACCAATTTAGACAAGACCACGGTTACAAAGAGGGAAGCTATAAAAAAGTGTGGAACGGCAAAGAAGATAACGAAGTGATGCTCTCTTTTTTAGACGCCCAAGACGTTCCGGGCACGGAAGCCCTTTACAAACGACTCGAAAAGGCTTACGCGAAAGCTTAAGCCTGATTGTAAACGATACTTCTACTTTTGGGAGTTTCCAAAAATTCGATATGGGAAACTTCCACCCCTAAACGGCTCATTTTTTGCGAAACGATCCCCAAAAGCCACGTCGAGATATTTTCGCTCGTCGGCACGAAATCAACGATAATATAACCGTCATAAAGCTCTACGATAAAAGAGGGCTCGTCTTTGACGCGGGTAAGATCGGGAATTTTATAGCCCGCTTCATGCTCGATGAGGTGCTGCTTATCGGCAAAATGAGGCAACAAAGTCTCAAACAGCGGATCGTGAATATCGATGATAAATTTATGATCGAGCGTGTCGTCTAAAAAGCGTTTAAACCAATTGAGATGATGAAAGTCGGTCACCATACCGTCTTGAAGCTTCGTACTTTGAAGGTAAACGACGATTTTCCCTTGGTGTCCGTGCAAATGACGGCACGCCAAACACCCCGTAAGCGCAAACTCCGAATCGAGCTGCTGCGACCAAACACGGTGTCCGTAACAAAAATCGAACTCTTTACTGATTTGCCATAGCATGAACATGTCACCTTATTTTAAAGTAAGAAATGATACCCAAAAAGAGATATAAAGAAAATTTTTGACGTGCTTTTTAGTGAAAATAGACTATGATAAAAGTATCAAAATGAGAGAAAGAGCGGTATGTTAAACGTCGTTGAAATATTTTATTCTATTCAGGGCGAGGGTGCGCAAGTCGGCGTGCCTTGCGTTTTTATTCGCTTGCACGGGTGCAATTTGGCGTGTTCTTTTTGCGACGAGGAGCTTCATAAAGGTGCGTACGAGCGTTTGACGTTTGAGGCGGTTTTGGAGCGCATCGCCGCGTATCCTTCCAAAAACGTCATTATTACCGGAGGCGAGCCGAGTTTATACGATCTTCGCGATTTTATCGCCGTGTTGCATTCTCACATGTACCGCGTCGGCGTCGAGACGAACGGGTATAATTTCGCGCATATCGCCGATGCCGATTGGATCACGTACAGCCCGAAAGATTGGGACGCGATCGCTCTAAGCGGTTACGACGAGATCAAGTTTGTGGTCGACAAGGACGCTTCGGTGGAAAAAATTGCGGCGTTTCAAAGCGATAAAGCGATGTTCATTCAACCGCAAAACAAGCCGCACGCGCCTGACATGTCAAACGTTCGTTTTTGCCTCGAGTTTGTGATGCAACACCCTCAATTTACGTTTAGTGCGCAGTTGCACAAATTTTTAGGAGTCGAGTAATGAAAAAAGCTTTGGTCGTTTTTAGCGGAGGACAAGACAGCACGACCTGCCTTGGATGGGCGAAAAATCGTTTTGATTACGTCGAGACGATTACGTTTGATTACGGGCAAAAGCACCGTGTCGAAATCGCGCAGGCGCAAAAGATCGCCGAAATCTTACATGTTAAAAATACGGTACTGAGTTTAGATGCTTTTTCACAGCTCAACGACTCGGCGTTGATCGATGCGACGCAAGACATTAGCGCGCATCACAAAACGCACACCAACCTTCCCGCCTCGTTCGTGCCCAACCGCAACGCCATTTTCTTTACGCTAGCGCATGCATTTGCCCAAAAACAAGGCATCGAGCATTTGGTCATCGGCGTCAATCAGACCGATTATTCGGGCTATCCCGATTGCAGGGAGCCGTTTGTAAAGGCTCTTGAGCTTGCTCTTAATCTTGGCAGTGAAGCGTCCATCACGTTTCATTACCCTTTGATGCATCTCACCAAAGCCGAAACCTTTGCGCTTTCCCATGAAGAGGGCGTTTTAGACTTGGTCATCGATGAGTCGCATACGTGCTACAACGGCGTGCATACGCACAAACACGCATGGGGTTACGGGTGCGGCGAATGCCCCGCATGCGTGCTACGAAAACAAGGGTTTGAGGCGTTTTGCAAAGGCCGATAAAGCTTTACATGTAAGCGTTAAAAAAGTACAATCAGTAAAAAATAAAGGCAAAGCCATGAGCGATACTCTTTTGCGTTTTAGGCAGCGATTTTCCAATTATGAGAAGTCTCTCAGACAGCTTAAAATGACCGTGGAAAAAGAGAGCCTCAATGAGATCGAAAAAGCGGGACTTATCCAGTTTTTTGAAGTCGGCTTTGAGCTAGCATGGAAAGTGATGAAAGACTACCTCATGGCGGAAGGCTATGAGGTCAAAAGTCCCCGTGAGAGCATCAAGCAAGCTTTTCAATACGGACTCATCGACGATGGCGCATTGTGGCTTGAAGCCCTTGAAAAACGCAACCTTAGTGCGCACACGTATGATGAAAGCATTTTAGATGAACTTGAAACGCTCATCGTTCATACCTACTACCCGATGATGGAAAAACTCCAAGATGTATTGGCAAAAAAGACATGCTAGGGTTGAGTGAAACAGAACTTTCAATACTGCGTGAAGTTTTTGCAAAATTCGATGCCATCGAAGAGGTCATACTCTTTGGCTCTCGCGCCAGAGGTACACACCAAAAAGCCTCTGATGTTGATCTTGCCATCAAAGGCAAAAACATCGACCTTGATACGCTTGCAAAACTCACGTATACCCTCGAAGAAGAAACCAATTTACCCTATTTTTTTGATGTGGTGATGTACGATAGAATCAACGATGATGCGTTGAAAAGAGCGATAGACGAGGGTGGGAAAAAGATATATACTGGAGTATTTCTATGCAAATGACAAATATTCTTTTCACCACAACCGATTGGGCGAAGATTGAGGCAGTAGAGCACAAAGGCGAAAGCGGCAGTGCCTTTTGGCGAACGAAGCAGTGTGGAAGCATTCGTGTGCGTATGGTTGAGTACACCGCTGGCTATAAAGCCGATCACTGGTGTCAAAAAGGGCATATTTTGTTGTGCCTAGAAGGTGAGCTTTACACGGAGCTTGAAAACGGTGAAGTGCATCTTTTGAAGGCGGGTATGAGTTATGAAGTGGCGGATGAGACGATGGCGCATCGCTCGTATACGCCCTGTGGAGCGAAGCTTTTTATCGTTGATTGATCTTTACATGTAAGGATTTTTATGAGCAAAGAAACTTACCAATGGCTTGAGCGGGAGCTTCCCTCTTGGGTCAAAGAGGGGCTTGTTAGTGAAGGGAGTGCGCAAGCACTTTTACAGCGTTATGCAGGTGATAAAGCCTCTTCGCGCTCTTCGGGTACGGCGTTTAGCCTTTTGGGATTTGTCCTTGTGGGACTGGGGATCATCTCCATTTTTGCGTATAACTGGGATGAGCTTGGGCATTTGGAGCGAACGCTTTTGGCGGTTTTGCTTTTGGTAGGCGCGCAAGCGTTTGCATTTTGGGTAAGGCGTTACCGTGCAAGCGACGCGGCACTGCGTGAGGGAAGCGGCGTCTTTTGGTTTTTGATGACGGGTGCTTCGCTTGCGATCATCGGGCAGACGTATCATTTGGGCGGCTCGATGCTGGATTTTCTAAGCGTCTGGCTTGTACTCTCTTTGGGAATTGCGTGGGTGCTTCCCTCTTCGGGCGCGGCATTTTTTCAGATGATTTTGTGGACGTTTGTGTGGCTTGGAAGCCGAGATGAAATGCGTGAGGTGTTTTCTTCGGAACACTCCTTTTTAAGCCCGTGGATGCTTGCCTTGCTTGCTCTGAGTTGGTTGGGTTTTTATGCGCTACGGTACCGCAAAGAAAGAAATGCCTATGCAACGCTTCTGCTTGGTTGGGCACTTGCCGTGTGCGTTCTGGCGGTAGGTTCCGTTGAAATGCTTCTGGCAACCTATCCCGAGCAAAATGTTCGTATGCTCAGTATGCTCTTTGCTTTTTTCTTTGCTATCTATTATCTTTTGGGGAAGATGTATTTTTTTTGGGGAGAAAAATCATGGCAACGTCCTTTTGAGCGTATGGGTAAACTAGGAGCTTTGGTGCTTGTGTTGGCGCATGTCTCTTTCAATGCCGGCACATGGCTCTTAAGATTTGACTTAGAGCCTACGCGCTACAACAGCCTTTTGGGATTGTTGCTCATGCTGCTTTTTGGCGTACTGTTGATTTTGTTTATTCGCAAAGAGCAGAAGCTTCCCTCGGAAATACTTGTGTGCGCCGTGCCTATCATCATGTTAGGGTACAACCTGTTACACACGATGCCCTATAGTGCGATGCTCTTTGTGAATGCTTCGGTAATTTTAGGGGCAGGGTGGATGATTTACTGCGGGATCAAAGAGGTGACGCTCGGACTGGTCAATCAAGGAATGATCGTGATCGCCTTGGTGATCTGGATTCATTTTTTCAATGCTAACTTTGATCTGGTCGCCAAAGGCATGGCGTTTATCGTCACGGGCATTCTTTTTTTAAGCCTCAATGCCTTTTTGAAACGCCGTTTTAGGGGTGTGGCATGAAACGAATGCAACGCCTTTTAGGGATTCTTTTTGGTTTCATATGCGCGGTGCAACTGGGCGTGATCGGATGGAGTATTTGGAGTTACGAGCGCATTTTAAAGGAAGGCGAAGTCTACTTTTTTAACGTTTTACCTCTTGATCCTTACGATGCGTTTCGGGGGCGTTACGTGACGCTTCGTTTTGAAAATGCGAACAAAGCTCCCGCCGGCGACACGACACCGCAGGAGCATCGTTCTAAAGCCTATGCGATATTGGAGCACACGCAAGAGGGCGATCGCATCAAAGAGATGCGTTTTTCCAAACCCGTAAGCGGAAATTTTTTGGAAGTGAACGTGCACTCTACGATGGCGGCGCAAAAAACCGATGTCTCAAATACGGTCTATTTTTCACTCCCGTTTGATCGTTTCTACCTGCGAGAAGATAGAGCACCCAAAGCCGAGCGCATTTTGAGAATGCGCGACGTAAACGTAAGCGTGAAAGCTTCTTTGCGCGTTTTAAACGGAAAAGCGGTGATTGAAAATCTCTGGATAGAAGGCGTGCCTTTGGTCGAGTGGATGCGTCGGCACGAAGAAGCGCGTTCGCGTTAAACGCCCGAGGCGTCTTGACATGTAAGCCTATTCGTCAAGCGTATCGGTGTCGATGTTTCCTTTTTGAAGCGCTTGCCGTGCTTTTTGTGCGAGCATTTCATAGTGTTTGCGAAATGCGTCGATTTGGTCTTCTTCGAGCTCTTCCAAGTCCAGTAAGGCGTTGTGCGCGCCTTTGGTAACGCGAATCAGCTCGTCAAGTTTCACTTGCATCGCCTCGGTGTCGCGGTTTTGCGTGTTTTGAATCACGAAAACCATAATAAACGTAATGATCGTCGTCGAGGTATTGATGGCGAGTTGCCACGTATCGCTGTAGTGAAAAAAAGGACCGCTGACGAGCCAAACGACAATGAGAAGGATCGAGAGCGCAAATGTCGCGGATTTTCCCGTGAGTTTAGCAATATACTTCGTAAATTGCGAGTACCATGTATGCGAATTCATCGTCCCTCCTTGTCGCGTTCGGGGATTATTTTTGTTCGATTCCTAAAGCTAGGAGTTCGTTGGCGGTATGCGGAATGGGTTTTTTGTTGCCTTCGTTATCCACGTTGACGTAGGTGATAACGGCACTCGTAACATGTAAGCAGCGGCGCGTGCCCTCGATCGAGCGTTCGGAGTTGACTTCGACTTGCGTCGTGATGGACGTCGTGCCTACTCTGATGATTTTAGCGTAACAGCTCAAAATATCGCCGACTTTCACCGCTTCTTTAAACTCCAAGGAGTTGACGGCGACCGTGACGACGCGAGAGACGTTGAGATCGCGTGCGGCAAGACTGCCGGCAATGTCGATTTGCGACATAATCCATCCGCCGAAGATATTGCCGGCGGGATTGGTATCTTTGGGCATCGCGACGATTTTAATACGGGGTTCTCCCATGTTGTACATCATTGACCTTTATAAACAAATTCGAGCGTATCATAATACAGAATTGTTTGAAGGCAATTTAAACGAAAAATCAGATCCGACGCCTAAGCTACTTTGTATCTCCAAAGCGGTGTTGTGCAGTTTTAAGATGTAACTCACGAGGGCGAGTCCAAGCCCCATCGAATTGTCCCATGAATGCGAGTTGGAGCGGTAAAATTTGTGGGTAATTTTTTCGATCTCTTCTTCTTTGATGCCGATGCCTTGATCTTTGACATGTAAGACGTCTTCTTCGATGCTTAGGCTGATCGTATCGTCGGAATATTTGAGTGCGTTGTCGATGAGATTGGAGACGACGATCTCCATCATCGTGCGGTCCGCATAGATACTGTAGGTTTCGGGAAGAAGGCAAACGATGTTGCGCGAAGGGTTTTTTTCGCGAAAGCTTTGCGCGACGTCGCCGAGGACTTTCACGATGTCGAACGTACTGTTTTGCGCGGTAAAATCGCCGTTTTCAAATTTGGTCGTTAGTGTTAAACGGTCGATCATCGTGGAGATTTTTTGCGCATTTTGCGCGATTTTGCCTAAAAAGCGCTCTTTAATTTGCATGTTCGCGTTGGGATCGTCAAGCAGCGTTTGCGCATAGCCGACGATAGAGGCGATCGGGTTTTTAAATTCGTGGCTGATGGCGGAGATGACGTCGCTTCGCTGTTGGGAAATGAGCTTGATTTTGGCGGTGTACTTGCGTTTTTGTTTGGCACGTTTTTCCAGTTTCGCGGCAAGCTTTTTCAAGTAGTTGGCAATTTCGAAAAATTCCAAGCTAAAGTGCGACGAAATCGTGATGCGGTACTCTTTATCGGCGATTTGTTGAAGGTTCTCGACGATTTTATCGATCTCTTGTCGTATTTTTTTACTGAAAAGATACGCGCCGTAAAGCCCCGCAAGAAGCGCACTACCGAAGATGAGCGTCAGTTTTGTCCATAAGGCGTAAAAGTTGTGCATAATCGTATCGATGTTGATCGCAAGGCGTAAAAAATAGGTTTGATCGTGCATCGAAAAACGGTGAGCGACGTACAAAAGGGTACTACCCAGCGTGTCCGAAAAACGTGAAGAGGTTCCAAAAGGCGTCTTTTCGGATTTGAGTATTTCTTCGCGGTGAAGGTGGTTGTCCATCGTCTCTTTGTCGTGGTCGCTGTCGGCGACGACCGCGCCTTTGGCGTCGATGAGCGTAAAGCGAATCTGCGTCGCCTCTTTAAAACGTTTGGCAAAAGCATTCAGGTCGTCCATCTCGGGGAGTTCGCGCACCAAAATTTGGATGTGCGATTCTAAGCGGCTTTGGTAATGCTCCATATTGTCGTTTTGAATCGCGACGTAACTCACGATGCCGCACAGAAGCAAGGTTGCGATAAACAGGGCGATAAACGAGCGAACGATGTGTTGATGAAGCATTAGCATAAACTGTATCCTACGCCCCAAATCGATTTGATGTACTCTTTTTCTTTGGTGGGGTCAATCTTTTGTTTGAGGCGGTTGATGGCGACGTTGACCGTTTTATCTTGGAAAAAGTCGTCGTTTTTCCAGACGTGTTCGAGTAAAAATTCGCGACTCAAGACCGAACTTTTGTTTTCGATAAGCGTGCGCAAAAGATCAAATTCGAGTTTGGTGAGTTCTACGGCTTTGGCATCGACGTGAAGCGTGTGGGCGTTCAAATCCAAGACCAAATCGCGGTACGACAAAAGAGCGTTGTTTTGCGGAGAAGTCCGCGCTAAAACCGCTTTGATGCGAAGGAGGAGTTCTTTCATATTGTAAGGTTTGGTAACGTAGTCGTCGCCGCCGCGTAAAAATCCTTCTTCGACGTTTGTATCGCTGTTTTTAGCGGTTACGAAAATGACGGCTTGGGTAAAACCTTTTTTGCGTAGGCTCTCGACAAATTCGCTGCCTTCGATTCCCGGAAGGTTGCGATCGACGATTAATAAGTCGATCGGCTCTTCGTTCAGACACTTTTCGACGTTTTTCGTGTTTAAAAATCCGAGCGTTTCGTAGCCTTCTTTTTGCAGATGGTACTCCAAAAGCTCCAGTAAATCCTCTTCGTCTTCAATAATCAAAATGCTTTGTTTCATTGTTCCTCTTAATGTTTACGCGTTTGGCATGATGCGTGCGTACCACGCCAAGCGCGCCCCGATGTTTTTAATACGTTTTCATCTCTCCGCCCACGCGCGCGAAAATCATCAGTTGTACGATGCTCACGCTGCGATCCGCCATACGCTCTAATTTGCGCATCGTACTTAAAATCTGAATAAAATCGGCGGATTGGTCGATCAATTTGGCGATGTCGCTTAAAATATTTTTTTCCAAAATCGAGTAAAGATCGTCGCTTTTGCTCTCTTCGACTTTGACGCGGCGGTAGGTCTCTTCCAAGGCTTCGCGGTCGCTGACGCTCAATGTTCCGATCGAAAGCGTTACCGCATGAATCGCCGTTTTGCAAAGGTGCATAGAGTATTCGTGAAGGGTCGTAAAGGGAATTTCGCTTTGGAGATGAGCGATCATACGTTTGCTGAAGCTGCGAATATTTTCGGCTATCTTAACCAATTCGTTCGTGATTTTTAAAAAAGCGACCATTTTACGTAGATCTTTGGCTTCGGGTCCAAAAAGTGCTAAAGCGACGACGATTTCGTTATCGATGGCGTTGGCTTGCGCTTCGACGTTTTTAAGAAGCGTTCGAGCCGATTCAAAGCGGGAGATATCTAAATTTTCGATACCGCAAAGCGCTTTTTCGCCTGCCATCGTGATTTCGGAGCCGAGATCTAAGAGCATTTGCTTGATTTGAGCAAGTCTCTCTTCGTATTTTTGAAGCATTGATTTTCCTTAGAATAATTTACTTCCATTGTAAAGGTAAAACATTACAATATGGTAACATAAAAATGCCCTCATCGTTACCGTCTTGTAATGAGCCGCTCTTATAATCGACGTTAAAATATCCCTCAAAGGACAGCCATGGTTGACGTCGAAAAAACCTTAAGCCTTAAATATCCTCGCATCGTCTATTATCCCGCCGTGATTCGTAATCTCATCGTTTATTGTTTAAAAAAAGTCTTGCATCAAGACGAGATTAACGACTTTTTAATTCACGGTGAGGCGTATCGGGGTTTTGATTTTGTGGAAGCGGTTTTAGAGTACTTCAACTTCGGTTATACGGTTTCCAATAAAGATAAAGCGAATATTCCCTCTTCAGGACGCGTGATTATCGTCGCAAACCATCCTTTAGGCGCACTCGACGCATTGGCTTTGATCTCGCTCGTCAAAGAGGTTCGCCGAGACGTTAAAGTGCTTGCCAACGACGTTTTGATGCAAATTGAGCCTTTAAACGCGTTATTGATTCCGATCGACAATTTAAGCGGAACGACGGCGAAAGAGTCGATAAAAAAGGTGTACGATGCCTTGGAAAACGACGAAGCCCTCATCGTGTTTCCTTCCGGCGAAGTGTCGCGTGCGCAACCGACGGGGATTAAAGATACGAAGTGGAAAAAAGGGTTTTTGAAATTTGCGCAAAAAACCAATTCGCCGATCTTGCCTGTTTTTATCGACGCCAAAAATTCGCCGCTTTTTTACACCCTTTCGATGGTCAATAAAAAACTCTCCACCTTTTTGCTGGCGCGCGAGATGTTCAAAAAACGCTCCAAAATCATTCACTTCAAAATCGGCGAGATGATTGCCTATAAGACGATCGAGAAGTCGGGGTTTAGCGACCATACGGTGCTCAATTTGCTCAAAAAGCATCTATATAAAATCAGTAAAGGCAAGAAAGGACTTTTCAGTACCCAAACGGCGATCGCGCATCCTGAGGAGCGTAAAGCCATTCGTGCGGAATTGAAAAAATCGACGCTTCTAGGCGAGACGAACGACGGTAAAAAAATCTTTTTGTACGAATGCGAAGAGGGGTCGATTTTGATGAAAGAGATCGGAAGGCTTAGGGAGTATACGTTTCGCAAAGTCGAAGAAGGGACCGGTTATAAGCGCGACGTAGACGCTTTTGATAAGCACTACAAACATATCGTTTTATGGGACGATGAAGAGCTGGAAGTCGTAGGGGCATACCGTATCGGCGAGGCGGATTTTATTGCTCGGTATTTCGGCGTGGAGGGATTTTATTCGCATACGCTTTTTGAATTTACCGACGCTTTCGAGCCTTACATGCACAATGCGATTGAGCTGGGACGAAGCTTCGTACAGCCGCGTTATTGGGGAACGAGGGCATTGGATTATCTCTGGCAAGGTATCGGTGCGTATTTGTACCAAAATCCGCATGTGCGTTACATGTACGGTCCGGTAAGCCTGAGCGACGTCTATACGAAAATCGCGAAAAATCTGATCGTGACGTTTTATTCACTCTATTTTTCGACTTCCAAAGAGCTTGTGCGAGCACGAAGCGGCTTTTTTATGAGCAAGGCGGAAAAAGAAGAAGCTCTCTCTTTCTTCGGCGGAAAAGATTACAAAGAGGATTTCGCCGTTTTAAAAGAGCAGCTTTCGCATATGGATTTAAGCGTGCCGACCTTGTATAAACAGTACACCGAATTGTGTGAAGAGGGCGGTATTTTATTTTTGGATTTTAACATCGACAAAGACTTTTCCAACTGTGTCGACAGTTTTATCTTAGTCGACATCGCCAAGATCAAAGAGGCAAAAAAGGCACGCTATATCAAAGGGGCATAGTTTTTAATTCTTTGACATACGCTCTAATTCCATGCTAAAAAGGATAAATTAAAGTGCTTTGAAAGTCTTACATGTAAAGAATTTCAACTTCTGAAAGCTTTACATGTAAAGATACAATCAGCACAAACTATCCCTTTACTTTTTAATGAGAAACAACACTTTGGCTTAATAAAGAATCTAAGAAGAACACAAAATATCTATTTTTTAGTACCTAACAATGTATAATGTGGCATTAAAGAATGCAAAGGTCTATTTTGAATATAAATGTACCTGACTTTATAAAATGTGTGATTTGATGAGCATCGATAAAATCGCTTTTTTTGATATTGAAGTAAATGTTTCCAGTCTAAACATAGAAAAATTGGGCTTAGTCTTTGATCATGTCAAAGTGACAGAAACTTCTGTTGAAAAAATCAACGACATTTTTAGTGCATATACACCTCATTTTATCTGTGGTCATAATTTTATTGATCACGATAAAGTGTATTTAAGCAAAACAAGCTTTAATCCCTATTTGCAAAATATCCCGATTATTGACACGTTATTTTTATCCATGCTTTTATACCCCAATAAAAAAACACATAAGCTTGATAAACCATATAAAACAGAGCTCAATATTGAAAACCAACCTCTTGGTGATGCGGAACAAACTAAAGAACTTTTTAATCTTTTAAATAGAAAATTTGACGCTTTATCTCAGGATTTACAAAATCTCTACAGTGCTCTATTGAGTGACAATCAGTATTTTAGTGCTTTTTTCAAGTACAGGCAGTTTGAATATACGCAAGTTGATCTTTACGATATTGTAAAAAGTAAAATTATTTGTACCAAAGATCATCTGGAAACATTAGTCAAAGATTATCCTTTAGAGCTTGCTTTTGCGATAGCCTTTTTATTTTCCGACAAAGAAGCTTCTGTCTCATCAGTTATTTTAATGAAATATCCAAAAATTGTTGGTGTTCTCAAAACGTTGAGTTTTGATCAAAGCAGTTTAGATTTAGAAGCATTTGCTCAAGATGAATTTAAATTTCCTTCTTTTAAAGAATTTGATGCTCAAGAAACAAAAGAGGACAACACTTCGCTGTTTGAAGAAAGTACTCGTCGTACGACAAAAATTTCACAAAAAGAGATTATTATCAATTCTTTGGATCAAGGTTCCATTTTAGCGATCCTTCCAACGGGAGGAGGAAAAACATTTACCTTTCAGCTCCCTGCACTCATAAAAGCACAAGCCTATAAAGGCTTGACCGTTGTTATATCTCCTCTTCAAGCTCTTATGAAAAACCATGTTGATAGTTTCAAAGAAAAAAATCAAAATTTTAGAGTAGTCGCCATCAGTGGCTATTTAAGCCCTATAGAGCGCATGAATATTATTACAGAGATTGAAAATGGCGTTGTAGATATTTTATACTTAGCTCCTGAAGCTTTAAGGTCAAATTCGATTTTTAAAGCGTTAAAAAAACGCATTATCGAGAGATTTGTTATTGATGAAGCGCACTGTTTTTCTTCGTGGGGGCACGATTTTAGGCATGACTATTATTTTATAGCCGACACCATCAAGGAGCTCGAAAATGCCTCTTCTTTTCAACCAAAAATTCCCATTTCATGTTTTACGGCAACGGCTAAACCAGAGGTTTTAAAGGACATTAAACACTATTTCCATGAAAAATTGTCTATCGAATTAAAAGAATTTATTGCCTCTACACAGAGGTATAATTTAGAATACAGAGCGATAGAAGTTGCCTCTAAGCACGAAAAATACGAAACGCTTATAAAAGAACTTAACGCACTAGGTAAAAAACCGACGATTATTTATATTCCGCAAAATGCAAGAGAGTGTAAAGAACTTTGCGAAAAATTAAATGGCGATGAGCGGTTATTTGAACTTGATTTGGTCATAGAGCCTTTTTATGCCAGAATTGATCATGAAATCGAAAACAAGCAACGAGAAGGACGCAATAAAAGTGAAATTCTCAATGATTTTATAGAAAATAAAATCGACATTGTTATCGCAACGACAGCATTTGGAATGGGAATTGACAAGCCTGACATTCAAGCAGTTATTCACTATGAACAGTCCGATTCGCTTGAGGCTTACTTACAAGAATCGGGTCGTGGTGCGAGGAGCGAAGAGCTCAAAGCACAGTGCATCGTTTTATACGCTAAAGATGATTTCAACAAAACATTTGCCCAACTCAATCGTTCAAAGATTGACTACCATGAAATTGAAAGCATTGTCAAAGAGCTCAAAAGTATGAAGAGAGATGAAATTTATATCTCGCCAAAAGAGTTAGCCCAAAAAATGGGAATTGATACGGAAGATTCTAGGATTGATTATGAGGTCATTATTAAAACGGCTCTTTTGGAGCTAGAACAAGCCCAAATCATCTCAAGAGGAAGAAACAACATTAAAATACTTGCAACCTCGACCATCGCAAAAGAAAAGCGAAGTATGGAGCATGTACATGCAGTTTTAGATGCTAAAAAAGAGGAATATGAAACAATTTATGCGTATATGATTCTTGTGATGCAAAATATCATACAAAAAAGCAAAGTAGATTCTATTGAGGTTGATGATTTAGCAGACATCGTTGGTGTAGAAAAAAAACTTATTTTTGAAGTTTTGTATGCCCTGCAAAATGAGAAGCTTTTGGATTTCAATAATGACATTAGTGTTTTTGTCAAAAAATCGGTTTTAGTTGATTTTGAAGAACATTTTGAGCTTGAACAAAGTATTCTTAACGTCTTTCTTGAACTTCCTCCATTCTCGACCAGTATCAATTTAAGAGAGATCAATACAAAGATAAGCGATAAAAATCTCATCAAAGAGATTAAAAAGATTATTCAAAGCTGGAGCCATCTCTCCAAATTAAAAGCCAATATTTTTAATGCACACTTTCATAAGGATACGTGCCATTTTCAAATGGAACACAAAAATAGACAAAAGCTTGAATCTCTCATTGCCATAAGAAAAACGACATGTGATTTTATTATTAAAAAGGTGTTGAGAGCCTTGGAAGAGAAAGATGAAGATGAAGTAGAAATATCAACCAATGAGTTAAAAGTTGAGTTTGATACCTCTCAAAAATTGAGTTTGGAGGGTTTTCATCACTCGATTGTCTATTTGCATGAGATGCTAAAAGATTTCAAACTAAGGCGAGGGCGGTTGATCTATTACCAAACGTTTCACCTTAGTAAAGAAGAAAACATCAAACAGTCTAAGCCGTATCAAAAAAGGAAGCATTACGAAAAAAGTTTGAAACCCTATTATGAACGAAAAGTAGAGTCTATTCATATTCAAATCGCATTTCTTAAAAAGCTGATTAAAGACGGTTGGGAAAAAACGATGGGGTTTGTTCATGACTATTTTGGTATGGAATACGGGGCATTTAAAAAGAAGTATGGGTTTGTTGAAAAAGAGATCAAATTGCCCATTACACAAGAGCGATTACGTGAAATTCTGTATGACTTGAATGATGAGCAAAGAAGGGTCTTTGAGGACAGAAAAAGCAGTTCTATTATGGTGTTAGCAGGACCTGGAAGCGGAAAAACCAAAACCTTGGTTCACAAAATAGCTTCTTTGATTACGGTTGAAAATAATAAACCCGAATATTTTCTTATGTTAGCACACTCAAGAGTTGCCGTAGCCGAATTTAAAGAGCGTTTGCATAAATTGATTGGTTCACAAGTGTATGAGATGAAGATTTTTACGTTTCATGCGTTTGCCGCTCATTTAGTGGGCAAAAAAATCGATGAACAAAATCGCTTGCAAGATGTAATTGAACTAGCAACAAAAATGTTGCGAGCTAAAACGGTTACACTACCGTATGTGCAAATGTTTGTCTTAGATGAATACCAAGATGTTGGGTTTAAAACATACGAATTTATCAAAATCATTTATGAGAATATGTCAAAAGATAAGAAAATTATTGCCGTGGGTGACGATGATCAATGTATCAATAACTTTGGCAATGATAGAGCCGATATTTTTTATATCAGCCAATTTCAAAAAGATTTTCAAGAGATTTTAGATGATGATGAAGAGGTTGCAACCCCTGAGATACTTTTTAGCGAAAAAGAGAGTAGTTTTAAAGAGTATAGTCTTTTAACCAATTATCGAAGTAAAAAAAATATTGTTGATTTTGCAAATGCTCTTAGCCAGTATCTTCCTCAAAGAATTAAGCAAGAAAAACTGGTCTCGCAGACTAAAAATAGTGGAGAGATTACAATCTCAATGTATAAAAATACGAGTTACAGTGACAATATCGTTGATGCTGTATCTTGTGATGAATCAGAGTCTATTGCCATTTTAGTGCGCACGAACGATGAAGTATTGACGCTATATTCGCAATTAATGGCACGAAATATTAAGGCAAAGTATATCACCTCAAAAAATGGGTTTAACCTTGGAGATTTAATAGAACTAAGGGATTTTTTGGATTTTTGGGAGCACAGTACGTTTGAGAATGCTCGAATCAAAATAGATGAAAAATACGCTCATTCTAAAAATTATAAGCTTACATGTAACGTTATCGATACCTTTTTTGAACAGTATGAAGACGAGATTCAACGAAGTGAAATACACTTCCAAGCCATTTTTCGTGAGTACCTAGAGGAGATAGAATTTGATGAGTTTGAGCAAAGCCGTTCACGCATTATTGTCTCAACAATGCACAAGGCAAAGGGTAAAGAGTTTGCATCGGTTTATGTTGGGCTAAAAGAAAATTGTATTGAAGATGATTATGCGTTAAGACTCATTTATGTTGCAGCCACACGGGCAAAAAACCAGTTGCATATTCATAGCAAGGATAGGTTTATTTTCAAATTAGCAAGTTATGCAGATAGTGTGGTTCATTATGAAAAGTATGTGAAAGAACCTGATAGAATTGTGTTTATTATGGGGCTTGGCGATCTTGTACTTTCGAATGAAGATGCGCAAAGGGGTATTGAAAAGACACAGCCGCTAGCTGGCGAGCAAATTCAAATTATTCAAACAGGTCATGAAACGTTTGAGCTTGTCAAAAATTCAGTTATGATCGGAAGATTATCGGGTGTGGATGCCACTAAGCCAGAGAGATTGTGTATGAAAATACTTCAAATGCAAGCTAAGGGTTATCAACTAGAGACTGATGTGGAGATAGAATATGTTGTCCTGTGGAGTCCGAAATCAGATAAAGAAAAATCGCAAAAAAAATATGCGGAAGTGCTAGTAAAAATTTTTATGATACAAGGTTCTTCTTTTGTAGAGTAGTAATTTATTAGCAGCGTTACATCAAAGGCGAGTCCAAGCCTTGATGGAGGCTTGGATGCTGATGTTTAAGCAGTTTTAAACGTTGAGAGAGCGTTGCTTAAATTGGTGGAGAGTTTGGCGAGGTGTTCTGCTGCGCTGGCGATCTCTTCGACACTTCGGGCATTAATCGAGGTTAGCTTATGAATTGTCGCCACACGCTCTAGCATGACGTCCGCTTCTTTGCTTCCGTGTTTGGCTTTTTGAGCGGAGCTTTGTGCAACGGCGGACGTTTCGTTCATACTATCGACGGTTTTCAGCATTAAGCGTTGAGTGTTTTCGGCGCGATTGCCGAGTGCTTGAATCTCTTGGGCGTTCTTCTTCATCAGCTCGGAAGTCGTTGCAACCGACTGGGTGATGAGCGCTACGGTGGAGTGGCTCTCCACAAGGCTTTTTTGCGTACGTTCGGCGAGCTTGCGTACTTCATCGGCGACGACGGCAAATCCACGACCGTGCTCTCCAGCGCGCGCGGCTTCGATGGCGGCGTTGAGTGCTAGTAGGTTGGTCTGATCGGCAATATCGGCGATGACTAAAAGCACTTGTTGCACTTGCGTTACTTCTTGATCGAGTTGTTCTAAACGTGCGGAAAGATCGGTTTGATTGAGGACAACGGCTTGAAGGTCGGACGATACGGCAAGCACTTCACTAGAAGCGTTATGCAAATCATCGGCGACATTTTGCATGATTGTTCCCGCGTGATGGGCATTGTTCTCGCTTTCGCGTAAAATGGTTGCAACGTTTTGCGTTGTTTTGACCGCATGGTCGACTTCTTTATCGGTCTCTTCGGTGCGTTTACCAATTTGCAGCGAAGTCGAAGAGAGTTCTTCGGCGACGGCGGCATTTTCCGTTGCGGTGCGTTTGGCATCATCAATCGCGGTGCGTAATTGATCGAAAAGTGCATTGATCGTTCGCATGATGTCGGCGATCTCGTCATTGCCGATGCTTTCAATCGGACGGCTTAGATCTTTGGTTCGCCCGATGTACTCGCACTCTTGAGCCGCTTTGGAAAGCGATTTTTTGATCTTCAGTGCGATAAATCTAAAAAGAAACGTCGTAAAACCTAAGATGAGAAGTGCCACCGTAATGCCGATGTGTTGCGCTTTATCAAGCTTGGCATCTTCTTCGTGTTCGATCAGTTTGGAGAGTTCATCGGAATTTTTGGAGATCGCAATAAACGCGGTTCGTCCGATGTTGGTCAGCTCGGTAAATTTTTTTCCCTCAGGCGTGGCGAGAAATTCCGGGGAGTTGGTTGTCTCTTTGTATTTTTTCAGCATCTCAAAGCGTGGCGTACTGGAAGCTTTAAACTCCTCAACGCCTTTTGCGATGCGTTCTAAAAGTTCGATCTCTTGAGGAGAGCTAAGCATAGTCTTAAGCTCGTCGATGGCTTGAATAAGGTTGGTTTGTGCTTGATAGGAATCGTCCATAAATTTTTGTGCGTAGGAGATTTGATACCCTCTGGAATACATCAAAAGCTCCGCCGTATAACGCGGCAATTTGCCGATAGTTTGCACTTTTTCCACGGCGGTTTGCGCGTGAGAGCCGTTGTGTATGAGCAAATAACTGAGTCCCAAAGTTCCCGTAAGAATAATGACCAGTAAAAAAAGTAGTTTGGCTTGAATCGTCTGAAACATAAAATTTCCCTTACAATCAATAGCGCGTTTTAAACGCCTTTTACATTGTAATTTGTCTGTGTGAGATTTGGCGTGAGATAGGAGCAAAACGAGCGTGACATGTCAAAAATCGGCTTGATCGACGCTCGTTAGGAAAAAGCGCTAATGAAGCATAAATCCTCTCATCGAAAGGCTGGCGTTTTGGAAAAAAGGCGTTAATACGCTTAGCGTATCGTCGGCTCTGCGCGAGCCTGCCGTATAAAGAAGCGGTACATAGTGATCGACGCTCGGATGGGCGGTTTTAAATGTTTCGCATCGACGTTCTATATCGATCAGGCTTTGTATGTCGTTTTGCGCAAAAGCATGATCGATATACGCATCGACGTTTTGCGCCCATATCGGCGGCGTTGCATCGATAGTGTAAAAATCGACCGTTCCCAAGTTGTGCGTGACGTTTCCGCTGGCGATGAGCATGACTCCCTCATCGCGCAAAGAGGCGAGTTTTTTACCTAAAGCGACATGTTCGTCGAAACGTAAATGTTTATTGATGCTCAGTTCTATCACGGGAATGCTGGCTTTGGGAAAAAGGTAATAAAGCGGCATCCAAGCCCCGTGATCCAAGCCGCGTTCTATCATAGGAATACCGCCTAAAAGATCGCTAACGTGTTTGGAGAGCGAATTATTGCTCGGGCTCTCGTAGGAGAGTTCGTACAAAGAGGGCGGGAAACCGTAAAAATCGTAGAGTGTTTCGTAGGTAATGCCCGAAGCGATGCTTACCGCCGTTTGATCGGCGTACCAATGCGCCGAAACGACTAAAATCGCTTTAGGAAGCACTAGTTGCGTGCTGAGCGTTTCCAACGCTTGCGTAAAACGGTTGTCCAACACCAAGTTCATCGGCGAGCCGTGGGAGATAAAAAGGCTCGGCATCGTTTGCGTCATCAACGTATCCTTTGTCGAAAAACGTATTATAACGGCAAAAGATTAACAATCGATAAAAAGCAAAGGAAGATCGGAAATTAACCGAACCTTCCCGTGATGTACTCTTCGGTCAGTTTTTCTTGCGGATTGACGAACATATTTTTCGTATGATCGAGTTCAATGAGTTCGCCCAAATACATAAACGCCGTATAGTCCGAAATGCGCGCGGCTTGCTGAAGGTTGTGCGTGACGATGATGACGGTAAGTTGTTCTTTGAGCTCGATAATAAGCTGTTCGATCGAAATGGTCGAAATCGGATCGAGTGCAGAGGTCGGTTCGTCGAAAAGAAGAACCTGAGGTTCAACCGCAACGGCACGTGCAATACACAAACGTTGTTGCTGACCGCCCGAGAGTGCGGAAGCTCCGTCTTTGAGTCGGTCTTTGACTTCGTCCCACAATGCGGCACCGCGGAGGGCTTTTTCGACTTTTTCGGCAATGACTTTTTTATCTTTGAGCCCTTGAAGGCGAAGTCCGTAGGCGACGTTATCGAAAATGCTCATCGGAAACGGGGTCGGTTTTTGGAAAATCATACCGATTTTCATACGAAGCGCGATAAGGTCGGTCTCTTTGGAAAGAAGATTTTTATTGTCCATATGAAAGTGAATTTCGCCTTCGTAGCGGTTTCCCGGATACAAATCGTGCATACGATTGAACGATCGAAGCAAAGTCGTTTTTCCGCATCCGCTAGGGCCGATCAGTGCGGTGACTTTTTTCTGCGCGATCGGCATATTGACCGCTTTAAGGTTGGGTTCGTTTTTACCCGCATAGTAAAAGTTAAAGTCTTTGACTTCAAGTTCGAGAGGATCGGTAATGGTCGTGATGGTAGACATCGATTTCCTTTTAGCGTTTTTTACGTTTGATAATAATGCGTCCGATGATGTTAATGGCAAGAATGGAAAATGCCAAGATGGCGGCACTTGCCCAACCGATGGCTTGCCAATCTTCAAAAGGGCTCATCGTATAGTTAAACATCGTCACGGTCAACGACGCGATGGAACGAGACATATCCATCGAGTAAAAGTTATTGTTAAAGGCGGTGAACAGAAGCGGTGCGGTCTCTCCCGCCACTCTGGCAACACCGAGCAAAATACCCGTCGTAATGCCCGTAATCGCTCCTTTATAGACGATTTGGACGATAACTTTCCATTTGGGAGCACCCAGAGCGTAAGCGGCTTCGCGAAGTTCTCTTGGAACGAGGGCTAACATGTCATCAGTCGTTCGGATAATGACCGGAATCATAATGATCGCAAGCGCGATGCTTCCCGCCCAACCGGAAAATTGTTTAAATGGCATGACTAAGATACCGTAGACGAAAACACCGATAATAATGGAAGGTGCGGACATCATAATATCGGAAATATCGCGTGTGAAATTGGCAAAACGAGAATTCGCACCGTATTCGCTTAGGTACGTTCCTGCCAGCAATCCCATCGGTACGCCGATCATCGTCGATGTTACGGTCAGCATCAAATGTCCCACAAGCGCATGGCGTAAACCGCTCGGTTCAATGCCCGGAGGCGCACCGTCAACGCTAAAAATTTCCCAAGAGATGTGTGACAATCCGTTAAAGAGTAAAATACCCAAAATCCAAAAAAGGAAGAAAATGCCTAAAACCGTCGCAAAAGAGGCTAAGGAGAGGGCAATGATATTGTTGATTTTGCGTTTTTGGTACGAGGATTTATTAACCATTTTTTCTCACTTTACGTAAAAAGACGAATTTGGCTACGGCGATGACGCCGAAGCTCAGTACGAATAAGATCAGTGCCAAGAAAAAGAGGCTCGAATAGTACAAATCGCCGTCGGCTTCGCTAAATTCGTTTGCCAAAATGACCGGAATACTCGTGGCGGGTTCTAAAATGGAAGAAGGCATGCGCGTAGCATTTCCCATCACGAAGGTTACTGCCATCGTTTCACCCAAAGCCCTTCCTAAAGAGAGAATAATCGAGCCGATAATGCCCACTTTGGCAAACGGAATCACGACGTCTTTAATCACGTCCCATTTGGTCGCTCCCAGTGCGTATGCCGATTCTTTGAGAATATCGGGCGTCGTATCCATCGCGTCTCTTGAAACTGCGGCGGTAAAGGGAATAATCATAATTGCTAAGATAACGCTCGCCGTCAACGTTCCGATTCCCGAACTGTGCGTGAGTGCTTGAATGACGGGCACGAAGAAAAAAAGTCCCCACATACCGTAAACGATGGACGGGATCGCCGCTAAAAGCTCGATCATCGTACCGATCAGCGTTTTGATACCGCCTCGAACGATTTCGGAAAGAAAAATCGCAATACCCAAAGCGATAGGCGTGGCTAACACCATAGCGATAGACGTACTGCTCAGTGTTCCGTAAATGGCGGGAAATGCACCGAATTGCTCGACGTTGGGCGCCCAGTTGGTATCGAAAATAAATTTAAAACCGAGCTTATCGATTGCCAGCTTGGCATGATCGTAGAGGACGTAAAAAATACTCACTAAAATCACTAAAACCGAGATCGACATCAATCTCGCGAGGTTGCCGAAAATAAAGTCGCCGATATTAAAATGCTTCATAACGAAGTGGTTTCCTTCACAAGGAGATAAGGTGTCGCGGAGCTTTAGCCCCGCGAGTTAAAATTATTTTGCGCCGTTGGTTTTCAAGTAAGCTTCGATGGCTTCTACGGTCGGTTTAGGAAGTGGGATATAGCCCAATTTTTCAGCTTCCGCCGCACCTTTTTCAAACGCGAACGTAAAGAATTTTGAGACTTCTTTGTTTTCAGCCGCTTTTTCTTGAGGTAAAAGAATAAACGTTGCCGCTACGATCGGATAGGTCGTTTTACCCGGTTGAGACGCAAGGATTTGATAAAAGCCCTCTTCGCCTTTCCATTTTGCGTTCGCCGCAGCTGCCATAATATTTTCGGTCGTCGCTTTTACCCACGTACCTTCGGCACTTTGAAGCGTTGCCATCGGAAGGTTATTTTTTGCGGCATATGCCGTTTCGATATAACCGATAGAGCCCGGAGTTTGTTTGATCATATTGGTCACGCCTTCGTTACCTTTTCCGCCGATACCCACAGGCCATTGAACGGTTTTACCCAAGCCCACTTTTTCATGCCATGTTTTACCCATTTTATCGAGCCAGTAGGTAAAGTTCCATGTCGTACCGCTTCCGTCAGATCGATACGCAATCGTGATTGTTTTATCCGGAAGAGCTACGCCTGCGTTGTCCGCGGCAATTTTAGGATCGTTCCATTTGGTAATCGTGCCTAAGAAAATTTCTTCGACGACGGCATTGGAAAGCTTGACTTCTTTGCCTTCAAGTTCGGGAAGGTTGTACGCTAAACAGATAGCACCGACGACGGCAGGAAATTGAAGAAGTTTGCTCTCGCCCAAGCGTTTAGCTTCAAGCGGTTCATCGGAAGCTCCGAAATCCACCGTACGCGCTTCGATTTGTTTAATACCGCCGCCGGAACCGATAGATTGATAATTGACTTGTACGCCGGTTTGTGCTTGGTAATCGTGCGCCCATTTATAATAGATCGGAGCCGGAAAGCTAGCACCCGCGCCGTTGATTTTATCTGCCGCTACAAGGCTGACTGCCGCTAGAGCTGAAAGAAGTAACATTCTATTCATCTTCATTGAAATTCCCCTTTGCTGAAGTTTGATATAACAAGAGGCATTCTAATAGGAATTGGTTACCGTTTGATTACATGTAAGGCTCTTTTTGAAGCGTGACATGTCAAAAACGAAACGTAATCACACCGTAATGAAATCCCTTTAATATAGCGTTTGCAATTGCATCGGATCGAAAAAGTTTGAACGCCCAAGCGGCGAGCGTAGGCGTTTGGGCTTTGCCTAAACGCCGTGGTAAAAATAAAAAAGAAGGAGCGTTAGGATGAACATGTCAAAACGTGCTATCGTGTGGTTGTTGGGCATTGCCTCTTTAAGCGGCGTTGCCGTTGCGAGAGATCAAATTTATATCGTCGGTTCTTCGACGGTTTATCCGTTTACGACCTACGTTGCCAAGGCATTTGCCGCGAAAAGCAATCCGCTTCCGCGCGTCGAGTCGACCGGAACGGGCGGAGGAATGAAACTGTTTTGTGCCGGCGTAGGCCCCGATACGCCCGATATAACGAATGCTTCACGCCCGATGAAGCAAAGCGAATATGAAACGTGCGTCAAAAACGGCGTGAGCGACATTACCGGTATGAAAGTCGGATTTGACGGCATCGTATTTGCCCATTCACAAAAAAATCCCGACATATCGCTGACGCGCGAACAGATTTTTCTAGCACTTGCCGAAGAAGTGCCCTCTAAAGACGGCAAAAGCTTGGTCAAAAATCCGTATAAAACATGGAATGAAATCGACCCTTCGCTTCCCAATCGCAAAATCGTCGTTTACGGCCCTCCGACAACTTCGGGAACGCGCGATTCTTTCGAAGAGATGGTCATGGAGCATGCTTCTAAACATTTTGACGCGTACGGCGATCAAAAAGGTAAATACAAAGCCATTCGCCAAGACGATGTGTATGTTCCCGCGGCGGAAAACGATGATTTGGTCGTGCGTAAACTGACAAAAGACCTCGAAGCGTTCGGTATTTTCGGTTATAGCTATCTTGAAGAGAACGCCGATAAAATCCAAGGCGCACACGTCGACGGCAAAGACCCCACTTTTCAAACGATCTCTTCGGGCGAATACCCGATCGCGCGAGGGTTGTATCTTTACATCAAAAACGCCCACCGAAACGACGTTAAAGGCATGGAAGCGTTCATTAAATTGTACACGAACGCAAACATGATAGGTCTCAAAGGAGCACTGCAACGCATCGGCTTGATTCCGATGGACGAGCGCGAATTGAAAAAAGTGCAAGTCGCCGTTTGGGCTCAAACCAAACTGACCGAAGCGATGGTCAAGAAAAATACGATTTTACCCTAAGCTATCTTGCCTTCGATAGGGCACGCTTTTAGAAAGGAAACACGGAATGCAACGAACGATTTTAGGATGCGCTTTTGCGTTGGTAGGCACGGTAGCCCTCACGATTGCAGGCGTCCATGTCATGCAATCGCAAAGCCCCTCTCAAACGCAAAAAGCGACGCTTGAGACGCTTCATTCGATGAGCCCGACGCTTATGAAGTTACGTTTGGACGTGAAAGAGTATATGATCGTCCAAGATAAAAAATACCTGATCGATTTCGATCAAGAAGCCAAACGTCTGTACGCGCTCTTAGACACTTTGGACGCGCAATCGTCTCAGGACAAAAACCGTGCGCAAACGATCGATGCCTTGCGTCGCGATATGCAAGCTTTCGATCGTTTGTTCAAAGCGATCATCGCGCTTGAAGAAGAGAATGCCAAGATTGAAGTGGAGATTTTCGCCAAGTACGATGCGTTATTGGAAGAGCATCCCAACCGTATTTTGTTTCAGGCGTTTACCGATAACGATCCGATGAGCGGCAACAGTGCGGCGCATCTTTTAGACGCGGCGTTGAAGTATAAACTGGCCGTGGCGTCGTATTCGCTCAATAACAGTGAATTTTTCTTGATTCGAACCAAAGAGATGAAAGATCTCGTTAAAAAGCATGCCGACAAGATCGAGCTTTTAGTCGACAATAAAGAGAGCGTTAAACGCATTAAAGCCTTTAAAGAGGTTTTCGAGACCTATACGCAAGGGTTCGATCGTTTGGCAAGCAACATTCAAGCCAAACGTAAAAACGTGAGCGATGCCTTTGACGACGTGGTACCGCGTATGATGAGCCGTTCGCAGGCTCTTTTGTTTGCATCGGAGAAATAAAGTAGCGTTTAAAACGTATATTTTTGTAAAAGGGCGTTCAGCGTATCGGCGAAGGCGCGTTTTTGCTTTTCGCCGATCGCGCTTGGTCCGCCGGTGATTTCACCCGCATCTCTGAGTTCTTGCATGAGATTTCGCATCGCAAGCAGGCTTTTGATATTGTGTTCGTCGTAGAGCGTTCCTCTGGGATCAAGTACCAAAACTTTTTTATCGACGAGTCGATTTGCCAAAGGAATATCCGCCGTCACGACCAACTCATACGGTTTGACATGTTCAAAAATATAATGATCGGCTTCATCGGCTCCTTGGGCGACGACGATCCTATGAAGGTGCGACGAGGCGGGCAAAGGAATGGGTTTGTTGGCGACGAAATAGGTCGTGATTTCGCGTTTGGAAACGGCGCGTAGCAAAATGTCTTTCAGCAGGTTAGGAAAAGCGTCGGCATCGACGTAAATTGCCATATGTCGTCTAACTTCGATGTTTGAGTTGATGGCGTAATTCCATCAAAAGCCCGTTTTGGCGCATGGCGATGTACTGATGAATTTTGGATTTCATAAATGCGTTGGGTTGAATCGCAAGCACAAGCGTTTCGTTGATGAGGCTAAAAATCGTCGCATCCGCGCTAATCATCGTTAAAAAACCCTTGTCGCTTGGCAGTTGAAAACGAATCTCAAACGTCTCCTCCAAAAGACCCTTTTGTAAAATCTTTTCAATATCGCTCAATTTGACGCGAAGCACGATCGCACTCTCCGACAAATTGTCGATCGTACCGTCGAAGAGTTTGATTTTTGTGCGTAAAAGCGTCGCGTTAATCGCTTTTTGCGGTTGAACGCGGATGTAGGAGCGATCAAGCGGCGAAGCGTCTAAAAATTCAAGTTGCGTCAAGACGACCAAGGATTTTGCCGGATCGACTTTGATGATTTTGGCTTTGATAACGTTAGGGATTTTGTCGTGTTGTAAAAACGTAAAGTGTTCCAAGCCGTAGTAATGAATTTTGGGCGTCGTAATTTTCAGCTGTGCTACGCCCTCGTCGAAGTGGGCGACGCTTGCTTCTTCTTGGATAGGAATACCGTTGTAAAGATTATGCAGCGTGACGCGTTTGTCTTTACGCAAGATAGCGGCTAAGACGTCGTTTTTGGTATGTGTTTCGTAAAAGTCAAACTCCAAGGTGCCGTAAAAAATCTTTTTGCGCGTCGAAAGCTTGGACATAACGTAGTATTTATCGAGCCGATCCATCAGGCTTTTGTACGTATCGCTCGGATCGTAAAGCGTGATACCGATGCTTTTAAGCTCGACTTTAAAATAGACTTTCAAGGCGTGCTCCACGTGTTTCATGATTTTTTTGGCATGGTGGAGTTTCGTATCGCGCAAGATGACGACGAAGGTGTCGTTTGATTGTTGCAAAATCGTTTGAAACGAGAGTTCCGAATGCATAAACGTGATCACGTCGCGGAAGAAAAAGCCGTCTTCGACATCGACCTCGAAGCCGAATTTTACCAAGCAAAACGGACTTTCGTGCATTTTGGCAAAATTGATAGCGGCTTCGAGAATCCCTCGATTGAGATACGTGTTGATCGTTTCGTAATGGCTCGTGTTCATGCGGATCCTTTGCGTGCTAAATCGTACGAAGTGCTTGGTCGAAATCGGCGATAATATCGTCGATATTTTCGAGTCCTACGGTGACGCGAACCAAATCTGGCGTCACGCCGGCTTTGAGTTGTTCTTCGTCGCTGAGTTGACGGTGCGTCATGCTCGCCGGATGCAACACGCCCGTGCGAACGTCGGCGACATGTACGACGATGGCGGCAAGTTTGAGTGCGTTCATCACTTTTTCGCCTTCGTCCCTTCCGCCTTTAACGCCGAACGTTAAAACGCCGCTCGCGCCTTTGAGGTACTTTTGCGCTAATGCGTAATCTTTATGCGAAGGGAGTGCGGGATAGTTGACCCAGCCGACTTTGGGATGCGCTTCTAAAAACGAAGCGAGCTTTAAGGCGTTTTCGCAATGCCTGTCCATTCTGACATGTAAGGTTTCCGTGCCGAGGTTGGTTAAAAAAGCATTCATCGGCGTCAAGTACGAACCGATGTCACGAATCCACTGAACGCGCGCTTTGACGATGTAGGCGAGATTGCCGAATTTTTCGGTATAGACGATGCCGTGGTAACTTTTGTCGGGTTCGGTAAATTCGGGAAATTTACCGTTGCGCCAGTTAAATGTACCACCGTCTACGATCACGCCTCCGACGCTGATCGCGTGACCGTCGAGGTATTTGGTCGCCGAGTGAATGACGATGTGCGCTCCGAGTTCCAGCGGGCGGCAAAGGTAAGGCGTGGCAAACGTATTATCTACGATCAGCGGAACGTCCATCTCGTGCGCCAAGGCGGAAAATTTTTCAAAATCGAGAACGTCAAGTTTCGGATTGGCGATGGTTTCGCCGAAAATCGCTTTGGTATTGGGTCTGAAAAACGTTTTGAGTTCCTCTTTGGAGAGGCTTGCGTCCACGAGCGTGACGTCGATGCCCATCTTTTTCAGCGTGTTGGTGAATAACGAAACGGTTCCGCCGTAAATCGCACCCACGGCGATAAAGTGGTCGCCCGAGGAGCAGATATTGGCGATAGCGATCGTCGAAGCGTTTTGTCCCGAAGAGGTAACCAATGCGCCCACACCGCCTTCAAGGGCTGCGATTTTGTTTTCTAAGGCTTCACATGTAGGATTGGAAATACGCGAATACATATGCCCCGGTGCTTCCAAATCGAAAAGCATCGCAACTTCTTTGACGCTGTCGTATTTGTAGGTGGTGCTTTGGTATATGGGAAGGACGCGCGGCTCGCCGTTTTTCGGCTCCCACCCGCATTGAATGGTTTTGGTTTCAATCGCCCAGTCGTGTGACATTATGTATCCTTTAAAGCGTTCATGAGATTAAATGAGATAAAATTATACTTAAAAAAACACGAGAATGAAGTGATGAAAGCAAAATTTTTAAACGATTGGGCGCGATTGTACGAAATCGTAGCGATGCGCCAAAAAGAGTTGGGCGATTATTTCGGCTTGGTCGAGCACGAAGCGTTTGACGTCGACGTTGCGACGCTGATCGATGCGTTTTTGGAAGAGGTCGAGTTGGCTCAAACGCGCGACAATCGCGTCGCGGCGTTAACAAGACTGATCAATCTTCGAGACGACCAGCTCGTTCAGGCGTTGGAAAAAGAGGGCAAAGACGCCGTCTTTATCGCGCAAGCCAAAGAAAAAGCTTATCTTTGGGTAAAAGCGTTTTATATGAAACGCCACGCGTCGTTGATCGAAACCGTCGAACAAGAGGCACTTTTTTCACCGTTTTACCGACGTGTTTTACAAGGCGTACACGAAATAGGCGTCGCAATGAGCGAATGGCAATCGCAATGGAACGAGCACATCGTCAACACGATCAATCCGCTTTTGGAACTGGAATACGAGCGCGACGGACAAAAAATCGCCGCGATGCTCCACGAAAAGGGGCTCTTCGATCCCGATCCTTGCGGTGAAGAGGGCGATCGTTCGTATTCCGTACTGCAAAAAGTCGAAAACGGTTATATCGCTCAGGCGTACGCAACGGCGTTTCCGCGCGAAGTCGCAAGCGTACGCGCGGCAATCGGCTCTTTGGTTGAAGACTTAAACGCTTTGGACGATCTTGTTTGGGGACAAAAAGAGGCGTACGTACGCTATTTTCAAGCCTTGGATCAAGCCTTCGGCGAAGAAGACCGCACGCAATTGATCGCCAAATGGGCAGATGTGGATCGAACATGGATGGATATGACCGCTCCGATTCAAATCGGACACCCTTTGGAATACTATGAAGACCATTACAAAAAAGCGGTTGCCCTCGAGTGGGACGTCAGGCTTTCACGACCTGAACATCAAAGTGCCGCAACGACGTATGCGCGAATCGAGCAGGCGTTTGTGCGTTTGTACGACGCTTTAGGCTCGACACAAACGCATGTGAGGGAAAATGTCCTCTCCAACTTAAAACGCGTGCAACTCTATATCGGTCGTCCGGCACTTTTTTACGCGGCGGAGTTCAACGGGCTTTTTTCCGCGCAAGTCGTTCCTAACGACGAAACGGTAAGCAAGGAGCGCGGCAAAAAGATTTTTGCGTTTGCCGATAACGTTTTGGACGCCCAACGCGCCAAGCCTTTTTTGAAAATCCATCACGAAGTTTTCGGAAAAGCCTTTATCGACGAAGAACGCGACATTCTCTTTCATCGTCCGGATTTGTGGCATCGCATCTACGAAGTCGGTACGATCGGGCATGAATACGGGCATATTTTGTGGATGGACGAGGGAACGGAAACCCGAATGAATCGAAGCGGCGTTTTTAAAAATATCGAAGAGTTCAAAGCGACGACGGGCGGTTTGGTTGCCTTTTTTATGCACGAAGACGCGACGCTCAAAAGAGCGCTTTTAAGTGATACGATCAAACGAAGCGTCGGATTGATCGCGTGGATGAAAACAAGCGAAGTCGAGCCTTATTATTGCGAAGGATTGATCCATTTAAGCGGGTTGTTCGAAAGCGGCGTTTTACGATTTGACGAAACGTTAAGCATCGATCAAAGCGACACGGCGTACGAAAAACTCAAAAGTTGGTATCTTCAGACCTATACCGATTTGGCAAAACATTACCTTGCCCAAAACGATGCAAAAATCTTTTTAGATCGCTTTGCATCTCAAAACGCCGAAGGTTTATACATGCCTTGCCGTACGGACGTGAAGCGGTTTGTGGAGTATTATTGGTATTTGCATCAAACGATCGGAAGGCAGATCGACGAGCAGAGTAAACGCTCCGATTGGCTTTGAAAATGTCAAAAAAATGTCTTAATCATTTTTTAATTGGGCATTTTAGTGCTATAATAACACCCTTAATTTCTTTGGGGAGATAGTTGTGCAAACACAAAAAATAAAAAAAGTGCTCATCGCAAATCGCGGCGAGATTGCGCTTAGAATTATTCGGGCATGTCAAGAGTTGGAAATCAAAAGTGTTTGTATTTTCTCTACGATTGACGCGAGGGGCGTTTGGGTACGCAAGGCGGACGAGTGTTATCTGATCGACGGCGATCCGATTCAAGCCTATTTAGACTACGAGCGAATCGTCGCTTTGGCGAAAGAAGTAGGTGCGGATGCCATTCACCCGGGATACGGTTTCTTATCCGAAAATCCTGATTTTGCGCAACACTGTATCGATAACGGCATCACGTTCATCGGTCCAAAACCTGAACACATCGCACTTTTCGGCGATAAGATGGCGTCCAAAGTGGCGATGAAAGCCGTCGGCGTTCCGGTCATCGAAGGAACGGATACGCCGATTACGGATATTGCCGAAGCAACGAAAATCGCTAAAGAGATCGGTTTTCCGGTCATTATCAAAGCGGCATTCGGCGGCGGCGGTCGCGGTATGCGTATCGTCAAAAAAGAAGAAGAGTTTGCTTCGATGTTCGAAGCGGCAACGCAAGAAGCGAAACGCTTTTTCGGCAGAGGCGATGCGTTTATTGAAAAGTATCTTTCCAATCCCCGCCATATCGAAGTTCAAATCGTCGCCGACAAATACGGCAACGTCATTCACTTAGGCGAACGGGATTGTTCGATTCAGCGAAAGCACCAAAAAGTGGTTGAAATCGCTCCGAGCCCGAGACTTAACGAAGAGATTCGCAAAGAGTTACTTCGTACGTCTAAAAAAGCGATGATCAAGCTCGGTTACGAAAGCGTAGGTACGATCGAATACCTTGTGGACGAAGACGACAACTTCTACTTTATCGAGATGAATACACGCGTTCAAGTCGAACATACGATTACCGAACAGATTTCAGGCGTGGATATTATCTACCGTATGATTCGTATTGCAGAGGGTCAACGCTTGCCGTTTATGCAAGAGGACATTAAATTTAGAGGTTATGCGATCGAATTTCGTATTAATGCCGAAGATCCTAAAGTCGGTTTCATTCCTTCCTCCGGACGCATTACGCGCCATCTCTCCCCCGGCGGTCCGGGCGTTCGTATGGATTCGATCGGTTATAAAGATTATATCGTTCCGAGCAATTACGACTCGATGATCGGAAAATTGATCGTGACGGGACTTGACTGGGAAGGAACGGTTCGCCGCGCAAAACGTGCGTTGAACGAGTTTATTATTTGGGGTATTCCTACCAACGTTCCGCTTCACCGCCAAATCGTTCGCGACGAAGACTTTAAAGCGGGTATTTTCAATACGACTTACCTTGACCATAAATTACCGACCTTTACGCTAGATGCACTTCACGATATCGAAGAAGACGAAAGCAAAGAAGAGTACATCGCGGCAATCGTCGCGGCATTGAAACAACGCGGTCAATAGGCTCTTTTCGTAAAAATTCTTAACAACGATTCGAGAAGTGCCGCGCTTCTTGAATCGTTCCTAAGGTTCTCATGCAGACCATCGCTTTATCGCATCTGCTTTTTATGATCATTCCTTTAAGCATTGTCGGATATGCCTATTATCGATGGGTCGGGAAAAAAGGCGAGATCGCGCAAGCAACGCTTCGTATGAGCGTTCAATTGATCCTCGTCGGATACGTTTTAACCTCTTTGTTTGAGACGAATACGCTTTGGATGCTCTCTTTACTGCTGATCGTGATGGTAACGACGGCTTCGTTTATCGCGAGACGCAATATTCCCCAAAAAGATTTCAAAACGTTCGGGCTTATTTTGGTTTCCATCGTTTTGGGAGGTTCGTTTAATTTAGCGTGGGTTTTATGGGTTGTCCTTGAATTAAACAATCCGTTTGACGCTAGGTTTGTGATTCCTTTGGCGGGAATGATTTATGCCAATGCAATGAATGCCCTCTCTTTAGCCGCCGAACGCTACGAAAAAGAAAAAGAACATCTTCCTCATGAAAAAGCACGTTCGATCGCGTTTAAAGCGTCGATGATCCCTCAAATTAATCAATTTTTAGCAGTAGGTTTCGTCTCGCTTCCGGGGATGATGACCGGACAAATCCTTTCCGGAGTCGATCCTTTAGTTGCCGTTCGTTATCAAATCGTCGTTATGGCAATGATCTTATGCAGCGGAGCGATGAGCAATATTATTTATTTGGCGTATTTACCGCGTTTGTACAAATAGCCTTCGTTTTTTGACATTTTTTTCGTCCATTTTGTCACACTCTTTTGCTTGAATTAAGCTAGATAGGACTACAATTTTAAAGAATCCTTTATAATATATTTTAGTATTTTTTCTTATCTATGCTGTCATAACAACGCTATTAAGGATAAATGATGCATCGTTTGTATTTTGCTTTCGCGCTTTGCGTTACGGTGATTTCTGTGTGTGTGACTCCCTCTTTTGCGCTCGAGCCGTTAGTGTATGCCGCGCCGAATCCGCCCTTTAGTTTTCGCGATAAAGGCGAGATTAAGGGCTTAAGCGTCGATCTACTCGAAGCCAGTCTTTCGACGTTGCGTTCACGTTTTTCGCACGACGAATTGACGATGGACGCTTGGAATAAAATGTACGAAGAAGCCCTCAAACACCCCAAGGCTTATTTGATGACGGCGGTTAAGCTGAAAGATCGAGAACCGCACTTTTATTGGCTAGGACCGGTGGCGACGGTTAGATTGGGCGTGATTACCAAAAGAGCGACGCCGGTGGCTGGTGGTAAAAGTTTGACGGAAATTTTACGTCCGATGCGTATCGCTACGATTAAAGAGACCTCTTCGGAGAAGTTACTGTTTCAAGAAATCGGAGAGCACCACGGCTTAAATATTATCCGTGTTTCGACGCCGATTCAAGGGTATAAGATGTTGGAATACGGCAGAGTCGACGCGGTAGTGTATACCGACGTTCCGTTCGTGTATCATTTGATTACCGAAGGGCAAGACGTTTCGCAGTACCGTATGGCATACGTGATTTTAAATACGGATTATTACATTTGCGCGGGTAAAGAGATTCCTAAAGAGCAGATACAGATCATGCAAACGCAACTCAATCGCCTTAAAGAGCCTGACGGCGACAAAGGAAGCCTTTACGATCGGATGATGGCGCAGTATCTTAAAGGGGCGAGGCTCGAGCCTTAATTCACCGTTTTTTCACGATTGTAGCGTATAATACGCAAAAAAATGACGAAAGAGCGGCAATGCGACAGACACTTATTTTGATAGTCGGGTTATTGTTTATCGGATGCGGACCTCGGTACGTGATTCAAAATCAATACGTTCCGCCCCTCACGACAACAGAAGCAAGTACCGCGTGTTTCAACGGCTGTATGACGGCGCGCGAGCGTTGTCAAACGCCGTGTCAAGCGGCATATCAGCGTTGTTTAGACGATGCGTACGCAAAAGCAAAAGTGATTGAAGTAGAAGAGATGCGTTCTTTCGATCGTGCCTACGATCGTTATATGTTCGAACTCTCTTCGTATCGGGCAGAGCGATTTGCGTGGGAGAGTGCTTATCGCGATTACAGTCGCGATTTGAGCTATTTTCAATCCCAATGCGAACGCACGAAAGATCCGAGTGCCTGCCAAAGACGCGACGAGTTGCGCTCGCGCATGAATGCGCTACGCTATCGTCAACCGCGCGAGCCGTGGGTGCCCGTACGCCCTTCTTTTGAGCAAATTTTAGTCAATCAACAAAGCTTTTGTACGACCGATTGCGGGTGCGACCAAGCCTACGATGCTTGTTTTGCGGGATGCGGAGGGCAGGTGATACTGCATAAAATTTGCGTGGAAAATTGCGACTGAATACGTGACATGTAACAATTCGGTAATCGCTTTAGCGTAAAATTCTTCCATTTCAATGGAGGAGTCACGTCACATGTTAAACGAGCGATGGCAAAAACTCATTGAGGTCGCCGATTTTGCGTTTCAGCCGATTGTCAATATTTATACGGGAAGGCTTTACGCCGTTGAGGCGTTGATTCGTAATTACGAAGCGGCGGATTTTAATACGATTGATGCCGTTTTTGATACCGCCTTTAGCGAAAAAGTGCTTTACAGCGTCGACATTAAGCTCCGTGAAAAAGCCATTCACAAATTTTCGTTACTTCCTTTTGCCAAACATGTCAAACTTTTTTACAATCTCGACAACCGCATTACGATGATGCCCGATTTTAAATCCGGTTATACATGTGAGCTTTTAAGCACTTACGATATGGACTTTTCGAACATCTGTTTCGAACTTTCGGAAAAGCATCAAGTCGGTATGTACGCGGGCGTGGATAAACTCGTGCTCAATTTGTACAAGCAACAAGGCTATAAAATGGCGATCGATGATTTCGGAGTGGGCTTTTCCGGACTTCAGATGCTTTTTCATGCCGAACCCGATTTTATCAAAATCGACCGTTTTTTTATCAACGACATTCATAAAAGCAAGAAGAAAAAACTCTTCGTCGGTTCCATCGTTCAGATCGCGCAGGCGATGGGTATTTTTACGATCGTCGAGGGTTTAGAGTGCGAAGAGGAGTATATCGAATGTAAAAAACTCGGTTGCAATATGGTGCAAGGCTATTTCGTGCAACGCCCGACGCTAAACGTCTGGGAAATTATGCCTTCCTATGAACATGTCAAAAATATTTCGCAAAACGAGAAACGCAAAAACGGGAAGATTTCCAATATCGAAAAGTACATTCAAAAAAGCCATCCCGTTTTTGTGGATTCGCATATTAACGAAGTATACGAACTTTTACGCGGTGACAAAAAGACCCATTTCGTGCCGGTTTTGGCGCGCGATTGGACGCCGATGGGCATTATTAAAGACTCCGACATCAAGTCTTACATGTACTCCAATTACGGTAAGTCGCTTTTGTACAACATCACTCAAGGTAGCTTGAAAAATATCGTTTCGCATTGTGGACGCGCCGACATCAACGATCCGTTGGATAAAATTTTGAAAATTTACGCCTTTGACGACGATAACGACGCTATCTTGATTACCGAAGATGAAAAATACATCGGTTATTTAAGTTCTAAAGTGCTTTTGGACATCGTCAACGAAAAGAATATCGTCGACGCAAAAGATCAAAATCCGCTCACGGGACTCTCGGGCAATCGCATCATCAACGAATTTGTCGCCAATGCGATGGAGAGTAAAGACAAAGTGATGATGGCATATTTCGATTTTGACAATTTTAAACCGTTTAACGATTATTACGGCTTTCGCAAAGGCGATCGCGCTATTACGCTTTTTGCCGATATTTTACGCAGTTCGATCGGTTTTGAAGAGTGCTTGATAGGGCATGTCGGCGGAGATGATTTTTTCTTAGGCTGGAATTTAAAAGAAGAAGATACGTTTGAAAAAGTCTACGCGATCATTTTGGAAATCGTCTCGAAATTTTCCGAAGATATTAAGAGTTTTTATTGCGAACAAGGACTGAGTTCTGGGTATATTATGGCAAAAAATCGTGAAGGAGCATTGCAAAAATTTCCGCTGATGACGGTAAGCTCTGCAGTCATTTGCCACGGATTCGGCTACCAGCACGATTTTGACGATAATGAACTCAATGAAATTTTCGGTGTCTTAAAGAAAACCGCCAAAGCCTCCCTCAACCATATCGCTTGCGTCGATCTGGGCGTGATCAAAAACTAAGGCGACGTTGCTTCGCATTCGTTACCGCGTGTTAATCGTAAATAAAGTCGTAAGAGACTAAAATAACTTCTTCAAAAGAAAAACATAGTTTGATTCATAAATATAACGAAAAACGTAACGCTGTTACGTTATAATTTTAAATTAAAGTTTGCATGTCGGGGTAGTATGACGGTTTTAGTAACGGGCGGAGCGGGATATATCGGCTCACATACCTGCGTTGAATTACTGAACGCGGGATTTGAAGTTGTCGTGTATGATAATTTTTCCAACAGTACGCCCGAGTCGCTCAAACGTGTAATGCAAATTACGTCTAAAAAACTTTTAACGGTTTGCGGCGACGTTCACGATAAAGCCTTGCTTGAAAAAACCCTCGAAGGTTGCGACGCCGTGATTCATTTTGCCGGATCTAAAGCCGTCGGCGAATCGGTCGAAAAGCCGCTTGAGTACTACGACAACAACGTATATGCAACACTTTGCCTTCTTCAATCCATGCGTCGTATGAATATCAAAAAGCTGATTTTTAGCTCTTCGGCTACCGTATACGGAAATCCGGAATTTCTCCCGTTTACCGAAGCACACCCTTTGCGCACGACGAACCCTTACGCACAGACGAAACTGGTTATCGAAGAGATGCTACGAAACTTACATGTCAGCGATCCTACGTGGTCGATAGCGATTTTACGTTATTTTAATCCCGTCGGTGCACACGAAAGCGGTTTGATCGGCGAAAATCCGCAAGGCATTCCGAACAATCTTATGCCCTACATCGCTCAAGTTGCTATTGGAAGGCGTCAATGCGTCAATGTTTTCGGGAACGATTATCCCACAAAAGACGGTACGGGAGTGAGGGATTATCTTCACGTGGTCGATTTAGCATCGGGGCATCTTAAAGCCCTTGCTTTGTTAGCTCGCCCACAGTGTACGGCCGTTAATTTGGGAACGGGAAAAGGGTACAGCGTTTTAGACGTGATTCATGCTTTTTCAAAAGCGTGCGGACAAGAGATACCGTACGCGATTTTACCCAGACGCGCCGGCGATATCGCGGAGTTTTACTCCGATCCGAGTTTTGCTAAAGAGCTTTTAGGGTGGGAAGCAAAGTACGATTTGGATAAAATGTGCGAAGATATGTGGCGATTTCAGCGTCAAAATCCTAAAGGATACGAAGAATGAAAGGTATTATTTTAGCCGGCGGAAGCGGCACGAGACTTTATCCCATTACCAGAGGCGTGAGTAAGCAACTGGTGCCGGTTTACGACAAGCCGATGATTTATTATCCGCTTTCCGTTTTGATGTTGGCGGGGATTAGGGAAGTTTTGATTATCTCGACGCCACAGGATTTGCCGAGATTTGAAGAGTTACTGCAAGACGGAAGCGAGCTTGGTATGAAGTTTTCGTACGTCGTACAACCCAGCCCAGACGGCTTGGCACAAGCATTTCTCTTAGGGGAAGAGTTTATCGGAAATGAGAGCGTGTGTTTGGTTTTGGGCGATAATATTTTTTACGGGCAAGGCTTAACGGGCTTGTTGGAAAAATCGGTTGAAAATGTCGAGAAAGAGGGAAAAGCGACGGTTTTTGGTTACTACGTCAGCGATCCGGAACGCTATGGGGTTGTGGATTTTGATGAGAACGAAACGGTTTTGAGCATTGAAGAGAAGCCGCAATATCCTAAGTCCAACTATGCCGTCGTCGGGCTCTATTTTTATCCCAATTCCGTCGTCCAAATCGCTAAAAACGTCAAGCCGAGCGAACGAGGAGAGCTAGAGATAACCTCCGTCAATCAAGCCTACTTAACGCAAGGTGCGCTCAAAGTCGAACTGATGGGAAGAGGTTTTGCATGGCTCGATACGGGAACGCACGAAAGCTTGCTAGACGCGGGACAATTTATTCAAACCATCGAAAAAAGACAAAGCCTTAAAGTTGCCTGCCTTGAAGAAATAGCGTACGATAAAGGGTATATCAATAAAGAGCAGTTGCTTGCCTTAGCCGAGCCTTTGAAAAAAAATCAATACGGGCAATACCTTTTGAAAAAAGTACAAGGAAAAAAATATAAATGAATTTTATTAAAGCAAATATTCCAGAAGTGATTATTATCGAGCCTAAAGTGTTTGGCGACGAGCGAGGCTATTTTGTCGAAACGTTTCGACAAGAGGCGTTTGAAAATTTTATCGGCTATCGCGTCAATTTTTGCCAAGATAACGAGTCGAGGAGCCATCACGGCGTTTTACGCGGGCTTCACTATCAATTGCCTCCGTTTGCTCAGTCTAAATTGGTTCGCGTGATTGACGGAAAAGTCTTGGACGTTGCGGTCGATATTCGCGTGGGAAGTCCGACGTTTGGGGAACATGTGGCGGTTGAACTTAGCGGTAAAAACAAACGCCAGATGTTTATTCCACGAGGCTTCGCGCACGGTTTTGTAGTGCTGAGCGAAACCTGTACGTTTACGTATAAGGTCGATAATTATTATGCTCCACAGTGTGATCGCGGTATTGCGTATAACGATAAAAATTTAAAAATAGAGTGGCTGCTAAGCGCAGAAGCGTTGCATCTCTCCGAAAAAGATACCAAGCAACCCAAACTCGAAGATGCGCTCGATCTTTTCGACTACGGCGTGAACTACTATGCCTAAGATATTAGTGACCGGTGCAAACGGACAACTCGGAAGCGAACTGCGCGAACTCTCACGTTCGTATACGCATACCTATTTTTTCACGGATAAAGAAGAGTTGGACATCACCGATGAAGAAGCGATAAGGTCGTATGTGAAACAAAACGCCATCGATACGATCGTCAATTGTGCGGCGTATACGGCGGTCGATAAAGCCCAAAGCGACGAAGCTTTAGCAGATGCCATCAATCATCAAGCGGTCAAATATCTGGCAACGATTGCCAAAGAGTCTCACTGCAAACTCGTGCACATCTCCACCGATTACGTCTTTGACGGAGAAAATTACCGGCCTTACGTTGAAGACGATGCGACCAATCCGCAATCGGTTTACGGGCAAACGAAGCTTTTAGGCGAAAAAGCACTCTTACATGTGAAGCTTCCTCATAGCGTCATTATACGCACGTCATGGGTTTACAGTCGTTACGGAGCTAACTTTGTCAAAACGATGTTACGCCTTGGAAAAGAGAAAGAGTCTTTAGGCGTCATTTTTGATCAAGTCGGAACGCCGACTTACGCGCGAGACCTTGCTAAGGCGATTTTGGATATGTTGCCGCACATCGACAACGCGCAAACGCAAATTTACCATTATTCTAACGAAGGTGTTTGCTCTTGGTATGATTTTGCCAAAGAAATTATGAAGAGCGCCAAGCTTACATGTAAGGTTGTGCCCATTGAAACCGTTTCGTATCCGACACCGGCTAAAAGGCCGCATTATTCGCTTTTAAATAAATCAAAGATCAAACAGGCGTATGCGTTGGAAATTCCTCATTGGCAAGAGAGTTTACACGCCTGTTTACGTCATATGGGAGAAGAACGCTGATGCCGTATACCAAATCAATTTTAGTGACCGGATGTGCCGGTTTTATCGGCTCTAATTTCGTGCCGTACTTTTTAGAACAGTACCCCCACTACCGTATCGTCAATCTTGATCTTTTAACCTATGCGGGCAATTTGGACAATTTGGCGGAAGTGGACGATAATGAACGCTACGTATTCGTTCAAGGCGATATTTGCGATCGTGCTTTAGTGGAATCGTTGTTCGAACAATACGCGATTTGCGGCGTCATTCATTTTGCTGCAGAGTCGCATGTCGATAATTCGATTAAAAATCCGGGCGTTTTTGTCGAAACGAATGTTAACGGCACGTTTACGCTGATCGACGTGGCGTATAAAACGTGGATGGAAAAACCTTTCGTCTGGAAAGAAGGATACGAGGCGTGTCGTTTTCATCACATCTCGACCGATGAAGTTTACGGAACCTTAGGCGAAGAGGGTTTGTTTACCGAAAGCACGCCTTATGCGCCCAACTCGCCTTATTCGGCATCGAAAGCCTCCAGTGATATGATCGTAAGAGCTTACCATCACACGTACGGGATGAACACCGTCGTGACCAATTGTTCCAACAACTACGGGCCTAAGCAACACGATGAAAAGCTCATTCCCACCATCATACGCAAAGCCCTTGCCGGTCAAAAAATCCCTATTTACGGCGACGGTAAAAATATTCGCGATTGGCTCTATGTGCTCGATCATTGTAAAGGAATCGATCTTGCTTATCATGAGGGCATCTCAGGCGAGACGTACAATATCGGCGGACGTAACGAGCGCAACAATCTTTATATCGCCCATAAAATCTGTGAAATTTTAGATACGCTCAAGCCGAAAGCAACATCGTATCAAGAACAAATCACATTTGTCGAAGATCGAGCGGGGCATGACAGACGTTATGCGATCGATGCGACGAAGATCGAAACAAAACTCGGTTGGAGTGCCGAAGAGAATTTTGAAAGCGGCATCGTCAAAACCGTTGAATGGTATCTAAGGAAATATAATTGAAATATATAAAAGCTTTTTATCGCTTTTTGAAAGATATTTATCAAAACAGAAGATTACTCAAAGATTTGGTAAAAAATGATTTTAAATCGCGCTATCTCAACAATTACCTTGGAATATTATGGGCATTTATACAACCAACAGTTTTAGTTCTTATCTTTTGGTTTGTTTTTCAAGTAGGGTTTAAATCTGCTCCTGTTCAAAATGTACCTTTTATTCTTTGGCTTGTAGCTGGAATGATTCCTTGGTTTTTTCTTTCTGAATCACTTCTCTCTGCCACTAATGCAATCTTAGATAATAGTTTTTTAGTCAAAAAGATTGTTTTTCGTGTTAGTCTTTTACCTATTGTGAAGATTACTTCAGCCATAATCGTTCATCTTTTCTTTATAACTTTTATGATAATAATGTACAAAATATATGGTTATGAAGCAAGCTTGTATTGGTTTCAGGTGCTCTATTATCTTTTTTCAGCGATAATCTTACTTTTAGGAATTTCATGGATGACAAGTAGTGTGGTTGTCTTTTTTCGTGACTTGGGACAACTTATAAGTATGGCGATACAGTTTGGCTTTTGGTTTACTCCTATATTTTGGTCTCTGGCGATGGTTCCAGAAGAGTTTCGATGGATTTTTGAGCTCAACCCTGCACATTATATTACTCAAGGATATCGGGATGCTTTTATATACCATGTGTGGTTTTGGGAAAAGCCATTAGAAGCTTTTCAGTTTTGGGGAATAACACTTATTTTTTTTGCCCTGGGAGCTATTATTTTTCGAAAACTTAGACCTCATTTTGCGGACGTGCTATGATGATAAATAATGTTATAAGAGTCAGTCATCTTACTAAGCTTTATAAACTCTATGATAAGCCTATAGATCGTCTTAAAGAGGCATTGAATCCTTTTGAAACAAAGTATCATAAAGATTTTTATGCGTTGAATGATATTAGCTTTGAGATCAAAAGAGGTGAAACAGTTGGCATCATTGGTAAAAATGGTGCAGGTAAAAGTACACTACTAAAAATTATAACGGGCGTCCTTACTCCTACGAGTGGAAGTGTTCATGTAAATGGTCGTATTGCTTCTTTATTGGAATTGGGTGCTGGATTTAATCCTGAGTATACAGGAATAGACAATATCTATTTCCAAGGGGCGTTGATGGGCTTTTCGCAAGTAGAAATGAAAGCGAAAATTGAAGAAATTTTAGCTTTTGCAGATATTGGAGATTTTGTTCATCAGCCCGTTAAAATGTATAGTAGTGGGATGTTTGCACGACTTGCGTTTGCAGTAGCCATTAATGTTGATCCCGATATTTTGATTGTCGATGAGGCATTAAGTGTTGGAGATATGGCTTTTCAAGCAAAATGCTTTAATAAGTTTAAAGAATTCAAACGACTCAATAAAACCATACTTTTTGTTACTCATTCTATTGATCTAATTATTAAATATTGTCACTCAGCTATTTTGATAAATAATGGTTGTTTAGAAATACAAGGCGATGTTAAAAAAACAACAGAGCAATTTAGAAAAATTATGGTTTCTATTACACCAGAAAGTATATTTGAAGAAAATGAAAAAGGTGTTGAAATTGACATATCAAATCATGACTTAAAATCTCAATTACCTACCAATAGCAATGCTAATATTTATGGTACTTTTGAAGCTGAAATTATTGATTATTCAATTATTAATAATGAAAACAAAATAACGAACCAATTAAGACACAATGAGGATTTCACCATTTTAATGACTGTGGCATTTCATAAAGATATTATAGATCCTATTTTTGCATATACACTTAAGAGTGTCGATGGAATGGAATTAACAGGTACAAATACAAATCAATTAAATGAAGTCTTTGGTGTTGTTAAAAAAGGAGAAATAATCACTATTAAATTTACACAAAAAATGATTCTTAATTCAGGAAGTTATTTTTTGGCACTTGGATGCACAAAATATGAAAATGAAAATTTAAAGGTGTTCCATAGAATTTATGATGCAACTTTTATTGACGTCGTATCGCCCGTTTTAGCTACTGGATTAGCATTCAGTAATACAAAGTTAATTTATGTTAGAAAAAATCATGAGTAAAATAAATTTTAATTTTTATAAGAATCAAGATCTCTATTCTGATGGAGATATTGAAGATACTATTCTCGAGATAGTAAAAAAACATACTGATTTTACAGAAATATTATATACAACAGATAATTGGCCAATTATGTATCATCTATCACCTATTAGACAAAATTTGCTTAACTGGTACAAGTTTAGTAAAGACGGTAATTTATTAGAAATTGGTGGCGGATGCGGAGCTTTTAGTGGGATGTTTGCAAAAAAACTTAGGGATGTTAAAGTAGTTGAACTATCAAAGCGACGAGCTGAAATTATTTATAATAGGCATAAGAATTATGATAATCTAGAAATTATTGTAGGTAATCTTAATGACATTACATTTGATGAAAAATTTGATTATATTACATTGATAGGTGTTCTAGAATATGCTGGTAAATTTACTTCTGGAGCTCAACCTTTTAAAACTTTTCTAGAAAAAATTAAATCATATCTTAAGGAAAACGGAAAATTACTTTTAGCTATAGAAAATAAATTTGGACTTAAATACTGGGCTGGAGCTAGAGAAGATCATACTGGGAAATTTTTTGATAGTATAGAAAACTATCAGAACGATAAAAGTATTCAGACTTTTGGACGACAAGAACTCGAAGAATTACTTAAAGATATAGGCTTTGAAGAACTAAATTTTTATTATCCTATGCCAGATTATAAGTTGCCAACAGTGATTTATTCAGATGATTATTTACCATCTGATAATATATTGTTTGATGAGTATACTCCAAACTATGATCAAGATCGACTAGCTTTATTTAATGAACGTGAAGCTTACAAATCAATAATAAAAAATAAAAATTTTTCATTTTTTGCTAATTCCTTTTTAGTAGAAGCCATTTTATGAAAACTATTTTCATTAAACAAAATTCTAATCGTCTGCCCCAGTATCAGACAATGACTACAATAGTTGAGGATGATTCAGGTCGAAGATATGCAATAAAAGAACCTTTACATGAAGATGCAAAAAAACATATTGATAATATATTTTTTAATTATAAATTATTAAAGAACCAATTTAATATTAATCTTGTTAAACCTACAAAGAAATCAAATCAAATACAATTTGAAATGGCACAAGGTCAATTGATGGAAAAATTGATGTCAATGGCACTAGAAGAAAGAAATCCAACACTTTTTGAAAGCTATATTCAAAAATTTGTTTCTTATGTTGATCAATTTGTAACAAAAAGGAATGTAGAATTTCAACCTTGTAATCAATTTAAAACTGTATTTGGAGAATGGACAATCTCTGAACCACAAGACCTCCTTGAATGCGCAAATATTGATATGATTTTTGGAAATCTTTTTATCTTTGATAACAAGTTCACATTAATAGATTATGAGTGGGTGTTTGAATTTAGCATACCAAAAAGTTTCATTATTTGGCGAGCTATTTTTGTTTTTTCAATCTATCACAATATTGAGAGTTTTATAAATAATTTAAAGCCTTTTTTTAAGCATCATGAGGATTTTTTAAAATTAGATCATAGTTTTAATGCCTATGTATATGGTAAGAAAAAAAAATACTTATTAAGTGATTCTGTTAAAAAAGCTACTATTCTTTTGCCTTTCAATAAGGATAGTGTTAATTTCTCAAGTTTATTTATACAGCTCTTTTTTCAAATGAATGAAGATGCAACTTTTAATGAAAAGAATTCTATTAGACTTCCAATATCTAAAGATAATGAATTTCAGGAGTTCGTTTTTGAACTAAGCGATATACAAGGAAAGTTTCAATCACTTAGGCTTGATCCTCTTAATGAAAGTTGCGTAATAGAGATAAAAAATTTGTATTTGGAAACAACTCAATGCAAAATTGATCTTGAATCTTTTATTTATTCTAATAGTATTGTATCTTATGGAGGAAAATATTTTTTTTATACTGATGATGCACAAATATTATTTCATGATTTAGATATAAGTAAAGTTCCGAATGTACAAAAGCTTATAATAAATATTCGTTACGTGCAAATCGAAAAAGAAGTATTATTTACGTCTTTTAAAAACTTCTTCCTTGAAAAAGAAGTGGAATTACAATCATTATCTACAAGTAATACAAACTTAAGTGAAGAAATAATAGGACTCAATAATAAAGTAACAGAGCTTGAACAAGATAGATCAAATTTAAGTATGGAAATAGAAATTTTATCTACAAGTAATACAAACTTAAGTGAAGAAATAATAGGACTCAATAATAAAGTAACAGAGCTTGAACAAGATAGATCAAATTTAAGTATGGAAATAGAAATTTTATCTACAAGTAATACAAACTTAAGTGAAGAGATAATAGGACTCAATAATAAAGTCGCAGAGCTTGAAAATATAATATGGCACTACTGTAATAGTTTTAGTTGGAATATTACAAAACCAATAAGGTTAGTAGGGAATATAATTGAACAGTTTAATAGGGGAGACTATATGCAATATAAAAAAGATATGAAAATTATTTTTCAAAGTGGATTATTTGACGAAAAATACTATGTTAATACATACAATGATGTAAAAGAATCAGGTATTAACCCATTAAAGCATTTTTGCAAATATGGTTGGAAAGAAGAGAGGAATCCATCGTCAACATTTAAAATATCTTCATATCCAGATGTTTTAAATGCAGGAATTAATCCTCTTGTTCATTTTATTATAAGTAATGGTTATACAAATCCTCTTTCTTTAAAAAACATGATTAAGTTTTATCGCAATTATAGCAAAAAGTACCCTGGAACAATTGCATTTAAGCGGGTTTTTACACAATGTTTACGTACAATTAGAGAAAGTGGTATTAGAGGACTTTATAATAAAGTAATCTCATATCTTCGTGACAATTCAAGTTCACCATTCAGCAACACCGAATACACATTGATACATGATTTTTTAGATAATAATATTGGCTTGCCACAAGATATTGCAGTTCACGCACATATTTTCTATTCTGACCTTGGATATGAAATTCGAAATTATCTTACAAATATTCCTGTTAAATTTTTTCTGTATATAACAACAGATACTAAAGAAAAAGCACAATTACTTGAAAAAATTTTTTTTGATATGAAGAATATTTTAGGACTAGACATTCAAATTACAGAGAACATCGGACGCGATTTGGCTCCTATGATTATTGCATTGGGCTCCAAATTATCCAAACATGATATAGTATTACATATCCATTCAAAGCGTTCTCCTCATAATATGGCATTAAGAGGTTGGCGTCGCTATTTAATGGAATCATTACTTGGCAATTCTCAAAGAGTTAGCAATATTCTCCAACAATTTGTAAAGTATCCTTCACTTGGGATCTTATTTCCATTGATATACAATCCCATTAGACCATGTATGAATATTGGAGATAATTATAACAATATGTTGAAGTTGGCTATGAAACATGGCAAAGATTATAAAGTTATTGAAAATTTAAAAAAAGATTATTTTCCTGCAGGTTCCATGTTTTGGTTCCGTGGTAAAGCAATCTGGCCATTTGTTCAAATGCAGCTTAAATGGCAAGATTTTGAACAAGAAAATGGGCAAAGTGATGGAACTTTAGCACATGCTATTGAGCGTATGTTTATTTATTTTGCGGAAGATGCTGGCTTTCAGACACAAATGTATTCAACATATCAATTTGATCCAGATAGTAGTGTCTCTGGTATTGATTGGTTTAGAATGTATATAGCTAAAGGATTAATACAAGCTGATACGATTATTTTCGATCATAATTTTGGTGGTGGAACTAATGTTTACAGTAACGTTTTGATTAAGAGTAATCTATTGAATGATAAAGATGCAGTTTTAAGATGTACGTATAAAGATAATTTTTGGTTTATTGAGTGGATTAAAATTGATGACAGCATTTTGTTTGCTACTGCCGATATTAATATTCTTTTTGAGGTCTTAAAGGAAGTTGGTAGTAAACATATAATTGTCAATTCATTTTATGGATATTCAAATATTGCTCAAGTCGTTAATAAGATTATTGATTTAACTCAATTTTGTAAAACCTCTCTAGTGTATAAAGTACATGATTTTCACGCTCTTTGTCCGTCTCCACATCTTTTAAATTTCGAAAATATATATTGTGCAATACCACAAAGTCACATTATTTGTACTGACTGCCTTAAGAAAAATTCTGCTTGGTATATTAAAAATAGTTGGTCTAACGATATTGACGAATGGCGTTTACCTTTTCATCAGTTACTCAAAGCTTCCACTAATATTGATTTTTTCGATTCATCTGCTGTGGATATCTATCGAAAGGTGTTTCATTTAGAAGATTTTAAAATAAGAATTGTTCCTCATCAAATTAATTACTTTAACTGTAGTCAAAAAATTGATTTATCAGGGATGTTGCATATTGGCATTTTAGGCACTTTAACAATGGTAAAAGGTGGAGCCGTAGTAAATGCTTTATATGATTATATTAATAAACAAAAAATGCAGATTCCAATTACAGTTGTTGGTAGCAGTATGTTACCATTAAGTCCACAAATTAAAATAATTGGTTCTTATAAGATTGATGAATTACCGGAGATAATTTGTGCTAATGGAATTAATGTAATTTTTATATCTTCTATTGTCCCTGAGACTTTTAGCTACACCGTTTCTGAAGCAATAGAAATGGGTCTACCTATTGTAGCATTTGATATTGGAGCTCAAGGAAATCGAGTCAAACAATATAAATTGGGAAAAGTAATTCCGCTTGATTCTTCGCCCTCAGTTATCATGTCTGCAATTCAAGATGTTTATAAAATAAATAAGGAAAGCAAAATATAATGATAGTTTATACATCAATAACAAAAAGTTATTTACCTAAAGCAAGAGTTTTAGCTAGGTCATTAAAGAAGTTTCATCCAGAATGGATATTTGTGCTTTTATACTCGGATGATTTACCAAGCAATTTTAACCTGGGAAATGAGCCATTTGATGAAATACTTATGATAGAGGATTTAGGTCTTCCAAATTTAGAAAGTTGGACATTTGGACATAACATTGTAGAGCTTTGTACTGCAGTCAAAGGCCCTGCAGCTGAATTATTAGCTTCTCGAAAAAATATTGACAAAATTATGTATTTGGACCCAGATATAAAAGTTTTTAACAGTTTAAAAGATTTAGATAATTTATTGGATAGATACGATATTTTGTTAACTCCACATCTCTTAGACTTGGAAACTGATAATATTGCAATACAAGATAATGAAATTTCAGCATTAAAACATGGGGTATATAATCTTGGTTTTTTCGCAGCAAAAACAACTGGGCAAGGGCTTGATTTTATTAAATGGTGGTCTGCTAGATTAAAAAGTTTTTGTATTGATGATATTCCAAATGGTTTATTTACAGATCAAAGATGGTGTGATCTCGCACCCGCATTTTTTAGTAATTTATATATTGTAAGAGACAGAGGTTATAACGTTGCAACATGGAATATTGCACATAGAGTATTATCAAAAGATGATGAAGGAAATTTTATTGTTGCAGGGACACCTCTTAGATTTTATCATTTCACTGGTTATGATAGTGGAGCTGGATTTAGTATGATGAACAAATATGCTTCAAGCCAAAACATAGCTTCAGAGCTTTGGGATATCTATGCGCAAGATTTGGCTCAATCTGGTCATGGTGATTTGGCTTATAAATCTTGGAGGTATAGTAAATTTGACAATGGCGAAAATATTAGCTCTGACATGAGAAAGTTATACCGAAAAAGAGTAGATTTACAAAAAGCATTTCCCGATCCATATTCATTAGTAGAACCTTCCTTTTTATCTTGGTTTCAGGCAGAAATAAAACAAAAAACTGATTTGAAACTAGACACTTGTATTAAAAAAAATAGCTTTATAGGGCGTATTAAAAAAGCACTTTCTAATCCGTCATATGGTTTTTATTTAACTAAGATAGTTGTTTTGACAATTAAAAATGAAGGTTTATATGCATTAGTAAGGAAGATGCGTAATTTATAGATTAAAGTAAGGAATAGACAAGTGAATTGGAAAAAAACATTAGTTTTTTTTAGTATCTTTATAATTTTCAACATTTTATGTGTTGGATTAAGATTAATTTATCCGAATAATATTTCTCTTGAGATACAAAATAATAAATCAGATTTTGTACAAATATTTTTTAAGAAAAATGGAATATACACCGAAGAAAATAGTGTATGGTCAAATATCCAAAATCAACCAATAGTTGATTTTGAGTTACCATTTGGAGGTGTTCCTGAAAATGTACTACGTATAGATCCATCTAACCAAAGTGGTACATTAATCATTAAGAATATTCAAATAGGGGGATTGTTCTACAATAAAAAATATACAAGTGAAGATTTAATCAATTATTTAAAGCCGATTCAAATGATTAATCAAATAGTGTTAATATCAGAAGGCTTGCAAATGAATACTACAGGGAATGATCCAATTTTAGAATTTTATGTTAATGATGGATTTAAATTACAAAATTTTGTACAAATTATTATATGTTTATTCTTTACTATAATTTTTTTCTTTCTATATATAAATAAGTATTTCTCAAAAATTAAAATTGTAGGTCTATATTTTGAAAAATATAATAAGATATTGATTATATTTTTCCCTATTATTGTAACGGTTGGGATAATAATTATATTCTATCCAGGTTTTATGTCATATGATACTCTTCATGCACTTAGAAGTGCAAGGAACGGAGTAACTGATTCAATGTGGCCACCAATGGTTAGTTATATTTGGAGATGCGTTGATTTGATTTCTACAAATCCATCTGCTATGCATTTTACGCAAGTTATACTACTATTGAGTGCCACCAGTTGTATAATTTACTTTATTACTAAAAAAGTTTTATATGTATTATTAGTATTTATCCTTATATTGATTATTCCTGCTATTTTAGGCACCCTTGCTGTAATTTGGAAAGATGTCTTAATGGCATCATTTTTTCTAACGGGCTTTGCATCTATTCTTGCATTAAAAACAGCCAAAACTACAAAAATGATTATAATTTACACTTTAATTGCAATAATATTTATTTTTTTAGGTATTTCTACAAGACATAATGCAATCTTGGCTGCTTTACCATTACTAGTATATTTATCATACACTCTAATTTACATCTTTCAATTTAAAAGATATTTTTTAATTTATTCACTTTTAATTGGATTATTGATGTCATCTTCTTTGTATACGATAAAAATTCAACTAGATAAATATACAATACCGGAGCTTAATGAAATAAAAAGCAGTAATAGCGTTTTTTTCGAAACTGTCAGAATATTAGATGTTGCAGGCGCTAGCATTTGTACAAATTCAAATTTATTTCATAAATTACTACCTGATCTAACAGTTAATGATATTCGTAATATGTATGATCCAAGACATATTAACTTATCACAAGCAATATTAGCTAAGATCCCTACTGATGGTAGAATAAATCAAGTTTGGTTTAATGTTGCATTTGAGCATCCCATTTGTTTTTTGTATAATAAATATCAAATGACTAAATTTTTAGTTGGTTTCAATTCTGGGCAACAGTTCTTGATTACAAATCCTTCAATTATAGACAATGAATATGGCTATAAATTGTTGGATTCAAAAATAAGAGATTTTTTTGTAAATTATATTATTAACGCTTCAAAGATTTTTATTTTGAAACCTTGGTTCATATATTTAATTGTATTTGTTGTCTTCTTTTATTTAATTGTCAAAAGGAAATTAAATATAGAACTTTTTGTTTTATTCTCATCCGCTTTATTCTATTTTGGTGGATTAATTTTATTAGGGAATGCATCAGATGCAAGATTACCATTTTACACAACAGTTACATTAATAATATTTATAATATTAGGTGTTTTTGAAATTAGAAAATATAATATATTATCAGGAGATATTAAATGAAAGTAGTGTTATTGGCTGGCGGATATGGAACACGAATAGCAGAAGAGACAGACATCAAACCTAAACCGATGGTGGAGATTGGTGGAAAACCAATATTATGGCATATCATGAAGATTTATTCCCATTATGGTTTTAATGAGTTTGTCGTTTTACTTGGCTACAAAGGCTATTATATTAAAGAGTATTTTGCAAACTATTTTTTACACCAAAGTGATATAACCATTGATCTTCAAACCAATAGCATGGAAGTGCATAACAATAGCAGTGAACCTTGGAAAGTAACGTTGGTTGATACAGGTCTTGATACAATGACCGGTGGGCGTATTAAGCGAGCCCAGAAATATATAGGAAATGAGCCTTTCTTATTGACCTATGGCGATGGTGTCAGTGATATTGATATTGCTAAAACGGTTGAGTTTCACAAACAACATGGCAAAGCACTCACGATGTCAGCGATTCAACCAGAAGCACGGTTTGGAAATCTTGCAATTGATGAGACGATGAATATTAAAAGTTTTATAGAAAAACCTAAAACAGAAGCAGGATGGATTAATGGAGGCTTTTTTGTCTGTTCTCCAAAAGTATTTGATTATATCACCGAAGATGAGAGTTGTGTGTTTGAACAAGCGCCGCTTCAAAATTTAGCCAAAGATGGCGAGATGTTTGCCTATAAACACGAAGGCTTCTGGCAACCGATGGACACACTTCGCGATAACCAAAAACTCAATAAACTCTGGAAAGACAATAAAGCACCATGGAAAGTCTGGTAATGCAACATCTTTTTGGAGGCATCTATAAAGATAAAACGGTCTTAGTCACAGGACATTCTGGCTTTAAGGGCTCATGGCTTGTGTATTGGCTAAAACAGATGGGTGCTAAGGTGGTAGGATATTCCTTGGAAGCTCCCACACATCCCAATCATTTGGCACTGCTTGATCTAGACATTACGTCGATTATTGGTGATATTCGTGATTTAGAGAAGCTCAATGAGACTTTTGCAACGCATCAACCAGATATCGTTTTTCATTTGGCAGCGCAAGCACTCGTTAGACCTTCCTATGCCAATCCCATTGAAACCTATGAAACCAATGTGATAGGAACCCTTAAAGTCTTTGAAGCATGTCGTAAATATCAGGTTAAAGCGATTGTAAATATCACCAGTGACAAAGCCTATGAGAACAAAGAATGGATTTGGGGATACCGAGAGAATGACCCAATGGGTGGGTATGACCCTTACAGTTCTTCTAAAGGATGCGCAGACATCTTAGCAACTTCATATCGCAACTCTTACTTTAATATCAATGATTATAAAAAATCACATCAAACGCTTCTAGCAACATGTCGAGCAGGGAACGTCATTGGTGGAGGAGATTGGGCTCAAGATAGATTGATGACTGACATTATGGTGTCCGTTAGTCAAGGTAAAAAAGTAAGTATCCGCAACCCAAAAGCTACCAGACCATGGCAACATGTTCTAGAACCACTCAGTGGCTATTTACAAATAGGTCAAAAATTGCTTGAAGAAAAAGTGGAATTTGCAGAAGCTTGGAACTTTGGACCGAGTGATGAAGGAAGTATTTGTGTCGAAGAAGTGGTTTTACATGTAAAACAGCATTGGGATAAAATTGACTATGAGATCAATCAAACTCCAAATCAACTTCATGAAGCCAATTTGTTAAAACTTGATTGCTCAAAAGCCCATATCAAGCTTCATTGGAAAGATGTATGGGATAGTGAAAAGACCTTTGAAAAGACGGTGAAATGGTATAAATCATTTTATGAGCACAATAAACTTTTAAGCGAAGAAGATTTGCAAAATTATGTGCAAGATGCAAAAGAAAAAAATATTGAGTGGAGTCAATCATGAATATTCGAGTTGCAGATTATTTAACACAAAAATTAGCTGAAGTAAGCGGGCATAAACTGTTTATGATTACGGGTGGCATGATTATGCATTTAACAGATGCTGTATATAAACAAAGAGATACGTTAGATACATACTTTTTTCATCATGAACAAGCTGCTACTATGGCTGCTGAAGCATACGCACGATATTCTAAAAAAATAGGGGTTGTTTATGTGACAGCAGGACCTGCCGCACTCAATACATTAACGGGCGTTGTTGGAGCATATGTTGATCGATCACCTTGTATTATTGTTTCTGGACAATCCAAAGTGGAGCAAGTACATGTAACAACTCCACGACAATTTTCTTTACAAGGGTTTAATACCTTACCTATTTTTGAACAAGTAACTAAATTTGCAGTTGTTTTAGATGATATTAGTAAAATAAAATATAATATTGAAAAGGCCATTTATATGGCTCATCAAGCTCCTTTTGGTCCAGTATGGATTGAGTGTCCCATTGATATACAAGGAGCTACTTTTGATCCTGATTTGTATGATGGTTTTATTCCTGAACCACTATTGGCAAAAAGTGAAATTTGTAATATTGAACTCATTATCCAAGAATTGAAAAAAGCAAAAAGGCCTGTTATTTTATTGGGTGCTGGTGTCCAACAAGCGAATGCTGTCAAAGAAGCGAATGAAATAGCAAATGCATTTGGTATTCCCATTGTGACTACTCGAATGGGGATGGATATCTTAGATCATGAGCATCCAAATTTTATAGGAAGACCTGGAACGTATGGAGATAGGGCTGGAAATTTTGCTGTACAAAATTCTGATGTATTACTGGTTTTAGGCTCTAGGCTTAGTATTGGGCTCATTGGTCATGATTATCAAGCATTTGCACCAAATTCTAAAATCATCCTTGTGGAAATTGATCCTAAAGAGTTTGAAAAGCCTTCTGTTAAAAAAGCAATTAAAATTTTATGTGATGTAAACGAGTGTATGAAAGCGCTTATAATTAAGTTTCAGCCTAACTTAAAAGCTTGTGAAAAGTGGTTAAAAAAAGCACAAGGCTGGAAAGAAAAATATCCTGTTGACTTACCAGAATATGTTAATGAAACAGAAGGAGTTAATTCTTATCATTTTATGAGAGTTTTTTCAGAATTTTTAGATAAAAATGCTGTCATTGTAACTGATACAGGATCATGTTTTCATGTTCATGCTCAAGCATTTAAAGTCAAATTTGGACAAAGACATATTATTACAGGCGGATTGTCAACAATGGGTTATAGTCCCGCTTCAATTGGCGTAGCTGCTTTAGCTAAAGATGAACAAAAAGATGTCTATTGCATTAGTGGTGATGGCTCTATTCAGATGAATTTACAAGAATTTCAGACAATTGCACATTATAATTTACCAGTCAAAACTATTATTTTAAATAATAATGGGTACCTTTTGATCCGACATACTCAGAATAATTTTATGGAAGGTCGCCTTATAGGAGAAAGTAGTGCAACGGGACTTTCTACTCCTTCTATGGAAAAAGTAGCCAATCTGTATGGTATTAAATATATACATATATCCACTATTGATGAAATGAATGAAAAAATAGAAGAGCTTATTGCTTATAAAGGGCCAGTTATATTTGAAGTTATGACTCCTACAAATCAATTATTGATACCAAGGGTTGCGTCAAAAAAATTGGATGATGGAAAAATGGTTTCTATGCCGTATGATGATATGTTCCCTTTTTTACCTCGAGAGGAATATGAAGAAAATACAAGAATGGAGTCTTAAGCTATGAATCTAAAAGTTGCTATTTTAGGTACAGGTAATATTGGCACAGATTTATTAATTAAAATTTTTAGATCACCGTATCTTCAATGCACTTTGTTTGCAGGTAGAAATTTAAGCTCTAAAGGAATGTTAAAAGCTATGTCTTTTGGCGTTCCTCTAAGCGATAAAGGCATAGATGCGATTATCGAGAACCCTACATGTTGTGATTTGGTCTTTGATGCGACTTCAGCTGCAAGTCATAAAATACATGCACCTATATTAAAGCAATTACATAAAATTGTGATTGATTTGACCCCCGCAAAATTAGGGTTGTTTACTATTCCATCAGTAAATTTAGCCGAAGCCTTACAATATGATAATCTTAATATGATTACATGTGGAGGGCAGGCTTCTATTCCCATAGCATATGCCATTAGTAAAATTGTAAAAAATATTGATTATATTGAACTTGTGTCAACCATTGCGTCAAAAAGTGCAGGCCCAGGCACGAGAGCCAACATAGATGAATATATTGAAACAACAGAAAAGGCATTATCTCATTTTAGTGGTTGTAAAACTGTAAAAGCAATTATAAACCTCAATCCAGCACAACCCAGTATTGATATGAATACTACAATCTATTTAAAAATCGATGAGCCAGATATGCATTTGATTTCTGTCGAAGTAAAAAAAATGGTAGAGGTGATTCAATCTTATGTCCCTGGATATTTTCTAGCACTTGAACCTGTTTATGATAATGGTTTTGTAATATTATCTATCAAAGTACAAGGCTTAGGTGATTATCTTCCAAAATATGCAGGTAATTTAGATATTATTAATTCTGCCGCCATAGCGTTAGCCGAGGAATTTGCAAAAAATAAAGAGGTTATTTATGACAAATAAAATTAATCTTTATGACGTAACATTAAGAGATGGTTCTCATGCGATTGCTCATCAACTAAGTATAGAGCAAGTAGAACACTATACGAAAGCTATCGACCAAACAGGTGTATATGCGGTAGAAGTAGGGCATGGTAATGGCTTAGGTGCATCCTCTGTTCTTGTTGGGAAAAGTCAGTTAAGTGATGAAATATTGCTTAAAACGGCTAAAGAGAATTTACAGCATACAAAATTGGGGATTCATGTAATCCCTGGATTTGCAACGATTAAAAAAGACATAGAAAATGCAATATTGTGGGGCGTTGATGTTTTTAGAGTCGCAAGTCATTGTACGGAAGCAGACATAACAGAACGTCATATAGGTTATGTTAGAAATAAAGGAAAAGAAGCATATGGGCTTTTAATGATGAGTCATATGACCAGTCCAGAAATTCTACTGGATGAAGCGATTAAGATGCAAACGTATGGAGCAGAAGGGATTATAATTTTGGATTCAGCAGGTAGCTATTTACCTGATGATGTTAAAGAAAGAATTACACTTTTATCCCAAAATCTAAATGTTCCTGTAGGTTTTCATGCACATAATAATTTAGGTTTAGGAATTTCAAATTCGCTTGTTGCTATTGAATCAGGTGCGCAAATTATAGATGGTGCCACAAAAGGTTTTGGTGCTGGCGCGGGGAATGCACAGCTTGAAGTTTTAGCTGCGGTACTCCAAAAAATAAACTATCAAACAAACATTGATTTATACAAATTATTAGATGCAGCGGATATGGTAGAAAAAGATTTAATTAAAGAACCCATTACAATTTCATCATTAAGTATTGTTAGTGCAATGGCAGGAGTTTTTTCAGGATTTTCAAAACATGTGAAAAGAGTTGCCAAAGAATTGAATGTAGATCCACGAGATATTTTTATGGAGCTTGGACGACACAAAGTAGTGGCAGGACAAGAAGACACAATTATTGATATAGCACTCAAATTAAAAAAAAGGATTTGATTTGTTTACTTTAACTGAGAACGAAATTTCAAACCTTGAAAAATTAAAGAATAAAGAAATCTTAATTACAGGTGGGAGTGGATTTGTTGGTACATGGCTTACACAATTATTACTCTATTTGAATGATACATACAATTTTAATATTACGTTATACCTTATTGCTAGACAACTTACTTGTAATTTGGAAGCTTTAATAGATAGTCGTAAAGATATTATTTTTATTAAAAATGATATTCGCAATATTCGTGAATTTCCTAAAGATATTGCTTATATTATTCATGCTGCGAGTTCCCCAGATAATAGAATCTATATGTCTAATCCTATAGAATCTATGAATATCATCTCCGATGGTACAAAAAATACGATGGAAAATGCTTTATTATTAGAAAAATTGGAAAAGATTGTGCATCTTAGTTCGGGGCAGATTTATGGTTCTCTTGATAGTCATAATATTACAGAAAATGATTTCGGAAAATTAAATTGTAATAGTATTTCTGCAATTTACCCAGAAGCAAAAAGATACGCTGAAACACTTGTTAATGCTTATCGAAGTTTACACAAATTGCCAGTTGTGCAAGTACGACCATTTTCTTTTATAGGTCCTTTTATGAGTTTGAACAAACCTTGGGCCGTAAATAGCTTTATAAGAGATGTTTTAAAAACAAAAAATATCCGAATTTTAGGCAACGGTAAACCTGTAAGGAGCTATATGTATCCAACAGATATGGCTGTATGGATTTTAACAATGTTATTATATGGCAAAAGTGGTGCATCATATAATTTAGGTAGCGATGTAGGAATATCACTCGAAGAAGTTGCCATAAAGATAAAAAATATTGTTGGCAATGATGTTAGTATTGAGATTTTGAATATGAATGATAGTTGTTCTGAGTTTGTCCCCAATATTGATTATGTGAGGCACGAATTAGATTTAGATATTACAGTAAATATTGACGATACACTTAAAAAATCAATACAATGGTTTGAGAAGAATCTATTATGAATATTTTTATCACAGGTGCTAGCGGTTTTGTAGGTTCACATCTTAAAGAATATCTCTATGCGAGGTATCAAAACCATACACTTTTTACGCCATCTAGTAAAGAACTTGATCTTAGTGATGAAAAAGCAGTCGATAAGTATATTTTGGAAAATCAGATCGATGTCATTGTTCACACGGCGAATCGTGGTGGTGGACGTGATACGGCTGATATGAAAAATGTGACAGAGTATAATTTACGCATCTTTTTCAATCTTGCTAAACATGAAAAGGATGTTCAAAAAATCATCTCTTTTGGCAGTGGTGCGGAGTATGGGAAACATCAGCCCATTATTAAAGCCAAAGAAGACGATTCTTTAAAAGCACTGCCCCTTGATGAATACGGATTTTATAAGTCTATTACATCGCGCTATATTGAAAGAGCTCAAAATATCATTCAATTACGGATTTTTGGAGCATACGGTGAGTATGAAAACTATCGTTTTAAGTTTATCTCAAATGCAATCGTTAAAAATCTTTTGCATTTACCGATAACAATCAATAAAAATGTCTACTTTGACTATATTTATATTGATGATTTAGTTAAAATGATCGACTTTTTTATCCATAACGATGTCAGAGAGAAGATTTACAATGTGACGACAGGAACGAAAGTAGATCTTATCACATTAGCAAATTTGATAAACGAAGTCAGCGATTTTCAATCAGATATACATGTCATCAATGAAGGGTTAAATAACGAATATACCTCAAATAACGAGCGAATTTTAAAAGAACTTGGAGATTTTCAGTTTACATCTCATAAAAATGCAATAGCAAAAATGAGATGTTGTTTTCAAGAAAATTTAGAGCAATTGGATATTCAAACCATCAAAGAAGATCCTTATATTAAAAAGATAGATTCAATGTGGAAAGGAAAATAATGATAAAAGAGCAGCAACTCAAACAAGAGATTTTAGATAAAACCAAAGAGTATTATGAACTCGTGCATAAAAAAAACCAAACTAAACCCTTTGTAGCAGGGCAAAGCCGTGTGAATTATGCAGGGCGTGTATTTGATGAAAAAGAGATGGTCAATCTCGTCGATAGTTCTCTTGATTTTTGGTTGACCTATGGCGATTACTCTAAAAAGTTTGAAAAAGAGTTGGCAGCATTTTTACATGTAAGATGGGCGTTCTTGGTCAACAGTGGTAGTTCGGCTAATTTATTGGCATTTTATGCCCTAACGTCACCTTTGTTAAAAGAGAGACAAGTTAAACGAGGCGATGAAGTCATCACCGTAGCGGCTGGTTTTCCAACAACCGTAGCGCCTATCGTTCAATACGGTGCAGTGCCAGTGTTTGTCGATATGGAACTTAAACACTTTAATATTGATGTAACACAGTTAGAAAAAGCACTCAGCCCCAAAACAAAAGCGGTGATGATAGCGCATACGCTTGGTAATCCTTTTGATATCAAGTCCGTTAAGGCTTTTTGTGATAAACACAATCTATGGCTCATTGAAGATAACTGCGATGCCCTTGGCTCAACGTATGAGGGTAAACCTACAGGGACATGGGGTGACATTGGAACCAGTAGCTTTTACCCGCCACATCATATGACGATGGGTGAGGGTGGTGCAACCTATACAAACAATCCTCTGCTTAAAAAAATCATGCTTTCCATGCGTGATTGGGGAAGAGACTGTTGGTGTGAAAGTGGAGTCGATAATACCTGCGGATGTCGTTTTACCCAACAGTTTGGAAGCCTTCCTAAAGGGTATGACCATAAGTACGTCTACAGCCATTTTGGATTTAACCTCAAAGTGTCCGATATGCAAGCTGCTGTTGGATGTGCACAACTGGAAAAATTCCCACGCTTCGTAGAAAAACGAAAAGAGAATTTTAAAAAGCTTTACAATGGACTTAAAGATGTTCACGAATTAACGTTGGTGGAGACACAACCTCTGAGTGATCCTAGTTGGTTTGGTTTTATGATGACCCTGACACAAGAAGCAAAATTCACAAGAAATGACCTTGTCGAATACTTGGAAAACAACAATATCCAAACACGCAATCTGTTTGCAGGTAACATGCTACGACACCCACTGTTTGAATCACTTGAAAAAGATAAAGACTATAAGATTGTAGGGACATTGGTCAATACAGATAAGATTATGAACGATAGCTTTTGGATTGGACTTTACCCTGGTATGGGCGATGAAGCTATAGCGTATATGATTCATAAAATTAGAGAGTTCGTGTGCTTAAAAAACAAATAATAATGTTTATCTTTACAGGAATAATCAATACTATTTTTGGTTATGCGATGTATGCTCTTTTTATTTATTTAGGGTTTCAATATATTTTTGCAAGCGCATTAGCAACAGTATTGGGTATATTATTTAATTTTAAAACGATCAGTAAATTTGTATTTAAAGCTAATGAGAATAGATTAATTTTTAAATTTATTGGTGTTTATGGGGTTGTATTTATTGCTAATATAAGTTTGATAAAAATTCTTAAAATAATAGGACTTAATGACTATATGTCAGGGTTCATAGCGGTATTTCCATGTGCAGTCATATCGTTTATTTTAAATAAATTTTATGTATATAATCGATAATAAAGAAAGGTTGTAATGAAAAAGATTAGTATAGTTACTCCATGTTATAATGAAGAAGATAATGTAAGTGAATGTGCAAGAGTTATTAAAGAAGTTTTCGCAAAGTATGATATCTATACATATGAGCATATTTTTATTGATAATGCTTCTACTGATCAAACTGTTGTAAAACTAAAAGAGCTTGCAGGTAAAGATAAAAATATAAAAATCATTGTTAATAGCAGGAATTTTGGACATATCCGTTCTCCTTATTACGGATTATTACAAGCTAATGGCGATGCAGTTATTTTATTTGTTGCTGATTTACAAGATCCTGCTGAACTAATACACCAATTCATTGAAAAATGGGAGAACGGATATAAAAGTGTTGTTGGTACGAAAAAAACGAGTGAAGAAAGCCATATTATGTTTAAAATTCGAACACTTTATTACAAAACAGTCAATAGACTATCAAGTATTGATTTAATAGATAATTTTACGGGTTTTGGCTTATTTGATAGAGAAGTTATTGAGCTTTTAAGATCAATTGATGACCCTTATCCTTATTTTAGGGGTTTGATTCCAGATTTAGGGCTTAAAATTTATAAAATTCAATATGACCAGCCAATTCGCAGAAAAGGTATTACAAAAAATAATTTTTTTACATTATACGATATAGGAATGTTGGGAATAATAAGCCACTCATTAGTTCCGCTTCGACTAGCAACCATGTTGGGTTTTTTAATCTCAGTTTTAAGTATTGTCGTAGCTTTTGTTTATTTAGTTTTAAAATTAGTTATGTGGAATTCTTTTAGTTTAGGAGTAGCCCCTCTTGTTATTGGATTATTTTTCTTTTCTTCAGTTCAATTATTTTTTATAGGAATTATTGGAGAATATGTAGGATCTATTCATACATATAGTAAAAAAAGACCTTTAGTTGTTGAGCAAGAAAGAGTAAATTTCTAAGTATGCTTAATGAAAAAAAATATGTAATTGCTATTTGCCTTTCTTCCTACAATGGAGAAAAATTTTTACAACAACAATTAAGATCAATTGCGAATCAATCATATGAGCTATCCAAAATCCTTTTGATTGCCCGAGATGATGGTTCAATTGATAAAAGTTATGAAATACTTCACAAATTGGTTAATAATGCTGTCATAGATGTAAAATTGTTAAATGATCGAACGAATTATGGTATTAAAAAAAGTTTTGAGATTTTAATGCTTAAGGCGTTTGAATTTGGCGTAAAATATATCATGTTTTGTGATCAAGATGATATTTGGAATACAGATAAAGTTGAAAAAACTTATAATAAAATGCAAGAATTAGAGGGTATACATGGAAAAAATATCCCACTGCTTGTTCATAGTGATCTAACAGTTGTTGGTGAAAAATTGGATCTTATATCTCCATCTTTTTGGAATTATCAGCACATAGACCCATTCAAAGATAGCCCCAATCGTCTTTTATTGCACAATGTAGTAACGGGGTGTACAATGATGATCAATCGTGCTTTGGCTGAAAAAGTAAAAACTATCCCTGACGAAGCAATAATGCATGATTGGTGGATAGCTCTTGTTGCTTCAATATTTGGAAAAATTGCTTATATTGATAAGCCGTTAATGTTTTATAGGCAACATGGACAAAACGATACTGGAGCCAAAAAGTATGGATTTTACTATGTATGTAAGAGGCTTGTTATGAAATTCTGCACAAAAAAATATACTTCTCAGCTTGATAAACATATTATACAAGCAAATACTTTTTTAGAAATTTATCACAATGACTTGGATGATAACAATAAAACTATGTTACAGGCTTTTCAGCAATTTTCACATTTATCGAAACTTCAGAAAATAATTTTTTTATTCAAATATAAAATATGGAAAAATGGTTTTATGAGAAATTTAGGGTTAGTTGTATTTGCATGAAGATTGTTACACTTATCCCTATTTTAAATCCGCAATTATCATTTGTCAATAAAGTTTTACCTTCTTTAGAGCAACAAAATATTAGTTCAGAAATTATTTTGATTGATTCTGGAACCGTAGATGTATGTTCTGAGCATCCCCACATGATGAAAATTCACCAAAGTGAATTCAACCATGCTAATACGCGTAATTTAGCGTTACATTACGAAGCGGATTTTTACCTTTTTATGACCCAAGATGCAATGCCTTGTGATGGTTTTTTGGTGGAAAATCTGCTTCAAGCGTTTGAAGATCCCGATGTCGTCGTAGCGTATGCACGGCAAATTCCTTATGAAAATGCCGATGCGATCGAAGTGTTCGCGCGCACGACCAACTATCCGCCGATTTCTCGGGTGAAATCTCAAAGTGATTTACCCGTTTTGGGCATTAAGACGTTTTTTTGTTCCGATAGTTGTGCGATGTATAAAGCGCATTATTTTAAAGAAGTAGGCGGATTTACCAAAGATTTGTGTACCAACGAAGATATGGAGTTTGCGGCACGTGCGATTATGGACGGTAAAAAGATCGCATACGTGGCTGAAGCGCAAGTATACCATTCGCACGTTTTGACATGTAAGGATATTTGGAGGCGTTACCGCACTATCGGACGTTTTTTTAAGGACAACCGTTGGATTTTAGACGAAGCGGCAAAATACGGCAAAATAGAATCTTCCGGCATAGGACAAGCGTGCAACGAACTACGTTATTTGCTCAAAAATGCCCCTAGCGCGCTTCCTCGTTCGATTCTCTGCTCGTTGATAAAATTCATCGCGTTTAAATTCTCTTTTTAACCTTCTTTTGTTACACTATTGTCTTGTTATACCACGGAGCATCGTATGCGTTATTTTATATTAAAGTTTCTCATCAGCCTTATTTTTTTTGTGATCAATCTCTACGCTTCTTTATACATTGCCGACGTTTTTTTGGAGATGGATGCATCGCAAACGCCCGCGCGTTACGGCTGGATGATTTTTATTTACATGTTAAGCTATTTTTACGTACGTTTGATGACGCATAGAATGGTAACGGTCAATGCGGCTATTTTATCGCTCAAGGCTAACTTCTTCTCGTTTGCGATTATTTTGATTATTATCGCTTTGGCAAAACTCAACGACACGACTTCACGAGCCATCGTTTGTATTTTTTACCTCTTGAATAATGCCAATGCTTTATGGTCGTATTACCTCAAAAAAATCTTTTTTCAATGGGAATATTTTAGACAGCCTGTTTTCGTGATCTGCGATAATCAAGGTTTGAAAAATGTTCGCACGTGGTTTGCCAAAGGCAATCCTTTCGGTTACGACATCAAAGGTATCGTCAATACCGATCTTTTATCGCCGAATATGGTTATGCAGACGATAGACTATCTTGTCGATGAACAGCAATTCGACTCCGTCGTCATTGACTTGGAATCCAACACGTTGCTGGATTTAAACATCTTGGTCAACCACGTGCAAAAACGTGTCCGCAAAGTCATTGTTTTGCCGAAAATGACGAAAATTCCTATTATTAACGGGGAGCTGATCAGCTCGATTCACCATAAGGGCATGGCATTTTATATCAAAAACAATCTTCTAAGCCCTTTGGATCAAGCGATCAAACGCGTGTTCGACGTAAGTGTTGCGTTTATCGCTTTCGTGTTGACATCGCCTTTTCTCATGTGGCTCTACGGCGTCGTATACGTAACGACCAAAGGGAATCCTATCTTTACGCACGAACGTATCGGTTTTGGCGGCAAGAAGTTTAAGGTTTATAAATTCCGTACGATGTATATTGACGCCAACGAGCGCCTTGAAGAGCTTTTAGAAACATGTGAAGAGAGCAAAGAGGAGTGGGAGAGGGATTTTAAGCTCAAAGACGATCCTCGCATCACGAAAATAGGCAAATTTTTACGCAAAACCTCATTAGACGAGCTCCCGCAACTCCTTAACGTTTTAAGAGGCGAGATGTCCTTGGTAGGCCCTCGTCCTATCATCGAACAAGAAGTCGCCAAGTACGGCGAATACTTTGAGTATTTTATCGCCGTAAAACCGGGCATTACGGGCTTATGGCAAGTAAGCGGCCGCAACGACATCGAATACGACGAGCGCGTACAACTGGACGTATGGTATGTACGTAACTGGTCGATAGAACTGGATTTGCAGATTTTGTTCAAAACCGTTTTGGTCGTATTGGGGAGAAAAGGGAGCTACTGATAAAAGGGTAGTCAAACGTAAAAAATGTTGGGAAGGGGTATTTGCTAGGGTGAAATAAGGTGGTGGTGGCTGGAGACGGAATCGAACCGCCGACACGGAGATTTTCAGTCTCCTGCTCTACCGACTGAGCTATCCAGCCACGTTTTGAAGAGTTGAAATTATAGCTTAAAAACTTTAATACTAGCTTAGTGCCAACTCTTTGAAACGATCGCCGCGATGGGCATAGGATTTAAACTGATCCAAACTTGCCGCCGCGGGAGAAAGGAGGGCGACGGTCTCTTTTGTATGGACAGCGTGAATTTGCTTCATCGCTTCTTCGAGAACAAAGCATTTTGAGAGCCAAACACCCTCTTTTTGCGCCAAAGAAGCCAGTCTTTCGGTATTGGAACCGATAGCAAAAATCTTGACATGTAAGGTTTTCATAAAGTCGAAAAGTTCTTGCAAATCAACGCCTTTGTCATCGCCTCCGAGCACCAGTAAAATCTGCTTGTCTTTATAACGTTTTAACGCTTCTACGGTTGCATCGACGTTGGTGCCTTTAGAATCGTCGACCCAGAGGCGTCCTTGCGTATCGTGAAACTCTTCGATTTTATAGTGGTCGATTTTAAACGTATTGAGGTGGGCGTAATCGACCGTATCGAGTAAAATTTTTTGTGCACATGCGGCGAGTACGGCATCGAGTAAAAACGGCGATTTGAAGTGGATGCGGTCGATGTCGATTCCTACGTGTTGCGCTAAATCCGTTTCGTTTTCATAAGCCACGATATGGGCAAGCGTTGGCGTATCGGCGAAGGCTTTGGGAACAATGGCTACGCTGCCTTCTTTCATACGCCCTAAAACGGAAAGTTTTGCTTCGATGTAGGCTTCCATACTTCCGTGCCACGTCAAATGATCAGGTTTGATCGGAAGAAGCAAGTAAATATCGGGTGCCGTGATTTTCGTATAGTGAAACGTGAACGAACTGGTTTCCAAAATCCATATCGTTGCTTTTTCGTCGATGGCGGCCAAGGGCGTTCCGATGTTACCGCCGGCACATGCGCCTTTGTCTTGGAGCAGATGTTCGCAAATTTGCGTCGTCGTCGTCTTTCCGTTGGTCCCGCTGATCCAAATCGAAAAGGGCATTTGCTCTTTAAAAAAGTCGTACTCGCTTGTGACGTGTTTGGCTTTAACGATAAGCGGATGGTTGGATGGAAATCCGGGGCTTGGGATTTCAACGTCGCTTTGTTCGGGATCGAAGCAAGAGGGCGGTAACAAACGATTACCGTATTCGTCCGTACTTGGTTCGGTAAAATGATCGTCGAAGATCTGACATTGTCCGCTAAATTTCGCCGCAATGGCTTTAGTTGTTTTTCCGTGTCCAAATAGTGTTATCATCTGATTTTCAATGCCGTTAGTGCTAAAAGATTTGACATCAATGCGAGAATCCAAAATCGCACGATAATCTTGTTTTCCGGCCAACCTTTTACCTCAAAGTGGTGATGGATCGGCGCCATAAGAAAGATCCGTTTTTTGCGTGTTTTATAACTGCCTACTTGTAAAATAACCGATACGGTTTCTAGGACGAAGACAAATCCGACGAGAAACAACAAAATCTCATTTTTAGAAATAATCGCCATATAACCGATAAACGAGCCGATACTCAGGCTTCCGCTATCGCCCATAAAAACTTCGGCGGGGTAGCAATTGAACCATAAAAAACCGACGAGCGAACCCATCACGGCTGTGGCGACGATGACCACTTCACCGCTTCCGCCGACTTTAGGGAGCAATAAATACCCGCTTAAATACGCATTGCCGCCGACGTAAACAAAAACGCCGAGCGATAAAATGGAGAAAATGGAAGGTACCGTCGCAAGTCCGTCGAGTCCGTCGGTGAGGTTGACCGCGTTACTGGCGGAAACCATGACTAAAATCCAAAAAGCGATCGCAAAAAGATGCATATCGAAAAGCGGAAATTTGTAAAAAGGAATAAAAAAGTGGGTATTCATGTCGACGGCGAGGTAGAGCGTCAAAGCAATCACAAGCGAAGCGGCGATTTGTAACACGAGTTTGCCTCTAGGACTTAGTCCCGCGGTGTTGCTTTTGCCCAAAATTTTGGAGAGATCGTCTTGGACGCCGATGAGGCCGAAGAGCACTAAACACGCCAAACCTCCGATAACGAACAGATTGTCCATGCGTGCGTTAATTAAAATGGCGATCGTCGAGGCACATAAAAAGACCAATCCTCCCATCGTCGGCGTTTTGCCTTTTTGTTGGTGGGTTTTGGGGGCAAGATCGTAGATCGGTTGGCTTGCGTTACGCGCTTTTGCCCATCGAATAAATTTGGGCATCAGATAAAGCGTCAGAATAAAACTGAAGAAAAAAGCGAATCCCGCTCTAACGGTAATGTATTGAAAAATATTGATCGACGTGAGTTGGTATAAAAAGTAAAACATAAAGTGTGTTTCCAAAAAGTTAAGGATACTAGACCTCTTTTACGGCCTATGCGCGATAGGCTATAAAAGAAGTCTAAAAGCAACATTTTAGTACCATATTGCTTATAAGCTTATAACAAAGGGTGGGATTTGAAACCGCAGATTCAAAAAACCTTACTGATTATTACGGACGGTATCGGACACAATGCTTCCGATACCGCCAATGCCTTCGCCATGGCGCATAAACCGACGTATGAGCGGCTTTTTAAAGAAGTACCTTACGCTTTGGTCGCGACTTCGGGTCTTAGCGTCGGGCTCCCCGAAGGGCAGATGGGCAACAGCGAAGTCGGACATATGTGCATCGGCAGCGGACGTGTTTTGTACCAAAACCTCGTCAAGATTTCTTTAGCGGCGCAAGACGGATCTTTAGCGAGCAATCCGGCGTTGACGTCTTTGTTACATGTCAAGGGCGATATTCATATCGTAGGGCTTGCAAGCGACGGCGGCGTGCATTCGCATATCGAACATATTATCGCGTTGGCGCACATTGCGGAAGCTCAAGGTAAAACGGTACGCTTACATGTCATTACGGACGGGCGTGATGTTTCGCCGACGTCGGGCGTCTCGTTCGTGGAACGTTTGGAAAGCATTTGCACGGAACATATCGGCATTGCGTCGATTTCGGGACGTTTTTTTAGTATGGATCGCGACAACCGTTGGGAACGAATCGAACAAGGATACCGTGCTATCGTAGATGCAACGCCTAAAACGACGCTCGGTGCCAAAGACTACGTGCAGTCGATGTACGATAAAGGCATTACTGACGAGTTTATCGAACCGGTCGCACTTGAGGGTTTTCAAGGTATTAAAAGCGAAGACGGCGTTATCTTCGCTAATTTTAGAAACGATCGTATGCGCGAGCTTTCTCGAGCGATCGGTTTTAAAGAGTTCGGCGAGTTTACGCGCACGCTGAACGGTGTGGAATGCGTTACGATGAGCGAGTACGATAGCACGTATCCGTTTGCGATTTTATTCGAATCGCAAACGCCTCAAAACGTCTTAAGCGACGTGGTTTCGGCGGCGGGACTTTCTCAGTTTCATACGGCGGAAACGGAAAAATACGCTCATGTTACGTTTTTCTTTAACGGCGGCGTGGAAGAGCCTAAAGTCGGCGAAACCAGACTTTTAGTTCCCAGTCCCAAAGTCAAAACGTACGATTTGGAGCCCCAAATGAGTGCAAAAGCCGTTGCCGACGCGGTTTTAAGTGCGATGGACGCAAGGTACGATTTTATCGTCGTTAATTTTGCCAACGGCGATATGGTCGGGCATACGGGAAGTCTAGATGCCGCCATCAAAGCCGTTGAAGCGGTGGATGAGGCGTTGGGACGGTTGTTCGACAAAGCTTCGGCGGCGGATTATTCCGTGGTACTGACGAGCGATCACGGAAATTGCGAGCAGATGTTCGACGAAACGGGAGCCAAATTAACAAACCACACAACCTTCGACGTCTACGCTTTCGTGATGGACAAGCGCGTCAAACACGTTTGCAAAGGCGCGCTGAATCATATCGCGCCGACGGTTTTAGCGTTGATGGGGCTTGAAATTCCATCTGAAATGGATGCACCGTTGGTGTCGTTTTAGACTCTACATGTCAAGATTTAACAAAGGAAAGATCAATGAAATTTAACGGAAAAAATGTTTTAGTTACGGGTGCGGCAAGCGGTATCGGTCAAGAGATCGCCTTGACGTTGGCGCAATACGGGTTAAAAGTATGGATCAACTATCGTTCACGCCCCGAGCAAGCCGACGCAATCAAAGCGCAAATCGAAGCAAACGGCGGCGTAGCGGCGGTGATCGGCTTTGACGTTGCGGACGAAGAAGCCTTTGTCGAAGGTATCAAAACGATCGTCGATAGCGACGGAGAACTCTCTTATCTGGTCAACAATGCGGGTATTACCAACGATAAATTGGCGATTCGTATGAAAAAAGAGGATTTTACGTCCGTCATCGATATCAATCTGACGTCGGCGTTCGTAGGATGCCGCGAAGCACTCAAAACGATGAGCAAAAAGCGTTTCGGTAGCGTCGTCAATATCGCTTCGATCGTCGGCGAAACGGGCAATGCGGGACAAGTTAATTACAGTGCGAGCAAAGGCGGTTTGATTGCGATGACAAAAAGTTTCGCGCAAGAAGGAAGTGCCAGAGACGTACGTTTTAACGCCGTAACGCCCGGTTTTATCGCGACGGAAATGACCGATAAATTAAGCGACGAGATTAAAGAAAGTTATACGTCGAAGATTCCGTTGAAGCGTTTCGGAACGCCTAAGGACATCGCAGAAGCGGTCGCTTTTTTACTCAGCGATAGTGCCGCTTACATCACGGGGGAAGTGCTAAAAGTCAACGGCGGCATGTACATGTAAGCGATGCCAAATTCAAATTAAAGTTTTTTTTGATAAAATAGTGAAAATTTTTTAAAGGAGCTATTAAATGGCACTATTCGATGATGTAAAAGCGGTCGTTGTTGAACAATTAAACGTAAATCCCGACGAGGTAAAAGAAGAGTCAAAATTTGTAGAAGATTTGGGCGCGGACTCTTTGGACGTTGTAGAACTCGTTATGGCACTTGAAGAGAAATTCGATATCGAAATTCCCGACACCGACGCTGAAAAAATCGTCACCGTCAAAGATGCAATGTCTTACATTGAAGCACACAAATAATTTCATAACGCACAAAGCCCGTTTGATCGGGCTCTCCTACTCCCCATTAGATCACAAAAGAGGATAAAAATTTGAAAAGAGTCGTTGTTACCGGTATAGGAATGATTAATTCACTGGGTTTGGATAAAGAGAGTTCTTTTAAAGCTATCGTTGAAGGTCAATGTGGCATTAAAAGCATTAGTTCGTTTGACGCGACCGAACATTCTGTGACTATCGCCGGCGAGATCATCGGCTTTGATCCCAATACGATTATGAATCCCAAAGAAGTCAAAAAAGCCGACCGCTTTATTCAGTTGGGTCTTGCCGCAGCGAAAGAAGCGATGCATGATGCGAAATTTGAAAGTTTTGAGTCCGAGCGTTTCGGTGTCAGTTCGGCTTCGGGTATCGGTGGATTGATCGTCATCGAAAAAAACTCCGTGATCGTCAATACCGCAGGCCCTCGTAAAATTTCTCCGTTTTTTATTCCTTCCGCGTTAATTAACATGTTAGGCGGTATGGTTTCGATCGAGTACGGTTTAAAAGGACCGAACCTCTCTTCGGTCACGGCATGTGCGGCGGGAACGCATGCGATTAGCGACGCAACGAAAACGATTTTAACGGGCGGTGCGAAAAAAATGCTTGTCGTCGGTGCCGAAGCGGCGATTTGTGCGGCGGGTATCGGCGGATTTTCGTCGATGAAAGCACTTTCTACGCGCAACGACGATCCCCAACGTGCTTCACGTCCGTTTGATGCGGAGCGTGACGGTTTCATTATGGGCGAAGGTGCGGGGGCGTTAGTCCTCGAGCTTTACGACGATGCGGTCGCTAGAGGTGCGCACATTTACGGCGAAGTGGTCGGATTCGGTGAAAGTGCCGACGCCAGCCATATTACCTCTCCGAGTATGGACGGTCCTTACCGCGCGATGAAAGCAGCGTACGAAATGGCGGGTTCTCCTTGTATCGATTATATCAATGCACACGGAACCAGCACGCCGGCAAACGATAAAAACGAAACGGCCGCGATTAAAGAGCTTTTCGGTGCAAACGTACCGCAAATCAGCTCTACCAAAGGTCAAATCGGTCACTGCTTGGGTGCGGCGGGTGCGATCGAAGCGGTTATCTGCCTTATGGCGATGCGCGATGAAATTTTGCCTCCGACGATCAATTACGAAAATCCCGATCCTGAATGCGATTTGGATTATATCCCCAATACGGCTCGAAAATGCAAAGCTCACTATATTATGAGTAACTCATTCGGCTTTGGCGGAACCAACGGCTCCGTCATTTTTAAGCGCGTATAAGGACAAAGAGTGGCAACCTATTTAGAGTTTGAAAACGGTATTAAGCAAATCGACGAAGATATTGCCGGTGCAAAAATCAAAGGCGATGCGCATGCCGTTGAAATCTTGGAAAAGAATCTCGCCAAAGAGATCTCTAAAACCTATAAAAATCTCAGCGAATACCAAAAACTTCAACTCGCCCGCCATCCCGATCGTCCGTACGCTTTGGACTATATTCGAGGTTTGTTGAAAGAGAGTTACGAAGTTCACGGAGATCGTAATTTTGCCGACGATGCTGCAATTGTCGGCTATATCGGCTATTTAGCCGGACGAAAGACGATGATTATCGGCGAACAAAAAGGGCGCGGTACTAAAAATAAAATCAAACGAAATTTCGGTATGCCGCATCCTGAAGGCTATCGAAAAGCATTGCGTTTGGCAAAGATGGCGGAAAAATTTAACCTGCCTATCTTGTTTTTGATCGACACTCCGGGTGCGTATCCGGGGATTGCGGCGGAAGAACGCGGTCAAAGCGAAGCAATTGCCAAAAACCTTTTGGAATTGAGTCGATTGAATACTCAAAGTGTTGCCGTCGTGATCGGAGAGGGCGGAAGCGGCGGTGCTTTAGCCATAGGCGTTGCCGACCGTGTGGCGATGATGCGATATTCCGTTTTTTCCGTTATTTCTCCGGAAGGATGTGCCGCCATTTTATGGAACGACCCTTCTAAGCAGGAAAATGCGACCAAGGCGATGAAAATCACCGCAGACGATCTTTACGGATTGAAATTAATCGATGCCATCGTCGACGAACCGCTTGTCGGCGGTCATCGCGACAAAGAGAGCGCGATTAAGGCTTTGGGGGATTATTTTATTACGTCGTTAAAAGAGTTAGATCAATTGAGCGATCAAGAACGTATGGATAAGCGTTACGAAAAGATTCTTTCTATCGGAGCCTACGAAGAACGCTAAGCGCGTTTTTTTGTGTGAGCCTTTTTACTGCATACTATAAAAAAAGAGCCATGCACGTGCATGGCTCCTCTTCTTTGCACGTTAGTGCACTTCTCTCCAAATTTTGACTTTCCAAGCAAACGCAAGAAGCGTGAAAAGTACCATATAGCCGATTAATTTATAACCGAGGTCTTCGCGTTCGGCTTTTTTACGATCGCCGACTTTCTCCATATAGGAGATCACTTGATTTTGTGCTTTTTCGGTTAAACCTACACGCGGCATCGACGTACCCGCTAACTGTTTTTGAGGATTGTTGATGAACGTTGAAAGGTACTCGTCGCTCTTCGCACGAATCATAATCGAAAGATCCGGAGGCAAGGTTCCCATATACGCGGTTAATGCCGCTTTATCCGAATGACTCATCGTTTTATCGTATTTCATATCGTGGCATCTGCCGCAGGCGTCTTGAAAGACTTGCTTGTCGCTTAAAGGCGCAATCGGAGCAATGCTTTGCAAGTAAGCGACGATGTCGGCAACCTCTTGATCCAAATCGCCTCCAAGGCCGTAAAACGCAATCATCGGATGCGGACGTGTTTCGTTGAACTTATGCTCGACTTTTAAAGCTTTGGTCGGATCTTTGATCAGTGCGCTTAAAAAGTGTTTGTCGTAAATGGCACCCGCATTGCTCAAATCGGGCGGTACGACGCCAAAGCTTGCAGAAGCCGCCGCATCGTCCATCGGTGAAGGCATTCCTTGAGAAGCGACACCGTGGCATCCCGTACAACCGGCACTTAAAAAGGTCTCGGCACCTTTGCTTGCATTGCCTTTTTTATCGTTTGTGCCTAAATCCTTAAAAGCGAAATCGGCAGGGGCGACGTGAGGGTGCATCTGAGAATGGGCGAAAGGTTCGACACCCCAATAGACAACGGCAGTAAAGAAAAGAACCACCACTAAAATTTTCAACTCTCTCATGACTCGGCTCCTTCGTTTTTGGCTTCAATTTTGGTAATAATCGGAAGGAGGACGAATAAAACAAGGAAAACGATGGTTGCACCAAAGCCTACCCAAGCGTTTGCCCCCGTCGGAGGAAGCTTACCGTAAACGGTTAAAACGATCATATCGATTAACAATAACCAAAACCAGACGAAAAACATCGGACGTTTGTGCGCCGGTGCCGTATGCATCGTATTGCGATCTAAAAACGGTAACAGCATAAAAATAACGTTGGCAAATCCAAACGCCGCTAAACCGATATCCATTGCCGCAATACCGCCGATATCAAAGAAGAAACCGCGAAGCACTTCATAACTCCACAAGAAATACCACTCCGGATAAATATGTGCCGGCGTTTTCATATTGTTGGCCGGTTCAAAGTTGATCGGATCCATCGCAAAATCGTAGTGGAAACAGACCAAGTAGAAAAAGACGGTTAAGGCAATACCGACAACAAAAAAGTCTTTGGATAAAAAGACCGGCCAAAAAGGAACCACTTTAGACTCTTTTTTGCGACCTTCCAAATATTTCTTAGCCTCTTTGTCGAAATCAAACTCTTCGGAGTCTTGGTTATTGACATGCGGAAAGCGCAACGCATAGAAGTGAACGGCGATTAAGAGTAAAATCACTAACGGAAGTAAAAGGACATGTAACATAAAAAAGCGTGTTAACGTCGCATCCGCTACCAAGAAATCGCCTCGAATCCAAATGACCAACGCTTCGCCGATAAAAGGAATGCCGCCGAAAAGATTGGTAATAACCTGTGCCGCCCAGTAACTCATTTGTCCCCACGGAAGCATATACCCGCTAAACGCTTCGGCAGAGAAGATACCAAAGAGTGCCATACCGGTTAACCAGATCATCTCACGGCCTTTTTTGTATGAGCCGTAATAGATACCCGTAAACATGTGAATGTAGATGACTAAGAAAATAACCGATGCCGCTACGCCGTGCATATGTCTCCATAACCAGCCGTATTCGACCTCTTGCATAATCGTATAGTTGACGCTATCAAACGCCAATTTTATATCGGGTTTGTAATACATCAAAAGAAAAATACCCGATACGATCAAAATCATGAACAAGCTCATTAAGACGACACCCATCGCCCATAAGAAATTGATATTCTTAGGAATCCAATACTCGCTCATCATCACTTTGATAAATCCGTTGACCGCCAATCGCTGATCCAACCAGTCCATCAAGCCCGTTGCTTTTTTTATTTCTGCCACGTGTCTCTCCTTTACGCTTTCTTAGCTACCATTTTTTTATATTCCGGTCCCTCTTCGCCGAGAACGAGTTTCGTTCCGTCGATTTTAAAGGGAGGAATATCCATTGGACGAGGAGGCGGTCCGAACGTGTTGACGCCGCTGGCGTCAAATTCGCCGCCGTGACATGCGCATTTAAACTGTTTGGTGGAGGGTGTCCACGTCGGAATACAGCCTAAGTGCGTACAAAGTCCGATCATCACCGAGTAGCTACTCCCTCCTGCGATGACGTCTCGTTTCTCGTTCTTTGCCATATCCGCACTTTTCTTCAAAATGAAAATCGGCTTCCCTCTCCATTGTATCGTTTGTACCTCTCCTTCTTTCATCGGAGAGAGATCAACGGTAATGAATCCGGCGGATTGTACGCTTGGAAGCGGATCCCAAGTCTTCTTCATAGCACCCAGAGCCACAATGCCCCCTGCCGCTGCAAAACCGCCGAATGCCATGCCGATAAAGTCTCGTCTGCTCTCTTCAACAGCCATCCTGTTTTCCTTTCTTGTAGTTTAATTTGTGACTATTTTATCTTATCATTTATTAAGAAACTATGACACACGTCAATTATACGAATTTACGTCAATTTTACGTCAAGATTTATTTTTTTTATTCAAAAGTTTTATAGATACATGTAAAATATCTAAAGCGGCCGGCGTAATACCGCTAATCTCGCTTGCCGCAAACAAAGTCGGCGGGTTGAAGCGTTTGAGCTTTTCGACCACTTCGTTGCTCAGACCCGAAATAGATGCAAAATCCATTTCGGCGGGAATGGCAACGTTAATCATCTCTTTCATGACGTCGATTTGCTCTTTTTGCTTTTCGATATAATTTTTGTATTTGGCTTCGACCAAAATCTGCTCTTTCGCCTCTTCGCTAAACGCCGCGATGCAAGGTGCGAGTTTTTCGAGCTTCTCGATACTAAAATCCGAACGCGCGACGATTTTTTGCAATGAGACCTTATCGGTAATTTTGTCTTCTCCGATAGAGGCTAAAAAGGCATTGTTCTCATTGGAAGGCGTGAGCGTCGTTTCTTCTAAATACGCCAAGCCTTCGCGTAATGCTTGATGCTTTTTAACGACGCGCGCATGCGTTTGCTCGTCGATCAAGCCGATTTTATAGCCGTAAGGCGTGAGCCTTAAATCCGCATTGTCTTCGCGTAAAAGCAGGCGATATTCCGCGCGGCTCGTGAACATACGATAAGGCTCTTTTGTACCTTTGGTAACCAAATCGTCGATCAAAACGCCGATATACGCTTCATCGCGGCGTAAAACCAGCGGTTCTTTTCCTTGAAGGTGCAACGAGGCGTTAATACCCGCCATCAATCCTTGTGCCGCCGCTTCTTCGTAGCCGGTCGTTCCGTTGATCTGTCCCGCGCAATAGAGTCCGGAAACTTTTTTGGTTTCCAACGTATGTTTGAGTTCCGTCGGATCGACGTAATCGTACTCGATAGCATATCCGAAGCGAACAATCTTTGCATTTTCCATTCCTTCTACCGAATGAATCATAGCAAGTTGCGTATCGGTCGGTAACGAGGTGCTAAAACCGTTAATGTAGTATTCGGTCGCTTCGCGCGTTTGCGGTTCGATAAAGAGATGATGGCGTTCTTTGTCGCGAAAGCGGTTGATCTTATCTTCGATACTGGGGCAATAACGAGGTCCAATGCCGTTGATTTGTCCCGTAAACAAAGGCGCTCTGTGAAAATTACTTTCGATGATCGTGTGCGTCTCTTCATTGGTATAGGCGATATAGCAAGGTAGCTGATGCGGATGAAAATCGGTGCGGTCGGTACGAAAACTAAAAGGAATCGGATGTTCGTCTCCGGGTTGGAGCTCCATTTTGGAAAAATCAATCGTTTTAGCGTCGATTCTGGCACACGTTCCGGTTTTTAGCCGTCCCATCGTAATGCCTAAGCCCTTAATAGAAGAAGAGAGTTTGAGGGAAGGAAATTCGCCAACGCGTCCGGATTCGTGTCGGTATTCGCCGATATGAATCAGCCCTCGTAAAAACGTTCCGGTCGTGACAATAACTTTTGAGGCATGGTAACGGTTGCCGAGTGAGGTGATGACGCCCTTGACGCAACCTTCTTCCGTCAGAATCTCTTCGGCGGTTTCTTGGGCGATACTTAAATTTTCGGTATTTAAAAGCGTCGTACGCATGTAGATACGGTAACGGTCCATATCGATTTGCGCGCGGCTTCCGCGAACGGCGGGGCCTTTGGAGAGGTTTAAGATGCGAAACTGAATGCCGCAAGCATCGGTGGCAAGTGCCATTTGACCGCCTAAAGCGTCGATTTCTTTGACCAAATGTCCTTTGGCGAGTCCTCCGATGGCGGGATTACAACTTGCCGCGCCGATTTGTTCGGCTAAAATAGAGATCAGAAGGGTTTTATTTCCAAGCCTAGCGGAGGCCAAGGATGCTTCAATACCCGCATGCCCGCCTCCGATTACAATCACGTCGTATTTCATAATCACAGTACCTAAAAGATAAATTTTTGAATCACTTTTTTTCTCAAAAGGAAAAATGCATGGGAAAAATTTTATTATACTATGATTTGGCTGTATCTTAAGCGTAGAAGCAACGGGAAAGTTGCTACAATACGTCTAGAAAAGTGAAAGGATCGAAAAATGAGTCTTAAACTAAATTGCGATGCCGGAGAGAGTTTCGGCTCTTGGAAAATGGGCTTGGACGCGTTAATAATGCCGTATGTGGATATGGCAAATTTCGCGTGTGGTTTTCATGCGGGCGATCCCGTGATTATGGATAAGTCGATTAAACTGGCATTAAAACACGGCGTGCGTATCGGAGCGCATCCGGCGTATCCGGATTTAGCGGGATTCGGTAGGCGTAGTATGGCGTGTTCGTTGGAAGAAGTCGAAGCGATGGTTATTTACCAAATCGGTGCTTTGTGGGGATTTGTTAAAGCCAACGGGGCAAAACTCGAATACGTCAAGCCGCACGGAGGACTCTATAACGATATGATGAAAGACGTGCGTATCTTTAAAGCCGTGCTCTCCGCTATCAAACGTATCGATATCGATTTGAAAGTCATGGTACTGTCGATGATGGATATGAAGGCGCATGAAGAAGCCGCCGCGCAAGAAGGTATCACGTTGTTATACGAAGTCTTCGCGGATCGAGCGTATGACGATGAGGGCTATTTGGTGCCGCGCCATCAAGCCGGTTCCGTGTTACACGACGTCGATGCGGTCGTGGCTCGGTTGAAACTGTTACAAAACGAGGGCGTTTTAGAAACGATTTCGGGTAAAAAGATTGCACTTCGTGCCGATACTTTATGCGTTCACGGCGATAATGCCGAAGCGGTAGCGATGGTCGAAACTTTGAGGAAATGCATGTGAACGTCGAGTATCGTATTGCTTCGGAGTCGAGCGTCATTCTTTATTTCGGTCATACGATCGATGCTGCTGTTTCCGACAAAGTGTATCAAGCATATGCGGCGTTGAAACGAAGCGCGCATCCGGCGTTTTTGGAAATAGCTCCTTCGTATGCTTCGTTGATGGTCGGTTTTAATTCGGTACGGTACGATTTTCAAACGACATGTCGACTGATTCAATCGTTTCTCGAAGATGCGCCGCACATCGATGCACGCGAGCAAAAGGTCGTGACGATTCCCGTTTACTACGCGCAAGAAGTCGGTTGGGATTTGGAGGCTCTTGCTTTGGAAAAACGGATGTCGATCGAAGCGATCGTTGCGTTGCATACGCAAACGACGTACCGAGTTTATGCCATCGGTTTTGCACCCGGATTTGCCTATTTGGGACAAACCGACGAACGCTTGGAAACGGCACGCCTTGCCAATCCTAGAAAAGCCGTTCCTAAAGGAAGCGTTGCGATTGCGGATCGCCAAAGTGCCGTGTATCCCGCGAAAAGTCCCGGAGGATGGAAAATTTTAGGACGTACGCCGATTGCGATGTTCGATGCATCGTATCCAGGACTTTCGTTTGTACATGTAGGAGACGCGGTACGTTTTGAAGCGATTAGCCAAGAGCGTTTTTTGGCATTGGGCGGTGAACTATGAGTCAAAAACATGTAGGTTTCACGGTACTCAAAGGCGGCGTGCAAAGCACGATTCAAGATAGCGGACGTATAGGATTTTGCGATATCGGGTTGACGCAAAGCGGGGCGATGGACGAAACGGCGTTCGGTTATGCCAATAAGCTTGCCGGAAACGCGTTTAACACGCCGGTCGTGGAGATTGCCTTGGGCGGGCTTGCTTTGGTTTCGACATGTAAGCAAACCGTTGCGATTACGGGAGCGGATATGCATCCGACGCTGAATAGCGAACCGATCGGCATGTGGCAAACGCACCGTCTCGAAAAAGACGACGTCATACGCTTCGGATTTGCCTCAAAAGGGCAGTTTGCGTACTTAAGCGTCGCGGGAGGTTTTAAAACGCCTTTTGCGTACGGAAGTTTTTCCACGAGCGTTAAAGAAGGGCTTGGGGGCATTGACGGAAGAAAACTGATCGAAGGGGATTTTTTGCCGACGCAAGGTACGTGCTTGCCATTAAAACGCCGTCTTCCGAGCGTTCTTATACCTTCGTACTCCGACGAGGCGGTTTTACGCGTCGTTAAAGGATACCAAGAGGCATTGTTCGATGCACGGGCGCACGAGACGTTTTTTACGACAACGTATCGTTACAAAGGCGAGGGCGATCGTATGGGGTATCGTTTGTGCGGAGAAAAAATCGTACCGAGCGTTACGGGCATTTTGTCGGAACCGATTTGTTACGGAGCGATTCAGATTCCCAGTCACGGCGAACCGATCGTTCTTTTAAAAGAGCGACAAACGATCGGCGGATACCCGAAAATCGGCTCGGTCATTGCGGTGGATTGTTTTAAACTCGCGCAATTAAACGTCGGGGGAAGCATACGGTTTCAAAGCGTTACGCCTGAGGAAGCAAGAGCCGAGGCCCTTGCCTTTCGTGCGCGTTTTACGTTCTAAAGTCGGTTAAAACGTGGTTGAGCTCTTCGGTAAGCGTGCTTAAGTGGCGCGTTGCGCTTTCCATCTCTTCCATGCTTTTGGCGTTACTGACGCTATACGCGTTCATCTCTTCGATCTTTTGGGCAATACCGTCGATACGTTCGGCGGTTTTGGCGTAATCGTGAAGCGTTTGTTCGTTGGAAGCGGTGGCGTCGTCCATGATACGGGCGGTTTGGCTGATGTTGTTTTCGACGTCGTGCGCGATTTGCGTCAATTTTTCCATACTTTGCGAATTGGTGTTCATATGATCGCTGGCGTCGTTAATCGCTTGAACGATCACGTTAATGGTCGCATTGATCTCCAAAAGGCTTTTTTGCGTACGTTCGGCGAGTTTTCTCACTTCATCGGCAACGACCGCAAAGCCTCGTCCGTGCTCGCCCGCGCGTGCGGCTTCGATGGCGGCGTTAAGCGCTAAAAGATTGGTTTGATCGGCAATGTCGGAGATGACCGTTAAGACGTTTTTCACTTGATCTGCATCGGAGCTGAGTTGTGCGATTTGTCTGGCCAGTTCGACTTCGGTTTGCGCCGAGTCTTCGACTTGTGCCGCCATTTTCAAAATTTCGTTTTTGGCATTGCCAAGCGTCGTATGCGCATTTTCGATCTCTTTTTTGGACTGCTCGGCTTTTTGGAGCGAATGTTGCAGCTCGTTTTTGATCGCTTGCGACATCGCGTTGGTTGTTTGGGCGATTTCGGAGGTGCTTTTGACACGTTTGCCGACTTCGATCGCGGTAGAGCTTAATTGGGTTGCAACCGAAGCGTTTTGAACGCTGGATTCTTTGGCGTGCGCAACGGTTTGGCGGACTTTTTCGATAAAACGGTTGAATTCCAAAGAGGTTTGTCCGATTTCGTCGCCGCTTTTAATATCGATTTTTTTCGTTAAATCGCCATCACCGCTTGCCAGACTGGCGGCTTTGTCTTTCAACTCCTCAAGCGGTCGGCTAACGGCTTTTCGAAGCACGAGAATCAGAGCGACGATTACCAAAATATCGATGAGTGCCATAATGACGATTTGGCGTAACATACCGCTTTGCGCTTCGTTGACCGTTTGATCGACGACGGATTTGGGTACCGCCATCAACACTTCGCCGCAACGATTGCCGTCAAAGCCTTTGAGCTCTTGGCGAACGACGAAATACGTCGGCGTCATAAAGCGGCTTCCTTGTGCGCTTAAATCGAGGTTTTTAATCTCTTCGAAAAGCTTCATATCGGTATTTTCTTTTTTTTGCGACAAGGCGGTATCGCGGGCTAAGAGCGCGTCTTTTGCCGAAGCGCTAAGATCGAGTTGTTTTTTATCGGTCAAAAAGATAACGCTAGCACCCAAATCTTTTTTAGCACCGGTGACGACCGATTCGAACGATTGGATAAACTCGACCGAACCTAAATACTCTTTGTCTTTGAGAACGGGTGCCAAACCTCGAAGCGACATGCCAGCAACGCCCATTTCGATGGCATAAAGCGGTTGCTTGCTCTCTTTAACTTTTTTAATCGTATGACGAAACGACGCAAGATCGTCGCCGAATTTTTCAGGCATCCATGCGCGTAAGAAACTTTTAATATCTTTGGTATGAATGTGAATTTGAACGTTTTTAAAGTCGGTAAACTCTTTATAGGTTTGAGAGAGCGTTTTAAGCCCTTCGAGCGCAAGCGCGCGATCGTTGCGAAGCAAGGCTTCGATGACGTAATAGTTCGACGCGACGGTAATCGCATTGGTTAAGGCAACGTCGTATTTGGCATCGAGTTGGTTTTCGACGTAGACGCGAAGCGTTGATTGCTCTTTGGTATAAACGTCTTTTTCGATCGTACGAACGCTCAAATACGTAGACGCTAAAATAATCACCATACCCACGATGATCGAAGAGATCAGCGGAAGATGGATTTTGTTGGAAATCGATAGAGCAGAATACATGCAAGACTCCTTAATGCCATATGGTTTAATTGTAGTCAAGTTTTCTTTAAAATTCTTTATACGTAAGAGGGAACTTTAACATTGCGAGCCTCATCGGCGATCCGCTAAAAAATGGTTATAATTCACGTATGAAAGAAGTCTATGACGAGGAAGAAGGTCGGAATATGTTTACGGGATTGATTCGCGAATGTGCCGAAGTGCTGAGTTATCATACCAATGTTTTACGTTTGAGGGCGCGCTACCGTCCGAAGATCGGCGATAGTATCGCTATCAACGGAGCATGTTTGACGGTTATCGCTTTATTTGAAGACGGTTTCAGCGTCGAACTTTCGTTGGAGAGCCGTCACGCTTTAGCGATGGAAAATTATGAGGGAAGCGTGCATATCGAACCGGCGATGCGCTTGGACGAACGGCTAGACGGTCATATGGTGCAAGGGCATATCGACGGTATCGGCGTTATCGAATCGCTCAGTTTGCAAGAAAACGGTTTGGATATTCAAATCGGGCTTCCCGAAGCTTTGATGAAGTTTGTCGTGCCCAAGGGGAGCATCGCCATCGACGGCGTGAGTCTGACGGTCAATGAAGTGTTTTTGCATGCGTTTCGTTTGACGATTATTCCGCATACGCTGGAAAATACCTTGATCCGCTCTTACCGCGTCGGGCGTCGCGTCAATATCGAAACCGACATGTTCGCACGTTACGTCTACCATCTGTTTCACCGCGAAAAAGCGTTGGATTGGAAAAGCGTGGATCGCATTATGGCATTGTACTAATGCGTTTTATGTTTACCGACCGCTTCGGCGGCGTAAGTCCTTTTCCCTTTGAGAGCCTTAACGTCGCGTATCATGTCGGCGACCGACCCGAGAACGTTGCGCTCAATCGTGAACGTTTACGCGAAAAAATCGGTGCGGAAAGCTTGGTATTTATGGAACAGGTTCATCAAAACAGCGTCGAGCGTATCGAAACGGGTTTGGAAATGCCCGTTTGCGACGCGATGATCACGAACCGAAAAGGGATCGGACTGTGCGTGATGGTTGCCGATTGTATTCCCGTGCTCTTATACGATGCGATAACCCAAAGCATCGGAGTCGCCCATGCGGGGCGTGAAGGAGTGCGTTTAGGCGTGGTGCAAGCGTGCGCCTTGGCGATGCAAAAGGCATACGGCACGAAACTTGAAGACTTACATGTAAGACTCGGACCTTCGATTCACGCGTGTTGTTACGAAGTCGGACCTGAGGTAACGTACGGCTTTGAACGCCATCTTTACGTACGGGGAGGACGCTACTTCTTGGATTTGCAACATGCTTTACAAGAGGCTTTGAGCACTTTGGGAATCGTAACATGTAAGATCGAAATATCGGCGGAGTGCAGTTGTTGCAATAGGGATTATTTTTCGTACCGTCGGGAAAAGCAAACGGGACGCTTTGCGGGAGTGATGTGTTTATGAATACGAAAGGTTTAAGTGCGTATCGGGCGTTACAACCGACAAATACGGAGCATGCTAGGCGTGCTCAAATGGAAGTGATTTTAAAAAAAGCGACGCTTTACAACGTCGCTTTTTTGCAAAACGAGACCTTACTGACAGCGTTTGCCGCGTTGCCTCAAATCGTGATTCCGATGCAAACGTTGGAGCAAACGGCGGAGCTTCTCTTGTGGCTTGATAGCGCACAAGAAAAAGCGTTACTCAGCCATTAATGTCCGCAACTGCAACCGCAACCGCTTTTTGCCGCCGCAACCGTTTTGAGGGCTTCTAACGCCGCTTCGTAATTAGGCTCTTCGGTGATTTCGGGGCAAAGTTCTTTGTAAACGATCACGCCGTGTTTATCGACGATGAAAATCGCGCGTGCACTCAAACCTTTAAGCGGACCATCGGCAATCAAAACGCCGTAAGCGTTTGCGGCGGTTTTGTCTCTAAAATCGCTACCGACTTGAAGGTTTGCGATACCCTCCGTGGTACAAAAGCGACCCATCGCAAACGGTAAGTCCATCGAAACGACGGTAACGGTTGCGTTGTCGATACCGGCGGCTTTGGTATTGAACATACGAGTCTCTTGCGCACATACGGGCGTGTCTAATGAAGGGACGATGACGATCACTTGCGTTTTATCGCTTGCTCCGCCGATCGTAATTTCGCTTAAATCTTTCGCGACGACGCTGATACAAGGTGCTTTATCGCCGACGTTTAATTCGGTTCCCGCTAAGTTTACAAGATTGCCTTTGAGTTTGGTAGTTGCCATAGAGTGTTCCTTTAAAAAAGATGTATTCGTGCTTCCATTATAACTAACTCGGATAAATAAACTCTTAATTAAAGAGGTTAACGCTAAAGAAATAAGCTACTTGTTATAATGCCGCTTTTGAAGAGTGTTTTTGCAAAACGCATACCGCAAAAAAGTGGGAAGTATCCGGAAAAAGTGCGAGTGGTTTTGCCAAAATGCCATCATAAAGGACGGTGATGCGAATCTATGCGTTGTTGGTTTTATGCGTGCTACTGTGGTCGGGAAATTTTGTTTTGGGACGCTTCGTCTCCGATGCGATCGAGCCGTTGGAGTTGGCGTTTTTCAGGTGGCTTGGCGTTTTGATCGTGGGTTTGCCGTTTTTATGCTTACATGTACGAAACATTGCACGTGCGCTTAAAGAGCATTTTTTCGTGTTGGCGCTTTTAGCGATGCTCGGGATTGCGGGTTTCAATACGCTTTTGTACGTCGGGTTACATTACACCGCTGCGATCAACGCATTGTTGATTAATTCGAGCATTCCGTTATTGATCGTTTTTTTCTCTTTCGTCTTTTTAGGCTTGCCCATCCGCGCGATTCAGGTTTTCGGCATCGTGCTCTCAACGGCGGGCGTCGCGTTTTTGGTCCTCAAAGGTGATTGGCGCGTTTTGGGTTCGCTTCAGTTCAATCAAGGCGATTTTTGGGTGATCGCTTCTTCTTTATGTTGGGCTGCTTACAGTGTTTTGGTTAAATTTCGTCCGAAGGCTTTGAGCAGTTTCGAGTTTTTTATGACGACGGTTCTTTTGGGCGTCATCATGTTGCTACCCTTTTATCTGGCGCAAGGCTATACGCTGGAGCGTGAATATTTCGTTCTCAAACACTACTATTGGGCCATCGCTTACGTGAGCCTTTTGACGTCGATCGTTTCGTATTACTTATGGCATTTGGGAATTGCGCGTATCGGAGCGGATAAAACCGGACAGTTTACCCATTTGATGCCGCTTTTCGGAAGTGCTTTGGCATATCTGTTTTTAGGCGAACGTTTGGAATGGTACCATCTAGGAGGTGCCGTTTTTATAGGATGTGGACTTTACCTGTGTTTGTTTGTTCGTCAAAAAAGCTGCTCGAAGATTTGAAAGCGGCGTCGGGTTTGCCGATGTAAAAGCCCTGCGCGTAGTTCACGCCGATCTCTTTCACGCATTCGAGCACTTCTTTGGAATGCACGTATTCGGCAATGGTTTTGATGCCGAGCTCTTTGGCAAAATTGACGACGGTTTTGGCGATAATCTTCATTTCGTCGTTGCGATGGATATTTTTAATCAAACTTCCGTCGATTTTGATAAAATCGGCATGCAACTCGCTTAAACGTTCAAAATTGGAATATCCCGCCCCAAAGTCGTCGATGGCGATTTTCGCGCCGTAGGATTTGACTTGCGAAATAAAATGCAACACGGCTTCGTAGTTGTCGATACTGTCGCTTTCCAAAATCTCAAAGATAACCCAAGGTCCGACGTTAAACTCTTCGAGTTTTTCCATGATAAACGTCGTCGTTACCAGATTGGTCATATCCAAATACGAGAGGTTGATCGAAAAGCTGCTCGATGAGATTTGGAAGGTCTCAAACGCTTTTTGGATCAACGACATAGAGAGTTTGGAGTAGATTTTCGAATGTTTGGCAACGTCTAAAAACTCGCTAGGAACGTAATACCCTTCGTTTTCTTTTTGAATACGCATCAAGGTTTCGTATTTTTCGATCTCATACGTACGAACGTTGAGGATCGGTTGGAAAAAAGGAACGACGCGGTCTTTGGCAAGGGCTTCTTTAAGGGTGTGGTTCATCATCATATTGTGATGGTACTCTGCTTCTTTATGGCTACTTTTGTCGTAAATCATATACGCTAGGCGTTTATTCTTTGCCTCTTTGCAGGCAATAGAGGCAAGTTTTAAGAGGTTTTTCTTACCTTGGTACGCGCCGATCGAAAGCGTCGTGTCGACTTCGACCTCTTCGCACATGATGCGATCTTTCGTAATTTTCGTCGAAAGTTTTTTCAGGTACTTTTGAAGGTTAAATTCGCTAAAAGGTACTTTGATCAAAATGGCGTAAATATCGGCTTCAAACTTGTAAAGCGAAGATTCTACGGGCGGGAGATTGCCTTGTAGCCATTCGCCGATGACTTTGAGAAATTGGTCGCCGAAGCGATGACCGTAAAAGTTATTGGTATTTTGAAACGAGTCGATGTTAATAATCATCAGCGTCGAATCGATGGACGGGTCGAGTTTTTTCTTTTCTTGAAGGAGTTTGAGTCGATTGGGAAGGCGCGTGTTGAGGTCGATATAGAGATTTTTGCGTAATTCGTCTTTGAGTTTATCGTTGGATTGTAAGACCCTGTAAACGCCCCAAAAGTTTAAAATACCCAGTAGCGCAAGAAGGGCGTAAGCGAGCGTATCGTAATCATAATGTACGGCAATGCCGATCGGGAGCATCAGGCTCGCAAGAAGCAATCCCGTCTTTAAAAAAAGTTTATATGAGCGTTTCAATCCAATCCCTAAATACCGATATGAGCCCGCGAGAATGCAAGGAAGGCACTTTAGCACAAAGGGTTTGAAAAAAAAATAAAGAAGAGCTCTTATCAACGCACGATTGAAACGCACTATCAGGTTCATCACACAAAAGTCACGCTATAATCTGAGCTCAAACTTTACGCGAAAGATTACTATGGCTAAACAACGTTGCGATCACTGCCGATTAGAGTACGACGCTTCGGCGTTATTTGAAGATAAGAGCTTTACTCCGTCCAAATACTTTTGTTGCAAAGGCTGCCAAGGCGTTTTTCATCTGCTTCAAGACGAAGGATTACAAACGTTTTACGGCAAGATCGGCGAAACGACGCTGGAGCCGCCTAAGGTGCTTCACGACGACGTTGCGAGGTTCGATTTGGACGGATTCGTTTCCAAGTACGTGAAAGAAAATAAAGAAGGCTTTAACGAAATTTCGCTCATTATCGAGGGGATTCATTGCAGTGCTTGCGTGTGGCTTAACGAAAAAGTGCTCTCCAAAAAAGAGGGCATCGTCGAAGCAAGCATTAATTATACGAATCATAAAGCCAAAATCGTTTGGGACGCAAGCGTTATTAAATTGTCCGAGATTATCGAGACGATTCGAAGTATCGGCTATAACGCGTATCCTTACGATCCTAAAAGCGGGGAAGAACGCAGTATCGCTCAGCGTAGAGAATATTATACGAAGCTCTTAGTCGGCATTTTTGCGACGATGAACGTGATGTGGATCGCCGTGGCGCAATACGCGGGGTATTTTAGCGGTATGGAAAAATACCATAAAAATATTTTGAATTTTGCGGAGTTCGTTTTAGCCAGTCCGACGCTTTTTTATACGGGGTCGGTCTATTTTAAAGGGGCATATTACGGCTTGAAACACCGACAGATCACAATGGATTTTTTGGTTGCTACGGGAGCTTCTTTAACCTATCTTTTCTCACTGTACGCGATGTTTTCCCAAAACGCCGAAGTCTATTTCGACTCGGTTACGATGATTATTACGTTTGTTTTTGCGGGGAAATATTTAGAAGTTTTGACTAAGAAAAAAGCCGTCGATACGATGGATGCGTTCGGTAGCGCAATGCCCACGGAAGTCGTATTGGTGAAAGGCGAAGAAAAAATTTTAACCGATGTCGAATCGATCGAAGCGGGCGAAATCCTTGAGGTCCGTGCCGGCGATAAAATCGTGATCGACGGCATCGTTTGCGAAGGAGAAGGGTCGTTTGATTTTTCGCGTATTAACGGCGAATCGATTCCCGTTTTACTCAAACAAGGCGATAAAATTTTGAGCGGCTCTATCTGTCTGGACAGCGTGATTCGTTACAAAGCGACGTCGACGTTTGCCTCTTCGATGCTCTCGAAAATCGTCTCCTTGCTAGAAGACGCGATGAGTAAAAAACCGCAGATCGAGAAGCTAGCAAACCGTATTTCGGGTTATTTTTCGCGTACGATTTTAACGTTGGCACTTCTGACGTTTTGTTTTTGGTTCTACCAAAGTGCTTCGTTTGAGACCGCGTTGATCGTTTCGATCTCGGTCATCGTCATTGCCTGCCCGTGCGCTTTGTCTTTGGCGACGCCGATTGCGACGTTGGTCGGCATCTCTTTGGCGGCACGAAGAGGCATTTTGTTTAAAGAGGCAGGATTTTTGGAAAGTATGGCACAATGCGATACGCTGGTGCTCGATAAAACGGGCACGATTACCAACGCAAAGCCCGAAGTGATCGAAACAATCTTTGAAGACGAATCGTTTGCGTCTTTAGCGTATGCCCTGACATGTAGCTCTTCGCATCCGATCAGTCAAGGTGTCGGAGCGTATTTAAAAGCGCGATTTCCCAAGATGCCCTCACACGCTTTAGAGCAGATCAAAGCGATCGAAGCCAAAGGCGTTAAAGCCCTTTGCGAGACTAAGCGTATCGCAGGCGGTAATGCCCGCTTGATGCACGAAGAGGGAATCGAGGTTCATATCCCTCAAACGTTGGAAAACCTGACGCATTACTTTTTTGCGGTCGACGGGCAGATCGTTGCGATGTTCGGGCTCAAAGATACGCTCAAAAGCGATGCGAAAGAGAGCCTTGAAAAGCTCCAAGCGTTAGGGCTTTCCTTGGTACTGTTAAGCGGCGATCATGCCCATGTCACCGAAAGTATCGCAAAGGAAGCGGGAATCGAAACGTACGCGTCCGCGCTCTTACCGCACGAAAAAGCCGAATACATCGAAGCGTTGCGCCAAAAAGGGCATAAGGTCGTCATGGTGGGAGACGGTATCAACGATACGTTAGCCCTTTCGAGTAGTGAGATCGCCATTGCGATGGGAAGCGGTGCGGACGTGGCGGTCGAAGTGAGCGACGTCGTTTTGACGCAAGGCGATATGCGCGGTTTGTACGAGGCGTTTGTGATTGCGCGTAAAACATTGCGGATCGTCAAAGAAAATTTGGCGTTTTCGTTGCTTTACAACGTTTTGACCGTGCCTTTGGCGATGAGCGGTTATATTATCCCTCTGTTTGCGGCATTGTCGATGTCTTTAAGTTCGCTGGTCGTGGTGGGAAATGCGATGCGTATTAAAACGGTATTGAAAAGGAAAGAGTAATGGACGGTTGGGTTATTGCGATGATGCTCGGTGCTTCGACGCTTTTGGGAGCATTCGGTTTGTGGGCGTTGATATGGGGCATTCGAAGCGGACAGTTCGACGATCAAACCAAATTTATCGACGGTGCGCAGTTTGACAGCCAAGAGGCATTGAACGATGCGGTGATGATGGAAAAAAAGCGCAAAGAACTTTTGGAAGAAAAACGTAAAAAAGAGACGGGATACGCCCCGCCGGATTAAAAAACGTTCATACGGCTACAAGAGCGCGATGCCCCGTAGCCGTATATCGCTTATTTATAAGAAGCGATGGTCGCGGCTACTGCTTTAAGATCTTCGTCGTTTAAGCCTGACGCGATCGGTTTCATAACGCCTTTCATCGGTCCGCCTTCACCGTTTTTGTATCCGTTAACGGAAGCGATGATTTTTGCGGCATCCCAGCCTGCAATAATTTGAGACTTGTTTAAAGCCGCTTTGGAAGCTTTGTCGCCGTGGCAAGAAAAGCATTTTGATTTGTAGATCGCTTCGCCGTCCGCCGCCATAAGCGTTGAACAAGCCGCAATCGCCAAGAATAGAGAGAGTTTTTTCATTGAAAGCCCCTTGAATGTTGTGTGTGGCAAAATTATAACGCAGGAGACTTTATCCTTGCTTAGCCGATGTGACATTTCTCAAAAAAGCAAAGAGGGTTTAGGTCAAAGTTTGGGTATAATTTACCTTAAAATCTAAGGACGGTAGGTCGAAATGTGGCGAATTTTGGGTGTAATCGCGTGGTGTTTCTCTTTGGCGTACGCTCAAACGCATAGCGTATGCGAGACGGAGCGAATCGACTCTCAAAGTGCTAAAGCAAAGATAGAAAAAATCTTAATCGAAGAGCCTTCCAATACGGTTTGCATGCTTCAACTTGCCAATATTTACCTCAAACGCGGGCAAATCGCGCGCGGTTTCGAACTGCTCGTCGATGCCTATACGATCGATCCTCATCATGTGGAAAACAGCCAAATCGCAACGGTTTTACCTTTTGCGCTTAAAGTGACCAATCTCAAACAGCAAGCGGCAAAAAGTAACGATAAACGTATCTGGAACGAGCTAGGTGACGGGTATTTTGAAATGGGCATTTTCAGCGAAGCGGCGTTGATGTATAAAAAAAGTTTGGCGGTGGACGGCATGCAACATATGATTCGTCTTAAACTCGCCCTTGCCTTGCAAAAAAATACGCAAATTTACAGTGCACTTGAAGCCGTTCAAAAAGTTTTAAACGCAGAACCCGATCATCTGTTCGCCAATTATTATATGGGAAAATTTTTAGCATACGATATGAAAAATCGCGACGAAGCGCGCGTGTTTTTTAGGCGGGCGAAAGAGTCTTTGATCGCACAGCAAAAAGAATTTGATTATTTGGAGTACACCAATTTGCTCAGCGACATTACGCAAGAGTTGGAAAAATAGATGAACAAAGCGGTGTTTTTGGATCGTGACGGCGTGATTAACAAAGATAAGGGTTATGTCTATCGGATCGAAGATTTCGAGTTTTGCGAGGGTGTTTTCGAAACCTTGCGTACGTTTCAAGATTTAGGATATTTGCTGATTATTGTCACGAATCAATCGGGTATCGGACGCGGGTATTACCGTGAAGAAGATTTTCACGTTTTAACGTCGTGGATGTGTCAAGCGTTTTTACATGTAAACGTCACCATCGACGCGGTGTATCATTGTCCGCACGCACCGGAACTTGGTTGTTCGTGTCGTAAGCCTCGGAGCCAAATGTTCGAAGAGGCGATCCAAGCGTTTGACATCGACGTGAAGCGTTCTTGGATGATCGGCGATAAACCAAGCGATATGATAGCCGCAAGAGGCGCTCGTATCGAGCAAACGATTTTCATCGGCGAAGATCAACCGAGCGATGCTAAATATAGGGTTAATTTTCTTTTGGATACAATCAATATTATTAAATAAGGTTTTTTATGGTCGATTTTCATCATAAAACGGTTTTAATTACGGGCGGTGCTGGATTTATCGGCAGTAACCTCGCTTTTTATTTTCAAGAAAACTTTCCGACATGTAAGGTCGTCGTCTTTGATTGTTTCCGAAGCGAAGCGACGTTTGCCAACGGTCACTTAAAGAGTTTCGGGCATTTTAAAAACCTGATCGGATTTCAAGGCGAAGTGATTAGCGGCGATATTAACGATGAAGCGGCGATTGCCAAACTCGTTGCGTACCGCTTTGATTATATCTTTCACGAAGCGGCGATTTCCGATACGACCGTGCTCGATCAAGGGATGATGATCCAAACCAACGTCAATGCTTTTAAGCATATTTTGGAACTGGCCCATCAAAGCGGTGCGGTCATAGTCTACGCTTCCAGTGCCGCAACGTACGGCGATGCTCCTTCTCCTCAACGCATCGGATACGAGCGACCTCAAAACGTGTACGGTTTTAGCAAACTTGCCATGGAACATACCGCACGAGCATTTTGCGTATCGCATCCAAAAATGTCCGTCGTAGGGCTTCGGTACTTTAACGTTTACGGTCCAAGAGAGTACTTCAAACACAAAACGGCGTCGATGGCGTTGCAACTCGGGCTTCAAATTTTAAGCGGTAATAAACCGCGTCTTTTTTACGGATCGGAAGCGATCCAACGCGATTTTATCTACATCGACGACGTGATTCAAGCCAATCTTAAAGCCGCGCTTTGCGGCAAATGCGGCGTTTACAATGTCGGAACGGGAAATCCGCGTAGTTTTCAAGAGATTGCCGATACCTTGCAACAAGAGCTCGGTACTTCCTTAGGCACGGACTATTTTGAAAATCCTTATATTGGGGCGTATCAGATGCATACGCAAGCGGATATTGCTTTGACATGTCAGGATTTGGGTTACCGACCGAGCGTGAGCTTGGAAGAGGGCATCAAAGCGTATGCTCCCGAAATAAAACGCATTTATGAAAGCGAAGTCAAACGTGGATAAATTACGAACGTATCGTCCGACTATTTTGGTCATCGGTGACGTAATGTTGGATCATTACCTTTGGGGAAAATGCGAACGCATTTCACCCGAAGCTCCGGTTCAAGTCGTGGACATTCAAAAAGAGAGCACCGTTTTAGGCGGTGCCGGAAACGTGGTCAATAATCTTTTAAGCTTAGGCGCAAACGTCGGCGTTTTAAGCGTCGTCGGTCAAGACGAAAACGCCGAAGAGCTGGTACGCATGCTTGAAATTTCCGGTGCCGACGTTGGAGGCATCGTTCGAGAAGTCGGGCGAAAAACCGGCAAAAAAAGCCGCGTGATTGCGTCGCATCAACACGTCGTACGGTATGACAGCGAATCCAAAGAACCGATTAGCCAAACGTCGATCGAGGCGCTAGTGTCTCATTATGAAAAAATGCTTCCCCATGTCGATCTCGTTTTGCTTTCCGATTACGGTAAAGGGGTTTTAACGGAAGCCCTTACATGTCACGTTATTGCGCTTGCACGAGCAAAGAGTAAGTTGATTTTGGTGGATCCAAAAGGCGACGATTATCGCAAATATGCCGGTGCAACGCTGGTGACGCCCAATAAAAAAGAGGCGAGCCTTGCGACGAAAATCGCCATCGTCGATGATGAGAGTTTACAAAAAGCAGGCATGTTGCTCAAAGAGAGTTTGAATCTTGAGTATGCCGTGATTACGCTTTCCGAAGACGGTATGGCACTGTTTGGCGAGACGTTTATGAAAATGCCCACCGTCGCGCGTGAAGTCTACGACGTCACCGGTGCGGGAGATACGGTCTTAGCCGCACTCGGCTATGCGCTTGCCTGCGATTTAAGTATTCAAGAAGCCGCATCGTTTGCCAACAAAGCCGCCGCCGTAGTCGTCGGAAAACTCGGAAGTGCTACGGTGAATTTCGATGAAATCGAAGCCTACGAGCATACGTTTTGCCGCACGAGCGCGCAAAGTAAGCTGAAAACGAAAGAGCAGATCCTCCGCATTCTTGCCGAGCAAAAACACCGCACGATCGTTTTTACCAACGGTTGTTTCGACATCTTACATGTAGGGCATGTGAAGTACCTCGAAGTGGCTAAAAGCTTTGGGGATATGCTCATTGTGGGGCTTAATTCGGATGCGTCGATTCAGCGTTTAAAAGGAAAAAGCCGTCCGATTAATCCATGGGAAGATCGCGCGTACCTGTTAGCGGGATTGGAATCGGTCAGTTACGTCGTTTTGTTTGAAGAAGACACGCCTTTAGAGCTGATCACCGCCCTTAAGCCCGATATTTTGGTCAAAGGAGCGGACTATGAAGGTAAAGAGGTCGTGGGAAGCGACATCGCCAAGGAAGTACGATTAGTAAGCTTTATCGAGGGCAAAAGTACGACGAAGACGATAGAAAGGATACGAAACGCATGATGGAGATGATTTATACCGAAATAAAAGCGCATCAAGCGGTCGTCGAGGCAACGCTTTCGACGTTGCAAAGCCACATCTATACCGCTTCGATTATTGCGAGCGAAGCTTTAAAAAACGGGCATAAAATTATGCTTTGCGGTAACGGAGGAAGTGCCGCCGACGCGCAACATATCGCCGCCGAACTGAGCGGGCGTTATAAAACGGAGCGACGCGGGCTTGCGGGGCTTGCTTTAACGACCGATACGTCGGTTTTAACGGCGGTAGGAAACGATTACGGGTTTGATCGTATTTTCGATCGTCAAGTCGAAGCTTTGGCGCAAAAGGGCGACGTGCTCATCGGTATATCAACCAGCGGACACAGCAAAAACGTCGTGCGTGCGCTCAGTCTGGCTCGCAACATGGGATGCCGTACCGTCGGTTTAAGCGGAAGAGACGGCGGCGTGATGAGCGAATTTTGCGACGTCAATATTATCGTTCCGAGCGACGATACGCCGCGTATCCAAGAGATGCACATTTTGATCGGGCATATTCTATGCCAAGCGATCGACGTAAAATAATGCAAATGAGTGTACACATTTAAAAAGCTAAAGGGCATGGATATGAAAGAATACGTAAGGGTTAAGTTAATATCGCGCGGAAGTAAACCCGACGGGGAGAGCGGTTTTAAAAAACAATTTGAAACCGACGATGCCGTATGGGGAGGATGCTCTTTTACGTTTGACCCTTTAGATCAAAACTATGATTGGCTAGTCGTTATCGATGACTTACCTCATTGTATTCCCAATCGAACCGAACGCCTGCAATGCCCTAAAGAAAATACGATATTAGTCACCACAGAACCCAGTACCATCGCTTATTACGGAGAAGCGTTTGCGAGACAATTTCATTATCTGATAACCAATCATGATTCAAAAGCACTCCCTCATCCCAATGCGAAACGTTCTCAAACGGGAAATGTTTGGTTCTACGGCAAGCGTTATGATGAAATAGCCAGCATGATCTATCCCGTTAAAACTAAAAAAATTTCAACCGTATGTTCGATTAAACAACAAGGGCATACGATGCATAAATTAAGGTACGAATTTACGCAAAAAATGCAAGAAGCTATTTTGGAACTCGAACGATTCGGGCGAGGGTTTAAATGGATTGAAAATAAAGCCGACGCACTTGACGATTATGAATTCCATGTTGCCGTAGAAAATCATATGGAAGCCCACGTATGGACGGAAAAATTGGCCGATGCCTTTTTAGGATGGTGTATCCCGATTTATTGCGGTTGCACGAACGTTTACGACTATTTCCCTGAAGAGAGTCTTATTGCGATCGATATTCACGATATGGAAGGATCTATCGCAAAAATTAAAGAAATTATCGCAAAAGAAGGTGAGTACGAAAGGCGCTTTGAGGCACTCAAAGAGGCTAGAAGACGTGTACTTGAAGAGTATAATCTTGTAGCGATGGTTGCTCAAATCGTACAAAATTCTCAAACGGCGCAGTTTACGCCGAATCAGAAAATCTACTCGAGAAGGATGATGCGGGTGAAACACCTTCCCGATCTTTTTCACTATATGGGATTTCGTGCTAAAAATTTTACGAAAAATTTTTAATTTTTAACGCGGTGACGGTTCGCTCTTTTGTGCAAAAATAAAAAATGCGAACAACGAGAGTGCCGAGAGCATAGGTGCATTGCTGATAATACTATGATCAAACTGGCTAACGACTAAAAACGCGACAAAAAAAGCCAATAAAACGGAATTTTTGATTTGAACGATTTTTTCTAAGGCGACGTAAAGTAAAAAAGAGAAAGCCGCGAAACCGACAATACCCAAAAACAGCATAATTTCCAAGAAGCTATTGTGTACGCTGAACGTATTTTGTGAAGCAATTTTTTGGTAACTCATCAATCCGTAGCCGACTATCGGATGTGCTTGAATTAAGCGGATACTATCCAGCCATATAATGTCGCGATCGCTTGAATTGAGGTGAATGAGTTGTACGAATCGTAAAAAAAGCGTATCAAAGTAAAGGAAAAAGCAAACGATCGATACAATGAGTATCAGCAATAACGCGTAATGTTTGTAGGTCAATCGTTTGTATTCTTTGAAAAGATAGATCGCTAAAAAAACGGTGCAAAAAACCCATGCGGAGCGGGAATAACTGAATAACAACCCGAAAATGAAAAACGGTATAGTGATGCTTAAAAAGAGTGTTTGATAATGTTTAGGGGAAAGATCGTTTTCGAAAATTAACAAAAGTGTCGATAATGTGATACCTATTGCCATAAAAAGCCCAAACGTATTGCGGTGAAACATTGCCGCACGGATTCCCCCATTCATACCCTCACCGGCGATCGATCCCAAATGCCCTCGAATGAAATCGATACCGCTAATGGCTTGATAGAGCCCGTCGATACCTTGAATCGACAAGGCACATAAAATCGAAATGAGCAAAAAGCGCTTCGAAATAACGGCATTTTGATAAAGCACGATTAAGACGACGAAAAGTAAGAAATAACGAACGACGTATTCAAAAATAATTTTCCATGAGCCAAACGAAACATAAGGACTTAAAAGGTTTGATGTCACCATAGACGCAATGACAAGTCCAAATGCAATCAGGAGCTTTTGATAGGTGATGACAAAGTCTTTAAAAGAAAAAAAGAGGCGATTTTTGTAAAAATAAATTCCGCTAAAAAAGAGGAATAAACTGTAACTAATAGGGTATATCGCCGTTTTCATGGGAATAAAAAGAATAAAAACAGATAAGAAAAAGCGAATGGCGTTTTCCAGTGAAGCATAATACAGTACCGATCTCATAAGCCTAAGTATCCTAAAATTTTTTCGTAAGCGGCTTTTGCCGTATAGTGATGAAGGCATGTGTCAAATCCATTGCGTGCAACGGTTTCTCGTTCGTTCTCATGTGATAAAAAATAACGCACTTTTTCAAGAAGTTCTTCTTTGGTTGCATACGTTTCAATATCTTTTCCCAAGACGAAATATTCTTCCAATTCCGAATGGCGTTGGGTGATATAGAATGAACCGGTTAGCGGAGCTTCAAAATCTCGCCCTTTTAAGATAAAAATATCATCGTTGATACCGACTCCGGCAAAGCCCAAAATAATTTTGGCTTGATTAAAGAGCACAATCATTTCATCGGGCGTTGCGTTCCCTTCTTCCCAGCCCGAACCTTTGGTTAAAACCGAAATGCCGTTTTGTCGCAAATACGTGATATACGTCGGGCGGGTTCCGTAGTTTGCTCCGATAAAAACGACATCGTACTTTTTTTCAAGTCCTAGCTTTTTATAAATTAACGGATTGGCGGCATACGGTTTGTAAAGAACCTTGCCTCCTTCAACGACGTATTTGATAAGAGCACTTTTTGACGTGGTCAGCGATACGTCAAAATAAGAACAAATCTCACTCATACCGCGATACCTTCCATCAGGACCTTTACGGCTTTTGAATTTGCGTTCGTCATCCAAACTTTCGTTGATAATAGGTACGTTGAGCGTTTTAAAAAAGTCCAAAGTTGCTTGCGTGAGCGTTCTTCCCGATAGATAACATATGATAACGTCGATTGTATGTTGAGCCATGGTTTCTTGTACGAAACGCACCATCTGACGATTGATTGCTTCTTTTTGGGCGTACCACTGTTTTCGATCGTCTTGCGGATCCATCTCAAAACGAAAGACGGTACCTAATTCTTGCAACGGCAAATACGTGTTATTAATACTAAACGTACCGTCGTACGACGTAAGATAGATAATATTCAAGCGACGTCTTGAAAATGTGTTCTCGTGGATTACAAAAGTCTCAAAAGGCGGCAACGGACCGAATTTTTGAATATAGGCTTTTTCGTAGAGAGCATTTTCTCGGTGTAATCGCCATGTGCGAAATTTTTGTTTGAGCGTATTGAGCATGATTAAAACTTTAAGTTCGTCGGCGTGACGCCGCTTTTGATTATTTTAGCGGGATTGCCCGCGACGATCGTTCCGTGCGGTACGCTTTTGGTTACGACGCTTCCTGCCGCAATAATGGCATTATCGCCGATAGTGACGCCTTTTAAAATCAAGACGTTATTACCGATCCAGACATTATTGCCGATTTTTACCTCTTTGGTTTTAACGGAGAGACTGCCGTCTTCTAAGGTATATTCATGAAAATCACTGTCTAAAATCGTGACATTCCATGAAATAGCACACTGATCGCCGATTGAAATTTTTTGGGCGGAACGAAGAGTCGCTCCGGCGCTGATGTACGTGCTGTTACCTATTTCGAAGACGGCTCCTTCTTCAAGGGTTAAGGCACTTCCCAATCCTATTTTACTGTTGCCGTTTAAAACGAGTCGGCTGTGTTGCATTAAATTGATATTACATCCCGTATGCGTAAATCGAGCGATAGCACCGTCGCCGTAACCGACAATCAGCTTTCCTTGCGTACGCTGCGTTACCGAAGCTCCTTTTTTGATACGAATTTTTGCTTTTCCTTTAACGCAAAGAAAAGAATGCTTCAATTTCCAATATACGATCAGTTTATTCCACAAGGTACTTAGCATTAAAACCTCTCATTTTGCCATTCGTAATTTTCACTCAAAGGACGATCAAAAATCGTCTCAATCATATAACGCGTAATTCTTTCGCCGTTAAAGCTTCGGTGGGTTTTTCCCCAACCTTTTTGTGCGATATTTCGGCGTTCTTGATCGTGTGTATGAAAATAGCGGAGTTTGGCATGTAACTCTTCCGCTGAGTCGACATAAACGACCTCTTCATGCGTGTATAAAAGCTCCATATCGGGAACTTTAGGTGAAAACGTCAAAATACCGTTTCCCGTAAGTTGTACGATACGATCTGACATGTAAAGATCGACGTCGTTACGGCGATTGTAGCTTAATCCCATTTTGGCTTGGGATAATTGTGATGTATACGCATCTCCAAAAATCAACGGTTTTCCTAAGCAACCAAAGAATTGTGCGTTGCAAAAAGAGAGGCTTTTTTCAAGCTCTACTAAAAAAGCTTGACGCTCGGGTTCTTTATAGTCTCTGCCGCAAAAAAGAAAATCGATCGAAAGGTCGCTATGCGCGAAGCATTGGGCAGTTTCGATGGAAGCATCGGCAATATTGGGAAAATAAGCGACGCGGTTACGGGGGCGTTTGAATGCTTTTAACAGCGTGCCGCTTGTCGTTGCAAAAAAAACGTCCAAAGAGTCAATTTTAGATTGAATGTTTAAACAATGGTGCTGAATCCAAAGCGGATCGACAAACCACATAGCAATTTTAATATTCGGCAATAAAAGACGAATGCGCTCTAACGTTTCACCGCTGATCAATTCGGCATGCGAAAGCAGTAAAAGGTCCGGGGCAATATTTTTACATGTTTCAATTAGTCGGCGATTTGTTTTGCCGATCCCCCATCGCTTGGAACCGAAGATATTACCGCATCGCGCCGTGTCTCGATAGCTGAAAGGATAGACAAAGTGCCCGTTACGAATTAAGCCTTGCTGGATTTTATAATCGGTAGCATAATAGCTTTGCCCGTCTTTGAGATAATTAAAGCTTGCGACATGGACTATTTTCATCAATCTCCTTTAACAGTTCGTGCAGTTGTCGTTCTACGGCGTCAGGGGTAATTTCTTTTAAGCAAAGATTATTCTCGCATTGTTTACGAAAACAGCCCGAACAAGAAAGAATTTGCATCAAAACGGCATTTCCTTTTTCGGGCGGAAACCATTTTGAAGCGAGTTGTCGAGAGCTAAAAAGTGCAACTAAGGGCGTATGAACGGCATAGCATAAATGCATCGCTCCGGTATCGTGGCAAATCGCTGCCGTACACGTTTGTAAAAATCCGGCACTTTGCGCAATCGAAAATTGTCCGCAAAAAGTATAGGCGCGATCCAAATCGGCAATAATTTTATGTGCGTCTTGCTTCTCTTGTTCTCCTCCGATAACCGCTACGCTAAAGCCTTCTTTGCATAAAGCAACCGCCAACGACCGCCAAGAAGAAAGCGGCCATTTGTTGGCGGGAACGTTGGTTCCGATGACAAAGGCAACCACCTTGTGCGGTGTTTGAAAAAGTGTGAGTAGTTCGGCAGAAGGAGCTTCGATCTGCAAAGGATAATCAGGCGTTCCCGTAATAGCGTTGCGCGCTAAGTTTCGTACAAAGCGTTCACTTTCGCGCAAAGGAGGTGCGTACGTTAATTGCTCTTTCACAAAGAGCTTGGACATACCTTCATCCCATCCGAAAGCATTTTTGATCCCTAGCAAAAAACGAACGACCAGCATATTGCGTAAGGTCTTAATGAGTCCGTAGTTTTGGGGAAGCTCAATGTAAAGATCGTAATGTTCGTGTTTTAAGGCTTTGAGTTCCTTTTTACGGTTTTGTTTTTGAATCAGATAGATTTTCGAAAAAAAATCTTTCCGTACAATCGTCGAAAGGTTTAAAGGGGTTGCATACGTCGTAACAAAATCGAGTTGCGCGTGAGGATAGTGCCGACGTATGATCGAAAGTGCCGGAAGCGTGACGATGGAATCACCGAATGTTCCGATGCGATGTATTAAGATTTTTGAGACAGGCATTTTAGAAGAAAATAAAAGCTTTTGAACACACGCAATAATGCGGTAACGTACCGATAAAAGGGTTCTAATCGTCAAGAGTTTTAACATGTAAGTTTGTATCATAGTCGTTTCTGATAGACACCTATTGTTTTTTCGACCATTTGATCTAACGAAAAATGGCATTTCACGTAAGTATACCCATCAAAGCTTAACTCTTTTGCTTGTGTAATTTTTTGCGCCAAATCCTGCGCGTCTTCGATGGCGGAAAAGTAGCCGTTTACGCCTTCTTGAACGATGTCTAAAACGCCGCCGTGACGCGTGGCGACGACCGGCGTGTTCATGGCGATCGCTTCGGCGACGCTTCTTCCGAAACTTTCGGGTTTTTTGGAGCAGCTGAGCGTAACGTCGCTTAGGGCGTAAATTTCCGCTACGTTATTGGAGCTTCCGCAAAATAACACCGTATCGTCAAGTTCCAGCGATGCACAAAGAGCCTGAAGTGACGCGGCATAGGCGTGTTTATCTTCGCGGATACCTCCGATAACGAGTCCGACGATGTTGGGAATCTCTTTTTTAAGAATCGCAACGGCTCGGATAAACGTTTCCAGATCTTTGAGTTGCGTAATGCGTCCGACCGTCGAGACGACGAAGCGATCGTGAAGATTAAAGCGCGTTTGAAATGCTTCGATAAACGATCGATCGACCGTTGAAGGATTAAAAACCGTAAGATCGATACCCCTTGGGATGACGCTTATTTTTTCATCGGGAACGCCGTAGTGTGTTTGAATAAAGTCTTTGATCGCGCCGCTAACGCAAATCACGTGATCGGTTTTGGTCATGATCGAACTGTAAAATCCGACGGAGTTAAAGCCGTGAACGGTTGAGACGACGGGAAGGCGTAAAAAGCGATTGGCGAAAAAGACCATCCACGCCGGTACGCGACTTCTGACATGTAAAAGATCGGGGCGTATTTTTTTCAAGGTACGGTACAACACAAAGATGCGCCACGGTGCACTGAAGGGGTTTTTCGAGCAGACGTCGACTTTGACATGTACGCTTCCTTCACGCTCTAATCGCTCGACCAAACGGCCGCCGTTGCTGATGACGACGCTTTCAAATCCGCGTTTGATCAATTCGCGTGAGAGTTCGACGACGCCGCGCTCCACGCCGCCTTCATTGAGTTCGGGAAGCAGTTGGACGATTTTCATTTACCGATCTCCTGCGCGTAACGTTTAAAGTCGATTTTACGGTTGCGGCGTGCAACCGTACCGTCAAACAGGTGCAAGTATCCTTCTTGCTCAAGGTTTTGAGCCATGGCAAAAAATTTAGTGTTTTTTACTTCGTCGAGCGGCAACACTTCAACGCAAGACGTACCGTAACCGATCGCTTCACTGATCATCGACGTGGAGTCGATCGTGATAAACACGACTTCGCAATGCTCCAAAAAGTCGGCGATCGGGTTGATAGGTGTTTGGGAAAAAATGACGCGGTAGGCAAAGGGATAACTTTCGACTAAGGCTTCGATCTCTTTGGAGGTTCGAGGGGATGTCGTTAGCGCGATTTCGTAGCCTTGAAAGCGTTGAAAGATAGCGTCGAGTTGGTTTTTGAGACGCTCTTTGTTCATTTTCAAAAGAGCGTTGTCTCCGCCGATAACGATACCCACGGACGGAGCTTTCGGCGTGAACAGACCTTGCGGCCTTGGACGGCTAAAATTTGCCGGAAGCACGACAATGTTCGTCCGTCGTGGCGGATGATCGTGTTCTTGTGCAAAAATAAGATCGAAGTCGTAACGGTAACCTTGCGGAAGCATCATCGTGACGGACTTGATGTTGAGGGCGCGCGCAAGCGTTTTGTTCGCATAATAGGTTCCAGAGCCTGCCGAGACGATCAGATCGTAGGTTTGATGAAGCGGCTCAAGATTTTTAAAAAGCCAAAGCGTGTAAATTTTGAAAAAATCAAGCACGTACGAGAGCAGTTTCAGCGTGCGACATGTAAAGGCAACGGGAAGAATATCGTAATGCGCTTCAAGGTATTCGGCAAATGCGACGGATTGGTTGAGATGCCCTTTTCGGGAGTCGCTTAAAATGAGAATCCTCACGGGCGAATCCTCCAACGATTGTGCATCCAAAACCACTGTTCTGGATACTCCCTCACGACTGCTTCGATAATATCGTTGTAGTGTTGGGTTAAGCGTGCGATTTTGTCCGTTTCGTCCCACGCTTCGCTCAAAGAAAGTTCGGCGTCGCGACCGATGATCAGTCGGTAGCGACCGCTTGCTTGACGTGCCATAAAAAGCGGTATGACGGGCGGATCGTAGCGTCGTTTTAAGAGCGCGGTGGAACTTACGGTATCGGCGGGATGTCCGAAAAAAGAGGCTTGGATGCTATTGGCGCCGCTTGCTTTTTGGTCGATCAACATACCGGCGATACCTTTGGTTTTCAGCGTACGTAAAATGGCGTTTATCGCTTGGCTTTTGTTGGCGAGCGCATTTCCGTAGAGGCTTCGAAACGGTGCGGTGATATATTTTTCGATCAAACGGTTGTTACCGCTTCGTCCGATAACGACCATCGGATAACCGTGTTTGGCTAGAAAATGGGCTAAGAGTTCCCAATTCCCGAAATGCGCGGTCAAAAGTAAAATGCCTTTACGATTATCGGAAAAACGTGCGTGGATTTCCTCAAGCGCTTCGTCGAGGTTTTCGACGGCCGCATCGATATCGAAACGGCGATGGTACATTAGTAAAACTTCCGCAAGCGTCGTGCCGACACTGGCATATGCTTTTTTTGCCAACGCTAAACGGGAGGAGGCTTCCATCTCCGGAAATGCCAACGCGAGGTTTTTAAGCGTTAGCGAACGTCTACGACGCTCGAGTCTGAAAAAAAGTGCCGCAAGGAGTTTGAACAAGCCGTAAATTGCGCTTATAGGAAGCAGCTTGGCTAAAAAGAGCACACTTTTAACGACGGCGTATTCCACGTAAATTCGCATCTCATCACTTTCATAGTAAAATTAGGCTAAAATTTTAGCTAAAACGAGCCAAGGAGAGACTTAATGATCTGCGTCTTCGACATAGAGACGATTCCCGATGCCGCGCTGATTCGAAACGTTTTAGGCTACGAAGGAGACGATTATAGCGTCTCGATGTTAGCGATGAAAGAGCAAGAAGAAAAAAGCGGAAGTTCGTTTTTGCCGCTTCCTTTTCACAAGATCGTCGCCGTTTCCGCGGTGATTGCCGACGATTTCGGAATGTTCCGAAAAGTCAGCAGCATCGAGGGTGCAAACGAGCATGAAATGGTCAAAAATTTCCTCCATTTTATCAACCAAAAAAATCCGAAATTGGTCAGCTTTAACGGACGGAGTTTCGATATGCCGCTTTTGATGCTTCGCGCGATGCAATACAACCTGACATGTAGTGCGTATTTTGAAGCGGAAAACAAAGAGTTAAATAAAAATAAATGGGAAAATTACCGCGCACGCTATTCGGATCGCTTTCACGTGGACGTGATGGATCATTTGTGCGAATTCGGTGCGGTTCGAGGATTGAAACTCGATCATGTTTGCGCGATGGCGGGACTTCCGGGAAAATACGACGTTCACGGCGACCAAGTGATGGAGCTTTATTACGCGGGGGAAATCGGCAAAATCAAAGAGTATTGCGAAAGCGACGTGCTCAATACTTATTGGCTTTTTTTAAAATACGAGCTTTTAAAAGGCAATCTCATTATAGAAGATTATCAGCGCGCATTGGTTACAATGCAGGAAAATTTAAAACACGACAAATCCTATACCGACGTGTTCGGCATAGCTATTGAAGAAGAATTGTACAAGGAACATCGATGAAGACGATTTTTAGGGAATATGACATCAGGGGTATCTATCCAAACGAACTGAACGAGCAGACGGTTAAATTGATCGGCTACTTTTTGGGCAAACGCATTTTAGAGGTCGGAAACGTCGTTTCGATCGGCTACGACGCACGAAGCCATTCGCCTGTTTTATGCGACAATCTAACCAGCGGTTTAAATAAAGCGGGATGTAAAGTGCTCAATATGGGACTCGTGGCGACGCCCGTGAACTACTTTAGCAATTTTCAAACGTTTGAGGGGCTCACGCCTAACGCGTCTATTATGATTACGGGGTCTCACAACCCGAGCGAGTATAACGGCTTTAAAGTGACGATCGATAAAAAGCCTTTCTTCGGCGAAGATATTTACGCTTTGGGTGCCGAAATTATGCGCAATTACGAGATGGAGATCGAAGACGATCTTAGCGCGACGTTTATCAACGCCAAAGAGCGTTATATCGCTTATATGATTCAAGAGTTTGACCATCTCAAAGGCTTTAGCACGCCGTTTGTCTACGACTGCGGTAACGGCGTTGCGGGGGTTGTCGTACAGGATATTTTCAAAGGTTTAAACTTTACATGTAAAGGTTTGTTCACCGATCCCGACGGCACCTTCCCGAATCATCATCCGGACCCCACGGTGGAAAAAAACCTCAAAGACATTAAAAAAGAGCTTGAAGGCGAATTTTCTCTAGGCTTCGCTTACGACGGCGACGCCGATAGAATCGCGTTTCTCACGAAGAAAAATAACGTCAAGGGCGACATTATGGCGATTTTGTTCTCCCGTGCAATGCAAAATCCGACCGTGATCGGCGAAGTCAAATGCTCGCAAATCATGTACGACGATATCAACGCCAGAGGCAAAGCGATTATGTATAAAACGGGACACAGCAACCTCAAAGTGATGATCGCCAAAACGGGTGCGGATTTTGCGGCGGAAGTCAGCGGACATCTTTTCTTCAACGACCGCTATTTCGGTTACGACGACGCTATTTACGCGACCCTTCGTATGATCGAGCTGGTAAAAAACGGTCTTGACGTAGACGCGGAGATCGCAAAATTACCGGTCGTGTATTCGACCGAAGAACTTAAAGTCGAAACCAACGAAAACGACAAATTTCCATTGGTCGAAAAAGTCAAAGAACTCTTAAAAAATCCTCCCAAAGATTTTCCGGCGATTAAAGAGATCGTCGACGTCGACGGCGTTAGGGTTATCTTTAGCGACGGTTGGGGACTGGTTCGTGCCAGCAATACGACGCCCGTACTGGTTACGCGTTTTGAATCGACCGTGCAAGCGCATGCCAAACTCTACGAGCAAAAGCTCAATGCGTTGATCGCGCAGGCAAAAGAGATGTTGGCATCGCATTAAGAGTGCCGATGCGTAAGGTTGTTTTTATCTGTTTCGTATCGCTTTGCTTTTGTTTTGCCGCTAAGCCGGATTTGATGCTTTTGGAAGAGTGGAAAGACCAAAACGTTTCAGGCTGGTTGATGAGCGAGAAAATGGACGGCGTACGCGCTTATTGGGACGGGCAAAAGTTGATTTCGCGCGGCGGCGTCGTTTTTGCGGCTCCGACATGGTTTACCGAAGGATTTCCGCCTTTTGCGGTGGACGGAGAGTTGTGGAGCAGGCGCGGAGAATTTTCGAAAATTGTCTCGATCGTCAAAAAACAAGAACCGCACGAAGGATGGAAGGAGATCGCTTTTTACGCGTTTGACGTTCCTTTGGAAAACGGCGGTTTGGTGCAGCGTTTGGTCAAGCTTGAGTATTATCTCAAACTCAATCAAGCCGATTATCTTCACGTCGCAAAGCAAATGACATGTAAAGACAACGACGATTTGCAACGTTTTCTAAGCGAGGTTGAACAAGGCGGCGGAGAGGGTGTCGTCGTCCGCAATCCCGATGCCAAATACGTTGCCAAACGCGATCCGAACGCCTTAAAAGTGAAACGTTTTTACGACGCCGAATGTGTCGTCACGGCACTACACCCGGGCGAAGGAAAATACAAAAAAGTTTTAGGCTCGCTGACATGTCAAAACGACGAAGGCGTTCGCTTCGATATCGGTTCGGGTTTTAGCGACGAAGAGCGAAAAAATCCTCCGGCGATCGGAACAAAAATTACGTACACGTACAAAGAGACGACGTCCAATAAAAAACCGCGTTTTCCCGTGTACGTGAGAATCAAAGAAGAGATTTAAAAGGTAGTGGTTATGGATAAAATTGCAATCATCGGTCTGGGTTACGTCGGGCTTCCCTTAGCCGCAGAGTTTGCTAAGCAATACCCCGTCGTCGGCTTCGATATTTTTCAAACGCGTATCGACGAACTTTCTCAAGGGTACGATCGTACCTTAGAACTCACAAGCGATGAACTCAAAGAAGCATTACGTTGCGGCATAAGCTTTAGCACGAATCTGGAAGATATGCGTTCGTGTACGATTTTTATCGTTACGGTTCCTACGCCGATCGACGCAAGCAATCGTCCCGATTTAACGCCTCTGATTAAAGCCAGTCAAAGCGTGGGAAAAGTTTTGAAAAAAGGCGACATCGTCATTTACGAAAGCACGGTGTATCCGGGCGTGACCGAAGAGGTTTGCGTGCCCGTTCTCGAAGAGGTTTCGGGCTTAACGTTCAATCGCGACTTTTTTGCGGGTTATTCACCCGAGCGTATCAATCCGGGCGATAAAACGCATACGGTTAAGCATATTTTGAAAGTGACTTCGGGTTCTACGCCCGAAGTTGCCGAAAAAGTCGATGCGCTTTACCGTAGCATTATCGTCGCCGGAACGCATAAAGCCTCTTGCATTAAAGTCGCCGAAGCGAGTAAAGTCATCGAAAACACTCAACGAGACGTGAATATCGGGCTGATTAACGAATTAGCGCTTATTTTTAATACGATGGGAATCGATACCAATGAAGTCTTAGAAGCCGCCGCGACGAAATGGAATTTTATTAAGCTCAAACCGGGGCTTGTCGGCGGACATTGCATCGGGGTCGATCCGTATTATTTAACGTACAAAGCCGAAGAGTTAGGCTATAAACCCAATCTCATTCTCGGCGCGCGCCAAATCAACAACAGTATGGGAAAATACATCGCCGATAAAACGATTAAGCTGATGATCGAACACGATACGAAAATTAAAGACGCCAATGTCCTTATTTTGGGCTTGACCTTTAAAGAAAATTGTCCGGACATTCGCAATACCAAGGTCGTCGATATTATCGAAGAGTTAAAAACGTTCAAATGCAACGTCGATGTTTACGATCCGTGGGTCGATCCGGTTGAAGCAAAATTGCATTACGGCTACGATTTGATCGCCGATCCGTTTGCCAACGATAAAAAATACGATGCCATCGTCGTCGCCGTAGGACACCAAGCGTTTGTGACAGTGCCCGAGTCGGAGTACCGACGCCTCAGTCACGTTTTAATCGACGTCAAAGGCATCCTCAAAAATCCGACGTGGAGATTGTAAAGATGGTCGATAGATTATCTTTTCATTGGTGCATAAACGTAAATCGTAAAAATATATATAATGAGAAGCAAAGGATTTTTCGTGATTAATGTCATTTTATGCGGCGGGAGCGGTACACGACTATGGCCGCTTAGCCGTACGTTGATGCCCAAACAGTTTGTCAAACTTTTTGATCAAAAATCGTTGTTCCAGTTGACGGTTGAACGCAACAGTACGGTGTGTAGCGAACACTTTATCGTCTCCAATACCGAGCAATATTTCTTAGCACTCGATCAATTGGAAGAGCTTAAAAAGTCGAACAATCGTTATTTGCTCGAGCCGATTGCTCGCAATACAGCTCCTGCTATTGCCCTTGCATGTATGGCGGTAAACCAAGAAGAGATCGTTTTAGTTACCCCAAGCGATCATTTGATTAAAGATCAAAAAGCATATGAAAGAGCGGTTAACGAAGCGGAACGCTTAGCCAAAGAGGGCTTTTTGGTGACGTTTGGTATCAAGCCGACGTTTGCCGAAACGGGATTCGGTTATATCGAAGCCGAGGGTGAAGAGGTGAAAGCTTTTCATGAAAAGCCTGATCATCAAACGGCGGAAGCTTACGTACAAGCCGGAAATTACTACTGGAACAGCGGGATGTTCTGTTTCAAGGCAGGTGTGTTTTTACATGAGCTTGAAACGTATGCGCCGCAAATTTTCCTGACATGTCAAACCGCTTATGCGCATGCGCGTCAAGAAGTTGTTTTACGTATCGGTCATGATGATATGTTTACTATTCCCGAAGATAGTATCGACTATGCCGTAATGGAAAAAAGCAAAAAAGTGAAAGTCGTTCCCAGCGATATGGGTTGGAGTGACGTGGGAAGTTTTGATGCGCTTTGCCAAGAACTTGACAATGATGGAAACAATAATTTTATTATGTCCCCTAAACATGTAAGCTTAATTGATGTGCATGATTTGATTGTGATTGATACGGAAGATGCCCTTTTGATTAGCCAAAAAGGGTGTTCTCAAAAAGTTAAAGAGATCGTAGGACAACTGAAAAAAGAGCATGTTGAACTTACCACAACGCATAAAACAACGCATCGGCCTTGGGGAACTTTTACGGTATTGGAAGATAAATTAGGCTATAAAATTAAAAAAATTATGGTTAAGCCCGGGAAACGTTTGAGCCTTCAAAAGCATTTCCACCGCAATGAACATTGGATCGTTGTGAGTGGAACAGCCACGGTTCAAGTCGAAGCGAAGACGTTTCTTGTGAGGGAAAATGAATCGACCTATATTAAAGCAGGTGAAATTCACCGCCTTGAAAATCAAGGTAAAATCCCACTGATTCTGATTGAAGCACAAGTGGGCAGTTATACGGGCGAAGACGATATCGTAAGAGTTGAAGATGATTATAAAAGGGAAAATGTATGAATCAAAAAGTGGCACTGATTACAGGTATTACGGGACAAGATGGCAGTTATTTAGCAGAATTTTTGCTTAAAAAAGGCTACATCGTTCACGGTCTTAAACGACGCAGTTCACTTTTTAATACCGATAGAATCGACCATCTTTACCAAGATCCACATGTAGAAAATAGAAATCTTATCCTTCATCACGGCGACATGACCGATAGTATGAATTTAACGCGTATCATCCAAGAGACACAACCTGATGAGATCTATAATCTTGCGGCGATGAGCCATGTGGCTGTTTCATTTGAAACACCCGAATACGTTGCGAATGCCGATGGCACAGGCACACTTCGTATCTTAGAGGCGGTGCGCCTTTTAGGCTTAGAGAAAAAGACAAAAATCTATCAAGCGAGTACGTCTGAACTTTACGGTAAAGTGCAAGAAACCCCACAGAGCGAGACCACACCGTTTTATCCAAGAAGTCCTTATGCCGTGGCTAAAATGTATGCGTATTGGATTACGGTGAACTACCGAGAAGCATACGGCATGTTTGCCTGCAATGGTATTTTATTTAACCATGAATCGCCCGTACGCGGAGAGACGTTTGTAACGCGTAAAATCACGCGAGCGGCAAGCAAAATCGCTTTAGGTCTTCAAGATAAACTCTACCTTGGTAACTTAGATGCCAAACGTGACTGGGGTCATGCCAAAGATTACGTGCGTATGATGTGGATGATCCTACAAGCAGACGCGCCAGAAGATTGGGTTATCGCAACGGGACAAACCACAATGGTACGCGACTTTGTGCGTATGGCGTTTGGCTATTGCGGTATCGAGCTTGAATTTAAGGGTGTTGGCGTGAAGGAAGTCGGTGTCGTCAAAGCATGCTCCAATCCACTTTACCAAGTCGAAATCGGAAAAGAGGTTGTCGCAGTTGATCCTCGCTATTTTAGACCGACCGAAGTGGATTTACTCTTAGGAGACCCCAGTAAAGCGGAACAAAAACTCGGTTGGAAACGTGAATTTAAGCTTGAAGATTTGGTCAAAGACATGATGGCATCGGATCTAAAATTGATGACAAAAGACGTCTATCTTAAAGAGGGCGGCTATAAAATTATGAGTTATTTTGAGTAGAAACATGCAAAAAACCTCCAAAATTTATGTCGCGGGTCATCGAGGTCTTGTTGGAAGTGCCATTGTCAAAAGCCTTATAGCCCAAGGTTATACCAATATTATCGGTAAAACACACGGAGAACTTGATCTTACATGTCAAAAAGACGTGCAAGAATTTTTTGAAAAGGAAAAGCCCGAATACGTTTTTCTAGCGGCCGCTAAAGTCGGAGGTATCGTAGCCAACAATACCTACCGTGCCGATTTCATCTATGAAAATTTAGCCGTGCAAAATAACGTGATTTACCAAAGCTATGTTCATGGCGTTAAAAAATTGCTTTTTTTAGGATCTACATGTATTTATCCTAAAAACGCACCACAACCTATGAATGAAGAATCTTTACTCACAAGTGAACTTGAATACACCAATGAACCTTACGCGATAGCTAAAATTGCCGGTATTAAAATGTGCGAGAGTTACAATCTTCAATACGGTACCAACTTCATTTCCGTGATGCCTACGAATCTTTACGGTCCAAATGATAATTTCGATCTTGAAACGTCGCATGTGCTTCCGGCACTCATTCGAAAAATTCACGAAGCCAAAGTGAATCAAGAGAAGGAAGTCGAAATTTGGGGAAGCGGAAAACCGCGAAGAGAGTTTCTCTACTCCGAAGATATGGCAGACGCGTGCGTATTTCTTATGGAAAACGTTGATTTTAAAGATCTGATCGGCGGTAAAAAAGAGATTCGTAATACGCACATTAATATCGGAACGGGAGAGGATATTAGTATTCGAGAACTAGCGGAATTGGTACGAACGATTGTCGGCTATGAAGGAACACTCGTTTACAATACGGATAAACCTGACGGAACGATGCTCAAGCGTACCGACCCTTCAAAGCTGAATGCTTTGGGTTGGAAACATAAGGTACGGCTTGAAGAAGGAATCCAAACGGTTTACGGATGGTTTTTGAAAGACAATAGACATATTTAATACGCTTATTATAATATCACGGCTTGGTGGAAAAAACTATAATGAAAAATTTTGCTCTGATTGGAGCTTCTGGTTATATCGCTCCACGACATATGAAAGCGATTAAAGATACAGGGAATGATCTGATTTGTGCTTTAGATAAAAATGACAGTGTAGGGATTATTGACAGTTATTTTCCAGAAGCAAGCTTTTTTACGGAATTTGAACGTTTTGATCGCTTTGTGGATAAATGGCGAAGAGAACAAGGGAAAAAAATAGAATATGTTTCTATTGCAACGCCAAATTATTTACACGATGCGCATATTCGTTTTGCACTCAGGAATGAGGCACATGCAATTTGTGAAAAGCCTTTAGTTTTAAATCCTCACAATATTGATCAGCTAAAAATTATCGAGCAAGAGAGCGGTAAACGAGTTTATACAATTTTGCAATTAAGGCTTCATGATTCTATTATTACACTCAAAAATAGAGTTGAAAGTGAATTACGTTTAAATCCTCATAAAATTTATGATATTGATTTAACGTACTTGACCAGTCGCGGAAAGTGGTATTTTACCAGTTGGAAAGGGGATGAGTCTAAAAGTGGGGGCATCGCAACCAATATCGGCGTACATTTTTTTGATATGCTCGCATGGATTTTCGGGACGATAGAAGAAAACAGTGTCCATATCAAAAATGCAGACACCAATGCCGGCTTTATAAAGTTCAAACATGCAAATGTAAGATGGTTTTTATCCGTTAATTATGAGTATATCCCTGAAGAAATCCAAAAACAAGGTAAACGCACTTTCCGAAGTATGACAGTAGACGGGGAAGAATTTGAATTTAGTGAAGGGTTTACGGAATTACATACCTTAAGTTATAAACATATTTTTGAAAATGACGGTTTTGGTCTGGACGATGCTCGTAGTTCTATTAATATCGTTTCTACAATTCGAAAATTAAACCCTATAGGTTTAAAAGGCGAATATCATCCTTTTGCTTCTAAAGTTTTGCACGCATGAATACTTTTTTTGTACATGAATCAAGTTATGTTGATGAGGGTGTATGTATCGGAGAAGGAACAAAAATTTGGCACTTCTCTCATATTTTAAGTGGTTCTTGCATCGGAACAAATTGCTCTTTTGGTCAAAATTGTGTGGTTGGTCCCCATGTCAAAATAGGACATAGCGTGAAAGTCCAAAATAATGTTTCGATTTATGAAGGTGTTGAAATTGAAGATGATGTTTTTCTAGGTCCTTCCGTCGTTTTTACCAATGTGATTAATCCACGGGCTTTTATCTCTCGTAAAAATGAATTTAAAAAAACGCTGGTAAAAAAAGGAGCTTCTATTGGAGCGAATGCAACTGTTATCTGCGGAGTCACAATCGGACATTATGCATTGATAGGAAGTGGAGCCGTAGTCAGCAAAGATGTTCAGCCTCATGCCCTCATGGTCGGGGTTCCGGCAAAACAAATAGGTTGGGTTGGCATATCCGGTAGTACGCTAATTTTTACCAATGAACAATCGGAAGATGACTATGCGTATTATCACCTTGTAAACGATGCACTAAAAGTCGTGCTAAAATGAAAATAGATTTTGCTAATTTAAAGTACCAACACGCATTGTACCAAGATGAAATTGAACAAGCCATTTTAAAGGTTGTTCGAAACTGTAATTTCATTATGGGAGAAGAGGTACAAGAGTTTGAAAAGCACTTAGAACATTTTACGAAAGTAACCTATGCTATTACATGTAGCAGTGGTACGGATGCTTTATTACTCGCGATGATGGCATTGGATATCACTCCTGGGGATGAAATTATCACAACGCCGTTTACATTTATTGCCACAAGTGAAACCATGGCATTATTGGGAGTTAAACCTGTATTTTCAGATATTGATGAAAAAACTTATACGCTTGATCCTCTTAAAATAGAAGAAAAAATTACGTCTAAAACAAAAGCGATTATGCCTGTATCTCTTTATGGGCAACCTGCTGATATGGATGCGATTCAAAATCTTGCCGATGCTTATCGTTTAAAAGTGATCATCGACGGTGCTCAGAGCTTTGGAAGTACATGTAAAGGTAGAAGCGATAGCGCATTAGGAGATATATCCTGTACGAGTTTTTTCCCGGCAAAGCCGTTAGGATGCTATGGCGACGGTGGTGCCGTATTTACCAATGATGAGCACCTCGCTTCAAAACTAAAATCATTAAGAGTGCATGGACAGACAAAACGGTATTATCACGCGTATATTGGTCTTGGCGGAAGACTTGATACGATACAAGCTGCTATTTTGAACGTCAAATTAAAATATTATGAAAAAGATTTGGACTTAAGGCAAAACGTTGCGAAACAATATACGCAAGCTTTACAAGAAATCCCTAATGTAACCTTGCCTTTTCTCTCACAAAATACGACGAGTGCCTGGGCACAATATTCGATTAGGGTACACAATCGAGATGTCGTTCAAGAACAATTAAAGCGTGCTGAAATTCCGACAGCTGTACATTACCCTGTACCTCTTCACTTGCAAGAATGTTTTCGTTATTTGGCATATCAACAAGGTGATTTTCCTATTGCCGAACGTATTGCACAAGAGATCATCAGCTTACCGATGAATCCTTATATCACAAGTGAAGAGATCGCATACATTGCTCACACTTTACGAGAAGCAATAATAGATCATTAGAACGAGTGTTGGTTTTAAGGAAGTAACAAGCCATACGGTTATAATATTCATTCATTGAATGCATAAGGAAATCTATGGCAACTCCCAATTTCCCTGATTCTGAAGCGCTAGCTGTTTTGAGAAGCGCCGAGAATCATTCATCGCAAAGTACCTTAGCAGATGAGATAGGTTATAGTGTCGGCAAGGTCAATTACATCCTTAAAGCTTTGATTGAAAAAGGCTTTGTCAAAGTGCAACGCTTCGCAAATAGCGATAATAAAAAAGGATATAGCTATCTTTTAACAAAAGAGGGGATTAAGCATAAGCTGTATTTGACGGAAAAATTCGTTCAAATCAAAAAGCAAGAGTACGACGAATTACAAGCCGAACTTGAAAAATTGAAAAAACAAGCCGATGCTCTCTAGCTTTAAACCTAAAAGCGAGTTTAGCCGTAATGTTTTGACCCTTATGACGGGTACAACCATAGCGCAAGCAATCCCTATTGCCATTAATCGTATATGTTCAAAAATTTGTTAGGAGTGATAATAGCGGAGTTGTCGGATACTTGGAAAGCAACATGTTATTATTTGAAAGAAAATTAGGTATTTAATGTTAAAAAGAAATCTTTATTCACCTTTTTTGAAGAATACAAGTATTTATTTGTGCGGTTCTCTTATTAGTGCCGGTGTTCCTTTTTTATTATTGCCCATTCTCACAAGACATCTCAATCCAAGTGAGTATGGCTACGTATCAATGTTTACTCTTCTATTATCCATTGTTGGAGTTTTCACGGGCTTAAGTGTACAAGGTTCTATAGCAAGAGAGTATTTCAATGAAAATATTAATTTTAAAGAGTTTGTTTTTAATTGTATTCTTCTTCTCTTCATCAGTACTTTATGTGTTATGCTGCTATTTTTACTTTTTATAGAATATATTAGCAAGTGGTCTTCCCTATCAGATTATTATTTATATGCAATTGTTGGCATATCTTTTTTTCAATTTCTTAGTTTAATAGTTTTAGCTTTATATCAAATTCAAGCGAAAGCAAAAGAATATAGCTTTATGCAAATCTTTCAATCTAGCGGTACAGTGTTACTTAGTATCTTTTTTATTGTGTATTGTGAGATGGACTGGCAAGGAAGAGCTTTAGCTCAAATACTTACGATGATAACTATAGGCTTAGTATCATGTAAAATTTTATATAAAGATTGGATTGTTATTCGTGTGAACAAAGAGTATTTAAAAATTGCTTTATCTTTTGGGTTGCCTCTTATTCCTCACAGTTTGGGAGGAACACTGGTTGTCGTCGCCGATAGATTAATTATCAATAATTCTTTGGGTGTTTATGATGTGGGCATTTATACGGCAGGGTTACAGATTGGAAAGATGATGAGTCTAGTGACAAGTTCTATAAGCAATGGGTACACGCCTATTTTTTATAAATGTTTAAATGAAAGCAATGACACATTAAAAAAGAAAATTGTTTTGCTGACATATATATATTTTATAGGACTTCTTGTTTTAGCTTTTATAATAGGGTTTTTTGCACCACTCTTAGTAAAGTATATCTTAGGAAAGAATTTTTTTGCTTCTGCCAATATAATTTTTTGGATAGCGCTAGGAGAGGCTTTTAACGGTATGTATCTTGCTGTTGTCGGATATATTTTTTATGTTAGGAAAACAATAGGTTTGGCAATAATTACTTTTGTATCCGGGGTGACATGTATTGTAAGTACATATCTTTTGGTCCAAATAATGGGGATTGAAGGTGCCGCAATAGCTTATAGCATAAGTTTATTGACGACGTTTTTATTAACGTGGATATATGCTATTAAAAATTACAAAATGCCTTGGTTTGTAGGTAATGTAAAATGATAAAACATAAGATTAAACGAATTATCCATATTTGTGCAAGTTTACAAAAGCGGGATACTTATCAACAGATTGAGCCTTGTGATATTCTTTTTTGTTGTAGTGAAAATGATTTAGGCGATGTCATTAATTCAAAATTTTATTCAAAAACGATAGATTATTTATTTGAAACAATGCAACAACATAATATTTCCGTACAAAAAATTTTATTGCCTTTTTCGTCTTTATCTCAAAGTAAAATTTATCTCAAAAGCTATTCTGTTAATCGAAGCTATTTTATTGCAAGACTGTTAGATATTTTTTTAAGAACAAAAAATAAATTTAGTATCGACGTATATAAAAATATATTAGAGCATTCTCATTGTAAGTGGATTATAGGTATAGGCTTAAATGAGTATCTATGTAAAGCTGCGGATGAGCTCAATATTTTTAGTGTTGAAGTGCTACACTCCTTAGGATTCCCTAATATACAGCATCCATGGTTCAATAAAGAAGAGTTCTTTTTACCAAAAGGAATTATGGTGTTCGATGATATATCATATAATACGTATGAAAAAAAATTGTCTAAAAGAACGAAACTTTTACGCTTAGATCCTTTTTGGTTAAATAAAAAATATTCATTATCTTCAATACCCGAAACTTTTGAGTTTGTAACAAAAGTGCAACGATACCAAAAAACTATACTCGTTTCATTACAATGGGGGTATGATGGAGATACGAATTATTTTAATGGCATATTGGACAACGGGATTATCCATCAGAATTTGTTAAAAGCTATAGAGCAAACTCAAAATAAAATTTTGTGGCTGTTAAGATTGCATCCTGTGCAAGTAAGAGATCAAAAATATCGGCATCATGTCAATTTTGTTCAGTTGTTATGTCAAAAATATAAAAATGTTGAATATTCTTTTTCAAGTCATTTACCGTTATATGAAATCCTTGCTTTGGTAGATGGTCATATCACTATGTGTAGTATGCTCGCTTACGAAGCTAGTTTTTTTAACATTAAAACTTTTTTTATGTGTCCAACACTTAGAGCCGGTGGTGTGTATGAAAAATATTTTGAAGATTTAGTCGCAAAAGGTTTAGGAATTAAGAGTGAAGCTAAAACAGAAAAAATTTTAGAATGGACGAATACATGCAGTAAAAGCAATATATTAGATGTACAAGTAAGTAGTATAAAATTTCAAATAGAAAGCATATTAAGTTGGTTAAAAGTGAGTTATGAGGAGCTCTATAAAAATTCTGATCAAATCTGTACCCGTTGTGTCATGGATACGACAGACCCAAAGATCGTGTTTGATGCAAACGGTGTTTGTAATCACTGTAGAGAATTTGACGCCATTAGCTCAAAACGGTGGTTTCCGAATGAGGAGGGTGCGAAAACGTTAAATGCTATTTATGAAGGCATTAAGCGTGAAAATGCTCACAAGCCTTATGATTGTATTTTGGGGCTTAGCGGTGGAGTTGATAGCTCTTATCTGGCGTTAAAATTACACGAAGCAGGTATGCGCCCGCTGGTGGTTCATGTTGATGGTGGGTGGAATAGCGAGCTGGCTGTTGCCAATATTGAAAAAATTGTTCGCTATTGCGGTTGGGATTTACACACTATCGTGATTGATTGGGAAGAGATGAAAGATTTGCAACTGGCGTATCTAAAATCGGGAATTGCCAATCAAGACGTTCCGCAAGACCATGCTTTTTTTGCCTCTTTGTACCATTTTGCCACCAAGCATGGTGTTAGGTATATTATCAGTGGAGGGAATATCGCTACCGAGAGCGTCCTACCGAAATCATGGCACTGGGATGCGATGGATGCAGAAAATTTGAGAGCAATTCATCAAAAATTCGGTACCCAAAAGCTCAAAAACTATAAAACAATAGGATTTTATGAACTCTATTTTTACTACCCTTTTATCAAGAAGATGAGAACCGTTCGACCTTTGAATTTTATGCCTTATATCAAGCGTGAAGCATTGCAAGAACTAAAGGAAAAAATAGGCTATAAAGAGTATGCAAGAAAGCACGGAGAATCCATTTTTACAAAGTTTTTTCAAAATTATTGGTTGCCTGCAAAATGGGGATACGATAAAAGAAAGCCTCATTTATCCAGTTTGATTCTCTCTTCTCAAATGACAAGAGAAGAAGCGTTAGAGGAGCTTAGCAAACCGTTGTATAACGAGCAAGAACTCAACGAAGATAAAGCATATGTCGCTAAAAAATTGGGTATAAGTACGGATGAGTTAGAACAAATTTTTCATATGCCAACTCATAGCTATAAGGATTTTGCCAATAGGGAACGAAACTATACGCAAATGAAAAAAATTCAATCTTTTTTAACAAAATTACTCGGCAAAAATTTGTCGCGATATTCGTAAGGGCATTCATGATAGCCATACTTGATTACGGAATAGGCAATTTAAAATCTATTCACAATATGTTTAAAAAAATCGGAATTGATGCGGTGATTACATCAGATATTCATGAAATCCAAAATGCCGATAAGTACCTTTTACCCGGTGTAGGCTCTTTTGATTATGCGATTATGCGCCTAAAAAACGCTTCTTTTTTTGATGTCTTGGAAAAAGAAGTTTTAGAGGTAAAAAAGCCCGTGCTTGGCATTTGTCTTGGGATGCAACTTTTGACGCAAAGAAGCGAAGAGGGTAAAGAGCAAGGGTTGGGCTGGATAGATGCGCAAACGATACGATTTGATTTGGACGATAAAAGTTTGGCGATTCCTCATATGGGTTGGAACAAGGTCATACCAAGAGAAGAGGGAAAGGTGCTCTTTAAGCATTTGCAAGAGAGTCGGTTCTATTTTGTGCACTCCTATCACGTTGTCTGCAACGATGAAGCAAACATCGCGGCAACAACGTGTTATGGGGATGATTTTACATGCAGTGTTTCTAAAGGCAATATTTACGGTGTGCAATTCCATCCTGAAAAGAGCCATAAATTCGGTATGCAACTTCTTAAAAACTTCGGAGAACTGTAATGCTTCAAAAAAGAGTGATTCCGTGTCTTTTATTGCATAAAGGGGGATTGTATAAAACGGAAAAATTCAAAAAACCGACGTACATTGGCGATCCCATTAATGCGATTAAGATTTTTAACGAAAAAGAAGTCGATGAGCTGATGTTTTTGGATATTGATGCAACCATTTTGCACAAAGAGCCAAATTATAAAATGATAGAAGACATTGCCGGTGAATGTTTTATGCCTCTGTGCTACGGCGGTGGTGTGAAGAATATAGAGCAGATGAAAAAGATTTATGCCCTAGGAGTGGAAAAAATTTCACTCAGTTCACAAGCTATTTTAAACCCACCGCTGATCGGCGAAGCGGCCGGTATCTTTGGCAGTCAGTCCGTGATGGTCACCATAGACGTTAAGAAAGATTTTTGGGGAAAGACAAAGGTTTTTATCCATAATGGAAAAACCAACACAAAGCTCAATCCCATAGAATTTGTGACCATCGTTGAACGTCTAGGAGCGGGTGAAATCGTTATCAATTCAATTGATAACGACGGGATGATGAATGGATATGATATTGAACTGCTAAAAGCACTAAAAGCCGTTTTAAATGTTCCTCTTATCGCGCTTGGGGGTGCGGGGAAAATGGAACATATCAAAGAGGTGTTTGAACAAGCAAACGTAGATGCCGTTGCCTGCGGCAGTCTTTTTGTGTATCAAGGGCCGCTTAAAGGCGTTTTGATTAGTTATCCTCCCTATGAGCAGATTCAAACGTTATTGGACGGAGGGACACATTTATGACGTACGATGCAATAAGGGTGTGTACCAGATGCGTGATGGACTCCACGATCAAAGCGATTGATTTTGATGAGGATGGCGTTTGTAACTATTGCAAAACATACGAACACAGGGTTGCGACGGAATTATACAAAGAACCTGAGAGAAGCGAAAGACTGTATGCGTTAATTCGCACGATGAAAGAAGAGGGCAAAAATAAAAAGTATGATTGCATCATTGGTGTTAGCGGAGGTGTCGATAGCAGTTATATCGCTCATTTGGTGCATGAATTTGGTTTGCGTGCCTTAGCCGTACATTTAGACAACGGTTGGAATAGTGAATTGGCGGTAAAAAATATTCAGTTACTTTTAGACAAGCTTCATATTGATTTGTACACGCATGTTATTGACTGGGTGGCGTTTAAGGATTTGCAAAAGGCATTTATCAAATCCTCTATCGAAAATTTAGAAATACCGACAGACCATGCCATCACCGCATTGCTGCTTCAAACGGCGGATAAACACGGCGTGCGCTATATCTTAAACGGAAGTAATTTGGTCACGGAAGGCATCTTACCCGTTCAAGGCGGTAGAAGCATCGACGATAGGCTCTTAAAGGATATTCATAAAAAGTTTGGAACCCAAAAATTGAGTAATTATCCCGTGATGAGTATTTGGAGTTTTGCCTACAAAGTGCTGGTAAAGAGAATTAAATACCTTCCGATTCTAAATTATATGGATTACGATAAAGAGGCTACAATTCGTTTGCTTGAGGAAAAATACGGCTGGAAAAGGTACGGCGGAAAGCATTATGAGTCTATCTTTACACGATTTTTCCAAGGCTATTTATTGCCGATGAAGTATGGTTACGATAAACGAAAAGCGCATTTTTCGACGTTGATTATGTCGGGTCAAATGAGTAGAGAAGAGGCCTTGCAAGAGCTAACACTCAACCCTTATCCTAGCGAAAGGCTTTTGGAAGAAGACAAGGCGTTTTTTTTGAAAAAGTTTGATTTTACCGAGAAAGAGTTTGAGCATATTATGAAGCAACGTCCAAAAGTACCGTCTGATTTTAATTCTTACGAGAGGCTTTTTGAGACATTAAAACCTTTGATGCTTAAAATCAAAGAGTATGCTAAAGGCAATTAGCGTGAAAAATATCAATCTTCATCTCTATCCTAGCACGATGACGAATGAGAGTCGCATTTTTAAAGAAGCCACATTTATAGCGCATCATTTGGATTTTGAGTCTGTTTTGTTGATGGGGCTTTGGAAAAAGGGTTTAGCTAAAGAGGAGTGCCTTGATGCCCAGATTCATATTAAGCGAATAGCATTATTTGGCATTCAAAAAAGAGCCGTATTGTATGTGTATTTGCTTGTGTATGGTTTATTGTTTATTGTGGCGCATAGACCTAGGATGATTAACATTCATACCGTGGAGTTCTTGCCCTTAGCCTTTGTCGCCAAATGTTTTGGGCTCAAAGTCGTTTACGACACGCATGAATTAGAGACGCAAAAGGCTAATGTTAAAGGATTGAGGCAAAAACTTTCGATGCTTATCGAGAGCGTTTTTATTCGCTATGCCGATGTTGTTATCGTGGTAGGTGAAATGATAGCCGATGTGTACAAGAAGATGTATCCGAAGAGGCAAAGACCCTATGTCGTGCTCAACACACCTCCGTATGGTGATGTTGTCAAAAAAAATATTTTTAGAGAGCTGTTTGGTATAAGCCAAGAGCAAATCATCTTCTTATACCAAGGAGGGCTTGGCAGGGGGCGAGGTGTTGAGATGATTTTAGAGGCCTTTCAAGGTTTGCAAAACACCCCTTACGTGGTGGTTTTTATGGGTTCTGGGGTATTGGAGGCGAGCATTATTGAGGCATCAAAAAGGTATAAAAATATCTTTTTTCATCATGCCGTTGAACCAAAAGTGCTCTTAGACTATACTTCTTCGGCAGATTTTGGATTGTTGTTGTATGAAAATACGTGTCTGAATCACGCCTATTGTTGTCCCAATAAACTTTTTGAATACATTATGGCAGAATTACCCGTGATGGTGTCTCCTTTGCCTGAGATTAGCGCATTGGTCGCACGCCATCAGATTGGTATGGTGCTTGAAGAAGAGAGTGTAGAGGGTTTAAAAAAAGCCATCGATACCATAGCTTCATGGGATAAACAAGTGCTCATCCATCCGTTAAAAAGGGTTAAAATGGGCTATAATTGGGAAGCGCAAGAAGAGATTTTACGAAAAATTTACCAAGAAGAAAACCCATGAAAATAGTGACGATTTTAGGTGCACGCCCCCAGTTCATCAAAGCTGGAACACTGAGCCGTGCCATTGCATCGCATCCTAGCATACAAGAGGTCATCGTTCATACGGGGCAACACTACGATGCCACGATGTCGGATATCTTTTTTGAGCAGATGCACATACCCAAACCCAATTATTTTTTAGGTGTCGGTGGGAAATCGCACGGTGCAATGACGGGGCAGATGATTGAAAAGATTGAAGAAGTTTTGCTCATCGAAAAACCTGATTGGGTTTTGGTTTACGGCGATACGGATTCTACGCTTGCGGGTGCACTTGCTGCGAGTAAGTTACATGTAAAGATCGCGCACGTGGAAGCGGGATTGCGGTCATTTAATATGAAAATGCCCGAAGAAATCAATCGCATTGTAACCGATAGAGTCAGTACGCTTCTTTTTTGTCCGACCGAGGTGGCTGTTCACAACCTCAAACATGAAGGTTTTGAAACCTTTACATGTAAGATTGTTCAAAGCGGTGACGTGATGTATGAAGGGGCATTGTTTTATCGCCAATATGCTCAAAAACCAACCTTACATGTAAAGAATGATTTTGTGCTTTGTACGATTCATCGTGCCGAAAATACTGATGATGAGGTGCGTTTAAAAAGTATTTTTGATGCCCTCAATGAGATAGCCAAACAAAGGCAAATTGTCCTGCCCATACATCCACGCACTCGAAACGCTCTTAAAGCACAAAAGTATCAACTCTCCCCAAATATTACCTTGATAGAGCCTGTGGGGTATCTTGAAATGATATGGCTTATAGACCACTGTTCCCTCGTGATGACGGATAGCGGAGGGCTTCAAAAAGAGGCGTATTTTTTCCATAAGCCTTGCATGACCTTGCGGGATGAAACAGAATGGGTAGAGCTTGTGGCATGCGGTGCCAATGTGCTAGTCGGTGCTAATAAAGAAACAATTATCTCTACATTTTCAAATTTCATGTTTAAGCCGAAAGTTGCAAACCTATACGGCGATAACAATGCGAGTACGCTTATTATTCAGGCCTTGGTATCATATGCCTAAAAACATTTTAATCATTAACGAATATGCAGGAAGTCCATCTTACGGAATGACGTTTCGACATTATTATTTTGCTAAAGAATTTATGAAAAAAGGGCATCATACAATAATCGTAAGTGCCTCTTTTTCCCATTTTTTAAAGCGTTATCCCGATATGAAAGGTCTTTCTTATAAGCAAGAAACGGTTGAAGGCGTTGATTTTTTATGGATTAAAGTCTTGAAATATACAAAATCATTTGATATAAAAAGAGCTTTTAAATGGTTAGATTTCACGTGGAAACTCTTTTTTATAGGCAAGGCTCTACCCACAAAGCCGGATGTTATTATTTGTTCTACTACAGAGCTATTTGCAATTGTACCGGCTTATTATTTGTCGAAAAAGTATAAAGCTCAATTAGTTTTTGAAGTACGAGACATATGGCCTCTTACATTAATTGAGATAGGCGGTTTTTCCAAACATAATATTTTTATTAGGGTTATGGCGTGGTTAGAAAAATTTTCACTTCAAAAATCAGATATATTAATTTCCAATTTATCGCATTATTCCAAGCATCTTCATGACTTAAACATACATCGAGATGTACATTGGATTCCTAACGGGATTGATCTTGATGAGATGGAGCATCGTGAAAATTTACCTGAGCTGCTAAAATCATCTATCCCGAGAGATAAATTTGTCGTGGGATACACTGGTAAATTAGGGACTTCTAATGCGTTGTTATTTTTATTGCAAGCGGCTAGGATGTTGCGAAACAACCGTGATATTGTATTTGTTCTTGTCGGTAGCGGACAGGAAGAAGAGAATCTAAAGTCTTATGCCGCCGATTTAGAAAACGTTGTTTTTATGGAAGCAATTCCCAAGATACAGATTCAATCTATGTTGCAGCTTTTTGATGTTTGTTATTTAGGACTGCAAAAAAAAGATCTTTTTAAATTTGGTATTTCTCCAAATAAACTTTATGATTATATGTTGAGCGGAAAGCCTATTTTGCAAGCAATCAATATTCAAAACGATATTGTAGAAATATCGGGTTGCGGTTTATGTGTACAAGCTGAGGATGCCAATGCCATTGTTGATGCAATAAAAATATTTTACAGTATGCCCAAAGAAATGCGAAAACAATTGGGAGAAAAAGGTAGGGCATATGTACTTCAGAATTTTACGTATGATCGTCTAGCGCAAGCGTATCTTTCCTGCTTGAGCATTTAGATGAGGATACTTTAGATTTTAAACTCTTTTAAACTATAATAATAGCCTAAACATGACATGTAAGGACGTACGTTGGCACTGATCGATACTTTTGTCTTGTTCAAATGCTTGACGGTTTTTAGCGTATCGTTAAGTTTAAACGTTTTTTTGGTTTATTATCAAAAACGCATCAATATTTTAGATATTCCCAACGATCGTAGTTCGCATGATCGCGTGGTTCCTCGAAGCGGCGGCATTGCTATTTTTAGTGCGTTTGTTTATGCCTTTGTTCTTTTCAATCCTCTTGAAAACGCGATAGCGTTATTGCCCTTGACTTTGGTTTTTATAACAGGACTTTGGGACGATATTCGCTCGGTACCCGCAAGGCTTAAGCTACTTATTACGGCATGTGCCGGAGGATTGTTGTATCTGAACGGATTTGATATTCAACGGTTCGGAATCTTTTTTGGGCATGAAATTGTTTTTACTTTCTGGGCAGCATTGGCGTTTTGCGCATTTGCGATTAGCGGATTTGTGAGCGCTCTTAATCTGATCGACGGCTTAGACGGGTTAGCCTCGTGTATAGCGTTAGTTATCTTAGCGGCATTTTCTTATATCGGATGGAAATATGAAGATCTTTTTTTGTTTTATACGTCCGTAGGCTTGATCAGTGCTTTGATAGGATTTTTAGTCCTAAATTGGCATCCGGCTAAAATTTTTATGGGTGATAGCGGTAGTTTAACGATAGGTTTTATTATTGCGATGCTGACGCTTTATTCGATTCAAAAAGCGTATATAACGGCTATTTCCATTTTGCTTTTAGCGGCTATTCCGATTTTAGATACATTGATCGTGATGTTACGACGCATCCTTAACCATCAAAGCCCTCTGCATGCCGATAAAACCCATATACACCATATGATTTTTCAATTGCAAAACGGCAATACGCGAAGAACGGTTATTATTTTAGGGCTTTTGCAAGGATTTTTTTCGTATATAGGGTTAGGATTTAAAGTGCGAGACGATGTTTATATTTTCTTTCTTTATGCTCTTTGCTTTACGATTTTTTATCTTTTACTCACACCCAAAAGAGGTGCTTGATGGATTTACGTTACAAAAGTTACGTTGCATTATATTGTTTGATTGCTTTTGCGTTTAGCATTGCGATTCGTTTGATTTGGGTGTATCAGTTTAGCGATTTTGAGAGTTTTCACTATGCCGATACGTTTATGATTAACACCAACGACGGTTATTATTGGGCGGAAGGTGCGCGAGATTTGCTTGCGGGGGTACATCAAAAGTTTGACGGCTCTCCCATAGATCAAGCCCCTGCTCAATTAACGTTTCTGCTTGCGAAAATAGTACCGGTTTCGTTTGAAACGCTTATTTTTTATATGCCGGCCGTTTTGGGATCGTTGATCGTTTTCCCGATGATGTTGATCGCGTATAACCTCGGTATGATCGAAGTCGGTTTCCTTGCATCGTTATTGGCGTCGATCGCGGTCAGTTATTACAATCGAACGATGATCGGGTATTACGATACCGATATGCTCAATATCGTCTTCCCGACACTTCTTTTATGGTCGTTGATTTTGGCATTACGCACAAAAGAAGATAAATACCTTCTGATAACGGCAGTAGAAATTATTGCGTATCGATGGTGGTATCCGCAAAGCTATTCGTTGGAATTTGCATATTTGGGGTTGATCTTAGTTTATGCTTTGGTGTTTGAGCGTAAAGAGTCTTTCCCGATAAAGTTAATCGCAATGATGCTTTTTGCGATGATGGGTTTGCCGATATTGGCCCGTTTGATCGGTGTAAGCGTGCTTTATGCCCTCTTCAAACAAAAAAAACTTGCTTCATACGTGTGGTATATTTTAGCGATCGGTAGTATTCTTTTTTTTGCAACGGGAGGGTTCTCTCCGATTTGGGCGCAATTAAAAAGTTATGTTTTTAAAGATGCGATCGACGTAAGCCAGCAAGGACTCGAACTTCATTTCTTCTCAGTTAACCAAACGATTCGAGAAGCCGGCGATATTCCTTTTTCGGTTTTTGCGGAGCGAATCAGCGGACATACGATCACGTTTGTTGCTTCGATAGTCGGTTATGTGTTATTGGTACGACGTTACAAAGCGATGTTGTTGGGATTACCGCTCATGGGACTCGGCTTTTTAGCACTTTGGGGCGGACTACGCTTTACGATTTATGCCGTACCCGTTTGCGCGTTGGGCGTTGCCTATCTACTTTTTATACTTAGTAGCTCCATTACGGGACTTTTCGTCAATGAAACATTGGGGCGGATTCTCAAATCGAGCTTTGTCGTAACGGCAAGCTTAGCCGTTTTATATCCTAACGTCGCGCATATTATCGAATATAGAGTTCCGACCGTCTTAAATAAAACCGAAGTCGAACAGCTCTCATCATTGCGAAATAACGTCGGTAGAGAAGATTATATCGTGACATGGTGGGATTACGGCTATCCGTTACGCTACTATGCCGATACGAAGACGTTGATCGATGGCGGAAAACACGGCGGCGACGTGAATTTTCCCGTCAGTTTCATGCTCACGAATACGCAAGAAAGTGCGGCGCGACTTGCCCGTTTGGAAGTCGAATACACCGAAAAAGCCTTTGTAACGGCCGAAGAAAACGAAACGAAAGAACACCCAAAAAAGATCATCAACAATACCGCTCAAATGAGTTTGGATTACGGTTTTAACAATGCCGACGATTTTTTAGATGCGTTGCAAACGCCTTTGAGCTTACCTCAAAAAACGCGTGAAATCTACTTCTATTTACCGTTTCGCATGCTCAGTATTTTCCCGACCGTCGCACAATTTAGCAATTTGGATCTTATGAGCGGCAAAACGGTTCGCCATCCTTTTTTCTACGAAACAAGTCGTTTTCAAGACGGTGCTAAATTGCTTCAACTCGGAAACGGTATCGCTTTGGATAAAGAAAAAGGAGCGTTAAAAATCGGCAGTAACGAAGTTGGCGTTCGTACCTTCATTCAAACGGGATACGACGAGCGCGGTACCTTTGTGAAGCAACAACAATCGCTTCATCCCAACGGTGAACTCAATGTGATCTACATGCAGCCATATAATACCTTTTTAATCGTCGACAACGCTATGTTCGAATCGACGTATATACAACTTTTTGTTTTGGAAAATGCGGATGGGCGGTTTTTTGAGCCGATTAGTTTAGAACCGTATGCTAAAATATACCGTTTGAAAATTTAGTTACAATTACGAAAACTAAAAAGGTAGATGTGATGGTCATTCGAGAAATACAGCAGTTCTCAGAAGTGAGAACGCGGGCAAGAGCCTATTTGTGCTATCTTTTTACGCGTAATATACCCAATCGCATGCCAGAACCCAATCTGGACGTGATTACCGCGAGCTTAGATAAAATCGTGCATGAAGTCGACGATTTTGAAGCCTTGTATCTGTTGGATTACAAAGGCGAACAAGTCATTAACAATATCACCGACGATCCGCATAAAAAAGGCGGGCTCGGACAAAATCGTAGCGGTAAATCTTATTATTACCGTGCGGTACGTGAAAAACGGTGCGTTTTAAGCGATCCTTACCCTTCAACGTTAACGAACGACTTAACCGTCACGGCGTCGTATCCGATTTACGACGAACAAGGAGCGTTACGTTTTATCGCATGTATCGACGTCTCGTTAGAGCATATCTTAAAAATTGCTCACCCCTCGTCGTTGCAATCGGGATTTGGAAAAACGTCGAAATTGATCTATACGCTTTTTTCGATCTCTTTACTGGCAATCGCGCTTTTACTGCTTTTTAACGGTATGCGAAGTTTGTTTATGCACGGACTTGCCTTCGAACTTTTGGACATTAAAGCGATGTTCGAATCGACCATTTTGATTACGCTCTCTTTGGCAATTTTCGATCTGGTAAAAACCATTTTTGAAGAGGAAGTTTTAGGGCGTAACGAAAAAGACGATACCTCCGGAATGCATAAAACGATGGTACGTTTTTTAGGCTCGATTATTATCGCGTTGGCGATTGAGGCGTTGATGTTGGTGTTTAAATTTGCGATTATCGACGCGTCGCATATCGTCAATGCGGTGTATCTTATCGGAGGCGTGACGTTTTTACTGTTTGGCTTGGCGTTTTACGTGAAATCCGTGAATCAAAAGAGAGAATTATGATAGGTTTAATCGATTACAATATGGGCAATCTTCGAAGCGTTACCAACGCGTTTGAGAAACTCGGTACGCGTATCGAAATTGTGAAAGACGCTTCACATGTAGAAGGTTACGACAAGATTATTCTTCCGGGTGTAGGTGCCTTTAAAGATGCGATGGCGTGTTTAAAAGAGCGCGAGATGGATGAAGCCGTCAAAGCGTTTGCCGCAACGAAAAAGCCTCTTTTAGGTATCTGTTTGGGGATGCAACTGTTGTTTGAAGCCAGCACGGAATTTGGAAAAACGCAAGGTCTAGGACTCATTGAAGGGGAGGTCGTTAAATTTGACACGACGCGTTTTTCTCAACACCTTAAAGTACCGCATATGGGTTGGAACGAGCTTGAAGTGGTGCGAGATACACCGCTTTTTAAGGGGATGGCACCTCGCTTTTACCTCTACTTCGTACACAGCTTTCATGTGCAGTGCGACGAAAAATATCAAATCGGAAAAACGACGTACGGCTATACGTTTGCGAGCGCGGTTCAAAAAGAAAATATCTACGGGTTTCAGCCGCACCCTGAAAAGTCGCATGAAAACGGCTTGGCTATTTTAAAGAATTTTGTGGAGTTATGATGGAAATTTTACCGGCGATTGATTTAAAAGACGGCAAAGCGGTACGCTTGACAAAAGGACTAATGCAAAGTGCTACGGTCTATTCGAATGAACCGTGGGAAGTGGCAAAAACGTTTGAAGAAATGGGCTCAAAATGGGTTCACTTGGTCGATTTAAACGGTGCGTTTGCGGGTGAACCGCGCAATATGGAGCAAATTCAAAAAATTCGTAAGAAATGCAACCTCAAATTGGAATTGGGCGGAGGAATTCGCGACGAAGAGACGATTCGACGTTATGTCGATCTTGGAATCGATCGGGTTATTTTGGGCTCCGTCGCGCTTAAAAATCCCGCTTTCGTCAAAGAGATGTGTCGAAAGTACCGTATTGTCGTAGGCATCGATGCGATCGACGGTTTTGTCGCAGTGGAAGGTTGGGCGGAAAAATCGACGATGTTGGCGACGGATTTAGCCAAAGAATTTGCGAATGCCGGCGTGGAGGCAATTATTTGTACCGATGTCGGGAGAGACGGCATGTTAAGCGGCGTTAATGCGGAGTTTACGCTTTCCATTGCGGAAGCTTCGGGGATCGATACGATTGCCAGTGGAGGCGTTAAAAATTTGGACGATATAGTTTTACTAAAACACTCGCGTAAAGTCGCCGGCGTTATCGTCGGAAAAGCGTTTTACGAGGGTACTTTGGACTTACGCGAAGCCTTTGCCCGTTGCTCTTAAAAGAGTGCTTTAAACTAAGTTCAAACTAAAGTTCGTTAGAATGGAAGACTAAACCTTAAAGTTAAAGGAGTGACATTGAAGCTGCTTGTAGTAGACGATAGCTCGACAATGCGCCGTATTATAAAAAACACTTTACAGAGATTGGGGTTTGATGACGTGTTAGAAGCAGAACACGGCGTAGAAGCCTGGCAAATTTTGGAAAGAACTCCGGATATAAACGTTTTGATTACCGATTGGAATATGCCCGAGATGAACGGACTTGATCTCGTACGAAAAGTGCGTGCCGAAAAAAAATATGAAAATATGCCGATCATCATGGTCACGACCGAAGGCGGTAAAGCCGAAGTTATTACCGCGCTTAAAGCCGGAGTCAATAACTATATCGTCAAACCGTTTACGCCCCAAGTCTTAAAAGAAAAACTCGAGGATGTTTTAGGTTAATCTGAATGAAACAAACCTATAACGAATTGTCCTTAACCGCTAGTAGCGAATATTCTCTTTTTATGGATTGTCTGATGAGCCTCAGCGATGAGGCCATTGAAGAAAAAGACGGCACAATGATTTTGCGTAGCGAAGAAGACCTTGAGACGATTCGCTTCGGTATGGAAACGTTTGCCCAACAACTCTCTCTTGCCTTAAATCGTTCTATAACGCTTGAAAGCACCTTGTCGGTTTGCGAGAATGAAGATTGGATTGCACAGTATCGCAATTCGGTTCAGCCGCTTTACGTCGAAAATTTATACATTCATCCCAGCTGGGTGCAAGACGATCCGAACAAAATCAATGTCGTGATCGATCCGGCGTTGGCATTCGGATCGGGACACCATGAGACGACGTACGGATGTTTGTTACTTTTACAACGCTATGTTCAACCGAATACGGCTTTGCTTGACGTTGGATGCGGGAGCGGGATTTTAGCGATAGCGGCTTCTAAATTAGGCGCTAAAGTCGATTTGTGTGATACCGATGAGCAAGCGACGCTTTCGGCGAGTGAAAATTTCCAACGCAATCATGCGACGTTTCAAACGATATGGACGGGGTCGGTACAAAAAAGAGAACGCGAATACGATATCGTCGTTGCCAATATTATCGCCGATGTGTTAATTATGTTGGCTTCCGACTTACAAAGTGCGGTCAACGAAAACGGTCTTTTGATACTTTCTGGCATTTTAGATAAATATATCGATAAGGTCGAGCATAAATTTACGACAATGAACCTTGTCGAAAAGTACCAAAAAGACGAGTGGTTTACGCTCGTTTTACAAAGGAAATAGATGAATCCCAACCCAGACAATAAAAACGATAAAAAAAATAACTTTTTCAACCAAAATCCTCTCTTAATGTTTGCGATTTTTTCCATAATCGTTATTTTACTTTTTAAAAATTTTACCGGCGGTACGAGCGATAACGGTATGGCGGCTAATTTCAACGTTCAAAACAGTGCAACGCGTACCATCAGTTATTACGAACTTAAAGAGTTGATCCGCAACAGCCAAATCAGCTATGTAGCGATCGGACAAACGACGATTAAAGCTTTTTCCAACGAAGGTGCGCAAAAAACCGTATACGTTGTTAAAAAAGTCGGTGAAGACAGTACGTTGATTCCGTTAATGGATGAGAAAAAAGTCGGTTACGGCGGTTATAACGAATCCAATATCTTTACCGAGATTCTCTTCTCATGGGTTTTACCCGTATTTGTCTTTTTCGGTATTTGGATGTTCCTAGCCAATCGTATGCAAAAAAATATGGGCGGAGGGATTTTAGGCATGGGGAGCAGTAAAAAGCTCGTCAATTCCGAAAAACCGAAAGTCAAATTTGAAGACGTCGCCGGTGTCGAAGAAGCTAAAGAAGAGGTCAAAGAGATCGTCGACTTTTTAAAATACCCCGATCGTTATATGAACTTAGGAGCTAAAATTCCTAAAGGCGTACTGTTAGTAGGCCCTCCGGGTACGGGTAAAACCTTGCTTGCCAAAGCGGTTGCAGGAGAAGCAAGCGTGCCGTTTTTCTCGGTTTCGGGTTCAAGCTTTATCGAAATGTTCGTGGGTGTTGGTGCGAGTCGCGTACGCGATTTGTTTGAAAACGCTAAAAAAGAAGCACCTGCTATCGTATTCATCGACGAAATCGATGCGATCGGTAAGAGCAGGGCTGCTAGCGGTATGATGGGCGGTAACGATGAAAGAGAACAAACGCTCAATCAGCTTTTAGCGGAAATGGACGGATTTAGTTCGGATAAATCGCCCGTGATTGTTTTGGCGGCAACGAATAGACCCGAAGTCTTGGATGCCGCACTCTTGCGACCGGGACGTTTCGATCGACAGGTTTTAGTCGATAAGCCCGATTTTCAAGGTCGTAAAGATATTTTAAAGGTTCATGTCGTCGATATTAAATTAGGAAAAGATATTAATCTTGAAGAAATTGCACGCTTAACGGCGGGTCTTGCGGGTGCGGACTTGGCCAATATTATTAACGAAGCAGCACTTCTTGCGGGACGTAAGAATAAAACGTACGTCGAACAACAAGACCTTGTCGAAGCGGTAGAGCGTGCGATTGCGGGGCTTGAGAAAAAAAGTCGCCGTATCAATCCGGAAGAAAAACGTATCGTAGCATACCATGAAAGTGGACATGCGCTTCTTGCGGAGACGACGGAAGGTGCAAAACGCGTTTCGAAAGTATCGATTATTCCAAGAGGACTTGCAGCCCTTGGATATACGCTTAACACTCCCGAAGAAAATAAATTTTTGATGCAAAAACACGAGTTGATGGCGGAAGTCGACGTTCTTTTGGGCGGTCGCGCGGCAGAAGAGGTCTTTTTGGGCGAAATTTCGACGGGTGCCGGTAACGATTTGGAACGAGCAACGGATATTATTAAGGCGATGGTAAGTATTTACGGTATGAGCGATGTCGCCGGTTTAATGGTTCTTGAAAAGCAACGCAATACGTTTTTAAACGGCGGAACGGTCAAAGATTACAGCGATAAGATGGCGGAAAAACTTGACGAGCACATTAAAAAGACTTTACAAGAGCGTTATGAAGTCGTTAAAGTCCGTTTGGAAGAGTATCGAGAATGTATCGAACGCATTGTGATGAAATTAAACGAATTTGAGACGATTGACGGAGAGCAGTTGCGCGAAGTCATTGCTTTGTTTGAAGAAGAAAACGGCATGCCTTCAAAACTCAAACACACTAAATCCGTTCACGAAAAACCGCTGAACGAACAACCGACGAGCCATGCGTAACGTTTTATATACGACGACGCAACCGATCGCCAAAGAGGGATGGAACCGTCTCGTTTTAACGGGAATGGTGTTGCTTCTTTCGTATGCGCTTTCGTGGCTGACGTGGTTGTTTTTCCTGCTTTTCGCATGGACGCTTTTTTCCTATCGCAATCCCGAGCGTCTTGCAGACGAAGACGATGTGCGCGCTTTGATTTCGCCGATTGACGGAAGAGTAACGTCGATTGCGAAAACGACGCTTGAGAACAATCAAGAGATGTTGCGCATCGTGATTCGAAAATCGTTTTTCGACGTGGGATTGATTCGCGCTCCTCTTGCGATGAACGTCGTTGCGACGACGCATCGATTCGGTCTTTTTATGCCGCCTTCGCATGCATTGTCGGCTGCTTTAGGTGAGCGAAGTATCGTGACATGTCAGGCACAAAATGACCAACTGTATATGGTCTGTTCTATCGGTTCTTGGGGAACTCCGGTTGCGTTTTACCGTAAAGACGGCTCTTTTAAAGCAACGGAACGTATGGGTTTCCTCAAAGACGGGGAAATTGCCGTGCTGGTTAGTTTAGATACGCGTATCAAAGTGGTACTGAACGACACGGTTAAAGCAGGGCAAAGCGTGCTCGGCTATCTTGCGTATAAGGATTAAGATGAACGTTCAAAACGGGAACAAATTGCAATTGATGTATGTCTTTCCCAATCTTTTTACGGCGGCGAGTGCTTTTTTAGGCGTGATTAGCGTCATTGCTTCGGCTAATGCTCAATTTGATAAAGCGGCGATTTATATTCTTTTGTCGTTAATTTTTGACGGACTTGACGGTAGAGTAGCACGATTGACCAATGCGACGAGTAAATTCGGTGCCGAATTCGACTCTTTAGCGGATATCGTAGCTTTCGGCGTTGCGCCTGCGATGTTGTTTTATTTTAGTATTGCCCATGCTTATGGGAAAGTCGGCTCGCTTTTATGCGCGATGTTTGTCGTTTTCGGGGCAATCCGTTTGGCACGTTTCAACGTGATGATCGGCACGGTGGAGCCTTCCGTTTTTATCGGTGTTCCGATTCCTACTGCCGCCGTCGTCGTTGCAATGTGGATTTTATTTTATAAAGAATATCCCGCAATTCACGGCTATGAGAGTCTGATGCTGATTGGTTTAGGCGGACTTTCGTGCCTAATGGTCAGCAATATTCGTTATCCGAGTTTCAAGAAGATCGATTTAAAAAAAGGTCATCTAATTAAAACGCTGGTGTACCTTGTTGCGACGTTTTCGCTTCTGTATTTATACCCGATCGAAGTCGGAACGCTTCTGATTAGCCTGTACCTTGTATACGGCTTATTACGAGGCGTTTACACGTTCATCGTTGCCAAATACTATAAAAATTGAGTATAATACGTCCACTCTGAAGAAGTGCGTTTCACGCTCTTCTTCAAAAGAGCTATTTTTAAAGGAGAAACGATGAAAAACGTTACGGCGATCGGCATTATGAAATCGATTAAATGTTTACCCAAAATTGAGATTAAAAACGCTCTCCTGCAAAACCTTCTCTCCCTCTAATTTTCTTTTTTTTCATTCATTTTTAGCAACACAGATACAATCATTTAAAGGATAACCTTATGAGCGACAATACTATTATCATTTTTGATACGACGTTACGCGACGGCGAGCAAAGTCCCGGCGCGTCCATGAATACGGAAGAAAAAATTCAAATCGCCTTGCAATTGCAAAAGCTCGGCGTTGACGTAATCGAAGCGGGATTTGCAGCGGCGAGCCCCGGAGATTTTGACGCGATTGCGCGTATCAGCGAAGTGATTACCAAAAGTCGCGTCTGTTCGTTGGCGCGTGCGTTGGAGAGGGATATTAAAGCGGCGGGCGAAGCCGTTTCCAAAGCAAAATTCAATCGCATTCACACGTTTATCGCGACAAGTCCGATTCACATGCAATACAAACTTAAAATGAGTCCGGATCAAGTCATTAAAAAAGCGGTCGAAGCGGTACAATACGCCAAAACTTTTTGTGAAGACGTCGAATTTAGTTGTGAAGACGCGGGACGTAGCGAAATCGGTTTTATGAAAGAGGTGTTAGACGCCGTCATCAACGCCGGAGCAACGACGCTCAATATCCCCGATACGGTCGGCTATCGCTTACCGACGGAGATGGGAGCGATTATTAAGTCGTTACACGACTTTGTCGGTGCGCGTGCGATCATCTCGGTACACAACCACAACGATTTGGGGCTTGCGGTCGCCAATTCGCTTGCATGCGTCGAAAGTGGTGCGCGTCAAATCGAGTGTACGATTAACGGGTTGGGCGAGCGTGCCGGAAATGCGGCACTTGAAGAGATCGTGATGGCACTTCGAACGCGTAAAGATCATTTCAGTGCTTACGAGACGAATATTAACATTAAAGAGATTTACCCGACCAGCCGCCTTGTCTCTTCGATTACCGGAATCGAACCGCAACCCAATAAAGCGATCGTCGGCAAAAATGCATTTTCGCATGAAAGCGGCATTCACCAAGACGGTGTTTTAAAACATACGCAAACGTATGAAATTATGAGTGCTAAAGATATCGGACTCGATAAAAACTCGATCGTTCTTGGAAAACATTCCGGTCGCCATGCGTTTAAAGACAAATTGGCAAGCTTAGGATATGAATTGCAAGACGATGAAATTAACGAAGCGTTTGAGCGTTTTAAAATTTTGGCGGATCAGAAAAAAGAGATTTTCGACGATGATTTACGTGCGTTGGTCGCCGAAGAGATTACGAAAATTCCTCAAGTGTTCGAGTTGCTTCGCTTGCAACTTTCCGATTGTGCTCCCGGAGGCGTCCCAAGTGCGGCGGTGACGATCAATCACGACGGTAAAGAGATTACCGATGCGGCAATCGGCAACGGAACGATGGACGCTATTTTTAAAGTAATCGATCGCGTATGCGGCGTCAGCGGAGAGCTTAAAGATTATAAAGTCGATGCGGTTTCACAAGGCAAAGATGCTATGGCGCGCGTCATCGTCAAAGTCGTTTTCGACGAGAGCAAGCCGGCGATTATGGGACACGGGCTAAGCGTCGATACGATGCTGGCAACGGCAAAAGCCTATATTGGGGCACTTAACAGTTACATGTCGATGCGCGATCGTTTGCGTAGCGTTCACAAAATGGAACAAGAAGGCATTTAAGCCTCTCTGGTCTTAAACCTTACATGTCAAAACGTACATGTAAGGTTATTTGACCAATTCGAACGTAAAATACTGCGAGATAAAACCGATATTTCCGATGCTTCGGTACTGGGCGGTTGCCGCTTCGTAATTTCCGACTTCTTGATACAGCAAGCCAAGCGCGTACTTACTCTCCACGTTGGAGGGGTCGGTCAATTTGGAAAGCTCTAAAAGCGCGATGGCGTTTTCGCTATGGCCCGCACCGATAGCCGAGACTGAGGCGAGAAATACGGTGTAGGTATCTTTCTTATGAAAATCGTCGATGAGTTTATTGTAGAGCACAAATGCCTCTTCAAAATTGTTGGTATAAATTTGCAAATATGCGAGCGTTTGCATAATCGACGGAATATCGACGCGCTCTTCTTCCATGCGTTTGACTACAAAATCGCGTTTTTGATGCAACAATCCGCCGATTTGCAAGAGCTTGATGTACTGTTCTTTGACGATTTTGGGGCCGTAGTAAAAAGCGTCGTAGTCTAACGGTAGTGCATTAAATTCGATTTGAATCGCTTTGGCATATTGTTTGATGTCTTGTTTATCGTGCTTGATGTTAAACAAGATGATATTGGCAAGAATGTCTTTGGGAAGCAAGGCTTGTAACTTTTGCGCATTGAGGCGATACAAGCGATTGTTGCCGAGCTTTTGCGACGCGACGATATTTAGGACAAGATGCAAAGGCGAGTCCTCTTTTTCTTGCTCAATCCAGCGCGTCAGCGAAAAATGGTTACCGTCTGTGAGGTAGATCATCGACGCGTACAGACTGTCTTGTCCGAGCGTAGGATTTTTGGTGATGCTCTCTTTCACGTCTTCGCTGAGTTTCGTGATGTCTTTGCCGATGAGATTTCCGCTCATGAGTGCAAAAACGCCGGCGAGATAGTTGCCGTTATCGAGATGGTAACTTTTGGAAAAATGGCGATATGCCGCACCGTAATCGCCCATCTGTGCATAGGTTAACGCTAAATTGTAATGTAAAATAGAGTGGTTTTTGTATTCATCGACCATTTTCAAGAAGAGCTCATTAGCTTCGTATACGTGAAAATCAAGGGCTTTTTTAATGCCTTTGGAAATAGCGATGTTGACTTTGGAAATCGTCGAGCTGGCTTTTAAATACGAAAGAGCCGGTCCGATTTCGTCGATAAAAATATTCATACTTCCTTTTCGAATATAATCGATCGTCTGTTTCGCATCGAAAACTTTGTACGGCGCGTAGTAAAATAAAAGACTGTAGATATTCTCGTTGTCGAAGAAAAGCTCTTTTTCAAATTCGCTTTGCGCCTTGTCCACGTCAAAGAGCGTGGGTTTTAAAATTGCGTGCATTTTGTAAATCGGGGCGGCGTTTTCGTCACGTACTTTGGCGACTTCTTGGATGAGCGAAGCCGTGTTGGCAAGATTACCGAGTTTATTTTCAACCAAAGCAAGTGCCATTTTGACGTGCGTATTTTCAGGTTCGTTGCGAAGCGCGCGTACCAAATAGTTTTTGGCTTTGCCATAATCGCCGAGTTTTGCCTGTAAAAGTCCTAACGTAAACAGATCGCTCTCTTTGGCAACACCTTCTAAATCCTTGTACGCTTCTTGATTGTACGCTAAAGAGGCCAAGATTTTCGACGTAAGATAGTTTTGGTCTTCGCGGTAAAAATCGTTGGTAGGATGCGAGAGCGCACTTAAGGCTTCAACGTAAAAATTTTTATAATAATGCACCAAGCCCACGTAGTAGGAATAAAGCGGAGCATTGCTCTCTTCGGGAAGGTACGCGTATGCCAAATCGACGTAGTAGTGAAACAGCGTTGCGTCCCCCATTTCCAAAGCGCATACGGCAGCATTGATAGCACTGATGCAGCGATGCTCTTGGTTTTGAATCGCTTTTTTAAAGGCGTCCAAAGCTTCGGCGTAACTTTGTTCTTTGAGCTTGGCGACGCCGATATTGTAATACGAAATCGCTTCATTATACGTCGCAATCTTTTCGTAGAGTTTCAACGCTTCGTCTTTGTTCCCTTGCTCGTAAAGCACATGGGCTTTTTTAATCATCGAATCGACGCGGGAAGGTGAAAACTGCTCTTTGACGATCGGTTTTTCTTCGTGTTTAACGATCGGCGCGGGGGAGGGTGTCGGGTGTGATTTTAATTTTAAAATCACGATGATCGCGATAATAATCGCCAGAAGAAGTACGCCCGCGGCGACTAAGAGAATCAACAGACGTTTTTTCGCGTGTTTGGCAAGTTCGTCTTCCGCATTCTCTGCGGATGCCGTCTCCTCGGAAGCTTCCTCTTCGATAGGCGCAAAGCCTTCTTCCGTAGGAGTCGAAGGATCCGCTTCGAGGATGACGACTTCTTCTTCCGCCATCTTACATGTACTCTTTTAAAACGTCGGGAATCGCGATGCTCCCGTCTTCTTGTTGGTAATTTTCCATCAGTGCGATTAACGTACGTCCGACGGCTAACGAAGAGCCGTTGAGCGTATGAACGAGACGGTTTTTACCGTTATCTTTGAAGCGAATTTTCGCGCGTCTGGCTTGAAAATCAAAGGTGTTGGAGACAGAGCTGATCTCACGGTAACGGTTTTGTCCGGGAAGCCAAACTTCCAAATCGACCGTTTTGGCGGCACTAAAACCGAGGTCTCCGCCGCAGAGCATTAAATGGCGGTGCGGAAGCCCCAAAGAGGTCAACAAATCGGAAGCGCACGAGAGCATCTCGTCAAAAACGGCTTCGCTTTGCTCGGGCGTCGTGATGCTGACCAGCTCGACTTTATCGAACTGATGTTGGCGAATCATACCGCGAGTATCTTTACCGGCACTGCCCGCTTCTTTACGAAAACACGCCGAATAACATGTCATTTTAATAGGCAACTCTTCTTGCGTTAGAATTTCGTCTCGAAAGAGGTTGGTTACGGGTACTTCGGCGGTCGGAATGAGAAAAAGCTCTTCGCCTTCGATTTTAAACAGATCGTCTTCGAATTTGGGCAATTGTCCCGTTCCCATCAAGGTTTCGCGGTTGACGATGTACGGAACGCACACCTCGTGAAAGCCGCGTTTACGGTTAAAATCCAACATGTAATTAATTAAGGCGCGTTCAAGCCGTGCCGCTTCGTTTTTCAGAACGCTAAAACGGCTTTTGGAGAGTTTGACGCCGCGCTCAAAATCGATCCAATTTTGTTTGATATCCAAATCCCAATGCTCTTTGGGCGTAAAAGAGAAGACGCGAGGTTCTAAAACGCGTTTGAGTTCGACGTTATCGTTTTCGTCTTCTCCTTCGGGAACAAGAGAAGAGGGCATATTGGGAATGACGGAGGCTTGTATTTCCATTTGTTCTTCCAATGCCCGAACGATCTCTTGTGCTTCGGCAATTTTTGCTTTATTGTCCGCGAGTTCCGCTTTGAGTGCGCTCACGTCTTTACCTTCTTTCGCGTAAACGCCGAAGAGTTTGCTTTTGGCGTTTTGCTCCGCTTGCAAAGGCTCCAGCACGATGCGCGCATTTTTAAGCTCCAACGAGAGCGTTCGAAGATTTTCCAACAGACTTTCGTCGACTTTTTTCTTGCGAAGCGCGGTCGCTACGGTTTCAAAATCATTTTGTATCAGTTTAATATCTAACATAAAAGTTCCTAACGATAAATTCCGACAAGGTCGCGTGCGATTTTCATTTTTTCAGAAGCGATGGTGCGGGCTTTTTGCGCGCCGGCTTCTAAAATCTCGATCACTTCGTTTGGATGGTCTAAAAAGTAGGCACGTTTTTCGCGCGCGCTTGCAAAATAGTTCCAAACCAATTCGTTCAAATAGGCTTTAAAATGGCCGTATCCTTCGCCGCCTTTTGCGTAACGTTCTTTTAACGCCTCTACTTCGTCATTTTTCAAAAAGAGTTTAGCCAAAGCAAAAACGTTACATGTCGTGTAGTCTTTGGGCTCTTCTAAGGGAGTGGAATCGGTAACGACACGGGCAATCGTCTTTTTGAGCTCTTTTTCGCCGCAAAAAATATCGATCGTATTGCCGTAGCTTTTACTCATTTTCGCACCGTCGATACCCGGAACCGTGGCGACTTCTTCTTCGACTTTAAAGGTTGGAACGGTAAAAATTTCCCCGAAATCGTTGTTGAATTTGATGGCAATGTCGCGTGCGATTTCGACATGTTGAATCTGATCTTTGCCGACTGGAATCACGTCTGCGTCGTAGAGCAAAATATCTGCCGCCATTAAGACGGGATACGAAAAGAGCGAATGGTTTGCGGCAATGCCCTTGGCAACTTTGTCTTTATAGCTGTGCGCACGCTCCAATAAGCCCATCGGCGTGTAACCGGAGAGAATCCAATAGAGCTCCAATACTTCTTTGACGTCCGATTGTACCCATAGCGTGGACTTGGAGGGATCGATACCTAAAGCCATAAAATTGATCGCCGCGTCTAGCGTGTTTTGTTTAAGTGCCGGAGCGTTTTTTAACGAAGTGAGCGCATGGTAGTTCGGAATAAAAATAAACAAATCGCTCTTTTCCTGTAAATCGACCATTTGTTTGATCGCACCGAAGTAATTGCCGATATGAAGGGCACCGGAGGGTTGAATTCCCGTTAAGACTCGCATCGTTTTTTAATCCTTTTTAATTTTAAAACTTTGATGATTTCCGCGACGATCTCTTGGACAGAGCGGTTTTCGACGTCGATCATCACGTCGGCTTTTTTTGCGTACAAAGGAGCACGCTCTTCAAACAAAGCCTTGGCTTTTGCTTCGTCGCTTAAAAGCGGTCGTTTGGCAAGCTTTAAGTCCGCTTTTTCGTGTGTCAGCAGTCGCGCCATAATGCCCTCGTACGAAGAGCGAAGGTAGACGACGGTGCCGATTTTGTCCAAATTGTCGGTTTTAAAAAAGCCTCCGCCGGTTGAAATGACAGCATTTTGAACGTTTTTTTGAAGCCATTTGGCAGTTTTTTTCTCAAGTTTTCGAAACGCCGCTTCGCCGTCTTTTTCAAAAATCTCTTTGATTTTTCGGTTTTCCATGCTCTCGATCAGATCGTCCGTGTCCAGTCCGAAACGATCGGTTGCTTGAATCAACGCACGCGCGATTGTTCCTTTGCCCACGCCCATAAAGCCGATAAAAACGATGTTTTTATTTTTTGGATCAAGCATCGTCTTGCTCGTTTTGTTCGTCTTTTTCGCCTTTGGCGCGCGGATAGATCAAAATAGGCGTGCCCTCGAGGTTAAACGTGTCGCGAAGGCGGTTTGCCAAATAGCGTCGATAGCTAAAGTGCAAGGATCGCGGTTTGTTCATTACCAGTACGATGCGCGGCGGTTTGCTTTGGTACTGGGTGGCAAAATAGATTTTAACGACTTTGGCGTGATCGCTCGGGATTTGATGTTTGATCGTCGCTTCTTTGATGACTTCGTTAAGACGGGCGGTCGGAATGCGTTGCGCATAGTTTTCGTAAACGCTCAAAAGCATCTCTTTGATCTTGGAGACGCGTTGCTTCGTCAATGCTGAAACGCTAATCAGCGGCGCGTAAGAGAGAAATTTAAAACGATCTCTGACTTCTTTCATGATCTCTTCATACTCGACGTTCGCTTTATCCCATTTGTTTAAAACGATGATGCATGCGAGGTTGTTCTCTTCTACGAGTCCGGCGATGCGTTCGTCGAGTTCTTTAAAAGGCTCGCTGGCGTCTAACACCAATAAAGCGATATTGGCACGCTCTAACATCTCTTTGGTGCGCATTAAAGCGAATTTTTCGATACCTTCGATTTTTCCGCGACGGCGAAGTCCCGCCGTATCGACGAAATTGATGATTTTTTCGTTGTACTCTATGGCTTCGTCGACCGGATCGATCGTCGTTCCTTCGATGCTGCTGACGACGGCGCGTTGTTTCCCGACCAAAGCGTTCAGTAGCGAGCTTTTTCCGACGTTGACGCGTCCGATAATCGCGACGTTGATGCGGTTGTCGGGGACGGTTTCTTCTTCGATCGCTTCGGGAAGCTCTTCTTCTTCATTCCAATCGTCCTCTTCGTCCCAATCCTCGTCATCGTCTTCTTCGTCGCTTTCACTCGCTTCGCTTACGATCGATCCTTCCGGTGTCGGCAGATACGCGGCGATCCATTCCAAGAGTGCGCTTACGCCTCTATTGTGCGAAACGGAGATTGGAAAAACGTTTTCCGCGCCGAATTCGCTAAATTCCCAAGCGCGTTCCATCTCTTTGTCGTTGTCGATTTTGTTGATAACAAGCGCGATCGGTTTATTGCGTGCTTGCAGGGCGTAAAAAATCTTTTTCTCTTCATCGCTCGGAAGCCGTTTCCCGTCAACGACCATGAGTAAAATGTCGGCTTTTTTGGACGTTTCCATCGACATGTCGTGAACGTTGGCAAACAATTCCGAAGAGCGATCGAGCCCACCGGTATCCAAAATAATGCACGGTTTTTCGCCGATGAAGACTTCATGGGATTTGATATCGCGCGTCGTGCCGCTAAAATCGGAGGTAATAGCGATACGTTGTTTGGCGATGCGGTTGAATAACGAGCTTTTGCCCACGTTGGGCAGCCCGATAATGGCTATTTTTTTCATACGAACCTTTTGTCAAGATAACCTAAATGAGATACATTATAGCGTTGCTTTGCTGTTATTTTGGTAAACTCTCGACGTAGAGCGTCTGAGAAGGGAACGCAAACTGCGCGCCGTTACGCTCGACGATGCGCATAATTTTAAGATTGACGTCTTGCCTGACATGTAAGAATTCCGCCCAAACCGTCGTTTTAGTGAAAAAGTAAAGAAAGATGCTAAGCGCGCTGTCTTGAAATTCATCGAAATAGACCAAAATCGTCTCTTGGTGAATATCGGGATGGTTTTTGAGCATTGCGGTAATCTCTTCGACGATCGTTTGAATTTGTTCGACGCCGGTAGCATACGTCAGACCGATGCGGGTATTGATGCGGCGTTTGCCCATACGCGTCCAATTGGTAATGGGCGTATTGGCGACCGTGGCGTTAGGCACGCTTACTAAGGCTTGCGCGAAGGTGCGTACTTTGGTAGATCGAATGCCGATCTCTTCGATAATGCCTTCCACGACGGGTGTTTGAATCCAATCGCCGACTTTAAACGGGCGGTCGCTGAAGATAACCAACGAACCGAATAAATTGGCGATCGTGTCTTTGGCCGCCAATGCAAATGCCAAACCTCCGAGTCCCAAAGAGGCGACAAACGCACTCACGTTAATGCCCCATTCTTGTAAAATCGCCATCACGCCGATAGCAATAATAAGAACGCGAAGCGTTTTAATCAAAAAGTTTTGAATGTCCGAGTGAAGTTCTTTGCCGAATTTGGACGAAAAGAGGTTGAAAAGGTTTGAAAACGCTTCGACCAAACGGTACAAAATCCAAAAAACGACGAAGCTAAGACACGAACGCACAAACAGCTCTAAAAAGCGGTCGATATTTTTAAACGGCAACCACTTGATCGCAAAATAAAGACCGAATAAGACGATGGAGAGTTTGAGCGGTTCTTCGATAACGTCGAGAATTTTATTTTGGTTGTCCTCTTTTTTGCCTTGACGCGAACGCTTGCGCAGCGGTTTTAGCAACAGTTTACTGATGATGCGGCGAAAGAGCAGCGACGAGAAAAAAATGAGCAGTGCGATACCGACGTTGGCGATCGGAAAGCCCCAAAGCGAATAATTCAAGATGGATTCAATATTCATGACGTCTCCAAGCTAAGAGGTAAAAATCAACGAATTTTAACACGGAAAGGATTAAGATAACGCATTTTAGGTTACATGTGGAGTCGGTGTGGGAGCGTTTATTTCAGGGATGAACCGCGGCGTTTTGTTTATGCTCGTTTCATCGTTTAGTTTTGCAATCGACGGGGCATTTGCAAAAGTGCTGAGTCAAGATTTCGATTCGATCGAGGTGGTTTTTTTTCGTAACGGACTGACGATGTGCCTTATGGCGGCGACGTTTTTACGAAAACCTCTCAAACAAGTCGGCGGAAAGCCTTGGTTACTTCTCTTTCGTGCACTCATCGGCTTTTTTTCGATGCTGGTTTTTTTCTACAATATCGCGCATATTCCGTTGGCGGACGCGATGACGTTTTCACGAACCGCGCCTATTTTTACCGCTATTTTGGCATTTTTCTTTCTGAAAGAACATATCGGCTGGAAAGGTTGGGTTGCGGTTTTTTTCGGTTTTGTGGGGATCGTCATGGTGATGAAACCCGGCGAATTGATGCTTTCTAAAACCGATTTTTTCGGCATTATGAGCGGTTTAGGCGCGGCATTGGCGTACACGAGCGTTCGCGAACTCAATAAAGTTTACGATACGCGCATTATCGTTTTGGCGTTTGTCTCGACCGGAACGGTTTTTCCGGCGTTGTTTATGCTTTTGAGCGAATTTTACCATACGCCGATGTTTGATTTTATGCTCGGAAATTTTAAAATGCCCTCAGGAATTCAGTGGCTTTACATCGGTTTAATGGGCTTTTCGGGTGCGGTAGGACAACTGTATATGACCAAAGCGTTCGGGACGACCAAAGCGGGTATCGTCGGGGCGGCTGGGTATTCGATTATCTTCTTTTCGCTCTTGATCGGATTGTTTTTGGGCGATCCTTTACCGGATTTTATGGGTCTATTGGGTATACTCTTGGTTATTTTGAGCGGCGTTATCGTTGCTAAGGAGAAAGAATGATTTTAATTGCAGGACCGTGTGTTATCGAAAGTCGCGAAAATCTTTTTCGGGTTGCCGAAAAATTGATGACGTACCATGAAGATTCTACCGTCGATTTTTACTTTAAATCCAGTTTCGATAAAGCCAATCGTACCAGCATCGACAGTTTCAGAGGTCCAGGGCTTGACGCGGGACTCAAACTGCTCGATGAAGTTAGAACGCAGTTTGGCTACAAGCTTTTGACGGATATTCACGACTACACGCAAGCAAAGCCCGTAGGGGAAGTCGTCGACGTGTTGCAAATTCCCGCTTTTTTATGCCGCCAAACCGATTTGTTGGTTGCCGCCGCGCAGACGAAATGCGTCGTGAACATTAAAAAAGGTCAATTTTTAAATCCCGCCGATATGCGTTATTCGGTCAAAAAAGTGTTGGATACGCGCGGCGTGAAAGAAGAAGGGTACGATGCCGCCAAACAAGCGGGTGTGTGGTTGACCGAGCGAGGCTCGACCTTTGGATACGGCAATTTGGTCGTGGATATGCGCAGTTTCGAAATTATGCGCTCGTTTGCTCCGGTCATCTTCGATGCGACGCATTCGGTTCAAATGCCCGGAACCGAGGGCGGTAAAAGCGGAGGAAAACGCGAGTTCGTGCGTCCACTTTCGCGTGCGGCTGCTGCCGTGGGCGTGGACGGGTTCTTTTTTGAGACCCATTTTGATCCGTGCATCGCGTTATGCGACGGGCCGAACATGCTTTACTTGGAAGATTTAGATGCGGCGATTAAAGACATTCAAGCGATTCAAAACAGCCTAAAGGCCTAACATGCAACTCGTTCCCACGCGCAATATCCTGCTCAACGTCGGAAGTGCGGCAGAAAAAAGGCAAGAGATACGCGACTATTTTCTGAAAACTTATACGGTTTACGAAAGATTGTTCGAGGTGATGAAAGAAGACGAAAGTTATTACGTGACCGCCGATTCTTTGCGGCATCCTTTGGTCTTTTATTTCGGACATACGGCGACGTTTTTCATTAACAAACTGGTGCTTGCCAAATTAATCGATAAACGCATCAACCCGACCTACGAGTCGATTTTTGCGATCGGCGTGGACGAAATGAGCTGGGACGATCTGGATCAAGCGCATTATCAATGGCCGAAAATTGACGAAATTCGTGCCTACCGCGATGCGGTCAAAACCAAAGTATTAGAGCTGATCGACACCTTGCCGTTGCAGATGCCGATTTCGTGGGAAAGCCCGTTTTGGGCGATCTTGATGGGGATCGAGCATGAGCGGATTCACTTGGAGACCTCTTCGGTTTTAATACGCCAATTGCCCTTAGAGTACGTGCAAACGCATCTGTTTTGGAAAATATGTCCGATCGACACGCCCGTCGTGCAAAACCGTTTGATCGATGTTGCGGGCACGACGCTTCGTTTGGAAAAACGCAAAGACGATGCGCTTTACGGTTGGGATAACGAATACGGCTTACATGTCAAAGAGGTTCACGACTTCAAAGCTTCCCGATTTCTCGTTTCCAATGCCGAATTTTTGGCGTTTGTGGAAGAAGGCGGATACGAAGAAGCGCGTTTTTGGAGCGAAGAAGGTTGGAAATGGCGAACCTACAAAGAGGCGAGAATGCCGCTTTTTTGGAGAAAAACCGATGCGGGTTATTCCTTGCGAACGATGGTCGAAGAGATCACAATGCCGTGGAGCTGGCCGGTAGACGTTAACTTCCTCGAAGCCGAGGCGTTTTGCAACTGGAAAAGTGCCAAAGAAGCTAAAAGCATTCGCTTACCGAGCGAGGACGAATGGTACGTGCTTCGAGACTTACATGTACAAAACGACGAACCGTTTTGGGACAAAGCACCGGGTAACGTGAACCTCGAATACTTCGCTTCTTCCGTACCCGTGGATACGTTTGCGTTCGGCGATTTTTACGATATTATCGGTAACGTCTGGCAATGGACGCAAACGCCGATCAACGGATTTGACGGATTTAGCGTTCATCCGCTGTACGACGATTTTTCCGTACCGACGTTTGACGACAGACACAATCTCATCAAAGGCGGCTCGTGGATCAGCACGGGAAATGAGCTCATTCGCGCTTCGCGTTATGCGTTTCGCCGCCATTTTTACCAACATGCGGGATTTCGCTACGTCGAGTCGGAAGAAAGCGTTGAGACGCATTCGGTCTTTTACGAAACCGATCCGCAGCTCTCTTTACTATGCCATGCGCATTTCGGAGAGAAAGAAAATAATTACTACGAAGCGATAGCGCGTGTCTGCAAAGGGCTTGAAGGAGAAAAGAACAAAGCTTTGGAAATCGGATGCGGTGCGGGACGAGCGACGTTTGCGCTGGCATCGGATTACAAAATGGTGCACGGCGTAGAGTTTACCGCACGCGTGGTTCGTTTGGCGACGAATTTCAAAGAGAGCGGAAAGCTCAAATACGCGCTCAAAGTCGAAGGCGAATTGTGCTGTTTTGAGGAACGCGATTTGAGCGATTTTAACATCGATCCCGCGCGGCAAAAAGTCGAATTTTGGCAAGCCGATCCGCACAATATGAAGCCTTATTTTGACGGATACGATTTGGTTTTGCTCAACGATGCTTTGGACACGCTTTACGATCCGGCACTTTTTCTCAAAACGATCGGCACACGCATGCGTACGGGGGCGTTTTTAGTCATCGCGAGCGGTTACGACTGGGATGAGAGTGAAACACCTCGCGCAAAATGGCTGGGCGGCTTTAAGAAAAACGGCGAAAAATATAGCACGTTCGATGCTTTACACGAGCATTTGGAACCGACGTTTGAATTGGCGCAAAAAGCGTTTGATATGCCTTTAATACGCTATGAAAATGAACGTATGAGCGTGATAAAAACCTTACATGTCAGTGTCTGGAAAAAGCACTAAAGCGTCCCTAACAAAAAATAGGGTATGATTAAAGACTTTATCCATTTTATTAAAGGATTGCTATGAATATCGTTGAAGGAAAATTATCGTTAAACGGCACGGAAAAGGTCGCCATTATCAATAGCCGATTTAACCACATTATTACCGATCGTTTGGTCGAAGGTGCGCGTGACGCGTTTATTCGTCACGGAGGCGACGAGAAAAATTTAGATCTTATTTTGGTTCCGGGTGCATTTGAAATTCCGATGGCTTTGGACAGGCTTTTAAACGGTGGAAAATACGACGCGGTTTGTTGCGTCGGTGCCGTTATTCGCGGAAGTACGCCGCATTTTGACTATGTTGCCGCGGAAACGACCAAAGGCGTCGCCAATACGGCTTTGAAGTACCAAAAACCGGTCACTTTCGGCGTTTTAACGACCGATACGATCGAACAAGCCATTGAACGAGCGGGCAGCAAAGCCGGCAATAAAGGCTTTGAGGCGATGACGGGATTGATTGAATTGATCAGTCTTTATAAACATTTTTAATTTTTAAGGAAAACGTTTGGCAACACGACATCAAGCGAGAGAAACGATTATCGGCATTTTGTATGCCGAGGATATCGGCAATGCCGGTATCGAAAAATTTATGGACGAGCTTTTCGAAGACAAAAAAATTCGCAATCAGCAAAAAGAGTTTGCTTTAGGACTTTACCACGGCGTGAAAGAGCACTTAATCAATGTCGATGCGTCGATTAACCGCCATTTAAAAGAGTGGAATTTGAGCGAAATCGGAACGATCGAACGAGCGATTTTACGTTTAGGTTGCTATGAGGTTCTTTACACTTCTTTGGACAATGCCGTCGTCATCAACGAAGCAATCGAATTGGCAAAAAAACTGTGTAACGAAACCAGCCCGAAATTTATCAACGGCGTTTTGGATGCCGTGTGTAAAGAGCAGGAAGTGAGTGCATGAAGCTATGCGTTGCCCTTGATCTACCTGAAAAATCCGACAACCTTGCGTTAGCACATACCTTAAAAAGCGAAGACATTTGGCTCAAAGTCGGTCTTCGCTCGTTTATTCGCGACGGAAAACCTCTTTTAGAGGAACTCAAGGCGATCAATCCTTCGTTTAAAATCTTTTTAGACCTCAAACTTCACGATATTCCCAATACGATGGCGGATGCGGCGGAGTCGATCGTCGCATTGAATGTTGATATGTTCAACGTTCACGCCTCAAGCGGTAGAAAAGCGATGCAAACGGTTATGCAGCGCGTCAATGCACTTTCCAACCCTCCGATCGTCTTGGCGGTTACCGCTTTGACAAGCTTCGATAACGCTTCTTTTGAGGCGATTTACCGTACGCCGATTGCGCAAAAAGCCGTTGATTTTGCCACGGATGCGTATGAGAGCGGTATTCACGGCGTCGTATGTTCGGCGTATGAAAGTTTGGATATTAAAGCGCATACGAGCGAGCATTTTTTAACGTTAACGCCCGGTATTCGTCCGTTCAACGAGGCAAGCAATGATCAAGAACGCGTCGCGGACTTGAAGGTAGCTAAAGCGCAAAAGTCTGATTTTATCGTTGTCGGTCGACCGATCTATCATCACGCCGATCCGTTAAGCGTTGTTCGAAAAATTTTAGAGTCTATCGCATAAAGAGGTAAATATGATTCAGAAAATTGTGCTAAGTATCGTTTTGTTTTGTGCAGTATCGATCGTTGCATTTTTTTTACTGATCAAAGTTATCGATTTTAACGAATATAAACCGAAGATTCAAAAAGCCATTAAAGAGAGTACGGGATACGAGATTATGATTCGAGGCGACATCACGCTCTCGTTATCTCCGGTCGGCGTTAGCCTCTCCGACATTGAAGTCGCCAATCCCTCTTACCGTTCCGATGTCTCGTTTGCCAAGCTCGGTAGCTTTGACGTAGCTCTTGATATTGCGGCATTGCTTAAAAAAGAGATTAAGATCAAGTATCTTGTTATCGATAACCTTTCCCTGTCGATTGAAAAGAATAAAGAGGGTAAATTGAATTACCTTTTGCCTCCGGTAACCAAAGAAGTCACCCATAAAAATTCTTCCGCGAAAAGTAAAAAAGTCGAAGAAATCGAAGCCGAAGAAGATGCTCTTTTTATTAACGTGAATAAGGTTAAATTTACCCATGCTTCGATGACGTATACGGACTTGAGCGATAACGCTAAAATGGTGTTTGAAAATATCGATGTCGAGATGAACGATATTCATTTTGATCCGAGTAAGCACTCTCTAAACGGGCTTGTCTTTTTATCTCAAATGCATATCGATAAAATCTCTTACGATCGTTACGTTTTTAACGACGTTTCTATGTCAATGGAGATGAAAGATGCGGTCGGCGTCAGCGAAAATCTTAAATACACGCTTTTCGAAACACTCTTCCAAGGAAGCGGAAAATTCGACTTTAGCGGGAAACAACCGAAAATTTCGTTAAAGCATAAAATTGAAGGCCTAAAACTGGCACCGTTTATAAAAGGAATGTTTCAACAAGATATTGCAGAAGGTACGGCTGAAGGTGATTTGAAGCTTTCTTTTACGGCGGGTGATATGTTGAGCTTTAAAACAACGCTAAACGGCTACGTCAATCTTTTCGCTAAAAACATAACGCTAAAAGGCTACGATCTCGATCAAATCGCTCCTCTTGTCGATACGCATGCTTCAAAAAATTTAGGCAATATCCTGAACAGCTCGCTAAACGGTGTGCAAGGCGGGAAAACGACGGTTCAAGAGATGAGTATGCGGGTCGATGTCGGTTATTCCGAAGTTCAGCTTAGCGACGTAGCGTTTAGCACCGCAAAGAACAGAGTCGCCCTAAAAGGTAAAATCAATATCGTCGAAGAGAAATTTGTCGATTTGAAAGCCGCGTTACTCAATGCCAAAGGATGCAGCGTTTTTGAGCAAAAAATAAGCGGTACGTTTGCAAAACCGAAGGTCAAAATGGACGAATCGAACGCGAAAATTTTAACCAACGTGGCATTATCGTTTTTTACTAAAAACGATAAAAGTACGGCGGATAGTAATTGTACGGTTTTTTACGAAGGCGTTATTGCCCAGCCCGTACCGTTGAAAGAAGATACGAAGCTAGAATAGGTTTTGCTTTTTAAAGCTCGTAAACGATCTTTAAAAGGAGTACCCTATGCATTTTATAGAAGGTGTCGAGCTTATCGTAATGCTCAAAAGTAAAATAGAAGAGGCGAAAAAAACGGATCAAGATTCGGTCAAAAAACTTCAAAAACTGCTTGATAAGCTCTTACAATCTAAAGATCCGGTCTATATTTGACCGCCGCAAAGAGCTTAAGAAAGGCTTTAAGCTCTTTGTTATCTATGTTTGCTATAATTGCACTCTACTTTTTCTTGGACAGATGGGTGAGTGGCTGAAACCACACCCCTGCTAAGGGTGCGTCGGGGCAACCTGACCGAGGGTTCAAATCCCTCTCTGTCCGCCACCACATTTTTAATCTCCATATATACACTTTATATGTTACTTCCATTTAGAATTTACGCTATTGGCTTTAAAAATATTATTTTCAAATGCAACACGTAAGTGAAAAAATGTTATTACTTAAAGACTCTCCATGTATGCATCAGAAGAATAAAAGATAGATAGTTAAAATTAATTATTTAGCAAAACAAGGCACTTTCATTGGCTTATAAATATTACAAAGGAAAAAAAGAAGATAAAAGAATAGAAGCTATAGCATATCTTATTATTCTTGCTTTATTTTTCATGTATTATTATCGTGAAACTATTATCAAAGTATTAAGCATTATAATTGGCATTGCTTTTATAATTGTTCTTTTATATCTTCTTTTTAAACCAAAATTTATAAAAAAATCTATTCCTGAAGTAAACAATGTAGGCGTTAAAATTATTGTTACTGATGAAGATCATATAACACGAAGAAATGAAAAAAATACCACAGTACATGAACCCATAAAGAGACAATCAATTAACAAAGAGACAACTCAAAATTCTTTACATGTAAATGAAGATATTCAAAGTAGGGAAAAAATATTTTTCAGTCAAATATCAAGAAAAAATCCAAGTTACCAAGAAAAGAAAAAGCGCGGAGACGCCTATGAAATGCATGTAGGAAAGTATTATGAAACTCAAGGGTATCAGATTGATTACCATGGATTAAAATACGGTAAAAAAGATGGCGGTATTGACCTTATAGCAGAAAATGAGCATGAAATATTGTTGATTCAGTGTAAAGGGTGGAATCAAACAATAGAAATGAAGCGAAGGTATGTTGTTGAATTTATGGGTAATTGCTCAACATTTTTAATGGATAATCCACATTTAAAAGAAAAAAATATAAAAAGAATTTTTGTAACCTCTAGCGAAAAAAGTGAATTGGGACTTGATAAATACCTTATACAACATGTAGGAAAAATCGAATATATCATTATGCCTTTTTCATAAAAAAACTATTATAAGGAGTCAATATGGCGAAGTTTTTAAATACAAGTGCGACCAACTACTTTTTAGAAGAGCTTATCAAATCTACCAATGATAAATTGATTTTAATAAGTCCTTTTTTAAAGCTCAACAATCGCATCAAAGAACTTCTTGAAGATAAAAATAGAATGAAAATAGACATAAGAATTGTCTATGGAAAAATCGAAATGAAAAACGAAGAGATCAATTGGCTCAAAGAGCTTTCTTTTGTACGAACGAGCTTTTGTGAGAACTTACACGCTAAATGCTATATGAATGAAAAAATGTGCATTGTGACCAGTATGAATCTCTATGAATTTAGCCAAGTCAACAATAATGAAATGGGTATTTTAATCAAGAGAGATGATGATCAAGAACTTTACAATGACACAAAAGAGGAAGCAGAGAGAATTATACGCATCAGCGATGAAGTGAGAATGTCCGTTGAAAAAATCGAAAAAGAGGCTGATGAAGAGCACGATAAACTAACCACTTCAAAACTTGCCGTTAAACTCAAACTTAAAACCGATGAACTTTTGGAAAAACTTGTATCTTTAGGATTTTTAGAAAGAAAAGGTGAAAAAGAGTATATCACGCAAAAAGGTAAAGAAGCTGGAGGCGAATTTAGAGCTAATAAACATGGCGGATATTTTCTTTGGGACAAAGAGATGAAGCTATAAAATGGGAATTATTTCACGTTTTTTAAAGATTTATATTTGAGTTCAAGATCGTTAAATAAAATAAACGCTACCAATAACTGCTTAAAATTTTCATGAGCAGAAGAGACGCTTAATCCTTACATGTACCCAAGCCTTGAGGCGCGTTGAATGAGGGCAATTTATAGTGTATAAGTCTGAAAATAGGACTCTTGGGATATAATTTAGCTTTTAAAATGTTCAGTGTGTTAGGTAACGAATGAAAAAAACTATCTTGACTGTAAGTTTGGCGGTTTTAATATGCTCATGGGCACGAGCCGATACCGTTTCTTTGGTCTTGGAAAACGACGCTATCGTAGGGCAGGATCATCATTATACCAACGGAATGTATATGACGTGGATGAGTGATGCCGATACGACGTTTCCGGATCTTTTGAGTTTTATCGATTTGGGGCAGAAAAATGTCGCTTTGTCGCTTTCGCATGCGATATTTACTCCCGAAAATAAAGATATCCGTACGCGGGATTTAGATGACTTACCCTATGCGGGTTATCTTGATTTAAATTTTCTCGCGTATAAATCTTCCGCCAATTTTTTCCATGAAGTTGGGCTTAATGTAGGAATGGTCGGCCCTTCTACGCAAGCCGATACTCTTCAGAAGCGTTTTCATACCGTCTTTAGATTCGATAAACCCGAAGGCTGGGACAATCAGCTTCGAGATGAATTTTTGTACGGCGCGTCATATCAAATAGGGTATAAAACCGATCCCGTATCGCTTGGCGATTTAAGCTTTGATTGGACGACAAACGCCAAAGCCGATCTTGGAAATTTTTATACCGGAGCGTTGGCGGGCACGACGTTGCGGCTTAGCAGTAAAGCAATGCGTAGTTTCAGCACGGCAGGGAATTTCATCGGTGCCAACGAAAGCTCGCTTCTTAATTACGAACCGCAAAAGAGTTTTACGTGGGCAGTGTCCCTGGGGGTATTTTACAATAAATTTCATACCTACTATTTAATCGACGAGGCAATCGACGAAGGGTATCGACTCGATAAGCTTGACGATATGGTCGGCGAAAAACTCGCTTTAGATCTTTTATGGTCAGATGTTAAACTTTCGTTTTACCTCAAATCGGTCGATACCGACATGAAAGGAACGAAGCATTCGAGCAATGAGCAAACCGGCGGCATCGGTCTTGTTTGGAAGTGGGATTAAACCTCGGCGTCGGTCTTTCAAGGGCATTGCTTGTTCAAGACCGACGTTGCGTATTTCCTATAAGTTAATTTAGGCTAAAATACCGCAAAATCACAGGGCTCGTCACCATTTTCGCCTCTTTTGAAGCCCATTTATCTTACATGTCACGATTTAAAAACGAGAGTTCATAGTATGATCAAACTGTACATTCATTTTATTACGACGCATTTTAAAGTCGTTTTGCTTGCGTTAGCAATTTTAACGGGCATTTTCGGCTATTATGCCCGCGATTTGAGCATCGACGCTTCGGCTGAAACGTTGCTCTTGGAAAACGATCAAGATTTAAAGTTAACGCGGGAAGTTCACGGGCGCTACATTAGTCCCGATTATCTCGTTATTTCGTTTAGCCCGAAAGCGTATTTGCTGGACGATACAACCCTTAAAACGATTCAAAGTCTTAAAAACGATTTGCTCAAAATTGAAGGCGTTGAAAGTGTCACGTCGCTTCTTGACGTTCCCTTATTGCAAAGTCCGCCGCAAAAAGTTCAAGACGTCGTCTCCAACGTACGAACGATCGCTGCTTCCGACATCAATAAAAGTATGGTTCAAGAAGAGCTGACGACGAGCCCTTTGTATGCCGCCAATCTCGTAAGCCGCGATTTTAAAACAACGGCCGTGGTGGTCAATCTCAAAGACGACGCGCGGTATACGGAGCTTTTGGGTAAGCGTAACGAATGGTTGACGCTTTCGCAGGAACGTGCTTTAAATGCGGAGGAAACCCGAGCGTTTGAGTCCGTAAAAGCCGAGTTTAAAGCCTACCGCGACAGTTCGCGCGAGTCGACGCACCAACTGATCGTTAACGTTCGAGAGACGCTCAAGCCCTATCAGCCGACGGGCGAGCTTTTTTTAGGCGGCGTCATGATGATCGCGGACGATATGATTCATTTCGTTAAAGACGATATCGCTATCTACGGCGGGGCTATCTTGGTCATTATGCTTTTGGTGCTTTGGGTCATCTTTAGGCAGATGCGCTTTGTCGTGCTTCCCATCGTCGTATCGTTTGTCGCTGTCGTCGTAACGACGGGAATTAACGCGCTTTTGGGATTGGAAGTGACCGTCATCTCTTCCAATTACGTCGCGATGCAGCTGATTACCACGCTTTCGTTGGTTATTCACTTGATTGTGTGTTACCGCGAAGAGTACGCGCTTTATCCAAACGCTTCGCAACAAGAATTGCTCGAAATTACGTTGGGTCGGATGAGCGTTCCTTCCGTATTCGTTATTTTAACGTCCGTTGCGGGATTCGGTTCGTTAATGACATGTGATATTTTACCGATCATTGATTTGGGAAATATGATGAATATCGGCGTGACCGTTTCGTTGATCGCCGCGTATCTGCTCTTTCCGGCGATGATGATGTTGCTCAAAAAAGAGCCTCCGGTATTGACTTTCGATCATCTCTTTACGCTCAACCAAACGTTCGCCCGCATTGTCGAGCATCACGGGAAAATCATTATTACTGTCGTGATCGGACTTTTTGTCTTTAGCGGATACGGCGTTACGCACCTTGTCGTAGAAAATAGTTTTATCAACTATTTTAAAAAAGGTACCGAAATTTATAAAGGTATGGATAAAATCGACAATAATTTAGGCGGAACGACACCGCTTGAAGTGGTCGTCAAATTTCCGAAAACGGCAGAAGAGACGACGTCAAATTCGAGTGCTACAACGCCGATGGATAGTTTTGAAGCCGAATTTAACGCTATGGACGACAAAGCGCAGTATTGGTTTACCGCGCAGAAAATGGAGACGATTTTAAAAGTACACGACTATTTGCTCTCACTGCCCGAAGTCGGGCATGTTTCCTCTTTGGGGACACTCTCTAAAGTCGGACGTATTTTAAAGGACGGAAAGGATTTTGACGGCGTAGAGTTGGCACTTTTGTACAATCAGCTTCCCGAAAAAGACAAACGATTGCTGATTTCGCCTTTTGTCAATATCGAACATAACGAAGCGCGCTTCGTGATCCGCGTCGTAGATTCCAATCCGAATTTGCATCGTAACGAACTTTTAGAGCGTATTCAAACCGAGCTGCATACGAAAGTCGGTTTGGAGGTCGAGAATTATAAACTGGTCGGTATGATGGTGCTGTACAACAATATGCTTCAATCGCTTTTCAGCTCGCAAATTTCAACCTTAGGCTTTGCACTGCTCTCTTTGGGCGGTATGTTTTTATTTTTATTTCGCTCGTTTAAAATCGCGACGGTTGCGATGATCGTTAATATGGTTCCCGTAAGCGTTATTTTCGGCATTATGGGAATTTTCGATATTCCTTTGGATATGATGAGCATTACGATCGCCTCGATCGCCTTAGGTATTACGGTGGACAATACCATTCATTACTATTACCGCTTTAGAGAAGAACTTGCGCGTGATGGCGATTATGTCGCTTCGATGCATCGTGCGCACGGTACGATAGCGTTCGGTATGTTTTACTACTCGTTGGCGACGATTATCGGGTTTTTGGTTTTGGTCACGTCTAACTTCATTCCGACGTTGATTTTCGGTCTTTTGACGGTGCTTGTTTTATTGGTTGCCATCGTCTCGGATTTACTTTTCTCGCCGTTTTTGGTTCTCTTTTTCAAACCGTTCGGCAAGCCTAAGCTCAAGAAGTAGCTTACGCATTTTTGAGAACACTTTGCCTCAACATCATGACATGTAAGGCAAAGTGAACGCGTTTTAGAATTTAAGCGTAACGCTTACGTAAGCACCGAAAGGCGCACCTGTTAAGTAAGAAGTGGTTACACCGTCGGCAGAAAGAGCATTGTCCGGGGTAATAATGGACGCAATGTATTCTCTGTCCAAAAGATTGACCAGATTTAACTGTACGTTACCCTCTTTAAACCCTTGTATTTTAGGTAATTTGTAATCGACGTTGAAATCGACCGTCGTAAAAGAGGGAATCTCTTCCGTATGATCGACCGTTCCGTATCTGCTTGCCGTGTAGCGAACGATCGGCGTAAATTTCCAACTTCCGATTTTATACGTCATTGAACCTTTAAGTCCGTGCATCGGAGCGTCGGGAACTTGATTGTTTTTAATAGACGTCGTAGCGGTTGCCGTTGTTTGGAACTCGTCGGTATAGTAGTAACGATTGTAAAACGCACTTGCCAAGAAGTCGAAATGTTCGCTCAATGCACCGCTAATCGCAAACTCGGCACCGTAGCTGGCAGCATCGATGCTATTGGTCGGGTATTTGACGCCGTATTGCGTGTCGTAAACGGTGGCTTGTTTACCGGAAACTTTGGTATAAAAAAGATTCGGTGCCAAGACGATGTCGCCTACTTTATACTTAAGCCCGATGTCGAAGTTATCCGAGATCTCTAACTCTTGTTTATCCCATAATTGTTGAAGCGTAACGTGTTTCCCGACATACGTCGCGCGTCCGGAGATATACGAAGGGAAGAGGTTTACGTCGTATCCGTAGCTTCTGCCGTAATCAAAATAGATTTCGGTATTGGGTGTGAGTTTATAGCCTAAATACGCACTCGGTAGCCATTCGGTAAAATTTTTTGAAGCAACGCTCGACCACGGATCAAGCGGAATTTGTCCTAAAGCGGTATCGTAATCGGAGCTGATCGTCGAACCGGTTGCATTGGCACTATGGCTGTTGATTTTTGCCAAGGTGAAGTCAAGGTAACGCAACCCGAAAGCGTAACTAAAGTCGTTAATATCGCCGCTTAGTTGTACAAACGGTGAGCTAAATTCGTGAGAAGACTCTTCAGCTAGCATTCCCCAGCCGTTGTATTTGAGTGCTCCCGTTGATGTTACGCCGTAGACTCTACGACTCGTCGGCGGTCCTGGTAAGTCTTGTTTCCCGTACCAGTAACCGATTTTCATCGCCATCTCTTCGATAATCGGTATTTCGTACGCTAAAACCGCTCCGTAACGTTCGTGATCGATCAGCCATTGCGTAACGGGTGAGGTTGTAGGGCTTGTCGGAGTATTGGTAAACCAATATTCGCCTTTATCTTTTGAATAATACGGTTTGAAGCTTAAAACAGAGTCGTTGGCAAAGCGGTATTCGAAGTTGGCGGTTACGACATCATCGGTGAAAGATTGTCGGTTCCAATCGTAATAGTTCGCATTTTTCGTTGTCGGATATGCGGTATTCCAATCTTTTTTAGAGTACATGTCAAGATTTTTTGCTTCAGCGTAAGAAAGACTATAGTAGTTATGGTGATCGTCTTCGCTATGAACGAAAAAGAGCTCGCTTTTGAAATTGTCGTTCGGCGTATAGGTCATACCCAACATAACATTGGTTCGATCCAGATCGCCTTCGCCTTTCCATTTGTCGCCCGTGGTTTTAGAAACCGATCCAAAAGCCGATACGTCACCCATTTGACCCGTATCGAAACGTAAGAAGGTGCGTAAAGCGTTATCCGAACCCACCGTTTGGGAGACCGTCGTTTCCATCTCTTTTTTCGGTCGCTCGACGATCATATCGACTTTTCCGATGAGGTTTGAAAAACCAAGACTTTTATCGGCGGGCATGTAGCCTTTGTACAAATCGATCCATGCGATATTTTCCAGATCGAACATCGTTTTCCCGCCGCCAGGATTTCCGCTGATCGGAAGCGATTCTAACATGTAAACGCCGCCGGGACCCGATTGGCTTTTACCGCGGATACGTAAAGGATCATGGAACGATGTCTCGTTCGATCCGAAGACTTCTGCCGGTTGATAATCGACCGAGGGCGACATTCCGACGACTTTAAGTGCGGACATACCGATCGGTCCGCTGTAAAGCTCGATGGCGTCTTTATTGTAACCCTGAGAATTGATGTTCTCTTTACTCTGCGTTTCAAATGCCGTAGCACTTCCCGTTTTTCCCGTCGCGACGACTTCTCCTAGCGTGTACGAATCTTCTCCGTGAAGTGTACATGCGGCGACAAGACTTAGCACGAATGCTGCTTGTACCTGTTTTTTCATTACACAGAACCCCCAATTTATGTATTTTTATATATAACGCATAACAATCGAATTATGGTTGATCGCCTCTTTTGATCTTACGCACGTCAAGGGTGAATATTTAAAAGTCAATACCCGAGACACTCAGAAAAGAAGGTTTATTTTAATCTATATTAATAATAATATAACGATATGGTAAAGTTCCTTTCGTTAAGATGTCCTTAAACCTGTAAACGTACATACGATCAATGCCTGATAATGCAAGAAAGATTCCGTGCCTGATAGATGCGGTAAAATCGCTTCGTAAACAATGCATTAACATTTCAATGGCTATAATTACGTAAATTGAATTCGTGTATGGGATGTGCCGATGCGTTTATATGGATGGGGATTCATACTTGTCGTAAGCTTAGCGTATGCAAGCGATAACGATCCTTTTGAAACTCACAAATTACTTCCGCCTTCTTCCGTGCTTTCGTGTGAAAATGTCGATACCAAGCGGACGTTATCCCTTGAAGACGTCGTCAATCTAGCGTTGTGTCGCAATCCGCAAACGCAAATTGCATGGCAGTCGCTTTTGTACCAAGCGGCACTTGTCGGACAAGCCAAAGCCTCGTTTTTACCGACGATCGATGCGACGGGTTCGAGTGCTCAAACCGAAAGTTCCGAAAAATACTCTTCGGGTCGCGTGGATAAAGCGGCGTTGGAACTTTCGTATTTACTGTACGACTTTGGAAAACGCGATGCTAACGAGCAAAGCGCAAGGCAGCTTTTAAATGCCACCGCCGCCTCAAACGACGGTACCGTTCAGGCGGTTTTTTTAGAAGCGTTGCAGGCCTATTATTCGCTTTTTGGCTCTAAAGCTTCTTTGGACGCGGCCGTTGAAGCGGAACGTTATGCCAAAGAGAGTTTGAGTGCCTCCGAAGTTCGACTTCGCGTCGGAACGGCAACCCAAGCGGATATGTTGCAGGCAAAAACGGCGTATTCGCAAGCGGTATTGACGCGCATTAAAGCCGAAGGTAACCTTCGAAGCGCTCAGGGAACATTGGCATCGGTTTTAGGGTTCGCTCCCGATACGAGCGTCGCGTTGTTTGAACCCTCTATGAATCCTCCGACGCACGATTTTGAGAAAAACGTCCATGCTATGATGGACGAAGCACAAATAAAACACCCCGATCTTTTAGCCGCCGAGGCAACGATTAAAGCCAAGGAAGCCGACGTTAAAGCCGCTAAAGCCGACGGGAAGCCTTATTTTTCACTCAGCTCTTCGATCGGACGTACCGATTCAAAAATCAGCGATCAAGATTCACGCGTATCGACGATCGGTTTGTACGTTACGATTCCTATTTTTACGGGATACGCTACCAAATATAAAGTCCAAGCCGCGAAAGAGCAATTGCTTTTGAGTAAAGCGCAATACGAAAAAACACGCCAAGACGTTGCTTTGAACGTTTATCAAACGTATCAAACGCTTGTAAGCGAGACGCAAACGATTCAAGCAAGTCAAGATACGCTCATCAGTGCCGAAGCCTCGCACAACGTCGCGTTAGGGCGTTACAAAGCGGGCGTGGGCTCTATTTTGGATCTTTTGAGTGCTCAAAGTGCGCTTGCCAACGCCAAGCAAGAGTACATTCAGGCTTTGTACAATTGGTATATCGAAAAAGCAACGCTTGCCAAAGCGATCGGCGTCTTAAATTTGTCAGCGATTAAAGGAGAAAACGAATGAAAAAATACCTCTGGAACCGATGGACGTTTTTTCTCCTTCTCATCGGAGTAACGATCGGTGCTTACATGTGGTGGCAACGCTTTCACGATATTCCCGTAGAAGCGAAATACAAGTTTCAAACGATTACGCAAGGCGATTTAACGCAAACGGTCTCTGCCAACGGCACGCTTAACCCTTTGGTTCTCGTTACGGTAGGATCGCAAGTCTCGGGGAAAATCATTCGTTTATATGCCGATTTCAACGATCGCGTTAAAGAGGGACAAGTCCTTGCCGAATTGGATCCGGCACTGTTTGAGGCGCAATTGGCGCAAAGCGATGCGAATTTAAAAAGTGCACAAGCTTCCTTGGAACTTGCCGATGCCAACTTGAAACGCATGCGTGAATTGTTTGCGCAGGCATATATCTCCAAACAAGAACTCGATGGCTCGATTCAAGCGCAAAAGGCCGCACGTGCCGCCGTGGATTTAGCCGCGGCACAACGCCAAAAAGATGCGACGAATTTGGCTTATACCGTGATCAAATCGCCGGTTTCGGGTGTTGTTATCGACCGTCAAATCGATGTCGGACAGACCGTCGCGGCAAGCTTACAAGCTCCGACGCTTTTTAAAATTGCCCAAGATTTAAGGCAAATGCAAATCGACTCCAGCTTTGCCGAAGCGGACATCGGACGGATTAAAGAAGGTCAAAGCGTCAATTTTTCGGTCGATGCTTTTCCCGATCGCATTTTTCAAGGTACGGTCAAGCAAGTACGCCTCAATGCGACGACAACCTCTAACGTCGTTACCTACGATGTCGTCGTGACCGTTGAAAATCCCGAAGAAATTTTAGCACCCGGTATGACGGCATACGTCAACGTCGTATTGGCGCAACGTCAAAATGCTCTTTTGGTTCCCAATGCGGCGTTACGCTATAAGCCGACGAGCCTTAAACCCAAACCGATCGGCACGGATGCTAAAGGAACGGCTTTAACGCAACATAAAGATAAAAAAGAGAAAAAGACTTCGACGGTGTACATGTTAGAAAACGGTTTACCGAAGCCTATCGAGGTTAAAGTCGGTATTACGGACAATCGTTTGAGCGAGATTATTAGCGATGAGCTTCACGCAGGCGATCAAATTATCGTGGAAGAGGTCAAAGACGCTTCGGCGAAAAAGGTCGCAACACCGCCGATGGGAAGGCCGTTTTAATGGCTGAAGTCATTCGTATCGAAGCGTTAACGAAAAATTATCATACCGATGCGGGCGAAGTTTGCGTGCTAAAAGGTGTCGATATTACGATTCAAAGCGGCGAATTTGTGGCGATTATGGGACCTTCCGGTTCGGGAAAATCGACGTTTATGAATATTTTGGGATGCTTGGATAAGGCAACGTCTGGAAACTATTTTCTTAACGAAACGGATACGACGACCTTGGATAAAGATGCACTTGCGTCGCTTCGCAATCATGTCATCGGTTTTGTGTTTCAAGGCTTTAACCTCTTAGCACGTAAAAATTTGATCGATAACGTCGCTTTGCCTTTAGTGTATGCCGGTATTGGTGCTAAAGAGCGCAAAGTACGCGCGCTTGAAGTGCTCAAAAGCGTAGGGCTCGAAGCGTACGCGACCTATCTTCCCAATCAGATTTCAGGCGGTCAACAGCAACGCGTCGCCATTGCACGTGCACTGATCAATCGTCCGAAATTGATTTTAGCGGATGAGCCGACGGGAAATCTGGATACGAAAACCAGTCAAGAGATTATGGATCTATTTTGCAAACTCAACGATCAAGAAAAAATTACGATCGTTTTGGTTACACACGAACCGGACATTGCCGCGTATTCCAAGCGTTTGGTCAATTTTGTCGACGGACGCATTCAACACGACGGATTGACCGAACATTTTCAAGCGAGTCTCGTATGATTTTTATGATGTTGCAAGAGGCATGGAGTGCGATGAGTGCTAACCGTTTACGGACGTTTTTGACGATGCTCGGTATGGTCATCGGCGTAGGGGCGGTTATTTTGATGTCTTCCATTGGAGCCGGAACGCAGGCAAAAGTCAAAGAGTCGATCGCGTCGATGGGAAGCAACTTGTTTATCGTTTTAGCGGGTTCGATGACATCCGGAGGCGTTCGTATCGGAAGCGGCGGGGTTCAAACCTTGAAGATGAACGACGCAAGCGCGATCGAAGAGCTCTCTAGCATTAAAGCCGCCGCTCCGGTCGTTCCGGGTACGGCGCAGCTGGTGTATCAGTCTTCCAACTGGAATACGCAAGTCTCCGGAACGACGCCGGCGTTTTTCGAGGTACGAGACTGGCCGAGCGAAGAGGGAAGCGTTTTCTCCGACTCGGACGTTAGAAGTGCGACGCGTGTCGCGGTACTCGGTAAAACCGTTGCGACCAATCTGTTCGGTGACGAAAGTCCCGTCGGAAAAACGATTCGTATCAAAAACAGTCCGTATATCGTTTTGGGCGTGCTTGCCTCCAAAGGGCAGAGTTTGGACGGGCGCGACCAAGACGATACGGTCATGGTTCCGATTACGACGGCGCAAACCAAGTTATTCGGAAGTCAGTTTAAAGGCGTCGTGCGTTTTATTATGGTAGAAGCGGTTTCGGAGAGTGTGATGGATAAAGCCGAAGAGGAGATGCAAGTCTTGTTGCGCGAAAATCATAAATTGCGACCTAACGCCGAGGACGATTTTACGATTCGCAACTTGACCGCACTCGCCAATACCGCGGCGGAGACGACCAAAGCGATGTCGTTGATGTTGGCGGCGATCGCTTCGATTTCGTTGTTGGTCGGCGGTATCGGCATTATGAACATTATGCTGGTTTCCGTGACGGAGCGAACGCGCGAGATCGGTATTCGTATCGCAATCGGTGCCAAACAACGCAATATTTTGCTTCAATTTTTGCTTGAAGCCTTGATGATCTCTATTATCGGGTGTTTGATCGGCGTGTGCGTCGGAATCGGCGGAGCGTACGGGGTGGGTGCCTTTTTCCCTATCAGCGTCGTGATTACGCAAAGCTCGATCGTCATCTCCTTTTTGGTGGCAACGTGCGTGGGCGTCTTTTTCGGATTTTATCCCGCACGAAAAGCCGCCAATTTAGAGCCGATCGAGGCGTTGCGCTATCAATAGCGGTTTGCAAATCTACAAAAATATTTATCCTATCGTGAAAGCAACGAAATCTCGGTAAAGGTGCCAAACGCTAAAAGCGATTAGCACCGCTCCGATGATTTTTTGCAAAGTATGCAGGTACGCAAAGAAGCGAGACTGCTTGGCATGAGCAAACAACACCGCAACGCTCATGTCCCACGCCAATAACATTGCCGTCATCCATACCGCGTAAAAAATCTTGACATGTAAAGACGTTTCGGGTTTGATAATCGTAAAAAGCAACGAGAAATAAAAGAGAATATTTTTGGGATTGAGCAGTGCCGACAACACTCCTTGGACAAAAAGTTTGAAAGCTATTGTGACGTTGGGGCGCGTTTTACGATCGAGTGCGGGTGCGGGCGCGAACAGTAAGAGACATCCAAGATAGCCTAAAAAAATCGCACCGCCCGTTTCGACGAAGCGAAGCAGTGTCGGGTACGTGCTTAAAAATTCGTGCCCGATATAGGCAAGTGCGATGTAAAACGCATTGCCGGAGGCAATCCCCAAGCAACTCCACCACGCTTTGCGATACCCGTGCGCTAAAGCGTGTTTGACGATGAGAAAAAAGTCTTGCCCCGGACTGAGAAGCGCTAAAAAGTAAAGAGAGGTCAGGGTGAAAAATTGCGGTTCGAACATAAGGTTCCTTTTTTACATGTAAGTATAAAAAAAACCCGTCAAATATTATTGTACGAAATTGACCTGATACTCTTTGGGCGTCAGTGCGGTACGGCGTTTGAAAAAGCGGTGAAAATGGCTTTGATCGCTAAAGCCGCAGTATTGCGCGCACATCGCGATCGAAACGCCTTTTTGCAACAACTCTTTGGCGTGTTCGATACGTTGATCGAGTCCGTAGTGTTTGGGCGTACAAGCGTAAGAGGCTTTGAAACGACGCAATAGAACAAAAGGGTTGTATCCGAAACGTTGCGCAAGGCTTGCAAGGCTTAAAGGTTCGTCAATGCGACTTTCTAAAAAATGGGCAATTTCACGCATGGAAGAGGGTGTCTTTTGCGGCGAATCAGGTTCGCTGTAAATCCATAAAAACTCTTTAAGCCATCCTTCGAGCGCACGCACATGAAGTGCCGAATAGCTCTTTAGGAGCGAAGCTATCAGATGTTCAAACGTTTCGCATAAGCGTTGATGAAACACTAAGGGTGTGCGAAGCGGAAGCAGGGTTTGGGTTGGGCCGAAAAGTTCGGATTGGATTTTGAGGCAAAATGTGGCGTCGAAATAGACCATCACGTAGCTACGTCGGGTGTGCTCTAGCGGATTGCACGCATGTTGCGTATGCGGTTCGATCAGTGCAAGGGCTCCTTTTTGCAGTAAAAACGCTCCTTGCGGAAGCCTAAAGCGGGTTTTCCCTTCTAACATGTAGCCGATCGAGAGGCTTGAGTGAGCGTGGGATTCGTAGGCTCGGTCGCTTTGAAGCGTTTGGCGTATTTGGAAAAAAGGTGCTTTTGCATAATGCACGGTGAGGGTTTGGGTAGGATTATTCATAAAAGTATTGTAATATAATAATCCAAATGAAGGCAAGGAGAAGAGGATGAAATCATGGATAGCGATGTGCTTTTTAGCTTCCGCACTGTTTGCTTTAGACTTCAACCGAGAGAGTTATTTTCAAAACCTGTGCGACCAAAACGACGCGAAAGCTTGCTTGGCGTTAGGCGCGATGTACCATGTGGGCGACGGCGTCCATCAAAATTTCCCCAAAGCAAGAGAGCTTTACACCAAAGCATGCCAGCTTGAACTTGCCGAAGGGTGTACGCACCTTGCTTACATGTACGAAAACGGCCATGCCGGAATTCATCCCGCTAAAGCACTCGATCTGTACGCGAAAGCCTGCGAAATGGGCGACATGAGCGCATGCGCGAGCGCGGCGAAATTGTACGAAAACGGTGTCGGTACCGACGAAAATATGCAAAAAGCCGTGGACTATTACGACAAAGCCTGCGAAGCCGCCGATGCGAAAAGTTGCGCGCATTTGGGTACCTTGTACGAACAAGACGGCAACGACGCGTATGCGGTTTTGTATTATCAAAAAGCGTGCGACGCAAACGACGCATCGACATGTACTAATCTTGGGATGATGTATTTAAGCGGAAAAGGCATCAACGTCAATGAAAAAAAAGCGTACCAACTGTTTCAACAAGCATGCAGTTTAGGTGACGAAGCGGGGTGCAAAAATTATGAGAGCATGAAAAACGCCCAATGGTATTAATCGCTAAAAAGACGTATGCCGCTACAATTGAGGCTCATTAACTTTTTCGATCGGTCGATATTAAAAAAAAGATTTTCTAAAGGAGTATTTGTGAGTCTCACGATTTCCTCTTCTCTCTCACAAACGGAAACATACAAAACTCCTAGAGTAAAGCTCAGTATGCGAGAATTGGAAGCACTCAAAAAACTACCGACCGAAATATCAACCGAAGGCGAAATTTACGCTTCGGTAGCATTTTCTTCCCACAAACTTTCTCTTGCCGAGCTCAAAAATGAACAACTGGTCGTCGATACATCAAAACTGACGTACGTGAGCTATTCCGACAGTAAGAAAAACGAACCTAACCGTACCGTAGTGATCCGCGATCCCGAAAACAAAAATGCGTATATGACGCTTGAACTTTCAAAAGCCAATGTCGAAAGATTGAAAGAAAAATTTGACGGAGAGAACAACTTTTTCGAGCGCAGTGAGGGCGTTTTACGCCTCAATGGAGAAGCGGAAGCATTTGTCGCAGGATGGTTGCACAATATCGCGATAGATCGTAATTATGCTGCGTCCGATACCGACGGAAACGGGTTGATCGAAAAGGATGAAGCTAAAACGTTGACGATTGGATTTGAACGCCAGACGAACTACGATTATATCGGCAAAAAATTGGTGAAGATCTCACTTGGATCGGGAGCTCATTATCGTGCTTTAGATTTGACACCTGACGCTCATAGTCTTTTTGTAGATACCGAGGCAAGCGAGCAACAAAACGGAAAAAGTAGTGCCGCTTCTGCCCAATACGTCGCGTTTGAAAACAGTATTGAAAAAGAGTTGGAACATACGCTTATGATGGATACGAACCTTGACGGGAAAGTGACGTTGGAAGAAGGATTGCTTGATAAATTCGGACAAAATTATCGCAAAAACGTTTTGCGCGATATGAACAAATTTCATCAAGATTTGTTAGAAAAGTATGCGGATTTGAACGATGATACCAAGCTACAAAATTACGATTTCGGGCTTTATAAAACGATTTCTCGCGAGGATGAAGAAACATTACGTGCACAGATGCGCCAAGATTCCTTAAAAATAAGCACGGAGTCTTTACTCGACGCTACGCGTAACAATACTCAAACGATCTCTGATATGTTCGAACAACTTCAAAAGCAAACTTCCGAAAATCCCTATGCATTCAAGCCTGAAGGGTACGGTTTTCCTTTTGATCTTGCCGATTTTCGCGGTTGAGCGTTCAGCGTAATAATGCCTCGCTTAAGGGTTAAAAACACGGTGATCCTTGTGTTTATCGGCGTACATGCGCTCGTCGGCAAGGCGGATGAGGGCTTCGACGTCATTGGCGTCGATCGGGTATAATGCCGCTCCGACGCTGGTGCTGCTTGTGATTTCGACGGCGTTGATCGTGTAGACTTTTTTCAAAAGGGCTTTAAGCGTGAGCATCGTCTCTTCAAGCACCGTATAGCTATGGCACTCTCTCAGAACGACGATAAACTCGTCGCCTCCCAAACGTCCCAAGCACGCAGATTTCGGTAACGTAGGTTGCATCGTTTGAACAAAACCGATCAAGAGTTCGTCGCCGAACGCGTGTCCGTACGTATCGTTGATCTCTTTAAAATAATTCATATCGAGCAAAATAATACCGAACGTGCGACGCTCTTTTCGTAAAGCATCGATGAAGTTTTCGATGTAGCGTCGATTCCATACGCCGGTGAGGTGGTCGTGGTATGCGAGGTATTCGATGCGTTTTTTGGCTTCGGCGGATGCAAGAATTTCGTCTTTGAGTTTTTCGTTTAAGACGATAACGCGTACGGCGGTTTTAGCGTTAACGAGTGCTTTGAGAAATAAAACCCCTTCGCACAGCATAAAAATGGCCGCCAAGATCGCAAAAAACGGGTCGTCGGTTTTGAAATATTCGCTGACTAACGTGGCTTCAAAGGGCAAAAGCACGCCTAAAAAATTGATGCAAAACTGCATGGGAATCAGGCTAAAACTTAAAAACCCGATATGCACGAAAGTCGACATCGCGATATACGAAAGCGTGTACGCCAATTTGGAAGATTCGGGCATTAAGGGAATAAACAGACCCCAAACCAATGCGATACCAAAGCTAATGCCCAAACGTTTCGCAATTAATATTCCGACGTTTTGAGGGGTTAACGTCAGAGCGTGTACGTGTTGTTCATAGCGAAACAGCACGATGCCGAGTGTGCTAAGTGCCAGCGACCAGAGCGTAATTAAGGTCCATGAAACCTTAAAAAAGTCGAGTAAAACGACGCCGATAATAAGGCCGAGAAAAAGCGATAAAAGGCTGATCTTGGTATGGCTGAAATAGATTTTGGCGCGTTCAAGATTGATGCGATCGTTTAAATCATTTGAGTCGATTTCCGACCGAGGCGCACCGAAAAAAATAAGAGAATGGAGGATGCTCATGAGCATCGTATTAAAAAATAAGGATTCATAGGTCGGATAGTAGCACGTGAATGCTTGATGTAAGATATGGTTTAAAAAATAATCTCAAAAAAGTTGAAAGAAGCATCTAAGCGATGCTTCTTTATTGGCTATTTGAGGTGCTTCAAATTAAAACGAACAAAACGGTAAGCGGCAAAAATGACGATCGGCCATGCGATAAGCCATAGAATCGATGCAGTATAGTCCATACTTTCTCCTTAATAATGATGCGATGCCGAATCGGTCATTTCGGCTTCATCGATACGTTTTCGATCCATTGCGTACCATGCGTAAGCGATGTAAGATAAGACGAAAGGGATCAAAAGTGCGACGTAACTCATCGCAACGAGCGTATAAAAACTGCCGCTGGCGTTTTGGATCGTCAGTGAGCTTTGAAGCGACGAGAGCGAGGGATAAAATGCCGTTTGGTTCAATCCCGCGAGTAAGAAAACGGACGTAACGGCAAGAACGATACCCGTTCCCATAAGCTTAATCGCTTGCCGATGCGCTTTGACGATTCCAAGATAGAGTGCAACGAGTACGAAGCTAATGCCGAGTACGAGCATCAAAGCGACAAGCGGCATTGCAAGAAGATTGTCGCAATATTTGAAAGCGATGATATATACGACGCCGTTATCGTCGTAGCCGTAGCCGTCTTTGAGAAAAATCCACGCTAAAAACCCGAGAAAGAAAGGCAAAAAGAAAAGCGTATTGCGTAAAAGCATCGATTGGATTCTTACATGTAAGGTTTGAGATGCGATATTGCTCAAAAAGTAAAGTCCGGCACACAATCTTGCTAAAAAGAAAAGGGTAAACGCCAAAAGATAATTTTGCGGTACGAACAGGGCTTCAAGACCCCGAAACGAGCCTTCCCATCGGACGAAGAAATTTTCGTCGAGACGAAATGCTGCCCCGCTAAAAAGCGTGCTTAACGCAACGCCTATGAGTATCACGCCGAGCGAACCGTTGAGGTATAAAAATGCCTCGTAGGTTTTTTGCCCTAAAAAATTATGGGGCTTTTTGCGGTATTCGTAACTGACGGCTTGGACGATGAAACAAAACAAAATCGCAAGCCAAACCCAGTAGGCGCCTCCGAAACTCGTGGCGTAAAACAGCGGAAATGCTGCAAAAATCGCACCGCCGAAAAGAACGAGCGTCGTAAAGCCCAGCTCCCATTTACGTCCTAAAGAGTTGACGAGCATGCTCTTTTCGGTTTCGTTTTGCGGAAGGCTAAACAACAAGGTTTGACCGCCTTGAATAAAGAGTAAAAAGGCAAAAATGCCGCCTAAGAGACTAAGAATCATCCACCATAATTGTTGGAGGTGGATATACGAGAGCGTTTCAAACATCAGTGACCTCCGTTGGGACCGAGAGCGATTTGCTTCAGCATAATTTTAATTTCGGCAATCAGCAACGCCGTAAACAAAAGTGCAAATAAGCTAAACGAAAGCGCGATATTTCCGCTTCCTAAATGCGTCGCGGCAATGTGCGTGGGCATCAGATCTTGAATCGCCCACGGTTGCCTGCCGACTTCGGCGACGATCCAACCCGCCTCGGCGGCAATATAGCCTAAAGGGATGCTCCAAAGAGCGGCGTAAAGAAGCGGTTTTTTGGTTTGAACGTCGCGTTTGAGCGTCAAGAAAAGCGTTAATGCAAAAAGGACGATAAACCACATGCCAAGAGAAACCATGATGTGAAAACTGTAAAACGAAAGGGCGATCGGCGGTACGATTTGTTCGGGTTTCTCAAAATACCCGTAACCGAAATCTTTCATATGCGCTTGTAAAATCGCTTCGTGCGTCTTCATCGCGTCCGTATCGTTTTGTGCTTTGGCGGTTCTAAAATCGCTTAAAGCTTTAAGCGCGATCTTTCCGCTATCGATGCGTTCTTGAGCCGAAGGCAATCCGTGCGCCGCATTGCCGTAGACCAAATCTTCCAATCCGGCAACGAAAGCATCGACGTTTCGATGTCCGAGTAACGATAACATGTAAGGCAGTTCGATATCGCCTAAAAATTCGTGTGCGTCGTCGCCGAGACGTTTGTCGGGATTTAAAATACCAAACGCGATAATCCCCGCACGCGACTCTCCTTGATACAATCCTTCCATTGCCGCCAGTTTGACCGGTTGGTGTTGTGCGACTTGGTACGCACTCTCATCTCCGCTAATCGTTAAAAAAAGAGAGGTTAAAAGTCCAAAAGACGCGCCTACGACCAAAGAGCGTTTGGCAAAAAGCACGTCGCGGTTTTTGAGTAAAAACCATGCCGAAATTCCGATAACGAAAAGCGCGCCGATGACGTAACCGCTAGCAACGGTATGTAAAAATTTGGCGATAGCGACGGGAGAAAAAATGACGTCAAAAAAGTTTGCCATCTCGTTACGCGCGGCGGCGGGATTAAAATGCATACCGATAGGATACTGCATCCAGCCGTTGGCGACTAATATCCAAAAGGCCGAAAGATTGGAGCCTACGGCGACGAGCCAGGTCGAAAGAAGGTGAAATTTGGGACTGACTTTATTCCAGCCGAAAAACATCACGGCAAAAAAGGTTGACTCCATGAAAAACGCCAAAATGCCCTCGATCGCTAAAGGCGCGCCGAAAATATCGCCGACGAACCATGCATAATTTGCCCAGTTCGTACCGAACTCAAATTCCATAATCAATCCCGTCGCGACGCCGATGGCAAAGTTGATAGCAAAAAGACCCATCCAAAATTGCGTGATCTTTTTCCACGCACTCTCTTTTGTGGTAACGTAAATCGTCTCCATAATCGCGATGATAAAACTCAATCCCAAGGTTAAAGGAACAAATAAAAAATGGTAAATTGCCGTCAGCGCAAACTGCGCACGACTCCAATCTACCGAAGTAAGCTCGTTCATTTTCTCTCCTTCGTAAGATTTTCTAAAACAAAATCACTCCGCTCCTCGTCGTTAGAAAAGCGCGTGTGCAAGGTCGTGTGAAAGAACAAGAGTTTAAACACGACCGCCATAATCAACAATTTGACGAAGAGAATTTTCCAAAGCGTTTTGCCGAGGGTTAAATGCGCAAAACCCTCTTTATAGAAGTCAAACAAAGCAAATAAAAGGTGCATGGATTTCTCCTAAAGCTCTCAGGCAACGTTGATCAGCGATTTGACCCAAGCCTCCATCGTTGCGTGCATTTGTTCTTTGGGAGCTTCAAGAAAATCGAGAATAAAACGCTCTTTCGTTTCGCAAATGCCGATGGAACGCGGGCGAACCGCTAGAATTTTAGAGTTTGGAATCGCTTGTCCAAAGCAAAAAACAAGATTTCTAGCATCAAGAATTTCCGGAGCGATTTCTCCCTCAAGGCTTTTGGTATGCTCGTAATTATTAAAAACGGCAATAAATTTTGCAATCGGATGGGCTTCGACTTTCGCTTTTAACGCCTCCAAAATAGCCTCGATCGTATCGTATTGACACTCGCTCTTTTCGATACTCAAACTAAAGATCGGGTATTTATCCATGTAAACGGTTTTGGTCATATTTTTTCCTTTTTATAGATTTATTTGATTAGAATAATAATTTATTTTAATTAATAAAAACTAGACGATTTGACTCTAGAAAGAAATATTCAGATATTTTTTATCCTTTTACATATGTTCATTTCATTTCGAAAAAAACGTTAAGAGAGAGTATGCTATGCTTTGGGTAGTGAAATAAACCTCTTCACCCTAAAATTTGAAAGATGACGGAAAAGATGTCAGAAAGATGTCGGATAAAAAGCACCGAAGGTGCGTGGGCACTCTGCCGAAGAGAACCCAGTGTTAACGTAGCTTTTAGAGCTTAGCTCTAAAGGCGTGTTAAAGATAAAAAAGCACCGAAGGTGCGTGGGCACTCTGCCGAAGAGAACCCAGTGTTAACGTAGCTTTTAGAGCTTAGCTCTAAAGGCGTGTTAAAGATAAAAAAGCACCGAAGGTGCGTGGGCACTCCGTCTTGGAGAACCCAGCGTTAGCGTAGCTTTTAGAGCTTAGCTCTAAAGGCGTGTTAAAGATAAAAAAGCACCGAAGGTGCGTGGGCACTCCGTCTTGGAGAACTCAGCGTTAGCGTAGCTTTTGGAGCTTTGCTTCAAACGCGTGTCAAAAGATAATAAACTGAAGGAGAACGAAGTGGAACACGAACTTAAAAGCCTTCAAAAAGTCTACGGCGTCGTGATCGAATTTTTGACGCAGTACAGTTTCCAGCTTATCGGTGCGCTGATCGTCGTCGTGATCGGATGGTTCGGCGCAAAATACGTTTACGCGCTTTTGATGCGTTTGTTTGCGAAATATCGCTTGGATATGACCTTGGCGCGCTTTTTAGCGAACGTCGCCAAAGTATTGGTTTTAACGGCGATGATCGTGGTTGCCTTAGGTAAAGTCGGTATCTCGATCGCACCTTTCGTTGCGGCAATCGGCGCAGCTTCGCTCACGGCCGGATTGGCGTTGCAAGGAAGCGTTTCTAATTATGCCGCGGGTGTTTTGCTGATCGTTTCGCGCCCGTTTAAAGTCGGCGATACGCTCTTGGTTGCAGGCGTTTACGGCGTGGTGGAGGAGATTAAGCTCTCGTATACGATGCTTCGTAACGAAGACGAAGAGCTCATCAGCGTTCCTAATAAAAAGATGATCGGCGATATTTTGGTTAATTCGTTTGAGGAACGAGTTGTTGAGAGTCGATTGTTTCTGACATACGAAAGCGATCCGCTTAAAGCGATTGCATTGATCCAAACGACGCTCAATGCTTGTCCCGACGTTTCACAAACGCATCCACCCTTGGTCGGCATCGCGCAGTTGGCGCAAGGTGCGATTGAAATCGGGCTTCGCTATTGGGTTCCGACGAAGCGTTATTTTAAAACGCAATACGACGTTAATTTGGCGATTTATCAAGCGTTGCGACACGAAGGCATTGCCGTTTCTTACCCGAAACACGAAATTCAAATCGTAGGAGGTACGTTTGATCCCCAAAAAGTATGAGTTTATTACCTTTGCTTTTTTGATGTCTTTTTTTATGACCCTTTTGATGTCGTTTGTGATCACGTTGATTAACGTCGGTTTGATCGACGGTTTTGGGATGAAATGGTTTCAGGCGTTTTGGAGAGCGTATGTTGTAGCTTTTCCTGCCGTTTTAACGGTTGTCCCGATTGTTCGAAAAATCGTGAATAAGGTTGTAGCGAAGCATTAGGCGACTTGCTTGTTTGCGAAGAACAAAAGTCGTCTATCAGGCTTTGAAGAATTCGATCAGGCCCATAACGATTTCAAAACCGATCAGTACGATAATAATCCACTCTAAAACTTCGCTATGCCTATGGTTAATCAGATCGAGTGCCATGGAAATATCGTCTTTGAGATGCGAAAGTTTGTGTTCGACGATTTCAAAGCGATCTTTCAGTTCCAAAATCGACGAAAGGCGGTTGTAAAGTTTTTCGGCTTCCGCGTTGTCCCATAAAATGTTGGGTTTGTCGAGTAAAAACAAGTCGCTCACCATTGCGTGTTGGATGGCACTTAAGGTGCGTGCAAAAACAATGATTTTGGAACGGCGAAAAAGTGAGTAGTGTTGCGTCAAATCCAATAAACGTTGACTCTCTTCAAAATGAAGGCTCAAATCTTGTTCGTATTTTTCGAGTCCGACGCTTTGCGAAACGATCAAGGCAATGATCACGAGATAAAGCGTTAAGGGTTCTTTTAAGACGATGCGTTCGTTATAAACGTTGCACGCGCTGGAGAGCGACGCATCGATTTCGATAGGGTAATCTTGATAAAGATAGTGCCGCTCAAACGCGGGTGCATTTTCAACGCCGAGCTTTTCTAAAGCTTTAACGATCGAATCTTTGTTCCAATTGATAAACGTGATGACGTTAAAGCGCGTGTACACAAGATAGGTCTCTTTATATTCGGTGTAAAACGCCTGTTCGATGCCTTTTTTCATCGAACAGGCCAAACGCATTTCAATTTCGTCTTTGCGGTAAGGCTTGGGAAGGTAAATCGAAACAAGCGGAAGCGTTTGCGCCATCGTACGATCCTTGCATAGAGTAAACATAGTATAACGCTTTTTGGTTTCACAAGGGTTACGGCAGACTCAAAAGCGGACTTAACGAAATTTGCGTTATAATTTTTTCAAAAACGAGGATAAGGAATGAAACTACTGTTAATCGGTGCCGGAAATATGGGCGGAGCGATGCTTCAAAGCTTACATGTCAAAGATATTACGGTCGTAGAACAAAACGAAAAACGCGCGCACGTTTTAAAAGAGATGTTTCCGAACGTAACGATTGTGAACGAAACGCCTTCGCTAGAGAACTATGTCGTTATTTTAGCGATCAAACCCCAGTCGTTTCCCGCTTTACGAACGCAAGGCGTTGCACAAGGCGTTATCTCGATTATGGCGGGTGTAAGCTTAGCGCAACTTAAAGAAGGAATTCAAGCTCAACATTACGTACGCGCTATGCCGAATATGGCGGCATCGGTGCGTAAATCCGTCACCTCTTTATGCGGCGACGAAGCGTTAAAGCCGATCGCTTTGGAAGTCTTGGAAACGATCGGCAGTTGTTTTTGGCTTGGAAGCGAAAAAGAGCTTGACGTAGCGATGGGGCTTGGAGGCTGTGCGCCGGCTTGGATTGCCTTGGTTGCCGAAGCGTTAAGCGACGGCGCGGTCAATTTGGGACTTAAACGGGAATTGACGTTTCCGATGATCGCCGCATTATTTGAGGGAATCGGCGAAGTTTTAAAAAGTGAACACCCCGCACTGTTGAAAGATAAAGTCATGTCGCCGGCGGGTACGACGGTTGCCGGATATATGAAATTGGAAGAGGGCAAAGTGCGCGACAGTTTTATCAAAGCGATGGATGCCGCGTACGAAAGAGCAAAAGATTTGAGCCGTTAAGCTCGATTTATTTGGCGTTAAAAAGCTCGCTTAGGCGAGCTTTTGAGCCTTTTTTTTTGCCGAAGACGCCTTCTTTGTCGCCTTCTTCGGCGTTACGACCGCTTTTTTTGCAACGGGTTTGTCCTCGGTAATATCGGGTAGTACGTCTTCAAAAATGGTTTTAATATCGTTCCAACGGTGTTCGGAATTGAGCATGACGACCAGAATATCTTTGTTATCTTTTTTGGCACGTGCAATGAGACACGGTCCTGCTTTTTGCGTGTATCCCGTTTTGATTCCGACTGCGTATTTGTAGTTATTGAGCAATTTATTGTGCGTGTACGCCGCATAACTGCGTTTGGTATTGAGTGCCCTAAAATCATGGCGTTTGAGTTTTGCCATATCGTTGAACTGGCTGTTTTTGATTGCGTATTCGCTGAGTGCCAATAAATCTTGTGCGGTCGAGTAGTGGTTGCCGATGTCAAAACCGCACGGATTGGTAAAATTGGTATTTTTCATACCGATTTTTTTAGCTTTTTGGTTCATTTGTTTGACAAAATTGTCCACGTCGCCGTCGCCTAAATAGACGCCGATCGACATTGCCGCATCGTTAGCGGACATAACCATGGCCGCCTTGACAAGGTCTCGTAAATAAAATTTTTCGCCGACGCGTAAGTTGGCTTTGGTAGGTTCGACTTGAATCATCTCGCGCGTAATCGTCACGACGTCGTTCATACGTCCGCTTTCGATCGCCAACATCGCCGTCATGATTTTCGTCAAGCTTGCGGGTTGGTTGATTTTTTGTTCGTCTTTGGCAAAAATAAGTTGTTTATTGTTCAAATCTTTTGCAATAATCGCATCGGTATTTTTTTTAATACGATCGGCTGTCTCTTTGTCTAAATAGGCTGCATTCAAACCGGTAACTAAAAGGGTTGTTCCGCAAAAAAGCGTCAATAACGGTCGGATCATGGGACTCTTTTCAAAAAAATTTTTTTCATTTTAATCAAAAAACCTTAAGTCTTTCTTTTTGAAACGGCTAAAATAGCCGATTTGCTCAAATTGCGTCGTTTTAGAAAAACATCGACGCGTCTTTACGATCGTCAAAGCATTGGAGTGGGCAAAAATTCATCATAAAATCGTTATATCTTTTAAGGTAATAACGTTATAATGCCTCGATATTTAACCGTTTTAAGGTTAATTCGATCCATCGTTATATACTACAACTACATAAGGATAGAGGACGTTATGGAAAACTTCGGTACGGGACTTTTAAGCTTTGATAAACCGGCACTCCTTGAAAAGCGGATTCGGCTTTTAGAGGCGATCGCAACGACAGGATCGATCAGCAGTGCCGCTAAAAGCGTCGGTCTTAGTTACAAAGCGGCTTGGGAAGCCGTCGACACGATGAACAACCTCTCGGATCATCCTTTGGTCGTACGCGTAACGGGAGGAAGCGGCGGCGGCGGAACGACGCTGACTTCTTTTGGGCAAGAGGTCGTTGCCAACTACGCCGTTTTAAAAAAAGAGTATGAGAGGTTTTTAAATCGGCTTTCTGATGTGGGTAATTTTGAAAAAGGTTTTCTTAAACACATACAAAGGATAGCCATGCAAATCAGTGCACGAAATCAGTTAATGGGAAAAGTCGGCGACATTAAGCTGGCAAAAGTGAATGCGGAAGTTAGCATCGTTCTTAAAAGCGGCGTGATTTTAGTTTCGACCATTACGCATAGCGCGGTGGAAGAGATGGGATTAAATATCGGCGACGAGGTTGTCGGTATTATCAAAGCCTCTTCGGTATTGATTTCAAATCAAATCGAACTTGCGACCAGTGCGCGCAATAAACTTTTAGGTATGGTCACCGACGTCAAACTCGGCGAAGTCAATGCCCAAGTGAGCGTCGACATCGGGCAAAACGACGTGATCGTCGCTACCATCACGACCGAGTCGGTAAAAAGCCTTGCTCTTTGCGTCGGCTCACGGGTATGTGCCATCATTAAATCCAGCAGTATCTTAATCGGAAAATAAAATTATTCTAAGGAGTCTACATGTTAAAGTTTTTTCTTTCAAGCGTTCTTCTTTCCGTCTCCCTTCTTGCGGGAGAAATCAGCGTTGCCGTTGCGGCGAATCTGAGCGATGCGATTGAGGTTTTAAAAACGGAGTTTGCCAAAACCAACCCTAACACTAAGGTCAATACGATTTTAGGGGCAAGCGGAAAATTTACGACGCAAATTAAAAGCGGTGCACCGTTCGATCTTTTCTTAAGTGCAGATATGAAATTCCCCGAAAATCTTTATGCGGAACAATTTGCGATCACCAAGCCGGTCGTTTACGCCAGCGGTGCTTTAGCGATGGTGAGTACGAAAGGGTTGGATCTGAGCCGAGGAATGGCGGTTTTAAACGATCCGAAAGTCGAAAAAGTCGCTATTGCCAATCCCACGACCGCACCGTACGGAACGGCGAGCATTGAAGCATTTAAAAATGCCAAGGTGTTTGAAAAAACCGAACCCAAATTGGTTTACGGCGATAGCATTTCTCAAGCATTACAATTTTCGATTACCGCGGCTGACGTAGGATTTGTCAATGCATCGGCATTTTACAGCGATAAAATGAAAAATTATAAAGAGGGCAAAGAGTGGGTGATGGTCGATGCCAAACTTTATACGCCGATTGCACAAGGTATCGTCGTCTTGAAACAAGCCGAGCATAACGCGGAAGCCAAAGCGTTTTACGATTTTATTTTGAGTGCTCCCGCCAAAAAAATCTTCAAAAGCTACGGATATTTGGTGAATGAATAAGCTACCGGCACGTATCAGTCAAATCGAAGAAGCGCAAAATCTTCATATCGTGCATTTTGAGGGGGAAAATTACTCCCTCAAAATGATGGGATTGGAGCTACCAAAAAATGTACATGTAGGTTCGAACGTTATCTTAGGCGTCAAACCTTCCCACGTTGCTATCGCCAAAAATCTTTCGGGAGAATTGAGCTACTCCAATCAAATTTACGCAACGGTTCATCGTATCGAAGAAGGAACGCTTTTGTGTAACGTCGAGCTACATGTCGGTTCATCTGTGATGCAAAGCCTCATGACGATGGCATCGTGCAAACGCATGCGTTTACAGGTGGGCGATGAAGTCGTCTTATTGATGAAGGCGAGCGAAGTCTTTATCACGGAGGTTCTCGATGTTTGAAAAAATAACGGCATTGGAATTGACCCCATTTTTCATTTCATTCAAGCTTGCGAGCATCACAACGGTTATCCTCTTGATTATTTCATTGTTTTTAGCATGGAAATTATCGCAGACTCGGTCACGTTATAAGCCTATTTTTGAAGCAATAACCGCTCTGCCTATTGTTTTGCCTCCTTCTGTTTTAGGTTTTTATATTCTGTTCACTCTTTCGTTTCACTCTCCTATCGGTCAATTTTTTAGAGACGTGTTCGGTATAAAATTAGTTTTTAATTTTACGGGTTTGGTTGTAGCAAGTTGTTTTTATTCTCTCCCTTTTATGGTACAACCTTTACAAAGCGGCTTTGAAGCTCTACCGAAAAATATGCTCGAAGCTTCTTATATCGCCGGTAAAAGCAAGCTCTCTACACTCTTTCGCGTCGCGCTGCCCAATATTAAACCTTCTATGCTTACCGCCGTCGTCATTACGTTTGCTCATACGGTCGGCGAATTCGGCGTTGTGTTAATGGTGGGCGGGAGTATTCCGAGTGAAACCAAAGTCGCATCGGTTGCCATTTACGAGATGGTGGAGATTATGGATTACCAAGGTGCGCATATCTATAGCGGTATTATGGTGTTCATTAGTTTTTGCGTTTTGTTATTGGTCTATATCTTTAACCGTAAACAGAACAGCCATTTCGGTGGTCTATCATGATCGAAATCAGCATCGAAAAAGAGCTTTTAGGCTCTTTAGGAAAGATGGATCTTTGCATCGACCTTCGTATTGATCGGCAAAGCTTTGTCGCTTTGTCGGGTCAAAGCGGTAGCGGTAAAACGACATTGCTTCGTATTATCGCGGGATTGGAAAAAGCCAAAGGTCGTATTTGCGTCGACGGGGAGGTTTGGCTCGATCAAAACGTTTACCGTGCGCCGCAAAAACGCGGGATCGGTTTTGTTTTTCAAGACTATGCGCTTTTCCCGAATATGAGTGTTTTGGAAAACCTGCTTTTCGTTAAAAAAGACAAAGCTTTAGCAGAGCAACTTCTTGAAATGACGGAGCTAAGCGAACTGGCGCATCGAAAACCGGCAACGCTTTCTGGCGGACAAAAACAGCGCGTGAGTTTGTGTCGCGCGATGATGAACCGACCGAAGCTTTTATTGATGGACGAACCGCTCTCGGCACTCGATCCTTCGATGCGAACCAAGCTTCAGCATGAAATACTCAGTTTACACAAAGCGTTTGAAACGACGACGATCATGGTCAGTCACGATCCAAGCGAGATGTATAAGCTTAGCTCTCGCGTCGTCGTTCTCTCACAAGGAAAAATCGTTCAAGACGGCGATGCTAAAAGCGTGTTGCTGCGTACGCAAGGCAGTCAAAAATTTTCGTTTGAGGGCGAGCTTTTAGACATCGTGAAAGTCGACGTGATTTATGTCGCGATCGTTGCAATCGGTCAACAAATCGTTGAAGTCGTATTGGACGAGGGCGAGGCGCAAAATTTGCGTGCGGGAGATATCGTCAATATCGGTACGAAAGCATTTGCACCGATTTTACATAAGAAATAAGGAGCTCTAAGATGAAGAGATGGTACGTTGGCTTGCTCGCAAGCGCATTATTGTCGGTTTGTTCGTATGCCGATGCGCTAAAAATCGCCGCGGGTGCAGGGTATAAAAAACCCGTCCAAGAAGTCCTCAAACTCTACGAAGCGAAATATCCGAAAGTCGAAGCGATTTACGGCAATATGGCGCAAATTTTTGCCCAAGCCAAACAGATGGATATTGCCGTCGTGATTGCCGATAAAAAGTTTTTGGAAAAGCAAAAAGAGTTAACGTTCGTCGAGTATCAAACGATCGGAGAAGGCAAAGCGGTCATCGCATACGCTAAGGGAGTGCATCTTGAAAAAGCAGAGGACATTGCCGATGCTTCGATTAAGAGTGTAGGAATGCCCGAAGCGAAAAAAGCGATTTACGGCGATGCGGGTATCGAGTTTTTAGAGAATGCAAAATTGACGGACAAAGTCAAAGACAAACTCATCGTCGTCGCAACCGTTCCTCAAGTGAGTGCGTATGTCGGTTCGCACGAAGTGGATGCGGGTATTATGAATCTAACGGCCGCGCTGGATAGTTTTGATAAAATCGGCGGTTACGTCAAAATTCCGGAACACTACTACGGTAAAATCGAGATCGTCGCCGGTAGTTTAAAAGCATGCGAAAACGATGCTACATGTCGTCAGTTTAAAGCTTTTTTGAAAACACCCGAAGCCAAAGCCGTATTTGAAAAATATGGACTTTGAGTGGATGCAGGTTTGGCACCCTTTGGTGCTAAGCCTCAAAACATTGGGATGTGTCGGACTACTTTTAGTGGTTTTAGGCATTCCTTTGGCGTATTTGCTCTCGAAAGAAGAACTCAAATACAAATGGTTCTTAGAAACGCTCGTGACCTTACCCTTGATTTTCCCTCCGATCGCAATCGGTTTTTTGCTTTTGCTTTTACTGGGAAAATACGGCTGGATCGGCACGTATTTGAACCAAATAGGCATTCGTTTTATTTTTGATTTTAAAGGGCTCGTGTTAGCGGGATTTGTTGCGGCACTCCCTTTGATGGTCAAACCGCTACAATCGGCGATAGAACTTTTCCCCAAAGCGATCAAAGAAGCCGCATACATGAGCGGAAAATCGCCGCTTTACACCTTATGTTTTATCGTCTTACCCTCTATTCGTAAAAGCCTGATCGCCGCACTGTTGATCGCTCTTGCCCGCGCTTTAGGCGAAGTCGGCATTACACTCATGTTGGGAGGTAATATCGTCGGTAAAACCGATACGATCTCGCTCGCGATCTACAATGCCGTTTTCGACGGAGATTATCCGCTTGCTTTAAGTTTGTGTACGATTTTGATCGTCGTCTCTTTAGCGGTATTTGCGGCATTGCATTTTTTAGAACGCCGCGATAAAGTGCTTTAACCCATCGGAACAAAGTTTTTTTACAAGTAACGGAAGCAATGGATTAAAGTTAGGCAATAGAAACTTTCGTTAAAATAAAAAAATGATTTTAATAGACAAAGGTTATACGTTATGATGGATATGATTCGAGAAGATATCGGCTTGATGGATGTAACGACCGTAGGTCTAGGCATCGGACATTTGGATGCAAAAATTACCTTTGCACCGAAACGTCCGGTCGTTTTATGCGGTGCGGAAATCGTCGAGACGATGTGCAAAGAGATGCATCTAAGCGTCAAACGCTTTTGTAAAAGCGGCGATTTTGTGGAAGCAAATACACTTATTTTAGAAGCTTACGGAAGTGCGGCACAGGTTCATCAGGTTTGGAAAGTGTGTCAAAATATTTTAGAATATTTGTGCGGGATTGCGACGAAAACATCGGAGATGCTTACGCAAGCACGCCTTTACAATCCGCATATCGAACTGTTAACCACGCGTAAAATTTTTCCCCGTACTAAAGAATTAGCCCTTCAAGCCGTATACGCCGGCGGCGGAGCACATCATCGTTTGGGATTGTACGACTCTATTTTGGTTTTTAAACAGCATCGCGTTTTTTTCGACGACAAGGCGTCGTTTGAAGCACAATTTCGCAAAATGAAACAACAATTTTTGGAAAAGAAAATCGTCGTCGAGGTTGAAAATGCAGATGAAGCACTCTATTTTGCGCGTTTAGGCGCGGATATTTTGCAGTGTGAAAAAATGACGCCCGAAGAGTTTAGCGCATGCGTTGCGTCGGTACGCCGCGAAGTTCCTTCCGTCTTTTTTTCCGCAACGGGCGGCGTGAACGAGAAAAATATCGGCGAATACGCTCAAGCGGGAGCCGATTGTATCGTGACGTCTTCGCCCTATCATGCCAAACCCGCCGATATACGCGTGATTATCGAGAAGTGCTGATGCAGACGGTGCAAGCCGTTTACCATGCTTCGTCGGAAGAAAAAAAGTCGACGTTTATCGCGTTTTTGTGCCCGATAGAAGCGTTTGAGGCTTTACATGTCAGATTAAAAAACGAACATCCCAAAGCCGCGCACATTGTTTGGGCTAAAAGGGTTTTTAACGAATACCGTCAAATCGTTGAAAATAACAGTGACGACGGCGAACCGAAAGGAACCTCTGGACCTCCGATTTTAAGCGTTATGCGAGGTTTTGAAATCGTCAATGCGGGCATTTTAATCGTTCGTTATTTCGGAGGTATCAAACTGGGAACGGGCGGTTTGGTACGTGCGTACGGCAATGCCGCCAAAGAGGCGATCAGTGCTTCGACGCTTGTGACGTTCGAGTTTCAAACCGCGGTAGAATTTTTTACGCCTTTTGCGCTTCTCGCGCGTTTTGAACATTATTGTAGCACGCAAACGCTTCTGTTTCAACGCACGTTCGATACGCAAGGAGCTTATTGGAAGATGACGCTCAGCGAAGCTCAAAAAGAGGCTTTTGTACGTTTCGCCGGCGTGTTTGAATCGGAAGGATTTAAACTTTTATAACTCGATCGCTTCGACTTCTATCGCGATTTTGACGATCTCGTCGACCGTTAAGCCGCCGCCTTCTAAGAGTTTATTCCAATTCAATCCAAAATCTTTGCGGTTGATTTGCCCTTCCAAACTAAAACCGATGCGTTGATGTCCTTGAAAATCTTTAACGACTCCGTGAACGGTGGCATTTAAGACGACTTCTTTCGTAACGCCGTGCATCGAAAGCTTGCCGTAGACTTTTCCGTCTTTATAGCCGCTCATCGTAAAATCAATCGTTTTAAACTGGTCAACGTTGAAAAAATCAGCACTTCGCAAGTGATCGTCGCGTTTGGTAATGCCCGTATCGATCGAAGAGGCGTTGATTTTGGCGTTGAGTTTGGTAAAGACCTTCTTATCGACGTCGTAGTCGATATCGGCGGAGTAATTTTCGAACGAACCTTTGACGTTGGATATCATCATATGCTTGATGCTAAATCCGATATTGGAGTGCGTATTGTCGATGACGAATTCTTTTGCATGTGCAAATGAGAAGAAAAGTGCCGTAGCACTTAAAAAAAGTACGATATGCCTCATAGACGATCCTTTCGAGTAAAGTAATGACGTCTATAGTATAATCGTACCTTCCTTACGGCTCTGCTACGGGGGAAAAGTAATTTTTTAGATTAAAGGCGTTACAAGTTGGTAGAGTGCGGCACTGCTGATACCCGCAAGTACGCCCGCTAACATGTCGTCTCCCATCACGCCGAGCGCGCCTTTAACGTTGCGATCGATGCGTCCGATTAACGAGGGTTTCCAAATGTCGTAAAGCCTAAAAAAGAGAAAACTCAAAACGATTTGAAGCAGGGTTTGCGAACTGAGGATCAATGCGATCCACACGCCGACCGCTTCATCGATCACGATGCGCGAATCGTCGTGATTGCCGCTTTGTTCTTCGTACGCGTTAATCTGTTTAAAAGCAATCATCGTCACTAAAATCGTTAGCAATACCAGCGTTTCCATCGAAATATAGCGTATCAGGACGACACCTAAAACGGTGGCAAGCAAGCTCCCCGCCGTTCCGGGTGCTTTAGGGGAGAGTCCGCTGTAAAAAAAGGTTAAAAAGCTATTGGGCATGAAAATCCTAAGTCAGTGAAGTCGTTTGATATATATTTTGCATTAAAGTCCTTTAAATAGTGATTTTGTAGTTTAAGAATTATTTTTTGTGTACTTTTTTATGTATATCTCTTGTTCTGCTTTTATTATTTCTTTCAAACCAAGAAGTACATTCTTCTAAGACAAAATAAATTTTTCCCCCTGTATCATATTGATGATAGGGAAGAGGGTCAATAGTTCTTTGCGTATACTCTTCCAATGTTCTTACACTCATACCACAATATTCCGCAAATTCTTTTTTAGCAAAGTGATTTCTTGGTTTGCCAATCTCATCTTTTAGTGCATCGTAAGCATTTGCTAGGCTTTGTAATGTAGCATAAAGATTTTCGTATTCTTGATTTTTTTTACTTAATGCCTCATTCGCTTCTTTAAGACTAGCTATCCTAATCTTTTTAGCACTAATCAGGGCATTTTTATCTGCTATCCATTGATTTAAAAAACTTATTGTACTAAATTCTTCTTCTTCCATGATTAGCCATTTTATTAAGATTTTGAATTACTGTAATTCTACATAAACTAAGATTTTAAGTTTGTTAAAATGATGGTATGAGATGATGAGGTGAAACAAATCTAAAATAAGTATGATATACGGGGTGGTTGAGTTAAGAAACACTCGTTTGCGTAGGACGATGGGCTATTAAGTATATTAGTATCGCTAAATACGATAATGTCGCTATTAATCTTTCTGTAGTTTTCCTTCTAACTCTTTTAGTTTTTTGAGATTATTTTCTTCTGTTTTGATTAACTCATCAAAAGCAAGACCTTTTATAAGTGTTTTATATAAATTTGGTTTTGTTTTTTTCCAATTTCTAAGAGTTTTAACATCTATCCCAAAAAAACCAGCCATATCCCTTTGAGTCATTTAAAACCTTTTTTTATTTGAAAGGTACAAAATGAGACTTTATATCTCAACAAGGTAATAAAGCCCTTTGTTTTCAAAATAAAAGGTAAATAAGCCCCTTTTAATATTTTTGCCAATAAAATACTTAGACTAGTAAAATAATATTTTTAAGGAGCACTCATGCAAAAGTTAATCATTTCATTTTTCATATTGTTTTTTATATTTGGTTGTAGACAACCGCCATCTCCTGAGCAAATAAGACAAGCGGATTATGGAATATATCCAGAAAAATATAAAGAATTAGTAACAGAATATATTACTGCAAATTTAATTGACCCAACAAGCCCAATTTTTTCAAATTGGACAGGTCCTGAAAAAGGATGGTATCAACAGCCTTACTCTCAGAATGGAAAAGTCTATTATGGCTATAAAGTCTGTGTGTATGTTAATGCGAAAAATAGAATGGGTGGTTATACTGGGGCAAGTCCATTTTTTGTAGTTATTAATAATAACCAAGTTGTATATTTAGACAGTGCCTCAAGTTATAAAAGAGGTACTATAGGTGAGGAAGAAGCATATAGACGATGTAATTTTTAAAAAATTTTACGAATAAAAAATAGTGGTTTAATAGTCATATGTGCCCTATGCGAGTTTATCTAGGGATGTTGGGTAACTAGGCAAAGACCATAAAATGCTTCACATAAACTTTATAGAGAATAAATTAATTTTATGAATTAATCAGGTGTGCGAAACCAGTTACCAATAGAATTATATTATTAAGATTTATTTTATAAAGGTTAATCAATGGCAATGATAAATTGTTCAGAATGTGGTAATCAAGTTTCAGACCAAGCACTCACATGCCCACATTGTGGCATTTCTTCTCCAATTTCATTAGAAGAAAGAAATAAAAGAGAGGAAGAGTTAAGACTTATTGAGGAAGAACGAATTAAACAAGAAGAGTGGGAAAAAATTATAGAGGAAGAATTAAAAAAGAAGAAAGAAATAGCAAATCAAATGAGGAAGAAAAGTAATCCTATCCTTTTTGCTATAGCAGGAGGAATGACGCTTATATGGTATTTTGCATATTCTTATTTTACTCCTAATATAAGAAGCAATGTAAACACTCCAAGTGTAAGTACTTCAAATAATTCATCTTATTGTTATGACATGTGGTATAAATATGGCTCTTGTGTGTATCGCTCATCAAATGGATTACCCTGCAAGTCGGGGACTGATGTGTCAATACCAACAGAATGTCAAAATTTTGCTGGTAAGAATGAAGCATCAAAAGCGGGTATGCTATCAAGTAGATAACAGTGGTTTAAGTGCCTCCATATGAGCCTTAGGTGAGCTTATCTTATCTAAGGCTGTAGGGGAATTAGGGCAAGACTATAAAATGCTTCACATAAACTGTAGAGTATTTTTACGAATTGATGAGGTGTGCAAAACCATTATGTTCTTATTAAATGAAATTATTTAGCTTTAATGATATAATGAATTTTCGAAAAAGTTTCAGTGATTTTTTTAAACAATAAAATTGTATTTCAAAGCCCATATAAAGCCTTTTAAAACGTATAATCGATATAAGTAACTCACTACTAGGTAGGTAAAAGTTATGAATGATGTTTTAGATGAAGTTCCTAAAATTTATACGTCTTATAATATATCTGGTATAGACTCTTTTAATATTACTCTTAGAGAAAAAAATAAAAATAATCTTACAAGCTTTTTATTTCAATGTATCGAAGATAAAATAATCTCACGGTTCACGACCAACAAAATCTTTTTTGATGATGGTAATTCTATTGATAAAAGAGATGTTTACCAAAGAGGATTAAGAGGGGATGTTAATACTACCTTTGAGATTGGTGGCATTTTAAGTTATCAATTTGCTTCTGCGCCTATTTGGAATTTCATTAAAGCTTTAGTTATAAAATACGGTAAACAATTAATACTCAATCGAATTGATTATTGTATTGATTTCAAGATGGATGATTATAATAAGTCTCTAAATATTAAAGAATTTTATCTTTATTTTACGAAATATTCATTAGGTCGTATTAAACTTAAAGAGCCAAAAAATAATAAGGAACATAATACCCAATATGTTTTATATGATAACCCTTATTTTAAAATTTATTGGTATAACAAACATATTAAAAAGGGTAAAGTAAGAACCATCAATGCTATTGTAAGGGTCGAAATAAGCCTTAAAAGAAAATACCTTAGTCGTAGCACTATTGGGTGTGGCACAATGGATGAGTTTGTTTACAACTATAATAACATCACTAAAGAGCTACTTAGTAAAATCAATGTGAATATTATGGGAGATGAGGTTTACTTTAATACTGAGACAACGGATCAAAAACTTAAACAATTTGTAAAATATATACAAGATGAAATTCCTTATCCCCCTTATATGATGCGAAACGATAGTAATAATGTTGAAAATACTAAATTGATTAAAGAAGTTATTGCACTCTCTAAAAGAACAGAGTATCAAACAAAGAGCACAAACCGACCTAATGTTCAAAAGATTAGTGAATCATTAGGGGAAAATAAAAATAAAGTAGGAAATATCATTAAATTTTTAGCATTGTGTAAAGAAGAAGAAAAAATGCAAAGTGAAAAGTAATTTTTTTACGAAAAATTATAAAGCAAAAGGAGAGTAAACAATGAAAGATTTCATTTTAGAAATGGGTGAAAAGCTTTTAGGATTAATTGTTATTGTAGGAATGATTTCTGCTGGAGCTATTGTAATTCATAAAGGGTTACTTGGACTTCTAACAGCATTAGCTATTATGATAGGGGTTGTAAGTACTACATTTTTTCTATACCTTTTAATAGACATTAGAGATAAAAATGTAGAAACTAATGATTTATTAAAAAAGCTCATTGAGCAAAATGGGCGGATAAATTAATCTTTAGTAATATAGTCATATAGTTTTTCTAGTGCTTCCAAAGTTTTATCTTTGGTTGACCTTGAGTAGATACCTGTGATGCTTTTATTTTGATGACTTAGTACTTCTTGAATAGTGAAGGGATGTATATCTAATTCTATAAGAAGAGAACTCCCTAAATGCCTAAAATCGTGAGTGTGAAATTTTTTATCTCGTAGGCTTTGAATATTACCAAGAAACTTTTTCTTTTCAAAGCCTATAAGAGTTTTATTAACTGGTTTTGGCATTTTCCCATTTGATACATTTGTTACAAAATCACTTTGAAAAATAAAAATATCTTTTGGATATTGTTTTCTTAATTTGTGTAATTCATCTAAAAGAGATTGAGGTATAGACCATTGTTGTATTCTTTTTGTTTTTGTAATTTCAGCTCGTGATAATATTGTATTATTGTCTAAGTCTATATCTGACCATTTTAACTCTAAGAGTTCGCCCATTCGTCTACATGTGAATAGAATCATCAGAAAATAAACACGGTATTTAAAATTTTTAATTTCTAGGATAGCTTGATAAAATTCTTTTGCAGTTTGAAGATTGTTATTAGTTAATGTTCTTACGTCTCTTTGCGCTTTGGGTTCACCTTTTACAAATTGTGTAGGTGATTTTTGAATAATATCATTTTTCATAGCTTCGTTAAATACAAAACCAACATATCTTTTGACGTTGTTTATATAACTAGAAGCATAGCCTTCTTCTTTTAGCTTACTGATAATTTCAATGATATCTAGGCGACTAATATCTTCTAATCTTTTTTTGTGTAAAGACTTTAAGTGCTTTTCGCTAAATACTTTAATGTTCTTTTGGTATTCACCTTTTTTACTGTCTATAATTTCATTCATATAATCAACAAATTTTTTATCTTTTTTATATGATATTTTTTCAAAAGGATTATTCCCTTTACGAATTTCTGCTTTTACATCAGATAATGCAGTTTTTGCTTTAGAAAGAGTTGTAGCATTAAATAGCTTAGTAAGATTCTTTTTATTGAATCTTTGAGCATTGCATCTAAACGTAGCGATATACTCTTTTTTGCCATCATGACTATGTGTTTCATAGATTCCATTTGCTACTTTTTTATATTCTCTATTATCTGCCATTTTCATTTCCTTCGGCTTTCTAAAAGATATTGTACACAAAAATAAAAAATAAATGTATTAATAAAATAAATTTTGTGTACAATTTGTGTACGTTAAGATGTGGTAGAATGTTTGAAAATGTGAGATAGGTTGATAAGTAATCCCTAATTAAAGGGATTACTTATTGTGTATTGGTATTTAAGAAAAGTGATTACGTTAAAGAAGTCGTTTGGTGCAAGCGCATCAGCTCAAGGTAAAATTCGCGTTCGTCATGGTTTTCCAACAACCCGCTGTTCGGGAAAATCGCATCGTAAATTTTACCGATATTTTCGAAACGCTTTTTAAAGAGCTCGCTTAAAATCAGTGCCGAAATATCTTTGCGCATAAAAATCGCTGGAGGTAGCATACCGGCTTTGAGAATCTCTAAAAGCGATTCGGCATGGTATTTGATGTGGTGATGCGCGCCGTGAGGACACGTATTGGTGCTCACCAACGTTTTGCATTCGTTACAGTAAACAAATTCGGTAATAATCTCGACGTCGATCTCTAAATCTTTGTAGTGGTTTAAAATAGATCGCATTTCGTTTTTGTCGTAGTACGCGCCGATACCGCTGTGATTTTGCCCTAAGATGAGTTTGTTACACCCGAAATTCGAAGCGCAAATAGCATCTAAAACGGCATTTTTATAGCTTGAAAAAAGGTAGGTATTTTCAAACGGGACGATGACGACGCGATTTTTCGGCAAATAGTTGTCGACAAAATACTGCAACGCTTTAAAGCGTAAATCATAGGAGAGAATGTCTTGCTTGTAAGGTTTGAGCAGAAAAATGACAAGCATGTCGCATTTTTCCAACGTGATGCGCATCACGCGTTCATGTGCTCTGTGAAAAGGTTTTGCGTTAATCATCATTGCCGAGACGCTTTTGGCACCGAGTTGCTCTTTGGCATCGGCAATTTTGGCTTTAACGTTTTTAATATCGTCGAAAACGAGTTCGTACTCTCCGCAAACGGCAACGTCCCCAAGACGTTTTAAAAAGGTTAGCGTTTCGGGGTTAGAAACGTCGTACGTTCCGAAAATTTGTTCGATGCGTCGTTTTTTATCGACTTCAAAGACTTCATCGACGATGATGGTTCCTTTGATTTTTCCGTCGACGATAAAATCAAGCGGTTCGCCTTTGTAGGCGGTGGTGAGAATTTCTCGGTTTTTTTCTCCTGCCGGTGCGATGATAAACGGGAACGGGAAGGGTTTTCCTTTATAATAGCCGCTTTGCGCGACCTCTTCGTATTCGGCTTTGTTCATCAGCTTGTCTACGGGATGCAAGATGCCTTCTTTGGCGAGGGCTAAGGTGGCGATAAACTCTTTGTCTAAGAAGAGTTGCCGATTATTTTTTCTTGTTGATTCCATACTTCTTCCTTTTTTCCCATAAACTTTTACGTGATATGCCTAATTTTTTCGAGAGCTCGGTATCGGGGAATTTATGTTGAAAATTACAAATCACGTATTTCACGTAATCGTCGATACATAAAATATCGCCTTGATCCAAGATTTTACTGTCGCTGGTGATTTCGATCGTATTCAAGTCGCTCTCTTCGTTCGGGTCGGTACTGCATATGATAGCACGTTTGCCTTCGATCATAGCGTAGATTTTGAGTTTTTCGCTCTTTTTGAGGTTTTGAAGATCGACGATGTAGAGTAACTCCTCACTATCGGCACGGGTAATCTTTTCAAAGGCGTTAGGGTGCATCAACGAAATGAAGCTAAACGTTTCGTTTTGGGAATTGGCGTAGTTAAAGACAAGGGCGTCGGCATGTTTTTGAAAGTTCGTTTTAATCAAGATCGGAAATTTCGTTTTTTTATCCAAAGGCTCTAAATGCGCGCTACTAAAGAGGTTCTTAACATACTCCTTGTAGGTCTCGTTCTCTTTTTTGAGGCTTTTAAATTGGTTGAGATGTTGAAGTTTGCGAATCAACTCTTCGATCATAAAAGGTTTTTGGATATAGTCGCATGCACCGGCTTTGATCGGGTTGGTAACGGTGTCGTTGCTGATATAGGAGATCATTAAAATAATAATAGATGCACGGTGCTTTTCGATGACGGGGTAAAAATTTTGTCCCGAAATATTCGTAGAGAGTAAAATTGCGTCGTACTTTTCATCTTTGAGCGCGTCTTTAATGCTGGTAGCGATTTCACAGATATGCCCGATTTCCATTAACTTAGAGGCGATACTTTGAGCGAGGTAAATCTCATTTTCAACGATTAAAATCTTCATCTATTCTTCCAATCATAGTATTTTAACGTAGCCGTTGCACTGACCGCAACACCTTCTTTTCTGCCCACGAATCCCAATTTTTCCGTTGTCGTCGCTTTGACGTTGACGTGAACGGGCGCAATGCCTAAAATATCGGCAAGGCAAAAGCGTATGGGATCTTTAAAACCGCTTAGCCTTGGAAATTCCGCCATGACCGTAAGATCGCAATGAGTGATCGTAAAACCGACTTTGGCTAAAAAGGAGCATACTTCGCGTAAGAGTATTTTCGAATCGATATTTTTATACCGTAGATCGTTATCGGGAAAGAGTTCGCCGATGTCGCCGGCTCCCGCTGCGCCTAAAAGCGCGTCGATTAAAGCGTGAATTGCCACATCGCCGTCGGAATGTGCTTTAAAGCCGATGTCGGGGTGCACTTCAACGCCGCCGAGCATCATCGCTTTGCCTTCTTCATACGCATGGACGTCGAAGCCGTAACCCGTAAAGTGATCCGAAGAGGGGGGCATCAAGCACGCTAAAGAGGCTAAATCTTCTTGACATGTCAGCTTTTTGGCATTCGCGTTGCCTAAGACGTAAGCGACGCTTCCGCCGATCGCTTTGATTGCACTGCTATCGTCGGTATAGGCAATCGGCGTTTCCAACGCTTTTCGCAAAACCTCCGTTTTTGAGAGTTGCGGCGTTTGGATCAGTTTCACGTCTTCACGCTCGATGGTTTGGTGTTCGTATACGACCGTATCGACGACATTAAGGTACGGTACGACGATATCGGCACTCTCTTTGGTATCCAAAAGGCGCATCAAAAGCGCTTGATCGATGCAGGCTCTCGCGATGTCGCTAACCAAGACGTAGGGCGTATCGACATGTAAGAGTGCGTTTTTCAAAGAGGCTTGCCTTGTCTCTCCGCCCTCAACGAAACAGATAGCGTCGCTAAATTTTTCGGCATAAAAACGTTCATCGGGGCTTGTCGTGACGATCGTGCGGGCAAAAGGGAGATGTTGTTGAAGGTTTTGTGTGGCAAAAAGCCATAAAGGCAGGTCGCCTATGCGTAGCCACTGCTTCTTAACACGCCGATTAAAACGTGAGGAACTTCCCGCTCCCAACATTATAAGCGTTAAATCGGGCAAACTTTGTCCTTTTTTCTGAAGTGTTACGATATTATACATTTTGAAAGCTTTTTTTTATCTTTTTTGTGTTAAATTCCATCATCACTTACCTCAAAGGTTGAATAATGTTGAATAAAGATGTGGTACTAAAGGCATTAGGTGGCGTAAAATATCCCGGATTTGAAAAGGATATCGTGACATTCGGTTTTGTCAAAAGCGTCGAAGTTTCAGAGAATAATGTTTATGTTGAAGTCGATATCGTCTCCTCTAGCAAAGAGGTCGGTGACGAATTAAAAGCCAATATTGAAAAAGAAATAGATGCCCTCGGCGCAGCACGTGTCGATGTTGTCGTCAAACAGCCCAAACCTCCGGTTGAAAAAAGCAATTCGCAATCGGGTAAAAATATGGCTCCGCACATTAAAAATTTCGTGATGGTTAGTTCGGGAAAAGGCGGTGTCGGTAAAACGACGACGACCGTGAACTTGGCGATCGCTATGGCAAGCCAAGGCAAAAAAGTCGGACTTTTAGATGCCGATATTTACGGTCCGAACGTGCCTCGTATGATGGGCGCAGTCGATCAACATCCCGAAATCGTCGGTCAAAAAGTCAAACCTATCGTTGCGTACGGCGTAGAGATGATGAGTATGGGCTCTTTAATGGAAAGCGGTCAGTCGTTGATTTGGCGCGGAGCGATGATTATGAAAGCGATTGAGCAGCTCTTACGCGATATTTTATGGAGCGATTTGGACGTTTTGTTTATCGATATGCCTCCGGGAACGGGCGATGCGCAACTTACCTTGGCTCAAAGCGTTCCGGTCACGGCGGGTATTTGCGTTACTACGCCGCAACAAGTCGCACTCGACGATACCGAGAGAAGCCTTGACATGTTCCAAAAATTGCACATTCCGATTGCAGGTATTATGGAAAATATGAGCGGTTTTATCTGTCCAGAGACGCATAAAGAGTACGATATTTTCGGTAAAGGTACGACCAAGCCGTTGGCGGAAAAATTTGAGACGATCGTTATCGGGGAGATTCCTATCGAGCCTGCCGTTCGTGAAGGCGGCGATGCCGGAAAACCGGTCACGTTTTTCCATCCCGAGAGTGAAACGGCGAAACGCTACCAAGCGTCTGCTCGAAAACTATGGGAATGTATCGAGAAAGTCAACGAAGAGGGCGGCGCAAGCAACGAAGCGATCCAACCGACGATGGGTATCAACGGAAGCCCGAGCGCTTGTTCTCAACATTAAAAAAAGGATAAAGAGATATGGCATTACGTATGACGGTTGACGAAGCCGATTTCAAAGCGTTAGTCGGCGAGATTGAAGCGCAAGAAGGGTATAAAAAACCGATTGCGTTCGGTATCGCTCGAGTGGATCGCGGACAACTCAATCCGCATAAAATTTTACAAGCCACGTTTCCCGTCGTAAACTGGAATGAAAATTTCGGTTCGGCGGCTATTTTGATCGCAGCGTTGCAAGAAAGCGGCATTGAGATTGATTTTAGCGGAAGCGAATACGTTTGCGACGTGAAGAAAAAGTTTGTTAAAAATGCGATGAACGCGTTTACGCCTTATCTAAATAAAGCATTCGGCGATGCTCATAAAAACGTGCAAGTGATTAAAACGCTCGATTGGATTGCGCAAACCGAAAAATTGAAAAAAGAGTATCGTATCGTGTTTCTTTTTGAAGACGATAAGCCGCTCAGCCCCGAATCGGTTTACCTCAAACTTTACGCTCTTTCAACGGGTAAAGCCGCTTTACGCTCTTTAAATCTCACCGGAGCGTTCGGCGTGCTTGAAAACGTCGCATGGTCGTTCGGACAGCCTATCGAGCTTGAATGGCTTCGTATGCATGAAGTCGAAATGAAGCTTTACGGTCATTATCCGATGATCGAGTCGGTCGATAAATTTCCGCGCTACCTCTCACATGTTATTCCTGCGGACAATACGCGCGTGCTAGACGCAAGTAAAGTTCGTATGGGAGCGCATTTACATCCGGGAACAACCATTATGCCCGGTGCAAGTTACGTCAATTTCAATGCCGGAACGACGGGTGCGGTGATGGTTGAGGGACGCATCAGCTCTTCGGTTGTCGTCGGTAAAGGTAGCGACGTGGGCGGCGGTGCGAGCATCTTAGGCGTTCTAAGCGGCACCAACGGCAATCCCGTCAGTATCGGCGAAAACACCTTGCTCGGCGCAAACTCGGTAACGGGCATTCCTTTGGGAGATGCATGTATCGTCGATGCGGGTATTGCGATTTTAGAGGGGACAAAAGTCGGTGTGAGCGCGAAAGAGCTCGTTAAAATCATCGAAGCCAACCCCAAAGCGAAACACTTGAAAAAAGCCGACAAAGAGGAGATCGTTTTCTTTAAAGGCTTAGACCTCTCAGGACTTAACGGAATTCATTTCCGTCAAAACAGCGTCAACGGAATGATTCAAGCCGCACGTTCCAAACGCGAGATCAAACTCAACAGCGACCTTCACTAACGCTTTCTAAAGCGAGCGAAAAATCCCCGCTCGCTTTAGGCACAAATCAAACAATTTCTTCCGCTCTCTTTTGCCTTATAGAGCGCATCGTCCGCTAGTTTAATAATCTCGTGAGGCGTTTTACCTTTGAAAGATTGTGCCGCGCCGATGCTCACGGAGAGACGTTCTTTTTTAGGCTTCACGGGAGTCGGCGTTTTTTTAGGTGCTTGTTCGGGACGGTTTTGATCGCGAATGACAAACCCTCGTCTAAAAATGCGCTCCCGTACCTCTTCGAGTGCCATGATGCAATCTTCTCTCTTTTTACCGCTAAAAACGATCGTAAACTCTTCTCCGCCGTACCGATACGCCCTACCGCCGTTTTTTACCTGCGAAAGCTCTTTGGCGACCATTTTGAGCACTTCGTCGCCGATGTCGTGTCCGAAAGTATCGTTAAATTTTTTGAAAAAGTCGATATCCACCATCGCTAGCAGATAATTCGAACCGATATGCAAAAAACGCTCTTCAAGTGCTCTACGTGCGGGAATACCGGTGAGGGTATCGATGTACGCCATCGTGTAAGCGTCTCTGACCAGCGCGCTAATGGCAATGAGCGAAGCCAGTAAAGAGTAGAGGATAAAGCCGTGCGCTTCTTGCCTAAAAAGAAACGATACGCACAATGCGGCAAGCATCCAAAAAGGTGCTTTTTGCGTGTAGGCGTTAAAGAGTAAGGAGACGAGAAAAATAAAAAGCAGCGCAATGACGACGATAATCACCGTAAAGTCGTTGGTTTGGGTCAGTTGATGCAAAAAAGAGGGTAAAAGCGTCGTGTTGAGTGCGGTTTGAAGTGCAGGCGAAAAATACACGAGAGCGGCATAGCTTAACCCCAAAATCGCAATCGCAATCGTGGTACGCAACGCACCGAATGCGCTAAAAAGTCCTCTTTCTTGCAAGGCATACAAGAGCAAATAGCCGATAGCACAACTCAAAGGAACGATGTGCCAAAACGCCGTTCCGCTCAGTTTGGTAAAAAACGTATTGGGAAACGCCAAAATCAGGTTGAAAAAAAGAGGGAAGAGGAGTAATGCAAAGAGTTTGCTTTTATTAAAATAGACGCTTAACGCCAATGCCAATCCTAAAAAAACAAAGGTGCTTTGCCATAAAAAATAGTACATGTAAGCAGGAATCAGCTCAAAATAAAGCGCGACGAAGCCTAGAAGAATTGCTCCTAAACAAAGCGCGTTAAAGGTATAAAGTACCTCTTTCATTCGTTGCATTGCATCCCTTCATCTCCTGTCATTCCGTATGATTTTACCATCTTTAGGCTTTGGTTTGAGACGGTAAAAGGTATCGGAAGCTTTAAAAAGCACGGAAGGAAATTCTTTTCCTTCCGCAATGAATGATTTTTACATGTAAAGAGAAAAGAGGGGAGTTAACTCTATTTTTTCCCGGCAAAAATACCCGCGGCAGATGAACCCGTTTTGGAAAGTGCCCACGTACCGCCGATCTCGTTAGCCGCAGGACCGTAAAAGCTTCCTTTGATCGATCCGGTATTATCCGTACCGTTCAATCCACCTGCAAAGCCGTTTCCGCTGATAGAGACCGCATTTAAATTGGTCGTCGCATAAGACGCGCCGCTTGAGGCGTAATTGACGTTCATCGTACCCGTAATCGTACCGCTTGCAAAATTTGCATTCATCGTATGTGTACCGTTCAAGGTTTTCAATGCGCCGCTTTCATAGCTCATACCTTGTACCATGCCGTTATAGGTTGCCGTTCCGCTTGATGGCATTGAGGTGGTCGGTGTCAATTTTCCCGCAATCCAACGTGACCCGTCAACGACCGTTTTGTGAGAAGCCGAGAGTTCGGTGCTCCACGTTCCCCATGAAAGATAGTTGTAGCTATCGTTTTCGCTCATGGTCGTTGCCGCATACGTTGGAACGCTTCCCGAATCTTTCATCGCAACAAACGCATTTTGGTTGACGTATACGTTTGTATCGGTATAATCCGTCGTAAGCGTTCGATTGGTCGATCCGTCCGTAACCGTGATGGACGCTTTAACCTCTCCGGTTGAAGGTTTCAACGTCATTTGTACATCATCCGTCGTCGTACTGGTGTCGATCGCGACGGTGCCGGTTGAACGGTTGGCTACGAAACCTACCGCATGTCCAGACCAGACTTCGCCGTCGCTCGGCGTGTAAGATTTTGCGACGGATTTTGTATTGACATACCCGCTCATCATCATCGAACTTAAAGACGGTGTACCGCTTTCACTGTAGTACGTCGCCCCGAATGTTCCGCCCATACCGTTAGGATAAGCGTTTCCATAAAGTTGAAGCGTCGTCGTGTCACGCATAGCATCTTTGATGACTCTGGGTAGATTACTGCTTTCAGATGCGCTCAAACGACGTGTTTTAAACGTATAGTTTCCTGAAATTTCCAAAGCGGCTCGATCGATATCGCCGACAAAAATCGCCGTTCCTTCGGCACTATCCATCAATGCGTTCGTATCAAAACCATACACTTTACCCGTTGCCCAATTGACAAATAATTTCATCGTATCGGAAGCATAAGAAGTTTTTGTATAAGGAGAAACGACTCGTTCGCGAATATCGTAGGTAGAAACACCGCTCGTCGGAAGCTTGGAAGAAGAACTTAAACGCTCACCGTAATAGCCTTCAACCGTACTTGAACCGTTTTGCAAAATATACCTAAAGAAATCTTGATCGCCGTCGGCATGAAAAACGGAAGCCCCGCTCATATCTTGACCAAATATAGACGTTGCATCGCTAATCGAACCTTGATAATATTCCGTTCCTACGACGTGTGCCGCACTTGCCGTATCGATGCTAAAGGTGCTATCGCTTTGGTTGGGATAGGTAAGCGTAAACGTTAGGATTTTACCGCTTGCGTCGCTTGACGCGGTGACGCTACTAGGAGTTCGTACGCGCCAAACCGTACTGTCGATTTTGGAGACCATGCCGCCCGTCCATTTATTATCGGCGACCGCATCGTAAATAGCGTTTAAAACGGCATCTTGAATATTGGATACGTCGGTTAAGCGCATATAAGACCCGCCCGTAGCATCGGCAATTTCAACGGCGGCATCTTGCATTTGTTGACCCGACGTCGAAGCATAGACGTTGGATGTTTGTCCCACGTTAATTTCCGAAGTGTCGATGAACACTATTTTCGCTCCGGCGGCAATCGCCAAGGCTTTGAGTTCTTTTTCATTGACACTGTTTTGCCACGAAGGTGCATCTCCGAAAACGACGATGACTTTTTGAGCACCGGTTCTCCAATTGGTTACTTGTCCACTGGCAAGCGAAGTATTGCGCGGGGTTGGGGCACCTGAATCAATGACTTGCTGAATCGCGTAAAAGTTACCTTCTTCCCAATCGCCACCGCCTGACGCATACCATTGATTGATCGCGGTCGTGACCGCCGTATCGTTATTGGTAATCGGTTGGAGAAGTTGATAGGATGAGGTCGCCGTTTCACCGTATTCGCTCGGATCTCCGAGGTAACGCCCGACACCGAACTGCGCGTTGACTTTGGAAAAACGGCTATCGGCGCGTAGGGCGTCTAAGATCGCTTGCGCATTGGTTTGAGCACTACCGACGAGTCCACCCATACTTCCGGTGTTGTCGGCTAAGAGAAAAATATCGACATCATGCTTGGCAAGCAATCGGTCAAGCTCAAGTTTTCGAGTTGTTTCGATGGTTTTTGTGGTATCGACAACTTTGGTAGAGAGCGCATCTTTCAAATAGGCATCGGAAGACCATGATTCCATTATAGGCAGAGGCATAGTGTCGCTTTCTTTTGCGGAAGCAAGCAGTACAACAGGGGTTTCAATTTCGTACATTTCATAAGCAACTTTGTCTTTCTTGGTCGTTTTTTGATTATGTTCAAAATCAACTTTAATTTGATTGACTACTTTTCTCAGTTTTTCAACATTATTGTTATAGATTATTTCCATTGCAGTAGATGCATATAATAATGGCTCGTTTGTCATAGGATTTTTAAGATAGTCACTAGCGATATGATCATACATATCAAGACTGTTCAAAAATGTTTTTTTCAGCATAACATCTGCTTCTACTTCAATTCCCCAAAGTGTTGTTTTCATGTTTGCTTGAATGAATTTTTTATCTTGTTCTATACTTTTTCTCAAGTTTTGTATTGCCTGATTATTCTCATTTATTGCTAAACGAATTATGCTTTCAATTTCATCCGCATTTTTTGCATTTGCTAATTTCGCACTATAAAATGGATTTTTAAGACGGTCGGTAACCCCGTTGAGAATGAGATATTTTGCTAGTTCTCCTTCTGTTTGAATCATGTTTAAATAATTTTGATTGATTTCTCTTTTCTTGTCTAATGTAGCTTCATAGGTTTGTTCAACATCGTTGAAAGCACTTGCAAATCCAAAAGCAGGTCCAATGACAGGGGCTAAAGCTAAATCAGAAAGTGCTGTATTAAAATAATCTCTTACACTAGCTTCCCCCATTTGTATTTTTGCGGCTAACTCTCCGGTACTTTTTCCAGCATCGTATGCATTAATAGCTCCACCAACAAGCGTTGTTGTCGCTTTTAGGTTTAAGGTTCCTTTTAAATCTTTTGTTAATGTTTGTATATTTTTTTCAACAGTTGATGCTCTGCTTTCAAGCTTATGCAATCCTTCTGTAGTGCTTTTAATGTTCTTATTTTCAATTGCTTTTTTGGTCGATGATAAATTTTTCTCTTTATTTCGTAGTTTAGTTTCCATATCTTTGATTTTTTCGTCAGATGCCTTCCATTCTTCCACTATCGCTGTCATATTTCCAATACCTTGTTCAATAAACCAAGTTGGATCAATAATATCAGCCGATACTCCTCCGCTCAACACCATGCACGCCGCTGCTGAAATGGCTATTTTTTTCATTGTATTTTTCATTGTTTGCCCCTAGTCTTTAATGTTAAAAATTTTTGGTCAACGTTAGCATCGTTTGTTGACGGTTATAGTCGTACATGTCGATGGTGGAACTGTTTTTTGTGTAGGTGTACGAGAGGGTCACGTTTGCCGCCCATTCTTGGATTTGGTAGTTGAGGTTGGCGGTTGCGTCAAAACGTTTATCGACTCTTCCCGTGGCATATGCCGCTTCGATGCCGTCGTAATCGGTTTTGCTATAACTTGGAGAGATATAAATGCTCCACTCGGCATTGATAGCATTAAAATAACCGACGTTGACGCCTTTAGAGTTGTTTTCAAAAGTTTGGACGCCCGAGTTTTCATGTCCTAAATAGCCACCGAACGTAACGTATGAATGGTTATCTACTAAATAGCGCAAAGACGGCGAAAATGTGATGGCGTTACCGTCTCTATCGCTGTTATCGTAGTAGTGTTTCTTTTGAAGCGCAAGGCTGGAGATAAGTAAAAGTTCTTGGGAGAGTGCATAACTGACTTGCGGTACGATACCGTGGCTAAAAGAGTAATAATCTTTGTCGTGACCGATCTTAATGCGATTGACGACATAAGGCAGAGCAAACGTCCAATCGCCTTCTTTATACCCAAACCCCGTCGAAAGGGAGAGATTGGTCGAGTCGTACGTATTGACTTTGCGGTAGTCGATCGTGCTGACGCCGATGCTGTTTTGCCATGACCATTCATCTGACATGTCATAACTATAATCCGCTCCCGCTTTAAGCGTTAACGCCCAATCTCGCGTATTTTTTGCATTTTGATCGAGGGTAAACGGCAAGTCGTACATTAATACGGAGTCGATACTCGGTCCTTGATTGGCGTTGGTATCGTACATGTAGCCTGCGCCGACGTAAGCGTTCCATTTTTTAGGAGACGAAGCGTCGATAGTCGCTAAGAATCGATCGATATTCTCGCCGACTTTCGCCGGAGGATTTGCCGATTTGACGTCTTGAAGTAGACGTTTTGCTTTTGCTTGGTCTTTTTCCAAATAATACACTTCGGCTAACTCAAGCTTAACGCGTAGGGCGTTGGGTTCTTTCTCGAGCAATTCGGAAAAATAGGCTTCGCTCTCTTTTAATTTGCCCGTTTCTTTCGCCGACATCCCCAGTAAAAAAAGTCCTTGATTGGAAAGCGATTTGTCCGCATATGCAGGTGTTAACAACTCGTAAGCAATTTGCGGTTGATCGTTTTGTAAAGCCTCTTGCGAACGCACCAAAATACTTTTATCTTCTTGTGCAAGAAGATTCAGTGTTACTAAACTCATTAAAACCATTATCTTTCGATACGAAACCCTCTTCATAGAACTTGCCCCTCTGTCATAAAATATTCGTCTTATATTGTAGTATCGCTGCGTTACGTGTCCCGTTATATTTTTTAATATGTACGATTTTTTTGCAAATTTATCGTATGAAAGGTATACTTTTCGGAAAAAACGTGGATAAGCGATGCAAAAACTTTTTGTGTGGTGTCTGTGGGTACTTTCTTTATCGGCGGCTTCGATCGATATAGGGCAGAGCGATAACGTCTCGTTACTGGAACACGCCGAAATCTACCTCGAAAAAGGTGCAAACTTTGAAGTCTCGGACGTGCCGCCGCAAGAGGTCTTTCAGCCTTACATGTCATCTTTTATCAGCCAAGGGTATTTAGCCGATGAAGCGGTTTGGGTGCGTTTCAACCTCAAAAACGAAAGCGCCGTAACGGTGAAACGTTTCTTACATGTCAATAACTCGATGCTTGATAGTGTTATTTTATATGATGACCAAGGTCATATTTTAAAAAGTGGAGTTTTGTATAGAACGGAGTATAGTGATATATTTGATTATTTTTTCCCAATACAACTCAATTCTTTAGAAGAGCGAACATTTTATCTTAAGGTACTCACTAACAGTTGTGCGACGTACTTTCACCTTCATGCGGAGAGTGAAGCCGTTTTATGGAAAAAAACGTTAGACAGGCAGTTGATTTTAACGCTTTTATTTTCCGTTATGGGAACGCTCATTGTTTACAATGCCTTTATTTACTTGTTTACAAAAGAACGCGTTTATCTTACTTATGTGTTTTATTTGAGTGTGGTGGTTTATAATGATCTCTCTTATACGGGTATGCTTTTCCCGGCTATGAAGCTTTGTGGTATATCCTATGAAGGCATGATCGCATGGTCGTATATTGATGCCTACTTAGGACCACTCTATACCATGGGTGTAACCCTTGCAGTATTGTTCTTTGTGCGAGATTTTATGCACCTTGAACGCTACCCAAAAATCCATCGAAGTTTCAAGTGGTTCTTTCTAGGATGTTTAGGGTTTGCGCTTATTTATCTTTTTGGAAGCGATATCATCTTTGACGTGATTATTTATTATATGTGCTTTATCTTACTTTATATCTTAGCCATTGCCGTCTATCTTGTCTATAAAAAAGAGGAAAATAGCCTCTATTTTTTAGTGAGTTGGGGCGTAAATATCCTAGGGACATTTATGTTTTTACTTTACAATATAGGTATGTACATTCCTAAGAATGGGGTATACTGTTATTTTTATGAGATGAGTATGGTATTTGAAGGGCTTGTTTTTTCTATTATCCTCTCTAAACGGCTCAATCGTACCAAAGCATTGGCAAAAGCGTTGGATACCGAACGCATTTTGATACGGGAATTGCATCATCGCGTTAAAAACAATCTCCAGTTTATCGTCTCTTTGTATCGACTCAAGTTGCGTCCGAGCTTGGATGCTATCGGGAAGGCAAAGCTCGTCGAAGCAGAGAGTAACGTGCGCTCTATCGGTAAGATTCATGAGATTTTACATGCGCATCAAAATATCTCGGAACTCGCCGCTTCGGTGTATATCAACGATCTGATTAAAGAGATTAAACGAGGGTATCCGCAAAGTAACATTACCGTTGTGATCGAAGCGGACGAAGTGGTTCTCTCAATCGATCATGCGATTTATTGCGGTTTGATTATCAACGAGCTGGTGACCAATGCGCTCAAATACGCTTTTGACGCACATGAAGGGGAAATCATTCTCCACCTTACCTATGCGCAAAAAACGTACTGTTTGGAAATATACGATAACGGTAAAGGCTTTGAATGGGATGATGAACGCGATTCGTTCGGGCTCTCTTTAGTCAAACGGCTAATACACGATGAACTTAAAGGAACGTTGCACTACGAGCAGACACACGGGAGTCATTATACGATTCGATGGCGCTAGTCGTTGAGTTTGTATCCGCTGTATTTCACGACTTCAAACGAAAGTTCGGGTAGTTTCGTGCGTAAACGATGCATCAATTGCCTTCGCGCCGTATCGCTGATAACGCTATTGGACCAGATGACTTCGTCGATGTAGGAGAGCGGAACGATTTTACCGCGATTGTGAAGTAACAATAAAAAAAGTTGTTGTTCTTTTGCCGCTAAAATGACCGGTACGTCGTTTAAATAGAGCTGTTGATGTTTAATACTGTAAACGTAGCCTTTTCCGATGTCGATAAAGGCGGAAGTCTCTTGAATCCTAAGGGCACATAAACGTAACGAAGCGATCAGCTCTTCTTCGCGAAACGGTTTTAAAATATAGCCCGTGATACTGATGGAAGAAGCTCTTTTAAGCGTTTCCTCATCGCTAAAAGAGGTCAGAAAAATCACATGTGAATGGTACAATTGTTGAAGCATTTGTGCCGTTTCGATACCGTCGATTGAGCCTTTGATCTGAATATCGGCTAAAACGACGTGAAGACGGTATTTATGGGCGATTTTCATAGCACTTGGCGTATCCGAAGCGATAAATGCGTGAAATCTAGGTAAGGTTTCAACGATGCTTTTAATATCTAAAGCAATAATCGGATCGTCTTCTAAGATAAGGACATTGACCATAAAACCTCTTTAGAACGTAAATAGCGGTAGTATAACATGCGTGCGTTACGCATTGCGTTATAAAACCGCAGCGTCTTAGGCTGCGGTTTGGGATTTGGGTTTCATCGATTGAAGTTCAATGATGCGAAGGATAATCGCCGAGTAGTACGGAATACTTTGAATCAAAAGCGTAAACGCAAAAACGTAAATTTCGGTAATGCGCGTAAAATTGGTAAAGTAAAGCGCAAAAAACGAAATCGTCAGTAAGCTTGCTAAAATCATCTCGTGACGGATCGGATTTTTATTTACTTTTTTCGTATTACCGCCTTTTTCGGTACGTTTGAAAGGCAGTCCGTCTTTCACGAATCCGTCGTAAACCGCTTTAAAGATGACCAGTTGGAGGCTCATCGATGCAATCGCACTCAGGATCGTCTCTTTAATGCCCATTTTGACGCGGGTATGGTACAAAATAAACGCATGCAAGATGTTAACCAAGAAGGCAACGACGATAGGCAAGGTCAGCGGCAAGGTCGGGATCGTAACGCCGACGAAAATGATAAACGGAACCCAAAAAATATTTAAAAATGCGGTCATCGCGCCGAATGCGTCGGAGAGCCAGAAAAACCAGCCTGCGACGAAGTGGTATTTTTGGTACGGCGTTAAGGTTTTGGAAGAGGGCATAAAATGACGCCAATGCTTTTTCAAAATCTGAATCGCACCGTACGCCCATCGATGGCGTTGCGTTCGAAACGCTTCAACGGTATCGGGCAATAGTCCCCAGCCGTAACGACGGTTTGTGTAGTGCGCGCTGTAGCCCGCTTCAAACAGGCGAAGTCCCAATTCGGAGTCTTCGACGATCGTATACGTCGTCCAATCTCCCACTTCGTGCATCGCCGAGAGGCGCGCCATGAGCATCGTTCCGTGTGCAACGATGGCGTTTTCTTCATTTCTTTCCACCATTCCGATGTCGAAAAAGCCCGCATACTCGGCATTCATCGCTTGCTTGATCAAGGATTCGTTACCGTCTCTGTGATCTTGCGGTGCTTGAACGAGCGCGACTTTAGGATCATCGAAAAGCGGTACGAGATCGACGAGCCAATGATCGCTTACGACGTAGTCCGCATCGATGACCGCTAAAATCTCGGCTTTTTCGTTCGTGTGTTGGAGGGCAACGTTGAGCGCACCCGCTTTAAATCCGGTACAGGTAATGTTTAAAAAGACGAATTTGTCGCCGAGTTTTTTGCAATGCTCTTCAATCGGTTTCCAGTAAAACTCTTCGGACGTGTTGTTGATGACGACCAAAACTTCGTAATTGGTGTATTGCATTCTGGAAAGCGCATCCAGCGTTTCGATGAGAACGTGCGGTTGTTCTTTGTATGCGGGCACGTGAATCGAAACAAACGGAGCGTGTTCTAGTTTCAGGTGAAGCGGTACGAGACGCTTAGGTGCAATGCCGAGCGTACATTTGAAGAGCTCGTTGATCTTTGCCAGCGTGATGATGACCAAAGGAATCATTAAAATAATACCCATCACCCACATGACCCACATACCGAAGTTCATATAGTAAACAAACGGATAGGTTGCCGCCATAGCGATACCAAATCCCATCGCCTGAGCCGCGGCGGCAAAGGTCATGGAATGCGCGAAATTGACGCGCTGGTTGCGCAGACCGAAATAGGTCAGTAAGATGCCTAAAAAGACGGCTCCCGCCATTTGGTAACGCCAAAGAGGGTTTAAAACGGTTTGTTTAACGAAGTGAAATTTCGGTTGTTTGTTAATATCGAACAGTCCCCAGTAAGGTCCAACGCTTCCCTCGTGAACGCCTTTCCACGGCTGATCGAATGCTTCGACGATATTATAACTCCATTTGTTCGCTTTTGCCATCTCTAAAAAGCCCGTAATCGCGGCGATTTGATTGCTAAGCGTGGCTTCGGCTTTTTCATTGTTGTAACCGCTGCTCGGCCAACCGAATTCCCCGATCGTAATCGGTTTTTTAGGATACATTGCGGCAATAGCGTCGTATTTTTCCTTGGCGAAAGCCAACGTTTTTTCGATAGGAATTTTTTCCCAGTAGGGAAGAATATGCACGTTAATAAAATCGACATGTTTGGCAAGTTCTTTGTTGGTCAGCCAGACATGTTGCACCTCCGCAGACGTTACCGGAATCCGCGTACGTTTGGAAACACGGTCGATGTACTCGATGAGTTCGTCGGACGTTAAATCGGCACGCAGCAAAACCTCGTTTCCGACGATGATGGAAGCGATACGCGGCGCATACAGTTTGGTTAATTCAAACAGGGTTTCGATTTCGCCTTCGTTGGCACCTTTATCGGTGGAGAGCCAAAGCCCCACGTCGACTTTGAGTTTGGTATCGCCGACGTTTTCCAAAACGCGTTTAGCGTCGCTGATAGCGTAGGTACGAACTTTACGCGCGATACTCTCGATAATTTTCATATCGTCGGCGATTTCTTGATTGCTTTTGGGCGCTTTATCGAAACCTTTGTACGGCGTGTACGAGAGGGACTCGATTTTATCGCCGATTTGAGGGGACGTAACGATTTTGTCGCCGCCTCGCGTCCAAATGAAAACTTGCACCAACGAGGTGAGGAGAATAGACAACAGAATGTATTTGAAATATTTCAATCGAATGCTCCAAAAAGGATAATGTTTTTAAGCCGCACGCGGTGCCGCTAAAAAGTAGAAGATTTTACAACAACTTTGTTTAAAAAAATGAAGCCTATGGCATCGAGATAGGTTTTTTCCCTTGTAGGAAGCGTTCTAACTCCTCTTTTAAAAGCGGTTTTGCGAAATAGTATCCTTGAAAAAGATCGCATCCCAAAGTGCTCAAAAGCTCTTTTTGCGCTTGAGATTCAACGCCTTCGGCAACGACGCGCATCCCGAAATTTTTCGCAATCGCTATGATGTTGCGTACCGTACTTGCCGATACGTCATCCTTTAAAATTTCGTCGATGAAGCTTTTGTCGATTTTGAGCTCATCGATGGGAAGTTTGCGTAGCATGCTCAAAGAAGAGTACCCCGTCCCGAAATCGTCCATCGAAATTTGAATGCCCATCGTTTTAATCTCTTGTAAAAGCGGCACTAAAAAATGAAGATCTTCGATAAAGAGATTTTCCGTGACTTCCAGCGTTAACGAAAGCGACCTAATGTGCGTTTTTTCAATCGTTTCGATTAGATGTCGTAAAAAAGAGGGGTCGGTAAATTGGCGTACCGAGATATTGATCGAGACGCAAAAATCGTATCCGAGGCGTTGATGTATGTCGTGCATTTGCGTACAAACGCTTTCAAGAATAAAACGTCCGATGTTCGGCATTAAACCCGAAGCCTCCGCCAAAGGAATAAACAAATCGGGCGCAACGGAACCTAAGTGTGCGTTGTTCCATCGTACCAAAGCTTCGACCCCGTGAAGCCTCTCTTGCGCGTCGACTTGGGGTTGGTAGACCATAAAAAGTTCATGATTGTCGAGGGCTTTTCGTAACTCTTGTTCGACGTGAACGTTACGTAAAAAGCCTTCTTGCATCGTTTCGGCAAAAATATGCGCACTGTTTTTGAGTTTTTTGGAAGCGTAAAGGGCAATATCTGCCGCGCGCATTAACATGTCAAGGTCTTCCCCGTGTTGAGGGTACAGTGCAATGCCGACGCTAGCACCGACCGTGAAACGTAACGTATCGATCGTATAAGGCTTGGAAAGGGTTTCGATGAGGTGCGTCGCAAAATCGAGTACCGCTTGCTTTTCAGACAGCTGCGTGAACAGTATAAATTCGTCGCCGCCGTAACGGATAATTTCGGCGTCGGAGGGCAGAAGCGTTTTTAAACGGTTTGCGATCGCGACCAAGAGCCTATCGCCGTAGTGATGTCCGAAGCTATCGTTGATATTTTTAAAATGGTCCATATCGATATATAAAAGCGTAAACGGAGGTGCGTCTTTTGCGATTCGGTTTGAACTCACGGTTTGTTGTAAATAGTTGCGGTTGGGTAAGTCGGTGAGTTGATCGTGCGTCGCTTGGTACGTTAAATCCGCACGGCGCTTGGATTCTGCTTGCGCAATAAAGAGGAACAGAAGGTAAAAAACCGTACCGAAAAGAAGGAAAACGCCTGCATACAGTCCGAGCGTTTCCATAAATTCTCCCACAATAACGTCAAAAGAGGTTTGTGCCACGATCCAAAGTTTATACTGGGCATTGTATTTCAACGAAGAGAGGTAGCGACGAGAATGTTCGTCTTGATAGCGAAACGACACCAAAAGTTCGTTGTTTTGCAACGTTTGAGGATTGAGCCCGTATGTATCGAAAATCGTGGTCCAAATACGCTCCATCGTCTCGGGAGGAAAAGGTTTTTGATAGGTTCGGTTGTATTCGTCGTGCTCTTGTGAAAGGTACTGGAGATACAAATCACTCTCTCGAATGATCGAAACGACGAGATTTTGGCGATAACGCACCGTGCTAATCAGGCGGTCGAACGTGCTGGTGAGTTTCAAAAGCGCGGTCATGACAAACAGAGGTTTTCCCTCGGTGTCGCGAATCGTTTTACGAATCGGCATCGCCCATTTTTGAAGTTCGGGCGTAAAATTAGGTACGACCGAAAACCATTCCATGGTGTGAAAGTGCGTCCATAAAAGAGGCATAACTTTCGGGTCTATTTTTGAGATTGGGAATACGCGCGGGATCGCTATCGGAACTACCGTAGAGAAAAACACCCTCGGGCGTCGTGACGCCGAATGCCAAAACGTCGGGGTTGTCTAAGAGTGCTTTGGCGTATTTGCCGATACCGGAGGGGTGATGTACGTAACGGTCTTCTTCGGCAATAGCCGCGCCTAAAACGTCCATCAAACGCTCTTGCGTATCAAACAAAGAGTGGGTTGCGTTGGCGATCAGTTCGACGGTGTTTTCTTGCGCAATTTGGTACTTTAAAGAGATGTTTTGCCATTTAAAATAGCTGAGTAAAAGAAATAAGATAACGGCGGTTAAGGTTAAGCTGTAAAAAATCAACCAAATATTTTTTTTGAAAAGTGCCACCAAGTGTTCCTTAACACAATCTGCGTGCATTAATTGTAGCATTTTTTAGTCTGATTGGGCGATAAATCAAGATAAAAGAACCTTAATGGTATAATCCGCGAAAAACTAAAGCGAGTATGTATGGTCGAAGTCAACAATCTAACGATGCGCTTTTCGCATCAGCTTTTATTTGAAAATATCAATCTGAAATTGGACAAAGGAAAACGCTACGGATTGATCGGCGCAAACGGAGCGGGTAAAACAACGTTTTTAAAAATTTTATCGCGCCAAATCGAGCCGACCAGCGGCAATATTTCAATTGAAAACGGTCTTCGCGTCGGCGTTTTAAACCAAAACCAGTATGCGTTTGAAGAGTACACCCTCAAAGATGCGGTTATGTACGGCAATAAAAGATTGTACGATGCAATCAAAGAAAAAGAGCATTTGTACGCAACGGGCGATTTTAACGACGATAAGGTCAACGACCGATTGGCGGAATTGGAGATTGTCTGTGCCGAAGAAGATCCGACCTATGAAGTGGACGTCAACATCGAAAAGATTTTAGCCTCTTTGGGTTTTACGGTCGATATGCACGACATGTTAATGAGCGAACTTACCGGCGGCGATAAATTTAAGATTTTGCTGGCACAAGTGCTCTATCCTAAACCGGACGTTTTGTTTCTTGACGAGCCGACCAACAACTTAGACTTGGAAGCGATTTCGTGGTTGGAAGAACAGTTGGTTCGCCATGAGGGTACTATGGTCGTTATTTCGCATGATAGACACTTTTTAAATGCGGTCGTGACGCATATTTTAGACGTCGATTTTAAAAAGATTCGCGAATTTACGGGCAATTACGACGAATGGTACATGGCGGCAAATTTGATCGCCAAACAGCAAGAGATGGAGCGCGATAAAAAGCTCAAAGAAAAAGAGGAGCTCGAAGCGTTCGTGCGCCGTTTCTCCGCCAACGCGTCTAAAGCAAAACAAGCGACCTCCCGTCAAAAACGTCTTGAAAAGCTCGATATTGCCGACATTCAAACCTCTTCGCGAAGGGATCCGAGCATCGTGTTTCGCATGGGGCGCGACATCGGTAACGAAGTCTTGGAAGTCGAAGGCATTGAAAAAAGTTACGGTGATCAAAAAGTGTTGCATTCGGTTTCGTTTAAAGTCGAAAAAGGCGAAAAAATCGCGTTAATCGGTCATAACGGCGTGGGAAAAACGACGTTGTGCAGCATCATCATGGAGCAATTGGAGAAAGACGCCGGAACGATTAAATGGGGCGCGACGATTATCCCGAGCTATTTCCCTCAAAATACGACCGATATGATTAACGGTGATTTGCAGTTGTTTGAGTGGTTACAACAATTTGACGACAAAAAAGATCTGGACGAGATTCGTAAATGTTTGGGGCGAATGTTGTTCTCGGGCGAAGAGCAAAAAAAAGGCGTCGGACAACTCAGCGGCGGGGAAAAACACCGTATTGGACTTTCGAAAATGATGTTGGAAAAAGGCAACTTTTTAGTCTTGGACGAGCCGAACAACCACCTCGATCTTGAGGCGATTATCGCTTTGGGCGAAGGACTTTTCAAATTTCCCGGCAACGTGATTTGCGTCACGCACGATCGCGAACTGATCGACGCGTTTGCCAACCGAATTATCGAACTTCACGCCGATGGAAGTATCATCGATTTTAAAGGCAATTACGAAGCGTTTCGAGAGACGTATGGCCGATAAAAAAGCCCCTTTTACGATCGGCTCGTCGTTAGATTGTATTCAAGCGTGGGAAATGGAGGAAGAAAAGTCCTCCGTGCTTACATGTGAGTTTAAAGAGCCTTGCAAGCACCTTTTAGTCATGCATATGGAAAAACGCCAAGGCAAGCCCGTCAGTATCGTGGAGCCTTTTTTTCTAGGCAAAGAGGCGTTGAGCACTTTGTGTTCGCAGTTGAAAAAAAAGTTGGGAATCGGCGGTACATGTAAAGACGATCGATTGGAATTTCAAGGCGAATGCCGCGAAAAATTAAAAGTATTACTGCAAGCACAAGGATTTCGTTTTAAAGGATAAACAGTGTCGACTCTTTTAATCAATGCGTTGTTGCCGATTGCTTTGATTATCTTTACGGGCTACCTTTTTAAGCATATGAAATTTCCTACGGCGGATTTTTGGCCGAAGATGGATCGCTTTACGTATTACGTTTTGATGCCTTCGTTGTTGGTTTATGAACTCGCCGTCGCCAAAATCGACGTGAGCCATACGGTCAATTTGGTGGTAATCAGTTTGTCGGGAATTTTTATCGTTTTGGTACTATTGATGTTGCTTAAGGGCGTTTTTCATTTTGAAAACCGAGCGTTTACCTCGATCGTTCAAGGCGGCATTCGTTTTAATACCTACGTTCTTTTGGCTCTGGTCAATGCGCTTTACGGCGCACAGGGCTTGGTTTTAAGCGCAATCGTCATCGCATTTGCGATTCCGTTCATCAACGTCTTGTGCATTAGTGTTTTTGCGATTTATACGCGCGAGGGAACGTTTTCGATGAAACGTTTTTTGACGACGGTCGTGAAAAATCCTCTGATCGTCGCATGTGCGATCGGCGGATTGTTAAACGTGCTTGGAAACCCTTTGCCGACTTTTATGCTTAAAAGCATTGCAATTATCAGTCATGCGGCGTTGCCGATGGGGCTTTTATCGGTCGGCGTGGGATTGGAGTTAAAGCATCTAAGTCATGCTAAAAAAGCTCTGGTCGTCTCTTCGAGTGCTAAATTGGTCGTTTTCCCGCTGATTGCCTACGCTTTAGGAACATTTACGGGATTAAGCGGTATGAGTTTGAGCATCGCCGTTATTTTCGCTTCGATGCCTACGGCAACGTCGGCGTATATTTTAGCACGCGAAATGGGTGGAGACGTCAGCTTAATGGCGTCGATTATTACCGTGCAAACCTTGACATGTATGGGAACGCTTTTTTTGATTCTTCCGTTACTCTAAACAAAAATCCGTCTTAAAACGACGAATCTCGCTCCTTGAACCTATAACGACAAGAACGTCTCCGGCATCGAGCTTATGCGTATGGCCTTCGGTAATGAAAATAAATTCCTTGTTGAATTCTTTATCGTGGAGTCCTAACAGTAACATGTTATACGCTTTCCATGCGGAATATTGACTCAAAAGCGTACCGTTGAGAGGCGACGTCTCGGTCACGGTCAGTTGCGCCATATTGACGTCTTCTTCTCCAAAAATCGTCGTTTCGACGATTTGCATGACTTCGGGTTGCGTAATAAGCTTGTAAATTTTTTTACCCGTAATTTGGTAAGGATCGAGAATGGTCGTCGCTCCGGCAATTTCGAGCTTATGAACGGCATCTTTCGTGTGCGTGGTCGCAATGATAGGAACGTTCGGATCGATAGCGCGCACGGAAAGGGTTAAAAAGACGTTGTGCACGTCGTCGTCAAAAAGGCAAAAGACGAAACCGACGTTTTGAGCGATACCGAGCGATTCAAGCGCATCGTCGTCGCCGTAGTCGCAGACGATCAGATCAAATCCCTCTTTTTGCGCTTTGACAAGAGCCGCTGGGTCGTAATCGACCAGCCTGAACGCGTAGCCTTGTTTTTTGAGTTTTGTCGCAATTTCTAACGCCGTACGGCTAAAACCGAAGAGTAAAATCAAAGCATCGTTCATTCGCGACTCCTCTTCTCGTTTTGTTTGCGAAAAGCGTTAATAGCGTGTTTACGCCCCATGACGATGAGGCTGTCGTGTGGTTGCAAGACAAAATCGTCCGCAGGGTTGAAGAAGAAGTATTTTTCACATGTACTTTCGTCTTGACGTACGATACCGAATAAGAGCAAACGCCTAGAGGATAAGCTCAAAGCGGTAACCGTTTGGCGGTTAAAAAAAGAGTATTCATGCACAAAAATACTTTCAAAAACAATACCCGTATTTTCGCTAAGTATTCCTTCCAACGCGGCATACGAAACCGGTTGGGTTACCAGTTGCGCACCCAGAAGGCCGATCGTTTCATCGGCACTAAACGCATAATTTGCACCGGCAAGCAAATACTTTTTCTTGTGCGCCGCTTTAATGACGCGCGCGATAATCGTCGCGTGAGGACTTAAGCTTCGAGCACTCAGCGTGATAAAAATATTCAGTTCGTCGCTGTTGGTCGCACAAATAATATGCGTCGCACGCTTCTCGATACCGAGCGTTCCTAAGAGCTTGCTTTTGGAAGCGTCGCCTACGATACCGATCAATCCGCGTTCTTGCGCAAGTTTGATTTTCGCGGCGTCCGTATCGATAATCACCAAGGCGTTTCCGTCTTCATGGAGCATTTTAGCAACGACTTCGCCGACCCTTCCGTAGCCGCAAATCAGAATATAGCGTTCAAGTTTTTCGATGTCGTAGTAAAGACGGTTCTCTTTTAGCTCGACGAGTTTGTTTTGAAACGACGAGACGATAATGGACGTTAAAAATGCCAATACGCATACGCCGAGAATAATCAACACCATCGAAACCGCCATACCTTCTTGGGTCAACGGGACGATGTCGCCGTATCCGACGGTTCCCATCGTGACGATCGACCAATAAATGGCATCAAAAAGCGTGTTGATTTTCGGATTTTGGTTGGTTTCGAAGATATAAATCGCCGAACTGCCCGCAAAGATAACAAAACCCGCAAAAATCGCCAAAGTCAACAACTCAAATTTCTTTTCGTGCAAAATGGCGGCAAAGGTTTTCATACTTCTGGCATAGCGAAAGAGCTTAAAGATACGGAACAGAAGAAAGATACGCAAAAATCGAAGCGGTCGGTAGCTTGGAAGAATCGCTAAAAGATCGATAATCGCTAAGGGCGAAAAGACGTAATCCAATTTTTTACGAACGACTTTGACAAGCGCGCGTCCTAATGAAAAAGGAAGGTTGTTTTTTAGTGCGTATTCGTAGTCTTCGATAACAATCGCATGGCTATCGGAATAGATCCAAAATCGTAGAAGGTACTCTAAAATGAAGATGAAAAGCGATCCTTGAATGATCCATTCAAGGATGGATTCATCGGGATGCTTGACTTCGTAAAGCAGGCACAACACGCTTAAAACGACCAAAAAAACCATGAAAATATCAAAATAAAATTTGATTTTGGAATGCGGGTACTCTAAAAGCGTGCGTGCGGCTTCTTTCAAACGTCGGTAAGAAACGCTGGTGTCGAGAAAGTAAGCGAAACGAATCACTAAAGCGGCCAATGACACAAGGCGTTCCTTAAAAATTAACGTGATTACGCAAGACGTTAAAAAGACGTTTTGCGTAGGAGCGTCGCGATTTCTCCGATTTCGGGAAAACGTTCAACTTCGGTTCCGATTTTCTCGGTTTTAGAAAAAATGACGACATTATCGACGACGACATCGAAAAAGCCGCCCGTTTTAGGGCTCAAGGTAATGGAAGCATTTGGAAATGCTTGTAAAATTTCTTCTTTCACACGGAAAGCTCTTGGCATATATCCTCAACGCGTACAATAATAAATCGTAACGTTCATGATCGGTTCCTTATCATTAATGTTCTGTTTCTTCGACAAAGACGAGTGCTTTGGTGCATGCTTCGTAGAGCTGATCGGTCGTAAAGCAACGCGTATCGTTGATGGTATCGGCAATCTTTTGAGCATCGTTGGCATGGTTCATCTCAATTGCGATTTGCAATAAATTGCCTAAAAACCCCTCTTTGCGCAATAATGCGATTTTGATTTCGTCGTCTAGATGAATATGCGCCAAAAATTCTTCCATCGAAACGTTGAGATAGGCGTCGATGAGCGAGAGACTTCCGGTTAAAAACGCTTGGTTGGCATACTCTTTTTTATTGCAAAGAAGCGTGAGCTCTTCCATGACTTTAGCGCGAAATTTGGCATTGTTAAACAACTCGCCTCCGAAAGGGCGATGGTTCGGCGTCATATACAAAAAAAGTCCGAGCCACGAAAGCAGCTTTTTAGGACCGAGTAACAATACCATCTGTTTGATCGAGCTAATCTTATTTTTAAAATGGTAGGCACCAGAGTTGACATGTCGTAACAGATTGTAGACCAAATCCGGACATGTCGCAAAACGACTCGCGATAAAGGTCGCGTCGCTGTCTTCGTGAATGCAGTTCATCAATTGAATGGCACTGAGCGTGTTAGGCTCGATCTTGCGACCGCTTAGGATAACGGGTTTTTCAAAAAAATAGCCTTGGTAAAACGTAAATCCGTGGTGAAGACAGGCCTCATGCTCTTCATAAGTTTCGATCTTTTCCGCCAATAAAGGGATATTGTAGTGCGCCAGTTTTGCAACGGCTTGCGGAAGATTTTCCAATCCGATGGCTTGAATATCGACTTTGATAAAATCGATGTAGGGGAAAAGAGGTTCATAGGCTTTAAACATCGCTTCGCTGCAATCAAAATCGTCTAGGCTCAGTCGGTACCCCAATGTTCTTAAATGCTTAATGCGCTCGTACAATGCCAAGGAAATTTGCGTATGTTCTAGGATCTCAAACCCGAAATACTCTTTGGGGAGCAGTAAAATCGCGTCGCTAAAAATCATCGTCTCGTCGACGTTGATAAAACCGAACTTTTGTCCGATAATAGGAGAAAGTCCGATATTATGGATAATATTTACAATGACGCGTGCGGTCGCCTTGGCGTTGTCCATAAAGGTCGCAAGGTTTTGCGTATCGCACGAGCGGTACAGCAATTCATAGCCAAAACAAGCCCCTTCGGTGTTAAAAATGGGCTGCCTACCGACATACGTGCTCACGAATCGTTCCTTTCAAGAGAGATCAAGACCTACGTCTATTTTTTGCTTTTGGCCGCATCTTCAAATTTAACCGTGACGATACCGCAAAACTTTTTATCTTTATAGAATTGTACCATGTAGATGCTTTCTTGTTTATCGATAGCGTAATTACTCATAATTTCTTTTTGCATAATCTTAAGACCGCTTTCGTTTTCGACGCCGTGTTTGGAATAACCGATGACGTTAATGCGGTACCCTCTAATCGGTTCGACCGAAAAGTCGTTTTTAACGGTGACGAGCGAGCCGATTTTCACTTTTTGGACTTTCCCGTCGATGACGATCGAAACGCTATCCAACGAATGATCGAATTCGATAAAATCGGGAATCAGCGTCGAGACGACTTGGTTACCGTTCATCACTTTGTAGACGTTTTTTTCTTTAATGACGGCAACGAGCGGGTTATTGCTTTTATACTCCAATTTGTTCGGATCCATCGGAAAAAAACGAATGGAAGATTTGAGCGTTGAAAGGTCTAAGAAAATTTTTGTCGGAGGAATTTCAAGCGTGCCGTCGTCTTCGAGGAGTTTTTTTATCACGGGTTGCGAGAGTTCGAAAGGGCGTGAAAATTTGATACCCATAAGGTCCATAAATTTCTCGATCGTACGCAGTTGGTAATAGACTTTTTGGGAAAGATCGGTAATGTTTTTACTGGTTTCGATTGCAAAAGCGGGCTTATTGTTCGTAATCGAAAAATAGGTCAAACTTTGTTGCATTGCTTTATCTTGCGTCTTGGTATTGGTGTTTTTGACGTTAAATTCATGAACGTCTTCAATCAGCGCAATATTGGTTTCTTGGTTGACTTTTTTTGCGATATCGCCTAAATTACCGAATTTGGCACTGGGAATTTGCTGTTGATCGATAATCGTCGCTTGTCCCCATGCTTTGGAATTAAAATCTTTGTTGAGATTGCGCTCTCGGTAAAATCCGATGCCGTCGTGAAGGTTGAGCGTGAGGTCGACTTTGGGCGTTAAGATCAATTTTTTGATTTCATTGACGATCTCGAGGTCTTTGTCTTTAGGCTCTATTTTGGCGAATTTTCGGTTCATATCGCCGTAAACGCCGCGCTTATTTTGGACGATACTGTCGAAGTTAAGGTTGGGAACGATCCAAACATTGCCGCTTTCGATTTTATAATGTTTGGCTAGAAGCATAGGTGCGAAGTATCCACCCGGTTCGTCTCCGTGAATTCCTCCGATAATCAATAGCGTACTACCGGCTTGGGAGCTCTCTTTTTTAATCAGCGAATAGTGTAAGTTAGCGGCATCAAGTGTTGCGATGCAAAGAAGGCAAAGAAAGATCAAACGTTGAATCATCGTCATGGGCATGGTTATCTTTTTCGTAAAATTTTTTCCAAGAAGCTTAGCAAATAGGAGATTAAATTTTACCAAAGCTTCTCTTTAGCCGACAAGTTTTCGCGTAAAACGGTAACAAACGTTTCAAACGAAGGGAGAGAAAGTTGCGCTTCGCGTTGTTTAACTCCCCACATCGATTCGGGGAAATGCGTATCGTTTTGAAAGCGTGCCATCACGTGAATGTGCAAATGCGGAACGTAATTGCCGAACATCGCAATGTTGATTTTATCGGGAGCGTAAAAATCGAGCATCGTTTTTTCAACGACGAGCATCGCGTCTAAAAGAATGCATCGCGTCTTTTCGTCGCAATCGCTGAGCTCTTTGTACGGGTGTCGGCTAAAAATCTTAACCCACGGGATAGAAGCGTTTTCTTTTTGAAGGTAAAAAAAGTCGTTTTCGTAAATGTTTTCGTTCATCGTTCATCCTTTTGAAATCGGTGTTTATAGGTGCATTTGCGGCACAAGGTTTCCACACAGCGACCTTGTCGGAAACCTTGGAGAATCGTTTGGGCTCTTTGAGCATTTAAAATCGTCTCTAAGGAGTCTACATGTAAGTTTCCAAGCGGCATAACGCCTTCTTTATCCAAGCAACACGGAACGACGATACCGCTTGAGAGAATGCCGAAATGCGATTTTAAACCTAAGCAGCTTCCTTCGCTCTCATTCGTTGACGCTAAGGACGGCCATTCGAAATAGCGATCGAAATGCACGAGGACTTTTTCGGCAAGACGAAGCGAACGCGGTCTTTCGCGCTCGATGGTTTGGGCGTCCAACGTAACGCCGAAGGCTTGCGAGAGGTAAGCAAAAAGCATGGCGTTAAACGCTTTTTCGCTTTGCTTTTCGTCGAAATTCCAGACGCGCAGATTGATAAAAAGGTCTTTGCGCGTTTCGTTTTGTGCGCGGCACAGTTCAAGGACGGGTTGCATATAGGCTTCAAACGAGAGCGGCATAGCGTTTTTGTTGTAGCTATTGAGCGAGATATTCACTTGTTTTAAAGCAGGGTGTAAAAGCGTTTCGTGCGAATGTTTACTCAGATAGTACCCGCTGGTCGTTAACAAGCCTTGCAGTCCGTATCGCTTCGTTGCGCTGAGGTAAGCTTCAAGGTTGGAAAGGCTCAGCGGATCGCCTCCCATATGGTAAGCGATCTCTTTCGTATAGGCTAAAAGTTGAGCTAAAAGAGACTCGAAAAAATCGAGCGACATGGATTGAGGTTTCAAGGTGCTTTGCGGACAAAAGCTACACTTCAGCCCGCAGATATTACTCAGCTCGACGTAAACGCGATGAAACTTCATTGCACTCCCGTTAAAACGCGTTTTTGAGCTCTTGCTCGTCTAGCATAGAAGGGTCAAAACGTTTGACGCAATTGCGCCCGCTCTCTTTGGCTTTGTAAAGCGCGATATCCGCAAATTTGATGCATTTCCAAAGCGAATCGGAATTTTTCGGGAAGATGGAGGCTCCGACGCTGAGTGTTTTGTAAAACGCCGTGCCGTTAAGTGCTTGAATCGGCGTCTTTTCAAAAGCGAGGCGAATTTTTTCGGCGATATTTTGCACCATCGCTTCGTCGCATTCGTAAAGCAAGACTAAGAACTCTTCGCCGCCGAAACGAAACGCCGTATCGGCCTCGCGAATATTCTCTTTGAGGCATTTGGAAAGGGCGCGAATCGCTTGATCGCCGACGTCGTGACCGTGGGTATCGTTGACCATTTTGAAGAAGTCGATGTCGATCATTAAGATGCCGTAAACAATGTTATTGCGTTTGGCTTGCGAAAGGGCTTTTTCAATATATTCGTCCAAATATTTGCGATTATACAGTCCGGTCAACGCATCGGTCGTCGAAGAGACTTTTAAAATTTGCGTTAGGTTCTTACTGACGAGCTCGGGACGTGCGGCATCGATATAATTTTGAATTTTCGGCAATTGCGCCTTAATGTCGTTTAACTCTTCGTCCGAGCGCGCCCAAATACTAAGGAGCAATTCCAAATCGTTGGAAATGAGATAAGGAATACATAAAAAATGCTGACATGCGTCGCATGTTTCGCAGATATTGTGAAACTGATCGGAATAGACCGACTGTTTCGTACGAAGAGCGCGACACGACATCTCGACGTTACGTTCTTTCGTGGAAGCGTCGAAAACCACTTGCGGACGGAAAAACTCTTTTCCGGATTCGACCAAGACGAAATCATTAAGTGAAAAGTCGTTTTTTAAAATCATACCGATACGGCGATAGACTTGCTCTTTATCTTCGTCGAATTCAATGGTTCGTTTAAATTGGTAAATATCGGACAGTTCATGCACGATTGCTTGTGCGTCGAGCAAAAGATCGGGTTGATGATTCGGAGAGAGTGCTAGAAATTTTTTGACGGTCACTTCGATGTCGTTGAGGGTGTTCTCCAACTTTTCTAAAAGCGAATTGATCCAGAACATCACGTTATGGCACTCTTTATCGCTGCCGCTAAAACGGATACGTTTGCTGTAATCCCCCTCCTGAGCCTTGTTCATCACGTAGGTAATGGAATCGAAAAGCTCCATGAGAGGTTTCATCGAGTTGTTGATGACCAAAAAGACCGCCGTCATAATAACCAAAGAGAGCACGAAAACGCTTAAAGAAGTCAAAATACCGTTCGTGCGAATTTCGGAAATATCAAAAACGATGCTGATCGCGCCTAAAACTTCGCCTTCTTTAGCGTTGTGGCACTCCATGCAATTTGGGTTACTGCGTTCTTTAGCGATGTAAGGCGTACTGATGCGAAGTTTCGCCGTATGCGAACTCTCTTCGCTTTGCTGATGCACTTGACCGGTTTTAAGCGTTTTATCATCGATGTCGTCGCGTACGGTTTCATTGTTGAACCCTTTACCGAACTGCTTAATGACCGAATCGCTGCGAACGACCCATAACGCTTCGACGCCTTTGGCTTGGCTGATTTTATTGAGAAAAAACTCGCGTTGATCCATTGTTCCGGTGAGCATATGCGCCGAAAGACCGTCTTGTACCAATTCGGCAATGATTTGCGCTTTTTCCTCCGCGTTCTTTATCCCTAAATTTCGGATGGAAAGTGCGGAATAGAACATGGAAAGCATAAAAGAGGCGAAAATCGTTCCGACAATGACGATCGAGAGTTTTTTCTGCATCGCGTATCCTTAAATTTATTCTACCGTAACGCTTTTGGCTAAATTTCGAGGCATATCCACGTCGTTACCCAAACGCACCGAAATTTCCAAAGCAAGCAATTGCGTAATGACCATCATCTCAAAATATTCGCTCATAACATGGGTATGCGCTCGCGTTTTAATGACGTCGTCCGCCAAATCAAAAGGTTCAGGACTAATAATTAACATCGTCGAATCACGCGCTCCGAGCTCTTCGACGTTACTTTTCATCTTATCGTAGAGGAGATTTTTAGGCATTAGAGCGATCGTAAAAAGTTCGCTGTCGGCCAGTGCGATCGGTCCGTGCTTCATCTCTCCGGCAGGATAACCTTCGGCATGTAGATAGCTGATCTCTTTAAGTTTTAAAGCCCCTTCCAACGCTAGGGGATAAAAAAGATCGCGCCCGATAAAGAAGAAGCCGTGACCGTGCAAATAGCGTTTGGAGAGGCGTCTGATTTTTTCGTGAACGCTTTCGTTGACTTTTAAGACCAAAGGAATGTGCAACAACGCTTCGATTTCGGTTTTCATGCGTTCTTTTGTGATTGTCTTTTTCTTTTCGGCAAGGAAGAGGCTTAAAAGCCATAACGTCACGACTTGCGTCGCAAACGCTTTGGTACTGGCGACCCCTTTTTCGATGCCAGCACGCGTTAAAATGCTCATGTCCGCGGTCCGTACGATAGAAGAATTATCGACGTTACAGATAGCAAGGGTCTTCATACCGCCTTTTTTGGCCATTTTCAGTGCTTCTAAGGTATCGGCGGTTTCGCCGCTTTGGGAAATCACGATAAAGAGTGTTCGAGGCTCTAGCAAAGGGTCTTTATACCGAAATTCGCTCGCAATTTCGACGTTGGAGCGGATTTTGGAAAGGCGTTCGAAAAGATAGCTTGCGCTTAGTGCGGCATGGTAACTCGTACCGCAGGCACAAATTTTAATCGCATCGATTGCATCGACGTCAAGAGAAGATAGTTCGTCCAAAACGACGCTATCTTCTTTGGTTCTGCCCATCAGCGTTTCGGTCACGACATGGGATTGTTCGTAGATCTCTTTTTCCATAAAATAGCGAAACCCGTCTTTTTGGGCGGAAAGTTTGTCTTTCGTTAACGCTTTAAATTCGAGGCGATGTTCGATACCTTCGCTTTTAAGCGTGACGGTTTTGTTTTTTGCCCAGCCGTATTGACCGTCTTCGAGGTAGCATACCTCTTTTGCCAAACCGATCAGCGGTGCGTCTGAGGAGCTGAAAAAGACTTCACCGCATTCATTTTTGCCGAGTAAAAGCGGTACGGCGTTTTTAGCGAAGAAAATGACATCGGGTTCTTTTTGCGTAATCAGTAAAATCGCATACGCGCCGTGAAGCGCTTGGATCGTAGCTTCGAAGGCTTGAAAGCAGTCGTTCAAAAGGCGCACGTTTTTTTCAAACAGATGTACGGCGACTTCCGTGTCGGTTTGGCTTAAAAAGTTGACGCCGTCTTTGAGCAGTTCGTCTTTAATCTCTTTGTAGTTTTCGATAATGCCGTTATGAATGATGTACGAAAATTCGCCCCAATGCGGGTGTGCGTTGGCTTCGGTCGGTTTGCCGTGCGTTGCCCACCTCGTGTGACCGATGCCGACGCCGAATCCTTCCGAGCTATAGTGTTCGACTTTGCGTGCAAGGTTGGAAAGCTTTCCCGTGGCTTTAAAAGCGTCGATTTCGCCGTCTTTTAAAACCGCGATGCCCGCCGAGTCGTACCCTCTGTATTCAAGCTCTTTAAGTCCGCCGAGTAAAAAGCTTCTTTTTTCCGCCGTTCCGATGTATCCTACGATTCCACACATACCGTTTTTACCTTTCTTAATTGAGAGTTCTTGCAAAAGAACTTTTTATACATCTTTGAAGCAAAGCTTGAAAGATTACGTTAACACTGGGTTCTCTTTGACAGAGTACCCACGCACCCTTGGGTGCTTTTACTGCTTGTAAAACTCTTTTTGCAAGCAGTCTATTCAGAGAAAAATGCCGAGAATTTTCTCTTTATTGTCACATAAAGGGACTGTTTTTTCAATTAAGATCAAGTTTCGCGTCTTATTCTTGATCGTTTGTATTTTTGCCATCGCAATGTCGATGCCGTATTCGTCGAACATACTCATCATGTACGCCATCAAGCCTCGTTGGTTCTTTGCGTTGACGTGCATGAGCGCGTACGATTTGGAATGTTCGCAGTTGAGGTCGATCTCGCCTTTTAAAATAGTCGGCTTTTTTAAGACGGCTTTTTTATGCATATCAAACGAATTTTCGATCAATTCTTCTATCAGCGGAATATCGCTTTCGTCGACTTTTTCGTTAAAGTCGAGTTGAAAATATTTTTTGCCGTCGAAGAGTTTGTAAATATCCATTTGCACCAAATCGAGGTAGGAGAGTTTCCCCAAAAGGTAGCCGATATTAAAGCTGATACCCCGAATCACGTTGATACTGAGATGATCGTCGTTTTTAATCACGTAACGGTACGAATTAAGCGGCGTATCTTCCGCTTCTTTGACGGTTTTGACGATGGCTTGGGGTTTGAGTTTCAAAAAGAAAAAGTTTGAAGGCACCGAGAGCGTTTTTTTCTGCAAGGTTTTGGAAAGCTCTAAAAATTCGGGGCTTTTTTTCAAACTGTTTTCTTTACGAAGGCGTTTGGTCGTTTCGTCGATAAGCTCTTCTTTATCGAACATTTCCATCGACGCATTGTAAAATTCTCGTAAAAGCTTACCGATAAAACCGGTGTAGATATTGTCGTTAACGGCGTTCATATCGGCATACGTTAGAATGTAGAGCATTTTTAAGACATGTGGGGTTTGGAGTTTGGAGATAAACGCCAAAACGACTTTTTCACTGTAGATGTCTTCGCGACTGGCGGTATTGCTCATCAACGTATGGTAGCGAATCAGCGTTGCGCCCGTTTCAATCGCCTCTTCGGAAAAATAGAGTTTGGAGGCGTAAATGCGGAAAATCTTCGCGCCCAGCTCGCTGTGGTCGTTTTTACGTCCTTTGCCGATGTCGTGCAAAAAGGAGACCAAGCGTATTAAGGCTTTGCCTTCGGGGCATAAATCGTCGAAGAGCGATTGAATGAACGGATCTTTGATATGTTCGAGATGATAAAGCGTATGCAACGAGTGAATATCCGCCGGAAGTTTGTGGTATCCGTCGAATTGCGCGAGGTTTTGGATCTGTTTCAACGGTTTAATTAATTGTTGAAGCAGCGAAGCTTCGTAGAGAACGTTAAAAAGCGCATACACATTGGACTGAAATAAAAGCGCGTAAAACTGTTTATAGATTTTTTTAGAGTTATGGGCGGCAAAACGCGCTTGTCGGATGTAATGAATGTAGCTAATATCAAAGCTCACGTCGCGATCGTCGAATTGTTGCAGTTGTTCCAAAACCGTTCCGAGCGTCGGGATCGGTTTTTTGAGCGACGCGTATAAGCAATGATCGACAAGGTACAAACCTTGGGCGATACGTCCTTGTTTTAAGACGCTTAAGCGTGAAGGCACGGCAAGAAGCGAAGCGGTGAGCTTACGCGTGAAGATTTGGAACGTAATGTCGATCGTGTGCATGCAGGCAAACGTTTTGGAGGCAAGTTGCATCTGCGCATTTTTAAGGATTTTGTTTTCAAATCCCAATTTTGCGGCGACGTCCGGAATATACTCAAGGATCAAGACGTCTTGTTTTTTCTTGGCGCTGAGATGTAACGCGGAGCGTACGCGGTAGAGAAATTCGAGTGCGCTTCGAAACTCTTTATACTCCTCTTCATCGATAACTTCGGGGACGCGATCTTTGAGGCGAATGCTTCCGAAGAGAATTTTACAAATCCACGAAAGCGTATTGGCGTCGCGTAATCCGCCCACACCTTCTTTGATGTTGGGTTCCATGCTCATCGGGTTTTTTTTACGTCGCTCTTCGCACGCTTGAATGATGCTTTGAATGACCTCTTTTTTTTGCCAGCGTTGGATTTTAAGCAGTTCGCGTTCGGTTTCCATCCAAAGCAGTTTCGAGCCGCACAAAAAACGCGATTCGAGCATCGCGGTTTTGATTGTCAAGTCTTGGTTGCTCGCATGGACGATCTCTTCGAGTTTGTGCGTACGATGTCCTAGTTTCATTCCCGCATCCCACGCCAAATAGAGCATCGATTGAATAATCGGCTCGATGTTGTAGCCCGGAACTGCTTTGTATACGACCATCAAATCGACGTCCGAATAGACGCACAACTCTTCCCTTCCGTAACTGCCCATCGCAACCAGCACGATCGGTACGGCATTGGCAAAAGGCATGTAGTAGCCAAAATATTTGCGAAGCGTGTATTTGTAAATGATCGTAATGAAATGATCGATGGTTTTGGTATGTTTTACTAAAAAATCTTTACCCTGATTCTCGGTAAAAATTTCGTTTAAAGAGCCTAAATAATGTTTGATATGCTCTTTGATCAGTTTTGAAATTTCAAAGTCGTCCGCATTTTTTTCGATTAAATCTTCAATAATTTCTTCGATGTCCATCCTACTTCCTGCTCTCGTTTGAAGTCACATATGATACATTAAAAGAGCTTGTTTGTAACCAAAACGTAATAAAATCGTGACAAAAATTTTCCGAGATACTCAAAATAAGGCGTTAATATTTATTTTAACAAGAAAGGAGTAGCATTTCAAAACGCAAATCAAGCACGGTCCGTTAGCTCAGTTGGTAGAGCATATCACTCTTAATGATGGGGTCGTAGGTTCGAAGCCTACACGGACCACCACCTCTTTTTTTCCTCTTTCGCGCGCTTAAAAGTGCGATATAATGCTCTCTAAAAAATTTCATTCACGTTACATGTCAAAGGAAAACGTATGCAAAAGCCTTATATTAACGCCTTTCCGGATGCCGAGGGATATTTTGGAAAATTCGGCGGTGCTTTTTTGCCGCCCGAATTGGAAACCCAGTTCAAAAAAATAGAACAAGCCTACTTAACCATCGGAAATTCTCACGATTTTATTCGTGAGCTTCGCGATATTCGCAAACACTATCAAGGTCGTCCGACCCCCGTTTATTATGCCAAGCGTTTAAGCGAGTACGTCGGGGGAGCACGCATTTATTTGAAGCGCGAAGATCTAAATCATACGGGTGCACACAAGCTCAACCACTGTATGGGCGAGGCCTTGCTCGCAAAATATTTAGGCAAGAAAAAGCTCATCGCCGAAACGGGAGCGGGGCAGCACGGCGTGGCGTTGGCGACGGCGGCAGCGTATTTTGGGTTGGAGTGTGAAATTCATATGGGTGAAGTGGATATCGCCAAAGAGCACCCTAACGTTGTGCGTATGCGCGTACTCGGCGCGAAAGTCGTTCCGGTCTCCTTTGGCGCGCGAACGCTCAAAGAAGCGGTCGATTCGGCATTTGTGGCGTACCTTAAAGACCCAGAAAACAGTATCTATTGTATCGGTTCGGTCGTAGGGCCTCACCCGTTCCCGAAAATGGTCAGAGATTTTCAAAGTATCGTCGGTATCGAAGCAAGAGAGCAATTTTTAGAGATGACGGGCAATCTTCCCGATAACCTCGTTGCCTGCGTGGGCGGCGGCAGTAACGCGATGGGACTTTTCTCCGCATTCATCGACGATCCGTGCGAGATGTACGGCGTTGAACCCGGCGGTCGCGGTACGAAACTGGGCGAGCATGCGGCGAGTTTGACGTACGGAAGCGAGGGTGTATTGCACGGCTTTAACTCCATCATGCTTAAAAACGACGCCGGAGAGCCTGCCGAAGTTTATTCGATCGCCAGCGGTTTGGACTATCCGTCCGTCGGACCCGAACATGCCTATTTGAAAACCAGCGGACGCACGAAAGTGGGTATCGCCGATGATGCGGAGACGATTCGGGCGTTTTACGACTTAAGCCATTACGAGGGTATTATTCCGGCTTTAGAGAGTGCCCATGCGGTCGCGTTTGCAATGAAGCTTGCTAAAGAAAAACCGTATGAGTCCATCTTGGTAAATCTAAGCGGCAGAGGCGATAAAGACATTGATTTTGTGGTGGAAAACTATAAGCCCGAAGATTACATGTAAGAAATTGTGAGAGGAGTTTAGATTAAACCTTCCTCTCTTTCTTTACCCAGCCAAAGAATTTGTAGATTAGGTCAAAAATTATCTTCATATTCATGAAAATAATTTATTTGAGGCTTTTCTTGTGTTTTATTATTTAATTTATTTGTTCTTTGATAAAGTAGTTCTATTTTTGCATCTATATTATTGATGTATTGTTGTACTGAGAAGAATCTTGCTTGGTTAGTATGAAGCTATCCAAATGAGGTAGGCTATCAATGGATAAATTAAAAAAGGCATGGTATAGATTAAATTATAAATAGCGATACCTTTTAATAATTCCTAACCACATTGCTTTATCCATGGCTTTTTCTGTTATTTCTAATGTGGAATGGTCATCGGAAAATCCTAAATTATTACGATTCATGTTCTCCGCCCTTTTTATATTTTAATCATTTTTTTGTATTTATTAATGCCTAAAATAACAATGCGAGCATTTGAATTATCGATTTTATAAACAACGATGTAGCCTTTATGGACTAAATCTCTGAAGGTATCATCGTCAAAATAGATAGATTTTCGGTACATGTAAGGTGATTCGGGAAGTATTTCTATTTTTTTTCTGAGAGATTGTGCAAATTCATTAGCTCGTTGCTGACTATCAAGTGCGATAAAATCCCAAATAGTGCTTAATGCTTTCACAAAATTTTCATTGTAGAGAATTTTCAAAAACAAGCCTTAGCGTGTTCATCGATTTTTTCCCAGACGGCGTCGTGCGATAAGAGTTGAACCGTGTTGTTTTCGATCTCTTTAAGTGCGTGTTGAAAATAGGTTTTATTGGTTTCAAACAGCACGTTTTCATCGATTTGAACGTTTTGAATCATGCCTTCTTTAAGGCTAGAAATAAGGGTTAAAAATGTCTCTAAGTATTGATCTTGGACTTCTATTTGAATGGTTTGCATTGCAAATCCTTTGTAACTGATTCTTAAAAAATTATAGCATTTTTTCGCAGAAAATCATTTAACCTCTCTTTATAAAAAAAGTGGTTAAAATCTCTCTTTATTTCTTTCTGAAAGAATTCCATGACACTGATCGAAAAATTAGAAAACAATGAACGTCTCAGCCTTGATGAGGGCATCGCGCTGTACGATTTAGACCTGTTTACGCTCGGCAAATACGCCAATCAAAAACGTCGTGCGCTTCACGGCGATAAAGTCTTTTTTAACGTCAATCGCCACATCAATCCTACGAATATCTGCAAAGACGTCTGTAAATTTTGTGCGTTTAGCGCACACCGCAAAAATCCAAATCCTTATACGATGAGCCATGAAGAGATTTTACAGGCTGTTGAGCATTCGTTGAAGGAAAAGCATATTACCGAAGTGCATATCGTTTCCGCCCACAATCCTCATACGGGGCTTGAGTGGTATTTGGAAGTTTTCTCCAAAATCAAAGCAAAATTTCCCTCTTTACATGTCAAAGCGTTGACCGCGGCGGAGATCAACTTCTTAGCCGACGAGTACGGCTTAAGCTACGATCAGGTGATCGATAAAATGATCGAACACGGCGTGGATTCGATGCCCGGAGGCGGTGCCGAGATTTTTGACGAAGGCGTGCGCGAATACATTTGCAAAGGCAAGGTTAGTTCGCAACAGTGGCTCGAAATTCACGAGAAATGGCACCAAAGAGGCAAAGAGTCCAATGCGACCATGTTGTTCGGGCATGTCGAAAAACGCGAACACCGCATCGATCATATGCTTCGCCTAAGAGAGCTCCAAGACAAAACGCACGGCTTTAACGCCTTTATCCCTTTAGTCTATCAACGCGACAACAATTACTTACATGTAGACGATTTTTTAAGCTCCACCGAAATTTTAAAAACCTTTGCGATCAGCCGTTTGATGCTCGACAATATCGCTCACATCAAAGCGTATTGGGCAACCTCGACGATCAATTTAGCGCTTGTCGCGATGGAATACGGCGCGGACGACTTGGACGGTACGATCGAAGTCGAGTCGATTCAAAGTGCCGCGGGAGCCAAAAGTGCTCACGGTCTTGGCTTACAAACGATTTTGGAGCTGATTCACACGAGCGGTTTTCAGGCGATCGAGCGTGACAGTCTGTATCACGAACTTAAACATCACACACTATCTTAATTCAAAGGATTGACTTTGAGCGACTTTTTCAAACTTGAAAAAAACGGTACGACGGTTAAAACCGAAGTAACGGCGGGTTTTACGACCTTTTTAACGATGATGTACATCGTGCCGGTCAACGCGATTATTATGAGCAAAACGGGTATGCCTATGGACGCTCTGATTACCGCGACGGCATTGATTACGATCTTCTCGAGTATCCTTAACGGACTTTGGGCCAATACGCCGATTGCGATGAGCGTGGGTATGGGACTTAACGCGTATTTTACGTTCGGTTTGGTTTTAGGAATGAAAGTACCGTGGCAAACGGCATTAGGCGTCGTATTTCTTTCGGGCGTTTTATTTCTCGTGCTTTCGTTGACGCCGCTACGCGTTTGGATCATGAAAAGCGTACCGCACGATTTAAGGCGTGCCATTAGTGCCGGTATCGGCTCTTTCATCGCGTTTATCGGGCTTAAAAGTATGGGCATGGTTGTTGCTAATCCTGCCGTGCTTGTGGGTGTCGGCAATTTTAAAAATCCAAACGTGCTCTTAGGCGTCGTAGGATTGGTTTTGGTCGTCGCGTTTTATACGTGGAAACTCAAAGGTGCGTTTATTTTGGCGGTCGTCTCGACGGCGATTATCGCGTGGGTGTTAGGCATTGCCGCGTATCCGAGCGAATTCTTTTCGCTTCCCGCATCGGTCAGTCCGATCGCTTTACAATTGGACGTTAAAAGTGCGTTGACGCTTTCGTTGTTTCCCGTCATTATTACCTTTTTGATTACCGATTTGTTCGACTCGTTAGGAACGCTTGCGGGGGTCGGCTTTCGTGCGGGTCTGTTTAAAGACGACGGAAAAGAGCTTCAAAAAACGCTTGAAATCGATGCGCTTGCGAGTACGGCATGTGCGGTGGTAGGCGTTTCGACGACGACGGCGTTTATCGAAAGTGCCGCGGGCGTGGAAGAGGGCGGTCGCACCGGTTTAACGGCCGTGGTTACGGGACTGTGTTTCATTTTGACGCTTTTCATGATGCCGCTTTTTAAAGCGATTCCCGAAAATGCGATTTATCCCGTTTTGGTGATGGTCGGCGTTTTGATGTTCGGTGAATTGTCGCATATCAATTTTAAAGACACGGCGATTGCGGTTTCGACCTTTTTGATCGTCATTATGATGCCTTTAACGTTTTCGATTACGAACGGATTGGCGTTTGGTTTAATTGCGTATGTTTTTATTAAATTACTCAAAAAAGAGTTTAAAGAGATTAATTTCGGTATCATCTTTCTAACCTTGGTGAGTTTAACCGTATTTATCGTACAAGAGGGGCATTAATGCGTTATTACAGTTATGAAGAGTTCAAAGTCGATGTCAATCATCTCGCCAAAGAGATCAAACCCTACGCGCCCGACGTGATTTTAGCCGTGGCGCGCGGCGGTATGACCTTAGGACATTTTTTATCGGAAGCCTTGGAAATGCGTTCACTGTATTCGATCAATTCGATTCACTATGAAGAGACGCGCAAGCTTGATACGATTCAAATCTTTAATATTCCCGATCTTTCGCGTGCCAAGCGGGTCGTTTTAGTGGACGACATTATCGACAGCGGCGAGACGATGATCGAGATTAAGCGCGTGTTGAATGCAAAATATCCGGATGTGGACTTGAAAGTGGCGGCGGTTTTCTACAAAGAAAAAGCTCTGCTTCGTCCTGATTTTGCCGCCAGAGAAGCGACCGAATGGATCGAGTTTTTCTGGGATTTCCAAATTGACCAATACAAATAACAAAGGGAGTTTCGGCTCCTTTTTTATGTTTTTGACGCGTTACCAACTTCTTATTATTTATACATGTACGATTTTAACGCTTTGCACCCTTTATGCGGTGCAGCCCATTCAACCCCTTTTTGAAAAAGAGTTTGCCTTAAGCCGTTTTGAGGCGGTTATTTTTACGACCGTCATTATGCTCCCCTTAGGTTTTGCGCCGATTGTGTACGGGTATGTTTTAGAAACGCTCTCCTCCAAACTTTTTTTGAGAAATGCCGTTTTGATTTTGGGCGTGTTGGAACTTTTATTTGCCTACAGCGATACGTACGCGGCGTTACTCGGCATTCGAGCGCTTCAAGGCGTTTTGATTCCCGCCGTTTTAACCTCTTTGATGAGTTATATCAGTTTTATTACGCCCAAAGAGAGGGTTCAGCAAGCCATCGGTTACTACATCGCGGCGACGATTTTGGGAGGGTTTATCGGGCGATTACTCTCCGGAACGCTGAGCGATCTTTTCGGGTGGCGACTCTTTTTTATTCTTTTGGGCATTGCATTAATTGCGATGTACGGGTGCTTGCATTATGTCGGCGAAGAGGTGAAGGTTGATTTCGTGAAGCCGAAACTCTCTCAAATCGTCGATGTTTTGAAGCAAAAAAGTTTTTTGAATATTTATACGATGATGTTTTTTATCTTTTTCGTCTTTCAAGCACTGTTGAATTTTATTCCGTTTCAGCTCAAACAACTCAGCTCGGCGATGGGATACGGAAAAGTCGGGATGATGTATGCGGGGTATATCATCGGTTTTATCGTGTCGATTCGGATTTTATGGCTGATCAAACGCTTAGGCGGCGAGACGAAAACCATTATGATCGGCATCGTGATCTTCGCTCTCGGGCTTCAAATCTTTCATATCGGCGATTATACCGTGATGTTTGCGGGGATGTTCGTCTTTTGCGCGGGATTTTTCATTATCCATTCGGTCGCTTCGGGGCTCATCAGCAAATTGGCGCATGAAAAACGGGCGATTTCCAACGGACTCTATCTCTCTTTTTACTATGCGGGAGGTACGATCGGGACGTTCGCGCCGGGTGTTTTTTACGCGTATTTAGGATGGCACGCGTTTATCGGCTTGTTGACGTGCATCGCGTTTGCGACGCTTTGGTTTGCCTACGCGCTTCAAAAAGGAGTCTAATGGTTTTCTCTGAAGTGCCCCAAACAAGCAAGGTTCGAAGGCAGAAAATCAGAGAATTTTTACAAAGCGTTTCGTTGGAAATGTCCGAAGACGTCGAAACGTTCGTCGTCGCTAAAGAAGAAGATCGCATCGTCGCATGCGGCGGATTGAGCGGCAAAGTGTTGAAAAATATCGCCATCGACGAAAGCATTCGCGGCGAAGGCGCGGCTTTAAGCTTGATGAGCGAACTCTTAAAAGTCGCCTACCGTGAAGGGCGTTTTGAGCTCTTTTTATTTACCAAACCCCACTATCAAGAGGTCTTCGAATCGTGCGGATTTAAATACATCGAACAAGCGCACGGCGAAGTCATTTTGATGGAAAACAGCTATGCGATCGAAGCGTATAAAAAACGTCTACGAAAACTGCGTCATTCGGGCGATACGGTCGGATGCATCGTGATGAACGCCAATCCCTTTACGTTGGGGCATCGTTATTTGGTGCAAGAGGCGTGTGCGCGATCGGATTGGGTGCATCTGTTTGTGGTTAAAGAAGACGCTTCGTTCTTTCGTTTTGCGGATCGCTACCGTATGATTGAAGAAGGCGTGCGCAATTTTTCGAACCTCACGTTGCACGAGGGTTCGGATTATATGATCTCTAAAGCGACGTTCCCGACGTACTTTATTAAAGACAAGGGGCGAATCGATTCGCTTTATACCGAACTGGATTTGGCGATTTTTCGGCATCATTTAGCCCCTCCTTTAGGCATTACGCATCGTTTTGTGGGAGAAGAGCCTTTATGTGTCGTCACAAACGAGTATAATACGCAAATGAAACGACGGCTTGCCGAAGCGAGCGAGTATCCGCCTATCGAGCTTGTGGAGCTTAAGCGTATCGCCGAGTCGGGTGAGCCGATTTCGGCTTCGAGAGTCCGAGGTGCGATGAAAGAGAATCGTTGGGACGAGATAGCCCGTCTCGTACCGCAAAGTACCTATCGATTGCTTGCGGCGATGAAAGAGGAAGTAGAATGAATACCTTACATGTACATTTACAACCCGCACATGCGGGAACGTTAGAATCGAGCGATGCGTTCGTGCGCGTGATGCCGAACGATCAAGCGGGAGTCGAAATCGTTTTGGAGAGTAGCGTTGCCGAAATCTACGGCGATGCGATCGAGGCTTTAGTGCTTCAGACGGTACTTTCCATGAACGTCGATCGCGTGAAAGTGACGGTTCAGGATAAAGGGGCTTTGGATTTTGTGATCAAAGCGCGCGTGCAAACGGCACTTTTGCGTGCATTGGGCGTGAATGAGCCCGATTGGAGTACGTTATGAAACAAAAACTTCGACGTAGCATGCTTTTTGTACCCGGATCTAACACCGGTATGGTCTGCAACGCGTTTATTTATCAACCCGACACCGTTATGTTCGACTTGGAAGACTCGGTGGCACTGAGCGAAAAAGATTCGGCACGCATGATGGTCTTTCACGCTTTACAGCATTTTACCTACCAAAATATCGAAACCGCGGTGAGGGTCAATCCGCTGAGTTCACCTTTCGGGTTACAGGATTTAGAAGCGGTGATTCGTGCGGGGGCGGATATTATTCGTCTTCCAAAAACCGATACGATGGACGACGTTTTGGAGATGGAACAAGAGATCGCGCATATCGAAAACCGCATCGGACGTGAGAAAAAGACGTTGCTTCTTGCGGCGATCGAGAGTGCCTTAGGCGTCGTGAATGCCGTCGATATCGCGCGTTGCTCCAAACGGATGATGGGCATTGCCTTGGGCGCGGAAGATTTCGTACGCGACCTTCGCACCCAACGGACCAAGGAAGGAACCGAACTGAGTGCGGCGCGCAATCAGATTTTACTGGCGGCGCGTGCGGCAAAAATCGGCGCGTTCGACTCGGTCTTTTCGGACGTCAAAGACAAAGAGGGGTTTGTACACGAAGCGCAGTACGTTAAAGGGCTTGGATTTGACGGAAAATCGCTCATCAATCCCAATCAGATTCCATGGCTTCATAAAGTGTTCGAACCTTCCAAAAAAGAGGTCGATTGGGCGATAGAGGTTTGCGAAGCGGCGAAAGACGCCAAAGAAAAAGGGTTCGGCGTCGTCTCCTTGGACGGTAAAATGGTCGATGCTCCGGTTGTCTTACGCGCGGAATGGATTTTGGATTTGGCGCGTGCGTCGGGCGTGTTAGGAGAAGAACAATGAAAGATATCGAAAAATACGTTAACCCTAAAGCTTTAACGCCGAGCAATGCTCCTTTCTTTCGCTACGAAGAGAAGCGTAAAGGCGAAGAGCGACGTGCGAAGCTGTGTTTGAGTATTGAAGAGGCGATTTACCGCTCCGGATTGAAAGACGGCATGACGATTTCGTTTCATCATGCGTTTCGGGGCGGCGACTTGCTTTTAAATAACGTGATGAACGTTATCGCCAAAATGGGATTTAAAAATTTGACCTTGGCGTCGAGCTCTTTGGCTTCCGTTCACGATCCGCTGATCGAGCACATTCAAAACGGCGTCGTAACGCAAATTTATACGTCGGGACTTCGTTCAAAGCTGGGTGAAGCGATTTCAAAAGGGTTGATGCAAAAACCGGTACAGATTCACTCGCACGGCGGGCGCGTGCATCTGCTTCAATCGGGCGAACTTCACATCGACGTTGCCTTTTTAGGCGTTCCAATCAGCGACGAGTTCGGCAATGCCAACGGCTATTCGGGACGTTCCAAATGCGGCTCTTTGGGATACGCGATGATGGACGCGCACTATGCCGATTACGTCGTCGTCTTGAGTGAATCGCTGGAAGCATACCCGAACGTTCCGGCAAGTTTGCATCAAGACCAAGTCGATGCGATCGTCGTGGTCGACGAGGTGGGCGATCCTTCTAAAATCGGCGCGGGAGAGACGCGGATGACGACCAATCCCAAAGAGCTTTTGCTCGCAAGCCATACGGCAAAAGTAATCGAGCATTCGGGATTGTTTCAAGAGGGATTTAGTATCCAAACCGGAACGGGTGGAGCTTCTTTGGCAACGACCGTCTTTTTGAGCGAACGTATGGAAGAAAAGGGCATTAAGGCCAGTTTCGGGCTTGGTGGAATCACGGGAACGATGGTGTATATGCTCAAACGAGGCTTAATCAAAAACCTATTGGACGTGCAAAGTTTCGACGAATTTGCCGCCAAATCGCTTGGAGAAAATAAAAACCATATCGAAATCAGTGCCAACGAATACGCCAATCCAAGCTCTAAAGGTGCATCCATTAAACAACTCGACATCGTCGTTTTGAGTGCGCTTGAAGTAGACGTGGCGTTTAACGTCAACGTTATTACCGGTTCAAAGGGTCTTTTGAGGGGAGCTTCGGGCGGACATAGCGACACGGCGGCGGAAGCAAAGCTCTCCATCATCGTTGCTCCTTTGACGCGCGGGCGCATTCCGACCGTGACCAAGCGTGTCAATACCGTCGTCACGCCCGGAGAGAGCGTAGACGTGCTCGTCACCGACCAAGGTATCGCGGTCAATCCTAAAAACCGTGAATTGAAAGAGCGACTCCAAAAAGCAGGCTTACATGTCGTCGATATTCATACCCTGTATGAGCGCGCGATTGCGCTTTGCGGGGAACCTGCACAGATCGCGTACACCGACAAAATCGTTGCGGTCATTCGCTACCGCGACGGCTCGATCATCGACGTGGTGCGACAACTTGCCTAAATGATTGATACGCATGCGACGCTAGAGAGTATTTTAAACGCCAAAGAGAAGCGCGCGCAAAGGCAACAAGAGCTTTTGGCGCACTTTGGCGAGGTATCGCTCATCTGCTTAAGCCTCACGATTCCCGGTTCGCTCAAACTTTCCCATTCCTCCGTCGTGATCTTTGACATTGCCCTTCGCGAAATTCGCCTCCTTTTAGAGCGTGAAGCACTGACGCTTTTAGCTTTTGAATCCACCTTAGCCATCAGCGGTGCGGAAGCTATCTTTACATGTCAGGCTCGTTCTGAAGAATTGAAAAGGCTGACATGTCAGATCGAAGAAGAGCATCCGTTGGGGCGTTTTATGGACATCGACGTGCTCGACGCACAAGGAAAAATTCTCTCGCGCGAAGCATTTGGATACCCCAAAAGACGCTGTTTGATATGCGATAACGAAGCCAAAATCTGTGCAAGAGCGCACGTCCATTCGTACGAAGAACTGCATCGTCATATCGACGCATCGGTGCAAAAGCACGCATGGAAACAGAGCATAGCCCTGTGGTGCAAACGTGCGATGAAAAGGGAAGTCGAGCTTACCCCAAAACCCGGACTGGTCGATCAAGCAAATTCCGGTGCGCATTGCGATATGGATATTTCGACGTTTTACGCAAGCATCGAAGCGATCGTTCCTTGGACGCAACGTTTTCTCGAAGAGGCTTACATGTACGCAAACGAAGAACCTCAAGCAGCATTTTCGCGTTTGCGACGCATTGGAATTGCGTGCGAAAACGCGATGTTTGAAGCGACCCGAGGCGTCAATACGCACAAAGGCATGATCTTTTGTTTAGCCCTTTTGTGCGGAGCGATCGGGCGGCTAAAAGCTCGAAACGAAAGTTTGACATGTCAGGCGTTGCAAACGGAGATTCACGTTTTGTGCGCGCATGTCGTCGAAGAAGATTTGATGCGGCATACACCCAACAGTGCGGGAATGCGTTTTTTCAAAGAGACGGGCAGTTTGGGCATTCGAGGGGTGGCGCAAAGCGGTTTTGCACTCGTTTTTGAAACGTCGCTCCCGTTTTTTCGCGAATGCTATGATCGTTTCGGCGAAGAGAATGCCCTCAAACAAACGCTTCTTTTGCTGATGGGCACGGTCGATGACAGCACACTCTGGTCGCGCGGCGGTTTGGAAGGCTTGGCATTTACGAAAAACGAAGCGCAAAAAATCTTACATGTAGGTCTAAAACACCAAGATTTGGACGACGCGCTCAAACGTTTCGATCAAACCATGATCGCCAAAAATCTCTCCCCCGGAGGCAGCGCGGATTTGCTGGCGCTTACGTGGCTACTCTCCCGAATTGTCGAATCTTAAGCAAAAGCGTGTTATGATAGTTAAAACTTGCTTATGGAACTACTTATGGTGTTAATGATCGATAAGAATAGTTACGGTTTGTAGCAGGGCTATTCGTCACTATTTTTCACTATTCATCAGTATTCGTCACCTCTTCAAAAACCCCTTGAAATAACCATTAATCCCCATTATACTTTTCTCAGATAGATAACCGGTTTCTATCAACATTTATCATTACTCTTCTTTTTAGGGTAGAAATGGGGTAGAAAATTATGGCTCGTATTAAATCGAAGTCAAATGTAGGCGTATATAAAGAGGTGCTGGTTAGCGGCGATATATCTTACTACTACACGTATAAAGATACTGATGGCAAAAAATGCTGGGTTAAAATAGGTCTTAAATCAAACGGCTATTCAGAAAGAGATGCCGTTGTGCAGCGACGCAAAACTATGACAGAATTGGAAAATGCACAAGAACCCATTTATGTCAAAAAAAACAAACGTCAAAAAGTTGTAACATTAAATCAACTGGCACATTATTATTTTGATGAAAAGAGGGAAATAAAAAATCATCGTGATGCGTATTTAAAATATACAAATCAAATTGCTCCTATTCTTGGATTTGACAATATACAGACTCTTAAGTCTGAGAAAATTCAAAAATTCAAACAAATTCTTTTGGAAAGAGGGTATAAACCAGCATCCGTTAATTATTACTTGGCATTGCTCAAAGCCATCATTAATTATGGAATTTATACGGATCGCATCACTATCATCAATCCATGTTGTAAGGTTAGACTTCTAGCAATTAACAATCAGCGTAAAAGAATCTTGACCGAAGAAGAAATCGAGTCACTATTAAAGCGATTATCTCATCAGACTAAAGCATATTTATTTGTTTTAATTGCTATTTTTACAGGGGCAAGACCAAAAGCTATTTTGAATTTGCAATGTAAAAATATTGATTTCTCTTTCAACACAATCACCTTTATTGCAATGAAAAAAAGACCTCCATATTCTGTAGTTCTTCATCAAAGATTGGCAATTGCCCTACACAAATGGTGCAAAGACTTACGGCCTGAAGAATTTATTTTCTTTCGAGAAAATCCGTCTTTAAATAAAAGCGTTCATCTGTCATATTTAGGGATAAAAAAGTTTATTCAACCTAGTATGGACATACTCTTTAATAAAGGGCTACCTGCAAATGATAGGATTAATAAGGTGACGCTGTATACGCTAAGACACTCATTTGGGTCTTTATTGTCCAAGCGTGGAGCAAATGCTTTTGTGATTAAAGAATTAATGAATCACTCAAAAATTGACATGACAGATCGCTATGTCAAAGTTTCGAGCCAAGAAACAAAAAAATATATTGACGCAATTTTATAGGAGAATGATGATGTCAAGAAAAAAAAGTATATTAGATTGTTCACTTTTAGATATGCACAAATACTCAAAAACGGCATTTCAACACTTGTATGACAAATTAACAGATAATAAATTTAAACGAGCCTATGTTGATAAAAATCACCCTATAAATGCTGTGACTGGAGTTTTATGGGATATTACACAAGGAAATGAAGAAATAGTCAAAATTATTTCTGAAATGGATAAAATTGACAATATTCGAGCAGAAAGCAGTATCTCAAAGCTCGAAAAAATAACTGATACTTGGATAAAAAAGGCTTATCGAAAACACTTTAGTGAAGGAACACAAATTAGCCAAACTATTTATTTGCGTTTCATAAATACAATTATGAACCATAATAATGAAGAAGGTGCTATGAATTTGCGATTTGCTGCAAAAAATCTTTTTGATAAAATTTATGGAACATACCGAGCAAGGCAGCATTCTATTGGCAAGTCTAACAAATTCAATGAGTTAATAGAACGTTACCCAAAACTTAATATTGACAAAGCATATCGCTATGCAATTATGACTGGTAAGTTTAATATTAACTCCGATGATATAGAAGAATTTGAATATATCTTAAAATTTGCTCTTTCGAGCAAAGAGAATTCAAATAAAAGGAAGTATATCATTAAAAAATGTTGATGAAAGAAGAGAGGGGAAATTCATCATTCCCCTCCTTGACAGAGTTACAAAAGATTTGGGTGATCTTTTGATGTGAGATTTTATTTTATAACTTCAATGAAGGATTGTCAAATGAATGTAGGTCTTGAAAATCTTGAACTCCTACCTCAGATTTTAGAAAAACTCACCTTGTTGGAAAAAAACTTGGAGAATTTTCATTCAAAACGATGGATGAATGTTAAAGAATTGAGCCATTATCTAGGATATTCGGAAGATCATATTTATAAACTCAAAGAAGATATTTTTTGTGAAGGCATCCATTTTTACAAAAGAGGTAAACTCTTTTTTGATCGAATCGAAATTGATAAATGGGTTATTAACGGTAGCAATAATGATCAAAATGCACTTGCTAAAAAGCGGATGAATGAAATTTTGGATTCAGTTATCGGAAAAACAAAGCGATAATTTTTATAAGTAGAGAGGAAAAAAGATTATTTCGTAGTTTCTTTAATTTGCGGAATCAAATCCCTCACCTCTAGCCCAAACTCGAAAGCTATTTTGTAGAGGTGTTCAAGGTTATAACTGACATCGTGTTTGCGAGTTTCAATTTTTGCGACATAGTTTGGTGATTTATGACCAAGAATTTGTGCTAAAGCTAATTGACTAATCCCACGTTTTATTCTTTCATTTTTGACATTTTCAACAATCTGATCCATAAAACGCTCAATCATTTTTTCCACAATCAATCACCTTTGTTAAACACCTATAAGTTGTTGAAATAGTAGTGATTAACGAGGTTTACAACAAACACTTATAAGTGTTTAATAAGCCTTTTTTCGGTATTCTTTAACTACAAATAGTGACAAGGGTTGATGATGAAAAAGATGGTTTTAGTGTTGTTAATCTTAGTAGGGTTTTTAGATGCGGCAGAAGTGGCAAAGAGTGTTACAACATGCTCCTTTAGCCGAAAACAATTAGCAGCTTTTGCGGATATCCCAATGGTGTGTTCAGGAGATTATAAAAACAATGCCTCAACGCAAGAGCTCTATGCTAAAGGTTGGAGACTTGTTAATTCTTACACCCATGGTGGCGAAACGTATCTTGTATTTGAAAAATAGTAGATTATAAAGGAGTCTATGATGTTGTCGATGATTGTTGATTATCTTTTTTTACTGATTGCTAAAATCTTAATTGTTGCCTTTTTTATTGGACTTGGAGCATTAGCTGTTTTTCTAGTTTATTGGGGATTTATTGATTATGCGACAGCTATTAGAAAAATACAATCTATCTTGATGGGTGATGTGATGATGTTTTTTTCTCTTCTTTTACTTGTTGGATGTATGTTTCATACTCCTGATACAAAGAGTATTTCATCAAGAAAAAAGTTCAATACCAATAAATACCTCGATAGAGTCTTTTTTGAACATGATACAGGCAATAGGATGTTCTAATGAAACAGACACTTTTTCTTGTATCAAGCATTCTTGCACTCTCCTTTTTTAACGGTTGTGCCACAACCTCACAGCCAAGTACTGCATTACAACAAGCAACTTCATTAAAAGAGTATATTGCTTTTAAACGAGGCTCTGAAACACTTAGTTATGCGGTTGTTGCAGAAAAAGAAAATCAAACCCTTATTGAATACCGCACGTATGATGAAGCAATGAATGTTGCAGATGCTAGAGCGATGATGGATGTCCTAGATGATGCCAAAGGGTATTGTGAACTTATTGGTGGTCTTAGTATCTATGGTGATCAAGCTATAAAAGAAATCAATACTCATCCAACAGCACTTAGTCTTGATTATGTGAACTATAAAAGCACGATGCAAAAACAAGGCTTAGGTAAATTTGAAGGATTTTATCAATGTCACTCCTCTAAAGACGGCTTTGCAATAACGTTTATGAAAGATCATGTCGAAGTACGTCAAAGTGCTATTTTGGGAAATCAACGTGATTTAAAAGAGACCTATTCACGCTTTTACATGATTCAACACGATCACTTGCAAAGCCTTGGAGTAAAAACATGGCTAAAAAGCACAAAATACGCCCAATTTTTAACGAACTACACTTCGTTCGAGGAAATACTCGGATTGGAGAAAAATAGCTCTATTTTGCCTTGGAGATACGAACGTATCCTTGGAGCCCATAAATATTGCACCTATTACGGTGGAAAATTTTATGTTTCCAATGCTTTCACGCAATCTCAACCAATGAGCATAGATGATTATCTCTTCACTCGTATTAATGCAATGAGCTCAACGACCATCAATATTTTCATGAATCAAGATACGTTCATTTGTAAAAATAAAGATGCAAAAAAAGCTTTTCGTTTGATACACAGTGATAAACAATTAGAATTTAAACAAGGGGAATAATTTTTCCCTTGTGTGTTTTAGAACAATTTGTTCTATAATTTTAAATGCATAAAACAAAAAAAACTATGAAAGGATAACTATGACACTTTTTAATATCATCATCGGCACATTAGCATTTATCACAGCAGCTTTGGCAATCGCGAAGCTTAGATATGAACTTGGTTATTCAAAATACAGTCCATACTACAAAGAAAAAGCATAAATCAAAAGAGGCATAAAAACCTCTGCTTTTAGATCCTCAAAAAAACATATCCAAAAATTTTATTCGGACACTATTCACTAGTCGTTCATAATATGGGCATTTTATTCGAAAAAGCATCCTTTTTCAATCTTGCTTCACTATCTCTTTAGAGATATATCACTATTTTATTCGAAAACTAACACCACACTATCGGACGTAATATATATGGCTGTTTTATTCGGAAAGAAAATTTTCCTACACTCCTATTCACTATCGTTCATATTATAAGCGTTTTCTTTACATGAAATGTAATTTTATCCCTTTACATAACCTCTTTAGAGGTAATAGGGCTTTTCTTTACATATGAATAATTTTGTTATCAATTGTTATATATAAGCATTTTATTAACAAGTTTATTAAAAAAATCAAACATATTGGTATTCATTTAGCTATAATCAGTATTAATTAACTATGATTGGTAATTGGATACAGATGGGATATTCGGAATCAGACACACGCTCAAAAATAATTGACCCTAAAATCAAGCAAAGTGGTTGGCAAGAAAACAGCATCATTCGTGAGTATCACTTCACAGATGGAAGAAAGCTCATTGGTAATAAACGAGGTAAAAGATACTTTGTTGATTATCTTCTCACTTTTAAAAATACCAACTTAGCCATCATCGAAGCCAAAGCAGAAGATAAAGATCCACTGGATGGCTTACAACAATCTATCAATTATGCTGAAAAACTCAAAATTGATTTTGTCTATTCAACCAATGGGCATAAGATTTATGAACACTCTTTGATTGAAGGCAAGGGAAGCTTTATTGAAGAGTATCCAACACCAAATGAACTGTTTGAACGAAAATTCGGTGTCATTGATAGCAAAAAAGAGAGCATTATCACCTATCCATTTCACATTGAAGGCACTCTGAAACCTCGTTTTTATCAACAAATTGCTGTTCAAAAGACTATTGAAGCCATAGCAAACTATCAAGATAGAATTCTTCTTACCTTAGCCACAGGCACAGGAAAAACCTACATTGCTTTTCAAATTGTATATCGCTTATTTCAATCAAAATGGAATAAAGACGGAAATGATAGACGCCCTAAAATTCTTTTCTTAGCCGATAGAAATGTTTTAGCTGACCAAGCCTTTAACACCTTTAATCCATTGGAAAAAGACATTATAAGGCTCAATGGTAAAGAGATAAAAAAACGCAATGGTAAAGTACCGACCAATGCCAATGTATTTTTTGCTATTTATCAGTCCATTGCTGATTGTGTAGATATAAGTGAAGTTTCAGAAGAAGATAGTGAAGATGATGTGGGTGGTTATTATAGACAATACCCTAAAAACTTTTTTGATTTAGTAATCATTGATGAGTGCCATAGAGGAAGTGCAAACGATGAAAGCAGTTGGAGACATATATTAGAACATTTCAATAGTGCTGTTCATATAGGTTTAACTGCCACACCTAAAAGAGACGACAATGGCGATACTTATAAATATTTTGGAGAGCCTATTTATGAATACTCTTTAAAAGATGGTATCAATGATGGCTTCTTAACCCCTTACAAAGTCAAACGCATTCAAACCAATATTGATGAATACAAATTTGACCCCAATGATATTATCACCGGTGAGCTTGAAAAGCAAATTGTCACATTAGATGACTTTGAAAAAAATGTCATCATTCCAAAACGAACTGAACTCTTAGCCAAAACGATTTTAGAAAATATCAATCCCTTAGATAAAACCATTGTCTTTTGTGTCAATCAAAAACATGCCATGGATATGAAAGTAGCCATTGATAGCTACAAAACTATCAAGGACAATCACTACTGTGTCAGGGTAACTTCGGATGAGGGAGAAATAGGACGAGCTTTCTTAGAAGCTTTTCAAAATAATGATAAAGATATACCAGCCATTCTCACTTCTTCAAAAATGCTCACCACAGGAGTGGATGCTAAAAATGTGAGAAATGTAGTTTTAACCGCACCTATTCGCTCCATAACAGAGTTTAAACAGATCATTGGAAGAGGAACAAGGGTATATGAAGGTAAAGACTTTTTTACAATTATAGACTTCGTTGGTGCAACCAATCTTTTTTATGATGAGAGATGGGATGGTATTCCTGAAAATCCAATACCTCTAACGCCGCCAAGTGGTGGAAAAGGTGAAGAAGAAACACCACCACCAAGAGGAGAAAATACTCCACCAGATAAGCCACAACCACTAAAAGATAAAGTAACCATTGATGTTAAAGGCAAAAAACTTAAAGTCATCAATATTGAAACAACCTATGTAGGAGAGGATGGAAGGCCTCTTAAAACAGATGCCTACTTAGAACTTCTTATCGGTATTTTGGGCAAATTTTATAACAATGAAGAAGAGCTTCGTGAGATTTGGAGTCATCCTAAAAATAGAAAAGACCTACTTCATAAACTAAGAGAAATGAATATCGATGAAGCGCAATTAGAAGACTTAAAGCAAATCTTTGAGGCTGAAAATAGTGATATTTACGATGTCTTAGCGCACCTTTCATTTAACCTTGACATTAAAACACGTAATGAACGAGTTTTAGCCGTTGAAAATTCTTCTTTTGTGGAAAAATACCACACTGAAAAAGCAAAACAATTTATCGAGTTTATCTTGGAACGCTATAAAAAAGATGGCGTTAAAGAGTTGGAAGAAGATAAGCTCAGTAAATTGATAGAACTGAGTGGCTTTGAGAAAAATGAACTTAAAATGTCTTTTGGAAATTATAATCTTAGAGATGAATATTTTGGGTTACAAAAAGAAATTTATAAGGATTAATTTTGAAGATAGAAAAAATAGTTTTAAATAATTTTAAATCATTTGACAAATTAACATTTGATTGTAATCAAAATTTGAATGTGCTAATAGGTGAAAACAATATTGGTAAAACAACAATATTTGATGCAATATTATTATGGTATTTTGGATATTCATTACTTATAACTGCTGATGGCAATTCATTTTACAAAAAGAACAACTACAATTCTTTAAATATAAATTTCAATAAACTTTTAATTTTTCGTATAGTTAATACAATCGATCTTTTTTTTGATCATAAACAACCTTTATCTATTGCACTCATAGTCAATGATATGGGTACATCATATGAATTAAAAATAGAATTTGAAATGCCTACAATTGAAGATTCTTATATTAGAATTAGAAATCATCAATCATTAGAAGATTTTTATGCATTTGCTGAAAAATGCAAACAATCTGGATTAAAATTAAGAGATATTGTATCTATATCATTTGCAAAGCCTGTTTCATTTATTGAACGTGAAGAATTGTTTTTAAATAAAGGACAAATAGCAAGAAAATCTTATTTAGGAAAAAATTACGAAACATTAAGAAATAAGATAATTAACACACAGGTTAATAGAAAATTCGACTATTTAGAACAGAAATTACAAAATATCCTTGGAGTGGAATGTAGTATATTTTATAAAAACAACAATAGAGATGATGATGAATTTATTAAATTATTCATCAAACTTGGTACTCAAAAAGAAATAGATATTTCTTTAGTGGGCAGTGGAATTCTTCACATTTTTGAGATTTTTGCATCTTTATATGTAAAAGAAAAAAATGAAAATGGATTAAATATCATTTTAATAGATGAACCTGACTCTCATATTCATGCTGACTTACAAGTGAAAGTATTAGAAGAATTACAATCAGAACAAAATAGACAAATTTTTGTCATAACACATAATGATAGGCTTATAGAAAAGACTAGTGATGGTGAATTATTTTATATAAATCAGTATATAAAAGATACAAAGATATTAAAAGCATCTTCTATAGATGAATATCATTTAATTAAACAAGGACTTTCAAGTTTATTCCCAATAATAGAAGAAGATCGTACACCATTAATTATTACCGAAGGAAAAACTGATTGGAAACACATGAAAGCGGCATTAGAATATTTTCACACTATTAATAAATTCTCAATTTTAAATTTTTCTTTCTTTGAATACGAAAATGACCCACAAATGGGTGATTCTCAGTTACAAACTTTATTAAAAGAGTTAGCTAAAATTCCGAGAGAAAATATTATTATTGGTATTTTTGATTGTGATACCGCGATCGGACAAAAATATTTAGATCCGTCGCACCAACAATTATCTGAAAAAGTATTCGCTTTTGCTATCCCTATACCTGATTACAGATCATATCATGACGGAATTAGTGTTGAATTTTTATACCCTGACAGTGATTTGAAAAAGATTGATAGTAATAATCGAAGGATTTATCTTTCTGATGAATTTTCAGATAAAGGACGCTTAATAGAAGATAAAACTATTAGTATTTTAAATGCAGACAAAATCAAGGCTAAGATTTCAAGAGAAAAAAGCATAGTGATAGATAGTAATGTAATTGATTTAGATGAACATAATATTGCACTAACGAAAAATGATTTTGCAGAAAATGTTCTTTATAAAAAGCAAGGATTTGAAAATATGGATTTTTTAGGATTTGAAGACATTTTTAATAACATTGAAGCTATTATTGAAAGAAGAATATAAGTCTATGGAATCAAAAATAAACCGTATTATAGATAGACTGTGGAAAGACGATGGCATTAGTGGTGCCATGCAATACACCGAACAAATTTCTTGGATACTCTTTTTAAAATTTTTAAATGACTTAGAAGAAACAAAAAATGACGATGCTGAACTTGATGGTAAAACATACACTTACATTTTGGATGAGCCATTTAGGTGGAACACATGGGCGTGTCCTAAAACCAAAGAGAAAAAGTTAGACGTTATCAACGCTAAAAGTGGTGGTGACTTGCTTGATTTTGTCAATAAAGAGCTTTTCCCTTATCTTAAATCTTTTAAGTCTATCACTGAAAATCCAAAATCCGTCAAGTATAAAATCGGTGCTATCTTTGAGTATTTGGAAAACAGAATTGCCAATGGTCATACCTTGCGTGAGGTGCTTGATATTATCGATGAGATGAATTTTCAAACCCATACCGATACCTTTGAAATGTCCCTTATCTATGAAAAACTTCTAAAAGACATGGGAGGAAGCGGCACATCAGGAGAGTTTTATACGCCAAGAGCTTTGATTAAAACTATTGTCGATGTGGTCAATCCTCAAATTGGCGAAAAAGTCTATGATCCAGCCGTTGGAAGTTGTGGCTTTTTGATAGAAGCATACAACCATATCCGTTATGAAGATGTAGAACAAAACAAACAAAAAACACTCTCTGTCACGCAATTAGAGTTTTTAAATGAAGAGACGTTTTATGGAAATGAAAAGACCCCTTTGGCATATATCATGGGTGTTATGAATATGATTTTGCATGGCATCGAATCACCCAATATTGCTAAGTCAAATACACTTACAAAAGACATACGAAACATTGAAGAAAAAGACAGATATGAGTGCATCTTAGCCAATCCCCCTTTTGGAGGCAAAGAAAACGAGCAAATCCAACTCAACTTCCCTGTAAAAACAAATGCCACTGAACTTCTCTTTTTGCAACATATGATGAAGAGTTTAAAATTGGGTGGAAGGTGTGGTGTAGTCATCCCAGAAGGTGTATTGTTTCAAACCAATAATGCCTTTCAATCCGTCAAAAAAGAGCTATTAGAGCGTTTCAATGTTCATACTATCCTTTCACTTCCAAGTGGTGTTTTCTTGCCATACAGTGGTGTTAAAACCAATGTCCTCTTTTTTGATAGAAAAGGAAGCACGAGTGATATCTTTTACTACGAGATCAATCCTCCCTACAAACTTACAAAAAATAAGCCTATCGCATATGAGCACTTTCAAGAGTTTTTGGAGAGTTGGCAAGAACGAAAAATCACTGAAAATAGTTGGGTAGTCAATGTCACTGACATCAAAGACTTTGACATTAGTGCTAAAAATCCCAATAAAGCAGAAGCTATCGAGCATAAATCACCGATTGAATTGGTTGAAAATATCAAAGTCAATAATCAAGAAATAAACGATTTAATGGACGAGATAGAGGTTATTCTTATCGGGAAAGATATCAATGGATGAATTGTATCAATTGCCTGATGGGTGGGAGTGGAAAAGATTCGATGATATTGCGTTCATTAAAGGTGGAAAGAGAGTTCCAAAGGGAAAAAAATTAACTGAACAAAAAACAGCCTATCCATACATAAGGGTATCTGATTTTAGAGATGATGGGACAATTGATACTTCAAAAATCCAATATATAACAGAAGATATTTATCATACAATTAAAAACTATACCATCACATGTAAAGATTTATATATAAGTATTGCTGGAACCATTGGCAAAACAGGTATTGTTCCAAAAGAGCTGAATGGATCCAATCTGACTGAAAATGCAGTTAAATTAGTCTATAAGCTTCTAGATATTGAGAATACATACGTTTATTTTTTTACCTTATCATCATTTTTTAAAGAACAAGCAGGATTAGCAACAAAAATAGTTGCTATGCCGAAATTAGCCATAACAAGATTAGCTGAAATAAAAATCCCTCTTCCTCCACAGCAAGAACAACAACGCATTGTGACAAAACTTGATACGCTTTTTGAAAAAATAGACAAAGCTATTGCTTTACATGTAAAAAATATGGAAGAAGCCGATGGCTTTATGGCAAGTGTTTTAAATGAAGTTTTTAGCGAGTTGGAAGAGAAATATGAAAAAATAACATTTGATAAAGTATGCAAGAAGATAACCGATGGTAGTCATAATCCACCACAAGGCATTGAGAATAGTGAATATATTATGCTTAGTTCTAAAAATATATTTAATGGTTTGATTAATTTTGATAATCCTCGTTATCTATCAGAAAAAGATTTTAATATTGAGAATAAAAGAACAGATATAAAAATAGGAGATGTGCTTTTAACTATTGTTGGCACAATTGGCAGAACAGCTGTTGTTGATTTTAATAAGAAATTTACCTTGCAACGAAGTGTTGCTGTTTTAAAACCAAATCGTGATATTTTGAACTCATATTTTTTAATGTATTCCCTACAAAAAAATTTAAATGTATTAGTCAATGGAGCACAAGGTGCAGCTCAAAAAGGTATCTATTTAAATTCTGTAAAAAAATTAGAAATCGTTAATACTCCTATATCACTTCAACAGAAAATTGTTACCTATTTAGATGACATATCATTTAAAATTGAGCATGTAAAAAAAGTCCAAAAAGAAAAAATGGAAAGCCTTAAAGCACTCAAAGCCTCGATTTTAGATAGTGCTTTTCGTGGTGAGTTATGATATGCGGATAACTAAAATATTTTAAAAGGCAGGTATTATGATGAAGATTGATACTGCGATATTAACAACAAGTCAGAACATTTGTAAAAACATTGATAGATTTGATGCTTCTGAAAGAGGGCTATTGTCTCAAAATATTTTGTCGCAACTTCGAAATTTTGTTGAATATATAGCGATAAAACTCTATGCTAATGGAAATGATATAGACCCAAATACATATCAAAACAATACCCAAGCTCTTGAATTTATACACACAAGAGGCAACTATCGATTTTTAAGCAAATTTCATGCACTACTTCAAATTTCAGCATCTCACTACACACTTGATGAGGGGCAATCCGAAAGGCTTATGTTAAAGTATTATGAGTATTTGTTGAGAATAAAAATTTTTCTTAGTGAAAAGTATGCTCTTGAAGTGCTTGATAATATAGAAAAATTCCCGCTCAATAATGATTCTAAGCTTATGGAGTATTATGAAAAAATTGCTGATAGGCTTGATAAAATTCCATTAAAACAAGTTGATAGAATAAGTAGTGATCGTTTTTATATACAAAAAATAAAACCATTTTTTATCAATCATAAGATTTATTATGAAGTCACATTTACGATTGCAAGTGATTATACAAGTAAATTTGATAGGATTATTGCATTTACCAAGTTAGATATGTCTCATAATTACGCTGTAAAACTTTCTATTAGACATGATGGAATAAAAATCATGGGAAAGACAATGCCTATTCGTGTTATTGATGATTGGGAAGTGTCAGTGCGCCCATGTGAGCTTGATAACTATGCAGATTTATTTGGAAGTCATACAAGAATCACCGGTAGTGGTGCTGAGTATCGTGAATTAATGTCTTTTCTTACAGAAACAAGAATGAGCTTTGTTGATTTAGTTGTTTCTTCTGATAGTTATTTTGCCCATATAAAAGAATTAATAACCAAGCATGCAAAAGCATTGCATTTTTTTGAAGTTTTGGAAAAAAGTCGAGAAATTATTAAGACAAATAAGGCTGGAGCAAATATCATTAGATATTTGTTATTTAAACTCAACAATAAAGTTATAAGAGCACAATTTACAAATGAAGCATGCGGAAGACTATCATATTTGTTTTTAGAATATGGCTGTATCCCTTTTGATCAGATGCCTTTTGCTACATCTCTTATGAACCATAATCCAAAACTTTCAGATTTGTTTGAATGTTTAAACCCTTCTGGGCGTGAACATGAGCTTTTTGCAAGGCTTATCAAGAACAATACAGAAAACAATGGGATATTGTATACCACTAAAAAAGACATGAGTGGATTTGAGAATGTAGATACACTTATAGCTAAATATAATAAAGCTCTATACAAAACACATGGTCACCGTAAAATTGAAGAATACAAAGAGCATTTTTTCATCAAAGGCTATGAAGAAGATTGCATTGCTATTATCCAAAAATTACAAGAGTTGTCCACAAGTGGAATTGGTGATTACAGAAACTCTGTTGAATCTTGGTTGCAAGATAGTTCTAATCATGAAATTGATTGTGATGAAAAGAAAGCAGCCTTAAAGCAAATGTTCGAGGACTCTTATGTATCTTTGATATATGGTTCTGCAGGAACTGGTAAATCTACCTTGATTAATCATATATCTAAATTTTTTAATGATGAAGTAAAGATTTATATCGCAAATACCAACCCTGCTGTTGATAATCTAAGGCGTAAAGTTAAAACTAACAATAGCTCTTTTAAAACGATAAAAAAATTTTTAGCCAAAAAACATGAAATGAAATGTGATGTCTTGATTATTGATGAGTGTAGTACGGTTAATAATGCTGATATGAAAAAAATTCTTGAGAATGCAAAATTTAGATTGCTTATTTTAGTAGGAGATACATTTCAAATTGAATCAATTGTCTTTGGTAATTGGTTTAACATTGCTCGTTTTTTCTTACCTTCAAAATCAGTTTCTGAGCTTACTAGGCCATATAGGACTACCAATCCAGCACTTCTTACTGTTTGGGATAAAGTAAGAAAGCTTGACGATGCTATGCTTGAACCTTTGGTTAAAAATGACTATTCTGTCGAATTAGATGAATCAATTTTTGAACGTTCCGATGATGACCAAATTATTCTATGTCTTGCTTACGATGGACTTTATGGTATCAATAATATTAATCGGTTTTTACAAGGAAACAATCCAAATAAAGCTATTTCATGGGGTATTAATATCTATAAAGTTGATGATCCTATCTTGTTTAATGAGTCTAATCGATTCGCCCCTTTGATTTACAATAATTTGAAAGGAAAAATTGTTGGCATTGAACGGTCAGAAAATGAAATCCAATTTGATATCGAAATTGATAAAGCAATAAATGAGTTTCAAGCAGAAGAGTATGATTTTGAACTTATCGGTATTTCTGAAAAGCGAAATTCGATTATCAGATTTATAGTCCATAAAAATGGAAATGTAGATGAAGATGATGATATGCCCTCTGAAGCTGTTGTGCCTTTTCAAATTGCATATGCTATTTCAATTCATAAAGCACAAGGTTTGGAATATAGCTCTGTAAAAGTTATCATTAATGATGGAATTGAGGAACTTGTCACTCATAATATTTTTTATACGGCGATTACACGAGCAAAAGAAAAATTAAAAATATATTGGACTCCTGAAACAGAAAAACGAGTTTTACAAAATTTAAAAATTAGAGATGATAAAAAAGATGCAAGGCTTTTAGCGCTCAAATATAATTTAACTTTCATATAATTCAAAATTTTTGTGAAAAAATGAAACAGTTTTTAAAGAACTATATTTTTTGTGATATGGTGACAATTTAAAGTTTTTTTAATAATTTTGTCAATAACGGTATTGTCATTTTATAAAAAATGTTGTTTTTTAGGCAATTAGTGGACAAAATCCTTAAAATAGCCATGTCTTTTTTTAAGGATAAATTTATGTTTTACTTGTTTTAATAACTTCATCTGCTAAATTTATTCATAGCAGGTTGCATTATTGTAGACTAAAACATAATGGAGGATAATATTTGCATAAAAGCCTAATCTAAATTTTTTGATTAGTGTGTAATATGTCTGATTGATTAAAAATACGAAAGTATAGTTTCGTGAATGGAACGTATAAGGCTTTGTATAAAATAACAAAGCAATAATGGAGGAAAATAATAACTTAGTTAACATAATGCATTCATCAAAAAGGATGCCATTTGATGGATGATCAATTTTTAATAAACAAATTAATAGAAGAGTATGGATTTACTCTTTCAAAACAAGAGTTGGCTGAAGTGCTTAATATCAGTATAACAACTGTGGATAGGAGACGCTTTCAAAATCCAGAGCTTTTGCCTCCCTCTAAAAAACTAGGGGTAGGAGTTCGTGCTCGTGTCGTTTTTCCAGTACATGGAGTAGCAATTTATTTAAGTCAAACACAGTAATTGCGTTTAATTGAGAGGAGGAAGCTTTTTCCTTCTCTTCTTTGTATATTCTTCAAACATGATATTAATCAAAAAGCAACGCAAAAATTGATACAATATGACCATATATAGTGTTTAGGGTAGAAATAGGGTAGAAATCTTAGAACTCTAAAAAGGTATATAGGAGAAAAGGCTCTTTACGAGGGAGCTTTCAAGGGATGTGTAGAAAATGGTATTAATGATCGATAATTACGATAGTTTTACGTACAACATCGTGCAATATTGTTTAGAACTCGGAGCCGATCTTAAGGTTATTCGAAACGACGAGTTGAGCGTTGAAGAGATCGAAGCGTTGCATCCGGAAAAAATTATCATTTCCCCGGGGCCCGCAACTCCCAACGAAGCGGGCGTGAGTTTGGACGTTATTCGATATTTCGGCGGTAAAATCCCTATTCTGGGTATTTGTCTAGGACACCAAGCTATCGGACAGGCGTTCGGGGCGAAAGTCGTTCGCGCCAAACGTATGATGCACGGTAAAACTTCTCAAACCAAACAGCTTCACAACAGTTGTTTATTTGCAGGATTGCCTGAAGAATTTACGACGACACGTTACCATTCGCTCATCGTGGAGCAAGAAGGGCTTCCCGAGTGTGTGATTCCTACGGCGTACAGTACCGACGACCACGAGATTATGGCGTTGCAAATCAAAGATAAACCCATCTACGGCGTTCAGTTTCACCCCGAGTCTATTTTGAGTGAACACGGTCATGCCATTTTAAATAACTTTTTAAAACTATGAGAGAGCGTCTTTTTCTCGGACTCATCTTACTTTTCAGTGCCGCGGCGTTGATGTTTGAGACGCAAACGCTTTCGATTAGCTACGACGAAGCCGAGATTTATTTCAACGCCCATACGATCGTGCATTATTTGGCGCATGCTTCGACGAGTCTTTTGGGACAAAATGATTTGGCGTTACGTTTGCCGTCCATCATTTTGCATTTACTTTCGATCTTTTTGCTTTATAAAATCGGAAAATTATTTTTAAAAAGAACGATCGATCGCATTATCGCCGTGGCGATTTATGCGTTTCTTCCGGGCGTCAATAGTGCGGCGTTACTGGTCAATCAAGGCAGTCTTGTCATCTTCTTAACGCTTCTTTTTACGTATTGCTATCTCAAAGAGTATAAAGTCGCTTCACATGTCATCTTGATCGGCTCGCTTTTTGTCGATAATTCGTTTGCGATTTTTTACATTGCTTTGTTCATTTATGCGTTGATGCAGAAAAAAACCGACTTGGCGATTTTGACGCTAATCTTGTTTAGTGCGGCGATGTATCTGTACGGTTTTGACACGGGAGGAAAGCCTAAGGGCTACTTCGTCGATACGCTCGGTATTTACGCGGCCGTATTTTCCCCGTTGCTGTTTCTCTATTTTGTGTATGCGATGTACCGTATTTTGATTAAAGAAGAGAAAAATCTTCTATGGTACATCTCGTTTATCTCCTTGATTGTTTCGTTTATTTTGTCGCTTCGTCAGCGTTTGGCATTGGAAGATTTTGCGCCGTTTGTCGTTTTGTCCGTTCCGTTGATGGTTAAAGTCTTTTTTAACAGCTATCGCGTGCGCTTACCGCAATTTCGCAAATGGCATACTTTGGTCTTCGGGTTGATCCTGGCCACGCTTGTGTGCAATACGGTTTTAAGTTATTTACACAAACCGCTATACTACTTTTTGGAAAATCCGTCGCGTAATTTTGCTATCAAATACCACATCGCTAAAGAGTTGGCGCAAGCTTTACATGAAAAAGGCATCGATAAAATTATTCTCAAGGACGACAAACTCTCCTTGCGTTTGAAATTTTACGGTATTCAAAGCGGCGGTTTCGTCAAACTTAGCCCTCAAAAAGAGGTAGATGAAGGGTTTGAACAAATCGATATCGTTTATGTCGGAAAAGTCGTCAAAACATTTTACTTATACAGGCTAGGCTAAAAGAGGCTCGCATGAAAAAAGCATTCACGATGTTGGAATTGGTTTTTGTCATTGTCGTCGTAGGCATTCTCTCCTATATGGTAGCCTCAAGCTTCACGCGCAACCCCCTCCGCGAAGCCGCCGATCAACTGGTAAGCCACATACGCTATACACAACACTTGGCGATGATGGATGATAAGTTTGATGTGAATGATGCAACTTGGTACCAGGAACGATGGCAAATAGTGTTTAACTCAGATGCTAATACTTATAATCAGTGGGCTTACACGATTTTTTCCGATGGCAATAAAAATGCAAATCCAAATCTTACGTTAAACGAAGTTGCTCTTAACCCTTTAGATCCTGCGAAATACCTTACTGGAGGATATACGGGAATTATTTTTTCTGACGGTGTAGGCGCTACGCAAGAGATGAATTTAGGAATGAAGTATGGAGTCTCTACAATAACTTTTAATGCGGCATGCCAGTTTGGCGGAAGCCAACGAATATCGTTTGATTATTTGGGACGGCCGCTTAAAGGAGTTCCTAGTGGATTTGGAGCAATTTACCAAAGGAATAGAATGATTACGGCTCAATGCCAGATCACATTAACCGATGTGTCCGGTAATGCAATCATTATTGCAATAGAACCGGAAACAGGGTATACGCATATTTTGTAGCCTTTCTTTTCTTTAACCTTTTTTTAAGGAGTCTGGGTATATAATTTCGTCCTCGTTTGAGAGAACGGGGTTAAAGAGAAGCCCCCAAAGTAGGGGATTAGCTTCACGTTCATTACCATTTTAACAATGTCAAATTCAATCTTTGAAATCTAAATAAGCGACCGAGCTAGGACGCAAACATGTAAGAGATTATCAACTCTTCGGAATAAAAGAGATAAATCAAACTTCATTTATGAAGGATACAAAGGGCAGAAGCTTTGCTTCGTGCTTTAGTATTTGGTTCTTTAGCAAAGGTTTCCTTTGCGCTAAAAGAACATTTTAATGGAGAGTTTGATCCTGGCTCAGAGTGAACGCTGGCGGCGTGCTTAACACATGCAAGTCGAACGGATGAAATAAGCTTGCTTATTTCGTTAGTGGCGCACGGGTGAGTAATGTATAGCTAACCTGCCCTTTAGTGGGGGACAACAGTTGGAAACGACTGCTAATACCCCATACTCCAGCCTATCAAAAGGTAGGTTGGGAAAGATTTATTGCTAAAGGATGGGGCTTTATGGTATCAGCTAGTTGGTGGGGTAACGGCCTACCAAGGCAATGACGCCTACCTGGTCTGAGAGGATGATCAGGCACACTGGAACTGAGACACGGTCCAGACTCCTACGGGAGGCAGCAGTGGGGAATATTGCACAATGGGGGAAACCCTGATGCAGCAACGCCGCGTGGAGGATGACGCATTTCGGTGTGTAAACTCCTTTTATAAGGGAAGATAATGACGGTACCTTATGAATAAGCACCGGCTAACTCCGTGCCAGCAGCCGCGGTAATACGGAGGGTGCAAGCGTTACTCGGAATCACTGGGCGTAAAGGATGCGTAGGCTGTAATATAAGTCAGAAGTGAAATCCAACGGCTTAACCGTTGAACTGCTTTTGAAACTGTTTTACTAGAATATGGGAGAGGTAGATGGAATTGGTGGTGTAGGGGTAAAATCCGTAGATATCACCAGGAATACCGATTGCGAAGGCGATCTACTGGAACATTATTGACGCTGAGGCATGAAAGCGTGGGGAGCAAACAGGATTAGATACCCTGGTAGTCCACGCCCTAAACGATGCACACTAGTTGTTGCGATGCTAGTCATTGCAGTAATGCACTTAACAGATTAAGTGTGCCGCCTGGGGAGTACGGTCGCAAGATTAAAACTCAAAGGAATAGACGGGGACCCGCACAAGCGGTGGAGCATGTGGTTTAATTCGAAGATACACGAAGAACCTTACCTGGGCTTGATATCCTTGGAATCTTGTAGAGATACGAGAGTGCTAGTTTACTAGAACCAAGAGACAGGTGCTGCACGGCTGTCGTCAGCTCGTGTCGTGAGATGTTGGGTTAAGTCCCGCAACGAGCGCAACCCTCGTGATTAGTTGCTAACAGTTCGGCTGAGCACTCTAATCAGACTGCCTTCGCAAGGAGGAGGAAGGTGAGGACGACGTCAAGTCATCATGGCCCTTATGCCCAGGGCTACACACGTGCTACAATGGCGCGTACAAAGAGAGGCGATACCGCGAGGTGGAGCAAATCTTAAAAACGCGTCTCAGTTCGGATTGGAGTCTGCAACTCGACTCCATGAAGCTGGAATCGCTAGTAATCGTAGATCAGATATGCTACGGTGAATACGTTCCCGGGTCTTGTACTCACCGCCCGTCACACCATGGGAGTTGAATTCACCCGAAGCCGGAATACTAAACTAGTTACCGACCACGGTGGGTTCAGCGACTGGGGTGAAGTCGTAACAAGGTAACCGTAGGAGAACCTGCGGTTGGATCACCTCCTTTCTAGAGTATAAGAGACACTATCTCACAATGGTGTCTCGGCGAGAATAGCTTGGTTGCTTATTTAGTTTTGAGAGATTGAAGAAATGAATGAAAAGGGGCTTATAGCTCAGGTGGTTAGAGCGTACCCCTGATAAGGGTAAGGTCAGAGGTTCGAGTCCTCTTAAGCCCACCATGGGGAATTAGCTCAGCTGGGAGAGCGCCTGCTTTGCACGCAGGAGGTCAGCGGTTCGATCCCGCTATTCTCCACCATTTTTTATGGACATTGTAAAACGAGAGAAAGAAGTTTAATATCAGTTCTTACATGTAAGAGTTGATATTAGACTTTTTTAGTCTAAAGTTATTTAATTTAATATTGTCAAAGTCAACAAAACGCAAAAAAACAATTTACAACTTGTTGAATGTTTCATTACATTTAATAAGGGAGTGAAATGTGCATTAGAATACAAATAGGTAAGCTATTAAGAGCGAATGGTGGATGCCTAGGCTGTAAGAGGCGATGAAGGACGTACTAGACTGCGAAAAGTTACGGGGAGCCGTCAAGAGGCTTTGATCCGTAAGTATCCGAATGGGGCAACCCAGCTGATAGTGATATCAGTTACCCTGCGGGGGGCGAACCTGGCGAAGTGAAACATCTCAGTAGCCAGAGGAGAAGAAATCAAATAGAGATTCCGATAGTAGCGGCGAGCGAACTTGGAAGAGGGCAAACCTGTTGCTTGCAACAGGGGTTGTAGGACTGCGTTGTAGAATGATGATAGATAGTAGAGTAACCTGGAAAGGTTAACCATAGCGGGTGATAGTCCCATATACGAAATCTAGATTCATCTTAGCAGTATCCTGAGTAGGGCGGAACACGTGGTATTCTGTCTGAAGCCGGGAGGACCACCTCCCAACCCTAAATACTACTTACAGACCGATAGTGAACCAGTACCGTGAGGGAAAGGTGAAAAGAACCCCAGTGAGGGGAGTGAAATAGAACCTGAAACCATTTGCTTACAATCATTCAGAGCCCTATGATTTATCAGGGTGATGGACTGCCTTTTGCATAATGAGCCTGCGAGTTGTGGTATCTGGCGAGGTTAAGAAAACTCGGAGCCGTAGCGAAAGCGAGTCTTAATAGGGCGAATTAGTCAGATGCTGCAGACCCGAAGCGAAGTGATCTATCCATGAGCAGGTTGAAGCTGGTGTAAGAGCTAGTGGAGGACCGAACTCGCTGACGTTGAAAAGTCTTGGGATGACTTGTGGATAGGGGTGAAAGGCCAATCAAACTTCGTGATAGCTGGTTCTCTCCGAAATATATTTAGGTATAGCGTCATGTTGTAGTATACGGGGGTAGAGCACTGATTGGGCTAGGGCCTATACCAAGGTACCAAACCCTGTCAAACTCCGAATACCGTATATGTAATCATGGCAGTCAGGCGGCGGGTGATAAAATGCGTCGTCAAAAGGGGAACAACCCAGACTACCAGCTAAGGTCCCTAAGTGATAACTCAGTGGAAAACGATGTGGAGTTGCTTAAACAACCAGGAGGTTGGCTTAGAAGCAGCCATCCTTTAAAGAAAGCGTAACAGCTCACTGGTCTAGCGATTCTGCGCGGAAAATATAACGGGGCTAAAGTTATCCACCGAAGCTGTAGATTCTACATAGTAGAGTGGTAGGAGAGCGTTCTAGTCAGCATTGAAGGTGTACCGGTAAGGAGCGCTGGAGCGGCTAGAAGTGAGTATGCAGGCATGAGTAGCGATAAAACGGGTGAGAATCCCGTTCGCCGAAAACCCAAGGTTTCCTACGCGATGTTCGTCATCGTAGGGTTAGTCGGGACCTAAGTCGAGTCCGAAAGGGGTAGTCGATGGAAAGTTGGTTAATATTCCAACACCAATAATAGAGCGCGATGGAAGGACGCTTAGGGCTAAACGAGGCAACTGATGGAATAGTTGTTCGAAGGGTGTAGATTAGATGATAGGCAAATCCGTCATCTTTTATTCGAGACCCGACAGGCACTTGATGCTCTTCGGAGTGGATGGTGAATCGTTGATGCCGTCGAGCCAAGAAAAGTTTCTAAGTATATCTGTTATTGCTCGTACCGTAAACCGACACAGGTGGGTGAGATGAGTATTCTAAGGCGCGTGGAAGAAATCTGGTTAAGGAACTCTGCAAAATAGCACCGTATCTTCGGTATAAGGTGTGCCTCCTTCTGTATATGGACTTGCTCCAAAAAGCGGAAAAGGTTGCAACAAAGAGTCCCTCCCGACTGTTTACCAAAAACACAGCACTCTGCTAACTCGTAAGAGGATGTATAGGGTGTGACGCCTGCCCGGTGCTGGAAGGTTAATTGATGTGGTTAGCGCAAGCGAAGCCATTGATCGAAGCCCCAGTAAACGGCGGCCGTAACTATAACGGTCCTAAGGTAGCGAAATTCCTTGTCGATTAAATATCGACCTGCATGAATGGCGTAACGAGATGGGAGCTGTCTCGACCAGGAATCCAGTGAAATTGTAGTGGAGGTGAAAATTCCTCCTACCCGCGGCAAGACGGAAAGACCCCGTGGACCTTTACTATAGCTTGACACTGCTGTTGGGATAAAGATGTGCAGGATAGGTGGGAGGCTTTGAGGGTGTGACGCCAGTTGCACCTGAGCCATTGTTGAGATACCACTCTTCTTTATTCTGATAGCTAACTGGGACATATTATCTATGTTCAGGACAATGTCTGGTGGGTAGTTTGACTGGGGCGGTCGCCTCCTAAAAAGTAACGGAGGCTTACAAAGGTTGGCTCAGAACGGTTGGAAATCGTTCGTAGAGTATAATGGTACAAGCCAGCTTGACTGTGAGAGATACACCTCGAGCAGAGACGAAAGTCGGTCATAGTGATCCGGTGGTTCTGTGTGGAAGGGCCATCGCTCAAAGGATAAAAGGTACCCCGGGGATAACAGGCTGATCTCCCCCAAGAGCTCACATCGACGGGGAGGTTTGGCACCTCGATGTCGGCTCATCGCATCCTGGGGCTGGAGCAGGTCCCAAGGGTATGGCTGTTCGCCATTTAAAGCGGTACGCGAGCTGGGTTCAGAACGTCGTGAGACAGTTCGGTCCCTATCTGCCGTGGGCGTAGGAAAGTTGAGGAGAGTTGACCCTAGTACGAGAGGACCGGGTCGAACGAACCACTGGTGTACGGGTTGTTCTGCCAAGAGCATCGCCCGGTAGCTATGTTCGGATGTGATAACCGCTGAAAGCATCTAAGCGGGAAGCCAACTCCAAGATGAACTTTCCCTGAAGACCTCATGAAGACTACATGTTTGATAGGCTGGGTGTGTAATGGGTGAGAGCCCTTTAGCTGACCAGTACTAATAGGTCGTTTGGCTTATTCTATATTAACGTATGATAATGCTATTTCACTTCCTTATTAAGTGTAAAGCGCTTTGTTGACAGACAATACTAAAATCACCGAAAGAATGGTGAATTAAGCCTATTTCGCTATAATGCGACAATAGATTTAATTCACGATTCTGGTGGCTATTGAGAAGAGGAAACGCCCTGTCCCATTTCGAACCAGGAAGCTAAGCTCTTCATCGCCGATAATACTCTCTCTTACTGAGATGGAAACGTAGGTCGCCGCCAGTTCTCGTGATTCCTTACTCTTTACCTTCTTGCCTATAATTCGTGTTTCATTTAATCACCGTTTCCTTTTTTAACTAACCTTATTCAATATCTTGTTTCCAGAATATATCTCTATATATCCATGTCTCATTCTGACGCTATATTTGTACGATTCCTCTATTCTTCTGTATATATACCTTCTCTTTCTATCTATAAAAATGATCTGGTTACACTAAATGATACACAGAGATGATAGAATTTCTGTAAATCATAAAGAGGATAAACGTATGTCAGGGAGAGTACAAAGATATACCCAAGAATTTAAAGATTCAGCGATACAGTTGGCATTAAACAGTGAGAAATCTGCGATGGTAATTGCCAAAGAGTTGGGGATGAGTGAGAAGACTTTATATGCATGGTTACGTCAATATCGTCAGAAGCATCATTTGGAATCTCCAATGATTGTACGTTCTTCAATCAACCATCATGCCAAAGAGAGCGTGGAAGAAGAGAACAAGCGCTTGCGTAAAGAGAATGCCCGTTTAAAGATGGAAAGAGATATCTTAAAAAAGGCAGCGGCGTTCTTCGCAAACGAAGCTCATTGAAGTACGCCTGGATCAAAGAGCATTGCAACGAATTCAATGTTGCATCAATGTGTCATATATTAGAGGTATCAAGGAACTGTTATTATCGATGGCTTCGTATTGAAAAACAAGAAGATACTTTTTTAAATACGATGATCAAGGATATTTTTCTTGGAACCTATCAAACCTATGGCACGCGTCGTCTAAAAAAAAGACTTGAGCAACTCTATGGCTTGATCGTTTCTCGTAGACGAATTGCAAGGATTATGAAAAAATTAGGACTCAGTTGTCGCAATAAACGTCGTTTTAGAGTGCTTACCACCAATTCCAATCATACGTATGCCATTGCCCCTAATCGAATACAACAAGACTTTTATACATCAACGCCCGATCAAATGTATGTGGGCGATATCACCTATATTCCGACACAAGAAGGGTGGCTGTATTTAGCGGTTGTAATTGATTTATATTCGAGAAGAGTCATCGGGTGGTCTATGGATACACATATGAGTTCCATGCTTGTCAATGATGCTTTATTTATGGCACTTAAAAAGCGTAATCCTCCTCATGGTGTTATCTGGCATACCGATCGCGGCAGTCAATATGCTTCTGATGCTCACAAAGCCTTACTTAAGGAATATGGCATCGTTCAGAGTATGAGTGCTAAGGGAAACTGTTACGATAATGCTGTTGCTGAGAGTTTTTTTCACTCGCTAAAAACCGAACTGACACATCACATGAAATTTGAAACAAGGAGCCAAGCCAATCAAGCAATATTTGAATATATTGAAGTGTTTTACAATAGACAGAGGTTACACTCAAGTAATGGCTATTTATCTCCGGTAGATTTTGAAAATAGATACTTGTTACAAAACAACATCAGTGCTTAGACATTTTCTTTTCTGTGTATCATAAACTGTTGACAGATCAGTAAGATACTTCTTGGAATTACAAAACAATGAGGTGTCCACGGATTGAATTCTCGTCTACTCATTTGGGGTCATTCCAGTTTTTTAATGTATGACATAGTGATTTTGAATTGATTTTCTGTAGAAAATCATTAGTAAAATAGCCTATTTGTGTTTATTTCATTAGTTGTTATCAAGTCATTTTGGTGTTAATTAAGCTCAAAAAACTCATTTTAAATTTATTTCTTATTTTGTTCAAATTTTAACCTTTTTTTAAGGAGTCTGGGTATATAATTTCGTCCTCGTTTGAGAGAACGGGGTTAAAGAGAAGCCCCCAAAGTAGGGGATTAGCTTCACGTTCATTACTATTTTAACAATGTCAAATTCAATCTTTGAAATCTAAATAAGCGACCGAGCTAGGACGCAAACATGTAAGAGATTATCAACTCTTCGGAATAAAAGAGATAAATCAAACTTCATTTATGAAGGATACAAAGGGCAGAAGCTTTGCTTCGTGCTTTAGTATTTGGTTCTTTAGCAAAGGTTTCCTTTGCGCTAAAAGAACATTTTAATGGAGAGTTTGATCCTGGCTCAGAGTGAACGCTGGCGGCGTGCTTAACACATGCAAGTCGAACGGATGAAATAAGCTTGCTTATTTCGTTAGTGGCGCACGGGTGAGTAATGTATAGCTAACCTGCCCTTTAGTGGGGGACAACAGTTGGAAACGACTGCTAATACCCCATACTCCAGCCTATCAAAAGGTAGGTTGGGAAAGATTTATTGCTAAAGGATGGGGCTTTATGGTATCAGCTAGTTGGTGGGGTAACGGCCTACCAAGGCAATGACGCCTACCTGGTCTGAGAGGATGATCAGGCACACTGGAACTGAGACACGGTCCAGACTCCTACGGGAGGCAGCAGTGGGGAATATTGCACAATGGGGGAAACCCTGATGCAGCAACGCCGCGTGGAGGATGACGCATTTCGGTGTGTAAACTCCTTTTATAAGGGAAGATAATGACGGTACCTTATGAATAAGCACCGGCTAACTCCGTGCCAGCAGCCGCGGTAATACGGAGGGTGCAAGCGTTACTCGGAATCACTGGGCGTAAAGGATGCGTAGGCTGTAATATAAGTCAGAAGTGAAATCCAACGGCTTAACCGTTGAACTGCTTTTGAAACTGTTTTACTAGAATATGGGAGAGGTAGATGGAATTGGTGGTGTAGGGGTAAAATCCGTAGATATCACCAGGAATACCGATTGCGAAGGCGATCTACTGGAACATTATTGACGCTGAGGCATGAAAGCGTGGGGAGCAAACAGGATTAGATACCCTGGTAGTCCACGCCCTAAACGATGCACACTAGTTGTTGCGATGCTAGTCATTGCAGTAATGCACTTAACAGATTAAGTGTGCCGCCTGGGGAGTACGGTCGCAAGATTAAAACTCAAAGGAATAGACGGGGACCCGCACAAGCGGTGGAGCATGTGGTTTAATTCGAAGATACACGAAGAACCTTACCTGGGCTTGATATCCTTGGAATCTTGTAGAGATACGAGAGTGCTAGTTTACTAGAACCAAGAGACAGGTGCTGCACGGCTGTCGTCAGCTCGTGTCGTGAGATGTTGGGTTAAGTCCCGCAACGAGCGCAACCCTCGTGATTAGTTGCTAACAGTTCGGCTGAGCACTCTAATCAGACTGCCTTCGCAAGGAGGAGGAAGGTGAGGACGACGTCAAGTCATCATGGCCCTTATGCCCAGGGCTACACACGTGCTACAATGGCGCGTACAAAGAGAGGCGATACCGCGAGGTGGAGCAAATCTTAAAAACGCGTCTCAGTTCGGATTGGAGTCTGCAACTCGACTCCATGAAGCTGGAATCGCTAGTAATCGTAGATCAGATATGCTACGGTGAATACGTTCCCGGGTCTTGTACTCACCGCCCGTCACACCATGGGAGTTGAATTCACCCGAAGCCGGAATACTAAACTAGTTACCGACCACGGTGGGTTCAGCGACTGGGGTGAAGTCGTAACAAGGTAACCGTAGGAGAACCTGCGGTTGGATCACCTCCTTTCTAGAGTATAAGAGACACTATCTCACAATGGTGTCTCGGCGAGAATAGCTTGGTTGCTTATTTAGTTTTGAGAGATTGAAGAAATGAATGAAAAGGGGCTTATAGCTCAGGTGGTTAGAGCGTACCCCTGATAAGGGTAAGGTCAGAGGTTCGAGTCCTCTTAAGCCCACCATGGGGAATTAGCTCAGCTGGGAGAGCGCCTGCTTTGCACGCAGGAGGTCAGCGGTTCGATCCCGCTATTCTCCACCATTTTTTATGGACATTGTAAAACGAGAGAAAGAAGTTTAATATCAGTTCTTACATGTAAGAGTTGATATTAGACTTTTTTAGTCTAAAGTTATTTAATTTAATATTGTCAAAGTCAACAAAACGCAAAAAAACAATTTACAACTTGTTGAATGTTTCATTACATTTAATAAGGGAGTGAAATGTGCATTAGAATACAAATAGGTAAGCTATTAAGAGCGAATGGTGGATGCCTAGGCTGTAAGAGGCGATGAAGGACGTACTAGACTGCGAAAAGTTACGGGGAGCCGTCAAGAGGCTTTGATCCGTAAGTATCCGAATGGGGCAACCCAGCTGATCGTGAGATCAGTTACCCTGCGGGGGGCGAACCTGGCGAAGTGAAACATCTCAGTAGCCAGAGGAGAAGAAATCAAATAGAGATTCCGATAGTAGCGGCGAGCGAACTTGGAAGAGGGCAAACCTGTTGCTTGCAACAGGGGTTGTAGGACTGCGTTGTAGAATGATGATAGATAGTAGAGTAACCTGGAAAGGTTAACCATAGCGGGTGATAGTCCCATATACGAAATCTAGATTCATCTTAGCAGTATCCTGAGTAGGGCGGAACACGTGGTATTCTGTCTGAAGCCGGGAGGACCACCTCCCAACCCTAAATACTACTTACAGACCGATAGTGAACCAGTACCGTGAGGGAAAGGTGAAAAGAACCCCAGTGAGGGGAGTGAAATAGAACCTGAAACCATTTGCTTACAATCATTCAGAGCCCTATGATTTATCAGGGTGATGGACTGCCTTTTGCATAATGAGCCTGCGAGTTGTGGTATCTGGCGAGGTTAAGAAAACTCGGAGCCGTAGCGAAAGCGAGTCTTAATAGGGCGAATTAGTCAGATGCTGCAGACCCGAAGCGAAGTGATCTATCCATGAGCAGGTTGAAGCTGGTGTAAGAGCTAGTGGAGGACCGAACTCGCTGACGTTGAAAAGTCTTGGGATGACTTGTGGATAGGGGTGAAAGGCCAATCAAACTTCGTGATAGCTGGTTCTCTCCGAAATATATTTAGGTATAGCGTCATGTTGTAGTATACGGGGGTAGAGCACTGATTGGGCTAGGGCCTATACCAAGGTACCAAACCCTGTCAAACTCCGAATACCGTATATGTAATCATGGCAGTCAGGCGGCGGGTGATAAAATGCGTCGTCAAAAGGGGAACAACCCAGACTACCAGCTAAGGTCCCTAAGTGATAACTCAGTGGAAAACGATGTGGAGTTGCTTAAACAACCAGGAGGTTGGCTTAGAAGCAGCCATCCTTTAAAGAAAGCGTAACAGCTCACTGGTCTAGCGATTCTGCGCGGAAAATATAACGGGGCTAAAGTTATCCACCGAAGCTGTAGATTCTACATAGTAGAGTGGTAGGAGAGCGTTCTAGTCAGCATTGAAGGTGTACCGGTAAGGAGCGCTGGAGCGGCTAGAAGTGAGTATGCAGGCATGAGTAGCGATAAAACGGGTGAGAATCCCGTTCGCCGAAAACCCAAGGTTTCCTACGCGATGTTCGTCATCGTAGGGTTAGTCGGGACCTAAGTCGAGTCCGAAAGGGGTAGACGATGGAAAGTTGGTTAATATTCCAACACCAATAATAGAGCGCGATGGAAGGACGCTTAGGGCTAAATGAGGCAACTGATGGAATAGTTGTTCGAAGGGTGTAGATTAGATGATAGGCAAATCCGTCATCTTATATTCGAGACCTGACAGGCACTTGATGCTCTTCGGAGTGGATGGTGAATCGTTGATGCCGTCGAGCCAAGAAAAGTTTCTAAGTATATCTGTTATTGCTCGTACCGTAAACCGACACAGGTGGGTGAGATGAGTATTCTAAGGCGCGTGGAAGAAATCTGGTTAAGGAACTCTGCAAAATAGCACCGTATCTTCGGTATAAGGTGTGCCTCCTTCTGTATATGGACTTGCTCCAAAAAGCGGAAAAGGTTGCAACAAAGAGTCCCTCCCGACTGTTTACCAAAAACACAGCACTCTGCTAACTCGTAAGAGGATGTATAGGGTGTGACGCCTGCCCGGTGCTGGAAGGTTAATTGATGTGGTTAGCGCAAGCGAAGCCATTGATCGAAGCCCCAGTAAACGGCGGCCGTAACTATAACGGTCCTAAGGTAGCGAAATTCCTTGTCGATTAAATATCGACCTGCATGAATGGCGTAACGAGATGGGAGCTGTCTCGACCAGGAATCCAGTGAAATTGTAGTGGAGGTGAAAATTCCTCCTACCCGCGGCAAGACGGAAAGACCCCGTGGACCTTTACTATAGCTTGACACTGCTGTTGGGATAAAGATGTGCAGGATAGGTGGGAGGCTTTGAGGGTGTGACGCCAGTTGCACCTGAGCCATTGTTGAGATACCACTCTTCTTTATTCTGATAGCTAACTGGGACATATTATCTATGTTCAGGACAATGTCTGGTGGGTAGTTTGACTGGGGCGGTCGCCTCCTAAAAAGTAACGGAGGCTTACAAAGGTTGGCTCAGAACGGTTGGAAATCGTTCGTAGAGTATAATGGTACAAGCCAGCTTGACTGTGAGAGATACACCTCGAGCAGAGACGAAAGTCGGTCATAGTGATCCGGTGGTTCTGTGTGGAAGGGCCATCGCTCAAAGGATAAAAGGTACCCCGGGGATAACAGGCTGATCTCCCCCAAGAGCTCACATCGACGGGGAGGTTTGGCACCTCGATGTCGGCTCATCGCATCCTGGGGCTGGAGCAGGTCCCAAGGGTATGGCTGTTCGCCATTTAAAGCGGTACGCGAGCTGGGTTCAGAACGTCGTGAGACAGTTCGGTCCCTATCTGCCGTGGGCGTAGGAAAGTTGAGGAGAGTTGACCCTAGTACGAGAGGACCGGGTCGAACGAACCACTGGTGTACGGGTTGTTCTGCCAAGAGCATCGCCCGGTAGCTATGTTCGGATGTGATAACCGCTGAAAGCATCTAAGCGGGAAGCCAACTCCAAGATGAACTTTCCCTGAAGACCTCATGAAGACTACATGTTTGATAGGCTGGGTGTGTAATGGGTGAGAGCCCTTTAGCTGACCAGTACTAATAGGTCGTTTGGCTTATTCTATATTAACGTATGATAATGCTATTTCACTTCCTTATTAAGTGTAAAGCGCTTTGTTGACAGACAATACTAAAATCACCGAAAGAATGGTGAATTAAGCCTATTTCGCTATAATGCGACAATAGATTTAATTCACGATTCTGGTGGCTATTGAGAAGAGGAAACGCCCTGTCCCATTTCGAACCAGGAAGCTAAGCTCTTCATCGCCGATAATACTCTCTCTTACTGAGATGGAAACGTAGGTCGCCGCCAGTTCTCGTGATTCCTTACTCTTTACTCCTCATTTCGTCTTCTACAAAGGCGGTCTTCCTTGGAAAAAAATCAATCAAAAGCTTATGTCTTTGCTCTTTTAGCAGTATTACTTTGGTCAACAGTAGCGAGTGCTTTTAAATTGACATTGGCTCATTTAAATGCCTTACAGCTCTTGCTCTCTGCCTCTTTTTTCTCCTTGTGTGTTTTTTTCCTTGCGATAATTTATCAAAAAAAATTTCCTTTATTACTAACCTATTCTAAAAAAACCTATATGCAGTTGGCTCTACTAGGCTTGATTAATCCTTTTAGTTATTACCTCATTTTATTTCGTGCCTATGAGCTTTTACCAGCGCAAGAGGCTCAGCCAATCAATTATACATGGGCTTTGACACTGACCTATTTGTCTGTTTTTATTTTAAAACAAAAAATGAGCCTTTACGATGGCATTGCAGGCATACTGTGCTATTGCGGTGTATTGATCATCTCGACACATGGCGATTTATGGAATGTCTCTTTTTCTAGCCCTAAAGGTGTCTTTTTAGCGCTCTTTTCAACGGTCTTGTGGTCACTGTATTGGATCTATACGACAAAATTACATGTCGATCCTTTGGTAGGGCTTTTTGTCAATTTTCTTTTTGGTGTTCCTGCTATTTTCATCTATGCCTTATTGACGTCTGATCCTTTAGTCTTTGATCTTTATGGTGTACTAGGGTCTTTGTATATTGGCGTTTTTGAGATGGGAATTACCTTTATTTTATGGCTTCAAGCGATGAGGCTAAGTACCAATACGGCTAAAATTGCCAATCTCATTTTTATTTCACCTTTTTTATCGCTGCTTTTTATCTCACTGCTTGTTGGTGAGACGATTCTTTTCTCAACGTTTATGGGATTGGTTTTAATTATACTGGGGCTTTTGATACAACAAAAAGCCAAAAAGGAGAAGCTATGAAAAGATGGCTTTCTTTCGTGCTTGTATTGGCAAGTATGGCGCTTTCTTTAAATGCGGACTTCTTAGATATTGAACGCCAAAGAGCTTTAAAAGAGCATAAATTGATTCTTTTAAGCGTTGAGAAAGAGGGATGTCCGTATTGTTTGAAGATGCAAAAGGAGGTGTTTGGCGTTACAACATTCGATCAACACATCGCGCAGCACTATTTACATGTAAGCATTCATCAAGAAGATCCAGCGTTACCCAAAGCGTTACATGTCAAATATTTCCCAACAAATTTAGTCTTATCACCGAAGGATTTAAAGATTATCGATGAGTTTGCAGGGTATATGGCACCCGAGAGCTTTATCGAGCTCTTAGATGAAGTGTACGCGCAGGAGTTTAAGCCCTAGCTCTTTGATAGTACCGGACAACCAGCATGGCAATCAGCGTTGCAAACACCAAGCGAAGCCCCACAATCACCCACGGATTTGCCCCAAAAATGACGAACAAGAGCGTATCTTCAATGATAGCGTGACAGATCATAAGATAGGTGCCGATAAAAAGGATCTCACGATCTTTTAGGACACCTTTTTCATACTCCGAGATCAAAATGCCTGCCCCATAGGTAATGCCCAAAATAACCCCCACTGTGATCGAAAATCCGCTGTTCACTTTTTGGGAGTGTTTTTCAATGATGGAAAGTGACTTGATAAAATCAAGAAAAAAGATCAGTAGAGTTACTAAGATGATAACTTTAATCGAAAGCGAAAGCGATTCGTACAATGAGTTTTGCAAAAGCGCAAAGAGCGATTGATACATAGGGTGTTCTGGTGCCAAAGTTTCTTGTGTAGCAATATTCTCAAACCAGCTTTGTGGAAACTTGGATGCAAGCCCACCAACGAGAAGTCCTGCTCCTAAACGCAGTCCAATGGAGTAAATCCTTGAAAGCCCCAATCGTTTCATGATCTCCGTCTCGACAATAAGCGCGTGAGCGATTCCTAAAAAAACGGCCAAAACAGTCCACTCTTTCGCGCTAAGTCCCAAAGGAGCCGCAAAAGCAATGGCGGCATAGATATTCAAAAACAGTCCGCTGACAATGGCAAGAGCTGCTTCAGGTGGAAGATCCAAGAGTGCAACAAGCGGTTTGAACACAAATGTAATATGCGCTAAAAGATTGTAATAAAAAAGAATATCTGCCAAAATGTAGATGGGGACAATCAATTTTAAGATCGTCCATGAACTTTTTAACGCTGTTTTGAGTGATTTTTGATAACTAAATGCCATTTTGACTCTTTTTTAATACTTAATTTATATTAGCTAAGCTATAATACCGACCTCAAAAGAGAAATGTGCGCTCGTAGCTCAGCTGGATAGAGCATCGGTTTGCGGTACCGGAGGTCAGGGATTCGAATTCCTTCGGGCGCACCACTTCGTTTTTCACCTCTTGATAGCGAACTTTTGGTTATCTCAAACACTTACATTATTTAGAACGTCTCTTCAAATACCCTATATTTTGTTTTTTGTAATCCTAACTCTTCATAAGCTTTTTGAGTCGTTTTATCGTCTTTGTGAACATAAAGTCGAATTCCGCAGACGTCGTAATGCTCTTTTGCGAGACTTTTGGCTTTATCTAACAATGCGTCGTGAATCTCTTTTTCATGCTCATGGTCGGTCACGAAAATACTTTGAATGCAATAATACGCTCCGTTGTTCCAATCGCTCCATTCTCTTGTGATCATCGTCAATCCGACAATAGTTTGATTGACTTCCGCCATCAGGTAAAAACCGTTGTGAAATTTAGCAAAAACTTGATGGACGCCCTCGGTGGTCAATGCGAGCGAAACGTTTTTATTAACGGTTTCTTTAGCGAACAAAACGTTAAAAGCGGCAATTTCTTTGGCATCGTCGCGCGTTGCGATACGAACGATTAAGTTTTCTAACATGTTGACTCCTTAGGTTGATTTTGCAGTATTGTATCGACAATCGCTTTAGCTCCGCCTTCATGAATTAACGCGGTCAGTTTTTGCGATAAAGAGGCAAGATCGCATGCCAAAATCATCTCAAATAGCTTTTGAGAATCGACGTGCGCTTGTTCCATCATCAGTGCGGCACCTTGATCGACCAATGTTTTGGCATTGTAATATTGGTGGTTGGCGGCGGCATGCGGGTAGGGAATAAAACAAGCAGGCAAAGAAACGGCGCAAAGTTCCCAAAGCGTGCTTGCACCCGATCGGCTGATCGCAAAATCGGCACGTGAGAGCTTTTGGGCAATCTCTTTGGAAAAGTCGAATACGTCGGCGGGGATAGCGGTCTCGTCATAGAAACGTCGTATGCGTTCAAACTCTTTCGCTCCCGTTTGGTGGATAATTGCAATGCCTCTTTCATGGAAAAACGGGGCAAGCGTACATGCAAGTTCGTTAATAAACGTTGCGCCTTGACTTCCGCCTAAAAAGATGACGGTTTTGAGTGTTTGACGCTGTTTACGGATCGCAAAAAACGCATCGCTTACGGGATAATCCGTCATAATTGCGTCATGTCGATAAGAGTTAAAAAACGCTTTAGCAAACGGCTTGAGCAGTCGGTTGAGCTTTCCCTCTACGGCATTTTGCTCATGGATATAAAGCGGTAACCTTGCGATCAACGCACCGAAGGATGCCGGTGCCGCCGAATATCCGCCGACGGAAAAGACGGCACTTACGCCGTGTTGTTTAAAAAGACGTCTACATGTAAAGGCCAAACGCACCGTCGTGAAAAGCGAACGAAGTTTGTGAATACCTTTTTTATTGACCACGCCTCTACTCTCCAAAAAGTACGTGCGCTCAAACGCATCGTCGCCTTCAAACCATGCACGGTCTTGCCCTGCGGTTGAACCGATATAAAGCGGTTTATGACCTCGTTTGAGTAACTCTTCTTTAATCGCCCGTGCGATGACCAAATGGCCACCCGTGCCGCCTCCGGTAATTGCAATCATAATTTTGCCTTTTTGCTGATCATTAACACCATTCCGATACCGACCGAGAGGGCTAAAATGGAGCTACCTCCGTAGCTGATAAAGGGAACGGAAATACCTTTAATCGGCGTGATCGAGGTAATGCCGTAGGCATTCATTAAAAATGAAAAAACGATCAAAAGACCGATACCCAAAGAAAAAAGATAGTAGACTTTACTATGACTTCTGGAAGCGATTTTAAAGATACGGTAAATAATCGTCACAATGACGAGCGTTAAGAGCGTGACGCCTAAAGCTCCGACTTCTTCGGCGATTCCCGCAAGGGCAAAGTCGGTGTGCACTTCACTCAAATAGCCGAGCTTGAAAAGTCCGTTGCCGATACCTTCACCGAAAATACCGCCGTGTTTGATGGCATTGAGCGAGTGGGAAATTTGATAAGGCTCGGGTGCGTCTTCGACACGCAAAACGGATGCGATGCTTTCGGGAAACATTGAAAGAACCATGTTCTGAATCGTCGCCCACCATGTTTTGATTCTTAAAATACGGTGCGTTGAGCTAAAGATGGCGACTAAAAAAACGAAAATAGAACCTAAAATCGCGAGCATAAAGAGTTGCGCGCTGGTGCCGGCGAAAAATGCCATCACGGCAAACGTCAAGGCAAGGACGACGACTTGCCCTAAATCGTTTTGCATAACGGCGATCAAATAAATGACCAAAACGAACATAGCGATATACGGCAAAATCAGTAACATCTCTTCTTTGAGGCTTTTTTTATCGTTGTTCAGTTTGCGTGCAAAACTCCACGCAAGGAAATAGACAAATCCGATTTTGAAAAACTCAACCGGAGCTAACGAAAAGCCCGGAAGACGAATCCACCGTTTCGCCCCGCCTGCGGAGGTGACGAGTGATTCGGGAAGGTAGTGCATGACGCCCATTAACAAGAGGCAACTTAAAAAAATCGTAAAGCCGATATGCATTAAGAACTTATCGGGATCGAGTTGCGAAAGCGACCACATGATAAAAATACACAGCATTCCTACGGCAAATTGGCGAATGAAAAAATGGTATTCGGAATAGTCGAAAAAAAGTGTCGTAAACACCGGTAGAGAGAGTGAAAAGACCATCCCTACAAAGAGTGCAAAAGCACAGAGTGAAAAAAGTATTTTATCGGTTTGCATGCTTTCTTTGTGTATAATTAGATTTTGATCTATTCTACACAAAAATAGATTAAAGCTTGGTTGAAGCATATTTTGGAATAAAAATTGCTTGCATAAGGCAAGATTCGAGAAAGGGTAACAAATGGGATTTGAGATCAGTAAATCAAACGCTTTGATGGTCGAAGGCTTAAACGCAAGAGCCTTGCGTCAAGATTTGATTTCAAGCAATATCGCCAATATCGATACCCCTTTTTATAAATCGAGAGACGTTGATTTTGAGACGGCTTTGATCGAAAAAACCAAAGAGATTTACGGTGCGGGCGAGACAGGAAACGCAACATTGGAAATGGCGCAAACCGACATGTCGCATTTAAGCGGAGATAAAAGTTTTGATACTTCCAAAGCGACGATTTACCTCAGAGACGGGCATACGGCACGCAATGACGGTAATACCGTTGATTTGGACGTCGAGACTTCCGAGCTCGGTAAAAATGCGATGATGTTTAACGCACTCACGTCGGCGTTGCAAAAAAACGGTGCTATTTTTAAAAGCGTCATCGAATATTCGTCTAAACTATAAGGATTGAGCTATGGCATACTTGAGCAGTTTCGATATTAGCAGCTACGGACTTTCCGCGCAACGCTTCCGTATGGAAGTGATCAGCTCCAATATCGCCAACGCCAATACCACGCGAACAAGCGAGGGCGGTCCTTACCAACGTCGCGACGTCGTCTTTAAAGCGACGGATTTCAATCAAACGCTCAATGACAAACTGGCGAGCCAAAATAACCTCTTAAGTTATGAAAATCCCTTAGACGATCCGTTCTTGCAAGAGAATGCCAATCCTGCTATAATGAGCGTTGCCGTGGATAAGGTGGTACGCGACGAGAGCGAGTTCCGCTACAAATACGACCCGACGCATCCGGACGCCAACGAGGAAGGATACGTGGCATATCCGAATATTAATCCCGTCATCGAGATGTCCAATCTCATCGAAGCGACCCGTGCGTATCAAGCCAACGTTTCGGCGTTTCAAAGTGCTAAATCCATCGCTCAAAATGCGATAGATCTTTTAAAAGGATAAGCTAAATGCCTAGTAGCATTGATAAACTTTCATCACTCAATACCTTGCTCTCAACCGGTGACAAAAGTGATGTTAAAAGCGGTGACGATTTTTCAAAGATTTTAGAACAATCGATTGCCGAAATTAACGATTCGCAGGTCAAAGGCGATCGTGCTATGGCGGATATTGCAACCGGTGAAGTCAAAGATTTGCATCAAGCCGCTATTGCTATCAATAAAGCCGAAACAAGTATGAAACTAATGCTAGAGATTCGCAATAAAGCCCTTAGTGCTTATAAAGAGATCTCTAAAACTCAAATTTAACTTTTTGCCTTTGCATGGAACCCTCAGATACTAAAAAAATTAAAATTCTCTTCTTATTCGTCGTCGTACTTTTAGGGTTTATGATCTTTTTGGGAACCCTTTTTTATTGGGCTACCATCGAACGACGATTGCCTCGTTTGGAACACAGCGAAGTCAACCATGCATTGCGCGGTAATATCGTGAGTGCGGACGGTTTTAAAATTGCAACAAGCCAACAACTCTACAAAGCCATCGTCGACACGCGCAATATCGATCCTAAAAAGCTAGACCTTTTCGTGCGTTTGTATTCGCTTTACAGCGGAGACGATCCTAAAGCGGTCGCCGCGACGCTTGGTTCCAATTCCGGCAGTACGGTGTTATCGTATCGTATCGATTCAAAAACGGCCAAATACCTGCAAGAACTTTCACGAAAGCTCTACAAGCTCGGTGTTTTTAAAAGTTATGAAGACCCCAAAACGGGCGTAGCGTTTTTGCACGGACTGAGCGTGGTCGAAAGCGGCGAAGACAGGCTTTATCCGGCGGTGGATTCGCTGACGCCGATTGTCGGCTACGTACGTAAAGTCGAGCAAAAAAACATCACGAAAACGACCGGCGTTAAAGGTATCGAGCGCTACTATGAAGACAAGCTCTCTTCGGTACAAGACTCGTTGGTCTACGGTTTTCGCGATATCGCCAATACGGTTATTTTGGACGGAAATAGCGTCTCTTCACGCCGCTTTGACGGTTACGACGTGCATCTGACGATCTCGTTAAAAATGCAAAAAATTATCGAAAGCGTCTTGGATCAATATCAAAAAAACTTAGAAGCCAAAGAGATTATCGTGGGTATCTTAAACAGCGACACGGCCGAATTCGTTGCGTTGGCGTCGAGCAATCGTTTCAATCCCGATCTGATCGAGAAAAAAGATTACGGTTCTTTGAACGTATCGGCGATCGAGTATATTTACGAACCCGGTTCGGTTTTGAAAAGCATTACGTTTGCGCTATTGCTTAAAGCAAATAAAGTCAATCCCTACGATATCGTGAACGTGTACGGCGGAAGTTATAAACTCGGTACGAAAGTCATTAAAGATACGCACAAGGCGGACAAACTGACCGCCGAAGATATTATCGTCTATTCCAGTAACGTCGGAACGGCGCAAATTGCTCAAAAACTCGATGCAATGGAGTTTTACCAAGGACTCAAAGATTTTGGGTTTTCGGTGCGAAGCGGCGTGGATTTGCCTTTTGAAAATCCGGGGATTATTCCTACGATCAACCGCTTCAATTCTCCGATTTACAAAGCTACGGTCGGATACGGATACGGTATGAACGCGACTTTTATGCAAGTGATTCGCGCGTACAACGTTTTCAATAACAACGGACGTATTTTAACGCCGATGTTGGTTAAAAAGTTGGTTTCGCCTATCGGGCAAGAACTGTTTCCCGAAAAAAGCCCCGAAAATCAAATTATCCCCGTTTCGGTGGCGAAACGAATGCAAAAGATTTTAATTAAAGTCGTTCAACAAGGTACGGGAACGGGTGCCAAAATCGAAGGACTCGAAATCGGCGGTAAAACCGGTACGGCACATATCGCGGAGGACGGAGAATACGTTCGAAGTTATAACGGCTCGTTTTTCGGCTTTGCCAACGATAAAAAAAATCGCTACACGATCGGCGTCTTAGTTCGCGAAGCCAAAAAACGACAAGCGTATTTTGCGGCGCAAAGCGCGGTTCCCGTTTTTAAAGAAGTGGTCGAAAAGCTTGTTGAAAACGGCTACCTTACTCCTTCAAGCGATCTTGTACCCAGCAACTAATCGCTTCAACGAAACCATCATCGTCGTTGGGGCATTGTGCCACAAGGTAGCGCTCAAATCCTAATTCGTGCGCAAGATGCGCATACTCTATGCTCAGTTCAAACTCCGTTTCGGAATTGTCGATCGTAAATGAAATGGGCACGATAAGTGCGTTTTTATTCTCCAGCGTTTTGAGCTTCTCTTCTAAAGAAGGCTCTAACCATTTAACCGGTCCTAGTTTGGACTGATACGCCAGATGCACCGCTTTAAAGTGAAGCTTTTCTGCTTCCAAAAGTTTTTCCATCGCTTTTACATGTAACGTAATTTCTTTCTCATACGGATCGCCACTCGCAACGATTTTTTGCGGCAAAGAGTGCGCCGAGAAGATCAGCTCCATCTGTGTTGGGTCATTTTCGGCAAGTGCTTCTTTGATCTTTTTGAGCAAAAGGCGGTTGTAGCGTTCGTTTTCATAAAAGTGGTCGATCACGCGTATTTTAGCACCCAATCCCAACGCTTTTGCCGTTTTCATGAAATCTTCTACCGAAGATTTGGTCGTCGTGGTCGAGTAGTGTGGATACAAAGGCAACAAGATAACTTCCTCTATTCCTTGTGCTTGAAGCTCGCGGATCACTTCATCGCAAAAAGGCGGCGTATAGCGCATCGCGAAAGTTACATGTAAAGAGGGAAGGGCACTTTGCAGTTTTGAAACGAGTTGTTTGGTATAGCCCACCAAAGGCGATTTGCCGCCTAATTTGGCGTAGTTGGCTTGTGCCGTTTTCGTGCGAGAGGTCGTGATCATAAACGCGATCAAACGGCGTAAGAGAGAGCTTTTAACGGTGATAATATTGGCATCGTTGAACATGTTGGATAAAAAGAGTTTGACTTCATCAAGATTGTTTGGACCTCCCATGTTCAGAAGTACCAGTGCTTTTTTCATTCTAAAACCTTTGCGTAAGATAATCTCTATTGTACATGTAAGATGCTAAAGAGTGCTTTACATGTCAAAAGTGCTGAAACGATTAAGCGGTGCTGTGGTATGTTTTGAAAGAGTGTTTCCAAAGACGAGGATAAATCGATGAAAAAATATATAGCAACTTTCCTTGGTTGCGCGCTAAACGTAGCGGCAGAATGTTCCTTTCCCGCAAATACTTTGATCGCCACCGCGGACGAAGTGCGCGACACAAAAACAGGACTCATTTGGAAACGCTGTGCCCTTGGGCAAACGTGGCAGAAAAACAGAGGATGTGTGGGTGAGGTCGAGCTGATGCGGCGCGTGGAAGTTGATGAAAAAGTACGCTCGCTTGGCGAAAAATGGCGTTTACCAACGGTCGATGAACTGCTGACCCTAGTCGATGCTCGCTGTCAAAATCCCGTGATCAACACAAAGATTTTCGGCAAGGTGGTCGATGTGACGGGCGAGGGGGCAAACTACCTCACTGCGTCCGTCTACCTTGAGGGCGATGAGGTCATACCGACACTTTTTTACACGATTGATCTCTTAAACGGAGGTGTTGACGCGCACACCAAAGGCTTTGTGGGAGCCGTGCGGTTGGTGCGTTAGAGCTTTTTAAGGGGCACACCATGGCATAAATGCTTTTCATCTTTTGCCACACGCGCGCATTTTTCGCAGATAAACTTGGGTTTGGAGACGATCTTGACGATCTTTTTGGCATACGCTTTCACGTCGTCTTTTTTCAGAGAACAGAGTTTTTTGATTTTCATGCTACGCCTTTTTTTGACATGTAAAAGTGTAGCATGAAATAAGGCAGTATGCTTAAACCGCACCCATGATTTTTTTGGAGCTCTCACCTTTGTGGCTTAACACCTCTTCAAAACTCATCGCCGTAGCAGTGCAGTCAGAGCCTAAAAGAGCTTCGTAAAGTGCTTCGATCTTCTCGGCATTGTCCATTTTTTTGAGTTCACCTTTCTCTAAGTTGGAGAGGTCTAAAAGCTCGTTCCAAACGGAGCTTTCCGCAAGCGAGTAGGCATTGAAAGTAACGCCCTCATACGTAAACGTACCGTTTTTATCCAAGTCGGTGACGTAGAGAACGACCAAAGTCGCGGGTGTAAAAAATGCTTTGTACTTTTCGAAAAAAGGCTCAAAATGCGCAATACTTTCAAGTTCGCATGCAAAAAATTTAATACTCGCATCGTCGGCTACGACCAAAACTTGTTTCGCTTGAATTTTCGGCGGCAAAACTCTATCGGCAGAGAGCTGCTTCCCCGCTTCGATAATTAAAGCACCTCGGTAACCGACCAGTCCTTGCCCCAATTCTCCGCTAAAAGAGGGCTGCCACGCAAGATTGTTCTCTTTAATATACGCTACGATCGACATGATGTTTCCTTTTTGTGTGATAAAAAGGCTTATACAAGAACTATTCCACGAAGTGTGAAGCGGCAGAGTAAGGTACTTTTGAAATAATGTAATAATAAAAACGCTGTATAAAGATTAGAACAAATACTCTTAAAATTGATCTACATGTCAACCCTTAAACCCAATTTCTGTATAATCGCGCCATTTTAGTAGGGAGTATTGTTTTATGAAGCATACGCTTAAAATCACGCTTTTTTATTTGGTCATGTTTGTCAGTCTCGGGCTTTTTTGGTTTTGGGCGGCAAAACCTTCCGATTCTCTTGTAACGCTTCCCGAGGACGTCAAGCTTCAATGCCTCTCTTACGCGCCTTTCGGGAAAGACGATTCGCCGTTTGATATTCCAAACGGGTTTAAGCCTTCGCTTGAACAGATGGACAAAGATTTGGCGCATTTGGCGACGATTACGGGGTGTATTCGAACGTATTCGAGCGTCGGGCTGGAGGCGTTACCCGAAATTGCCCGCAAGCACGGGCTGAAACTTTGGTTGGGTGCATGGGTCAGCAGTGATGCGAGTTTGACGAAAAAAGAGATCGAAACCGTGATCGCGCTTGCGCAAGAGAACAAAGACATCGTCGAGACCGTCGTCGTCGGCAATGAAGCGTTATTGCGCCGCGACGTGAGTGCGTCTCAGTTGGTCGCGTATATTCAAAGCGTTAAAGAGGCGTTGCCCGATATGACGATCACGTATGCCGACGTATGGGAGTTTTGGAACAAACATCCCGAAGTCGCACCCGCGGTCGATCGCGTGACGATACACATTTTGCCGTATTGGGAAGATAAGCCTATTAGCGTCGATAAAGCACTCTTACATGTCAAAGCGATTCGCGAAGCGATGATGCAAAAAATCCCCGACAAAGAGATCGTCATCGGTGAGACGGGTTGGCCGAGTTTCGGGCGAATGCGCGAAGGTGCTTACCCGAGTGCGGAAAATCAAGCGATTTTTACGCGCGGTTTTGTGAAAATGGCGCAAGAAGGCGGATGGAAATACAACTTTATCGAGGCGTTTGACCAACCGTGGAAACGTGTGAGTGAGGGTGCGGTCGGCGGTTATTGGGGACTTTTTGACGCAGATCGCGCGGATAAACATATCTTGCACGGATTTGTGAGCAATTATCCGTACGCGCAATGGATGTTTGCGGGAAGTTTTGCTTTAAGTTTGCTCGGGTTGATTTGGCTGGTGCGTATCCAGACGTGCGCATGTAAAAAAGCGGCGTATTGGTTTGTAAGTTTGTGGGGCGGATCGGTAGCGCTTGTGTGGCAAGCGTATCAGTATTGGATGGTTTCGAGAAATACCCTTGAGGTCGTTTGGGCGATTTTGTGTTTGGGGCTTGCGTTGATCTTATGGCTCAAAATCGTACGCTACGTGATGACCGAAGAGATGGTTTTTCCGGCACGTATGAGCCGTTTGATGTCGGTCGTAACGCTTAGCGAGCCGTTTCAAAAAAGCTTTTTTGCGCATGATCTGTTGCATACGCTCAGCAGCGGCGTTGCTCTTGTCATGGCACTTTCGATGGCGTTTGACGGACGCTACTTGAATTTCGAGATCGGAACGCTCGGCATCATTACGGCATTTTACGCGATCGCGTATGTGACGACCGATCGCAAAGCGTTGAACGGGCTTTTAGAAAAAGTGACGGGCTTGGCACTTTTTATCGCCGCATTGGCGGTACTTTTACACGAAAGCGCACGCAACGATTTTGCGCTCAATTGGGTGGTTATGATGGTCGTTTTAGGCTCGACTTTATGGCTTTCCTTGTCTAAAATGTGTGGAATAGTCCGAACGTTCTCGTTTTTGCTCGTTGCGGCATTGGCGATTTTTGCACTTAAAGAGGGAATTTACGTGAACGAAAAATGGATCGACGTATGCGCGAGCAATCCTTCTCTTTTAACATGTCAGTTCAAAGTTTGGTTAGGTAAGATCATTTACCTCAATTACGTCGGACTTTCAGGTAGCGTCGTTGCCCTATTTGCCGTGCTCTCGGGCAGTTATCTTTTAGGCGTGCTCGCGATGGTGATGGGACTGTTTGGTTTGCTAACGTTTAATGGATTTTTAGGCGCGATTCTGGTCGTTTTGGGTTGGTGGGTCGTCGGATACCGTTTGGGCGAAAAATGTACGTTATAACGTTAAAAGCTCCCTTCAACAGAGTATTTTAGGGCATTTAATAATAGCCTTTAGGTTTTTTCGTTAAAATAGATCAATTTTGAATCATGAAATAGGGAAAAAAGTATGGATGTAAGAGCCGAGTTTCTAAAGTTTTTCGAGCAAAAAGGGCATCAGATCGTCGAGAGTTCGCCTCTCGTTCCCGATGATGCGACGCTGCTGTTTACCAATGCCGGTATGGTTCCTTTTAAGAGTATTTTCACGGGCGAAGTTCCTCGTCCTAACCCGCCGCGCGCGACGAGTTGTCAGACGTGTATTCGAGCCGGGGGTAAACATAACGACCTTGATAACGTCGGCTACACCGCACGCCATCATACTTTTTTCGAGATGCTCGGAAACTTTTCGTTCGGCGATTATTTTAAAGAAGATGCTATCTCTCATGCGTGGGAGTTCGTCACCGAAGTGTTAAAACTTCCCAAAGAAAAACTGTGGGTGACCGTACATGAAAGCGACGACGAAGCCGAAGCGATTTGGAAAAAACACATCGACGCCTCTCGCATTATGCGCTTTGGCGATAAAGACAACTTTTGGCAAATGGGCGATACGGGACCGTGTGGTCCGTGCAGTGAAATCTTCATCGACCAAGGCGCAGAGCATTTTAACACGCCCGAAGATTATATGGGCGGCGACGGCGATCGCTTTTTAGAGATTTGGAATCTGGTTTTTATGCAGTACGAGCGCGATAAAGCGGGCGTTTTACACAAACTTCCCAAACCTTCGATCGATACGGGAATGGGGCTAGAGCGCGTTACGGCGGTCAAAGAGGGTGTGTTTAGCAACTACGACTCATCGCTTTTTATGCCGCTTCTCAATCACGTTGCGACACTGTGCGGTAAACCTTACGCGTATGCTAGCGGGGCGAGCTATCGCGTCATCGCCGATCATATTCGCGCGGTCTCCTTTTTGTTAGCGCAAGGAACGACGTTCGGTCGCGTAGGTCGCGGATACGTTTTACGTCGAATTTTACGCCGTGCGGTACGACACGGATACCTTTTAGGACTTCGCGAGCCGTTTATGTACCGCTTGCTCGATACCTTGTGTGATTTGATGGCGCAGCAGTATCCTTATTTGGCGGAGAAAAAAGAGACGATTGCCGAACAGATCAAAAACGAAGAAGAGAGCTTTTTCACGACGATTGCTTCAGGGCTTGAATTGTTTGAAAAAGAGCTTCCCAACACCAAAGAGACGTTTAGCGGCGAAGTGGCGTTTAAACTGTACGACACTTACGGATTTCCTTTAGATTTGACGGCGGATATGCTCAGAGAAAAAGGACTTAGCGTTAACGAAGCGGAGTTTGAACACTTGATGGCAGAACAAAAAGCACGTTCAAAAGCTTCTTGGAAAGGCAGCGGCGATAAAGCGACGCAGGGCGATTTTAAACCGCTCTTGGAAAAATTCGGACACAACGCGTTCGTCGGTTACACGCACCAGAGGGCAACGGGTAAGATATTGGCCTTGTTGGATGAGAACTTCAAAGAGGTTCAAAGCTTGGACGAAAACGGTTGGGTGATGTTTGATCAAACACCGTTTTACGCGATGAGCGGCGGACAAAGCGGAGATGAAGGAATCGTAGAAGGCTACGGAAAAGTGCTCGATACGAAGAAATTTTTTGATTTGAACCTTTCGTTGGTCGAACTTGAAAAACCTTTACATGTCGGCGATACGGTGAACTTAATCGTCGATACGTCACGCTTGGAGATCGAAAAGCACCACAGTGCGACACACTTGCTTCACAGCGCGCTTCGCAAGGTTTTGGGCGAACATGTCAGTCAAGCGGGCAGTTTGGTCGAAAAAGACCGACTTCGTTTCGATTTTTCCCATCCTAAAGCACTCAACAGCGAAGAGTTGACTCAGATCGAAGCTTTCGTCAATGCCGTCGTTGCAAGCGGCGTCGAGGGCATTACGCGATTGATGAACGTCGATGAAGCGAAAAAAAGCGGTGCGATGGCGTTGTTCGGCGAAAAATACGGTAACGAAGTGCGCGTCGTCAGTTTCGGCGACGCCAGCGTCGAACTTTGCGGCGGAACGCACGTACGCAATACGGCCCATATCGGAAGCTTTTTCATCTTAAAAGAGAGCGGCGTGAGTGCCGGCGTGCGACGTATCGAAGCCGTGTGCGGCGGTGCGGCGTTGGCGTACGCGCAAAACATGCGAAGCGAGCTTGAAGCGATTAAAGAGAGCGTGAAACATAAAGAGCCGTTGATCGGTATTAACCGTCTGAAAGAAGAGCTCAAAACGTTAAAATCCGAAGTAGAATCGCTCAACGCACAGGCAGGAAAAGCCGTCGAATCCTTGCAGATGAACGGCGTCGAAGTGATCGTCGATGTTTTAAGCGCGGGTGACATCAAAGCGCGAATCGACGATTTAAAAAACGAAAGAGACGCGGTTGCGGTTTTATTGCTTCAAGAAAAAGATGACAAAGTGATGATCGCCGCGGGCGTTAAAAACGCGCCGATTAAAGCGGGTGCATGGATTAAAGCGATTGCTCCGATCGTCGGCGGCGGAGGCGGAGGAAGAGATGATTTCGCACAAGCGGGCGGGAAAGACGCTTCTAAGATCGAAGAGGCAAAACAAGCCGCCCTTGCGTATGCCAAGGCGGGACTTCAAGGATAAACGATGCGGGATCTGATTACGGAAATCTTCAGCGATTTTAGTCGAATCATCGTCTTTTTGCATATCATCAGTGCCGCTATTCTTATCGGCAGTATGTTTGTGATGCGCTTTGTGATTCAACCGGTCGAAGTGGACATTCCCGACGTAAAGATTAAATTTACCAGTTGCATCAATATGCTACGTCGGTATATCGTTTTTCTGGTTCCGGTGATGTTGATTATCGCCGGTACGTCCGTGTTTATGCATATCGGATTAGGGTTTAAAAACGGTCATCCGATGAGTAACATTATGGTGCATACGAAAGAGGCGTTGTGGACGTTTATTACTTTCAATTTTATTTACATGTACTTCAAATATCTGAAAGCCAAAAAAGGTTTTGACGAAGAAAATTACATCGAGACGGAAGAAAACGTCATCTTGATGGTGCGCTATTTGATCCCGCTCAATCTTTTATTGGCATTGATTTCAGTCTATTTCGGCGTGATTTTGAGGGGTTATTAAGATGCAAACCATCGTACTAGGCTCTTCTTCGATAACCCGAGCGGAACTTTTGAGTCGATTTTGCGTTCCTTTCGTGCAAAGGGATACGGGATTTGACGAAGAACAATTATGCATCGACGATCCGGCACATTTCGTGTATCACGCCACGAAAGGAAAGATGCAAAGTTATCTTGACACTTACGCGTTAGATATGCCCGTTTTATGCGCCGATACGGTTGTTACGGCAAACCGCCAGATTTTACGAAAAGCCAAAGATCGAGCGGACGCCAAACGCATTTTAGAGCTTCAAAGCGGGAATACGGTCAGCATTATTACATGTATGATTTATAAATCCAAAACGTGCGAGTTGATCGACCTTGCGTCAACGAATTATCGTTTTGCGCCGTTTGAAAAAGCGGATTTGGAAGCCTATTTAAACACTGACGCGTGGGTCGGCAAAGCAGGGGCATGCATGGTCGAAGGCTTTTGTAAATCTTACATTCAAGAGGTCACGGGACTGGAAAGTACCGCCATGGGCTTAAGCGTCGAAAGACTGCTACCGTTTTTATCCTAACGATGTACGAACACGAACTTCAAGCCATCCGCAAAGCCAACCGATACCGAACCAAAACAGTATACGATGAAGGCATTCACGATTTCAGCTCCAACGACTATTTGGGACTTGCCGAAAATAAAACGCTTTTTGAACGTGCGGTTGCGCACGTTTCGATGTACAAAACGCATGCACCCAAAGCATCGATTTTGGTCAACGGCTATCACCCGATTCATGAAGAATTTGAAACATTGGTCGCGCGTCAAAACGGATTTGAAACGGCGTTGGTATGCGGAAGCGGTTTTTTAGCCAATTTTTCGTTGATAGAAGCGTTACCGCGTAAAAAAGACCTGTTGATTTTGGATGAAGAGTATCATGCCAGCGGTATGGTGGCGTCCAAAACGGTGGATGCGGAAGTCTTGACGTTTCGACACAACGACGCCGATCATTTGGAAAGCCTCATCAACTCTCGTCCTCATAACCGCGTGATTATCGCGGTCGAGGGCATTTACTCCATGAGCGGAGATCTTCTCAACCGTGCGATTTTCGAGATTGCCGATCGCTACAACGCCTTATTGATCGTCGATGAAGCGCACAGTGTGGGCGTCGTGGGAGACCATCTTCGCGGTGTTTTCGACTTATTCGGCATTACGCCCCAAGCCAATCATATCAAAATGGGCACGCTTGGAAAAGCGTTAGGCAGTTACGGAGCGTATATCTTATGCAGTGCGCATATTGCCGAGTTTTTAAATAACCGCGCCAAGGCGATTATTTACACGACGGCTCCTTCGCTTTTTGACATTGCGCTGGGATACCAAGGTTTTTTATACGTGATGAAACACGTACACAGCTTAAAAGAGGCGATTAACGTGCGCCAAACGCTGATGCAAAAATGCCTCCAGATCACGATGCCCGGACTGATCGGCTCGTATGCGATGGAAGATAACGCACAAACTTTAGCCTTGCAAAAGAGTCTTTTGGAAGCAGGATTTACGGTCGGTGCGATTCGACCGCCGACCGTTCCCGCGCCTATTTTGCGGATCATTCCGCGACTAGCGGAGTCTATCGAAGATTTGGAAACGCTTTGCTTGTTGATCGAAAAGGCGCGTGCTTGAGCTTTACATGTCAGCGTTTAACGATCCGCCATCAAGAACACGTTCTTGTCGACACGGCGTTTTCGTTTGAACGCTCGTTTGCTCTGATCGGGCAAAGCGGCAGTGGAAAAAGTTTGACGCTCAAAGCACTTTTGGGGATGTTGCCTCAAGCCTTGGACGTGACGTTGGAGTATCACGCTTCGTATGAACTCGTTCGCGGTCATACGGTCGCATTTGTTCCTCAAAACCCGTTTACGGCACTCTCTCCCTTAACCAAAATAGGGCGGCAATTTCTTCGGGACGAAGCCAAAACAAACGCCTATTTAGAAATGGTCGAACTGGATCCTGCTTTAGCCAATCGCTTTCCTTCCGAACTCAGCGGCGGGCAATTGCAACGTATTTGTATTGCGATGGCACTTTCTTTGGAGCCGAAACTCTTGCTTTTAGACGAACCGACGACGGCGTTGGACGAAGAGAGCAAAGAGACCGTATTGCGCTTGATACGGCGGTTGCAAAACGTTTACGGTTTTGATATGCTTTTTGTCACGCACGATATCGAAACCATTCGCAACGTGTGCGACGAAGTCGGTATTTTACAAAACGGACGATTGATCGAGCAAGGGCGCGGTTCGGACATTTTTTCGTCTCCGAAAGAAGCCTATACGCAAGCCTTATTTGCTTCCGGATTTAAACAAAGGAGTTTTAGAACGTGAAATTTATTTTAACGACGATTTTTATGATTATGTTTGCCGGCATTTTAGCCGTACTTTTTCTCTACGCGCAAATTCGTTTCGATGCCGATAAAATTATTCATTACAGTCCGAAACTAACCACGCAGATTTACGATCGTAACGGCGAATTGATAGCCAATTTATTTGATGAAGAAAACCGTTTGTTCGTCGAGTACAAAGAGATTCCCGCGCGGGTGATCGAAGCTTTGGTCGCAACCGAAGATACGTCGTTTTTCGAGCACAGCGGTATTAATCTCGAAGCGATTTTCAGAGCACTCGTCAAAGACCTTCAAGCGATGAAGATGGTCGAGGGGGCTAGTACGGTGACGCAACAATTGATTAAAAATACCGTTTTAACACGTCAAAAAACGCTTTCGCGCAAACTGAACGAAGCGGTTTTAGCTTACATCGTCGAAGCGGAGCTTAGTAAAGAAGAGATTTTAGAACGCTATTTTAACCATGTGTATTTCGGACACGGCTATTACGGTATTAAAACAGCGGCACTCGGGTATTTCAAAAAAAACCTCGATGCTTTGAGCATCAAAGAGATCGCGATTTTGGTCGGGCTTCCGAAAGCTCCGAGTTCGTACGATCCGACGCGTCATATGGACCTCTCTTTGAGCCGTGCCAATCAAGTCGTCAATCGTATGTATACGCTCGGTTGGATCAGCGAAGCAGAATACACCAAAGCTACGTTAGAGCATCCCGTCGTATATGACGAAACCTTAACGCGCAATCGCGCTCCTTATGTCGTCGATGAGGTCGTAAAAGCGGTCGGAAGCGAATACGACGATCTGAAAAAAGGCGGTTATCAGATCTATACGACCGTGGATTTGAAGCTCCAGCATTTGGCACAAGAAGCGTTAAAAGTCGGTTATAACGGTATGGCATCGCGCGCGAAAGATATGAATCTCTCCGAACTCAACGGTGCGATGGTGGTTATGGAAAACGGTTCGGGTAACGTGTTGGCTTTGGTCGGCGGTATCGATTATGCCAAAAGCAGTTTTAACCGTGCCACCCAAAGTAAACGCCAACCCGGTTCGAGTTTTAAACCGTTTATTTATCAAAAAGCATTGGATTGGGGGTATTCGCCGCTTTCCGAAATTCCCGATATTTCGCGTACGTTCGTCAACAGCGAAACGGACGAAGAGTGGAAACCGAAAAATTATGAAAACGATTTTGAGGGCTTGATTACGCTTAAAGAAGCGTTGGTGCATTCGCGCAACCTTGCGACGATCAATCTACTCTCGATCTTGGGACTCGATAGCGTTTATAAAGAGTTGAAAAAAGACGGATTTAAAAGCCTTTCGATGGACTTGACTTTAGCCCTCGGAAGTTTCGGTATTTCACCTTTGGAATTCAGCAGTTTTTATTCAATGTTTCCGAATTACGGGGTTAAAACGGAGCCGCTTTTGGTCAAAAAAGTCATCAATCGTGACGGCGTCGAAAAGGTTTACGAGACGAAGTCTACGACGGTAACGACTCCGGAGCAAAGCTTTTTGATGATCGATATGATGCGTGAAGTCGTTAAGCGCGGTACCGGAAGAAATGCACAAGTTGCGGGCATTGAAATCGCCGGAAAAACCGGTACGACGAACAGCAACGTAGATACATGGTTTTGCGGGTTTTCTCCGGACATCGAAATCATCACATGGTACGGCAACGATAACAACACGCCGCTGAAAAAAGGCGAAACAGGCGGTCGTGCGGCAGCTCCGGCATTTAAATATTTTATGGGTAAATACCTTGAGATGTACCCTGAAACGACGAGAGAATTTAAAATGCCAGAAGGCGTCGGTTCACGCAAAATTAACGGCGTTATCGAATACTTCACCGAAAAATCGCCTTTTCCGAAAGTGACGATTAAACAGCAACAAGACGAAGGCGGCTTGATGTTCTAACAAGCGTTCATGCACCGATAACATCTTTAAGAATATCGGTCTCAACGCCTTTACCGGTAAAAATAGGTTACAATCTCTTCTACATGTTGGATTGGATTCTGTGACTCGAAGTCAAGCTTTAGTGCGCAGTCACAACGTAGCTTTGCGGGCTTTGCCCGAAAAGCGTGTAAAATAAAAAAGGGAAGGCGACTCTTGCGAGTCGCGCTTCCCTTGAGGCGTGTTAGGGCTTAGACTAGCACGAAAATACGGTTTTAAATTCAAACGCCGTAGGTCTTGCCTCATCTGGCCAAACTTGAGTTTCGAATTTGTAGTGTTGGTATGTATCCAAAAATTCTGGAGTCATAACAGGTTTTAAGTATTCATTGTCACGGATTAACGCTTCAAGTGAACCTCTTAGGGTATGAGGCATTTGGTTAATACCTTTTTCTCTAATTTCATCCAGTGTCAATTCAAACAAGTCTTCATCCATTGGACCAACAGGCTCAGCTTTTGTTTTGATACCATCAATTCCTGCAAGAAGCATGGAAGCAAACGCAAGGTATGGACATGAAGTTGAGTCTGGGAAACGCATCTCAACACGAACGGATTTCTCGCCCGCACCGTAAGGAATACGGCAAGATGCTGAACGGTTTTGCATAGAGTAAGTAAGGATTGATGGTGCTTCAAATCCAGGAATTAAACGTTTGTATGAGTTGGTTGAAGGGTTTGTAAACGCCGCAACACTTCGTGCGTGTTTCAAAATACCACCGATGTACCAGCGTGCCATGTCGCTAAGGTTAGCGTATTCGCCAGCTTTATAGAACATGTTTTTGCCATCTTTCCAGATTGATTGGTGAACGTGCATACCGCTACCATTGTCACCGTAAAGTGGTTTTGGCATAAATGTAGCTGTTTTTCCATTGAGGTGAGCTACCATTTTAACAACGTATTTGTATTTTTGAACGTTATCAGCTGCTTCAATTAATGTTCCAAATTTAACACCGATTTCGCCTTGTGCTTGAGCAACTTCGTGATGTACAACGAAAACTTCAAGACCAATTTGTTTAAGAGTTTGTACCATCTCAGCACGTAAATCTACCATTGAGTCGATTGGTTGAACGGGGAAGTATCCGCCTTTTGTGCCTGGGCGGTGACCTGTATTGTAACCATCTGTATAACTTTTTGCGCTATTCCATGTACCTTCTTCGGAGTCGACTTCATAGTATGAGCAGTTGATATCGTCTCTGATTTTAACGTCGTCGAATACGAAAAATTCATTTTCTGGTCCAAAATAAGCCACATCGCCTAATCCTGTTTCGGCAAGGTATTTCAATGTTTTTTTCGCGATACTTCTTGGGCATTTTTCGTACAATTCGCCTTTGTAAATATCAAAAACGTCGCAAAAAACAACAACGGTCGAATCTGCCGTAAAAGGGTCTAAAAATGCCGTTTCGGCTTCCGGTTTCAATAACATGTCGGATTTATTAATCGGTTGCCATGCTTCGATAGAAGAACCGTCAAAAGGGATACCGTTTGTAAAAGAATCTGTACTGATGGCTTCCATCGTATACGTAAGGTGATGCCATGTTCCTTTCATGTCCGTGAAACGAAAATCGACGAATTCAACTTCATTGTCAGCACAGTATTTGAAAAATTCTTCAACACTGTTAACGAATTTACCCATGGTGTAACTCCTAGAATTTAAATTTCAGTAATTTTATCAGAATGAGCTGAAAATAAAGCCGAAAAGGGTGCTTAAAAATTAACCATTTCCCGTTCTCTCTTTTCAAATAATGCACATTTTTTATACCCGTATCGTTTGGCGACTTGACGGATTTCTTCTTGGCAAAAACCGATTTGATCGATCGCGTGCGCGTCGGATCCGAACGTAATCGGAATATCGCTTTGTGCCAGTAATTCCAGCAGGACATCTCCGGGATACTGTTCTTTAACAGGTTTGCGCAATCCGGCGGCATTGATTTCGACGACCATATCGGCTTTTTTAATGGCGTTAATCGCCTTTTGGGCAATGCTGCGAATATCCTTTTTAGGAAGGTAGTTAAAAATTTTGATCAGATCGAGATGTCCTACGACCTCAAACAAGCGGCTTTGTGCCAATGCTTCGATCGCGTCGAAATAACGTTGCCAAATCACGTCGATATCGTGATGCGTGTACTCTCCGATAAATTCAGGATTGTCAAATCCCCATTTGCCTAAAAAATGTACCGAACCGATGAAATAATCGACATCGCGCTTTAAAACGCTTTCATCGATATAACCGTCTAAAAAATCGACTTCGTACGCCAGTAAAATTTTGATAGTATCGCGGTGTTTTTCGCGAAGTAAAAGCACTTCTTGCTCATATCCTTGCATTTCGTCAAAGCGCATACGATAAGCTTCGTCAAAGCGCATCGGGGCATGATCCGAAAATCCGAAAACGTCGATTTTTCGGGCAACGGCTTGTTCGACGAAGGATTGCATGCTTCCCTTCGCATGGTGGCATAAAGGCGTATGGTTGTGTAGGTCGATGATCATCGTGCGTTCTCCGCGCTTTTGGTGTCTTAAATAAAATTATATAAAAAGTTCACTATAATAGACCATAATTTGTCACTTTAGGAGAAAGCTTATGACGCAAGAAGAACTGGATGCTTTAATGGCGGGTGATTTAGACGACGCCGACGAAACGTTGCCTTCCCTCGCTACACTCGACGAAGAATCGGACGAAGGGGTCAATGCGCACGAAAACCAAGAGTCCGATATGCCAAGCGATGAAGATTTGGCGCACCATAAAATGATACACGAATACCGACCGTCTTCCACGATGGCTTGGCCACCGCCTCCTCCGACGGACGATCATAAAATGGTGCATCAACTTGACGACGTGACGAAAGATTCCGAGATTAAAGCCACTCAAGTCTTCGACAAACTTGAAACCGTCAATAACTTTATGATGAGTGCCGAAGAAAATGCCAAAGAAGTCATTAAATTGATCGAGAGTAACATTGCTCTTTTTGAAACTTTGGTGACGAAATTTCCTAAAATCGAGCAATTCCAAAATGCTCTAGACGACAATAAAACCATGAAAGTACGCGTTGAAGATATGTTGATGAACGCACAGATGGCGGAAGACGAGATCATGATGACGATGGATATTATGCAGTATCAAGACATTCATCGCCAAAAAATCGAACGCGTTATCAACGTTATGCGTGCGCTTTCGAAATACATGAGTGCGCTTTTTGAAGGTGCGAAAGACGACACCAAACGGGTCAGCTCCGCGGTGCATATTCACGGAGACGAAACGACCGAAGACGTCGTTAGCAACGAAGATATCGAAGCGTTGATCGCTAGTTTAGGAAAAAAATAGGTGTCTAACGTCGAACTGCTTTCTCCTGCCGGAAATTTTGAAAAGTTAAAAATCGCGCTCTCATACGGTGCGGATGCCGTTTACGCGGGGGTGAGCCACTTCTCTTTGCGTATCAGGTCGGGTAAAGAGTTTACGTACGAGAGTTTCGAAGAGGCAATCGCGTATACGCATGCGAAAAACAAACGCTTGCATGCGACGATTAACGGATTTCCGTTTAATGCGCAGATTCCTCTTTTGGAAAAGCATATCGAACGCGTCAGCGCGATGAATCCCGATGCTTTTATCGTTGCGGCTCCGGGCGTCATCAAACTTGCGCAAAAGATTGCTCCGCATATTCCCGTGCACCTTTCGACGCAAGCCAACGTGTTAAGTTATTTGGACGCGGAAGTGTATGCGGATATGGGCGTTAAGCGCATTATCGCCGCGCGCGAAGTCAGCCTCAAAGATTTGGAACAGATCAAAAAACACTTGCCGCATATCGAACTCGAAGTTTTCGTCCACGGTTCCATGTGCTTCGCGTATAGCGGGCGTTGTCTGATCAGCTCTGTGCAAAGCGGTCGCGTTTCCAATCGCGGAAGTTGTGCCAATGATTGCCGTTTTCCTTACACGCTTTACGCGCATAATGAAGAGAGCGGAACCCTTTTTAGACTTGAAGAGAACGAAGAGGGAACGCATATTATGAATGCAAAAGACCTCAATTTAAGTGCACATGTCAAAGAAATTTTAGATTCGGGCGTGATCGATTCGTTGAAAATCGAAGGACGTACGAAGAGTGCTTATTACGTAGGTATCACGACCAAGACGTATCGCCAAGCGATTGACGATTATGAGCGCGGAGCTTTTGATGCAAACGTCTATGCGAAAGAGCTTGCCACGACGAAAAACAGAGGCTTTAGCGACGGTTATTTGGTCAACCGTCCTTACGAAAAAAACGATACGCAAAATTTGGCGCATTCGATCAGCGAAGGGTCGCATCAGGTGGCGGCGCAAGTCGACGAATCGGGTAAAACCTGTTTGTGCAAAGACGTTTTGGCGTTACATGTAGCCTATGAAATCATCGCTCCCTCATCGGCACACGTTGAAGCGGTTGACAATGAGATTGGGACGATTTTTAAAGAAGACGGTCTTTGGAAAATTCGGTTTAAAAAGCTTCAAACGCCTTCAGGAAAACAGTTTAAAGAGATTCATAGCGGCAACGTCAATGCGATCGTTTTACCGACGTTGTTGGCGGGATTTACGTTTTTTAGAATACAACAAAAGGATAGTATGTGAAATTCGTTTCTATATTAATGGGAAGTAAAAGCGATTACGGCGTGATGGAAGAGTGTGCCAAAACGTTGGAGAAATTCGGCGTCATGTACGAATTGATCGTTTCTTCGGCGCACCGAAGTCCGGATCGTACCCATGCTTACGTTAAAAATGCGGAAGCAAAAGGTGCAAAAGTGTTTATTTGCGCAGCGGGAATGGCGGCGCATTTAGCGGGAGTCGTCGCTTCGTTAACGACGAAACCCGTTATCGGCGTTCCAATGAAAGGCGGCGTCATGGAGGGGATGGACGCTCTTTTAAGTACGGTCCAAATGCCCGGAGGCATGCCCGTAGGTACGGTGGCGATCGGTTCGGCGGGTGCAATGAACAGTGCGTATTTGGCAATGCAAATTCTCGCAATCGACGATGAGGAGTTGGCGGCTAAATTGAAAGAAGATCGCATCTTAAAAGCCAAAAAAGTCGAAACCGATTCTTCAGGGATTGAAGTTATTTTATCGTAAGGAGACGCATAATGAACAGTTGGTTAGAAATTGAGGCATTTAGCCGTTTGGTCAACTTAGATATACCCGCTGTTCGTTTATTGATAGACGAAGGAAAACTTGCGTCCAAAGAAGAAGAGGGGCAATGCTTCGTCGAAATCAGCCGCAGTGCGCAAGCTTTGATTCCGGCAACGCAAGGCGTCGTCGTTGAAGACGGCTTTAGCAATACCGGAAATCTGACGATGAGCTCGGAATTCGTCGAAAAAACCGTCGGGGCTATTTTAAGCTTGCACGAAAAGGTTTTGGATGCGAAAGAAGAGACGCTAGACGCGCTCAAAAGTGAAAACCGTTTTTTAAAAGAGGCCCTCTTTTCGATGCAGGAGCTTTACGACGAAGATCGCAAAACGATCGAAACGCTGAGTAAGCAAATCGAATTTTTAAAAGACGAGCTTGATTTTACCAAACGAAAATATAAAATGATGTGGAATAAAGCGGTGGAGGGTTATACCCCGCCTACGAAATAATCTTTACATGTAAGAAAAAGGATCTGTGCGTGCTTACTTTTAGTCAAATGCTTTTAAACCTCCAAACCTATTGGCAGCAAGAGGGATGTACGATCGTTCAGCCCTACGATATGCCAGCAGGTGCGGGAACGTTTCACAATGCAACGTTTTTACGTAGCCTCAGTTCAAAACCGTGGGCAACGGCATACGTCGCTCCGAGCCGAAGACCAACCGATGGACGTTACGGCGAAAATCCCAATCGTTTGGGAAGTTATTACCAGTTTCAAGTGTTGATCAAACCAAGCCCCGATAATATTCAAGAGCTTTACCTTAAAAGCCTTGAAATGCTAGGGCTCGACATTAAAAAACACGATATTCGTTTCGTGGAAGACAACTGGGAATCGCCGACTTTAGGCGCATGGGGCTTAGGCTGGGAAGTGTGGCTAGACGGTATGGAAGTAACGCAATTTACGTACTTTCAGCAAGTCGGCGGTATCGCATGCAATCCCGTTTCGGTTGAAATTACCTACGGCGTCGAGCGCTTGGCGATGTACCTTCAAGAAAAAGAGTCCGTTTTCGATCTCGTGTGGAACGAAAACGCGTTTGGCGTAACGACGTACGGCGACGTGCATAAACAAAGCGAATACGAGTTTAGCCGTTATAATTTTGAAGTCGCAAACGTTGCAATGCTTTTTGAACATTTTGAAAACGCGCAAGCCGAATGCAAGCGTTGTTTGGACGAAAATTTGCCGTTACCTGCGTACGATTATTGTTTGGCGGCGTCGCATACGTTTAACGTATTGGATGCTCGAAAAGCGATTTCGGTAACGCAACGTCAAAATTATATTTTAAAAATTCGTGAGCTTGCCAAAGGGTGCGCGCTCAAATACAAAGAAGTAGTCGGATAATGCGCTTAGGCGAGATTTACGACTTTCTAGACGCCTTAAGCCCCTTTGCGACGCAAGCTTCTTGGGACAACAGCGGTTTACTGATCGGAACGCGATCCGATGCCATCGAGCGTATCTATTTAAGTCTCGACGTTGATCGCGCTTTGGTCGAAGCGGCGGAAAAACACTCGTTGATTATCACGCATCATCCGCTCATTTTTAGCGGCTTGAAACAGCTCGATTTTTCGCGTTATCCGTCAAATTTGATTCAAACAATCGTACAGAAAAATATTGCGTTGATTGCAATGCACACCAATTTCGATCTTTCACATCTCAATGCGTACGTCGCTCGAAAATTGGGTTTTGAGATTGCGCTGACGAAAGATTTCGTGGCGTATTGCGACGTCGATGAAAGTTTTGAAGCTTTGACATGTAAGGTTAAAAACGCCTTAGGGATAAAGCACCTGCGCGTCGTTCAAACCTGCGAACACGTTAAGCGTTGCGCGTTAACGACGGGTGCCGGCGGAGATTTGATCCGCACCGTCGAGGCCGATTGTTTTCTAACGGGCGATTTAAAATACCATCAAGCTTTAGAAGCCAAAGAAAACGGGCTTAGTTTAATCGACATCGGACACTTTGAGAGTGAAGCGTATTTTGGGGCGTGTTTAAGTGAGCATTTGAAAAATTTGCCATTAAAAGCTATAATATCAAATTCTAAAAACCCCTTCCAACACATATAGAGGACACAGAGCATATGAATAAGTACTTAGAGCAGTTAATTGAGCTTTCCAATTTAGACAAAGAGATTGACGATTTTGCACCGCGCATCGCTAAAGTGGAGAAGACGTTAAAACTCTCTTTAGATAAAGAAAAAGAGCTAAAATCGCAAACCGAGGTTTTTCAAGCCGACATCGCCGACGCTAAACTCAAAAAAGCAAAAAACGAAGCACATTTGGCGGAACTTTCTGCTAAATTAAAAGATTTTACGAAAAAAAGTGCGTTGGTAAAAACGGCAAAAGAGATTAAAGCCTTGCAACTTGAAGAGGAAATCGCCAAAGAACAATGCGATTTTGCGAACGAAGAGATCGCTCGTTTGGAAAAAATCATCGATCTAAAACAAAACAGCATCAGTGCCCTTCAAGAAAAAATCGCGCAAGCCGCAGCCGAAGCCGAAAAGATTAAAGAGACGATCGATTCGCAAATTCAAGCGATTGAAGAAGAACGCAAAAACGTTTACAAAGCCAAAGACGAATTGGTTTCCGATATGAGTCATAAAATTTTGACGTTTTACCAAAAAATTCGTAAATGGGCAGGAAACTCTACGGTCGTGCCGGTCAAAAAACAGGCTTGCTACGGATGTTTTATGCGTATCAACGATAAAACGTATGCGAGTGTTTTAAAACAAGACGATATCGTGACATGTCCTCATTGCGGTCGCATTTTATACAAAGAGATCGAGGAAGAGAAGGCGTAAGGGTTGCGCTTTATCTATTACGGTGCGGCGGTGTTGCTCTATGTAGCGGCACTGCCTTTTTTAGTTTTCCTTTGCTTTAAATCTAAATATACGTTTTCGATTCCCGCACGCTTTTTTCTGAAAAATAACGCTCCTTTCGAACCGAATGCCCGTATGTGGTTTCACGCGTGTTCTTTAGGCGAGGTGCGATCGTTGAAGCCTTTGGTGGAGACTTTTGCGCCGAGCGACGTTCGCATTAGCGTTATGACGCAAACCGGATTTCGCGAAGCCGCTTTACTTCATACGGCGGTGCGTTATTTGCCGTTTGAAATTTTTTTACCGTTTTGGACACGCCCTCAAGACGTTTTAGTCGTGATGGAAGCCGAGCTTTGGCCGCTTTTGTTTATCAGCGCGAAAGCCAAAGGGATACGAACGGTGTTATTGAATGCAAGAATATCGGATCATTCCTATGCTTCGTACGCAAAATTTGCATGGTTTTACCGTTGGATTTTTCGCTACGTCGATACGGTATTGGCGCAAAGCGAAGAGGATAAGGAGCGTTTGGCTTTTTTAGGCGCGAAGCGCATCAGCGTCGTCGGCAATATCAAACAGTACCAACGCTACGGCGTTACAAAAGTTTACGATAAGCCGAAAAACAAGCGATTGATCGTCATCGCAAGTACGCATGAAAAAGAAGAGGCGTTGATCTTAGAGCATATCGCGATCAAAGAAAACGATACGATCGTCGTCGTACCCAGACATCCGGAGCGTTTTGAAAAAATTCGACGTTGGTTGGCATCGTATGCGACAGAGCATCGACGTTCATTTGACTCTCTTTCGCACAGCGAGCGCTTGGATAGCGATTTTATTTTATGCGACCAAATGGGACGCTTGATCGATCTTTATGCCGTTGCCGACGTGGTTATCTTAGGCGGCTCGTTTGTGGAAGGCGTCGGCGGGCACAATCCGCTAGAGCCAGCATTTTTCGGCGTTAAATTAATTAGCGGAGCATCGATCTTCAATCAAAAAGTGCTTTTTGAAGCGGTAGAAAACGCCAAAATCGTTGCGATCGACGCACTTTACGATGTTTTTGAACACATCGACGAAGTCCGTCCTTCTTTCATTACTCCCAAAGATGCGATTGAGCCTCTTTTGGAAAAAATCAGAGGAACAGACCATGATAGATAAAGCCTATAAACTTTTGGCCCTTCAAGAAAAAATCTCCAATCGCGCCGCAAAAGAGTTAATCGATCGAGGCGTTGTTTACGCGGCGGGAAAAAAAGTAAGTGTTGCGCGCGGAGAGTTGGACAGTTCGACGAAGTTTAAAGTCGAAAAAATCGCACCGATTCGCGTTTTATTTGAAGACGCGTTTCTTATGGCGGTCGATAAGCCGGCATTTATGACTTCCGAAGAGGTCGCAGAAGCGAAAAATTTACCGTTGTTACATCGTTTGGATCGCGAGACGAGCGGAGTTTTATTATTAACCAAAGACGATGATTTTCGTAAAAAAGTGGTCAATGCATTTAAAAAACGCGATGTTCAAAAAGAGTATATTGCGATCGTCGAAGGTAAAGTCGTTGAAGCTATGGAGATTAACGCTCCGATTTTGACGATTAAAAAGGGCAATACGGCGTACAGTAAAATTAGCGATGACGGTAAAGAAGCGATCAGTTACATCGAACCTTTAATGATCGAAGGTAAACGCTCCAAGATTCGCGTCAAGATCGAAACGGGACGAACGCATCAAATTCGCGTGCATTTAAAGAGTATCGGAGCTTCCATTTTAGGTGATACCGAATACGGCGGACGACCGTACAAACGCTTAATGCTCCATGCGTCCAAAATCGCACTTTTAGGGTATAAATTTGAGAGTAAAGAACCTGAAGATTTCATTAAATTCGCGGCAGTATAAATTAGAATAGGAGCACTCAAAACTACGATAAAATCGTTGTTTAGAAACGATAAAGCTCTTTTAGATATAGGCAAAAATTAAGGTTTAATTTAGTTTAAAGTATTGGTTGGATACAATACGAGCTCTTTTTCAAATGAAGATGTTTGAATAGCTTAGGAAGGATAATGCGTGTTTGAGGTTTTAACCGATTCATTTCGTACGGCCGTTAATAAAATTCGTTTCAGCGACGATGAAAAGTCGCTCAAAAATGCGCTAGAAAATTTAAAAAAAGCATTACTCAAAGCCGATGTGCATCATAAAATCGTTCGAGACTTGCTCAAACAAGTTGAGATCGAGACCAAAGCGAAAGGCATCGGACAGGTTAATTTTTTACGTGCACTCAAAACAAATTTGACGCAAATTTTGACGGTTCCCGGTCGCCAAGGATTCGTTTATGCGTCAAAGCCGCCGACCAAAGTTTTGATGGTCGGTCTCCAAGGTAGCGGTAAAACAACGACGACCGTGAAATTGGCAAATTATTTAAAATTAAAACAGAAAAAAGTGTTGGTCGTTGCTTGCGATTTACAGCGTTTAGCCGCCGTAGAGCAGTTAAGACAGTTGTGTAGCGCTAACGAAATCGATCTTTATTTTGAAGAAAACGGCAATCCCTTAACGATTGCCAAAAATGCGCTCAAAAAAGCCAATGAAGGCTTATACGACGTCGTTTTGGTCGATACCGCAGGTCGATTGGCAATCGATGCGGAGTTAATGGATCAACTCGAAGCGATTAAAAAAGAGACTTTGCCCGATGAAATCTTTTACGTTGCCGATTCGATGACGGGTCAAGATGCGGTGCGAAGTGCGGTAAGTTTTCATGAAAAAATTACTTTAAGCGGCGTGATTCTCAGTAAATTTGACGGTGACGGTAAAGGCGGCGTAGCGTTAGGTATCGCCGAACAAACCGGCGTTCCGCTTCGTTTCGTGGGCGTGGGCGAAAAAGTAGCGGATTTAGAGCATTTTATTCCCGATCGTATCGTTAACCGTTTAATGGGCGAGGGCGATCTTGAAACTTTGGCGGAGAAGACCGGTTCAATTATCAATGAGCAGCAAGCTAAAGCGATTACGAAAAAGATCAAAAAAGGCGAGTTTAACTTTAACGACTTTTTGGAACAAATGGAGCAGATGAAAAAGCTCGGAAGTATGAAGTCGTTGATCGGGATGATTCCGGGACTCTCGTCGGTCGCGGGAAAACTTCAAGACGTTGATATGGAAAATTCCGTTGAGATGAAACGCATCAAAGCGATGATCGGCTCAATGACCAAAAAAGAGCGCGAAGATCCGGAGCTTTTAAACAACAGTCGCAAAAGAAGAATTGCGGAAGGTTCCGGACTTTCTCAAGTCGAAGTCAACCGCTTTTTAAAGCAGTTTGCCAATGCCGCGAAAATGGCAAAGAAGTTTTCGGGCAAAAAGGGAATGCAAGATTTGCAAAATATGCTATCCCAAAATAAACACGCACATCTTCGTTAAGATGTGACGGTTTATATCTACATGTAGACTGACATGTAGATATAAGTTGTAACAAACGAAACATAAACATAGGAGACCATAAAATGGCAACAGTTGTAAGATTAACACGAATGGGTAGAAACAAAACTCCGTTTTACAGAATCGTCGTAACGGACAGCAGAAAAAAACGCGACGGCGGTTGGATCGAGTCTATCGGTTATTACAATCCTCTCACCAATCCCGAAAGCATTAAATTCGATGCGGAAAGACTTGCTTATTGGAAAAGCGTCGGCGCAAAGCTTAGCGACAGGGTTGCAAAAATTACCGGTAAATAATGATGATTGATAAATTCCTCGAAGAGTTTGCAAAACTTTTGGTAGACAATCCTAAAGGCGTAAGAGTCGAACGAAGCGATGTCGACGGTAGTTTTTGCGAAGTGGTCATTTATGCGGACAAAATCGATACGGGTAAATTGATCGGTAAAGACGGCAAAATGATTAACTCGCTTAAAACGCTTATTTCCGGTTGTAAAGCCAAAGACGGCAAGTCTTATAGAGTTACCGTTAAAGCCAACGATGAATAATCAATCTTCTCTCATCGAAGTCGCCGTTCTCGGGCGACTCGTGGGACTTAAGGGAGAACTCAAACTTCATTTGGAGTGTGATTTTCCGGAACAGTTTAGAAAAGGCAAAACGTTTACGACCCAAAAAGGCGAAACGCTTGAAGTCTTTTCGTACCACCAAGCGCGCTCGCTCATCTCTTTTGTCGGCTATCTTGACCGAGAATCTGCCGTAAAGCTCGTCAATACTCAGTTGTTTACGTCGAAGGAAACTTCGCTTAAAGAGTGTGCGCTTCAAAAAGACGAATTCTTTTGGTTTGAGCTGATCGATGCTCGCGTGATCGATGAAGACGGGACACTCTTAGGCACCGTCGATGAGATCGAGCGTATCGTAACGACGGATTATTTGGTAGTTCGAACCGATGCGGAGTTGGTCAAAAAAGGACATGTCACATCCTTTTATCTTCCGTATATCGAGCGGTATATTCTCTCGTTCGACCCAAGTGCAAAAGAGATACGTAGTAAAGATGCTTTAGGAATTCTGGAGAATTCGTGATGCGTTTTTCTTACGTGACGCTTTTTGAGGGATTGATCGCTTCGTATTTTGAAGATTCTATTTTGAAGAGGGCAATCGCCAAAGGGCTCTTAAGCGTGGATTTTTTTAATCCTCGCGATTTTACCGACAACAAACACGGTAAAGTAGACGACTATCAAGCCAGCGGCGGAGCAGGACTCGTGTTGTTTCCGCAACCGCTTTTTGATCTGTTACGTCGGATCAAAGAGTCTTCGCCCGAGGCATATATGATTTTTCCGACACCCGCCGGAAAACTTTTTACGCAAAACGATGCGAAACGCTTGGCGCAAAAAGAGCATATTGTTTTTGTTAGCGGACGGTATGAGGGGATCGACGAACGCGTTATTGAGACGTTCGCCGATGAGCTCTTTTGCATCGGGGATTATGTCCTAACCGGCGGGGAACTTCCGAGTTTGGTACTCAGCGATGCCATTAGCCGTAACATCAAAGGTGTTTTAGGCAACAGTGATTCGTTAAACGTGGAGAGCTTTGAAGAGCCTCTTTTAGAGGCCCCGTGTTTCTCAAAGCCGGCAATTTATGAAAATAAATCCGTGCCCTCAGAGTTTTTAAAGGGAAACCACGCTAAAATCACAAGCTTAAAAAATAAAATGTCTGAATCAAAGACGAAATATTTCAGACCGGATCTGTTTTCTCGCTTTAGCGTGAAGCATTAGAAATGATATAAAGGATGATGCAATGAGAAATAAATATATTGAAGCTTTTGAAGCAGGACAGATTTCTGCGAAGAATATTCCTGATTTTAGAGCAGGTGATACGATTAAAGTTGCCGTTAAAATTATCGAAGGCGACAAACAACGTGTTCAAAATTTTGAGGGTATCTGTATCGCAAGACGCGGAACCGGTACGGGTGAAACATTTATCGTACGTAAAATCGGTGCTAACGGCGTAGGCGTTGAGAGAATTTTCCCTATTTTCTCCGACAGTATCGAAGAAATCGCTGTCGTAAGACGTGGTATCGTTAGACGTTCAAAACTCTTCTATCTTCGTGATAGACGCGGTAAAGCTGCAAAAATTAAAGAACTCAGAAAATAATTTTTTTTCGAAGCGGTGGATGTCTTGGTTTCGCCGCTTCTTCTCCTTTTTTCTTCGCGTATCTTCTTTGAAAGTTTGTAATGTATCTTGATCAACGCTGTTTAACCTGTATTTACGACCAAAGTAAACGCGTGGGTACGCTCTTAAATCTAACGTCGGAACAAAAAAACGCTATCGACTCCTTGGCACGCCGATTGATTGAGAATTTTGATACCGATCAAACGCCGCCTCACAATGCCGCACCTCTTTATGAAGCAATAGCTCGGTTATTGGGCGTTCGGGATTTGTACGGTGACTTCAAAAAAGCTTCGTCTCTCAAAGCCAAAGCCTTTCTTCCTTTATGCCAAATGTATATCGAGCAAAGTACTGACCCTCTTTTAAGTGCGCTTAAAACCGCAGTGGCGGGTAATGTGATCGATTTGGCGGCGGTTATGCTCTACGACCTCTCCGAAGAACTGGAAAAAATCTATCATACCCCTTTTGCAATCGACGATTTTTCGACACTGCAAGCAACACTTCAAAAAACGAAAACCTTAGTTTACCTTGCGGACAATGCGGGGGAAGAAATTTTTGATAAACTCTGTATTCAGACGATTCGAAGGATTTACCCGACGATCGACGTCTATTATTTCGTGCGCGGTCGACCGATTATTAACGATTTGACGTATGAAGATGCTATGGCTTCGGGCATGGATGAAGTGGCGACGCTCGTTAACAGCGGCGTTCCGACGCCCGGACTGGCGTTTGAGTTGATGTCGCCGTCGGCTAGAGAACTTTATGAAAAAGCCGACTGTATTCTTTCCAAGGGAATGGGTAATTTTGAATGTCTGAACGAACGAAGCGATGATCCGATTTTTTTTCTGTTTAAAGTCAAATGTCAGGTTGTCGCCGAAGCCGTAGGGGCAACGCTCGGCGACATCGTGTGTAAAAAATCTTAAAGTTCGCTATAAGCTTGTTGTAATTTTCTCACGCCTTCATCGATTTGCTCTAAGCTCGAGTTGGTATAGTTGAGTCTTCCGTAACCGCTTTCATGTTTGTCGGCAAAGAAAACCGAACCGGGTACAAACGCAACCCCTTTTTGAATGGCAAGGTCGAACAGTTTCATACTGTCGTTGCATTTTTTAAAATGAACCCAAATAAACATACCGCCCTCCGGTACGACAAAATCGATACTCTCGCCAAAATAACGTTTGAGTGCCGCTACCATCGCATCGCGTTTCGGACGATAATAATCGACGAGGCTTTTGACATGTGCTTGCAATTCGCCGCTTTGCATCATTCGTGCGCAGACGAGTTGAAAAAATTTGGAATTTTGAAGGTCCGTACTCTCTTTGGAAAGGGTTAGCGCACTGATAATCTCTTTGGGTGCTCTGATCCAACCGATACGAAAATCCGGTGCCAAAGTTTTCGAAAACGTTCCCAATGCAACGGTCCATTCGGGTAAGAGATCGGCAAACGAAGTCGTCGATACGCCTTCGTAGCGAAGCGCTTCGTACGGGCTATCTTCCAAAAGGATGACGTGATATGCTTTCGCCAAACGTACTACTTCAAGACGGGTTTGCAGGGTGTACGAATAGCCTGTTGGGTTTTGAAAAATCGGTATCGTATAAAAAAATTTGGGACGATAGGTTTTAAAAAGAACTTCCAATGCTTCGGTGTCAACGCCATCGGGCGTTAAGGGTGCCGCTTTGATCGTGACGTCGTACATGCGAAAAAGTCCCAAGGCCGCAAGATAGCTCGGGTCTTCGACGATAATGCAATCGTTCGGGTCCAAAAACGTTTTACACATCAAATCAAGCCCTTGTTGAGAGCCGTTCGTTAACATAATCTCTTCTGCGTGCGTGTCGCGGTAGTGTTTGGCGATTTGCTCTTTGAGGGCAACAACGCCTGAAGCATTGCTGTATTGGAAAAGACGATTGTCTTTTTCGGCAAAAAGTGCTTTGGAGTGTTTTTCGATAGCATCCGCCGGAAACAACGCCGCATCGGGAAGTCCGCCGGCAAAAGAGATAATCGTATTTTGTGCCGTCAAATCTAAAATCGTCCGCGTAAACGAGCGTGAAGCGGTTGTAATGCGTTTGGCTAATTTGGTTTGCATAAGAAGAACCTTTTTCAAAATATAAAGTGTTATTATAGAAAAGATACGATGAAATAACCACCGATAAACACCGATTTCCTTTGTCCGTTTGTGCTATAATTGTTGCATGAAACACAAAAGAACGACTCAAAACGACCATATCGAGCGTATCAACGAAACGTTGTATACGATTCATGCCGACTTGTCGCAAAATTTAAGCGTCGAAACCTTGGCGGGTAACGTTGCGATGTCGGTCTTTCATTTTAACCGCATTTTTAAAGAAGTCGTCGGCGAGAGTGTTCATGCGTATGCGAAGCGCGTCAAACTCGAACATTCCGCCAACGTGTTACTTTTCACGCCTGAGGCAACGATTACGCATATTATGCGCGAAGTCGGATTTCACTCCAATGCTTCTTTTACGCAGGCTTTTAAAGAAAACTTCGGTGTTACGCCCAGTAAATGGCGCGAAGTCGACCAAATCAATGCTCATCGCGATTTGAGTTTCTCGGGGAAACCCTTACATGTCAAAGTGGCGGCGATGCCTTCGTTTGAGGTTGCCTACGTTCGGCATAAAGGTTACGACAAGAGCATTCAAACCGCATGGTTAAAACTTCAGGCGTGGGCATTGCAAGAGGGTATCGCATTTAACGCGCAAACCATGATCGCCCTACACCATAGTAATCCGCGTTTTGTCGAGGCTTCCAAATGCCATTACGTTGCGTGTCTAGAACTTCCCAAAACACGCAAATTTTACCGAAGCGGCGAAATCGGCGTAATGAAAATACCGCAAACCTTTTGTGCCATTTTCTCGTTGCAAGGCGTCTACGGCGACTTGAAAAAGTATATGGACGTCATTTACCATGAATGGTTTCCTAAAAGCGATTATGAAAAAGTCTCGTTACCTTCGTTTGCGATCTATCGGCAAAACCACTTCATCGATCCGTGCGAACGTTTCGACCTCGACTTTTGCGTTCCCGTACGGTTTAAGTAAACGTTGGATTTTGATTGCATCTTTATTTTTTAAGAGTATAATTTTGTAAAAAAAGAAGCTTCATGATGAAATATCCTCCTATATTTATAAGTGCGACCAATACCGATATCGGTAAAACCTATACGACGCTTAGGTTACTTGAAACATTGAGCCAACAAGGCTTGAACGTCGGTGTGATGAAACCTATCGAGACGGGCGTAGCCCCTGTTCCTTTGGACGGGACGCTTTTGTTCGAAACTGCCAAAGCGCACAATAAGGCGTTAGAATCTTTGACGATCAACGACATCGTTCCATACCGATTTGAATTGCCCGCGGCACCGTATGTTGCCAAAGGGCGTAAAAAAATCGATCCGGACGTTTTACGCCATGCTTACGAAAAGATCGAAGCTTTAAGCGACATCGTTTTAATTGAGGGGGCGGGCGGTTTGCTCGTACCGATCGAAGAAGATTTTTACATGTACGACCTGATGCGTCTTTTTAATGCCCGAACACTCTTGGTGGCGCACGATAGACTAGGGTGCATTAACGATTTATTGCTTAATTTGCATTTGTTGGATTCATTAGGCGTCGATAACTACGAATGGTGCGTCAATTCCAAATGCGCGGAGGATCGTGCGGCGTTTGAGAAGATTTCCCTGCCGTTTTTAAAAAAGCTTTTCGGCAGGGTTTTAAGCGTGCAAGAGGATATGCCCGCAATCGCACGCAGTTTAGTAACTTACCGTGACGTTAATGCGAATATAGTCTAAAGGACGATCGGAGTATTTGACGATCGGTTGGTTTTTATAATACGCGGTGTTGCGAAAAAGCGGCGCACCGTCGTTTCGTTCTTCATAACGTGTCGTACAACGTCTTTGCGTTTTATACGTCGGTCCAGAATTGTTTTCCGCAACGTTTTTTCCGACCATCGTTCCGACCACCGCTCCGCCGATCGTTGCTGCCGTTTTACCCGTTCCGCCGCCGACTTGATGTCCTAAAACACCGCCGGCAACACCGCCGATAATCGCACCCACGGTTCCTTCATTTCCCGAAGAGGAAGAGGGTACTTCGACTTGCTCGTCCCAACACTCTTGATACGGAACGCTTGAGGATGAACCGTGGTATTCGCGTTGGCTATTGGAGACGCGAACGTCTTCTTGAAACGTAAAACTTTCGGCATAAAGGGCAGAAGCAAAAAAGCATACGCATGAGAGATAAAGGTGTTTTTTCATAACGTTTTTCTCCTTTTTTTCGGAATTGTAGCACATCTTGAACAATAAAACGTTAATCAAACTTACAGTCATGCTTTGTTACAATTTTGGCAGATTTTGCAAGGAGCAACGCGTGAAACATTTGATCAATACGCGAGATTTTTCATTGGAGGAAGTCGAACATATCTTGGCGCGCGCCGATGAATTTTTAGACGAAAAACCAAGAGATATTTTGAACAATAAAACGGTCATTACGATTTTTTTCGAAAATTCGACGCGAACGCGCAGTAGTTTTGAGATTGCCGCAAAACGGCTCGGTGCGATGGTCGTGAGTTTGGACGTTTCACGCAGTTCTTCGAGCAAGGGCGAAACGCTTTTCGATACGGCGGCCAATCTCGATGCGATGGGCCCCGATGCGATCGTCGTGCGTCATAAAAGTTCGGGCGTTCCGCATATCTTAGCCAATTACGTCAATTGCCCTATCGTGAACGGCGGCGACGGTTCGCATGCGCATCCGACGCAGGCTTTATTGGACCTTTTTACGATGCGACGCCATTTCGGCGACGTGCGCGGTAAAAAGGTCGCGATTGTCGGCGATATTAAAAATTCCCGCGTCGCCAACAGCAATATCGAGCTTTTAGGCCGTATGGGCGTCGAGGTTATTTTGGTTGCTCCGCCGCATTTCCTACCGCAAACGCATTTACGTACCTCTCATCGCATTGAAGAGGTGATCGACGAAGTTAACGTCATTATGAGTCTTCGTACGCAAACCGAACGCCATACCAATCAAATTTACGCTTCGCTCAAAGATTACGCGACCGATTTTTGCATTACGTCCAAGTTGATGCAAGATCGCGATATTATCGTTTTGCATCCAGGTCCCGTGCATCGCAACGTGGACGTAGACGATTTTATGATGAAAGATCCGCGCTCTAAGATTTTGGAGCAGGTTAAAAACGGCGTTGCCGTTCGAATGGCGGTTTTGGAGAAGCTGATTGCCCATTGAGTTCGTTCAAACGCTCAATCGCTTCGGACAACAACGTACGCCTTTTTTCTTTGTCGTCGATTATAACATTAAACAGTTTTATGCCCAAGCGCTTCAAACGCTTGATCCGGATATTTTGTATGCGCTCGATGCCGAGTGCCCTTCTTTGAAACAGACGTTTACGTTTGAAAAATCGTTTCCGGATTTTCACAATTACCTTCGCAAAATCGAGGCGGTTCAAGAAGCGATACGCTCGGGTAATACCTACCTTCTCAATTTGACCGCACCGACGTTGTTGCACGGCGATTTAGACCTTCGTGCGATTTTTCATGCGGCAAATGCGCCGTTTAAACTCTGTTTCAAAGATCGGTTCGTCTGCTTTTCGCCCGAACGTTTCGTCAAAATCGAAAACGATTGCATTATGGCGTATCCGATGAAGGGAACGATCGATGCGAGCATTGATAATGCGAAAGAACGTATTTTAAACGACGAAAAAGAAAAAGCCGAACATGTGATGGTCGTCGATCTTTTACGCAACGATCTTGCACGCGTCGCGACAAACGTCCGTGTCAAGCGTTTTCGTTACGTCGAGGCTATCCAAGCAGGCGAAAAAGAGCTTTTACATGTCAGTTCGCATATTAGCGCGTGCTTAGAGCCGACATGGCATGATCGTATCGGCGAGATTATCGCCGATTTATTGCCGGCGGGGTCGATTAGCGGAACGCCGAAACGAAAAAGCGTCGAGTTGATCGAACAAATCGAAGGCTATGAACGCGGCTTTTTTACCGGAATTTTCGGCGTATACGACGCAAAAGGGCTGGACAGTGCGGTGATGATCCGTTTTATCGAAAAAACCGATGAAGGGTTTGTCTACAAAAGCGGCGGAGGAATCACGCTTTTAAGCGATCCGCTAAAAGAGTACGAAGAGGTGTGCCATAAAGTCTATATCCCCGTGCTTTGAAACGATCAAGGCCGTTGATGGCACGTTATTGCATTTGGAGTACCATCAAGCCCGCTTCGATCAAACGAGGCGAGCACTGTTTACATGTCAAGAGCCGATCGCGCTTTCACGAGCGATCATTCCGCCTTGCCGCGGCGTTTTTCGGGTGCGCGTCGAATACTGTGAAACGATTACGCACATCGACTACCGCGCGTACGAACCTACACCGATCCAGACGATCGCTTTGGTCGAAAGCCCGCTTGCGTACGACTACAAATATTGCGATCGCGAAGCGTTGAATCTGCTGAAACGCGACGATACCGATGAGGTGTTGATCGTTCGTCACGGCGAATTAAAAGATACGACGATTGCCAATATCGCTTTATGGATCGACGGCGAATGGAAAACGCCTTTGTGTCCGCTTTTAGAAGGAACGACACGGGCAAGATTGCTGGCACAAGGGAAGATTAAAGCCGAAAGTTTATCCGTAGGAGACATTCAAAAAGCCCGAAAATTTGCTATAATGAATGCTCTTAGAGGATTTGAAATTCTTGAAAACGTATGTGTGAAGGATTAAGTATTGAATTGGGATTTATCCGCTTTATACAAGCACGAATCTGACTTAGAAGCAGATTTGAACGAGGCACGAAATCGTGCGATCGGTTTTGAGAACGTCTGCAAAGGCAAGCTCAAAGAGCTGAGCGGTCACGAATTTTTAGAATCGATTCGTGAGTACGAGGCGATTAACGAGATTTTGGGTCGCATTATGACGTATGCTTTTTTAAACTTTGCGACCGACAGCGACAAAGGCGGTTTTTTCGCCCGTTACCAGCAAGAACAAAGTCGTATCGGCGAGCATTTGCTTTTTTTCGAACTTGAATTTAACAAACTAACAAAAGCCAAACAAGAAGAACTCATCGCGCTAAGCCCGCATTACGCCTTTTATTTGGAATCGCTTATCGAAGAAAAACCCTATCAGCTTTCTCAAAAAGAAGAGCGTATTTTATTGAAAAAAGAGATGACGTCCGCTTCGGCGTTTAGCCGTTTGTTCGATGAACACTTTAGCCGGTTGACGTTTACCTTTGAAGGTCAAAAGCTCTCCGAAGAAGAGATTCTCAGTAAGCTTCAAGACCCTTCCCGCGAGGTGCGTAAAAAAGCTGCCGACGTTTTTACGAAAGGCTTAAAACCCCATCAGCCGTTGTTAGCGTATATTTTTAACATGATCAAAACCGATTTGGCAAGCGAATGTGAACTTCGCGGTTATAAAAATGCCGAACAACCACGCCATTTGGACAATAAAATCACGCAAAAAAGCGTTGATGCGCTCATCGCCGCCGCCGAAAACAGTTTCCACCTCGTGCATGAATATTATGCGTTGAAAGCCAAGCTTTTGGGATTGGAAACGTTGTACGAGTACGATCGTTACGCACCTTTGGAAGAGAGCAAGGCGTGCTATGATTTTGAAAACTCGAAACAGATCGTCTTAGACGCGTTTGCCAAATTTAATCCCAAATTTTACGAGATCGCTTCAATGGCATTTACGCAAGGTTGGATCGACGTTTTCCCTCAAACGAAAAAACGCGGCGGCGCATTTTCGCATCCGGCGACGCCTAGCACGCATCCGTACGTGTTGCTCAACCACACCGATACGCGACGTGATCTGTTTACCTTGGCGCACGAGCTTGGGCATGCGATTCATCAGTATCTTTCTCGCGACGTCGGTTATTTAGGCAGCGATACGCCCTTAACGACCTCCGAAACCGCTTCGGTTTTTGCCGAAATGCTTGTTTTCGACGCCATTAAAGAGGGATTGAGCTTAGACGAAAAACGCTCTTTATATGCCAGTAAAATCGAAGATATTTTTTCAACGCTTTACCGTCAGATTAACTTTACGACGTTTGAGCGCAAAGTGCATGCGCATGAAGGCGAATTGGATACGGCAACGTTCAATCGTTACTGGATGCAAGAGAGTCAAAAAATGTTCGGTTCGAGCATTACGCTGAGTTCCAACTATCATTTGTGGTGGAGTTATATTCCGCATTTTATTCATTCTCCGTTTTATTGCTACGCTTACAGTTACGGGCAATTGTTGGTACTTGCGTTGTTCGGTCTGTATAAAAAAAGCGATAAAGCGACGTTTGTCCAACACTATACGAGTTTTTTAAGTGCCGGAGGAAGTCAAAGTCCTAAGACGTTGATTCAAAAGTTCGGATTTGACATCGACGACGAGCGTTTTTGGCTTTTGGGTATCGGCGAAATCGAAAACTTACTCCAAGAATTCAAAGGAATGTGCGATGCTTGACGCTTTATTGGGGGACGAAGAGTTTTGTCAATTGATGAAGAAGCACGGTAAAGAGATGGTAGAGTTGCTTTTAAAGCGAGGCGTTCATTTTTCCGTTTTGACCAATATCGCCGATGTGACGTTTGAGCCGGAACTTCCGCCTGAAATTCGACAAAATTTTAAACCCATTACGATGTTTTATTTGGCAGGTTATACGTTTGAAAGTACGCAGGTATATAACGGGACGATCAGTTTTGAAGCGGGATTCGGAAGCCATAATTTCGGCTCTTTGGTGACGTTCCCGTTGGAGTCGATTTTACAAATTATCGTCGAGGAAGTGCCTATTTTTATCAACCTCGGTACTGCTTCTAGCAAAAAAGCACCCAAAGAAGACAAATCAAACGGGCTTCAACGCTCCATGAGCGCGTTCCTCTCCAATCCCCACAATCAAAAATTGATTAAAAAATAACGAAGGATCGAAGAAGGCGGGTTGTACGAAACAGCCCGCTTTGATTCTTACATGTAAAGCTTACATGTAAGAAAAATCCATTAGTTCTTGAGCTCTTGTTTGCTCATAATGTAATTAATGACGTTATCGATCAAAGCATCGTGTTTGCGGTCTTTGATATGGCAAAGATAGAGCATTCGCGTGAGTTTAAGCCCTTTCATTTTCGTCGTAAACAGTAAGCCTTGCTCGACCTCTTCGCTGATAATATGTTTCGAGAGAATCGATACGGTCGGCTTTTCTTCGATGTTGGCTTTCATGAGCGTATTTTTGACGGCGGTCGAACTTGTGACGATACTTTTGACCTTAAAGCTTTTGCAATCGATGTCCATCTTCTCAAACGTTTCGTGAATAATTTTACGCGTGTTGGACTCCTCTTCGCGACAAATCCAATTGTAGGAGAGTAAATCTTCTTTGCGAACGATTTTGGGAAGCGGGGAACGGCTGGTAATGACCAATTCGTCTTCAAGCCATTCGCGATAGATAATCCCTTCTTGGAAGATCGGTGCTTCGATCAATGCCAAATCGATTTTTTTATCGAGCAGTTTTTCGGTAATACCCGCGGCGTCTTCAACTTTCAGCATCACGTTGTTTTTAATCGCTTCTTGGATGTCGTTGAGAAAGTTGGGCAGGATATAATTTCCGATGACGGGAGAGGCTCCCAAGACAAAAATAACCTCTTTGTTGACGAGGCGTAACATCTCGCGTTCCGCCGCTAAAATCTGTTTTTCGAGTTTAACCGCGACCTTGAAAAGTTCTTCTCCTGCGGTCGTTAATTTAATGCCGTTTTTTTTACGATCGACGATTTGCAAGTCCAGATACTCTTCTAAAAGCTTAATTTGTTGCGTAACGGCGGGTTGACTGATGCCGAGTTTTTTAGAAGCTTTTGAAAAGCTTTTTTCGCGAACGACCGTCAAAAAGGTTTCTATTTTAGAGAAATCTTTTAACATAAAAATCCTTGTATTTTCGTAGTGTATAACCGTGCTTCGTTTGAGCATTTTATTATAACCAAAAATAATAGTAAAAACAATGACGACCTGCTTTGCGCGCTCTTTAGAGGTTTGCTTAAACTTTTTTTGCTATAATAAAAATAAAAAGTAGACCGAACGATGCAAGATGCAGCCACACTGAACGAATCGCAACAAAAAGCCGTTGAATGTATCGACGGTCCTATTTTGATTTTGGCGGGAGCCGGTAGCGGTAAAACGAAAACGATCACCGCTCGCTTGGCGTACCTTTTAGACCAAGGCATTCCTCCATCCAATACGTTGACCTTAACGTTTACCAACAAAGCCGCAAGCGAAATGCGCGAACGTGCGATGGCGTTGTTGGGAGATCACCAGTCGTATCCTCCGTTATTGTGTACGTTTCACAAATTCGGGTTGCTTTTTTTGAAGTTTCACATCGAGAAAATCGGGCGAAAAAACAGCTTTGTCGTGATCGATACCGATGATAAAAAACGCATTTTAAAAGCACTTAATACCTCGACGGAGTTACCGACCGGTATGATCTCAAGCGAAATTTCACGCTATAAAACTTCCTTGCTCGATCCGCAAACGGCATGGGAAAAAGCCGAACAAAAGCACTATCAAAGCATCGCGAAAATCTACGAACGTTACGAAACGTACCTACAAGAGAACAATCTAGTTGATTTTGACGATTTGCTGGTTTTACCCTATCTCATTTTAGAAAAAGACGAAGCCTTGTGCGAAGAGATGAGCCGACGTTATCAGTACATCATGGTCGACGAATATCAAGACACGAACGAATTGCAGTACAAATTGCTTCGCAAACTCTGCCATACGCACAACAATCTTTGCGTCGTCGGCGACGACGATCAAAGTATTTACGGTTGGCGCGGTGCAAACATCAAAAATATTTTGGAATTTCACGAATCGTTTGAGGACGTGACGATTATTAAGCTTGAAAAAAATTACCGCTCAAGCGCTCAGATCCTTAAAGCCGCCAACGATTTGATCGATCATAACCGTGGACGTATCGGAAAAGTTTTGGAGAGCACCAAAGGCGAGGGAAAAGAGATCGAAGTGATCGAATCGAGCGACGAGAATCAAGAAGCGTCCACGATCGCCAAGCGCATTAAAAAACTGATCGAAAGCGGCGTCAATCCTAAAGACATTGCCGTTTTGTACCGCATTAACGCCTTAAGCCGTTCTTTGGAAGAGGGACTCAATAAAGCGCAAATTCCTTACAATATGGTCGGCGGCGTCAAATTTTACGAGCGTGCGGAAGTCAAAGACGTGATTAGCTATTTGCGTATGATCGCCAACCCGCATGACGATTTCTCTATCAAACGCATTATCAACCGCCCCAAACGCGGACTCGGAAAAGTGACGATGGAGCGTATTTTTAAAGCCGCATACGATCAACGTTTATCGGTGTACGAATACATCGGGAAAAACGAAGAGATCATCGAAAAAGAAGCGACGAAAAAAGCGGCCGTCGCCCTCAAAGCGTTTGTGCAAAATATCGACCGTATGCGCGAGATTCAACAAAATTCTACCTACGACATGATCGATGCGATTGAAGAGGCGTTTGCGATCAAGTCCTATTACGACAACCAGCCCGATTCGGTGGAAAGGCTTTCCAACATCGACGAGTTTTACGGACTTTTCCGCGATTACGTTAAACAAAATCCGCAGATGAACGTGGACGATTTTCTCAACGAACTTGCGCTTCAAAGCGACCAAGATCAAATCGACAGTGAAAATATTTCAATTATGAGCATTCATGCCAGCAAAGGATTGGAGTTTGAATACCTTTTCGTTATCGGATTGGAAGAGGGTTTTTTCCCGTTAATCGGAGACGGAAGTGATATCGAAGAAGAAAGACGCTTAGGCTACGTCGCGATTACGCGTGCGAAAAAAGAGTTGACGCTGAGTTATTCGAGTAGCCGTTTTTACAAAGGACGCCGTGCCGAACTCAGTAAAAGCCGTTTTCTCAAAGAGGCGGGCGTCTGTGAGGGAAGTTTGATTTTTGAAAAGACGACGTCGTTTAAAAAAGGCGATTTGGTCAAACATAAGATCTTCGGTATCGGTCGCGTGAGCGAAGTCAGTAAAGTCGGCAGAGAATTCAAGCTTCAAATTAATTTTAGCGGAACGAAACGCGATATTTTAGCGTCGTTCGTGGAAAAAATCTAATGTCAAATCGCCTTTTTGTCGCTTACAAACCCGAAAATACGGTGTGCAACCATTTTTTAAGCCGTATTAAACGACGTTACGGCGTTAAGAAAGCGGGCTTTTCGGGAACGCTTGATCCGTTTGCCAAAGGCGTTTTGATCGTCGCTTTCGGAAGTTATACCAAGCTTTTTCGTTTTTTGAAAAAAGCTCCCAAGCGTTATCGCGCGACGCTTTGGATCGGCGCACATAGCCCGAGTTTGGACATCGAAAAGATCGATCGCGTCGAGCAGATGATGCCTTTTCATCCCGATTCGATCGCTATCGTTTTAAAGAGTATGATCGGGAAGATAACCTACGTACCGCCTAAATATTCGGCAAAGAAGATCGAAGGCGAACGCGCGTACGATTTGGCGCGTGCCGATAAAGCGTTTGAGCTCAAACAGATTACCAGCGAAGTTTTTGACTGTACGTTGGTGCATTACGCGCATCCGTTTTTAACGTTTGATATCACGATCTCAGAGGGCGGTTACGTACGCAGTATCGGCGAAATGATCGCACGAAAATTGGGATTTGAGGGCGCGTTAAGTGCTTTGGAACGCTTGAGCGAAGGCGATTTTACGTACGAAAACGAACGCGCTTTAGCTCCTTTAGATTATCTGGATTTACCGAGAAATACGTATTGTGGTGATCCGAGCGATATTGCGTTGGGTCGAAAGCTTGATGTTACAAATTTCGAATGCCGTGAAGTGGGCGTCTATGCTCTCGTCATCGATGAGGTCTTAAGCATTGTGCAAATCAGCGCAAATGGAGTAGAATATCTTCTCAATTCACTATCGCTCAAAGGCGTTACATGTTAATACTTACACGAAAAACCGGCGAGGGCATCGTTTTAAACGACAACGTCACGATACGCGTCGTTGAAATTTCCAAAGGCGTCGTGAAACTCGGTTTCGATGCGCCCAAAGAGACGTTGATTTTGCGTGAAGAGTTAGCGCGCGCCATCAAGCAAAGCAACATTGAAGCCAGTCGACATGTCGAAACGGAACTGCTTTTAAGTCTCAGCCAAAAGCTCAAATAATGCACTATTTTGCTCACGCTAAAGTCAATATTTTTCTGAAAATCGTCGGTACGCGCGGAAACTATCACGAACTTTATTCCCGATTTATGCGCGTTCGCGATCTGTACGACACGCTTTCTTTCGTCCCGAAACAAACGACGCAAGCGTTTGAATTGGTCGGTGATTTTAATTGTGCGCTCGAACACAATACGCTTTACAAAATCTATCGCGTTTTGCAAGAGCAGGGATTTTCCAAAGAGATCGAGCGCGTGATGCAAACGTACGCCTTACATGTCAAGAAACAAATTCCAACAGGAGCGGGTCTTGGCGGCGGAAGCAGCGACGCGGCAACCTTTTTACGGATGCTAAACGACAGGGCAGGGCTTTTCTTATCGAACGAAGAGATGATGCGTATCGGCTCGAGCGTGGGAGCCGACGTCGCTTTTTTCGCCTCTGGCTATGAAAGTGCCAACGTCAGTGGCATCGGCGAAACTGTCTCATTATACGAAGAAGAGGCGTTGGAGCTTGAGGTTTTCACGCCCGATCTCGCATGCGACACCGCACGCGTCTATACGACTTTTCGGGAGTTTTTTTTAGCGTCGATCGCACCGCAAGACGCTTTGCCTATGCTTTCGTGCAAAAGCGCGGAGCTTTTAGCGTCGTATGAACCTCAAAGGCTCAACGACTTGTACGCCGCGTGTTTAAAAGCCTACCCTGAGCTTCCGACGATGGCAAACGAAGGATGGTTTTTTAGCGGTAGCGGCAGCAGTTTTTTTCGAATCAAAGCACACTAGAAGAGGTTTTTAAATGGGTGAACCCGTTGCACGCAATAAAAAAGCGTATCACGATTATGAAATTTTAGAAAAATTAGAAGCGGGAATCGTCTTGCAAGGCAGCGAAGTAAAAGCCATTCGCCAAGGCAAGATCAATCTGAAAGATTCGTTTGTTCGATTGATTAAGGGCGAGGCGTTTTTGCTCAATGCCCATATTTCGCATTTAAGTACCGCCAATCCGCATTTTACGCCGAACGAACGAAGCGATCGCAAATTATTGCTTCATCTCAAAGAACTTCGAAAGTGGGATGCTAAAGTCGCAAAAGAGGGGCTGACGATCGTTCCTTTGTCGGTTTACTTTAACGTCAAAAATATCGTTAAAGTCGAAATTGCATTGGTACGCGGTAAAAACTTGCACGACAAGCGCGAGGATTTGAAGCGTAAAGATGCGGAACGAGAGGCTAAAACGGCTATCAAAAATCATCTTTATAAAGAGTAATTTACATATTATTTATATAAAGCATGTAGAATTTTGAAAAAATGAGGATGATCTTATGAAACATTTCTTACGACTTTTTTTGACAATAATGTCACTCACGTTTTTTGTCGGTTGCGATTCTTCGACTCCCAAAGCGTCGCCTAGCGTCGTCGAACCGTTTAAAAACGGCGATAAAGTCGAGCTCAAAAGCGTTTCGGGCGCGAAAATAACGCTTTTGCGCCAAAACGGCGGATTTGTGATTGAAGACGATGAAGAGAAGATTCTTATGTTTGATATCTTCGGTACGTTTTGTGCACCTTGCCAAGAAGAAGCTCCTTCCTTGATGGACTTTCAGTTGCAAAACAGCGACAACGTGATGTTAATAGGTCTCAACTTCTTTGAAGAGGTGAGCGACGAGTACGTGGTCGAAAATTTCGCCGCGAAATACAACGCCTATTATTTTATCAGCAACGCCGCTGCCAATAAGCGTTTGGTCGAGACGATTTTGCGTGATATTCAGTATAAAGCGACGTTGCAAGTCCCTTTTAAAGTCGTTCTGAAAAAAGGCGTTTATCAAAACGTTCGGGATATTTACACGAATCTTCCCGACACTAAATTTTACATCGGTAAAGTCGGTTTGGACGTGATTCAACGCGACATCGACCGTATCGTGGAAAAGTAGGAAAATATGCATTCAAAGGCGCAAGGGGAAGTTCAAAACGACACTGCCGAGGCGATCAGGGTTCAAGAGCCTAAACTCTATAAAGTTTTGCTTTTAAACGACGATTACAGCAGTATGGATTTTGTGATTAAAGTCTTGATGCAAGTCTTTCATCATCGTTTTGAAAAAGCTGCCGAAATTATGTTAAACGTGCACGAACAAGGCAAAGGCTTATGCGGCGTTTACGTTTACGAAATCGCCGAAACCAAAGTGGCACGCGTGCGCAAAATGGCGAAAGAGGAAAAATTTCCTCTTCGCGCCGTCATGGAAGAAGATTGAAAGGATGAAAAATGGTTAGCCAAGAACTCAACTTCGTTTTCAACGACGCGATGACGTTCGTTCGCAAACATCGCTATGAATATATCACGATCGATCATCTTTTTTACGCGCTTTTAAGCAACGAGAGTATCGTCGATCTTCTGATCAATTGCGGCTTAAGCATTACGTTCTTGCAACGCTCTATGGAAAAATATTTTGCCGCACATCCCCAAATCGTACCGAATGAAGAGAATTACGAGCCCGTTGAAACGGTCGCGTTAACGCGCGTCATCGAAACCATGATGTTACATGTCAAAAGTGCGGGGAAAAGCGAAGCGAACGTCTACGATCTTTTGATCGCGATGATGGACGAACCTAACACTTTTTGCGTTTCGCTTTTGGTTCAACAAGGCGCGGACAAACTCTTGATTACCGAAGAGGTAACGGCGATGAGTGCACCGGAACACAAAAAGAGCGAAAACGACGAAGAAGCGGGCGAAAGTGCTTTGGCAAAATACACGCTCGATCTTATCGCTTTAGCCAAATCTCATCAAATCGATCCGCTGATCGGACGAAGCGAAGAAGTCGCCCGTGTGATGCAAGTGTTGTGTCGCAGAAAGAAAAACAATCCGATCTTAGTCGGAGAGCCCGGCGTGGGCAAAACGGCGATCGTGGAAGGTTTGGCCAAAAAAATCAGCGAAAATACCGTTCCCGAAATTTTGAAAAACACGCCCGTTTATGCCCTTGATATGGGCTCTTTGCTCTCAGGAACCAAGTATCGAGGTGATTTTGAGAAACGTCTCAAGGAGATTTTGAGCGAACTGGAGCAAAAAAAAGGGGCGATCTTATTTATCGACGAAATTCATACGATTGTGGGAGCGGGCGCAACCGGAAGCGGTTCGATGGACCTTTCCAATTTGTTAAAACCCTCTTTAGCGTCGGGAAAAATTCGGTGTATCGGCGCGACGACGTACGGAGAGTTTCGTAATTTCTTCGACAAAGACAAAGCACTCAGCCGTCGTTTTGCCAAAATCGACGTTTTAGAACCGAGTCTCGAAGATTCTTTTTTGATCTTAAAAGGGTTGAAAAGCAGTTACGAAAAGCACCACGGAGTCAAATATCCAAATGAAGTGATTCGCGCATCGGTCGAGTTGGCGAAAAAGTATATCAACGATAAATTTTTACCCGATTCGGCGATCGATCTGATCGATGAAGTGGGGGCGTCGTTTCATCTAGCGAAAAAACGTAAAAAAGTCGTGGAAATGAGCGACATTGAAGCCGTACTCTCACGCGTAGCTCATATCCCAAGTCCGAACGTCAGCAAAGACGAGGGCGAGATTATGCAACATTTAGAAGCGCACCTTAAAGCGAAAATTTTTGGACAAGACGCGGCGATCGAGGCATTGGCAAAAGCGATCAAACGTAGCCGTGCGGGACTTGGAAATCCGACCGCACCGATCGGAGCGTTTTTATTTGCAGGGCCTACGGGCGTTGGAAAAACCGAAGTCGCCAAACAGCTTGCGTATGAATTGGGCGTCCATTTCGAGCGTTACGATATGAGCGAATACATGGAAAAACATACCGTCAGCCGCCTGATCGGCGCACCTCCGGGATATGTCGGTTACGATGAGGGCGGACAGCTCAGCGAAGCGATCAAAAAGCACCCGTATACCGTATTACTCTTAGACGAAATCGAAAAAGCGCATCCCGATATGCTGAACATTTTGCTCCAAATCTTTGACAGCGCGACGTTGACGGACAATAACGGAACCAAGATCGATTTTCGCAACGTTATCATCATTATGACTTCCAATCTGGGAACGAAAGAAGCCCCGACGATGGGCTTCACGAAGAGCGAGAGTTCGCGAACGGATCATGCGATTAAAGAGTTCTTCTCTCCCGAGTTTAGGAACCGCTTGGATGAGGTGATTCATTTTGCGCCTTTGAGCGAATCCGTGATGATCCATGTCGTAGAGAAGATGTTAAACGAACTTAGCGATCAGCTTAAAAACAAACATGTCGAAATTCAAGCCACGCCGGCGGCGAAAAAATACCTTGCCGCGGAGGGTTACAGCAAAGAGATGGGCGCGCGCGTGATGCGTCGCGTGATCGCCGAGCGCATTAAAACAACCCTTTCGGAAGAGGTGCTTTTCGGTCGGTTAAAAAACGGCGGGCTTTGCCGTATCGATTGTAAAGCCGATCAATTGGTCTTCACGTACAGCGGTGGCAACTAAAATTCTTATTCCCAAACTGCACCCGCGCGAGCATACGTTTCCCGATCCTCATTGCGCGAGTGAAGAGGGACTTTTAGCATGGGGCGGCGATTTGAATTCCGATCGCTTGTTACGCGCTTACGAGCAAGGTATTTTCCCGTGGTTCAACGAGGGCGATCCGGTGTTATGGTGGTCTCCCGACCCACGACTCATCCTTTATCCGAGTGCGATAAAAATTTCCAAAAGTTTAACCAAAAGCCTCAAACATTTTGAGATTCGCTACGACACCTGTTTTGAAACGGTGATGCGTCAATGTTGGCAAACGCGGTTGCAAAAGGGACAAAATAGTTGGATCAGCGAAGCGTTAATCGAAGCGTTTTGCGACTTACATGTCAAAGGCTTTGCCCATTCGGTCGAAACGTTTTTCGAGGGGGCGTTGGTCGGCGGTTTGTACGGGTTGCATTTGGGCGGTATGTTTTGCGGCGAGTCGATGTTCTCAACAAGACGCGATGCTTCTAAAGCCGCCTTGGTCGGACTTTGTCGAAAAATAGATGCTTTAGGAGGCGATTTTATCGATTGCCAATTACCGACCGATCATCTCAAATCCTTAGGAGCGATCGAAATAAGCCGCGAGACGTTTTTGGGCTTTGTTCGCGAGACGGTAAATAAAAAGACGATTCAAACGTGGAACAATCCTGTCTCATCGGAGCCTTTAGAAGCGTTGAAGCTTTAAGCGGTCGTTGAAGCGTCTAAGATTAGTTTATAAAAAAAAGAGTATGATGCATTCACGGTTTTAGCGGCGGCGGGCTTTTTAAAGCCTTGGTTCAAACTTTTACTTTTATTTTATGTTTCTCTTCTCGTGAAACCATAAATGGAAAACAAAAGGATGGAAAACAAGTTTTCGGACACGTAACCAAGTCTGAAAATAGGAAAACAAAGAAATGGAAAACAAACATGGAACACACTCAACAACACTACCTTTTTACCTCAGAAGTCGTTAGCCCCGGACATCCGGACAAATGCGCGGATATTATCGCCGACAGTATCGTCGATACGCTTTTAATCAACGATAGCAATTCACGCGTCGCCAGCGAAGTTTTCGTTGCGGGCAAACACGTCGTCATCGGCGGCGAAGTCAATACCAAAACGATTCTTTCGTTTGAAGATTATGAAAAAATCGTCAAAGACGCGCTGATTAAGATCGGCTATAACGGCAAATCGGCATTTACCAAAGCGCAATGCCTCCATCCGGACGATCTTAAAGTGCAAGTATTACTCAATCAACAAAGCAGCGACATTAACCAAGGCGTCGATCAAGAAAGCGGCGAGATCGGTGCGGGCGATCAAGGCATTATGTTCGGATTTGCTTCGTGCGAAACGGCGGATTTGATGCCCGCCGCGATTACGTACGCACGTATGTTGTGCGATAAAGTGTATAACTACGCTTTGATTCACAACCATAAACTTGGGGTTGATATTAAAACGCAAGTGACCGTTGATTACGGTACGAAAAAAAATTTTGAAGAGTGCAAGCCTCAGCGTATTCATACGATCGTCGTTTCGGCTCCTTCCAACGAAAATATGACGATCGAAGAAGTGCGTTCGCTGATTAAAGGTCTCATCGACGATACAGGGCTACCTACGGAGCTTTACGATCCGAACAATACGATTATTCACATCAATCCTACCGGACGTTACGTTAACCATAGTTCGCTTCACGATTCGGGTTTAACCGGACGCAAGCTCATTGTCGATAGCTTCGGCGGTTATTCTCCTATCGGCGGCGGCGCGCAATCGAGTAAAGATTATACGAAAGTAGATCGTAGCGGTCTTTATGCCGGACGTTGGATTGCGAAAAATATCGTTGCGGCGGGTTTGGCGAAAAAATGCTCCGTTCAACTCTCCTACGCGATCGGCGTAGCAAAACCCGTTTCGGTTTCGGTCGATACCTTCGGAACGTTTACGAGTATCGGTGACGACGAGCTTTCGCAATTCGTTTACGAAACCTTCAGTTTAACGCCTCGTTGGATTACGCGTAAATTTGGATTGGACAAACCAGGTCCCGATACGTTTTTGTATGCCGACGTCGCGGCACGCGGACAAGTCGGTCAGAGCGACTATCCGTGGGAACAACTCGACGCCGTTGAATTGTTTAAAAATCTCAAAAAATAAATAACACTCAGATCGCAACAAGCTTACATGTAAAGACGCCGCGGCGTCTTTACGGTAAGATAATACCGCTGATACCGCCGTTAGCGGCATGATAGATCACCGTTTGGTATTTTGCCGCATAATAACGAAGTAACAGGTGTTGCAGGGTTTGTTCGATGGAAGGTTCAAACCACGCATTGTTGCTTATGGCGATCATATAACGCGGATTTCCTTCAAACAGTTCATCTCTGGTAGCTTCAAAACAAATAGCACTTCTAAAGGTCGTTCCTTGAATGACGAAATCTTGCGGTGTTTTTGCTTTTTGATAATCTTGCGCGCCGTCGAAAAAGAGTCGATTAACGATTTTGACGATCCATTCGGGTAAAGGAACCTCTTCGCCGAAAGGCACTAAAATAATTTTATGGGCGATTTGCATCGTGCCGTCGGCAAAAAAATACGATGAATTGTAATAGCCGACGTTCTCTTCGTACGTCAGTGCTCCCGCAACGATGGCGATTTGTCGGGAGTAAGATTTGAGCTTTTCGATCACGGGTAAGGCACGATTTAAATACATCGGAAAGGCACTCTCAGGCAAAACGATCAGCTCGTCGCCGTTTTGAATCGCCGTTTCGATCAGCCGAAAATTTTCGTCCAATGCGGCTTCTTGATACGCTCTATCCCAACGTTGCGACTGAGGAACGTTCGTCGTAGGCAGTGTCGCTTTGAGCGGCGGAATATTTACATGTAAGGATTCTAGAGGGTAGTTCAAAGACGCAAGAAACGGAATGATCGCAATGAGTTTGAAGGCTTTTATGGGCATTTTCAACAGGGAAATCGCCACAAGAAAAAGCCAAAGAGCCCACCATGTCGGCTTCATATAACTGTCGAGGAACAAGAGATCGAGTTTGAACCAATTAAACTCAAACGGCGCGATAAAAATCGTCGCAACGAGAAGCGTGCTTTGGACGATTGGAAAAGTGCTGATGCGCGCAATCAGCCAAAAAAGAAATGCATACGCCAACGCGACGCTTAGGATAATCAAAGGAATAAGAAACGCCAAATCGTAGTAGACAAAGCTAAAGCTAATCCAATAAAACCATAAAATACCGATGAAAAAACCGCTCCAAAAATAGACGATACGATTTTCGCCCAACAAAAGGTAGAATCCGATGCCCGCAAGCAGGGAATTTATCATGGGGATTGTAAGGTTTGCATAGGCAAAATAGATGAAGGCGGAGAGGCATGAAGCGATAAGAAAGGCTTTTATTAGATAAATGCGTGTAAAATAGGACATTACAATTTTTTTCATAAAGGATTTCCATGCAAGGTTCTGCAAGTTTACTTTCTTCATTACTTCCACTCGTCGTGCTTTTCGCGATTTTTTATTTTCTTGTGATTCGTCCACAACAAAAACAAGTGAAGAAGCATAAAGAGATGCTCGATGCACTGAAAAAAGGCGATAAAATTATTACTAACGGCGGTTTAATATGCGAAGTCGTGAAACCTGAGGAAGATTCTATCAAAGTTAAGCTTAATGATGAAGGGATGATCGTAAAGGTTTCCAGAGACTTTATTTCAAAGAAAATCGATGAATAACGCCGGAAAATTTAACTATCGTTTAGTTATTTTTTTAATAGCTATTATTTTCGGCGTGGGAATGTCCATGCCGACGTTTCTACAAACGCAAAAAGGTGCGAAAGTCTCTTTAGGACTCGACCTTCAAGGCGGTCTGCATATGGTTTTAGGCGTTAAAACCGATGAAGCGATTAAGTCCAAAGTCAAATCGATTGCTTCAAGCGTCAAATTTTTTGCGCAAAGCAGTGATATTATCATCGACGATTTACGCGCGATCGAAGAGACGATTTCGTTTAGCCTTCTCGATAAAGACGAAGAGAAAAAAATCGACGAGATGCTCAAAACGATTAGCGGTTTGCAAGTCAATAAAGAGGCGTTAAAGTATACGCTTACGTTGAGCGATAAAGAAAAAGATTTGATTAAAGAGTATGCGCTTTCCCAAGCCGTCGAGACGATTCGTAACCGTTTGGATCAATTCGGTTTGGCGGAGCCTAACGTCGCCAAACAAGGAAGCGATAAAATTTTGGTCGAATTACCGGGCGTTAAAAATGCCGAAGACGAACAACGTGCGCGCGAGTTGATTGCCAAAGCCGCTCACCTTCAATTGATGGCGGTCGACGAGAAAAAACAAGATCGTTCCGCGACGATGAGTCCGACCGAAGCGGAGCAGTACGGCGACGTTATCTTAAGCGATGCCAAGAGCGATCATATTCGCTATATTTTAAAAGAGATTCCTATCTTAGACGGCAGTATGTTGACCGATGCGAAAGTCGGTTTTGATCAAATGCAACAACCCGTCATCAATTTTACGCTTAACTCCGAAGGTGCTAAAATTTTCGGTGATTTTACGGCCGGTAACGTCGGCAATCGCTTGGCGATTGTTTTGGACAATAAAGTCTATTCCGCCCCCAATATTCGTGAACGCATCGGCGGCGGTAGCGGACAAATCAGCGGCGGCTTTAGCGTTAAAGAAGCACACGACGTAGCGATTGCGCTTCGTAGCGGGGCTCTTTTAGCACCGGTTACGATGCTTGAAAAACGCAGTATCGGTCCTTCTTTGGGAGCGGACAGTATTCATGCCAGCTTGATGGCGTTGATTTCAGGTTTCGCGTTGGTTTCCGGTTTTATGCTTTTTTACTACCGCTTAGCGGGAGTTGTCGCCAATATTGCGTTGATTGCTAATCTTTTTTTATTGATTGCGATTATGTCGCTTTTTGGAGCGACGTTGACCTTGCCGGGTATGGCGGGTATCGTCTTAACCATCGGTATGGCGGTCGATGCCAACGTTATTATCAATGAGCGGATTCGCGAACTCTTGCGGCAGGGTATGCCGATAACGCAAGCCATTGAACACGGCTACGAGAATGCCATGAGTGCTATTTTAGACAGTAATATTACGTCGATTTTAACCTCAATTTTATTGTACGTGTACGGCACGGGGCCGATTAAAGGTTTTGCGATCAGTACGGCAATCGGTATCAGTGTTTCCATGTTAACGGCAATTTTGGGAACACACGGTATTTACGATTTACTGAGATCCCGAATTGAAAAAAGCAATCACAACCCCATTATGTGGTTTGGCATTAAGAGGAGTCACTAATGGAGTTTTTCCCACACCATAAAGTATACGATTTTATGAAAGTGAGTCGTTTTTTTATCGTAACGACGCTTTCGCTTGCTTTTATTTCTATTATTCTTTTCTTTACGCACGGATTGAGCTACGGAATCGATTTTGCCGGCGGTACGGTCGTGCAATTAAAATACGAACAAACCGCTCCGATGGATAAGATTCGTGAAGCACTCGCGAAAGATAAACTCTTTTCCGGTGCGATCGTTACGGAATTCGGCTCTCCCGAAGAAGTCCAAATCCGTTTTGCTTCTACGACTGAGGGCGTCACGCACGATGTCGGCGATATTATCCGTTCAACACTGAAGGATTCGGGATCGTTCGATGTACGTAAAGTCGATATCGTAGGTCCAAAAGTAGGCGGTGAGCTTCGCCAAAAAGGGATTATGGCGGCCGTTCTTAGTATGATAGGCATTATGATCTATGTCGGATTTCGCTTTGAATGGACGTTCGCGGTCGCTTCGATTATTACGTTGCTTCACGACGTCGCTATCACTACGGGGGCACTTATTCTCTTTAAAGTTGAGATGAGTTTGGACGTGCTGGCGGCAATTTTGACCTTAATCGGTTATTCGATTAACGACACGATTATTATTTACGACCGTATTCGTGAAGAACTGAAAAGTACCAAAGATATGGATTTGATGCATGTGATTAATACCTCCGTTTCCAAAACCCTTTCGCGAACGATTTTAACGGTATTGACCGTTTTCTTTGTCGTCTTTACGTTGTATGTTTTCGGCGGCGAGATTATTCACGGATTTAGTTTTACCATGTTGCTGGGTTTGATTATCGGTAGTTACAGCTCTATTTTTATCTCCGCACCGTTTTTGAAAGTGTTGGGTTTTAGCGTTGAAGGCTACAAAAATAAAATCGCGCTTAAAGAGAAAAACAGACTGGAAAAAGCTAAAATGCGCTCACAGTACGAAAAAGGCACGGTATAGGAATTAAGATGCAGTACAATCCTTTAGAAATTGAAAAAAAATGGCAAGATCGCTGGCATGCGACGAATGCATTCGAACCCCATAGCGATTTTACGCAAAAGAAAAAATACATTTTAAGCATGTTTCCCTATCCCAGCGGTCGGATTCATATGGGGCACGTACGCAACTATACGATCGGCGATGCGATTGCAAGGCATTATCGTAAAAACGGCTTTAACGTTTTACACCCGATCGGTTGGGACAGTTTTGGAATGCCCGCCGAAAATGCGGCAATTAAGCACAAAGTTCACCCTAAAAAGTGGACGTACGAAAATATCGACTATATGCGTAAAGAGCTCTCCTCTTTGGGACTTTCGTTTTCCGCCAAACGCGAATTTGCCGCAAGCGATCCTTTGTACACGAAGCATGAACAGCGTATCTTTATCGAAATGTTCACTAAAGGCTTGGTTTATCAAAAAAACGCCGTTTTAAATTGGTGCAATACATGTCAAACCGTTTTGGCTAACGAACAAGTCGAAGAGGGATGTTGTTGGCGTTGCGACAATCCGGTCGAACAACGCTTGCTTCCGGGCTATTACCTTAAAATTACGCAATACGCGCAAGAATTATTGGACGATTGCGAGAAATTACGCGCAGGTTGGCCGAATCAAGTTTTAACGATGCAGGAAAATTGGATCGGTCGAAGCGAAGGTTTGGAATTTACGTTTGCTTTAACTCCCGAATCCAAGGCAAAATTGGACGGAAAATTTGAAGCGTATAACGTTTTTACGACTCGCCCCGATACGATTTACGGGGTGAGTTATTCTGCCTTGGCACCGGAACATCCGATCGTCAATTATCTGATCGAACATCGGCTTTTAAGCGAAGAAAAAACGGCACAGATTAAAGCGATGCAACGTGTAGGTGCGCGTGAACGCGCCCAATCGGAAAAAGAGGGTGTTAGCTTAGGCATCGACGTGATTCATCCTTTAACGGGGGAAAGCGTTCCTGTTTGGGTTGCCAACTTCGTTTTGATCGAATACGGCGGCGGTGCGGTTATGGCGGTTCCCGCTCATGACGAACGCGACTTCGAATTTGCCAAAAAGTACGATTTAGCGATAATTCAAAGCATTGAAACTGCTTCGCCTTTTGACGGAAGTGCGGCGACATGTGAATACGGTACGCTGGTGAATTCGGGAGAATTTAGCGGGCTGGATTCCAAAAGCGCACAAAAACGCATTATCGCCCGTTTTGAAGAAAAAGGCATCGGTACGAAAGTCGTTAACTATAAATTACGCGATTGGGGTATTAGCCGTCAGCGTTATTGGGGTGCTCCGATTCCGATGGTGCATTGTCCTAAATGCGGGCTCGTTCCCGAAAAATTTGAAAATCTTCCGGTTGCGCTTCCCGACGACGTCGAAATTTCGGGCGAGGGCAATCCTTTAGACAAGCACCCGACGTGGAAATACACGAAGTGTCCCGTATGCGGACACGACGCAACGCGCGAAACCGATACGATGGATACTTTTTTTCAATCCAGTTGGTATTTTTTACGTTACACGTCCGATCCGGCGTTTTGGAGCGACGTACCTTTTGATAAAGAGAGCGTTAATTACTGGATGAACGTCGATCAATACATCGGCGGTATCGAACATGCGATTTTACACCTGTTGTATTCGCGCTTTTTTACCAAAGTGCTTCGCGATTTGGGATACGTGAATTGCGATGAACCGTTTGCCAATCTTTTAACTCAAGGGATGGTGCTTAAAGACGGTTCAAAAATGAGCAAAAGTAAAGGCAATACGGTCGATCCCGATTCGATTATTAAGACCTACGGAGCGGATACGGCACGTCTGTTTATTCTTTTTGCCGCACCGCCTCAAAAAGAGCTTGAGTGGAACGATAGTGCGGTGGAGGGGGCGTTTCGCTTCATCAAACGGTTTGTTCAAAAAAGCGAAAACGTTCGTACATGTAAGGCTTTGCCGAACATCGATCATGCAACTCTTTCCAAAGCATCGCAATACGCACGTAAAAAAGTCTACGAAGCACTTAAAAAATCCAATGAGGTTTTTGAGGGAAGTTACACGTTCAACACTTTAATCGCCGCATGCATGGAAGCTCTCAACGCACTTAGCGAACAAAACGATTCGGACGTTTGGACGGAGGGGTATTTTATCTTGCTCAACCTTTTGGAACCGGTGATCCCGCATACGTGTTGGGAACTTAGCGAAGATCTTTTTACATGTAAAAACTTTACGACGATTGCATTAAAAGAAGAGGTTTTTGTCAGCGATAGTATGATTTTGGCGGTCACGGTTAACGGTAAAAAACGCGCCGAGATTGAAGTGCCTACGAGTATTTCTCAAGAAGAAGCTTTAAAATGCGGCAAAGAGAGTGCGGCAAAATGGCTAGAAGGCATGACGCTTCTCAAAGAAATTTACGTTCCCAATAAATTGATCAATCTGGTGGTAAAGTAGTATGAAACAACTTTTTCTTGGACTTGTCGTTCTCCTATGGCTCGGCGGATGCGGGTATAAACCCTCTTCGTATTATGCCAAAGAGGCTTTAGGCGATACGATTTATGCGGAAGTGAGTATTTCGAGGCAAGACCCAAGAAATAGCGTTTTAATTAACGATGCGATCAACGAAGCAATCGTGAACCGTTTCGGAGCGAAATTGGCAACGAAGGAGCGTGCGGAAACGATCTTGAAAGTGCGTATCGACAGCCTCTCGTTTACACCGACGATTTACGATAAATACGGTTACGTCAATGCCTATAAAACTTCGGTCGTTCTTTCGTTTACGTATGAGGCGAAAGATAACAAGGTGGAAAAACTAACCGCGTCGGGAGAATACGACTTTTTTATCGCAACCAACAGCATTATCTCCGATACGAATCGTTACGAGGCGATTAAAGCGGCGTCAAGCGAAGCTTTGGACGAGTTTATTTCGAAAATTGCGATCAAAGGACTACGCAATGGCAACCACCATCAATGAAATCATTAAAGAGTCTTTAGAGTCCATTAAAGCCGAACATTTAAGCCTTACACCCGATAATTACGCGAAAGTCTTCTGTAAAGTCGCGAAGCAAAAAGGCGTGATCGTCGAAGATTGCCAAAAAGTCGAAAAGTACGTCAAAAAACTCGATGCGACGATTATCGCCGATATGAAACGCTTTAATATCGGCTCGGTGGACGAATTGCTCTCCTTTCTCGTTGCCAAACTCAATCGTGCCAATGAAGGCGATGCGCTCAAAATGGTGAGTGCTTTAGCGTTGTTGACCAAACGCGTTTTGCAGGCGATTACCTTGTTGCATGATGCCAAAGCAACGAACCTTGCTAATGCTTCTTTGGAGCGTTTGGATTTTCACCAAAACCTCCAATCCATTGAGTTAGTCAAAGAAAAATGGTTTGATTTTATTTCCAACTACGACGACAGTTATCTTAAAAAACTCGATGTATTCGGGCATATCTCAAAAGACGATTTGGAGATGATGGTACGAGACGTCTTGCGTTTGCTAAACAAAGACGACAGTTTAGAAATTTACAGAGGGTTGGTTCCTTTGATCGTCGCTTCGCTGTCGCCTTCTATCGCTTCGGGTATGAACGACGAACTTGCCAATATCGGACACGAACTTCGGGCTTCCCCCGAGGCGTTAGGCACGCCTGCGTTTCAAAAGGAGATTAAGCAGTTAATTTCAAAGCGTATTACACTCGATAAAGAAGAAGTTAAAAAGAAAGTTGCCGCGTTGGATAAAATCTTGGATGAAATCAATAAAAAAATCGTTGATTTGATTCAAAGCAGCAATCTTAGTCATCAGCAAGTCAAAACTATTCGTGCCGATTTGCAAAAAATCGATTTTTCGCAAGACGGTTTTGAGAGCGTTCATTCGAAACTTTTGCATATTGCCTCTTCTTTGGAAAACGAAACGCGTTCCTTAAGCGAGAAGATGATGAGCAACCAAGAGACCATTACCAAATTGCAAAGCCGTATCACGAAGCTAGAATCGGCGTTACTGGTCGCTAAGCAAGAGGTTAAAGAAGATTATCTTACGCACGTTGCGACACGTAGAGCGTTATCGAACGAACTTGAGCGCGTCGAAGACGCTTTTATGCGTTATAAGGTCGATTATACGCTCTGTTTTATCGACATCGATCACTTTAAAAACGTAAACGACAACTACGGTCACGAAGCGGGCGACGTTATCCTCTCGACGGTCGGTAAGATTTTACGCAAGTATATCCGTCAGGTTGATTTTGCGGGACGTTACGGCGGCGAGGAGTTCTTGGTTATTTTACCGAGTACCGATTTGGCGCAAGCCATTCATTTCGCGGAAAAAATTCGAAACGTCATCGAGCAATTTAAATTTTTATACAAAAGCGAACGCATTAACGTGACGATCAGTTGCGGCGTCGCACAGCGTTCGCAATACGCCTCCAAAGAAGAAGTCTTAAACGCCGCCGATACGCTTTTGTATAAGGCCAAAGAGTGCGGGCGCAATCAAGTGATGCCTATTTTGTAAATGACGCTTCTTTCTTTTTTAGACCCTAAACCGCTTTCTTACGACGAGATCGACTATGAACGTATGCCAAGAACGTATCGTCGTATTGCATCGCACTTTAAGCTTCCTCGCATCGTTCACGTCGTCGGTACGAACGGTAAAGGAACGACGGGACGCTTTTTAGCACAGATGTTGCGTCATAACGGCTTTCACGTCGGACATTACACTTCGCCGCACATTCTTCGTTTTAACGAGCGAATCTGGATCGACGGATGCGACGTCCAAGATGCGATTTTAGAAGCGTATCATCAAAAACTGCTTTCATGGCTTGATGCACACGAGGCACAGGCTCTTTCGTATTTTGAGTATACGACGCTTTTAGCCATGGCTATTTTTTGCGATTTTTGCGATTACGTCGTTTTAGAGGCGGGGCTTGGCGGTGAGTTTGACGCGACCAACGTTTTTCCTAAAATACTTTCGATTGTAACGCCTATCGGGTACGATCATCAAGATTTTTTAGGCGATACGATCGAAGCGATTGCGACGACAAAGCTCAATAGCATCGCCAACGATTTCGTCTTAGCCGCACAATACGAAGCGAGCGTCGAAGTTCTGGCGCGTCAAAAAGCTCAAAGCTTACATGTCACGATGGTTCAGCCTCGCTTTGACGCAAAAACGTCTGACATGTTAGAAGCGTATATCTCTTCGTATACGAACGCGCCTTTTTTAATCGAAAACTTTAAGACGGCGTTTTGCGCGTTAACCTTTCTTGGGTATGATATAACGTTTGAAAGTTTTTCCATAACGATGTTACAAGGACGCCATCAAAAAATCCTTCCCAACGTCACCTTAGACGTCGGGCATAACGTCATGGCGGCTTTAGCATTGGCGCAAAGCTTTGATGGAAAAAAAGTAGGGCTTATTTATAATTGCTATAAAGATAAAGATTACAGAACGATTTTAAAGCTCTTGGTTCCTATCATCGAAGAGATCTACGTGATTGCGATTCATAGTTCGCGTGCGGTAGATGAAGCACGCTTGTACGAGACGGCGAAAGAATACGGTTTGAAAATCTCCTCGTTTCAAGCGATTGATCCTCAAAAAGAGTATGTCGTTTTCGGCTCTTTTAGTGTTGCCGAGGCATTTTTAAAAGGGATAAAGTGAAAGATAAATTTACGGTTACGATCTCAGACGTTCACGGTTCGCGCCACTTTTTATTGCACCAAGTCATTAAAAAATTTCTTTTGTATTTTACGCTTTTTGTCGCCTTAGTGATTCTTGTCGGCAGTTTCGTCATTCTTTTTCTCATGAAAGAGGTGTCTGCGTTAGAAGCAAAAAAAGAGAGTGCGATTAACGAACGCAATATTTTATTAGCACAAAACGAATCTTTGCAAGAAGAGATTTCGGAAAAGTCGAAAGAGTACGAAGCAATTCGCGATAAAATTAGCAACGTCGAAGAGTTGATCGGTCTAAGAGCTAACGATGAAGATGCACTTGACACGCGTCTTGAAGAGATCGACGTAACCGTTTTACAGCAAAAAACCTTTTTTGACAATATTCCCAGCGGTGACGTGATGGCGTACAGTGAATTTTCTTCGCGTTTTGGATGGCGGGAAAATCCTATTTTGAAGCGTAAAGAGTTTCATGCGGGAACCGATTTACGTGCGCCGGTCGGAACGCCTGTCTTAGCACCGGCGGACGGCGTCGTTAAATTTATTCAGTACAATCAAAACAGCGGTTACGGAAACGTCGTCTCTCTCAGCCATAATTACGGGTTTGAGAGTTATTATGCTCATTTGATGAACAAACCGATCGTCAAAGAGGGGCAGTTCGTGAAAAAAGGGGATATTATTGCCTATTCGGGTAACAGCGGTATGTCCACCGGTCCTCATTTGCATTATGAAATCAAGTTTATAGGGCGTCTTTTAGACCCTGAAACCTTTTTACGTTGGAAAGGGTCTAATTTTACGGAAATCTTTCAAAAGGAGAAGAGAGTCACATGGGAATCTTTGATAAAACTAATCAATGCGCAGTACCCGCTTCCGAAACAACCATCGTAGCAAGCGGCGCAAAAGTCGAGGGTATTTTTCATTGCGAAACACGTTTACATGTCGACGGTGAAATTATCGGTAAAATTCTTTCCGAAAGTATCGTGACGATCGGTAAACAAGGAAAGGTGAGCGGCGAAATCCACGCAAGTCGGCTGATTATCAACGGACTTTTCGAGGGCAATGCCGATTGCGACAACGTCGAAGTCTTAGAAGGCGGAAAGCTTTTGGGTAAAGTGGTTTCTAAAGAGCTGATTATTGAAGCGAAAGCTATTTTTGAAGGCGAGAGTAAGATTAAAACCGCAAGCGAAGAAGCACCCAAGCTCTCCTACGAAGGATAAAGGAATTTTTTGTTACAAGCCTCGTGTTACGAATTTTTAATATCCAAACCGGATACTCAACTCATCGGCGTCAAAGGCGATAAAGAGGCATTTTTAGCCTGCGAAGTCGCACTTTACGTCGGATATAAAGCGTACGTACTTCCCGATCTTCGGGCCAATAGCGGCGATGACTTACTCTCGTTTCACGACGAGATGTTCGTTTTGCTTCGAACCTTGCAGGCGTTTTATCAAGACGCTTCGTCGAAAAAAATGCTGATTGCACCGATTCGAACGCTTTTGACGCCGCTTCCCAAACCTGAAATCTTTCAAACCTTACATGTAGAATTCGGCTCCCGCCTTGAGCTAGACGTGTTTCGAGAAACAATGTTTTATTGGGGATACCGTTTTGTCGACGTGGTGCAAGGTAAAGGCGAAATTTCCGTACGCGGCGATATTATCGATCTTTTTCCTCCCGATCAAGACTATGCCGTGCGTATTTGCCTCTTCGACGATGAAATCGAAAGCCTTCGTTTTTTTGATTGTGAGACGCAAAAGAGCGATAAAGAAGAGCTTGAAAGCCTGAGGATTATTCCGGCTTTGTTTGCGCTCGATCAAACGCGCTACGAAACGATGGAGAAGCGTATAGAGCATCTCAAAAGCGATAGTTTTACCAAAGATATGCATTCGCTAGGCTTATGGGTCTTGGGTGAGTATGCCGATAATTACGTGACGCGTTTTCGTATCCGCTTGGCAGGCGATATAGACGATGAACTTGAAGAGATTGCTTTGTTTAACGAAGAAGAAGCTGCATCGTTACGTGCATTGCCGAAAATTCCCGAGGCAACGCGTTTTAGGGATATTGATATCGCTACGAGCAATCTTAAAACGTTTTTAGAGCTACATCGCGCTAAGAAAATTACGCTTCTTGCCAAAAACGAGCTTCTCTTGCGGATGGCGGAACTCGATTCTTTGCAGACGAAATTTACCGAGAGCGAACGCATCGTCACGATTATGAGTCAAGACGAGGTTATTCTTTCGCTCAATAAACCCGTCGTCAAAGTCAAACGAAAGCGTGCAAATTTCGTACTCGACGAACTGAAAATCGGTGATTACGTGGTGCATGAACACTACGGTATCGGTATTTTTAGAGGTTTGACGCCCATTAGCGTTTTAGGGGCAACGAAAGATTTCGTGCTCATTGAATACCTCGGCGACGACAAATTATTGTTGCCGGTCGAAAACCTCCACGTCATCGATCGTTACATCGGCGAAAGCGGCGGTTTAATCAGTGTCGATCGTTTAGGCAAAGGCAGCTTCCAAAAGCTTAAAGCAAAAACCCAAGAGCGTTTGATGGAGATCGCAAGTGAGATTATTGCGATTGCCGCAAAACGCGAGATGATCGACGCCTTAGATATTGAAAGCTCCGCAGAAGCCTTGGCGGCATTTCAAGACGATGCCGGATTCGTCTATACCGAAGATCAAAAACGTACGATTAGCGAGATTTTAAACGACTTGCACAGCGGTAAAATGATGGATCGGCTTCTAAGCGGCGATGTGGGATTCGGAAAAACCGAAGTCGCGATGAATGCTATTTTCGCAACCGTTCAAAAAGGGTATCAAGCTTTGTTAATCGCGCCGACGACGCTTTTATGTTCGCAACATTTCAAAAGTCTTTCAACGCGTTTTTCAAAATACGGCATTCGCGTCGCGCAACTCGATCGCTTTACCACGCCGGCACAAAAACAAACGATTCTCAAAGGGCTTAAAGACGGAAGCTTACATGTATGTGTTGGAACGCATGCCCTTTTTGACGTGGAATTGCACAATCCTGCGCTCATCGTCGTGGACGAAGAGCATAAATTCGGCGTGAAACAAAAAGAAAAACTCAAAAATTTCCGCGAAAACGTGCATATTCTCTCGATGAGCGCGACACCGATTCCCAGAAGCCTCAATATGGCACTCAGTTCCATCAAACAGTATTCGCAACTGCTCACACCTCCGAACGATCGCGAAGACGTGCGTACGTTTGTTAAAGAGTATGACGAAAAAGTGATTAAAGAGGCAATTTTACGAGAGTTGCGACGCGGCGGTCAGGTCTTTTTCGTTCACAACCGCATTGCGACGATCGAAGACAAACGCAAAGCTTTGCAACGTATGATGCCGCATCTGCGCATTTTAACGTTACACTCCGAAATTAGCGCGAGCGTGACCGAAAAAGAGATGCTTCGTTTCGAAGAAAAAGCGTACGACGTATTGCTTTCGACCTCAATTATCGAGTCTGGAATTCATATTCCCAACGTCAATACGATTATGATCGATTCGGCCGATCATTTCGGTATGGCGGATTTGCATCAGCTGCGCGGACGTGTAGGGCGAGGCAAACGACAAGGCTTTTGCTACTTTTTAGTCAAAAACAAAGAAGAACTTTCCGAAGCCGCCAAAAAACGTTTAATCGCATTGGAATCCAATTCGTATTTGGGAAGCGGCTCGATTTTGGCATATCATGACCTTGAAATCCGCGGCGGAGGCAATCTCGTCGGCGAAGCACAAAGCGGGCACATCAAACATATCGGCTACGCGTTATACCTAAAAATGCTCGAGGACGCCATCAACGCCTTACTCGGTAAAGCACCGGTCGCCCATCGCGAAGTCGATATTAAGCTCTCTATAAACGCTTTTATCAGTGAGCAGTATATTTTTGAAGAACGCGTGAGATTGGAACTCTACCGAAGGTTGAGTCGATGCCAAAACGTTCAAGAACTCTTCTTAATCGAAGAGGAGATGTTGGACCGTTTCGGTAAGTTAGACGTTACGACACGACAGTTTTTACAGCTAATCGAAATCAAGATCTTAGCGGCGCAAAAAAGCATTAGTTTGATTTCCAATTACCACCAAATGATTACGATCAAATACGAAACCGAGCAAAAAACGACGCTTCAGTCGCGAAGTCGCGACGATGACGATGTTATTGCTTGCGTGTTGACGTATTTAAAGCAAACGCCATGACGATAGGTTTCATCGGCGATATCGTCGGTCGCCCCGGACGTTCGATGATCGAGACGCATCTGAAAAAAATTCGCCAAGAGTTTGCGCTTGATTACGTGATTGCTAATGCGGAAAATGCCAGTCACGGTTTCGGACTTAATGCACAGCACGCAAACGAGCTTTTCTCTTACGGTGTTAATCTGATTACGGGCGGAAACCATACGTGGGATAAAAAAGAGATTCTTCCGCTTTTAGAGACTTTGCCGATTTTAAGACCGCATAATTATCCCAAAGGCGTTGCGGGTTCGGGTGTTAAAGTCTTACATGTGAATGCCGAACCGATTGCCGTACTCAACATTATGGGTCATTACGGTATGCCGACGCTCAATAATGCCTTTTTGTGTGCGCAAGAGACGATTGATGCGCTTTTGCACGAGGGGATTCGAACGATTATCGTCGATTTTCACGCTGAAGCGACTTCCGAAAAATATGCGATGTTTCACCTCCTTAAAGGCAAAGCGAGTGCCGTTTTCGGAACGCATACGCATGTTGGAACGGACGATTTGCAGATCGACGAAGGAACGTGTTTTGTCAGCGACGTTGGACTGAGCGGGGCACGCGACGGCGTGATCGGCATGGACAAAACCGCACCGCTCAAACGCTTTTTAACGGGGCTTCCCTGTGCCTTGGAACTGCCTAAAAAATGCAAGAAAATTTTTCAAATGGTGATTGTGAAGATCGAAGAAGGAAGATGCGTCGACGCGTTTAAAGTGCGTATTTTCGACGATCAAGAACGTCACATTGTAAAGGCGATTTATGAACGATAGTTTGGAACTCTTACGTGCGTTAAAAAATGCGGGTTATCCGAAATCGGCTCGCGATCCTTTTTGGTGGCCGCGATCGGGGACGTTTTGGGTCGTCGTCGGCGCGATTTTAACCCAGCAGGCCAAATGGGAAAAAGTTGAAAAAAGTATTGAACATCTGGAAACATGCGGCGTCGATTGTTTGGATACTCTGGCTCGACTCGAGATTGAAACCCTAGCCGAATGCATTAAACCGAGTGGCTTTTACAACACCAAAGCTAAAAACCTTCGTGCTTTAGCCAAAGCGATTCTTGAAACGTTTAGTACCTTTGAAACCTTCCAAGCAAACGTGACGCGAGAATGGCTCTTGGCGCAAAAAGGCGTCGGAGAAGAGAGTGCGGATTCTATTTTATGTTATGCCTGTTACCAAGAGGCGTTGGTCGTCGATGCCTATACGGCAAGACTTCTTAATGCTTACGGGTACGATTTTGAAAGCTACGAAGCACTTCAATCGTGGATGCTCGAAGGACTAAGCGATAAGGATGCACTGCGACGATTGTATGCCAAAGAGATATCTTTGCACGAACTCTATGCGCGCTTTCATGGAAAAATCGTAGAATATTGTAAGGAAAACAGTCGAGGAAAAGTCGTAGATGTAGAGCGTTTGGGCCTTTAAGCCCAAACGAATCGATTAAAGGCTGTGCTCTTTTTTATACGCAAGAATCATGGCGTACGCTTCGTCTTTAAGTTTGAGTTTTTCTTTTTTAAGTGCATCAAGCTCGGCATCGCTGATATGATCTCTGCCCGCATCGGCATCGGCAATTTTTTGGTCGAGCTCGTTATGTCGTTCAAAAATTTTTGCAAAGTGGGCGTTGTCCAATTTTAATTTTGAGATAATATCTCGGTACTCGTGTAGCATGGCTTCTCCTTTTATATTTGTTTTATTTTACCTAAAAGTACTTAATCTTAGGGCTACGTTCTGTAATCCGCATTGATTTCGACGTAACGGTGTCCCAAATCGCACCCGTAAGCGGTAAAAGAACCGTCCGCGATTCCCAGTTCGCAACGGATACGAAACGATGCTTTTTTCATCACTTCCGCCGCTTTTTTTTCCGTTTGTTCGTCGAGGGAACGCTGATCTTTCGAATAAATTAAAATGTCGTCGTAGTGAATAACTAACGTTTCCTCGCTACATGTAATGCCGCTTGCTCCGATCGTCGACGCAATACGCCCCCAATTCGGATCTTCGCCGAAAAGTGCGGTTTTGACTAAAAGCGAATTACTAAGTGCTTTCGCCGCACGTTCGGCTTCTTCGTCGTTTTGAGCACCGCTAACTTCAAATGCAACCACTTTCGTAGAGCCTTCTCCGTCTCGAACTAACATTAAACTTAACTCTTGCGTGATACGTTTGAGAGCTTCGTTAAACGCTTCTTTTTCGTAAACGCCGCTTTTGCGAGAACTTAAAAGTAAAACCGTATCGTTAGTCGACGTGTCTCCGTCCACGCTCACCGCATTAAACGATGCTTGTACGGCCGGCAATAACAAAGCATCCATATCGGCTTTGGGAATGGCCGCATCGGTTAAAATGAAACAAAGCATCGTCGCCATCGCGGGATTAATCATACCCGCACCTTTACAAATGGCGGCGATATGAAAGAAGCTTCCGTCTTCTAGAATGACTTTAAGGCATAGCTCTTTTTTAAACGAGTCGGTGGTCATAATCGCCGATGCCGTCGAATGCGAATCTTTTGCGTTAAAGTCGAATTTTTCAAATGCGAGTGCCATTTTATCGACATTGAGACGATAGCCGATAACGCCCGTCGAACTCATAATAGGATGGTGCAACTTCGGAAAAAGCGTTTGAAGTTTGGCAAACAAGGTATCGATGTCTTCGATTCCTTTTTCTCCCGTCATCGCGTTGGCATTTTTGGCGTTCATTAAAATAAAGTTGGTTTGAAAGCCTTTGGGATAACGTAAGAAATGTTTAATAGGCGCGGCTTGAAAGACGTTACTCGTAAAAATACCGCTAACGTCGCACGGTTCGTCGGTGCGAATAAACGCGACGTCCTCTTTTTGGTTAGGTTTAAAACCCGCATGAACGCCTTGGCAAAAAAAGCCTTCAACGTTATCCAATCCGTTTTGAACAGGAAGCAGTGTAAACATCGGTAAATCCTTTTGGATTTTTATAAAGTGTCGTGAAAGAAAGGGACGAAAAAGTAAAGGTAAAATTTCCCCGTAAACGGAGAAATTTTAGCCGTTTTTCTTCATGGTACGAAGTGTCGAAGCAGCAATTCTAATTTTCTTAGTCGTTCCGTCTTCAAGCGTCACACGGACGGTTCTTAAGTTTGGAAGGAATCTTCTTTTAGTTTTGTTGTTCGCATGGCTTACGTTGTTACCAACCATAGGGCCTTTACCCGTAATAGCGCATTTTCTTGCCATATCGATATCCTTAGAAATTTTTTGTCGTGAATTTTACACTAAAAAAGCAAAAGAACTACTTAATTTAGTGAGCCGAAGATTATAGCAAAATTTTTATAAATTTAGGTACAATTTTACTTTAAAAGTTTTGACGAACGGACGGCACGCTTTTGAAAGTGAAACGTTGAAAGCGACGTGAAGATCGGGTAATCTTAATATTAATAGAGTATACCCGCGTACCTTCGGTGTTTTTATTTTTTTCATAAAGGTTTTGAGAATGTTAGTGGCTCCGAGTATCCTTTCTGCTGATTTTGGAAAGTTAAACGATGAGATAACGGCAATTTGTACGGCAGGATGCGATTTGGTGCATGTCGATGTGATGGACGGGCATTTCGTGCCTAACTTAACGATAGGTCCCGTCGTTGTTAATGCCGTAGCTAAGGTGGCGACTAAGCCTTTGGATATTCATTTGATGGTGGAAAACAATCCGTTTTTTGTCGATTTGTTTGCTCCTTTAAAACCTCGATACCTTTCGTTTCATATCGAAGAAGAGAAACATCCGCATCGTTTGATTCAAAAAATTCGGGATTTGGGAATTTCTCCGGCAATCGTGCTCAATCCGCACACGCCGCCTTCTTTGATCGAGTATTTGCTCGAAGATTTGGATATGGTGCTTTTAATGAGCGTCAATCCCGGATTTGGGGGTCAAAAATTTATTCCGAGCGTTTTGGAGAAAGCTTTGATCTTAAAAGAGATGATTTTAAAACGAAATGCCAAAACGTTGATAGAAGTGGACGGCGGCGTTAACGATACGAACGTCAAGGCTTTAGCCGATGCGGGTGTCGACATCGTCGTTGCGGGCAATTACGTTTTTGGCTCCGATCATTATAAAAACGCGATCGATTCTTTAAAAGTCTAAGAATGTGGGTTAAAATTTGCGGTATTACCAACCTTGAAGACGCACGATGTGCAATCGATGCGCAAGCCGATGCGCTTGGCTTTGTTTTTTATTCGAAATCTCCGCGTTATATTTGCCCCGAAGAGGCTCAAGCGATTGCGCAAATGCTGCCTTTACATGTACAAAAAATCGGCCTCTTCGTCGACGTTACGCCTGAAGAGATCAATCTGACATGTCAGCAGGCGCGGATGGATACGGCACAGATCCATTTTGATGTAGATGATGCGTTTTTAAGTGCCTTACATGTACCGTATGTACGCGTCGTTCGTGCAAAAAATCCCTCCGACGTGATGCGCTATGAAGGTTCGATTCGCTTGGTAGACGCCTATGTGGACGATTACGGCGGAGCGGGCAAGCGGATCGATCTTTCGTGGTTTGAGAATGCCGATAGAAAAAATATTATTTTAGCCGGCGGTTTAAGCCCTGAAAATATCGAACATGTGAAAGCCTTAGGCTTTTACGGCGCGGATGTCAGCAGCGGCGTCGAAAAAAGCAAAGGCATCAAAGATCATGCCAAAATCCGAGCATTTCTTCAGAAGGCAAAAGCGTGAGGCCTTTGGATACGTACATTACGAAAATGGTGCAAAAGCCGGTCTTTCATAAAGAATTTTTTTCCAAAATGCGTACCTTCAAAGAGTTGGAGCATATCGACGTCGAAGACGTGAACATGTTAAAGCTTTTAGGACTTCCTTTGATCAAATACTCCAACTATGCGTTTAGTTTAGAAACCGTCGACACAAGCATCGCCGCGGGAAAATTTTGCGTCGTGGACATCGAGGCGAACGGGAGCAAGCCGAGTCTGCATCAAATTATCGAAATCGGGGCGGTGATGATCGAAAACGGCGTGGTCGTTGCCGAATTTTCTTCCCTTGCTAAAGCAGACGTATTGCCTGAAAGCATCGAACAATTAACGGGCATTACGCTCGAAGAGCTTCAAAAAGCCCCGCCGTTGCGCCAAGTGCTTGAGTCGTTTCGACTTTTTTTAAAAGATGCGGTTTTTGTTGCGCATAACGTAAATTTTGACTACTATTTTATTTCATATGCGCTCGAACAAGCCGGATTTGGACCTTTACTCAACCGAAAGCTTGATACGATAGAGCTTTCCCGCAAATGTATCGAAGCGCCGAAATACGGATTGGGTGCTTTGACGGAGTATTTGGGGATCGGTTTTGAGCATCACCATCGCGCACTTTGCGATGCTAAAGCGACGGCGGAAGTGTTTTTTAAAGCATTGGAAAAACTACCTGAATCGGTTCAAACCGTCGAAGAACTCATCGCTTTTACAAAACCGCAACATCCGAAAAAACGCAAAAAAGAGAAAGACGCGTCGTTTAAATCGAGTACAACGCTTTAAAACGAACGTAATTTTCTGCCGATCGAAGTAACGAGTCAATCTCGTGCTCGTTTAATTCACGCACGAATTTTGCGGGATTTCCCATAATGAGCGAACGCGGAGGAAAGACTTTGTTTTTCGTGACGAGCGATCCGGCTCCGACGATCGACGATTCGCCGATGATCGCACCGTCGAGAATCGTCGCACTCATTCCGATTAAACAGTTGTTTTCGATCAAACAGCCGTGTAGCATAACGCGATGGCCGATCGTGACGTTATCGCCGATGAGAGTTTCAAATCCGTCTCCTCTGTCCTCTCGCGTGTAATGCGTCACGTGAATCATACTTAAATCTTGAATGTTCGTATTGCGCCCGATGCGAATGCGATTCACGTCGCCTCGAATGACGCAGCCAAACCATACGGAGCTATTTTCCCCGATGCAAACGTCGCCGATGACGTCCGCGCTCGGAGCAAGAAAGACGCTTTCGTGAATGCGAGGCGTCACTCCTTGAAATGCGATGAGCACGCTTAGCTCTCTTTAAAAAGACGTTTGACCAACTTCTCGGCTCTGTGCGTACTGTCTTTCTTTTGCGCTTTGTAGATTTTGTTCATATAATCTTCTAAAATCGTATGGTTATTGATCGATTTTTCATCGCCGCTGACGGCTTGCGTGTATTCTCCGTTGCTTCCTAGATTCCAGCTTAAAGCATTGTCGTTGAGCTGCAATTGTAAAATTTCGAAGAGTTTTTGTTGCAAAGCTTTATCGAAAATCGGCGTCATCAGCTCCAAGCGTCGCTCTAAGTTTCGAGGCATCCAATCCGCACTTGAAATAAACGTCGTGGTCGGCTCGGCATTTTTAAAATAAAAAATGCGCGCATGCTCCAAATATTTACCGACGATCGATTTGACGCGAATCGTTTCGCTCACACCTGCAATGCCGGGACGCAAACAACAAATACCTCGGGCAATAATATCGATCTGAACGCCCGCCATCGATGCTTCATACAAGGCTTGAATCACGTCCGGATCGACCAAGGAGTTCATTTTAGCAATGATACGGCCTTCCGTGCCGAATTTAGCTTCATTGTGGATCAAGCTGACGACTTTAGGTTTGATTTGCGTCGGAGACATCGAAAGCGTTTGAAGCTTTTTGTATTTGGAAAAACCCGAGAGAATATGAAAAAACGTCGTACCGTCTTTCGCAAAATCTTCTTTACATGTAAAAAAACTGGTGTCGGTATAGACTTTAGCGGTAGCTCCGTTGTAGTTTCCGGTACTCAAATGCATGTAAAACTTGAGCTTTCCGTCTTCTTCTTGGCGAATGACTTGCGCGATTTTCGCATGGACTTTAAAACCCGTAATGCCGTAAACCACATGTGCGCCGGCTTGCTCTAACGCTTTAGCCCAATGCAAGTTGTTCTCTTCGTCGAAACGTGCTTTGAGTTCCACGACGGCGGTGACTTGTTTTCCCTCGTTTGCCGCATCGATCAAGGCTTGAACGATTTGAGAGTTCTTCTCCACGCGATAGAGCGTCATGCGAATAGAGATCACTTTAGGGTCTTTAGACGCCTCTTTGATCAGCTTTAAGACTGGATCGAAACTTTCGTACGGGTGAAACAGTAACACGTCGCCTTTATCGATAACTTTGAAAACCGATTCGTTGCTGTCAAAAGGCGGTAAAACTTTGGGATTGTACGGCGGTAACGCGAGATGCGAAAAGTCTTTGTTGCCGACGATTTGCCATAGCGCCCCTAAATTGAGCGGAATTTTATAGGTATAAATGTCTTTGAAAAAGATTTGCATGTGCGAATTTAAAAACTCTAAAATATCCGGATCGGCACCTTCTTCGATATTGAGGCGTACGAACGCTCCTTTACGTCTGAGTTTTAGTCCTTGCTCCATAATCATCATAAAGTCGTCGGCTTCCTCTTCCTCGATGACCATATCGGCGTTGCGCGTTACGCGAAATGCTGCGGAAGCGACCAGTTTATAGCCGGGGAAAATCTCTTCGACATGCTTTTTAACGATCGATTCGATCGGAACGTAAGTGTTTTCGCCCGCTTGGAAAAAACGAGGCAGAACACGGGGAATGCGTATCATGCCGTATTTGTAGTTCCCTTCTTCTTCACTCTCTCCGTCTTGAAGTTTGACCGCCAACGAAAAGCTTAGGTTGTTGAGGTGCGGAAACGGATGGGTCGCATTGACGGCGATAGGAACGATGACGGGCAGGATATTGGAAAAGAAATAGTCGTTCGCCAAACGTGCTAACACAGGACCTAATTCATGGTAGTTCTTGATGTAGAGATTCTCTTTTTCCAAGTCGGCGACGATCTCTTCGTAACTGCTTTGAATCACCTCCTTTTCGCTTGCGAGGTAGGCTCGGATTTCGCGTAACTGATCGAGGGGCGTTTTTTGATCGGCTCCCGTTTCGATGACTCCGGCACTAAAAAGCTGTTTAAGTCCCGCCACGCGAATCATGTAAAATTCATCGAGGTTGGTAGCGTAAATCGCCAAAAATTTGAGTCGTTCAAACAGAGGCAACTCTTTTTTCATCGATTGGGAGAGGACTCTGGTGTTAAATTTGAGCCATGAAAGCTCGCGATTGAGATATAAGCTAGAGTCGTTTAAATCAGGCACGTCTTATCCTTTCTAAAAAGTGGGGATATTTTATCGAAAAAAGGTTATAAAAAGGTAACGGGTTTTAAGCATTGTTTGAAAAAGCGGGACTCTCTTCGTTAGAAACGGAGAGATAACTCTCTTGCGGTTTAGCGAGAAGTTCGGCTTGTTTGGTTCGTGAAATTTCAAGTCGGGCTTGCATTTCTAAGATAGAAGCGGTAGAAGCCACTTGGTAATCGGTAGAGCTAGGATCGCTCGGTGCAAGAGCGGCAGCGCGTATCGTTTGCATTTTCACGATAGTTTCTTCCGGTGTGGCGCCTTCGGAAGCATCGATGCCGACTTCGCCTGCTACGGCATAAAGTGCATTGTCAGGACCTTCTTGATACGTAAAATTCGCACCGCTTGTAATGACGCCTCCGCCTGCGGCAATATGGGCATTTTCATGTGCTCTTACTTTTGTATCGGTCGATTGAAGTTGGAGCACTAAGGCTTGTTCGGACGCCGTTAAATTTACAGATACTTTTGAGTTTGTTGGAGAAGAAGATGTCGATGTTCCGGACGAAGATGCGGTGTTGATACGGGTAGACGATGCATTCAAAAAACTACCGATGAGCATTGAACACTCCTAAAGTGATCTATTATAACGCATTTTGGTCGGAATGTATGCGAAATTAATACAAGTGATCCTGAAGTGTTACGCCTTTTTCAGTTTTTCGATTTGGTCGCGCAATTTAGCGGCTTTTTCAAACTCTAAAATCTTGGCCGCTTCCATCATCGCTTTGGTCAATTCGGCGATAATTTTTTTCTTTTGTGACGGCGGAATCTTTTCCGTTTTCGAATAAACGTTGTAGAGCTCGGCTTGCTCTTCGAGTTTAAGATTTTCATCCATTTTGCGCGTCGTACTATGCGGGGTAATGCCGTGTTTTTGGTTGAAGGCTTCTTGAAGGGCACGTCTTCGCATCGTCGTTTCAATCGCTTTTTGCATCGAATCGGTAATCTTTTCCGCAAACATCAAAACCCGACCGTTGACATTACGTGCGGCACGTCCCATCGTTTGGATCAAGCTCGTTTCGGAGCGTAAAAAACCCTCTTTATCGGCGTCCAAAATCGCGACCAAAGAGACTTCGGGTAGATCCAGCCCCTCCCGCAAAAGGTTGATGCCCACTAAGACGTCGAATTCGCCGTTACGCAGTGCGCGAATGATTTGATTGCGTTCGATTGCGTCGATTTCCGAGTGCATGTATTTGATTTTGATGCCAAGATCGGCGTAGTAGCGCGTGAGCTCTTCCGCCATCTTTTTGGTCAGAACGGTCACGAGCACTTTTTCGTCTTTACATGTCACTTTTTTGATCTCGTCGTAGAGCGTTTCGACTTGATGTTTGCTGCTTAAAATCTCTACTTCGGGATCTAAAAGTCCCGTCGGACGGATAATCTGTTCAGCGGTATTTTCGCCGCTGAGTTCTAACTCCAACTCTTTGGGCGTGGCACTCACGAACAAATAGCGCGGTGCTTTGCGAATAAATTCGTCGAACATCAACGGACGGTTGTCCAAAGCACTCGGAAGCCTAAAACCGTACTCTACCAAAACTTCTTTGCGACTGCGATCTCCTGCAAACATACCGCGAAATTGCGGCAGACTGACATGGGATTCGTCAACGATGACGAGGTACTCTTCGTTCATGGCTTCGAAGTAATCGAAAAGCGAGTAGGGCGTGCCGCCCGCTTCGATGCCGGTAAGATAGCGCGCATAGTTTTCGATGCCTTTGCACATGCCCGTACTTTGGAGCATTTCAAGATCAAATTCGACACGTTGTTTGAGGCGTTGGTATTCGACCAGTTTGCCCTCTTGTTTCAAAAACGCCAAACGCTCTTCGAGCTCTGTTTCGATCTGTTTAATCGCAAGTTGAAGGCGTTCGTGTCCGACGATAAATTGATTGGCGGCGTAGATAACGACTTTGGCGAGGGATTGTCTTTTTTGATTGAGCAAAACGTCAAAATAGTAGATGCTCTCGACCTCGTCGCCGAAAAATTCAACCCGTATCGCCTCTTCTTCGTTGTAGGCGGGATAAATATCGACGATGTCGCCGTTGACCCTGAAACAGCCCCGATCGAAATAGACGTCGTTGCGTTTATAGCCCATATCGACCAAGCGTAAGAGCAGGGTTTTTTGGTTGATCGAAACCCCTTTTTCGATGATTTGCACCATTTTTTTGTATTCGTGCGGATTGCCCAATCCGTAGTTGGCGGAGACCGAGGCGACGCAAATGACGTCGCGATACGAAAGCAACGAAGCGGTGGCACTGAGACGCAACCTCTCAAGCTCTTCGTTGATCGAACTGTCTTTCTCGATGAAAAGATCGCTTCGCGGAATATAGGCTTCGGGCTGATAATAATCGTAATAACTGATGAAATACTCCACGTGGTTTTGAGGGAAAAACCCCTTAAATTCACTGTAAAGCTGGGCGGCAAGGGTTTTGTTGTGCGTCATAATCAACGTGGGCATTTGAAGCGTTTGAATAATCTGTGCCATCGTGTACGTTTTGCCGCTTCCGGTCACGCCGATGAGCGTTTGGTAACGATTGCCTTTTTGAATAGACGCGCTCAGTTTAGCGATTGCCTCGGGTTGATCGCCGGAGGGTCGGTAGGGACTTTGAATGTGAAAAGGGTTCATATAGACACTTTGGGAATAATTTTGTTACAATTATAGCAAACAGTCCACCATGGAGCCTTAAATGCAAGAGCAAACCATCAACGTTTTAACGCAAAAGATCGGCGAACTTGTCGAAAAATACCAAGAACTTCAAGCGCAAAACGAGTTTTTACGCCAAGAACTCGTCAAAGAAAAGGCTCAAAGCGAAGCCAAAAGCGTACAAATCGCCAAGCTGGAAAACGACTTGATTAGTAAAGACGTCAATGCCGACGACCTTTTGAGCAAAATCGAAGCCGTACTGAAAAAATGAATAAGATTACGATCAGCCTCGGCGGCAAAGACTACGACATCAAGTTGGAAGGCGATTTTGCCGTTCAATTTGAACAAGATTTTAAAGAACGGTTTAAAAATAGAAGCACCATCGATCCTAAAGAGTTACTGTTCGCGTATGTCGGCAAATGCTACGACGCTTTTATGTTGGAAAACGAAATCGCGCAATTGGTACGAAAGTTAGACGAGCTTTAAGTTAGACTTTACGTTCCTTTCATTATAATCCTAACAATTGTCAATAAGTGTATTGGCAAACACCATAACAAGGAGTTTTCATGAGAAAAGGTTTCACGATGATCGAATTGATCTTCGTCATTGTTATTTTAGGTATCTTGGCGGCAGTGGCTATTCCAAGATTGACGGCAACTAGAGATGATGCAACAGCTTCAAAACTTGCTGCAAATCTTTCAACTTTGGTATCAGATGCAGGGTCATATTATACTGCAAAGGGTAATACATCATGGAATGCCGCTAAAGCAACTGACGTTACAAATGTTGAGTTACAAACGGCGGCAAATGCTATGACTGCTGCTACAGATGCAACAACTTTTGTTGGAACTACACTTTATTTAAATGCTGATGCTACTCATAGTTGTTTTACAATTACTACTACATCAGATGGTAATATGACAGTAGCTACTGGTGCTCAAACTACTGGTGCATGTGAAGGTGCTCAAACGACTGCTGCGAATCTTATTAAAACGTATAGTTTTGGCGGTACAGGTATTACAAGGTAATTTTGAAAGAGAGTAACTATATGTTACTCTCTTTAAATTGAAATGATTAAAATTTATTAAGAAGAAAATAATTATTATGAAAAATGCTTTTACGATGATTGAACTTGTTTTCGTTATCGTCATTTTAGGTATTTTGGCAGCTGTTGCAATTCCAAGACTTGCGGTAACGCGCGATGATGCGATGATCGCAAGAGGCAAGGCTCAAGTCGCGGCGATTCGTAGCGGCATTGCGATGCAACGATCTCGAAATATGCTACAAGGAAACGCGCAAGCCAACGGTTTTTCTCCTTCAAATCTTGATGCTATCGCAGCGGAAAGTAATGACGGCGACAATCTTTTTTTTACCGCCGCGGGCAATGCGGCTAATATTTTGGAATATCCCATTATCTCGACAGCAGGTAGCGATGGACAGTGGGTAAAAACAGGTGTCAATGCATACGCATTTAGAGTCATGGGCGTTGCTCATCCGTTTGCGTACAATAACGCTACGGGTGCTTTTACCTGCACGGACGGTACCGATATCTGTACCCAATTAACGCAATAAATGTGTTTTACTACCAAATCTCTCTTTTAAAATCTCCGCTTTCGCCTTTAAGCTATAGCTCCGACGCGCCGCTTGCACGAGGTACGCTGGTAGAAGTGTCGCTTTCGCGTCGAACGATGCGCGGCGTCGTGCTGGAAAGCATTGAAAAACCCTCCTTTACATGTGAGTGCATCGGATCTACATGTGAGCTTTTTTATCCTCCTAAAATCATCGAGCTTGCCCGTTTTATCGCGGAGTATTACGTCTGTTCTTTGGGGGAAGCTTTAGCCTTGTTCATTCCTTACGACGTGCATGCTTCTTGCGACCAGAACGTTCAAACGAGCACGTCGATTGCGCTTTCTTCGGAACAACAAAAAGCGTTGGATTTTATTCAAGAACACCCTTCGTCGTTGCTTTTCGGAGATACGGGAAGCGGTAAAACCGAAATCTATATGAAACTTTTCGAACAGTGCATTGACGAGGGCAAACAAGCGATCTTTTTGCTTCCCGAAATCGGCTTAACGCCGCAAATGAAAGAGCGCTTGAAGAAGCATTTCGGTTCCCATGTCGCCATTTGGCACTCTAAAATCAGCGCGAAGAAAAAAGAGCAGATTTTAAGCGATCTTTCTGAGGGCAAAATCGCCGTCGTGGCGGGAACGCGTTCGGCACTTTTTTTACCGTTTTCGCATTTAGGGGTTATCGTCGTTGACGAAGAACACGACGAAAGCTACAAATCAGGCTCACGTCCGCGTTATAACGCCAAAGACTTGGCACTTTTGTTCGGCCAAAAATTAGGCATTCGCGTGCTTTTGGGTTCGGCGACGCCAAGCCTTGGAAGTTTTCAAAAACTGCCGACGTTTCGACTCAAAGGGACGTTTTTCCCTTCGCAAAGCAGGGTTTTGTACGATGAGGGCGAACACGGCATTTCGTACGTGATGACGCAAGCGATTCAAAACGCGCTGAAAGCACACCGTCAAGTCGTCGTCTTTTTACCGACGCGCGCCAACTTCAAATACGTGACATGTAAGAAGTGCGGCGCGCATATCGAATGTCCGTTTTGCAGCGTTGCGATGAGCTTGCACCATGCCGCAAACGCGTTGAAGTGTCATTACTGCAATTACGCCGAGACGATTCCGAGCGTTTGCCCGACCTGCGGTCACGACGAGATTATCGCCGAACGCTTAGGAACGGCGGAGGTCGCCCAGAAACTCCAAGCACACTTTGAAAGCTTTGTCGTTCAACAGTTCGACCGCGACGTCGTGCGTACCGAAAAGCATTTAAGCGAGATTTTAACGCGTTTTAACGAACATCGCATCGACATTATGGTCGGAACGCAAATGCTCTCCAAAGGGCACGACTACCACGACGTCGGGCTTGCCGTGATTTTAGGAATCGACGCTTTAATGGCTATGAGCGATTTTCGCGCCAGAGAAAAAACGCTGGCGTTGGTCAAACAAATCGCGGGAAGAAGCGGACGTAAAGGTTACGGAGAGGTACTGATTCAAACCAAAAACGCCGTTTTTTTCAAGCGTTATTTAGACGATTTTGAGGCATTTTTACACGAAGAAGCCCAGAGTCGAAAGGGGCTTTATCCGCCGTTTAAAAAGATGCTTCGCTTGATGAGTTCGCATGCCAAAGAGGAAAAAGCCCAAGCGATTATCGAGCACGTCGTAGGTATTGCCGCACACTTTCCAAACGTCGAAGTCGTGGGATTCGGTAAAGCGAATATCGCTAAAATCGCGGGTAAATACCGTTACGAACTTTTGGCAAGAAGCGACTCAAGCAAAGCATTGCTCGAATTTGCCCATGCGCTTCGATCCTTACATGTCGAAGCCGATATGGATCCTCTGTCTTTTTCTTAAAAACAAAAAGTGTATAATCTTTTCTATTAGACTTCTGTCATAACCTATGAAAATAAGAGTATTGAGACATAGCACATCACTTTTTAAAACTAAAAACATCGCCATAGCTTTGGCTATGACTCAATTTTGAGTTTTAAAAATTAACACACTCTGTTCAAACTCTTTATATTTTAAAGGTTATGAAAGAAGTCTATTCTAAAAACACCTGTAAAAATTGCGCACGAAACACGGAGTCTCAATAAACCAAAAGCGACCGCTTCGAGGTTTTCATCGTCGATAACCGTTTTGAGAAGAGAATTTTGCAGGTATGACAAAGTTGGATCAATCATGATAAAACGCTACCCAACCAAACAAATTTTTGTCGGCAACGTGCCTATCGGCGGCGATGCCAAAATACCCGTTCAATCGATGACGTTTTCCAAAACGCACGACGTGGACGCGACGGTCGAACAGATACGCCGGTTGCATTTTGCCGGATGCGACATCGTTCGCGTCGCCGTTCCCAACGAAGAAGACGCTCGCGCTCTTAAAAGCATCAAAGCGCAAAGTTCGCTTCCTTTGGTTGCGGATATTCATTTTAACTACCGCTTAGCACTCATCGCCGCGGAAGTCGTGGATTGCATTCGCATCAATCCGGGCAATATCGGCACTAAAGCACGCGTTAAAGAGGTCGTTAAAGCGTGCAACGAAAGGGGTATTCCGATTCGTATCGGCGTCAACAGCGGTAGTTTGGAAAAAGAGTTTGACGAAAAGTACGGTCCGACCTCCAAAGGTATGGTCGAATCGGCGCTCTATAATATCAAATACCTTGAAGACTTGGGCTTTACCAATATGAAAGTCTCCCTCAAAGCCAGCGACGTGGAGCGCACCGTCGAAGCGTATCGTATGCTTCGTCCTTTGGTCGATTACCCGTTTCATTTGGGCGTGACCGAAGCGGGTACGCTTTTTCATTCGACCGTCAAGTCGTCCATCGCGCTTGGAACGCTTTTGTTGGAAGGTATCGGCGATACCTTGCGCGTATCGATTACGGGAGAGTTGGAAGAAGAGATCAAAGTAGGGCGGGCTATTTTGAAAGACAGCGGCGTACAAGCCGAAGGACTCAACATCATTTCCTGCCCGACCTGCGGACGTTTGGAAGCCAACCTCGTCAATGCCGTTGCCGAAGTAGAACGTCGTACAAAACACATTAAAGCACCGCTGAATATCTCGGTAATGGGATGCGTGGTCAATGCCATCGGCGAAGCTAAACATGCCGATGTCGCCATAGCGTTCGGTAAAGGACAAGGACTCGTGATGGTCAAAGGCGAAGTGGTTGCCAAACTCAAGGAAGAAAATTTGGTCGATACCTTTTTAGAAGCCGTCGAACGTGCCGCCAAGGAGTATAAAGCGTGAATAACCTCCACAATATCAATATCGAGCGTTCCGTTTTAAGCTCTATTTTGTTTAATCCCGCAACTTTTGAAGATGTCGCGGCAAACCTGAACGCAAAAGATTTTTACTTACCGAGCCATCGCTATATTTACGAAGCGATGGAAGCGTGCGAGCGGGAAGATTTACCGATCGATGAAGAGTTCATCAAGAAAAAGCTGAATCAACAAGGGCGATTCGACGAAGACGCAATGTTGGAAATCCTCTCGACCAATCCGCTTCCGGCAACCAAAGCTTATGTCGAAGAGATTAAAGAAAAAGCGATTAAGCGGGAGTTGGTGCAACTAACCAGCGACATTAAAGAAATCGCGGTCGAAAAAGACCTTCCCTCAAGCGACGTCGTGGACTTGGTTCAGCAAAAACTCTATCAAATTACGCAAGAAAACAGCTCGCGAGAATTCCGTGAATCGCCCGAGATGACGCATGCGACCATCGCGCACATTCACGAGATGAAAAAACGCGGTAATTCGGGCGTCGTCGGCGTCGACACGGGTTTTGCCGAGATCAACAAACTGACGACCGGCTTTGGGGAAGGCGATCTCATCATCGTCGCGGCACGTCCGGCGATGGGGAAATGCTTGGCAAAAGGTACAAAAGTTTTGATGTTTGACGGAACGTTGAGAAACGTCGAAGATATTGCCGTGGGCGAACTGCTGATGGGCGATGACTCGACGCCGCGAAAAGTGCTCTCTTTGGCACACGGTACGGAAAAAATGTATTGGGTCAGACAAAATAAAGGCATCGACTATCGCGTCAACGAGTCGCATATTCTCTCTTTGAAACGTTCGCGCAATGAAGGCAAACACCGACACGGCGATGTCGTCAATATTTCGGTTCGAGACTATTTACGCAAAAGCAAAAAATTTAAAAATAATCATAAGGGATATAAAGTTCCCGTGAAATTTATGGAAAAAAGCGTTGAAATTGAGCCTTATTTCTTGGGTTTATGGTTAGGCGACGGTCGAAAATCCGACGTTCGAATCGCGACGCAAGATCGTGAAATCGTAGCGTATCTTCACGCATATGCGACGCGATTGGGCTTAGGCGTTAGTCGCTCCGACGAAAACGAAAAATGTCCTATGTATGCGATCGTCAATACCGACAATACGAAAAAAGAGAGCTTACAGGCTCTCTTACGTCAACAAGGATTGATCGATCATAAGCATATTCCGCACGATTATCTGATTAACTCTACGCAAAAACGCTTAGAGCTTTTAGCAGGATTGATCGACAGCGACGGGCATTATGACGCACAATGCAACGGGTATGAAATTACTCAAAAAGATGAGCATCTTGCCTGGCAAATTAAATTTCTTGCCGATACTTTAGGCTTTAGAACCTCCCTCAAAGCAAAAGAGGCAAAAATAAAGTCTCGGGATTTTACATGTAAGGTGTATCGGGTTCGCATTTTCGGGAACGTCGATTCGATTCCCGTGAAAGTGAAGCGTAAAGTAGCACAGCCTTGGAGCGTTAAACGTAGTTGGAACCAAACGGGTATTCGCGTCGAATACGATCAAGTCGACGAATATTTCGGCTTTGAAATAGACGGCAATAGCCTCTTTTTATTGGAAGATATGACCGTAACCCACAATACCGCTTTTTGTCTCAATTTAGCGCAAAACGCCTTGAATGAAGGGCGTGGCGTGGCGATCTTTTCGTTAGAAATGCCGGCTGAGCAGTTGATGCTTAGGATGCTCAGCGCTAAAACGTCGATTCCGCTTCAAAAGCTCAAAGTCGGCGACATGAACGACGAGCAGTGGGGACATTTGACGCGTGCGGCGGACGAGATGAGCAAACGCAAATTTTTCGTCGACGATAACGGTTCGGTAGACATTCACCAAGTGCGCGCGAAACTTCGAAAACTCAAATCTCAGCATCCCGAAATTTCGTTGGCGATTATCGATTATTTGCAGTTGATGACCTCCGGCGGCAATCGTGATCGGCATTTGGAAGTCAGCGATATTAGCCGAGGATTGAAGCTTTTAGCGCGTGAGTTGAGTATTCCGATTATCGCGCTTTCTCAGCTCAACCGAGGTTTGGAAGCCAGAAGCGATAAACGCCCGATGCTAAGCGATCTTCGTGAATCCGGAGCCATCGAACAAGATGCCGATATGATTTTGTTTGTTTACCGCGACGACGTGTATAAAATTCGCGAAGAGAAAGAAAAAGAGCAAAAAGCACGCACGGAAGGCAAAGAGTACAAAAGCAATTTCTTTGAAAAACCCGAAGAAGATGCCGAAGTGATCGTCGGTAAAAACAGAAACGGTCCTGTGGGCGTGGCAAACCTCGTCTTTCAAAAAGCGTGCACGCGCTTCGTGGATCGTAAAATGGGTATTCCGATCGAAGTGGTGCAGTATAACGCTTCGATCAATCCTCCCGAAGCCAAAATCGACTTACCGCCGTTGTAATGCGCGACCTACCGCTCTTTGCGAACAAAAAAGAGTTTTTTGTTTTGATGGGAGCGGTCGTTTGCATAGCGTTTATTTCACTGCTTTTTGAGTTTTACCGTTACCAAAGCTTGGTCAAAGAATCCTTACATGTAGGAAAAGCGACCGTTTTAAACCATTACCGCAAAACCAACGATAAAGGCAAAACCTACGACGTTTTAAAGCTCAAACTAGATTTAGGCGGTGCGGAAGTTTACACGACGTCGTGGCGTGCGATGGACGTGACGTTTCAAAGTAGGGTAAAAGCCAAGTTAAAAGTCGATAAGGTCACTTTTTACGATTACGTGAAAGGTTTTTACGCACCCAATCTTTCGGTGTACGAAATCTATGAAGACGCTCCGCCGTGGAATGCCAAAGCGTGGTATCGCTTCATTGCCGAGCAACACGAAAACGAAAAGCTTGCCGAACTGTACCAAACACTTTTTTTTGCCACGCCGATTTCCAAAGAGTTGCGAGACGAGGTGCAAAAATGGGGTATTTCGCACTTGATCGCGATTAGCGGCTATAACGTCGGCGTGATTAGCTTTTTACTTTTTTTCTTCCTTCGCCCGATCTATCGTTTTTTTCAAAGTCGCTATTTCCCGTATCGTAATGCAACGTTTGATTTGAGTTGTATCGTTTTTGGCGTTTTGTTTGGCTATATGGTCGTTCTTGATTTTATGCCTTCGTTTTTAAGGGCTTTTGCGATGAGCGTCTTTGGCTTTTTCCTTTTCTCCCGCGGTATCAAACTTCTTTCTTTCGGAACGCTTGGGCTGACGTCGTTGTTTTTACTGGCACTTTTTCCCTCTCTTTGGTTTTCGCTTTCGTTTTGGTTCTCCGTTGCGGGCGTGTTTTATCTTTTTTTGCTTTTGCATCACTTTGGAACACTGCCCAAAAGTGTTTTAGTGCTTATCGTCGATTTGGGCGTTTTTTTCTTGATGCTACCGCTCGTGCATACGTTTTTCCCCGTCTTTACCTTTTTACAATTAACGACTCCGATCACCAGCCTTGTGTTCGTGGCTTTTTATCCTTTGGGGCTTTTGTTACATGTCATAGGTTACGGAGGGGTTCTTGACGACGTGCTTTTAAGATTTTTAAGTGTACCCTCAACGCACTATTTTCTCAATTTTCCCGTATGGTTTTTAGCATTTTTTGTTCTTTTATCGTTGGGGGCGATTCGTTTTAAAAGTCTTGTGTTTGTCTGTCTAGGCTTGAGCGGCGCGAGTCTCTTTTTGATTCAGTAAAAAGCAAAGTTTTAACCCGTAAAGGTAGATAAACCACGAGAAGTAAATCCAGATAAAGAAGAAAAGCAAAATACTAAAAGAGCCGTAAATGCTAAGATAGGTTTTGTTGTACGTGACGTAGAGAACGAAGACGATTTTGGAACCATACCAACACAACGAAGCGATAAACGAGGCGATCAGTACGCTTTTAAGGTAAATTTTGATTTTGGCGGAGATACTGTAAAGCGCAAAAAAGAGTAACCAGATGACCGCGTATGCCATCAGATTGACGACAAACGGCGAGTTGCTCGTCACAAACGATTGAACGTAAAAAAAGACGATAAGCCCCAAGGGCATTAACGTTACGGTCGTCCAATACGTCGAAAGGGCTTCCCAAAAACTGCGGGTCGGAATTTCAAAGATTTTGCTGACGATTTTTTCGTAATCCAAAAAGAACATAACCGAGATATACACTACAAAGATAAGCCCTACGACGCCCATATTACCGGTGTTTTCCATAAAATCGCGCAAGTAGCGTATCATAACGTCTTGTTGGGTCGGAATCAAAGAACTGAAGATAAACCCTTGAAGCTTTTCATAGTAGACTTCAAACAAGGGCATTTTGGTGAAAATACTGAAGGTAACGAGTAAAATAGGAATCAACGAAAGAATCGTATGAAAGCTTAAAGAAGAGGCGTAGTGTGCTAGTTCTACGTCTCTTAAGGTTTTGAAAAAGTCTTTACACTCTTTCGCGCTTAACACTAAAGCCCCATTTTGGACGGATTGAGAATATTGTTGGGATCAAATGCTTTTTTGATCGAGCGGAAGAGTTCCATCTCCGCATCGCTGAACGCCAAATGCATAAAAGGTGCTTTGCTAAGTCCGATACCGTGTTCACCGCTCAATGTTCCGCCCAAAGCAACGGTAGCTTTGAAAATTTCTTCGATAGCATGATGTCCGATTTCGAGTTGTTTCGGATCACTTCCGTCGACCATCACGTTGGTATGCACGTTGCCATCACCCGTGTGTCCGAAGCACGGAACCGTGACGTCGTATTTTGTGGCGATTTCGCCGATCGCTTTAAGAAGTGCGGGAAGCTTGCTTCGCGGAACGGTAATGTCTTCGTTGAGTTTTTTACTGCCGTAAATCGTGATAGACTGGCTGGCATTGCGTCTGGCGAACCACAAATCTTTGGATTCTTGTTCGTTTTGTGCGCGTTTAAAGTGAGAACAGCCGTTTTCATGGAACGCTTTTTCGATAATGTCGAGTTGTTGGCTCAATTCGTCTTGGCTATTTCCGTCCACGTCGGTAATCAAAATAGCACCCGCATCGATCGGGAGGCCTTTATGGAATTTTTGCTCGACGGCACGAATTGAGTAATTGTCTAAAAACTCCATCGCAACGGGCGTGACGCCTAATGCCATCGTTTTGTAAACCGCGTTCATCGCATCATCGACGCTCGGAAAAACGCCCATGGCGGTTTGTGCCATTTTGGGTTTGGCGATGAGTTTAAGCGTGATTTCGGTAATCACGGCAAGCGTTCCTTCGCTGGCAATTAAAATGCCCGCGATATTGTAACCGGCAACGTCTTTAATGGTACGTTTGCCCGCACGAATGACTTCGCCGTTTGGAAGTACCGCACGAAGTGCCATCACGTAGTCTTTGGTAATTCCGTATTTTGCCGCACGCATACCGCCGGCATTTTCGCTGACGTTTCCTCCAAGTGTTGAATACTCTTCGCTCGCCGGATCGGGCGGGTAAAAAAGACCCAGCTCTTCGACCGCTTTTTGAAGGTGCATGTTAATAACGCCCGGTTGCACGACCGCGACCATGTTCTCCATATCGATTTCAAGGATTTTGTTCATATGTTTTTCAAAGGCAAGGACGATACCGCCGTTTGCGGGTAATGCACCGCCGGTAAATCCGCTTCCCGCCCCGCGAGGCGTGATCACGATGCGGTGTTCGTTACAATACGTTAAAATCGCCGCGACGTCTTCTTCATGGCGCGGAAACAAAACCGCGTCGGGTAAGTAACGCGTACGCGTCGCATCGTAGCAATACGCTAGCAGATGGGCTTTATCGTCGTAAACGTTTTCTTCGCCTAAGAGGCGTTTAAAATGGCTAAGATGGCTTGTCTCTAACATCGTTTATTTTCCGATCAACGTTTTATAGTAGCTATCGTAGTCGCTAATTTTGGAGCTACTCCAACTAAACCATGACGTTTCGATGTCTTTGACGCGTGCGTAAAACGGCAGTTGCGTTTCGCCCGAGTTTGTGATTTTAACGGTTTTGATCGTATTGAAATTGTGGCAATCGACGAAATACCCTTGGTCTTTGATACCGAAGAAGATCAAAGAAGCCGTGTTTTGATAGCATGCTTGTCGAAAAATTGTTTGATCGGGGTTCGGACGATAAAGTTTACTGAGATATGCCGCAACAAGATCGGGATGAATCCACGTGATGTCCGAATACTCTTTGGTAATGTCGCGAAAGACGTTAGCGTTTGGAACGACGATTAATGCACGATCGTAAAGGTAGTTCATAATCACTTCGTCGCCGGCAACTGGTTTAACGCCTGCTTCGGGAAATGCGCCTTGAGAGAGCATTTCGAATTTCGCAAGTTTTAAAACGGCTTTCGTACCGTCTTTTTGTACGACGTCGCCGCGGGCAATAATCGTGGTCGTTTTAGCATCGAAAGAGTGTTTAATAACGCCGCTCGCACCTATAACAATCTCGGGAGAATCGGCAATGACTACTTGGGTGTCGGACGTCTCGAGAACCTTCGTCTTGTATTCTTTAAAGAGGGTTTGAGCTTGCGCAAACGTACATAACACCAAAAAAGATAGAGCTAAAACGAGCTTATTCAATACGAACTCCTTGAAGGGCAAACTAACCCTTTATTTTTTGCCAATGATTATACTATAGAGTTCTTTCATAACGCTTTATGAACGGGGTATCCTTGGCGGCACGAAGCGGCAATCGGAGAAAAATTTAGGGATATTTCAGGGCTTTCTTAGGCGTTTTGTAAGATTTGTTCCGCTAAAATCCACCCAGACGAGGAGGGACAATGACTAAACTAATCATCGCGTGGCTGCTACTGCTATCCTTCTCCGCCGCGGCTTATTTGGAAGAGCTCAAATGGCCTAAAGGCGAAACTTTCTTAACGTTTCTAGACCACAATCAACTTCCTTCGTCGATTTACTACAGTTTGGATAAAGAAGAGCAAGAATTGGCCGCCGAGATTATCGCCGGCATCAAATACCAAGTCCTCCGCAACAGCGATACGAATGCTTTAGAGCAAGTGTTGATTCCGATCGGTGAAGAGCTTCAGATGCATATCAAGCAAAAAAACGATCAGTTTATCATGGAGATAGAGCCGATTGCCGTTCAGTTGGAAGAGCATGCTTTGGTTCTTGACATTCAAAATTCTCCTTTTGTGGATATCGTCAATGCGACGAAAAACAATCTTTTGGCCAACGAATTCGCGCAATCGTTTCGCGACAGCGGCGTCAATCTTCGCAATTTGAAAAAAGACGACCAATTGGTATTACTGTACCGTCAAAAACGAAGGCTCGGAAAACAGTTCGGTTCTATCAAGATCGACGTTTCGATGATCGAGACCAAAAATAAACAAAACTATATTTTTTATTATAAAGAGAGCTATTACGACGCTAAAGGTCAGGAACTCGAAAATTTCTTGCTCAGTACGCCCGTCAATTATACGCGTATCTCTTCGCCGTTTACGTTGATGCGCTGGCATCCCATTTTACAGAAATACCGTGCGCATTTAGGTATCGACTATGCCGCAAGCGTGGGAACACCCGTCAAATCGGCGGGTAACGGACGCGTGAATTTCGTCGGCGAAAAAGGCGGGTACGGCAATACGATCGAAGTCAACCACGACGGCAGTTACAAAACGCTTTACGGACATCTTAACGGTTTTGCCAAAGGGCTTCGTAGCGGGCAAGTCGTCAAACAGGGGCAAGTTATCGGCTATGTCGGCAATACGGGGCTTAGTAGCGGACCGCACTTGCATTTTGGACTTTACCGCAACAATGTCGCCATCAATCCCGCAAGCGTCGTCAAAATCGCTAAAAGTGCTTTAAGCGGTAACGATCTTCGCGGATTTTTGGAGTATACTAAAGCACTGAAAAACAAGGTTGAAACGGCGTTAAAAGAACATGTGCCTCCCGTACAAGAAGAGAATTTCGAATACGCGTATCCGTTCGATAAAAAAAGTGACATGTAAGCAAACGATAACCGTTTTGCGATAGAATTTTAAAAAAAAGAGAAGAAGAGTCCATGATACGATGTTTCTTTAAAAACAGCAATAAGCTAGAAGTCATTACGGATTTAAGCGAATTCGACGATAACGAAGATAAAAAAAGCAAAGTCGTTTGGCTTGACATGTTACTTCCGACCAGCGAAGAGATCGTCTTTGTCGAACATACGTTCGGGATCGATTTTCCGACCAAACAAGAGTCCGAAGAGATCGAGATTTCGTCTCGTTATTGGGAAGAAGATAAAAAAATCGAAATCAACAGTTTCTTTTTGATCGCCAACGACGATAGTGCCCATAACGAAACGGTTTCGTTTATTTTGCAGGGCAATCTTTTGATCTCTATTCGCTATAAAGAACTCAAAACTTTTGAAGAATTTAGCAAACGCTTTTACTATGCCCCGCGCGAATTTAAAAACGGATACTACATTTTTTCGCAACTTTTAGACATCAGAATCGACGCGGACGCCGACATTATCGAAAAACTTTCCAAGGACATCACGCGTTTGCGCAAACATGTTTTTACGGACTATACGAACGATGATGAAGAGATGTTGGAGAAAATCTCCTCGTTTGAAGATCTCAATATGAATATTCGCGAAAACTTGATGGATAAGCAACGCATCTTAACCTCCTTTTTAAAATCAAACAAATACGACGACAGTTCGCTTCGAGGCGACATCGTCATCATGCTGAAGGATATTAAGTCCTTGATCGACTATACCGAGTTCAACTTTGAAAGGCTCGATTATTTGCAAAACATCTTCGTGGGCGTTTTGAACATCGAGCAAAATAAAGTCATTAAAATCTTTACGATTATGAACGTTATCTTTTTACCGCCGACGTTGATCGCGAGTATTTACGGAATGAACTTTAAAGTTTTGCCCGAACTTGATTGGCAATACGGATATGCCTTTTCACTCTTTTTGATGGTACTTTCGGCGATTACGCCTATCTTGTTTTTTAAGAAAAAAGGCTGGATTTAAGCGATGGACCATACGATTGAAGTGCTCAAAATCGAGGAGTGTATCGACTCGTGCTATATTAAACCCAAAAGCATGTACTACATGCACAACAATGTCGAAAAACGTTGGGATATTGTCGATACGCATAACAGCGTCGCCATTTTACTGTACCATAAAGCCTTAGACTCTTTTGTATTTGTCAAACAGTTTCGCCCTTCCATCTATTTGAAAAATCACGACGGCTTTACGTACGAGTTGTGTGCGGGCATCGTCGATAAAGACAAAAGCCTAATCGAAATCGCGCAAGAAGAGATACTCGAAGAGACGGGTTATGACGTGCCCTTAAGTAAAATAGAAAAAATTTCGTCGTTTTACACGGCGGTCGGCTTTGCGGGCGGTCGTCAGACGCTTTATTACGTCGTTTTAGATGAAAGTATGAAAGTGAGCGAAGGCGGCGGAATCGACAATGAAAATATCGAAGTGATTTATTTGAAGCGGGAAAAAACGATCGAGTTTATGTTCGACGAAAGTATCGCAACCACATCAGGGCTAATGTTCGCGCTGATGTGGTACTTTAAAACGTATGAGCCTACAAAGACGGTTTGTTAATTAACGCCGACTAAAATATTGGAAGCTTTGATGATGGCGTAAACGCTATCGCCTTTTGCTAAAGAGAGCTCTTGTTTTGCATCTTCGGTAACGATGGAGGTAACGACGATACCCGCAGGCGTCGTGATAACGACTTCACAATTGACCGCTCCGTTTTTAATTTCGCTGACCGTTCCTTTGATTTTATTGCGTGCGCTAACAGCCAATGCGATGTCGGCTTTTGCCAATAAAACGCTTTGCGCTTTGAAAATACAAACCACTTCGCTTCCTGCTTTTAAGCCGAGTGTTTCAACCGCATCGTTGGTAATAACGGAAACAATTTTTTCGCCGCTAGCGGGAGTGACGATCACTTCACTGTTAATGGGTCCTTTTTTAACTTCGACGATTTTTCCTAAAATTTGATTTCGTGCGCTAATCTTCATGTGTAACTCCTTTGAGTGTGTTGATTAAGCTAAAACTTAATACATGTGAGAATTATGTCACGGACGGATATGTAATGTCAATTGCTAACGAAATCATTCCAATGCGGTGTTATTTTTTCTTTCCGGCTTGTGCGATTTTGTCAAACGAAATATACGATGCAAAGCATTTATACGTCAGGACATATACCGTACCGATGAGCGTTGCGATACCCAAAGTGACGATAAAACTTGAAAAAACGGCGGATAAAAAGATAGCGTAAACTTCACTCATCGTGCTTCTCCTTAGTGCAATGAAACATATTGTACCGTAATATAATTTAAAATATAACGTATAGCGCAAAAATTGCCGCAACGTCACCCGAAGCACCTGCAAACGAGTAGCCAAGAAACCATACGCGAGATCGAAAAAAGCGGTTTTAGACGATCTCTAATTGCTCCAAAATATCTTTGGTGAGTTTGGAAAGAGGGCGCTTGCCTAAGTCTTCATCGGCGATGTAGCCACCAAAGATCAAACGCAGTAAATCTTCTTCGTTTTTAAAGAGCGTTCCCTCGTAGTTTTTCATCAGCTCTTCGATGTAGCTTTCATTGTACATAATGGATTTTTGGATGAGTTCTAGGACGATGTCTTTGTGGTTTTTATAAATCTCTTCCAACGCAAAATCTTTGATGTTTTTTTTGGCTTTTGCGTCGTTTGAACTAAGCTCTAAATCAAACCCTTTTTCATCGTAATAAAACGAACTATCCTTTACATGTAAAGCAAAACGCGCTTTGTCATCGAAGCCTTCAACGTAAGGATGAATGTGCGTCGTAAGTGAAAATCGCTTGCGCCCTTTTATGCTTGAGTTACATGTAGGGCAACTGGGTATGAGATTGTAAAACGACAATGCCAAGATCGGATAGGTCGCTTTATCGTAAAAATGGTCAAATTGCGGGCGCGTTGAGCCATTTTTGGAGCGAACCGTAAACGTATAATTGCGGTTGCAATACGGGCAAACAGTGACATTAAGAGATTGCGCTAAATCGTAGGCGTCATATTCTTTCTTTTTATCACAAAAATTATTGTATAGATTTATCATAAAATTAAAAGTAGTATCGCCTTTGTAAGTCATGGCAATTTCATGCAGTTTTTCAGGTTTTGCGGTGATGACTTCTTCAAGAGAATATTTACATGTAGGAAATTTTATTTTTGATTTCAGTGCTTCAAAATGCTTGTGCGCCAACTCTTCCAAATTTGGTGTGGCAATTTTTATCATGGTTTCTTTTCCAAATTGTCTAAGCGATTTTGGAGGCTTTCTATTTGGTTTTTAAGCGCATCAATTTCTTTCATCTTGTCTAATTTTTTGCTATCAAGCATACGCTGTAATTGCCTTTTGACGATAGGCTCACCGATGATGCGAATGTACCTTTCCGCTTCGTCATCGTCTTTGATGGGAGAATCTTTACCGTTTAGATAGTCAATCACTTCATTGATTTTATTTTTCGAAAATTCGCCCATAAGCCCATCTTTCATAAAAAACCCGTGAGAGAGTAGGGTGTGGATATTGGCTCCAAAGGTTTCGATGTTTGTTTCTTCACTAACATTTTTACAATTACCATTTTCATCTTTTTTTAAAAATATGACATTTTCTTTTGGCAAATCTGAAAGAAGCAATGGAGAATGTGATACTATAAAAAAAGAAATTCTTTTGTTTAATCTCTTTGCTACACAATTTAATTCTTTTATATAACGTCGTTGCCAATTTGGATGCAGAGTAATTTCTGGTTCATCAAATAAAAATATCAAACTTTCATTATCATCTTTTATACCATAGTAATGTATGTTAATTAATTGTCCATACAAATTTTTTTCACCAGAACTTAAATCTTCATACTCCCTATTCTTTGAATCTTTAAATTCAAAATGAAAAAACGAATGACAAATACTAAAATAAAAAATTTGTTCCTTTTTTGTGAGCTTTTCAATCTCAATATATTCAGTATTTTTAAAATATTCTTTAAAATCAGTTTCACTAACTAAATTTTTACCATATTGTATTGCATCACTTAATAAATGAGGTATAGAATCTCTATATTCTAATAGATTTACATCTAGTCCATTTCTTAACATATATAGCATTAACAAAAACCCATTATATGTTTCATAATTTAAAAATTCATATTCAAAATGTTCAAAACAATTTGCACGAAAATGCTCATCAGCACCTGAAAAAATATTTTCAAGTATTTGATTCTCTGGTTTTAACGAAAATTTAACTCTATCAGGAAGATAAAAAAAGGAAGATATTTCAATATTTTTGGTACTCTCTTGTGTTTTATATATTTCCAATATTCTTTGACTTATAAAATAGTTGCTTAAAACTATTTTCTTTTCGTAATTATTTCCCTCTCTATAGTTGGTACTAAAATATTCTTCACTAGAAATAGAATCTCTTTCTTTTTCGGACGAATAGTAATAAAAATCTATATTTTCTTTATGCCAAATAAATTCTTTTTTTTCTTCTAAATTTATATTTATTGAAAGATTTTTTATATTTGTAAGATAACAATTCTTGTATACGAAAATAAATTCAAAATTTAATTTGAGATTGTATAGAAGATTATAAAGAATACCTATTAAACTACTCTTTCCACTCCCATTTTCCCCAACAATTGCAGTAACGTTAATATTTGATGGGAAAATATTGACATACTCTTTTTCTTCAATCGTCAGTTCTTTTGTAGCTTCATCATACTTACATGTAAACCTAGGCGAAAAATTAAACCCTTGATTTTTGATATTTTTATACTCTTTCACCCACAAATAAACCAGTTCCATACTCACTCCAAAGGTTTACATGTAAAGCTAAAAAACTTTACATGTAAAAAGGTTTTAGTCGATAAATCGTTTTGTCAAATCCCCGTAAGTCTCAATTCTTCTATCACGTAAAAATGGCCAGATGCGTCTGACGTGTTCGCCTCTTTGTAGGTCAACATCGACGATGAGCACTTCTTCTTGGTCGTGGCTGGCACGCACGATGATTTCGCCTTGTGGTCCTGCTACAAAGGAGTTGCCCCAGAAGCGGATGCCGTCTAACACGCCGTGGTTGTCCGCTTCTTTACCGATGCGATTGACGCTAATGACGGGTAAGCCATTGGCGATGGCGTGTCCGCGTTGTACGGTTTCCCATGCGTCGCATTGTCTTCGTTTTTCATCTTCCATGTCTTCATCAAACCAACCGATAGCGGTGGGGTAGATGAGCATGTCTGCACCTTTTAACGCCATTAAGCGTGCGGCTTCGGGGTACCATTGATCCCAACAGACCAAAAGTCCTAGTTTGCCGACACTGGTTTGGATGGGGTTGTAGCCCATATCGCCTGGGGTGAAGTAGAATTTTTCGTAAAAACCGGGGTCATCGGGGATGTGCATTTTGCGGTATTTGCCGGCTATGGTGCCATCTTTTTCAAAGACGACGGCGGTGTTGTGGTACAGACCTGCGGAGCGTTTTTCAAAAAGGGACGTGACTAAAACGACCTTGTTTTCTTTGGCGATGCTAGACCAAAAAGCGATGTCGCTTTCCCAGTTGCTCGCGAGGTCAAAACACGCGACATCTTCATTGATGCAGAAGTAGCGATCTTGGTGGAGTTCTTGCAAAACGACAAGCTCTGCGCCCTCACGAGCGGCTTTTTGGATGAGGGAAACGCTCTTAGCTATGGTTTTTTCTGACGTGCTTTCAATGGCGTGTTGGATGAGTCCGACTTTCATAAAAAATCCTCTTGTGCGCTTAGGTTATAGGGTTTAATTATACATTAATGAGCTTTTAATCGGTTTTAATTTAGAATTTTGATGAGTATTATCAAGAAGGAACACTATGAAAGCACTCTCGGATCTCAATGCCGGAGAAAAAGGCAAAGTCAAAAAAATCGACGCCGAGGGAGAATTAAAGCAGCGGCTTTTTTCGTTGGGTCTTCGAAAAGGAAGTCTTTTGGAAGTGAAAGCCATGAGTATGGCAAAAAGTACGATGGAGATTGAAGTCGGTACGACACTTTTGGCACTGCGCTTTGAAGAGGCGAAACGCATCGGAATCGAGACGCTATGAACGAGCTGATTATCGCCCTTGTGGGGCAGCCCAATGTCGGCAAAAGCATGCTCATCAACTCGATCGCCGATGCGAGGCTTAAAGTCGGAAATTTTTCGGGTGTTACGGTCGAAAAAGCCGAAGTCAATTTTAGTGCGCAAGGGCATTCGATTAAAATCGTCGATTTACCCGGCACGTACTCGCTCAACGACTACACGCAAGACGAACGCGTGACCAAAGATTTTTTACAAAACGAGCATTACGATCTGATTATTAACGTGGTCGACGCGACCAATTTAGAGCGCAATTTGTATTTGACGACGCAACTTTTGGAGCTCGGCAAAAAAATGATCGTCGCGCTCAATATGATGGACGAAGCCCACAAAGAAGGGCAATGCATCGATCATGAACAACTGAGTTCTATTTTGGGCGTGCCGTGCGTCAAAGTCTCCGCCGCAACGAAAAGAGGCATCGGTAAGTTGCTCAATCGCGCCATCGACGTTTCGCTTTTCCCGCTTGAAAAATCCAAACTGATTTACAGCGACGTCGTGGAAGAAGAAATCGGCAAGCTTGCTTCGTTTTTAGACCGCAAACATTATGCATCTCGCCTTTCGTCGCGCGAAATCGCCCTGAGGCTTTTACAAGAAGATACCGCAACTTACCGCAAGATGCACGAAGAGCCGATTTGGGTCGAGCTCTCTTCGTTCTTGAAAGAGGCGTTAGAGCATCTTTACGTTCACTACGAGACGAAAGACGTCGCCGAAATTTTTGCCGAAGAACGCGCCGCATTTGCCAAAGGCGCGGTCGTTGAGACGTTAAGTTGTAAAAAATGCACCTCGCAAACGCTCACGCAAAAAATCGACGCCGTGTTAATTCATCCCGTTTACGGCATTCCTATCTTTTTCTTTTTAATGTGGAGTTTGTTTCAGTTAACGTTTACGCTAGGCTCGATTCCGATGGATTGGATCGATGCTTTTTTCGTTGCTTTGGGCAATTATGCCAAAACGGTTTTCGGAGAGGGCGAGCTGGGCTCTATTATCGCCGATGGCGCAATTTCGGGCGTGGGTGCAGTGGTGATGTTCTTACCCAATATCGTCATTTTATTTTTAGGCATCGCTTTGTTGGAGACGACCGGATATATGGCGCGTGTTGCGTTTTTACTGGACGGATTTTTCCACCGTTTCGGACTTCACGGCAAAAGCTTTATTCCTCTTGTTACGGGTTTTGGTTGTTCGGTGCCTGCGTATATGAGCGCGCGCACGCTCAAAAACGATAAAGATCGGCTGATTACGCTTTTTATCATCGGGTTTATGAGTTGCGGGGCGAAACTTCCGGTTTACGTGTTGTTCGCCGGAGCGTTTTTCGGGCAAGAACATGCGGGTAACGCTTTGTTTGCTATCTATCTTGCCGGAGCGTTTATCGGGCTTTTGGCGGCAAAATTTTTGAAACGATTCGTCTTTAAGGGTGCTGACGAGCCGTTCGTTATGGAAATGCCCAAATACCGTCTGCCTTCGTTGAAGCTCATTTGGCATACGGTCGTGAGCAAGGCGATTATGTACCTTCAAAAAGCGGGAACGTTTATTTTGGCGGCATCTTTGTTGATTTGGTTTGCGAGCAACTATCCCAAATATCCCGACCTTGAAGCCTCTTTCGATCAGAAAATCGAGCAAGCAAGCGACGAGGCTTTAAAAGTCGAGTACGAAAACGAAAAGTCCAAAGTTTTGCTGGAAAAAAGTTTCTTAGGCAAAATCGGAAAATCGACCGATTGGTTGTTTACCCCGTTGGGATTTGATTGGAAAATGACGGTCGCCTTGGAGTCAGGATTGGCGGCTAAAGAGGTCGTCGTTTCGACCTTAGGCGTTTTGTACGCGCTCGGTTCGGGCGTGGACGAGGGCAACGAAAGTCTCATTGCGGAGCTTCAAAAGCAAATCCCTTTGGCTTCGGCGGTCTCTTTTATGATCTTCGTGATGTTTTATTTGCCGTGCCTTGCCGCTTCCATCGTTTTTACGAAAGAGAGCGGCGGTTATAAATATTTGGCGTATCTGTTCGTCTTTACGACGATCATCGCTTGGGTTTTAGCCTTCATCGGATACCGCGTGACCTTGTTGTTTAGCTAAAGGTCTTCGTCGATCTTGAACGACGACATGCGATCGTTCATCTCCGAATCGTCGTAAGGATCAAGGTGTGCGGTGATGACCCATTCGTCGCTTGGGATCAGCTCTTTGATCTTCTCTTCGATGCGATCTCCCGCGTGGTGTGCACGTAAGAGTGAAATACCTGGGCTAAAAACCAAGTGAACGTCGACGAAGTTGGTATTGCCGGATTTACGAGTTTTCAGGTAGTGAAAATCGCTAATCTCTTTCTCCGCGACGATGATGTTGCGAATATCTTCTACGATCTGTTCGTCCAACGAGGCGTCTAGCAAAATATACACGCCGTCTTTAATGAGCTCGTACGCCGAATGAATAATATAAATCGAAATAACCACGCCCATAATCGAGTCGATCAGCTCAAAGTGCGTTATTTGGATCAGAACGAGCGAAATTAAAATAGCACCGTTGCTTAAAACGTCCGTTTGGTAATGAAGCGCATCGGATTTGACGACCATACTGCGCGTTTTTTTTGCAACGTAGTTGAGAAATGCGACCAATGCAATCGTCAACACCAAAGAGATTGCCATTACGAGGATGGAACTTCCCAAATATTCCAAAGGCTCATGCACGATCGCTTTTTTAATCGACGTGTAAAAAATAAAAAGTCCCGAAACGCTAATGACCGTACCTTCGATCACGGCGGCTAAGGCTTCGATTTTGCCTTTACCGTAATTGAACGTTTTATTGGCGGGTTGTTCGGATTTTAAAATCGCAAAATAGTTGAAGGCGGAGACGATGAGGTCTAAAACCGAATCGATCGCCGAAGCCAAAACGGCGACGGAGCCGCTCATCAAGCCGATAAAGAGTTTGACGATAATTAAAACGCTTGCCGTGGCACTGGAGACGACGGTTGCTTTTTTTTGGAGTGTCACGAGAGGTTATCCTTCTTTTTATAAATATTCATCGAAGCGCAATGCAAACTGCCGTGCTCGCGAATCAACACGGAAGCGTCGATGCCGACGATTTCACGCTCAGGAAAATAACGCGCAAACGTTTTAAGTGCTTTGGTATCGTAGGCGTCGTTGTAAAGCGGTACTAAAACCGCGTTGTTGATTAAAATAAAATTGAGGTACGTCGCGGGAAGACGGTGGTCGTTAAAGAACTTCGCCGAAGGCAAAGGCAGCGGAACGAGATCGAAAGAGGTTTTTTTGAGCTCTTTTTCCATCTTTTTAAGTTCGTCGTAGTGTTCGTCTTCTTTGTCGTAGCATTTCACGTAAGCGATCGTATTTTTGTTTAAAAAGCGTGCCAGTGTATCGATGTGCGAATCGGTGTCGTCGCCCATAAGCGCGCCGTGCTTTAAGATAATCAACTCTTTGAGTCCGAAAAGCTTAATCAACGTTTTTTTGATCTCTTTTTTTGAAAGGTGTGCGTTGCGGTTCTCTTCAAAAAGGCAATATGCGGTCGAAAGCATCACGCCATGACCGTTGCTTTCGATGCTTCCGCCTTCCAGTACGAAATCGATGCTTTTGAGCTTTCCTGTTAAAAAGCCCTCTTCAAAAAGGCGTTTGGTGATCGTGTTGTCGATACTTGCGTCAAATTTATTGCCCCATGCGTTGAAGATGAAGTCGTAAGTACGGCGTTGGTGGTTTTTGTAAACGTTGATGCCTCCAAAATCGCGTATCCACGTATCGTTCGTGAGCATTTCGACCAGCGTGATATTTTGAAGCGTGGGCAAAATGTTGGCAAGGTGTTGTTTATCTTCGCAAACGACGATGCACGGTTGAAAGCGTGCGACGGTCGAGATAAACGTGAGATACGTTTGATGAATTGCTTCGATGGAGTGCGCCCAGTCGCTCTTTTTGGGAGGGAAAACGACGATGAGAGCTTCTTGTTCTTCCCATTCGGCGGGTAATCTTAGTTTCATTTTGCGCTCCGTCTTTCGTGTATTTGGGCTAAATTATACCAAAATAGGTTTGAGCGAGGCTTTTATAAGGTAAAATAGGGACGAAATTGTTTTTCCAAAGGCTCTTACATGTTATGGCAAGATAAAACCAATAAAAGCATCCGCCAAATCAATTTTATGGCACTTTTGTTTGCGGGGTTGTTTGTTTTTATTTTTGCTTGTTTGATTATCGCGAACGAATATTTTGCTTACCAAAAAGAGATCGAACGCATCGAAGCATCGTACCCCTCGACATTGTTAACGCTTGGAAACAGCGTCGAAGCGGCACATTCGCTTGAGGTCGTTTTGGAGCATAAGCACAAAGAGTACAAAGATAAAATCATCGACTTTATGGTCAAAATTTATGCGTTGGCACTCGTGATGTATATGATCAGTACGATCGAGTACCGCTACGTCAATGAGTTGATGGCGCGCGAAGTGCGTTTGATCGTCGCGTCGTTTAAAGAAGCGGCGCAGAGTTACCGTTTTATCGATACGGAAAAGATGCGTTTTCGAGAATTTCGCGAGATTGCCAACCACGCCAACGCGATGATCGAGGAGATTCACGGTAAAAACGACGATCTAGCAAAGCTCAATACCAACTTGGAGGCGATCATCGAGCAAAAGACCGAAGAGCTCAAACGCTCGGTCGCCTATACGCAAGAGCTTTTGGAAACGCAAGACCGTTTTGTGAAAAATGCGATCCACGAGATCAATACGCCCCTTTCGATCATTTTAATGAACATCGATTTGTACAATCTCAAATTTGAAAAAAATCCTTACCTCGTCAAAATCGAAGCGGCGGTGAAGGTGCTTGACAATATTTACGAAGATTTGGCGTACGTGGCAAAAAAAGATCATGTTGTCTATGCCAAATCGATGGTCGATTTTTCATCGTTTTTACAAGAGAGGGTGCATTATTTTGAAGATGTTGCCGAAGGAAACAAGCTGACGCTTTGTACCGACATAAGCCCCGATCTTTTTATCGTTTTCAACGAGATCGAGTTGCAGCGTATTTGCGACAACAATATCTCCAATGCGATAAAATACAGTTACGAAAAACAAAACGTACATGTCAAGCTTTACGCGCAAGAGGCATTCGTTGTTTTTGAAGTACAAAACGTCGGCGATACGATTCAGTCTCTTGAAAATCTTTTCAGCCGATACTACCGTGAAAACGACGTTCGCGGCGGTTTTGGCTTGGGACTCAATATCGTCAAAGAGATTTGCGATCGTAACGACGTTGAGGTCAGCGTGGCTTCGGACACGTCGACGCGTTTTACGTACCGTTTTAGGAAAGGATAACGATGAAAATTTTGCTTTTGGAAGACGAATGGATGCTTCGCAGTTCGATTGAGGAGTATTTGGAAGCGTTAGGGCACAAAGTCGTGAGTTTCGGTAAAGGAGACGAAGCGTATGCCGCGATCCGCCAAGAGTCGTTCGATCTTTTAATTTTAGACATTAACATTCCGAAAATGACGGGTTTGGAACTCTTAAAATCGCTCAACGAGATCGAACAAAACTATCCGAGCATTTTTATTAGTGCCAACGTCGATATCGACGATATTACCCAAGCCTTTGAACTCGGAGCGTCGGATTACCTGAAAAAACCGTTTCATCTGAAAGAGTTGGGGCTTCGTATCGATAAAATTAAAAAAGAGTATGAGATCAAACGGATGCAACACATCATCTTAAGTCCCAAATACGTCTTCTCCAAACAAGAGCAAATGTTGTTTTACAATAATAATGTTCAAGTCTTGACCAAAAAACAGTTACAAATAGTGACACTATTGTGCGAGAACATCGGCATCGTGGTAGACTTCGAAAAATTTCGCAGTTACGCATGGAACGACGAACCGGTCGACAATGCCACAATTAGGGCTGAAATAAGCCGTTTTCGTAAGCTTCTTAAGGAAGATTTTATTGTCAATCTCAAAGGCGTCGGCTATAAAATTGAACGTTACTTACCGGAGCAAAAGCGTTAAAAGTTACAAAAATACACATTTATTTTAAATATCTTCACGGTTCTTCTGCTGTTTTGAAAATGCTACGATAATGCTATGTTACTTATTTACAATTTCTTCGTGATTCACACATTTACTATGAAGGAGCATTTATGAGCCAACATGTCTACGACAGAGTCAAGGCAAATCCAAAATTTGCCGAACTCGTACAAAAAAGAAGCCGCTTTGCATGGCAACTTTCGATTGTGATGCTTGTCGTGTATTACGCGTTTATTCTCGTAATTGCTTTTTCTCCCGCAACCTTTGCGCAAAAGATCGGAGAGGGCGTTACGACGGTCGGAATTCCGGTAGGATTGGCGGTCATCGTGATCGCGTTTGTGCTTACGGGTATCTACACTCAACGAGCCAACGGAGAATTTGACGATATGACGCATCAAATTAAAGAAGAAGTAAGGAGCGTCGAATGAAATGGGGCTTACTCCTTTTAAGCTTAAGCAGCTTTGTTTTTGCGGCAGACGCACAATTTAGCGGTAAACGCGACATCAACGTATCGGCGATCGTGATGTTTTTGATTTTCGTTTTAGCAACGCTGGGCATTACGTACTGGGCGGCTAAAAGAACCAAAACGGCGAAAGATTTTTACACTGCCGGCGGGGGAATTACGGGTTTTCAAAACGGTCTTGCGATCGCGGGAGATTATATGTCCGCGGCATCGTTTTTAGGCATTTCGGGCTTGGTTTACCTCAAAGGATTTGACGGATTGATCTACTCCATCGGATTTTTGGTCGGTTGGCCGATTATCTTATTTTTGGTGGCGGAGCAACTTCGAAATCTCGGAAAATATACGTTTAGCGACGTGGCATCGTACCGTTTACGACAAACACCGATCCGAACGTTGGCGGCTTTAGGCTCTTTAGCGACGGTGGCGTTGTATTTGATCGCGCAAATGGTCGGTGCGGGGCAATTGATTCAGATTTTGTTCGGGCTTGATTACGAATATGCGGTCGTGATGGTCGGTATTTTGATGATTCTTTACGTAACGTTCGGCGGTATGTTGGCGACGACGTGGGTGCAAATCATCAAAGCAGTTTTGTTACTTTCCGGCGCATCGTTTATGGCGATTATGATTATGTATCAAGTCGGATTTAGTTTTGAAACGCTCTTTTCGCAAGCGGTTGCAGCTAAGAAAAGTGCTGCGATCATGGCTCCGGGCGGGTTAGTCAGCGATCCAATTTCGGCGATTAGCTTAGGTATGGCGTTGATGTTCGGAACGGCGGGATTACCGCATATCTTGATGCGATTCTTTACCGTAAGCGATGCAAAAGAAGCGAGAAAGTCGGTCTTTTTTGCGACGGGATTTATCGGTTACTTTTATATTTTAACGTTTATTATCGGATTTGGTGCTATCGTTTTGTTAACCAATAATCCGGATTATCTCGATCCGATTAAAGGCGGCATTATCGGCGGGGGTAACATGTCGGCGATTCACACGGCCCATGCGATCGGCGGAAACCTTTTCTTAGGGTTTATCTCGGCGGTTGCGTTTGCGACGATCTTGGCGGTTGTTTCGGGATTGACGCTTGCGGGTGCAAGTGCGGTCAGCCACGATCTTTACGCGAACGTCTTTGCCAGAGGTCGCGTGGATGAGATGATGGAGATGAAGGTATCGAAATACTCGACGATCGCTTTAGGTATTGTTGCGATTTTCTTGGGAATTGCGTTTGAAAAACAAAACATCGCGTTCATGGTAGGACTTGCGTTTGCAATTGCGGCAAGTGCGAACTTCCCTATCTTGTTCTTATCGATGTTCTGGAAAAAGTTGACGACCAAAGGCGCCGTTTGGGGCGGATCGTTGGGACTTTTAACGGCGGTCGTGTTGGTCGTCTTGAGTAAAGCGGTTTGGGTGGACGTCTTAGGCAATAAAACCGCGATTTACGCCTACGGCAATCCGGCGATCTTCTCGATGGCGGTTGCCTTTATCGGAATTTGGCTCTTCTCTTTAATGGATCAAAGCGAAGATGCTAAAAAAGAGATCGAGGCCTACGAGCACCAATTTATCCGAAGTCAAACGGGTATCGGTGCGGAGGGCGCAAGCGCACATTAAGAGGCTTTGCCTTGACATGTAAAGAAATTCTGCTTCGTTAGAAGCAAGCTTTAGTAGGTGTTTGGGCTTTGCCTTGACATGTAAAGAAATTCTGCTTCGTTAGAAGCAAGCTTTAGTAGGTGTTTGGGCTTTGCCCAAACACCGTGTAAAAATGAACTTTAAGGATTAGAACAATGTCACACGTTTTTGAACCTAACAGAACACTCAGCAAAGAGGCAAGAATTAAAAATATGTGCGAATACAAAGAGCTTTGTATTCAAGCCGATGAAAATTTCGAGGGGTATTGGGATAAGCTTGCTCGCGAAAAAATCGAATGGTTTAAACCTTACGATCGCGTACTCAACGAAGATAACGCTCCGTTTTACAAATGGTTTGAAGGAGGAAAACTCAACGTTACGCATCAATGTTTAGGCAGGCATTTAAACAGTCGTAAAAATAAGGCGGCGATTATTTGGGAAGGTGAAGACGGCAAACGCCGCATCATTACCTACCTTCAACTTTTTTATCGCGTCAATCGTTTAGCGAATTTGATGCGCAATCGTTTCGGGATTAAAAAAGGCGACCGCGTCGTTTTGTACATGCCGATGATTCCCGAAGCGGCGTTTGCGATGTTGGCGTGCGCTAAAATCGGAGCGATCCATTCGGTCGTATTCGGCGGGTTTTCGGCAGATGCTTTAAGAGATCGTATTCAAGATGCACAGGCCAAACTCGTCATCACCGCCGACGGTGCGTTTCGACGCGGTAAACCTTACATGTTAAAACCCGTCGTCGATGAAGCACTGAAAGAAGGGTGTGAATGTTGCGACAAAGTGTTGATCGTTCAACGCAACTTTGAGGACATCGAGTACGTTCCGGGGCGCGATTACGTTTACAACGAAATTATCATGAACGAATCGCAATACTGCGAGGCTGAGTGGATGGATGCGGAAGATCCGCTTTTCTTACTTTATACCTCGGGAAGTACGGGTAAACCTAAAGGCGTTCAGCACAGTAGTGCCGGTTATATCCTTTGGGCGCAATACACGATGGAACACGTTTTCGACGTGAAAGAAAACGATACGTTTTGGTGTACGGCGGACGTGGGCTGGATAACGGGGCATACGTACATCGTTTACGGTCCGTTGGCAATGGGTGCAACGACCATTATGTACGAAGGCGTTCCGACGTTCCCCGATGTCGGTCGATGGTGGAGTATGATCGAAGAGCATCGCGTCAATCAGTTTTACACCGCACCGACGGCGATTCGATTGTTGCATAAAGAGGGAGCCGATGCACCCAAACGTTACGATTTGAGTTCGCTCAAAGTCTTAGGAACGGTCGGCGAACCGATCAATCCCGATGCGTGGATGTGGTACTATGAGGAGATCGGCGGCGGACGTTGTCCGATCGTGGATACGTGGTGGCAAACCGAAACGGGCGGTCATATGATTACGCCGCTTCCGGGTGCGACACCGATTAAACCTGGTTCGGCGACGTTTCCGCTTCCGGGCATTAAAGCAGAGATTTTAGATGAGCATGGACAACGCGTGAGCACGCCGCATGAAAAAGGCTTTTTATGCATTACGCGCCCGTGGCCGTCCATGATTCGCAATATCTGGGGTGATAGCGATCGCTTTGTGAAGTCGTATTTCGGCGATCATAAAAAAGACGGTGTTCCCGTGTACTTTTCGGGAGACGGTGCGATGTACGACGAAGACGGTTATATTATCATTACCGGACGTACGGATGATGTTATTAACGTTTCGGGTCACCGCATCGGAACGGCGGAAATCGAAGCCGTCCTCGGGCATCATGAGAACGTTGCCGAAGTGGCGGTCGTCGGACGTCCCGATCCGATCAAAGGAGAGGGTATTTTTGCGTATATCGTGATTAAAGGCGACGATACCATCGGCGAAGAAGTTTACATGATCCAAGAGCTCAACAAGCTGATCGTCAAAGAGATCGGCAATATCGCCAAACTCGATGCGATTCGTTTCGTTCCGGGACTTCCGAAAACCAGAAGCGGCAAGATCATGCGAAGAATTTTACGTTCGATCGCAAAGAAAGAGCCGATCACTCAAGATATCTCAACGTTGGAAGATCCAAGCATCGTTGAGAAGATCCAAAATCTCGTCCAGTTCTAATCTTTCCAAACGGCTACACCGTGACAGTGTAGCCGTCCTTTCTGATCGTTTCTACAGTGCAAATTGCACCTTAAAATGCTATGATATGTTTTATTTTACTATCCATAGAGGAACATTCATCATGGCATTACATGTAATCAACCAACCGCACGATCAAACCAAAGCCGTTAACGACGCAATGCGCTATCCCAATCTTGAAAAAATCATCAGCGTTCCTTTGGGGATCGGGGAGTTTTACGAAGCGTGTAAAGATTATCCGATTTTGTTTACGAAAAACCAAGAGGGCGATTGGCTGGCGATTGCATTACTCGGTTTTAACGACAAAAACGTCTCTTTGGACGAAAACGGACGTTTCAAACGAGGCAAATACGTTCCCGCATTTTTGAGACGCTACCCGTTTGCATTGGTTCAAAACGAGGCTCAAGAGGGATTTTCGTTGGCGATCGAAGAAGAGGGCTTGGAAGAGCTTAACGCGTCCAATCAAGCAAGAGCTTTGTTCAAAGAGGATAAAACGCCAAGCGATTTAACCAAAAATATTTTGGATTTTTTAGTGCGTTTTCAAGGCGAACTTCAATCGTGCAGTGCGTTCATCAAAGAGCTCTACAAAGGAGAGTTGTTGGTACAAAAAAGTGCGAACGTGATGGATGAAGAGGGTAAAACCCATACGATCAACGGCTTTTTTACGCTCGACGAAGAAAAATTCAACCGTTTGAACGATAAGAAAAAACTCGACATGTGCAAAAAAGGGGCAACCCCTTTAATCACGGCTCATTTGATCTCTCTTAGCAATATTCGACGTTTAGGTATGTAGGTTTTTTCACATTCTTCTTGTTCAAGGCGGTTACATGTAGCGTGTAACCGCTTGCTAGTTAGCATTGTAATGTAGTTTCTATTATTGAGAATTTATAACTTTATATGTTGCAATATCTGTCATGGTCAAAAGATTTTTATCATTTATAAATACAATAATCTGAGCGTTTTCGTTATCAGAATTTTTAATTGTCAGTGTTTCAATATTAGAATCTTTTTTTTTGATTTCTTTATATTTTTCAACCAACTTATGTTTCAATTTTTCATATTCATTTTTATTGGCACATATTAAACTAGCAGTTACAAATTTTGACTTTGTGTAACAATACCATGCTTCAACTTTTGTACCTTCCAATACAAATGATCTATTTTCTTCCCGTTTTGAAGTATAGCATTCAAGTTTATCGCCTATTTTAGAGTTAGTGTAAGAGTCGCTACCTTGTTTTCCTATCCATTTTGAATATGACGAGCCAAATTCGATTCCATTAATATCTTTAATCAGATTCTCTGATGCAAGGAGTATAGAAGATGTAAAAAACAATAATTTCAGTATATTATGCATTTATAATTCCTCAAAATAAAATTATCTTTTGCCTCAATGTCTTGAGTCAAAGGTATCCAGTAATTTCTTTTGCTGAAAAGAACGACACATAAATATCCATCGTTCTTTTTATAGTATGTACATGTAAAAAGTTTCACGAGACCAATGCGGCGTGAATGACGGTTTCGTCTTTCTCAAAATGAATCGTGCAGTTACTTTTTTGAGCAATCTCTTCGATGCTTTTTTCGTAACCTTTATCGCGATTTTCGCCTTTGATCGAGATGGAAAAAATTGGGTATTTTTTGGTATTGAAACGAATATACTCGCCCGTAATGAGGGCTAAACGCGTCGTAATCGTTGCCGAAGCGGCATGGGATTGATACACTTTCGTGAGCAGTTTCATAAAGTCCTCAACTTTCAGACGAACGTCGGGAAACGTCGGGTCGAACTCTTTGCGAAATTTAATGTTGGTATTGGTCGAAGAAGCGCTGATGCACAAATCTAAAAGCGCGTAAATATTGACACTCTCTCCGTATTCTTCAACATTGGCAAACTTTTTGGTGGCACTTTTATACAGCTTGATTCCGATGGACGTTTCATCGTCGTAGCCGACCGTAATCGCGTAAAATTTATACGATCCGAATGAAATATCGACGATCGTCGTTTTAAAGCCGTAGGTCATGCTAGCATACGTCCCGGCGATGTCGAAGATTTTTTTATGGTTGACCTCACCAAGAAGGTATTGCGCTTCTTGGTTAAGGGAGATAATTTTGCCGTTGGTATCGAATACGATAAAAGGATTGTAGTCGTGCTCAATCCACGCTTCAGCGAACGTCATTGTTAGCTCTCGATATAGTTTTTAAGTTTACGTCCCACTTTCGGGTGTTTGAGCTTTTTGATCGCCGAACTTTCGATCTGGCGAACGCGTTCACGTGTCACATTGAGCTCTTTCCCGATCTCTTCAAGCGTTCGATCGCTCTCGTCGTGCATCAAACCAAAACGCATACGAATGACCGCTTTTTCACGGTCGTTGAGTTGATCAAGGACTTCATCGATCTGATCTTTAAGATCGGATTTTAAGATATGATCGATCGGTGCGATGGAGTTTTTATCTTCCACGAAATCGCCGAATTTACCGTCGTCTTCATTACCGATAGGCGCTTCAAGCGAGATAGGCTCTTTGGTGATTTTAATGACGTTTTTGACTTTATCGGCACTCAAACCAACCTCTTGTGCGATCGTCTCGATGTCAGGCTCTTTTCCCTCTTCTTGAAGGTGCTTACGAATAATCTTGTTGATACGGTTGATCGTCTCGATCATGTGGATCGGAATACGAATCGTACGCGCTTGATCGGCGATGGCACGAGAGATCGCTTGTCTGATCCACCATGTCGCATAGGTTGAAAATTTGTAGCCTTTTTTGTACTCAAATTTATCAACCGCTTTCATCAAACCGATGTTTCCCTCTTGAATCAAATCCAAGAACGGTAAACCGCGGTTGGTGTAACGTTTGGCGATGGAAACAACCAGACGAAGGTTACTTTTTGCCATACGCGTTTTAGACTCGTCGGCGATGCGTTTACCGCGTTTGATTTGCTCTAAAATCTCTTTGAGGGTTTCCGGTTCCAAATCAAAACCTTGTTTGCTGGCTTCTTTGGTTTGGAACAGCTTCTTAATTTCCATATACGTCGAAACCATCGTCGCTTCGGGAACCATCGTCGTGATGTCTTCTTTGTTCAAATCGACGATGTTTTTAAGAAGCTTCATATGGTTTTCTTTGAGTGCGTCGTTAAAAAGCGGCAAACGGTACTCAAGGCGTTTGAGTTCTTTATCGAATTCAAAATCGCTTTTAAGCGCAGTTTCCATCGATTTTACCAGCTCGTTAATCAGCTTACTGGTCGGTCCTAAGTCCATCAACGCTTCTTTGAGCAATTTTTTCTTATACGCAAGCCCTAAATCGTAGTTCATACGCTCTTCGGCATCCAACTCTTCTTCGGGCGGCTTAGAGAAACTTTTCAACCAATCTTTTTTGGCTTTTTCCAAGGCTTTAAAGCTTTCGATTACTTTTTCGGTACGCGTGTTGTCTTTTTTAGAAAACGTACGTTTTTCTTCGCCGTCCTCGTCGTATTCTTCGCCTTCATCATCGCTATCGTCGTCGCTATCGTCGTCGTCTTCAAATGTTTTAAAAAGCTCTTTAACGCGTCGTTCGCGGTTGATAAGGGCTTCTTTATAGTCCAAAATAAAGTCGATGAGGTACGGAACGGAACAAAATGCGTCGATGATAATATCTTCGCCGAATTCGATTTTTTTGCTGATCTCAATCTCTTCGTCTTTGGTCAAAAGTGAAATTTGTCCCATTTCGCGAAGGTACATTCGAACGGGGCTATCGCTTCTTGACCATTCCAAAAGCTCTTTTTCGCTGGCAAGATCAAACTCTTCTTCAAGGGCTTCGTCTTGGAGTTTTTGACGCTCTTCTTCACGTTTTTTGGCTTCTTCTTTGTTTCGAAGTTTGGCAATTTCCGCGGATGAAATAAGCGAAACTTTGTACTTTTCGAGCAATGCCATTAATTTTTTTACGTTTGCCGGAGTCGGGGGTTTGGTAAAAAGTTCCATGACGTTTTCATACGTTACGTATGATTTTTCATGTTCGACAAAAAGTTCTTCCAACTCGGTGTAAAGTTCTTTTGAAGCCATAGGGTAACTCTCCTTAAGAGTGTGGGTGTAGGAGTTTGATTTTTCTTTAAAATTCTCATAAAAAGATGTGGATTATACCGAGTTTTTTTTTAAACGGCGTTAAAAAATAATTGGGACAAAGATGGAACGGGAGTTGCTTTAGTGTCTCAACGAATGAAAAAAGCGAGACATAAAGTATGCAAAACGGCTATTACAGCGTTACCGGAGCGATGGTTACCCAGTTTAACAAACTCGACGTCATCTCCAATAATCTTGCCAATCTGAATACGCCCGCATTTAAAAGAGACGATGTCGTTATCGGTGATTTTAAACGTATTTTTCAAGAATTTCAAGAAGAGATGCCCTTAAAAGACAATACGAAAGAGGCGAGTAAATTTATGAACGCAACGATCGATCGCGTGCCTCAAATTGTTGAAGGATACGTCAAGTACGAGCAAGGCGGCATCAAAAATACCGGCAATTCGCTTGATCTTGCGCTAAAACGCAATGACATTTTTTTCATGGTCGAAACGCCGCAGGGCATTCGCTTAACGCAAAACGGTGCATTTACGCTAAATAACGAAGGAACCTTGGTCACGAAAGAAGGCTTTCCCGTACTTCCGTCAACCTATTTTCAAAATCGTCAATACGTTACGCTTCCCGACGACGGTGAACTTCGCGTCGATAAAAGCGGCAATTTGTACAACCGAGAAGATGAGATCGGACGTCTTTATATCGTCCAAAGCGATGATGTTAAATCGCTTTTAAAAGAGGGTGCAAACCTTTTCAAGTTTAAAAGTACCGACGAATTGACCGAACTGGATACGGGCGAGCTTGTGGCGCAAGGTTTTTTGGAAACGAGCAATATTAACCCCGTATACGAGATGACGAATTTGATCGAAGCCAATCGTATGGTCGAGATGTATCAAAAAGTGATGAAATCGCATATGAACGACCTCAATTCCGAAGCCATTAGTAAATTGGCTTCGACTAAAGCTTAATTTTAAAGGATAGCCTATGATGCGCTCTTTGTATACCGCAGCAACCGGTATGATCGCACAACAAACACAAATCGACACGACGTCTAACAATATTTCAAACGTCAATACGATCGGATATAAAAAACAACGTGCCGAGTTTGCGGATTTGATGTATCAAACCATGACGTATGCGGGTACGTCCACCAGCGGAACGTCTGTTTCTCCTACCGGTATCGAAGTGGGTTTGGGAACGCGTCCGACGGCGATTGCGAAACAGTTTACGCAGGGCAATTTTAAGGAGACCGGCGGTTCTTTGGACTTAGCAATTACGGGTAACGGCTTTTTTCAAATTCAATTACCCGACGGCACGACGGCATATACGCGTAACGGCTCGTTTAAACTCGACGCAGACGGTAACGTTATCAATAGCGACGGTTATAAACTTTTGCCCGAATTGGTGATTCCAGAAGATGCAACCCAAATTACGATCGGTGTAGACGGTATGGTTTCCGTACTTCAGGCGGGACAAACGGCAACGACGCAAATCGGGCAATTGGAATTGGCAAACTTCATTAATCCCGCAGGTCTTCACTCCTTAGGCGATAATAACTACGTCAATACCACCGCTTCGGGCGATCCGATCGTGAGCACGCCCGGCCTCAACGGTCTTGGGCAGACACGACAGCAATTTGTCGAGATGAGTAACGTGCAGTTGGTTGACGAGATGACCGATTTGATTACGGGGCAACGTGCGTATGAGGCAAACTCCAAAGCGATTACAACGAGCGATCAAATGCTCAAAATCGTCAACGACCTTAAGGCATAAACGCTAATATGATTTTTTTGCTTCCGATTGTCATGATTATCGCTTTGATCGTCACGGTGGATTATCTTTATTTCAGCGACGTCAAACCTCACAACGTACCTCCTTCCAAAGAGGTACGTCAAACGTTGCACGATTCCAACGTCTCCAAAAACTATTTGGATCGATACATTCAAAAATAGCGTTTTACATAACGCCGATACTAATCTTTACATGTCAAAGGATTTGAGTGTCTTTTTTTACTATCGTTAAGTTGACGATTCCCGTAATGATGGGCTATATTCCGCTGGGTATGGCGTTTGGGCTTTTACTCGCGAAATTGTTGATTCCGTGGTATTACGCTTTTTTTATGAGCGTGTTTATTTTCGCGGGTTCGGGGCAATTTTTGGCCTTAACTTTGTTTGCTTCGCAAGCGACGATTTTGGAAATCGGCATCGCCACGTTTTTACTTAATCTGCGCCATACTTTTTACGGACTTTCGATGATCTCGGCGTTTAAAGATTTTTCATGGAAAAAACACTACTTGATATTCGGGTTAACCGACGAAACGTTTGCCCTTTTAAAAACGAGCGAAGTTGACAAAGACGAACGCGAGCGGGTCTATTTGTGGATTACGTTTTTAAATCAATGCTATTGGATTATCGGAAGCGTTGCGGGTGCGGTGCTCGGCAATATCGTACCGTTTAATTACCAAGGCATCGAGTTTTCGCTGACGGCTCTTTTTGTCGTGCTTTCCATCGAGCTGTATAAGAAAAACAGGCTTCATAAACCGTTTTTTGTGGCACTGATTATCGGGCTTTTCGGCATGGTTTTCTTTCCGCCGCAAAAAATGTTGATTTTGTCGCTCTGTTTAGCGGCGTTTGTTTTGATCGTTTTTAAGAGGAGTATGGAAAGTGGAAAGTAGCTATCTTATCGGAAGTATCGTTGTCGCGACGCTTGCGACGTATGCGACGCGCATCATTCCGTTTTTGGTGTTTCGCAACCGCGAACCTTCGCCGCTGATTAAGTATATCGAACTTACGATGCCCGTAATGATTATGGTCATTTTGGTTTTTTATGCCCTTAAAGACGTGAAGTGGGAAAGCTATCCTTACGGGTTGGCGGAGATCATCGGCGTAGGCATTGCGATTTTCTTACATGTCAGGTTTAAAAATGCGCTTCTAAGCATTTTTGTCGCAACGCTTGCGTATATGATTTTAATTCAAAACGTTTTTTAAACACGTCGAATTTGCGACATTGCGTATGACGCTCTCTCGCAAATTCTCTTTAGATTTAGGCTTTTTTTACAAACTCCGACTTTAATCCCATCGCTCCGATACCCTCGATTTTACAATCGATATTGTGATCGCTCTCAAAATTCAGTCGAATATTTTTGACTTTCGTACCGCCTTTAATGACTGCCGAAGAGCCTTTAAGTTTGAGGTCTTTGATGACCGTGACGGTATCGCCGTCGTGTAAGATCGTTCCGTGAGCATCTTTGACGACTTTGCTCGATGCTTCGTCGGAAGCGGCATTGTTAGACCACTCGTAGGCACATTCGGGACAAATGATCGTATCGGCGTCTTCGTACGTGTATTCACAGTTGCATTTTGGACACGGAGGCAGTTGACTCATTTCAAGACCTTTTTCTTTTTAGTATGGCATAGCTTCGCTTAGAGATCTTTAAGCGGCGGAACTCTGCGGTCTCGGTCGTAACGTTTCATCTTCTCTTCGTAGGCATTGATGGCATCGACCATATCGTGTGCGAATTTCGTATCGATGATAAACTCTTTTTGATTGATATGCAAGGGTTGCATACCTTTTTGTTCCGCGGCGTACATCAACGCATCTTTGATCGTTTCGGCATGATTATCCGTGAGGCGTCTTAAGTCGTGTCCCAATCCCGTCACCCACAAATCCATAAATAAAACGCGAAACGGCAACAATTTTCCCGAACTGTTTTCGATCAATTTTCCGTTTTCTTGCGTATACGTGTAAAACAAAATGGCATCTTTTTTCGTATCGTAAACGCTGATTTCACCCGCTTGCAACAGGTTCACGGAAGTGTTGAAGGACGCGGGATTGACTTCTTTGGAAGCACAGCCGCTTAAAAGAAACGCCAACGTAGTGACGCATAAAAGCAAAAGACGACGCATAGAAACTCCTTACATGTAAAGAAAGTGTCAAGAAAAAGTCAATACGAAATTGACACCGTTATTTTAACATTTCAATATAAAAACCGAGGAGTTGTAATGAAAAAAATATTTTTGATGCTATCGTGCAGTGCGGTTATACTGCTTGCGCAGGATTTTAATGCGCCGATGAAAGCTTATATGAATGAGCTTGAAAAAGAGGCCAAAGCCCAAGATGCTTCTTTTGAGAGGTTTGACGCCAAACGAGGCGAGAGCATTTTTACGAGTCAACATATCGGAAAAAAAGCTCAAGAGATGAGTTGTACGACGTGTCACAAGAGTGATTTGAAAGCGACGGGACTCAATGTCAATACCAATAAAACCATCGCTCCTTTAGCTCCTTCAGCCAATGCGCAAAGGCTCACCGACGTTGAAGAAGTGCAAAAATGGTTGCGTCGCAATTTTAACGACGTTTACAATCGTGAGGGAAGCGCGCTTGAAAAAGGCGACGTTTTAACCTATTTGATCAACCAATAAGGAAAAACGATGAAACGAATTATTTTAAGTTGTTTGGTTTTAGCCTCAATGTCGTGGGCAAAAAACGTTCCTGCGGCAACCGATGCGTTGTACCAAAAAGAGTGTGCGAGTTGTCATTTCGGGTATCAACCCGCACTTTTAAACGCGAGCGGTTGGCAAAAGGTGATGGGAAGTTTGAAAGACCACTTTGGAACCGATGCGTCGCTCTCCCAAAAAGAGCACGATGCTATTGTAACGTACGTGACACAAAACGCGGGAAATAGTAAACTAACGCAAGGCAATACGACGATGCGCATTTCGCAATCGCCGTATTTTATCAAAGAACACCGACGCATTCCAGAACGTCTTATCGACCAACCGGAAGTCAAATCGCTCAGTCAATGCGCGGCGTGTCATACCAAGGCCGAACAGGGCGATTATAGCGAGCGTACTATCGTGATACCCAATTACGGGAGATGGGAATGAAAAAAATACTTGTTTGGAGCCTCTACACAAGGGTGTTTCATCTTTTGGCAATGGTGTTGATGTTGGGCGTATACCTCAGTAGCGACGAAGATCGGCGGCTTTCCATTCATGCCTCTTTAGGCTATGCGATCGGCGTGCTTTTTTTGGGTCGTATCGTGTGGGGATTTTTGGATATTCCCTACTCGAAATTTAAAGATTTTAGTTTCAAAATCGCCGATTTAAAAACGTACATGTTAAGCGTTTTCGGCGCGAAAAAAAGCTATATCGGCCACAATCCGGCATCCAGTTATGCAATTGTCGGGATGATGGTGCTTCTATTTTTGAGTATTGTTACCGGTGCTTTGGCGTACGGCGCGCAAGAGGGGATGGGCATCGCCTCCTTTTTGAATCACACGTGGTTTGCGAAGATGAAACTCTTTAAAGAAGTGCATGAATTTTTTGCCAACGCGTTGATGTTTCTTATTTTCGCACACATTGCCGGAGCCTTATTGGATAGATTGCTTCATTCCAAACTGATTTTACGCTCTATGGTGGACGGCTATAAAGAGGGAGAGGGGCAAAGCGTTCAGCTCAGTCTCTTTCAAAAAGCGTTCGGAGTGTTGTGGTTGGGGGCGACTGTCGTTGCGCTGATTTATCTTTTAGCCTCGCCCAATGCTTTGCTTTTAGCCGATAACAACCCGAAGGTGGATTATGCCAAAGTCCACCCCGCTTTTGCGAAAGAGTGCGGCAGCTGTCATATGCTTTATCCGCCGTTTTTATTGCCTAAAACCTCGTGGGACGAGATGATGGCCTCTTTGGACAATCATTTCGGCGATGATGCCTCGCTAGAGACCGCAACGATGCAGTCAATTAAAGCCTTTTTAGACGATAACAGTGCCGAACACGCTACCAAAGAAGCCGCCGTGTATATGCTCTCGCGTCTCAAAAATGATACAATGCCCAAGAGCATTACGCAAACGTCGTTTTGGAAAAAACGCCACCACGGAATCGAAAAAGTAGCGTCAAGCGACCCTAAAATCGGTAAAATTTCCAACTGTAAGGCGTGTCATCCGATGATAGAACAAGGCTCGATTAACGACAGGGATATTAAAGGCTAAAACGATGAAACGAATCGTAGCGTTTTTACTGATTATGGTCACTTTAGGTGTTGCCGACGGGCATGAAAAACACCATTTGAGTAAAGATCTGTCTTCTTTGGAACTGAGTCTTGAACAACAAAACGACGTTAAAGAGATTGTTAAAGCGTATCGACACGAGCTTAAAGCCTTTCGCGACGAAAAAGAGAGCGTCGAAAAACACAAAGAGAGATTGTTTCGTGAAAAGCAACTTGACGAGCGCGCTTTAGTTGCTTTGCAAACCTCTTTATCCCAAAAAGCATCGCAAATCGAAACGCGTTTTTTACTGCAAATGCACGCTATCCTAACGCCCTCACAGCGTGAAAAATTCGCCCGTAATTTAGACGAGTGGGAGGTCGAATGAGCGAGAAAATTTTACTCATCGAAGACGATTTGGAGATGCAATCTCTTATCAAAGAATATTTAACAAACTACGACTTCGAGGTTGTCGCGATCGATAAGCCTAAAGAAGCACTTGCGTACGTCAAAGCACATTCTCAAGAGATTCAACTGATCGTACTGGATTTGATGCTTCCTCAAATGGACGGTTTTGACGTGTGCAAAGCGTTACGGGCGTTGAATGAAGAGGTGTACATCATCATCTCTTCCGCGCGCAATGAACTGAGCGATAAAATACTCGGATACGGACTCGGTGCGGATGATTATCTCGCCAAGCCGTATGAGCCTAGAGAGTTGGTGTTAAAAATCAATTCCGCCCTTCGAAGAACGCTCAAAAGTAAAAAGAAAATCGGCGATTTCGAGATTGATGAGGAAAAAATGCAAATCGCCTTAGAGGGTTACGCTTTGGATTTGACCAAAATCGAGTTTGATCTGTTGCACCTGCTTTTGTCTCACCCCGGAAAAGTTTTTTCGCGCGAAACGCTTTTCAACGCCATTAACGGCATCGGATATAGTTCCAAAGACCGAACGGTCGATATGCACGTGAGCAATCTTCGCGCAAAACTCGGCGATGATTCTAAAAATCCCAAGTACATCAAATCGGTGTGGGGCGTGGGTTACCAGTTGGTGCATTGATGTCGATTTTTACGAAACTTTTACTGCTTTTTCTAGCCAGCCTCGCGGTTATGTTTTTTGTCGGTAAAGAGACGCATTCTTTAGCCAAAACCAATATCGAAGCATTACTCAGGGAAAAATACCTTCAAGCGAGCAACGAACTCTTTAAAGATTTGGCAAACAACGATATGGTCGCTTTTCAAAAAAAGCTCGATGCTTGGGGTTTTGAAAGCGTTGCGTACGATATTTACGAACAAAAAGCACGTCGAATATACGAAGAACAAAGTAGTTTTGGCGAAATGAAAATCTATGAGGATGCCCAAGGTTACTATACGCTTTTGTTGCGCTATTTGGACGAACCTTTGCTCGTACGCGTTAAAAATCAAGAAGAGTATTTTGACCAACAAGCGCGCCTTGGCTATCTCATCGATGCGGACGTAGCACTGCTCGTCGTCATTTTCCTTCTGATCGCGAAGCTTTTACTGCCGTTAAAAACGATGACGCAAACCTTGAAGCGTTTTGGAGAAGGGGACTTACATGTCAGAATGTCGCAGCAAGGCTCCAACGAGCTTGGGCGGCTTGTGGAGAGTTTTAACGCAATGGCGTCCAATATCGAAAATCTGCTCAGTTCACGGGAACGCTTGCTCCGCGACATCGGGCACGAGCTACGAACACCCTTAGCCAAATCAAAATTGGCATTGGAAATGATGCCCTCAAATCCGCATCAAAAAATTCTCCAAAAAGCGATTTTTCAAATCGATCGACTTACGAACGAACTTTTGCAAATCGAGCGTTTGGGTGCAAATATGGCGGAATTTAAAACGGAGCGTTTTGAAGTCGAGACGCTTCTTTCCGAGGCACTGACCAAACTGATGATCGAGGATGAATCGCTTTTGGAAATTCGTATCGCAGACTCTTTTACGATCGAGGGCGATTTGAATTATCTCGCAATTGCGTTAAAAAACCTTATCGACAACGCGCTCAAATATGCCGTGCATCTGCCTGTCGTGATCGATGTGGAAAACCGTACGATTGCCGTCAAAAACCAAGGCGAGGCTTTGAGTCGTCCTTTAGCGTATTATTGCGAGCCGTTTGTGAGAGGCAATGATGCGCGAGACGGTACGGGATTTGGGCTTGGGCTTAGCATCGTTCAGAAAATTCTCCAAAAACACGGCTTTTCATTACGGCAGGATTACCGTGAAGGGTACTACACGTACGCAATCGTGTTTAAGCAATATTAATTTTGTTTTTACCGCTTCTTTTGACCGCATACATCGCAATATCCGCATCTTTGAGAATGTCGTTGATCGTTTTGGAATTATCCCAAAAGAGCGTTCCTCCGATACTGGCGGAACATTCGTAGTCGCAATCGATTAAAGAAAAAGGTTTAGAAAATTCTTTGAGAACTTTGTGCGCGATACGGCGTAGTTGTTCTTTGGATGGATGTTCGTTCAATCCGAGTTGCGTAATCAAAACGACAAATTCGTCGCCGCCGAAACGTGCGACCGTATCGCAATGACGCAGTGTTTTTTGAAGACGTTTGGCGACTTTTTGGAGCAAAACGTCGCCGTATTCGTGGCCTAAAGTATCGTTGAGGTTTTTAAAATTATCCAAATCGATAAACAATAAGCCGCAGTATTCATGCGAGCGTGCACACATCGCCACGGTATAATTCAAGCGATCCAACAAAAGCTTACGGTTGGGAAGTTCGGTTAGGGAGTCGTAATAGGCTAAATGCTCGATCGTCTCTTTGGCTTTTTTCTCTTCGGTAATATTTCGAAAAATCATCACCGAACCGACACTTCGGTTTTCCTGAATAAACGGCGTCAAATTGACATGTACGAAAATATGCTCTCCTTGCGCCGTTCGAAAGAGCTCTTCGCCGACATAGGAACGCTGATGCGCGATGCTCTCGATGATAGGGCAGGGTACTTGATCTAACGATTGGGGATGCACATGAATCAAACGGTGCGCGTTTTTCCCCAACATGTCGATTTCACGATACCCTAAGATCGTGAGTGTTGCGGCATTCACGAAGCGAATAGCTCCGTCGTTCGTGAGAAGAATAACGCCGTTGACGGTAGAGGTCACGATCGTTTCAAATTGAATTTTTTCAAGGACGATTCGTTTGCGCTGTACTAAAAGAAGATAAAGTCCAAACGTTAAAATCGTAAGCGTGATAAAGCCCAAAAGATAGATCGTAAGGTACTTGTTTTCAATGTCGACGAGTTCGGGTGCACAATCGTAAGTCGTGACGTATCCGCCGAGACGATTGTCGATCGCAAAAATAGGATAAAAATTGATGCTGTATCCTTGGTGCTCTAGCACTAGAGGAATCGAAAACGATTGATTGTGAGCAAGCAACTTTTGTACGCGCGGATTGTCGCGAAGCAGCGTATTGATGTGTATCAGTAAGGGCGATTTTAAGGCTTGATCGCTTAAAGACGAAATGGAAGGATTTTCGATCATAAAACGCTCGGAAATCATCGACGGTACAAAATGGTCTCGGTGCTTTTCAAATACGACGTCCGTCGTCGTCTCCTTATTGAGTAGCAAAAGATAGTGTTGTGCGTTGAGAAGTTTCGAAAGTTCGGCAACGATGCGCTCGTAGGAAAGCGAAAGTTCTACGGTTCCTAAAAACGTCCCTTGATCGACGATCGGATAGACGTAACGAAATCCGGGATAAATACGTCCGCCTTCAAAGCCGGAAACGAAGGTGCGCTCTTCATTGGCTTTTTTGATCGTCGCCCGAACGTCGATCAAGAGGTCGCCGTTTTCATTGGGTTGGTGAAACCGTAAAAAACTTTCGCCTTTTTCGGTGTGAAAGTGCAGTTGGCGAATACCGTGAGTGACGAGTTCTTGCTGATAAAGCGGGTACAAATAACGGTACAAATTTCCGCGTAAGAGTGCTTTTTCCTCTTCAGATGCATGTAAAGATCGGCGTAAAATTTCGATGACGCGCGGTTGCATAATGACGTATTTAAAATAATTTTCAATCGAGATGCGATACATCTGCGTGACCGCTTTATACGAAGACTCCAAACTTTGATTTTTACCGTCTAGAATAATCTGAATTTCCCGCTCTTTCACGGCGTAACTATTAAGAAAAAAGAGAAGATACAACGTGCATAAAAGAGCAAGGGCGGGTACTATCTGCTTCATCAAAAATTCCCTTCTTGAGGGATGCTTTCCATGTCGAAAAACAATTGCATATGACGGTACGTATCGGGGTGCACGGCTTGAACACCCCAAGAGATCTCTTTTCCCCACGAAGCATACTCTTTGGCGGGAGCATTTAAAAGGCGCGTGCGAATCGCTTCGATCTGTTCGGACGAGAGCGTTTTGGTATTTAAAATCAGCGCAAAGCTCGGAACGATAGGCGAATAAGCAATGATCTCCAAGCCAAGCGATCGGTACGACTCGGCGATACTCTCTTTCATCCCGCCCAAATGAAACTCGCCGCGAAGAACGGCAAGAGCGACTTCATCGTGCTTATGAATATAGCGATAGTGCATCGTAGAAAGCGGTGCGTTCGCGTATGTTTGCACCAACGGAGCGGTTGAAAAATAGCCGCAGGTTGAAAGCGGCTCGGTGAGGGCAACTTTAAGCGTTTGGGGGTGTTCAAGTTCTAACATGTCAGGCGTAAATTTGACTAAAACGCAACGATAGCCGTTTTTGCCCTTAGCGTCGTTAAAGGTTACGACGGGGAGGGCGGAAGCATCTTGTTTCATCAAAGCAAGCGTAGGCAAAGGTCCCATATACGCTATATCGATCTTATCGTCGATAAAATCCGCAATCAATTTTTGGTAAGAGGGTTCAAACCGAAACTCTACGGATCGATTGAGGTCGCGTTCGAGATAGCGAAACATCGGGGCAAAATCTTCTACGATACCGGTGTTGTTTTTATAGGGCAAAGAGGCAAAAATAAGTGATCTCGCTTCCAAAGGAAGAGCGCATATCGATATCAAACCGATGTAATAAATCCATCGCATGGATTCATCTTTTTCTAAAATCTCGACATACATCATACATAAGGAACAATAAAGAAAGTCTTAATAATTAGTAAAAAATCCAACTAATGATAGCTCTTAGGTACGATCAAAACGTAAAAGTAACTTTCAATAAAACTTAGGTACAATTAAAGATTATCTTAATTGTACAAAGGAAACAGATGGTCTTTGAAAAACTCGGTTTACTTTCCGTGATTCAAAAAGCGATCGACGAACTAGGCTATCTTAAACCGACCCCCGTTCAAGAAAAAGCCATTCCGATCGTTCTTGATGGAAAAGACGTTATGGTAACCGCCCAAACGGGTACGGGAAAAACGGCGGCGTATGCCCTGCCTCTTTTAGAAATTCTTACGAAAAAAAGCCAAAAAGCGACGCTTCCGAAGAGTACGCGTTCGTTGATTTTAGTTCCGACACGCGAATTGGCGTCGCAAGTCGGGCAAAACATTCAAGCGTACGGTAAATACACGTCGTTGCAGATTTGTACGGTGTACGGCGGCGTCAAGTTTACGCCTCAAACGAAAAAATTGGAAAAAGGTACGGATATTTTAATCGCGACGCCGGGACGATTGCTCGAACATGTCAAGCTCGGCAATATCGATCTTGCGCGCGTGGAAGTGCTTATTTTTGATGAAGCCGATCGTATTTTGGATATGGGTTTTTGGGATGAGGTCGAACTGCTTTTATCGTTGATAAGCAAAAAACGTCAAACGCTTTTATTTTCGGTCGGTATGACCAAATCGCTGAAACGTTTGAGCGAGATCAGTTTGAAAAAACCTCAAAAGATCGCTATCAACAATCAAGGCAATTTTGCCAAAAAAGTCGAGCAGACCGTCTATTTGGTCGATCAAGAGCGAAAAAGCGAACTGCTTGCGTATATGATCGGCTCAAAAAACTGGCAACAAGTCTTAGTCTTTACCAAAACGAAACAACGTGCGGACGAAGTGGGACGCTATTTGGAAGAGAGCGGTTTGAAAACCTTGGTGCTCCACGGCGATAAAGCCCATGCAAAGCGTTCGCAAGCGATTAAGGCGTTTAAGGAAAATGCGATTCGCGTTTTAGTCGCTACCGATATTGCTTCCCGCGGACTCGATATTGAAGATTTGGAGCATGTTATTAACTACGAATTGCCCGGCGACGCGGAAGATTACGTGCATCGCGCGGGACGTACGGGACGTGCCGGAAAAGAGGGATGTGCTATCTCTTTGGTTTCTCAAGAAGAAAAGCAAAAGCTCAAAGAGATCGAAAAGATTTTAAAATATGCCATTAACATCGAATTTTATGCCGGTTTCGAAACCAAAAAACAGTTGGAAAAAGAGGCGAAAAAAGGGACGGTTAAGGCAAAAATAGAGTATGAAAAAGCCAATAAACGCTCTGTCTCCATTCAGAAAAAACGTGAAGCGTACCACAAAACCAAAACGAAAAAGCAAGCGCAAGGCAAGGATAAAGGAAGTAAGAGATGACGGTTGAAATGCAAAAATTGCACTATTTTAAAGAGTTTATCGAGCAAGAAGAAAATCCCCTTGGGAAAAACCTCTATGTGATGGTTTTGGCGGTCGAAGCGTACTATGAGTTTGTCGCCGAAGTGTTGATCCCTGGAACGTCTCGCAGTATGACACAGTTTAAATTGCTAGAGGAGCTACGAGCGTTAAAGACGATTAGCGAGCAAGAGTTTGTCATCATGAACGAGACGCGAAAGCTGAAAAACGAACTAACGCACCGTTTGGATTATCAGATTGATCTGACCTATCTTTACGATTTTTGCAACAACTGTGGCGTGAAAGACAAGATCGTTCCTGAGAACAAAGACGATCAAAACGAACTCGACGCCGCATTGCTCGATGGCTTGCTCAAAAGTTATAAAATCGTTGATCTAAAACTCTACTCCAAAGTGCGCAAAGAACTTGAAAAGGTGCATGGAGCGGGGAAATGAAGTTTAAAGTAACGAACCAACAGCACATCTCAAAAAACTGTTTGGTCTGTGGAATTGAAAACCCTTTTGGTTTGAAAACGAAGTTTTACGAGCTGGAGAACAAAGAGGTTGTGGCGTATTTTACGCCGCATACCTACCTTCAAAGCTACCCCGGCATATTGCATGGCGGTATCTCGGCGACCATTTTGGACGAAACGATCGGTAGGGCGATTATGGCGCACTACGGACAAGATAAATTCGGTATGACGATCGAATTAAACGTCAAATACAAAAAACCCGTTCCTTTGGATGTCGAACTCAAAGTCGTCGGGCGCATTACGCTTGATAAAGGGCGCATTTTTGAAGGTACGGGAGAGTTGATCTTACCGGACGGTGAAGTTGCGGTCAGTGCAACGGGGCGCTACATGAAACGTAGTGTCACACAGATCGTTGAGAACGATTTTATCGAAGATGAATGGTTTGAAAGCGATGGAAAAGATCGAGACGAGATAGACGTTTAGGTGGAGAAAAAATACCGAATACTTCAAAGCGTCTTTGGACACCGTAGTTTTCGCACCAACCAAGAAGCGACGGTCGATGCGATCTTAGCGGGGCACGATGTGATGATGATCGTTCCCACGGGTGCTGGAAAATCGCTCTGTTATCAGCTTCCCTCTTTGGTGATGGACGGTCTTAGTGTAGTGATTTCACCGCTTTTAGCCTTGATGCACGACCAGATCACCGCACTCTCCGCCTTTGGCATTAAAGCGGCAATGATCTCGTCGATGCAATCAGCCGATGAAATCCATGAAAGCATGCAGGCGTGTCGTAAGGGTGAACTGAAACTCTTGTATGTGGCACCTGAGCGTTTAAAAGGCGAGTCATTTTTGCACTTTTTGCAAACGCTTTCCATCAACTTTTTTGTCATCGACGAAGCGCACTGCGTGAGCGAGTGGGGGCATGAGTTTAGGGAAGATTATAGGCAGCTCTTTCGCCTGAAACACTACTTCCCAAACACACCCATTGCCGCATTTACCGCGACGGCAACGAAGCTTGTCGAGCAGGACATCGTGCATCAGTTGAGACTATCAAATCCTCTGATCGTTCGTGCCAAAGTTGAGCGGGACAATCTGCACATCAGCGCTGCGTATCGAAACGGCAACGGGCGAGAGCAACTGCTTGATTTTTTAAAAGCATTTGCACATGAGAGCGGCATCGTCTATACGCTAAGCCGCAAAGAGACCGAGAGTCTTGCTTCGTTTCTAAACACCCGTGGCATTTCTGCCAAGCCGTACCATGCGGGACTTTCAAGTGAAGAAAAAAATGCGACCTATCAAGCGTTTTTAAACGATGAGATCGACGTGGTGGTGGCAACCGTGGCGTTTGGCATGGGGATCGATAAGAGTAATATCCGCTTTGTCGCGCACATGTCTTTGCCAAAAACCATCGAAAATTACTACCAAGAGATCGGGCGAGCGGGGCGTGACGGGCTTGCTTCTTCGACCCTGCTTCTCTTCTCGGCATCCGACATCGTAGAACACAAGCGTCGCATCGGCGAACAGCCCGCTTCCGCGTACCAAAAAGTAGCGTACGAAAAGTTAGACGCCATCGCCAAATTTGCGACCTCGCAAGTGTGTCGCCATCAACAGATCGCGCGTTATTTTGACGATGCGATTCTTACATGTAAAACGCGGTGTGATAACTGTGTCGAGGGCGAACGCCAAAGTGTGGACATCTCGCAAGAGGCGCTCAAGTTTTTATCGGCGGTGTACCGTACAGGTCAGCGTTTTGGGCTTGCGTATGTGGTCGATGTTTTACAGGGTTCCTCTAGTGAGAAAATCGCACACAATGGGCATGAGAGCTTGTCGGTTTTTGGTATCGGCAAGGAGCGAAGCAGGGCGCAGTGGTTGAGCATCGCTGAGCGGTTGCTGGAGCTTGAAGCGCTCAATGTAGGCGAATACCGCGTGGTGAGCCTCAGCGAATACGGTGCAAAAATCCTCAAAGAGCGTTTACATGTAAGCATTCATGCCAAACGGTTGGAAGAGAAAAAGAGGGCGTCTAAAAAAGTGGAAAAAAGACTCAGCGGTGCGTTTGAAGCTTCTGTGTTTGAACAGTTGCGCGCGTTACGTTTGGAGATCGCCAAAGAGAACAGCTTGCCGCCTTACGTCATCTTTAGCGACAAGACGCTTAAAGAGATGGCGGAGAAATTGCCTTTGGATAAAGAGGCGATGCTTCAGATCAGCGGTGTGGGCGAAGTGAAGTTTGAGCGCTACGGTGAGGCTTTTTTAGAGCGTTGTGCGACGCTGATTTCATAGATGTTTTGCATAATCCGCAAGAGAGACTTTGTTCCGATGGGTCAAAGCTTTAGCTTTGGGGTACCCATCGTGAACAACCGTCTCGAAATAGGGTTATGCAAAACATCTATTGCTTACATGTAAAGGATAAACGATGAATGAAGGGCAACAACGAAGTAACATCAAAAAAGGCGTGCGCGTACAGATCGTGCTCAAAGAAGATCAACGAAGCGGCAAGTTAACCGAAGGCGTGGTCAAAGACATCCTCACCAACTCTGCCAACCATCCGCATGGCATCAAAGTGCGGCTTGAAAGCGGCGAAGTCGGGCGGGTGAAAGAGATCATCCTCTAATTACATGTCAAAGCGTTTTACTCCAAATGCAGTAAACGGTCGTATAAAAACAGCGGCTTTTCTTCAAATCCCGCGATACTGCTTTGCGTGTTGGTGGAAGAGTGAAACGCTAAAAGAAGTGTTTTGATCTTCGCTACAAGGGCTGGGTCTAGATGCCCTGAGGCGATCATCGCATCGTAGGGGATCTCTTCGGACGTGCTTAAAATACGAATCTTACGTTGCGTCTCTTCGGGCAGCGCACGGTAAATACCATCATACACTGCTCCCGCGTCAATCGACTTTTCCAAAAGGGCATCGATGATCTTGGAGTGTTTTTTCAACATGTAGATTTTCCCTAACTCTTTACTCGGGTCAATGCCGTTTTGGCGCATCGTAAAACACGGGTAAAGATAGCCCGAAGTGGAGTCAACGTCGGTAAAGCCGAAGCTTTTTCCCTTAAGATCGGCAAGTGTTTTAACGCTACTCTCTTTTGGCGTGAGGATCAAGCTACGGTAGGTGCTGCGTTTGAGCGTTTGGGTGTCTGCAAACTGAATCGTTCCTAGATAATCGGCATTGACCTCTTTTTGACGCAACATCGCAAACAGTTTGGGTGAAATAGACGCCATGTCCACACTGCCTTGCTCAATCAGCGTGATAAGCTGGTTATAATCTTTGGAAACAACAAAAACGATCTCTTTATCGAGAGCTTTTTCAAGGTACGCGATCAATTCAGCGTGAATGGCTTGAAGTTCAGGCGTCGTTTTGTAAGGGTTAACGCCTAAGACGAGTTGGTCTTTAGCGCACAAACAGGTACAGCATAACAGCACGATGCTAATGAGGTTTTTAATCTTCATGTTCAACCCTATCCCTTCCGTTATTTTTAGCGCGGTACAGCGCAGTATCTGCACGTTTTAAGATCGCATTGGGTGTGTCGCCTGCGTGGTAGGTTGCAACCCCTAAACTCATGGAAACCGTACGGTCGTAGCGCTCAAAGACGTGCTCTTTGACGTTGGTACGCATTTGCTCAGCAATCACGCAAGCGCCCACAAGATCGGTTTGTGGCAGAATCAGTAAAAACTCTTCGCCACCCCAACGCCCTAGCATATCGCTGGTACGAACGCTTTGGCGCATCAGTTGCGCTGTGACTTCTAGGACATGATCGCCCACCTCGTGCCCGCACGTATCGTTGATCGTTTTAAAACGGTCTATGTCGATCATCAGCACAGAGAAAAAGCTTCCTCGCTCACTCTCTTTAATCTTCTGCTCCAGACACTCTTCGAGTTTGCGTCGGTTCCAAAGAGAAGTAAGCTGGTCGGTGGAGCTTAGATGTTCCAGCGCATCTTGTGTTTCGGCGACTTTTTGGCTCATATTGAAAAGTGCTTCAGCGATTTTTTTCACTTCAGGCGTCGAGCGCTCTTTGGTAGTATGTTTGATCGTCGTGCCGACTTCTTTGATGTCCAAGCGGTCTTCGTAAAAATCGATCAGCACTTGAGAGAGTGATTTGTACTCTTTGAGGTGTTTTAAGAGGGTAAAATGCAGCGCCAATACAAATAAAATCAACGCTATGCCAATGCTCACGAAAAAATTGGTACGCGCTTCTTTCAGGGCTTGAAGTTCATCTTCGGATGCCAGCCCAATGGTAAAGCTTGCCTCTTTGATACTGCCTGCTTGAAGCATGACATGTAAGGACGATGCATTGCTCAGCGTTTCATGTTTGATCGCAGAGAGCGTTTGGTTTTCGGAGTGGTAGGCGATGTTCATCGTTGTGCCTTGCACCAAGGAAGAGAGCAAATCATCATCGATGATGAGCGCAACGCTGATCAGACCAATGGGTCTTTCCCCATACTGTTTAATGCGTTTGGCGAAGATGAGGCACTCTTTGTCGTCGACTTTATCGATGCCTAAAAAGGTGTCATTTTGAAGTGCTTGTTGTACGTAAAAGCGTTTGGACGCATCGTCTCCAAATCGAAACTCGGACTCACCACGGCTGATGATCGTTCCATCCAGATCAATGAAATGGATTTTATGTGCCGAAGATGAGAGGAAGAGTTTGCTCCAGTTGTAGAGCATGTCGGTGTCGTTACTGATGATGCCTGTGATGACCTCTTGCGAGTTGATGAGAATTTGTGCCGTTTTTTGAAGCTGATCCAACTTTTCTTCAAAACGTTTTTGAATCATCTCCGATTGGATCAGGTTTTTTTGGTCAAACGCCGCTTTTTGCGTCACGTAAAGAGACTGGATTTGATAAATTCCGAAACTAAAGATAGCTCCCAACTGAACAAGGGTGAGAAAGAGGATTTTATTGTACAGTTTCATAGATGCGTGCTTTTAAAATGCGCTTAAACGGTTCGTAAAAGCGTTCATCTTTGCGGACAAATCCCGCGCTTTCCCAGCCTAAAAACTCTTCAAAGGCTTTGTTGATTGCAGAGTCGATGGGAATTTGCTCCAGTAAGATTGCGATGCGTTTGCTCTCATCTTGCGAGACATGGGCTGATGCGACGATGGCATCCAGTGGGATCGGCTCTGAGGCGGCTAGAATGGTGAATTGATCGCCGTACTTTTCTAGCGCATTGTAGTACGTTCCATCGGACATCGCTCCCACGTCGATGGAGTGGTTGACGAGCGCTTCGACCACTTTGTCATGTTTTTTGAGAAAAAAGACTTTTTGAAAAAAGGTGTAGGGGTTGATGTGGCGCTCTTCTAACATCAGCATCGGGTAGGCATACCCTGAGGTCGAATCTTTGTCGGTAAAAGCAAAATGCTTGCCTTTTGCCTCTTCGAGTGCGTTTACATGTAAGCTTTTCAGCGTGACGATAAAGGACTGATAATACGGCGTAATCTGCCCATTTTTGGAGTGTTCCAAATAGGTTACGAGGTAGCGCACCGAGGGATTTTTCTCTTTTAAAAGCACGAAGCTTTTGGTATTGACCCACGCAAAATCGACACTTTTTTCTTCGATGCGTGAAAAGAGCTCATCGTAATCTTTGGTCACGACGATTTTAAACGTGTCATGGGTGTTTGCGCTCAAATACTCCATCAACGGAGCAAAAGCGCGCATGATTTTTTCGGGGTTGTTAGAGGGATAGGTCGCAAAAGTATACTCTTTGGCTTGCAAAGAAGAGAAAAAAAGAAGACCGATAAAAATGCATTTAAAAAGCATAGGTTCCTGCTGCGTGATGAAAAAGTTTACTAAGTAGGTATTATTTTAGCATAATAGACTAGAAGAAAAATAAAACCCAAATGGATTTGTAACCTTTCTGAAATATACCTAAAAATGAAGTTTTAAAAGAAAGCGTTTAAGGCAAAACGACCTTAAACGCTTTACATGTCAAACGCTAAACGCACGCGATTTTACGATTGCGATCTCACGCGTGATTAAGCCTCTTCTTGATAGTTTTGAAAATACGCGTCGTCTTCATTCGGGTCTAGAAAGAAGAAATTCTCGCCGACGTAATACAACGCTAAACAGATGCCGATCCCTCCAAACGCAATCGCCCATTCCGTCATCGTCGGCATATACTCTACCCATGAAGGTGCGAGTTGATACTCTTTGAGCTTCATCGTTTGCATCGGATAGACAAGCGTGTCGTGTACAAGATCGTAGCGCATAAAAAAGATGCCTATCATGCCCGAAACAGATGCGTAGATCATCGCTTTAAGTGCTTTGGCTTTGCTGTATAAAATGATAACGAAAGGAATCGCCATACCCAAAAGCACTTCGCCGACCCAGAAGTTAAACGAGCCTAAGATGTGCAACGCCGTTTCGGCACGCTCGGGAAAGTTACCGTAAATCGCCGTTAAAAAACGCCAAAATTCAAAAAAGACGAGAATCGCGATGAGCAATCCCAAAAGCCGCCCTAAGTGCATTAAAAACTTTTGCATCTCGTCGTTAAAAACCATTTTATATTTGTAGCCGTACATGAGAAACAAAAGATAACACCCCGTAATCATCGCCGATAAAATAAAATAAACGGGATAAAAAACGCCGTTTGCCATAGGTCTTCCGATCAAAAAGCCAAAGACGGCCCCCAAGTTGGAGTGTGCCGCAATGCCGACCAACAAGCCCCCAAGACCGAAAATACGCGACCATTTGTGATCGTCGCGCGAAAGAAAGATAAACTCTAAAATAATCAAAAAGAGATACACGGAGTACAAGACGCCCATACCCCAAATCGCGGAAGAAAAACCGGGCGAGAGGGTATTGTAGATGACCATACGCACGGGATGACCGATCTCTAAGCCGATCACCGCAAAGCCCGAAACAATCGTAATGATCGCACCGAAAATGGCGCGTTTACCGATAAATTCAAAGCTTTTGATATGAAAAACATGCCCTAACGAGGAGATGATGCAAAGTCCCGTCGATGAAACGACGAAAAAGATATACATCGCGATCAGCAATCCCCAAGGATGCTCTCTCGTAACGCCGTAAGCGTGGTGTCCGTGCATCAAATAGTGCACGAATCCTCCCGCAAACGCCGCCAAAAGAAGCAGGGTCGTCAGTGCCATAACGAGATTAAACGGGGTTCTCTCAAAATCGAAAACGGATCGTAACGTAATGCTTTTATGCGGAATCAAATGATCTAACATGCGTGTTCCTTATTTGATGTAAAAGAGTCTCGGTTCCGTACCGATACCGGCTTTAAGCGTAAAGTGCTCTTTGGTGCGAAGAATGTGCGAAACTTCGCTGTTGGGATCTTCCATATCGCCGAAGATGCGTACTTTGGTCGGGCAAGTCGCTTGGCATGCCGTGGTTTTGAGCCCTCGCGCCAGACGCGTATCGCTGCAAAAATTGCACTTATCGACGCTCATCGTGCGCGTATCGACGTAGCGTGCGTCATACGGACATGCGACCATACAGTAACTACACAAAATACACTTTTGCGCGTCGATTTGAACGACGCCGTTTTTGTCGTAGTAGGTTGCATGCGTCGGGCAAACCTCTTCACACGGCGCATTGGCGCAATGTTGGCATTGGCTTGGGTAAAACGTGCTGGATGGAATGCTCAAAAACGGGTATTTTCCTTCGATCTCATACGTACCGACCCAAATGCGATGCGCTTTAGCTCCCAGTTCGATTCCGTTTTCTTCCTTACAGGCGACTTCGCACGCTTTACAGTTAATGCAGTTTTTATAGTTTAAGATCATTGCGTACTTTGCCATGATTACACCTTTTTAATTTCGACGTTGGTTTCGTGCATGATCGAAGAGCCGTATACCGGTTCGATAATATCTTCGATGAGGGCGTTATCGTTGGCACCTTGTCGGTAAGCAAGCGTTAAAGCTGAGCTTTCGCTTCCGAATCCGTGCACGAAAAAGACGACTTCGTGTCCGATTTTTTCCGTCGGATACGCTTTAAGGCGCGTTTTGCCGACTTTACCGGAGACTTCGACCGTATCGCCGAAACGAATTTTCATCTTTTTGGCGACGCTTGCATTGATCCAAAGATAGTTTTCGTCCATCAAGTCCCGCAACATGGCGTTATTGGCGGTTCCGCTTTGCGTAAATTGTGCGTGCCGTCCCGTAATCAGTCTAAATTTTCCCTCAGGTACGCTAAAGGCAAACGCTTCGTGCCATGTCGGCATTGCGTCTACGCCTTGTTCCGCCATCGTTGAGAGTTTGCATTCGATTTTTCCCGAAGCGGTTTTCGGTTTGCCGTTTTGAACGCTATAGGCTTTTTCGTTTTCGGGGTAGTATTGAAATTCATTGGCGTTGATGGCTTTAAAGCGACGTTCCATCTCGGGATAAAAAACCCCTTTCGTGCACAAGGTTTCATAGGCACCCGCGTATTTCGCGACCGCCGCTTGATTGGCTTCTTCTTGCGAATGTTCAAACGCTTTAGAGATGTCAAAATCCGCATAAACTTCTTCTTCCGAGCTCTCTTCGATAGCGGCTTGGACGTCTTCGTCGTATTTTTTCGTCACGTCAAACAGCGGCTTGCTTATCATGTGACTCAGATCGTTTAAAATTTCGCGGACCGGTTTGCTTTCAAACATCGGATCGACGACTTTGTTTCTTTGAGCGATCGAAGGTTCCGCTCCCGCGAAAGAGACCACGGGGTCGGTACGCTCCAAATAGGTACATTCGGGCAAAATCACGTCGGCATACATCGCCGTATCGCTCGGCATGGTATCAATGACGACGACCAAGTCCATTTTTTTAAGCATTTCGATGCTTTTAGCACTATTGGGCATATTTAAAACGGGATTGTGTTTGTAGACGAAGGCACCTCTAACGGGATAGGGCATTTTTCCTTCCAAAAAGCGGTTTCGCCACCCGATCCACGATCCGCCTCCGGAGATAATCGCGCAATCTTCATAACCGCTTTCGCCTTTTTTGACGTTCTTTTTACGCGCGATCGCACGCGATTTTGCTTGGGCGTAAATCGGGCTTGAGACTTCGTGTTCGGCTAAAGGAAGATTTTTTCCGAAAATCAGCCCGCCTTTCGTATCGATGCCGCCGCTTAAAGCCTGAAACAGAGCCATCGCACGTCTGAGCTGAAAATCGCTTTGCGAAAACGTACTGCGCCTTCCGGGATAATAGATCGCTTTGGGCGCATAGAGCATAAATTCGCGTGCGATTTCCCGAATCTGTTTGGCACTGATTCCCGTAATGTTTTCCGCCCATTCGGGGGTGTACTCATGGCTTAAAATATGCTCTTCATACGCTTCAAAGTCCGAAAAATAGGTTTCGACGTATGCAAGGTTGTACATTTTTTCCTGAATGACGACGTAGGTTAACGCCAAAACGAAAGCCAAGTCGGTTCCGGGTTTGATCGGTAGCCACATGTCGGCTTTGGCGGCGGTATTGGTAAAACGAGGGTCGATATAGACCAATTTAGCACCTCGGCCTTGCGTTTTTTTGAAAAGCTCCGTCGAGTCGGGCGTCACGATCGCCTCCGCACGATTGGCACCCGCCATAATCACGTACTGGGCGTTTTGCAAATCGGCAAACGGATAAGCACCTAAAGTAACACCGTAAGCCGAAACAACGGTTTGAAGGCATAAAGAAGCGTGGTTGAGCCAGTTGGAAGAGCCGAAAAGCTGGTAAAACGTTTTGAAGGTATGTTCCGCCATACCCTCTCCGGCACAAAATAAAAAGGAAGAGCGGTTATCTTTTTCTTCGTCTAAAATCGTGACGATCTTTTCTTGAAGATAGGTATTGACTTCAGCCCATGACGCACGTCTAAATTTGCCTGAGCCTTTTTCTCCGCTGCGAATCAAAGGATATTTGAGCCTGTCCGGATCGTACAGGGCTTGAATGCCGGCATTACCGCGCGGGCAGAGCATATTTTTCGACTTTGGAAACAAAGGGTTTGGGTCGAGTTTGGTCACAACGCCTTTTTCAACTCGTGCGAGGAGGGCACATTTGTTGACGCATACTTCGCATAAAGTCGGTATTTCGATACCGCCGGTGGAGGTTTTGGTAATGCCGTAAGCGTTAGCGGGCATGTGCGTATTGTCCTGCGGCTTTGTACCGCCAAAAGTGCTACTTGTCGCAACAATGCTCAAAGCAACGCTTCCTTGTAAAAACCGTCTACGAGATATTTCTACTTCCAATGGGACTCCTTCAAAGATTTATGTTACGATTTGAATCGATTGTAAGGCCATAGTTATTATTTTATAAAATAATTTTCATTAATTTATAAAATGATGCACCATAGTAACAGTTTGACTCAAAAAAATCCTTAACATAAGTCAATTAAAATTAAATTATTATAATAAGTAATTTTTTAGAGAGCGTATTTCAAGAGAAATGAAGCTATAAAAAAGAGAGGCTTACATGTTGTTTTGCTCAGAAAAAGTCTTATAAATAATAATATTGTAAGATTAGTGTGATAAAATTTCGTTATTATTTTTGCCTTCCTTCTTTTGCTTCCTCCAAAAATAGATAAAATCGTTGCTTTACAAAAGCGCGTTCATCGCTTTTAAGGAATAAAATGCTTTCTTTATTGAAAAGTAAATCTCTTACATGTAAACCTATGTTAAAGTTAAAAGTTAAAAGTTTAGCCCTGACCCCTTAATTCTGACCCCTTAATTTCAAATAGAGAAATCTAGGGGTCAGGTCTAAACTTTTAACTTTTATAATATTCGCCCGTACAGAAAACTATTGATCTGTCAACAGTTTATGATACACAGAAAAGAAAATGTCTAAGCACTGATGTTGTTTTGTAACAAGTATCTATTTTCAAAATCTACCGGAGATAAATAGCCATTACTTGAGTGTAACCTCTGTCTATTGTAAAACACTTCAATATATTCAAATATTGCTTGATTGGCTTGGCTCCTTGTTTCAAATTTCATGTGATGTGTCAGTTCGGTTTTTAGCGAGTGAAAAAAACTCTCAGCAACAGCATTATCGTAACAGTTTCCCTTAGCACTCATACTCTGAACGATGCCATATTCCTTAAGTAAGGCTTTGTGAGCATCAGAAGCATATTGACTGCCGCGATCGGTATGCCAGATAACACCATGAGGAGGATTACGCTTTTTAAGTGCCATAAATAAAGCATCATTGACAAGCATGGAACTCATATGTGTATCCATAGACCACCCGATGACTCTTCTCGAATATAAATCAATTACAACCGCTAAATACAGCCACCCTTCTTGTGTCGGAATATAGGTGATATCGCCCACATACATTTGATCGGGCGTTGATGTATAAAAGTCTTGTTGTATTCGATTAGGGGCAATGGCATACGTATGATTGGAATTGGTGGTAAGCACTCTAAAACGACGTTTATTGCGACAACTGAGTCCTAATTTTTTCATAATCCTTGCAATTCGTCTACGAGAAACGATCAAGCCATAGAGTTGCTCAAGTCTTTTTTTTAGACGACGCGTGCCATAGGTTTGATAGGTTCCAAGAAAAATATCCTTGATCATCGTATTTAAAAAAGTATCTTCTTGTTTTTCAATACGAAGCCATCGATAATAACAGTTCCTTGATACCTCTAATATATGACACATTGATGCAACATTGAATTCGTTGCAATGCTCTTTGATCCAGGCGTACTTCAATGAGCTTCGTTTGCGAAGAACGCCGCTGCCTTTTTTAAGATATCTCTTTCCATCTTTAAACGGGCATTCTCTTTACGCAAGCGCTTGTTCTCTTCTTCCACGCTCTCTTTGGCATGATGGTTGATTGAAGAACGTACAATCATTGGAGATTCCAAATGATGCTTCTGACGATATTGACGTAACCATGCATATAAAGTCTTCTCACTCATCCCCAACTCTTTGGCAATTACCATCGCAGATTTCTCACTGTTTAATGCCAACTGTATCGCTGAATCTTTAAATTCTTGGGTATATCTTTGTACTCTCCCTGACATACGTTTATCCTCTTTATGATTTACAGAAATTCTATCATCTCTGTGTATCATTTAGTGTAGCCAGATCAAACCAAGAAAGGATAAAGGGGACAGTTTCCACCTTTCACCATATGACTAATCATTAATTTATTATGTGTTATAATGATGTTTATACATCACTACATCATGAAAGGAGTATTAGGATGCATAGAATCAGTTTAACCATAGATAAAGAGCTTTACGAACAAGCAAGGGCATTTGGTTTTATAGAAAAAAAATCTATTTCTCAAATTTTACGTGAAAGCTTGGAAGTTTATTTTAAAACATCAAATTCCAAAGATAAAGCAGCTCTGATTTTAGATGCCAAAGACAAAGAAGATGTTTTGCACATCTTGAATTCAGATACGTTTACAGATCAAAATGATTTTGCTAAAAAGTATAATGTGTGAAAATATCATTCTCCAAGACATTTGAAAAAAGCTTTTCAAAATATGACCATACTTTACAAAAGCGCATTTATGATGCGATTGTAAAATTACCAGAAGGTGATGTCAAACGATTGGCGGGTGATGACATACCACCCATTTTTAGATTGAGGGTTTCTAAATATCGCATTCTCTTTTACATGGACGACATTGAAATCAAAATTTTAAAAGTCGATAGTCGAGGGGATATTTACAAATAAGATTTTCCACCTCCGATACCGATAGAATCGTCTCTATGGTAACCAATATTAACGCTCTAACGAGTGAAAATGCCAGAAGCGTCGAAGAGATCGCAAGCGCGGCAGATCACCTCTCAAAATTGGCGGAAAGCCTCAACGCTAAGTTAAATCAATTGAAATCTTAATCCTCTTTTGCACGGATATAACGTTTTCAGACGTTATATCCTTCGTTTACAATCCCAAAAGCATCCATGCTAAAGAAAGCATGATGATTCCGATGAGCACTTCTAAAATCTTCCATGAAAGCGGCTTTTGAAAAAGAGGGGTTAAAATCCTCGCTCCGTATCCTAACGAAAAGAAGAAAACAAACGACGCACTCATCGCCCCCAAGCCAAACATCGGAGCAAGCGAGCCAAATTTAGTCGAAACGGAGCCTAGTAAAATAACCGTATCAAGATACACATGCGGGTTGAGCCACGTAAAGGCAAGCACAATTAAGACGGTTTTCAAAAGCGATGCCGTCGGTTGGTCGAGAGGGTTTAGCTCATGCGTCATGCTCCATGCCGTGTAAAAACTCTTCAACCCATAGGTCACTAAAAACACAAAACCGCCGTACTTCGCGACCGTTTGCAGTGCGGGAAACTGCTCTACCAAATACCCAAAACCAAAAACGCCCGCAAAAATTAAAACAGCGTCGGAAAGCGCGCAAATCAAGCAAATGACAAACACATGCTCTTTTTTGATGCCTTGTTTGAGCACAAAAGCATTTTGCGCTCCGATGGCTAAGATCAGAGAAAAACCGAGACTAAAACCGGAAATAAATGCGTTCATAAAGGGCTCTTTTGGGAAAAATTGATGGATTATAACCAAACCTCTCTAAAAATTTTGACTCTTTAGTTTTAAGGTATTTCCTCATTTTCCTTTTATATTTACGTATAATTTACGCAGTTTTGCTATTGTACTTTTTGAATACAATTGAAAGGGTATTATGTTTTTAGCGACGATTAACCACAAGCTCGTCTTTTTACTGGCGATCATTTTTTTAGGATTTAGTGCCATCGGATATGAGATTATCAAGGAGGCGAACGATGCCAAAATGGCGGCGATTCGCTTAACGACGATTGCCGAGATCGAAAATGCAACATTGGAATTGCGCATTCAGCAACGCGATTATCAGATCTATTTTAAGCCGGTAAATCTCGAAAATTACGAAAAAACGTACCAAAAGCTCTTGGCTGATTTGGATGAGCTTAAGACGATTTTGATGAGTTCTTCTAACCATAAACGTATTGAAACGCTCAAAAGCCTGCTCGTCGAGTGGCATGAGATCAACGTGCCGCGTATGAAACTTTTCGGTACTTACGGCGTGAAAATTTATGACGAAGCGTTTGCGCAAACCTTCCCCGAAGATGCTAAAAAGCTCGATGAATACTACCAAAAAAGCAGCAAAATGTTTCACGTACTGGTCGAAAAACTAGACGATTTAGCTTCTTCGGTTAAAACCAACAACTTTGAGCGTTTAGATACCAACAAATTTGCCTCGCAGCTCTCTTTGGGGATTATTTCTCTTTTTGTAGTCGGTATCTTTTTTCTTGTCACCCGCTCTATCAAACGGTCCGTTTATCATGCCAAAAACGCCTGTGAGCAGATGCGAACGAGTAAAGATTTAAGTGTACGGATTAATACGGGAAGCAAAGACGAGATCAACGATATTATGAACGCCATTAACATGTTAATCGCCGACGTCGCTACCGCACTGAATCTTGCCAAAAGCAACGCTCTTGAAAACGCTTCCGTTGCGGAAGAACTCTCAAGCACGAGCTTGCAAATCGGTAAGCGTGCCGAAGAAGAAGCCAAAGTCGTTTTTGAAACCACCAACGACGCCCAAGAAGTTGCCAAAGCCATCGGTGATGCCAGCGAGCGGTCGCATAGCGTTCAAGAAATTACGTTTGGGGCACACAAAAGCTTGCTGAGTGCGCAAGCGTTGCTCGATGAAACGCTGACGCAACTGAGTCAAACGGCGGAAGCGGAAGCGACGATCAACGATCGACTGAACCATCTTGCCGGCGAAGCCGAACAAGTGAGGTCGGTCTTAGACGTTATCGGAGACATTGCCGATCAGACCAATCTTTTAGCCCTTAACGCCGCCATAGAAGCGGCACGTGCGGGAGATCACGGGCGTGGATTTGCCGTGGTTGCCGATGAGGTACGCAAACTTGCCGAACGCACGCAAAAAAGCCTTGTGGAGACCAACGCCACGGTCAATGTTATCGTCCAGTCTATCGGCGACATTAGCGGCGAAATGAACCAAAACGCTAAACGTATTCATGAGCTTAGCGAATTTTCAAACCAAGTCACGATCCAAACCAACGATGCGGTGGGAATGTTGGAGCAAAGTACGCAAGCAACGCAAGAGGTCGTACGCAATGCCAATGCCAACGTCACGCTCATTAAATCTGCCGTAATCGAAAAAATCGGTGAGATCAATACGCTCTCAAGCTCCAATGCCAGAAGCGTCGAAGAGATCGCAGGTGCGGCAGAACACCTCTCCAAACTCTCATCCAACCTCAGCGATACCCTCGCACAATTTAAAACCGCTTAAACTTTATCCCTTTTCGTTAACGCCGAAGCAACCGTGAGGGCGTTAACGATGGCGTTTGCGCTTTAAGAAACGCTTTAAAAAGAGCCGTCGTACAGAAATTCGGCGATCGCTTCAAGGCTCTCTTGGTCGACGCCTATGGTCGGCATAAGCTCAAATTTTTTGACCGCATCTTGTAAAATCGCACGCTTCGCATCAGGGGCGTTTAACCATCGTACCGTAAACGACACGAAAGCTTCTTTTGTGTGAAACACGTTTTTGTAACGTGCTTGTATCTCTTTTATCGCAGGTGCGGAGAGGGTTTTCGTATAGTCGTGACATGTCACGCAGTTGCCTTGAAACAATGTTTCGCCGCTAGGGGCGGCATACAAAGAGACGCTTAACAAAGAGATCAATCCCCAAGAAATGACATGCATCGCTGCTCCTTTTTGTCGGATTGTAGCCAAAAAAGGGCTTTTTTGTCGTTGCGTTACGTCAAGGAAAAGCGAAGAAAAACCTGACATGTAATGCCTTGGGAAGACTTAAGGTTTCAGTCATCATGACATGTAGGTTTTTAGCTGACGATAAAACATGTCAATATTTCTTGAAATAGGTTTCATTTAACACACTTTTAACACTAGGACTTTAAGATTAATGCACCATTTTAAGGGAGGATATATGAAAAGAATTATCGGAGTGTCTTTGGCGGTCTCGACGCTTTTAATTGCGGAGACAATCGATCTTGGAGCGATTAGCGTTGAGGGTGAGCGTTTTTCGACGGAAATCAAAAATATTAGCGGCGAAGAGCTCAAATCGGCGGATTTAGCCGATGCACTCTCTCGTAATAGCGCGTCCATTACGATGCTACGAGGAAGCGGCATTGCCAACGACATTATTTTACGCGGGCAAAAGAGGGATAACATCAACGTTTTGATCGACGATGCTAAACTTTACGGTGGATGCCCCAATCGTATGGACCCTGCCGTCACGCATATCAATGCCGATAATATCGAAAGCGTTAAGATCGTCGAAGGTCCTTACGACGTCGAAAATTTTGGAACGCTGAGCGGTTTGGTCGTAGCGGAAACCAAAACTCCGACCAAAGAGCCAAACGGCGACGTTAATTTGGGTATCGGCAGTTACGGTTATCGTAAAGCATCGGCGAGTGCGGGCGGCGGAAACGAGTATATTCGAGCTTTGCTCAGTGCGTCAACCGAACGAAGCGATCAGTACAAAGACGGTAACGGCGATACGTTTTACGATCAACTCAACAATGCCGTCGCTCAAGGAATGGGTATGAACGCCAATCGCTACAGTACGAGCGATTTACGCTCTTACGAAAAGAAAACGTTTATGGGCAAAGTCTTTATCAACCCCGCTGACAATCAAGAAATCCGTTTAGGCTATACGCTCAATCGTAGCGATAACGTGCTTTACCCTTCGCGTATGATGGATGCAGATCGCGACGATAGCGATATTTACACCTTCGGTTATAGCCTATACGATTTGGGCACGTTTTCCAAAGAGCTGGCGTTGGAGACGTATTATTCCAAAGTCGAACATCCTATGTCGAACAAATTTCGCATACGTCCTTCCTCTGCCACGTACAACACGGCCGATATGGATTCTTCGGTTGAGGGCGCTAAGGTAAAAAATAGTATGGACTTAGGCGGCGGAGAGCTCGTTTACGGTATCGATATGAGCAAACGTAATTGGGACGGAAAAAGTTACGTAACGAACGTAGCGACGGGAGTAATCTCAAGCGTTACCGATTTATCGACGATTCCCGACGTCGATACGACCAATAAGGCACTGTTTGCACACTACGAGAAAACGATCGATCGCGTGAACGTTCAAGTAGGTGCTCGTTACGATGATACGGACATAAAAGCCCATCGCAAAGGACAAACGTACGTCCAACGTTACGACAACGATTACGAAGCACTTTCGGCGAATGCGATTGTCACCTATAAAGCAACCGATAACGTGGACTATTTTATCGGTTTCGGAAAAGCATCGCGCGTACCGGATGCAAGAGAGTTGTACCACGCGGCTCGCTCGACGGGTATTTTGGATCAAGTGACCAATTACGAAACCGATCTTGGTTTTAAAGCTCACTACGACAATGCCGGCGTTAAAGGAAAAATTTTCTATTCGGATTTAAAAGATTATATCTATTATAACGCCGATGCGACGAAATACGTCAATGTCGATGCAACGATTTACGGTGCTGCCTTGGATGCGTATTACGATTTTTCCAAAGCATGGACGATCAATTACGGTATGAGCTATCTTAAAGGCGAAAAAGATAAACCGCTTGCGGGACAAAGCGATAAAGATTTAGCCGATATCGTACCGCTTCGCGCCGTAACGTCGCTGACCTATCATGAAGCGGCGCATACCTTGAAAACGGAAGTCGTTGCGGCAAAACGTTGGGATAACGTCGATAGCGATAACGGAGAGCAAATCCTCGGAGGATACGCCGTTTTAAACGTCAAATACAACTATAAAATCAGTAAAAACTTTGACGTCACGGTCGGTATCGACAATCTCTTCGACAAAACGTACGCCGTCTCCAATACGTATAAAGATTTAACGCTTATCAACTATTCCGGAAGCGACGATACCGTTATGCTCATTAACGAGCCGGGTCGTTACGGTTATATCAACTTGCACTATTCGTTCTAAATCTTAGTGCCGCTTTGACATGTTAAAGCGGCACTCCTTCCACACCCTTTCTCCGAGTAACACGATGCCGATCGCCATCATGCCGTACTCAAACGCTCCGGCGACCTTTTGCGCCCAAAAATCGTGAAGCAAAATCAGCACCAGTGCACCGTAAACGGCTTTATGATAGCGCGAAAAACGCGCAAAAAGTTTTTTGGTAGACGTCAACGCCATCAATAAAAGAATCAAAAAGGCGATAACACCGACGTAGATAAAGGGTTTTTTGAGGCTTTTTGCAAAGAGCGTCACGAAATCCAATTCGCTGTCTAAAACGATAAAAACGCTTACATGTAAAAGAGCGTAGACAAACGCCAAGAGTCCGAGCGTTTTGCGAAAACGAAGCAGATTGAGGGCGCAAAATCTTTGACATGTAGAAGGTGCTAAGGAAAGTAACAGAAGCAACAAGGCTCCCACGCCTGTCGTAGTGTAGAGCATTTTGATGGGGTCGATGGCACTTTCAAGCGCGTAGTACGTATAGCCTAGCGGTAAAAGGGCTAAAACAACGATGAGTGTTTTCAATACTGCTTCCTCAAATCCATACCGGCGTATAAATGCGAAACCTCTTTTTCGTAGCCGTTAAACATCAGCGTCTCTTGCTTGGTGAGTTTACCTAAAAGCCTTTCTTTGGCTTGGCTCCACCTTGGATGATCGACGTGAGGGTTGACATTGGCGTAAAAGCCGTACTCTTCCGGTGCCATCGCCTGCCATGTGTTGAGGGGTTGTTCTTCCACGCATTCGATGAGATCAAGCGATTTGATGGATTTAAAGCCGTATTTCCACGGAACGACAAGACGAATGGGCGCGCCGTTTTGTTTGGGCAAAGGCTTGCCGTACATACCGACCGCTAAAAAGGTAAGCGGATGCCTTGCTTCGTCCATACGAAGTCCTTCCACGTAGGGGTGTTTGATGGAGGCAAAAAGACCTTTGGCTTGGTCTGGGAAGATGTCCGGTTCGTGACGCGTGGTAAATTTGACGTATTTGGCTTTGGAGTTTGGTTGTAAATAATCAAGCAGCTTATAAAGCGGAAATCCGATCCACGGTACGACCATCGACCAACCTTCGACGCAACGAAAACGGTAAATCCGCTCTTCCAGCCCGAATTTCGCGATAAGATCGTCTACTTCGACCATCTCTTCGCGTGCAATTTCGCCGAAAAATCCTAAACTCCACGGTTTCAGTTTTATTACTTGCGCCATTTTCACGGGGGCGGTTTTATCGGTGGAAAACTCGTAGAAATTGACGTAGTTGCTGACTTGCTCGAACGTATTGGGTGTCAGTTTTAACGGGTTGGGGTCTTTCGTGAAAGAGAGTTGTATCTCTTCTGGCATAGAAGCTAAAAGTTGCGAGAGCGCGGTGGAGCTTACCAGTGCGCCCGCTCCGAGTTTGAGAAAATGACGGCGTGCCTCAAAGAGGATTTCCGGCGTGATAGAAGGTGTCGGCATGTTTATTCCTTTGTCCTGCGCTTATACGAGGAGATCAAAATGGTTTTTAATATAATCGGCGATACGAAAGGCGTTTGCATAAATCGTCCATGTGTAAGGAACACTGCCTCCTGTGGGCATAAAACTCCCGTCTGTTACGAAAAGATTGGGAATATCGTGGCTTTGGCAATAGCGATTGAGCACGTGTTTTTTAGGATCGTCACCAAAACGGCAGCCTCCCGCTTGGAGATTTTGAGACGGTAAAGGAGAAATTTCGTACGCTATATTTTTTGCTCCCATGTGTTGGAGTAATTGAGTCGCTTTGGTGGCTAAAAATTCTCCTACCCTTACATCTTCGGGATGCGCCCCTATGCGAATGTTTGCAACAGGAATGCCGTATTTATCTTTGTATTTTTCATCAACGGAGACGAAACAGTTATCATTGGGCATCCAATCGTTAAAGATTTCAAAATTAAGCACTCTGATTGTTGTAAATGTTTGAAAGATTTTATCTTGAAGCTTTTGCCCAAAGATGAGTTTGTCGTCTTCTCGTTTCAAAGCGTTGGCACGTCGAATCGGATTGGCATGCTCAAATAAAAAGTCAATCAATCCACCTTTAAACTTTGGTGTAAAATACCAATCTTTCAAGGCACGATTTACAAAAAGCCCCGGTTGCAAAAGAACTTCTTGACTAAAATGGCTTACATCAAACTCACCTGAACCCATACCCCCACCTGAAAAGAGAAGATTTTTTCCAACGGCTCCTGAAGAATTGGCTAACCCGTTCGGAAATGCCTCATTTTTGGAATTTAACAATAAACGTGAACTCTCAACTGCTTGCGCTGCAAGGATAAAAAGTTTCGCTTTTACCTGTTTTTGAGTGCCTTCTTTTGTAAGATAGCGTGCTTTTTGAACCTTGTGCGTACCATCGGTTTCCAATTTGACTACAAAAGCGTTTGCTATGATATGTAAATTACCGGTTGCTAAAGCAGGTTGAATTAAAGCAGCTCTTGAGCTTCCTTTTGCTCCGCTTGAACATGCGTAAGAACCGCAATAATGAGAATAGTAACACGGGTTTCGGTTCCCTTTAGGTTCGGAAAGAATGGCTCTTGGTGTCATGAAAGAGGTGAAGTTTAACTCTTTACATGCCGCATCAAATTTTTCAACAATGGGGTGTTCTGCTAAAGGGGGATACGGGTATGCGTTAGTGCTTCTTGGTTCTTGATGCGCATGTTCGCTAACACGTCCTGAAACACCAACGATTTTTTCAACCATATCATAGTAAGGCTCAAGCTCTTCATAGCGTATAGGCCAATCTTCAATATTGGCTCCCTCATACGCGCCGTAAACAGATTTTAGCTTAAAATCATTTGGTTTAAGGCGATGAAAAAAGCCGCTCATGAAATTGGAAGAGCCTCCCAGAAGACTTCCGTTCCAAAAATTCCAATGATTTTCATAGGTAGGCGTTTTGATCCATTTTCCCTCTTCCAAGGTTTCAATCGTATGGTACTCATCGCTTAGTTTAGGCGTAAAAACAGGGCGTTTGGTATAAGCGATTTCATCTTTGGAAAAATCTTGTTCACTGTAAATATCGCCTTTTTCGAGGATAACGACCTTTTTCCCAGCATGTGAAAGCTCATAAGCAAGCGGTCCTGCTCCCGCACCGCTACCGATAATGCAAACATCGTACTTCATGCTTTTCTTCCGTATTTTTGCATAGGGCGAGGATTTCCATTGACATGTAAGGTTGCGTTCCACCCTCGTTCATGGGTATTTCCACCGTAAATAGGATCGCTAAACATAGCTTCAAGCGTATAATAGATAAGTCTTGAAAGCCATTTTTCTAAGTCATCATCTTTTGTTGCAATCTCTAAGATTTTGTTTTTGGATACAGTATCTTGCTCCCAAAAATCCGGAAATTTTTGATGAAAAACAAAAGCTCCTTTGATAAGCAACTCTAAATCATTTGCATCAAAATATTCGGATGAACTGTTCGATACCAAATAAAAAAGTGCATTTACCTCCTGTGCTGATGGCATGTGTTGGGTTTTGGGAAATAAAACGTCTTGCACACTTGCTATGGTTTCCCATACGTCTTTAGGAATTTCTCGAGCGTGCGTATCCATTCTCAAAAACAAAGGTGATGTAGCACCGAGTGCTATAAAGGTTCGTCTCTTCATGGTAGCTATTTTAGCACACCGCATGTAAAGGATTTGTGTAATAAAACTACATAATGACTACACGTAAAATCATTATACTGCCACTATCCAAACCCCAAAAAAGGAGATTTTATGCAAGTTAAAGTTAAACCTCTTGTAGCGTTAGGTATGGCTGCAATGTTCGTAAGCGGTGCAATGGCGGCCGAGGGTAAATGCGGCGGAGAGATGAACGCTACCAAAGATACCAAAGAGATGAAAAAGCCTGCCGATGCAAAATGCGGCGGCGATAAAATGTCTCAGGATACCAAAAAACCCGCCGATGCAAAGTGCGGAGCGGAAAAGAAATAAGTAAGGCTCACAGTCATACCGTAGCCTTCGCAAAGGCTATGGTATAATGGATGAAAAAGGGAACGCTCGATGAAGATTTTAGTGTTGGAGGACGATCCTATTTTGTCCGACATTTTACTCTGTCATCTCAACGGACATAGGCATCAAACCGTGCATTTTTGCGATGGACAATCAGCTTTTGATGCACTGAACGATCAAAAATTTGACCTTTTAATTCTTGACATCAATGTCCCCAAATTAAGCGGTATCGACCTTCTTAAAGAAATTCGTACGTATCAAAACAATACTCCTACCATTATTATAACCGCCTTTCAAGATACGGCTCATTTAAAAAAAGGCTTTGAGAACGGCTGTGACGATTACATTAAAAAACCTTTTGATCTGGAAGAGCTGGATTTAAGAATTAAAAATATTCAAAAACGCTTTCACATCGTCAATGAAGAAGCCTTAAAATTAGACGACGATGTTTCGTTAATCGTTTCAAAAAATCGTTTGCTTGTCAATGGAATATCCTACACGCTTACTCGCAAAGAGTGTAAAATTTTACTGTATCTGTGCAATCAAAAAGGGAAAGTCGTTTCTTCGGAAGAGCTTATTCAAAATTTATGGGATTATCATGAAATGCCCAGTGAAGCGACGATTAGAGTTTATATTAAAAATTTACGCACTATTTTAGGAAAAGATAAAATTCAAACCGTTAGAGGAAATGGATACCTTTTTGAATAAAGAAGAACTTAAAACATTATGGGGATTTTTAATCGTCTATGTTGCCTCCGCTTTGATCCTTATGGTGATCATTGCTATTTTGTATTACCGCAACGAGACATATAAAATTAACGAAAAACGCTTAATGGAAATTAAAACCGTCATCATGGGTTATGAAAAAGAGCTGATGAGGGCGGAAATGGATAAAGTACCTTATGCGTTTCATCCACCGAAAGAGTTTTTTAGCGTGGCATTGTTAAACAGGGAAAAACAACCTCTTTTTTCGAACTTCAAAAATCAGATTGTTGATGTGAATGCAACACGTTACGCCGTTCGCGAATTAGCAACGCCTATCAATGAAGTCGCCTATATTGTTGTCGATGAAGCCAAGAGCGAACAAGAGATATTCACGTTAAAATTCATTATTTTCTTGAGTATTTTTATATCCGCTATTTTTGTCGGTATTGAAGGTTATTTTTTAAGTCGGTTTTTACTCAAGCCCGTTCATTCGCGCATTGAAAAACTCAATAAATTTATTAAAGACAGTTCGCATGAACTCAATACGCCCGTAGCGGCTTTGATGATGAGCGTTTCAAGCCTGAAACAAAGCTCTTTTAGCGATAGACGCATTATTAACCATATCTCTATTAGTACCAAACTCATTTCACAGATTTACAATAGCTTAAGCTACATCGCTTTTAACGATATCGATGAAGTCTTTGAAGAGACCTTTGATCTTGCTCTTTTAATCCAAGAGAGTGTTAGCTATTTCAATGAAATCGCCGCGACGAAAGAAAATACGATTACCGCGCAACTTCAAACAACCTTTATTCATATGGATAAGTCCCGTATTCAAAAAGTGATTCACAATCTTTTATCCAATGCCATCAAATACAGTTATCCCAAAACAACGATTTCCGTGAAACTTTCCGAGTACCTTTTGACGGTTACCGACAAGGGTATCGGTATTAGCGAAGAAAATAAAAAAACTATTTTTAAGCGATTTGAACGTAGAAGCACCACAGTCGGTGGTTTTGGCATAGGACTGGATATTGTGAATTCTGTTTGCAAAATGTACCGTATTAAAGTTTGGGTTGAGTCCGTAGCCATGAAGGAAACCACGTTTTACTTACAATTTCCTCCGCTTCGAAATGTTACAACCCTATCGGTTTGAAAAAGAGTTCAAACGCGATTTAGTGTTTTTGTAGCCACGTTTGGATCATTTGATAAGCGATACTTGTGGAATAGGGCAGGTCGGGAAGCGTCTCTTTGGTAAACCATTTGGCGTCTTCGAGCTCCTCTTCTTGAATGATGATTTCTCCGCTTTTGTATCGGGCGAAAAAGCCGATCATAAACGAATGGGGAAACGGCCACGGTTGCGTACCGAAATACTCCAAGCCTTCGATTTCGAGTCCGACTTCTTCTTTGACTTCCCGAACCACACACGCTTCGGCACTCTCTCCGGCTTCGACGAATCCGGCGATCAGGCTGTACATGCTATTGGCATAATGGTACGAACGCGCTAAGAGTATCTCATCGCCGCGCGTAATCAGGACGATGCATGCGGGGGAGAGTTTTGGAAACGAAAGTTGTCCGCAAGCGGTACATTTGAGCGATGACATGGTTGCAAAGTAGCTAAAAGGCGCACCGCATCTGCCGCAAAAACGGTTGTCTTGAAGCCAGTGGACGAGTTGTTTTGCGCGAATTAAAGGCTCCAAAAGATCATCGCCGACCAAAGGAAGGATGCTTCGAAGTTGTCTTTTTTCAAAAGGTGCATTCACTTCCAAAGCCGCGTCCCAAAGGTAGAGACTAAAGGTTTGTCGATCGTTTTTGGCGATGTCGAATCGGTGTGTCGGTTCTTGAAAGAGGGCTAAATCTTCTTCCGAGGGAAAGGTAAGATCGGGAAGCAGTAAGACTAAATCATCCGAAAATGCTAAAATAAATCGGTTTGGTTCGTGTTGCGTCGGTTTAAAAAACGGAACAATAGGGTTCGCCATCGCAAAATCCTCTTTTTTTGATCGAAGTATCATAGCACAAACCCCCTAAAGAGCCTTAAAAATGCATTTTTGAGGCAAAAAATAAAAAAATAAAAAAAAATCGTTATGTTTTTAAATATATTACGCTATACTATGCTTCTGATTTGAGAGTCAAGGCTTCATGCGCTTCCCCATGTTTGAAGCCTTGGTTTTATTACCTTGAAAGGAAGTGACGATGGAATCGTTAAACACAATCTTTTTTTCGTTATGTGAAATCAGTTGCATTTTGACGCTTTTTTGCTTAATGCTCATTGGTATTTACGGATTAACCTTCAAATGTTTTACCCTGTTTTTAAGGTTTGATAAAACCGTTTCTTCCCAAAACAAAAACCATCCGCCGTTTCAATCCTAAGCTTCTCTAAACGGCAATACTGAGCAATACGACCGCCAAAATCGGCGGTGTGACGAGAAGTCCAAATTTAGAGTAATCCCAAAAGCTGATTTTCACCCCTTTTTTTGCCATAGTGTGCAACCATAAAAGGGTGGCAAGCGAGCCAAAAGGGGTCATTTTAGGTCCTAGATTACAGCCGATGATATTGGCATACGCCAAAGCGGAGTTAGGAATGTCCTGCAAAGCGATGTCCATGATCATGACACTGGGCATATTGTTCATGAGTGCGCTCAAAATGGCGGCGATAAAACCCGTGCCGACAATCGCAATCGTATTGCCCTGTGCATTGAGTTCATTTAAAATATGTGTCAGATACGTTGTGAGTCCCGCATTTTTCAGTCCGTAAACAACGATGTACAGCCCGATGCTAAACCACACAACCTGCCACGGAGCGGTTTTGATGGTGAGCCACGGTTTGGCGGCTTTAAAGTAGGTGGCGATGGCAAGAAACACAAGTGCGCCGCCAAGAGCTATAAAGCTGATCGGCACGTGGTAAAGCTCGCCCACAAAATAGCTCCCCAAGAGCGCTGCGATAAAAAACCAACTGAGGTAAAAAAGTGGCTTACTTTTTAAAACGTCATCGGGATTTTTTAAGAGTTCCACATTTACATGTAAAGGGATGTCCTTGCGCAAAAAGAGCCACAAAACAGCGATGGAGACGAGAGTGCTTACGATGTAAGGCGTGAACATGACACTTAAGTATTTGGCAAAGCCGATGTGAAAATAGTTCGCTGTGACGATGTTGGTGAGGTTGGAGAAGATAAAAGGAAGCGACGCGGAGTCTGAGATAAAACCACCAGCGAGCAAAAACGCGACAATCGTTTTAGCTTCCAGTTTTAAAATGCGCATTTTTGCGAGTAAAATCGGCGTTAAGATCAGCACGGCGCCGTCATTCGCAAATAACGCGGAGATGATGGAGCCAAGAAGCAGCGAGTAGACGAACATCCAATGCCCATTGCCTTTGGAAAACTTCGTCATCTTGATCGCGCACCATTCAAAAAAGCCGATCTCATCGAGAACCAATGAGAGAATGATAATGCCGATAAACGCCAACGTCGCGTCCCAAACGATGTTCGTTACGACCAAAACATCGGCAAAACTGACCACGCCTAAAAGGAGGGCAAAAAGAGCGCCGATGATGGCAGACGTGCCGATCTGAAGCCCGCGCGGTTGAAGAATGACCAAAAGCAAGGTTGCAAGAAAAATGACAAAAGCTAAGATCATTTATCAGCCTTACATGTAACACTGCATGAAGGAACGGTAAGCTCCAAATAGCCGATCTCTTCTAAACACGCCAACCTAAAACGATCCAGAGGAGAGCGAATGGCATAATACGCCCATTTCCCACGTCGATCCACACGCAAAAAGCCCGCGTCTTTGAGGATTTTGAGATGACGTGAGACACGCGACTGGATCATACTGAACGCCGATTCGATCTCACAGACACAGACTTCGCCGTTTTGGTGAATGAAGTTTAAGATGTGTAAGCGCGTTTCGTCATTGAGCGCGCCAACGGTTTTTAAAAAAATGTCCATCGTTTTCTCTTTGGTTTGATTTGGCGTAGTATAGCACAAAAAAGTTTCACATCAAGATATATTGATATGAATTAAACGTAGCGACCTAAAGCGGTAAGGAGCAAACCTTTATCGCTTTAAAAAACGTTCTTTGATTTTCATCATTCCGTAAAAAAACAGCGGCGTAAAGAAAACGCCGATCAACGTTAACGTCAACATTCCACCCACCACGGTCGTTCCGATAATATGGCGACTGTTAGCACCCGCACCCGAACTTAACGCCAAAGGTATCGTTCCGGCGATAAATGCCAAAGAGGTCATAATAATGGGACGAAAGCGGATTTTTGCACCCTCGATCGTTGCGTCGATGAGGCTTAGGCCTTCCTCCATCTTTTGCAACGCAAACTCGACCATTAAGATCGCGTTTTTCGCCGAAAGACCGACGAGGGTAATCAATCCGATTTGAAAATAGATGTCGTTTTGGAGTCCGCGAAGCCAAACACCCGCATAAGCACCCAAAAGTGCGAACGGAACGGCAAGGACGATCGCCCAAGGGATCAGCCAACTCTCATACAATGCCACGAGAATTAAAAAGATAAACAAGACCGCGAAGACGAACGAGAGATTGCCTTTGCCTAAGAGCATTTTCTCTTGGAGTGACGCTCCGCCCCATGCAATTGCATAGTTTTCGGGCAGGACTTCTTGGGCGATCTCTTCCATGATACGCAAGGCGTCGCCTGAGGAGTATCCCATCGCCGTTTCGCCTAAAATTTGCGCCGAGGGGAACATGTTAAAACGTTTGGTAATGCTAGGATTGAGCGTGCGTTGAAGCGTCATCAGTTCGTTTAGCGCAATAAACGCCCCGCTTGAGGATTTGACGTAAACGTCGCCGTAATTTTGAATCGTTTCGCGAAATTCGTCTTTGGCTTGGACGTTGACTTTGTAGTTGCGCCCGAAAAGATTGACGTCGTTGACGTAAACGCTTCCGAACATCGCCTGAATCGTCGTGTACACGTCGGCGATGTTGACGCCGTAGGCTTTGACTTTAGCTTCGTCGACGTCGATGCGGTATTGGGGCGTACCGGCACTGAGCGTGGAGCGAACCGCTTGCAATTCTTCGCGTTTTGAAGCTCTTTGGACGATCTCTTTGGCATAGGTTTCCAATGCGGCGTAATTACCGCCCGTTTTATCTTGAATATACATTTCAAAACCGCCCGAAACGCCGAGTCCGATGATGGAAGAGGGCGCAACGGCGATAATACGCGCCTCTTTGTTTTTCGAAAACTCTTTAAGCATGGCTTTGGAAACGGCTTCTACGCTTTGGTTGGCATCCGTGCGTCGATCCCAGTCGTTTAGCCTGACGTAGCTATAACCCGCATCGGTCGTGTAGGCCTTGGAGCTAAAGTCCGATCCCGAAAACCCGCCGACTTTGGCTACGTCTGAAAAACGCATCGCCACCTCGCCTACGAAACGATTGACCTCATGGGTACGGCTCAGCGATGCACCCGAGGGAAGCGTGCTAACCGCGAAAAAGACGCCTTTGTCCTCTTTGGGAATCAAACCGGTGGGAATATGATGCGACAGTTGGTAAATCCCGAAAATCATTACGCCGAAGAGAAGCAGGTTAAAAGCTCCGTAGCGAATCGTTTTTGTGACGATTTGCCCGAAACGTTGCGTTAAAAGATCAAACAAGGCGTTAAATTTTCGAATCAACCATAAAGGCTCTTCTTCCTCTTGTTTCAAAATCAATGCACACAATGCAGGCGTAAGCGTTAAGGCAACCAATCCCGAGATCGTGACCGAAATGACGATCGTAACGGCAAACTGGCGTGACATCGTACCGCTTAATCCGCCCATAAACGCCGCAGGGATAAACACCGCACTGAGAACCAAAACGATGGCTAAAACGGGTGCCGTGATCTCTTGCATCGCTTTGATCGTCGCTTCTTTGACGCTTAACGCCTCTTTGCGCAAAATACGCTCGATATTTTCAATAACGATGATCGCGTCGTCAACGACCAACCCGATGGCAAGGGTCAATCCAAATAGCGTTAACAGGTTGATCGAAAAGCCGCTGGCGTAAAATCCCGCGAACGTTCCGACGATCGAAACGGGAATCGCCAAAACGGGAATCAGCGTTGCGCGAAGATTGCCCAAGAAGAGATACACGACGCCGATAACCAACACGATCGCTTCTAAAAGCGTGACGATCACTTCATGAATGGAAGCTCGCACAAACGTCGTCGGATCGTAGGTTGCGTCGATGCGAAGACCTTCGGGAAAATGGCGTGAAAGTTCTTCTATTTTTTGATCTAACAAGTCCGAAACTTCCAAGGCATTTGCCGAAGAGGTCAAATAAACGCGAATCGCCGCCATAGGTTGGTTGTTAAAAAGCCCTTTGAAAAAATACTTTTCCGCTCCAAGCTCCACCGAAGCGACGTTTTTCAGGAAAAGGGAAGAGCCGTCGTTTTGCGTTTTAATCAAAATATCGCCGAAAGCTTCGGGCGTTTTCAAACGTCCTTTAGAAGTGACGGTATAGGTATAAGCCAGCGGTTTTTCCATCGGCTCTTGCCCGAGTTGACCGACGGGAAACTGTTCGTTTTGCGCTTGAATCGCACCGATGACTTCGGAGGGCGTCACTTCGTAAAAGGCGAGTTTTTGCGGGTCGAGCCAAACGCGAATCGAATACTCTTGATTGCCCACGACGCTCGCTTCGGAGACGCCGGGGATACGTTTGAACTCTTCTAAGATATTGTTGATCGCGTAGTTTGCCATATAGGTTGTGTCGTAGCGGTTGTCTTTGGACGTTAACGCCAAAACGCGTAAAACGTCCGCGGATTTGTCGGCGACTTCCACGCCTTGGCGTTTGACCGCGTCGGGCAGTTTGCTCTCGGCAATACGAATCCGGTTGTTGACGTCGAGCTTGGCTTGCGCGATGTCGGTATCGACTTCAAAGTAGAGGTTCATCGTCAGCAAGCCGCTAGGAGACGTCGTCGACATCATATAGAGCATATGTTCCACGCCGTTGAGTTGTTGTTCCAACACCGAAGCGACGCTCTCTTCCAAGGTTTTGGCATCTGCACCCGAATAGGTCGTCGAAACGACGATTTGCGGCGGCACGACGTCGGGATACTCTTGAACGGGAAGCGTACGAATCGCGACGATACCCGCAATAACGATGAGCAGCGAAACGACGATGGCAAAATTAGGGCGGTTGATAAAAAATTTGGAAAACATCGAGACGACGACCTTTGGCATGGATTCGGAATGTCACATTTTAACTAAATTTTCTTAATAAGGAAATGCGCTATAATCGCCCTATTGTTTCGTATTGAGGGGTTTAGGGATGAAAATGATCGATTTTGAACATGTCAGCGTTGCGTATGATGGAGAAAACGTTCTTCACGACATCGCTTTAGGGATCGAAAAAGGGCAACATACGGCGATTTTGGGCGCGAACGGTTCGGGCAAATCGACGCTTTTGAAACTCTTTTCCAACGACATTTATCCGCGTTTTAATCCGAAAATGCGCAAAGAGATTTTCGGCAAGAGCATTTGGGATATTTGGGAGCTTAAAAAACATCTGGGCATCATCACGAACGATCTGCACTACCAATTTAGCGAACGCGCTCCCGATTTGAACGGCTTTGAAGTGACGCTTTCGGGATTTTACAGTAGCTTTCACATCTACGAGCATCAAGAGTTTTCACCCTTACATGTACAAAAAGTGAAAGAAGTTTTAGAGTTTTTGGAGATTGCGCATTTGCGCGACAAACGCATTTCCCAAATGTCCACGGGAGAGCTTCGTAAATGTATTATCGCAAGAGCATTGGTGCATGAACCCCAAGCGATGATTTTGGACGAGCCGACCGTGGGGCTTGACATCAAAGCGCAGATCAATTTCATTCAATTGGTGCGAAAAATCGCGCGCGAACGAACGATTATTTTGGTAACGCATCATCTCGAAGAGGTTTTCGAAGAGATCGCTCAGGTGGTGCTGATTCGCCAAGGGCGCATCTACGCGCAAGGCGATAAAACGGAGCTTTTAACCGACGCGCATTTGAAAAACGTCTTCGATCTGCCTTTACATGTCGGATGTGAAAACGGACGTTATTTTGTGCAAAGCGTCGGGGATTAAACTTTTTCACAAGCCTCTTTAGCTAAAATTTTATCATATCAAGAGACTACGAAGGACAATGTCATGAGTACCATTAGCGGAAAAGTGTGGTGTTTTGGCGATAATATCGACACCGATTTGATTATCGCGGCACGCTATCTCAATACTTCCGACCCTAAAGAATTGGCAAAACACGTGATGGAAGACGCCGATCCCGAGTTTGTTAAAAAAATGCAAGCGGGCGATATTATCGTTGCGGGCGAGAATTTTGGATGCGGCAGTAGTCGCGAGCATGCGCCTATCGCTTTAAAAGCGGCGGGTATTCGAGCCGTAGTGGCGAAGAGTTTTGCGCGTATTTTTTACCGCAACGCATTCAATACGGGACTGCCTATTTTCGAGCTTTCCAATACCGAAGCGATTCAAGAAGGCGATACTATCGCTATTTCGATGGAAAGCGGCGAGATTAAGCACGGCGCACAAACGTACCGATTTACGCCGATTCCTCCGTTTATGCAAGAGCTTTTGGCGTGCGGCGGTTTGATGAATTACGCAAAAAAAGAGATAACGAAATGAAAAAAATTTACAATATAGCAGTCATTCGAGGCGACGGTATCGGTCCTGAAATCGTCGATGAGGCGATTAAAGTTTTAGACAGCGTGTGTGCGAAAGAAAATTTCGAGTTGCGTTACGAAGACTATTTGATGGGCGGCGTGGCGTACGATTTTAAAGGAACGCCGCTTCCGGAGGAGACGATCGAGGGATGTTTAAAAAGCGACGCCGTCCTTTTCGGTGCGATCGGCGGCGAAAAGTGGGACACTTTAGCGCGTGAATTTCGCCCCGAGACGGGACTTTTAAAACTTCGCAAAGCGTTGGGGCTTTTTGCTAACCTCCGACCGACCAGCGTTTACGACGAATTGTTGGAAGCCAGTACCCTCAAACCCGAAGTGCTTCAGGGCGTAGACCTTTTGGTTGTGCGCGAACTTACCGGCGGTATCTATTTCGGCGAGCCCAGAGCCAACGACGGTTTTAAAGGCTACAACACGATGGTGTATACCAAACCCGAGATCGAACGTATCGCACGCGTCGCGTTTGAATCGGCGATGAAACGTCGTAAAATCGTCTGTTCGGTCGATAAAGCCAACGTTTTGGAAGTCTCTCAGCTTTGGCGCGACACGGTCATCGAAATTTCCAAAGAGTACCCCGAAGTAACACTTTCTCACATGTACGTCGATAATGCGGCGATGCAGTTGGTTCGAAATCCCAAACAATTCGACGTCATTTTAACGGGCAATATTTTCGGCGATATTTTAAGCGACGAAGCGAGTATGATCAGCGGTTCTATCGGCTTATTGCCCTCAGCTTCCATCGGCGGAACGGTCGGACTTTTCGAGCCGATTCACGGTTCGGCTCCGGACATCGCGGGACAAGGCATCGCCAATCCCTTAGCGACGATTTTGAGTGCGTCGATGATGCTTCGTTTCGCTTTGGGCGAAGTATCAGCCGCCGATCGCATCGAAACGGCAATCAAAAACGTCTTAAAAGAGGGCTATCGTACGAAAGACTTGGCGAATTACGGTGCGAAAGAGGTCTGTTCTACGACGCAAATCGGCTCGATTATCGCGGATTACGTTGCGAAACTATGAAAACTTTAACGCTGGCTTCGATTTACGAACTCCAAGGTCTCAAAAACGAGGCTTTGGAGATTTACAAAGAGCTTTTGCGTGAAAATCCCGACAATAAAGAGGCGAAAATCGCCATTAAACGGCTTTCGGGCATTCGTAAAAAATACTTGGGCGTCGATGAAGAGATGAAAAAGTTTTTTTTAACGATGAATTCGGAAGTGGAGTTTTTAGAGTTTGAGCGTTGGCTAGTAAAACTATGGAAGTGAGAGCATGGAACTAAAAGAGATGATTTTATCCACCCTCAAGGAGCTTGAACAAAGCGTTCCTCAAGAGGAAAAACAATCCCTACAGCCTCCAAGACGCCCTGAAGTACAAGACGTCGAATTTCAACCCGAACCGCTTTTAGAGTTTGCCGAAGAGCCGAATATGCTTAAAGTCTACGACGACGAGCTGATGCACGAAGACGACAAGCACAAGCAGTTTTATCTGAATTTGCGCGAGCGTATTTTGGTTCTCTTCGAGGGCTTTCAGTCGCCGAACAATAAAAACATCGAAGCCAAGATCGATTTGACGCTAAATTTTTTAGAGTATCTTTTAGCGACGATCGACGAGCAATTGGAGAAGATGGAACCTCGCGTCTCATGAAGCCGCTTTGTTCGATTCCACGGCACTTTTATACCCAAGTGTCGCGCGCGGTTGAACTGCTGAGCCCGTACACGAAACGTGCGTATCTGGTCGGCGGAAGCGTGCGCGATTTGCTGACAAACACGCCTTTGCACGATCTTGACATCGAAGTTTACGACATGACGCCCGAAACGTTTGAGAGCGTCATGCTCCAAGCCGGAGCGGTGGGTGTGGGAAAAAGTTTTTTCGTGTATAAACTGGGCGACATCGATTTTGCACTGCCGCGCGTCGAGCGTAAAAGCGGTGTCGGACATAGCGCATTTGAGATCGAAGTGTGCCAAGACGAACGCGAAGCGTCCAAGCGTCGCGATTTTAGTATGAACGCGATGATGCTCAATATTTTCGATGAAACGTTGCTTGATTTTTGGGGCGGACAAGCCGCCATTGCACGCAAAACGCTAGCGATGATCGATGAAGCACGTTTTAGGGAAGACAGTTTACGGGTGTTGCGCGCGGTGCAATTTAGCGCACGGTTGGGCTTTAAGATCGAGCCTCGAAGTTTGGACGTGATGCGAAGCATCGACCTTAGCGATCTAAGTCGTCCGCGCATTTTGTGGGAGTTTGAAAAGCTTTTTCGCGCCCCGTTTTTGCATTACGGGCTTTTTTACATGTACGCGCTTGGGTTGTTTGAAAAATGCTTTACATGTAACGTCGAAAACCGCTTTTTTGAGATCGCGCACGAATTGCTACGATGCAAGCAAAATTTTGAAGAAGCGTTGCTTCCTTACTATTTTGTTTACATCGTCGCCAATCGTTTAGGCGAAGACCCGCTTCGCTGGCTCAACGTGTTGGAAGCTCCCAAGCACTACCTTCACGCTTTGAGGCGGCAGCCGTTTTTTGAAGGAAAGATCGGCGATGAGGCACTCTTACATGTCAGTCTTGAAAGACCCCTTTCGCAATGGCTCGGCAATTACCGTCGCGGCGTTAAAGAACGCGCGATCGCTTTGGGGATTTGGGATCAGATCTTTACCGGCGGTGTGGACGTTCAAGAGGTAATATCAGACGGGTTTGAAAAAGAGGCGATCGGCATAGAATTGAAACGAAGACGAATCGAAAAAATACAACAACAGTGTGAGGCATAAGGTATGCAAGAGAATAGAAACTATATTTTAAAGATCGATTGTACCGACGAAAAAGGGTTGATTTACCGTATTTCGGACGTGGTGTTTAAGTACCAACTCAACATCATCAAAAACGATGAATACGTCGATCGGGAAAACGGCAAGTTTTTTATGCGTGCGGAAGTGAGCGGCGAAGTCGATATGAACGCGTTTAAAGGAACGCTTGAGGCGATGTTGCCCTCAGGTGCCGAGATTTACGTCGCCGAAGCGCGCAAAAAAGATATTATTTTAATGGGAACGAAAGAGACGCACTGCTTGGGCGATATTTTACTGAAGCACGACAGCGGCGATTTAAACGCAAACATCTTGGCACTGGTTTCCAACTACGACGATTTGAGGGATTTGAGCGAAAAATTTCACATTCCCTACCATTGCGTGAGCCATGAGGGACTCAACCGTGCGGAACACGAAGCCAAAGTTTTGGAAGTTTTGGCGGGCTATACGATCGACTATATCGTTTTAGCCAAGTACATGCGTATTTTATCGAGCGAGTTCGTGAGCCATTACGAAGAGCGAATGATCAATATTCACCACTCCTTTTTACCGGCGTTTATCGGCGCAAATCCGTATAAACAAGCCTATGAGCGAGGCGTAAAGATTATCGGCGCGACCGCGCATTTCGTGAACAATCATTTGGACGAAGGTCCCATCATTGCACAAGACGTGGTGAGAGTCAATCATGAAATGAGCTGGAAAGATATGCAACGAGCCGGTCGCAATGTCGAAAAAGTGGTGCTTTCCAATGCCCTTGATTTGGTCTTTGAAGAGCGCATTTTTGTGCACGATAACAAGACGATTATCTTTTAAGACCATTTTGACACGCTTTATGGGCGAAGCGCATAAAGTTACGTTGCACTAGGCACTAAAGCTTGCCACTGTGTGGCAGAAAAAAGCCAACCGTTTTTCTTCTGAGGAGATAAGTTTATGTTTAATATCGTTTTAGTTCACCCGCAAATTCCGCAAAATACAGGCAGTATTGGGCGCATGTGCGTTAATGCCGATTGTAAATTGCACATCATCAAACCTACGATGTTTGAGATCAGCGATAAGACCGTAAAGCGAGCAGGGTTGGATTATTGGCATCTTTTAGACGTCACGGTGTGGGAGAATCTGGACGCTTTTTTAGAGGCGCATCAAGACAAACTGGATCGTTTCTTTTTTGCGACCACAAAAACCACAAAAACGTATTTTGAAGCCTCGTTTCAGCCGGGGGATTTTCTCTTTTTCGGTGGCGAATCCACGGGACTTCCGATGGAACTCATGCAGATGAAATGGGATAATGCGATCACGATTCCGATGGGCAAACAAGGACGAAGCCTCAACCAAGCCACATCGGCAGGCATCATTCTCTACGATGCGATTCGTCAAAACTTTGACGCGTTTAAAGCGACATCACTCGCGTAAAAGGGGCATTTATGAAAAAATGGATTTTTATAGTCAGCCTTTTTCCGCTTCTAGCATGGGCAGACATGTCAATTTCAACAACCGAGCGCGTCTCACAGGTGCTAACGCCGGATATTTTGCGCGCACAGATCGGTTTTGAAGAGCAGGGCAAGAGTGCCGATGGCATCAAAGAGCATCTTAACGCACTGGTTGCTTCCATCAAGCAGTTTGACTCCAAAGGTGAAGTGTGCCATGGTGGTGGGTATTACCTCTCGCCTCGCTACAGTTATAAAGAGCAAAAACAGACATTTTTAGGCTACAGTGGCTCGCTCTCTTTGGGGTGCGAGTTTACAAGCATCGATCAGTACAATACGCTTCTTACCCAGCTAAATGCGATCAAAGCACCCAGCGTGCAAGTCAATCAAAGCGCACTTTCGTGGGATGTGAGCGTCAAAGCACGGGAAAAAGCGCGTCTTTTGATGCGAACATCACTGTTAAAGACGGCAACGGAGCAAGCGCTTTTTTTCTCCAAAGAGACGAAAATGCGCTGTACTGTAAGCTCCGTTTCGTTTGATGGAACACAGCCCTCTGAGCCTGTGATGATGAAAAGCATGCTTCGCGCCAGCGCACCGCTCAAAGAAGAATCTGTTTCCACGGAAGCGCCTATTTTACGTGATGAAACGCTCTTTTTAGATGCGAACGTTCATTATACTTGTATGAATGAATAGCCTTTTGATGAAGCGTTGCGTTTGAAAATCCACGATATTCTCTTCATCGGTGCGGGGGCGAGTGCGCTGATGGCGGCTTCGCAGTTGCAAGGACGCGACGTGGCGCTTGTGGACTCTAACCCCAAAATAGGTATGAAACTGCTGATCTCGGGTGGTGGAAAATGCAATCTCACGAATCGTTTTGCCACGGCTGAGAACTATCTGGGCGATGCAGGGTTTATCGCGCCTATTTTAAAAGCGTTTGATGCGAACTCGACGCTTTTGTTTGCCAAAGAGCATCGCCTTGCGTTAGAAGAGCGTGCGCACGGACAGATGTTTTGTGCGAACAGTGCGAAAGATCTGGTCTCCATTTTTGGGCGATTGACCGCGTTTTGCACCTTTTATTTGCAGACAAACGTTTTACATGTAAAGAAAGAGAAGCACTTTGTGGTGCAGACAAACAAGGGTGAAATTTACGCTCAAAAGCTTGTGGTCGCAAGCGGTGGGCTAAGCTATGCCAGCATCGGTGCGAGCGATATTGGCTACAAGGTCGCCGAACATTTTGGGCACACGCTCATCACACCTTCTCCTGCCCTTGTGGGTTTGACGCTTCAAAAAGAGCAATTTTGGATGAAAGAGCTCAGCGGTATTGCCATCCCCGTGGTGTTCCATGTCGAGGGAAAACGCTTTCGCGAGAACCTGCTGTTTGCCCACAAAGGTATCAGTGGACCTGCTGTTTTAAGCGGTTCGTTGTACTGGAAAAAAGGGGCGGTTTGCATCGACTTTTTACCCGATGTCAAAAGCATGGAATCTTTGTTTAAAGCACACCGTCAAAAGCAAATCAGCACGGCACTTCCTCTTCCCAAACGTTTTACCAAGGCTTTTTTAGAAGCACTGGGTCTGGAAGATAAAACCATCGCAAAACTAACCCCCAGTGAGCGTGAGAGCATTGCTTCCCTAAAAGCCTACACATTCGCACCTGCGGGCAATTTTGGCTACACCAAAGCTGAAGTCACCCGAGGTGGTGTTTCGACTTTCGAAATTGACGATTTAACGATGCAAAGTCGTTTGTGCGAGGGGCTTTATTTTTTAGGCGAGGTTGTTGACGTGACCGGAGAACTCGGCGGATTTAATTTCCAATGGGCATTTGCTTCCGCAATGCAGTTTGTAAAAAATTTTTGATACAATAGCGCAAATGCGAGGGGTAACCGTGATACATACGATCGTTCAACGACTCAATCAACCTAAAATCGTTTTGGTATCGGTTTTTATAAGTACGTTTGTTTTACTTTCTTTGGTCGTGTACCGCTTGCATACCTTTGAACTCGATACCGAACGAAAACAAGTTGAAGCCATTGCAACAAACTACGGATATGATATTCGGTCGATGTTGGAAAGAGCACTTTCATCGACGTATATGCTTCAAGCCCTGCTTAATGAAAACAACCATACCCGTATTGAAAATTTTGAGAGTGTCGCCAACGATATTTTGCCTTTTTATCCCGGCGTTATCGAGCTAGCGATCGCCCCTAAAGGTATCATTCAACAAGTCGCGCCCTTGAGGGGTAACGAAAAAGCGTTAGGGCTTAACCTCTTTGAAACGGCTTCACAGCAAACCGAAGCGCTCTTGGCCAAAGAGACGGGAAGTTTAACGCTGGCAGGTCCCTTTAATCTGGTTCAAGGCGGCGTCGGACTTGCCGGACGGTTGCCGATTTTTGAAACTCAAGACCAAAAAGAGACGTTTTGGGGGTTTGCCGTGGTGATTATTCGTATCTCGGAGATTTTCGAGACGGTTAAAGCGGCCTCGTTAGGCGGAGAAACGATGGCGTACGAAGTCTGGCGGATTGAGCCGCAAAGCCGCGAAAAACAAGTCATCTATGCTTCCGACGCTTCGAGCTTGACGCATCCGATCGAACACGGTTTCGACGTTCCTAACGGTCGATGGATGATTCACATGTCGCCGCATCGAGGCTGGGGCGACGCTTCGGCGTTGATGCTGCGTGAGTTGATCGTGTTGGCATTTTCACTTTTATCGGCGTATATGGCAAAGTTTTTCGTCGATTTGCGTATCGCCAAAAAAGCTTTGGAAACGAGAATTATTCAAACCCACAACGAAAAAGAGATTCTTGAACAGCGTTTATCGACGCTTTTAGATGCCGTTCCCGATTTGGTTTTTTTAAAAAATCCCGAGGGCGTTTACCTGTTTTGCAATCGAGCTTTCGAAAAATTGTACGGCGTTAAAGAAGCCGATATGATGGGAAAAACGGATTATGATTTTGTCGATAAACAAGCGGCGGATTTTTTTAGAACCAACGATTTGATCGCGATCGATGCTCAAACATCGGTGACTAACGAAGAAGAACTTTGCTTTAAAGAAGACGGCTACAACGGGTTGTTCGAGACGATCAAAACGCCGATGTACGATACCAAAGGCGAGCTTATCGGCGTTTTGGGAATCGCTCGGGACATTACGGCGCGTAGGGAAAACGAAGTCAAATTGGAGCGTTTAGAATACTTTGATCCTTTAACGTCCCTTCCCAATAAAGTGCAATTGCATTTACGCCTCGAACACGATCTTTTGATGATGGAAAAGAAACACGAGCAATTGGCGGTTTTATTTATCGACTTCGATCATTTTAAAAACATTAACGATACGTTAGGACATGCATTCGGCGACGAATTGCTCATCAAGGTCTCCAAGCGGCTTAAAAGCCTCATTCGTCCCGTCGATACGCTTTCAAGACAAGGCGGGGACGAGTTTGTGATGGTCTTGCCCAGCGTGCGCGTCGACGATGCGGTGCATACGGCAAAACGCGTGTTGCAGACGATTGAGCAGCCGATCGTTTTGCAAGAACACGAACTCGTGATTACCGCTTCGATCGGTATCGCGTTGTATCCTAACGACGGAAAAGACGTTGAGAGCTTGTTTAAAAGTGCCGATGCCGCGATGTATTTAGCAAAAAAAGACGGCAGGAACAATTACCGCTTTTTTACCTCCGAAATTCAAAGCCGTTCGGCACGCCTTTTAAGCCTTGAAAATGCCTTGCGTTACGCGCACACGCGAGGGGAATTAAGCCTTCATTATCAGCCGCAAATTTCGTTGCAAGAGGGGACGATCGTCGGCGTTGAAGCTCTGTTGCGATGGACGCATCCTGAACTTGGGACGATTTCTCCCGCCGAATTTATTCCGATTGCCGAAGAGAGCGGGCAAATTTTGTTGATCGGCGAGTGGGTGATGCGAAGTGCGGCAATGCGGATGAAACAGTGGATCGAGGCGGGATTTTCTCCGATTAGCGTGGCGGTAAACCTCTCGGCGGTACAGTTTCACCATACGCACCTGTCGCATTTGGTCGGAACGATTTTGGACGAGGTAAAGCTTCCGGCGGAGTATTTGGAGTTGGAACTGACCGAAAGCGTCGCGGCGCAAAACCCCGAACATGCCATTGCAACGATGAATGCGCTTGTCGCGCAAGGCATACGGCTTTCGATCGACGATTTCGGTACGGGATATTCGTCGTTAAGTTATTTGAAGCGTTTTAAAGTCTATAAACTCAAAATCGATCAATCGTTTATTCGCGATATTCACAGCGATCCTGAAGATAAAGAGATTGTTAAGACGATTATCGCCTTAGGAAAAAGCTTGGGGTTGAAGGTTATTGCCGAGGGCGTTGAAACGCAAGAGCAGCTTGATTTTCTCAAAGAACACGGGTGCGACGAAGCTCAAGGGTACTACTTTAGTAAACCCTTAAGCGTAGAAGATCTCGAAGCGTTACGCTTGCATCCCGAAATTATAGAACGTAAGAACAACAATAATCCGCAAACGTCGTGACATGTAACGTAAAAGAGGAATTGGCCGGAACGCGAAACGTCGCTTCTCCGCAAATACTAAGAGGCTCTTGACGATCGGGTAACTCGACGCTTAATTCACCGCTTAAGATTTCCATCACTTCGGCGACGCCGGTACGAAAGGTATAATCGCCTTTTTGCATAAAACCGAGCGTTTTGGTCGTTCCGTCTTCAAACTTAACGGTGCGGCTGACCACGTTTCCGTCGTAATAGACGTTGGCTTTTTTGACGACCGTAACATTGCTAAATTCCATCGTTTTCCTTTAAAGAGAGTTTTGGTATGTGAGCCTTTGAAACAAAGCTTCCAAACGAAGTTTGCGTAAAAAGCGACGCTAGGGTTAAAGGTACTTGCGCACCTGAATACTTTTTTTCTTACAAAACGTGTTTTGAAGAGCTCTATTATAATCGTTTCGAGCTTGTAATTTCTTTTTCATGCTCTTTGTATATAATGACGTCGTTGAAACTACCGAGGAGCGACGATGAAAATAGCGGATTTGATAAGCGGTTACGAGAAGTTTAAAGACACGAAGTTTAAAAAATACGAAAATAAGTTTATAGACTTGGTAAAAAACGGACAAAAGCCTAAAGTTCTTTTTATTGCGTGCAGCGATTCGCGCGTTGACCCGACTTTGATTACCGATGCGGCTCCGGGAGAGTTGTTTGTTTTACGCAATATCGGCAATTTCGTGCCGCCGTTTGCGCCGGACGATGATTATCACGCGACGGCGGCGGGAATCGAATATGCCGTTTCGGTTTTGGGCGTGAGCGATATTATCGTGTGCGGTCACTCGCATTGCGGGGCGATCGAGACGATGTATACGAAAATTACCGACATTAATTTAGTACATGTCAAAAAGTGGTTGCAATTAGGGCTCGATGCTAAAAACTACGTGGAGGCCAAGCTGGGTCAAAACATCGACCATGCCAAACGTTTGGAATTGACGGAAAAAATCTCGCTTTTATTTCAGTCCAAAAATTTGCTAACGTATCCGGACGTCGAACGACGCGTGAATGAAGGAGAGCTTTTTATTCGTTCGTGGTATTACCATTTGGAAACGGGCGAATTGGAGTATTTCAATACCGAAACGGGCGAGTTTGAGCCCATGCTCGGATGCGAGGGTTGATGCGTTTTTTGTGGCTTCTTTGTCCTTTAGTGCTAGGAGCACTCGAGTTTAAAGTCGCCAATTATAACGTCGAAAATTTGTTCGACGCCAGCGTTCAAGGCGGCGAATACCAAGAGTATATCCCCAATGCCAAACACGGTTGGAACGAAGCGATGCTTCGCATCAAAATCGCCAATCTTGCACGCGTCATACGCGATATCGACGCGGACGTGATCGCCTTGGAAGAGGTTGAAAACCAAGCGGTTTTGGAGCGTTTAAACGCCGCGCTCGGCGATAAAGCGTATGCGTTCGTGTTTTATCCCAAGAAAAAAGAGCGCGTAAGCGTCGAAACGGCACTGCTTTCGCGTTTTGCGATCGAAAAGACGCAAACGTTTTGGTTACCCGACCAAGCCCGAGGCATTCACAAACTTTCCCTACGCGTCGGTGCGTATCCGCTCACGCTTTACGTGAGCCACTGGCCGGCGTATAAAGAAAAAGAGGATGAACGGCTTGTCTATGCGAAAACCTTGCACAACCTCTTAGAACAGGACAAAAACGCCGAAGTCATCGTGATGGGCGATTTAAATTCGCCGTATCAGGAGCGCAAAGGGCATTGGGGCATGGGGCTCTCAACGTTTTTAAAAGCCGGCGATAAAAACGCTCCGTTGTATAACTTGTGGTACGATCTGCCTCAAAATGCGCGTTATTCGCATAGTTACGGCAAAGAAAAAGAGACTTTAGATCATATTATCGTCTCTAAAACGCTTTTCGACCGCCAAAAAATCGAGTACGTTCCGTTTTCGATGCGGGTCTTTATTGCGCCTTACATGTTAGACGAAAAAGGAAATCCCAATCGCTGGCAAATCAGCGACCGAGGACGAGGACAACACCTCGGTATCGGTTATTCCGATCACTTTCCGATAACTGCGATTTTCCATACGCCAAAAGAGTAATTTTAAAAAATAACACGTTTCTAAGTGCCTTCTTTTTATAGTTATACCTTATAAATGAGATAAAAGGATACGATATGAGATGTGCGGAAAAACTTCAACGTTTGATGATGGCAGCGGTACTTTTTATCGCATGTTGCTTGATGAGTGCCGGCTCGATTTACGGTACGATCCTCTTAGGCTTCGTGATCGCAATGATCGTCGTTTGGGCGATTACCGATTTTTGCCCTTCGATTTGGCTTTTAAGCAAGTGGGTCGGGCATTGTAAATCCAAAGCCTAAGGCGTTTGCGACCTTGACATGTAAAAGGACGATTTAACCAACTCTTGGTTACAATAAACCTAAATTATTTACATGTAAAGGTCGATCGATGATCAAACCCCTTTTAATTGAAATAGGCGTCGAAGAGCTTCCCGCCGTTCCCTTCTTAAAAGAACTTCCCAACATTGAAAAACTCTGGCTCGATATTTTAGAAAAAAACGCTTTGGCGTGCGAATTTCAATTTTACTATACGCCGCGTCGTCTCGTCTTGTGGCATCAAGCGTTTCCTACCGAACAAGAAGCGCGTGAAGAAGAGTTTTTCGGCGCACCTTTAAACGTTGCGTTTAAAGACGGCGAACCGACTCCTGCGGCACTCAGTTTTGCTAAAAAGTGCGGCGTCGATTTTAGTGAAATCGCCCAAGGCGAAAAAGACGGTAAAACGGTTCTTTACTACAAAAAAACCGTTGAAGGACAAGCGAGTCAACACTTGCTCAAGGGGATGATCGAGACGTTTCTCAAAGGGCTCAATTTCGGTAAATCGATGCGTTGGGGCTTTTTAGAGGAGCATTTTATTCGTCCGATTCGTTGGATCGGATGTATGCTCGGAGACGAACATGTGAGCTTTTCGCTCTTCGGTGTCGAGTCGACGCCGTTTTCGTATCCGCATCGAACGGTTTCGTACGAACCTTTTGCTTACATGTTTGCGGGTGATTATTTCGAGCGATTGGAAAAGCGCGGCGTCGTATTGTATCCGCACAAACGCGAAGCGATTATTTTGGATGACTTTAAAGCGATCGAAGCCAAAGAAGGCGTTCATATCGAAATTGATGCGGATCTTTTGGCGGAAGTCGTTGCGATCACGGAGTATCCCAAAGCATTGATCGGTTCGTTTGAAGAGCGTTTTTTACAATTGCCTCCCGAAGTCATTATTACGTCGATGAAAGAGAATCAACGCTATTTCCCCGTCTTTAAAGAGGGCAAACTGAGCAATCGTTTTATCGTCGTTTCCAACGCGATCAGCGACGATTACGATTTGATCGTTAAGGGCAACGAAAAAGTGCTTCGTGCTCGCCTTTCCGACGCGCTTTTCTTTTGGGAAAACGACCTCAAAAACGGTCTTCGTTACGAAGGATTGAGCGATATTACCTACCTTGAAGGCTTAGGATCGCTTTTGGATAAAGAGCTTCGCGAAAAAACGATTGCCGATTATTTGACGCACCGATACGCATCGACGCTTTTAGCCCAACATGCGCCGATCGACGAGGCGACTTTAAACGCTTTGATGCACAAAGCCGTGATGTACTCTAAAAGCGATTTGCTCTCGGAGATGGTGTACGAGTTTACGGAGCTTCAAGGTTTGATGGGCTACTACTATGCGACGGCGGCGGGCGAAGAGCCTCTTGTGGCGTTGGCGTTGAGGGAACAATACCTTCCCAATTCCGAAGAGAGTGCTCTTCCGAGCACGCTTTTTAGTGCTATTGTCGCGTTGGCGTATAAATTGGATTCGTTGATTGCGCTCTTTAGCATTCAAAAAATTCCGACGGGCAATAAAGACCCTTATGCGCTTCGACGTGCGGTCAACGGCATTATTAAAATCGTCTTGGATCAACGCATCGCGTTTGATATTAAAAACGATTTGCAGGCTTTGGCGCAAGGGTATCGTCCGTTTGATTTTGCCGTGTTGGAAAACTTCTTTTTGGAGCGTTTATACCAGTTCTTCGACGTCAATCCTTCGATTATCACGGCGGTTATCGATAGCGGAGAACGGGACGTCGTTCGTCTTGCCGACAAGATCAAAGCTTTATCTTCGATCGCGACGAGCGAAGGATTTAAAGAGATGTTCTCGACTTTCAAAAGGGTCGCGAACATCATCAAAAATATGCACCTAACGAACGAGCTTCGTATCGACGAAGCGTTATTTGACGACGCGCACGAAACAGCGCTTTTTCAGGCGTTTCAAGCCCTCAATGCACAACATTACGCTTCGTACGAAGAGCACCTCGACGCGCTTTTTGGACTCAAACCCGCTATCGACGCCTTTTTCGATAACGTCATGGTCAACACGGACGATCTTGCGCGAAGAACCAATCGTCAAAACCTGATCGCTTCTATTTATCTTGCGTTTAAATCTATCGCGGATATTAAAGAAATTAGCATTTAACCCTTGACGAGGAGATACGCTCTCCTCGTTTTTTCTTCCTCTTTTTCCTCTTAAATCGTTGCTTAAGCTTTGTTGGGGCATAATTGGTAAAATTATTTTTACTAAATTAAAAAAAGATGACAAAAAAAGATGTCCTTAAGCAAGAAAATTAAATATTTTAAACAAATCGCTATTTTGCTGACGATTTGCTGGACGTTTTTAACCTCTCTTTTTGTCGTATACCAATTTATCAACGAAGAGAAGCATATCGAGCAAAGCTCTCTGGAAAAAATAAAAGGCGTTGCCGAGCAGTCGATCGCTTTTGTGTATTGGGCGTATGAACAAAAAGCCAAAGCGTTAAGCGACGAGCAAAAGTACAGCATTCGCAATAATTTTTCCCTACGCGACCTTCTGGCCGTTTTGGCACGCCATAGCGATATGGATCTTTCCATTAACTCGATTTACAAAGATATTCATGCGATGAACGTTCCTGCTAGCGTTAAACAATCGCTTTTAAGCGTCAAAGAGACGAAACAAGATACGTACAATATTTTTTACAAAAACGAACGCAAATACCTTTTTTACGCCGTACCGATGTTGGCAAACCACTCGTGCATCTCCTGCCACGTTCACGACGACGAGAAGATCGGTGCGTTGTTGGGTTTTACGACGATTTCGATGCAAGTTCCCACGTTTCGGGAAGCTAATGCGCAAAGTTACTATTTTTTAATCGGTATGTATTTGGGAACGTGGTGCTTAGGACTCTTTGCGATTTGGTGGATTCACGCCAAAGGACGCAATTATTTGAACGAAAAAACGAAACTCTACGAAGAGAGCATGTACGCGCTTATCGATATGGTCGAGAAACGCGACAGTTATACCGCCGGTCACAGCCAAAGGGTTGCCGAGTATGCCAAGCTTCTCACGCTTGAGCTCGGCTACTCCCACGATGAAGCCGATTTTATCTATAAAGCGGGCATGTTGCACGACATCGGAAAGATCGAGATTCCAGACTCGATCCTCCTCAAACCCGATACGCTCTCTTCGATGGAATATTCACTGATTCAACGCCATTCGACCGCCAGCTACGAGTTGTTGTTGCGTGAACCTTTTAGCGCATTGGCAACCATCGTTTTGCACCATCACGAACGTTACGACGGACGAGGGTATCCGAGCGGATTGAAAGGGGAGCAAATTCCGATTTTCTCGCAAATCATTACCGTGGCGGATGCCTTTGACGCAATGACGACGAATCGAGCGTATCGTAAATGCTTACGTCGCGAAGAGGCACTTTTTCTTTTGGAAGAAGAGAGCGGCAAACAATTCAACCCTTCCATCGTTGCCGCTGCCAAAAAAGTGTTTAAAAACGTAAAATTGCCTGAAAATACGACGCAAATGCCTAAAGATTTATTGGAAGAGATGCGCTTTTCATACTACTTCCGCGATCAACTGACCGGTTTTTACAATATCAATTACCTCAAATTTCTCTTCGCGCACGCAGGGGACTGTTCCATGAAATTGTTATGCATCGACCATCTCAACTGTACGCATTTTGCCGAGTACAATAAACGTTACGGTTGGAAAAAAGGCGATCTTTTTTTAAGGCGTATCGCGCAGTGTATCCATGAAATTTATCCCGAAGCGATGATCGTTCGAGCCTACAGCGACAATTTTTTGGTAATCCATACGCAAGAGCATACGCATATGCGCTACGAAGCGTTAGACGCCATGTTGGAAGAGTACGCTTTAAGCATGGAATACCAACATCTGGATATTGACGTGAATGAGCCTTTAAGCTTGGAAATCTTGGAAGATAAACTTTTGCGTTTGGAGAATTAGGGTATAATTAACGCCATTTTTCATCGTTAAAGGGGATCAAATGCGTCTTACGACTTGTCCTTTGGATTGCTTCGACGGGTGTAGCATCGTCGTTAACGAGAACCGCGTGCTTAAGGGCAATAAAGCCCACCCGATTACGCAAGGCTATCTTTGCCACCATCTCAACCATTACCATCAATTCGACCGCATCGAAGAGGCTCGCTACTTGGGGCAGACCGTCTCATTAGAGCGGGCATGCGAAATTTTGGAAACACAGCTTCGAACGTATCTGCCTTCACGCACGCTTTATTTTAAAGGAAGCGGCAATTTAGGCGTGATGCAAAGCGTCTCGAAAATGTTTTTTGCCCGACACGGAGCCGTATTTGCCTCCGGTTCGTTGTGCGAAGAAGCGGGAGCGAGCGGAATCGTACAAGGAAGAGGGGCGGATCTTTCGCTTTCTCCCTTACATGTTAAAAAGTCCGAAGTTGTCATCGTATGGGGACGAAACCCGAGCGTGACCAATTCTCACATGTTACCCGCCTTAAAAGGGAAAACCCTTATCGTCATCAATCCCGTTAAAATAGATCTTGCCGAACGCGCGGATATGTTTATTCCGATTCGTCCGAAAAGCGATCTGTATTTGGCACTGCTTCTATGCCGTTTAATCGCAACGAAAGGCATGGAAGATCGCTCCTTTTTAGAGTCGCGTTGTTTACATTACACGGCTTTTTCAGCTCTGATCGAAAAATTCTCACTACCGTATCTTGTAGAAAAATCGGGAGTAAGTCTTGAAGAAGCAAGCGCGTTGCTCTCCTTGATTGCCGGGAAAAAAACTTCCGTTTTGGTCGGCATCGGCGTGCAAAAATACCGTTTCGGACACAGCGTTTTGCGCTCAATCGACGCTTTCGCGGCGATGTTGGGGCTTTTTGGAAAAGAAGGGTGCGGCGTAGGGTACATTAGCGACAGCGGTTTTGGGTTTAGCTCGCCTTTTAAAATTGATGCTACGAAAGTAACGCTACCGACCGTCAATTTCGGCGATTACGATTTGGTGTTTATTCAAGGCGGCAATCCGTTGAGCCAAATGCCCTGTTCTTCCAAAGTTCAAGAAGGACTCTCCAAGGCAAAGTGCGTCGTTTATTTCGGGCTTCACGAAAACGAGACGTCTGCGAAAGCGCATTTAGTGATTCCCGCCCAATCGTTTTTGGAAAAAAACGACCTCAAACTCAGCTACGGACACCCGTTTATCGGACGGATGCCCAAACTTGAAGACGCAACCTTTGCGATCAGCGAATATGCATTGACGCAACGGCTCTTAGAAACGTTTAAACACGCGCCTTTGGAAGAAGATACGGTCATATTAGAGCGTATGATCGCAACGAACAGTGTTGAAAAAGAGGGCTTTTTGATGTCGAAAACGTATGAAACGCTACCCTACGAAGAGCGTTTTTACACGCCTACCGGTCGTTTTGAATTTATGGACTCTTTTGATGAGGGAGAGGTATTGGAAGAGGGGGGATTTTTTCTGATCGCCGCGAAGCAAAACCGATCGCTCAATTCGCAATTTGTGACCGACGATTATTTGTACGTACCGCAAAGTTTGGGGCTTAAGCAAGAAGAACGCGTGAGGCTTTCGAGTCGTTACGGCTCTTGTATGTACTCCGTGATGCCCAGTTCCAAGCTTCGAGACGATTGTTTGTTGCTCTACAGCGGTGCGAAAAACGTGAACATGTTAACGCCTTACGCAACGAGTCAAGAGGGACAATGTGCGGTTTTTCAGGATATGAAAGTGCATTTGGAGCGACTCTCGTGAGCGATACGGACGTTTTGTTGGACGATGCTTTATTGCTTGTCGAGCAAAATTTTTATTTTTTACATATGGGCGAATTTCTCGGCAAATTGACCAAAACGGAAGATTTAAGCGATCGAAGTCTATTTGTCGTCAAAAAATACGACAACGATCAAGCGTACTATTTTAACGCCGAATTGATTCACGAACTTTTAGTCAATGCAAGAGAGACGCAAAACGAAGCGATTTCGTTGTTTGAATATTTTGTCGAGTTCAATGCGTTTCGAGGTATTTGTATGGCGATGGTCGAGAGTTTGCGGTTTGAAAGTCCGTTTAAAGTCTTTATGCAACGCCTGTGCGGCGAGCAATACGAGAATTTTGTCGATATTCTCTCTTTCGTGCGCAACGTACTTTCGCACAATATCCATTCGGAGATTCGCCTCAGCGAAAAAGATTACGACGGGACGCTAAAACGCATTCGACGTATGGGGCGCAATCCAAATATCGCCTTTGCGTTTCAATACGCTTTGCGCCTTCCCGAACTCGGTGCTCCCAACGACGCTTATACCTTTACATGTCAGATCGATTTTGAAAGCCTTGAAGAAGGAATGCCTTTTTTAGAGATTCTCTCTATGTGGGAACTTCTGATGCTCAGCGAATTGTGTTTTAACCTCGTGATGACCTACCGTAAAAAAGAAGAAAAAGAGTTACAAGAAGAAGCGATGGGAGACGACTCTCTACGATAATATCACGATTTGCTTGCGTAAAAATGTTTACATGTAAGGCAAATTCATCTAATGACCTGATGATTTACAAGGAGCCGTAATGCAGATAGTCCTTGAGTTAAAGAGGGCTATGCTACGTAATTCTTGAGCATTATGCAAGATAAAGAGTACCTTCAAATCTAGCTCAATTTCTACTACAATATATAAAGTATAGGGGTAAACTTTTAACTTCTTAGAGAAAAATTTTAAGTTTATTGACAATGTACATACAAAAGCGTTATACTTTTTACACTATTCATAAAGGAAACATGTGAAATTTGAATGGAGTCAAGAAAAAAGTGCTTCAAATCTTCAAAAGCACGGCGTGAGCTTTGAAGAAGCGAGAGAAGTGTTTGATGACCCGTTTCATATCTCAAAGTGTGACGCAAGGTTTGATTATTGTGAAGAGCGTTGGATAACCCTTGGTGCAACGACAAAAGAGAAAATTTTAGTCGTTGCCAATATGTTTTTTGATGAATTTGGCGAAGAGATAGTGCGCATCATTAGTGCAAGACATGCCAATAAAACCGAAAAGGAATTTTATGAAAACCATTAAAGAAAGAGAACACTACGATAGCTATGAGCTTGAAGAGTCGTATGATTTTGAAGGCGGTGTACGAGGGCGATTTTATGAGCCTAAAAAAATCCCAACGACACTCAGACTTGATAATGACATCATTTTATACTTTAAGAAAAAAGCGAGTGAGCAAAAGGTTTCGTATCAGTCATTGATTAATGCGTTTTTACGGAAAGAGATAGGCTCTTTATAGGTTTTGCTATAAACTTTTTGCATGGATCGGGGAGATATTCAGAAAAGAAGGTGGGGAAGCCCCACCTCATTAAGATTATACCGCTTCGTTATCGAGTTCGCCGGTTCTAATGCGAACGCTTTTTTCGACGTTGGAAACAAAAATCTTTCCGTCGCCGATTTTACCCGTACGGGCACTTTTTACGATGACGTCGATGACTTTATCGACCAGCTCGTCTACGACGACGACTTCAATCTTGATTTTCGGTAAAAAATCGACGACGTACTCGGCACCTCTGTAGAGTTCCGAGTGACCTTGTTGGCGTCCATAACCTTTGACTTCACTGACCGTCATACCCGTAATATCAAGTTCTGCTAGCGCATCTTTGACGTCTTCGAGTTTGAAAGGTTTAATAATAGATTCTATTTTTTTCATCTTCAGTCCTTCTTATCTTAAGTTAAAAGCTTTTTCGCCGTGTTCGACTTCATCTAAACCTTGAGATTCGGCTTCGGCACTGACTCTTGCACCGCCCGTGAGGATCGAAGCGATTTTAAAGACTACCGCCGTTACGATCGCCGTATAGATGATAGTGACGACAACGCCTTCGACTTGTACGAGCACTTGACCTGCATTACCGTAAAGTAAACCTGTTCCTAGTTCGTTGACTTCAGGGTTTGCAAAAATACCGGTCGCAATCGCACCCCAGATACCCGCAACACCGTGGATACCGAACGCATCGAGCGAATCGTCGTATTTAAGAGCTTTTTTAAGTCCGTTAACACCGTAAAACGCTACGATACCCGCAACAACGCCGATCACTAATGCACCCGCCGTATCGACAAAACCTGCTGCCGGCGTAATGGCGACAAGACCTGCTACGATACCCGAAGCGATACCCAAAAGTGTGAATTTTTTATACGTAACGTATTCAACAAGCATCCATGAAAATGCCGCAACCGCCGCCGCCGTGTTGGTGACCAAGAAAGCACTTGCCGCGATACCGTCTGCTCCAAGTTCGCTACCGGCGTTAAACCCGAACCAACCAAACCATAGCATACTTGCACCCAAAACCGTTAGCGTTACGGATGAAGGGAACATCGCTTTACCGTAGTCGCTTCGTTTGCCGAGCATTAAAGCCATGACAAGACCCGCAACACCGGCATTGATATGAACAACCGTACCGCCGGCAAAGTCTAAAACACCGTCAGCCGACAAGAAACCGCCGCCCCATACCCAGTGTGCAATCGGTGCGTAGCATGCGATGATCCAAAGTGCCGCAAAAACAATCCACGTCGAAAACTTAAGTCGCTCGATGACCGCACCGCTGGCAAGTGCTACGGTAATGCCTGCAAACGTCATTTGGAAGGCCGCAAAAAGAAGTACGGGGATATTTCCGGTTGCCCAAAGGTCCGTCACCTTAATACCGCTTAAAAAGAAGCTATCGAAACCGATAACGCCGCTGATGTCCGTACCGAAAGCTAAGGTATAACCGCAAACGACCCAAACGATAGAGGCGACGATATAGCCCATAACGCTCATTGCAATCGTGTTAAGCAAGTTTTTAGAGCGAGCCATACCGCCGTAAAAAAGTGCTAAACCCGCAGGGGTCATAAACATAACGAGCGCCGTCGCCGTTAAAACCCATGCCGTATTACCGACGTCTAAAGTCGGTGCCGCTTCAGCCGCTTCGGCTGCCGCTTCTTCTGCCGCCCACAATGTTGATAACGGCAACATAGTTGCAAGAGCAAGTAGTTTACTTCTCATTGATTCCTCCTAGTAGTGTTGAACTGATGAAATTGTATCACTTAGCGGTTTTTAATCTATGCATTAAAATGATTAAATTTTAACCAGTTAGCTAAAACGAGGCTGAGGTTTCGGTTCGCCATGATGCTATACGTTGCTAGACCTCTTAAAAAACGCAAACCATCCTCCGTCGCGAAAGAGTCTTCTTGTGAAAAAAACCCCGAGCATAGCTTTCCGCTTTGGCGACTGATCAATTTTCGCCGAAGTTTGTTGTTATTGTAACGCGAATACGAAGGTTTTGAAGTACGCTATTAAAACAAAACGGAAAAAGATATAATGCGCTTTTAAAAAAAGGGGCACATGTAACCGAATGAATACGCTATTGGGGCTATCGATCGTACTTTTTTTTCTTTCGTTGTTGACGGCAAGGCATAAGGTTTACAAACCGCTACATGCTTTTTTCTCGACGCTGATGATCTTTGTTTATTTAGTGTTGAGCACCTTTTATATCGTATCCAATTATTTTACGGGCGAGGGTATCAACGACGCCGTTTTATTTCATCTTCGCTACGGGCTAGACGGTTCAGGATATGCTGATTATTATTTAATCATGGGTGTCGGCGTCGTCTTGTTTATGAGCAGTTTGGTGTTGTGCATCGTTTATTACAAAGCGTTGCAAAAAGAGTCTTCGCAACGTTACGTCCGTTTCAAACGCATCGTATCGGCTTTCGCACTTTTCTTGGCATTTGCAATTCATCCGAGCAGTCGCTTCTTAGCCGAAACGTTTTTGAAAAGCGTCGGCGTGGAAAATCCTTTAAGTATGGTTTACCGTTTTAGCGATTATTATCGGGAGCCGAGTCTGATAGCTTCGAGCGAAGAGCATCTGAATTTGGTTTACATTTTTGCGGAGAGTTTCGAGGAGACCTATTTTGACGAAACGATTTTTCCCAATTTGGTCACGAAGCTTCGCTTGTTGCGCGAAAAAGGTTTAGTTTTCACTCAAATCGAGCAAGCGCACGGAACAAGTTGGACGATCGCCGGAATGACGTCCGTGCTGTGCGGTCTTCCTTTGGTCACGCCGAGCACGAATCTCTATTCGCCTCAGGGTAATTCCATGTCGAAAATGAGTTCGTTTTACTCGGGTGCGACGTGTTTAAGCGATATGTTGCATAAAGAAGGGTACAAACTGATCTATCGAAGCGGATCGCCCTTAGAATTTGCGGGCGTCGACAAACTGTATCGTACGCATCGTTTTGAAGACGTAAAAGGCGATAAAGAGCTCAAACCGCTCCTAAAAACGCCAAGTTACCAAACGCCTTGGGGTTTGTTTGACGATACGCTGTTGGACATTGCGTTTAACGATTTTAAAAAGTTTTCCAAATCCAAGCAAAAATTTGCGATGTTCCTTTCGACGATGGATACCCACCATCCCTACGGACACGTATCGAAAAGTTGTGAGGCGCAACGCTATAAAGACGGGAGCAATTCGATGCTCAATGCGGTGACGTGTTCGGATGAATTGCTGGCACGGTTTATTACGCGCATTCAAGAATCGCCGTACGGGAAAAATACGCTGATCGTCATCGGTTCGGATCATTTGGCGATGCACAATATGGCAATCGACGACTTGATGAAAGGGACGCGTCGCGATCAATTCGTTATTTTAGATCCTCGTATTACGGAGCCTAGAACCGTCGATAAAGTCGGATCGACGCTCGACATCGGTGCGACGATTTTACCGTTTTTGGGCTATGACGCGCAGTTGGGACTTTCGCGAAACCTTTTAAGCGACGAGCCCTCTTTGGAAGCTTCTTTCGAGAGTTTCGATGCCGTTTTAAGCGCATGGTCGCATGAGATCAGCCGCTTTTGGGAGTTTCCTAAAATTGAAGAAGACCTTGCACTCGGAAGTACGACGCGAGCCGTTAAGATCGGAAAAAGTACCTACAAATATCCCGTCTTGCTTCGTTTGAACGAAACCCTTGAAGTGAGCCCGTTCTTTGAAGTCAAAATCAAATTTTTCGAAACGATGAAGCTCTTTAAGTATCTGCAAGAGTTTCAAGACAACGATCTTTTTTTATGGATCGATCAATGCTCGCGTATCGGGGTTTTGAGCGATGCTAATCAAAGCGTCAAAGGTAAGTATTGTTACGCTCTTGGAAAACTCGGCGGCGAAATGCTCGTTGATGCGCTCAAAAACGATACGACGATACCTTTAGATACCTTACAAAAGATGCTCGAAACCCCATCCGGCGAACCCTTGGCAAAGCCTAGACGGGAACGATTGGAGCAAATTAAAGAGAAGTAATCAAACGCGCTTACGAGAAAAGAACCATCGATCCGCGTAAAGATTGACGACGAGCCCCGTAACGATTAAAGCGGCGGCAAAAAGTTTCCATAAGGGAAGGGCTTCTTGGAGTAAAAGTGCCGAAGAGGTAAATCCGACGACGGGAACCAAAAGCGTAAACGGCGCGACGGTCGTAGCGGGATAGCGACTCAGTAACCAACTCCAAATTCCAAAGCCGAAAAACGTAACCGGATAGGCAAGATAGGCAAGGGCGGCGATACTTTTAAACGAGAGGTGCGTAAACATCTCGGTATGCCACAGATGCGATTCGAAACAATAGGCTAGCACTCCTAAAAACGGAAGCGAGATAAAACTTCCCCAAACGACGAGTCCCAACATATCGACGTGACCGATGCGCTTGGAAACGAGATTGCCGATCGCCCACGAAAGTGCGGCGCATTCGACGAAGAAAAGCCCTAAAAGATTGACGTCGCCTCCGGTATGAAAGCCGACGAATACGATACCGAAAAAGGCAATAGCCGCTCCTAGCACTTTTGCGGGCGTCATTTTTTCTTTAAAGACAATAACCGCCAAAGCCGCAGTAAAAAAGACTTGTGTTTGTAAGGCCAGCGAGGCGATTCCCGAACTGACCCCGACATACATTCCTGAAAATAAAAAAGCAAAATCAAGCACAAACATACTTAATGCATATGCTAAAAGCAGTTTCCACGAAGTATTTTGAGGCTTTTTAAAGAAAAATATCCACGGAAAAGCGACGCACGAAAAGCGTAAAAAGGTCAGCAATAAAGGAGGAATTTCGCGAAGGGCGACTTGAATAACCACAAAATTCACACCCCAAATGACGACCACGCTTAGCGCTAAAAGGCTCTCTTTAATCGGCATCAATCAAACGCTTAACGGTTATTGACGGCAAGTTTGACGCCAAAGGCAATGAGCGCAAAACCGGCAAGTTTGGTCGCCAACGTTCGCGCAAAAGGAAAGGCTTTCAACCGAAGAGCCAACGCGTTACCCAAAAGTACCAAGAGCGTTTGATAGATCAAACTCATCATACTGACGTGAACCATCATCGCGATCAGCGTGACATGTGAAGCGTCTGCTTTGAGAAAAAGCGGGAAAAACGCAACGAAAAAGAGCATGACTTTTGGGTTGGTGATGCTGACGAAAAAGGCTTGCTTCAAATAGACCCAAGCAGATTTTTTCGGCTCTTGATGTGCTTTTTCCGGCGTTATTTTCGCACGAATCAGCCCCAAGCCGAGCCAACACAAATACAAAGCACCGAAGTATTGAAGGCATTCGAATAAGAACGGATTTTGTTGCATCACTGCCGCAAGTCCGGCTAAAGCGGCTACCATAAAAACAAAATCGCCGAGTAAGGTTCCAAAAACAGCACCGAGTCCAGCTGAAATGCCGTTGCGTGCCGTTGCGTTTAAGATAGCGATCGTTCCGGCTCCCGGAATCAATTGAAAGACGATGATAGCACCGATAAAACCGACGTAGTTTTGAATCTCGAACATACTCTAGCCTTTTCTTGGGATGATGGGTACGATTATACACTGATTTTCATCGATCGTTTGATGAATTTTCGTCCTATTTATATCCCATTGATTGATTTATAATCAAACGTTCTTGTATTTTTAGGGTAGGCGATACGGTAAATACTTTGTGTTAAAAGGACGGATATGAGCGTTAATCTTCTCTTAATCGGGGCAAATGAAGCAACGACGCAAGAGCTAGTGTCTTTGGTCGATGCCACCTTATCGACGACGGCGGTGTATCAAAAAGCTACATTAAGTAACTATCAAAATTTCGACGTTCAACAATTTGATTTGGTGGTCTGCTTTACCAATCGTTACGACGAAATGGTTAAAAAATACGGCAAAGAGATCGTCGTGGCGGTCGAATTTGTTCCTCCGACCGATTTTTTCGTTGCGGTGAGCCGTATCCAAGCGGGCGAAGAGGTCGTGATTTTCAATAACAGCACTTCCGGAGCGAACGTATTATTAAAATTTTTAAAATTCTACAAACTCGACCACGTCACGTATCGAATCGTTGCGTTTGAAGAGTGCACGGAGAGCGAAACGAAAGAGGCGTTAAGTCGGGCACGCTACATTATCGGAACGGACGGTTACGTCTCAAGCGGAAAAGCACTTTACAGTAAATACCAACACTACCTTCTTCCTGACGTCGTCGTGATTCCGAGTCCTCCGCGTTCGGCGACGGCGGAGAGCGTCAGTGCTTTAGCGCAAGTCGTTACGGCGATCAATAACGATAAAGCGCTTAAAGAGGCTCGGGATATTTCGCACAAATTGGCGGAGCAGACCAAGGAGATTTCGGGCATTATCCAAAGTGCGTCCCAATCAATCGAAGATACCGCCAATACGATCGTCGTCGTCAACGATAAATTGGCGGCCGAAGTCAAAAACGTGCAAGTCACGAACGGCATGGCAAAAGATTTGAGTTCGGCGGTCGAGCAAATCGGTACGATTACCACCGCAATCAAATACATCGCGAGCGAAACCAACCTTTTAGCCCTCAATGCCACCATCGAAGCCGCACGCGCGGGAGATCACGGACGCGGTTTTGCGGTGGTTGCGAGCGAAGTACGCAAGCTTTCCGATCAGAGCAACAAATCGACCGATAATATTCGCGTTTTTATTATGGACGTGCAAAAAGTGGTCGATCAGATCGTTCCGGCGTTGCAAAAAACCGTGGACGAGATTATTAAGACGCAAGCCGAAGTCGAGCGCATCAGCATCGCCGCGCAAGAAGAGAGCAAAGCGATGAATGAGATTATTCAAAAACTTCAAGTTATCGTCAACGTTTCGCAAGAGCTCAATACCGCGGAAAATAAAAGTTTTTCGAGAGCTTAACTTTGAAATTTCCCCAGTTCGTTTTTAAGGCTTTCGGTCATCCCGTGAAGGTGTTCGGAAGCCTGAGAGACGTTTTTGATACTTTGTACGTTTTCGTGTGAAAGCGTGTTGATCTTATCGATTTCTTCAACCATCTTCTTGACTTTTTGAGCATTGTCGATAAAGCGTCCGACCGATTCTTTAGTATGGTCGATCGTTTCAGCGATGATAGTATCGATATAGCCCATACCTCCTTGAAGCTTTTGGGAAACTTCGGCTAAACGGTGAACTTCTTGCGTGTTGGACGCGATATCGCCGTTGGCGTCCAAGATCGACTGAACGACGACGTTAATCGTCGCGTCGATTTCGACAAGGCTTTTTTGCGTACGCTCGGCTAGCTTTCGCACTTCATCGGCAACGACGGCAAAACCGCGTCCGTGCTCTCCCGCACGTGCGGCTTCGATGGCGGCATTGAGGGCTAAAAGATTGGTTTGATCGGCTATATCTTTGATGATAATCAGCACGTCTTTGATCTCATGGGTATTTTTACTGACGGCTTCAAGCTTTTGTGCCAAATAGTACTCTTTCTCAACGGTCGTTTTCATCGTCTCTTCGAGTTGTTCGACATGAAGCTTAACGTCTTGAATGTCGTGTTGCGTTTGCGTCAGCTTCTTTTTCGACTCTTGCGCTAAATCGACGGAATTTTCCAACGTTTTTGAAATGATTTCGCCGTCGTGTTTCGTTTGCGCGATAATCGACGATTCGGTGGCGACGTTGTGTAAGACGGCTTGTGCGGTGCGTGAGAGTTCCTGCGAAATCGAAGCATTTTCATGGCTGATGGATTTGGACGTCGTTACGATGTCGTGTAGCTTTTCGATAAACGTATTGATGTGTATCGTTACCTCCGCAAACTCGTCTTTTCCTTTCACTTCCAGTCGTTGGCGTAAATCCGCATCGTTGCTTGAAAGCGCGGACGCAATCGTTCCCAACCTGCTTAACGGGCGTAAAAGTGCTTGCGTCGTTATCACGATGATGACGAGGGAAACGCACAGCATAAGCGTTGCGATGATCAGAAGCTTTTGAACTTGCGCGTTTAAAAAGGTATAGGAGTTGGCTTTGTCGTAAGCGATGCCGATACGCCAGCCGCTTTTTTCAGACGTTGCGTAAGCGTACAATTTTTCTTTTCCTTCAAAAGAATAATCGGCGATACCCTCTTTTTGCTCTCCCAATTGTGCGCTTAACGAAGGTGCGATACTCTCAAGTGCGACGCCTAAATGCTTGGGATTCGGATGTGCCGCGATAATGCCTTTGGTATCTTGCAAAATGCCGTAACCGCCCTCAAAATCGATATGCGAAAGGGCATGCGTGAGGTTCTCGAGTAAAATATCCGTACCGATGACGCCGACGAATTTTTTCGTATCGTCAAAAATCGGGCTCATCACGGTGACCATCAAGCGCGTATCGGTTGCACCGCGGTAAACGTCGCTGATAGCGGTTTTTTGCGTCTGTTTGACGTGGAGATACCACGGGCGTTTTCGAGGGTCGTACCCTTGCGGACGTTGTTTTTCGCTTCCCCAAACCATATCGCCGTTCTCAAAGCCGACGTAGGTGTCAAGCGCACCGATGGTTTTAGTCGTTTCTTGAAGTTTTTGCACCATTTGATGGTAGCTAATGAGATCAATGTCGTGAAAAAAACGTGCGGCACTTTCGACGTCGTTTTGCTTCGTGGCGATCAGAAGATCGATATAGTCGGTAAACGAGCGAGCCGTAGAGTGCAGACTCGACGTGATCTGGCGAATACTGTTTTTTTTGGTGTCTTGGTAGCTAAAAAGCCCGAAAGAAAAGAGACATACGGCTATGAGTAGTGAGACGACAAGCATAATTTTCGTTTTAAATCGCACGGACAACCTATCCTTTGGAAAGCAAAATCGACGTTCATTGTAACTTCAAACGACTACGATTTTATTACATGTAACAATCTTTTTAGGCGGACGTTAGAGGAGATTTGCTATGATAGATTGATATTTACCACGAGGAAACAGAAGCGTGTTAGGACTCCAAGAACGCATAAAAGAAAAAATTTTAGTCATCGATGGTGCGATGGGCACACAGATACAAGCTTTACAGATTGCGCCTGAACTTTGGGAGGGCAAAGAGGGATGTAATGAGCTTTTGAACGTTACATGTAAAGATGCCATTTCAAAAATTCATCGCGGTTATTTGCTTGCAGGCGCGGACATCATCAAGACCAACACCTTTGGTGCATTGCCGTGGGTTTTGGAGGATTACGGCATCGGTGAGAGAGCCTATGAACTTGTCCGCGCGGGCGTTGCTATCGTTAAAGAGGCGTGTGCGGATTTTGAAACGCCCCAAAAACCCCGCTTTACCGCCGCGGCGTTTGGTCCGGGAACCAAGCTTCCCTCTTTAGGGCATATCGGTTACGATGAGATGTATCAGGGCTACAAAGAGGCGGCACGCGGAGCCGTGGACGGCGGGGCAGATCTTTTTCTTATCGAAACGGCACAAGATCCGCTTCAAATCAAAGCCGCCCTTCACGCCATTTTTGATGCTCAAAAATCTTTACATGTAAAGCTTCCCGTGATGGTTTCGGTCACTATTGAACTTAGCGGAACGATGCTTATTGGCACCGACGCAACCACGATAGCGGCGATCTTAGAACCCTTTGACATCTTAAGTCTGGGTTTTAACTGCGGTACAGGACCTGAGCAGGTTGAAAAGCATGTCAAAACGCTGAGTTCCGTTTGGAGCAAACCCATCAGTGTGCATGCCAACGCGGGACTTCCGCAAAACCGCGGAGGGTACACGTTTTATCCGATGGGACCTCGCGAATTTGCCGAGCTTCAAGAAAAGTTTACCGACATCGCGGGTGTGGCGATCTTGGGAGGGTGTTGCGGTACGACGCCACAACACATTTTAGAGCTCTCCAAACGCGTGGAGGGCAAAAAACCGCTTCCTCCTACAGGAAGCATGCCTCGCTCCATCGCATCGCTTTTTGAAACCAGAGCACTCAAACAAGACCCCGCACCCTTTTTGATCGGTGAGCGAAGCAATGCTACAGGGTCTAAAGCGTTTCGTGAGCTTTTATTGGCGGAAGATTACGATGGAACACTGAGTGTCGCGCAACAACAAGTACGCAGTGGCGCACATGGCATCGACGTCAGTGTCGGCTTTGCAGGACGTGACGAGATCAAAGATACGAAAGAGGTGATGGGGCGTTACGTGCAAAAGATTCTTTTGCCCCTCATGCCCGATACCACGCAACTCCCCTCACTGGAATGTGCGCTTAAGCTCATTGGTGGAAAGCCCATCATCAACTCAGTCAATCTTGAAGACGGCATCGAAAAGTTTGACAAAGTCTGCTCTCTAGCCAAACGTTTTGGTGCGGCGCTCGTGTGCCTGAGCATCGACGAGCAAGGTATGGCGAAAAGTAAAGCACAAAAGGTGGCGATCGCCGAGCGTATTTACGAGCTTGCGACCACACGATACGGCATTCACCCTGAAGACTTGGTATTTGACCTTCTTACCTTTACCGTGGGCAGTGGCGACGCGGAGTACCACACCGCGGCGATTGAGACCATCGAGGCGATTCGCGAGTTTCACGCGATGCATCCCGAAGTGGGCTTCGTACTCGGCGTTTCAAACATTTCGTTTGGTTTAGCCAAACACGCCCGTGAATACCTAAACTCCGTCTTTTTACACCACTGTGTCGAAGCCGGTCTTAGCATGGCGATCGTGAACGTTAAAAACACACTTCCGATGCACAAGATCAGCGACGTGGATAAAAAAGTGTGCGAAGACCTGCTCTTCAACTACCGTGAAGAGGGCGACCCACTTTTTAAATTTATCGCGCATTTTGAGGGCGTGGTGGAGAACAAAGACGAGAGTGACACGGCGTACCTTGCGATGAGCACGCACGAGAAGATTTCGACGCTTTTGATCGATGGCGATAAAGAGCGCATGTTAGCTCTTTTACCCACGGCTAAAGAGGAACTGCCAGCTGAGCTTATCGTCAATGAGATTTTGATCGATGCGATGAAAGTGGTCGGCGAGCTTTTTGGAAGCGGGAAAATGCAACTGCCTTTTGTTTTGCAATCGGCGGAAGTGATGAAGGCTTCGGTCGATTATCTGCAACCTTTTTTACCCAAAACTGAAAAAAACACAACCACAACGCTCATCATCGGAACGGTCAAAGGCGATGTGCATGACGTGGGTAAAAACTTGGTCGACATCATCTTAAGCAACAACGGTTTTAAAGTCGTCAACATCGGCATCAAAGCCGAGCTTGAACAGTTTTTGCAAGCGCTAAAAGAGCATAATGCCGATGCGATCGGTATGAGCGGGCTTTTGGTAAAGTCCACGAATGTCATGAAAGAAAACCTTGAAGCGATGCAAAAAATGGGCATCAAAATTCCCGTGATCTTAGGCGGCGCGGCACTGACGGACAATTTTGTGGAAGAGTTTTGCCGCCCGATTTACGATGGACCGATTTATTACTGTAAAGACGCATTTGAGGGCATAACGGCGATGAGCCGCATCGAAGCGAAAAACTACGACACCTCGTTTAGCCGTGTTGTCTTGGAAAACAGCGTCAATCGCGCCACCAAAGAAGCCAAACCTATGCCTCCGTTTCATGAGCTTAAAATGCCAAGTCGTGACATCAAAATCCCGACACCACCATTTTGGGGCAGACGGGTTTTAAAGACCGATGTCAAAGAGTTAGCCTATTCGTGGATCAACCATAAAATCCTTTTCGCACAGCGTTGGGGCTACAGCGGAAAAGGGCAAAGTAAAGAAGCGAAGCAAAAGCAGCTTGATGAGGTACTTTACCCGACTTATGAGCGTGTTAAAGCGGACATCGAGCGGCTTGGGCTGTTTGAGCCGACACTCATCTACGGCTATTTTCCTGCACGTTCACTGGAGAACAAGCTTTACTTGTTTAATGAGAGCGAGGGCTATTTTAGCGAGGAACAAGTGTGTCGTGAGAGCATCGAAGTAGCGAGCAAGCGTGCCATCAAAGTCTTTGACTTTCCGCGCCAAAATCGCACTCCGTACCGTGCTTTAAGCGACTTTATTTCTCCTTCTCGTCACGATGTTTTGGCGTTGACGTGCGTGAGTGCGGGAGCGAAATTTTCAGCGTATGAAAAAGAGCTTTACGATGCGGGCAATTTTACCGAATACTTTTTCGTACACGGGCTGGGCGTGGAACTCGCCGAAGCGTTGGCGGAGATCGTGCATAAACAGATACGACTTGATCTTGGCATCGCCGAGCATGAGGGGCATAGCTTGCGTGATGTGCAGATGAAACGCTACCACGGATGTCGCTACTCATTTGGCTACCCCGCGTGCCCTGCCTTGGAAGATACCAGAGTCATTTTCGATCTTTTAAAGCCTGAGGAATTTGGCATTGAATTAAGCGAGACGTACCAAATCCACCCCGAACAAAGTACGACGGCGATCGTGATGCACCATAAAGAAGCACTTTACTTCAACGTGTAAGAGGAGTTTTCATGGCAAAAGTGGTGATATTTTCAGGAGCAGGTATCAGCGCGGAGAGTGGACTCTCCACCTTTCGCGACGCGGATGGGCTGTGGGAAAAGTACCGCATCGAGGAGATCTGTACGGCCGGCTGTTTGAGCTGGAACCGTGAAAACACTCTGGCATTTTACGATGCAAGGCGCGAACAATTAAGCGCGGTTGAACCCAATGCCGCGCACCATGCCATCGCCAAACTACAAGAAAAATTCCCCAAAGACATCGCCATCATCACCCAAAATGTGGACGATCTGTTCGAGAGAGCAGGGTGCAAAGACGTTTTGCACTTGCACGGTTTTTTGCCCAGACTTCGCTGTGAAGCATGTGGAGCAACCCAGATTATCGGCTACACCAAGCAAGATCGAACTTTTACATGTAAAAACTGTGGAGGCTCCTTTCGCCCCGACATCGTCTTCTTCGGCGAAGCCGCTCCGATGTATGAACACCTTTATGATGCGATGCAAGATTGTGAGTTTTTAGCCATCATCGGCTCAAGCGGAAACGTCGTCGCGATGGATCATTTCGCTTTACATGTAAAGGTTTCCATTTTGAATAATCTTGAGCGAAGTGATGCGATCAATGAGCGGGTTTATAGCAAAGTGTTGTATAAAAAAGCGACTGAAGCGGTGGATGAGATTGTGGCGGATGTGGAGAGGTTTTTAAGGTATGATCAAAACTAAAGTTTTATGTGTAAAAGCATAACCGTAAAAAAGAAAAGGTATCGGATATTTGCGATACCTTGTTGTGAATTTATCATGAATTTTTTGAATGATAAAAGTATAAATAGCCTAATCCCAAAGGTGCAATAAAGATAGCCAGTGTCCAACAAATCATCATGGAAATAATTTTGAGCGTTAATAATAAAATCATGTTAACAAAGAAGACATTGTTGCCGAATATATAACCGACGACGCTTTCATAGACAAAACGGGCATAAGGGTATAAAAAGGTATTTAATACGGCAGAAAAAATAAATCCGAAAGAAAAATGTTTAAAACCGTTTGATAATGCAGAAACGAAAACAATTGCGATGACGATACCGAATATAAAATGCCTTACGTAATATGCCGTATTCAAGCCTTTAAATGTTTTGTTGATAAAATCTTGCATCCTTTTCTTCCTTGTGATAGTATTGGTAACGACAGTGTAATAAAAAATACCCAATAATAATCTTACATGTAACTCAAGAGAAAATGGAGTATGTACTCAACTTTTACTTTTTTACCAATATTTCCTAAAACTCATACACCTCTTCGAGGATAACAAAGGTGTCAGGCTACTTTAAATCATTATCTAGCTAAAGTTTTATAGTTTTGCCTCAATAATTTTCATACACTGCTCTTTAAACTTCGGCAAAATATGCCTGATAATCCACTCAATAATAGCAAGATTCACACCTTCGTAATCATGTGCGATGTAATTTCTCACATCGTAAATGCCTTTGAGATCATCGGTTTCAAAATATTCAAGAAAGGTATTGTTAGAAGATTTTTTGATTTTGTCGAATTGTTCGGCGATGGACGTAAGGTGCATCAAAATAGCGGGGCGATAAGTCGTTAAGTCGTGTAAAGCGTTGGTAATAGAACCAGTATTTGTGACAATTTCTTCAATGTATTCTATTTTTTCAAGAATGAGATAGATTTTGCTAATGCTCTCTTTAGACATAAATCGTTCTATCAATAATAAATTTTTGAGCAGTTTTTCCCATGCCTGTTTTATCAGCCAAATCAACGGAAACGCCAAAAATAGAACTCATCTCTTTTTTGATTTCTTCGATGCGCTCAATTGACTTGATACCGTAACGCTCGACAAAGGAAGGTTTGGCTTCGATGAGAATGTCGATGTCACTTGTCTCATCTGCTTCATCACGAGCGTATGAGCCAAATAAGCCCTCTATAACGAAGCCCTCAGGTAGATAATGGTTTTTCATGCTTTTAAGCTGTTGAAGAATGGTTTCTTTTTTCATAAAAAAATTATAGCGAAGATTGAGCGCTTTGTGAATTGTATATTAAGAAGTACGTGGGTATAGCTTGTTTTGGGATTAACTCTTCTAAAACGCATACACCTCTTCGAGTAGAGACATATACCAAAAGAGAGTGCTTCTTTTGAATCTAAGAGATTTTACATGTAAAAAGAAAATCATAAATAATTTGACTCTATGTTATAATCACATCAAAACCAAAGGAGGATGTATGACAAAGCAACACATACTTGATTATCTTTCCATGCATAAACCTGAGTTTCAAAAAAAATACGGTGTGGAAGAGATCGGTTTGTTTGGCTCGTATGCACGCGATGAAGCCAAAGACGATAGTGATGTCGATATTTTTGTGAGTATGCAAGCAAAATTTGACAACGTGATGGGTTTAAAATATGACCTTGAAACCTCCTTGCAAAAAAAAGTCGATTTGATGACGAAACATAAATACATGAAACCTTTTTTGCTTCAGATGATTACGAAAGATGTGATATATGTCTGATCGAACCTTAATGGTATTATCAACGCTTGAAGATATCGACATGTCTATCGATATGGTCATCGAGCGATTTAAAGCCATTAAAACGGTAGATGATTTTCTTTCCAGCGCCGAGAACATCGAAAAATTAGACAGTATCGCCATGCGTTTATTGGCGATTGGTGAAGGTTTAAAAAACATTGACAAATTGACCGATGGGCAACTACTACCACGTTATCCAAGCATTGAATGGAAAAATATCAAAGGACTTAGAGATGTGTTATCGCATCATTATTTTGATATTAACGCTGAAATATTGTTCGATGTATGCTCTTCCAAACTCGGTGAATTATCGAGAGTTATCAAACTAATGAGCAAAGATTTAAAGGTTTGAACTCTTTTAAAACACTCAATATCTTAAAATGCCTTGCCTCGTAAAAAGGGTCAAAGTTAAAAGTTTAACTCTATAAATGCTAGGAATAAATTTTGCTTTTTTTTACTAAAAAGCAGGAATCATAGCATGATTCGTTCTTCGACCAACGCCGTTACTGCTTCATATGCTACACCGTCTAAAAGTGTTAAGGTGACTGACCCTCAAACAGGCGTTGAGCATATTGCGTATTATGGATATGCTATCAAGCGAATCATTGAAACCGACATCAACGTATGGGTTTATGCAGGCATTAGCGCAAACGTATGATCCTAGCTCTATGAGTGAAGACGATTTATCAGCAATGGCGGACGCTAACTCAGGAAGGTTTTTTGCAAACTTCTGATGCTGAAAAAATGAAACTAAGCTACAACGATTTGTCTCAATCGCTTCATTTAACAGATACAAAAATAGAGAGTAATCAAACCGTTGATTTGTTGTCACTTTACAAAGATATGCAGTCAAAACTTAGTGACAATCAAACGACGCAAGCCAATATTTTGGCGACGAAGATTGACGCATTGCAAACATTGGAAAATATACAAGCGAATCGTCCAACTGATATTCATGCCGAAAAAGTCTCTTTAACTTCACTGTGGAGCTAAAAGAGCGTTTGTGCTTTTACATGTAAGGCAAAATCATCAATAATCTTATTTTACGTTATAATCGTGTGAAATAAAAAAGCAATTTTAAGTGCGTTACATGTAAAGGATAGAGAATGAAATTTCGAAAAATCATAGTAGCTTTTTTGGCAACACTGAGTGTCGTTTTTGCGTCGGAGGGTTGGAATCTGGACGATTTACACCCCAAAACAAATGAAACCGATCGAGCTTTTCGTAGTCGTCTTTTTCTTTTAGATAGAGCAATCATCGGCAGAGCCGTTGTTGAGAGTTATAATGAGGCGGAAGGTGTTTTAAATGTCAAAATCGACATTGAAAAGAATCTAGCACAAAACGTATTGGACAGTGATTCGATTGTGAAGAACGTATGGCATATCGAAACCTCAAAAGAAGAAGCCAATCGCTTATTAGCCGAAGCAAAGTCTTATGATATTACGGGAAGAGTGCAAGCGGATTCAAGCGGCAATGCGTTGATCTACAATATGATGTTACAACACTATCTTATTTACAGACTTTTTCCTTTTGAAAACGACATCAAGAACAGGTTTATTTTTGAAGACGGTATAACCTTAACGAAAAAAAATAAAGAAATAAAATACGTTAACAAAAACGGCGATCTTATAACGGAGTCTCAATTTGAAGACGGGCATGCTTTTTATAAGGGAACGGCTTTGGTCAAACAAAACGGCAAATGGGGATTGATCGATAAAAGCGGACATTTTGTTATTCCTGCAAAGTATGAGCAAGCGTATCGTTCGTTTCATGAAGATATAGTTGCTGTTAAGGAAGAGGGCAAGTGGGGTTTTATTGACCGATCGGCACGGTGGGTGATAGAGCCTAAATTTGAAAACGGCGGTTTTTTTGAATACGGTAGGGCGTTCATTGAAGAGAATAAAAAAGTCGGTATAATTGATAAACAAGGCAATTGGGTGGTAGAGCCTAAATTCGAGAGAGTTGCTTTTTTTATGGATTCGCCCATTACCAGCGCACGTGAAAATGGAAAAACCGGACTGATCAATACGGAGGGGCAATGGGTACTTGAGCCTCGTTTTGATGATCTTACGGCAGTTTGTTATGTGAATCATACTATTTCGCCGGCAAAAAAAGATGGAAAATACGGGCTGATCGATAAACAAGGCAATTGGGTAATGGAGCCTAAATTTCAATGGATAGGTTGTTTTAAAAGAGGTTTAGCCTTGGTAAGAGACAATTTAAAAGAGGGTATTATCGATGAAAGCGGTGCATACATTCTCAAACCTATTTTTGATAAGATCGATTTTATAACGGACACGACTCCTGAAATTATCGGTGTTGAGAAAGATAAAAAACATGGCTTCATCGATCGAAACGGTCAATGGATCATCGAGCCTAAATTTAAACGCTTACACTTTTTAACACCCGACGGAATAGCCGTCGCTTCGGAAGACGGAAAACGCTATGGGCTTATTAACCGCAATGCTGAGTGGGTAGTTGAGCCTAAATTTGATGAAATTAATCCATTTTCAGACGGTATCGCCGAAGCAAAAGTCGATGATAAATGGGGCTATATCGATACAAAAGGACATTGGGTCATTACGCCTAAAAAACTCTATATCATTAAATAAAAACCTTTACATGTAAGCGTTACATCGGAGTTTTGAAGTGATTTTTTGACATGTTCTTCTAACGTTTAAGGCAATGATCGCCAAGAGTACGATGAAGTGCCGATAGGTTGTTTCGGCACTTTTCGAAATTTTATGATGCGAGTTCGATCGATACGTGTACCAACTCTTCATGAATGGAAAGTCCGTGTTTGACCTGCTCGATGCTCAGGGGTGTTTGAGCGCACAGTGTGAGAATGCAGCCGTATTTGCCTTTGCCGACTTGCCATACATGTAAATCTTTAATCGAGATTTTTTCTTCTAAAGCATTGATAACGTCGATGATTTCTTGAACGATCGGTTCGTCCATCGTTGCGTCTAAGAGTATTTTCCCCGATTGTTTGATGAGCCCTACCGCCCATATGAAAACCAAGACCGAACCGACGATTCCCATCACCGGATCAAGCCAATTTGCACCCCATAGCATACCGCCTAAAAGTGCGACAATCGCCAAAACCGACGTCAAGGCATCGGCGAGAACGTGAAGGTAGGCGGCTTTAAGGTTCATATCGTGACGGTGATGATGTTCATGGTGATCGTGTCCGTGGTGATGATCGTCTTTGAGCAGCCATGCGCATATAAGATTGACGATCAGCCCGAAAACGGCTATAACGATTGCTTCTTGGTAAGCGATTTGTACCGGATTGAAAAGACGTTCGATCGAATGGTACGCCATAAAAAAAGCGACGACTAGCAGTAAAATTGCACTGGTATAACCGCCTAGCACTTCTATTTTATACGTTCCGAAATTGAAGCGAAAATCGTGTGCGTATTTGGTTGCCATAACATATGCCGTAAATGCCATACCGAGTGCTAAGGCATGCGAACTCATATGCCATCCGTCCGCTAAAAGTGCCATCGAGTTAAAATAAAGGCCGCCGACGATTTCAAAGACCATCATCGTAAACGTCAATAGCGTGGCATAAAGCGTGTTCTTCTGGGCAATCGGATTTGACGCATCGAAATTGTGTGAATGTGCAAGACTTTTGAGTGATTCTAGCGTGTTCATTTTAGACCTTTTTAAAATTCTTTCAGATACTATACCCCAGTATATCTAATAAAATTCTAAAGGTCAAAAATGTCTCATACGATTGCCGATAAAGAGAAACTGCTTTTGCGGGTTAAAAAAATTAAAGGTCAATTGAGCAGTCTTGAAAAAGCTTTGGAAGACGAAAAAGAGTGTTTTAAAATACTACAACAAATCAGCGCGGCACGCGGTGCAATACACTCGTTAATGAGCGAGGTACTGGACGGGCATATCAAAGAACATCTGGGAAATCACGTCAGCGAAGCCGATAGAGAAAAAGAGATACAAAACCTTGCTTCGCTTTTAAAAACGTATTTAAAATAAGATTAGGATTGCGTTAAAAGCGTTGATTGCCGTTACATCGAAGGCACTTTGACCATATAGCCGATGCCTCGAATATTGACGATAAAATCTTCTTTTAAGTTGTTTTTGAGGCGGTTGATTTCCGCCCTGATCGTTGCGTCGTCGACGATCGTATCGGAATCTTCCCACACGTTTTCCCTGAACATATCGTAGCTACAGACAAATCCTCGATTGTGGGTTAAAAATTTGATGATTTGCAGTTGTCGTTTGGAGAGCACTTGGGGCTCTTCGTGAAAGTAGAGCGTCATCGCGTCGCAGTCGAAACTGTAAGAGGCGGAGAGTCTTTTATGATGCATCTCTTTTTTGGCGGTTTTGGAGATGCGATCGATTCGAAGATTGAGTTCTTTGAGGTGAAACGGTTTTTTGAGGTAATCAAAACAGCCCAACTCAAACGCTTTGGAAATATCTTCGATATCGATGAGCGTCGAGATAAAAATGACGGGTGTGACGTTTTTTTGCGCATGCAATATCTCTAAAATCGTTAATCCGTCAATATTGGGTACGTTAATATCGAAAATGAGCAAGTCGAACTTCTCTTTCTCCAAAATACCCAAACAAACGTTGCCGTCTCGAACGGCTTTGATCGCGTGTCCGGATGTCGTGAGGTATTGCGTGATCGATTCATTTAGGATAATATCGTCTTCTAACAGTAAAATTTTCATGCGTTCTCGATTTTAAATTGGTATGAAAAAGAGGTCACGTTCTCGTCTGAGAGCAACGTGATTTTCACATTTTCTTCCTTACAGATTCTTTTAACGAGATTGAGTCCGAGCCCAAAACCGTCTTGCGCCTGCTCTTCGCGGTAGTACTCTTCAAAGACTTTTTCGGGTTTTTGGATTTTGCGCGAATGCGATGCGATGCTGAAAAGATAACCGTCTTCTTTGACATGTACACCGACCGTGATTTTTTCGTTTTCAAACGTATATTTGATAGCATTGGTCAAATTATTGTCGATAATACGTTGTAATTTCGTATCGTTAAATAAGATGAGTGCTTGCGCGCAATCGGTTTCAAAACAAAAAACGGATTTGGCTTTATCGGCGACTTGGGCGAAAAAATCGATGCGGCAACGAACGTAATCGACTAAATCGATCGGACGTTTGGCGTAGTGAATTTGGTCTTGTTTGATGAGGTAACTGAGATCGTCGTACATTGAAAAGATGCTTTTGACCGCAACTTCGATATTTTCCAAATAAACGCTTTTGCCAAACTCCATTTCGTGTAGCTCGATACTGCTCATGATGATGCTTAGGGGCGTATTCATCTCGTGAACGGTGTAACGCAAAAATTGTCGGTGCGACGCGAGAAGGTTTTTGGAGTAATTCATCTGTTTTTCAAGCCGCTTGGATTGTTTATCGTAATCGCGCGCGCTTTGTTCGATCAAATGGGTCAGCGACTCAATCGTTTTGGAATAAGGAGCACTTTTTTTGGTCTCTTCTTGATCGGGGATAGGGATAAAAGCGGGCTCTAAAGATTCGCTCAGCGCCACGACGGTAAGCGTTTGATTGAGCAGTTTGTTGTGACCGTTGTGGTGAAAAAATTCCGAATAAGTAAAAAACCCCGATGTGGGAGCCGTTTTGGAAAACGATCCAATCCCCATTTTAATTAAAAACGGCATAAATCGTCTGCGTGCCATACAGGAAAAGACGTAAAACGTTTCGACGTTAATCGTATGTAAATTTTTTAAAACTTCTATGGGGTCTTTCATCAGCGATTCCGCGTCCCCAAAGCCGATTCGCACTTGATCGCCTTCTTCTAAATTGCCGCTAAAGCTGAGGCTTTCGTCTTCATGTTTCGCAATCACGGCGCGTGCCATGATAATGCCGTTTTTTTCCATAATAAGGGGAAATTCGATTCGGGAAAATTTACCTCCGAGGTATTTGTCGTAAAAAAAAGCGGCTTTCATATCGTCTATCTTATAGACGCGGTTGTTGTGAGCCTTTGTAATAGTATGCTTGAGTCCGACGGGTTTCCAGTCGAATTTATAATCGGTCGCGACATGTAAGCGGTCGGAATTCAACGAAACGCCGACGACGCCTTTGCTTAAAACGGTCGTTTGCGAGGAGATAAACGTTTGTTCAAACTTACCGTTATCGCCTGCCATACCGCCGCAAATCGGTATTGTCGCATCGTATGCTTCGACGCCTTTTAGAAACTCTTCGGCGTTCATATGCGTGCCGTCGGAGAAAAGAATCAATAATTTCGTGTTCGGCGTAATTAAATCGGAAGCCAACTTATAACCGCATTGAAACGAGTCGTCATCGAGCGAATACGCCGTTTTCAGCAACGTCTGCTCAAAAACGCTGATCGAGATAACGCTTTGTTGCGTCGTAATACGCTCTCCGTAAATTTCGCCATCAGTCGTCGTTCCGATACAGATCGCCTGCGGCAAAGCAGAGGCAAAGAGATCGACCATCTTTTGCAGGACTTCTTGCCCTTGCCCGCAAAAGAGCTGTACGAGAATATTCTGTTCGTGACGTAAAGGCGTAAAATCGATAATAGTATCGAGCGAACCCGATTCATAGCAAAAATTGTATGTTTTCAATCCGTGTCTCCTTATCGTTACCTCATTACCTTAAAATGACCCGATGGCTTTTGGAAGATAAACGCGCTCATTATAAAGTGAAAAAGATAAGGTTTTGCTTGTCACAATATCACACATCGGTCATTTTTTTATCCGGAAGAGGGTGAAATAGCCCTTTTTGCTATATTCATGCTACAGTCATAGTATATGATCTTTAGTAACAAAACTTAATAAACAAGATTAAGAAAAAACATAGCTTACGGGAGGTTAAAAAGTCATCTACATCACATGTACATTGTAAAATGTATATGCATATGGCGGGTTTAACGCGGGTGAGTTTTTTAATTATCTATCCTATTTAATATGCAAAAAGAGCATGTTAACGTATCGATCGGATTTTTAGAAAACTTATGGATACAAATATGTGATTTTTGCATAATTCTTCACATGTAAGGAAAATGCAAAGACTCTATTGACAAGGGGAAACAACATGTTAAAGAAAACATTGATTATTAACGGGGTGAAAACGACGTTGGTTGCGGATATGGAAGAAAAACTATCCGACGTCTTACGAAAACAACTGAAACTTACCGGTACAAAAGTAGGTTGTAACAGCGGCGAATGCGGTACGTGTAGTGTTATTCATAACGGTAAGGTCGTCAGATCGTGTCTTTTAAAAATGAAAAAATTGGAAGAGTACGATGAAGTCATTACGATCGAAGGCGTAGGTACGAAAGACAAACTTCACCCGCTTCAAGTTTCGTGGATGGTTCACGGCGCGGCACAATGCGGTTATTGTACTCCCGGATTTATCGTTTCGGCTAAAGCACTTCTCGATCAAAACGTCAATCCTACCCGTGAAGAAGTTCGTGATTGGTTCCAAAAAAATAAAAACCTCTGCCGTTGTACGGGATACATTCCTTTGGTCGATGCGGTTATGGATGCAGCAAAATTAATGCGCGGCGAAATTCAAGTCAAAGATATTTGGAAACAACTCCCAGACGGTGCTTCTTTAGTCGGTTCTGAATTTATCCGTCCTTCCGCACTTGCCAAAGTTATGGGTACGTGGGATTTCGGTGCGGATTTAGGACTTAAACTTCCTGAAAATACCTTACATGCTAAAATCGTTCAAGCCGAAGTTTCTCATGCTAATATTCTCTCCATCGATACCGAAGAAGCGAAAAAAGTTCCGGGCGTCGTTGCCGTTTTGACCTATAAAGACGTCAAAGGAACAAACCGCATTAACGGTTTGGCGTTCCCTACCAACAAAGGCGACGGTATGGACAGACCGATCTTGAACGATACCAAAATCTTCCAATACGGCGATGCGATTGCAATCGTTTTAGCAGAAAACGAGAAAGCAGCACATGCGGGTGTCGATAAAGTCAAAGTTGAATTAGAGGTTTTACCGGCTTATATGAATGCTCCTGACGCGATGGCGGACGATGCGATTGAAATTCACCCCGGTACTCCAAACGTCTATTTTACTAACCATATCAGCAAAGGTTCCGAGACGGCTCCGATCATGGAAAAAGCTCCGTATGTCGTTGAAGACAGTTTCTATACACAACGCCAACCGCACTTACCGCTTGAGCCGGATGTCGGCTTTGCGTACGTTGACGATGAGGGTAAACTTATCATCCATTCAAAAAGTATTGCGCTTCACTTCCACGCTTTGATGATTGCCGAGGGTGTGGGTATGAAAGCCGAGAACGTTTATATTGTTCAAAACAACACGGGTGCGACGTTCGGTTATAAATTTAGTCCGACGATGGAAGGCTTGCTCGGCGTTGCGACGATGGCGACGGGAAGACCGGTTTATCTTGAATTCAATATGAAACAACAAATCACTTATACGGGTAAACGTTCACCTTTCTGGACGACGATGAAAATGGCGGCCGATAAAGAGGGTAAAATCTTGGCGTTAGAGTCTGATTGGAGCGTCGATCACGGTCCATACTCAGAATTCGGCGACTTGTTAACGCAACGCGGTTTCCAATTCGGCGGTGCGGGTTATATGATCCCGAACATTCGCGGTAACGGACGTACCGTTTGTACCAACCACGGTTGGGGTTCAGCATTCCGTGGATACGGCGCACCTGAAATTATGTTCCCTTCTGAAGTGTTGATTGATGAATTAGCGGAAAAAGTCGGTATGGATCCGTTTGAATTTAGATACAAAAATATCTACAGACCGGGCGATACGACACCGACGGGATGCCAACCGGACGTTTATTGTTTGGAAGAGCTCTTTGAAAAATCCAAACCGGTTTATGAGTTAGCTAAAAAAACGGCTAAAGAGAAAAATGCGAACGCCGCTCCTAATAAAAAATACGGCGTGGGCGTTTCCGTGAATATCTACGGATGCGGTTTGGACGGTCCGGACTCTTCTGAAGCATGGGCTGAAATTACGAAAACGGGTGTAGCGGTAGGTAACTCATGGGAAGATCACGGTCAAGGTGCGGATATCGGAACATTGACGTATGCACATGAAACGCTCAAACCGTTGAACCTTAGACCGGAACAAATCGATCTTGTGCTTAACGATATGACCAAAACACCTAATAGCGGACCAGCCGGCGGTAGTCGTTCTAACCTTGTCACCGGTAATGCCACGGTTGTTGCATGCCGCAACTTACTTGAAGCGTTGAAAAAACCGGACGGTACGTATCGAACGTATGATGAAATGGTTGCCGAAGGAAGAGAACTTAAATATATGGGTAAATGGACGGCTCCATGTACGGATACGCCTCCGACCGACGGACAAGGAAATCCGTTTGCGGGTTACATGTACGGCGTGTGCGTTGCCGAAGTCGAAGTCGATACGTCAACGGGTAAAACGAACGTTGAGAAAATGATGTTAGCTTCCGACGTCGGAACGATCATCAACAAACTCGTCGTCGACGGACAAATGTACGGCGGATTGGTACAAGGTATCGGTTTGGCGTTAACGGAAGATTTCGACGATTTGAAAAAACATACGACCTTGACCGGATGCGGTATTCCTAAAATCAAAGACGTTCCGGACAATATTGAGTTAATGTACACCGAGTATCAACGACCGAACAACTTCTTAGGTGCTTCGGGTGCGGGTGAAATGCCTCTTGCGGCTCCTCACGCGGCGATTATCAACGCCATTTACAATGCGTGCGGCGCACGGGTAACACACTTACCGGCACGTCCTGAGAAAGTTCTAGCGGCTTTGAAAAAATAGTCTATCGCCGCTAAATTCCTCAACAAGGCACACCGTGCCTTGTTGAGCTTTGTGTTTAACGCGATAAAGAGGAGATCAAGAATGGATTTAGATCAATTATTAGAAATTAGCAATCAATGTATTCATTCAGAGCCTCCCGTATGCGTTGCATCATGTCCAGTTCATATGGACGTGATCGCATTTGTATCTGAAGTTGAAAAAGGTAATTTTTCCGGTGCCTATAAAATGATGGAAAGTAAAATTCCTCTTAGTCGGCTTATCGGAAAGATTTGCGATCATCCCTGTGAAAAAGCATGCGTTAGAAGTCATGCGGGCGGAAGTATCCGCATCGGTGAACTTGAAAAAAGCGTGGTTACTTTTGGCTATAGCGCACCTAAAAAACCGTTACTTTTGCCTAAGAACAAAGGCAATATCGCCGTTATCGGCGGCGGATTAAGCGGATGCGTCGCGGCAATCGAGTTGGATAAAAAGGGCTATAAAGTCGCTCTTTTTGAAAAGTCGAACCGTTTAGGCGGAAGGTTATGGGAGTATGTTTCCAAGGGTTTGGAAGCGCGCGAAATTGAAGAAGAGCTCGGCATGATCGAGCAAAAAGGCATTGCGGTGCATTATGGCGTCGAAGTGCTTGAAGAAGATTTACCTCGTTATTTGGAAACGTACGATGCGATCTATTTAGGTGCACGCACGTGGAGCAAATCCTATACCGTCGATCCGCACTCGTTTCAATCGGAAATTTCAGCTCTCTTTATCGGCGGAGGCATTCAAAATCCAAACGCTTTAATGATCGAATCGGCAAGTTCCGGGAAGCGCGCCGCCGTATCGATCGATCGTTATATAACCCAATCTTCGATGCTGGCTTCAAGGGAGCGCGAAGGCGTTTTCGAGACGAAATTGCACTATGCGACGGATCAGGTCGCACCGCTTGCAAGCGTGCCTTTAAGCGCGTCGATCTATTCTCAAGACGAAGCGGCGGCAGAGGCGAGTCGTTGTCTTAAATGCCAATGCGACGCTTGTATTAAAGCGTGCGTTCATATGCAACGATTTTCCATCACTCCCGATAGTTATATCCGCAGTATTTGCCATAACGAACGCATCGTTTTAGGCACGCGTCGAGCAAATTTGATGATCAATTCTTGTACCGAGTGCGGCTTGTGTAAAGCCGTCTGTCCCGTGGGCATCGGTATGGCGGATATTATCCATGCGACGCGCGAAAGTATGGTCAAACGCAACAAAATGCCGCTTTCGGCGCATGATTTTGCACTCAAAGACATGGCATTTAGCCAAAGCGACTATTTTTCGTTGGTTCGTAAACAGCCGAGCAAAGAGGCGTCAAAAGACCTTTTTTACTACCCGATGATTGCATTTTCGGCGTACGCGAGAGGTTTGTACAAAGGTTCGGGAAAAACGGGCTATCTTTTTTATCCCGGATGTCAACTCAGCTCGACGCACACCGATTATATCGGCTCGATTTACAAACATCTCGTCGGAGTGATTAAAGAAAAAGATGCTATGAGCGACGTCGGGCTCTTTTTAGGATGTTGCGGCGCACCTGCCGATTGGGCGGGAAGAGGGGATTTGATGCACGACAACGTCGAAAAGATACGCCAAACATGGGAAGCAGAGGGTCGTCCGACGTTTATTTTGGCGTGTTCGAGTTGTGCTTCTACGTTTGCCAAGTATTTGCCGATGATTCAAACCGTTTCGTTATGGGAAATTTTCGATACGTACGGTTTGCCCGAAGTGGATATTAAAAAAGGCAAGCGCGAGCTTTGCATTCACGATGCGTGCGCAATAAGAGATAATCCCAAAATTCACGAAAGTATCCGCAATATCGTCAAGACTTTAGGGTACAGCGTTCAAGAACTCGAATACTCCAAGGAGAAGACGAAGTGTTGCGGTTACGGCGGTTTGGTTGCTTGCGCCAATCCCGAACAAGCCGAGGAGTTTGCGGCGGATCGAATCTGTGAGAGTGATCCGGACGTGTTGGTTTATTGCGCGATGTGTAAAGATATGTTGGTCAAGGGCAACAAGAGGGCCTATCATATTTTAGACATTATCTACGCCAACGAAATCAACCAAGAGACGCCTCAAAAAATGCCTACGCTTTCGGATCGTCAAAACAACCGCAAACGTTTGAAACGACAACTCTTAAAAGAGATATGGAATGAAGAAGAGGAGGGTGCGATGGATCCGACGTATGATTTTGCACTGCATATTTCAGATGAGATCACGGCATTGATGGAGAAACGATTTATCTTGCTCGGCGACGTGGAAAAAGTGGTGGCAAACTCTCTTTCGCATCAAGAGCGATTTTTCAATCCGAAGAGTTCGGATTATCTTGCGCGTCTTAGGATTCAAAACGTTACTTATTGGGTTCGTTATGAAGAATCGGGACGCGATATTACGGTTAAAGACGCGTACATGCACCGCATGGAAGTCGTGGAAGGCTGAACATGAACGAGCACATCGATACAACAACCGAGTGGGTATGCGACAAATGCCGCCAAGCGTTGGTGTCGCAAAAAGTCAAAGTACGTTATCTTGACGGTAATTTTGAAGTCGATCTTCTCAAATGCCCTACATGTCAAATGGTTTTTATTAGCGACGAGTTGGCAATGGGGAAAATGCTTGAAGTCGAAAAAGGTTTGGAGGATAAGTAGGTGAACGTCTACGAAAGCCCTTACATGCAAGAAGCCACGGGCGATACGTTACGTCCCGGAGGCTTCACGCTTACCGAAGAAGCGGTTCGCTTTTGCGCTTTGAGCAAACGCGATCGTATTTTGGACGTAGGATGCGGTATGGGCGCGACCGTTTCGTATTTGTATCATGCTTACGGTATCAAGGCGGTCGGCATCGATCCTTCCAAAAAACTGCTCGAAAAAGCTCGCCGAAATAATCCTTTCGCTTCGTTCGTTCAAGGGTTTGGGCATGATCTACCCTTTGCCGACGAAACGTTCACGTGCGTTTTTGCCGAGTGTACCTTGTCGTTAATGCATGATTTGCAAGGCAGCTTAGACGAAATCTATCGCGTTTTGGCGCACGGAGGATGGTTCGTGCTAAACGACGTGTATGCAAAAAATCCCGAAGCCCTCAAGGCGATGGATAACTTTTCCGTTACCTCGTGTATGCGGGGAATGCACGATTTAGCATCGTTGCAACAGGCGTTGCAACGTGCCGGTTTTGATGTGATGTTGGTTGAAGATTGCAGTGGGTTATTGAAAGAGTTGATGGTAAAAATCATCTTTTCGCATGGCTCGATGAGTGCGTTTTGGAGCAAAACGATGGAAGACAAGACGGCACAAACGTCTTGTTCGTTTGACCAACGTATTACGCAATGCAAACCGGGCTATTTTAGAATGATCGTGAAAAAAGGAGACTAAAGCAATGGATGATTTATCGCTACGATTATTTCGCCTTTCCTCGGCATGGTTTTGCTGTGCGCAAATCATGTATAAGCTTGCGCTTGAAGACGAGGGCATCGAAAACGACGATTTGATACGCGCCGCACAAGGGTTGTGCCGAGGAATCGCCGATACGCAACAAACATGCGGCGTTTTAAGCGGCGGTATCGGCGTTTTGGGATTGTACGGCGCTAAGGGCAAAGAAGAAGAGAGCACCCAAGAGAATTTCAAAGCAATGTTAGACGAATTTCATACGTGGTTTACGACGGAATTTGGCTCAAGCCAATGTGCGGTGCTTATCGGAGAGAGGGATTTTCACGGTCTCGATCAAAGCTACAAGCCCATTTGCGCGGGAATGATCCAAAAAGCGTACGTCAAAGTATACGAAATTTTACAAGAGCACGGTTACGAATACGGCAATAGGGAGTCGATGCCATGACGTTAAGCCCTTTGGTGCATACGCAAAGTTTATGTCCTATCTGCTTACGCTCGGTGGAGGCTTTTATCGTTCAAGAAGACGATAAAGCGTTCATGCTCAAAACTTGTTTGGAGCACGGAGCGTTTGAGACGATCGTGTGGCGCGGTAAAACACCGATGCACGAGTGGGTACGTACCAAAGAGCGAGCTTTTATCAACCATCCGATCACGCCGATCGAAAAAGGATGCCCGTTTGATTGCGGGCTGTGCAGTGCACACCGACAACATACATGTACGGCACTGATCGAAGTGACGAAACGCTGCAATTTAAAGTGCCGTTTTTGCTTTGCCGATGCCTTGGACGCGCCTAACGAAGATCCGAGCTTAGAGCAGTTGCGCTTTCAGTTTGAGAGTATTTTCAAAGTTTCCGGTGCGTGCAATATCCAACTCTCGGGAGGCGAGCCTAGCGTACGGAACGATTTGGACGTGATTGTTCGCATGGGGCGGGAAGCGGGTTTTTCGTTTATTCAACTCAATACCAACGGTATCCGCTTGGCGCAAGACGAGGCTTACGTCAAAGCTCTTAAAGAGGCGGGGCTAAGCTCCGTCTTTTTACAATTTGACGGCGTCGACGATGCGATTTACCGACATTTGCGAGGACGTGCGCTTTTTGAGGTGAAATGCCAAGCCATCGAAAATTGCAAAAAATACGGTATCGGCGTCGTGTTGGTTCCGACGATCGTACCGAAAATCAATGATCACCATATCGGTGAAATTGTTCGTTTTGCGATAGGTCGTTCTCCGGCCGTCAGAGGCGTGCATTTTCAGCCCGTGAGTTATTTCGGACGGATTCCTAATCCTCCCAAAGACGAAGATCGTATCACTCTACCCGAAGTGATGGATGCCCTTTGCGAACAAACCGACGGTATGATCTCTTTGGCGAGCCTACAGCCTCCCGGATGTGAAAATGCGCTTTGTTCGTTTAACGGCAATTTTCTGATCGAAGAGGGAGTGTTAAAACCCGTAACGAAACGCGCGGCATGTTGTTCGCCAGAGAGCGAAAAAGCCGAAGTCGGAGCCGCGAAAGCTAAAGCGTTCGTGGCACGAAATTGGTCGTATCAAAAACAGACGCCAAGCGAAACGTTCTCCGATTGGGACAAAATTCTTAGTGCCATTCAAAACAACTCTTTTAGCCTTTCGGGTATGGCGTTTCAAGACGTGTGGAACGTCAATTTAGAGCGTATTCGGGATTGTTGCATTCACGTCTCCACCGCGGAGGGAAAGTTGATTCCTTTTTGCATGTACAATCTGACCAATACCCGAGGCGAATCTTTATATCGCGACGTAAAGAGGCTTTCATGAACGTTACGCCGCTTGAATCTTGGATCCAAGAACGCATGCATCTTGCACGGCCGAGTCAAGAAGCCCTTCGTGCGTACCAGCTCGAAAAAGTGCAAACAACGCTTCGGTACGCCCAAAGTAAGAGCCGTTTTTATCGCGAACGTTTGGGCGAAATCGATTTAGATGCGATCGATTCTTTCAAAGCGTTCGAAACGATCGCTTTTACGACGCCTGATGATATTCGGCGCAACGCTTACGATTTTTTGTGCGTTCCTACGCATGAGATCGAACGCATCGTGACCTTAAATACGTCGGGTACGACCGGCGATGAAAAGCGTCTTTTTTTTACGCACGAAGATTTGGAAACGACGATCAATTTTTTTCATTACGGCATGCGTTGTTTGGTCGACGAGCGCGATAAAGTGATGGTTTTGCTTCCAGGCCCTTCGTTTGCAAGTATCGGCGATTTGTTGAAAAAAGCACTTCAACGAAGCGGTATCGAGTGCATCGTTCACGGCGTTTTAGACGATGTCGAAGCCGCTGCGGCATGCATTTTTCAAAACGGCATTACCGCAATCGTGGGAATTCCGATGCAAGTATCGTATCTTGCGCGCATGAAAAAAGAACTGTTTGACACGCACATCAAAAAAGTGCTTTTAAGTACGGATTACGTTGCCGACGCGCTTGTAAAAAGCCTTTCTCGTAACGGTACATGTCAGGTTTTTAACCATTACGGTATGACGGAGATGGGGTATGGCGGAGGCGTCGAGTGCGCTTGTTTGAGCGGTTATCATTTACGGGAAAACGATCTTTATTTTGAAATCGTCGATCCGATGACGGGCAAAGTCGTTGAAGACGGCACGTACGGGGAAGTCGTTTTTACAACCTTAAACCGCCAAGCAATGCCGCTTATTCGCTACAAAACGGGCGATAGGGCGCGTTTTTTGGTTGAGCCTTGTGCGTGCGGTACGTTTTTGCGTCGAATGGAAAAAGTGCGCGGACGTATCGAAAATACCTTAAGCGTTGAAGGGCACGAGATAACGCTCAGAGATTTGGACGAAATCTTTTTGGCATACAAATCGCTCATGGATTATCGCGTCGAATGTTATGATCCTAACCGCTTACATGTGCGTTTGGTTTTGGATAAAAACACGGATGCAAAGGCCTTTCAAAATGCCCTCAAACAAGAGTTACATGTACGTTTTCAATCGAAGTTCGATTTTGAGATCGAAATCGAAGAAGACGATAGATCTTCTAAAATAACCCGAAGTATGATTAAACGAAAAATACACGATTGCAGACAAGGAGCGAAGCGATGAAAACGATTGTCGAACATATAATAGAGAGCTTAAACGAACAACACGAAATCGTTACGGCAACCATTTTACACAAAAGCGGATCGGCCCCTAGAGAAGCGGGCACGAAGATGGTTATTCGCAAAGATTCCTCGATTGAAGGGACGATAGGCGGAGGAACGCTCGAAGCGATGGCGATACGATTGGCTCCGGAAATTTTTCAAAGTAAGCGCAGTGCGATCGAAGACATCGAATTGACCGATGAAGACGCAAAAGCCGCCGGCATGGTGTGCGGAGGAGAGGTTAGCGTGCTTTTGGAACATATCGACGCTTTGGATATTCCGCAGTTCAATATTTACCATAAAGCCCAAGAGCTTAAGGCTTCGGGCATTGATTTTATCATGATCACGAATATTACGCAAAGCAGTAAACGCATCGGCGGAAAGCACAAATGGATATGCACGCAAAACGAGCTTTTCGGTGCGGACGATAACGAAGTTCAAAGCATCGCAAAAGAACTTCGCGAACACTTTTACCGGATTAAATTTCACCTTTACGTCGGTAAAAGCCGTTATATGATCGAACCTTTTTACGCGATGGATCGGCTCTACATTATCGGTGCGGGGCACGTTTCCCAACAAATCGCGTTGCTTTCCAAAAGTTTGGGTTTTTACACCGTCGTGCTGGACGATCGAGAAGCATTTGCCAATAAAGAGCGCTTTGCGAGTGCCGACGAAATTCACGTCGTCTCCTCTAGCTATGAAGATTTAGCGCAAACAGTGGGCATTCCGCCGAACAGTTACATCGTTATCGTAACGCGCGGCGTCGATAAAGTCGTGTTGGAGCAAGCGTTACGCATGAATGCGAAGTACATCGGTATGATCGGTAGCAAGACCAAACGCAATTACGTGTACGATTTGCTCTTGCACGAAGGCTTTTCGCAACAAGAACTCGATGCGGTACATTGTCCGATCGGCGTGAGCATCAATGCACAAACGCCCGAAGAGATCGCCATTAGTATCGTTGCCGAATTAACGCTAGTCAAAAGGGCGTAACCATGGCAAAAGATACCGTTGCCGCTTTAATTATCGCGGCGGGATACTCTTCGAGAATGCACGATTTTAAACCCTTACTCTCTTTTGAAAAAACCAATGCGATCAAGCGTCTCGTTCAAACCTATGAAACGTTTGGGATCGAGCATATTTACGTGGTAGTAGGATATTTAAAAGAAGAAATTATCGCAACGCTTAGGGGCTATAACGTTCATATCGTCTACAATGAGGCGTTCGATCAAGGGATGTTTAGCTCGATTCAAAAGGGCATAAAAGCGATGGACGAAACCGTAGAAGCGTTTTACATGAATCCCGTGGATATTCCGCTCATTAAAACGCAAACGCTGGAGCGTTTATACGAGGCGTACGTTCGTGAAAAAAAAGGGGTTGTCTATCCGGTCTTTTTAGGGCGTAAAGGTCATCCGCCTTTGATCGATCGAAAGTATCAAAATGCGATTCTTTCAAGCAAAGGCGAGGGCGGTTTGAAAAACGTTTTGGAAACGTTGGAGCACGATGCTTTACATGTCGACGTATGCGACCAATCGATTTTGATGGATATGGACGAAAAAGAGGATTATTTTGCTCTTTTACGTTACGATGCGATGAACGTTCCTACCAAAGAGGAGTGCTTGGCGATCATGCGTTTAAACGACGTTCCCGAACCTATTATCAAACATTGCGAAGCGGTCGGTAAAACGGTATTGGCACTGTTGAACGAAATTTCACTATGCCATCTCGTGTTTGACAAAAACGCACTTTTAGCGGCGGCGTATTTGCACGACATCGCACGGCAAGAAAAAGATCATGCCAAGGTCGGTGCGGAAAAGCTGTGTGCCATGGGCTATGAAACGATCGGCGATATGATCGCGACACATATGGACATTACGGTGGATCGCAAAGCACCGTTAAGCGCGAACGAGTTATTGTTTTTAGCCGATAAACTGGTGTGCGAAACAGAAGTGTGCGGGTATGAAAAACGTTTTGAAAAGGCACTGAAAAAATGCGAAGGAAATCTCGAAGCACAACGCCATATCGCCCAACGTTTGGAAGCCGTTAAAATGATTATCGCTAAGATCGAACAATGTACATGTAAGGTTTTTGCTTATGGTTGACACGGTGTATCTCTTGCGTCACGGGCATATCGATAACGGAGACGAAAAGCGGTATTTGGGGCAAACCGACCTTGGACTCGATGCTTTAGGTATCGAGCAAGCGTACGCTTTACGCGAGGCGTTTCAATCGATTCGTATCGACGCCGTCTATACCAGCCCTCTTAAACGTTGCGTCAAAACGGCGCACATTATTTCGCAAGAGTATCGTATCGTCGAAGCGTTTCGCGAGATCGATATGGGAGCGTGGGAAAATAAGACGATGGCGGAGATTCGATCACACGATCCGGAATCGTATGCGAAAAGAGGGGAAGATTTGGAATATTTTACGCCGCCTTGCGGCGAAAATTTTCACGCCGTGGCTCTGAGGGCAAAAGAAGCTTTCGACGCAATTACCTACGAAGCGATTCATTCGAGCGTGATTATCGTTGCGCATGCGGGGGTCAATCGCGTGCTGCTTTCAACGCTCTTAAACCTTCCGATTCAAGAGATGATGCGCATCGATCAACCCTATGCCTGCGTCAATCGTTTAACGAGGCATCAGGGAACGTGGCGGTACGCAAGAGGTTTTTAAAAAACCTCTCGGTTTAGCCGACTTTGGCTTTTTCGAGCTTTTTTCGCTCAACTTTCATGCGGTCTTGGAACTTTTTACTGCGATCTTTGGCAAAAAGCTGCATATCTTCAACCTCGTCCATCTCGTCCACGATTTCAACACCCAAAAGTGTCTCGATCGCATCTTCAAGCGTAACGACGCCCGCGGTTTGACCGTAGCTGTCGAATACCACGAAAAGGTGGGTTTTACGTTTGACGAATTGGTCGATCAGGTTGGGAACGGGTAAATTCTCGGAAACCATATGCACTTCATACGAGATTTGCTCCAAGGTCGTCGAGTCGTGGTCTTCCACGCTCTCTTCTAAAATACGTTGATTAAAGACGATACCCACGACATCGTCAAGCGTTTCGCCGAAGATGGGAATACGCGAGTGAATGTACATGCGATCGTCTTCGATCGCATCTTCGATGGTGGTGGTCGCAGGCAGTGCAAACACGACGCTTCTTGGCGTCATAATGTCTTTGGCTTTAATGTTTTTCAGTTTTAAAAGATTTTCGATCAAATCGCTCTCTTTACTTAAGATCGATCCCTCTTTTTCGCCCATGGCGACAACCGCCATAATCTCGTCGCGCGAATAATTGCTTTGATGTTTTTTATTGCGGGAAATATAGTTCGTCAAAAGCGAAGAAACCCATGTAAAAGGCGTCGTAATCGTGATCAAAAACGAGATCATATACGCAGAAGGAATGAGTAATTTTTTCCAGTATAAAGCACCGAAGGTTTTAGGGATAATTTCGGAAACGTATAAAATCAGTAACGTTACGGCAAAAGCAACCGCCGTTTGCCACTCCTCTCCGAATAAAATTTGTGCTTGCGCTCCTACGCCCGCCGCACCCATCGTATGGGCAAAGGTATTGAACGTTAAAATCGAAGAGATAGGCTTATCGATGTTGTTTTTAAGCTCTTTGAGCAACACAATAGCGTTTTCGTTGGTCTCTTTAGGAAGCGTCTCGATATAAGAGTTGGTGCTTGAGAGCAGAACCGCTTCAAGGACGGAGCAAAGAAAGGAGATGAAAAGAGCAAGGGAGAGATACACAATCAGTAGCGTCATAGGATTGCTCCTAGAACAAAAAACGTTAAGCTACACGAGTCCGGGTCGCTTGGGGTCATACGAAATTCCTTTATGAAATAATTGATGGAAGTATTATAGCATAAACTGGATGCTACTTCTTTTGGGCTTGGAAGACGAGCGCGATCGAATTGACGCAATGGCGCGTGTTTTTGGGCGTAAAACCTTCGTCTTCGAAAACATGTCCCAAGTGCGCCTTACAGGCGTTGCAGAGGATTTCCGTGCGCCTGCCGTCGCGGTCTTTTTCACGTTGGATCGCTTGAGGGATTTCATCGTCGAAACTCGGCCAACCGCAACCGGAACGGAACTTGTCTTGTGAGCGAAAAAGCGGCGTAAGGCAACGTTTGCACAGGTAAACGCCTTCGTCGTAAAAGTCGTTGTATGCTCCCGAATAGGGCATTTCCGTGCCTTTATGAACGATGACGCGTTCTTCTTCGGGTGTGAGAGGCATAAGGTTCATCGTCACTCCTTTCTATGATGAAAAATTGGGCAATGCGTTTTTTACCGTACGTCGTTTATAGCGTAGATCGGATAAAAAAACCGTTAGAATTAGGCGCTTTCATGTTTGGCTAAGCTTCTTAGCTTTTCGATGAACGCTTTTTTCCCGATAAACGACAACATGTCGCCTTCGCGAATTTTATAACTTTTTTCGAGGGAAAATTGCCAATTATCGCGTGTTTTGCAGGCGATGAGGTGAATTTCGTTTTCAAACTCCGTTTCGATTTCGCCGATCGTTTTGCCGATGAGCGAACGGGTTGCGATCAGTTTGGCGATTTTAATCGTACTGCTAAAATCGATTTGGTCGATGACGACGTTTCCCACAAGGTTTTCGACGAGTTTTTTGGCGGATTCGCGCTCGGGATAGATGACTTTAAAGGCTCCGAGCCTTGCTAAAATCTCCCCGTGCGTCAACGTAATCGCTTTGGCGATAATCGTTTTGTTTTCAAGCTCTTTAAGTGCCATCAGGGTCAAAATACTCGCTTCGATATTTTCGCCGATGCTGATAATGACCGTATCGAGTCCGACGACGCCGGCTTCTTTTAAAGCACGAATATCGGTACTGTCTAAAACGACGGCATCTTCGATAAATTCGCTGATATCTTGGATTTTATGCGCATCGTTGTCGATGGCGATAATGTCCATACCTTGCTCCGCCAAACCTTTGGCGATGTGAAAACCGAATTTTCCTAGTCCGATGACGGCATACGTTTTCATAAAATAATCCTTCCTTCAGGGTACTGTACATGTTTGATTTTTTCTTTTCCGACGATCAAAAAGCCGACGGCAAAAATACCCATACGTCCGATGAGCATCAGTGCGATGACAAGCGATTTTCCTACAAGATCAAACGTTTGCGAAAGACTCAATACGTCGCCGTTTCCGACCGATACGCCCACGGTACAAAATGCGGAGACGACTTCAAAAAGCGTCGGCAAAAAAGTGCTGTGTTGCGTTTGCACCAAGACAACGGTCGCAAGGATGACGATAAACGAAGCAACGAAAATAATCGCGGAAGAGCGATGAATCACTTCGGCGGAAATCGTGCGTTTAAACGCATGCGGAGGTTGGTTGCTGATTTTGATCGTGTGCAATGTTGCGATAATCAAAACGGCGACGGTGGTGATTTTGATACCGCCCGCCGTACTTCCGGCACCGCCTCCGATCATCATAAAAATCGTCGAACAAAAAAGCGACGTATCGCTGAGTTGCGATAAATCCAGACTGTTAAAACCCGAAGTTCGAAAATTGACCGAGAGAAAAAAGCTGTTTAAAAAGCGATGCTCGAGCGAAAGATGACCGAAAAAGCTCGGATTGTTCCATTCGATCGCCCCTAAAAGAAGCATTCCTAAAAGCAGCAAAAGCACCGTACCGACCAACGTGATTTTGGTGTGAGCAGAGAGCATAAAACGTTGGTGCATAAGTTTTGCGTGAAGCTCAACCAAGACCAAGTAGCCAAGTCCTCCTAAAATAATTAATGCACCGATCGTCAAGAGAATCGTCGCGTCGGTTTGGTAGCCCATCAAATTGTCTCTAAAAAGCGAAAAACCGGCATTGTTAAACGCTGCGACGCTGTGAAAAAATCCTTGCCATAAAGCTTTAGGAATCGACATGTGCGTTGAAAAGCGTAAGGCCAAAATGAGTGTGCCCGCAAGTTCGATAATGAAGGTAAAGAGAAAGACCTTACGTAAAAAAATAGGAATATCGTGGTTGGCGTAGTTGAGCGACTCTTTGGCAAGATTTTTTTCGTGGATATTGAGGCTTTTTCGCATAAAAAGGTAAAAAAGCGAAACGATACTCATGTAACCCACGCCTCCGATTTGCATTAAAAGCACCAAGATCGCTTGTCCGAAGATGCTAAAACTTTCCGGCGTTATTTTCACGATCAGTCCCGTCACGCACGTTGCGGACGTCGCCGTAAAAAGGGCGTCGATAAAAGCGAGCTTGCCGTGATGCGCAAAGGGAAGCATCAATGCGATCGCGCCGGCCAAAACGACCAAGAGGTAGCTTAAAAAGATGATCTTAAGCGTCTTTTGATTCATTCGGACTCCTTTGTACCGTGGCTTGAAAAACGGTACCCGATACTCGATTCGGTAGAAATATATTCGGGATAGGTCGAATTTTTTTCGATTTTTTTGCGCAACGAGTTGATATAGGTGCGAAGGTATTGCATCTCGTTTTGATAACCCACGCCCCAGACTTCTTTTAAAATTTGGCGATGCGGTAGCACTTTGTCGGCGTTTTTCATCATATAGGAAAGCAGGGCGTATTCGGTCGGCGTCAGTTTCAGCAATGCGCCTTGAAGCGTGACTTGTTTTTGATTGAAATCGATCGTTAATTCCTTACATGTAAGAATGGCATGCGGCGGTTCGGGATGGATTCGACGCAAGGTCGAGCGAATACGCGCCAAAAGTTCGCTGGTGGAAAAAGGCTTCGTCACGTAGTCGTCCGCGCCCAAATCCAACGCCGCGATAATCTCTTTTTCGTCGTTACGCGCCGAAAGCACGATGATGGGTATTTTACTTTGTTTACGTATCTTGGCGATGAGGTGTTTTCCGTCGCCGTCGGGTAGTCCTAAATCCAAAATGACCAAAAGCGGATTGAGGCTTAAAACGTCGCGTTTGGCAGACGCAAGATCGTGGGCGTGTTTGCTTTTAAAACCGTATTCTTGGAGTGAAATCGTCAAAAGTTTTGCGATGGCTTCGTCGTCTTCGACGATGAGGATGCATTCGTTTGCCATTATTCCGCCTCGTTATGCAATTGGGTAGGGTATTTGAGAATCGGCAAGGTGATTTCAAAGCAGATACCGTTGTCTTTGTTGTACGCTCGAATCTCTCCGCGATGGGCTTGGACGATACTTTGGCAAATAAATAAGCCGATGCCGCTGCCTGAAATTTCTTGATTGTCCTCGGCACGGTAAAATTTATCGAAAATCGTCTCAAGCGTACGCTCGTTGAGAGGATTGCTCTCGTTGAAAAAGAGGATGCGAATGCGATCGTCTTCTTGTTTGAGTTTGATGTAAATTTGTTTGTTTTGGTTGGAATATTTAAAAGCGTTATCCAATAAGTTGGCAAAAAGCCTTCCCAAAAGGTTGTAATCGCCCCAGTAAAGTGGTAGCGTCGGATCGATGAAAATGTGCAACGAGCGTTTGATATGCGCATCGTCAAAGTCTTTAAGCGCGACGCCGAGCAAATCTTCAAGATCGCACCACTCCATTTTAAGTTCGAGTTTTTTATCTTTCAGTCTGGCATTGTCTAAAAGGTTGTTGATGAGGCGATTCATCTTGTCGGAGCTGTTTTTGATGTCGTTGAGCAACGTTTTTTGGGTTTCGGGACTTAATTTCTGATCTTCCAAGAGGAGGGTAATCGAGCCTAAGATCGAAGATAGAGGCGTTTTAAGATCGTGTGAAATCGTATTGAGCAAGATCTCTTTCATCTCGTTGCGTTTAATTTTTTTGGCTTGCCACGTAATGACGTATCCGAAAAAGAGGAAAATCGCAAAGGTCCATACGTGAATAATGTCATACACGTTAAACGTAAAAACGGGAGGGACGTAAAGGTAGTTAAAGAGCAAAACGCTGATCGAAGCGATAAGCGTGGTACGTGCATAATTTCCCTCTAACGCAATGACGATAATCGGAATAAAATGAATCAACGCAATGTTGATCAGTTCCAAAGAATCGTAAAAAAGCAGACAAATGCTCGTCACGAAAGCCAGAGCCGCGAGTGTCGGAAGCGTGTAACGCGAGTCAAAAAACATACCGGCTCCTTTTTTATCTTTGTCACGCCTTTGAAGCAAAGCTCCAAAGACTACGCTAACGCTGAGTTTTGCTCGGCGCAACGCCCGCGCACCTTCGGTGCTTTGTGCCTTTGTCACGCCTTTAGAGCAAAGCTCTAAAGACTACGCTAACGCTGAGTTTTGCAAGACGCAACGCCTGCGCATTTTTACCTTACATGTAAAAGATTGTAAAGCATTTATTATAAAGCACAATTCATCAAAAAAGTATCAAAATAACGCCATTTAAGATAAAATAAGCTTCTCAATTTTTAAGGAGAATAGATGAAAAAACTCAAAGGTTTCCGCGGGAAGTATTTTAGCCTAGCGGCGATACTGGCTTTAAACGCGACGATTGCGCTTGCCCAAGAAGGACAAAGCGTCGTCGATAACGAAAAGCAACTCAGTACGTCTAAAGCCGAAGCTTCCTCCGAGACGACGGAACTGCTTGAAGAGACAAGCGCACCCGTTTTGGTCGTCTCAAAAAAGATCAAAGCTCAAAAGTCTGAAGTCTACACCGCTTCTAAATCCTTGGTCAGTGCGACCAACGTCACCGATAATGTCAGCATTATCACCTCCGAAGAACTCTCTTTAAAAGGCATTTCTACTGTTGTTGAAGCGCTCAATACCATTCCGGGCATCAGCTTTACCGCAAACGGGGGGCAAGGCAAGTCTTCAAGCCTCTTTATACAAGGCATGGGCAATAAATACACACTTCTTATGGTAGACGGCGTACGTTACAATGATCCAAGCAATACTTCCGGTGCCGATTTTAGCCATCTTCTCATTCAAGATATTGAGCGTATCGAAGTGATTAAGGGAGCGCAAAGCGGTATTTGGGGAGCAGATGCGGCGGCGGGCGTCGTCAATATTATTACGAAAAAAGCGCAAAGCGGAACGCATGCGAGTGCAGGCGTTGAAATCGGAAGCTACGGGTATCAAAACGTTCATACTTCCGTGTCTCATAAAACCGATAAATTTGATGTCATGCTTACGGTTCAACGGGTGCTTGAAGACGGTTTTAGCGCATATGCGCCTCACGGAGAAGACATCGATCGTTTTGAAGACGATCCTTACCGCAATACGACGATTAACCTAAAAGCGGGTTATTGGATTGATGAGCGTAACCGCATTGAAGCTGGGTATCACGACATTAACGCATTTAATCACTATGACGGTTCAGATCCTTTGACGTATGCGATGGATCCAAATTCGATAGAGCGAAGCGATTTTCGCCAACGCTCAGGTTATGTTAGCTATCACTATTTGATTGCCGATCATACGATCGAGACAACGCTTTCCCAAAGCAATTTTACAAAGAAAAATTTAGATGCGACGTGGGGATTGAACGACTATGAGGGCAAAGTTCCTTCCATAGAGATCAAGGATACGTGGAAATACGCCGATAACGCCAATATGGTTTTAGGAACGTCGTACGAAAAACGAGAACTCAATTATACTTCTATCGGCGATAGCGAAAAAGAACGCGACGAGCATTCTAAAGCCTTATTTTGTAATAATACCAATCGATTTGGAAATATTGTACTTAACGAAGCGTTACGTTACGATAGTTTTAGCGCGTTTGACGATAAAGCAACCGGAAAAATCGGCGCAAAATACCTTGTGAACGATCAATGCGACGTTTATGCCAATTATGCGACAGCCTATAAAACGCCTTCGATGCTGGATATGATTAATCCGTGGGGAACGGCGAATTTTACCCTAAAGCCGGAGACGATTCAAAGTTTTAATGCCGGAATTCGCTATGCCGGTTTTAATATGAATTTTTTTAGAAATGAAATTGAAGATTTGATCAGTTGGGTCGGATACGGAAACGTCAATATCGACGGTACGTCAGTGTTTAAAGGTGTCGAGCTTTCTTATGAACACCAGCTTTTTCAAACCTTGCTGGCGGGAGCGAATTATACGTACGTAGATGCAAAAGATAAAAACGATGCACGGCTCCCTAACGTTCCACGATACCAAACAACGTTTTATACCACGTATATGCCTGTTAAACAGGTGGCTTGGACGTTGAACGGAACTTACGTCGGATCGCGTCAAGACGGTTTTACGACACATGAAACCGGCAATTATTTTGTCGCTAATACCAAAATGACGTACCATATCGATAAAACATGGGACGTGTACGTAAAAGTCAACAACCTCTTCGATCGTTACTATCAAACGGTATACGGATACGCATCGGCGGAACGAAGTTATTATGCCGGTGTTGAGGCGAAATTCTAATGAAACTAAACCTACGACCTTACTTATGGTATAAACTGCTCAATTCCCTCTTTTTCGGCGTAACGGTCGGGAGTGTTTTTGTGTTGTATACGCCGCTTGAGCCTTCGGTGTTTTCTTTGGGCGGTATCGCTTTGGCGATCGGGTTGTTGGTTGTGGCAAAATTTTACGAGAAGATGATGAATCTTCTCGTATTTTACCGCGTTTCGCTGCTCGTCGAAGTCGTAACGCTGTGGAGTGTTTTGGCGTTTTTAGCGTTTAAGATGAGTTATCTCAACGCTTTATTTATCTACCTTTCGTACCAAACGATTTTCGTCTTCGGCGGCTATCTCATCCGTATCGAAACCTTGGCGTTAAAGCGTACCTCATTGCTCTCTCTTGCCGACGTTATGAAACAAAAAGGCTACCTGATCGGTATGATCGTTGCCTATCTTTTTTACAAAGCCCTCGAATGGTGCGGTACGACGCAGAAAATAGAACAAGTTTACGCATTGCATGTTTTGCTTTTAGTGCTCCAAATCGCTATTATCGTATCGGTTTTGAAATCCTTTCGCCAAAGATAAGCTTCCCTTTTACAAAGATAGATTACAATCAAAGTAATTTTTTCATTTAAGGATTATGCTTGCATCGCGCGGACAATACGCTTTTTCACCTTTTCCTGAGCGTCTGTGAACGCTATAAAGATCACAAAGCCTTTATTTACAACGTTGCCGATCAGGAGTTTGAAGTCACGTACGCTAAACTCTTTGACGACGTTTTAGTGCTCTCTCGGGCTTTTAAAGCCAAAAAAATCGACAAAAATTCTAAAGTTATGTTGCTTTGCGACAATCGTTACGAGTGGATCGTAACCGATATGGCGTTGCTTTCGCTCGGTGCGATCAGTATTCCCAGAGGGTGCGACACGCCTACGCAGGAGTTGGCGTTTATCCTTTCGCACTCCGAAGCCGATTTTTTGATCGTCGAAAACGAAAAAACGTATACTCAACACGAAGCTATGCTCAAAAATCAAGAACTCAAAGCGATTTTCATCGTCGAAGCACCCAAAGTGCATTCGCTTCTTAATCATCTTTATTCTTACAATGACCTTTTAAAAGACAAAACCGTTTATCAAGACGACATCGACGCGTTCAAGAAGCAAAAAGAGCGTTTGAGCGAGACGGATACCTTGACGCTGATTTATACGTCCGGAACGACCGGTACGCCCAAAGGCGTCGTATTGAGCCACCAAAACGTGATGTACAACGTTCGCGAACTTCCTCCGCTCATTGCGTTGCAAAGCGAAGACGTATGGGTTTCGATCTTACCTTCGTGGCATATTTTCGAGCGTGCCGCCGAGTACGTCGCGATGTCGCACGGGTGTTGCATCGTTTACTCGACGCTAAAGACGTTTGCGGCGGATTTGGAACGCTATAAACCGACGATCGTCGCGACGGTTCCGAGGCTTTGGGAGTCGATGTATACGAAAATCAATACGACCTTAGAGAAAAAAGACCCCAAAAAAGCAAACATTTTTAAAAAACTCGTTGCGATTTCATCGGCGTACAATCGTGCGGATCGCATTCTCAAAGATCAATTGCCCTGTTTTAAAAAGCCTTCTTTTTGGTTGACATGTCGTACGAAAATACCTGCTTTTTTCCAACGTCTTTTGCTAGCACTCCCCAATCGCTTTGCCAAAAAAAAGCTCTCTTTGGTGCAAGAAAAATTCGGCGGAAGACTACGCCTTGCCGTGAGCGGCGGCGGTACTTTGTCCGATTTTCTCGATGAATGGATCGATGCGATCGGCATTCGTATCGTTAACGCCTACGGTATGAGCGAATGTGCGCCGACGATTGCGGGACGTTCGGTCTTGTGCGACACTTTTTCGACGCTAGGTCCTGTCGTACCTCGAACGCAAATTCGCATCGTCTCAAAAGACGGGGTATATTTAGGTGCGGGTGAAGTCGGCGAAATATGGGTCAAAGGCGAGCAGGTCATGAGCGGTTATTATAAAAACCCCGAAGAAAATGCCAAAAGTTTTAGCGAAGAAGGCTTTTTCAAAACGGGTGATTTGGGAAAACTGACGCTAAAAAATGAACTCGTCATTACGGGACGTTCCAAAGAGATTATCGTGCTTGCCAACGGCGAAAACGTCGATCCGAGCCGTATCGAGTCGACGCTTTCGATGTTGCCCTTCATTACCGATACGATTTTGGTCGGACATGCCAAAAAAGGTTTGGGTGCGCTGATCGTACCCGATTTTGAAAAACTCAAAGTCTATGTGGCGGAGCATTTCGATAAAGCGGTTCAAACGATCGAGCAGGTGATGGAAGACAAGCAAATCGTCGCGAAACTGAAAGGCGAAATGAACGAACTTTTACACCATACCAAAGGATTTAAACCTTTTGAAACGCTGCAAAATATCCACTTTCTGGACAAAGAATTTACCGTGGGAGAAGAGTTGACCAATACGCTTAAAAAGAAGCGACATGTGATCGAGAAAAAGTATCAAGAAATTATTGATAAGTTTATACATTAACCCTCTTGTAAACGTATTTTGCAAGAGGTAAAGGCACCAAAGGCGTGTGGATTTTTAAGATGATCCGGTGTGCGTCGTCTTTAGCGTTTGGCAAAAATCGTATTCAAAGGATAAACGATGGCAAAAGTGACGAGTTACGGTGCGGCCTCTACGGTCACGGGTTCGTGTCATTTATTGGATGTAAGTTCGGTACGGATTTTAATCGATTGCGGTATGATCCAAGGAGCGCAATGGAGGGATAATTATGCCCCTTTGGGGTTTGATGCCGCGAGTATCGATTATCTGATCTTGACCCATGCGCATAACGACCATATCGGGCGCGTTCCCAAATTGGTCAAAGAGGGCTTTCGCGGCGAGATCATTGCCACGGAAGCAACCTTGGATATTGCGTATATTATGTTGCTCGACAGTGCCGCGCTTTTGGAAGAAGAGTACCAAACCCAACTTAAAAAAGCGTTGCGCAGAGGCGAAGAAAACAGCGTGCAAGAGCCGCTTTACACCAAAGAACATGTCGAAATGGTTTTTGCGCGAAAAATGCGTCGAGTCGCGTACGAGCAGACCATAGCCCTTGCACCGTTTCTAAAGATCACGTTGCACAATGCGGGGCACATTATGGGGAGTGCTTACGTGAACGTCGAATACGAAGAAGAAGATGTGCGCAAAAGCATTATTTTTTCAGGCGATTTGGGCAGTAAAAACAGGCTTTTACTCAATGCGCTTACGCCTGCATCGCATGCGCAAACCCTTTACCTCGAATCAACCTACGGCGATCGCGAACACCGCTCCTTGGAAGAGAGCATTCGCGAATTTAAAGAGGCGATCACGCAAACTTTAGATGATGGCGGATGCGTCGTCATTCCTTCGTTTGCGCTTGAACGCACCCAAGAGATTTTATGGCTATTGCATCAGATGCATCAAGAGGGTTCTTTGCGCAATTGCCGCGTCTTTTTAGACAGCCCTTTGGCAATCGAAGCCACGAAAATTTACCGCAAATATCCCGCACAGCTCAATCAGCCCGTAGGCTTACATGTCAGTCTCGGCGACGATCCGTTTTCGTTTCCCGAACTTGCTTTAACGCCGAAGAAAAAAGATTCGATCGAGATTAACGACGTGCAAAAACGTGCGATTATTATTGCCGGAAGCGGTATGTGTACGGGCGGACGCGTGTTACACCATCTTAAACAGCGTATTTGGAATCCGAAAAATGCCGTAATCTTCGTCGGTTTTCAAGTCCAAGGAACGCTGGGCAGAGAGATTATCGATCACGAACCGTTCGTGCGTATTTACGGCGAAGATATTAAAGTGCGAGCTAAAATTCATACGATCAACGGCTTTTCCGCGCATGCGGATCGTGCCGACATGTCGGCGTGGATTGCTCCGATGGAGGGCTTGCATACGATCTATTTAATTCACGGCGAAATCGACAAAATGGAGCTTTTCAAAGCCTATCTTCACGAACGTACGCAGGCAAAAATTCATATCGTGAAACCCGCCGAAACGATTTATATTTAGGCGGCTTTAGGTCGATTTTGCTCGAAGTTTAGTAAAAAGAGGGTACAATAGTAAAATCTTAGAGTGAATTTTTATTGAATAAAATGGGCGTCTTATGAAAACGTTTTTACACAAAGTCTCTTTACTCCAATCTTTGATCGTGATGATCGTGATTGCGCTCATCGTGCCGATACCGGTTGCGACCTTGATTTACGTGAACAGTACGTTTCCTTCCAAGCAAGAAGAACAAAATACGCTCAACACGAAAAAATTCGACTTCTCCTCGGCGATTTTCGCCGAGTCGCTTTGGAACTACTATCCCGAACTCGGTCAAACGATGCTCGATCAACTTCTTTTGGATCAAAATATCCAATTTGTTCGAGTCCGCGATAACGACGAAAAACTGTTTTTGATGTGGGAGTTGCCTCAACAAAACCCTGCCGATACGCTGGTTTTACGCAAAGTGTTGAAAAAAGACGACGTCGCGATCGGAACTTTGGAGATGGGTTTTAAACGCATCGATCTGATCGAGTCGATCGTTAAAGATATGCGGTTGTTCGGCTCTATGATTTTGCTTCAGATTCTTTTTCTCGTGAGCGTGATTTCACTGATTTACTACTACAAGGTCTTAAAACCGATCAAGCGGTTGGTCGCGCATTCGCATCTTTTGGCGGCACAAAAGTTGGACGAGCCCTTTGAGTGGGAGGAAAACGACGAAATCGGTTTGCTAGGACATTCGCTCGATCAAACGCGCATCAAGCTTCAACATCTTTTTAAGGTACTTCAAAAAGAGAACGAACGTTTGGATGAGAAGGTCAAGCAACGCACGCAAGAGTTAGAAGACGCCAGTCGTTATAAATCGGAATTTTTAGCCAATATGAGCCATGAAATCCGAACGCCGATGAACGCCGTCATGGGAATGTCGCATCTGCTCGGTAAAACGGCAATGAGCCCCGTACAGCAAAACTACGTTTCAAAGATCAAAGAGGCTTCTTCGTTACTGCTTCGTATTATTAACGATATTTTAGATTTTTCGAAAATCGAAGCGGGAAAGATGGACGTCGAAGTCGTCGCGTTTGATTTGCATAAAGAGCTTAAAAAGAGTTGCTCTATCTTTTCGGTGCTCGCCAAAGAAAAAAACATCGACTTTCAATGTGATTTTATCGAGACCAATCGTTTTTTTAGGGGCGATCCGCATAAGATTATGCAAATCGTCAATAACTTTTTAAGCAACGCGATCAAGTTTACGTCCGAAGGCGGCGTGTTTTTAAGCGTTTGCGAAAACGTACTCGACGAAGAGCGATCTTCTTTGAGTTTTAGCGTCAAAGATAGCGGTATCGGTATTGCCAAAGAGAAACAAAACCTTTTGTTTCAAGCCTTCTCGCAAGTCGACGCCTCGGTAACACGCAAACACGGCGGAACGGGTTTGGGACTTTACATTTGCGCGCAACTGGCTCAGATGATGCATGCAAAGATTGCTTTTACGAGTGAAGAGGGAAGGGGAAGCCTCTTTGCGTTCACGATTCCTTTAGGTGTTGCCAAAGGGATCGATCTTCATTCGGATAGTTCCAACGAACGCTCTTCTCCGCTTCACATTTTGTTGATCGAGGATTATAAGAAAACGGCGGATTATTTTAACGAGCTCGTGCGATCTTTCGGCTTTTTCATGAGCGTGATGAAAAGTAAAGACGCTATTATTGAAGCGCTGCAACGTGCGCAAAGTCCCTATGACGTTTTAGTGATCGATCACGAACTTTCCCGCGGTAAAAACGGACTTGCGCTTTATGCTTCTTTGCTCAAAGAAACGCCTGTTGCATTGCCTCCGACGATTATGTTTTCGATGAACGACGATGCGGCGTTTCAAACAAACGTCAAGGCTTCGGGGATTCACGTCCTTTTGAAAAAACCGATTAATGCGTCGATGTTGTACGACGAACTGGTATCGCTTTGTACGATGCATACGAAAACGCCGCTTTTCGATCCTTCCAAAATCGATCTTTCCAAAAAACGTATTTTAGTCGTTGAAGACAATGAGATTAATTTGGACGTTGCCGTCTATCTTTTAAAAGAGACGCACGCTCAAGTCGACACCGCCCGCAATGGACTCGAGGCGGTTGAAAAACTCCAAGAGTGCTCAACCGCTTACGATCTGATTTTAATGGATGTTCAGATGCCTATTATGGACGGGTTTGAAGCAACGCGTATGATTCGAAAAGAGCTCGATATTTTAACGCCGATCGTGGCGATGACGGCAAACGTAATGGTTCAAGATATTGAAAAATGTTTGAAGGCGGGTATGGACGCGCATATCGGTAAACCGTTCGAAGTCGAAGATTTTTACGGTACGCTTTTGGAAACCTTACATGTCAGCAGTACGGTTTCGCCCAAACACCAAACGGCGGGCAAAGCCAAATACGAACACGTCTTCGATCCCAAAGAGGCAATTGCAAGACTTGGAGGCAACGAGACGTTATGGCGCAAAATTTTGAGTCGCTTTTACGAAACGTTTACGCATATGCCGCAAAAAATAGCTTCACTCTCTTCCGGCAACGATCGTGCCATGTTCGTCGATTACCTGCATACGCAAAAAGGATTGTGCGGGTCGTTGGGACTTTTTGCCTTAGAACATGCGCTTTTGGAAGCCGAAACGTTAGTGAAAACCGACCGACCGATCGAGCCTTCTTGTTTTGATAACATTATTGTAGCGCACCGTAACGCCGCACCCTTCGTAAACAAAGAGTATGAAAAGTTTGTCAACAATACGGCGTTACGCAACCCTTCATCGATCGAAAATGAGGCAGGGATTTTAGAACAAAAACAACACTTACAAGCGTTGCACGAAGCATTGGAGCAATCCAACGTTTCTAAAGTGCATGCGCTTCTTGAAACGCTAACGCTCGATGCGGACTTAAAAGAAGATGAACGGTTTACGAAACTCTCTTTAGCCTGCAAACAATTTGATTTTGATGCGGCATTAGCGTATTTGCAAGAGCTTCGTCAGGAGAAAGAACATGGCTAAAGTATTGGTAATCGAAGATACGCCCGAATATATCGAAATGTTGACGTCGCTTTTGAGCGATTATGAAGTTTATGCCGCCAAAGAGGGAAAAAAAGGCTTGGCGTTGGCGGAATCTATCGAACCCGATTTGATCTTACTCGACATCAATATGCCTCTCATGACTGGATACGAAGTGTGCCGACGGTTGAAGCAAATGCAAAAAACCCGTGCAATTCCCGTGATTTTTTTAACCGCCAACGAAGGGTTGGAGTATGAAGAGATCGGTTTTAACGTCGGTGCGGTGGATTATATATCCAAACCGTTCAATACCGCAATTTTAAGAGCACGGGTTAAAACCCATGTCGACCTTTACCGGTTACAGTCTTCCTTACAACAGCAAGTCGACGAGCAAACCAAAGAGATTCAAAAACTGAACCATGAAATTACCTATATTTCGGCGTCTATCGCCGAATTAAAGTCAAAAGAGACGGGACAGCATTTAAGGCGGGTTGCCGAGTTTTGTTATCTTTTTTGCAAGTTTTTGGGTAAAGACGAAGCCGAATGTGAAAAAATTAAAATGGCGGCCGTGTTGCACGATATCGGCAAGGTCGGCATTAGCGACGAAATTTTAAACAAACCTTCCAAACTGGACGAGGACGAATGGGTTGTGATGAAAACCCACTCGATGTTGGGTTACGAGATGCTTGCGGATTCGGAATTTGAGATGATGCGCTTGGCGGCGGTTATCGCTTTGGAACACCATGAGCGATGGGACGGAGAGGGGTATCCTTACGGTAAAAAGGGCGAAGAAATTTCTTTAGTCGGACGTATTTGCGCCGTTGCGGACGTATTTGATTCATTGTTAGATAAACGCGTTTACAAAGAGCCGTGGGAAGAGAAAGCCGTCAAAGAGTATTTTGAGATGGCAAGCGGAACACAGTTCGATCCTAAAATCGCAACGCTTTTACTCGAAAATTTCGACATGTTCATCTATACGTGGAAAGCACTTCAAACGGGAAAAATAGCATTATGATGCGTTGGATAGTGCTTTTATGCACACTATTTTTAACCCTCAATGCCGAGAGTTTTCGCGTTTACAGCGAGTACAATCCACCGTTTAACTATAAAAATGCCGACGGCAACGTTGAAGGTCCGTCCGTTTGGCTACTCCAAGAACTCTTTCGCAAAACGGGGCAAACGATTGTCGACGGACAAATCAACGTCGTTCCGTGGTCGCGCGGTTATCACGAAGTGCTTGAACACCCCCGTACGGTTTTGTTCAGTGCCGCCCGTACGCAAGAGCGCGAAGCGTTGTTTGCCTGGGTCGGACCTATCGGAAAATTACGCATCGGCGTCATTGCCAAAAAAGAACGACATGTCAATCTTCAAGCTTTGCGCGGTCACAATTTAGGTAAAATCGGTACGGTTCACGATAGCGGAGCCGAACAGCTTTTGCTCAAAGAAGGATTTACGTTGGAAGATTTTGACCGCTTTAGTAACATCGATTCGCAATTGCGCAAATTAAGAGAAGATCGTTTGGACGCGGTCGCTTTTAGCGTCGATGCGATGTTTTATACCTTACAAGCAACCGGTTGTTCGTTAGACGCCTATGAAATCGTGAGCTTATTGCGCGAAAACGACCTCTATTTTGCATTTCACAAAGACACCGATCCGGCACTCATTGAGAGATTAAACCAAACGCTTAAAGCAATTCGTCCGTAATTTTTTTAGTTTCTTTTCAAGCCCTAAAGAGTATAGTGTCATCGTAATTAACTATCAAAGGAGTGCGTATGCAAGTCAATGCCAACGCTATGAATGCGATGTCGACATGGATGAATAACAGTGCGAACAACGTCGCCAACGTCAATACGCAAACTTATCAAGCCACGCAAACGACTTTGAGCGAAGAAGCAAATAGCGTCGTAGCGAACAGTAGCAAAACCGAGAATAACACCGATCTTACGACCGAATTTACCGATCAAATTGCGCTCGAAGCGGGGTTTGAAGCCAACACAAAACCGATTCAAACCGAAGACGAGATGATCGGCAGTTTGTTGGATATGAAGGCGTAAAAAAAGACGTCTCTATTTTTTACGCTTTGCGAAATTACTCTCTATGTCTTTCAAAAAAGTCGGCATACTCTTCATCAGATAATCGATAGCCGTAAAATGTTGCATAAAAATACAATGTTTCTTGTTTAAGGTCAATATCCGCCGTTTCTTCAGGATAGAGAATTTTAGCTAACCAGATAATTCCTAAAATAGACTCAGGAGAAGGTCTATCCCACCATGACGTTCCGACAGGTCCTTCATACACATGGTGTGTGCGTACGGCATTGACATGTTGAAGTGCAGCGTTCTTGCGCAAAGCTTCCGCATTGTTTTTATTGGAGGGACTTCGCGTTGTTATGATTACGTCCGGATTCCATACGATTAACGATTCTAACGAAGTTTCTCCTTTGATCAAAACTTCGGTTGTAACGTTAATACCTCCTGCCGCCTCAATAAATTCATCGTTCCAGTTACGTTTAGCTTCTAAATTTGATTTTCCGTTACTGACGCCGTATAAAATACGTTTTTTATCTTTCGGTTCTACGTTTTTAATATGTTGTGAAATCATCGATAACGATTTTTGCCAATAATCGACGAGCATTTTCGCTTTTTGTTCCTCATGGAAAATCGAACCTAAATGCAAAAGCTCTTCAAGGAGCGATGCAATATCGTGTCTACCGATGCCGAGCGTATAAACGCTAAAACCTATTTCGGCAATATTTTCGTTGGTATGTAACGATGTTGCACCGACAAAGACGATGGAAGGATTAATTTTTATCAGTTCTTCAATATTAACGTCGCTAAAAGAGCCGACACTAGGGATTTCTTTTAAAGTAGGAAAAAGGCGTAGAAATTGAGGAAAGTGGCTTACGCTAGGCTGAGCGGCGATAAGGTGCGCATTGTTAAACAGAGTAATTTCCTGCGAAGCACCACCGTAACATGTAATGACTATTTTGTCTATGGTCTCGGGAATACAAATCTCTTTGCCAAGATAGTCTTTAAGCGGTTTTGCGCATTCGAGAGCTTTTTCGCTCCCAAATGCGACGATTGAAACGGCATGTAAAAATAGCAAAGTAACGTAAAGTTTTTTCATTGCTTTAATACTTATATCCGATTGAGAAAAAAACACTTCGAGGTGCACCAACGATATACGTAGCATTGGACGTACTATCACTCGTATCTTCCGTCGAAATCGTCGAAATATACTCTTTGTTCAACACGTTAATAGCCGAAAGAGAGAACTCAAGCTTGTTTTTACCGCCGAGCGCGTACTCTTTGTTGATCGAAAAGTCCAAAAGCCAATAAGGATCGACACTGTATTTATTTTCAATTTCGGCGTATCGCTTACCTAAATAACGTAAAATAGGTGATAATTTATAACCGTAGAGATCGTATACGGCGGAGATATTTCCAAACCATTGTGGAACGTCAGGAATTTGCTTTCCTTTCGAATGAATGATTTTTGAAGCGGCAGTTTGCACATCTTCGGTAAACTCATATTGGTTATACGTTAATGCCATCGTAAGATCCAAATTTTCCAGTAGATGATAACTAGAAGCAAGTTCTGCACCGAAAGAACGAGCCTTTGCGATATTTTGAGAGTAAACCAAATTAATATCGGGGTCATAAAAATTACCGGCAACGTTTTTAACGGAAGAGAAAAAGAGTGTCGTGTCTATTTTCCAAGCCCCTGTAGCATAGCCGTAGCCGACATCGAAATTATCAGACTCTTCCGGTTTTAAATCACTCCACATTTGTTGTACGAGTGCTTTATTGTGTGTTGAATTATAGATATTGAGGATACTTCCTCCTAAACCGTATTGCGGAGTATTGTAGTTGCGTCCGTAATTAGCTCTAAGGTAAGAATGATCATCCAAATAGTGCGTAGCTCCGATATTGGGTAGAAAAATACCGTATGTTTCTGAATTAAGCGTAAAGAGCTTATTGGTCGCTTTAGAAAATGCTTCATCGGCACTTACGTCTCCGATTCCAGTCGTATTATAAGCTGTTAAAGTCGGTGTACTCCACCATAGGTATTTGACTCCGGCCTCAACGATCGTATTGTCGAATGCTTTTTCGACGGCAATATAGGGTGCGTGAAAAAGACTATTGTCCTCTGGATCTACCAGTCGACTCCATTTATTAAACGCGTTTGTCCCGAGGTATCGTAATTTTTGCGTCGTCGGAGGTCCTGGAGGTTCATCTTCTTGAAACCAATAGCCTACTTTTATTTTTCCGTCTTCAATTTTATGGGCGTATTCCAGAATCATACCGTAAGTATCGTGGTCGACTAGCCATTGGGTAATTCCAGACGTATTTGACGACCATGATGTTCCTTTATCGTTTAAGAAATAAGGGCGAAAATTTAGTGAGTCATCGTTGCTAAGCGGAATTTCTACCTTTCCGAAAATGGCATACGTTTCATAATCGAGTCGATTATAATCGTAATATGAACTCGATAAAGGATGCGTCGTATCGTAATCTAATTTTTTATAAAGGGAAAGATTTTTGCTTTGTTCATATGTCAAACCTTTATAGTTGTGACTTTGTTGATCGTTGTAAATACCGTAAAGTTCCCATTTAACGGCTTGATCTGAAGCACTTGCAGCACCAAATTCGAAATTTTGACGATCAAGACCTTTTCCTTCGCCTTTCCATTTGTCGGCATCAGACGTTGAAGCTGAAAAGAAAAATTTGGCAGTATCGGCAATCTCTCCGCTATCGATGCGCATATACGTTTTTCGAAAGTCGTCGCTTCCAAATGACTGTTTGAGCGCAACGCCAAGTTCATTGGAAGGTGCTTTCATATGCATATCAACCATACCGTTATCGCTACCGTAACCAAATCCGCTATCGGCCTTTACGGCACCTTTTTCAACGGTAATAGATTCGATATTTTCGATGTCCATCATAGAGGAAAGACCACCTCCTGGACCGATACCTTTTAAAGGAAGCCCTTCTAAAGTTTCTCCGATATTACGATCCGATTTACCGCGGATTTTGTGGGTAATGTCCATGCCGAAAGGGTCATTAAAACGAATATCTACTCCCGGTTCGCGTGAAATTGCTTTGTATGGACTGATTAACTCGGCACTGTCGAAGAGTTGAATATCCGACGAGGTTGTGACGTTTTTAGTTCCGATGACGGTATCCGTCGTTTTATCGACAGGTTGTTTTCCTTCGACGTTGACTTCAGGCAAGACGTATTCTGCCGCTTCTAAAGTACATGAGCTCACTGCTAAGACGATTATCGCATAGACCGAGAGTTTCCATGGCAATTGCTTGATCACTTCGTTTTGAGAAGTTATCGCATATGTATTGCCCGATACATATTCAGACATTAAGGCTCCTTTTTATTATATATTTAAAAGTATAACGATATATAAACTAAATTTTATACATAAATGTGATTCATTTTTAAGCAAAGTGTATTGTGGCGATTGAAATAAATGCTATTTTTAAAGGACCGGTAGCAAGGCGATTATACGAGAAACATTAGTTTCGCCAAGATGACGACGGTGACGCCGATTGCAAAAATATAATAGTAGGCGGAACTTCGGACGGGATTGGGATCTTGCGAATCTGCATTTACGGATCTTGAACAGGCACAAGATGCGTGTGAGCCGTTACTTTTGCAAAAGAGTCGTTTTGAGATCGAATAAGCGACCCTAATACCGATAACGTAAGCAAGTGAGGCTTTTACAATTAGTAAGGTTTGAAACGTCGTCGGGAAGAGTCCTTCACTAAGCGTAATGTATTTTGTAAAAAGAATACTTCCCGTAAAAATAAGCAGCATCATATTTGCGGGATAAATCTTCCAAACTTTTTTGGATAATGCAGTTTGAACGTTTTCATAAGCACTACGGCCGATGACATGTTGAATAGGAGCAACGACAAACAGTTTTGCAAAACCCCAACCGATGAATAACATTGCACAACCAAGATGTACGAAGAGCGTTATTGTGTAGACGAATTCCATAAAAGATTCCTTTGAGAGTAGATTTTAGAATGACAATTGCAAAAATTTAGTTAAAAAAACTTTACCTTAATAATGCTTATATAAAAATAAATATAACGAAATATTAATATTTTCTTGAGCTTTATTCATTGACTTAGATCAAGATTAATTGAGTAAAAGTAATGAAGTTTTTAGTGGAATAGAGTTGACCGAAAGAATGATGCTAAGGGAAAAGCCTAAAGAATCAGCATCGCATCGCCGTAAGAGAAAAAGCGGTATTTTTCTTTTACGGCGATGGAGTAGAGTTTGAGCGTCTCTTCGATACCGATAAACGAAGCGACCAGCATAATGAGCGTGGATTGGGGTAAGTGAAAATTCGTTAAAAGATAATTTACCCGAATCGGCGGGTTTTTAGGATGCAAAAAAAGATTGCATGCGCCTTGTTGATGATGTGTTCTTGCGTAATATTCAATGGTTCGCGTGACGGTCGTACCGACGGCTAAAAGCGGCTTAGGCGAATCGATGAGGCGACATGTCGCTTCCGGAATAGCGTAAATTTCCGAATGCATCACGTGGTCTTGGATATGCTCCGCTTCGACGGGCTTAAAGGTTCCCGCTCCTACATGTAAGGTTAAAAAATGGGTTTCATAGCGTTGTTTAAGTGTCTCGAACATCGTGTCGGAAAAATGCAACGACGCGGTCGGCGCGGCGACGGCACCTTGTTCTTTGGCAAAAACGCTTTGATAATCGATGCGGTCCTCGTGCGTGTCGCTTCGTTTGATGTACGGAGGTAAAGGAATATGCCCGATACGCTCTAAAATCGCGAAAAGCTCTTGCGTATCGACGGCTTTTCCTTCGTGAAAAAAGGCAACGACGCGTAGACCTTCTTCTTTGAGCTCAACCACTTCCGCGTGCAGGTTTTCGTCGAAAAAAAGCAGACTTCCGACCTTGACGCGCCCTTTAATATAGACGCTATAAAGGTTGTCTTGTAGCGGTGCGTTTAAAAGGATTTCAACGGCACCGCCGCTCTCTTTTTTCCCGAAAACGCGTGCTTTGATAACTTTCGTATCGTTCAAAACGACCGCGGTGCCGCTGGGAAGGAATTCAAATAAACGATCAAACGTTGTATGCGTGAGGGTTTGACCGGCACGCTCGAAGACCAACAATCTTGCGGCATCGCGTGGTTCGACGGGATGCGTAGCAATCAGTTCTTCGGGCAGTGCGTAGTCGTACGTCGATTTTAAGAGCGGATCGATGGATTAATCCTTTTGTGCTTCATCGTCGTCATCGGTTTGTGTTTCGTCCTCTTCGGGCGGAACATAAGGATTGACGATTTTGGCGATCCAAATGGAAATACCGTATAAAAGCGTGAGCGGTGCCGCCATGAGAAGTTGCGATAAAACATCGGGCGGCGTTAAAATCGCCGCTATTGTAAAAATGATGACGATTGCGTATCGAAAAAACTCTTTAAGTGTTTGGTCGGTTACTAAACCTAATTTGGCAAAAAAGAAAATCACGACGGGCATTTCAAACGAGAGCCCGAATCCAAAAAGGATTTTGCTAAAAAAGCCGACGTATTCGCCGATGCTGGGAAGGGCGGTAAAAAGGGTGCTACCGAAGGCAACCAAAAATGCAAATGCCAAGGGTACGACGACGTAGTAACAAAAAGCCGCTCCCATTAAAAACATACCCGTCGCCGCGGTGACGAAAGGAATGACCAAACGTTTTTCGTTATCGTAAAGTCCGGGTGCGACAAAAAGCCAAAACTGCCAAAAAATAATCGGAAGCGCACCGATAAAGCCGGCAAAAAAGGCAACTTTCATTGCGGTAAAAAAAGGTTCTTGCACACCGGTAAAGATCACGTTGCTTCCCTCGGGAAGAACGGCTTTTAAAGGGGCGATCATCCAGCTTAAGATGGGTTGCCAAAATGAAAAACAGATCAGAAACATCGCGATAACGACCACTAAAGAAATCGTAAGACGTTTACGTAATTCGGCAATATGCGGTCTTAACTCCTCGAACATTAGGCTTTTTCCTCTTTGTTGGTTTGGGTGACGGCTGTGAGCGCAGGTGAGGGTGCGGTTTCCGCTTGAGGCGTTTCGGAGACGACGTCGTTTTTCACGCTGTTTTCGAGCTCTTTGAAAGAGTCGCTAACGTTTTGCGTACTTTTTTTAATCTCTTCGAGCTCATCAAACGTAATTGTTTTGCGAGCACTGGTCGCCATTTCGTCTAGCTTTTTTTTGTACGTAAGTGCTTCGTCTTTGAGCTCTTGAATCTTCATCTCTTGTTCAAAGGTACTTTTAACGTCATTGACGCTGTTTTTGACGGATTTAAAAAATTTGGCTACTTTCACCATGGCTTCGGGGAGTTTTTCCGGTCCGAGGAAGATAACAGCAACAAGGGCTATGACGATAATTTCTCCAAAATCGAGTCCAAACATACCAACGACCGCCTTCAATCTAAAATAGAGGATTGGATTTTATCTGAATTTTCATCAAAATTCTATAAATGTCTTTTTGCATAAGGTATAATAGAATCCAACGGAAGTTTCGTGAAAAGGAGTTTGTCGATGCGTCTTTACATTAGTCCGTTTCCTATTGTTTTGATGTATGCGGTATTCGCGACCTTGTGGATCTATTTTTCCGATCATGCCGTTGAATATTTCGTCGATAACGTAACGCTCTTTGCCACGCTCTCTACCTACAAAGGTTTCTTTTTTATCGCGATTACGTCGTTGTTTCTTTATGCACTCATTAAAGCAAAAATTTTTCAGATCGAACAAATGCAGAAAAAACTGAATGAACATGAGCAGCGTTTAGAGTATGTTATTCAAGGCGCAAATCTTGGTTATTGGGATTGGGATTACGTGCATCAAAAACACGTCGTGAACGATACGTGGCTCTCTTTTTTAGGGCTCAAACGTGAGGATATTGATGAAAATATCGAAGATTGGTCCAAACGTATTCATCCCGAAGATAAAATCGTCACGGAAAAGGCCATCGCATATACGATCGAGCATCGCCGACCTTACGTCATCGAGTTTCGTATGCTTCATCGCGACGGGCATTGGGTTTGGATCGAAGGTTCAGGTGCAGTGGTGGAACGTGATGAAAAAACGGGGGAGCCTTTAAGACTTGCAGGAACACACCGTGACATCAGTGAGCGCAAAAATGCGCAAAAAGAGATGCTGTTTTTAGCGTTGAATGACCCTTTGACCAAGCTTCCCAATCGTTTCTACTTGAAGCAAGAGCTTGAAAAACGTTTGAGCGCGGAGTCAAGGGTATGTTTCCTTTTTTTAGACTTGGATCGTTTTAAAACCATTAACGATATGCACGGGCATACGATAGGCGATAAAGTGATTCAGATCGTGGGGGAACGCTTGAAATCGCTCCTTCAACCGTGCGATTTTATCGCACGCGTAGGCGGCGACGAGTTCGTTATTTTAAGTGTCGAGCCTTTACATGTAGAAGTTTTATGCCAAAACTTGCTTGAAGGTTTGGAAGAGCCTATCGCCGTCGGTAAAGAACGTTTTAAACTGAGTGCCAGCATCGGAATAGCTTGCTCTCCAGAGCACGGCAAAAGTTTTGAGGCTTTGTTTAAAAATGCCGACACTGCGATGTACGAAGCCAAAAAGAATGCGCATGCGCATTACCTTTTTTACGCCGCTTCAATGACGGAGCAACTGCTCCATACGTCCAAATTCGATACCGATTTGAAGCGTGCCATCGACAGTGACGAATTTGTCATCTATTATCAACCGCAAGTGCATTTTACAAGCGGCGAGATGATCGGCATTGAAGCACTCGTGCGTTGGCAACATCCCGTCCAAGGGTTTTTATTGCCGTCTTATTTTATTGCCAGAGCGGAAGAGACGAGGCTGATTATCCCTCTTGGTTTGTTGATTATTGAAAAAACGTTGAAGCAAATGCAAGTCTGGCAAGCGCACAATTTTGCTTATCGTAAAGTGGCGATTAATATTTCAAGTATTCAGATTGAAGAAGAGGATTTTAGCGAGCGTCTTGAAGCGATTCGTCATGCAAGCACGATTGATGCTAAGTATATTGAGCTTGAAATCACCGAGAGCAGTTTCATGAATAACCCCAAACATGTCTCTCAAACATTGCAAAAATTGGAAAATTTAGGCTATAAAATCTCAATCGATGATTTTGGTACGGGGTATTCGTCACTCAGTTACCTCAAACAATTGCCGTTGCATAAGCTCAAAATCGACCGCTCGTTTGTGCAAGATTTACCGCACGATACGGACGACCAAGCGATCTCTAAAGCGATCATTGCCCTTGGAAAAACTTTAGAGCTTGAAGTGATGGCAGAGGGCGTTGAAACGGAAGAACAGAAACGCTTTTTGATGCAAAACGGATGTGATAGCATGCAAGGCTTTTTATATGCCAAACCCATGAGTGCCGAAATGCTCGAAAACTTCGTACGACACAACTAACTTTTAGCTCCTTTTTTGTACAATAAGCCCATCTTAAATTACATCAGATAGGGCGAAATATCCATGGAAAATTTAGAAGCGGTGTTAAAAAAACATAAGTTGTCCAAAGAAGAGTATGCAAATATTTTAACGATTTTGGGGCGTGAGCCGAACATGCTAGAGATCGGCATCTTTTCCGCGATGTGGAGTGAGCACTGCTCGTATAAATCCAGTAAAAAATACCTCAATGGCTTCCCAACCAAAGCACCATGGGTGATTCAAGGACCGGGTGAAAATGCGGGTGTTATCGACGTAGGCGATGGCATGGCGGCAGTCTTTAAGATGGAATCCCACAACCACCCAAGTTTCATCGAACCGTACCAAGGTGCAGCAACAGGTGTGGGTGGTATCTTAAGAGACGTTTTTACGATGGGTGCGCGCCCGGTTGCAAATATGAACTCCCTTCGTTTTGGCAATGTTACCAATAACGATGACACGTCACGTCACCAACGTTTTCTTGTCCGTGGTGTCGTTGCGGGTATCGGTGGATACGGTAATTGTATGGGTGTTCCAACCATCGGTGGGGAGACTTTCTTTGATGAGAGTTACAATGGAAACATTTTGGTCAATGCGTTCACACTCGGTCTTGCAAAAAGCGATGAAATTTTTTATGGACGTGCTGAAGGCATCGGCAATCCTGTTGTCTATGTCGGCTCTAAAACCGGTCGTGATGGTCTGGGTGGTGCTGTTATGGCAAGCGATAGCTTCACGGAAGCCAATAAAAGCCTTCGCCCAACGGTTCAAGTAGGCGATCCATTTGCGGAAAAACTGCTTTTAGAAGCATGTTTAGAGCTCTTTAAAACAGACTACATCGTCGGTATCCAAGATATGGGAGCGGCTGGGCTTACTTCAAGTTCCTTCGAGATGGCAGGACGTAGTGGTAGCGGCATGATCATGCACTTGGACAAAGTTCCAGCGCGCGAAGAGGGGATGCAACCCTTTGAATTTATGCTCTCCGAGTCGCAAGAGCGTATGCTCATCTGTGCAAAAAAAGGGTATGAAGATAAAGTCGTTGAGATCTTTAGAAAATGGGATCTTAACGCTGAAATCATCGGTGAAGTAACAGCCACGGGCAATATGGAACTCTTCTGGCATGGCGAGAGAGTGGCAAATATGCCAGTCCAACCCGTCAGTGAGCAAGCACCGATTTATGATAGACCTGTGAAAGAGCCTGCTTACCTTGCAAGCATTCAAAATACAACGATCAATGATTTCGCAAAGATTGAGAACCAAAAAGCGTTTGATGCGCTTTTGAACTCCGTTGAAGTGTCTGATAAAACATGGATTTTCAACCAATACGACTCAACCGTCCAAACCAATACGATCAAAGCACCGGGCAGCCTTGATGCGAGCGTGATTCGCATCAAAGAAAACGGTAAAGCCCTCTCCATGAGCAGTGACTGTAACCCACGTTACAACTACATCGACCCTAAAATGGGCGCGGCGGCGGCTGTGGCGGAGAGTGGACGAAACGTAGCGATGAGTGGCGCACGTCCTTTAGCGATTACAGACTGTCTAAACTACGGAAATCCTGAGAACCCCGAAGTCATGTGGCAATTTGCACAGGGCTGTTACGGCATCAAAGAGGCGTGCGCGAAACTGAACACGCCGGTTGTCAGTGGTAACGTATCGCTTTACAATGAAACCAATGGCGTTGGTGTTTTCCCAACGCCTGCGATTGTGATGGTTGGTCTAAATGACGATGCAAACAAAACGCTTCCATCCAGTTTCCAAAAAGAGGGCGCTTCGATTTACCTTATCGGTGAGACCAAAAGCGACTTTGGCGGTAGCTTATACATGAAAGAGTTGTACGGCAAAGTTGAGGGAACGCTTGCAGAGCTAGATTATGACAAAGAGTTGAAACTCTGGGAATTGGTCATCGAAGCGAATAAAAAAGGTTTCCTCAATGCGGCAAAAGATGTGAATGTGGGCGGTATTGCCATCGCACTGGCTAAGATGGTCGCTAAAAGCAAAAAAGGTGTTACATGTAAGCTTACATGTAACGATGCACGAGATATTTTTGCAGAGAGTTTCTCCCGCGCACTCGTTGAAGTGAGTGATGAAGCAGGCTTTGAAGCCATGGCAAAAACCATCGGTTTAAATGTCGTTAAAATCGGAACCGTGGGTGGAAACATGTTTACATGTAACGATGTTTCAAAATCGGTCGAAGCGATTTGCGAGCGTTACTTTAACCGTTTTGCCGAAGTGATCGAACAAGACATCTAATCATTTGCAAGAGGTGTGAAAGCACCTCTTGAAGATTTAATAGCTTATATAAACAATTCAGAGAATTTATTTTTTATGAACTCTTTTATATCTTGAGGCAACTTTGAAATATCTATAAATTCATACTTTTTTTCATTATTGCTATAAATATAAGATTTCACTATAACATTATTGCTCACTAGAATTATACGAACAATATGCCTTTTAATTTTATCATTGTCATCTATTTAAATCTATTTCATACATTTCTGTCTAAAACGTCCCATACGCTACAAAAAAGGCGATGTTCATACACTGCGGTTGTGCCGCGCCGCCTTTGGAAGGGCAGCGTTTCATATAGGTGTTAATCTTTTTGCCGTCTTTGTTGGTAAGCATTGGGTAGTTAAAGTTCATATAATCCAAAATATTTTTCCCGTTGGAGTGGTGAATAAACTCGACCGTACCGTCAGTATCGATGCGCGTAACGATGCCTACATGCGTAATATTTTCGATAACCGAAGCGGCGGGTTGCGGCTTGGGCGGATTTTTACCTTTGGTTTTGGTTTTAACCGCCGGTCTTCTCTCGGTATTTTCAAAGAAAACTAAATCGCCGAGGTTAGGTAACATGGTTTCAAAAGCATGTCCGCGTTTTGCCATAAGATTAAACATCGCACGTGATTTGCGCGCATTGTCAAAGTTTGCACTGAGCTCTTTTTCATTGTAATAAGGACGCCCCGTTTTTAAATTGACGAGATTGACAAAGCCGGAACAATCGCCTCCGTCGCGTTTGTTGAGATAGCTCATTGCCGTATTGACGATACTTTGACGCGTCGTCATCGGGGAAATAGGACGAAGCGAAAAGCTTTTTTCATCGCGTTGGATATACAAATCTTCGCTCGGGATTTGCTCCAAGTAAAGTTGCGCCGTTTCAGGTGTCGGTTCGGGTTCGGCGACGTGTTTTTCGATTTGGGGCGAAGGTTGGGGCGTGCATCCCGCAAAGTAGAGTGTCGTAATACCTAAAATCAGCCATCGTTTCATTGAATTTTCCCGTAAGCACTAAAATATTCCGGTGCCAAGCATTTGTTTTGGCTGTTTTTTGCCGCGCATTTTTCCATATACGAATTGACGACTTTATGCTCGTATAACGATGCATCGGGATATTTTAAGTTCATTTGTCCTATCAAGTTTTTTCCTTTGGTATGGTGGATAAAGTAGACGGTTTCATCGGCGTCGATACGCGTGATGATACCGATATGCGTGATGTTGTCGGCACTTTTTGCTTTGGCGTAGGCTTTAACGGTATTGGCGAAAAAGACCAGATCGCCTACTTTTGGGTTTTCATAATAGAGCCTGTTGCGGTCGGCTAAGTAGTTGTAAATCGCAAGCGATTTGCGTGAATCTTCATAATAATCGTTTAAAGCTTGCGTTTGAAAGAAAGGCTCGTTGCTCTCTTTATTGACGAGCGTGACAAATCCGGAACAATCTCCTCCGTCTTGTCGGTTCTTGTGTTTCATCGCATTGGCAACGATATGGGCTCGAAGTTCTTTTTTTTCGTCTTCGACTTTTTGCGGAAGTTCTGGGGCATTTTGTGAGAGTTCTTTTTGAGCGCATCCCGTGAGTAAAAGTACGGCTATGCTAAAGCTTATCCATAGTTTCGTCATACGTTTCCTTAAAAAAATTGAAAAATAGTACCGACTTTTTCCTAAAATTTCGGCACTAAAATCGTTCGCTCCAACGAAGGAAGCCATTGATGCGCCTGATGATCGTACGTTTTTATGCGCACCAAATCCTTTTCCAAAAAGAGTGAATTGCTCCAGATCGTCTCTTTGTTCATATCGCTGTTATGAATGTTGGTGACCTGCTCATAACGGTTGATGAAAGAGGCGAAACTAGGCTCTTTCGCAGAGGTATGTGTATGCCCACTCACCCATAAAAAAAGTTGCGGGTTTTGAACGATGAGTCGGTGTATTGCTTCTTTAGGCTGGGCGACAAAGTTGGGTGTGTTGGCCCAACGGTTGTAATTCTCAAGCGTGTGATCGAGCGGGGCATGAAAAAAGACGATCGTTGGCATCTTGGGATGGGTTGAGAGTTCATTTTCAAACCAATCCAACTGCTCCATCGCAAGCTGAGCAAGATGCTCTGGATTATCCGCGGAGAGAAAGATCAGCAGGTAAGACTCTTTCTCCACACTGTAATAGAGCTTTGGAAGATGAAAAAGGCTTTGAAAACGTCTTAGTTTTTCATCTTGGATCTCACGGGGAGCGTGTTGTAATTTACCATTGCCATCCAAATCATCGGCGTAGATAAAGTCGTGATTGCCCGTGATGACGTAAAGCGGTTTGTGAAGTTTTGAAAAATACTCTTTCACCAACGCATACTCTTCCTTTGTTCCTGTGATCGAGCAAAGATCACCCATCGCAACGACGCTATCGACATCGCTCCATTGGTTGATCTGCTCTAAGACCTGCTCTTTGGCTTCAAGGTGTTTCCCTGGAATATGCGGATCGCCCAAAACGACGATATGCGTGTTTGCGTAAAGGCTAAAAGCGAAACAAAGACCTAAAAAATACCGAATCACAGGCTATCCACCGCTTTTTGCATGCGCTCTAAGATGGCTTTCAAAACAGTTCGTTGTGTTCCAAAGTTAAGGCGCACATACTGCGCATTGCCAAATGGTCCGCCATCGCTGAGTCCCACACCGTGTTGTAAGAAAAATTCGTACGGACTCTTTACATGTAAAGCTGTTGCATCGATCCACGCGAGAAAGGTCGCTTCTTGGTCTAAGAGTTTCAGTTTGGGATTGCGGTTTACAAAGGCTTGCACCAAGGCGAGGTTTTCAGCCAAATAGGTGCGAAGTTCCCCTAGCCATGCATCGCCTCCAAGGTATGCGGCTTTGAGTGCTGTAATGCCCAAAAGGTTGATGCCGCCGACCATACTGCCCATCGTCTTTTTGAAACGCTTGCGAAGTTCCACATCGGGGATCACCGCAAACGAGGCTTGAAGTCCTGCGATGTTAAAGGTTTTGCTCGGAGCCATCAGGGTAATGCTTCGCTTAGCAAGCGCTTCACTGAGTGAGGCAATCGGAATGTGTTTGGTGCTCTGGTTTAAAAGCAGATCGGCATGAATTTCATCAGAACAGATGGTAAGATCGTGTTTGAGACAAAAGGCTCCAAGCTGTTCTAACTCCTTACATGTAAAGACAGTTCCTGCCGGATTGTAAGGATTGCAGAGCATAAAGAGTTTACATGTAGGGTTGATTTTTTCTTCCATCGCTTCAAAATCCAGCGTCCAACGGTTGTTTTCCTCTTTCATCGCAATCGCTATGACTTCTTTGTTCGCATGCATGGGTGCTTTGATGAAATGCGGGTAAATCGGCGTGGTTGTCATCACGCTCTCTCCCTCAACGCTTAAACATGCGACGTTCATACTGCTGACCACGCCGTGCGTAAAGACCAACCACTCTTTTTGAATCTCCCAGTTGTAGTGACGTTTTAAAAACGAAAGAATCGCACCGTATGTCTCTTCATCAATGTCGGTGTAGCCAAAAACGCCCTCAGCGACTCTTCTTTGCAACGCTTCGATCACGCATGGAGGCGATTTAAAATCCATATCGGCGACCCACGCAGGAATGACATCAGCTCCTTTATATTTGTTCCATTTTTCACACGGAGTCTTGGTTCTATCAACGATTTCATCGAAATTAAACATAGAAAGTGTCCTTTTCTTTAATGAAAAAATTGTAGCATATTTGCCTCAATTTCGTTTGACATGTAAAGGTAAAAAAATGACCTATTTGATTGTTCTTGCCGTGATCGTCCTTTTTTATTTTTTAACGAAAAATTACAATGCGGACGATTATGCGCAAAAAATTCATGTGAATGAGAAACAGACGCTTAAAGGCGATCTTCGCGAGCATGAAGCGGGGCTTTTGGTCGCACTCATGGCAAAAGTGGCGAAAGCCGACGGCAAAGTCAACGAGCTGGAGGCGGAGCTTTTAAGTTTGACGTTTAGCGACATCGCACGCGTGTTTGAAGAGAGCGAGCGCGTACGTGAAGAGCTCAAAGCAATTTATCAAACCGAAATGCAGACGTTTGACAATACGCTCGTTATTTCGAAAAAATACCTCAAACTCACGCAAAACGACTACGCAAAGCGTCTGAAAGTGATGGAGTATTTGCTCAATCTTGCCTTTATCGACGGAGAATTTTCGCAAACAGAGCGGATGATTAACGAAGATATTTCCGACGCGTTAGAGATTCGACGGGCTGATTTTGAGCGTATGATTGAGCAATTTAAAACATTTTATACGCATAAAGCCGAACAAAAGCGTTATGGAATACAAAATGCCTATGACGTTTTAGGCGTAAGTCCGCAAGACGATATGGAAAGCATCAAGAAAAAATACCGCGCTTTGGTCAAAGAATACCACCCCGATATTTTGATGGGACAAGGCAAAGATCAAAGTATGATCGATGCGGCGACGGCAAAGTTACAAGAGATCAACGAAGCCTATGAAACGATTAAAAAGGAAAAAAGCTAATGCTCTCTACCCCGTTTGAAAAACACACGCTTTCGATGTCAGTTTTAATGACGCCCGATAAGGCAAATTTCTCCGGTAATGTACACGGCGGCGATCTTTTGAAGCTACTCGATCAAGTCGCCTATGCGTGCGCATCGCGTTATTGCGGCACGTACGTCGTGACGATGTCGGTCGATCAAGTCATTTTCAAACAAGCCATTCCGGTAGGAACGCTCGTAACATTTTTAGCCAGCGTGAATTTTACGGGTAAAACCTCGATGGAAGTGGGCATCAAAGTCATTGCTGAAAATATCCAACAAGGAATCGCGACGCATACGAACAGTTGTTTTTTTACGATGGTCGCGGTCGATGACAAAGGACGTCCGACACCCGTGCCGCCTCTGATTCCCGAAACCGACGTGCAAAAAAGACGTTTTCACGACGCGAGACGCCGCCGAGACATCAGGCTTCACGGCTACAACGAAATCACGCCGCTCCATCACGAATAAGCTCTAGAGTTCCGAGTCGATTAAGGCTTGAAGCTCTATTTTTCCGAATTTTACGAGCGGCTTAGCGTTGACGAAAAACTCGGGCGTCGCTCTTACGCCGAGGGTTTTGGTATCGGCGATGTCTTGCTTGATGATCGCGTCGATTTCAGGCTTTTTCATATCGTTTTTCAGTTGTTCGACGTCGATTCCCGCTTCGGGTAAAAAACTCCAAATCAGACCGATATTGGGCGTGCCGGTATGACTTGCCCATTTGTCTTGGTACTTATAGATGACTTCCAAAGCTTCAAGGTATTTGTTTTGCAAACGTGCCGCTTCGATCATCGCAACCACGTAATAAGAGTCCGTGTGAAAAGGCGCATAACGTAAAACGAGTTTGAGTTTGTCGGGATGTTGTTTGAGAATGTTTTTAACAAAAGGGTAAAAACTTTTGCATGTCTCACACGCTGGGTCGAAAAACTCGACGATCGTCGTTTTGGCATCGGGATTTCCGAGAACAAAGGCAGTTGGACGAACGAGTGCGGATTGTTTGTCGCTTGAGACGTTTACATTGCTTTTTTGATAAAGGTAGCTTCCGCCGAAATAAAAAGCGACAAAAAGCAATAAACTGGAAGCAATGAGGAGTTGTTTATTCATCGTGAAACCTTTTGAAAAAAATAGAGGAGTGCGGCAAGAAGGCTAAACGCAAAGAGCGAAAGCCCTTGAATCGTGATAAATCCGAACCAGTGAATATAATCGCTCGTGCAAGAAACGCCTTGCGTGCACGGTGCAAGTTTTTCAGGGACGATACCGTAATAGAGCAAATTATGGTAGAGCGCAAAAAAGAGACCTACGGCGACAAGCGGCAAAGAGTAGCGAAAAACCGTACGATCGTTGGAAAAAATTCCGACGATAAAAATAAGCGTAAGCGGGTACATACAAATACGTTGATACCAACATAAAACGCACGGCGGAAAGAGCATTATTTCGCTAAAAAATAAGCTTCCAAGCGTTGATATCATCGTGACTACCCATGCTAAAAAAAGGATGAGCCATGCTTTTTGTGACGATTTTTGTGTTTGATTCATTCTTTTTCCTGAAAAATTGGCGTATTGTATTTAATCGATCCTAAAACGAAGCTATTGTAAAATAAAAACATCAATAAATTATTAACATGTCAAAAAGGACGAGTGTGAGAGCGTTAATCAGTGTGAGCGATAAAACGGGAGTTGTAGAGTTTGCCAAGAATTTGGCGGCATTGGATTTTGAGATTATCTCAACGGGCGGAACGTATAAGCTGTTAAAAGAAGAGGGCGTCAAGGCACTTGAAATTTCCGAAGTGACCAAGTTTCCCGAAATGTTCGACGGGCGCGTTAAAACGCTCAATCCGATGATTCACGGAGGCATCTTGCACCGCAGGGATTTACCTTTACATGTCAAAGTCGCCAAAGAGCACGGCATCGAAGGTATCGACTTGGTCTGCGTCAATCTTTACCCGTTTAAAGAGACCATCTCCAAAACGGACGATTTTGATGAAATTATCGAAAATATCGACATCGGCGGTCCGGCGATGGTACGAAGTGCGGCAAAAAATTTTAACGACGTTATGATCGTTACCGACGTGCTCGATTACGACGGCGTCATCGAAGCGATTCGTGAAAAAACCAATACGCTTGAATTTCGACGCGCGTTAATGATCAAAGCGTTCGAGCATACCGCGGCGTACGATAGCATGATCGCCAACTACATGAACAAACGCTTTAACGGAGGTTTCGGTGAAAAGCAGTTTATCGTCGGAACGAAAGCCTTCGATACGCGTTACGGCGAAAACCCGCACCAAAAAGGGGCACTGTACGAGTTTGACTACTTCTTTACGAACAACTTTAAAACACTCAAAGGCGAAGCCAGCTTTAACAATATGACGGACATCAACGGCGCGGTCAAAATTGCCGCGTCTTTCGGCGATCTTCCGGCGGTGTGTATCATCAAACACGCCAATCCGTGCGGTTTTGCCATCGGCGACAATGTGTTCGAGAGCTACGTGAAAGCCTTAAAATGCGATCCTGTTTCGGCTTACGGCGGCGTCGTGGCGATCAACGGAACGCTCGATCGTGCCTTGGCGGAAAAAATCAACGAGATTTTCGTCGAAGTTATCATCGCGGCTAACGTCGATGAAGATGCGTTGCATGTCTTTGACACCAAAAAACGTATCAAAATCTTTACGCAAGAGAGCAAATACTTGGTGCTCAGCGAAGACGCTTACGATTTTAAACATGTCGATGGCGGATTTGTTTTCCAAGAGAGCGACGCGGTCAAAGACGAAGAGATCGCTAACGCTAAATGCCTTAGCCAAAGAACGGCGACGACGCAAGAGTTGAGCGATCTTGAAATCGCCTACAAAGTAGCGGCACTGACCAAATCCAACTGCATTGTTTACGTGAAAGACGCGATGATGGTCGCCATCGGCATGGGAATGACGAGTCGCGTAGATGCGGCGAAAGCGGCACTTCGAAAAGCTGAGGAGATGGGCATCGACGTGAGCGGTGCGGCTCTTGCGAGCGAAGCGTTTTTCCCGTTTCGCGACTCTATCGACGCAGCGGCAGCTGCGGGCGTAAAAGCCATTATCGAGCCGGGCGGCAGTATCCGCGACGACGAAGTCGTCAAAGCCGCCGACGAATACGGCATCGCACTCTACTTTACGGGCGTACGCCACTTCTTGCATTAAACGATCAAAAAGAGGAGAATGAGCTCCTCTTTTTCTTTTGGCACTTTTTGTCTTCCCTATCATTTTGATACTTTTTTAACGCGTCTCGTTTTATAATCCTTTTTACATTGATAATCAAACAGTAAGGCTCTTATGAAAATTTGCGAACGTATGAAAAAAGAGATGATGACGATCAAAGCGTTAGGAGTGGTTTACGGCGACATCGGAACGAGTCCGATTTATACCTTGGCGGTTATTTTTATGATCGTTCCTCCGACGGTTGAGAGTATTTTAGGGATTTTATCGTTTGTTTTTTGGGCATTGGTCGTTTTGGTAACGATTCAATATGCATGGCTTGCCACGAGTTTGAGCCAAAAAGGCGAGGGCGGTACGGTCGTGTTGGTTCAAATCTTAACCCCGTATCTCATGCATGCCAAAACCGGAACGATCGTTTCGATTTTAGGGTTTTTAGGGATTTCCCTTATGATCGGTGATGGGGTGATTACGCCGGCGATCAGTATTTTAAGTGCGGTCGAGGGTGTTTTACTGATTCCGCATTACGAAGAGACGCCGAGACTTTATCTGCTTCTTTTAGCGTCGTTGATCGCGTTAGGGTTGTTTGTCGTTCAAAAAAAAGGCGTCGAGAAGGTTGCCGCGGCATTTGGACCGATTATGGTGGTGTGGTTTTTGAGTTTGGGAAGCGTGGGATTGTTTTACGTTTTTCAAGAGTCTTCCATTCTTTTGGCGATCAATCCGACGTATGCGATTTCGTTTGCGTATCATCATCCTTGGATTACCTTTGTGCTGTTAGCGGACATCGTTCTTGCGACGACCGGAGGCGAAGCGTTGTATGCGGATATGGGGCATTTGGGTCGACTTCCGATCTTAAAAGGGTGGGTCTTTGCGTTTAGCGCATTGGTGCTCAGTTATTTCGGACAAGGATCGTTTTTATTGACGCATCCCGAATGCGTCGGAAGCCCGTTGTTTGAAATGATGCAAGAGTTTGCGCCTTACATGTACGTTCCTTTTTTAGTCTTGACGATCTTGGCGACGATTATCGCGTCGCAGGCGATGATCAGCGGTATTTTTTCCGTTTTGTACCAAGCGATGACGACGCGTATTTTCCCCCATTTTCGCGTTGCGTACACATCGCATGAATTGAACTCTCAAATCTACGTCGGTTCGATCAATTGGTTTTTGTTTATTTGCGTCATCGTGATGCTGTTCGTATTTCAAGAATCCGCCCAATTAGCCGCGGCATACGGTTTGGCGGTTTCGGGAGCGATGAGCATTACGGGGTGTTTGATGTGTATGATTTTCGCGCATCAAAGAGCGTGGATCAAGATGACGTTTTCGGTTCTTTCGGGAGCGACGAGCCTTATTTTCTTTAGCTCTTGTTTGTTAAAAATTCCGCACGGCGGCTATTGGTCTTTGTTGATCGCTTCGGTTCCTTTAGGGTTGATTATTCTCTATACGGAAGGGCAAAAACGGCTGTACGCTTCGTTTATTTCCATTGAAAAAGAGACGTTTGTCAAAGAGTATGAAGCCTACTATGCGTCTCAACCGCACATCGGCGGTACGGCACTTTTCTTTGCACGTAAAAAAGAGAATATTCCGGCATATATCCCCAAAACGATGTTTAAAAACGGCATTATTTACGAGCGAAACGTGATCGTCAAAATGAAGCCTACCAGTGAGCCATTAGGCGTCGAATGCGAACTAAGCACTCTTGCCGCAGGACTTGATTTGCTTGTGATTTTCGTCGGTTACATGGAAATCTTCAATATGGAAACGATTTTAAAAAGCCAAAAAATTAATGAACGTACGATTTTCTACGGTGACGAAGAGATCGTCTCTTCCTCGTTATGGTGGAAACTTTACGGGCTTATTAAAGATATGTCGCCCAATTTCGTAAGCTTTTACAATTTCCCGAACGAAAAGCTTATCGGCGTTTCAAGGCGTGCCGAAATTCGCTAAAGTGCTTGATATAGATTAAGGAATTTTGTCTCAAATAGGGTTATAGTGGTGTCAAAAAAAAAGGACAAAACTATGTTACCCGATACCGCTCACTCTTTCACCGTCCAAGACGCGACGGTGCCGTTTTTTACGTATGAAGCGCACGGCACGTCATACATCTATTTCGATACTTCGGCGTGCATTCCTCCCGAGCCTATGATCAATGCGATGCTGGCACTCGAGCTTTTGGACAGTGTCACGAAAAAAGTCGTGATGATCAACCATCGCTCTCCGGTCGGTTTGTTGGCAAAAGTCGAAAAATTTTACGACATCGAAACGACACAGCTCGAAGAGGGAAAACTGCAATTGATCTTTTCGTACAAAGAAGGCATAAGCGATCAAGCCGATCTTAGCCAAAAACAGTGTGCGGGTTAAGACGATGCGATCACTCGCGACCGAAATGGCTCCGCCGTTTGCTTTGGTAGCACATTTTTTTATTGCCGCCGTGATTTTCCTTCTTTTAAGCACGGTAGCACTTTTTGAGGTTTACCCCGATCTTTCCGGTTACGGAATCTCTTTTAGCCTCGCCTCATTTGCCCATTTATACCTTTTGGGTTTCGTGATGATGGTCATCTTCGGAGCGATGTACCAACTGCTGCCGGTCGTCTTGGAAATACCGCTTTTCTCCAAAGATTTTGCCTACGTGCAGTTTTACGCTTACGTGATTGGGCTGAGTATGATGGTCACAGGGTTTCGCTATCTTGAATGGCATCTTTTGATCGCTTACGGCGGGTTTTTAACCTACATGTCAATCGCTATTTTTTGCGCGAACGTCTTTTTAACCTTCTACCGCTTGGAAAAAAACAGTATCGTCAGCAGTTATTTGCTCATGGGAACGGTCTTTTTAGCGGTTGCGGTCACGCTTGGCATTTTGTTGGGGTTTGTTTTAGCGCACGGCATGCTCAGTATCGACATCGACGCGTGGGTCAAAGCCCATGTTATCGGCACGCTTTTCGGATTTGTCATGATGATCGTTATGGGCGTTTCGATGGTGCTGATTCCGATGTTCTCTCTAGCGCACGGCTTCAAAGACCGCTACATTCATGCAGCGTTATTTTTGCACGGTATCGGCGTAAGCGTTGCGATTTTAGCTTTGGTCGCGGCGTTGCCTGCGGTGGTATTTTATGCGGGTATCGGGTCGGTGCTTATCTCGATGGGGTTGTACCTGTTTCAGATGGGAATTATTTTTAGCGTTAGGGTGCGAAAGCAAAACGATTATTGGGTAAAAAATCTCTTTTTCTCGTTTTTGTCGCTTCTCGGTGCGATGGTGATGCTGCTGCTTTTTTTCATCGAGACTCAGGAGCGTTATTTATTTGCGGCGGCGGAACTCTTTTTCTTCGGGTTTTTGTTGGCGTTCATCGTCGGACATTTATACAAGATTTTGCCGTTTTTAATTTGGTATAAAACTTTTTCTCCGCTTGTCGGGAAACAGAAAGTGCCGCTTTTGCATCAAATGGTTCATACTAAAAGTGCCGATATACAGGCTTTTTTACTGTTTATTTCCGTCGTGTGTTTAAGCATTGCGACGCTCTTGCCACTTCAAGTTCTTTTCTACGGTGCAAGTTTGGGCGTGATGTCGAGTGTTGTGTTGGTTGCGTTTAACGTTGTTTACGCATTTACGTATAAAGGAGAAAACTAAAATGACATGTAGCGAACATGAAGTGTATCAAGCTATCCAAACCGTGATCGATCCGGAAGTCGGTTTCGACATCGTTTCTTTAGGGTTAATTTACGGCGTACGCGTTGAAGGAGAAGACGTTTACGTACGTATGACGCTTTCGACGAAAGGGTGTCCGTTGCATGAATTGATGCAACAATGGACGAAAGAGGCGGTTTTGAAGTTAGAAAACGTTGCAACATGTACGATCGAGCTCGTGTGGGAACCCGCTTGGAATATCTCGATGGCAAACGATACCGTCAAACAAGCACTCGGTGTTTAAAAATAGAAGATACTCTCTCGTTTTTAGTCGATCTTTAGTTACAATCGATAGAATATGTATTATAATGGGTAAACGTAAGGTTTTTGGGGGAAAAGAATGCACGTGGTAACAAAAGTACGCAGTGAGAGTGTCGACGTCGTCGTTACGGGGACGATTAAAACCGTGAGTGATACGCAAGCAATTAAAGACGCCGTTTTAAAAGCGCATACGAGTCATCTCGACGTTCCGATTCGGCTTCTTCTTCAAGACTCGTTTATTATCACCTCTTCGTTAATCGGTTTCTTAATTAAAGTAATTAAGATGGATCATTATGCTCTTATCGTAGAAGTCGGAAGTTTAGAGCTTTACGAGATGCTTGAAGATATGAACTTGATTGAAATTATGAACGTGCGAAAGGCATCGGTATGAAAAAGGGCATCGGAACGAAAATCGGCTTTACGCTTATTCCGCTTTTGCTGGTAAGTTTTGTTATTTTACAATTCGTGATCGTAGGCGAGTTTAAAAAATCTTCGCAAATTCAAAGCGAAAACAATCTCAATCTTTTGAGCCAATCGGTTTTTCAAACGGTACGTGCCGCTATGAATTTGGGCGATAGAGCATTGATCGAAAAATCGCTCAAAGACGCCGAGGGAATGAAAGGCATTAAAGAGCTCAAAATCCATCAAGCTCAAAGCGTCATCGATACGTTTGGCATCGATGCTAAACCCTCAACGGAAGAAGCCGTCGTCGCTATTTTTAAAAATCCCGTCCAAACAAGTTCGACTTTGGATGATGCTAAAGGGCATCGTTTGCGTCTTTTAAAGCCGCTGATTGCCGAGCAAGATTGTCTTGCCTGTCATGCAACGTCTCAAAAAGGCGATGTTTTGGGCGTCATGGATATGACGTTTTCGTTTGAGGAGATCGATGCTTACATCGGTTCGATCAGTTGGAAGCTCATTACGATTTTTGCTTTTTCGTTACTGGTGACGTCGATTTTGATTATGTGGGTTTTAAAAAGCGTGGTCGGAAATCCTTTGGGTATTTTGTTGGAAAGAATTAAAAATCTCTCCGGCGGAAGCGGCGATTTAACCGCACGCGTCAATATTAACAGTCAAGACGAGATGGGAGACATTGCTCATCATATTAACCTTTTTATCGAAAAAATTCAGTCGATTATCGTCACGTCGCAAACGATTTCGAAAAACGTCGAACATACGGGCGAGACGCTCAATACCAATGCCGTTACCTTTTCGCAAGGCGTTTTTGAACAAGCCAAACAGATTAAAACGTCGTTTGATCTGATGAAAGATATCGAAGCCGATCTTGATCTTTCCGAAGAGTTGGCAATCCACACCGTTGAAGACAATAATGCTTCTTTTAGTGTTTTGGAGCGCATGAGTTTATCGTTAAACGACGTCGTTCAAAAAATCAACGGTGCAAGCGAGCAAGAACAAGATATGGCGCACCAAATACAAAGCGTCGTCGCTCAAACCGACCAAATTAAAGGCGTCTTAGAGATGATCAAAGATATTGCCGATCAGACCAATCTTCTAGCCCTCAATGCCGCCATCGAAGCCGCGCGCGCGGGCGAACACGGACGAGGGTTTGCGGTCGTTGCCGATGAAGTGCGAAAACTTGCCGAGCGCACGCAAAAATCTCTAGCAGAGATCGACGCGACGATTAGCGTTATCGTTCAAGGCGTAACGCAACTCAGTGCGCATATGGAAACCAATGCGGACAATATTCGCCTAATTTCAGACAATGCCGTTGAAGTGCAAAACGAGACGGAAGAGACGCGAAATCGCACGATTCAATCCATCGAAATTTCGAAAAAAGCGTCTAAAAAAGTCGTCGAAATTTCCCACTTAACCAACCAAATGATGGAGCAGATGAAAAAGACGCTGAGTCTTTCGAACAATAACGAAAAGATTGCCGAAGAGCTCTCCGTCATTTCCGGAAAAATGTTAGAATCGTCTCAAAACTTGGACTCAACGCTCTCGTCGTTTAAAGTATGATGCAAAGGGCTTTTAGCCTTTTTGCATCGTTTCGATTTTTTCTTCAAGCTCTAGCCATGCTTCGATCAGCGGCTCTAAAGCGTCTTCTTTCAAACGTAAATCTTCCGACAGTTTGCTTAATCCGATCTTTTGGTAGCAATCGGGATTTTCAAGGCATTTTCTAATCGCTTTGATCTCTTCTTCAAGGGTTTCGATTTGATGCGGAAGCGTTTTAAGGGCTTGTTGCTCTTTGTAGCTCAGCTTAAGCGTCATCGCCTCTTTATTCTTTTGCGTTTTGGAAGAGCTCTCCTTAGCCTCGCTTGACGTTTCGTTTTCCATGGCTTCAAGTTCGGCAATCTCTTTTTCGATTTCAAGGTATTCGCTGTAGTTTTGATAACTCTCTTCGATACGTCCGTCGCCTTTGAAGACGTAAAGCTTCGTAGCGATTTTATCGACGAAATAACGATCGTGGCTGACAAAAATAACCGCACCTTGAAAACTTTGAATGTACTCTTCTAAAATGTTAATCGTTGGTATATCCAAATCGTTGGTCGGTTCGTCCAAAATCAAACAATCGACTTCTTGGGTAAACAAAAGTGCCAATGCCACGCGATTTTTTTCGCCGCCGCTCAAAACGCCTATTTTTTTTGCCAAATCTTCTTTGGGAAAAAGGAAGTTTTTGAGGTACCCGAAGACGTGCATATTTTTTCCTTTAACGTCTACGCGATCACCTCCGTTAGGACAAAACGTTGCGAGCAGGTCTTTGGTGTCGTCAAGCATGGCACGTTGTTGGTCGAAGTAGCCTATTTTAAACTCTCCTTTTTTAATGCTCCCTTGATCGATGGCTAAATCACCGAGGAGAATTTTGAGAAGGGTCGATTTTCCGGCACCGTTTTTACCGACGATCGCAATGCGGTCTTTTTGCAAAATGCGCGCGCTAAAAGCCTTGATAAGAGGCTTGTCGCCGAGCGTTTTAGCGATGGATTCCATTTCGAACAACATCTTTTGCTTATTGAGAATCTTGTCGCCGTTAAAGTTGTGCTTTTCACGCTCTAGCTCCAATTTGAGCTTGCGAACGAGTGAGGGATTTTTTTTTGCCTGATCGCGTAATTCAAAAACCCTTTGTTTGCGTCCTTCATTACGTTTGAGTCTGGCTTTAACGCCGCGTCTTAACCACTCTTCTTCGCCTTTTAAGTATTTGAGAAGATTTTCGTGTTGTTTTTGCAACGAAAGAATGAGCAGTTCTTTACATGTCAAATAGCGTTCGTATCCTCCATCGAAACTGCGTAACGAAGCTTCTTCGATTTCGATTGTACGTGTTGCGATTCGGTCGATAAAATAACGATCGTGCGAAATAAAGAGCAACGTAAATTTACCGTTCAAAATCATCTGTTCTAAAAATTCGACCATATAGACGTCCAAGTGGTTTGTCGGTTCGTCTAAAAGCAAAATATCGGGTTTTTGTAAAATCAGACCTGCAAGCGTAACACGGCGTTGTTCACCTCCGCTTAGCATCGTTACGTCGCTTTGTTCAAATTGTTTCAGGTCGAAAACTTCCAAAACACGTTCGATTTTTTCATCTAAATTCCATGCATCGTGCAGTTCTAAATAGCTTACGAGTTCACTTTGTTCTTTTAAAAGCGATGCATTTTGAAAGTCGGTTTCCAATGTTTTGAGGAGTTCATGATAGCGCATCAAAGCAACTTTAAGCTCTTTAAGACTCTCTTCAATCGCCTCTTTAACGTTCATGCCTTCTTTAAAACGCGGTGTCTGATCGAGCATACCGATCGTCGTGTTTTTTTGAAGAATACGCCTACCTTCGTCCGGTTCCAATATGCCGTAGAGAATCTTCATTAAGGTCGATTTCCCGCCGCCGTTTTTGCCGATGAGGGCGACGCGTTCGTTTGCGTGGAGCGAAAAGTCGACGTCGGAGAGAATTTTTTGCGTTTCGTATGCTTTATGAATGCCGATAAGATCTAGAAGTGCCAAACGAGTACCTTGTTTTTACGCGTATTATACCATTAAGCGGGCAAAGCAAAAAGCCTTGCCCGAAGAAGCGATTACGATTGGAATTGGTTGAGTTTGTTGTTTAGATTTTCCGCTAAACGGGAGAGATGATCCGCTGCCGCGGCAATTTCCTCGACGCTACGTGCGTTTTGGCTGGTAAGCGTGTTAATATTGGAGACCATTTCGACGATTTTATCGGTATCTTGCGAAATTTTTCGCGAATTTGTAGCGTTGGAAGCTACCGTCGTGACGGTTTCGTTCATCACGTTCGTCGTATCGACGATAGTCTCTTCGACACCGTTTGATACGCTTGATAGCCTTTGAATATTACGTGCGTTTTTATTCATTTGATCTGAAGAATCGACGATGGCTTGTACGATCACGTTAATCGTCGCATTAATTTCGGTTAACGATGTTTGCGTACGCTCGGCAAGTTTTCGCACTTCATCGGCAACGACCGCAAAACCTCGTCCGTGTTCGCCCGCGCGCGCGGCTTCGATGGCGGCATTGAGGGCTAAAAGATTGGTTTGATCGGCAATATCGGAGATGACCGTTAAAATATGTTTTACTTGTTCGGCGTCATGACTCATCTGCTCTAATTTTTGAGCTAAGGCAGTTTCGGATTGGCTAGCACCTTCAACGTCGTTTCGAAGCGTAATGATCTCATTTTTGGCGCGTGAGAGTTTGTCGTTTGCCAAAGCAATTTTATCTTTCGTGACATCCGATAATTTAGCGGTTTCTTGAACGAACGTTTTAATGGTATCGATTTCGTGAATCGTATTTTCGACGATCAGCGAGCTTTGTTCGGCGTTACGTCCGATTTGCATACTGGTGGTGCTAAGCTCATGCGATACCGAAGCGTTTTCGCTGGAAGAATTTTTGGCATCGATAATCGTCTGCTCTAACGTATGAACAAGCGCGTTGAAACTGTCGACGATTTCTTTGATTTCGTTGGCTTTATCGTAAGGAATACGAAAATTAAGGCGTTTGTGTTGAACAAACCCAGTGATGCTATCGCGAATCAGATGAACGCCGTGCATAATATTTTTACGGATGTAAAACGTCGTGATAAAAATCGTTACGCCAACAAGCAGTAAAACGACGAACATCCACGTATCGGCATTGCGTTTCACGTCGATTGCATTATTCGCCATTTTTTTGGAAACTTCGATATTGTATTTGATGTGCGCATCCAAGGCTTTTGTAAAATCGAGTAACGTAGGGCGGCTTTTATTGAGCAATGCCGCAGCTTCAACGGTTTTATTTTCCTTAGAGAGTTTGCTGACATTTGCGATGATTTCTAACGCTTTGCCGAGCATAACGCGATCTTTGGCTAAATGCTCTTTATCTTTTTCATCGGAAACCATCGTTTCATACGTTTTAAACGATGCTTCGATGCTTTGCCTTACTTTTTGAATCGCTTCGTCGCGTTTGACTTTTTCTTCCGGTGCATCATGGGTAATATGTTCCCATAGATTCAGACGCAAGCGATAGCCGTTTTGGATCGTATCGTTGAGAAGATCGATGCTTGGAATGGAATTGACGTTCGCATAGTTCGTCTCGTCGTAAACGTGCTCCATCTTTTGTAACGCGATACCGAAAATCGTACATGTACCTAAAATTGCTACCGCAAATATGCCCGTTAGCTGTTTTCCGATTGTCATAGTTTCCCCCTTACTATATAACATCAAATAGATCGTAAACTTATTTTCCTAACAATACGTTTAAACTCTCTTTTACTGATAATCAAATAAACAAGTTTTTGATAATGTATAGAGAAAGGATACACTACGATGCGTGACAAATGCGTTGCAATGTTATGATTTAGAAAATATTGATCAAATCTTGGTATCATACGGCACTTTATCGCATGAAGGATGCATGGAATGTTAGAATGGATTTTAGGGCTTTATTGTCTTTATCTTTTGATCAAGCTTTATGCCGCTTTGATGGAGATCGGCTTTGTCGAAAAAGCACAACGGTTTGAACCGGTTATCTTATCGGCTGTGAATTATACCAAAGCCGCCGCGTACAAAATAGCATCGCAAAAACTCTTGTTAACGACGACGTTGTACGATTTTATCCTCTTTTTTGCTTGGATCGGTTTTGGGTTGCGACGTTTGGACGAAATCGTGATTTTTGAAAACACTCTTTTAAATTCCGCCGCTTACGTGTTGGTTTTTAGCGCGATCAATTATCTTTTAACGCTTCCGTTTGAGATTTACCAAACATTCGGGCTTGATAAAAAGTTCGGTTTTTCAACGATTACCCCTCGAACTTTTGTGCTCGATCAGTGTAAATCCGCCGTGATGTTTGTACTCTTCGGCGGAGCTTTTTTTGCCGCAATGGTGTCTATTATCGATACGTTTAAGGATTGGTGGATTTACGGATTTGTGTTTTCGTTTGCGGTCGTTTTGTTTATCAATATGATCTATCCCATCGTGATCGTTCCGATGTTTAACAAACTGACGCCGCTTCAAGACGAAACGTTACAAGGTGCGATTGAACGTTTGCTGGAAAAAGCGGGGCTTCACAGTAGCGGTGTTTTTTGTTTGGACGCCAGTAAAAGAGACAACCGTTTGAATGCGTATTTTGGGGGCTTAGGGCGTTCGAAGCGGGTTGTTTTATTCGATACGCTGATCGCGAAACTGACGACGTCTGAATTGTTGGCGGTTTTAGGACATGAACTGGGACATTTTGCACACAAAGATATTCTGAAAAATATTGCCGCGAGTGCTTTGATGCTTTTGGTGATGTTTGCACTTTTTGGAAACCTTCCTCTAGCGTTGTTTGAATCTTTACATGTAGAACCGAGCGCGCATGCTATCATCGCTCTTTTTCTGTTGTTCTCTCCCGTCATTTCGTTTGCGATGATGCCTTTGTTTGGGCTAATGAGCCGTTACAACGAATACCGAGCCGACGCTTACGGAAGCGAATGTGAAAATCAAGAAGCCTTGCGTGACGCATTGATGAAGCTCGCCGATGAAAATAAAAGCTTTCCTTTTGCCCACCCTTTAACGATCGCGCTTTATTTTACCCATCCGCCGTTAACCAAACGGTTGGAACGGCTCGGTATGCATTTTGAGTCTTCGACGAAGGACGCGTGTGCGCATTAAAGAGATCATCGCTCATTATGCGCGTTTGTTAAAAGACGTCAGCGACGTTCCTCAAAAAGAGGTCATGGTGCTTTTAGCGGAACTTTTACGCCAAGAGGCGAGCTGGCTTGTAGCGCACGGTGACGAAGAGATCGTTTTGCCTTTGCTTTTTGAAGAATGGATGAACCGACGTATGCGGCATGAACCGTTAGAATATATCTTAGGGCGTGCCGAATTTTACGCCAAAACGTTTTACGTCGATTCAAACGTTTTAATCCCGCGTCCCGAAACGGAACTTTTGGTCGATAAGGTCGTAGAAGAAGCTCGCGCTTTAAATGCGCCCGTGATTGTTGAGATCGGTACGGGAAGCGGCATTATCGCTATTATGACGGCGCATTTACTGCCCGATGCTTCGATTATAGCCGTCGATATTTCAGGTGAGGCGTTAAAGGTTGCAAAAAAAAATGCACGTTTACACGGGGTTGAAGATCGTATCGAATTTATCGAGGGGAGTTATTTGGCTGGTATTCAAAAACCGATCGATATTTTAGTATCGAATCCGCCTTATATCGCTTTGGGTGAGCCTTTAGCCCAAGGGCTTTCGTACGAGCCTTCGTTGGCACTGTTCGGAGGAGAAAAAGGCGATGAAATGTTGTGTCGCATCATCGACTTATACGTTTTTCATAACATTAAAACCCTTATCTGCGAAATGGGATACGATCAGCGAATCGCCTTGACATGTTATGCCGAGCAAAAAGGTCTAGAGATCGAGTTTTACAAAGATTTAGCGGGCTTGGATCGCGGATTTTGGATTAAGGAGCAAAAATGAAAAGTTTAACATCGCTTTATTTGATGGTGTTAGGAGTTGCGTTAGGTGTTGAAATTGCGGCGGGTGCTTTTGTCGCTCCGGTCATTTTCTTTCCTCAAAAGTATTTGGGAGAAGGTGTCTTAACACATTTTCAAAGCGGTATTTTGATGACGCAAGTTTTTTTGAAAACCAACCTTGTGATCGGTTTTATTGCACTTTACAGTATGATTTTTGAAGTGCAAACGACGATGGCACGCAAACGAAACGATATGCTTTCGTTTTTTCTTTCTTTAGGTTGTGCCATTGCAACGGGCTTATTTATTTTTTATTATACGCCTTTTATCGTTCATGCCCAACAATTAGGAGCAGAGCATACGACCGGAGAAGCTTTTTTGAGGATGCACAAACAAAGCGAACTCGTTATGAAAGTGCTCATGGGATTTCAGTTGATTCTTTTTTTAAGACGAGGGTGGTTGGCTCAACGTTAAAAGAGGGAAGTGTGATCTTCCCTCTTTTTTGATGAGGTTTTGAGGAGTTACGGGGTTGGGTTTAATCCATTTGGTGGCGAATGTATGTTGGAATATCAAGATAATCGTCTTGTCCTTCATAGCCGCCGCTGACTTTTTTCAGGCGTAAAATACGCTCTTTTTTAATTGCTTCTTGGTTCGTGTTGAGTGCTTTTAGCTCTTTGGCTTCTGCTTTATTTTCAAATCCCGTTGCGACGATCGTGACTTTGACACTATTTTCAGGCATATTTTCATCGGTCGTCGTACCGAAAATGACGTCGGCGTCTTCATCGGCACAATCCATAATGAGTCCCATCGCCGTACTGATTTCGTTCAACGGATACGTTGGAGGAAGTTGGAAATGAACGAGTACGCCTAAAGCACCGTTAATCGACATGTTGTCCAATAACGGAGATTCGATGGCGCTTTTGATCGCTTCGATCGCCGCTTCGTCTCCGGTACTTTCACCGATACCCATCAACGCCATACCTCGGTGACTCATAACGGTTTGTACGTCGGCAAAGTCAACGTTAATATCGCTTTGTCCCGAAGAAAGAACGACCAAACTCATACCGCCGACCGCACGACTTAAAACGTCGTCGACGATTCGAAAGCTGTCTTTAATACCGAATTTTGCATCAACGATAGAGAGGAGTTTATCGTTAGGGATAATAACGATCGAATCGCTTTCTTTGCGAAGTTCGTTAATCCCGAGATCGGCAAGTTTCGCGCGTTTTTTACCTTCGAACGCAAACGGGCGCGTGACGACGGCAACGGTTAACGCTCCGACTTCTTTTGCCGCTTGTGCAACGATCGGTGCGGCACCTGTACCGGTACCTCCGCCGAATCCCGAAGCGATGAAAACGATGTCGGATTTTTCAAGAGAACTTTTAATCTCATCATAGCTTTCCAAGGCGGATTCTTTTCCGACTTCAGGGCGCATACCCGCACCCAACCCTTTTTTACCGAGTTGAATTTTTGTTTTTGCTAAACAATTTTCCAAGGCTTGCGCATCCGTATTGGCGGCAATAAGGTCGATGCCGTTAATGCCTTCTCGGACCATATGGTTAATCATGTTACCGCCGCCGCCGCCGACGCCGATCACTTTTATTTTAGCGCCGTAAACACCTTTTGATTCTTCTATGCTAAATCCGTTCATAACCCCGTACCCCTCTCTAAAATAGTTGTGTCAATCTGTTCCATAACTTTGCGCCGAAGCCCTCGCTATGTTCTTCTTGGATATTGGCCAAGTCTTTCAGTTTTTCTTTTGCGTTGTCTGTTTGTAATTTTATGTTCGTATTGGTTGTTGTCGGTTCATTTTCTATCATCTCGTCATCATCTATGTCGTCAAAAAGTTTTTCTTGATGGTGGTGGCGACTCGGTTCAATCGTCTCTTCTTTGTAACGTAATTTTTTATTGGAATCGATTTCATACGGCGTAAATTGACCGCCCCCGTAAAGCACAAGTCCAATAGCGGTTGAATAGCTTGGATCGCGTAAGGTTTCAAAAAGTCCGTCTATTTCTCTGGGTTTAGCGATACGGATCGGCACATTGTCGAAAATAGCAGAGGCTAATTCTCGAATACCGTCTAGTTTCGTCATACCGCCCGTTAAAACCACGCCCGCACCGATTTGTTCTTTAAAGCTACTGTCTTCAAGTGCTTTGGCTAAAATCATTAAGGTCTCTTCGACACGAACGTAAATGACGTTGGAAACGATATTGAGCGAAACTTCATGCGTGGAACCGTCGTCTCCGATCACGGGAAGTTCGATCAGTTCGTTAGAGTTGTTTTTTAAAGAACCGTAATTGATCTTGATTTCTTCGGCCGCTCCCAAAGGCGTATGAAGTGCCGTCGATAAATCGTTGGTAATATTAAGCGATCCGACGCCTAAATAGTCGTTAAAACGCATTGAGTTACCCGCATGGATCATAACGTTACACGTCGCGCCGCCCATATCGATAACCGCAACGCCGAGTTCGCGTTCATCGTGGTTTAAAACGGCGATAGCAGATGCGTAGCAGTTCAAAACGATATTGTCAATTTCGACGCCTGCGGATTTCACGGCTTTTCGAAGATTGCTTAACGATGATTTTTGTGCGGTAATGATATGTACTTGTACTTCGAGCCTCGCGCCGTTCATTCCTAGCGGATCTTCAATAAATTCTTGGTCGTCGACTTTAAAGTTGTAAGGTAATACATGGAGTTTTTCGTATTCGTTCGGAATGTTGGCATTGTGATCCGCCATTTGCATGGCTCGGTTAATCTCTTTGATGCCGATGTCACGGTTAGGAATATTAACGATACCGCTACTGTCGACACTTTTCGTATATGCTCCGGAGATGGAAACGATCACGCGTTCGTACTGTGTACCGGCAACACGTTTTGCATCGTTGAGTGCATTGCGAATGGATTTTGAAGCAAGGTCGATATTGGTAATAATACCTTTTTTTAGACCCTGAGACTTTGCAATACCCGCGCCTAAGATTTTGATGTCGCCGTCATCACTTTTTTGAGCAATAATTGCGCAAATCTTGGTTGAACCAATGTCAATGCCTAAAATCGTAGTGCTCAACTATTTTCCTTTATAATATTGCTCGATCGGATAAATCGTCGCAAGCTTTTTAATCAGATTTTGATTCAAGTCCGTTTGCTTAGCTTGAGCCACATTCTCGCTAATCATACTAACGTATTGCTTAGCTTTGTCATTATTAAGCAACTTTTGTTCCAAAATCTCGTAAACAATGGCTTTTCCGTCAATAACTTGATAACCTTTTTTAGCGGTGTTATCAAAAACGTGACTTAAAAATTCGGTACTTTTCGCTTCGTTAAGACCCGCAATCGATTTCACGCTGTCGCGACTAACAAAGCCGATGTCGGTACCGTTAAACGTATCGAGTCTGGCTTGTGCTTTTTTCTCCAGTGCCGCCGATTTGAGTTCGTCGAGAAGGTTTTTAGCGGCTTCTTTTTTAGCAAGTTCGTAAGGCATGGGCTCCGGGAATTTAATCTCTTTGACTTTGGCGACGACGTAGCGATTATCCACAATGAACGGTTTTAACACTTCGTCTTTTGCCGCCGTTTGGATTTTATCGACCGGAAACGCAGCATCGTCGTCGTAAATCGTTTTTGTTTCCGTAGCGTTGGTTTCGCCTTTTTTAAACGCTAAATACGTTTCAAGTGCCGTTTTCTTATCGCCTTTGAGTTTGAAATCTTTCAAGAGCGCGTCTCTTGCCTCGTCAAAGCTCATCAATTTACCGTCTTGATGCGTGTAATTATGTTTTTCTTGTGCGTAAAATTCTTCCAACTCTTTTGGATCGACTTTGGCATCCGAAGAAGCGATCGTAATCAGATCGATTAGGTAACTTTTTTTCGTGAGGTAGTTTGATTTGTGCGCATCCCAATAGGTTTTAATCTGCTCTTCGTTCACGTTGACTTCGTTAGGTTCTAGCGTTACGGATGCAATGGATAGGCGATCTTCCATAAAAAATGCCGATGTAAAAAGCTCGATCTCTTTTTGTGTTGCGGGAAGCTTAAACGCTTTTTCCAACTTGGCGTATAAAATCTCTTTTTCCAAGCTTTTTTCGTAGTCGCTCGGGTTGATTCGGTTGGCTTTTAAAATCGAGTAATAAAGCTCTTTGCTAAACGTGCCGTTATTTTGAAAATTCGGCGTGTTGACCAAGCGTTCCTTGACGTCTTCTTTTGTGGCCAAAAGTCCTATTTCATCGGCATAATTAAGCATAAGCGATTGATTGATAAGATTTTGCATTACGATTTTATCGAGACCCATTTGCTCGGCTTGTTCTTGGGTAAGTTTGCCGCCTAGAAGGTTGTTGTACAGCGCGAAGTGATTGGCATAGGCAGATTGAAATTCTTGTACGGAGATGGAACGGTGACCGACTTTTGCTACGGAAGCCGCACGGTCTTTATTTAAATCGTAAGCACCCCAGCCTACAAAACCGGCTCCTACGAAAGCGATCGTACTGATCCAAATCGTAACGACCAAGTATTTTTTATGACGTTGCATCCACGTAATCATTCAAGCCCTTTAAGAACGGTGTATTTTGATATAATTCTATCCATATAGTTATTAAATAACGATAAATTCAAAGAATCCTCCTAACAAAAAGGTCAAAAAGTATTATGAATCCACAAACGTTAATCGATGCCGATTTAAAGCATATTTGGCATCCTTGCACTCAAATGAAAGACCATGAAACGCTTCCGTTAATTCCGATTAAAAGCGGCAAAGGCGTCTATTTAACCGATTTTAATAACAACCGTTATATCGACGGCGTTAGTTCGTGGTGGGTCAATCTTTTCGGTCATGCACATCCCTATATCAATCAAAAAGTCAAAGAGCAAATCGACACGTTGGAACACGTCATTTTTGCCGGATTTACGCATGAACCCATTATCCGACTTTCCGAACGCTTGTGTAAGCTTGCGCCAAGAGGTCTGGAAAAATGCTTTTATGCCGATAACGGTTCAAGCGCGATCGAAGTCGCTTTGAAAATGAGCTTCCAATATCATCAAAACAAAGGGCAAAAGCGCCCTTTTTTCGTCTCTTTGCAAAACAGTTATCACGGAGAGACGATCGGTGCGCTTTCCGTGGGCGATGTTGCGTTGTATAAAGAGATTTACGAAGATATTTTAATACCGACGTTACAAGCACCCGTTCCCCAAGATCAAAGCGAAGAGGCGGCTCGTGAAGCCGCATCGGGATTGGAAGCTATTTTTAAAGAGAAGGGCTCGGAAATCGCCGCTTTTATTATCGAGCCGTTGATTCAATGTTCCGGTTACATGCACATGTATCATCCGCTTTACATTGCGCTTGCCAGCAAACTGTGTGATCGTTACGATATTCATCTTATTGCCGATGAAATAGCGGTTGGCTTCGGTCGAACGGGTAAAATGTTTGCGTGTGAGCATGCCGGTGTTAGTCCTGATTTTATGACCTTGTCCAAAGGACTTACGGGCGGATATTTACCGCTTTCGGTGGTCTTGACGACTCAAAAAGTGTACGATGCGTTTTATTGCGATTACACCGAATTCAAAGCTTTTTTACATTCACACAGCTACACGGGCAATCCGATCGCATGCAGTGCCGCAAATGCGGTGTTAGACCTGTTTGAAAACGAAGCGGTACTGGAAAAAAATCGTGAAAAAATTGCTTTTATCGCGCAATGCCTTGAGCGTTTTAAAACACTCGGTAATGTCAAAAGCGTGCGCCAAACGGGCATGATTGCCGCAGTCGAGCTTAAAACCTATCCCATTTCGTTTCGCGTTAATTTGAAAATTTTTCAGTACGCCTTAGGTAAAGGGGTTATTTTACGTCCGCTCGGCAACGTGGTCTATTTTATGCCTCCTTACGTCATCACATGTGAAGAGATCGAGACGATGATGGATGCCGCGTATGAGGCGATTGTAAGTCTAGATGCGCTATAATACGCCCCTTATTTTTAAGAAGGATTTTGCGTGAACATTCCCCACATCCCCGTACTTTTAAACGAAGTCAAAGCAGCTTTTCAAGGCATTGACGAGGGTGTTATCGTAGATTGTACGCTCGGATACGGCGGTCACAGCGAAGCCCTTTTGGAGCAAAATCCAAATCTTAAACTCATCGGTTGCGATCAAGACGCAGAGGCGTTAAACTTTAGTCAAAAACGCTTAGAGCGTTTTGGCGATCGCGTGCAGTTTGAACACGATAATTTTTCCAACGTGATCCAAAAGTATCGACACCTTCCGATTCGGGGAATTCTTGCCGATATCGGTGTTTCGTCGTTACAGCTGGATAAAAAAGAGCGTGGATTTGCCTTTGATTCGGACGTTTTGGATATGCGTATGAATCCCGAGCAAGAACTCAGTGCTTACGACGTGATCAACCGTTACGACCAAGACGCGTTGGCGTTTATTTTACGCGAGTACGGCGAGATTCACGAGTATAAAAAATTGGCGCAACTCATTTGCGAAGCACGGGCAAAAGCACCGATAAAGAGTGCTAAAGAGCTCTCCAAAATTGCCGAAAAAGTCGGCGGCAAGAAGAAAATTCATCCCTCAACGCTTCTGTTTCAAGCGATTCGCATCGAAGTCAATAACGAGCTGGGCGTTTTGAGCACGCTTTTAGAAAGTATCAAAAATGCCGATCTAGAGCATTGCATCGTGGGGATTATTTCGTTTCACTCCTTGGAAGATCGTATCGTCAAGCAAACGTTTAAACTGTGGAGTCAAAACTGTATTTGTCCTCCCGAAGTCATGCGATGTATGTGCGGTAACAACCATGCTATTGGAAAACTTCTGAGCAAAAAGCCGATCGAAGCGAGTGCCGCGGAGTTGAAAAAAAATCCCAGAAGTCGCAGTGCTAAACTTCGAATTTTTGAGATAAGAAGAGACTAATGGACGATAAAAATCAGCTACTCGATCAATACGATGCGGAACAAAGGGTCGAAAAAAATCTCGATTTTCGCTTTTTACTGCTGGTCTATATGGTCATCGGCGTCGCTTTTTTGCTGATTTTGCCGAAAATTTATATCAAAAATCAAATCTACTATATGAGCCGCGATATTAATAAACTCTACGGCGAGTATTCGATTCTCAAAGAAGAGAACCGCGTTTTGAAGCAAAATTTGGAAAATATCCGTTTTAAAAACCAGATTTTGGATACGATCTACATCAATTAATTTTCTTACATGTACGTTTTTTAGGAGTGCGATATGTCTTTTGAAATACAAACGATAGCTTTGTTCGTCGGTATCGGCGTGTGGATGATTGCTACGGCACTTTGGCTGTACGCTTCGTTTCGAGATAAAGCGAGGGAACTTGGCGAATTGCGTAGCTTTTGTACGACGCTTCAAAGCGAAAATATGGAACTCAGCGTTCAAAAAGCCAAATTGGAAGCCGAACTCGTCGCCCAAAAAGAGGGCAATGCCGCGTTAAAAGCCGATTTGGAAGAGCAGAGCCAAAAGTTGGAGCTCAAACTGAACGCCATTATGGAACAACACCTGGAGAAAAAGCTCCAAAAATTGGACGAAACATCGACCAAGTCGCTTGAAACGCTTTTAAAACCGTTTAAAGAAAATTTAGAAACTTTTAAAAAGAGCGTGGAAACGTCTCAAGAGCACAGTACGAAAAAATTTGCCGAACTCTCCAAAGAGATCGAACTCGTGGCGCGTGCGGGGCTCAATATCTCCAAAGAGGCGGAAAACCTGACCAAAGCACTCAAAGGTAAAAAACAGAGTCAAGGCAGTTGGGGCGAGATGATTTTGGAGAGCGTTTTGGAGTATTCTGGGCTTCTAAAAGGGGTGCATTACGAAACGCAAGAGAGTTATAAAGACGAAGAGGGACGCACCAAACGCCCCGACGTGATTATCAAGTTACCGCAAGAAAGAACGATCATTATCGATTCGAAAGTTTCCCTCAACAGTTACGACGAATACGTGCGCGCCGAGAGCGACGAAGAGAAACGTTATGCCGCCAAAACGTTAACGGCGGCGTTTCGCGAACATGTCGATACGCTGGATTCCAAAGATTACGCGCATTACCGACAAGGTACGCTTCAATACGTCTTTATGTTCGTGCCCATCGAAGGAGCGTTTTCGGTAGCCGTAAGCGAAGATCCGAAACTGTACGAGTATGCTTTGCGTAAGCATATCGCTATCGTCAACCCTTCCACGCTGACCGTTTCGTTGCGTACGATTTATCTCTACTGGCAAAGCGAACAGTCCAGTACGCTGGCTTCCAAACTCTTTGACGAAGCGGGAAAAATGTACGATAAAATGGTTGGTTTTGCCGAAAACTTTAGGCGAGTAGGTGCGCAAATTCAAACCCTCAACAACAGTTACGACATTGCGCATAAACAACTCACCGAAGGTTCGGGCAATATTATGAGTAGGGTTGAAAACCTCAAACGGCTCGGTGCAAAAGCGACGAAAAACCTTAAAGACGCCAAGATCGACTATCAAGATTTCAATCCCGAAGTCGAAACCGTTGAACTTTTGGAAGAGAAGCAAGACGAGCAAGAAACTGACATGTAAGGTTTTTCGTTTATCTTCGCAAAAGCCTTGAAGCGTTAGAATGTCACAAAAAACAAGGATAAAAAATGTCCGAAAAGCAGTTTGACCTTGACGTGAAAGGCATGACGTGTGCGGCATGTTCGGCGCGAATTGAACGTGTATTAAACAAAATAGAGGGCGTAAACGCCAACGTCAATCTTGCCGCCGAGAGTGCTCACGTCATCTCTTCCAACCCCGATATTACGTTAGAACACATCATCCAAACCATCGAAAAAACAGGCTTTCAAGCGAGCGAACTCGAAAAAGTCGATCCGGAGCAAAAAAGCTTGGAAAAAGAGCAGGAGTACCGCAAGCTCTTGATTCAATTTTGTATTGCGGCACTGCTGACGTTGCCGTTTTTTATCGAAATGCTTTTTATGCTCACGGGCTATCATCTTTGGCATATGCCGCCTTTTCTACAGCTTCTTTTAGCGAGCGTCGTACAGTTTTACGCCGGAGCAAAGTTTTACAAAGGTGCTTACAAAAGTTTGGCGGGCGGGGGTGCCAATATGGACGTTTTGGTCGTCTTAGGCACGAGTGCCGCGTATCTTCTAAGCCTTGGCGTAATGGTTTTAGGGCTTTCGGGGCATTTGTATTTTGAAGCTTCCGCATCGGTCATTACGTTGGTACTTTTAGGAAAACTCTTAGAACTTCGTGCGAAAGCGAAAACGGGGTTTGCCATCCAAAAGCTCCTTCATCTTCAGCCAAAAACCGCTTTTGTCGAAAAAGAGGGCAAACTTCACGAAGTCAGTATCGAAAGTTTACATGTCGGCGATATTTTCGTCGTCAAAGCGGGAGAGGGCATTCCTACCGACGGTATCGTTTTGGAAGGAGAGAGTGTGGTGGACGAGTCGATGATGACGGGAGAGAGCCTTCCCGTTCTCAAAAACCAAGGCGATAAGGTCGTGGGTGCAACGAAAAATGCGGACGGTATGCTCAAATGCCAAGCGACCAAAGTGGGATCTGATACTTTTTTAGCTTCGGTGGTCAAACTCATCGAAGAAGCGCAAGGCTCCAAAGCTCCTATTCAACGCCTTGCCGACACGATTTCGGGCATTTTCGTACCGGTCGTCGTGAGTATCGCCGCAATCACGTTTATTGCATGGTGGATGTTAGGTGCGGGATTTGAAAATGCGTTGATTAATGCCGTAGCGGTTTTGGTTATTGCGTGCCCGTGCGCCTTGGGGCTTGCGACGCCGACGGCAATTATGGTCGGCGTGGGACGCGGGGCGAGTGAAGGAATTTTGATCAAAAATGCCGAAGTGCTTGAAAACATCGGCAAAATCACGGCGGTAGTTTTCGATAAAACGGGAACCTTGACCTACGGCGACGTTAAGGTCAATGCCGTCGTCGCACACGATAATGCAAGTCCGGAGGAAATTTTAACGCTTTGTGCGGCATTGGAAGAGGGCTCAAACCATCCGCTTGCCAAAGCGATCGTTACCGCCGCCGCGTCTTCAAAACAGACGATGAGCGATTTTCACAATTATTCGGGGCTGGGAATTTCGGGCATTATCGAGGGCGTGCTTTATTACGCGGGGTCGCTTCACTTCGTCGCGCAAATGAGCGGATGCGACGTGAGCGCAAAGATCAAACCTTATGTAGAAGAGGGCAACAGCATCGTAGCGCTTGGAACGCAAGAGAGCATTTTAGGCTATATCGTCATTTCCGATACGCTTCGAGAGAGTGCCAAAGAGGCGATTGCTAAACTACGCGAACGAAATATCGACGTTTATATGCTCACGGGCGATCATGAAGCTAGCGCACACGCGATCGCCGAGCGTTTAGGGATTTCGCATGTTTTCGCCGAAGTGTTACCGCATCAAAAAGCCGATAAAATCGCTGAGCTCAAAGCGCAAAATGCATTTGTCTGTATGGTGGGGGATGGCATCAACGATGCGCCCGCCTTAGCACTTTCCGACGTTGCCGTAGCGATGGCGCAAGGCTCGGACATTGCCATCGAGAGTGCGGATTTGATTTTGACGAAAAACGATCCGATGAACGTTTTACACGCGATCGATCTCTCTCGTGCTACGATGTCAAAAATTAAACAAAACCTTTTCTTGGCATTTGTGTATAATACCCTAGCGATCCCGCTCGCCTTTTTAGGAATGCTGAGTCCCGTCGTTGCGGGTGCGGCAATGGCGATGAGTTCGGTATCGGTTGTGAGCAATTCGCTCCTACTTCGACGTTGGAAAATTAAACTTTAATCAAAGGAAAATCTATGGCAAATATAACGTTAACGGTCAAAGGCATGAGTTGCATGGGATGCGTCAAAAGCGTCAAAGGCGTGTTGGAAGCGATTAAAGGCGTGAGCAAAGTCGATGTCGATCTCGCCAGCGGAAAAACTGTCATCGAATACGATGCACCGATCGACGTCAGCGTGTTTGAAAAAGCGATCGACGAAGCAGGTTTTGAGGTCGTCGAACAATAATCGTGCTTGGAAGTAGGCGAACGCGCCTACTTCTCGAATAAAATCTTAATATACCGCTTTGCCCATAGTCCGAAAATCAGTATCCACAAACCGGCAATCGTTAAAATTGCGTGCATGTAGCCTATCTGCGGAAAAATACCAGCAATAATGCGTAAAAGCGTCATCACCTGAATCAATCCAAAGAGCGTTATCGCATACGCATCCGCTTTAGGCGTACGTCCGGAGTGTCCTAAAATAACGCGTGTCCCAAAACCGATCAAAACGGTGGTAAAATACCCCAGTGCCAAAGCGTGAAGCGGTGCTTTTTCGACGTAAATCGAAGCACTTAAGAGTGCGCTAAAATCGTGTACGACGAAAAGCGCAAAAGCAACGGGAACCCACCAGATCGAGAGAAACAGCACCCATAAAATCGCCGGAGCCTTGCTAAAGGGCAAACGCCATTTCAAGAGTTCGTAGGTCACGATAGCAAATAACGCACTATCCGCTACAAAAGCGTTGAGTTCGCATCCTTCCAAAAGCACTTTAAGCATCAATGCGACAAAGACGCTCTCTAAAAAATATGTGCTTTTGTTGATCGTGTAACCCGGAATTGTATTGGACGTAAAAAACGGCATCATTTTTTGCGAAACGATCAAAACGATCAAAAAGAGGTAAAGGTAAAACCCGCTTCCTAGCGCAAAACGGTAGACGTCGACGAAGAAGTCGGCGAAAAATAAGAGTTGCGAGAGCATGCCGAATGCAAATGCGACGAGCATCCACGTCGTATCTTTTTTAGCGGAGACGTGACTTGCTTTTTGCATTTGCCAAAGCGTCTTAAAAAGAAGGCAGTATCCGACGAAAATAAGCCCCATCGGAAGAAGCGTCGCTTTTTGGGAAAACAATGAAAGAGCGATAAACAGTACCCCGCCGCCGTTAATCAGCCAAACAATCGGCATATAGGTTTTTTGTGCAACCGAAGGACGGGCTAAATAACGGGGAAATACCGTCAATAAAAACCCTGCAAAAAATTGCGTAAAAATGACAAACGCCATCGCGTACGCATGGTAAAGTCCAAGGCTGACATGTAAGCTTAAAAGCCCCGTATACACGAATCCTAAAAGCGACACAAAGAAAAGCCCTTGCACCACGCCCGCAAAGAAAAAGATGCGGTGTGGTTGGGCTTTTAAGTTCTGAAATGCCGTCGTTTTAGGCGGCTCGGGTGGGGTTAAACTACTGACAAAAACCACAACAACTAGCCCCCCTATTGGCTGCATCGATAGTGGCAGTTAGCGCTTCGTCATAATTAGGCTCTTCGGTAATCTCAGGAACCACCTGTTTGTAGACGATCTTGCCGTCTTTGCTGATCACAAAAAGGGCGCGCGCACATAACCCTTGAAGCGCTCCATCACCGATGAGCATGCCGTATGTGCGTGCAAACGCTTTATCTCTAAAGTCACTACCGACGGTGAGGTTTTCGATGCCTGCCACATTGCAAAATTTCGCCGCCGCAAACGGTAAGTCCATCGAAACAATCGTCACGTCGATGTTCTCATACTTCGTCGCTTCTTGGTTAAAACGTCTCGCTTCTGCGTCACACACAGGCGTGTCTAAAGAGGGCACAGCGATGATGAGTTGAGCTTTGTTGCTTTCTCCACCGATGGTTTTCTCCTGCAAATCAGGTGTCGTTACTTTCACCAAAGGCGCATAGTTTCCCACCTCTTGATAGTTCCCCTCTAACTTTACAGGAGTTCCTTTAAGGGCTGTCTTGTCAATTTTCGCCGTAAAAATCATGTCAATCCTTTCTCGTATTTTATATGAGAGCAATTTTATCCCATTTAAAACAAAAAAACCTTGATCTACATCTATGTTTTTGAAAGTTGTTTACATGTAAAGTCTTATTTCATCGTGAAATATTTTTGAAATGTGAGACTAAATCAAGCTAGAATGAGCGTAAAGTTTTACATGTAAAAAGGGAAACTCAAATGGAAAATCAAAATGTTGTTTTATATACCGATGATTTGGGACATGTGAATTTAGAAGTGAGCTTAGAGAATGAGACAGTTTGGCTGAGTCAAAAGCAACTATGTGAACTTTTTGACAGAGACAAATCGGTCATTTCTAGGCATATTAAGAACATCTACAAAGAAGGTGAACTTGAAGAAAATTCAGTTGTTGCAAAAAATGCAACAACTGCGAGCGACGGTAAAACCTATGTTGTTGAATTTTACAATCTCGATATGATTGTCTCTTTAGGGTATCGTGTTAATTCAAAACGAGCGACTGAGTTTCGAAAATGGGCGACCAATGTTTTGAAACAGTATCTCATCAAAGGCTACGCCCTCAACCACCATCGCATCAATGCTCAAAGTCTGAGTGAACTTACCGCCACGATGGAGTTGGTGCGAAAAAGCATCGAAACGCAAGAACTCAGCAGTAACGAAGCCAAAGGTTTGTTTGACATCATCAACAATTATGCCAAAACGTGGGCATTGCTTCAAGGTTATGACTCAGACGCCCTTCATGCACTGCAAGGCACGCTATATCAGCGGTTCATTTTAGACTACGATGAAGCCAAGAGTGCCATTAAAGCGCTCAAAAAAGACCTAATGGCAAAAGGCGATGCAACAGAGCTTTTCGGTAATGAAAAAGCGGGTGAATTTCAAAGCGCACTGCTCAATATCTATCAAACGTTTAGCGGGGTTGATCTGCTTCCAAGCATTGAAGAAAAAGCGGCAAATCTGCTCTACTATGTCATCAAAGACCATGCCTTTAGTGATGGCAATAAACGCATTGGTTCGTTTTTGTTCATTCTCTTTTTACATAAAAACGGCATCGCTTATAAGCCAAACGGAGAGCCTAAAATCAACGATAACGCTCTGGTCTCACTTGCTCTTTTAGTCGCCGCAAGTGAGCCAAGTCAAAAAGAGCTAATGGTCAAACTCATCGTCAATATTTTAGGTGAAACAGACTAAAATACGTTTACATGTAAAGATTGAAAGGAGGAAAAATGCAATACAAACTGATCACAGGACCTGATGACTCAACCTTTTGTGCAAGAATCACGGAGTTTTTAAATAACGGCTGGAAGTTACATGGCAATCCTGCCATAACGTTTAATGGTCAAACAGTCATAGCAGCACAAGCGATTGTGAAAGAAGAAGATAAAGACGTAAAGGCGTGCGGTTTTACGAACTAAGAGCTTTGCGTGACAAAGCTCTTAGTCAATGCTTTCAAACAACTCAGGTCGGTACTCAAAGTGCATCGTGTCGTAGTGGTACCATCTGCCGCCCCAGACGAAGCCGTGTTTTTCAAAAATATCGACGATCTCTTTGGGAAATTCATTGTGAAAGGTGTGCGTTTTATCCCACTGCCAGTAGCGAGAGTAGTGGGTGTCTAGGTCGATGGCGATGCCGTAGCTGTGAGCACTGAGGCGTTCGGTTTTGGCGATTTTTCGGTAGTAGTACGTGCCGTCGACTTTTTTGAGATACTTCATGTACTCTTCAGGCAGTTTGTCTAGCTCATCGGAGACTTTTTGAAGTTGTACGCTCGCGTTTTCGTTTTTATTAAATTGCAGTTTTTTGCCGCCGTGGTTGGGAAGCCAGTTTACGGTTGTGAGGTTTTTTTCGATCTCGCTTTTGCTCGTTCCGTAGAGTTTTTTCAAAAAAGCATCATTGCGAAAGCGACCTGGGTCATCGTTGAGCGCTGGAGCGGTGATGGGTGCAAAAGCGGGGTATTTTTGGCTAAACATATCTTCGATGTCCGCATTTTCGAGCAACTGATCAAAGGTTTTTACTTTTTTATCATCATACGGTAGGGTGCTTCCATCCATAAAAAAGACGGTATTGTCCTTGATGACTTTCACACTGGGGTATTTTTGCACAAGGTTGTTGCTTTTAGGATTGGCGGGTTTGATGGTAATACCCTCAACGCGGTTGATGAGAAGCCCTTGTTCAGGCACATTGGGCTGATTGGCACCGACATAAAGGTCAGAGATGATGGCTTTACCGATGACATTGCGACCCTCTTTGCCATCCTCCATCGTTCGCACTCCCCAGATGTTTTGCATGACAAGTGCTTTACCCTCATACTCGCCCGCATAGAGCATAATGTGACCTTTGAGGTAGATCAGGCTTAAAAAGGCTATGCCGTTTTTGAGTATCATCGCTTCTTTTTCCTTCGGTGTGAGATCTTTGAGTGAGACGTATTCGCCAAAACTTTTTTGTGCGGCTGAATTGCGTGGAATCCAAATGCCAAAAGGGGAAAGGAAGTCGCGCGTCATTGCCGAGCAGTCACGATTAGCAAGAAAGCCGCCCCATCCGTATTTTTCACCCAAAAGTGCGTCGCCGATTTGACTGAGATTTTCTTTTGTAAAATCAATCGGCACGATTTGCGCAACACTTTTTGGGATGCGCAGTTCTAATTTTTGCGCCTGAAAGTTGGCATCGCGTGTGTACATGTACGCGTGAAAAAAGTCGTTGTCCTCACGTGGCACGATGGGCAAGATAGCGCCTATTTTGGCGTAAGTGATGAAGCGCTGTTGGGCATTGTAAAGCGGCACATTGTCTTTGACGATGGCGATTTTGGTCGCGTTGATAAACTTGGTTCGCTCGGGAGCGTTTACAAGTACGAAACTCTCCGTTGGAATCCACCCTGAAGCAAATGAGCTCTCCACAAATGCCCAAGCACCATCACGGCTGTAGTGTGAAATGATAATGGGTTCTGCGATGTGAATGCGTGAGGTTTGCAAGTAGTCAAAGGGGTAGCCTTCTCCCGGCAAGGTTGTCTTTTTGAAAAAAGGCTTTTCAGTAGGAAGGTTGCGCATCTGCGCATTTTGGATCATAATCGCATGGGCATTGATGCTTCCATACGCCTCTTTGTTGGTACTTTGGATGATCGCATCGATCTCGTCGCCATCGATGAGCTGTAAGTTCTCGCCATAGTAGCGATTTTTCAGTCCGTACGATCGGTTTGCCCACAGTGCGTCCTCTTTGTCGTGGCTCACATGCGTTCGAAACCAAGGGCTGTAGTAGCGGTAGGTAAAGTCATCTTGTGCGACCTTTTGCGGCGAGACATTTTGCGCTAAAAAGTCTACTTTTTGCGGGTACAAAAGCATCGCGTTAGAAGCCGCATTTTGGGCTACAACCGCTTGGGGTGTCGGCTCTTTGGGTGTACAACCGCTGAGAAAAAAGAGTGTACATGTAAAAAGAAAAATATTTCGTAATGACATATGTGAAGCCTTGAATTTTCTTAATGCTATAATACCAAAAACAACTTAGGAAGCCTCTTTGAACGTAGCACAAAAACTCATCGACATTTTAAAAAAAGAGAACGTATTGCTCACAGGCGGTGCGGGAGTGGGTAAGAGTTATCTGGTCGGTGAAGTGGTGACGGAGCTTCGAAAAGTCGGTAAACAGGTGGTCGTTCTTGGAAGTACAGGTGTCAGTGCGGTCAATGTGGGTGGTCAAACCCTGCACAGCTTTTTTGCCTTTGGTATCTGCAATCATCTTGATGAACTGACTCGTCATGACCGTTATACCAAAGCGAGGCTTGTAGAGATCAAAAAGGTGTTGACACGCTGCGATCTTTTGGTCATCGATGAGATCAGCATGGTTTCGGCGGATCTGCTTGATATGATCTATTATCGTCTGCGCAATGCGGGATTTGAGGGAAGTGTACTCTTTGTGGGCGATTTTTTCCAACTTCCTCCCGTTTCAAAAGGCAAAGACGATAGCTTATGGGGCGGGTTTGAGTATGCGTTTGAGAGCAGTTCGTGGAATGCTTTTGAGCCAGTGGTCGTGGAGCTGACCATCACGAAGCGTACGCACGATGCACAGTTTTTTGAGCATCTTGGCAAGATACGACGAGGCATTTTGGAAAGTGATACCATCGCATACCTTGAAGCGTTACGCGCCAATGTGAGTGTTTGGGACAATGATCCGACCGTTTTGTTCGGCAGAAACAAAGAAGCGGAGATGCTCAACATTCAAAAATTGGCACAGATTGAGAGTGAGCCTATCGTGCTGAAAGCGAAAGAAAAAGTACACGAGCAGTCTTTACATGTAAACAAGATCGAAGGGTGGAAAAACGCGCTTCCTATCCCCGTTGACTTGACCTTAAAAGTGGGTGCGAAGGTGCTTTTTTGTACCAACAAATGGGGCAAATACTACAACGGCGAAACGGGCATCGTTCGTGCCATCGAAGGTGAGAGTGTTTTGGTGGAAAAAGCAGGTGAATGGGTCAAAGTAGAACGCCAAGAGTACACCTTGCATGAAAATGTCGTGATGGAAGGCGAAGTCAAAGAAAAGCCGCTCGTTTCTCTTGAACAGTTTCCGCTCAAACTAGCCTATGCCATCACGATTCACAAAAGCCAAGGCATGAGCATCGACTCACTGGTGTGTAACATCAACACCATTTTTGAAAAGAGTCAATTTTACGTGGCGATTTCAAGGGCACGCGAGCCTAAACAGTTGTTGCTAGACTATCATTATCAGAGGTTCCAAGAACACTTAGTACGATGCGTGCAAGTCTCTCCCAAAGTGGGTGAGTTTTACCGAAAATCAGACATATTAAAAATCGAAGAGCCCAAGCCAGATTCACTTTTTGATGCATTTTGACGATTTACATGTAAAATACAAGGAGTCATCCATGGAACTCAATGTCAGTTACGAAAGCACGTCTAGTACGACAAAACGCGCAAGCAATGTCTCTCTTGAAGAGGCACAAAAAAACAAGCTGAGCGGTAAAGATATTTTTAACAGTTACTTGGCAGAGTACCAAAAAGAGATGATGGCACAATCGCGTGCGACGTTTGGTACACAAGCCGATACATTTCGTTTAGCCGACATTGGCTATACGGGAAAACCCATTGGGCAACTCAGCCAAGATGAAGCCAAAGCCTTGGTCGCAGACGATGGCTTTTTTGGCATCGCACAGACGAGTGCGCGCATCGCCGATTTTGTCATCAACGGCGCGGGCGATGATCTTTCTAAGCTTCAAGCGGGACGCTCGGGAATGCTTCAAGGTTTTGATGAAGCCGAGAAACTTTGGGGTGGAAAATTACCTGAAATTAGTTATACTACGATGCAAAAAGCACTTGAAAAAGTTGATGCACGCATCGCCGAACTTGGCGGGAGTGTACTCGACACATCCGTATAACAAAGGCTCATATGAGATACCTAGTCGTTGTATTTTTATTCTTACATGTCAGTCTTTTTGCCGAGACGTTGGCAATTGAGCATTTCAAAGCCAACGTCTTTGCAAAGTCCGATAAAAAGCCAGTTGAAGTAACGCTCGGGCTTATTTTTGAAGGCAACGATATTAAGAAAAACGAATACAAAGCTATCGACGCGCTGAATATCGTCATTGGCAGTTATTATGCCGAAGATTTGGTTACCTCACGCGGAAAAGAGCTTTTAAAAGCGACGTTAATCGCATATGCCAAAAAAACACACAATATAACGATCGATTCGGTTTTTATTAAAGAACTCACCGTGAAAACCAATCCGACCACCCAAGAGATCGTCGAAGCGATCAAAAAAGAGGGCGTTTTTCAGCAACAACAGCAAAATACCGCACCCAGACAACAACAATCCCCGCAACTCAACCTTGCACCGCCTTTACCGAAGCGTTCGTTAATCCCGGAAGAAAATGGAATCAACTTTTAATGCGTGAATTCGAAGCCGCTAAAGAACTTTTCAAAGACGCTATCGATCCGTCGTTTTATTTTGACAGTATCAGTGCCGAAATTGCACGCAAAAAGCTCCAAGAATCCATCGGAGACGAGTCCGTGCCGTTGATTTTTATCGTCGGCGATCCGGGCGTGGGAAAAAGTCATATGATGCGCTTTATGCATCATGCGACGGCGGTACGTTCGCTAACCGTTTTTATCGATCATCCGTTTTTCGAACCTAAAGATTTATTTAAACAGCTCTACGACGTACGCGGTATGGAGTTTTTGCCGCATAAAACGCAAGGCGAGATGCTTGAAGAGTTATTCGAAGCTTTCGTCGGATTGCGATGCACAATTTTCATCGACGAGGCACAACTGCTCAACGACGATCAATTTGAGCTGATTCGTATTTTAGGCGATTATAAACTGTTTCAATTTGTCTTGGCGATGCACAAAGACGAAGGGGTACGGTTATTGCGTAAAAAGCAGTTTCAAACCCGTTCAAAATGGGTCATAGAGTACGGAAATCTCGATGAGCACGAAGTTTTACGCTATATCCATGCTCTGTTGATGTCTCATTCGTACGGCGATATTGCGTGTATGTTTTCCAAAAGTGAAGCAAAAATTATCACGCGTTACACGCAAGGCAATTTTCGCACGATTAAAAAATTTTGCTATACGTTGATGAAATTGCTTGCCTATGCACATAAAAACAACCTTGCCAAATACCGAAAAATAACGCGTTGCCTTTTAACGATGACGGCACTCGATATAGGACTGATTCATGACGCCTAATCGTTTTTTGGACTTGGAAAAACGGTGCGCTAAGCTCCGAAAAAAACGTACGATGAAAATTTTAAGCCTTTGTTTAGGGCTCTTTTGCCTTAGTGCGGCGGTTGTTTATGCGTATCGTCCCGCTTGGTTCGGCATTCATCACAAGGGCGAGGCACCGATCGTTGCTCCGGTTGTGACTAAGTCCGCAGAGACGATTCCCACTCCCGTTTCCGTACCGCCGATTGAAGCGGCACCTTTGAATGAGGTTGCCAAACCCAAAGCCAAAGAGATCCTTTTTTTAGGCGTTAGCGGTCTGCACTCTAAAGCCTCTTTACCCGAAAAAGAGTCCGAAGAAGCTTTACGTGCTTTACAAGAAGAGCGCAAGCTCGTCGAAGCTTTTTCCAAAGAACCCGATTTTAAAAATGCGTACGCTTTAGCGGAGTTTTATTTTCATCTTCGAGCCTATCAAGAGACGATTCTTTGGGCACAAAAAGCAAGTACGTACGATACCCATTCGCCGTTGCCTCGTCTTTTGTACGCCAAAGCAAAATTTCATCTTGGCTATCCGCAAGAAGCTATAAGCTCTTTAGAATTATTTTTAAGCTATATTAAATCTCCCGAAGTTGAAGCACTTCTCACTTTTTACAAAGGACAGCAATGAAAATTTTAGTTGTATGGTTTGGACTTTTGTTGACGATGTCTTACGCTTATACGTATAAAGAGCTTACCCGCGATTATGAGGCAAAAAATTACGATAAAGTCTGTAACGACGCCGCTTCTCAAAGTTATTTGAAAAATGAGAAAAACGAGCAAATTTTGGTAATGATCGGAGATGCGTGCGCCAAAACCGATTCGATTAATCCGTTAGGCAATATCTCAAAAAACCTTATCAGCACAAAAGAGTACCGTGAAAGCGGTTCGTATTTTGCAACGCTGCTGCTTCAAAAAAAGCTTATCTATCAATTTATGCACGATGCGATCAACCTTAAAGAGTTAACCTTACCGCGAACCGATCATGTGCTCTCACGCGTGTTTGAACAGCTTTCAAAAGGCAATTACAAAGAAGGTTCCAACGGCATCGAAATCACGACCGATACGATGGACTATCTGTTGTGGCTTTCCAAAGACGAGCCGAAAAAAGTCTATATCGATGAGCATAAAGACGGAAAATTGGTTCAACGTCACTGGTATTTGTAAACGTTTTTACCTAGATTTTGGGTGAGTTGGACTACAATTTCGCCTCAAATGTTTTTTCTAGGAATACCATGCCTCTAAGCCGTTTAAATCCCGAACAAAAAAGTGCCGCAACCGCACCGTTAGGGTACAATCTTATTATCGCAAGTGCCGGAACGGGCAAAACGTCTACGATCGTGGCACGTTTAGCCTACTTGCTCGGACGAGGCATCGCCCCTTCTCAAATACTGCTTTTAACGTTTACCAACAAAGCCGCCGCCGAGATGATCGAGCGCGTGGGCGTTTTTTTTAACACGTCGATTACCTCTCAAATCGAATCGGGAACCTTTCATGCGGTCAGTTATCGTCTGCTCAAAAAAATGGGCTACAACATCGTTTTAAAACAGCCTAAAGACCTGAAAATTTTACTCAAAACCATTGTGGAGCGAAGACGGTTCGATCATATCGAATCGGGCGTTAAAGCTTACAGCGCGGGTTACCTATACGATCTTTTTTCGCTCTATCAAAACAGTACCGTGACGCAAAGCTTTACCGAATGGTTGGCGGAAAACGACAGTGAACACGGCGTTTTTTTTGACATTTACGAAGATATTTTTGAAGAGTTTAAAGCACTCAAACACGAATTCGGATACGTGGATTTTAACGATTTGTTGATTTTGATGCGCGAAGCATTGACGAAAAACGATCTGATCGGTTTTGAGGAAGTCTTAATCGACGAGTACCAAGACACGAACACCTTACAAGGCTCTTTGATCGACGCGTTTCGTTCCAAGTCGCTTTTTTGCGTAGGAGATTACGATCAGAGTATTTACGCCTTTAACGGTGCCAACATCGACATCATCGGCTCTTTTGCGACGCGTTACCCCAATGCCAATGTTTTTACGCTCAATAAAAATTACCGATCATCTCATAAAATTCTCTCCTTAGCCAATCGCGTCATCGAACAAAATCCAAGGCTCTACGAAAAGCACTTGGAAGTCACGCGCGAAGGAGCGTTTGAAGCACCGCAACTGCTGATTTACGATGAGTTGTTCGCTCAATACCATTCCATCGCTTCGTTGATTCGCAATTCCGCCAATCCGCCGCAGGAAATTGCCGTTATTTTCCGCAATAACTCTACCGCGGACGGCATTGAGGCAACGCTACGAGAACAAGGCATTGCCTGTAAGCGAAAAGGAGGCATCAGCTTTTTTGACGCGGCTGAAGTCAAGGCGATGTTAGACCTTGTGGGCGTCGTGGTCAACCCCAAAGATATGATGGCGTTTATTCATACGTTTGAGTATGCTAGAGGCGTGGGGAGTTCTCTTTCGAAAGAACTGTTTGACGCCCTTTTTAAATTGGGCGAGGGCAATATTTACGAAGGGTTTTTTCATCCCAAATCCGGTGTCGAAGACCTGTTTAAAAAACGTCCCAAGAACCATCAGTTAGGGCTTTTTGACGAGATTTACGATTTGGGGAGCGTGAGCCGTTTTTACAATTTGGGTTTTGAAGAGTTATTTTTATCCAGTCCGATTTTAAAGCACCCGCGTTTGAGCGTTGATGGGGCGAAGTTTTTATACCAATTTTACAAATTTATGAAACATGCCACGCGCATTAAAACGCCGCAAAGTCTCATCAATCACGTTTTAAGCTCCGAAGTATTCAGCGCGATCGCCGAAACTTTGGCACTTAAACGTTCGATTAAAAAAGACGGCAGTGTCGATGAAAAACAAAAAACCGAAGCACGCTCACGCATCTTTCGCAAAGGGCACCTGCTCAAAGACCTTTCAAGTTCGTACGCTTCGAGCGAGCGTTTTTTAAATGCCTTAACGTTAGGAAGCAACGAAATGAGCGAAGGCGAGGGGGTCAATTTGCTCAGCATTCATGCGAGCAAAGGGCTGGAGTTTAAAGAAGTCTACGTCATCGACCTCATGGACGGACGCTTCCCCAATCGAAAGCTGATGCAAAAGGGTGGAAGTTTGGAAGAAGAGCGTCGCCTTTTTTACGTAGCGACCACACGGGCCAAAGATACGCTTTATCTTTCGTATGCCAAGTACGACAAAATCAAAAAGATTAGCTATACCCATTCACCGTTTTTAGTTGAAGCGGGAATGGTACATTAAGTTTTAAAGTCATCTCTTACTTTAAACGGATAAAATAACTCCTAAAAACAGAGGAGTTATAATGCGTAAAATCGGTCTCTTTTTAATCTTTCTGAGTTCATTTCTTTTTGCAGATTTGCGAAACGTTGAAGTCGACGAAGCCGTCGTCAAAAGCGGTATAACGGTCGTGGATATTCGCACTAAACCCGAGTGGGCCGATACGGGCGTTGTGAAAGGTGCGGTTTTGTTGACGTTCTTTGACGAGCAAGGACGCTACGACGTCGATGCCTTTTTAAAAGAACTTGACAAACATGTCAGTAAAGACAAAGAATTTGCTTTGATCTGCCGTACGGGAAGCCGAACTTCCGCCGTTTCGGATTTGCTTTCCAAACAAGGTTACAAAGTCGTAAATCTACGTGGCGGTATGAAATTACTCCTTCAAAAAGGCTACGTACCTACGCCCTACAATCCTTAGGAGTCTAAAATGCACACGAACGAGCTGATACACGAGGATTCTCCTTATCTGTTGCAACACGCGCACAACCCCGTGAACTGGATGGCATGGAGCGATAAAGCGCTTGTCAAAGCCAAAGAGGAAAACAAACTGATCTTTCTTTCCATCGGGTACAGTACCTGTCATTGGTGTCATGTGATGGAGCGCGAAACGTTTGAGGATGAACTCAGTGCTAAAGTGCTCAACGATGCGTATGTGAGCATCAAGGTCGATCGTGAAGAGATGCCAGACCTTGATAAATACTACCAAGACGTGCATTACCTGCTCACCAAACGCGCTGGCGGTTGGCCACTGAGTATCATTATGACTCCAACACAACAAGTCATTTTTGCAGGAACGTATCTGCCACCGCAAAGTGTGCAAGGACGTATGGGGTTTCGTGAACTGACCAGTTTTATCAAAGGCAAGTTTGATGATGCGTACGAAGAGGTGCAAAAAAGTGCCGTAAGCATTGAAGCGGCGATCAAGCAGTATGAGCGCAGTTTTGAGCAAAAAGAGCACATTGATGCAGAGATGGTTCTGGAAACGTTTGTGAGCAAGGTGAAAACGAGTTACGATGATGTTTCCAAAGGCATCGGAAGTGCGCCAAAATTTCCCCATGCATCGACGTGGAATGCTCTGTTAGACATTTATCAGAAAACGGGTAATCTTGAAGCGTTGTATATGAGTGAAGATGCCTTAAATGCAATGGCGCGAGGCGGTATCAACGACCAAATTGAGGGTGGCTTTTACCGTTATAGCGTTGATGAAAGTTGGGTGATTCCACATTTTGAAAAGATGCTTTACACCAATGCCGAACTCATCGAAGTCTATGCCAAAGTGTTTAAAATCACTCAAAAACCGTACTTTCAAGAGCTTATTGACACAACCATCAAAGCGATGGATGAGCGGTTTTTAAAAGAGGGACTTTACCTCAGTGCTAGTGATGCTGACTCTGAGGGAGAAGAGGGTAAATACTTTGTGTTTGGTTTTAAAGAAACCCAAGAAGCACTTTTAAAAGGCGGGCTCAGTGAAGTAGAAACGAAAGCCGTGATGGACTATTTTGGCATCACAAAGTTCGGCAATTTTGAACATCAAACCACCAATCCTACGCTTACATGTAACGAAAAACCTGCACGTCTTAATGAAGCGATTGTTATTTTAAAAGAGGAACGTCAAAAGGTAGCGTATCCATTTATCGACACCAAAATTTTGACCGCGTGGAATGCGTTGATGGTCACAGCACTCTTCGAGGCAGACAAAGTCGAAAAAGCAAAAAGCGTGCTTGATACACTTTTAAACTCTTTACATGTAAAAGGTGTTTTGTACCATCAGATGGTTTTAGGCGGTAGTTTGAAAGTGGAAGCCTTGTTAGAAGACTACGCTTTTGTGATCGAAGCGTTACTTCGAGCTTACGCGCACAGCAACGAAGCGCACTATTTGGAACTGGCAAAGAGACTCAGCCATGAAGCGGAGCAAAAATTCTACAAAGAAGGTACATGGTACCTCTCCGACAAAGCCTTTCGTGCCAAAGCCGTTTTGGAAGACAACAGCTACAAAAGCCCACTTTCAACGATGATCAAAAATCTATTTGAACTCGCAAAAATTGAAGATGATACGGCGTTGTTTATACGAGCGAAAGATATGTTGGAGAGTTTTGGGGCGGGTATTCAAAAGTATGCTCATGCGTATCCCGAAGCGGTGAGGGCAATCACACTTTACATGTAAAAAGTTAAAAGTTTAGCCCTGACCCCTTTTCCTAGGTTACCTATAAAAAGTTAAAAGTGAGCAAACAAAAAGCCACTAGCGGGTTTTTGAGTTGCTCACTTTTTTAGGATTCTTTGTTTTCTCGACGATCTTTGATTTTTTCAGCCAATTGATTAATGGCATCTGCAAAATCAAGAAAATCATCTTCTTTCATTACCATATCAGGATGGAACTGAGCTGCTGTCCATTGAGCTTGTATTGTAAATTCATGCGCACCAGTTAGAATATTGTTACGTTTCAAAAAATTAATTACTCGATTGGAGTGCTTTTTATCAGATAGATCTATAGTGATGTAATCTTCTTTAGTTCCAAAATGGTCATATTTTCCTATTTCAATCATTTCTATTCCTTTATTCCTAACTATTTATGCAACGAATATTATATATAAAATAGTCTGATATGTCCATGTAAATGAATATTAAGATATAAGAGACGAGAGGGCTTTACATTATAATCTTTTACGTTATTTTGCCATCTGAAATAACCAATGAAAGTTCTACAAACATTGGAAGTCGTGTGTGGCATTTTATGAAAATAGAAATTTGATGTAGCTTGGAAAAGTAAGGGCAGTTCTTTTTTACATGTAAGGAAAAATCCTTACATGTAAAAGTATTTTTAGAGTGCTTTTGCGATAAAACGGTTCAAGCGTTTGGCAAAAGCCGCGGTATCTTCGATCTTCATACCTTCTTGAAGTTTGGCTTGGTCAAGAAGTAAGAAAGCAACGTCATTAAGCTCTAAAAGGTCACTTTTTGCGCTTAGTTTTTTGAAGATTTCATGCTCAGGATTGATCTCTAAGATGGGCTTAACGGCTGGGAGATTGTCTTGTCCCATCTGTTTAAGCATCTGTTGCATTTGGAAGTCTGGGTCGTTTTTATCGTACACAAGGCATGATGGAGAATCACTCAAACGACTAGAGATTTTGACGTCTTTCGCATCGTCTTTGAGGATTTCTTTCATTTTGACCAAAATTTCTTTGTAGGTTTTTTCATCTTCTTCTACTTTTTCTTTGTCTTCTTTGATCTCTTCGTCGATGTCGGAGTTGTTTACGGGTTTGATCGGTGTTTTATCGTATTCGCCCACCATTGGGAAGACGATGGCATCGACTTCTTCATCAAGAAGCAAGACTTCAATATCTTTAGCTTTGAATTGCTCAATCAGTGGAGAATTACGAAGGATTCTTTCATTTTCACCCGTGATATAGTAGATGCTTTTTTGATCCTCTTTCATACTCTCTTTGTACTCTTTAAGGCTGACAAGTCCATCACGTTTAGACGATTTGAAAAGCACTAACTCTAAAAGCGCTTCTTTATTGTCCCAGTCATTGTACAAACCTTCTTTGATGACGCGCCCGAAGTTTTTGTAGAACTCAAGGTATTTTTCTGCATCTTTTTCTTTGAGAGATTTAAGTTCGCTCAAGATTTTTTTCACGGAAGCTTTTTTGATGGTCTCTAAAATTCTGTTTTGTTGTAAAATCTCACGGCTGACGTTAAGCGGTAGGTCTTCCGCATCGATGATACCTTTAACAAAACGTAAGTAAGTTGGCAACAACTCTTTTTCATCATCGGTGATAAACACGCGTTTAACGTAGAGTTTGACACCCGGTTTATAGTCCATTCTAAACAAGTCCATTGGCGGTGTTGAAGGAATGTAGAAGAGGGTGGTGTACTCAAATGTTCCTTCTGCTTTGGTATGGCTCCATAACAATGGATCGCTACTATCGTGAGAGATTTGTTGGTAAAAGTCTTTGTACTCTTCTGGTTTGATTTGACTTTTTGCTACTGTCCAAAGCGCGCTCGCTTTGTTGATTTGCTCATTTTTGATTTCGCTGCTTTTCTCTTTGCCTTCATCGTCATACTCTTTGACTTCTTTGTCCATAAAAATAGGGAATTGGATGTGGTTAGAGTATTTTTTAATGACGTTTTGAATGCGGTAAAACTCTAAAAATTCATCTTCATCGTCTTTGAGGTAAAGAGTGATGGATGTTCCGTGGCTCTCTTTGGAAACTTCAGCGATGTCATACTCTGCCCCGGCTTCACTGCTCCACATGTAAGCGGTCTCTTCGCCTGCTTTGCGGCTAATGACTTCGATTTTGTTTGCAACCATAAAAGCAGAGTAGAAACCAACACCAAATTGACCGATGAGGCTAGAGTCTTTCTTTTTATCGCCGCTAAGGTTTTGCAAGAATGATTTGGTACCGCTTTTAGCGATAGTTCCGAGGTTTTCGACCAAGTCCTCTTCGTTCATACCGATACCCGTATCGCTGATCGTTAGGGTTTTGGCTTCTTTATTGATCGCAATATCGATACGAGGAACGTAAGAAAGAGCCTTATATTTTTCATCGGTTAAGGTTAGGTAGTTTAGCTTGTCGAGTGCATCAGAGGCATTGGAGACAAGCTCACGCAAAAAGATCTCTTTATTCGAGTAGAGCGAGTGAATCATCAGGTCTAAAAGTTGTGTCACTTCGGTTTGAAAAGGGTGTTTTGACATCGTAGTTCCTTTGTTAATGTATGTATTTGTTGGGTTTTTTCAAATACTTTTACGTTTTAAAGTATTTTGAAAAATCCGAAAAACGGCGTTATTGTAGCAAAAAATAAAAAAAGAAAACGCCACTTTTGTGACGTTTCTCTTAACGTTACGCTTGGTTTAAATTGCTTTGCAGTGTTTGATTCATCGCGTCGTACATTTTCTCAAACCATTGCTCGTCGGCTTTGGGATCGATGGGATCAAGAAAATGCACATGGACTTCTCCGCCGTTTGCCATAAAGTTTTGCGAGTCGAGAACGTAGCGCGCACCCGTGATGAGAGCAGGTTGTACGACAAGGTCCAATTTTTCCGCTAATGCTTTGGCTCCGCTTTGGAATTTTAAAAGCTTATCGCCTCTTCCTCGTGTACCTTCGGGAAACATCGCAAGCACACGACCTTCGCTAACGCGCTCTTTGCCTTCTTTAAGCATTTTGATAATGGAGCGTTTATCTTTTCGATCGATCGAAATCATACGAGGTGCCGGGATAATATGCCCAAAAAGCGGAATATCTTCGATCTCTTTTTTAGCGATCCAACAGAGATTTTTAGGGTAAATCGCTTCGAGCGTCACGATGTCGAGTAAACTTTGATGGTTCATAACCAACAAAGTCGTCTTAGGCGAAATGTCGCCGTGGGTGACGATCTTAAATCCGATCAAATAGGTTTGAAGATTGGCCCACGTTTTTCGAATGCCGTGCGTACGGTTTCGAAACAGATACATTAAAACGATCGTGATCAAAACGGTCACGACGAATTCGATCATAACGAAAAAAGCTCTAATTCTGGGTAATATTTTCACGTTGCGTCCATCCTATTTTCCCATCAGGAAGTAAGATTTTGATGTAATTATCGCGATCGCCGAGCCTTTCGACGTCCAGCATTTTATCGTTCGTAAAAAAAACCGTGGAGCGTTCGGTCGGCAAAATCATCAAAGCGCTATTGGCTTTGAGTTTGACTTTATTTAAAGGGTTTTTATCCAAGAAAAACAGTGCCGTAAAAATCAAAACGGGAAGCAGATAGTACCAGCGTCGTTTCTTTAAAAGAATGACAAAAAAGACAAAAGCAAAAACACCGTAAGCGATCGTTTTGTAAAACTCGAAAATACTCTCTTTCGGGTTGAGCCCCAGTTGGGTACTGACTTCGTCGCTTTCGATGATGACCGGAAGCGTTATTTTTTGAAATTTATTGCTCGGAAGATCAAAATAGGTAAACTCGAATTCGCGTTGATAATTGGGGATAATGGCGTAATAGTAAATCTTCTCGCCGTTAGCGGTTTGCGAGTACGAATCGATGCCGCTTTTAGCGATACCGCCGAGTTTAAAATCTTGCAGATTCGCACCGCTTGTTTCAATCTCCAAAACAACGATGACGTTTTTAGCGTCGAAAGTCGTCGTTTTGTACTTATTGACGTTAAACGATTGGGCGATAACGTTGCAAAAAAGAGGATCGTTTTTGAGTTGAACGACGGAAGGAAGGCTTAAGCCGATGATTTCGCTCTCTAAGGCTTCTTGATTTTGAATCAACGAGACGCTTAAACGCGGCATGGAAGCATTTTTAGACGTGACTTTGAAAAGAAACGTCGCATAATACGTATTGGAACCCGCAGATTCCCACGTCGCTTGAGGATTGAGGACGACGACGTTAGAACCTTCTGAAAAAGTGTTGCTTAACGCATCGACTTTGCTCTTGGCAACGATGGCTTTAACTTTAACGCTAAAAACTTGTCCGATATAGACTTTTTGCGGGCTGGATTCGAGCGAGACGAACAGCGATTTGGAGCGTGACGATGTTTCCGCAAAAACCCCTTCTTCGGCATAAAGGCTTTGGAAGAGGATAGCAAGAAGGATAAACGGAAGTAAAAAACTTCGTATAAGCTTAGTCAAGAAAACCTCGGAGCATTTTGACGCCGTCGTCTGAACCCAAAATCGCTTCAATCGCACGCTCGGGATGCGGCATAAGACCGAAAACGTTTTTGGCTTCGTTACAAATGCCCGCAATCGCGTCGATCGAACCGTTAGGATTTTGAGGAGTGCCTTTTTCATCGCAATAGGTTAAGAGAACTTGATGCTTAGCATAGAGTTCTTTGAGACCTTCCGGATCGATGTAAAAACTTCCCTCACCGTGAGCGATAGGGATGTTGAGCACTTCGCCAACAGAACATCGGCGTAAAAAGGTATTATCGTTGTGAACGACTTTTAAGTGATGAAATTGCGAAATAAAATGGACGTTTTCATTACGTTTCATCGCTCCGGGTAAAAGACGCGCTTCGACTAGCATTTGAAATCCGTTACAGATACCGAGTACCTTTCCGCCTTGTTGGGCAAACGCGATGACGGCTTTCATAATCGGTGAAAATTTAGCAATAGCCGCACTTCGTAAATAATCGCCGTAGCTAAAACCTCCGGGGAGAACCACAAGATCGGTTCCCTCGGGTAATTTTTCCTCTTTATGAAAAACCAAAACAACTTCTTGACCTAATTTTTCGAACGCATATTTCGTATCGATTTCACAGTTGGTTCCCGGAAATACCGCGACGGCGACTAACATGCGGGAAACTCGATCGTATAGTTTTCGATAACCGTATTGGCTAAGAGTTCTTCACACATAACGGTTACGCGTTCTTTTGCCTTGGCTTGATCGTCGGTCGCAACCTCGAGAATAATCTGCTTTCCGATACGTACGTCGCCGACTTCGTCAAATTTGAGCGAAGCGAGCGCATGATGGACGGCTTTTCCTTGCGGGTCGAGAACGCCGTTTTTCAGTTGAATATTGACAATAACTTTCATTGTTTCGTTTTCCTTCAGTATTTAGTGCGAGAGTATACGTTTTAAAACCTCTTCGTAAGCAACTTTGACGCTGCCGAGACCTTGTCTAAATCTATCTTTATCGAGTTTTTCGTTGGTATCCATATCCCAGAAGCGACAGCTATCGGGGCTGATTTCATCGGCAAGGAGAATCGTGCCTTCTTGATCGACGCCAAATTCGACTTTAAAATCGACGAGTTTGAGTTTACGTTCTGCGAAAAAGCTTTTCATGATTGCATTGATCTCTCGACCCAAACGTTTGAGTTCTTCAAGATCCGATTCGCTTTTGACGAGATTGAGCAATAAACAATGTTCGTCGTTGATAATAGGATCACCGAGTGCATCGTCTTTATAATAAAATTCTACCAAGGTAAACGGAAGAACCGTACCGTCTTTGATACCCAGACGTTTCGCCAATGAACCGGTTGCGATGTTACGGACGACCACTTCGATAGGAATAATTTTAACTTTTTTAATCAATTGGTGCGTATCGTCAAGCGTTTTGACCAAATGCGTTTGGATACCGTGTTGTTCCAAAAGATGAAACAACTGCGTACTGATTTTACAGTTGAGTGCGCCTTTTCCTGCTTCATTGCCTCTTTTTTCGGCATTAAATGCCGTCAAATCGTCTTTAAACTCGGAAATCAAGAGATTTTCGTCATCGGTTACAAAAAGTTTTTTACCTTTACCTTCGTATATTAACGCACCTTTGTTCACAGAAAGCTCCTCGCTTATTTTTTAATAGAAAGTACCTTGATAATGTCAACGGCACTTTTGAGTTGTAAATCTTTGTAAAGATTCTCTTGGGTTACGATCTCTTTATTGGTTGTTTTAGAGTCCTTACCGCCCTTCGCTTTTGTTTTTGCCTCTTTCGTATCCGCGACCGCGGTTGTTTTATTTTCGTCTACTTTTTTAAGTTCACCTTCAAGGTGTTTTTTCAAATCTTTTTCTTTAATCGTCTGTTCGTTGGTTTTATTCGGTACGTCGCCGGGATAAACGACGATGTCCGGCACGACGCCTTCGGCTTGAATGGTACGACCGCTTGGGAGGTAATAACGTGCGATGGTTAAGCGGATGGCTTCGTTATCGACGACGGGAAGAATGGCTTGAACGCTACCTTTACCGAACGTTTTTTCACCGACGATGACCGCGCGTTTGTGGTCTTGTAACGCACCGCTGACGATTTCGCTGGCACTGGCACTTCCGCCGTTGACGAGAACAACCAACGGTTTTTTGGTAATCATATCGGCTTTATTGGCTTTATATTCGGCGTTTTCGGACTCGACGCGTCCTTTTTGCGAAACGATGATGCCCTCATCGACGAAAAGGTTGACCAATCCGACGGCTTGGTTGAGAAGGCCTCCGGGATTGTTGCGGAGATCTAAAATAATACCTTTAACGTTTTTGTTTTTGTTGATCGCTTCTTGAACGTCGCCTACGATGTTTTTATCGAAGTTAACGACGCGAACGTAAAGCATATTTTCGTTTTCAACCGTTTTGGTATAAACCGATTCGATTTTAATAATATCGCGGACGATGGAGATGAGTAGGGGTTTTGTCTCGCCCTCGCGTACCAAGGTTAACTCGATACCGGTACCGGGTTTACCTCTCATGATATTGACTGCTTCGTCAATCGTCATATTGAGCGTTGATTGTTTATTGATTTTTAGGATAATGTCTCCGGCTTTGACTCCCGCTTTATCCGCAGGCGTTCCTTCCATCGGAGCGATAACGGTTAAGGCACCGTCTTTTTGACCGACGGTAATTCCTAAACCGCCGAATTCGCCTTCGGTTTGAATTTTAAGGTCTTTAAGATGTTTCTCGTCTAAGTATGAGGAGTGTGCATCAAGGTTGGTTAAAAGTCCTTCGATCGCTTTTGTGACGATATCGTCGATTTTAAGGTCGTCGACGTAGTATTTTTCAATCGTAGCCAAAACACGCGTAAATTTGGCAAGCGATGCAAGGCGACTTTTTTCTCCTTCGGGAGTGTCTGCGAAGAGTGTCGAAGAAAAAAACGTTATGAGGGCTACAAACGTAGCGGTGAAGCCGAGAGCGGCAAAAGATGGATGTTTCATAGGGTGTGTTTAACTCCTAGCAAGAGATGCATATATTTGGAGTGTTGATTATAGTGGAAGTTCCCTAAAATTTCTATGAAATCCAAGGGCGGATCGGTAGGTTTAAAACGTTTGACAGGTCGGTATTTAATGCTAAAATAGTCACCATACATAATGCCTTAGTGCTAAATAAACTTGACAACAATAGACTAAAGTTATATAATACCGTAAAAATCAAAGGAGATGCGATGAACTCACTTTTTGAACAACTAACCAATCAAATGCGCGAAGCGATCGAAAGTGCTATTAGCCTATCTTTACATTCGAAAAATCAAGAGGCAACCCCTTTACATGTACTTTGGGGATTGATTACCAATTCGGCTTCGATTCTCAATCAAGTCTTTACTAAAATGAACATCGATAAGAGTGCTATCGAACTTGAAGTCAAAAGCGAAATTCAAAAATTACCGACGGCTTCTTCGGTGACGAAAGAGAATATCACCGTTTCGCGTGCTTTAGTCGAGACGCTTCAAAAAGCCGAAGGCTTGATGAAACAAAAAGGCGACAGCTATTTATCGGTCGATACGTGGCTTTTGGCGAATATCGACAACGACCCTTTTAAAAAGATTTTGGGTAAATACTTAGACCTGTTACAATTTAAAAAGAATCTCGAAGCATTGCGCGGCGGCAAAAAGATCGACAAACAAAGTGCCGACGATACTTTAGAATCTTTGGATAAATACGGTATTAATTTGACCAGACTTGCGAGCGAAGGCAAGCTTGATCCGGTGATCGGACGCGACGAAGAGATCAGTCGTATGATGCAGATTTTGATTCGTAAGACGAAAAACAATCCGATCTTAATCGGCGAACCCGGTACGGGTAAAACGGCGATTGCCGAGGGATTAGCCTTGCGTATCGCGCACAACGACGTGCCTTTAAGCTTGCAAAACAAAAGCGTGATCGCGCTTGATATGAGTGCGTTAATCGCCGGAGCCAAATACCGCGGCGAGTTTGAAGACCGACTCAAAGCCGTCATCGACGAAGTGAAAAAAAACGGCAATATTATCTTGTTTATCGACGAAATTCACACCATCGTCGGTGCAGGTGCCAGTGAAGGCAGTATGGATGCGGCGAATATCCTCAAACCCGCCCTTGCCAGAGGCGAGCTTCACACGATCGGTGCGACGACCTTAAAAGAGTACCGCAAGTATTTTGAAAAAGATGCGGCTCTGCAACGTCGTTTCCAACCGGTCACGGTCAACGAGCCGAGCATCAACGAAGCGTTACAGATTTTACGCGGTATTAAAGAGCATCTTGAAGCCCACCATAACGTTAGCATTCAAGACTCCGCACTGGTCGCGGCGGCAAAGCTGAGTTCGCGTTACATTAGCGATCGTTTTTTACCCGATAAAGCGATCGATTTGATCGACGAAGCCGCGGCAGAACTTAAAATGCAGATCGAAAGCGAGCCCACCGAGCTGAGCCGTATTAAACGCTCTATCAGTACGCTGATGGTTGAAAAAGAGGCACTTTTGATGGAAAAAAACAAAAAGAACGACGAGCGTTTGCATGCCATTGAAAAAGAGCTTAGCGATGCTAAAGAGAAGATGCACGCGCTTGATGCACAGTTTGAAAACGAAAAGAGCGTTTTTAACGACATCGCTTCCATTAAAAGCCAAGCGGAAGCCTTGAAACGAGAAGCGGAAAGTGCGAAAAAACGTAGCGAGTTTAACAAAGCCGCCGAGATCGAGTACGGTAAGCTACCTGAACTCTTAAAACAAGAGGACGAGCTTAAGGCTAAATGGGAAAAGATGCAAGAGAGCGGGACGTTGCTTAAAAACAGCGTCGATGAAGAGATGATCGCAACGATCGTCAGTAAATGGACGGGCATTCCGGTGACGAAAATGCTCCAAAGCGAGAAGACGAAAGTTTTACATGTCGAAGCGTATCTCCAAAAAGAGGTTATCGGGCAAGACGAAGCGATCAAGGCGATCGGTCGTGCGATTAAACGTAATAAAGCAGGTCTTAGCGAGCAAAACAAGCCGATCGGCAGTTTTCTTTTCTTGGGACCTACGGGCGTAGGTAAAACGCAAAGTGCCAAAGCGTTGGCAAACTTTTTGTTCGATACGACCAAAGCGTTGATTCGTTTCGATATGAGCGAATATATGGAAAAACACTCGGTCAGTCGTTTGGTCGGTGCGCCTCCGGGCTACGTCGGTTACGATGAGGGCGGACAACTTACCGAAGCGGTACGACGAAGACCTTACAGCGTCGTATTATTCGACGAGATTGAAAAAGCGCATCCGGATGTCTTTAACATCTTGCTTCAGGTACTCGATGAAGGACGTTTGACGGACAATAAGGGCGTGACGGTCGATTTTAAAAATACGATCATCATCTTAACGTCCAATATCGCCAGTAGCAAAATTATGGAGTTTGAGGGCGAAAAACGTCAAGAAGAGGTGATGAAAGAGCTTCGTGCCTACTTTAAACCCGAATTTCTCAATCGTTTGGACGACATCGTGATCTTCAATCCGCTCACCGAAGACGGCTTGAGAGAGATCGTGAGCATTATGTTTAAAGAGATCGAAACTAAACTCGCCGGCAAAGAGATCAAAGCCGAATTGACGACTGCCGCAAAAGCGTTGATCGCCGAAGCGGGATTTGATCCGGTCTACGGTGCACGTCCTTTAAAACGCGCTTTGTATGAGTTAGTGGAAGACAAATTGGCGGAGCTGATTTTGGAAGATCGTTTGCATGAGGGTGAAAATATCGTCATCGATGCCCAAGAAGGCAAAATCGTCATTCGAAAAAAGTAAGCCTTCAAAGTTACATGTAAGCCCTACATGTAACTTTCTTTAGGGTTGGCAATCTTTGTATTGAACGGAAAATTTAAACAATTCGGTGTTGTTTAGATCGTAGAAAACGTAAACGAAAACGGCACCGTGTTTTAACAACTGCTTGATCTCTTCATCGCTACACAAATAGCTTCGATTGTTCTCAAACGTCGTTTTGATGAGCGTACCTTTGTCGGTTTTCAGGATGGTTTGAATCATCTCGTTATGCGAATTGATGCGGTTACGGTACTCGATCGCGTTTTGAAAACTCACGACGTCCACGAGTGTGGTGTAGTCGTCCAAAAGCATCGGAATATGCTCTTTGGTGCCGTCTTTGATAATCGATAAAATTTTAGGAATATCTTCCTCTTTGAAATTATCGTCGTCGGTGACGTCATTGGCGAAAAGCGACGTGAGAAGTGCTACAATAATCGCGTATTTTTTCATAACCTTATTCCTTTGAGCGAATTTTACTATAAAATTCTCAATATAACGGTCTTTTTTTCAAGGAAACGACAAATTATGAGCTATTTGCATTGGTTTGAAGCACATGCTAACAAACATCACGCGATTATCGTTAAACTTTTGATGCAAAAGATGTCCAAAGAAGCGATCATCGACTATTTTACGTTTGAAAAAATGCGCTTGAACGAGCCGGATTTTTGCCCTTTGTATGGAGATTGTCAAAAGTGCCATACGATGGAGAAACTGAATTGTTATTTGTGCGCTTGCCCGCATTTTCGGTTTAACGATGAGGGTATTGCGTGCCGCGAAGGGATAACGTATAAAAGCACTTGTGCGATCGATTCACGCAAGGGACGATACGCGGTTTTTGAAAATGTTGCGCATTTGGATTGTTCTTTGTGCACGGTTCCCCATACCGAAGCGTTTATCGCAAAACACTTCGATTTGGAGTGGAAACACCTTATGAGAGCGTGTCTTGAGCATGCTCTAAAGGCGTAGCACTTAGGATGATTCCGTCGCGATCGGCGTAAAGATAGTCGCCTTCATTGAACGTTACGCCGCCGAACGAGAAGCTTACATGTAAGCTTCCTTCTTGAGGTTCCATCGTCTTTTTCGGACATGTTCCCAATGCAAAAAGCCCTACATCGATCTCTTTCGTATTTTTAGTATCGCGGACGTAACCGTTGATCACGATTCCTGCCCAGTGATTTTCATACGCGAATTTCATCAAATTATCGCCGACGACGGCCGTGTATGCGGCATGGACGTCGACGACGGCAATGCGTCCGGCACCTTCACTTTTGAGCAGTTCGACTAACGTTTTGTTATTGCCAAAGAGTTGAACGGTAACGATAGAGCCGAAGATGCGTTTGCGTCCGCCGTAGGATTTGAAAAGAGGATCGAGAACGCGAACGTGATTAGGATAGGCATCGCAAAGGTCTGCGGTGTAAAATTTCATAAGGGCTCCTTGTGTTACTTGTTATTTGAAAAGGCGTATCAGGTTGTCTTGAGTGGACATGGGTGAACGCTTCGGTACGGTAAAATCGACTTTTTCTTCATGGCAAGAACCGCAGAGTTTGAGTTCTTGATGTGCTCCGACGTCTTTTTGCGCATAAACGTTTTCACGTGAATGACAATCAAAGCAGTCTTTTCCGCATTGCCCTTTTTCGGAGGGTTTATTGTGACATGTAATGCACTCTTTTAATACGAAATGGTTGGAATCGTCGATATGAGGTTGCAGTTTGGGATGACACTCCAAGCAACTGCCTCCGCATGCCGATACGTTAGTGCCGAAAGCCGCTAGAAAAATGCTACACGCGAGTAAAATACGATACATGCTAAAACTTTTTCAAAAAATTTGTGTTAATTATACTTTAATAAGGTTAAGATAAAATACAAAATTATTCAAAATTTAGGCTAAAAGAATGAAAGTTGTCACGGGCGTAGTCGGCAACGATATTCACGTGGTCGCTAACCGACTCATCGATATATCGTTACAAGCAAGAGGGTTTGAAGTGTTTAATCTGGGTGTCAACACTTCATTGGAAGAGTTTATCGACGCGGTGGTTGAAACCGACGCCGACATTTTGCTGATCTCGTCACTCAACGGCGAAGCGGAAGGGTGGTGTAGAGATTTGCAGTTTTTGCGCTCCGAGTATAACTTGCGTGAAGACGTTATCTTTGTGATCGGCGGCAACTTAGCCGTGGGTGAAGCCAACCAAGACGATATTATCCCCAAATACCGATCTTACGGGTTCGATCTCGTGTTCCATCAAGTCGATCTCAATACCGGTTTAGACGAGTTAGAGCGATACGTCAAGGAGCGCGCATGAGTTTGTTGCAAAAAGAGCGCGACGTCATTACGCGCAACGAATACGCCGACACGTTTGATTTTGCCGAGATTGAAAATTTTATCGCGAATGCTCCCAAAGAGCTTTTTATCACGCATCATTTTAAAAAACGCGACCGTCTTTTGGTTCAGCCGCGCGGCGGTTTCCCGACTTATAAAAAGATGTTTGAACTCTACGAAACGTTTATGGGTGCCGACATCGACGTTTTGCCCTTGACGGTGGATAGTAACACGCGCCTCAACGACTATGCGATGGCGCAAAAGATGCTTCGCCTCTCCGAAGAGAACGAGATGGACATGCTCAACGGCTATCCGCTTGTCAATCACGGTTATCGAACGACCAGAAAAATGATCACACACTTTAACAAACCCGTTAGCCTTCGCCACGGTACGCCCGATGCGAGGCTTTTGGTGGAAACCGCTTTGGCGTCGGGTATTTTTGAGATCGAGGGCGGACCGATTACGTACATGTTGCCTTACTCGAAAAACTTTCCGCTCGATAAAGCCTTCTTGTACTGGAAATACGTCGACAAAGTCTGTGCGCTTTACTCCAAACTCAACGAGCCGATCAATCGTGAATCGTTCGGTCCTCTCACGGCAACGCTCGTTCCGCCGTGCATCGTTATCGTGATCCAGCTCATCGAGATGCTTCTATCGTTGGAAGAAGGCGTCAAATCCTTTTCGGTCAGTTTCTCGCAAAACGGCTCGATGATGCAAGACATCGTCACGTCCAATGTCTTAAAGAAATTGGCACGCGAATACGCCGATACGTTTGGAAGTCAAGATGCCATCATCAATCTCGTTTACCATCAGTGGATGGGTGCGTTTCCGCGCAACAAAGAACTCTCCGACCAGCTGATCAATACCAACACGGTCATTGCCGCGATGGTTAGAGCCGATAAAATCATCATCAAAACGCGCGACGAGGCGTTTGGAATTCCGACCATGCAATGCAATGCCCAATCGGTCGCTAATACCAAATATACGCTTCGTACTCTCAAAGGACTTCCCGTGATGAGCGATGCCGAAGAAGAGGAAAATCTTGAGTTGGAAGTACGGGCGTTAATGGATGCGGTCATGAACGATCCTGCCGATACCTTGTGGCGGAAAGTGTTTAACACTATCAAAAGCGGACTTATCGACGTGCCGTTTTCGCCGCACATCATCAACCATAACGCCGTGATTACGATTCGAGACGATCAAGGCAATATCCGCATCATCGATAAAGGAAAGCTTCCGTTACCGGAACGCTGTTTTGCGTATGAAAAATCCAAAGTCAATTTACCGGAAAGTAAAACCGAAGTCATCAACAAAATTATCCACGACATAGGAGCCATGCTATGAGTAAACTACTGATCGACGTGGGTAGTACCTATTTTAAAGTGTGTCAGCAAAGCGGTATTAACCAATATTTTCGCGATTTTAACAAAGATATTTTTGATGATTTGCTCAATAAATGCGGCGATATTTTTTCCAACTACGCAAAAGAAGACATCTATATTTGCTCTTCCGCTAACGGCGGTTTAAGTACACTCATTATCGGTCTTACCAATTCGTTCAGCCTCAAATTTGCCAAAAACATCGCATTTAACTCGGGGATTAACATCATCGATACGATTTTGTACCATAAAATCGACGAAGCCAAAGCACCGGGAGAACTGATTGACGTGGTTATTCTCGTCGGCGGGATCGACGGTATCGCAAACGTGTTTGACGAAAAGTTGTTTCACTTTTTACGCAATGTTCATTACAACAACATCGTGTACGTCGGCACAAAACAAGACGCAATGTTTTTGAGCGAAAACATTCAAGAGCTTAAAGTGCTTGGAAACATCATCACCGAAAAGCTACATGTCAACGGCGGCGAGCTGAAAGAATACTTGACCAATCTGTATCAAGCCGATATCGTCGGCAAAGAGGACATCAAACACCTCTACGCTATCACGGCCAATCAAATCTATTCTACGCCTTACATCGTCAATCGCTCTTTACCGCTGATTGACGCCAATTTTGACGTGGTCAATCCGTTCATCGTCGTAGACATCGGCGGCGCAACGACCGATATTCATTACAGCCGTGATTTGGTGCGCGACAATATCGTCAGCGAAAGCGGATTTGACCGTTTGGTGTTTAAAAAACTGGGCGTCTATAAATCACGTGAGACGCTGATCTTTGCCGCCAAAAACAACGAGTTCGTGTACGAGCTTTTGGCGTATTTGAACGTAACGGAAAATATCTTGGAAGAAGAGAGCGAAAAAGCACTTCGCATTTTGATGCAGCTCTCCATTTTCTTGGTGCTTTACAAAGTCTCGCGCTTGCACCCGTTGTACGTAACGCTACATCTTGAACAGCTCAAAACCGTCGTATTAACGGGCGGTATCACTAAAGTGCTTTCGTATGAAGAGGCGGAGAGCATTATGCAGTTTTTCTATAAAAAAGTATTAGGACTTCACGCCATACCCAACATCGTGATGGATTACGAGTATGCCATTTGGACGCTTGGCATGCAAAACGATACCGCTTCAAGGAGCTAAGATGTCAATCAATTGTATTCGTGCATTAATAGAAAAAGCCGCCGTTGTCTGCCCCGATAAAATTGCCGTTATCGACGGAGCCAAAAAACTTAGCTACGGTGAGCTCTTTAAAAAAGTCAATCAAGTCGCACGCTATTTTAGCGAATTGGAATTACCGAGCGGCTCGCGCATCGGTATTTATTCGCATAAAAGTAGTGAGCAGATTATCGCTATGTTGGCGGTGCTTTCAACCGAGCATATTTTCGTCCCCATTTCGCGTCTTTTAAAATCCGAACAAGTCGAGCACATCATCAAAGATTGCGGGATTTCGTGCATTATTACCGATAAAAATAAGATCAAAAATATCGATGCAATCGACTATAGCGGTAAAATTATGACCTATGAGGCAAGCGAACGCGACATCGTTTCGTTTGAAGAAATTTACAAATGTTGCAGCGATGTTTATACATGTAACATCGGCGATTATAAAAATGCGGCAATTACGTACAGTTTCGGTTTGACGGGTTTTCCGCGCGGTATCGTCATTACCCATCGTAATTTAATCGACAGTGCACGCGTTGTTTCCAACTACCTTGAACTTAAAGAAGAAGACGTCATTTCGGGAACATTACCGTTTATTTTAGACTACGGTCTCAATCAGCTTTTTGTTTCGATCTATCATCATGCGACCTTGGCACTTCATTCTTTGGTTCTTCCGGCCGATTTTTTCAACCATCTTATCAACGATAAAGTGACCGTTTTACCGGTGATGCCGCCGCACATTACCCAAATGTTTGACGATAGTAGCCGAATTCCCAATGCCAAATTATTGCAAAACGTGCGCATCGTGACCTCTTCAGGCGGTAAAATTACGCCGAAAATGATCCACGACATCGAAGCACATTTTAAAAACGCTAAGTTTTATTCGATGCACGGTTTAACCGAAGCATTTCGTTCGACTTACCTCGATCCGGCACAACTTAAAATTCGTCCTAATTCCATCGGTAAACCGATTCCGGGCGTTGAAATTCACGTGATCAACGAACAAGGCTTGGAGTGTGCGCCTAGAGAAATCGGCGAGCTCATTCATCGAGGCGGTTATATTTATAAAGGCTATTGGAAATCCAAAGAAGATACGCAAAAACGTTATAAAAGCGTCGATATTTTGAAAAAAATCGTGAACCTAGAGGGCGATTTGACCGATGAAATCGTTGTTGCCAGCGGTGATTTCGTTTATCGAGACGAAGAGGGGTATTTGTATTTCGTCTCTCGTAAAGACGACATGATTAAAGTCAGCGGTTTTCGTATTAGCCCTTACGAGATTGAAAGCGTCGTTTACGATAAACTTCCGAGCGTAGCACAATGTGCTGTTTTTTCCATTGAAAACGAAAAAACGGAAGAAGAAATCGTCATGGTTTACGGTGCTATAAGGGAAATTCCGAAAAATGAAATTCTTTTCGAGTTGAAAAAACATTTGCCCAATCATATGATTCCTTCGATTATCGTTTACAAAGAAAAGTTGCCGCAAACGAGTCCGAGTGAAGTCAAAATTGACAAAGAAGCTTTACGAAAAGAGGTCTTGGAACTTCGTTAGAACCTTGCGTATCTTGGAGTTCTTAATCGAATCTTATGCAATTTTTAAGTAAAGCTAAGGTAAAATCCATACCTTAAATTATTTTTACAGAAGGAAACTTTCGATGAAAAGAACGTATCAACCTCACAGTACCCCTAAAAAGCGTACACACGGTTTTAGAGAGAGAATGAAAACCAAAGGCGGACGTAAAGTCATTGCAGCACGTCGTGCTAAAGGAAGAAGAAGATTGGCCGCTTAAGGGCGTATGAAACTCTCAAGGAAACACGAGAGTATTCATATATTTACAATCACGGGAAAAAATGGCACTACGAAGGTGCCCTTGTTTTTTACTTGAACGATACGACAAAAAGGGTTGGATTTACCGCGAGTAAAAAAGTCGGTAATGCTATTAAACGCAATTTAGCCAAACGAAGGCTTCGGGCAATTTTTTTAGATATACAACCTACGTTGAACGACGGTGTTTATGTTTTTGTTGCAAAAGAGAAGATACACCAATTATCCTACGAGGCACTCAAAAAAGGGATAATATGGTCTATGAAAAAGTTGAACTGTGTTAAAGAATGAAATCCTTGACATTGTGGCTTATAAAACTGTACCAAAAGTTTTTGACGCTTTTTAGTTACGGAAGTTGTAGGTATTATCCGACATGTTCGCAATACGCAAAAGAACAACTTTTGTACAATGGTTTTTTCAAAGCACTTTGGTACAGTGTTATACGCATTTTAAAATGCAATCAACTTTTTGTAGGCGGAATCGATTATCCTATCGTTCGCAAAGTGTTTGCCGCTCCTTCTTTTGTACATGTAAAACGGATTTCCTCACAACGTGTTGTTTATTGGTTCGTGCCAAAAGGCACACAAAGTTTTTACATCGTAAAAGCTTTTAAAACATTGAAATAAAGGGAATCTCAATGACAGATAAACTGACTCCTCAGGTGCGTATTATTATCGCCACCGTTTTATCTTTTTTATTTTTTGCACTCTACGATCACTTTTTTATCCCCAAAAATCCTCCGATGACCGATGCCAATACTTCTGTTGCTGCTGAGCAAAAAGCCGCTACATCGGCACCGAGCGTAACGACGAATAGCCAAGATGTGACGGCCGCACCGACCAATGCAACGTCCACGACGGAAGTCATTACGACGATTAAGGCGGCTTCTTATGAAATTCAAATTGATCGTTTAGGACGCATTGCAAGAATGTACCTTCAAGAAGGGAAATACAAAGACGATAAAGGCGAGCGTTTTCAGCTCATCGACGCTTCTCAAAACTTATTGCCTTTAGAAATTCGTTTTAAAGATAAATCGCTCAACGACGATGCTTTTGCTATGTCGTACAGCACGGATAAAAGTACGGTAGACGTCGACGCAAAAGGTGCTACGGTCGTGTTGACGCAACAGTTGAGCGGTTTAAGCGTCACAAAAACATTGACGTTTTATCCTAACGGAAATTACGATATTCATGTCATGCTTTCCAGTCCGAAAGAGTATTTTATTTCTCCGGGCTTTCGTCCGCATGTCGCAATCGACAGTTATACTTTCCACGGTGCATTGATTAAAAAATCCGACGATACGATTCAAACGATCGACGACGGTTCCGCTAAGAGCGACGTACAGTTTAGTGCGGCTAAAATCGTAGCGGCAGCCGATAAATACTATACGACGTTTTTTTACAACCTCGATAAAGGCCTTAACAGTATCGTCACGATCGGTAAGGACAAAGATCCTCTTTTATTCGTTCAAGGCGAAGCCGATTTTAAATTGGGCGGGTATATCGGTCCTAAAGACCATAAATTGCTCCAATCGATTCATCCGGGATTGACCGACGTCGTCGAATACGGCTTTTTTACGTTTATTGCAAAACCGCTTTTTATGTTACTCTCTTATTTGCACGGTATTTTCGGTAACTGGGGTTGGGCTATCGTCGGAATGACGATTATCGTACGTTTGGTATTGTATCCATTAACCTATAAAGGCATGGTTTCAATGAATAAGCTCAAAGAGCTTGCACCGAAAATTAAAGAATTACAGAAAAAATACGGCGACGATAAGCAAAAACTGAATATGCACATGATGGAGTTGTATAAAAAACACGGTGCCAATCCGATGGGCGGATGTTTGCCGATTCTTCTTCAAATTCCGGTCTTCTTTGCCGTGTATCGCGTGTTACAAAATGCGATCGAACTCAAAGGAGCAGAGTGGATTTTATGGATTAACGATCTTGCCGTCATGGATCCTTATTTTATTCTTCCGATTTTGATGGGTATTACGATGTTCGTCCATCAACGCATTACGCCGACGAGTTTCACCGATCCGATGCAAGAAAAAATTATGAAATTTTTACCGCTTATCTTTACGTTTTTCTTTGTCACGTTCCCTGCGGGTTTAACGCTTTATTGGTTTACCAATAACCTTGCATCGATCGTTCAACAGTTTTACGTCAATAGAATTTTTGCCAAAAAACATGAAGAGCCAAAGGTCGAAAAATGATACGAGTCGAAGCTGAAACACTTCAGGAGGCTTATTCAAAAGCCGCGGGCGAGTTGTCGTGTTCGGTAGTGGATTTAGAAATCAACATTATCCAAAACGGATCAGGCGGATTTTTGGGGCTTTTTAAGAAAAAAGCCATTATCGAAGTTCAACGTAAAGGGGCACATAAGCCTCATTTTAAAGAACGAGAAGAGCGTGAAGTCAAAGAACCTACAGAGCATCAAAGAGGCGGTGAAACGCCTAGCGATGCAAGTTTTGATGAGCGTAAAGAGTTTCAAAAACGTTCTAAAAATAGACGCCATCGTACGAAAAATAAAGAGCCTTTTAAAGAAGGAGTACAACAAGAGCGACCCGAGCGGAAACCGCTAAACACGAAAGAGACGCCCGTAACGCACGAGCCTAAATTCGAGCAAGCTAAACCGTTGAGAGAAGTGCGCCATACGATAGCACCTAGCGTTATCGATCAAAATTTCCATCAGGAAAAACGCGAGATTAACGATATTTTGGACGAAGTACGACAAAACATCAAAAATCTTTTTAAATACGGATGTTTTACGCTGGATACGCCCTTGGTCTCAAAATACGACGAAGAGACGATTTTAATCGAATTTAGCGGTGAAGACGCGGCTCTTTTGATCGGAAAAGAGGGGTATCGCTATAAAGCACTTTCGTATCTGTTATACAATTGGATTAACCTCAAATACGGTCTTAACATTCGCCTTGAAATTGCGGAATTTTTGAAAAATCAAGAAGAGATGATCGAGAAGTACTTGGTACCGGTAATTGAGCGTATTCGTAACAGCGGAAAAGGTCAAACGAAGATTTTAGACGGAGTTCTGATCAAAATTGCGCTGGAAGCATTACGAACCGAATTCCCCGAAAAATACGTCGGTATCAAATCGGGAAAAGACGGCGGTAAATTTATCGTCGTGAATGATTTTAATAGGAAAAACGCATAGACACGATAGCTGCGATAGCTACGAGTTCGGGTATCGGCTCCATTGCGATTGTGCGTGTGAGCGGAGCGGATGCCCTAAGCGTAGCCCTTCGACTTTCTCACCAAACGACGCTGATACCAAGGCATGCGACTTTATCGTTTTTATACGATAACGCTTGCGCAGCGATTGACCGAGCGATCGTTCTTTATTTTAAAGCACCGCACAGTTTTACGGGCGAAGACGTCGTCGAATTCCAATGCCACGGCGGTTCAATCGTCGCAAGTATGGTTCTTGACGCGCTCTTAGGCTTAGGCGTGCGCCTTGCTCAACCGGGGGAATTTTCCAAAAGAGCTTTTTTAAACGGTCGTATCGATTTGTCCGAAGCCGAAGCGATAGCCGCCTTAATCGAAACGAGAAGTGCGGATGCCGCAAAAATATTAACGCGTCAGCTCAAAGGCGAGCTGAAACAGTTTGTCGAACATGTGAGAGACCAACTCGTTGAAATGTTGGCTTTTATCGAAGTCAATATCGACTATGCCGAAGAAGATTTACCGCTGGATATGATGCAAAAAATTCGCCTGCGTTTAGATGCTTTGAGTGAAGAATTGCGCCGTACTTATGAGAGTAGCGAACGTCGAAAAGGACTGATGAGCGGCTTTAAAATAGCCATTGTCGGCAAACCGAACGTCGGTAAAAGTTCCCTTCTAAATGCACTTTTGAGTTACGACAGAGCCATTATCAGCGATATTGCCGGTACAACGCGCGACACGATCGAAGAAGAGCTTCGTATCGGTTCGCACTTGGTGCGTATCGTCGATACGGCAGGAATTCGCCAAGCCCACGATACGATCGAACAAATCGGAATCGAACGTTCGATCGCGGCGATCGAAGAGTCTGAAATCGTCATTGCGATGTTTGACAATAGCCGTACATGTGATGCGGAAGATCTTCACATGTTAACCTTACTTCAAACGTATGAAGCGACAAAGTCCGTGATTTACGTCTTGAATAAAAGCGATTTACCCGCTTTATTTGATCGCTCGCTCTTACAGGAAGCATGTTTGATGCTCTCCGCTCATCGCGATACCGACCTTTTAATTCAATCGCTTCAATCGCTTTTGGATCGATGCGCACACGAAGATAGTATTATGTTGACCTCTTCGCGTCAAGTCGAAGCGGTTAAAACAGCGTACAAAGAGGTTATGGCTTCGTTTGATCTCCTTAAAGAAGGCCAGCTTGAATTGTTCGCGTTTCACATCAACGCTGCCGTCGAAGCGATTTCTTCAATTACGTCCGCTTTCGAACGCGATGAAATTCTCGATAAAATGTTCAGCCGCTTTTGCTTGGGAAAATAGCGATTTACAAATTATTTACTTCTTTTCGTTACTATAAAACTCGAACGAAAGGGGGTTTTTATGTTAACATCGATAGAAGAATTTATTAAAAAAGAGTCCTCTTCGGGCATTCTTTTGATTGTCGTTACTCTAACGGCACTTTTGCTTCAAAATAGCGTTTTAACCGACTTTTACTCTCGTTTTTTAGAAACGCCTTTGCAGATCAGTTTCGGCTCGTTCGGCATAGCCAAACCGCTTTTGCTTTGGGTGAACGACGGATTGATGGCGGTATTCTTTTTTTTAGTCGGCTTGGAAATCAAACGTGAAATTTTAGAGGGGGAACTCTCTTCTCGAAGTCAAATTACCTTACCTTTGATTGCCGCGATAGGCGGAATGATAACTCCCGCATTCGTCTTTGCGTTTTTTAATTACGGCGATAGCTTTGCAATGAACGGATGGGCAATTCCGACCGCGACGGATATTGCATTTGCTTTAGGTATTTTGTCTTTGCTCGGGCCTCGCGTTCCTCCTTCCTTAAAAATCTTTTTAATGGCACTTGCGATTATCGACGATTTGGGAGCCGTCGTGATTATCGCACTTTTTTACACCTCCAAACTCTCGTTTATGTCGATGATGGTCGCTTTAGGGGCTATGATGCTTTTAGTGATCATGAACCGTTTGGGTGTCGTGAAAAAAGCGGCTTATATTTTAGTCGGTATCGTTTTGTGGGTTGCCGTTTTAAAATCGGGCGTTCATGCAACCATTGCCGGCGTCGTGTTGGCTTTTACGATTCCGCTTTATTCTTACACTGCTCAAGGAGAGCGTTTTTCGATGCTCAAAGAGTTGGAACACGACTTGCATTATTGGGTCGCCTTTTTGATTTTGCCTCTGTTTGCTTTCGTCAATGCCGGCGTTGATCTTAAAGGGGCTTCCGTTCAAACGTTGGTTTCGAATGTTTCGCTTGGAATTGCACTCGGACTTTTCCTTGGAAAGCAAGTCGGTGTTTTTTGCTTTAGTTATATGGCCGTGAAATTAAAATGGGCCAAATTGCCCGAAGGCAGTAGTTTTAAACAACTCTACGGTGTCGCCGTTTTGACGGGAATCGGTTTTACGATGAGCTTATTTGTGACGACGTTAGCGTACAACGATAGCACTGTTTTTTTTCAGGCCGATAAACTGGCGATTCTCATCGGTTCTTTTTGCTCGGGCATCGTCGGGTATTTGTTTCTTAAAAAAATTTTATAATTATGACATAAGCTAAGGAAAGCTATACTGTAATACGTTTTGTGCCTCGTCAAAGGAGCCGGCAGTGAAACAATTAAGTCTTACCAAACGTCTTTTTTGGATAATAACGCTTTTTATTTTTCTTGCCAATGCCGTCGTTATCGGTTATTTATACCGACAAGCGCACGAGTTGACCGCGATTAGAGCGTATTCGAAAGCCAAAACACTCCATGACTATTTTATTTCGATGCGTTATGTGTATCACCAACAGTTTCTCTCAAGCGGTATCGATTTAAACGACTCGACGGTCGGATTTTTACCTGCGCACGCTTCAACGCATATCAGTGATTTCTTTAGCCAACGCTCCAAACAAGGTATTACGATTCGTAATGTTTCGGATAGACCGCGCAATCCTGACAATAAAGCCGACGCGCTTGAAGAGACGATGATCCGCTATTTCGATGCCCACCCTAAAGAAGACGAAAAGCTCGAATTAATCGAAGAGGCGAACGGGCAATCGTTTTATTTTTTCTCGTCGCCGTTACGAATTCAGGCATATTGTTTAGCCTGTCACGGTAAAAAAGAGGAAGTATTGCCCTATATCGCCCAGCGTTACGACAATGCTTACGGTTATTCTTTGGGTGAAGTAAGAGGACTTACCAGCATAAAAATGCCCAAAAACCTTGTCTTTGACGATGTCATCGCGCTTTTTTGGAAAGAAGTCGTCTTTAGCGTAGCGGCAACGCTTTTTTTGCTAGTTGTAACGTTTTTGGCGATTGAAGAGCTAACGAAAAGAGAAGTGGAACAGAAAAAAGAGTTGGAAGCGTTGGTCAAAGAACGGACGCAAAAATTGATGCAAAAAAGCGATGAACTGGAAAAAGCGTACGATCATCAAAAGCATCTTTACTCGGTTTTGCGTACGGTTGCCGACAGTAATCAAATCTTAATTACGACGCAGACGCTCGACGAGTTATTACACCAAACGGCACAATGCCTTTTTGAAAACGATTCGTTTGCCCATGTCAAAATTATTTTGTGGGACGAAGAGAAACTCTTGGTTAAAGAGTCCTTGGGACTTGACGGTGATTTCAACATTACGGATATCGAAGAAGAGGTTTTTCATAAAGGGGGTTACCGTATTTTAACGCACAACGATAAAGCCGTCGGCTCTTCATGCCAAACAATGATGCATCGTTACGGTGTGAGCGAAGCGTATATTACCGCGCTTAGAAGCGATAAATTTGCGCGTAACGTTTTGGGCGTGTTAACGATTTGTACGACGATACCGCAAGGTTTTAGTCAAGAAGAGCGCGCGATGATCGAAGAGTTGGCGGGAGACGTCGGCTTTGCCATTAACTCGTTTCGTCAAAAGGAGAGCATTATTAAGCTTTCGTATTACGATCCGCTAACCGATTTGGCTAACAAAACGATGCTAAGCGAGCACATTCGCCTTGCCATACAAGCGCACCAAAATTCTCACATGTACGGTGCGTTGTTATTTTTAGATATTGATAATTTTAAGTCGATTAATGATCTTAAAGGCCATGCAACGGGCGATAAGCTTTTGGTCTTAATGGCGGAGCGTCTCAAAGGCTTCACGCGGGACAATGATGTTTTAGCGCGCTTCGGCGGCGACGAGTTTACCGTCTTACTTCCGAATATTGCCGACAATGTGGAAGCAACCGCGCGTAGTGCCGAAGAGACGGCTATGAAGATTTTAATCGCGGCAAAAGAGCCGTTTATGATTGATCATCATCCTTTTTTCGTGACGGTTAGTATCGGGATCGGACTTTTTGGTGAAAAAGAGAGCGTAGAGTCGTTATTAAGCCATGCAGATAGTGCCATGTATGCGGCTAAAAGAGACGGACGCGATACGATTCGTTTTTTTGACGCATTTATTCAACATGTCATGGAAGAAAAATCGTTGATGTTGCAACGCTTACGCGACGCATTGGACAGTGAGCAGTTTTTCTTGCTCTATCAGCCGCAACTTGATCATAATCGCCGTATCGTCGGCGTGGAGGCATTGGTTAGACTTCAGACAAAAGACGGGAAGATCATTTCACCGGCACATTTCATTCCTATTTGCGAAGAATCCGGATTGATTATACCTTTAGGTTATTGGGTTATGAAAGAGGCGATTTCCCAAGCGGCGAGATGGAAAGAAGATGCCGAAAAATCCTTATGGCGCATTTCGATTAACGTGAGTATCAAGCAATTTGAACGTGAAGATTTTATCGCAATTTTAGAATCGATGTTGAACGAAAACGGCATCGATCCCTCACGACTTCGCTTGGAATTAACGGAGAGCCTTTTGATTGGAGACAGTGAAAAAGCGTTGAAGAAGATCAATGCGCTCAAAACACTCGGCGTTTCATTGTCGATCGATGATTTTGGAACGGGATATTCGAGTTTGCAGTATCTCAAAAATTTTCACGTCGACGAATTAAAAATCGACCAATCGTTTATTCGCGATTTTATTCACAATCGAAGCGATGCGATGATTGTGGAAACGATTCTTTCTATGGGGCAAAGTTTTCATTTGGAAGTCATCGCCGAAGGCGTGGAAACACAAGAACAGTTTGAGGCGTTAAAAGAACTCGGATGCCGTTATTTTCAAGGCTATCTCTTTTCAAAACCGACGGCACCGGAGCTTCTTTAAGATCGCTTATTCACGGACGATATCGTATCCTTTCGGAATATCGGGGCGAAACATTTCGTCGTCGATAAAAAGATCGGTTGAAGCGTTGGAAAAGAGAATTTCGACGTTATTTTCCAATTTATCTTTGTAGCTTATCTTCTCGATCGTATCGTTAGAACCGACAATCGTATACGTCGTGTCCATAAAGCGGGTGATATAACGGTTCGGAGCGACCTCTTTGGCTTCGCGAAGCAATTGTGCGATGTTGGGCGTGTTTTGCAACGTCGTAACGATCACTTGCTCCAACTCCGGTTCGACAATTAACACTTTGTTTTGGTTAAAATAGATTTTTTTCACGACGGGTTTTTGATAAACCCATAACGCTTTTTGTTCTTTTGTGGCATAAAACGTCCCTTCGTACGCAATCGTTTTATTTTGATCGTTGGTCACTTTTTGAATAAAATCGCTTTGAATCGTTTTAAAATCGCCGATTTTTGCGCATAAAAGCGTTGTAAGGCAGAGTAAAATTCCAATCAAACGCATAAAAACCCCTTGGTCGTGCAATATCGTTATGGAGTTTTATCAAAGAGATAGTAAAAGTATGATAAAATCCTGAATTCTAATGAAAACAGATCAGAAAAAAGAAAGAAAATTAGAGGAAAATCGTATGTCACTCAGTAGTATCGTTCGTAAAATTTTCGGCACGAAAAATGATCGCGTCGTGAAAGAGTTAATGGGACGCGTCAAAAAAATCAATGCCTTAGAACCGACGTATGAAAGGCTAAGCGATGAAGATCTTAAGGCGGCGTTTAACGCATTGAAAGCGGATGTCCAAGCCGGTTTAAAATCTTTGGACGAGGTTTTGAACGATGTTTTTGCAATGACGCGAGAAGTCAGCAAACGTACGACGACGATGCGCCATTTCGACGTACAAATGGTCGGCGGTTTAGTTTTGCACGGCGGCAATATCGCCGAGATGAAAACGGGTGAAGGTAAAACGTTGGTTGCAACGCTTCCGGTCGTACTCAACGCAATGAGCGGTGAGGGTGTACATGTCGTGACCGTGAACGATTATTTGGCGAAACGCGATGCGGCGGATATGGCTAGAATTTATAACTTTTTAGGGCTTAGCGTAGGTGTGGTGACCAACGATCTTGCCAACGATACCGAACGTAAGGCGCAATACGACGCCGACATTACGTACGGTACGAATAACGAATTCGGTTTTGACTACTTGCGCGACAATATGCGCTACTCTTCGGGCGAAAAAGTACAACGTATGCATAATTTCGTGATCGTCGACGAAGTCGATTCGATTTTAATCGACGAAGCGAGGACGCCTTTGATTATCTCCGGACCTGCGAATCGAACGTTAGAGGGATATAAACTTGCCGACGGCGTAGCGCGAAAATTGGTTAAAGAACGTGATTTTAGCGTCGATGAAAAAAATCGAACGATTATTTTGAGCGAAGAGGGCATCAGCAACGCCGAAAAATTGTTTGAAGTCGACAACTTGTACAGTTTGGAAAATGCCGTTTTATCACACCACCTCGATCAAGCGTTGAAAGCCCACTATCTTTTTGAAGCGGACGTTCACTATGTCGTCAGAGAAGGCGAAATTGTTATCGTCGACGAATTTACGGGTCGATTGAGCGAAGGCAGACGCTTTTCCGAAGGTTTACACCAAGCCTTGGAAGCCAAAGAGGGCGTGATGATCAAAGAAGAGTCACAAACTTTGGCGGATATTACTTTCCAAAACTATTTTCGATTGTATAAAAAGCTTGCGGGTATGACGGGAACCGCACAAACCGAAGCAACGGAATTTTCTCAAATTTACAATTTAGAAGTTATCTCTATTCCGACAAATTTACCGATGCGTCGCGAAGATATGAACGATTTGATTTACAAGACTGAACGCGAAAAGTTCGAAGCCGTCATTAAAGACATTAAAGCATGCCATGAAAAAGGTCAACCTGTTTTGGTGGGTACGGCATCCATCGAAAAAAGCGAATTGTTGCATACGTTGCTGAAAAAAGAGAAAGTGCCGCATTCGGTTTTAAATGCGAAAAACCATGAAAAAGAGGCACAAATTATCAAAGATGCGGGCTTAAAAGGTGCCGTTACGATCGCAACGAATATGGCGGGACGCGGTGTAGACATCAAATTGACCGATGAAGTCAAAGCTTTGGGCGGTCTTTATATTATCGGTACGGAACGTCATGAAAGCCGTCGTATCGACAACCAACTTCGCGGTCGTTCGGGACGTCAGGGTGACGTGGGCAAGAGCCGTTTTTATTTAAGTTTGGAAGACAATCTTTTACGTATTTTCGGAAGCGATCGTATTAAAGCGATTATGGAGCGACTCGGCATCGAAGAGGGTGAACATATCGAATCGAAAATGGTAACGCGTGCGGTTGAGAACGCACAGAAAAAAGTTGAAGCCCTTCACTTTGAAGCGCGCAAACACTTGTTGGAATACGACGACGTTGCCAATAAACAACGTAAAACCATTTACAATTTTAGAAACGATCTTTTAAATCCCGCATTCGGTATCGAAGAAAAAATCAAAGAAATTCGTCTCGAGTTCGTTACCAATCTGCTCTTTAGAGCTGAAATTTACGAAGGTATTTCCGAGACGCAATACGATCTTGAACGTCTTTGTGCCGTTGTGAGAGACGAGCTTGGAGAAGCATTTGAAGCCCCATCGTTTCAAGAGCTTGATTTTGACGGATTGCGCACGAAATTGACGGAGTTATTGGAAGCACGTTACGATGAAAAGATGTCCCTCGTTGATGCGACGCAACGTAAAGAAATCGAACGTATCTTATACCTTCAAGTTTTAGACAATGCATGGCGTGCCCATTTATACCAAATGGATATTTTAAAAACAGGTATCGGGCTTCGCGGTTATAATCAAAAAGACCCGTTAACCGAATATAAAAAAGAGAGTTATAACCTTTTTATCGAATTGGTCGAACAAATCAAATTTGAGAGTTTTAAAACGCTTCATATCGTTAAACTTCGCGATCAAAAAGAAGAGGACGAGCGACGTCAAGCGATGGAAGAGATGATCCGTCGTATGGAAGAGAACAATACTTCGACGACCTTAGAACACCAAAATCCTTATGCGGAAGACGAAGAAGACGAAAAAGAGAAAAAAATTCCTAGAAATGAACCGTGCCCGTGCGGAAGCGGTAAAAAATACAAACAATGTTGCGGTAAGAGCGGTCCTAAAAAAGGGCTTTTAGCATAAAGGGTAACGGTGGTGCAAGGAAATCTTAGTCTTTATCTCGTTAAAAAATATTTGCGATTCGATAAATCGCAGCCGTTCATTACCGTGATTTCGCTTTTAGCATTTTTCGGCGTGGCGATCGGATTGACGGTTTTAATGGTCGCTATGGCGATTATGAACGGCTTTGACAAAGAGTTTGAAAAAAAACTTTTTACGATGAATTATCCGCTTTCGATCTATTCGCGTACCTTTTCTCCGGTGACGCAAAACGATTTGGAAACGCTGAAAGCGAATTTTCCTTCACTGAAGTTTAGCCCGTATATTTCCACCCAAGTGATCGTGAAAAAAGGAGACCGCTTAGAAGGCGGATTGCTTTTCGGTGTTCATTTCGAGCAAGAGGCACAGATCAACAGTATCGTCGCCGATGCGGTGCGCGGAAAAACGCTTGATAAATACGATTTGATTACCGGAAGCGAACTGGCAAAACACCATTTACTCAGTGCCGATGAAAAAGCGACGTTGATTTTTACGAAAAACGATCCGGGCGGTATGAGTTTGATTCCGAAGATGAAACGGTTTAACTATCAAGGTTCGTTTCATTCGGGCTTAATCGCGTACGACAAAGCTTACATGTACACGACGTTGGACTCTTTAGCGCAAATTTTGCAATACCAAGAGGGAACGTTTGACGGCATTCATATCTATTCGGACAATCCTCTCGTCGATATCGAAAAGATTCGAAAAACCTTACCGGCGGATTTAGGAATTGTCGGTTGGTGGCAGATGAACGGCAATTTTTTTGCCGCTTTAGCATTGGAAAAACGCGCTTTGTTTATCGTCTTAATGCTGATTATTCTCATTGCATCTTTGAATATTATCAGCTCTTTGTTGATGACGGTTATGAACCGACGCAAAGAAATCGCTCTTTTGCTTTCACTGGGAGCCTATAAAAAAGAGATCAAAAATACGTTTTTTTACCTAGGCTTGGTGATTGGCGGCGGCGGAATGCTTTTTGGTATGCTCTTAGGCAGTATTGTTTTATGGGTACTCGGTTCGTTTGATATTATCTCGCTCCCTGCCGATGTTTACGGTACGGCGCGCTTGCCGCTTGATTTATCGTCGCTCGACTTTTTCTTGATCGTCTTAGGAACGAGTGCTATCGTGGCTCTTTCCTCGTATTACCCCGCGTATAAAGCAACGCAGATTAACGTTTTAGATACCCTTCGTAACGAGTAGTTATGCTTTTCAAAGCGGGCAATATTTTGCCCGCTTTTTTATACATGTAGAAGTTCGGTCGTGATATTGCAGTTATCTTCCACCATCTCTTGAAGCTTACTCAAAAGCGTCTTGGAATCGGTTCCGTCCTCCGGATAGGTAACGACGTTATCGTGGGGCGATTGATCTAAAAATTCTTGAATCCCCGAAAGCACTTCGGTCGCACCGTTCCAATCGGTTCCCGTCAAGATAACGACATAATGGTTATTGTGGTTGAAAATCGCGTCGGTGCGTCGAAGAATGCGTTGAAACATCTCCAAACTATCCATCTCTTTGCGATCTTCGAGGGAGAAAAAAATCAGCGAAAACGGAACTTCGTCTTTAATTCCGAAACGCTCCAATAAGGCGATATGATGGTCGATAAGATTGGCGAGATTGATCTTGGAAAAAGCGATTCCGGACATAAAACGTCTCCTTGTCAATGAGTTTTTATTTACTTTCTTTCATTCGTCGTAAGTGATCTCTTTATCGCGAACTCCGTCTTGAAAGAGGGTAATGAAAGCAATCTATTGTAACATTAATTCGGTTCGAGCGTATCGAGTTTTTCAAAATTGAAATAATTATACCCGTCTTTGTGTTCGTAAGTAAACGTCAAACGGTGTGCTTTGAGAATATGATGCACGATGTAAAGACCGAGTCCGAAACTGTGGTGTGAATTGTTTTCTTGCACAAACGGTTCCAAATAATGTGCCAGTTCGTATTTGAGCGGCTTGCCTTGGCTAATAAACGCCATTTTCGTTTTGCGCGCAACGATGCGTACCTTTTGATCAATGGAGTATTTGATACCGTTGTCGATGACGTTTTTCATCGCCGTCGTAAAGAGTCGAAAATCGACGTTTAAAATAATCTCTTCTTCGCCGTCGATTTCGATTTGCGTAGGAGAAATCATCGCAAGATCGATGGCTTCGTCAAGCATATCGACCAAACGGTACGGTTTGACGTTTTTGAGCCCCTCTCCGGAGGTAATTTGTTCAATCGAGGCAAATTCGTTAATCAGAAGTTCCAGTTTTTCAAACGTTCCGATCAGACGCGTGCGTTGCTTGCCTTCTTCGAGCATTTCGGCACTAATGCGACCTTTTGTGATAGGTGTTTTGAGTTCGTGCATGATATTGCGTAAAAAGAGCTGTCGGGATTGGTTGAGTTTGTTGATCTGCGCGACCGCATTATGAAACGCATTGGCGACTTGGGAGATTTCGTCTTCGCCGTCGGTTTTACAGTTGATCGTAAGGTTGCCTTTGGCAAACGCATCCATTTGGCGTTTGAGTTTTCGTAAAGGTTTGATTTTACGAATCGTCAAAATATACGCGATGATAATAATCGTAAAGACGATGCCGAAAATCGTTTTAATCAAATCGTAACGGTAGGGTTGAAAATCTTCGTCTTTTAGCAGTAACGACGAGTATTTGGTTTCGATTTGTAAGTAGTGGTCGTTTTCGTAGCGCAAAATGGCACTCGATCCGATTCGATCGGAGATTTTTTGAATCACTTGCGCATTTTGGATAATATGTTCTTGTTGCGCTTTATCCGTAATCTCGCGCATTTGGTACCCTTGCACTTGCTTTTTCAACTCTTCGTTGGTAATAAAATTATTAAGGTGAAAAAGCGTCGCACGCGCGATGATGGAGTACTTGATATTGAGTTTTTCGGTATAGGTTTGCTTGTCGTATTCCAACAAGAAAAGGAGTGCAAGGAAAATACTCACGATGCTGATCGCAAAAATAAAGGTAATGCTGTAAAAAATAGAAGACTTGGTCATTGTAAAAATTTGTATCCTATACCGCGAATGGCGTGAATATACGTCGGTTCTTTAGGGTTTTCTCCGAGTTTTTGACGAATACGTCCGATGATGACGTCGATGCTTTTGTTGGTTGTCTCTTCGCTAATGGCTTCGATATTGTAAATCAGCTCTTCGCGTGAGACGACGCCGCCTTCTTTTTTGATGAGATAGCCCAAAATACCGTATTCGGCAGCCGTTAAGGGAAGGGCTTTTCCGTGAAAAACAATGGTGCGTTGCTCTTCGTTGAGGACTAAATCTTTCGTTTTTTGTACGTTTTGATCGATAGGCGTTAAGCCTTTATTGCGTCGTAGAAGACTCATAATGCGCGCTTGCAATTCTCTTGGATTGTAAGGTTTGGGTAAATAATCGTCCGCGCCGTTTTCCAAAGCGGTCACTTTATCGGTTATATCGGTGCGTGCGGAGGAGATGATGATAGGAATCGTATGACGTTTGCGAATCTCTTTACACACGTCAAGCCCGTCGATACCCGGAAGCGTGAGGTCTAAAATCAAAAGATCGAAAGGATGCATATCTAGCGTCGAGAGTCCTATGTAAGGATCTTCCGCGACCGTGACGGACATGTCAAAAGGTTCTAAATATTCCGTTAAGATTTCGGCTAATTCCAAATCGTCTTCGATCATCAATATTTTCGTCATAATACTCCTTACATGTCAACGGTATTATAGCCAATTTTAGGAGGTTTTCCCTCCTAAAACCTTAAGGCATAACCAAAATGGCTCTGTAATTTTGACGGTTGATGATGACGCGTTTTTTATGGTTTTTATACTCTTTCAAGGCATTGTTCAAGTCTTTCATCGTTACGATACGTTTTTGCTCGATTTGAACGATAATATCGCCTTCTCTAAAGCCCATCAGTTCCGCTTTAGAATCTTCTTGGACGTCGGTAACCAAAATACCTTCGGTCTCTTTGGGAATTTGGTACTGCATACGTGTTTGGTTATTGATTTCGGTGAGATCGAGACCTTCGATAGGACTGGACGCTCCTTTACTCTCGGCTTTACTGCTTTGAGTATCCATTTTGGCGAGTTTGAGTTTTGCCGTTTTAATTTTTTTGTCGCGTTCGTATGTAATCGTGACGCTACTCTCGGGTGCAATGGCGGCAATCGTATTTTTCAAGTCGTTGGAATTTTTGATTTTCGTGCCGTCGACTTCAATAATCAGGTCGGAAACCTGCAAGCCGCCTTTTTCTGCCGGTGAATCTTTTTCGACCATTACGATGAGCGCACCTTGTTTATTGTCGTACAGTTCTTTCAGATCGGACGTTAAATCGGAGATGGAAACGCCCATAAAACCGCGTTCGATTTTGCCGTTTTCAACCAACGAAGTAGCGATTTTTTGAACCATATTGGAAGGGATGGCAAATCCTACGCCGTTGTTACCGCCTCCTTTAGAAAGAATGGCACTGTTGATACCGATGAGCGCGCCGCGGCTATCGACTAAAGCACCGCCTGAATTACCGGGATTGATCGAAGCGTCGGTTTGAATAAAGTTTTCGTATTGATTGAGTCCGACGTTGTTTTTATTGAGAGCGGAGACGATGCCTTGCGTAATGGTCTCCCCCACGCCGAAAGGATTTCCGATCGCGAACACCACGTCGCCTTCTAATAGATTGGAAGAGTCTCCGAATGAGGCTACATGTAGGTTTTTGGCATCGATTTTAATGACCGCAAGATCGGTTTTTGAATCTTCTCCGATGACTTTAGCTTTGTACTCTTTTTCGTCGTTCGGAAGCGTCACGACGATTTCATCGGCACCCTCGACGACGTGGTTGTTGGTAACGATATAGCCGTCCGCGGAGATAATGACGCCTGAGCCTAAAGAGTGCGATTTACGCTCTTGCTGTTTTAATTCGGGAAGTCGGTTTCCGAAAAATTCTTTAAAAAACGGATTGAGCATCATCAGTTCGTTGAGCTGGTCGCTCTGCTTGGTTTTCTTGGTCGTTGCGATATTGACGACGCTTTGTTTGACGTTTTTGATCGCATTGTTGTACGAGAGAATAACGTTGGAAGACGTTGCGTCTTGTCTTGGCGAATCTTTAGGCATCTGAGCGATTTGGATCGTTCCTGCAAAAAGGGAAAGAGAAGCGATAAGAGAGAGTAAAATCGTTTTTTTCATCGTTAGTCCTTTAAAAAATGTGCTGGTCGTGAAATTATAAAAGAGTGAAGTAAATATAAAGTAAATATTAAGCTAATGCTGGTATAAAACTTGATTGACCTAGACTAAACTTTTATGTTATAATCACTATAAATATTTTCAAGCGAAGAAGAGGCTTCTTCTTGAGAAGATGCCTCGATACATCGCTTTTGAAGGGTAATATGATGAGTAAAAGTTTATACGAAACCTTAGACGTAGCGCAAAGTGCAAGTGCCGACGAGATCAAAAAGGCGTATCGCCGTTTGGCACGTAAATACCATCCCGACGTCAATAAAGATCCGGGAGCGGAAGACAAATTTAAAGAGATCAACGCCGCATACGAAATTTTAAGCGACGAACAAAAACGCCGCCAATACGATCAATACGGCGATAGTATGTTCGGTGGACAAAATTTCCACGATTTTGCCAATGCGCAAGGCGGAGCCAATCTCGACGACATTCTACGCAGCATTTTCGGCGGCGGCGGATTTGGGGGATTCGGCGGTTCGGCACGCGGCTTTAGCGGTGGATTCGGCGGTTTCGGCGGCGGCGGATTTAGCGGTTTTAACGAACCGGATTTGGATGTTAACGCTAAAATCGTCGTTCCGTTTAACGTAGCGATTTTAGGCGGAAAACATTCGCTTTCTTACAACGGCGAAAATTTTGACGTTAAGATTCCCGCAGGGATTCAAAGCGGCGAAAAAATGCGCGTGAAAGAGAAGGGTAAAAGCTATCAAGGGTACAAAGGCGATCTGCTTTTAACCGTCGACGTTGCGCCGAGTCCCGAGTATGTTCGAGAAGGAGACGATTTGGTCAAGACCGTGGATATTCCTCTCAAAACGGCACTTTTCGGCGGTAAAATCACGACGGATACGCTTTACAGAGAGATTACGCTTAAAGTCAAAGAAGAGACGAAAAACGGTCAAAAATTCCGTGTGAAAGAGTACGGTGCTTTAAATCGTAAAACACAAACCAAAGGCGATCTTTATTTGGTTGCCAATATCGTTCTTCCGAGCCTTTCGTCTTTGGATCGAGACTTAAAGGCGATGATGGAAGCCAAACTTTAAACGAAGCTATCGGCAAAGGAGCGCAAAATGCATCATGGATATGAAGAACCCGTTTATCTCATCAGCGTCGTGGCGAAAGTATTGACCATTCATCCTCAAACGCTCAGACAGTATGAACGCGAAGGGTTGGTTATGCCTTCTCGAACGGACGGTAAGATGCGTCTTTATTCGCAACGCGACATCGATAAAATCAAGATGATTCAACGTTTAACACGCGATCTGGGCGTCAATCTTGCCGGCGTGGATATTATCATGCAGCTCAAAGATAAAATCGATGAGTACGAAACGTTAATCGAGGGATTGCGCAATGAAATTAGCGGATTGTCGAAAAAAAGTACGCAAACGAAAAATCCGTTGGTAAAACATAAAAACAGTTATGAAATTATTCTTTTCGGAGAGTAGGGAGAAGCGTTTTGGATAATATACTGGTCATTATTTTAAGTGCGACGGCGATTGCTACCGTACTCAATATTTTATTCAAACGCATTAACCTTCCGACGATTATCGGTTATATTTTAACCGGTTTTGCGATCGCTTCGTTTTTTAATCTTCGTAACAACGACTCGTTAACGCATATCGCGGAATTCGGTATCGTTTTTTTAATGTTCACGATCGGTTTGGAATTTTCGCTTAAACACTTGCTCAGCATGAAGCGCGACGTTTTCGTTAACGGCTTTTTACAGGTTCTACTAGCCGGAGGCATTATTTCGCTTAGTGCCGAATACCTTTTCGGCATGGATCGAAAGAGTGCGATTATCGTGGGCTATGCCTTGGCACTCTCTTCAACGGCGATTGTTTTGAAGATTCTAAACGATACCGGAACGATGCATACGATCTACGGGCGAAAGTCGTTGGGTATCTTGTTGTTTCAAGATATTGCCGTGATTCCGATCTTGTTGATGATCAATATTTTTTCCAATCAGACCAGTACGCTCTCGTCGCTTTTGTTGGAAACGTTGATTAGTGCGGTCATTATTTTAGGGTTAATGTACCTCATCGGAAAATATTTATTGAATCGTTTTTTATCGCTCGTGGTATGGGCGGATACGCAAGAAATTTTTATCGCGTCGGTGTTATTGTTGGTCGTCGGAGCTTCATTTTTAGCGCATACGTTTGGATTTTCATACTCTTTAGGTGCTTTTTTAGCGGGCATGATGATGTCCGATACGCAGTATAAACATCAAATCGAAGCGGACTTGGTTCCCTTCCGCGATATTTTACTCGGTCTGTTTTTTATTACCGTCGGTATGCAAATCGATATTGCCTTGATCGAAAAACACTACGATTGGATTTTGATTCTTTTAGCGGCTATTTTGGCGATTAAAATCGGGGTCGTTTATGTGATACTCGTGTGGAGGCAAGGCAGTCGTATTGCGCTTAAAACGGCTTTGGCATTGTGTCAGGGCGGCGAATTTTCGCTTGCGGTCTTAGCGTTGGCGAGCTCCTCTTCGCTTTTAAGTCAGACTACGGCGCAAGTTTTAATCGTCACGGTCGTTATTTCAATGGTTTTAACACCTTTTATTCTCAAAAATATGCAAAAAATCGTTAATGCTATTACCAAAGAGCCCAACGTCGGTGATTTTAGAATTCACTCATCAGGCATCAAAGATCATATTATCGTCTGCGGATACGGAAAGCTCGGGCAAGAGATCGTTTATCGATTGAAAAAAATGAACGTTAATTATTTGGTATTGGAACACGACATTACACTCGTCAAGCTCGGGCAAAGCAGAGGCGAACCCGTTTACTTCGGAAATGCCGCCGAAAAAATTATTTTAAAAAATGCCTTTGTCGAAGATGCCAAAGCAGTGATTATCGCCATTAACAACGAGAAAAAGCTGATTTTACTCTGTGAAGTGCTTAAATCTTTCGGAACACCGATCAAAATCGTCGCCAAAGCCAGCGACTTTGAAGAGAAAAAACTGCTCAAAGCCTTACAGATTCGCCACATCGTCAATGAAGGACGCGAAGCGGCGAAAGCTCTTTTGAAAGAGGCGATGGAAGCGTCTTAACGCGTGAGAAAAAGTGCCAGTTCGTCGCTGAGAAAATAATCTTGATTGAAAAGACGATCGTTGATTTGCACGAGCTTTTTTTCGTGAAGCAAAATGGCGGCATTTTCACGCTCTCGTTGCGATAACAGCGATGTTAGAACGCCGACGTTGCTTCGCAATCCTAAAAAAATCTTTTCGACATGTAAGTCTTCTAGGCTAAGCATTTCGGTACGTCTTGCCAGAGGATTTTGCACGTATGCTTCGATTTCGCTCGGAGGATAAAAACGCCGATCGTCGAAAAACCCGACCGCTCCGGCACCGACTCCCATATAATTTTCATGAAGCCAATATCCTGTATTGTGCCTGCTTTGGTAACGGCCGAAGTTGGAGATTTCGTATTGGGGAAAACCCGCTTCGACGATGGACGCGACAAACGCACGTGCGAGTTCTTCGGAGGGATTGGTCGTCTCGTTTCTCCCGAAAAAAGGCGTGTTTTCTTCCAGCGTGAGCGCATAAGCGCTGATGTGATTGATCGGAAGAGAGCACGCAATACGCAAGTCTTCGTTTAAAAGTGCTTCCGTGTCGTACGCCGTTGCATAAATGAGATCGACGGAGAGGTTTCGTATACCGGCGTTAAAAGCGTTTTCGACGGCACGAATCGCCGTGACGGGCGTATGGTTTCGTCCTAAGAAGGCAAGCTTTTGCGCATGGAAACTCTGTACGCCGAAACTGATACGGTTAACGCCCAAAGCATGCATGGTTTGCAACCACGAAAGGGTCGCCGAATGCGGATTTGCCTCGGTCGTGATTTCGGCATCCGGAGTCAAATAGGGCGTTATAAGCGCAAAAAAAGGCTCATACCGCGCCGCATCGATGCACGAAGGCGTTCCGCCTCCGATAAATAACGAACGGATGCTTTGTTTTTCGATGGCGTTTTGTTCCAGTTCAAAGCGGAGTTGGTCGTTGATCGCCGACATGTAAGCTTTTTTCAGCGTTGATTTAGTGTCGTACGAGTTAAAGGCGCAGTAATGACACTTACTGTCGCAAAAAGGGATATGAAGGTAGGCTAGCACGGGATTCCTCGGTATCAAGCAAGTTTAATGACTTTTTGGCTACTATTTTAACAAAAATATAGAGGTAATGTATAAGCATGGAATCTCCAAAACGATACAGACCCAATGTTGCCGCCGTCATCGTCTCCGATAAATATCCGTTTAAGTGCGAGCTTTTTATTGCCAGCCGCAGCGATATCGAAGGTGCATGGCAATTTCCTCAAGGAGGCATTGACGCGGGGGAAACTCCCAAAGATGCGCTTTACCGAGAGCTTGAAGAAGAAATCGGCACGGCAGAGGTAGAGATTATCGCCGAATTTCCCGAATGGCTACAGTACGATTTTCCTCAAAAGATAGCCCAAAAAATGTACCCTTTTGACGGACAGAGTCAAAAGTACTTTTTAGTCAGGCTTAAAAAAGACGCTAAGCTCAATTTGGCGACGAAAGAGCCGGAATTTAACGACTATAAATTTGTCGCGTTAGAAGAGATTTTCGATTTTATCACCTATTTCAAGCGTCCGGTATACAAACAAGTGTTAGAATATTTTAAAAAAGAAGGGTATTTGTAAGATGTTGATCGTCCAGAAATACGGCGGTACGAGTGTCGGAAACGTCGAAAGAATCGACGCGGTAGCCGCTAGAGTGATTGAAAGTAAAAAAGCAGGACACGATCTTGTCGTGGTCGTTTCCGCTATGAGCGGAGAGACCAATAAATTGTTGGAATTTGCGGGATTTTTTAGTCAAACGCCCAATCATCGCGAAGTTGACATGTTGCTCAGTTCGGGCGAACGCGTTACAAGCGCGTTGCTGGCTATCGCATTGGAAGCCAAAGGCTATCCCGCCGTTTCCATGAGCGGAAGACGTGCCGGTATCGTGACCGATATGATTCATACGAAAGCTAGAATCGAGTATATCGATACGACGGAGATGAAAAAAACACTCGGTGAAGGTAAAATTATCGTCGTCGCGGGTTTTCAAGGCGTTAGCGATAACGGCGAAGTTACGACGCTCGGACGCGGCGGTAGCGATTTGTCCGCCGTAGCGGTTGCCGGAGCATTGGAAGCGGACCTTTGCGAGATTTATACCGATGTGGACGGCGTGTATACGACCGACCCTCGAATCGAGCCTAAAGCTAAAAAACTCGATAAGATTAGCTATGAAGAGATGTTGGAACTTGCCAGCTTGGGTGCAAAAGTGTTGCAAAGCCGTTCGGTCGAATTGGCGAAGAAACTCAACGTCAACTTGGTAACGCGCAGTAGTTTTAACCATCATGAAGGAACACTCATTACAAAGGAAGAAAATATTATGGAACAACCGTTAGTGAGCGGCATCGCTTTAGATAAAAATCAAGCACGCGTGACGCTTCGAGGCGTTACCGATAAACCGGGTATTGCCGCAGAGATTTTTCAAAAATTAGCCGATTGCAACGTAAACGTCGATATGATTATTCAAAACGTGGGGTATGACGGTACGACGAACCTCGGTTTTACCGTACCGCAAAACGAGCTTGAAGTGACCAAACAAGCGATGAGCGAACTCAAAGCCAGCGAGATTATGCAATACGACAGCGACATCGTTAAAGTTTCCGTCGTCGGCGTGGGTATGAAATCGCACAGCGGCGTTGCCTGCAAAGCGTTTTCCACGATGGCAAAAGAGGGCATCAATATCGAGATGATCAGCACGAGCGAAATTAAGATTTCGATGGTGATTCAGGCCAAATACGGTGAACTTGCCGTCCGAGCCCTTCATAGCGCATACCAGCTGGATAAATAGTTAATGCAACAGTTCTTAAAGTGGACCTTAGAGCAAATACGCAAAGACGGCTCTTCGATGAGTTGGATGGAAGAGAAGCGGTTCGAATGGGTGCCGCTTTGTGCTTCCATGCTTAAAAATTTACTGGACGGGCATACCTTTATCGTCGTAACGGACGATGATAGGGCGTGGTTTTGCCATTACCTGCTTCGCGCGGTCAATAATCGTCAGAAAAATCGTCCGCTTTTACCTTTCATCGCGTTGCAAACACTTTATCCCAATTTGTATCAGGTCAAAAATAACGAAGACATCGAGCTTTTAGAAGATATGCTCTCTCAAGCGTTTCCCGGCGGTTATACCTTCTTTTACGTCGGTAAGAACAGCGATATTAAAATGCAAATCGCTAAACGCAAAGACGATAGCTTTATGTGGATTATGGACGAACACATCCAAAACAGTTTCTACCTTTTAAGCGACGACGACAGCTTGGATATTAAATTGATTCAACTTTTTAGACTTCTCGATAAAAGTATCGATGCCGTGCTTTTTGCTGAGGTTGCGTTTGAAAATGAGTGACGAAGAGGTTTTAAGCCATATTTTTATTTGTAAAAATGTGGAAAAAGCCAAAGAGCATTTAAGCCTTTTGTTGGACAAAAAAAGGCATCTGTTTTTTGTGAAAGACGAATTTTTGATGGAAGACGCCAAAGAAGTTATCAAAGAGGCGTACGTCGCCGAAGCGGCAGATAAATACCTGATTTTGGTCGCAAAAAGCTACCGCATCGAAGCTCAAAACGCACTTTTAAAAATTTTAGAAGAACCGCCGCGTCACATCGTTTTTATCGTAGTCGCCCCTTCAAAAACGGCACTTCTCCCGACGATTCGTTCCCGATTGGCATATAAGGAATTGGCGGTCGAACACGAACGCATTCGCAGCGAACTTGTGCTTTCCAAACTGGATATCTCCGATATTTACGCATTTGTGCAAGCCCACCAAACGATTGAGAAAAATGCACTTAAAGAGTTGGTGCAAGGGATCGTTTACGAAGCGATTCACGAATATCGTCTCCATTTTAGCGAGAAGGAGCTGGAGCATTTTCAAAAGCTTTTGCATTTGGTCGAGCTCAATTCCAGACCGCAAACGATTCTCACATCGCTTTTGCTTTCCGTGATGTTAAGGAAACACCGTGAAACTCTATGAACTTTCGTCTGCTTCCGATGTCAAAACGGTATTGGAGCGTCTGGGCGTTACGCACGAAGGGCAGAAGCTTTTAGTCCCGAAAAGCAGATTGCACTTGATTTATATCCGTGATCTGAAAACACCGGCGGCCAATATCTTAAAACAAGATGCACTCAGTATCGGTGCGGATTTGGCAGTACCCAAAGAGACGGTGACATGTAGCGTTCCTTTGGTTGATGCGCTCTTGATTGCCAACGAAAAACAGCTCAAAGAGCTGATTCAAAAAGAAAAAGCACAACCTTTCGGACTCAAAACGGTTTCTAATGCGTTGACATCGCTTGTAAAGCAGCCCGTTGATGACAATGCCTTCGAGGTGATGGGCGTCGTGAATGCCAATGAAGACAGTTTTTTTCAAGGCAGTCGTTTTCACGGAGACGCCGCGTTATCGCATATCGTATCGATGATCGACGAGGGAGCTACGATCATCGATTTGGGCGGCGTTTCCAGCCGCCCCGGAAGCCTCGGCGTTAGCGAAGAGGAAGAACTTTCGCGCGTTCGCCCGATTATCGATTTGATTGCACACCACAACCTGACATGTAAGGCGCGTTTTTCGTTAGATAGCTATTCGCCGCTTTGCCTTGAATACGCACTTTCACGCGGTTTTTCGATCGTAAACGATATTACCGCTTTGTCCGACGATGCGGTGGCGAGCGTTGCGGCAAAATACCGAGCAACGGTTGTTTTGATGCATATGCAAAACGATCCTACGACGATGCAATGTGAGCCCGTTTACGATAACGTTGTTTTAGCCGTCGATGCATTTTTTGAAGAGCGTATCGAAAAGGCGAAACGGTTTGGAATTTCCGATATGATTTTAGACGTAGGCATCGGTTTTGGAAAAACGCTTGAGCATAATTTACAACTTTTAAAACATCACGCTCACTTTTTGCGTTTCGGTTATCCGCTTTTAGTCGGAGCGAGTCGAAAATCGATGATCGACAAAATTATTCCCACGCCCGTCGAAGAGCGATTGCCCGGAACGCTTGCGTTGCATCTCAAAGCTTACGAAGAGGGTGCGACGATCATCCGTGCGCATGACGTTAAAGCACATGTACAAGCCCTGAGTGTGTTTAAAGCACTCCATTTGACTGTTTAGGATAGTAATTGTGGAAAAAATAATGGATCTTTTAAATCGTATCAGCACGCTTTATGCGATTCCTCAATGGATCGTCAATAGCGGTGCTATCGCGATTTGTATTATCTTGGTCGCTTCGCCTTTTGTAGCACGTTTTTTAATGCGACCTAAGTATTATAAATTTCGTGAAATGCTTTTATTTAAAGTGTTATGGCGATGGAAATACAAAAAAGGCGACATTATCGCACTTTGGTGTTATTGTCCGAAGTGCCGCGCAATGTTGTTTTGCGATGACGAGAATTGTCGAACGACGGACGTTTTACAAGATAAAATTACCTTTTTCGTATGTAACGAATGCGGCGGAAACGAACTCGGGCGCGTGGTAGGCGGCGATAGACGCTATGCGCTCAGTTTGGTCAGACGCGATATTTGGAGGCATATTAAAGACGGAACGTATAACGAGGTTGCCAAAGCGACCAAAGAGGCTTTGGAACTGTTGCAACACCTCGAAGAGGAACGAAAAGCACAAGAACTTCACGACACTACGCAAGAACCGTCCACGCTACAAGAAGCAATGCCACATGCGCCTTTGCTCAAAACATGCCAAGATAACGAAACGCCTCAAGAACCTTTAATGAATTCGGCTGAGGACAAACTTTCTTCGACTACAGAAGAAGCGTCGCAATCAAACGATGATGCTTCCATACCTCCTCAAGAGGAACAAAATAACGAAAAACAAGAGAACGTAGAGGAAGCAAAACCTGAGGCAGAGCGTCATGGAGTTTGAGTTTTACTACTATCTCATTTTTCTTGCGACGGGCGTGATTGCCGGATTTATCGATTCAATTGCCGGAGGCGGAGGGATTATCACGATTCCCGTTTTGTTGGCTTCGGGTATGCCGCCGCATATTGCTCTTGCGACCAATAAACTCCAAGGAACGTTTGGAAGCGGTATGGCGTCGTTCAATTTTATTCGCAAAGGCTTCATTCACTGGCATGAAGTTGCTATCGGCGTTTGGTATACGTTTATCGGTGCGGCATTTGGAACGTATGCTATTTTACTCTTAGACGCAAGCGTGTTGGCGAAGACGATTCCTTTGATGCTCGTCGCTATTTTTGTTTATACGCTCTTATCGCCGAAAATGGGCGAAAACGATCGTCACGCTTATTTGGGGCAGCATCTTTTTTTCCTGATTTTCGGTTTAGGTATCGGTTTTTACGACGGATTTTTCGGTCCGGGAACGGGTACGTTTTGGACGATTGCATTGGTTGCGCTTTTAGGTTTAAATCTTAAAAAAGCGACGGCTCAAACGAAAGTGATGAACTTTACGAGCAACGTCGTCTCCTTAGCGGTTTTCCTGTACAGCGGCAATGTTTTACTCTTAGTAGGTCTCTTAATGGGTATAGGTCAACTGATCGGTGCCTACGTGGGTTCCAACATGGTCATTCACAAAGAGGTAAAGTTTATTCGACTCTTTTTTTTAACGATGGTTGCTTTGACGCTCATCAAACTTATTTACGGTAGTTATTTTTCATGACACATCACGATTATTTAGACAAAGTCTCCTTGGCAAACACGTGGGCGAAAGCCTATTACGTCGATGACGCTCCTTTGGCGAGCGATGAAGAGTATGACCTTCTGTATCATGAGATCGTAGCGTACGAACAAGCCAATCCGCTTTTAATCGACGAGAGCAGTCCGACCAAACGCGTCGGCGGCAAGGTGCTTGAGGGTTTTGAAAAAGCGGCTCACGGCGCGCGTATGTGGAGTATGGAAGACGTATTCGATCAGTTTGAACTTGATGCGTGGATCGAACGGGTCAAAAAAGTGAAAGAAACGTTTACGTTTTATTGCGAACCCAAATTCGACGGAGCTAGTTTGAACCTCATTTACGAACACGGTTTTTTAAAACAGGCGATTACGCGAGGTGATGGAAGTATCGGCGAAGACGTCACGCAAAACGTTAAAACGATTGCATCGATTCCTTTAACGATAGAGCATCAAGGTTTGCTTGAAATTAGGGGCGAGGTCGTGATCAAAAAAGCCGATTTCGAGCGTTTAAACGACGAACGCCTTTGTGCGGGCGAAGCCCTTTTCGCCAATCCGCGAAATGCCGCCGCGGGCAGTTTACGGCAGTTGGATACGAGTGTGACCTCAAAGCGTAAGTTAATGTTTTATCCTTGGGGTATCGGGATGAATTCCTTGACGCAGAGCCGATTGAGCGAACGTATGGCGTATGTATACGGTTTGGGTTTTTTAAAGCCTCCGCGTATTCTCGTGACGTCTCATATCGAAGCGGTTCATGCCCTCTATAACGAACTGATCGCGACACGCGATGCGATTGAAATGATGATGGACGGTATGGTTGTGAAAATCGATGAAATCGCACTGCAAGAAGAGTTAGGCTACACGGTAAAGTACCCGCGTTGGATGGTTGCGTTTAAATTTCCGGCGATCGAAAAAGTAACGACGATCAACGCTATTACCCTTCAAGTCGGACGTACGGGCGTGGTAACGCCCGTGGCGGAGGTCGAAGCGGTCAATATCGAGGGCGTCATCGTCGAACGTGCAACCTTGCATAACTTTGATGAGATAGAGCGCAAGGATATTCGCATTCACGATACCGTGATTATTATTCGAAGCGGCGACGTTATTCCTAAAATTATTAAAGTGCTCGAATCAAGGCGTAAGGGCAACGAAATCGTTCCGACGCGTCCGATGCATTGTCCCGTTTGCGGCGAAGAGCTTTTGGACGAAGGGGCGTTGATCAAGTGTCAAAACCTTTCGTGCGACGCAAGGATTTTAGGGGCGATGATTCACTTTGCGTCTAAAAAAGCACTGAACATCGACGGGCTCGGCGACAAAATTATCGAGCAGCTTTATGCGCAAAAATTGATCTTACATGTCAAAGACCTTTTTACGCTTACAATGGATGATCTTTTAACCTTAGAAGGCTTTAAAGAGAAAAAAGCACGCAATCTTTTGGAGGCGATTGCGTCGTGCAAAGGCGTCGCATTAGAAAAATTTATCAATGCCTTAGGGATTGAGCATATCGGCGAAGTGGCGGCAAAGAAAATCGCACGCGCATTCGGCAACGAATGGCTACAGGCGCATTACGACGCGGTCATTGCGTTAGAGGGATTCGGCGAGGAGATGGCGAAAAGCTTGATGGAGTTTATTCGCGTTAATGCTCAAGAAACACAAGAATTGATGGCGATTTTAGAACCTACATGTCAGAAATTGGAGATTACCGAGTCGGTTTTTACGGGGAAAACCGTTGTTTTAACGGGTGCGATGAGCGAATCTCGCGATGCGATTAAAGAGCGGCTTGAAAAACTGGGGGCAAAAGTCAGCGGGAGCGTTTCCAAAAAAACCGACTTCGTAATTTACGGCGACGATGCGGGAAGCAAACTCTCCAAAGCGCAAGAACTCGGCGTTAAAACTCTCAGCGAACACGAAATGGCGGAGATGCTTGATGAGGCTTGATCGCTACGTTTTTGAACACGGGTTTGCGCAAAGCCGCAATAAAGCTTCCGAGCTGATCGCCGAGGGGAGTGTTTGGGTCAACGGACACGTTGAGAAAAAAAGCGCTTACGAAGTCGTAGCGAACGATTGTGTCGAAGTGAGTAAGATTCATGCTTATGTGAGCCGTGCGGGGCTTAAATTGCGTGGATTTTTAAACGAATACCGCATGATCGAAGCCCAAGATCAAGAAGTTTTGGATATCGGAAGCAGTACGGGCGGATTTGTGCAGGTATGGTTGGAAGAGGGGGCACGCTCGATTACGGCGGTCGACGTCGGAAGCGAGCAGTTACATGTCAGTTTACGTGAAGATGAACGTATTTTGGTCTACGAAAATACCGACATTCGCACGTTTACCCCAGAGAAAACCTACGGTATCGTCAGTTGCGACGTCTCGTTTATCGGTCTGACGACGATTCTAGAAAGCATCGATCGTTTAGCACACGACTGGATTATTCTTTTGTTTAAACCCCAGTTCGAAGTCGGCAAAGAGGTTAAACGCTCTTCCAAAGGCGTGGTTAAAGATAGCTCGGCTATCATTCGCGCACAACATCGCTTTGAAGCACACGCTCTTTCTTTCGGATGGACGTTGGTTTCCAAATGCGATTCAACGCTTCAAGGAAAAGAGGGGAATGTTGAAACGTTCTACTGTTTTAAAAAAAGATAGCGTCGATACCCTTGCCATCGGCAGTTTTGACGGTATGCACGTTGGGCACAGACAACTTTTAAAACACCTTGGAGCTAACGGTGCGCTTTTTGTGATCGACAAAGATCAAGCCAATCTGACTCCGGGCGTTAAGCGTAGCGAATATGCGGGCTATCCGTGTATGTTTTTTCATTTTCTCAAAGTAAAAAATATGAGCGGCGAAGAGTTTGTCGCACTACTTAAACGCGAATTTATTCATCTCAAAAAACTGGTCGTCGGATACGATTTTTGTTTCGGCAAACACCGTTCGTGTACGGCAATCGATTTACGTACCTTTTTTGACGGCGAAGTCGTCATCGTGGACGAGTTTAGCTATCGAGGCGTTTCGGTTCACTCGAGTGCGATCCGCGACTACTTAAAAGAAGCAAAACTAGAAGAAGCAAACCGTTTTTTAGGGCGTGAATACGCAATAATCGGCGATGTGATTGCGGGGCAGGGAATCGGTAAATCACACCTTTTTGCCACGCTCAATCTGAAAGTACACGAGTATCTGATTCCCGCCGAGGGCGTTTACGCAACGCGCACGAAGATTCGCGATAACATTTACGACTCGGTTTCGTTTATCGGCATTCGAGAGAGCACGGACGGGCGTTTTTCGATTGAAACGCATATCTTAGACCTTGATATCGGTAACGTTGAAGGAAGCGTACAGCTCTCTTTCGTGCATTTTTTACGAGAAAATAGACGATTTGAAAGCTTGGAGGCGTTAAAAAAAGAGATTCAAACGGATATTCAAAAAGCGCGTCTCTTTTTGAAAACATGCCGTTTTTATTTGGGAGATTTTTCGTGATGGACGATACGCTTTTTTCAAAACCGATTTCGAAACAGTTTGAATTCGACGAAGACGTTGCCGTCGTTTTCGACGACATGTTGGAACGTTCTATCCCTTTTTACAAGGAAGTCATTGAATTGACATGTGATTGTATCGTACGGCACGTTCCTTCTTGCGCCTCGATCGTGGATTTGGGGTGTTCGACCGCTAACACGCTTTTGACGCTTTATAAAAAAAGCGATAAAAGTTATCGGTTGTTGGGCGTCGATAATTCCGAAGCGATGTTGCATCTAGCACGGCAAAAAGTGCATGCGTACGGAGCGCACATGAGCTTTCTCAACGCCGACATTACCGAAGTGGCACTTGAACCCCACGATGCGATTATCGCTAATTATATGCTTCAGTTTATTCGCCCTTTACAGCGAAGTGCGTTTGTTCAAAAACTCTATAATGCCCTCAAACCTCAGGGTATTTTACTTTTGAGCGAGAAAATCGTTTTTGACGATAAAGTGCTTAACAAGCAGATGATTGACGTATATTACGATTTTAAACGCAAACAAGGCTATAGCGATTTTGAGATAGCGCAAAAACGCGAAGCTTTGGAAAACGTTTTGATTCCTTATACCGAACAAGAAAATAAAGCCATGCTGGAAGAGGTCGGATTTGAAACGATAGAGACGCTTTTTAAATGGGGAAATTTTGCAACGTTCATCGCAAAGAAAAAGGGGTAAATCCCCTTTTTAATGCTGTGGGTGGAATAATTTAGGGTATTTGTTCTTCATATAGGTAATGACCTCGATAATCTCGTCGAATCCCATTTCCGCATCGTCGTCTTCGTCTTCAAAAACTTCGTCGATACTTTTTAAATAAAGATCAATCGCTTTAGGAAGGTCTTCTTTTTTCGCGCCCGCAAAAAAGAGTGCCGCACCTAACATGTCGGCTAATTGCATCGCCATCTCTTCGATCTCTTCTTCGGCGCGTTGAAGTTCGTGTTGAAGTTCGTGTTGAAGATCTTTCTTTTCCATAGATTATCCTTTTGACGCGATAATATTCGTCACTTGTGACTTAATCGCATCATACGTAAACGCATCTTTAAAACTGCTGAGAAGTCCTCCGCTTGCGTTGTGATGTCCGCCGCCGTTTGCAAGGTGTGCCGCCATCTTACTGACGTCGACTTTACCGTTGGAGCGTAGACTGATCGTCTTTTTCGAGGTAACGTCCATGAAAAAATCGAAATCGGGATTGGCGGTTAAAAAGTCGTTTCCGATAATCGAGACGTTTCCGATGTTGTACGTGAGAATACCTTGGTACTCTTTGTAGGTGATGCGCATTTTTTCTTTGGCATTGCTTAGTAAAACGACGTTGTATGCGGAAACGAGATTGCTAAGCGTATCGTTTTTATCCGTTTGAAAAAAGGCTTTTTTCAAGCCGTGTACCGCATCGTCCAAGGCGATATGCGCACCCTCTTGCGTAAAAAATGCCTGCGCATTGTGAAGAAGATTGAAAATATAAGCGGTATTTTCGTGCGGGAACATCACTTTATTAACTTCTTTAGCACCGCTAACCATTCCCATGCAGACTTTGCCGAGCTCAAAATGCGGGTCGTTTTCGAGCCAAATATCGACGGCATTGACGACATCGACGAAATGCGAAAGTTTTGCATCGTGACCGTAAATGGAACTAAAAAAATCGTAGGTAATTTTAGTGGCGCAACGCATGGAATCGAGGTAATACCATTCAAACGTTTCGGCGCATTCAAAGCCGGATTTATGATGATCCAACAAGAGCAGTTGAATCTCTTTTTCGCAAATCGTGGCTTTGGATTCAAACTCCTTAGCCTGCTCCATCGTGAGATTTAAATCGGTGATGAGAATGACGTGTTTCTCGATGGAAGAAGCTTGGATGGATTCTAAAATTTGGTTGAAGCATTCGTTGATTTCTTTGCCGTAGTTGGAATTGTAAAATACGATAGAATCAAAATAGCGTGCACTCACCATCTGACAACCGTAGCCGTCTAGGTCCGTATGCGAGAGGTGGTGGAGAAGATAATTCATAAAAATCCTTACATGTAAAGTTTAAAGTTTGTCGATTTCGATGGAACCCATCACCTCGAATTTTGAAGCCGAATCGATCTCTGCGTGCGAAAGAACGACGATATCGAGACCGAACTTTTCAAAAATGTCCGATAACGATTTGCGAAGCATCGGATCGACGATGATAATTACCGGTGCGACGCCTTTATGCAAAAGCTTTCCCGCTTCGTCGCTACAGACTTTAACGAGTAAATTGATTTGACCGATGTTGAGCATCAAATCGCGCACGCCGTCGCGATCTTTTAGTGAATCTAACAGTTTTTGTTCGGTCGCGGCATTAAACGTTAAAAGCTTTAAAACGCCGTTTTCGTCTTTGTACAGTTTCGTAATGACGCGGGCAAGCCGTGCGCGCACCTGTTCGACGATAATCGAGACGTTTTTCGTCACTTCGGCAATGTCGCTGATCGTCTCGATGATCGTGAGCAGATCTTTAATCGGAATTTTTTCATGCAACAAGGCTTTGAGCACTTTTTGAATCAAACCGATATTGGCAACTTTGAGACAATCTCCCACGACGACCGGATAATCTTTTTGGAGTTTGTCGACGAGGCTTTGCACCTCTTGGCGCGTGAGCAACTCTTCGGAGTATTTTTTAATCAATTCGCTTAAATGCGTTGAAATAACGGTCGCCGGATCGACCGTCGTATAGCCTTTGATAATCGCGTCTTCTTTAATATTGGCATCAATCCAAATTGCATCCAGTCCGAAAGCCGGCTCTTTGGTCGGGATACCTTGAACTTTATCGATGGTCAAGCCGCTGTCCATCGCCAAAAATTTATCGGGATAGATTTCGCCGCTACCGATTTCGATGCCTTTTAATAAAAGTTGATAATGGTTCGGCGCAAGATGTAAGTTATCGCGGATACGAACTTGCGGGATCAAATAACCAAAATCGGAGGCAATTTTGCGACGCATACTTTTCACGCGATCCAGAAGGTCTCCGCCTTGTGCGGGATCGGCTAATTTGATGAGTTGATACCCCAAGTCAAGCTCTAAAATTTCCAATTTTAAAATATCGTTGAGCGTGTTTTCTTCTTCTTTGCGCAACTCTTCGGGACTTTTTTTCGGAGCTTGGGACGTTTGTGCCTTTGCTTCGGCTTCTTGCTTGGCTTTTTGCACGGCTGCGGGCGTGGATGCAAAAAAAGATTGTAGTGAAAAATGGCCGTCGTGCGTTTGTTTGATCAAGTACGCCAATCCTAAAAAGATCAATCCGACAAATGCGAGCGAAAGACTCGGAAGCCCTGGAACCAAGGCAAAAAGAACTAAAATAAAGCCGACGATCGCCAAGGTTTTGTAGTCGCCGAAGAGTTGGTTGACCGCTCCGTCGGAAAAGCTCGATTCATCGGCTTTATTGGCGCGCGTGATGATAATACCCGTCGCGGTCGAGGTGATGAGTGCAGGAAGTTGGGAGACCAGACCGTCCCCGATCGTTAAAATCGTATACGTCGATGCACTGGTCGCTAAATCGAGTCCGTGTTGAAACGCTCCGATTAAAAAGCCGCCGATAATGTTAATGATCGTAATGATAATACCCGCAACCGCGTCGCCTTTGACGAATTTACTCGAACCGTCCATCGCTCCGTAAAAATTGGCTTCTTGAATAATCTCTTCACGGCGTTTACGTGCGGCTTTTTCATCGATCAGTCCTGCATTAAGATCCGCATCGATCGCCATTTGTTTTCCGGGCATCGCATCTAGGGTAAAACGTGCCGCAACTTCCGCAACGCGGGTCGAACCTTTGGTAATAACCATAAAATTGATTAAAACGAGAATCGAAAAGACGATAACGCCGATAACGTAATTACCGCCGACGACGAATTGTCCGAAGCTAGAAATTATCTCGCTTACCGCGTCCGGTCCATTGTGTCCGTTGGTTAAAATCATACGCGTCGTCGAAATGTTCAATGCCAAACGATAGAGCGTAATAATCAAAATAAGCGTCGGAAACGTTGTCAAATCGGTCGGTTTAGGGATATAAAGCGAAATCAGAATAATCAAAACGGAGATCGACAATGAAATAACAAGAAAAAAATCGAGTACGGGACTGGGAAGCGGAACGATGATAATCGCTAAAATCGCAACGATAAAAACGACAATCGTTAAGTCTTTCGACTTAATGATCGGTTCTAAATACGGGATAATACGCCTGAGCAACTCATTTTGATTTTTTGCCAATAAAGACCTCTAAATTTCGATAATATCTTTAAGTGTCATATTATCCAAAAAATGGTCAATTTTTGATTGAAGTCTATTTAAGATCGGCCAAACGCGGCAAAAATCTCCTTTGCCTCCGGGACATTTTTGCGATGACGGAGAACATTCGAAGACAACGGTTTGTTTTTTTTCGGCACATTCGACAATGGCTTTGAGCGTTAATTCATCCGGTTTTTTTGCCAGCATAAAACCGCCGTGAGCGCCTTTAAAAGAGCTTAAAATATTTTCTTTGGCAAGCGATTGGAGGATTTTGGCTAAGAAGCTTTTGGAAATACCTAATTGGTTTGAGAGCGTATCGACGTCTTGCGGCGAGTTTTTTTGTGCAATAATAATCAGTGACAATAGAGCGTATTCGCTAGCTTTGGTTAAGAGCATCCATGCATCCTCGGTTTTCTTTAATTAAGAGAAATATTGTACTAAATAAACGTTAGAGTTAGCTTTAATTCATAAGATAATTCGTATGCGTTGCCTCAAAATGTTACGGAAGGGTTTATTGACAATTTTCGTTCTTTAAGATACAATTTCAGGCTTTTGAAAAGCAACTAAATTACCAATCAGGAGGTCGTTATGGCTTTAGGTTCGGCGGAAAAACAAGTTATTGTTTCACAATTCGGTAGAAAAGAGGGTGACACAGGTTCACCGGAGGTTCAAATTGCGCTTCTTTCAAAAAGAATCAGCGATTTAACGGAACACCTTAAACTTAATGCGAAAGATCACTCTTCACGCCTTGGTCTCTTAAAACTTGTCGGACAAAGAAAACGTTTAATGCAATACCTTAAACGTAAAGATTTTGCTACGTACAGCAAAGTTATTAAAGAACTTTCTATCCGCGACAAATAATATCGTTTGTCCTTCCGTGCCGAGATAGCATTTTTTGCTATACTCGGCTTTTTTTTTGCCCCGTTTTTCCCTTTACTCCCTCTTCTTTACCGATACCGCAATAGTTTACAACAGCATTCTTTGGACTCTTTTGTTGATAATTTTATACGGTTTAACGTATAAAATATATATTTAATGTATAAAAAATAAAAAAATTAGATATTTATGTCAAATTTTATTATAAATATATACTAAAACATCATTTTTAAGATATAATAACTTATAAAATATCCTATTTATGTATAATTAATCCGGTATTGGTTAGAATCGTATACATGAAAACAAACGATATTTTTAATCTGCTTCATAATGCTGTCGAATCGAAGTATTTGGGAAAGAAGATTTCTCAGCGTGAAATGGCGGATAAACTCGGCGTATCGATGCGAACGTATCAAGATTGGAGATTAGGTAACTCCATGCCTCAAGCGGCTTTAGCGATTTTTAAAATGCTAGGCGAGCTTGATGAAGACGATGCGATCAGATTGATTAAACGTATTGTTAAAGATTCAAAGGATGCATGATGAGCACGCTCTCTCAAAATGAACGCAAAGCACTCAACGATATTTTCACGGCTATGACCGAAAAAGAGACATTTTTTTCCCGTCTTAAAGAGAGCAAAGGCGAATTGAAGCATTTTTTTAGATTGATTTTTATGCGCCATAAAAAACGTATTAAACACCCCGTTCGATAAACCCCTTTTTCGTTTCTTTCCTTCTCGCACGTTTGGTATGCGAGCATATTCACTCTTGTTTTAGCATATAGGTACTATTTAGATGGTAATTGTCATCACAACATGTTTGATCATAACTATGCAATTTTTACATATTGAGTCTAAATCACCTAGTTTTTTATAAAAAATAATACTTTTCATTATAATTTTTAAGGTTATGACGAATACCATATTACTGTTATATCACAGACAATCAAATGTATGTTGTGTTACTCAAAAAGGGGCATCATAAGAGGTATGTACGTGTCTGGCAGTGTCCCATGTTAAGGCGTTTTGTTTCAAAACTACGTAAACCTTGGCATTCCACTATTTCAGTTTTAGCCCCGTTGGCGGGAATTATGTATTGAAGTTTTAGGATTACATGTAAACCTTTTTCAAACCAAAAAGCTTTACATGTAAAGAATAGAAGAACACCAAAGGAGGCAAATTGTGAGTTACAAACCAAGGTGGCATAAGCTAGGCAATATGACAAATTTAAAGATAAAAACAGGAGAAGAAATTTGAGAAAGTTAAACGTCAAACACCCGTTTTATTGCATTAGTGAAAAATATAAATAATTTAAGGAAAAATAAAATTGAGACCTAAAATTCGAAAAGGCTTGTATATACTAGCCGTTGTTATAGGAATAACTTCGTATGCTGGATCATTACCTGAGATAAATATTGAAGGATCTGATGCAATAAAGACATACGTTGCAAACGCTTCCTCTTCTGAAAAACAACAGATGCATAAACTGTTAGAAGCAGGGGATAAATTTGCCAAACTATTTTTGGATGGAGAAATTTGTGGTTGTGAACCATACGAAGAATGTCCAGTTGTAGCCGCATTAACCGAATATCCCATTGTAGATGATTTTTTACATAACTTTTGTAAAGGGTGGGAAGTAATATGGGTCAATAATCAAAGGGGTTTTAATCATTATTTGGTAGACACAGACACCCATTTAGTGTCCATAGATATTGATCCAAACGCCTATACGGCAGTTTTAACATATGAAAGTAGTTTGGTTGGTGTATTTATAGAAGGTCAAAGCACAAATGACAATGAGGATCTTATCGTGTCTTGGGATATCTCAAATCGAGGTAAGCATATAAGTGTTAGTTTTACTTTTAATACCAATACCAATAAAGTCATTGATTACGCAAAAGGAAGTGAAAATGTTGATTATTACACTCAGAGCATTTGGTATCCAGAAAGTATGCTGGGTCGTGCAGCTTTTCTTAATTGGAGTGAAGAGCACAGAAAACGACAAAGAGACCTTGCGAATCAAATCAAAGCAGATCTTTTAAACTACCAAAGAACACACAAAAACACAAAATAGAAAGCATAGGGGTCAGGTCTAAATTTTTAACTTTCTTTACATGTAAACCTTTTTCAATGCAAAAAGTTTTACATGTAAAGAATCAAATGGTGGCGTAAGTCTGGTTAGAGAAAGACAATAAGGAGAGGCAATGAAAGAAAATCAATGGTTACAAGGGCAAGTGAAATCTTTACATGTAAAGGAAGAAAAATGAAAAGGTTACTACTAATAAGTGGGCTTTTGATGGTAAATACGCTGTTACAAGCTGATAGTTACTTACTTGTAATGAGCAAAGATGACAAATTGTGTCAAAACATCACCACGATGTTCAATGAAGATCTTTTTAAACACAAAGAAGTGCGCTTGAAAGACCATAAAGAGTTTAATGTGGTGGTGTGGGATAAAGAGTTTGAGTTTTATCGTGCAAGCGGAGACCAAGATATACTCTATAGCGAACCACGTTGTGATAATGAGCAATCTCTGGGATGTAAAAATGCCATCTTTGATATTAACAATGACGGCAAAGATGAGCTTGTAGCCTATCTGGATGAACGTTTATATGGAACGGCTAGTTATAATCAAATCAGTTACGCACCACAAGAAGAGAATGGTTCTTTAAAGTTCAAGTACAGACAAAGCACTATTGTAGGTGATGAACACTATAAAGAATTTCCAGTACAAAGAGTTGCCAAAGATGGTTTCAAATTTTATATCACGTCCAGTTCATTTGTTTTACTCCGTCCGTTTAAAGTTGCCGATACCTTTTACATTGCGACATTTTTCAATACGTATGGAAGAAATAATTGGGATCCCTATCGATATAACAGTAAAAACCTGAACGATAACAATATGGTTTCCATTAGCAAATATGACGCAAACAATGAACAGCATGACCTATGCTACATGATACGTGTGTTTACCAGTCCAACCTTCACTAAAACAAAAAAGGCTAAATAATGGCACTTTGATCGACTTGGGATAGGGTTATGTATGATGTCTTTCAAAACAATGGTACTCTAAAATCCGATTTAAAAAATCTGGCGTCTTCTGTACGTAGTGATTTGAGCGATGAACAAGCTATTCAAGCAGTCAAAGATCTAAAGCTTTGTTGATAAGACTTGGCAGTTTAAAGCAGGCGGAGGTATCGATACGCCTAAAGCTTTAATGATTGACCTACGCCTGATCTCACTAACGCTTTTTCTGACATGTCAGTCTTAAACGGTATTACTTGACAATACTTGACTCAATGTTGTATAATTACATCAGCAATTAAATAACAAGAGTGCTAAAAAATGAAAAAACCTTCGAAGCAAGCGTTGATTTTAGAATCGATTATTCAAGCTTATTTGAAGTCGAAAATGCCTATCGGCTCATCCGAACTTCAAATGAAGATGACGTTAGGGATTTCGCCTTCAACGATTCGCATCTATTTTAAAAAGCTTTCCGAAGAAGGATCGTTAGTTCAGCTCCATGTCAGTAGCGGGCGCGTACCGACACACCGAGCATTGCAAGGGTATTGGCAAGAGCGTATCGACACGTCGCTTCCCGTCGAAATTAAAAATATCGAGAAGTTGAGACGTTCCACGAACGAACATCAGCTTTTTTGCGTCGTCGAAAGAAGTTCAGAAGCTATTTTTAAAGAGATCGTTGCCGTTCAGGATCGCTTTTTGATTTTAGTCTTTGACGCACACGAAGTTGCATTAAAATACAATACGAAAGTGGAGCAGTTTCTTCAACGCCTTATCGGCTGTACGATGCGCGAACTCAAAGATATTTCCGTGCAGGTAGGTCTTTACGAGCTACATGAAAAGCTTTCGATGATTTTTCAGCAATCTCCGCTTCTTCGAGAAGGCGAAAAAGAGATGTATGCGATTGCGCAAGAATTTCAAACCGATGCGTTTATAGAGCGTTTTAGACGATTGCATTTTCTAGAATCGATTGAAGACGGTTTGTATTTTGACGGATTTATTCCGTTTGGATGCATGGCGGTAAAACAAAAGGTTCAATTAAAAGACCAAAATGCGATGGCCGACATGTTGTGTTTCGGTCGCATCGAGAGTGATTTTGAAGATTTTTTCAATCAAGTAAAGGAGTAAAACGTGAATGAACCGTTAAACGAAGAGCAACAGCGGCAAGAAGCTGCTCCCGAGGAAGTGACGCAAGACGTTTGCTCGGAAGCGGTATGCGATGCGCAGCCGTGTTCGGAAAACAATGAAGTCGAACAATTAAAAACCAAGCTTGCCGAGCTTGAAGATAAATATTTACGAGCCAATGCCGACTTCGATAATATCAAACGTCGCCTGGAAAAAGAGAAAATGCAGGCGATCTCTTATGCCCATGAAGTCTTTGCAAGAGATCTTCTTCCCGTAATCGATGCGTTAGAGATGGCTCTCGTAGCCGGTAAAAATACCGAAATCGATAGTACGGAACTTTTAGGAAAGGTTAAAGAAGGGTTGGAACTAACGATTGAGCAGTTCCGAAAAGCTTTTGAAAAACACGGAATCGAACTGGTTGAAAGTGAAGGCGGTTTTGATCCGAACGTTCATGAAGCGGTGATGCAACTTGAGAGTGAAGAGAAGCAAAGCGGGGAGATTTTACAAGTCTTTCAAAAAGGCTATAAAATCAAGGATAGAATTTTACGACCGGCAATGGTCAGTATCGCCAAATAAAGCAATCTTGCGTTTATCGGCATTTATATTAAAATTAAATAAAGGATAAAAAATGGGAAAAGTAATCGGTATAGATTTGGGAACGACCAATTCATGCGTTTCCGTGTATGAAAGAGGAGAAAGTAAAGTTATTCCTAACAAAGAAGGAAAAAACACGACCCCTTCGGTTGTTGCTTTTACGGACAAAGAAGAGGTTTTAGTCGGTGATACGGCAAAACGCCAAGCGGTAACGAATCCTAAGCGCACCATCTATTCTATCAAAAGAATTATGGGTTTGATGAGCAACGAAGAAAAAGCCGGTGAAGCGAAAAAACGTCTTCCTTACGCGGTTGTCGACCGAAACGGTGCATGTGCGATTGAAATCGACGGCAAAGTGTACACTCCGCAAGAAATTAGTGCCAAAGTCTTGATGAAACTTAAAGAAGACGCGGAAGGCTTTTTGGGCGAGAGCGTGACCGATGCGGTTATTACCGTTCCGGCATATTTTAACGATAGCCAAAGAAAAGCGACCAAAGAAGCCGGTACGATTGCCGGATTGAACGTATTGCGTATTATTAACGAGCCGACGGCGGCGGCGTTAGCTTACGGTTTGGATAAAAAAGAAGCGGAAAAAATCGTTGTTTACGACCTCGGCGGCGGAACGTTCGACGTTACCGTACTGGAAACGGGCGATAACGTCGTTGAGGTATTGGCAACAGGCGGAGATGCCTTCTTGGGCGGCGACGACTTTGATAACCGTCTTATCGACTGGTTAGTCGGTGAATTTAAAAGCGAAAACGGTATTGATTTAAAAGCGGACGTGATGGCACTTCAACGTCTCAAAGAAGCGGCTGAAAATGCAAAAAAAGAGCTTTCGTCTTCTATGGAGACCGAGGTCAATTTACCGTTTATCACAGCCGATGCAACCGGTCCAAAACACTTGGTCAAAAAGCTTACGCGTGCAAAATTTGAATCGATGATTGAAGATTTGGTAGCATTGACGATCAAGAAAATCAAAGAAGTCGTCAATGATTCCGATCTTAAAAAAGGCGAAATTAAAGAAATCGTTATGGTCGGCGGATCAACGCGTGTACCTTTAGTTCAACAAAAAGTGAAAGAGTTCTTTGAAAAAGAGCTCAACAAATCCGTCAATCCGGATGAAGTTGTTGCGATCGGTGCGGCTATCCAAGGCGCGGTTATTAAAGGCGATGTCAAAGATATTCTTCTACTCGATGTTACGCCTCTAAGCCTCGGTATTGAAACGTTGGGCGGCGTTATGACGAAATTGATTGAAAAAGGTACGACGATTCCGGTTAAAAAATCGCAAGTCTTTTCGACCGCAGAAGACAATCAACCTGCCGTTACGATTCACGCACTTCAAGGTGAGCGTGAATTCGCACGCGATAATAAATCGCTCGGTCAATTTAACCTTGAGAGTATTCCGCCGGCACCTCGCGGCGTACCGCAAATCGAAGTCTCTTTTGACATCGACGCCAACGGTATTTTAACCGTTTCTGCTAAAGATAAAGCAACGGGTAAAGCTCAAGAGATTAAAATCTCCGGAAGTTCGGGACTCGATGATGCCGAAATCGAACGAATGGTTAAAGATGCAGAATTGCATAAAGAAGAGGACAAAAAACGTAAAGAAGCGGTTGACGCACGTAATCAAGCCGATGCATTAGCGCATCAAACCGAAAAATCTTTAGGTGAGATGGGTGATGCGATTAGTGCCGAAGATAAAACGAAAATCGAAGCAGAGCTTAAAGCCCTTAAAGAGGTTCTCGCGAATGAAAGTGCGACCAAAGAGCAAATCGACGCTAAAGTGAAATCATTAAGCGAAGCCAGCCATAAACTAGCCGAAGCAATGTATAAAAAAGAGCAAGGCGGAGCCGCCGGAGGCGAACAGCCAAAAGCAAAAAAAGACGATGACGTCATCGACGCCGAAGTCGAATAAACTTCTTTCTTTTTAGTATCCAAGCGTTTTCACGCTTGGATACCTCTTTCCCCTCCCTTCCTCTAATTATTAGAAATATAAGTTTTAAACAAAAATATATGATTCACTTGATATAATCGTCTTGTAGATTCAAGGTTGTATTATGAGCAAAATCATTAAACTCTTTTTGAAGCAAGGCTTTACCCCGGTAGACAATAGGGTTTTTAAACTAGGCTCCGTCCTCCCTTTTGATTGCTATATCCAAAGGTTTAACGGCTTTTTTATCGTTCTAGAAAGCGGTACGTTTTTGAACGAGTCGACGTATCGTAAACTGGTACAAAAAAACCTCCAAATTTTTGTTCAAACACGAAAATACGAAGATTATAAAACGTATGTACAGCGCTTTGCTTCTCAAATCGGTGATAAGCATACGTCTTACGAAACACAGGAATTAGAGGATGTTGTAGCGCAATGCTATGATATGAAGTCTCTTTTAAAGCAAGCGCAATCATTGCACGATAAATTAAAGATTATCTATACGTATTCCAAGTACCTTTTAAATGCTTGGTTGCAATCCAAGCAGCGCGAACGCGTTCCCGTGGATGCGATATCTTTTTTAATGGAAGAATTCGTTTTTGTGGCTAATAGTGAGCATTTAACGCTTTCAAAGTTCAATGATTTTTTGGATGAAGAAGACGATTTGGCGGCACATTTAGTCAAAGTCGCTTTTTTCGCAGCTATGATAGGAAGTCATATCAATTTGGATTTTAGCGATCAAAAGAAGTTGCTGATTGCCGCCATTTTGCATGATGTCGGTAAGACGGAATTGGATGAAAATCTGCTACACAAATCGGATTTCTTATCGGAATTTGAGTATAAGCTTATACAACGACATGCAGAGGCGAGTGCCCACATGGTTCGTCAAAGCGGACTGAAAGATCGCGTGATTTTAAATGCCATTAAAGATCATCATGAGCGTTTGGACGGTAGCGGGTATCCCAAAGGTGCTAAAGAAGATCGTATCAGTATGTTCGGAAAAATTCTTGCGGTATGCGATATGTTCGATGCTATGATTACGATTAAACCGTATCGAGGTGCGTTCAGTACGTATAATGCACTCAAGCTTATGCGCCTAGAGGCGCGAGACAAGCTTGAAATGCGTTATGTGAATCTTTTGGTTAAAGATTTAAAATAAGATTTATCCGTTGAGATGAGAGAGGTTTTCGCTCGGTAAGCTTTTTTCCATAATCTCAATTTCTTCTTTACCGGTTCGAACGACGTTTGGATCAAGTGTTAGATGTTTTTTCTTAATTTTATCGGGATAATCGACGTTTTGTAAGATGTGGCGAATCGTATTGAGTCTGGCTTTGCGTTTATCGTCGGATAAAATAATCGTCCACGGACAACGCGGATTGTTGGATGCTAAAAGCATGGAATATTTGGCGACCGTGTATTCGTCCCAAAGTTCTTGCGATTTTTCATCGACGGGAGAGAGTTTAAATTGTTTAAGCGGATCGGTTTTTCGTTCTCTAAAACGTTTGGCTTGTTCTTCTTTTCCGACCGAAAAATAGAATTTGAATAAAATAATGCCTGAATTGACCAACATGGTTTCAAATTTTGGGACTTCGCGTAAAAACTCTTTGTGTTCTTCTTGGGTACAAAAACCCATCACCGGTTCGACGCCGGCGCGATTGTACCATGAACGGTCAAATAAAACGATTTCTCCGGCAGAGGGTAAGTGTTGGGTATAACGTTGGAAATACCATTGTGAACGCTCCGTATCGGAGGGCTTTGAAAGTGCGACGATACGCGCGCCTCGCGGGTTAAGATGTTCGGTAATGCGCTTAATCGTTCCGCCTTTACCCGCCGCATCGCGTCCTTCGACGAGAATCAGAACTTTTAAGCCTTTATCTTTCACATGGTTTTGAAATTTTAGCAGTTCGACTTGGAGTTTTGTAAGCTCTTTTTCATATTTTAGCTCGCTTTTTTTGACCCAAATTTGAACTTTGTCGTCATGTTTTTCTTCTTTTGAAGCAAGAATCTCTTCATTTTGAAAGGCGATTTTTGTTTTCTTTTTCTTTCCCATTCCTCTTCCTTTTAGCCCTTGAATGCCTTTAAATCGTTGTAATTTAAAAAATATTTAGGCTTATTCGCTACAATAAATCATTCTTTTTTTAAAGGTAACATTGTGAAACGTATTGTAAGCTCTTTTTGCTTAGTTCTTTTCTTCGCGATTTCGTTATTTGCGATCGAAAAACCTAAAATTTTAACTCCCGAAGAAGCGTTTAACGTGACAACTTCGCGCGATACTCAAGGCATTCGCATCGCGTTTACGATTGCTCAGGGTGTTTATTTATACGACGATAAGATCAAAATAGAGCTTTTAACGCCGAAAAGTAGCGATATTACCTCTTCTTTGCCGCGCCCGCCGGCCGAATCGTTTCACGAATACCAAACCCAACGTCGCTCGTTTGAGATATTGATTCCGGAACATCTTCTTGCATCGCAAGCTTCCGCGTTTGAGCTTAAGGTCTCATACCAAGGGTGCGCGGAAATGGGAATTTGTTATCAGCCGCAAGTCAAACAGTTTCGATTCGACCAACAAGCTGCTTCTAAAACTTCCCTTTCGGAGCAAGACGCGATTGCGATGCGTTTAGCGGAGGGCAATTACGGTTGGATTCTTTTGAGCTTTTTCGGTTTTGGATTGCTTTTATCGCTTACGCCGTGCGTGTTTCCGATGATTCCGATCCTCTCGTCCATTATCGTCTCTCAGCCGAGTGTGGCAATGGGCGCAAAAAAAGGGTTTGTTTTATCGTTGGTATACGTTCTTTCAATGGCATCGGCGTATACGATCGCGGGAATTTTAGCGGCACTTTTTGGGGCCAATTTACAAGCTTCGTTGCAAAATCCATGGGTCATTAGCGTGTTTAGCGCGATGTTTGTCGTCTTGGCATTGTCGATGTTCGGTTTCTTTGAAATTAAGATGCCAAGCCGCATTCAAAGTAGACTTAGTAAAACTTCCGACGAAGCACAATCGCAAGGGATAGCGGGTATCGCGGTTATGGGGTTTGTGTCGGCATTGATCGTCGGTCCGTGCGTTGCGGCTCCTTTGGCGGGTGCTTTGATTTATATCGGACAATCGGGAGACGTTCTTTTGGGCGGAACGGCTTTGTTTGTCATGAGCTTGGGTATGGGTGTTCCGCTTTTGGCAATCGGAACGACGGCAGGACGCTATATGCCGCGCCCGGGTGCATGGATGCAAAACGTAACGGCTTTTTTCGGCGTGACGCTTTTGGGTGTGGCTGTTTGGATGCTTTCTCGTATCCTTCCTTCATTTGTTACGATGGGCTTGTGGATGCTTTTATGCCTTCTCTCCGCGCTCTTTTTCGGTGCAATCGAACCGCTTGCGAACACTGTGAGCGGATGGAAAAGACTTGTCAAAGGATTTTGGTTTATCGTTTTGCTCTACGGGATTGCTTTATTTGTTGGGCTTTTAAGCGGTGCTAGCAATCCGCTTTCTCCGTTTGAACGCTTGACGTTGAAAGAAAATAGGCTTCATACCGCCTCTTCGCCAGACGCTTCCATGTTACATGTCAAAACGTTAGAGGAGTTAAACGTGTTCATCGCCAAAGCGCAAAAACCCGTTATGGTCGATTTTTATGCCGATTGGTGTGTGAATTGCGTCGAGTTTGAGCGTTTTACGTTCCAAGACGCTCGCGTTCAAGAAAAGCTCAAAACGATGGAGCGGGTGAAAATCGACGTAACGAACAACAGCGATGAAGATAAAAAGCTCCAAAAAGCGTTCGGTATTTTCGGACCTCCGGCAATTTTATTTTTTAAAAATGCCCAAGAAATAAGCGAACTGCGCCTTGTCGGTTATAAAAACGCCGACGAATTTTTAACACATATCGAGAAAGTAGGGCACTAAATGAAAGTGATTTTAGTCGTTGACGTCGAGGGCTTAAACGATCAAGTCGTTTTTGAAAAGCATTTGAAAAAAGAGGGTTTTACGCCTATTAGCGGGGAGTCGTTCGCATATGAGGGCGATACGACGACGCATTTGTTTAGTACGCGAGCGTTTATCATGGAAGTCGTGGGTAAAGCTTTGGATAAATCAGGATTTTTAGAGTGCCGTATCATGTTTCAAGTCGGAGAAAATCCGATGGAGACATACCGCTTCGATACGTCTTCCCAAGAGTTTGTGCTTACGAACGGTTAAAAAAGCGCAATGCGCGCTCTAAATCTTCGGGGGTGTCGATACCGAAGCTTTGACTGTGCACTTTGACCATGGCAATTTTATAGCCGTGGTATAGGGCGCGTAGTTGTTCCAGTTTTTCGATATGTTCAATAGGTGCATAAGGAAGCGCACAAAAAGTTTCCAATGCTTCTTTACGAAAGGCATAAATCCCTAAATGCCCGAAATAACCCTCGAAACCGCCTTCACGATCATAAGGAATCGCACTTCTGGAAAAATAGATCGCTTGATCGTCGGCATCTAAAATGACCTTGACGAGATTGGGGTCTTTGACATGTGAAAGATCGATCGGTTTGCATGCGCTGGTAATCAATGCTTTGGTTTGTTCGGCACGTTGGATCACGTGTTGAACGACGCTTTCCTCGATAAACGGCTCATCTGCTTGCACGTTCACGATGATTTCGTCGGAAGGAAGGCAGAGTTTGGATGCGGCTTCGTTAATGCGATCCGTTCCGCTTTGATGCTCTTTTGAAGTTAAAATCGCCTTGAATCCGTAAGATTGGGCTAATGCTACAACTTCTGCCGTATCGGCGGCAATCGCAACATCGTCGAGATGTTCTACGCGCTTAGCGGTTGCGATCACCATCGGAATACCGTCAATTGGAGCTAAAATCTTACCGGGAAAGCGCGTCGATGCAAAACGTGCTGGGATGATAATCACTGTGCATCCTTTTGACATGTAGCGTTTAAGAAATCAAAAATCTCTTCTTCGATGCGATCTTTTTCAACGACGCGATCGTGAATGATCGTTTCGTTAAAGAGGTTTTGAATGCAAGGCGGAATCGTGACATGTAAGGTTTGAGCGATGCCTTCCAATGCCTCTTTATCGCTGTATTTGAGTGTATCGTGTCGAAGAGCGTTAAGCATTGTGGGTGCAAATTTCGTCCATTCGGCGGTTGAGCATAGAACGCACGTAAGCGGTTTGGCTTTCAGCGTTTGATAGGCTTTGAGGCACGTTGCCGTATGCGGATCGAGTACATAGCCTTTATCGGCATAATGACGGATTTGCTCTTTGCCGAAATCGTCGTCGCAATACACCGCCGCAAAATCTTCTTGTAAAGCTAAACGCTCTTGATCGTTTAGCGTATAGACTTTGTTTTCTTTGAGCGACTCCATCAGCTCTTTGGTACGCATAGCTCCGAACTTATCGAATAAAACGCGCTCGACGTTGGAGGAGATCAAAATATCCATCGCCGGCGAAGTGGTTTGCAGCAAGCTTCGATGACGCAAGTCGTAAACACCCGTCGTAATCAGGTCGGTTAAAATATTGTTGATATTGGAAGCGATTAGGATTTTTTCAATCGGCAATCCCATTTTTTTAGCATAGTAAGCTCCCAAAGCGTTTCCGAAATTTCCGCTTGGAATAATCGTGTAAAAAGGTTCTCCTAGCGTTGCTTTACGTTGTTTCAGTAACGCGATATAGGCGTAAATGTGATAAACGATCTGAAAGATAATGCGCCCGAAATTAACCGAATTGGCGGCACTGAGTTTCATCTGTTTTGCATGCAGAGCTTCTTTGAACGTAGGTGAAGCTAAGAGCGTTTTGAGTGCGTTTTGTGCATCGTCGAAGTTACCGTGAATGCCGATGACTTTAAGGTTGCTACTTTTTTGCGTCGTCATTTGAAGACGTTGTACGTCGCTTGTTCCGCCGCTTGGATAAAGGCATGCGACGTGAATATTCGCTTTATCGGCAAAGGTATCCAATGTCGCAGGTCCCGTATCGCCGCTGGTTGCCGCTAAAATAAGGTACTGTTCGTTTCGTTGTTGTGCAAGATGGGAGAGAATATAACCGAAAGGTTGCAATGCCATGTCTTTAAAGGCGCGCGTCGGTCCGTGGTAGAGCTCGTTAACGAAAAGGTCGTTTTCGATTTGCACAAGCGGCGTAGGTTCTTTTGCATCGTCAAATGCATCGTAAAGCGCGAGTGCTTCTTGGATCACTTTTTCTTCGATATCGATTTGAAAAAGACGTAAAATATCGAACGTAATCTCTTTGTAGCTTTTATGAACGGCTTTTTCTAAAAAATCGGTATCGATTTTAGGGAGTGTTTCGGGTACGTAAAGCCCGCCGAAGCTTGCGCTTGGATTTAAAATAGCAAACGAAAACGGGACGTTTTGAGGTTTAATGCCGTCGTTTCCGCGAGTTTCGATAAACATGGAATTCCTTTAGCTCTTATTCTTTAATGATGGTGCCGATACCGTCTTTGGTAAAAAGCTCTAATAAAATCGAGTGTTCGATGCGTCCGTCGATGATATGTGCACATTCGACGCCCGCACGAACGGTTTCCAAGCACGCATCAAGTTTGGGAATCATTCCTCCGCTGATCGTGCCGTCTTTTTTGAGTTCTTTGATTTTTGCTTTATCTAAAACGGAAATCAGATTGCCTTCTTTATCGAGAACACCCGGAGTATCGGTTAAGAAGATGATTTTTTTGGCTTTGAGCGCCACGGCGATCTTACTGGCGGCAAGATCGGCGTTAATGTTGTATCCGGGATGTTCGGGTGTATCGCCTGCGGCAATCGGTGCAATGACGGGAATAAATTTCTCTTCCATCAATTTTTTGATCACTTTTTTATTAATATGCGTAATATCGCCGACCAAACCGTAGCGTCCTTCGCTTAGAGGTTTTGCACGCATAAAATTGGCGTCTTTTCCCGTGATGCCGATGGCTTTTGCGCCGTTATGGTTCAAAAGCGTCGTAATCTCTTTATTGATGCTACCGCTTAAAACCATTTCGACGACTTCCATGACATGTTCGTCCGTGACGCGAAGGCCGTCGACGAAACTGCTTTGTACGTCGAGTTTATCCAAAAGCGCATTGATTTTTTTGCCGCCGCCGTGAACGATGATAGGTTTAATGCCGACAAGGTAAAGCAGCACCAAGTCTTTGGCAAATTTTTCTTTGAGTTCGGGGTTGATTTGCGCCGCACCGCCGTATTTGATCACGATGGTTTTTTTATTAAAAAGTTTAATATAAGGAAGCGCGTCCATTAAGATTTGTGCTTGATGAATTTTATGTTGCACGTTCGTATCCTTTGGGGACAATTTCAGAGGAATTATTTTAGCGTTTAGGAGCTAAAAGTGCGTTGATTTTTGTCAGCGTTTCGGGGAAGATGTCGATGTCGAGTTTTAAAATAGAAAGCGGCAGATCAAACGTTGCCATTTTAACGGCGTCTTTTTGCGTCGTGAGTATTGAAGTCGCCTGATGCTCGTGCATCAGCGTTTCAAGCTCTTTTTCCGTGTACATGTAATGATCGGGAAAGGCGACTTTGCCGATCACGTTATCGGGGAGATAAGCGTCTAAGCGGCTCGGTTTGGAAATGGCGGTGACCAGTAGCATTTTGCGCGTCGGCGCAATGACCTCGACGCGACGGAAAAAATCAACGCCTTCGGTAATAATCAGATCGGCTTTTTGGTATAAAAAGCGAGGTTCCCGATACGGACCGCTCGGAAGGCAAAATGCATTGATCGGCTCGGGATTGGGTTTCATTAAAATATCGATTTTAGCGATATGGCTTTTGGAAAAACCGTCGTCCAAAAAGATGAGTTTTGCCCCTTTTTTCTTGGCAAGGCGAATTGCATCGACGCGGTCTTCGCTGACGATGACGGTAGCTTCGGGCAAGGCTTTGGCGTACAACATCGCTTCATCGCCGCTTGCCATCGCATCGCACATCATTTGTCCGCGATCGCTGACGACCAGCATACCGTGCGATTTTCTTCCGTATCCTCGTAAAATGACGGCAACGTTGTCATACTGTTGCGCTAGCGTAATGCAAAAAGGTGTTTTTCCGTTGCCTCCGAGGGTTAAATTGCCGACACTGACAATCGGAATTCCAAAACTCAATCGTTTCTTTTTTCCTCGATAACGTTTAAAAAGGGTGATCGCACAATAAAGAAAGCTGATCGGCAAGAGAGCATACGAAAGAAGCTTGTGACTCAACGTATGAGGGTAAAAGAGATACTCTTCTACCCATAAAACGAATTTAGGGTTTTTAAACACGGTTTTTTGCAATTTCTTTAATCTGTTCGCACACGTGTAAAACCTCTTTATCGCTGAGGCTCGAATAAATCGGCAAAGAGAGAATTTGCTGATAGTTGCTGAGAGCTTTTGGAAAATCGTTAACCCGTAAGTTGTATTTGTGTTTGTAGTAGCTTAAAAGGTGTAGGGGAATAAAATGAAGTCCCGTGTAAATACCTTTATCTTTCAATTCGCGAGCAAAATTATCGCGATTCTTATCGATTTTAATGATGTATTGCGTGTAAACATGATCGCGTTTTTTGATCGGAGTGCTGACGTGCGGGCACGAAGCGAGTTCACGGTTGTAAATATCGGCGATTTCCATTCTTCGTTCGATAAAATCGTCGTTTTTTTCCAATTGTCCGATCGCAAAAGCGGCATTAAGCTCGTTGAGATCGTATTTGAGTCCGATATCGACGACGTCGTACACGTAACCGATGTTGCCGAATTTATCCCAGCCTTCGCTGACGATCGCATGGTTACGCAAAAGGCGTGCACGACGGCTTAACTCTTCGTCTTTGGTCGTCATAATGCCCGCACTGGAGACGGAGTAATTGGATTGTGGATTGAAGCGAAAAACGGTAATATCGGCTTCAAGTGAGCCTATTTTTTTCTTCTCGTACGTTGCACCGAGTGCCGCGGTTGCATCTTCGACGATTTTAATGTCGTAATGGCGCGCCAATTCGTAAATGCGATTCATATCGGCAGGTTGCCCCGCGATATGGCTGATAAACGCACCTTTGAGTTTTTTAGCTTTGTTGTTTTTAAGAACACTTTCGAGCTGATCGACGTCGATGTTAAAATCGTCTTTGTCGATATCGACAAAAATCGGCTCGGCGTCAAAATGACGTACGACTTCGGCTACGGAAGGAAAAGCGTTCACCGAACAGATGATTTTATCGCCGCGTTTGAGATCCAACGCGCACATCGCAAGATGCATTGCCGCCGTACCGTTTACGGTTGAAATCGCATCGCCGCAATCGATGTACTTGATAAATTCTTTCTCAAGCGTTTCGACTTTATTGGCTTTTTCCAAATCCAAGACTTCGTTGATTAAGGAACGCTCGCGTTGATCGATGTAAGGCTTGTAAAACGGTATTTCTTTCATAATAGTCCTTTATTTGACGCTATGTAAATCAGCGATAGTGGGAAGTTTACCTTTGAAACGATTGTTTTCGATACGATTCAGGGTCGTTTCGACCAGTTCACGTTCGAAACCGAGCGCAATGAGAGCATTTTTATCTTTCTTTTCTTCGATATGGGCAAAGAGGACTTTGTCGATTTGAGCGTAGGTAAACCCGAACTCGCCTTCGTCGCTTTGGTCTTCCCATAAATCGGCGGAAGGAGCTTTGTTTAAGATAGAATCGGGGACGCCTAAATGACGTGCCAGTTCAAAAATTTCCGTTTTGTAAAGGTTCCCGATGGGATTGATCGCGCATGCCAAATCGCCGAAAATCGTACCGTATCCTAATAGAATTTCGCTTTTATTGCCCGTACCTAAAACCAGTGCGTTTTCACGTGCGGAAATATCGTATAAAACAGACATACGCATACGCGCACTAAAATTTCCGATACGCAGTTTTGAAGCGTCGGGATGATGGCTGAAGTAGAGATCGACTAATGACCCTACGGGAATTTTTTCATAGCGAATGCCGAATTTTTCGCATAATTCGCTTGCATGTTCTATGCTAGCGTTACTGGAAGTTGAAGCCGGAAGCATCAGTCCCAAAAGATCGTTGTGAAACGCTTGACGTGCTAAAAGAGCCACCACGGCAGAGTCTACGCCGCCGCTAATGCCTAAAACGACTTTGGAAAATCCCGCTTTGGCGACTTCGTCTTTCAAAAATTGAACCAAGTAAGCTTCGATTTTTTCATATTTGTTCATACTACGACCTTTACAAAATGTGAGCAACGACTTTCTAAACGTTTTTGCGTAACTCTTTGTCTTTGCATGGCGGCTTAGACTGACATGTAACCTATCCGTGCACGCCTAAGTCGACTAATTATACACAAGATAAAATTAATGCATTCTTTTAAGCTTCAAAAGAAATCCAAGAAGAGTTATGTTACACTTTTTAAAATGGCTCTTTTAGTCTTAGAAGGATCGATGATGGAAATAATGCATCGCGCATGCGGCGCGTACGGAACGAACTGTTATATCGTCAAAATAAAGGATAAAGAACTGATTATCGATCCGGGTGTCGATGCGTTTGCTTGGGTGGAGCGTAACGTAAAGCATCCGGTCGCCATTTTAAATACGCACGGTCATTTCGATCATATTTGGAGTAACGCCGCATTGGTTAAGCGATTTGCCGTGCCTATTTATGCACCCAAAGACGATTGCTTTATGCTCGAAAACGATCCTTTTTTACAAGGAACGCCTTCATCGAAAGCCGACGTGGAAGTTGAGGGTAACCAAAGCTTTACGATAGAGGGTATCGACGTCACGTTTTTGCATTGTCCGGGACATACGCCCGGATGTAGTATGATTCGTATTGCCGATAAACTGTTTAGCGGGGATTTTATTTTTCGCCGATCGATCGGTAGGTACGATTTTCCTTACAGCGATGCTTCTCAAATGCGACGCAGTTTAGAGCAGTTTTTAACACTTCAAGACGATTGGGAAATCTTTCCCGGACACGGCGAGAAAACCAGCGTTAAAGAGGAACAGAAGAACATACCGTATTGGCTAGAGTATTTTTAAGCAAACTCTTTGGCGAGATTGGCTTGTAAATCGTCTAATTTCGTTTCTAAAATATGGTGTTCGAGTAAAACGGCTTGAAAAACGCCTTCAAACACTTTGATTTCGTTGATGATACCGACGACTTTGACTTCGCGTTTACGCGCTTCTTCAAACCGTCCTTTGGCTTCAAAGGAGATAATATCGCCGACGCGCGCAGGCGCAAAAAATTTCGAGCGGCATCCGATGACGACGAGATTGGCTTCGTTGATGGCGGCAACGGCGGCATACTCCGCCGCACCGAAAATAAAACCGTTATGCACCAATCCTAAATCGTCTACCGCCATTTCGTAGGTGGTTTGAAAGACGACTTTGGCATTATTTTTTGAAAGAGCACTTAATGAGCCAACGTAGGCATTTTTGATTTTTTGATGGGTTTTAAGTCCTTCGTGGAAGTCGATTACGTTTTCGTCGAGCATCGACTCATCGGCATTCTCTTCGGATACTGCCTCGTCGTATGCCGCCGTATTTTCGATCATCTCTTTGACGAGTCCTAACTTATTCTTGCCCATCTAGCATCCTTGCTCTAAAATTTATGAAAAACAAATCGGCGTTTTAGCGTTTTGCTTTAACGTAGACGCGTTTTGGAGCGGGATATCCCTCTATTGTGCGACTCGGGTCTTTCGGGTCTAAAAACTGTTCCAAACTCTCGCCGAAAATCCATTCGGTTTTACGTTGTTCGTTCGTATCGGTAACTTTGATTTCCAAGACTTCCGCGTCTTTAAATTTAGCGCGTTCCAGCCAATTGAAAAGGGCTTGAACCGTCGGAACGAAATAGACGTTGGGGATTTTAGAATAGGTTTGTGCGGGGCAAAGTGCAACGGGGCTCTCTCCGTCGATCATAAAGGTATCCAAGAAGAGTTCGCCTCCTTGATTTAAGCCTTGATAGAGTGCTTTGAGGGTTTGAATCGGATCGCTTCGGTGGTACAAAACTCCTAAACAAAAAAGCGTATCGAAACGGTGTTCGTACAGGGGAAGGTGTTCGACGCCGAGCATTTCGTAGACGATGTCGCTTTGAACAAAACGATTGATAAAGTCAAATTGGGTTTTGTACAAAGCGGAAGGGTCGAATCCGACCAATTTTTTAGGCTTTTGCATTAACATGCGAAAAAGGTAATAGCCGTTGTTACAACCGATATCGCCGACGATTTTATCCGACAAATCAAAATGAGGTTCTAAAAGGTTGTATTTGATAAAGCTTTGCCATTCGGTATCGATGAAGGTATCGAAAAGTCGAAACGGTCCTTTTCGCCACGGCATCAGTTTTTGAGCGCACTCGTGAACGAGGTTTCGTACTGTTGAAGAAACGGAAGCGTCATCGACGTGAATGCAGTCTTCAAGTGTTACATGTAGGTTTTCAAACTGCGGAAGCAAAGCAAGAGCTTCTCGCATCGGCTTAATATCTTTCCACTCAAGCCAAGCAAGGCGCTCTTGGCGAATCGCATCCAAAGAAGACATTATTCAAAAAGGCTTTTAGTTTTATCGACGCCTTTACCCACGCCGTCGGTGACGGTTTTATAATCCACGATATTTTCGTCGCACGTTTTGTGATAGACGCCCATCGAATCGTAGTATTCCTTGCAATCGTTATAGTATCTTCCCGATACGCCGCGATCGTTAAAATAGAGGCATCCTTGAAAAATAAAAAGAGGTAAAAGGATTAATATTGTTTTCATAGCGGGTATAATACCATTCGACGATTAATTTTTCAAGGGTCAGTATGCAAGCGATTTTAGAACATTTTAAAGCGATTAGCACGATTCCCCGTTGCAGTTACCATGCCGAAAAAATGAAGGATTTTATTAAGCATTTTGCTTCCGATTTAGGCTTTGGGGTGCGAGAAGACGCTTGCGGTAACGTTTTATGCGTCAAAGGAACGCCGCACGTTTGTTTGCAGGCGCATTACGATATGGTATGCATCGGCGATACCGATCCGATAGTGCTTTATCAAGAGGATTCTTGGCTCAAAGCGCGCGCATCGACGCTCGGTGCGGACAACGGTATGGGCATGGCGATCATGTTCTGGGCGATGGAGCGTCACGACGATTTGGAATGCCTTTTTACGAGCGACGAAGAGGTCGGACTTTTAGGTGCGATGGGATTTTCATTACCGTTACGATCGGATTATATTTTAAATTTAGATGCGGAAGAAGCGGGCGAAATTTACATCGGTTGCGCCGGAGGCGTTGACGTGCATGCAACGCTAGAGCTCACGTACGCGCCGTTGGAAAAAGAGGCATTGCTTTACGAAGTGCATGCATTTGATTTTTTAGGCGGTCATTCGGGCGTCGATATCGATAAACCGATCCCCTCGGCGATTAAAGCATTGGCGTACGAGTTATTGCATCACAAAGAGATTCGACTCGTTTCGATTGAGGGCGGAGAACGTTTAAATGCCATTCCTAAAAGTGCTACGGCAGTCGTTGCGTGTTCTCACCCTTTAGGCATCACCGATCCTCGCATACGGGTACGACGCCTTGAAGACGCACGTTTTACGCACGCACTCGTTCAAAGCGATCGTATCGTCAGTGCTTTGGGTGCTTTTGCTCAAGGCGTTCGCGCATGGGACAAAACCTTGGATATTCCCTCTTTGAGCATGAATTTAGGTATCGTGACGCAAAAGCAAAACGAACTTCACGTCGAAGTGTCGATTCGTGCGATGGATGATGAAAATTTAGCTATACTTGCAAACGAAACGACGGCGTTTTTTAAGGGTTTTAGCTTTACATGTAAGCTAGAAGGCGGACACGGAGCATGGAAGCCTTCCGTCGGTGCTTTTGCCGACGTTGTACGAGACGCCATGCAAACTTTTTACCCGCATGCCGTCTTTAAAGCCATTCATGCAGGGCTCGAATGCGGTGAACTCGTCGCGCGCCAATCGAAAAAAATTGAAGCGGTCTCCATCGGACCTACGATTCGCTATCCCCATGCGGTACGCGAAGAGTGCGATTTGGATTCGGTAGAACGCATTGCACAGGTCGTTCAAAAAATTATTTCATTTTATAAGGATTAACTCATGGCACTGATTCAATCGGCTCCTATTGCTTTAGGTACGCCGCTTAAACATTTTAGTCTTGAAGATCCCGACGGAAACGGGTTGAGTAGCAAAACGCTCTTCGGTAAAGGCGGTTTTTTGCTGGCGGTGATGTGTAATCATTGCCCTTATGCCAACGCGGTGTGGAAACGTCTGGTCGCCGTAGCGGAGTTTGCGAAAAAATTGGATATTTCGACCGTTGCGATTAACCCGAACATTCATCCCAATTATCCGGAAGATTCGCCGGCGCATATGCGCGATAAAATTGCCGAAATGGGCATTTTCTTCCCGTATTTGATTGATGAAAAACAAGAAGTCGCTCAGAGTTTGGGCGCGACATGTACACCCGATATCTTTTTATTCGATGCGGAGCAAAAGCTCTATTATCACGGGCGTATCGACGATAATTGGCGCGATGAATCCGCCGTAAAAGAAGAAGAGCTCCGCGAAGCGATTATGTTGCTTTTTAGCAAACAAGAAGCCCCCAAAGTCCAACACCCCTCCATGGGATGTTCGATCAAATGGATCGATACGGTCACGGGTTAAACGGCTTTAAACCCGTCTTTACTTTTACAATAAGGCTGCAAAAGGCAGGTATCGCAAAGCGGCTTGATCGCTTTGCAATGGTATCTGCCGAACAATACCATCGCTTGATGGAGCGTATCCAAATCGTTCTTAAAAAGTTTCGTTAACTCTTCTTCGGTTTTAACGGCTGTTTTAGCATTTGAAAGCCCCAATCGGTGAGCGACGCGAAAAACGTGCGTATCGACCGCCATCAAATTCGCTTTGGCGTACTCGATCATAACGACGTGAGCCGTTTTTTGTCCGACTCCCGCGAGTGTGATCAGTTGCGTTTCGTCAAGCGGAATTTCTCCGCCGTATGTTTGAACGACGGTTTGCGCCATCTTGACGAGGTTTTGTGCTTTGTTGTTAAAGAACGAACACGAACGAATCAGGGCTTTGACGTTTTCAAGATCGGCGGAAGCTAAGGCTTGGACGTCCGGGTAGTGTTTAAAAAGCTCGGGAGTAATGATGTTGACGCGTTTGTCGGTGCATTGTGCGGAGAGCATAACGCATACCAAAAGCTCGTACAACGAGTGATAGCGTAATTCCGTAACGGCTTGCGCATAATGCTCTAAAAAAAAGGCTTTAATGGCTTGAACTTCTTTGGCGGCGGCTTTTTTCATAATTGACTAAACCTTGATTCTTTTTGGAAAAATTATACCGCTAATCCTTGAAATTAACACTTTATTTAAGAAATCGTAATATCATTTTAGATAGAATTCCACAATAACTTTCTTAAAGGACTTGAGTGAAAAAAATTATTCTAAGTAGTATTGCCGCGGCAGTACTTGGCGTGAGTTTAAATGCGACGGTTTTTGCAACCGTTAACGGCGAAGACGTAACGGATCAAGATATTGCGGTATTAATGCGCGCAATGCAAGGTGCAAAGTTTGAGACACTCCCCGAAGATGCCAAACAAAAAATCGTCGAGCAAGCGATTGAACGTAAATTGTTAACCGCCGAAGCGATGAAAAGCGGCGTCGAAAAAGACAAAGATTATGCCGAAGCACTCAAACGCATTAAGAGCGATCTCGCCCTTGAAGTTTGGATGAAAAAAATCTTTGACGGCGTCAAAGTAAGCCCTCAAGAAGTCAAAGACTATTACGATAAAAATGCCGATAAATTTATGCAACCGGCAACCGTAAAAGCACGACATGTCCTCGTTAAAACGGAAGAAGAAGCTAAAGACGTCATCAAACAACTCGACGGCCTTTCCGGTCAAAAACTTGCCGATAAATTCATTGAACTTGCAACGACCAAATCAACGGGTCCTAGTGGTCAAGGCGGCGGCGATCTCGGTTGGTTTGCGGCAAATCAAATGGTAAAACCTTTTGCGGATGCAGCATTTGCGCTTAAAAAAGGCGAAATTACAAAAGTTCCCGTTCAAACACAATTCGGATACCACGTTATTTTAGTCGAAGATACGAAAGCGGCTGAAAAAGCAACGTTTGAAACGGTTAAAGCTAACATCGAAAACGGTTTGAAAATGGAAAAATTCCGTGTTCAAGTTTCCGAAAAAGCTAAAAAATTACGCCAAAACGCTAAAGTAACGACGAAATAGTCAAATGACACGCCTTACGCTTTGCCGTTAAGGCGTGAAAACAAGATAAATGCAGTTTTTTCTGCCTCGCACGAGGCAAGCTTTAGTCAAAGCGAAGCGTAGCTTTTCGGGCTTTGCCGTTAAGGCGTTAAAATGATAAAGCGTTAAAGTGAGGCAGTTTTTTCTGCCTCGCACGAGGCAAGCTTTAGTCAAAGCGAAGCGTAGCTTTTCGGGCTTTGCCCGGAAGGCGTGTAAAAATTAAAAACAAAGGCGTTTTATGGTGAATGCAAAAATTTTTGATTTTGTAAAACCGGGTGTCGTGACGGGTGAAGACGTGCAAAAAGTGTTTGCAATCGCAAAAGCGAATGCCTATGCTATTCCTGCGGTTAACGTCGTGGGAACCGATTCGATCAATGCCGTTTTAGAAGCGGCAAAAGCGGCTCATTCGCCGGTGATTATTCAATTTTCTAACGGCGGTGCCGAGTTTTATGCGGGAAAAGGTGTGAGCGGTCTCCAAGCCGGCGTGTTGGGTGCGATTAGCGGAGCGTTACATGTGCATACCGTAGCCGAAGCATACGGGGTTGCGGTTATTTTGCATACCGATCATGCCGCACGCAAACTATTACCGTGGATCGACGAGCTTTTAAAGGCAAGTGAAGCACATTTTGCACAAACGGGTAAACCGCTTTTTAGTTCTCACATGTTAGACCTTTCGGAAGAACCTTTAGAACAAAACGTCAAAACGTGTGCGGAGTATTTGGCGCGTATGAGTAAAATCGGTATGACGCTTGAACTCGAACTGGGTTGCACGGGCGGCGAAGAAGACGGCGTCGACAATACGGGACTTGATAACTCGGCACTTTACACGCAACCGCAAGACGTGGCGTATGCGTATGAAACCTTAATGAAAATCAGCCCTTATTTTACGGTTGCCGCATCGTTTGGAAACGTTCACGGCGTTTACAAGCCCGGAAACGTTCATTTAACGCCGAAAATTTTGGATAATTCTCAAAAATACATCGAAACCAAATTTGCAACGATGGCAAAACCCGTTAATTTCGTTTTTCACGGCGGTAGCGGTAGCGAGCTTACGGATATTCGCGAAGCGGTCGGTTACGGCGTGATCAAAATGAACATCGACACCGATACGCAATGGGCTTTTTGGGAAGGCGTTAAAGGGTATGCCGAAAAATACGCTCCGTATCTTCAAGGCCAAATCGGCAATCCTGAAGGCGACGATAAACCCAATAAAAAATACTACGATCCGCGCAAATGGTTGAGAGCGGGCGAAGAAGCTCTTAAAGCTCGATTGCTTCAAGCTTTTGACGCACTTAATTGTATGAATCGTCTTTAAAATACAAGGCCTCGAAAGAGGTCTTGACCTTTGTCGATGGTCTCTTTTCAACCCTCTTTATTTGAAGAAAAATTTTTTCAAAACCGCCGCATCTATTTTAAACGCGACGACCTTTTAGACGTCGATTTTTCCGGCAACAAAGCGCGTAAATTTTACGCTTTTTTAGTGCGGGATTTTCCGCATATTCGACGTGTCGTCAGCTCCGGTTCCAATCAATCCAATGCGATGTATTCGCTCTCCGTTTTGGCAAAAAAAAGAGGATGGGAATTTATTTACGTTTGCGACCATATTCCGTCATTTCTCAAACAAAATCCCATCGGCAATTACGCTAAAGCCCTTGAAAACGGTATGCGTATTTTCGAGTCGTCCTCGCGCGAAACCGCACTAGAGGCTTTCTTGGATTCGCATACCTTACATGTCAAGGAGGGCGGAAGGCAAAAAGAGGCGGAAGAGGGCGTGGCACTTTTGGCACAAGAATTGGTGTGCGACGTCGCGCGCGAACATATCGAGAATCCCTACCTTTTTTTACCTTCAGGTACGGGAACGACGGCACTTTTTTTGCAAAAACACTTGCCTTTCAAGGTTTATACCTGTGCTACGGTAGGCGATAGCGCGTATTTGAGGCGCCAATGGGAATCCATTGAGACAAACGTACATGTCTATCCGACGATTTTGGAAACGCATCGAAAATACCGTTACGGCAAACTTTACCGCGAGCTTTTCGAGGTTTGGAAAAACGTACAGGCGGAAACGGGTGTCACGTTTGATTTGGTGTACGACCCTTTGGGCTGGAAAGTTCTGATAGAGCATCTTTTGATGCTGAAAGGAACGCCGATTTATTTGCACCAAGGCGGGCTTTTGGGCAATACGTCGATGCTTCAACGCTACGCGCGCAAAGCAATTATGTTATAATAGAGCTCTTATAAGCCGTTTTCAAAAGCATAGTGCACCAACATTTATTGTGACGTGCCGTTGCGATGCTTAGGGCTGATTGAACACAGTTGATTGATGAATTTTAACGAGGAAAAAACGATGCTACTTTTAAAAACCGAGCAGAAAGACTTTCAAACGCATTTTGATGCACTTTTACGCCGCGGACATATGGATATGGAAAACGTTTCAAAAATCGTCGGAGGTATTTTGAACGAAATCAAAGCCGAAGGAAACGATGCACTCAAGCGACATATCGAGAAGTTCGACCGATGGCATGTTGAAAACGACGCGGCTTTATGCGTAACGCCTGAGACGATGAAGGCGGCGTACGATACGTTGGATGCACCCCTCAAACAAGCACTGGAGCTTGCGTATCGACGCATTTATACCTATCATGAGAAATTAATGCCTAAATCATGGCTTGATTTTGAAGACAACGGAACGGTGCTCGGGCAAAAGGTCACGCCGATGGATCGTGCGGGACTTTATATTCCCGGCGGTAAAGCGGCATATCCGAGCAGTTTACTGATGAACGCCATTCCCGCAATCGTCGCAGGCGTCAAAGAGATCGTTGTTTGTACGCCGGCTCCCGATAACGAGCTTAATCCTTTATTATTGGCGGCGATGCACGTGTGTCGTATCGAAAAAGCGTACAAAGTCGGTGGAGCAAGTGCCATCGGCGCGATGGCGTACGGCACGCAAAGTATTCCGAAAGTCGACGTGATTACGGGACCTGGCAATATTTTTGTCGCAACGGCTAAGAAAATGGTATTCGGCGAGGTCAATATCGATATGATCGCAGGTCCAAGCGAAATCGGCGTTTTAGCCGATGAGAGCGCAAATGCGAACCATTTGGCGATCGATTTGCTCTCACAAGCCGAACACGATGAAATGGCAAGTTCTATTTTGATTACGCCTTCGTCCGAGATTGCGGAAAAAACGCGCAAAGAGATTGACACGTGGCTTCCAACCTTGCAACGAAAAGCGATTGCGGAGGTGTCGATTCAAGAGCGAGGCGCGATTATTCTCACGCGCGATATGGACGAAGCGGTGGCTTTAATGAATCAAATCGCGCCGGAACATCTGGAAATCGTCACGTCTCACCCGTTTGATCTTTTGCCGAAAATTCGTCACGCGGGTGCCATTTTTATGGGAGCGTATACGCCAGAACCGATCGGAGATTATATCGCAGGTCCTAATCATACGCTTCCTACAGGAGGAACCGCAAAATTTTATTCGCCTTTGAGCGTCGATCACTTTTTGAAACGCTCTTCGATCATTAGTATGAGCAAACAAGGCATCGACGAGATCGGCGAAGCATGTGCACTGCTTGCTAAGACCGAAGGACTTGGAGCACACGAAGCGAGCGTTAAGGTTCGATTAAAAGCATGAAGTTTATTGTTTTAGGCGCGGGCGGAGTCGGAAGTTATTTTGCCGCAAAGCTCTTGCGAGCGGGTCATGAAGTTTTATTGGTGGCGCGCGGCGCACATTTGGAAGCGTTGCGTACGGAAGGTTTGCACCTATTTCACCCCGATTTGACGTGTTCGATGCCCGTTCACGCCGTGGACATGGAGGCGTTATTCTCTATCGACGTGCTTGAGTACGATGCGATTTTACTTGCGACAAAGTCGATGGCGACGCGGGAAGTTGCGATTTTTTTGGCAAAACGCTTACGTGGAAACGTGAAAATTCCTTATATCGTTTCATTGCAAAACGGTGTCGAAAATGAAGCGATTTTATGCGATTACTTCGCGGAAGAGTACGTTATCGGCGCGTTGACGCGCAAAATAGGCGCACATGTAATCGCCCCGGGACGCATCGAAGCGGTCGGTGAGGCCGAAACGATCGTGGGTACGTTGTTCTCGACGACGGAAAATGAGTTATTCTTGGAAACACTTGCACAATCGTTTAACGAAGCGGGTATCCCGACGCATACGACGTACGATATTCGTCAAGAGTTATGGAAAAAGCTGATCATTAACAACGGAGTAAATGCGTTGTGTGCTCTTTTGGAAGTTAAAACGGGCGTTTTGTTCGACGATACCAAACTCTCTGCCTTGGTCTACGGCTTAATGCAGGAGACGGCACGTGCAGCACGAAGCTTACATGTCAAGATTTCTCAAGAAGACGTCGATGCGATGTTTGAACTGATTTCGCATTTCGACTCGATCAAACCTTCGATGTTGGTCGATTGGGAACATCATCGTGCGTTGGAAATCGATGAGATTTGCGGTATCGTGATTCGCGCCCTTCATCAAATCGGTGAGGACGCGGCGTATACGAAAACGATTGCGACGCTTTTAGAATTTAAGACGGAGAAACGAAACCATGACAGAGATTAAAATCGGAATTTTAACCGTATCGGATCGCGCCAGCGCCGGTGTTTACGAAGACCTCTCAGGGCAGGCGATTATCGCTACCCTCAATGAGTATTTAAGTTCTCCGTGGAAAAGTGCGTATCGCGTTATTCCCGACGAACAAGCGTTGATCGAAGCGTCGTTGAAGCAGATGGCAGACGAAGAGGGATGCTGTTTGATCGTAACGACCGGAGGTACGGGACCGGCACTTAGAGACGTAACGCCCGAAGCAACCGAAGCGGTATGTGAAAAAATGATGCCCGGTTTTGGAGAATTGATGCGTCAAGTCAGCCTTAAATACGTACCGACGGCAATTTTATCGCGTCAAACGGCGGGAATTCGAGGAAAAAGCCTTATTATCAATCTTCCCGGTAAACCCAAATCGATTCGAGAGTGTTTGGATGCGGTTTTTCCGGCCGTACCTTATTGCATCGATCTTTTAGAAGGACCGTTTTTGACATGTCATGAGGAAATCATCAAACCGTTTCGCCCTAAAGCGTAAATGTTAAGTAAGGGCAAGACGCCCTTGCTACTTTTAGGTATGCGAAGAGTTCTTGCCGAACTCTTGACACGTCTTTAAAGCAAAGCTCTAAAGACTGCGTTAACGCTGCGTTTTCTTTGGCGCAAAGCCCACGCACCTTTAGTGCTTCTTCTTGCAAAATACGTTTTGCAAGAAGTCTATTGTTCGAGTTGTTTAAGATAGCCGTATTCGCCCATCAGCGTCCAAGGACGTACTTTAGCCAAATAAGCGCGTTGCGACTCTAAAATTTCTTTAAAAACCGGATCTTTTGCCGCTTGTTCGTCTTCAATCTCGCGTGCCGCTTTTTTCAAAGCCGCCATTACGTCCGCCGGAAATTGTTGTACTTTGACGTTAGGATACTCTTTCGCAATATTGGCCCATGCTTCGGCATTGGCATGGGTTGCTTGATCCATAAGTTGGGAACCGACCGATTTGATAGCCGATTCTAAGATAGCACGTAAGTCGGCGGGGAGGGCGTCGATTTTCTTTTTATTGGCAAGGAGTTGAATCTCGCTTGCCGGTTCTTGCCAACCGGTATAATAGTAATTTGCCAATTTATGAAAGCCCATCGCAAAGTCAAAAACGGGACTAATCCACTCTACCGCATCGATCGTGTTGCGCTCTAAAGACGTGTAAAGTTCGCCCGGAGGCGTATTAACGGCATTGACGCCGAGTTTTGCCATAACTTCGCCGCCTTGTCCGGGAATTCTAAACTTGAGACCTTTGAGGTCGTCTAGGGATTTAATCTCTTTTTTAAACCAGCCGCCCATTTGCATGCCGGTTGAACCCATAGGATAGGAAATCAGTCCGTGTTCACCGTAAACTTTTGCCGCTAACTCTTTACCGCCGCCGTAGTTGTACCATGCGTATTGTTCGCTTAAAAGCATTCCAAACGGTACGGTCGTAAAGAAAACCAATTTATAATCTTTCCCTTTGTAGTAGTACGAAGCGGTATACGCAAGGTCGTATTGTCCCTCTTTGACCATATCCATAACGCCAAAAGGGGCTTTGTGCTTATTGGGGGAATCGACTTTAATTTTCAAGCGGCCGTTAGACATTTTCTCAACGGTTTGCGCTAGCGTGAGCGGTGCCGGACCTAAAAAAGGAACTTGCTCCGCCCACGTGCTTGCCAATGTTAGCGTGTAGGTTTTTTCGGGTGTTGAGCTTGTTTTGACCTCTTTACTTTTGTCCTCTTTTGTATTTTCGCCGCATCCGCTGAAGAGCATGAGCGATGCGGTAAGAAGCGTGAATAGTTTTAAGCGCATGGTGTTTTTCCTTATACCGATTTAAAGGCTTAAAGAGCGGAGTTCACTCTCTATTTTTGCCATTTTATTTTGGGCGTCTTCCAATCCTTTTTGATTTTCGGCAATGACCTCTTGAGGAGCATTGGCGACGAATCGCTCGTTGGAAAGCATACCGCTTAGTTTTGCGATCTCTTTTTCGAGTTTGATTTTTTGATGGTTAAGACGCTCGATGATAGGGGTTAAATCAACGCCCGTAAGGGGGATGAAAACCTCGACGTGATCGCTAACGTCGGTAACGGCATTGGCGATTTTCGTTTCCGTAAAGTCGATATGCTCAACTTTAGCCAACAAACAGATGTATTTCATCGCTTCTTGAAGGGTTGAATGATCGGTTACTTTAAGATAAGCATGTTCGATTTTCTTATTGGCAAGATCGATATTTGCTTTGGCGCGACGAATCGCAACAATCGCTTCGATAACGATTTCAAACGTTTCTTCGATTTTCTCGTTGCGTTTTAAATCGTGCGGATAGCGTTTAATCATAATCGATTCGTTTGCTTCCAAGGTCGTGTCGGAAAGTTCTTGGTAAAGAAATTCGGAGATAAACGGCATAAAAGGGTGCAAGAGTTTCATCGCTTCTTTAAAAATAGCACCGAGTTCTAAGATTGCCGGTTTATCCGCTTTGCTGAGCTCAATACCCCAATCGCAAAATTCGCCCCATAAAAAGCGGTACAAAGTCGTTGCCGCATCGTTAAAACGATAATCGCTAAAATAGCCGCGTACCTCTTCGGTTGCCGCACTTAAACGGCTTTTCATATAAGCACCCAAAGCCGTTCGAATCTCAATATTTTCGAGGTCTTCAAAGGAGGAGGCGTTCATCAGCAAGAAACGAGACGCGTTGTAGAGTTTGTTGGTAAAATTACGCATCTGTTCCAATTTTTCCGTACTGAGTTTTATATCGCGCCCTTGAACCGCCAAAATGGCAAGCGTAAAACGTAGCGTGTCCGCGCTAAAGGCTTCGATACTGTCGAGCGGGTCGATAACGTTGCCTTTACTTTTGCTCATTTTTTGCCCGTGTTCGTCTTTTACCAATGCATGCAAATAGACGTCTTTAAACGGAAGCTCTTGGAACGTATGTTCGCCTGAAAACATCATACGCGCAACCCAAAAGAAGAGAATATCAAATCCCGTAATTAAAAGGCTGTTAGGGTAAAAATCGCTTAAATCGCTTTGCGACCATTTTTCTTCTTTGAAAACATCGCCGTTTCCCCAGCCTAACGTTGAAAAAGGCCAAAGCCCCGAGCTGAACCACGTATCTAAAACGTCGGGGTCTTGATGGATTTGGGTACTCTTACATGTAGGACATTCATGCTCGCTTTCATTTTCACTTGCCCATTCGTGTCCGCAGGCATCGCAGTAGAAAACGGGAATTTGATGTCCCCACCAAAGCTGTCTTGAAATACACCAATCGCGTAACTCTTTCATCCACGCATTGTACGAATTGATCCAGTGGCTCGGGTAAAATTCCGTTAAGTGGCGGTTGACTTTTTCGATCGCACCTTGCGCAATCTCTTTTTTAACAAACCATTGTTTAGAGATGTACGGTTCAACGACGTTTTTACAACGGTAACAGTGACCGACTTGGTTTTCGTAATCTTCGATTTTCTCGACAAAGCCTTCTTCTTGCAGCTTCGCGACGACATGTTCGCGTGCATTTAAGCGTTCCATGCCTTGAAATGCGCCGCAATAATCGTTGAGCATACCCGCTTCGTCGAAAATCGTGATAAATTCCAATCCATGGCGTTTTCCGACTTCATAGTCGTTAACGTCATGGGCCGGCGTAACTTTCACGCATCCGGTACCAAAGCTCATATCGACGTGTTCGTCGGCGATAATACTGATTTCTCTTCCGATGAGCGGTAAAACGACTTTTCGCCCGACAAGGTGTTTGTAACGTTCGTCTTCCGGATGAACCATGACCGCCGTGTCTCCGAAATAGGTCTCAGGACGCGTCGTAGCGACGATGAGGTATTCGTGTGAATTTTGAAGAAAATATTTGAGATGGTACAGTTTGCCTTTGTGCGTTTCGTACTCGACTTCGATATCGCTGAGTGCGCCGTCGTGCGTACACCAGTTGACCATATAATTGCCGCGGACGATCAGCCCCTCTTCGTACCATTTGACAAATGCTTTTCGAACGGCTTTTTTAAGCCCGTCGTCCATCGTAAAGCGTTCCCTGCTCCACGCCGGAGAGGCTCCGAGCTTTCGCATTTGATGAAAGATTTGACCGCCGCTGTAGGCTTTCCATTCCCACACTTTTTCTAAAAATTTTTCGCGCCCGAGTTCTTCTTTTTTGATACCTTGCGCTAAAAGTTGTTTTTCGACGACGTTTTGCGTCGCAATGCCCGCGTGGTCCATACCCGGTTGCCAAAGAGTTTTGTAACCGTCCATACGTTTATAACGTGTGATAACGTCTTGGAGCGTGAATGTTAAAGCATGCCCGATGTGCAAGCTTCCCGTGACGTTGGGAGGCGGCATCATGATCGAGAAGTTTTTGCCTTTTTCTTGAATGGCTTTGTTGCCTTCTATTTCAAAGTAGCCTCTGCTCTCCCAAATTTTATAATAACGTTCTTCAATCTCTTTGGGGTTATAGACGGTGCTTTTTTCACTCATGGGGTTCGTTACCTTGCTTTTTTTGGTTGGATTATACAAAAAGAGCGGTAAGACTTGGTTTAAGCAAGGAACGTAGCGGTGTTTTTGCCGGCGGCTTTAGAGATGTAAAGGGCTTGATCGGCACGTTGAAGCATCGTGTTGAACGTATCTTCGTCTTTATAAGCGGTATAGCCGATACTGAGGTTGATTTGGAGCTCTTGGGCTTCGTTATTGCGCGAGACCGGAATCGTTTTGTGGTTGAACTCCTCTAAAATGCGATTGACGACCGTCGAAGCCGCATTTTTATCGTTGTCGACGATACACAAAACAAACTCGTCGCCTCCGAAACGTCCGATCGTATCGCACGAACGCAGTAAACGCTTAAGCGTATGCGCCGTTGTTTTGATCGCTTCATCGCCGATGAGGTGACCGTAGGTATCGTTAATCGGTTTAAAATCGTCGATGTCCAAAATAATCAGAAAAAGTGCTTGTGCCGAGCGTTTGATCTTTTGGATCTCTTGATGGACGACGGTAACGAACATCAAGCGATTATACAAGCCCGTCAATCCGTCGAAGTGGGAGAGGTTTTCCACTTCGACGTACGATTTGTTCAAAAAATATGCCAAGAGCGTGACCAAGCTCGAGATGATGACGGTAAAGACGAATGCATAAATGAGCGTATGATAAACGATGGTTTGTTGCATGCTCAACCAATCGGAAATGTAGGTCTCGTTGACAAAAGAGAGGGCTAAGTAGTGTTCAACATGTTGTTGATGGAGCAATAAAACGGGTACGGTACTCATAAAAAGGTTGATGATAAATGTCATCGCGCCTAAAAGAAGCGGTCTTTTAAGCATGGTTTTCGGTAGGTGTTTCATTCGTACGCACGCCCCTTTACGTCGATACGAGATAGTAGCATAAAATGCGTAAAAGCATTCTGTTTTTTTGAAAATTGAAACGTAAAAGAGTCGGGTTACGACTCTTTATACTCATACAAACCCGAACTTAAATAACGCTCGCCCGTATCGCATAAAATCGTGACGATCGTTTTGCCTTTATTTTCCGGACGTGCGGCTATTTGCGAAGCGACGTAGACGTTTGCTCCGGCGGAAATGCCTACTAACAATCCTTCGCGCTTCGCAAGGTTTCGCGAAGTCTCGATAGCATTATCGTAACTGACTTTAACGACCTCTTGGTACAACTTCGTATCCAAAACGGCGGGAACAAATCCAGCACCGATACCTTGAATTTTGTGCGGTCCTGGATTTTCGCCGGAAAGTACGGGAGAAGTGTCCGGTTCGACGGCGATAATTTGAATATCGGGATTTAACTCTTTGAGGCGTTTTCCCGTTCCCGTAAGCGTACCGCCCGTTCCTACGGCGGCAATGAGAATATCGACTTTACCGTCGGTATCTCTCCAAATTTCTTCCGCGGTGGTGGCATAATGTGCGGCCGGATTGGCTTCGTTGGCAAATTGTTGCGGTACGAAAGCGTTTGGAATCTCTTTGGAAAGTTCCGTCGCTTTTTCCACCGCGCCGCGCATACCGAGCGTTGGTTCTGTCAGTACGAGTTCCGCGCCTAAAGCCGCTAAGAGTTTACGTCGCTCTAAGCTCATGGAACTTGGCATCGTCAGCATCAGTTTGAGTCCGAGGCTTGCGCACACGGTTGCCAAACCGATACCGGTATTGCCGCTGGTAGGCTCGATAATAACGCTATTGCGGTCGATAAGACCTTTATCGAGTGCCGTTTTAATCATATTGAAGCCGATGCGGTCTTTGACCGAATGCGAAGGGTTTAAAAATTCGCATTTGCCTAAAACGAGGGCCTCGGAGGCGTTAGAAGCCGTATTGAGCTTCACCAAAGGCGTATTGCCGATGAGTTCGGTGACGTTTTGTGCGTACATGTGAATTCCTTTCTTAAATAGAATAGTTGAGTTGAGCGTTGAAACGCTCGATGTAAATCGAAAAATCGGATAACGGAATCGTGAAAATCTCTTGAATTTTAGCATTGCTTTCTTCATAAAAGAGTTGCAATACGGGATCTTTGATTTCGCTATCGACCACCGTGATTTTTCCTTCTAACGCGATTAAAATATCTTTGATCAAAATATCTTGCGCGTTTTTAGCCAATAAATAGCCTCCATAGGCTCCTCGGACGCTCGTAACTAAACCGGCTTGACGTAATAAGATTAACAGTTGTTCCAAATAGTTCTGCGGGATATGCGCCCGATGCGAAATCTCTTTGATTTGCATCGGCTTTTCGCTTTTGGCTAAAAAGAGTTGGTACATCGCATTGAGCCCGTACATTCCTTTGGTTGAGAGTAATGACATGTAAGCTCCTTATCCTAATGCAATTTTCAAGTCTTCGATTAAGTCGTCGACGTTTTCAAGTCCGATGCTTAGACGAATTAAACCTTCTTTAACGCCCGCTTTATCCAACTCCTCTTTTGAAAGTTGTTGGTGTGTCGTACTAGCCGGATGCGTGATGATCGACTTGGAATCGCCGATGTTGACGACGACGCTAAAGAGTTTGGTCGTGTTGAGAATGTGTTTGGCAAACTCCAATCCTTCGACTTCAAAACTCAGCAAACCCGATGTTTGTGCGTTTTTAAAATACCGTTGGGCTCTTACATGTAAAGGATCGCTTTGCAATCCCGGATACGAAACGTTTTTGACTTTGGGATGCGCTTTTAAAAATGCCGCGACTTTGTGTGCATTGGAAGAGTGCTCTTTCATGCGTAACGCCAAGGTCTCTAATCCTTGAATCAACAACCAAGCGTTATACGGCGCTAACGTTGCTCCGATATCGCGAATGAGCGACAAGCGAATCCTGAGTGAAAAGATCGGGAAAGGCAAGGTCGCATACACTAAGCCGTGATAGCTCTCGTCGGGTTCGTTAAAATGCGCATAACGCGGATTGCCGATCAGCTTGGCATTTAAGCCTTTGGCTTCAACGATTAAACCGCCGATAGCACTGCCTTGTCCGTTAATGTACTTGCTCGCGCTGTGAACGCTAACGTCGATGCCGTTTAAGAGCGGTTGAAATAAAATCGGTGTCGCGACGGTATTGTCGCAGATGCTCACAACGGCGTATTTTTGAGCGATTGAGACGATTTTTTCGATATTCGGGACGGCGATTTGCGGATTGGAAAGCGATTCAAAAAAGATCGCTTTGGTCCTATCGTCGATTAACGCTTCCAAATCATCGGCATGATCACTTTCAAAGACTTTTGCGTGAATGCCGAAGCGTTTAAGCGTATGGGTGAGAAGCGTCGTCGCTCCGCCATAAATTTTTTTGGCCACGATGATATTGTCGCCGGCTTCGGCTAAATTGGCGATAGCGTAAAAAATGGCGGCTTGTCCGCTGGCGGTCGCGATAGCCGCTTCACCGCTTTCCAAAGCTGCAATACGTGCTTCCAATACGTCGGTAGTCGGATTGTTAAGCCTTGTATAAATAGGTCCGAGTTCTCTCAGGGCGAAACGATCGGCGGCCGTTTCGGCAGAACCGAAATCGTACGCCGTCGTTTGATAGACGGGAACCGACATCGTACCGAACGCTTGTTTATCGTAACCGTAGTGAAGAGCAAGTGTTTCTTGATGCATGTTCAATCCTTTTTGAGTTTTGCTGATGACAGTATAGACAAATTTTTAACTATTGTCAAGTATCTTTATAAAAAAACTAGAGATTTAATTTTTCTTCTCGACCGAAAGAGAAAACATGCGTCTTTGTGTCGGATACATTAATAGAAAAAGATGCAAAAGATTCTCAAAGAGGAGGGCAGGGCATGAATGAAAACAGGTTACATGTCAGGAAAGATTTGAGCCGTAATAATACGCAACGATTATTTTTAAGCAACGAACTAACGGGATATTTTATACAGATTATTATACATATTATTTTATGTAAATAGCTATTTATAGGCTTTTGTTGCACTGTAAATTAATGGCGAAAGAATGGGGTAAACTAACGCTGTGTTAGTCGAAACGTTGCCAAAAAGCTTGTATGGCAGAAGCCCTTTTTCAGAAGAGAAAAGCTATAATCGAAGAGAACGTTTAACGATTTGAGGAAGCAGCGATGTTATATGAAGACGAAGACGATTTTTTAGTAGGCTCCGCAAAAAGTAAATTTTTCGATATTGTTTTTCACGCCAACAAGACCTTGGTCGAGCAAAAGCTTTTAGAAACGATCGATCGTTTCAGTGCTATGGAGCTTTTATTGGAAAAGATGTTAGGCGAAGAAGAGGCGTACCGTGCGATTAAAAACGTGCTTGTCGAAGAACCCGATGCGATTTTAAATCGCAATAACGACTTTTTTATCGCCGCCGTTGGGGAAATATTAACTCAAAATGAGTAAAATAGCCTTTTTGTTTGGTGTCGTCGCGCTGGTTATTTCCATCGCCGATGCCGAAATTTACAAGTACGAGCATCGCTTTATTTTGAAAAAAGACGAGCAGGGGTTGGTGTTTATCAATCATAAAGAGGTCACGAAAAAGCCGACGGCCGACAACCCGAACAATGAATATTTGCTTCGGCTCCGTTGGACGCTTTTTACCAACGATATGTTGACGCTTTTAGTCAACTATCGAGGCTATCCGACGCAATATATTTTAGAAAAAAAGTATCCGTTGCAAAACATCGTCGTTCCTTTATTGCCTGTCGGGGTGAATCCGATAACGTCTCAAACGTATGCTAGAATACAATTTTACGATTTCAATCAAACCGGAAAAACGGCGTATATCGATGTTTCGATTGCCGATGAAGCCAATAGAATAGAAGTAGAGTTTAAACCGAAAAAAACAGAGTAGGGTAGGAAAAGCGTGCTGGAAAAAGTCGAAAATGCGATGCTGGAAATGGTCGCCTCTTTAAAAGATGCGAGAAGTGTTGAACTGTTTCATCAAGTTCCAAAAGGTAAGCGATTACGCGCGAAGTTGATTTTAAAAATTGCGGGCGCAAGCGAAGAGTCTATTCGTTTGGCGGCGATCGTCGAGTTGATTCACGCCGCGAGTTTACTGCACGACGACGTTATCGACGATGCGTTTACCAGACGCGGAGAAGCTTCCTTGAACGCGCTTTTTGGCAATAAAACCGCGATTATGCTCGGTGATATTCTTTATTCTAAGGGATTTAGCGCACTGACGTTTTTACCTCAAAAAATTGCTTTTACGATCTCTAACGCCGTTTCGCTTCTTTCCGTGGGCGAGCTTTTGGACGTCGAACTTGCCGATGCGTTCAATGCGGATGAAGAACGCTATATGGATATGATTTATAAAAAAACCGCTTCTTTAATTGAAGCATCTGCCGCTTCTGCGGCGATGCTTGCCGGTAAAAATCCCGATATTTACGCTCTTTACGGAAGAAACTTGGGGTTGGCGTTTCAGATTATCGACGATATTTTAGATATTACCCAATCGAGCGAGACGCTCGGAAAGCCTTCTTTGAACGATTTTAAAGAGGGTAAGACGACGTTGCCTTATTTGTATACGTACCGAAAATTAGACGCAAAAGATCGTTCCGTTTTGCTTTCACTGTTTGCGAAGCCTTTGGACGAAACGCAAAGTGCGTGGATTAAACAAAAGATGGCTGAAACGCAAGGACTTGAAGATGCCCTTTCGTTTGCGAAAAAGCTTGGATACGAAGCCTTACATGTGATTTCAAACGAAGAAGACGTAGGACTCGGCGCGATTATGCGAGAGATGATAGAGAGGAAATTTTAATGCATTATATGACAGTTAGTTTTACCCATAAAAATACCGATATTAAAGTTCGGGAAAAATTGGCGTTTAACTCCGAAGAAAAAAGCGTTCATTTTATGACGGCTTTGAAAGCGTGCGCCGCGGTGAACGAGGTCATCTTACTTTCGACATGTAACCGCGTCGAGATCATCGCCAGCGTCTCGGACGTCTCTTCCGCTTTAAGCGATACCTTTGATCTGCTCTCGCACGTATCGGGTATCGCACGAGAAGATTTGGAAGGAAGAGCCGACGTGTATGAGGACAACGGTGCGATTCATCATCTTTTCACCGTCAGCTCCTCTTTAGACAGCTTGGTTATCGGCGAAACCCAAATCGCTGGACAACTTAAAGACGCATTTAAATATGCGTTTGAACACAACTTTTGCGCTCAAAAACTCGGTCGCGCGATGCATCATGCGTTTCGTTGCGCGGCGGAAGTTCGCAGTCGTACCGACATCTCCAAAAGTCCCGTTTCCGTTTCGAGCGTTGCGGTCAGTAAAGCCAAAGATTTGCTCGGTAATTTAGGCGGACTCACCGCATTGATCGTCGGTGCGGGGGAGATGAGCCAATTAGCGGCAAAACACTTGATCGCAAGCGGGGTCAATTTAATTATTATCAACCGTAACATCGAGCGTGCGCAAGAGTTGGCGAACGAATTGGGCGAGCTTGCCACCGTAGCACCGTACGCGAAACTGACGGAGTTTATCAATCGCTACCGTTTGGTTTTTTCGGCGACGGGTGCGCCGCATAGCGTGATTACCGACGATATGGTCGAAGAGAGGGATTTCTCGCGTTATTGGTTCGATATTGCCGTTCCTCGCGACATCGACGTTAACGAGCATGCCCATTTGCATGTTTTTGCCGTCGACGATTTGGAAGAGATCGTCAACCGTAACATGTCGCTTCGAGAAGAACAGGCAAAAGTCGCCTACAGTATCGTCGGGCGCGCTACTATGGACTTTTTTAAATGGTTACAGAGCATGTGCGTCGATCCGATTATTAAAGAGATTCGAGATCATGCCAAAACCTGTTCGATGCAAGAGTTGGATCGGGCAGTCAAAAAAGGGTATATTCCCGAAGAGTTACAAGATCAAGTCTCAAAAGTCTTGCACCACGCTTTTAACTCTTTTTTACACTCCGCAACGAAAAATCTTAAAGACGTCGCCGAAAAACCCGAAGCCGATACGATCGTACAAGCGGTTCAATATATTTTTGATATTAACGAAGACCAAACCAAACAACTCAATCTTTATAAATGTGAATACCAAATGGGAGTACTGAAATGAAATTTTCCAAACTCTATGCACCGACGACCAAAGATGCGCCTAAAGATGCGACACTTCCTAGCCATCAGTACTTGGTGCGCGGCGGTTTTATCTCGCAAGTCGGAAGCGGACTGTATAACTTCCTACCGATGGGAAAAATCGTCTTTGATAAGATTAAAAACGTCGTCAAAGAAGAGATGGACAAAACCGGAGCGCAAGAGATCCAAATGGACGTGGTAACGCCTGCGGAACTCTGGAAACAAAGCGGGCGTTACGATGTTTTCGGTAAAGAGTTATGCCGTTTTAAAGATCGCAAAGACAACGAGTTCGTTTTAGGACCGACACACGAAGAAGTGGTCGTAGACATCGTTCGCAACCGCATTAACAGCTACAAACAGCTTCCGCTTCATTTGTATCAAATCACGACGAAATTTCGCGACGAAGCCAGACCTCGTTTTGGCTTGCTTCGCGGGCGCGAATTTACGATGAAAGACGGTTACAGTTTCCACGAAGACGAAGCGTGTATGAAACAAGAGTTCGACGTGATGGAAAAAACGTATACTAAAATTTTTACGCGTTTGGGGCTTGATTTTCGAGCGGTCGAAGCCGATAGCGGCGCCATCGGCGGAAGCGGCAGCAAAGAGTTTATGGTGCTGGCGCAAAACGGCGAAGACGACATCGTCGTATGTCAAAGTTGTGCGTACGCCGCCAACGTCGAAGCGGCAAAACGGGCACCTAAAACGACGAACGCTCAAGCACCCGAAGCCAACTTTGGAAAGTTTAAAACACCCGATATGAAGACGATTGACGATGTCAGCGATTTTTTCAAAGTCGATCCGTTTTACAGTATTAAAGCCGTCGTAAAAAAAGCAATCTATGTCGACAAAGAAGAAGTGGTCGTCTTTTTCGTTCGCGGTAACGACGAACTTCAAGAGACGAAAGCGCAAAATGCGTGCGGTGCTTTGGATTTGGTCGACGCAAGTTTGGAAGAGGTTGAAAAAGCGGGTTTATACGCCGGCTTTATCGGACCGATCGGTTTGGAAAACGTCCGTTTTTACATCGATTTCGAACTCAAAGAAGCAAAAAATCTGATCTGCGGAGCAAACGAAGTCGATTACCACTTCGTCGGCGTTTCGATGTTTAATTTTAAAGAAGAGCGTTATAAAGATTTGGTCTCCGTTCATGCCGACGATCGATGCGCGTGCTGCGGCGGTGTACTTCACGTGACCAAAGGAATTGAAGTCGGGCATATTTTCCAGCTCGGACAAAAATACGCTAAAGCGATGGGTGCAACGTTCTTGGATAAAAACGGTAAAGCACAACCGTTTTATATGGGCTGCTACGGTATCGGCGTAAGCCGATTGGTTGCCGTGATGATTGAAGCCAGCCATGACGATAAAGGATGTATTTGGAACAAACAAACCGCACCTTACGTCTTAGATATTATTGTTTCCAATAGCAAAGACGAGACACAAAACGCATTTGCCGAAGCCATGTATACGAAATTTCAAGATGAAGGCGTGAACGTTTTATGGGACGATCGTAACGAACGTTTCGGCTTTAAAATGAAAGATTTCGAATTGATCGGTTTTCCGTATGCCTTGATTGTCGGTAAAGAGCTGGAAGAAGGTTTCGTCGAGATCGTCGAGCGCAAAACATTGGACAAAACCGTCGTCAAAAAAGAAGACGCTTATGCCGCGCTCAAAGAGCTTCTCGCGTGAAATATTTTTTAATCTATCTGTTCTTGGAAGTGGTCGTAACGGTCAATATGACCTCGTGGATCGGCGCGGTAGCGACGTTTGTCGAGATGGTTTTTTCCGCCTTGGTCGGGTTAATCATTCTCGCCAATATGCGCGTGACGTTGATGCAGAATATGAACGCTTTGATGCAAGGAGAGATTAGCCTGTCGTCGTTTCAACGTTTGAACCTTTGGACGATCGTCGGCGCGATTTTATTGATTTTACCCGGTTTTTTAGGCGATATCGTAGGACTTTTACTTCAGTTTAGCTCTATGATGACGCTGATTGTCTCCAAACTTTTACATGTCGGCGAGGAAAAAACGACGCCTCGCCATTTTAGCAAAGGAAATCACGATGAAATTATCGATGTTGAAGTTATTGACGATTCTCGCACTCTTAAGTAACCTTTCTCTCTTTGCGGCGGCGGAAAAGAAAGAATCCTCCGATCAAAAGGTACTCGCTTTTTTAGAACAAGCCGTGAGTAATAACGAAAACTATACGCTTGAAAAAGCGACGATCGTCAAAAAAGAACCGCTCAAAGAGATCGCCGGATGGACGGCTTATTTCGTGCGTCTCGATTTGAAGCTTAAAGACGGCAGTAAGACCGTATCGCTTAGCGACGTTGTTTTCTCCGACGGCGTGTTGTTTAGCAAAGATTTTACGGCGTTGGGAAGTAAACGAAGCATTAAAAGTCGTTTTTCACTCGATATGGACGCAAAAGCCTATGATAAAGAGCATCTTCTTGTAGGCAATTTCGACGCACCGCATAAGTTGGTCATCTTTAGCGATCCTTTATGCCCGTTTTGCATGGATTTCGTACCCGAAGTGATTGAAGATGTTCAAAAAAATCCTGAAACGTTTGCACTTTTTTACTATCACTTCCCGCTTTCGATTCATCCGGCGTCTCCTACGTTGGTGAAAGCGATACTCTTAGCCGAGGAGAAGGGCGATAAAGCGATCACGCAAAAAGTCTATAAGGCGTATTTGGATATTCAAGAAAAAGACGAACAAAAGATTTTAGATATTTTCAATAAAACATTCGACAAACGCTTCACGCTCCAAGAGATCAACCAAGCGTCTATTCTCAAGCGTTTGAACGACGATCTTGCTTTCGCTCAAACGATGATGGTTAACGCTACGCCGACGATTTATATTGACGGAAAAAAAGACGATACGAAAAAAGTGTATAAAACGTTTATGAAAGAGTCCAAATGAAAAAACTAATCATTGCAACCCGCGGCAGTAAACTCGCCCTTTGGCAATCCGAACACGTGAAAGCGGAACTGGAAAAAGCACATCCTAGCTTAGAAGTCGAACTCTCCGTTATGATGACCAAAGGCGACAAAATTTTAGATACGCCCTTAGCCAAAATCGGCGGTAAGGGACTCTTTACGAAAGAGTTGGAAGAAGCGATGCTTCGAGGCGAAGCGCACATTGCCGTGCACAGCCTTAAAGACGTTCCGATGGAGTTTCCAAAGGGCTTAAAACTGGGCGTTATCACTAAGCGCGAAGACGTGCGCGATGCGATGCTTTCCGAAAAATACGCCTCCTTGGAGACCTTACCTCACGGTGCGGTTGTAGGAACGACGAGTTTAAGACGTCGAATGCAATTGCTCAAACTTCGCCCCGATTTTGTGATCAAAAACCTTCGCGGCAATGTCAATACACGCATTCGTAAGCTCAAAGAGGGCGAATTTGACGCGATTATTTTAGCGAGTGCCGGCATTAACCGTTTGGGATTGGCACATGAAGTGGCTCATTTTGTTCCTATTTCCAAAGACGTGATGATTCCTGCTTCCGGACAAGCTGCTTTGGGTATCGAAATCGTCGATGATCCTGAAGTTGAACGTTTGGTATCGGTCTTGAACGATCAAAATGCGATCATTGAAACGCGCGTAGAACGCGATTTTGTAACGATTTTGGAAGGCGGTTGCCAAGTACCCATCGGAGTCAATGCCGAAATTGAAGGCGAAAACTTACATGTCAAAGCGATTTTAGGAATGCCCGACGGTTCTGAGATGATGAGCGAATCGATCACCTCGACACGTGCCGAGTATGCAAACGTCGGCAAAGCGTTGGCGCAAAGCGTGCTAGAGCGTGGAGCGAAAGCACTTTTAGAGCGTGCCGAAGCAATGGCACTCAACGAAGTCTTTTAAGGAAAACGTATGGAACGCGTGATTGCACTGCTCCGCCAAAACGATTTGCTACGTGTCATCGACGATGAACTTGATATTGACCTTGAAATTCCTCATTTAGCGTACATTGAAGTGAAAAAAGAGGATTCAAAGGCACTGTTGTTCACCAAACCCGTCAGTAAGCGTTTGGGAAAAACCTTTGATATGCCGGTGTTGATGAATGTTTTTGGCTCGAAGAGGGCGACCGAACTCATTTTCGGAAAACATCCCGACGCGGTTGCCAAGCAAATCGAATCGTTGATGCATATGAAACCGCCCTCATCGTTTATGGATAAACTCGGCATGCTTGGAACGCTTTTCAACCTTAAAAACGCACTTCCAAAACGCCTTTCCAAAAAAGGTACATGTCAAACAAAAATCTACCAAGAACCCGATCTTTACGATTTACCGATATTAACGACATGGCCGCAAGACGGCGGACCGTTTATCACGATGGGACAGGTCTATACGCAAAGTTTGGACGGTACGAAACAAAACTTAGGCATGTACCGCCTGCAAGTCTATAGTAAAAATCGTTTGGGAATGCACTGGCAGATTCATAAAGACAGTGCTCATTTTTTCCACGAGTACAAAAAAGCAGGGCAAAAAATGCCTGTCTCCGTTGCTATCGGCGGCGATCCTTTGTATATTTGGTGCGGTCAAGCGCCGATGCCGATCGGTATGTTTGAACTCTTACTCTACGGCTTCATCAAAGATCAAAATGCGCGTTTGGTTAAATCGTTGACCAATCCGATTTATATACCCGAAGATACGGACATTGTGATCGAGGGCTGGGTTGATCCCGGCGTGATGGAAATCGAAGGGCCGTTTGGTGACCATACGGGCTATTACACGCTTAAAGAGCCGTATCCCGTGATGGACGTGAGTTGCATTACATGTAAAGAAAAACCGATCTATCAAGCTACCGTAGTGGGTAAGCCTCCTTTGGAGGACAAATACATGGGTTGGGCGACCGAGCGTATCTTTTTACCGCTCTTAAAAACCACCGCTCCTGATTTGATCGACTACAATATGCCTGAAAACGGCGTCTTTCATAATCTGATCTTAGCCAAAATGAATGTACTTTATCCGGGGCATGCCAAACAGTTTATGCATGCGTTTTGGGGCGTAGGGCAGATGAGCTTTGTCAAGCATGCGCTTTTTGTCGACGAAAAAGCACCGAATTTAAATGATTATGAGCAAATCAGCGATTATATTTTAAATCGCGTGTGTGCCAAACGATTGTTGATCAGCGAAGGCGTTTGCGATGCCTTAGATCATGCTTCGCCCAATGCGCTTTTCGGCGGAAAACTTGGGGTCGATGCGACGGGCGAAGCGGTGGAAGCTGGCGTAAAAACGTTACTGAGCGATCAAGAATTATGGCTTAAAGTAACCACGCTTGTTCCCGAAGTCAAAGCTTTAAAACAGTACAAAATCCATACGAAGACACCGATATGTGTTTTAGCGATTGCGAAAAAACGAAATGCACGGGATGTTTTTGAAGCACTCAAAGCTTTTAGAGATCATATCAAGCTTTTTGTCATCGTTGATGATGCTTCCAACGGTGTCGATAATCCTTACATGTTAATTTGGCGCACGGTTAATAATATCGATGCGTTGCGCGATATTTTTATTGAGAACGAATTGATCGGAATTGACGCGACGACCAAAACGGAATTAGACGACTATACCAGAGAGTGGCCGGAAGATACGACGTGCGATCCGACAACGATCCAACGCCTGATTGAACAAGGTCTTGTCAAAAACGACCCGATTTTTTTGAAACATTTTCAGATTTGATTTAATAAACCGTATATCATTATTTTATAAAATAAAGTAATGATATACATCTTTTTGCTTCACGGTTGCGTTTTTGCCTTCAGTATTGAAATATTTTAAATAAAATTATAAAATGATGTATTTCGACTAAGGATTTTACGATGCAAATCTCTTATAAGCCTTTAGTAGAGCGTTTTTCAATTCCTCGACCTACCTTAATCGAGTGGCAGAAGAGGGCAGAAGAAAAAGAAAATTGGCGTGTGAAACATTTGGCGTATCTTCGGATGCAACTTTGCGTTGAAAAAGAGACGTGTGCCGAGCTTAAAAAATATGCTCCGTGTCCGGAAGAACTCTTCTTGCTTTGCGTTTATCTCTTTTTTTACACTATCGACGCTTATATTCCCAAAGACGACCTCATGCGAGGCTTTCGTGCTTTTGCGCTTGAAGTGCGAAACGGCGTTGAATATCAGCACGAATTTGCCGGACGAATCTGGTCGCTACGTATGGGCGAGGAATCAAGTAAAAAGATGGTTAATTATTACCGTTTGTTTGACCTCTTAAAACACCTAACGGCGGCGCAATATGCCGTACTTTTGAGTGCGGCGATAGAATTTGTTCATGCGGCAAAAAGCAAGTACCGCATCGACACGAAAGCATGTTTAGAGGGTAAAACATGGCAAGAGCTCTTTACGTACGATAAGGCGTTTTCGCTTAAAAGCATCGAAACATTTTTTAAAAATAAAGGGATATTGTAAATGGCGCATATCGAGATGGATCTGTTTCAATGGCTTGGATTTGGAGGAATGCTCTGTATTGTTCTTGCCTATTTTTTGCTGCAAATCGGTAAATGCGACGTGCATTCTTTGGTATATCAGCTTTTAAATTTAACGGGAGCACTTGCACTCATCGTCTCGTTATACGTTCATTTTAATTTAGGATCGTTTCTGATTGAAATTTTTTGGATCGTTATTACCGTATACGGCATCGTTAAAAATCTTTCGAATGGGTACAAAAAGTGCTAAAAAGCTATATTTTACATATAATAATACATAAAATATCCTTTAAATAATAAATTTTATTATATGATATTTATTTCTTTATAAGTTGAATTGCTCTAAGATACTATCATCAAAACCCAAAAGGAGAAACAATGAGACAGTACGAAACGTATAAATGTAGCAAATGCGGTAATGAGGTTGAAGTGCAAAATGTCGGAGGCGGAAAGTTGACCTGTTGCGGTCAAGAAATGAGCTGTATTACCGAAGATCTTACGGCTGTCAATCTAATGAAAGCCTTTGCCGGTGAATCGCAAGCGAGAAATAAGTACGATCTTTTTGCGGACATCGCACAAGAAGAGGGCTGGCATGCGGTTGCACGTCACTTTAGAGAAGCGGCAGAGAATGAAAAATGGCATGCACGCGCAGAATTTAAAGCGTATCATAAACTCGTAGACGGTGCGGAAACGGAACTCACGCTTAAAAACTTGGATAGTGCAATGGCGGGCGAAAACTACGAGCACACGACAATGTATCCGAATTTTGCGAAGATTGCGGAAGAAGAGGGGCATAAAGAGCTTGCACGTCTTTTTAACGCTATCGGCAAAGTCGAAGTCGAACACGAACGCGAATATAAAGCCTTACAAGATGCGATGAGAGAAGACGGTTTCTTTAGCGATGAGGAAGATGAGATTTGGGTATGCGAAGTATGCGGTCACATTCATCGAGGTAAACGCGCACCTAACGCCTGCCCGCTTTGTAAAGTCGGTAAAGAGTATTTTAAACGCCAATGTTTAGGACTCTAAAAAGCACTTATTGAAAAAAATAGCCGCATTTATATTCACGCGGCTATTTTCTAAAAAATATCCGTTGTTTTCGTGAGACGGTCTTTGTCAAAATGTGTATAAATTCTTGACGTATTAATGTCTGCATGTCCGAGCGATTCTTGTACTAAAATCAAATCTTTACTTTTTTGATAAAGCAACGTCGCAAAGGTATGTCGTAACATATGCGCTCCGTTTTTATTTTTACGAATACCGACATGTAAAAGAATTTTCTCAACAAGTCGACTGACGTATGCTTGGGTTAATACCTTACCTTTGTGGTTGCAAAATAAGAGGCCGTTATCACATGTTTTGGAGGCTAGCCACAGCCGTAAATCTTCTTGAATAATCGTTTCTTTGATCATGACGACTCTAGGTTTGTTACCTTTTCCTCTCACTTGAATGACGTAAGCGTTTCCGTCTTTGACAAAATCTTTAATAAGAATATGAAGGGCTTCGCTGACCCTGATGCCCGTATACAAAATTACTTTGATAATCAAGCGGTTTCGTGCGGCTGATGTGACATCAAAAGGATAAGTATCGATACCTTCAATAAAGCGTTGAGCTTCTTCCTGATTCATAAAAGAGGGGAGTTTCGTACCGCTTTTACCTCCCAGCCCGCCCCAATTTTTGAGCTCGATCCCGTATCGAAAGGCATTACCGGTTTCGTCTGCATTTTGTTTATCGATAAATCCGAAAAAGGAGATGAGTGCAATGCGATAGTTTTTTTTAGTCGCATCCGATAGATTAGCCGTTTCGGATGCTAAAAAGTCACTTAATAACTCTTCGTCTATCTCTCGCATTGAGGAAGCTCCGTAAGTGTTTAAAAAGAGCGATAATTTTTCAAGAGGAATAAAATAGACGTGAATACTGTTGATACCGATATTGCGAATTTCCTTGATAAGCGGTTTTAACATCTCAAGTGAATAGAGATTTTTCGAAAGCTTTTGGAGAATCAACGCCAGTCGGTCTTTATCTTTGACATGCCGATTTGAAAGAGACGTAATCTTATTTCTGATGAATCGTATAAGCCAAAAAAGATAAGTGTCGTTAAACGAGTTTTCACAGTCCAAAGGGTATTTCATCGATACGTCGCTTTTATTGAAGTCAGTGACTTATACTAACGTTTTTTCATTTAAATTTCGAATAAAAACTTCAAATTAATTAGTTTGGAAATTATAGTTTCCAATACAAATACGACATATTAAGAGGGCACATCTATAGCCGTTCAATATTTATGACAGTCATTTTATCGTTAACAACCCTTTTTTATGGGCGTTTTTTATAATATAAACTATAAAATACCTTTTACATTTCACATTGTATGAATACAGGAGAAAAAGATGTCTCAATTAAAAACGAAACTTCAAGACGACTTGAAAGAAGCCATGAAAAACAAAGATGTTTTTAAACGCGACGCGATACGCTTTTTAATGAGTGCTCTCAAACAAATCGAAGTTGACGAGCGCAAAGAGTTGAGCGATGAAGATATTATGAAAATTATCCAAAAATCCCTCAAACAACGCGAAGACGCGATTAGCGCGTTTCAAGAAGCCGGGCGTAACGATCTTGTCGAAAAAGAGACGGCGGAAGCTTCACTGCTTAAAAGTTATTTGCCTCAGCAATTAAGCGATGACGAACTGAAAGCTATTATTCAAAAACATATTGCCGCTTTAGGCATTAGTTCCATGAAAGAGATTGGAAAATTGATGCCGGTTATTTTAAGCGAATGTGCCGGCGTGGCAGATGGAAAACGTATTAATCTTATCGCAAAAACCATGTTAGCGTAAAAGTGACATGTAAGAGATTTTCTCTTACATGTCGTCTTTTTTTAGTGAAGCTTTTGTTTATGCGCCAAAATGACTTCTTGCGTCTGTAGGGCAATCTCTAACTCTTCGTTCGTCGGAATGACCAGTACCGTCACAGGACTCTCTTTTGTGCTAATTTGCATGGTACGCGAAGAACGTTTTTGATTGAGAATCGGATCGATTTCGATACCCAGATTTTGAAGATTCTCGCAACTCTTAGCACGAACGTTGTGGGCATTTTCTCCGATACCTCCGGTAAAGACGATACAATCGACGCGTCCTAATGCGGCACTGTAGGCACCGATGTATTTTTTGATGCGGTAGTTGAACATTTCCAATGCCAATTGAGCTTTTTCGTTACCCTCTTCTGCCATTTGCCCGACTTCTCGCATGTCATTGATACCGCAAATGCCTTTGAGACCGCTTTCTTTGTTTAAGACGCGATCTAAGGTTTCAATATCCAAACCTTCTTTGCGTGCAAGGTAAAATAAAACGGCCGGATCGATATCGCCGCTTCGCGTTCCCATCATCAATCCTTCAAGCGGTGTTAACCCCATAGAAGTATCGACGCTCTGCCCGTTTTGAATTGCACTGACGCTTGCGCCGTTTCCCAAGTGCAAGGTAATTGCGTTCAGTTGAGAAAGCTTTTTGCCCATAAATTTTGCCGCCTCTTTTGCGACAAAACGATGCGAAGTTCCGTGAAAACCGTAGCGTCTGATTTTTAAATCTTCGTAATAATGATAAGGAATTGCGTACATGTAAGCATGCGGCGGCATCGTCGCGTGAAAAGCCGTATCAAATACGACGACTTGCGGAACGCTGGGGCTTTGTTCCAAAGAAACTTTAATACCGGCTAAATGCCCCGGATTGTGAAGCGGTGCCAATGGAATCAAGCGTTCGATTTCCGAGGCGACCCATTCATCGACGATTACGGGTTCACGGAAAGAAGAGCCGCCTTGCACGACGCGGTGCCCTATTCCGTCAAGGTCGTTTAAATCGTGAATGGCACTCGATTCGATCAAAAGTGCGCTCATGAGTTTTAAAGCGATTTCATGGTTTGGAATCGGCAATTTATGCTCAATTTTTTGTTCAGCACCCTCTTTGTCAAGGTATTTAATACGTGCAAGCGAAGAGTTTTCCCCGATTTGCTCGATTAAGCCGCTGGCAATGACGGCATAATTTTCCATGTTAATTAATTGGTATTTAATTGAAGAACTTCCCGCATTGAGCACTAGAATTTTCATTGAGCCTCCCCTTCGCCGCTTTGCGCTTGGATTGCCGTGATGGCAACCGTATTGACGATGTCGGGAACCAAACAGCCTCGGCTTAAGTCGTTGACCGGTTTGCGTAATCCCTGAAGTACCGGACCGATAGCAACGGCTCCGGAGCTTCGCTGAACCGCTTTATACGTGTTATTACCGGTGTTGAGATCCGGAAAAATGAAAATCGTTGCTTGCCCCGCAACGTGGCTATTAGGCAGTTTTGTTTTTGCAACGATCGGGTCGATTGCCGCATCGTACTGTATCGGCCCTTCGACCAAAAGATCGGGACGAGCTTCTTTGACGATTTTGGTCGCCAAGCGTACTTTTTCGACCTCTTCGCCTTTGCCGGAATCTCCCGTAGAGTACGAAAGCATCGCAATTTTCGGCTCAATACCGAACATTTTTGCCGTATCGGCAGACGAGATAGCGATTTGCGCTAACTCTTCCGCATTGGGGTCTTGGTTAACGGCACAGTCGCCGTAAACTAAAACGCGCGTATCCAAACACATAAAAAAGAGGCTTGATACGATGGAAATACCCGGTTTGGTTTTAATGATCTGAAGTGCCGGACGAATCGTTTCTTGCGTCGTATGAATCGCACCGGAAACCATACCGTCGGCATGTCCCAAATACACCATCATCGTACCGAAGTAATTTTTCATCATCATACTGTCTTTAGCGACTTCGAGGGTTAAGCCTTTGGCTTTACGCATCTCGTAAAAAGAGGTAACGAAAGAGTCCATAAGCGAAGAGTTGAGCGGATCGATAATCGTCGCTTTGCTAATATCCAGCCCTAGCGTAGCACTTTTCTGTCGTACTTCTTCTTCGACACCGAGTAAGATAATATCAGCAACGTCGCGTCGAAGCAAAATCTCCGTCGCTCGCAAGATACGTTCGTCATTACTTTCCGGAAGAACAATGCGTTTGCGATCTCTTCGTGCTCTTTCGAACAAGGCGTATTCAAACATTACCGGTGTAATCGAGCTTGCGGAAGAAGGCATATTGATAGAGCGATGCATCTCTTCAATATTGACATTAGACGAGAAAAGTCCCATAGCAAGCGCAATTTTACGTACGCTTTGCGGCGTAATGCGGGCAGGCACGTTGGCAACGTTGACGGCAGTGGTAAACGTACCCTCGTCGACGCTTAAAATGGGAATGGAAAGGTCTTTAAATCCCGCAATCAATTTGTTAATCGACTTGTGCGGCATCATACCTGCGGTGAGTAAAATACCCGAGATATTCGGATAGTTGTTTGAAAAAACGGTGCTTAAGCATCCTACGATAATATCGGATCGGTCGCCCGAGGTAATAATTAAATCGCCGTCTTCGATGTATTCTAAAAAATTATCGAGTTTCATAGCGGCGATTTTGCTTTGTTTGACCACGCGGCGTAAATCTTTTTCTTCTCCGTAGATATGAACGCATCCTAACGTTTTTTTGATTTCGGCGACGGTAGGCGTATCCAGTTCGGGAATCTCTTGTAAAAAGTACAGAGGCGCTTCTTGTAAGGACTCTTTTTGCGTCAGCTCTTTAAGCGCTTCCCATTCCGTTTCGCCTAAGCGGTTGACAAAAGTCGCAAAGTGCTGACAACCTGCCGCTTTAATGGCTTCGGCTTCGATATGAATTTCGTCGATTACCTCTTTAACGTTTTTACCTTTACCTTTTAAAACGCTAATAAAAGGGCTACTAAGGTTTTTGGCGATGGAGAGATTAATATCAAAATCGATCGTCGGCGAAAAGTTGGATTGGTTTAATCCCTCAATCAATACAAAGTCGTACCGGCTCTCTAAATTCTTCAATTTATCGATCAGCGTTTCAAGCACTTCGTTATATTTGTTTTCGGCAACCAAACTCTCGACTTCGTGAACGCTATAACCGACCATTTCATGAACGTCCATACCCAAGGCATAATGTTCAAGCATAAACTCGATATCTTTATCGACCGTTTTGTCGTCTGCAACGACGGGGCGAAAAAAAGCAACTTTGCCTAGACGTCCTTTTAAAAGCTCCATGATACCCATCGCTACGACCAAACTACCGGCCGCGGGTGCTAGCGATGAAATATACAAACTTTTCGTTTTCATCTCTCTCCTTTTAAATGTAACTCTACTCACTATACTATAGCAAACGTCTAATAAAGATATAACAAAATAAAATGACTACATAAAATTCGGCGCATCGTTGGAAAAAAGGATAATGTCGCCTTTTTGCGTAAACTCGGCTAATACGTCTTGGAGTGTACTTTTATCGGATAAAATAATTTTTTGAGCTTTTTGAATCGCTTTGTTTAGTATCGTAACATTCGTTTTTCCGGTAATAATCACCAGATCGAAAACATCGTCGATTTTTTTCGCTAAAAGCGTATTGTCGTGTTCGTTACTTTCAACGATACCCGGCGTAATGATCACTTTACGACCTTGATACGTCGCGATTAAGTCATACGAACCGAGCATTCCTTCTAAATTACCGTTAAAGCTATCGTCGATAATGATTTTTCCGCCGGCTTCGATACGCTCTAAACGATGTTCGACACTACGCAAGGTCGAAACCGAAGCGCGAATCGTCTCCGTATCAATGCCTAAAGCATGCGCGACGTAAATAGCCGCACTTAAGTTGGCGGCGTTAAATGCCCCTAAAAGATTACAATGAAAGCGTTCCTCTCTTCCCTCAATCGGAATCGTAAACGATAGTCCTTCTAAGGTGGCGTCGACGTCCGTAATTTCCGAACCGAAAACACTGATACATCCGCCTGCTTTAGCATGCGCACTCTCATGAACAAACGCTCTTTCAAGGCGTGTGGAGTGTAAAAGTTCCATTTTCGTATTGCGAATGTTTTCGAGCGTTTTGAAGTATTCGATATGTTGAGCACCGATGCACCCTACAACGGCGATATGAGGATTGACGAAACGTGCGATTTCGTCAATGTCGCCTTTGAGCCTAGCACCGGCTTCGACGATATAGACGTCGCACGCTTCGGGTAGGTTTTCGTTAATATCTTTGATAATACCGCCTAACGTATTAACGCTACGGGGTGTTTTATAGACGCGATAGGCAAAAGAGAGAATATGTGCTAAAAAATTTTTAATGCTGGTTTTACCGTAACTCGCCGTAATCGCTACGACTTTTAACGAAGGATTGTGCATCAATTTTTGACGTGCGGATCGTTTAAAACCTTCAAAAAGAATCTTTTCGTACGAAAGTGCGATCATATGCGCCGTTAGAAGAGGAATCAAAACGCCAAACGTCTCGCAACCGTGCCAAACACTGATGCATAGCGTATCTTGAAACAAAGCCGCTAAGAGTAAAAAGAGAAAAAAACGCTTTACGCGAGGGGTAAAAACGAGCTTTTTATCGAGCTTACGATGCCATGCGAAAAGAGCAAAAAGATAACCGATACTCCACAGTAGAACCGGCCATCCCGATAAAAGATAATAACCCGCAAGCGGTACGGCTAGAAAATAAAGATGCCAATCGTAACGATGGTAGTGAAAACACAAACGTTCTAATCGATAGGAATACCATTGCATAGCACTCATAAAATAATAGCCAAGACCTAAGGTTAAAAGCAGTTGCGAACTTACCTGTATCAACAGTTCCATTACGCCCTCTTCTCGAAAGTATCGAAATGCATCGACTCGATTTTTTCACATGTAACGTTTTTCACGTCGGAAAACAAAGAACCGTCGTATAATTTACTGATAAAAAATTCCAAATCTTCTTCGTAATCGGCATTCAAAACCACTTCAACGCTACCGTCCGCTAGGTTGCGGATGTATCCGTAATACTCAAGTGCGTGGGCAACTTCGAGCACGTATTTTCTATAATTAACGCCTTGAACGCGCCCTGTCACAATCATCCGATATGTACTCAACCCAAAGACTCCATCATAATTTTTTCGATTGTTTCGCCGTTTCGTAAAAAAAAGAAATGATCACCCTCCAAAGGGAAAAAACGGCTTCCTTTGATCAAGGCATGCATTTTCTCGCCACATTGAAGAGGCATTGCGGTATCGTCTTTGCCCCAAAACAAAAACGCTTTTGCTTTACATGTAAGAAAATGCGGACTTAAATCTTCATTCACAACACGCTTGATAATTTCATACATCACATCGCTCATGCCATCCACATCTTTGGTAGCAAAAAGACGGTAAAAAGAGCGTGGTGCAAAAGGTTTAAGCAGCTTGAACAGAGCAATTTTGAACCTTACTTTCAAAGACTTTGGCGGAACAATACCCGCACTGGAAAGCAAGACCAAAACCTCAGGTGCTAAAAGCGTTGCCACCTTGCCGCCGTAGGAGTGCCCGACGATCATAAGGGGTTTTACATGTAAGGCTTTTAGAAAGACCCTAACGATGTCGGCATACTCTTGGGTGATAATGATGCGATCAAGCGGAGAGTGCCCAAAACCGGGAAGATCAAGGTAAAGATGCTGATAGGAAGGAAAACACTTTCCAAACGCTTGCTTCATAATCTCTTTGTTGCTTCCCCAGCCGTGTAAGAACAGAATCGTTTGAGGTTGATCAAGATTGAGCAATTCGTAGGAGAGCGCGTACGTGTTATTTTGAAATACAATCTCTTTCTTAGCCATCGCTCTTCTTTTTCGTGCTGGCGTAGATTTTTTCTAAAATTTCAACCGCTTCACTCATTTTTTCGTAAGCGTCTATCGGAATCATCACTGCTTCAAAGTGATTGTTTTTAACGATAACGACGCGCTTTTGCTTCCCTTTGGTAATACTGCCCAAAACCGTACTAAAGTTTCGCACCATATCGGTCGCCGTCATTATTTCGTCTTTTGCATAGGTCATCATAGCGCTGAACCTCTTTTTGTGCATAATTTTATGTAAAATCATACGAAAAAGAGGCTTTTATTTCCCTTTTGCTGCTTGAATCGAGTTGATATAGCGATACGCTTTCGGCATCGCGATACCTTGCGGAAGATGATAACGCAATGCATATAAAACCCCTTCAAAATCATCAAAGAGGTAATTGGCCATACTGCCCGGAATCGGATTGATTTCGTTGAGGTAGACTTCATCGTCGATCACAAAAAAATCGCAGCGAATCAATGCCCCGATAAATAAAGGATCGTAAAGTCGTTTAAATGCTTCGCGAATCGATTGTTCGAGCCGCTCGTCGATCGTCGCTTCGTTAACGCGCTTTGTGCGTGAAAAATCGAGGTATTTTTTATCAAAATCCAAAAATTCCTCTTTTTGAGGCTCTTCGATGATTGAAAAAATAAAATCGTCGGCTTTGCATCCCGCTAAATTAAACTCTTTAACCCCTTTTTTAAACGGTTCGATCAGCACGGTATCGTCGAACTCATACGCAACGTCCAAGGCATATGAAAGCTCTTTTTCCCCTTTCACGACGCTGATACCGATAGAACTTCCCAAACGAAGCGGCTTGACGATAAACGGATACTCGATGCGAATCGGCATCGGAGAATCTTTGCGCAGCACTTGGTAGTCAAGCACGTTTACGCCGACTTCTTGCGCATAGAGTTTGGTAAAGAGCTTGTTATAGCTGATCGCACAGCCCTCGGTTCGAGGACCGATAAACGGAACGCCGAAAAAGGTAAGCATCGAGCTGAGTGTTCCGTCTTCGCCGTCCATTCCGTGAACGAGATTGACCATGACGTCAAAAGCTACTTTACGTTCGCCTAAAATCTTTTTCGCGTAAAAACCGCCTTGTTTTAAAACCAACGCCGTATCGTTTTTGTATGCGCCGCTACTGAAACGTTTTGACGTGATGGTCTCGGTCGGAATCAGGTAAAAATTGCGATCGTAATCGCAGAAAATATAGACGATTTCGGTTTTCGGAAGTATTTTTTTGAGTGCGATCGCACTAACGACGCTGATTTCGTGCTCAAAACTGTGTGCTCCGAATAAAACGGCTAGAGTCATAAAGTATCCTTCTTTTAACTAAGCTTTCGTAAAGCTTCTTTGATAAGTGTTTGCGTATCGCCGCTTTGAAGAGAACCTAAAGCTTTTTTGATCGCGTCTTTTTTAAAACCCAAACTTTCCAAAGCCATGGTCGCTTCCAACATACTGCCACCGCTACTCTCCTCATCGGATAAGTGAAGCGAAAAGTCGCTCAATTCGACCAAAATACGTTTGGCGCTTTTAGGCCCGATACCGGGAACTTTTTGAAACGCGTGAACGTTTTGACTGAGTAACGCTTGCGTAAAATCGTCCGGACTCAACGTTGAACAGACCGCAAGCGCGGTTGAGGGACCGATGCCGTTTAGTTTGATTAAGGTGTCAAAAACTTTTTTTTCGTTTTCATCGACGAAACCGTAAAGGCTATGTTGATCTTCGCGAATAATTTGCGTGACATGTAAGCTGATTGCGTCCGAGGTAATCTTACCGAGGCTAAACAACGAAATAAAGATTTTATACGTGATACCCGAAGCGATTTTGAGGTGCAGCGCGGTGATCTCTTTTTTGACAATTTTTCCTTCAATACCTACAATCATTTGCTGCTATACTCGCTTGAACGTATAATTTTTTGCTCGCCGTTACCTAAGTCTTTGAGCGTAATTTCGCGTGAAATTTCATGCTCTTTGGGGTTATACGTCACGTCTTTAGGCGGCGAAATCAGTTTAAATCTCACTTCGTTAAACTCTTTCCATGCGGAATGATTGATAATTTTAGCCGAAAAAACTTTGTTTTGTACTTTATTGAGGTCTTCACGAAACTCTTGAAGCTCTTCTTTTTTGTCTTTAAAGGTTTGCAAAACCGTATTGTAATCCAACACTTTTTCCTGAAAATCTTTAATTTTCGCAAAAAGCGTGACGGGAGGTTCGACGCCGTTTCGTTTCAACTCTAAAATTTTGTCTTTGACCATTTCCGCCATCGGTTTGTTCTTATCGATGTACTCTTTTTTGGCACTGAGTTGCCTTGGATATGCTTTGAGCTCTTCTTCAAGTTTTTCGATTTTACGATTGATTGAAGCAATCATTTCGTTAAACTCTTTGGTAACGCTCGGATCGATAATCAGCTTGTTATTATTGCCCTTGAGCTCTTGGATCTCAATCACTTCCGAGGCCGTAATCTTCCCGTTGGAGATGAGATTTTCGATTTTTACGATCTTGGCATTAATTTCGCCGCCGATCATCTGTTTGACATGTACCGTATCGGCGATGACTTTACCGCCTTCCAAACGATCGATCTGGACGTCTTGCCCGTTGGCTTCGCCTCGATGCACCGCGATGATGATTTTATCGGCTTCGATCACGGCACTTTGATGCGTCTGTCCGCCGATTTCGGCCAGTTTAGCTTTAATTTTGGCACCGCTTCCGATGTTACCTTGAACGTGGACTTCGGAAGTCTCAACGCTCATACCCGCACCGATAGCGTCTTTTAAAATGTCTTTTTCTTTGATGTTTATCTTGATGTTCGAGTTAAGGTTGGTATCGATCGAGCCGGTTGAGCGAAAGCTAATTTCATTGATTTCCATCTGATCTTGGATGTCGTAGCTACCTTTGTCGAAATTAACGTATCCACCGCGGTTTGCAATGTATTTGATGCCGGTTTCATTCTCTTTTTTCGTAATGTTCGCCGAAACGACGATCGCCGTATCGTTGCTTTTTCTCGGTTCCTTGACGGGTAAAAAAGCACCTCGGCAATTGCGTCCGGGCGTTCCGGGTTGAGGCTTGACGTACTCGATGATACATTCGTCTTTTTCGACGGCCAAAACGTATCCGCGTTTGGAATAATCGACCTTACCGTCGGATGTTTTTGCATTCATCTTCTTTTTGTAATGAAAAATGAGATCGTCGTTGATGCATGGGATTTCATCGACGCCTTGGCAGACGACAAACGAAACGTCTTGGTCTAAAAATCCGTTTACGCGAATATTCGCTACGAGTTTTTTAACCTCTTTGTACATGTTTTGATCGCGAATGCCGACCAAAATACCCGCCTTTATTTTTTTGGTCTGAATATCATGGAGCATCATCTCTTCGAGTCTTGAACTATAGGTAACGTGATGGCTTTGCGACACTTTGGCGATAATTTTCGTCAAATTCTTATTGCCGCTTAAAGCGATTTCGGGAAGTTCGATCGTCTCTTGGGTCGGATCGATTTTATAGATTTCGACACGGTAATATTGTGAAATTTTAAGATTTGGATTGAGCAAAAACGTATCGTCTAAAAAGAGCTTCATCAGCTCTTCGGTCACTTCATTGTTTTCGCTTTTTTCGTCGCTGAAAAACGTTGTTACTTTGAGTAACTTAAATCCCAATTCTGTCGGCTTGACATGTTGGGCTAACGCAATATTTTTCAGTTCCTTATGAACGTTGGTCGTATCGATGATGATGGATTTAAACTCCGACGTTTGGCTTTCGTTTAAAGCCGTTTCGTTTGAGCCTACCCCTTTAATTTTATCAAACAGTCCCAAAGTGTTTTCCTCATAATTCTCATAAACCAAAAGGCTTACTTTAGCCTAAATATCGGCACATTCAAAAATAAATATAAGGGTATCTTAGCAAAAAATAGATAAAAAATTTGTTTAAACGATTTTTGGATAAAATTCGAAATGCTTATCAAATCATTTTTTACAAACAGTATCGGAACATTGGTTTCGAGAATTTTCGGATTCATCCGCGACATGCTGAGTGCTTCGATTTTAGGAGCCAATATTTACAGCGATATTTTCTTCGTTGCCTTTAAATTTCCAAACCTTTTTAGGCGGATTTTTGCCGAAGGTGCGTTTACGCAAAGCTTTATTCCCGTCTTTATCAAAACGACGCACAAATCGCTTTTTACGTATCGTATTTTTGTACGCTTTTTACTTTTCCTCGTCGTTTTTTCCCTTTTCGTAACACTCTTTAGCGAATTTTTTGCCAAAGTCATCGCGTTCGGGTTCGACGAGGAGACGGTTGCCCTGTCCGCTCCGTTCGTTGCGATCAATTTTTACTACCTTCCGCTCATTTTTATCGTGACGCTTTTAGGGTCGTTGTTGCAATACAAACACCGTTTCGCCGTAACGGCGTTTTCGACGGCATTGTTAAACATCGGTATGATCGCCGCATTATTGTTGTTTCAAAATTGGGATCGTAAAACCATCGTATATGCCCTCAGTTACGGCGTTTTACTCGGCGGTATTTTACAGGTTTTGGCGCATGTAATCGCGCTTAAAAAAGAGAACCTGTGTAAACTCTTTCGTGCCGGTTTTGCGCATCGAAAACGAAACGATGCGGCACTTCAAGCGACGCAAAAAAGCTTTAACCGCTCGTTCTTGCATTCGATCGTCGGAAACTCGACGCCCCAAATCGTCTCTTTCGTCGATACGACTTTGGCAAGTTTTTTAGTCACGGGGAGTATTAGTTATCTTTATTACGGTAACCGTATCTTTCAACTGCCCTTAGCCCTTTTTGCGATTGCTTTGACGACGGGTATTTTTCCGAAAATGACGCGATTGCTTAAAGCAAACGACGAAGCGGAAGCAACGCGGCTACTCTCGCAGGGCTTTTGGATTTTGGCTTTTTTGCTGACGACGTCGACGCTCGGAGGTTGTATGTTAAGCCGAGAAATCGTTTGGCTTTTGTTTGAAAGAGGCTCGTTTTCAAGTCACGATGCGGAAGTCACTTCATGGGTTTTGGCGATGTACATGTTAGGCTTGATTCCCTTTGGGCTCTCCAAGCTCTTTTCGTTGTGGCTTTATGCGAGCATGCGGCAAAAAGAGGCGGCGGTAATCGCCATGTACGCGCTAGGTACTAACCTTCTCTTCTCGTTTGCGCTGATTCAACCTATGGGGGCGGCAGGGCTTGCATTGGCGGGATCGTTATCGGCATGCGTGCTTCTGTCCTTAACGATTCGATCGTTCGGCACTCAAGCCTTTTTTGCTATACTGTACGATAAAAAATTAATCCTCTTAGCGCTCGTTCTCGTCGCGGAAGCGGTATTACTCTATTTTTTCAAGGAATTCTTACATGTACATTTTTGATTCGGCTCAAAAAAAGAAAGTTCTTTTCGAATCGATACGTCAGGGCGAAGCAAAACTATACGTTTGCGGTCCGACCGTTTATGACGATGCTCATTTGGGGCATGCCAGAAGCGCGGTTGCATTCGATTTGTTGCGTCGCGTTTTGATCGCATCGGGGTATCGGGTCTGTTTCGTCAAAAACTTTACCGACATCGACGATAAAATTATCGCTAAAATGCACCAAAGCGGTCAATCGCTAGACGAGATCACCGCGTTTTACATCGAACGTTACAAAGACGAGATGCGAGCTTTACATGTCGATGATGCCGACATCGAGCCTAAAGCGACCCAAACGATTCACGAGATCATCGCGTTTATCGAAACGATGCTTGCCAAAGGCGTTGCGTACGGCACGAGCGACGGCATCTATTTCGATACGTCCAAAGATACGAAATACCTCTGCCTTAGCCATCGCAGTATGGAAGAAGAAACCGCTCTTGCGAGGGTTGAGACGAAAGAAGAGAAAAAAGACGCCAAAGATTTTGCTTTATGGAAATTTTCCAAAGCAAACGAGCCGAGCTACCCTGCACCTTTTGGCGCGGGACGTCCCGGATGGCATATCGAATGTTCGGCGATGATCGAGAAACATTTAGCCTATCGTGACGGTGCCTACCAGATCGATATTCACGCCGGCGGAGCCGATTTGCTCTTTCCTCACCATGAAAACGAAGCGGCGCAAACCCGATGTAAAAGCGATCAGGAATTGGCAAAATACTGGATGCATAACGGCTTTGTTACCATCAACGGCGAAAAAATGAGCAAATCGCTCGGAAACAGTTTTTTTCTTAAAGACGCCTTGAAACACTACGACGGCGAAGTGCTTCGTTTTTATCTTCTCTCGACGCATTATCGCGCTAATTTTAACTTTTCCGAAGAAGACCTCTTAATGAGCAAAAAACGTTTGGACAAAGTGTATCGATTGAAAAAACGCGTTTTTGACATCGCAAGGGATGAAACGCCCGTTGAGCCTCTTTTTCGCGACCAGATGCTAGAGGCGTTGTGCGACGACCTGAATATCTCAAAAGCCTTGGCGATTTTAGATGAAACGATTTCGCGTTTTAACGATCAAATCGATCAAAATCCGAAAGATAAAGCTCTCAAACGTCAAGCACACGCCAATCTTCATTGGATAGAGTCGCTTTTGGGCATAGGACTTTACAATCCTTATATGTACTTTCAGCTCGGCGTTGACGATGCCGAAAAAGCTCACATCGAAGCATTGATCGAAGAACGCGCTCTTGCTAAAAAAGCTAAAGATTTTGCCAAAGCCGATGAGATTCGCGCTCTTTTGGAATCCAAACGGATTCAATTGATGGATACGCCAAACGGCACGCAATGGGAGAAGGTACTTTAATGGGCGGTATGAAAGTTATTTTTAAACGTTTTCAACCTTTTTTTAAAGATTATATCCCCTACTTTGTTTTGGTCGTCATCGGGATGATTCTCTCAAGCGGCGGAACCGCTTTTTCGGCCTATCTCGTGCAACCTTTGTTGGATAAAATTTTTATCGCAAAAGACCACGAAATGTTGGCGCGTTTGCCTTACGTTATTATTCTCGTTTACGGTTTAAAAGAAGCAGGCAGGTATATGCAAGCGTACTATACCGCTTATATCGGGCAAGATTTAATTCGTCGATTCCGCGATTTGATGCTTCAAAATCTTTTACGCTTAGACTTGTCGTTTTTTCACGAATACCGAACGGGTGAACTGATCAGCCGCAATACGAACGACGTGGAACGCGTACGAACCGTCGTTTCCAATCTTGTTCCCGAGCTCTTAAAAGAGTCGTTTACGATTTTGGGGTTGATCGGCGTCGTGATTTATCAAAATTCGGAACTGGCGTTTTATGCCTTGGTGATTATGCCCTTAGCGATTTATCCGCTCAGTCGCCTTTCTAAAAAAATGAAAAAGGTCTCACGGCAGTCGCAAGAAAAAGTTTCCGACATTACGGCAAAACTCAGTGAGATTTTCAACAATATCGAAATTATCCAAGCTAACAATGCGCAAGCGTACGAACATACCTTGTTTAAGAACGAGAACGAACGCTACTTTAAACTTACAATGAAAGCGACCAAAGTCAATGAGCTCGTCAGCCCCGTCATGGAAATTTTAGGCTCTATCGGCGTTGCGGTCGTCATTATCGTCGGCGGAAACGAAGTCATTCAAGGAGCTATGAGCGTAGGGGCTTTCTTCTCGTTCTTAGCGGCTCTTTTTATGCTTTATACGCCGATTAAAAAGATATCGGGTCTTTACAACAAAATGCAAGACGCCATTGTTGCCAGCGAGCGTATTTTCTTTTTATTGGACTTGGAACCGAGCGTGCAAAACGGCGGTTCGGCATTGCCTGAAAAAATCGAAACGATTCGGTTTGAAAACGTCTTTTTATCGTACGGCAATCAAGAAGCACTCAAAGGCGTCGATTTGGACGCCAAATCCGGAGAAATGGTCGCACTCATCGGTAACAGCGGCGGCGGCAAAAGCTCTTTAATGAACCTTTTGATGCGCTTTTACGCTCCCTCAAGCGGAGATATTTTGCTCAACGAGCGTTCCCTCTCTTCCTTTGATTTGCACGCTTTACGCGAAAAAATCGGTATGGTGACGCAACGGGTTTATATCTTTCACGACACCGTTGCGGCGAACGTCGCTTACGGTAAAACGATCGAAGAAGAACGCGTCATCGAAGCTTTGAAAAAAGCCAATGCCTATGAGTTTATCCAAGATCTCGAACACGGTATTTATACCCATTTGGACGAATTCGGTACGAATCTTTCAGGCGGACAAAGACAACGTATCGCCATTGCCAGAGCCATTTATAAAAACCCTCAAATCTTAATTTTAGACGAAGCGACTTCAGCGTTGGATTCGCATAGCGAACAAAAAATAACCGAAGCAATCGAAAACCTCGTTAAAGATAAAATCACGTTCGTGATTGCCCATCGGCTCTCAACGATTAAAAAAGCTGATAAAATCGCTTTTTTAAAACAAGGACGCATCGTCGCGTTAGGCAGTGACGAAGAGTTGCAAAACAGTTCTGCCGAGTATGTTCAGCTGAAAAGTTTACAGTATTAAACGCGCCTTAAATCAACCATCTTTTATGTTCAATGGGGTATAATCGCGTACTTATATGCCAAGGAAACGAAAGATGTTTGATTATGCGACGATGAAAAAACTTATGTTCAATTTTTCCCCTGAAAATGCGCATCATATTGCAGAATTTTTCTTTAAAAACGGTGCCAAGTACGCTCCCTTTATACTTCCTCTTCTGGCGGAACGCTTTTTTGTTCACGACAAACGCTTGGAACAAAACCTTTTCGGTTGTACGTTTTTAAACCCTCTGGGATTGGGTGCGGGATTTGATAAAAACGCGACGATGATTAAAATGCTTACCGCCCTTGGATTTGGCTATATCGAGTACGGTACGATTACTCCCAAACCCCAAAGCGGTAATGCCAAACCCAGACTGTTTCGCTTTGTCGAAGAAGAATCGATTCAAAATGCGATGGGCTTTAACAACGAAGGCATGGACGTGATCGCAAAGCGTTTAGAATCGCTCTACCCTTTTGCGACGCCTTTGGGTGCCAATATCGGCAAAAACAAAGTAACGCCGAGCGAGGACGCGCTCAAAGATTACGAGCAATTGATTCGTCAATTTGATCGTTTGAGCGACTATTTAGTCATCAATATCTCCTCGCCCAATACTCCGGGTCTACGCGATTTGCAAAACGAAGCGTTTATCAAAGACCTTTTCGTCATGGCAAAATCATTGACGAGTAAACCCGTTTTACTCAAAATCGCTCCGGATTTGACGGTCAAAGATGCGATTGATTTGTGTTCGTGCGCCCTCGAAAACGGTGCGGCGGGTATCGTCGCGACCAATACGACGATCGATTATAGCCTGCTGAAAAACGCCAAAGATTTCGGCGGCATCAGCGGTAAAGTCTTGAAGGAAAAAAGCTTTGCTTTGTTTGAAGCCCTTGCCAAAGAATTTTTCGGCAAAACGACGTTGATTTCCGTCGGCGGTATCGACTCGGCGGAAGAAGCGTATCGAAGGCTTAAAGCGGGCGCAAGCCTTGTTCAGACGTACACGTCGTTTATTTTTAAAGGACCGAGCGTCAATAAAGAGATCAATTTAGGCATCTTGGCACGTATGGAACACGAAGGATTTAGCCGTATCGGCGAATTGATAGGATCGGATAGGAGATGATACCGTATGAAAGCGTTAGGATTATTTTTACTTTTTTTAGGAGCATTAATGGCTAATTCGTTGCCGCAACATTTCACAAAAACTTTGGACAACGGTCTTCAAATCGTCGTTATTCCCATGAACAATAAAAGCGACGTTATTACGACGGATATTTTTTACCGCGTCGGTAGCGGAAACGAAACAATGGGGAAAAGCGGTATCGCTCACATGTTGGAACATTTGAACTTTAAATCGACGAAAAATCTGAAAGCCGGCGAGTTTGACGAAGTCGTCAAAGGATTCGGCGGCGTTAACAACGCTTCCACGGGATTTGATTATACGCATTATTACATCAAAAGTTCATCGAAAAACCTCTCAAAATCGTTGGAATTGTTTGCGGAGTTGATGCAGAACCTACGCTTAAGCGACGAAGAGTTTCAACCTGAACGCAACGTCGTTTTGGAAGAGCGTTTGTGGCGAACCGACAACTCGCCGATCGGGTATCTCTATTTTCGGCTTTTCAACAACGCGTTTACGTATCATCCGTACCATTGGACGCCGATAGGATTTAAAGACGATATTAAAAACTGGACGATTGAAGATATTCGCAGTTTTCACTCGAAATATTATCAACCCGCAAACGCGATCGTCGTTGTCGCGGGCGATATTCACGCCAACGACGTTTTTAGCGAAGTCGAGAAGCAATTCGGAGGCATTAAAAACGATAGCGATCTTCCCGCACCGCACCATCAAGTCGAGCCCGTACAAGACGGGGCTAAGCGTATTATGATCAAAAAAGAGAGTGAAGTCGAAATGGTGGCGATCGCTTATAAGATTCCTGATTTTAAACACGAAGATCAGGCGGCACTTTCGGCTTTAAGCGAGCTTTTGAGTAGCGGAAAAAGCAGTAAATTGCAACGGGTTTTGGTAGACGAAAAACAATGGGTCAACCAGATTTACGGCTATGCGATGGAAGCGAAAGATCCTTCCGTCTTTTTATTTTTAGCGGTATGCAATCCGGGTGTGAAAGCCGAAAGCGTCGAAGCGGAGATTTTAAAAATTATCGAAAGCCTTAAAAAAGGCGATATTAGCGATAAAGATATTGAAAAGATCAAGATCAATACCAAAGCCGATTTTATTCATAATTTAGAAAGTTCAAGTGAATTGGCGACGCTTTTTGGCTCGTATTACGCTAAAGGGGATATTGCTCCGCTTTTATCTTACGAAGAGCGTATCAATCGACTGAAAAAAGAGGATATTATAGGCGTTGTCAAAAAATATTTGGTTCCGCAAACATCAACGACGGTTATATTACGAAAGGAGTATTAAGATGCAACATGTTTTACAAGGTGCCATGACCGCACTCATTACGCCGTTTAAAAACGGAAAACTCGATGAAGTTCATTATGCAAAATTAATAGAAAGACAAATCAAAAACGGTATCGACGTCGTCGTGCCCGTCGGAACGACGGGAGAAAGCGCAACGCTTGATCACGAAGAGCATCGCCGCTGTATCGAGATTGCCGTAGACGTTTGTTCCAAAAGCGACGTTAAAGTTTTGGCGGGAGCCGGAAGCAATGCTACGCACGAAGCGATCGGTTTGGCAAAATTTGCCCAAGCGCACGGCGCACACGGTATTTTATCCGTGACCCCTTATTACAATAAACCGACTCAAGAAGGTCTGTTTCAACATTACAAAGCCATCGCCGGTTCGGTGGATATTCCGGTGCTTTTGTACAATGTTCCCGGTCGTACCGGATGCGATTTATTGCCCGATACGATTTTTAGACTCTTTGATGCATGTCCGAATATTTTCGGTGTAAAAGAAGCAACCGGTTCAATCGATCGTTGCGTCGATTTGCTTGCACATCAGCCGAAACTTGCCGTTTTTAGCGGCGAAGACGCGATTAATTATCCGATACTTTCCAACGGCGGTTCGGGTGTTATTTCCGTAACGTCCAATATCTTGCCCGATCAAACGGCTAATTTGACGCATTTGGCACTCAAAGGCGATTTTCACGGTGCTAAAGCGATTAACGATTCGCTTTACGAGATCAATAAAATTTTATTTTGCGAGAGCAACCCGATTCCGATTAAAGCGGCGATGTACATTGCAGGGCTTCTTGAAACCTTGGAATACCGCTTGCCTTTATGCGCTCCCAGCCACGACAATATGAAAAAAATAGAAAATACCCTTAAAAATTATACGATTAAAGGATTTTGATGCGAGGTAAAACACTGGTCATTAGCGGCGGTACGCGCGGTATCGGTAAAGCAATCGTTTATGAATTTGCACGCGAGGGCGTCAATATCGCGTTTACGTACAACTCAAATGAAGAACTAGCCAAAGAACAAGTCCACGATTTGGAAAAAACTTACGGCATTAAAGCCAGAGCGTTTGCTTTGAATATTTTAGAGCCGGAAACCTATAAAGACCTCTTTTTAGAGATCGATAAAGAGTTTGATCGCATCGATTTTTTTATTTCCAATGCGATTATCTCCGGACGACCCGTCGTCGGCGGTTATACGAAATTTATGAAACTAAAACCCAAAGGTATCAATAATATCTTTACCGCAACCGTCAACGCATTCGTCGTCGGTGCGCAAGAAGCCGCCAAGCGTATGGAAAAAATCGGAGGCGGTAGCATCATCTCCCTCTCTTCGACGGGCAATCTCGTCTATATCGAAAATTACGCGGGTCACGGGACGGCGAAAGCGGCGGTCGAGACGATGGTGCGTTATGCGGCGGCGGAGCTCGGAGCTTTAGGCATTCGCGTCAATGCGGTCAGCGGCGGTCCTATCGAAACCGATGCATTGCGTGCATTTACTAACTACGAAGAGGTACGCGACATTACGGCAAAACTTTCGCCTTTAGGACGCATGGGGCAACCCGAAGATTTGGCGGGTGCTTGCTTATTCCTTTGTTCCGATAAAGCGTCGTGGGTAACGGGACATACGTTGATTATCGACGGCGGTACGACGTTTAAATGATGAACCTACCCAACTTTTTGGCAAGTACGCGCATCGCGCTTGCCCCTTTAATGTTCGTTTTGCTCGTCAATCGCGATTTAGCGTTATTCGAAGGCTTACATGTCAGTTGGCTGGACTATTTTGCGGCATTGATTTTCGTGATTGCGAGTGCGACCGATTTTTTCGACGGATACATTGCACGCAATTGGAATCAAAAAACGCAACTGGGAGCTATTTTAGATCCGCTTGCCGATAAAATGCTGACCTTAGCGGCATTCTTAGGTTTGATGATGATCGATCGTGCCAATGCGTGGGCGATTTACTTAATTTTAACGCGTGAATTTTTCATTACGGGTCTTCGCGTCGCGGCAATCGGCGAAGGAAAAAATATCGCCGCATCGATGGCGGGTAAAGTCAAAACCGTTCTTCAAATGATCGCTATCGGCTTTTTAATGATGAATTGGCCTTTTGCCGAGCTCTTATTATGGGCGGCCGTGGCGTTGACGCTCTATTCGGGATACGAGTATATCATCGGTTATACGAAAAAAGGAACGCATTAATGGGGATCTTCGCGTCCGTTCTTGTTTTATCGTTTTTGATCTTTTTTCACGAACTCGGGCACTTTTTAGCGGCGCGTTTTTTTGGCGTACATGTCGAAGTTTTTAGCATCGGATTTGGCACAAAAGTCTTCAAAAAAATATTCGGCAAAACCGAATATTGCATCAGTCTGATTCCGCTTGGCGGATACGTGCAGATGAAAGGTCAAGACGATCGCGATCCTACCAAAGTCAGTTTCGATCCCGACAGTTACACGATCCAAGCACCGTGGAAGCGCATGATTATTCTTTTTGCCGGTCCTTTTGCCAACTTTTTACTGGCGTTTTTACTTTTTATCGCTACCGGTACGATGGGCATTACGAAGTTTTCGCCTATCGTCGGTCAAATCGGAGAAAGCTCTCCCGCTCTGGTTTCCGGCATCATGACGAACGACCGTATCGTTTCGATTAACGATTCCATGATTCAGACGTGGGACGACGTGAGCCGTGCGATTCAAGCAAGCGAAGGCGCATTGCGCGTCAAAGTCGAACGAGAAGGATTGGTGCACACGCTGGTGGTCGAGCCGAAAATCAGCGCGTATCAAAATATGTTTAAAGAGACCCGGTATAAAAAAATGATCGGTATTGCGCCTAGCACTCAAACGATGAACGTTCGTTACGCAGGAAGCGAACTGCTTGCTTTTGCATGGGATCAGACCGTGCAATCGACGACGTTGATCGTTAAAGGATTGGAAAAATTGATTGTCGGAGAAGTTCCTATGAAAGAACTTGGCGGTGTAATCACCATCGTTAAAGTTACTTCCGAAGCAAGTGATGCGGGGTTGGTGGTGCTTTTAGGCTTAACGGCATTAATTTCCGTCAATTTAGGCGTTCTCAATCTCTTACCGATTCCGGCACTGGACGGCGGACACATAATGTTCAATTTCTATGAGCTTGTAACGAAACGCGTACCGAGCGAACGCGTTTTGGCGACGATGACGACGGCAGGATGGATGGTGCTTTTAAGCTTGATGGCTTTGAGCCTTTTTAACGATATTTACAGGTTAACCAATGGAAACTAAAGATTTTGTAACGACCTTGGACGACATTTTGACGCGTGTGGAAAAAGCGCGTTTACAGATTAGCGAACATCACATCGTCAAAATCGTAGCGGCGAGCAAAAGTGCCGATACGGCGATGATCGAAGCGATGTATCATGCGGGACAGCGAAGTTTCGGCGAAAATAAAGTTCAAGATATGAGCGACAAAGTCCATACCCTCTCCTCTCTTCCGTTGGAATGGCACTTTATCGGACGTTTACAAACCAATAAAATCAACCAACTCATCGACCTTGATCCTTTTTTAATGCACTCTTTAAGCTCGATCGAACTTGCGCAAGAGCTAGACAAACGCTTACATGTCAAAGGTAAAACGATGAATGTTTTACTTCAAATTAATAGCGCGTACGAAGCGCAAAAAGCAGGCGTGATGCCCGAAGCCGCGCTTGAAGCGTACGAGCAAATCAGCCTTATATGTAAGCATCTTCAGCTCAAAGGCGTTATGAGTATCGGCGCACACACCGAAGAACAAAACATCGTTCAAAAGAGTTTTGAGACGACCTATAAACTATTTGAGTCTCTCCAAAAACATGGAGCAAAGTACTGTTCGATGGGTATGAGTGGGGATTTTGAGCAAGCGATTGCGTGTGGATCAAACATGATTCGTTTGGGCAGTATTTTATTTAAATAAGATTCTTCCCTATAGGGGTAAGGTTTACGTTAAAAAAACGTTACCTTTTTAATTGCCGGCGCATATTTTCCTTCTTTTTTCTAAACGCATCATACCGATTTACGTTATAATAAACGCAACCTTACCATTTGGCGGTTTGAAATGCGTTTTTTAGTATTTTCTTTACTGCTTTTTTCTTTATACGTCCATGCAAGTGAAGTCGCGTTAAGCCAAGAAGAACAACGTTATATTGAGGCTCATCCGATCGTTCGCGTTCACAATGAAATGGATTGGGCACCTTTTAATTTTTACGAAGACGGACGTGCGCAAGGTCTTTCGATTGACGTGATGAATCTCATTGCCCAAAAAGTCGGCTTAAAAGTGGCGTATATTACGGGATATTCATGGAATGAATTTTTGACCATGATGCAAGAAAACCGTCTCGATGTTATGCTCAATATCGTGAAAAACGATGATCGCGAAAAATACCTTCTGTTTACGACACCCTACCAATCGGTCGCTCATTGCGTCGTCGTGCGTAACGACGCTCCTTGGAAAATCGAAACGATTCACGATATTCTTGATAAAAATATCGCTATGGAAGAAGGGTTTTTTAACCATCATTATTTAAAAGAACATTATCCAAACACGCGTTTAGCACTCAAAAAAGATACCTTATCGACGTTGCAAAGTATTGCTTATAACGAAACCGATTTAACCGTGGGTTTGGTTCCGGTGGAAACGTATATGATTAAGCGTTACGGACTGAGTAACCTAAAAGTGATCGGCATTTCCGACGAAGAGCTTTTTGCGCCCAAAGATTTGCGCATCGCGACGTCTGTCCACAACCCTATTTTGATCGGTATTCTTCAAAAAGGTTTGGATGCGATCGATCAGGAAGAGCACAACCGTATTGTCAATCTTTGGGTCAATACGAACGTTGAAAAAATTATGAATTGGAATTTGCTGTTTAAAATTCTGTTTTTCTTTTTCTTGATTTTAGCGGGAACGCTTTTTTGGACATGGCGTGTCAAGAGGATTCAAAAAGAGCTCGCCGATTCTAATTTTTTAATGCACAATCTCTTAAACGCTATCCCAAATCCTCTTTTTTATAAAGACGCAAACGGTGTTTTTTTAGGATTTAACCAAGCATACGAAGAGGCTTTCGGTATCGATTCTACACGTTTTATCGGAAAAACCGTTTTAGAATTAGACTACTTACCGCCGGAAGATCGTTTAAAATACCATCAAGAGGACATGCGCGTCATTCAACACACGCTTTCGTTAAAGCGTGAACAAGAGATGGTTTTTCACGACGGAGCCGTGCACCATACGCTCTATTCGGTAAACGGTTTTAAAACGTTAAAGGGAAAACCGGGCGGATTAATCGGCATTTTTGCCGATATTTCGCATCAAAAAAAGATTCAGCACGAACTTGAAATTTCCCGTCACGAAGTCGAAGAGAGTCATAAAGCGATGAAAGATTCGATTGAATATGCCTCCTTGATCCAACACTCTTTACTACCGAATCATACGCTTTTACACCGTTTTTTTTCCGATTATTGCGTGCTTTGGCAACCTAAAGACATCGTCGGCGGCGATATTTATTTTATGGAAGAGTTTGACGACGGTAACACTTTACTCGTGATGATGATGGATTGTACCGGACACGGCGTTGCGGGAGCTTTTGTGACCATGCTTGTCAAAGCCGTCGAACGACAGATTATCGCTACGATCCGTCATCAACACGAACGCATCAGTCCGGCCAAAATCCTCGGTATTTTCAATCAAAGTATCAAGCATCTTTTAAATCAACACGATGCCACGGCCATCAATAATGCGGGGTTTGACGGTGCCGTTCTTCTTTACGACAAAATCAATGCAAGCATCACGTTTGCGGGCGCATGTTTACCGCTTTTTTACCTTCAAGCCGACGGTACGCTGAGCATCCTCCAAGGCGATAAACACTCCGTAGGGTACAAACAGTCACAGACCGAATACGTTTTTCGCGAACACGTATTATCCGTCGAACAAGGCATGCGTTTTTATATCACAAGTGACGGCTTTTGGGATCAAAACGGCGGTGAAAAAGGCTTTCCTTTCGGCAAAAGTAGATTTACGGACCTACTCAAAAAGCACTATCAAGAGCCGTTTGCCGATCAAGAAGAAATTTTTATTAAGACCTTGCATGCGTATCAGGGAAGTGAAATACGAAGCGACGATATTATGCTTATCGGCTTAAAAATCTAATCCATCAACAGAGGAAAAACGGCAACGTTTTAAACCCGATCTTCATCAAAAGCAAAAAGGAGCGTTTGCGATGATAGACATCAACACCGTTAAAAAATTAATCGAAAAAGACGGTATCGTCTTTTTAGCGTACGGCGGTTTTTTATCGCAAACGCTGATTGCCGGCATGACGGAAGCTTTGGAAAAAGAGGCAAAAGAGAGTGATTTGGGGATGAACGAGTCGACGAATATTTTTACGATTTTTATCGAATTGGCACAAAATATGATGAACTACTCTAAATCCAAAAACGAACAAGCCTCTTCCCATAAGTCTGAGGGCTTGATCCTTGTAGGCAAGCGTCCCAAGCAAAAGCACTATTACGTCTTGAGTCAAAATATCATCACGCTTGAAGATAAAGAAAAGATATTGCCCAAGCTTGCCGAACTCGTTTTAATGAATAAAGAGACGATTAAACAGCGGTACAGAGAGCTTCGAAAAAGCGGTAGCGAAGCGCATCATAAAGGCGGAGGTATCGGGTTTTACGAAATTGCCAAACGAAGCGATAAACTCTCCTACGAGTTTGAACAAATTAGTGAAAAGAGGTATTATTTTCGCATGAAAGCTATTATTAAAACACAAGGGAAGGCATTGATATGAATAATTTAAAAGTTGAAGCCACGCAATATACTCCTGAAATTTCATTGGAGACTTATGGGGAAATTAACATTAAAGGCAAATCGTACCCTGAAAATACGTTTGAGTTTTACATGCCGATTTTGCATTGGCTCCGAACGTATTTTACCGAGCCAAATGCTCCTCATTCGTTGACCGTTAATGTCGAAATTACCTATTTTAATTCCAGTAGCTCCAAACTCTTCTTCGATTTTTTCGATATTTTAGATGCGAATAAAGAAAATTTCAATATCACCGTCAATTGGATTTTTGATCGCGAAAATGATAGTGCCAAAGAAGCGGGCGAAGATTTTATCGAAGATTTTACCGATCTTACGATTCATCTGATTGCAAAATAGAGGCATAGCATGGAACAACATGAAGTGATTAAAAACCCTTTGATCGTTGAATTGGAACTCTTACGCGTCAATTTCGATAAAACAACGGAAAAACTGATTAAAGATATTCAACGTCATGAAAAAATTATGACCAAAGCCGATAAGCGTCAAAAGCAAGAGTACGACGAACTTCAGCGTAAATTTGCCGAAGTGGAAGCTTTGCAGCAAGAGATTGAAGAGACGCAAAAAGAGGTTATTTTTACGATGGGTTCGATCGGTGAAAGTCGTAGCAAAGAGACGGGAAACCATGTGCGTCGCGTTGCCGAATACTCAAAGCTAATTGCCTTGCATTACGGGCTTTGCGAACACGATGCCGAGATGCTCAAACAAGCAAGTCCGATGCACGATATAGGCAAAGTCGCCATTCCGGACGCCATCTTAAATAAGCCAGGCAAACTCACGCCCGAAGAGTTTGAAATCATGAAAAAACATACGGAGCTTGGCTATGACATGTTAAAACATTCGCATCGCCCCCTCCTCCAAACGGCGGCAATCGTCGCCTACGAACACCATGAAAAATTTAACGGACAAGGGTATCCGCGCGGACTTAAAGGAGCCAATATCCATATATACAGCCGTATTACCGCATTTGCAGACGTCTTTGACGCTTTGGGAAACCAACGATGCTATAAACCGGCGTGGAAAGACGAAGATATCTTTAACTTATTTCATCAAGAACGAGGGGAACACTTCGACCCTAAAATCGTTGATATTTTTTTCAAAAACTTGAGTGAATTTTTATATATCAGAGAGATGTTTAAAGATCCTGTTGCATAAGCAAAGCGCACCAAATCGTGCAAAGCCCCGAAAACGGGGCTTTGCTTTTGACATGTAAGCCTACATGTAAGGCTAATTAAACCTTGCCCTCTTCTTTGAGCTTCTTGTACCAAGAGCTGTGAAGGATGGCGACTTCCTCTTCTTCTTTATAACCCGTGATCATCGAATGAATCGCACCTTTGATGGCAATCGCCGCCATATAGACATGCACCATAAAGAACGTAGCGACGACCATACCTAAGATATTGTGAACGATCGCACTGAGACGTAGCAGGTCGATTTGGCTCATACCCAACATCGTAGCAACCGGTGAGAGATCCTTGTTTAAAAAGAACATCAACGCTCCGGTAATAATCATCACGATACCGCCTGGCATCGCGATCCAAAACCATGCTTTTTGTCCGGCGTTAAACTTACCTGCGGGGACGGGTTTTTTCTCTTTGGAGAGGTAACCGCCCACGATCATCATCCATTTTACGTCGTCGTTATTAGGGAACATATCCCTAATCCAAGCAATAATCATCGGAAGAACCGTAATCGCAAACACGGGTGTTGCCAAACCGTGTAAGTTCTTACAAATCCTCACAAACATACCGCCGCCGAAAAAATCTCCGAATGCCATAACAAAGCCCGTAGGCACGATGACTAAAAACGAAAGGGCCGCAAGATTGTGCATGACGCGCATCAAAACGCTAAACGCAAAAACCTTCTTTCCGTGATGCGAAAACACTTTAGGTCCGATCAGTAAATAGTGAATGCCTCCCGCAACGGGAACCAGAAACAGTGCGATCAAAAAGCCTTTCCAGAACCATTCGCGTTGAAGAAGCGTAAACACTTCTCCAAACGCATGGTAATTGGGAATCGCATTGAGCATCGCCGTTCCGTACAACGGACTATCGAATTGACTCACGCTAATGGCATAAAGAGACGACATACTTAGCAGTGTGCTTAAAAGTACTATCCATCGTTTCTTCATTGCGTTAGCCCCTTTCTACCTTGTTTGTTATACGCCATATTCCAAATATACGAGTTGTTCGCCTCTTTGCTTTGACCGCGAGCGAGCACACGGGTACGGTAAAGCTCGGACACTTTCTCGGAAGTTCCGATGAGAAGCGCATTGGTCGAACACATTGCCGCACATACGGGTACTTTACCTTCCGAGATACGGTTTTGACCGTAACGTTCTCGCTCGTGTTCGGAGTTGGTCTCTAATGGACCGCCGGCACACATCGTACATTTGTCCATCGCCCCTTTGGCGCCGAAAACGCCATCACGCGGGAACTGCGGAGCACCGAACGGGCATGCGTACAAGCAGTATCCGCATCCGATACATTTTTCTTTATCGTGAAGCACGATACCGTCGGCTCGGATATAAAAACAATCCACCGGACAGACTTGCGAGCACGGTGCGTCGGCACAATGCATACACGCAATCGAGATCGACGTCTCTTGACCTTCGACGCCGTCGCCCAGCGTCACGACTTTACGGCGGGCAATGCCCACGGGTAATTCGTGAGCATTTTGGCACGCAACCACACATGCAAAACATTCGATACAGCGATCCGTATCGCAATAGAATTTTAATCGGCTATTGGTATTTTCCATGGTGTCTCCTTACGCTTTTTCCACACGGCATAGACCCGCGTTGAACTCTGAGATTTGGGTAATCGGGTCAAAGCCGTAGTTAACGATCGTATTGGAACTTTCACCGATCGTATACGGACGTGCGCCTTCAGGATAATTTGCACTCAAATCGACCCCTTGCATAATACCCGCAAAGTTGTACGGCATACAAATACGATCCGGCGTTACGCTACGGTTGTAGTGAACCCGTACCTTAATCTTCGTACCCTGAGGCGCGTGAATCCACATCATTCCCTTATCTTCGATGCCATATTTGGAAGCAAGATCTGGGTGAATATTGGCAAACATCTCCGGCGTAATGCTTGAGAGGTATTTACTCGTTCGCTCTAACATACCAGCCCCTGAGAGGTTGACTAAGCGCATAGACGTTAGGATCGTCGGGAACTCTTTGGACCAGTCTTGTTTGGTTTGCTCAGAGATGTAACGTGTTGCAACCCTAAAGTTATTGGCTTGATCCGGTAGTGCCGGATATTTTTGTACCAAATCCCAACGTGGAGAGTGAATAGGCTCTCTATGAACCGGTACGGGATCTGGGAATTCCCAAACAATCGTACGTGCCCTTGCATTTCCGTAGACGCAAACGCCATACTCTCGAGCGTATTTTTGAATAATACCGCTAAAGTCCATCGCCCAACTTGGTCCCATTTGCGCTTTTTCTTCTTCACTAAGCGTAATACCGAGCACTTTTTCGATATTGGCTTTGGTAAGTTGTGGGTAACCGCCTTGGATTTTTTGTCCCGGAAGCGTCACGGTTTCATCGGCAAGTAAATTATCACCGTTATGCTCAACACCGAAACGATTTCGAAAGCCCAAGCCGCCTTCATTGACCGGTTTAGAGGCATCGTAAAGGATCGGCGAACCCGGATGTTTTTCATCCCAGCACGGCCACGGAAGTCCGTAATATTCGCCTTCCATTTCGCCGCGACCTTTGAGCGTCAACGGATCGAAGAGATGCCAGTTTTCTTGATGTTTGCGCAGACGCTCGGGCGTCCAACCGGAAAGTCCGATACTTTTAACCGTACGAGCAATCTCACGTACCGCATCGTCCGGCCATACAAAATCGTTTTTATACTGAACGACGTTACCGTTTTCGGCACGCATTTTCATACCCTTGACGTACTCATCGTAAAATCCGAATTTTTTCGCAAACTCGAACATCACTTCATGATCGGCTTTGCTTTCATACAGCGGCTTAACGACTTGGGAACGCCATTGGGCGGAACGATTGGTAGCAGAAAGCGTTCCTTCGCACTCAAATTGCGTTGCAACCGGCAAGATATAGATACCGTCTTTTCGATCGGTAATAATTGCCGCTTCATTCACAAACGGTTCGGCTACGATTAACATGTCAAGCTTATCGATGGCTTCTTTGATTTTCACCTGCTGAGACATCGAGGTAATTCCCGTTCCTTGTACCCAAAGCACGCGAATCGGAGCGGAAGAGGTCGTTTTTTCTTCTTGTAAAACACCTTGCCACCACTTCGCAAGTGAGAAACCTTTGGCGTGCATCCATTTACGCTCACCCTTATCGTCAAGATCAGGGTGGAAACGGTTTTGCATAGACTCGAAGCTAACACCCCATGTTTTACAATAGTACTGCCATGCGGCTTTATCCAAACCGTAGTACCCCGGTAAACTGTCAGAGAGGTTTGCCATATCGGTAGCACCTTGAACGTTATCGTGACCGCGGATAATATTACATCCGCCTCCCGGACGTGCCGCATTACCAGTAACAAGTGAAAGAATTGGAAGGATACGCGTATTGGAGCTTCCTACAGAGTGTTGCGTAATACCGAGTGACCATGCAATGCTTGCGGGTTTGGTTTTAGCGTAAAGTTCTGCAACCTGTTGGATTAGCTCAATAGAAGCACCGGTAACATTGGAGGTCTCTTCAGGCGTCCATTTAGCAGCTTCGGCTCTGATTTGATCCATCGCATAAGTTCTATGCTCGATAAAATCTTTATCTTCCCAACCGTTTTTAAAGATTACATGTAAAAGTCCATAGGCAAACGCAATGTCAGTACCAGGACGAATACGCACGTAAATATCCGCTTTAGCAGCACTTCTTGTAAAGATAGGATCGACGACGATCAACTTCGCGCCTCTATCTTTGGCTTGTAGGAAATGTTTAAATCCGATTGGATTGGCAACGGCAGAGTTGGCTCCGACCATCATAATTAACTTAGAATTCTCAACAACATCACCAAAGTGATTTGTCATAGCACCATAACCCCATGTATTTGCCGCACCGGCAACAGAAGCGCTATGTCAGATTCTAGCTACGTGATCGATATTATTTGTGCCCCAAAACGCGGCAAATTTTCTAAAGTAATACGATTGTTGGTTGTTAAATTTAGCCGAACCCAACATCATCAATGTGTCAGGACCGTTCTCTTCTCTAATTTTTAACATTTTAGAAGAGATCTCATTTAACGCTTGTTCCCACGTTAAACGTTTCCATTGTCCATTCTCTTTTTTCATCGGGTACTTGATACGTTGTTTGGACTTGGTCAAATCGATTTGATCCGTACCCTTACAACAGTGGCTTCCCTCGCTGATCGGGTGGTCGTGTGCGGGTTCTTGTCTTACCCATACGCCGTTATGCACTTCGGCTTTGATGCCGCAACCTGCCGAACAGATCGAGCAGATCGTTTTAACCGTTTTTGAGCCTGGGAACGGGTTTTTAACCTCTTCCGCACTCGCCTCTCTGATCGCATCTTCTTTGGCTAGAAGATTTCCCGCTCCAAAACTAGCACTTCCCAGAGCCGCCATTTTTAAAAATGAGCGTCTTCCGATTTTGCTAGAGGAGAGTATGGGGTTTTCTGTTTTACTCATCTCATCTCCCGTGATTAATAGGATCTCTTATAGTAGAGCTTCCATGCATCCGTCTCTTTATACAAAATCTCTTTTTTCGGAGATTTCCCATAAACGACACCGTTTGCGCCTTTGGCACTCTATTTCGAGCTTGCCAAAACACCGCTTGCACCGGCAGTTGCTACCACTGCCGTCGTCCCGAGGGCTTTTTTTAGAAAGTCCCTTCTGTTCTCGTGCACGATTTCCTCCTGCAACTTGCTGACATGTCAAAATAGCCATGAAAAATTGGCATAAAACGGTAATGTATCATTGACCGTCAATGAACGTCTTATGCACGTAAAAATGTTGTTAATGGAAGAAAAAAGACATAGAGGTATAAGAATGAAGTCTATAAATTTTAAAAAAAATATATCCTTCACGATACGTATGTGCGCTTACCCCGTAAGCATATATCATGAACAACGAGACCATTATAATGATTGATAACTTTATCGCATCTTAAAACGGTAAATATTTGTTGACCTATAAAATAATATTTAAGCGTTATATTGGTAAATATATAATGACTTTTAAAATGTAAAAAGTTATTGCTAGGCTGATTTTTAAGGTTTCTCTTAAAGTTCGCGCGGCGTTAGAAGTTTCTTATAATAGGTTTTGGTTAAATGCAAGGCGGCGATCGGGTTGTGACCGAGGACTCTGTCTTTGACGACCAGATACGTGATCGGAGCTTGCGCGTATTTGATAAAAAGAGAGTCGTGTCCGACACACAATCCCATAATGACGTTTAAATCGGTTTTCGCTTTATTGATGTATTTGGCTTGTAAGACGGGATTACACATCGGCTCAAACGTATTCGGGCGTATTTTTTGCGCTTCTTGGAGTCCGATTTCGATCTTATCGCGCGAGCCGACTTTGCAGATCGCCATAAAAACGTCAAATCCGTTGATTTTTAAGATTTCGGCGAAGATTTGAGATTCATTGACCAAGCCTACACACGAAGCGATGCCTATTTTGCGTGCTCCGATACGTCTAGCAAATGCCAGTATCTCTTCCACGCGCGTCAGCGTTCCGTAGTATTTTCCTTCGATTTCCGCCGCGGCTAAAGCGATGGTGCGATCCATCCCCTCTTCTTGGTAGCATGCCAAGGAGGCGTCTAACATCGACGTTTCAACATTGCTCGTTAGGCAAAATTTGGGGTAACGACTCTCGTGTTTATGGCAATTAAGCGTTGCACATTCGGCGCAACTTAGCTCTTTTTCTTCCGTATGCATGGTGATTATCCTTTTGACATGTAAAGGTATGTGCCGTAAAGGCTTAGGTAGACGCCGAGCAACTCTTTTAATCCTTGGCGTACGTGTACTCGCTCTTCTTCGTGAAAAATATTCTCTAAAAGTTTGACATGTAAGGTTTCGCCGAAAAGGACTAACCGCTCCGGCGTAAACGAGGAAGACGCTTCTTTTCCCAAGACAAAAAAGAGTCCCAACGCGCGATTGAGTGCCGTAACATAGGCAAGAAGATTCTCGTAAATGCTTTTCTCGACCGGTTCTAGTTGGAAAAGAAAGCATTCCAAAGAGACCGCTAAAAAACTTTTCTTTTTTGGAAAGTTGGCATGCAAAAGCGTCGCGAAAAGGTTTTGTTTCGCTTCGCGTAACGCGGTAGGAATCGTAGCGTCCAACGCATCATCAAAGGCTTTAACGCTCGCTTCAAATCCCGAAGCATCGTGGAGCCCTTGATGCGACATTAACGTATGGATTTGCGCTTGCGTAAATTTCGTAGGCGTGTACAGTTCCAACGAAGAGAGGGTTTGAAGTAAAAGAGCGTACAACGCTTTTTCATCTTCGTTCGGGTTTTTTGCCAAATATTCGAGTAAGTAAAGGATCTCTTTTTTCATGCTTCCATTCTGCCAAAGCCCGGCTGAAAAAGTGCTATAATGCCAACGCTTTTTAAGGAGGTTTTATGATTCATCTTTCGGCTTTTTTTGCGATTTACGTCAAGTTTTTCTTTATTATGACGCCGTTTTTCGTAACGACGATCTTTTTGTCGATGACCAAAGGCGTCGATGAAAGCGATAAAAGACGTCTTGCGATTAAAGTAACGTTTGCGATTGCTGCGAGTTGTTTGATTATTCTTTTTTTCGGTAAATACATTTTTGAACTTTTCGGTATTACCCTTGATGCTTTTCGCATCGGTGCGGGGGCACTTTTATTTTTAACGGCGGTCGATCTCGTGCAAAAAGACATTAACGCCGAACCGACATGTAAAGCCGATATTTTAAAGCATGCGGTCGTTCCTTTGGCAATTCCCGTTACCGTCGGCCCCGGAACGGTGGGTGCGTTGATGGTTATGGGTGCGGACATCGAGAGTTTTGACGACATGTTACTCGGATCAAGCGCGCTTTTGTGTGCCATCGGCAGTATCGGCGTTTTGCTCTATCTCTCTGGGCATATCGAACGTTTGATCGGTCGTGCCGGATTGATCGTCTTTAGCAAAGTTACCGGACTCGTTCTTGCCGCTCTTTCGGCACAACTGATTTTCACGGGCATCAAAAACTTTTTGCGTTAAAAAAGGTGCCCGATCTTTCGAAAGCCGATCACGTATAAAATACTTCCGACGCTAAAAACGCCCAAAAAGTAAGGGTACAATTCCAAAACGGGTGTTCCTCGAAAGAAAATACTCTCCGTTCCCTCGATGAAATAGCGAAGCGGAGACAGTAAAGAGAGCGTTTGCAACCATGGATGCATCGCATAAATAGGCGTCCACGCTCCGCTTAAAAAGATAAGTGGAAGCATAATGACGACGGAGAGCTGTGCGACTTGCATCACGTCTTTGGCGACCGCCGCGACAAAAAGCCCGATACCCGCTCCCGTAAACGCATAGAAAAACGCTAACACTAAAAAAGCGAAAAAAGAGCCGTGAATGGGCGTGTCAAAGGCTCCGAAAACGACAAATCCGACCGAAATTACGATGCCGATCATCACGATAATAACTTGGGAAAACGATTTGGCGAGAATAATGCTTTTTGCATCGACGGGCATTAAGAGCATAATATCCCACGTGCCGTCCTCTTTCTCTTTTACAAAGACGACCGCCGTTAAAATGACCGAGAGCATCGTCGTGATCGACAAAAGCTCCGTTAATGCCATAAACGTTGCGTTATTGGCGTTTTCGTTGAAAAGTTTGTGCGTGACGAGCTCGACGCTAAAGGCGGTATCGGAAAAATTAAGCACGATGTTGCTCAAATAACTCAGCGTCGTATACGCTTGTGACGCGGCGGTTGCATCTAAAAGAACGTTAAGCGTCGCGTGTTTGTTTTTACGAAACGTCCGCTCAAAATCTTCGTCGAAGATCAATCCTAAAATGATCTCTTTATCGAATACGGCTTGCGAAAGTGCTGCTTGGGAATGAAACGCCACGGGAGGCAAAAATTCGGGTTCGTGGAAATAGTGTAAGAGTTTTTGGCTCAATCCGCCGCCGCTTTCGTCGACATAGCCGATCGCCACGTTGCGAGGTTTCAGTTCTATGCCGCTTCCTGCGATGTACACTTCCATCGTAAAAGCGTACAAAACGACGAGCACCAGCTGCCACGAACGAATGAAACGCACGAGTTCGCGCGCGACGACCGTCCAAAAGACCCTCATCGAAGCTCCTTTTTCAAGATCAAGCTTCCTAGCCCCATCAAGAAAAGCCCGTAAAATGCCAAAATAAAGAGGTAAAGTTGCGTTTTTGCCGAAGCCAAGCCTTCACCGACCAAAAAGACGTCGTATAAAATGTGGTTGTAATACATTACGGGAAAAATATGTGCTTCATAGCGCGAAAAACCGACCATCGAAGAGATCGGCATCAAAATACCCGAATACAAAAATCCCGGAATAATCGTCACGATCACCGTCAAAACAACCGCAACGATTTGCGTTCGCGTCACGATAGAGATGAGCATACCGATGGAAAGACTAATGACCAAATAAAGCTCAGAAGCGATCCAATAAAGCCAAAAACTCCCTCGAAACGGTACGTCGAACCAATACGTCGCCCATAAAAAGAGAATAAAGATATTGATCGAGTGGAGGAAAAAAACGGGAATTAGCTTGGCGGCGATAAACTCCGCTTTGGAGAGCGCGGAAGCGTAAAAGTTAAAGATCGTGCCTTTTTCTTTCTCTTTGACGATGAGTAATGCCGCTAAAATCGCCGGAGCGATCAATAAAACCAAACCGATCAATCCCGGGACGATCGCATCTTCGTCACGCATCGCTTGATTAAAAAGTGTTCGTTGGTTGATGGCTATCGTATGCGCATCGCGATCGAGCATACGCTCTTGAATGGCAGACGCCGCATTGAGAACGACGCCTTTGACGTAACTTTCGATCGTCGAACCTCGCATCGGAAATGCCGTGTCGACGAAGACGCCGATTTGGATTTTTTGCCCGTGAAGCAGACGTTTTTCGAACGATTCGGGGATGATAATAACCACGTCGCTTTGCGCACGGTGGATGGCATCAAGTGCTTCGCTTTCTAAACGAAGCTCTTTTTGAACCGTAAAATATTTTGAGTGTGCAAATTTTTCGATCAATAAGCGTGAATAATGGCTTTGATCGTAATCGATAATCAAGGTACGCGCCCCCGTCACTTCCATGCGAATTCCGTAACCGAAAAGCACCAGTACCATCGTGGGCATCAAATAGACCATAATAATCAATCGGCTTCGTACGATTTCGCTCAGTTCTTTGAGAACATAAGCCTTAACGACGGAGAGTTTCATCGAAAATACTCCAAAAATATCTCTTCAAAAGTATGCGCTTGAGGATGCTTGGCGTAAAAGCCTTCTATCGTATCGTCGGCGATTTTCGCTCCTTGGCGCATTAAAACGACGCGATCGCAAAATTCCGCTTCGCTCATATAGTGCGTCGTAATCAAAATAGCGATTTTCCATTTTTCTTTCAAACACTTCAAAAGTTCCCAAAACTGCGCCCTAGCAATGGCATCGACACCCGAAGTCGGTTCGTCCAAAAACAAGATCACCGGTTCGTGTAAGAGTGCCGAAGCTAAGGAAAAACGCTGATTGATTCCCAAAGGAAGCTCCGGAGGCAAGGCGTTGAGATAGTTTTCAAAACCGAGCTCTTGCGCATAACGTTTGATGCGCTCTTTGGCCGTTTCACTCGGCAAACCGCGCATCGAAGCAAAATAGAGCAAATTTTCCTGTACGCTCATATCGTTATACAAGGCAAAATGTTGACTTACGTAGCCGATGGAAGCTTTAAGTGCTTGTCGATCTTGGGGTGTTTGAATCGTTTTGCCTAAAAGTCGCAATTCGCCTCCGTCAATCGGATAGAGTCCCAAAAGCATCTTAATAAACGTCGTTTTTCCGGCACCGTTGGCTCCGAGCAGTCCTAAAATCTCGCCTTTTTTTAGGGTAATATCAACGTTATCGTTGGCGACGAAAGTTCCGAAACGTTTGGTTAAGCCTTTGGCGTCCATTAAAACGTCGCCGTCAAAATCGCTTTTTTCTTTGTCGCTTAAAACGATCGGCGGCATCGTCTTGTCGTTTTTTAAGGCGTTAACGAAAAAAAGTGCCTCAAGCGTAGGCGTTTGCGTCGACTTGGATGCGAGCGGGGTAAGCGTGTAAAGGGTTTGTAAGGTTTTGATGCACGGTTCAACACAGGGGGTACCTGGGTCGTAACATAAAGATTCTACCGTTTGTAAAAGGGCTTCGGAAGTACCTTGCGCAATGATTTTTTGTTCGTCGAAAAGTAAGATTTTATCCATCTTCGCCGCTTCTTGCATGTACGCGGTACTGATCAAGCAAATCGTGCCTTCACTTCGGCGTATTTCCTCAAGGATTTCCCATAATTCGATCCGGCTCAAAGGATCAACACCCGTTGTCGGCTCGTCCAAGAGCAACAGTTTCGGGCGATGTAAGAGCGTGCAGATTAAAGAGAGTTTTTGCATCATTCCGCCGCTGAGTTTCCCCGCTTGGCGGTCTTGAAATTTTTCCAAACCCGCCATTTGAAGCAAGCGTGTTTTATAGGTCTCAAAAGCCTCGTTTTGAACGAGATCGTGAATATCGGCAAAAAAACGTAGGTGCTCGCTCACGGTTAACATGTCGTATAAGACAAGTCCGATACCTTGGGGCATCAAGCCGATACGCGCTTTAAGCGGTTCGGCCTCTTTGCACGAACGGTAGGTATGATTGTCGAAAACGATTTCTCCTTTGCATGCAATGACGCCGGCGATTGCGTGAATCAAGGAGCTTTTTCCCGCGCCGTCCGCACCGATAAAACCGACAATTTCCCCCTCGTTCGCTTCAAAATTCGCATGCGCAATGCCCAAACGATTTTTATGAAAAACGCTTACGTCACGAACAACAAGTCGCATAAGGGCTCTTTATTCGGGAACATTTTTGAGGTGAACCGGAAGCCCTTGCGCGTCCATGGAAACGACGCCGACCGCGGGCAATCCCATTTTAAGCGTCGGCTGAGGCTCTTTGGGCTTGACATGTAAAGCAAAAACGCGTTGAATTCGATCGCTCGGTACGCTGACTTCTTTGGGCGTAAACTCCGCTCGTTGTTCGATGCGAACGACGTTTGAGGCTATCGGCTTATCCGGAGTCGCATCCAAAAAAATGACCGCTTCATCTCCTACATGTAGCTTTCCGTTTTCTTTGGTATCGACAAAAATCTTCAAGTACAACGAGCGAGGGTCCAACAAGGTCGCCACCACGCTTCCCGCACCCACGACTTCGCCGACGTTGGCGATTTTTTCAACCACGACGCCGTCAATAGAGGAGCGTAACGTCATTTCGTTCAAGACGGCGTCGATTTGACGTTTGGAAGCCCTCAGCGCATCGATACTTTGGCGCATCGCCTGAAGCGTTTGTTGTTGGGCATTCGCTTTCGTATGCTCACTTTTCGCGACTTGAATCGCCAAAGACGTTTGCGCACGTTTTTGATACAACGCGTCTAACGTATTGTGAGCCGTTTTGTATTTTAAATCGGCGGTTTCGATTTGACGCTTTTCGATGAGGTTTTGTGCATAAAGGTTTTGAACGCGTTCCAAATCGCGTTTGTCTTGTTCGAGCGAGCGTATTTGCGATGCAATGCTCTTTTCAAGCTCTTCGTGCTGGTGTTTGCGAATTTGAATCGTATCGTTTGCCTGACGCAACGTTTCGCTTATCGTCGTTTCCGCAACGTTTAGTTCCGTCTCTTTGGCATTGATTTGTGCTTCGATTTGATTTTTTTGCGCTTCGTACTCATCGCTTTTCAAAACGGCGATAATGTCGCCTCGATGCACGGCTTGTCCCTCTTCAATATCGATACGTTCGATTCTCCCGGCATACTTGGCATTCAGATTGATTAAATCGCCGTCCATACGCCCCGAGCCGAAAACGAGATTGGGAGCGAGTGTTTGCGTGCGAAGTTTCATGAAAATGAATCCCGAAGCTCCGAGGAGCAAAAGAACGATCAAAACGCCTAAACGATACTGTTTGATTTTTTCCAACATAAGCACTCCTTCTTTCGACACACGTTTAATTATATAACGAAAAGGGTATAACTTTGCCTAATTAAGAGCAAATTAATCCAAGCAGGACTACCATTTTATCGATTCGTCCCTCGTTTAAAGGAGTAATAATGCGATGGTTGTTTCTCTCGACAATGCTACCGGCATGGCTCTTTGCACAGACTTACGGCGAATTGCTGAGCCTTTTGGAGTCTAGCTTCCGTTACCAAAGCGCGCAAGCACTTGAAAATGCTTCCGAAGCCTTGTATCAAGCCGCCAAAGGAAAAAATTTACCCTCGCTCGATGCGACCTTAAGTGCAATCGAATGGAACGATACGCCGACGATGACGCTCAATATGCCGCCTCTGTTTTCGGGCATTACCGCACCGGTAGGTACGCGCAGACACCTTGAGGGCGCACTGGTGTTAACGTACCCTCTTTTTAGCGGATTTGCGATCTCCGCAACGATCGACAAAGCCAAATTGGAAAGCGAACAGGCCTCTTTAAAACGTTTCAATCTTAAACGCAACCTTGCCTTACAAACCACGGCTCTTTACAGTGCCGTTATTGCCGAAACCAAAGCGATCGGCGCGTTAAAAAGTTCCGAAAACGCCATCGAAAAAGCCTATTTAAAAGCCAAAGGTTACTACGAAAACGGACTTTTAGCCCAAAGCGAACTTTTTGCGATAGAGGCGAAAAAATACGATATTCACGCGCAACTCATTGATCGCCAAAACCTACGCGAACAGTACCTCAATCAACTGGGAACACTGTTAAATACGAAAATCGTCACGTTACACGACGAAACGTCGCTTGAGATGCACGCGCCGAGCGAAAATGAAGCATTAACGTTTGCGTTGGAAGAGCGCGAAGATATGAAAGCGATGCAAAAATCCGTCGACGTCGCGCATAAAAGCATCGAGCTTGCCCAAAGCAAATACTATCCAAACGTCGCTCTTGTCGGTGCGATTAAACACCAAGGCGATTCGTTGGCGTTAAACGGAGACGGGTATACAAATGCCGATAAAAGCTATGCGGGAATGAGTATTTCGTGGAATCTTTTTAACGGTATGAGCGACCGCCAAACGCTTGAAGCGGCACGAGCTACGCAAATGTCCGCTTCTTTTGAGCTCGCAGCGTATCAAAGCGAGATTCAAACAGAAATTCAAAACGGTTTTTTGGAGTTTCATACGCTTGAAGCCAAACTGCAAAGTGCCAAAGAAGAGCTTCGTGCAAGCGATACCTACACCGCTCTTTCGCAAGGACGTTTCGACAACCAACTCATTAGCGCGGACGAACTCTCCCGTGCGATCGCCTCCCGTGCCGCCGTCGAAGCCAAAGTCGCTTCGTTGGAGAGTCAGCTTTTTAACCAAAAGGCTCGCTTATGGCTTTTGTGCGGTTGGAGTGTTTTTGAAACAAGAGTGCTTCCGCATTTATAACCAACACGACATACCGCAACGCATGTTTGGTGCAAAGCATCTTTTAGAAGAAAAAGAGTAAGATGCACGAAACATTTTAAGAAAAAGATCATGGAAGCGGAACTACTCGATTTAATGCGCCAATACGGCTATATCATTCTCTTTTTTTGGAGTATATTGGAAGGCGAAAGCGGTCTGGTGATGGCGGGACTTTTTGTGCATACCGGCGATATGGCGTTGGTTTGGGCGATTACAACGGCGGGATTGGGTGCGTTTGTCGGCGATCAAATCTACTTTTATTTAGGGCGATTTAAAAAAGAGTACGTCATTCGCAAATTTGGTTCTCAAAAGCGCAAATTTGCCCTTGCGAAGCTTTTACTACGCGAATACGGCGGATTTATCATCTTTATTCAACGCTATCTCTACGGTCTTCGTACGATTTTACCGCTTTGTATCGGGCTAATGGGGTATTCGCCGCGGTATTTTGCGATTTTAAATGGAATCTCCGCATGTTGCTGGAGCGCGATTATTATTGTGCCCGTCTGGTACTTCGGCGATACGATTTTATCGCTTATCGCTTACGCTAAAACACATTGGTACTTTTTCGTTCCCGTTGTCATCCTCGGTATCGGATTTTTCATAGGTTTTATTCGTCGACGCTCCGCCCGAAGCAAAGTCCTTAAATCTCGATCCCGAAGTAATGTTTGACGACGTAGCCGATACCAAAAGAGATTAAGGCGACGCCGAACGTAATGTACGACATTTCGCGTACGCGTTTCCAAAATGCCAACTCTTTGGCGACGCTAATGTAAAAGTTATATGCAAAAATTGCCGCAAGTGCCGCACAAAACATCCAAAATATCGACATGTAAATTGCATCGAACAGAAAAAACGGCAACACGAGCAACGCCGTCGTGATAATATACGAAATGCCCGTATACAGCGAATACGTCATCGCGCTAATGTCTCCGTTTGGTGTCTCTTTCGACTCCAAGTATGCCGATCCCGCCATCGAGAGTGAAGCGGCAATACCCATGATAAGGCCGGTCACGCCTACGACGCTACTTTTTTCAAAGGCAAGGGCAAGACCGCTTAGCGTACCCGTGAGTTCGACGAGGGCATCGTTCATTCCCAAAACAATCGCACCGGCATAGAGCAGTTTTTTGTCGTGAAGCATATCGATCAATTCGATTTCATGATGCATCTCTTGTTCGTAAATATCGTTAGCCTTAGGATCGATTTCGATGAGCTCTTTGTAAAACTGCTTAGCACCCTCTTCGCGGTTTTCCAGAAATTTAAGCGTAAACGAAACACCGAGAATTTTGGAAAGTAAAAGGTAAAAAAGCACGACAAACGAGCGCGGTCGTAACTCTTTTTGCGTAAATGAGCGAAGATAGGCATAATGTCCCTGCTCTTCTTTGGCGATTTTACGAAAAATCTCTCGGTTGGCTTCGTGTTTTTCCGATCGTGCGAGCATGCTGTAGATCGTATAATCGTCTATTTCGTTTTGTTGTTGCTTGAGTGCTTTTTGGGTATTGACGGTTTGTTTCATGATCTTTCTCCTGATGCAACATTATACTCAAGTCCGAATAAGAGAATGCGTATGATTTTTTTGACATGTAAGGAAAAGGTTGTGCTATAATGTCACCGCTAAAACGCGGGTGTAACTCATCGGTAGAGTGTTAGCTTCCCAAGCTGAAAGTAGCGGGTTCGATTCCCGTCACCCGCTCCATAACCTCTTAAAACCTTCCAAAGGTATTTTCGTGAAAGAGAAACTTCAAAAGATCGCCCGCCATCCCGTAACGAAAAAAGTCCTATCGGACATGAAACCCGAAAAATCTTTTTGGGGAATATTCGGTGTGTTTCTCTTTTTTATCGCTCCCGAAATTATCGCCTATTTTTGGGCATCGGATATTGTTCATTTTGCCCAAAACGGTTTAATGACGCATCCTTCTCTTGTAGAGCGTTACACGGACGAACTGTTGATTAAACTTTTTGAAGACGGTGTCAGTTATCTCAATCTTTGCGTCGGTATCGCTTTGTTTATTTGGCTATTTTTTTAAAACGTATTCTTTGCTTTTTGGACGATTATTATTCTTAATGCAAACGGAGTTTAATGTTTACCCTTTCTTTAGAAAAAGCATTACAGGTATATCGGTCGTCTTTTAGCGATCATTCCAAATTCGGCGTTAACCTTCAAAAAAGCGGTTTAGATGAGATCGATATCGTTGTTCTCGAAAAAGATATATCGGTGCAAAACGTCACGCCTCTAAAATTTGATTTTTACGTTTTTTTATTATCGATCGAAGGAGATTTGCTACGCCATATCGATCAGTTTGATTATAAAATTTCCAAGTATTCGTTTCAACTGCTTCCGCCCAATACGTTTTATTCGTTTGAAAATATTAGCCCGATTACCAAAACCTATATTATCGCTTTTAAAGCGTCTTACCTTCAAGATTGTTGCAATACGAAAATCGTACACTCGCTCTTTGATTTTCATAATACAAATATGAGTCCTATTACGTTATCGATGTCTTTATATCACCGCGTTATTAATATGTTTGAAGATATTTACCAAGCCCTAAAAGAAGGTGAAGAAGAGAGTCATTTCTTGGTTAAATTGATCTTGATGCGTCTTTTGCTGTTACTCAAAAATGATAAAATCAACCAAAATAAATTGCATTTGACTCAAAAAAGTAGAGCTTGGCAATTGACGTATCGCTACTTGGATCTTATTGAGATGCATTTTTTGGAAGATAAAAAAGTTTCCGATTATGCCAAAAAACTGGGAATTACCTCGAAACATCTAAGTGAGACGACTAAAACGACGCTTGGAAATCATGCTTTATTTTATATTCATCAGCGTCTGTTGAAAGAATCTCTCTATCTTTTAAAGTATTCCGATTTATCGATCGTACAAATTGCCTCAAAACTCTCTTTTCAGACACCTTCCGAATTTTCGCGTTTTTTTAAAACATACTACAAAATGACACCCAAAGCATTCCGATTAGGAATATGAGTTTTTTGAATCGGATTCCGTATTTTTGTATACAAAAGTATTTTTTTGTACTTTTCTTCGAGCTTATAAATAGATAATATTTTTAAAAATATTTTTAGAAATGGAGTCGTACATGAGTATCGGAAAACAGTTAATGACAATGCTATGCGTTGCTATTTTGGGGATTATCGCGGTTTTTAGTATCGGAATCCAAAAGATGGAACAGGTTTACACGAAAACGAATACATGCAATGTTAATTCTTTGCCGAGTATTATCGTAATGGGAAATCTACAACAAAGTATGTATCGTATTCGGCTTACGATTTGGGAACATATGAGTACAGATGATATGAAGGATATGAAAAGGCTTGAAGAGCAGTACCGTAAATATAAAGTTGATTTTGAAAGAGATTTAAAAAGTTATGAAAGCCTTCTTTCCGATGCTAAAGATAAAGAGCTTTATGACAAAGAAAAAGAGTATTTTATGCAATATGCTGCTTTTATTGAAAAATTTTTTGTGTTATCTAATGCTCATCAAAATCTTGAAGCAAAAGCATTAATACTTTCAAATCGTTCCATTGCTCAAAATATGACGAAAACGATTGAAGAACATATGACCTACAACCAACACCTCGCCGAAAGTGATGCAAAGATGGCGGTAGAAGCTAAGAACAGCGCCTCCTCGATGATGATAGGACTTTCCCTAATCGTAGCTTTGAGCGTGATTGTCTTAGGCGTGATGATCCGTAATAACGTTATGCAAGGAGTGCATCTGATACGTGATAGTATCCGTGGATTCGTTCAAAAAAAAGAGTTGAAGTTTCGCATCCATTACGGTAAAAAGAATGAGATTCAAGAGATCGTCAATAGCTTTAATACGCTGGTGGATACCTTAGAGCATATTATCGAAGACGTTAAACGCTCTTCCAGCGAAAATGCTTCGGTTTCGCATGAACTCTCCACCACCAGTATGCAAATCGGCAGAAACGCCGAAAACAGTACCGTAATCGTTAACAATACGATTGAAGAGATCGTATCGATTAAAAAGTTTGTTCAAGAAACGGCGATCCTCTCCGAATCGATGAAACAAAGTATCGCCCTTGCGGGCAATAAACTTGAAGCCGCCAAAAATGAAGTAATCCAACTGAAAAACGAAGTCGAACTTGCCAGTGAAGCCGAAAGTGCACTTGCCGGACAATTGGAGCAGATGAGTAAAGATGCCGAACAGGTCAAAGAGATCTTAACCGTCATCTCCGATATTGCCGATCAAACCAATTTGCTTGCACTCAATGCCGCCATTGAAGCCGCTCGTGCGGGAGAACACGGAAGAGGATTTGCGGTGGTTGCCGATGAAGTACGTAAACTTGCCGAACGTACCCAATCGTCTCTAACCGAGATTAACGCAACGATTAACGTCATCGTTCAATCCATCGTTAACTCTTCGGATAAGATGAGTAAAAATGCTCAAAACATTCGTCATCTAGCTTCGGTTTCAACCAATGTCGAAAATACCATTATCTCTACGACTTCGGTTATGAACGAAAGCGTAGCATCGGTAAGCGTGAGTGCCGATAATTCTCATAAGATTGCTAAAGATACCGATAAGATCGTTGATCTTGTTACCAATATCAACGCGATTACGAGTGAAAATGCCAGAAGCGTCGAAGAGATCGCCTCTGCGGCCGATCATCTCTCCAAGTTAGCGGAAAATCTCAATGCTAAGCTGGGGCAGTTTCAGTAAGCTTTTAAAAACGACATGTAAAGAGAGGACTCTTTACATGTCATAGTTTTTAAAGTTTTTTTAATGCCTCATCGGCGTATTTGATACCGAGTTCATATGCTTTTTTGTTCTCGGGATGCACTTTTTCGGGCACTTTGGAAAGCATGACTTCGCGGACGAGATCGTGAGGAAGCACTTTGGTCATTTCAACGGTAATCGCCAAGGCAACGACGGATTGCGTAATGACGTTTCCGACCTCTTCTTTGGCTATCGTAATCAACGGTATTTCGATGATTTTCCATTTTTGACGATCTTCTTCACTTGTTTTAACGAGATTAGGTTCGACGACAATGAGCCCGCCCTCTTTAACGCCGTTTTTAAATTGATTGAAACTGACTTGCGCCGTAGCGATCATAAATTCAATTTCGCCTTCGTTGGCATATGGAAATAAGATTTCACTCTCATCCAACAAAATATCGACCTTCGTAGGTCCTCCGCGCACTTGAGAGGTATACGTCGATGCTTTAACGCCGTATCCGCCCTCTTTGATCTTTGCGACCGCTAAAATCTCTCCCGCTAAAATAACGCCTTGACCGCCGACGCCCACAAAACGTAATTGTCTTCTCATTCAAGGCTCCTTATAGCGCTACGGTTGTTTTATTTTGAGCGGCGTAAATCACTTTATCGTACGCTTCGCAATATTCGAGTTTGCCCTCTTCTTGCTTTAAAATGCCCGTCGGAAATTTACCCGCACGCTCTTCTTCGCTGAGAAGGTCAAACTTGTTTTTACCGACGATGCGGCTTTCGATCCATGCAAGATTTAAGACGGCCTCGCCCATTTTGTTTTTTCGCCCCAAGTTAATATGGCAATTGGAAAAGACGTCGAAGAATGAATACCCTTTATGCGAAAAGCCGGCGACGAACATTTTTTCCAATTTTTGAGGATCGAGTACGGATTCACGGGCAACAAAGGTCGCTCCGGCGGCATCGGCTAGCTTTGCGGCATCAAAACTCGGATCGACGTTACCGTAGTTGGCCGTCGACGTCCACATACCCTGCGGTGTCGTCGGACTTGTTTGGGAGTTGGTCAAACCGTAAATGAAGTTATTGATCAAAATATGGTTCAAATCGATATTTCTTCGACAGCCGTGAATCGTGTGGTTACCGCCGATGGCCAATCCGTCGCCGTCACCCGTAACGACGATAACGTGTTTTTCGGGATTGGCAAGTTTAATGCCCGTTGCATACGCGATAGCACGACCGTGCGTCGTATGCACGGTGTTGCAATCGACATACGAACTAAAACGTCCGCTACAGCCGATTCCGGAGACGACGCACACGTCATCCATATTCCAACCCATTTTATCGATAGCGCGAATGACGGATTTTAAAATAACGCCGTCGCCGCAACCCCAACACCAAAGTGTGGGCATTTTATCTACCCGTAAATATTTATCGTAATTAAACGCCATTAGAACATCTCCTTCACTTTGGCAACCATCTCCAAGGGAGCGATCGGACGACCGTTTGCTTTGTGCAGGGTCGCAAAGTCGTTTCGCTTGATAACGCGCTCGATTTCTTCGAGGTATTGTCCCATATTGAGCTCGGTGACCATGATTTTTGAAAAACGTTTACCGATTTCTTGCAATTTTGCTACCGGACTCGGCCAAAGCGTAATCGGTCTAAAAAGTCCCGCTTTGATGCCATCGTTTCGAAGTTTCATCACCGCTTCTTTTGCACCGCGGCTAATACTACCGTAAGCAATAATACAGACTTCGGCGTCTTCGAGCATAAACTCTTCGTATCGTACCAGATCATCGGCTTTAGTTTTGATTTTATTGGTTAAACGTTCGATATTGTATTCGCACATTTCGCCGTCTTCGGTCGGAAATCCTTTGTCTCCGTGATGCAATCCCGTAACATGGTAATGATACCCTTTAAAAAAAGGATTGAGTACGGCAGGCTCGGCAGGTGCGGCGGCATAGGGTTTATATTCCGCAGGATCGCCCGTAAATTCGGCGCGTTTGATCACGCTTTTTTCGACGTCCGCTAAATCGGGAAGAATCGCTTTACCGTGCATATGACCTAAGGTTTCGTCTAAAAGCACAAAGACGGGCGTCATATACTTTTCGGCGATGTTAAACGCGCGTATTGTTTCGGTATAGGCCTCTTCCAAACTTCCCGGACATAAAGCAATCGATGCGTAATCGCCGTGCGTAGGATACTTTGCTTGCCCGATGTCCGCTTGCGAAACGCGTGTCGGAAGGCCCGTTGAGGGACCGCCGCGCATAACGTTGACGATGACCAAAGGGATCTCCGCGATAAAACTATAACCGATTTGCTCCGCTTTGAGGGAGATTCCAGGACCCGAAGATGCGGTCATTGCTTTCGTTCCGCTCATAGAAGCGCCTAACGCGACGCAAATACCGCCGATTTCATCTTCCATTTGGATAAATTTACCCCCGACTCGGGGTAAAAGTTTGCTTAAATCTTCCGCAATTTCACTTGAAGGCGTAATAGGATAGCCTCCGAAAAATTTACATCCGCATTCAACCGCCGCTTTTGCTACCAGTGCATTTCCGCTTGAAATTACTTCTCTTGCCATCTTGCTTCCTTATGCACCAAGTTTTCTAAATTTATTTTTTTTGACCGCTTCGGCGCGCTCTTTGGCGGCTTCCGAAAGCTTTGCAAATTTAAATTCGCTTTTATCGGCGACGTAAATCGCAAAATCAGGACAATGTAATTCGCAATCCCGACATCCGATACAGGCTTCGGGTTCTACGACTTCTATCATCGAACCTAAGGTCGAATTGGGTGCTTGGACCATCGCTAAAACACCGGCCGGACACAGACTAACACAAATATCGCATGCTTTACACCTTGAGACGTTGACCCATACGGGCGTATTGCTCGGTGCAGTGATTAAACCCATCCTATCGTTCTCCTTTACTTAACATAATGCTTGTTTCAAAAAAGAGGATACGGTTGGCATAAAACGACCGTACCTCATGGACGAAAATTTTATCATTTCAACACTTCGGCTATCTTTTTGCCGATTTCCGCCGGAGATTTCACGACATGTACGCCTGCTTTCTCCAATGCTTCCATCTTTTCGGCCGCCGTTCCGGAGCTTCCGCTCACGATCGCGCCGGCATGTCCCATACGTTTTCCTTTAGGTGCGCTTTGTCCGGCGATAAAAGCAACGACGGGTTTGGAAATATGCTCTTTAATAAAAGCCGCGGCTTGAATTTCAAGATCTCCGCCGATTTCTCCGATTAAGACGATCGCTTTTGTTTCGGGATCGGACTCAAACATCGCCAATAACTGTTTGTATGAAAGTCCGATAATCGGATCGCCGCCGATACCGACCGCCGTCGTAATACCGTACCCTTCGTTACAGACTTGATTGGCTCCTTCATAGGTTAACGTTCCGGATTTACTGATCAATCCGACACAGCCTTTTTTAAAAATAGCTCCCGGCATAATGCCGATTTTACACTCTTGTGCGGTAATAATTCCGGGACAGTTAGGACCGATCGTCTTCATACCTTTTTTGACGGCGTATGCTTTAACGCGTTGCATATCGCGAACCGGAGAACCTTCGGTGATGATCACGGCTAGTTCGATACCCGCGTCGGCGGCTTCCATGACGGCATCGGCGACAAAGGCAGGCGGTACGAATACCATGCTGACCGTTGCACCCGTAGCGCGAACGGCTTCGGAGACGGTATTGAAAACGGGTTTGCCTAAATGCTCACTTCCCCCTTTTCCCGGAGTGACGCCACCGACGATTTTCGTACCGTAGGCAAGGCATTGTTCCGCATGAAAACTGCCCTCTTTTCCGGTAAAACCCTGTACGATAACTTTCGTGTTTTTATCGATTAAAATACTCATGCGATCTCTCCTTTAGCGGCGGCAACGGCTTTCATCGCGCCTTCTAGAAGATCCGTCGCACTGATAATATTGGGTATATGGGCATTTTTAAGAATTTCGGCGGCCTCTTTGGCATTGGTACCGTCCAAACGGACGATCACGGGAACGTGAACGTCAATAAGTTTCGTCGCTTCCAAAATACCGTTTGCAATACGGTCGCAACGTACGATACCGCCGAAAATATTGACGAAAATCGATTTGACGTTAGGGTCTTTGAGAATAATTTCAAATCCTTTGGCTACGGTTGAGGCATTGGCTCCGCCGCCGACGTCCAAAAAGTTTGCAGGGAATCCGCCGACGTAATGAATCGTATCCATCGTTCCCATCGCAAGTCCGGCACCGTTAACCATACACCCGACGTTACCGTCAAGCTTGACGTAGCTTAACCCAAATTCGGATGCTTCGCGTTCAATAGGATTTTCTTCGCTTAAATCGCGCATCGCTTCGATTTCCGGATGGCGAAACAGCGCATTGTCGTCAAAACTCATTTTTCCGTCCAACGCAACGAATGTACCGCTTTTGGTTTTGACCAGAGGATTGATTTCGATGAGTTCGGCATCATTTTCCATGTAGACTTTATACAGTGATGCGGCAAAGGCACTAAAAGAGGCTATGGCTTCTTTCTCCAACCCGAGTCCGTAAGCAAGCTCGCGTCCGTGAAACGGCTGGAATCCGATAAACGGATCGACGGCAACTTTGATAATTTTTTCGGGAGATTCGGCGGCGACTTTTTCAATTTCCATACCGCCTTCACACGATGCCATAATCACGGGCATTTCACGAGCGCGATCAAGAACGATTCCAAGATAAAGTTCATCGGCGATATCCACACCTTCTTCGATGTACACTTTATGAACCACTTTACCCGCAGGTCCCGTTTGGTGCGTTACGAGCGTCATTCCCAAAATTTCGTTTGCGAGCGTTTTGACCTCTTCAAGACTGCGTGCCAATTTAACGCCACCGCCCAACCCTCGACCGCCCGCATGGATTTGCGCTTTGACGACCCATAGCGTGCCGCCTAGTTTTTGTGCGTTAGCAACCGCCTCGTCTGTCGTACAGGCAACATGTCCGTTTGGAGTAGGAACATTGTATCGTTTAAAAATCTCTTTCGCTTGATACTCGTGAATATTCATAAAACCTCCATTTTGCTTTCATTTTTTCGTTTCTTGGGTATGACTCTAATGTGAATCTAACACCTTAGTCAATTAAAATATCAACTATATCTTTTTTTTGCTACAGATTTAAGTTTAGCTTATCCGTAGACTACAGGGTTTTTGTGAAAAAATTACTCTTATGGAGCGTTTGAATCAAGCTATCGACGGAAGCAACGCTTTTGGCGAATTGACTTTTTTCATCGGCGTTTAACGGTAATTCGAGAACTTTTTCCATACCGTTAGCACCGAGTACGACGGGCACGCCGTTCACTGTATTGTTGTAACCGTATTCTCCCTCCAATAAAACGGCACACGGAAAAATAGCACGCGAATCGTTTAAAATCGCTTCGATCATTTTAACCGTAGAGTTCGCGGGAGCGTAATATGCGGACGTTCCCATATATTCGATGATTTCTGCACCGCCGTAACGCGTTTGCGTAATAATTTCGTCAATCTCTTCTGCCGTTAAAAGATCGGTTAGCGCAACGCCGTTGACCGAAGAGTAACGCGGAAGCGGAACCATATCGTCTCCGTGTCCGCCCATCACGCTGGCGGTAACTTGCCCGTAACCGAATCCAAGTTTTTGAGAGATAAACGTTTCCATTCGTGAACTGTCCAAAATGCCTGCCATACCGAGAACTTGATTGCGCGGGTATTCGCCGACTTTGAGTGCCGTATAGACCATGGCATCTAGAGGATTTGAGACCATGATAACGACGGCTTGAGGCGCGTATTCGCGTACTTTTTCGATAATTTCGCGCGTAATAGCGGCATTAATCATCAAAAGATCGTCTCGACTCATACCCGGTTTTCGAGGACTGCCCGCCGTAACGACGACGATATTGCTACCGACGATGGCATCGTATTCGGCGGAACTGTAGATTTGCGTGTAACTGCCCTCCGGACTGGTTGCTTGTAAAATATCGATCGCTTTACCTTGCGCCATATCGTTGTCGCGGTCGATCATCACGATTTCACGGCAATATTTTCGCATCGCAAGCCAATAACAAACGGTAGCACCGACATTTCCCGTACCGATAATGGAAACTTTTTTACTGTGTGACAAACGCTATCCTTCTAAAGTGTTGTAAACAATGAAAACGTCTTACGCATTGAGCGTTTCAAGTGCGCGATTCAACGTGGCACTCGGACGCATAGCGGCATTGGTTTTGTCAAAATCGGGTAAATAATAGCCTCCCATATCCACGGCTTTTCCTTGAACCGCATTGAGCTCGTGAACGATGAGTTCTTCATTTTGAGCAAGCGTTTGTGCCAAAGGTTGAAATGTTTTTGAAAGCGACATGTCAATCGTTTGTGCCGCCAATGCTTCTGCCCAATATAAGGTCAAATAAAAATGGCTTCCGCGATTGTCTAGCTCGCCTACTCTGGAAGAAGGCGATTTGTTGTTATCTAAAAATTTTCCGGTTGCCGCATCGAGCGTTTGTGCTAAAAGAGCCGCTTTGGGATTGTCGGAAACATGGCTTAGATGTTCCAAAGATGCCGTAAGTGCCATAAATTCGCCTAAAGAGTCCCAACGCAAGTGGTTTTCTTCGACAAATTGCTGTACGTGCTTAGGTGCAGATCCTCCCGCACCCGTTTCAAACAAGCCGCCGCCGTTCATCAACGGAACGATGGAAAGCATCTTAGCCGAAGTTCCCACCTCTAAAATCGGAAATAAGTCGGTTAGATAATCGCGCAACACGTTCCCCGTTACCGCAATCGTGTCTTGACCTTTGACGATACGTTCCAAAGAGATACGAATGGCTTGTTCGGGCGACATAATGCGAATATCAAGTCCGGTTAAATCGTACTCTTTAAGATACTTTTCGACTTTTTGAATCATTAAAGCATCATGAGCGCGCTGTGCGTCGAGCCAAAAAATTGCCGGCGTTTGGCTTAATCGCGCACGGTTGATCGCCAATTTGACCCAATCGCGAATCGGTGCGTCTTTGGCTTGACAACCGCGGTAAATATCGCCTTTTTCGACCGAATGTTCGAGGTAGATTTGACCGCTTACGTTATCTACGACGCGTACGACGCCTTCGTTTTGACACACAAAGGTTTTATCGTGAGAGCCGTATTCTTCAGCTTTTTGCGCCATTAAGCCCACATTGGGAACCGATCCCATCGTTCGCGGATCGAGCGCACCGTTTTGTTTACAAAACGCGATCGTCTCTTCATAAATGCGTGCGTAGCAACGATCGGGAATTAAAGCTTTGGTCTCATGGAGCTTCCCGTCTTTGCCCCACATTTTGCCCGATTCTCGGATACAAGCGGGCATCGAAGCGTCGATAATGACGTCGCTTGGAACGTGAAGATTCGTAATGCCTTTGTCGGAATTTACCATCGCAATTTCAGGTCGTTTGGCATAACACGCTTGCATATCGGCTTCGATAGCAGCTTTTTGCGCTTCGGGTAAAGAGGCTAATTTGACGTACAAATCGCCCAAGCCGTTGTTAGGATTAACGCCCAGTTCGTCAAAAAGAGCGGCATGTTTTTCGAAAACGTCTTTAAAAAATGTACGCAAAGCGTATCCGAACATAACGGGATCGCTGATTTTCATCATCGTCGCTTTTAAATGCAAAGAGAGCAGAAGGTTATTTGCTTTGGCATCGTTCATTTGCGCTTCGTAAAAAGCGGAGAGTTTTTTGGCACTCATAAACGTAGCGTCGAAAATCTCGTCTTTTTGCAGAGGCAAACTCTCTTTTAAGACGCTAACGCTTCCGTCCAATGCGACCAATTCGATGCGTACGCTTGTCGCTTCATGCATCATCACGGATTTTTCGTTACCGTAAAAATCTCCCTCACGCATGTAAGCCACTTCGGCGCGAGACTCTTTGGTCCATGCGCCCATGCGATGCGGATGTTTACGGGCATACTCTTTGACGCATAAAGGAGCGCGTCTATCGGAGTTTCCTTCGCGTAATACGGGATTGACCGCACTACCTAAGACTTTAGCGTAGCGTGCTTTGATCTCTTTTTCGTTTTCGTCGGTCGGATTTTCGGGGTAAGAAGGAATCTTAAAACCTTTGTCTTGAAGCTCTTTAATCGCACTGAGCAGTTGCGGAAGCGATGCGCTGATATTGGGTAACTTAATAATATTGGCTTCGGGTTTGGCGGCAAGTTCTCCTAAATAGCTCAAATCGTCGTTTCGCTTTTGCGTTTCGTCCAGTCCTTCCGGAAAATTTGCCAAGATACGTCCCGCAAGCGAAATATCTCTGGTTTCGACGTCGATATTTGCCGTTTTGGCAAAGGCTTTCACGATCGGAAGGAGTGAATACGTCGCTAATGCCGGTGCTTCATCCACAATCGTATAAATCATTTTGCTTTGAGTGTGAGCCATTTAGGTACCCCTTTAAAACTAATTTTCGCTAATGCTATCACGTTATTAATTAAATTTATATCACTAGAGTTTTACAAAAACTCTAAATACGTCTTAAAAGCAAAGCTTTCAAGACTACGCTAACGCTGAGTTCTCCTCGGCGGAGTGCCCACGCAACCCTTGGTGCTTTTATTTTTTGCAAAATGCGTTTTGCAAAAACTCTACTCTTTTTTTATATTTTCCAAATGCGTCTCATAATTTTGGGAAAAGGTATGCGTTCCGTTTTTATTTTTGACAAAATAGAGATAATTCGTCTGTTTTGGAAAAATAGCGGCAAAAATCGCTTCTTTGCTGACGCTACAAATCGGCTGAGGCGGCAAACCTTTGTACATGTAAGTATTGTAAGGCGACGTATCTTCTCGAATACGTTGCGGCGTGATTTTCGTATGCGAGAATTGCCCGTAGTTGAGCGATCCGTCCATTTGGAGCTTCATCTCTTTTTTCAGTCGATTGTAGATGACGGACGAGACGAAAGGCATCTCTTCGTTATTGGCGGCTTCTTTTTGGATAATCGACGCAATAATAATAAATTTGAGCCATTTTTGCTCATTAAATTCGCCGAAGATTTTTTCAAAAACGTCTTTATGGTAACGTTTGGCATGCGCAAACAAAAAGTGGATCAGCTGTGCTTCTTTGATACCGACAGGAATGTAATAGGTCTCCGGAACGATAAAACCGTCCGCATAGGGCGTAGCTTTGGCGTATTCTTGCTGCAACGTTTCGTACGATAAATTAAACTCCAATGCCAATTGCGCCAGTAAAAACTCTTTCGTTTCGCCAGGAATATAGGTAATAATCTTCAAAGGAGCTTTGGAATGGCTGAGTTTATACAGAAAATCGCCGCGCGTTAAAACGCTCTCTTGGATACTGACCCAACCGGCTTGCGGTTTGCCGATCAAATCCAAAAGGTATTTATCGACGCGTGCGTGCAAATCAAAGTTTTTATCAACCATATATGTTATAATTTGCCCAATCGAGCCCTGCGGGACAAATGCTACCGACGTAGAACTCATAGGTCTTGATAAGTGAAACAAAAGTGCATATATGATTATTAACGCGACGTCGCATACCATTAAAAAAATTTGGATTCTTTTTTTATTCATCGTTCTCTTTTTTGTTGCTTTTATCGCCACGCTGATGCATGGTCTTTTTATAGAGAGTTTACGTCTACCGAACGTAAAAATCGATCAATTATATATGAAACTAGATAAAAAATTGATTGTGAACATCCAAACGTTGACGATCGATAAATCAACGTCGGCGGATACCTCTTTGGAAGAGAGCGCATTGATTCTTGAAAATTTTCCGTACCTCAATCAATTTTTTAGCCATATCGATATTCAAACGATTGTCTACGACAACGAAACGTTTTCACTTTTGTACGATAAAGCCCTTTTCAGTTTGGAAAGTCAGCATTTAAACGTTAAAGCGCGTATGGAAGCGTTGGATAAACATCGCTTAACGATTTTTCTGGAAGAGGCTTTTTTAAAAGATTTCGCCTTACATGTCAACGGTATCTTTTTTACCGATCTTTCACGTTTTGAGTCAACATTTGAGGGGCATTTTGAGACTTTCGGCATTCAAGGCGAAGCCAAGATCGGGCTTGAAAAAGACCTTCTTTCGTATCAACTCCAAAGTGAACCTTTTACGCATCGATCACTAAGCGATTTGATGAATTTTTTGGTCACGCAAGTCGAACTCGAACCGATCGTGAAAGCATGGATTCATGAAAATATCGTTGCTAAAGAGTATCGTTTGACGCATTTAGAGGGAAAATTCGATTTGAAAACGCAAGAGTATTTTCCTTTAGAAATGAAAGGCGAAGCGATCGTCAGCGATGCCAACATTACGTTTGCCTCACATGTTACGCCGGCACATGCCGATGAAATAGGCATTAAGCTTGATAAAGACACCTTGTTTTTTGCACTTCGCAATCCGATTTACGAAGCCAAATCGCTTTCAAAAGCCGATATTCATATCTATAATTTGCTTACGAAAGGCACGGGAATCGTCGTTGATCTGGCGACCAAAGCACGCCTAGACGCTTCTATACATAAAATTTTACATACTTTCAAAATCGACGTACCTTTGGTACAAACATCGGGAATGACCGAGGCGTCGATCAAGCTGGATATCCGTTTTTTACCGTACGATCTCAATGCAACGGGACTCTTTAAACTTTCCCCTAGTACGTTTGAGCTGAACGGACTTCCCATGTCGACGCGTTCGGGTAGCGTTGAACTCAATAATTTTAACGTCAAACTCAATCAAACCAACCTTCGGTATAAAAATCTTTTCGATATCGATACGACGGGACGCTTGGATACGAAAACGGGCGTATACGACGGAAAAGTCGATATTCATTCACTTTTGATAGATTTTAATGGAAATACCCTTCTTAATGCAAAAGAGATACGTGACCTAAACGGTTCGTTTCGCATCGACGACAATGCAACAACCTTAAGTTTACCGTCGCTTCAAACCGCGATGCGTTTCGGTAAAGCGACCAATTTTTTTGAGATAAGTGATCTTTCGCTCATACGCCCGCTTTCGCCTTTGATGCAAGAACATAATCTTTCGCAAGGAAACTTGAAACTTCAAACCGACGATTTTCAAAAATTTCGTGCCGATATTCTTTTGGACAACGTCGATTCCGTCTTAATCGAGAACAATCAAACACGCAATCGCTTTGATATCGCATTTGCAACCGACGGCAAAGTCATCGATGCCTACACGAAAGATCGTAAACTCTCCGTCCACTACGATAAAGAACTTGCGATACGCTTAAAAGATATTAACCTTTCCGTTCCAGAGGGCAATGCGACGTCGCAAATGCCGATTAAAACGACGATTTCGGGAGAAAATGCTTCGTTTCTCGATCAAAACCGAAGTGCGTTTCTTTTGAGTGATAGGTACACGCTCATTCTCTTTCTCGATCAAACCCAATTACGCTCGTCTTTGGGAAAATCACTTTTCAATTACGATAAAAAACGTGATCACTTAACGATCAATGCAACCGCAATGGATGATAATATGACCAACCGGCTTTTCAAAAAAGCCTATTTTAAAGAAGGCAATTTTTCGCTTGATATTGAAGGCAAAGACGATAAACACATGCAAGGTACGTTTATCATGCATAAAACCTTGATTAAAGATTTAAAATTTTTCAATAACCTGATGGCAACGATCAATACCGTCCCTTCCCTGCTCGTTTTTAACGATCCGAGTTTCAATAAAGAGGGATATTTCGTCGAAAACGGATACATCGAATTTTCGCAAGAAGATGAGAAGATGACGATTAAAGAGCTGCAATTACGAGGAAACAATACCGACATTACCGGAGATGGAACGGTTGACTTTACGGCCGGTACGCTTGATCTAAACCTTCAAATCAAAACCTTAAAAACGTTTAGCTCCGCTTTGGATAAGATACCGATCGTCGGCGGCATTATTTTAGGCGAAGACGGCAAAATAGCCACTAGAGTCAACGTAAAAGGCTCGATAGACGATCCGAAAGTAGAAACGCATCTTTTGATGGACACGATTAAAAGTCCGGTTAACGTGATTAAACGAACGCTCGAATTGCCTCTAGAGCTTTTTAAATAAACGTCTTTAACAAGCGTAAAAGTTCCGGCACGTTTCGGGCGCGAAGCGAAGCTTCTTGGGCAGTTCCATATCCCCACTCCGCGAAAATAAAGTCGATTCCGGCATTTTTGGCGGCACCTTCGTCTTTCACGCTGTCGCCGATTAAAAGCGTATCGTTCGGTTTTGCGTCGACTTCACGCATTAAATACTGCACCATTAAAGGGCTCGGTTTAGGCTCCAAGACGTTATTGCCGCCGACGATCGCGCTAAAATATTCGGCTACATGTAAGGCTTCTAGCATACGGCGCGCAAAAAAATCGCTTGCATTGGTTGCGATGCACAAATGCGCTTTAGCGTTTAGTTCATGCAACATCTCTTTGACGCCCGGATAAAGAACGCTGGTAATCGAGCTTTGCATGTAATGTTCTTTAAACAATGCACGATGGTTCGGATCGTATTCGTCGGTACCGTAAAAAATCATCGGAAGATGTTGATCGGGCTGGTTAATATGATACTCTAACTCTTTTTTCCCGATAGGCGCAAGTCCGATGCTATCTCTTACAAAATTGACGCTTTGCGTCATAGCGGCACTCGAATCGATCAACGTACCGTCCATATCGAAAATAATGCATTTTTCTTTCATAGGATTTTAGTCTTGAATCCGTTGACCTAAGATCAAAAGGTCTTTATCGATCCCCTCGATCGTAGCGATGCGGCTTAGATTGCCCCACTCTTTGAAACCGATTTTCTTAAATAACGTCAAACTTGCGATATTTTCGGAAAAAATCAAGGCTAAAAGCGTTTTAATGCCGATAGATTTTGCACGCTCTATCGCTTCGCCGAGAAATTGCTGTCCGAGTTTTTTACCTTGAAAATTTTTATCGATGTAGATATTGATACGCGCCGTATCTTGGTAGGCTAACAAATTGGCGTAAAAAGGCTGAATGCTAATCCACGCGATAATACGTCCGCAATACTCTTTAACGAGCATCGGACGTTGTGCCGTATGTGCGTAAAACCACTCCAGTTTTTCATCGATTCCGACCGTCTTGCTATCGGCAGTCGAAATACCGTCTTTGATCGCTTCGTTGTAGATTTTAATAATTTCCGCCAAATCGTCGATGGTTGCTTCTCGTAGCGTTTGTAACATACAGGGCAATCCTTAAAGTTGAATAATCATCCCTGATTATACACAATGCTCTCTTAGTCTAGCTTTACTCCATTTCAAGGCGCATTAAAAGCATCTCTTCGCCGTCGATAATACTCACGTCGCGACTTTGACATGTCGGGCAGATGAGCTCATAATGTTCCAAGGTAGACTCTTGCTTACACTGCTCGCATCGTACGACGACATCTTGTACATGTACCGTGAGTTGGGCATCGTGACAGATTGTTTGTTCTTTAAACGTCTCGAAAGCCGTTTCCAAAAAGTGGATTTCGACGCCGCTTAATTTGCCGACTTTAATCTCCACTTTCGTAATTTTCGTTGCACGGTTTTGGCGTGCGTTTTTTTCGCAGAGCTCCAAAAGCGCATTGACGATCGAGAACTCGTGCATTAGCAAATCCTCGGCAATAACTCACCTTTAGGCGGTTCTAAAAAGCGTTCTGAGCCCCACGGCGTTTGTAAAACGACTCTACCTTCAAATCGATCGTCCACGTCGCCGATCAGAGCACTTTTGGAGGTCTCTTCAAAGCGTTTGAGTACCTCTAACGCTTTGGCAACTTCGCTTTGCGGAAGTGCAATCAGCATTGTCCCTTCATTCGCAAACTCGTAAGGCTCAAACCCTAAAAGTTCGCACATTCCTTTAACTTCGTTAGCAACGGGAATGTCTGCTTCCCTAACATGGATACCGACGTTTGACGTTTGCGCCCATTCATTGAGTACCGCACTCACTCCCCCGCGCGTTGCATCGCGCAGTGCATGGATTTTAATATCGGCGTCGATTAAAGCTTCGATGCTTTTCCATAACGACGCACAATCGGTTTTCAAGTCGCTTTGTAACTCCAGCTCTTCGCGCATCGCCAAAATACACGCTCCGTGGTTTCCGACTTCGTTCGTTACGATGATCGCATCGCCTTGGCGTAACGCATGCGCCGAAATACCCTCTTTCAGCACTTCTCCGACACCTGCGGTATTGATGAAAATACCGTCGACGCCGCCTTTGGGAACGACTTTGGTATCTCCCGCCACGATTTTAACGCCGCTTTTTGCCATCTCGTCGCGCATAGAGACGACGATTTCTTCGAGCTTGTCGTACTCAAATCCTTCTTCGATCATAAACGCACATGTTAAATATTTAGGACGTGCTCCCATCATCGAAAGGTCGTTGACGGTTCCGGCAATGGCTAATTTCCCGATATTTCCTCCCTTAAAAAAGAGCGGCGAAACGGTAAATGAGTCGGTCGTAAAAGCGATTTTTTCGCTTTTCATCGTTAAAACAGCCGCATCTTCCATGTGTAATAAAATATCGTTGCCGAAATGTTTAAAAAAAAGGTTTTTAATCAGACTTTGCGTCTCTTCGCCGCCTCCGCCGTGAGAAAGTAATATTTTTGTACTCACGCTTTCGCTCCTTTAAGGTTCAAATTGCCGTATTTAAAATATGCCGCACATGCCCCTTCGCTTGAAACCATGCACGAACCCATCGGATTGCTCGGAATGCAGGCTTTTGCGAAAACTTTGCAGTCGTACGGCTTCGCGCGCCCTTTTAAAATATCGCCGCAAATACACATTTTATGGTCGTCCAACAACACTTTGGGAAGAATGTCGTCAAAAACGACTTCGGCATCCATCGCAGCATAAGCGGGTTTAAGTTTTAACGCGCTGTGGGCAATGTCGCCGATACCTCGCCATCTAAAATGGTCTCTTTTTTCAAAATAGGTTTTTACCAAAGCTTGCGCTTTGAGGTTTCCTTCTCTAGAAACGGCTCTGGCATATTGGTTTTCCACTTCGGCTTTGCCGTGATTGATTTGACGTACGATACGCAGTACCGATTCCATCACGTCGGTCGGTTCAAAGCCCGCTACGACTACCGGCGTGCGATACGCTTTTGCGATCGGCTCGTAAATTTTATATCCCGTAATCACGCTGACATGTGAAGGTCCTAAAAACGCGTCGATCTGAGCATCGCCGCCGCTCATAATCGCGTCAACCGCTTCGGGGACGCTGACGTGATTGATATGAAAAAAGATATTTTTTAGCCCTAAACGCAAAGCTTGTTCTAGGACGACCGCACTCATAGGTGTGGTCGTTTCAAATCCTATGGCAAAGAAAACGACGTTTTTATCGGGATTGTCTTGTGCAATCTTGATGACGTCCAAAGGCGAATAGAGCGAACGAATATCGCATCCATCCGCCCGTAACTTTTGTAAAGAGCTTTTGCTTCCGGGGACGCGTATCATATCGCCGAGCGTCGCTAAGATCGTGTTCGGCATGAGCGCTAACGCAATCGCGTGATCGATGCGCTCTTTGGGCATAATACACACGGGGCATCCCGGCCCGTGAACAAATTCGATATTATCCGGTAAGAGTTGAGGAAGTCCGTATTTCATAATCGTATGGGTATGTCCGCCGCATACTTCCATAATATTGATTTTGCGCGTACACTCTTTGCGAATGATCGCCGCCAACGCTTTCATATGGACGGGATCACGAAAACCTTCGATGAGATCGACTTCAGGCATAATGGCTGTTTCCTTCGTCTTCGTCGATTTCTCCGTTTTTCATCGCCTCCGCGATTTCGTTATACGCGGCAATGCTGTCTTCGGCCTCTTCTTTGCTGATCTTATTCATCGCAAATCCGACGTGGATTAAGACGTAATCGCCGACATGAACGGGTTCGCTAATCAAATCGAGCGTCACTTGGCGTCTAACGCCCAAGGTATCTACGGTTGCATAATTGTTTTCGTCGATTTCCACGACTTTAGAGGGAATGGATAGGCACATAACGACTACCTCAATGCTTTTTTCATTTTAAGGTAAGCAATCCATTGATCGATTCCTTTACCCGATTTGCTATCGATTTCGATGACGTCGACTTTCGGGTTGAGTTTGCGTGCCTCACGAATCGCTTTTTCGATGCTAAAGTCAAAATACGGCAATAAATCGCATTTTGTGATTAAAAAAAGATCGGCGTTTTTAAACATAACGGGGTATTTTGCCGGTTTGTCGTCGCCTTCGGGTACGGAGAGTAAGACGACGTTTAAATGCGATCCGACGTCGTAGCTAGCGGGGCAAACGAGATTACCCACGTTTTCGATAAAAACGACGTCCAACCCTTCAACGGGAAGATGATGCAAAGCGTCATGGACCATAAAAGCATCGAGATGACAAGCTTGTCCGGTCGTAATTTGATACGCGGGAGCTCCTTTGGCAACGATACGATCGGCGTCTTGATTGGTTTCCAAATCGCCTTCGATCACGCCGAGTTTGATCTCTTTCGCATCGATCGTCGCTTCCAAAAGCGTGGTCTTTCCGCTACCCGGACTGCTCATTAAATTGATCGCCAAAATACCGTGTTCTTCGAAATGCGCTCGATTGTGTGCCGCTTGCGTATCGTTGGCGTCTAAAATTTTCGTAATGACCGAAATCGTTTTGGCGTCGTTGAGTTGCGGATTGGCATGTAAATGTTCGTGTTTGTGCTCATGATCGTGAGAATGGGGATGGTCGTGATCGTGATGATCGTCGTGCGTATGCGCGTGGCTATGTTCGTGTCCGTCATGGCTGTGAGTATGCTCATGTGCGGACCATTGTGTCGGCGTGATGGAACAACCGCAATCTTTACACATAGAATATCCTTTTGAGTTTTTAGGAGATTATAGACAAATTCTTTAAATAGGAGCTAAAAAAAGAATTTTCTTAGTTGTTTTCAGGAAAAATATCGTTATGAAATCTTCCGGAAATCTTTCCTGTCTTTTTTGCGGTGCATCGAAACTTTACCGTGTGAGCAAAACGCAATACCGCTGTGCGACATGTAAGCAGACGTGGAGTGCTCAAAAAGCTCATAAAGAAACTTTAATCATCGAGGCTTTCGTTGAGGGTTTAAGCATTAACGCAGCATCCTCTTTCTTGCAATTAAACTACGCAACCGTTCAAAAACGTTATGCGAGTTACCGCTCGTTTCTTGTTCAAAAAAGCGAAGTACGGTATCAAAGTGCGGCTCTGTTTAGCGAATACGACGAATATTATTATTTACCGACTTCCAAAAAAGGAAATCCCCGTTATATTTTCGATGCCATCGGTATTTTAGGAATGCTCTGCGATAAAGGCGTTTACACGCTTTTATTGCCCGATCACTTTGAGTCTTTAAAACAAAACAGTTGTGCTCTTGAAGAAAAAGAGGCTTACGCAAAATATCTTCAACACCATAAGATTGCACGTTTAGAAAGTTTCGATAGTCGATTGAGCCGTTTTTGGATTTTTTTAGAGACGTTTATGCACCGTTTTAAAGGCGTCGATCATACCAATTTTATCTACTATCTCAAAGAAGCGGAGTTTAGATTTAACCACACGAAAGAAGAGCAACGCCAAATATTAGGGCAAATAAACACATATAAGTATCGATACGTAGAAAACAGCAAAAAATAAATGAAGTGATCGTGCCATCATTGTGACACTCTTGTGACACCGACAAAGTTTAAGGTTTAGAATGTCGATTTGAAGGGGATTGAGGTGGTACCTGAGGCCGGACTCGAACCGGCACATGTCTCCATACTAGATTTTGAGTCTAGCGCGTCTACCAATTTCACCACTCAGGCACATTGAATTAAGAGTTCGAATTATACAAGAAAAAACTTAAATAACCGTAAAATCATAAAAAAGGTTCACTCCAGACGCCGTGTATACTTGGCTGAGATTGTTTTTCTGAAAGTAGCGACGCACTTAAAAGCCGAGGAGTCGACTTTTGGGATTGCCTTTTTGAGGATTGATACCCAGTGCCATACTTTCATACACCGCTTCGGATTTAAGGCCGTATTCGACTCGGTGTAGCTCGCTTTTTTCGTTGTACGCCATGCAGATGGGGACGGAGCGAATGTTAAAAAGCTCATGGATACGAGGGGCTTCGTCAAGATTACATGTCAAAAAATCCACATGTAACACAAGGTTTTGTTCTACGCGCTTTACTCTTGCGTCGGCGATCTTGCATTGAGAACAGTGTGCAGTGTGTAAAAGCAGTAAAAAAGCGCGATGAGGTTGGCTCAGGCGTTCTAAAAGTTCGGTTTCGTTTAGGGCTTGCATTATTTTAAAAGATGCCCTACTCTTTTGACGTAGTAAACGCTCGCAAACGGCACGAAAAAATCCTTACATGTAAGGCTATCGACAACCGCATCGCATTCGCCCGTGTAGACTTCGATCGTGATACCTTTGGCGACGAGCATGTGCAGTTTGGTTTCGTCCCATACGTAATTTAATAGCTCATTGAGTTCTTCAATCGAGCCTTGATGAAGATAGGGCGTCACATCAAACGTCGAAGGATAGACGGTGTTTTGCATAAAATTTTGGGTATAACTCTCGCTATTCTTAGCAAAAAAGAGGGTTTGAAGCTTTTTAAATTTCGCGTCTTTGTGTTGAAAAAACGCGGGAGAAAAGAGTTGCAACGTGTCGATACGCGTTTGACATGTCAGGGCATATTCAAACGCTTTGATAGCTCCGTAGCTAAATCCTGCGACCGTGAAGTCGTTTTGAATGAGGTAAGGCTCAAAAAGAGCCTCTTCGCCTTGAAAGCAAAAACCGCTAAAGAACGTCATCGATGATGACTTTTAACTCATTGCGAGAGATGCTTTCGTGCGTGTACAAGGTGTCGCTCACTTTGTCCAAAATACTATGCATTCCCTCTAAAAAACGTTCCAACTCTTTTTGGGCGGTTTCCAAAATCATCAGCACGTCGTTCTCGTTCGGCAAAAGTTTTTCGCCCATACCGTAAACTTCGACCATTTCTCTGGCGATTTCCAAAGCGCGGTTGAGGTCTTCGGTCGCATTGGTGTATTTTTCATTGTAGGCAAGCTCCGTAGCGACCATTCCGGCAAGATAGACTTTCAATTTGCTGAGCATCTGTGTTTTGGACTCAATTTCACGGTCCATATCTTTAATGCGGTCGTTGACGATCGTCACTTTGTCGAAATCGATTTCAAACCAATACGCGCACACCGCTTTGGCGGCTTGATAGCGTGCTTGAATTTTTTTCTCTTCGTTGGAAAAACTGAGGACTTTCTTTTTTCCTAAAAGCACTTTTTGACGTACGGCGATAAAATCGCTCGTTTCAAGTGTTTGCGAACTTCTGCGAAGTGCGTTGATCGCAGCTTCGTTGACCCATGTCGCAAGGGCTGCTCCGCTAAAACCCACGCTCATATTGGCAAGTTCTTCAAGGTTGATATCGCTTGGTTTATTGCGCAAGTAGGTTTTTAAAATCTCCGTTCGATCGTGTTTATCGGGAAGCGAAATAAAAATGCGTCGATCGAAGCGTCCCGAGCGAAGCAATGCTTCGTCGATCACTTCGATTTTATTAGTTGCGGCAATGACGATCACGCCGCTACTGTCTTCAAAACCGTCCATTTCGGTTAAGAGCTGATTGAGCGTCGCTTCTCTTTCGTCGTTACGTAATCCTCCTCTGGCTTTACCTACCGCATCGATTTCGTCGATAAAGATGATAGAAGGCGCATGTGCTTTGGCTTGCGAAAAAAGCTCCTTAACCCTTTTGGCTCCCATGCCGACGTAGATTTGCACGAATGTTGCACCGCTTTGGTAAAAAAACGGTACGCTTGCCTCTCCCGCAACGGCTTTGGCGATCATCGTCTTACCTACGCCAGGAGGTCCGACTAAGAGCACGCCTTTGGGAAGCGAAATGCCGTAGCGTTTGTATTTGGCGGGATTTTTTAAAAAATCGACGATCTCTTCGAGCTCTTCTTTGACGTCTTGAATGCCCGCGACGTCTTTAAAACTCACCTGTGCGCGTACCGGACGAATGACGTTGCCTAAAAACGGATCGTAAGAGGCGTACGCTTTTTGAGCGTTTTCTTGTTCTTTTTTGGCATCTTCGGCGCGTTTTTTTCGTGCAAACAGCAAGAGTGCCAACAGCCCTCCTAAGAGCAAAACGATAATCAGCATATCGTCGATGAACGCATTGTTACGGGCGACTTCGACCGGAACTTTTTGGAGCAGTTCGCTCATATCGATACCGTCTTTAATAATCACGAATTGGTCGTTGATGCCGTATAAAAAGACTTCGTCGTTTTCGACTTTGGCTTTTTGAATCGCGCCGGAATTTAAAAGCGCGTTGTACGTCGGTAAATCGATGATTTTCGGCGTAATGCGTATATAGCCGAAAGCAAGTAAAACGATAAAAATGCTTAACGCCATAAACGACAGCATCAGTTTTTGCGACTTAAAAATTTGCATGATTGCACTCCCCTAAAATCTCGTACGATGTGACGTTGACCCACTCTTTCAGGACGTCGCGTTCACTTTGCAGGGTTACTTTATTGAAAAATTGATCGTAACCGATAAAAAGACCGTCTTTATACTCTTCAACCAAAACATCTAAAGCGACATGTCGGCGTGCTTGACGAAACGCGATATTTTTTGCGTGAACCAACGCTTCGATTTGCTTAAGGCGTTCTTTGGCGATATCGCCTTTGATTTCGGGTTTCATTAATGCAGACGGCGTTCCGTCGCGTTTGGAGTAGGTAAAAGCGTGCAGGTGCGTTAGCGGAAATTTTTCTAAAGTGTGATACGCCTCTTGCCAAATTGCATCGCTTTCCCCCGGATGCCCCGTGATAAAATCGGTTCCGAGCGCAAAGCCTTGTTCGCTCAGTTCGCAGAAAAGTTCCAAATCGCGCATAACGCGGTTGCGCCTTCGCATCAGCTCTAACATCGTCTCGGAAGTGTGTTGCAACGCAATATGCAAGTGTCGCTCCAACCACGGTTCGCGTAAGATTTCGCGAAAACTCTCGTCAATTTGGATCGGCTCGATGCTGCCTAAGCGGATACGGCGCACGCCGCGAATAGCACCTAATCGCTGAACGAGTTTTCCTAGTGAGCTTCCTTTATCTTTACCGTAACTTCCGATATTCGTTCCCGTTAAGACGAATTCGCCGTATCCGTTGAGGGCTAACTTTCGTACTTGCTCGACGATGGTGTTTTCATCTTGACTGCGCGCATTTCCGCGAACGAAAGGAATAATACAATAAGCACACCTGAAGTTGCACCCTTCTTGGATTTTGATAAATGCTTTGGTTTTGCCCGTATATTCGTGTACGATGGTCTCATCCAGCGAGGTTAGATCGCCGATTTCGAAAAACGGACGGTCGTATTTTAAAAGCGTGTTGATATGCGCTTTTTCCGAATGCCCCATGACGCCGAAGACTTTTTTTTGCGCGAAAAGACTTTCGCCTTTGCTCATTGCGCCGCATCCGGCGACGATTACTTTTTTGCCTTCTTTTGAGACGTGATTGATATAGCTTCGCACCCCGCTGTCCGCGCCGTTGGTGACCGTACACGAGTTCACGACGACGATATCGGCGGCATGTTCGTCTTCCGTTAGCTCAAAATCGTGTAAATTTTCCATCATGACTTGGGTATCGTAGATGTTGGTACGGCACCCGAACGTTTTAAAATAGACTTTTTTCATCTACGCTCTTTGGCGATTCGTGCGTCGGCATCGGTTTGTCCTGACGCGCAAGATTGACGTTTTGCGTTCGGTAAGCGATCGTAATATCCTCTTCTTTGTTATACGCATCGATGATTTCGCAGCCGATCGTACCGCGAAGTGCCATTGCCGCGTATGAATTGGTCATATACCAGCAGTTGACGCAAAAGCCTTGTTCTTCGACAAACGCAAAGATTCGCGGCTCGACGTTGGTGTTTTTAAGGCTATACTGGTTGCGCAATAAATTGAGTTGCGTACGCGCGATGTCGGTGTAGCCTTTGGCATATTTTTTCGTAATTTCGCGCGCGATATGCACGGCTTTTTTGTGATTGGAATCAAACGTGATATAGATATAGATACCATCCCAAACGGTACGCATCGTTCCGTGGGTGTAGTTGGAAATGACCGAGGTAAAAACCAAGTTGTTCGGCACGAAAAAGATACGACCGGAACGGATATTTTCTTTATAGCTGGTAAGCGTAATGTCTTCCAAAACCGTCATACGAAGAAGCGAAATATCGATAATATCGCCGACGTAAGGCAGTCCGTCTTTTTGAATCTTAATACGATCGCCGACGTGAAAACTTCCGCCGAAAACGATGACCATCCAGCCCAAGATGCTCATAAACCAGTCTTTCATAGCAATCGCGATACCCGCGGACGCAAATCCTAAAACGGTGACCAGGTACGAAACGTTTTCGATGTAGGAAAAGAGTAAAATCAACAGAATCAACGTGACGTTCACAAAATTGATGATCTTATTGGCGGTATAAAAACGTTCGTTGTCCTTGACGTAGCGTTTGGCGATAAATTTCAATAAAAACGTCACGACGATAACGACGATAATAAAAATACCGATGTTAAAAGCGCGCTTCATCTGTACGGTAATGTCTTGCGTTACCCGAATCGTCGCTTCTTCGACTTTTTTCACGTAAAGCGAGTAGCTCGTGCGTGCGATCTCTTGCGCGGAGGTAAAGGCGTTCAGCTCTTTTTGCGCTTCGTATAAGGCATCTTCATTCGTAATCATCGGCTCAATTTCGTACAAGGTCGCTAAAAGCGTCTCTTTTTCTTTGAGTTTTTCGACCAAAAAGTCCAAACGTTCCAAGCGCGCTTTGTAGTCCAAACTCTCTTGTTTGATTTTTTTGATGTACGAGAGTGCCGAAAGAATCGCAAACGGGTTGGTCACTTTCGTGTAACTTTCCACGTCCGCCGCATCGACGAGTTTGCTAAAAGGCGAATTTTTAAACTCTTGTAAAAGCTCGATCTGCTTTTCCAAAGACTCTTGTTTGGTTAAGAGTTTTTCGTATTTTTCCAAAGAGGCTTTGTCTTTGGTATTTTTAAATTTTTTCACTTCGGCATCGACGGTGGAGAGCTCTTCTAAAAGTTTTTGGTACGTCAGGTAATTGCCGTAGCGTTTAAACCATAGATTGTCTTTGACCGCTTCGTCGATGAGGGCAATTTTTTGATGTAAGGCATCGATTTTGATGCCATCTTCGAGTTTAGACGTAGCGTTTACGTCGGCAAACAAAAACGTACATGTTAAAAAAAAGCAACACAGTGTTTTAAACATGATCGCCCTTTAACGCACGCAGAACCGTTTCTTTGGGAATATCGTTACGCATCGCGTAGTTCCCGATACCTTGGGGTAAAATAAATTTGATCGTATCGTTCGCGCTTTTTTTATCTAAGAAAAACGCTTCGTAAAACGCTTCCGAAGAAGGAACGTCGTAGTGCGTCGGTAGGTCGTAACGGCTTAAAAGCGTTTGAATGCGAAGCGCGTCTTCTTGGCTTAAAAGATCCAGACTTTTGGCGAGTGTATTAGCCATAACCATACCGATTGCTACGGCTTCTCCGTGTAAATAAACGCTGTAAGCGGTTTGGTTTTCGATGACATGTGCAAACGTATGACCGTAGTTCAGTACGGCACGAACGCCTTGTTCGGTTTCGTCTTGCGCAACGACGCGTGCTTTAATAGCGATGCTTTTGCGAATCGCTTCGGCAAGATTTTGGTCGACATGTAAGTCGTGCGTTTCGAGCCATGCAAAAAATTCACGATCGAACGTCACCGCCATTTTGACGACTTCGGCGACGCCTGCGGCAAATTCGCGGTTCGGAAGCGTCTTTAAAAAAGAGCTTTCACAGTACACCGCGCGTGGTTGCCAAAACGTTCCGATCAGGTTTTTGCCGTAATCGTTGTTGATACCCGTTTTCCCGCCTACGCTTGCATCCACTTGTGCCAAAAGCGTGGTCGGAATTTGAATAAAGTCGATACCTCGTTGATAAATCGAAGCGGCAAAGCCCGTCATATCGCCGATCACGCCGCCGCCGAAGGCGATCAAAAGCGATTTGCGATCGAGTCGGTGTTCAAAGCAGGCGTTTAAAATGCAATGAAGGCTTTCAAAATTTTTATACTGTTCTCCGTCCGGTAAAATAACCGTGTGCAAGGTTTTGACATGTAAGCGTGTTTTGATGGTTTCAAGGTGCAAAGCGGCGACGGTCGTATTGGTCACGATCATGACTTTCGTATCGAAGCAAAGCGTTTGCAGTTCGTCGATGAAGACGGTGTAATCTTTCGAAGAAGCGGTTGAGTTAAAAACGACGTTGACGTGCATATTTGATCCAAATTTTTTATTTTATAGTATCTCAAAAAGGCATTAATTTGTATTAACCGGAATAAAAAGTTGATAATTATCCGCCAATTTAAAGTGCAGTTTATCCATATCGGTTGAAAAAATAGAGAGCATATTGGACTCTAAAATTTTATGGCTAAAAGGGAGAAATTGCAAAATATTGTCTCTGTTTTTTAGCTTAAAAAGAGGATTTTTTTCGCTTTGAATCATATCGACTTCACGACCGAAAATTTTGGAAAGGTTTTCAAAATGCTCGATTAAGCTATTTTTCGCTTCGGGATGATCGGGATTGTAAGTATAAAGCTTGATTTCCAATGCGAGTTGCGTCGCGACGTCGAAAATTACGGAGGATTCTTGTTCGATTTCATGCGCGTCGTTGCTGAGGACGACGCCTTGATTGAGGCTTGAAAAACCGCGTTTGCCCATTTTGAAAACGGGAAGTTTGGTTTTGTAGAGTGCTTTACGGTTGTGTTGAAAGAAACGATTCATCGTGACGATCAGTCCGATGTCCATCGTTTCGGTATCCGCGCGGAGAACTTTACGCGGATTGGTCTCGTAATAATCGATCATCACGTTAATATGCGTGCTATGGTAACTTTTGATTTTGTCCAACGACTTGCAGTACGTCGGATGAATCACTTTGATATGCAATTTGTTACTATTGAGCTTAGAGTGCAACAACAAGGCGTCGTTGAGCAGAGATTCCATCTCTTTATCGTTCATCTCGAGCATATCGACCAAGCAGTAGATACTGCTTCCAAACGGTGATGGAAACTGCCCGAGCTCGCGTTTGATACTTCGAAAAACGCTTTGAAGCACTTTAGGATCGCCGACTAAGAGAATGAGATCGTTGGGTAAAAGCATCAACGTCGGTCGCGGAAGTAACAAAGCGTTGGCGCGATAGACCGCGGCGATTTTCCATTTGCTTTGCTCGATGGACGCTAGATGGCGGTATGCATACGAGCTTCCGACCGGAATGGAGACTTCCATAATTTCGCCGATACCCAAACCGATATTTTGTGCCATAATGGGCATATTGGGGAGATGATCGGTAAAACGTGAAGCTAAAATTTCTCTGGAATTGACCATAAAAAGACGTTTGTCTTCCAGTTGAAGACCCCAACGGTCCATCAAAACGATGCGTACTTTATTATCGATACGTCGAATATTTTTGTACGTCGCCGTAACGTCCATTTCGTTGGAGAGTAAAATCATAATTTGAAAGAATTGTTCGTTTAAAACGACGGCCAACTTTTCGTAGCTGGTCGGGTCAAACTCGAAAAATTTAAAATTTTCGGGGCGACGTTTGGGCAGCGTCTCTTCTTTGTACGTGATAATCGTATAGCTATTTTCGCCGGCTTCGGTTTCCATAACCTTTTCTAAAAATTGTTTTGCTAGAATGCCATCAGCGATGATAAGGATTTTTTTCATACGAGCTCCCAAAATAATAAGCACCGAAGGTGCGTGGGCACTCCGTCTTGGAGAACCCAGTGTTAACGTAGCTTTTAGAGCTTAGCTTTAAAAGCGTGTTAAAGATAAAAAAGCACCGAAAGGTGCGTGGGCGTTGCGTCTGGCAAAACCCAGTGTTAACGTAGCTTTTAGAGCTTAGCTTTAAAAGCGTACTATAATGAGAGGATATTATAACGGATATGAAATTTCAGATAGATAAAACCGACGGAAATGCGCGCGCATGTACGATTCAAACGGCGCATAGCACGATTCAAACGCCTATCTTTATGCCGGTCGGAACGGTCGGAAGCGTGAAAAGTTTGGACGCGAAAGACGTGATGGAAGAAGTCGGAGCGAAGATTATTTTAGGCAATACCTACCACTTGTATTTGCGCCCCGGAGACGAAACGATTCGTCATTTCGGAGGACTGCACGGCTTTACGAAGTTTCCGTATAGCTTTTTGACCGATAGCGGCGGCTTTCAAGCCTTTAGCCTCAGCGACATTTCCAAAGCCGATCAAAACGGCATTACGTTTAAAAGCCACATCGACGGCTCGACGCACTATTTTACGCCCGAGAAAGTCTTGGACATTCAGTACAACTTCAATTCCGACATTATGATGATTTTGGACGACCTTGTAGCCCTTCCCGCTACCAAAGAGCGTATTGCGCTTTCGATTCAACGAACGACGGATTGGGCGAAACGGGCTATTGCGTATCATCTGCGCAAAAAGGCCGAAGGAATCGGCACGCATCAAAATATTTTTGCGATCATTCAAGGCGGTACCGATCAAGAGTTTCGCCGCATCAGCGCAAACGAATTATGCGAGCTTCCTTTTGACGGTTTTGCCATCGGAGGGCTTAGCGTGGGAGAAGCCAACCGCGAAATGTACGATACGGTCGAATTCGTAACACCGCTGATGCCGACACATAAGCCGCGGTATTTGATGGGCGTGGGGACACCCGAGGATTTGGTCGAAAACGTCGAGCGCGGCGTGGATATGTTTGATTGCGTTATGCCGACCCGCAATGCGCGAAACGGCTCTTTATTTACCTCTTTCGGGAAAATCAGCATTAAAAATGCCAAGTTCGCTTTGGACGAAAATCCGATCGATCCCGAGTGCGACTGTTTGACATGTAAGCACTATTCAAGAGGCTACTTGCACCATTTGTATCGTGCAAAAGAGTTAACGTATTTTCGGTTGGCTTCGATTCATAACCTGCATTATTATTTACATTTGATGGCACAAATGCGCGAAGCGATCTTACAAGGCTCATTTGCGGCATTCAAAGCCGAGTTTTATCGCAAAAGAGGCAACTAAAATGCATGACGATGCGGCGGTTTAAGATGCAAACCCTTTACGAAACAATCGATCGTTTTTACCTCTTAGACATCAAAAATCCGACGCATCCGTCGATGTTCGTCGAAGAAGCGGCGTACGATATTTTGATTGTGACGCTTCCGCATAAAGACAAAGAGCTCATCGTGAATGCCCATGCTTTTGTCTTCGACGATCGGCATTATTACCGTTACGATTCCGTGCAAAGCGTTTTTTTGGAGCTTACTTCGATGGAAGAAGTGTATGTGTATCTCAACGAAAAGACGAACGAAACGATGAAACTTGTCGCTTCGATTCACGAGAGTATCGATTGGATGGAAGAGCGGCTTTACGAAAACAAACCGTTTACGGCATTTATGCATTATTGGTTAACGTATAAAAAAGATTTAGCGCGCATCGTGCGTCTTTTAACGTTGGCGACGGAAGTTTTGGAAACGTTCGTTCAACGTTATATCCAAGAAGAAGGCTTTTTGGCAACGCATTTTAACGATATTCACGAGCATTTAAGCCGTACCAATCGTTCTGCGTTATTGGCCATCGATAAACTGGGAAACCTGTACACCTTTTACACCAGTCGCAACAACGAGCGTATGAACAAAACGATCTATTTTTTAACGATTTTATCGGCGATTTTCTTACCGCTGAATTTGGTGGTCGGTTATTTTGGGATGAACACGCAAAATTTACCTTTTTCGACGATCGCTTCGGGATCGGAAAAGGTAACGGTTTTGCTGGGGCTTTGTGCCGGAGTGATGATCGGGCTGATCTTTTACTTACGTCGGAAATTATAAGCAGACGAGCTTTAGGATTCTTGCGAAGTCTCTTTAAGGTGTTTTTTCGGATAGTCGAAAAAGAGGATATGTCCGCTCTCTTCGGTGATCTCGTGAAAATGTTCGACGTCGAAACGAAGGCAAACGATCGCACACGTCGGGATATTGCTTAAAATTGCGCCGCTAAGGCGTTCGCCGACTTCGGTAATGGTTGGGTTATGTCCGATGATGAACACGTCGTTGCAGTGATCGTCGATGGATTGAATTAACGAAAGATAGGTTTCAAAGGTACTGTCGTAAAGTTTTTTCGTATAGATAATCTTCTTTTTGTTAAATTCGACGGCTTTGGCAAGCTCTTTTGCCGTCTTTTCCGAACGTTTGGCAGGGCTTGCGTAAATTGCGCAGGGCAAAACGTCGAACATCTTCAAACGTTTGCCCATAAAAAGAACGTCGCGCTTGCCTCTTGCGTTTAAAGGTCTTATAAAATCATCGAGCGTTTCGTCTTTCCAGCTGGATTTGGCATGGCGTATTAAATAAATTTTTTTCATTGTTTACCTCACACTTGGTACGTCATTATAACATCGTAATATGATATTAATATAAAAAATTCTGCGTGACCCATTGGCGTACCAAGCGTCGGGTAACCGCAAAAAAAGGTAATTCGCTTCGCAAGAAGATTTCCATTTTTTTGAGCGCGTAGGTGTCTAATTGCATCTCGTACGCGAGCGTGTTGAGCATTAAAAGCATTTGGGCTTTGGAGGTCGTATCAAAAGGTTCATCGCCCTCTTCGTTAAAATAGCGCTTTTCATCGTATAGTTTGGGGTCGGATACGTAATCCAATTGTAAAAAATCGTCGTCAAGAGACTGAAGGTTCATGCATCACTCCTTTAGGCATCAGAAACGTTAAACAAAATGAAATCGTTGCCAAAAAAGCTCCGATCAAAAAAACGGCGGAGACGGAATAGGTCCAAATAATGCCTAAACTAAAAGGCAATAAAACCGCCGAAATATGGTTGATCGTAAATCCGATACTCGACGTAACGGCAATATCGCGGGCATCGGCAATTTTTTGAAAATAGGTTTTAAGCGCGATCGCGATCGTAAAAAAGAGATTGTCGATCACGTAAAGCCCTACCGCCATTTCAAGGGATTGTACCATAGCATATAGGACAAAAATGAGCACGATGGAGCCGTATTCGATTTTGAGCGAAAGATTTTCGCCGAAACGTTCGATGAGTTTTCCGACGTAAGGAGCGCAGAGCATATTTAAAACCGTGTTGACGATGAGTAAAAGAAGCATATTTTGGACGCTGAAATGAAAGCGTTCCACGAGCAAAAATCCCGCAAAAACGACCACGATTTGGCGTCTGGCTCCGGCTAAAAAGGTCAAAACGTAAAAAATCCAATATTTTCGACGTAAAAAAAGTTTGTTCTCTTGGATGACGTCGTCTTTAAAATGCGGAAAAACCCTCCACGCAAACAATGCGGCGGCAACGGTGATCGCACCGCTTAAAGCGTAAATCGCCGTATAACCGACGTTAGCGTATTGCATCAAAACGTATAAAAGTGCCAAGATACCTAAACCTATAAACGACCGGAGGGAAGAGAGTTTTCCTAAAAACGACGGTGCTTTGTTTTTGTCGATCCACTGTAAACTTAACGAGCTGTGTAAGGTTTCAAGATAATGAAATCCTACGGACATCACGATCGTCGTGACGTAAAGTCCGACGGCGGAGGGGAAAAAGCCCGTGAGCATCGTACCGATTCCTAACAAGGCCAATGAAAGATATGCCGCGCTTTGCTGGCGCAAAAAGATGAGAACAAAGACGATCGTAAATGCCAAAAGGCCGGGAACTTCGCGCAGACTCTGGAGTAAGCCGATCTTTTCGCCGTCGAAACGAACGACTTCTACGGCAAAATTGTTGAGCAAAGAGTTCCATGCGCTAAAGGCGACGGGAACGGCGGCGGCTAAAAGGTACAAAAGCCCCTCGCGTGAGGCGAGAAAAGGCGTTTTAACGTTCATAATTGAGACGATAGCCGACGCCGCCTTGGTTTTCGATGGCTTCTTCGGGTAATTTTTTACGCAAGCGTTTAATGAGGGCTCGTATGTTTTCGGTCGTCGTGAGTTCTCCGCCCCAAACGTACTGCTCAATACGCTCGAAGGTGATATTTTTATCCAGATTTTTTGCAAAAAGATTGAGCAGTAAAATCTCTTTTTTCGCCAGTTTTACCTCTTCGCCTCGGTTATCGAGCAATCTTTCATGCTCAACGCAATAGCTAAAGTTTTGGGCAAGGCGAATCGTATGGGCTTTGGGTTTGCACAGACGTTCGATTTTGGTTTCCAATTCGTACATGTAAAACGGCTTTTTGAGGTATTCGTCGCATCCTTTGCAGTAGGCTTCTTGAATCGTTTCGAGTTCGACGTTTGCGCTGATAATAATGGCGGGAGTTTCGCCGTCCATGCTGCGTATTTCTTTCAAAAGAGATAATCCGTCGATGCCCGGAACGTTAATATCCAAGATATAACAGTCGTATCCGTTGTCGATTGCTTCAAGTGCTTTTTTGCCGTTATCGAAAAGATCGACGCGGTATTTTTTATCTTCGAACGCTTCAACGATGACGTTTGCCAAACGCTCGTTATCTTCGAGTACCAAGATTTTCATACGCTTCCTTTGTATTTTTGAACAACAATGCACAAGCGTGCGCCCTGCTCTTTTTGTTCCGCATAAATTTTTCCGCCCATTTTATCTTCGATAATCAGGCGCGCCATGTATAAACCAAAACCGTCACCGTGTTCTTTGGTGCTCATAAACGGGTTGAAGATCGTCTCCAACGTCTCTTGTTCGATTCCGCAACCGTCGTCTTCGATCGTGAGGTAAATCGACGTTTCGTCGCTTTGGAGCGTAATCAAAATCACGCCTTCGGTCGATACGGCTTCTCTTCGCTTTAGAATACTATCTTTTGCATTATTAACGATATTTAAAATACATTGTTTAAATTCGTTAGGGTAGCCGAACGCTAAGAGTTTTTCCTGACATAAATCGTGAATCGTAATCGTAATGTAATTGTATTTAAGATTATGGTTAACGACTTCAAGCATTGTTTCGACGGCGTCTTTGACGTCAAAGGCACTTTGTCGGGTCGAGGGTTTGATGAACTGTCTAAAGTCGTCGATGGTGCGTGACATGTACTTAACTTGCGTCATAATGTCGTCGACGAATTTTTGCGTATCGGCTTCGTCAAGCACTTTTTTACGGCGTTTATAGATCAACTCTTGCGCAATCGCCGAAATTTCGACCAGCGGCGTTTTCCATTGATGCGCAATACTGGCGATCATTTCGCCGACTTCGGATTGTTTCGAGCGTTGCACGACAAATTGTTCGTGGCGTTTGTGCTCGGTGTCGATCTTTTTCTTTTCGGTAATGTCGGTCATAATGGTCACCACGCCGGCTTCGAGGTTTTTTTCGTCGGTATAGTAAGTGCGCCTAATCGCAAAGGTTTTTTTCTCATGATGCGGAAATTGGATTTCGATTTCGGTGCTGTTAGGATTATTGAGCGGCACGTTTTGGATCTGATCGCAGATAGAGGGCATCACTTCTTGAATGTTACGTCCGACGATGTCCCATTTATCCCTGCCTACAATTTCGCATAAGAGCTCGTTACACCCTAAAACGGTTCCGTCGTTGGCTTTCCAAAAAATGGCACTTTGGATGTTATTCAAAAGAACGTAGTCAAGCTTGCTTTGCCTGAGTTGCTCTTTCTCCAAAGAGATACGTTTGATAATGTTTAAGACAAGAATCGTCGTGAGCAAAAGGAGCAAAGGCATCAAAGTAAAGGCGTTCTCGACGAATTTTTGGTGCTTTTCGTAGAAACTTTCCACGCCGTTAATCACGACGGAAGGACTTGGGATGTCGCTTGTCGAAAGACCGAATTTTTTCAGTACGAGGTTATCGAAAAAATAGTTATTCGAAGGCGTGCTGACGGGAAGAGAGCTGATTTTTTTGCCGGAGATAATCTCAAAAGCCCTTTTAGCCGCCAAATAGCCCTGCTCGTAAGGATCGACCATATACCCTCCGATGACGCCCTCTCCGACATGAATACGGTTGAGTGCAAATACGGGGTATTTGGAACGTTGGAAAAAAGATTGTAAGCGATGATAGGGAATATAGTTTCCGTACATGTCACGGTAAAAACTGGTAAATAAGATGACGCTGTGTTTGGGTAATTTATCGATTTTTTCGTCAATGGTCTTAAAATCGATTTTATTGTCGAAAACGATGCGTACTTTATCTTGAAAGTGGCTCGACTCTTCGACGATTTGATCTTTAATCATCAAGGAAGAGTAGGCATCGTCACTGATAATATAGACCATTTTCGTTGCGGGGAAAAGGGTTTGGATGAGCTCTAAGTTTTTGCGTATATCTTTATACTCAACAATACCGGTGACGTATTGTTTGAGATACGGCGTAATGTCTTTGGGATTGAAATTTTCGACGCCGCAAAAGACGATCGGCGTATTGGGAAACAATTCACGATGGTATTTGAGGGCAAACTCGTAGGCGTAGTTATCGGCCGCAATAATTGCTTTATAGGTGCGATCGCGAAATTTTTTGCGGTAAAGATCCAACAGTTCATCGAAGTAGTTTTGCGATTCGATTTTTTTACTGTCCATATATTGGGTCGTTAGTTCGTACTCGGGATGTTTTTTCATGACGTCCTCGACGCCGCTTGAAATTCCGTCGGTCCATTTCAGCCCTTTATTGTAGGAATGGAGCAATAAAATTTCGTTGCCGAATAAAAAAGAGCTATAAAAAAACAATCCAATTATTATTTTTAAGATATTCATAAGTTTCCAGCTATTTTTTTTACCATTTTAGCAAAAAAGTCTCATTTATATCTCTTTTCTACGCCTATAATTACGTCAGTCTTACTTATGAGATGTTGAGTAAAAATTATTTAATGGAGGTTTTACATGTCAAAACAAGCCATTTCAATGCTGATTCCGGTATTGGTAATGTTGGTTGTTTGGTTTCTTCCGGCACCTGAAGGTTTAAGTGCAAATGCTTGGCACTTTATGGCTATTTTCTTGGGTGTCGTCGTAGGTCTCGTTTTAGAGCCCGTTCCGGCTGCTCTTGTGGGTCTCGTAGGCGTATGTTTGGTTGCCCTTATGGGGATTATCGATCCAAAGCCCGCCGAAGGTATCAAATGGGCACTTTCCGGTTTCTCTAACTCTATTATTTGGTTAATCTTTGCAGCTTTTATGTTCGCGGCAGGTTATCAAAAAACGGGACTCGGAAAGAGAATTTCTCTTATTATGGTTAAGTTTATGGGTAAAAGCTCGCTAGGGCTTGGCTATGCGGTAGCGTTTGCCGACCTTTTACTGGCTCCGTTTATGCCTTCCAACACGGCAAGAAGCGGCGGTACGATTTTCCCTATCGCGATTAACATTCCTCAAATCTTCAACTCTCTTCCCGATAACGAGCCGCGCAAACTCGGTTCATACATTACGTGGGTAGCGATGGCGGCGACATGCGTTACGAGTTCAATGTTCCTAACGGCACTTGCTCCAAACCTACTAGCCGTCGACTTGATCGCAAAAAGTGCTAAAGTCACCATTGAATGGGGTGCTTGGGCAAAAGTGATGATTCCTTTGATGTTACCGCTTTTCCTTTTAACTCCGTTGTTGGCGTATATCGTTTATCCTCCGACACAAAAACAATCTCCCGAAGCACCGATTTGGGCGGCAAACGAGCTTAAAAAAATGGGTTCGATTACGTTTAAAGAGATCATGATGTTGCTCTTTGCGGTTCTTGCGCTTGTCCTTTGGATTTTCGGTAAAGAATTGAGCGTCGACGCTACGACTGCGGCTGTTTCCATCGTTGCTTTAATGGTTCTTTGCAAAGTTATCTCTTGGGAAGACGTTATCGGTAACAAAGGCGCTTGGAACGTTCTTGTATGGTTCTCCACGTTGGTTGCACTTGCAGGCGGTTTGGGTAAAGTCGGTATTTTAAAATGGATCGGAACGATGGCGGAAAGTTCTTTAACGGGTCTTTCTCCGATGGCGTTAATGATCTCGATGATTATCGTATTTTTCATTCTTCACTATTTCTTTGCGAGCGTTACGGCACACGTTTCCGCGTTGGTTCCGGTTTTCGCATTGATCGCCGTTAAATTTATCGCGCCGGATCAATTGCCTGCGTTTATGATTTTACTTGCCGGCTCACTCGGTATCATGGGTATCATCACTCCGTACGGTACGGGTCCTTCTCCGATTTGGTATGGTGCAGGTTATATCTCTCAAGCCAGATGGTGGGCTTTGGGTGCACTTTTTGCCGTGATCTACCTTGCCGTCTTGTTAGTAGGTGTTTTCCTTTTCGTCTAACACATTAAAAGTACGCAACCCCGAAGTAATTCGGGGTGTGCATTTTTACGAATCTTTACATGTAAGGATTCGTAGAGGTGCCCTCCTTTTAAATGTAAACTCAAACTAGCACCTCTACTTTACTTTTTAGGTACAATAGAATTGATTAAATGGTTTGTGCAAGCGATTTGATCAGTTCTATTCAAAATCAAACTTTTTCGGAGATGAAAAATGAGAGAGATTAAGTACGAAGATATCGTCAAGAGCGTAAAGGATATGATCCTTTACAGTGCGACAAATTTGCCTAAAGATGCTTATAAAGCATTGCAAAGTGCCTACGACACGGAAAAAAGTGAAGTGTGTAGACAAGTTTTGAAGCAAATTTTAGAGAATGCAGATATTGCCGCGAATGAAGCGCGACCGCTTTGTCAAGACACCGGATTGGCCGTCTTTTTCGTCAAAGTCGGCGAAGACGTCAAAGTCGTCGGAGGCAGCTTGAAAAAAGCGATCAACGAAGGAACGGAGCAAGGCTATAAAGAGGGTTATTTACGTGCTTCTACCTGTCATTGGGATACGCGCGCAAACCTTAAAGACGAAGTCGGCTACAACCTTCCGGCGATCATTCACTTCGATCTTGTCGAAGGCGATAAAATCGACATCGAATACGCAGCTAAAGGCGGCGGTTCCGAGAACGTCTCTCGCGCAACCGTATTTCCTCCCGCAAAAGGCAGAAAAGGTATTATCGAATACGTTAAACAAGTAATCTCCGATGCAGGTCCAAACCCGTGCCCTCCGCTTACGGTCGGTGTCGGTATCGGCGGTACGTTTGAAAAAGCCGTTATCTCTTCGAAACATGCGCTTTTTAGAGAATTGGGCAGTAAAAATCCCGATCCGGTACTCGAATCTATGGAAGAAGAGTTGATGCATCTTCTCAATAACTTGGGTATCGGTGCTATGGGTATGGGCGGTACGCAAACGGTACTGGGCGTTCATATCGAAAAAAATCCTTGCCATATCGCAAGTTTACCCGTGAGCGTCAACGTTCAATGCCACAGCTCACGCCATATGCACATTACGCTATAAGAAGGAATTACAATGAGCAAAACTTATCATTTAACGGCACCGCTTAGCGAAGCAGACGTCATTCAACTTAAAGCAGGCGATATTGTTTATTTAACGGGCGTTGTTTACACGGCACGCGATGCGGCACATAAAAAATTGGTGGATCTTTTAGATGCGGGTCAAGCCCTTCCTTTCGATATGAACGGTGCGGTTATCTATTTCGTCGGACCGACTCCTCCCAAACCGGGCGATCCGATCGGAAGTGCAGGTCCTACAACTTCATACAGAATGGACTCTTATTCACCGCGCTTGATCAACGAGCAAGGGCTTAAAGGGATGATCGGAAAAGGTAAACGTAACCAAGACGTCATCGATGCATGTGTTAAATCCAAAGCGATTTATTTCGGTGCGACCGGCGGTGCGGGTGCTCTTCTTGCTCGTCAAATCAAAAAAGCGGAAGTTATCGCCTATCCTGAATTGGGACCTGAAGCAATTCGCAGACTCGAAGTCGTCGATTTTCCTTTAACCGTTATTAACGACACGTTTGGAGCCGATCTTTACAAAATGGGTCGCGCTCAATACGAAGTTTTCGAATAAACCCCTCTTCTTTACCTAATCACTTGCAAGAGGTACGCTTAAACGTGCCTCTTGTTTGAACGCTTCACGCTTTCAATTATACGCTTTCAATTATACGCTTTCAATTATACGCTTTCAATTATACGCTTTCGTTGCCTTTTTGATCTCGAAAATAAGCTCTTTTTGGCGGTTATACATGTAGCGAAGCAGATAGTCGTCATAGGGTTTTGGAAGCTTGTCAAGCATCACGACGATCTTAGTAAATTCGTCTTTTTGTAAAATGTAGGTTACTTTTGCCTCGATCTCCATGATGACGTATCCGTTGTCGCCCTCTTCGTTCGGAAGCGAAAAATTCAGACGGACTTTTTGGTTGAGCATCTCTTCTTCGCGAAACGATTTACTGACTTTCATCGCAATAGAATTCACGGAAATATCGATAATATCGCCTTGAGCGGAAGAACGATGGGCGTATTTGATGAGTACGGGAGTGCGAATGCTGGTTTGAACGCGCGTGTGTTGACGGTTGTTAGCACTGCTGGGCATAAATTTGAGGTTTCTAATGACGACGAAAGAACGCTTAATGTCGACCAACGAGACTTCCGCTTTGATGTCTTTGGGAAAATTGGGTGCTTGTAAAACCGTCTCTTTTTCGATCTGCATCGCATATCCTTGGAGGTTTTCGCAACTCATCTGATAACTGTCTTCCGTGATTTTGAGGATATAAGCGTGCGTATTGATGCACAAGCCTTTGTAGATATTTAACAGTTTGATCGGAATTTTGTTATTTACGCAATTGTGCATCAAATACCGAATCTGTTCTTGCTCTTCGATAACGTTTTCAAGGTATTCGAGCTCAAAATATTTGATCTTTTCAATATCTTGGGGCAAAAGCGTTTGGGTGTTAATCTTTTCGATATAGTCGATAACGACGTTCAAGTCGTCCGATTCGACGTGAAAGGCCGAAGAGAGAATGATCGGCGTGATTTTTTCGCTTGCCGTAGCGTAAATCAGCTCTTGTTGAAGGTGTTTTGTTTGTTCGCACGTATGCTCAAAAGTTCGATCTTCCCCCATCAAAATGTAAAGGTTCGGACTCCATTGAATCAACTCTTGATTCTCTTCTTTGAGCTGAAACAATTTAAGCATTAGATTTTTAAAAGCATCGTAAAGCGTGGTGCTTTTGAACGTTCGACTGAGTTTATCGAGGTTGGAAATATTGATAAAAACGAGCGAAACCGGCATTTTCGTAACGCTTTGTTGCGCAAGACGATCCTTAAGACGATCGATGAAATCAAAACGGTTTAAGACGGTTTGTGCGGGTTTGACGTCTTGGAGTTGATCGACGGGGATCAGCGTGATAATTTTTTCGTCGCTTTGATCAAACGCTTTGACGATACACGTATATTCCGCTTCTTTGTTGGAGGCGGTTTCGATGACGATGTTCCCTTGTACGTCTTCATGGCTGAGCAGAACCTCGCTTAATTCGACGTCTTCGTGAACCTTCGCTTCGATTTCCAAAAGATCGTTTGTTTCGTAAATTCTTTTTGCCTGTGCATTGGCATAGGTTAATTGAGCATTTTGAAAGACGAGAAACGGGAAAAAATGTTCGATCTTTTTTTCCAGTTCGATTTTTTGGTACATGTAGAGTTTATCGTCGAGTTTATTGGGATTTTTGGTAAAGATCGAGGCTAAAAGCGTCGCTTCGTTGTTGAGCGGTAAAACATCGGTAACGCCGAAGTGCAAAGCAAATTTCAGTAAGAGCCGATTTTCGACGTCTTGAGCGAAAAGATACGCGACGACGGGTTTGTACTGCGTAAAAATCCCGAGCAGGCGTTTGAGCTTCTCTTTGGAACTTTCGCCCAATTCGATAAAAAGAATGTCGTTGCGATCACGATACGATAATAAGTCTAGATCGTAAGACGAAAACGTTGCATGAGGGATTAGAGCGGATTCAAGCATGCTTAAACGTTTTTCGCCGAAGTAAAGGTGCGCGATACTCAAATAGCGCGTTTCAAATAAAAATTGCTCTAAGACCACTGCTTTCCTCACAATCTTAATGATGTCAATTCTACCAAAATTCATCGAAAATTCAATCATAAATGACTACAATAGATGCATCTTTTCAAAGGACATGGGTATGATGTACTATTTAGCCGTCGAAGGCAAACAAAAATTAAGCGGTTCGGTAACGATTTCAGGAGCAAAAAATGCCGCGTTGCCGTTGCTGGCATTAACGCTTCTTTCCAAACGAAAAATTAAAATATCCAATATCCCCGAAGTTGCCGACGTCAAAACGCTTTTACAACTGCTTGCCAATTTGGGTGCAACCTATGCGTTTGTTCAAAAAAACGTCGTAGACGTAGATGCGACGAGTGTCAATTCGGCGTGCGCCAATTACGACATTGTCCGCAAAATGCGCGCGTCTATTTTGACGCTTGGCCCTTTACTTGCGCGTTTCGGGCATTGCGAAGTCTCCTTGCCCGGAGGTTGCGCTATCGGTCAGCGTCCGATCGATTTGCATTTAAAAGCTTTAGAACGAATGGGTGCGGAAATCGAGATTAAACAAGGGTATGTTTTGGCTAAAGCTCCCAAAGGATTGAAGGGTGCGACGATCGTTTTCGATAAAGTGACGGTAACGGGTAGTGAAAATATCATTATGGCGGCGGCATTGGCGCATGGAACGACGATGCTCGTTAACGTGGCAAAAGAGCCTGAAGTCGTGCAATTATGCGAAGTCCTACGCGACGCGGGTGTGACGATCGAAGGCGTGGGAAGCTCTAAACTCATCATCGAAGGAAGCGGGGGTAAATTGCTCAATATCCCCGATTTTCGAGTCATTCCCGATCGTATCGAAGCGGGAACGTATTTGTGCGCCGGGGCGATTACCAAGTCCAAAATAACGCTCAAAAACGTCAACCCGAAGCATTTGGAAGCGGTAATTTTGAAACTGAAGCAGATGGGCTTTGAGATTGACGAAACGGAAGAGTCGTTGACAATTCACCCGAATGAAAAAATGATCGCATGCGACATCGAAACTTCCGAATATCCAGGCTTTCCGACCGATTTGCAAGCACAATTTATGGCGTTGTGTACGCAGGCAAAAGGAACGAGCTTGATCGATGAACGGTTGTTTGAAAACCGTTTTATGCATGTGAGCGAACTCGCTCGTATGGGAGCCAATATTAAGCTCAAAGGTCACACCGCAACGGTCGAGGGAAAAATGAAACTCAATGCCGCGGATGTTATGGCAACCGACTTACGGGCAAGTTCGGCGTTAATTTTAGCCGCGCTCGTTGCCGAGGGTACGACGAAAATCCATCGTATTTACCATTTAGATCGCGGGTACGAAGATTTAGAGGGAAAATTTTCAAGACTCGGCGCCAATATCGAACGATTAGAGGAGTAAATTATGGCAAAGCAAAGCAGTATCGATTTTTTAAGTGCCGTTGAAAAAAGCCTTTCTTTGGCGACGCAAACGCCGCATGCCGAATGGGTCAGTATCTTTCAGGCTCTAGGACGTACCTTGGCACACGACATTACATGTCAAAAAAATCTTCCTTCGTATAACAATGCCGCTTTAGACGGTTTTGCATTTCGTTTCGATAGTTTGAGTGAAAAAATGCGTATCAAACGAACGATTTTAGCCGGTGAAGTCGTGTCGGAATGTTTAGACGAACACGAATGTTATAAGATTATGACCGGAGCCAAAGTGCCCGACGATGCGGATACGATCATCCCGTTTGAAGAGTGTTTTGTTGAAGGCGACATGTGGATGAAGCCCCGCGCTAAAGTCGTCAAAGGCAATGCGTTGCGTCAAAAAGGCGAAGAAGCCGCTTTGGGTTCTTTGTTATTGAAAAAAGGTACGGTACTCACGTCTCGTGAAATGGCGGTTCTCGCTTCGCAAGGTATCAGCATGGTGTTGACGTATAAACAGCTGAATATTGCGGTTTTTTCAACCGGTAACGAGTTGAAAGCTCCGTGGGAAAGGGCCAATGAAGACGAAATTTACGATATTAACGCGCTTTCTTTGATTTCACTTTTGGAAGAACACGGCTTTAAAGCTTCGTATTGCGGCGTTATTCCCGATAATTTAAGAACGGCGACGCGCTATTTTGCGGCGATGAAACATTACGACGTTTTGGTTACGAGCGGCGGCGTGAGTATGGGCGAGGCGGACTTTGTCGAGCGTGCGCTCAAAGCCAACGGTTTTGAGGCAGTTTTTAACGGAATCAATATCAAACCCGGAAAGCCGACGATGATGGGTATTATGGATCACACGATTATCGCGTCGATGCCGGGAAATCCTTTGGCGGCATATGTTAACGCGTTTGTTTTTTTAATTCCTTTGCTCAAAAAGCTTCAAGGGCAGACGAATTTTTACCATACGCGACTGACCGCCGTCAATAAAACCTCTTTTACGATGAAATCCGGTCGCGTCAACTTTGTTTTAGGGTATCATAACGACGGCGTCTTTGAAGTGTACGGCAATAATAAATACGGATCGGGGATGGTTCGCCCTCTTCAAAATGCCAATGCGCTATGGATTAGCGATGAGACGGATTTACATGTCAATGCAGGAGATACGATTCGCATTACTTCACTTTTGTGAGATTAATTGTAAAAAATAATTTAATTTTCAGAAAAATAGTATAAAAAACTTGACCGTTTAACCTTTTTTTCGGTATATTGAACGAAAAATTTATCCAGAAAGATCTAAAGGCTTGGTAATGTTTAAGAATTTAAAGATTTCTACAAAACTTCTCGTCATCTCTCTCATAACGGTTTTAGGATTATCGCTGCTTTCGTATATCGGAATCAATGCTAGCTTGGTCGGTAAAAGTTCTTTGGAAACTATTTATGAAAAAAATGTGGTTCCCGATGCCGAAATTACGACCGCACGTACGACGTTTGAAATGATTTTAAACGATTTAATTCACGTCACCAGTGAATTTTTGCCGACGGGACAAGCCAGAGATCGCTTACCCAAAATCGAAACCGAAATGAATAGTTTTTTTGCTAAAGCCTTGAAGAGCGAATTTTACAACGATCCGACGCTCAAGCAAAATCTAAACGAAGCATACGAACGTTACTCTCAAAAGATCGCTCCGAAGCTTCAAAAAATTCATGCGCTTTACGTTAAAGATCACCGAGAAGACATCGGCGATATGGCGGTTGAGATCGAAGAGGATTGTCACTATATCAGTCAACGTTTTCACAATATCTCTTCATTTACCAATCAACGCGTCAAAGACATTAGCGTCGAAATCAGCGCGAAACTCAATCGCAATTTGTACATCGTCATTGCCGTTTCGGTTATTATTTTAGTCATTACGACGGGCTTGTTGTTTTCGATTAGCCGTTACATCGTCAAACGTATCGGTCGTATCGGAGAGCATTTGTCCGAAATTAGCAAAGATTTGGCGTTAAATCGACCGATCGTTCCGTGTAATTACGATGAAATCGGAGAAATAAGCAGCAACCTCAATACGCTTTTGTCGACCTTGCAGCAAGCCTTGCTCAAAGCCAAAACGACGATGTCGAGTAATTCTACGATCAACAAAAGCATGCAAACCTTTTCCCATCAAATCACCAACGTTGCAAAAGAGCAAGATCGCATCGTTGAGAACGTCAAAAAATTAACGGCAAAAATTAATCGCGAATTGCAAGAATCCTGTGAAATTTCCGAGACGTCGGCCACGTATATGAAAGAGGACTACGCCATGCTCGATATGATGATCGAGACCTTGGACGAAATCGTCGAAAGTATCAATACCGTGAGTCGCGAAGAGCAAAATATTTCGACGCAAATGCACGATTTAGCCGAGCAAACGGCGCAGATCCGCTCGATTTTGGAAATGATTAAAGATATAGCCGATCAAACCAACCTTTTAGCCCTCAATGCCGCGATCGAAGCGGCGCGTGCGGGCGAACACGGGCGCGGCTTTGCGGTGGTTGCCGATGAAGTACGCAAGCTTGCCGAACGTACGCAAAAATCGCTTTCGGAAATCGACGTGACGATTAGCGTGGTGGTTCAAAGTGTTTCGAGTGCGAGTGAAAACATCAAAGAAAACAGCCAAAAAGTGGTCGATTTGAACGAAAATGCCATTAAAATTTCGTCGATGGCAAACGAAACCAAAGAAAAAACGGCGAAGAGTTTGGACATTACCAACGTCGCGTATAAAAAAGCCGTCGATATATCTAAAGAGATCGATGCGCTGACCAAAGGCGTCGAAGAAGCCAACGGCTTAGCGCACGAAAATAAACAAGTCGCCGATAATTTGCTTTCTATCTCTAACGACTTAAATCGTTCGACGGCGGAGCTTGAACAAGAGATCAATAGTTTTCAGGTTTAAACGCGCTTTAAAGCCCTTCACGGTCAATTTGTGTTACAATTATCATGCTTTAACGGCGCAAAAATATGCGTTTTTGCGTTAAAGAGCAGCAAAAACTATTGACATGAAGGGGCTTTTTTGATAGAATTCCGTCCGTTTTGCGGGAATAGCTCAGTGGTAGAGCACGACCTTGCCAAGGTCGGGGTCGCGAGTTCGAACCTCGTTTCCCGCTCCATTGTTATCTTTTTATGTTTTTCTTCCTTTCTCTTTTCCCAAACGATTTACATCGATAAAACTTATTGCGTCGATCAATCAGACGTGAGAGCCTCTTTTTTCGGTTACAAAGACGCCCATTCCAAAGACGACCCCGTGTTGGTCGAAATTCCTAAAGATCGTATGCAATACACCGTTATGAGCGGCGCGATTCTCTCCTTTTTTAACGACCGCAATATCAGCGTCGTCGACACGAGCGAAGGCGTCGTCGTTTTTAAAAAAGAGTGCCGTTTAATGGGCAAAGCCGACGCGATCGAAGCCCTCTTCTTGAAAAAATTTCAAGCCGCAGCTCCATACGTACTGATCGAGAGCAAACCGCATATTGGAACGAAGGCCTCTTTACCGGCCGATTTTAAGCGATACGAACTTATCGATATTCTCTTAAGCGACAATACGCTTCGTAAAAACAGCGGCTCGTTCGTTGCACTTTTTAAAGTCGGCGACAAAGAGCGGAAGCTTTACTTCTCGTATGAAATGGACGCTAAAGCACGCGTATTTAAAGCGAAACGTAATTTGCTTAACGGTACAATCCTCGGCAACGATGATTTTGAAACGGTGCTCGTCGGATTAGACGCATTACCGAACCGCGCTATGCTCCGTGAAAACACGCAAACGTTAATGGTAAAAAGCACCGTCAAAGAGGGGCAAATTCTTACCGATTATCTCTTTGAACCCAAACGTCTCGTGACAAAAAAATCGGCTATTAAAGCATTGTATAAAGACGAAAGTTTAAGCATCGAGGTTCAAGCAACCCTTTTAGATGACGGTGACGTAGGAGATATCGTGAGAATCAAAACCGAACAAGGTAAAATTTTAAACGCAAAAATCGTGTCCGCCAACGAAGCGGTCATTCTCGAATGAAACGCCTTATCGTCGGTATCAGCGGCGCAAGCGGCGTGGAATTGGGCTTAGCCTTTTTAAAAGCGCTTCCTTGCGACATCGAGTCTTATGTGATTGTTTCCGATCACGCTAAAGTCGTTTTCGAAAAGGAACACGCGTCCATCCACCGCTTGGACGATACCGATATCGCGGCACCGAGTGCTTCGGGTTCGTTTCAATGCGACGCCATGGTTATTATTCCGTGCAGTATGAACACTTTGGCAAAAATTGCCTACGGTATCGCCGACAATCTTTTAACGCGCAGTGCAAGCGTTATGTTGAAAGAAAAACGACCGCTCTTATTGGCTCCGCGTGAAATGCCTTTTTCTGCCATCGCCTTGGAAAATATGCACAAACTCTCTGTGCTCGGAGTTCATATCGCGCCGCCGGTTGCGGGCTACTATGCCGATGTCGATTCTTTGGAAAAGATGGAAAACTTTTTCATCGGTAAATGGTTTGATCTTTTAGGTATCGAACATACGTTATTTAAACGATGGGAGGGAGCATAATGCGCGTTGCAATTTATCCGGGGACGTTTGATCCCATTACCAACGGTCATATGGACGTGATTAAGCGGGCGCGTAAACTTTTCGATAAAGTACTCGTCGCCGTAGCGTTTTCGGAAGAAAAACGTCCGATGTTCGACGTGCAAACGCGCGTCGAGATGGCACAAGCCGCCGTGAGCGATTTGGAAGACGTACATGTAGAAGCTTTTGACGGCTTGTTGGTACGTTTTTCCCAAGAAAAAAATATTCGCGTGATGATTCGAGGCCTTCGTGCCGTCAGCGACTTTGAGTTTGAATTGCAGATGGGTTACGCCAATGCGTCGCTCTGGAACGAAATCGAAACGGTCTATTTGATGCCGAGCCTGAAAAATGCGTTTATTAGCTCTTCCGTGGTTCGCTCTATCGCTAAACACGGCGGAAACGTATCGCATTTAATTCCCTCTTCCGTTTTACCTTTTGTCGAAAGAAAGCTCTTATGTATGTAATTTTTGAAGGGGTCGATACGACCGGAAAAAGCACGCAAGTGCGCCTTTTTGAACAAAAAAATCCCGATGTGCTCGCGACTAAAGAGCCCGGCGGTACGCCCTTAGGTATGAAGCTTCGCGAGATACTCTTAAACGGTGAGGCAAAAGCGTCGCTGTATGCGGAGTTGTTCTTATTTTTAGCCGATCGTGCGTTGCATTACGACACGGTCGTTCAACCGCATCGCGATCGACGCATCGTGATTAGCGATCGGGGATTTGTCTCGGGTATCGCCTACGCTTGCGCCAATCACGAAGAAATCGAGGGCGAATTCTTGCTTCAAATGAACCGTTTGGCCTTACACGGAACCTATCCCGATAAAATCGTTCTTTTTTTGACCGACGAAGCATTGATCCAAAAACGTTTAGGCGTAAAAGAAAACGATGCGATCGAAGAGCGAGGCGTAAGCTATTTGTTACGAATTCAAGCTATAATGCGCCGCATCGTTAAGAGCTTGCCGATACGCTATTTGGAAGTCGATGCAACGCAGAGCGTCGAAGCAATTTATCAACAGATTGAGGAATTTTTACATGATTAATGCATTACGCGGTATGAAAGATACGCTTTTCCCGCACAATGAAGTTTACATGTACGTGATCGATACATGTACTAAAATTGCCCGCAATTACGGTTTTTCGTTTATTGAAACGCCGATTTTGGAAGAGACGGCGTTGTTTAAACGCAGTGTCGGCGAAAGCAGCGACATCGTCGGTAAAGAGATGTACCAGTTTAGAGATAAAGGGGATAACGACGTTTGTTTGCGTCCCGAGGGAACGGCAGGCATCGTGAGGGCTTTTATTCAGGAAAAATACGACAAAGCGGGTCTTTCCAAACGCTTTTTTTACCATGGACCGATGTTTCGCTATGAACGACCGCAAAAAGGACGACTTAGACAATTTCACCAATTCGGTGCGGAGAGTTTCGGCGAAGCGAACGTGAGAGAAGACGCAACGATTATTTTAATGATTAAAGCGATTTTCGAAGCCCTCGGTATCGGTTATACGTTAGAAATCAACTCCTTAGGCTGCCCCGCGTGTATGCCCGCTTACCGTACGCGTTTGGTCTCGTTTTTAGAAAGCGTCGAGGGATTGTGTGAAGATTGCGAACGAAGAAAAACGACCAATCCGATTCGCGTGCTTGATTGTAAAAACGAACATTGCCAAACGTTGCTTCAAAACGCACCGTTAATCGTTGATCATTTATGCCCTACATGTCAAAATGATTTTGAGACGTTGAAATCGATTTTAGACCATTTCGGGATGGCGTATCGCGTCAATCCTAAGTTGGTACGCGGGCTTGATTATTACTCCAAAACGGCGTTTGAGTTCGTCAGTTCCGAAATCGGAGCGCAAAGCGCTATTGCCGGCGGAGGACGTTACGACCGTTTGGTGGAATTTTTAGACGGAAAACCTACTCCCGCGGTCGGTTTTGCGATGGGGATCGAGCGTTTAATGGATTTGGTCAAAATGCCCGAATCCAAACGTGAGGGATACTACATCGCCGCTTTATGCGACGAGGCGTTACCAAGCGTTTATACGTTGGTTCAGCAAAAACGCGCGATTGCGCAAGTGTTAACGAGTTACGAGCCCAAATCGCTTAAAAATCATCTCAAAGCCGCCGATAAATTTTATGTAAAATTTTGTGTATGTATCGGTGAAGACGAGCTGGCAAATCAAACGGTGTGGGTGAAGGATTTAGAGAGTAAAGAAGAACGCATTATGCCTATCGAGAACTTTTAAGGAGCAAAACATTGGACTACGGTATTAAAACCTGGGGAAACGACAACTTTTTTATTGAAGACGGTAAAGTCAAGGTCAACACCGGATGTGAACCTTCACTCATCGAAATTATTCAAGAGATACGAAAAGACGGTATTCGAGGTCCTATTTTATTACGGTTTCCTCATTTGATTCAAAAACAGATTCGAATGATCTACAAAAGTTTTGCCGACGCTAAAAAAGAGTTTAACTACGAGGGAAATTTTAGTGCCGTTTATCCTTTGAAAGTCAATCAATTCCCAAATTTCGTCAAAAACCTTGTCGCATTGGGACAAAAATACAATTACGGTTTGGAAGCGGGATCGAAAGCCGAGCTTATTTTGGCGATGGCATACAACAATCCGCATGCGCCGATTACCGTTAACGGTTTTAAAGACAACGAGATGATCTCTTTGGGGTTTATCGCCGCGGAGATGGGGCATAATATTACGCTGACCATCGAGGGCTTGAACGAGCTTGAGAGCATCATTTCGATCACGAAAGATCGCTTCGGGTGCGTTCCCAATATCGGTCTTCGCATTCGTCTTCACAGTTCGGGAATCGGTATTTGGGCAAAAAGCGGCGGCATCAATTCCAAATTCGGCTTAACCTCTACCGAACTTTTAGAAGCGGTCAATATGATTCGCGATGCGAATCTCCTCGATAAATTTACGATGATTCACTTTCATATCGGTTCGCAAATTACCGACATTGCACCTTTGAAAAAAGCCTTACGGGAAGCGGGCAACATTTATGCCGAGCTTTGCCGCATGGGTGCGACGAATCTTCGTGCGATCAATTTGGGCGGCGGTTTGGCGGTCGAATATTCGCAACATAAAACGACTTTACATAAAAACTATACTTTGGGCGAGTACGCCAACGACGTCGTGTATCTTTTAAAAGACATCGCAACGCAAAAAAACGTTCACGAACCGGATATTTTTATCGAGTCGGGACGTTTTGTCGCGGCACATCATGCCGTTTTGGTTGCGCCCGTTTTGGAGCTTTTTTCGCAAGAGTATACCGATCAAAAATTGCGTCTTAAAGAGATAAACCCTCCTCTCGTTCAGGAATTGTACGATCTCTTCAATACGATGAATCGTAAAAACGCTCTTGAGTTCCTTCACGACAGTATCGATCATATGGAATCTTTATTGACCTTGTTCGATTTGGGTTACATCGATCTTCAAGACCGTTCCAATACCGAAATTTTGGTTAACTTGATTATTAAAAAAGCGGTGGGACTTAGTGCCGATAAAAAATTGAGCGAAATTTTGGATATTCAAGATCGCGTTCAAGAGCGCTATTTGGTCAACTTTTCCCTCTTTCAAAGTTTGCCCGATTTTTGGGGTATCGATCAGACGTTTCCGGTTATGCCTTTGGATCGTTTGGACGAAGTTCCGACGCGTTCGGCTTCGCTTTGGGACATTACCTGCGATAGCGACGGCGAAATCGGCTTTAGTACCGAAACGCCGCTGTTTTTGCATGACGTAGACGTTACGCAACGCGATTACTTTTTAGGATTTTTCTTGGTCGGTGCTTATCAAGAGGTTTTAGGTATGAAACACAATCTCTTTACGCATCCCACAGAGGCGACGATTCGCATCGACGACGACGGATATGAGATTGAAAATATCTTAGAGTCTCAAAGCATTAGCGATATTTTAGAAGATTTAGATTACGATATTAAAGAAGTCCAAGAAAACCTGAACGATCGTATCGAAGCTTCCGATATTATCAGCGAAAAAGAGAAGAAACATATCTTAGGTGAGATTTATCTCTTTTTGAACGATAACGGTTATTTGAAAACGATCAATAACGAGGATAATACGCAATGAGCGACATCTCTTTATGGCAAAAAATCAAGGAAGATTTTTCCCAACCCGTTTTGCACGATCCAGCACTCAATTCTAAAATAGAGCTTTTTTTCAACTATCCGGGCGTATGGGCATTAGCAAATTACCGTATTGCCCATGCCTTACATGTCAGGGGTTTTCGTACCCTTGCGCGAGCGATTATGGGGATTTCCCAGATTATTACCAATATGGACATTCACCCCGCATGTACGATCGGCAGACGCGTCTTTTTCGATCACGCTTTCGGCGTGGTCGTCGGTGAAACGGCGGTAATCGGAGACGATGTTTTGATTTACCAGTGCGTCACGTTAGGCGGTGTGAGTTTAGAACGCGGCGTCAAACGCCATCCGACGGTCAAAAACGGCTCGGTTATCGGCTCGGGGGCTAAAATCTTAGGCGACATCACGATCGGCGAAAATTGCCGTATCGGCTCCAATTCGGTGGTCGTTAAGAGTATTCCGGACGACTCCACCGCCGTGGGCGTACCCGCACGCGTGATCGAAAAAGGGCGCGACAAAAGCCCGATGGCGCATAATAAACTTCCCGATATTAACAAAGAGCTTTTTATCTACATGTTCAAACGTATTAAGATTTTAGAAGACGCCGTTTTGCAAAGTCATCAAGACCAAAACGTGAAAGTCAAAGACGACGAATTGGAAGCTATTTACAAAAGCTACTTGGAATCGGTTAAAGAATAATTCTACCGCAAAAGGCGTGCTTTTCGCGCCTTTAACACTCTATCCTTCCCTTTTTCCTATGCATTTATGAACGTATCTTTGTACATATTTGTACACAGATGCTTTTCTCCACTCCTCTTTTATTTTTTCAAATAGCCTAAAATAGGCACTTTTAAGCTCTTTAACCTTCGGGAATACTCTATGCAGTTTAGGAGATGAAATCATTCATCACACCAAAGGAGAAGACCATGCCGTATCATGAGTTTGAATGTAGTACATGTATTCCGGAACGGAAATCACATGCGGTTTTAAAAGGGGAAGAAGATGATCTAACGACGTGCCTTCCCGAGGGACACTTGGCCACAATTCCCGGAACGATTTCGGAACGCGGATGTGCCTATTGCGGTGCAAAGCACGTGATCGGTACGCCGATGAAAGACGCGATCCATATGAGCCACGGACCCGTGGGATGTACGTACGACACGTGGCAGACGAAGCGTTACATTAGCGATAACGACAACTTCCAGCTCAAATACACCCATGCAACCGATATGAAAGAGACGCATGTCGTCTTCGGCGGTATGGATTTGTTGAAAAAAAATATGATTGAAGCGTTTAAAGCGCATCCCGAGATTAATCGTATGACCGTTTATCAAACGTGCGCGTCGGCGTTGATCGGCGACGATATGGAAGCAATGGCACGCGAAGTAATGAAAGAATTGCCCGGTACGGATATTTTCGTATGCAACGCACCGGGATTCGGCGGACCGAGTCAGTCGGGAGGTCATCATAAGATCAACATTTCGTGGATTAACGAAAAAGTCGGTACGGTAGAGCCGAAAATCACGAGCGATTACGTGATCAATTACGTCGGCGACTACAATATTCAAGGCGATTGCGAAGTGATGTGCGATTTCTTTAAACGTATGGGCATTCAAGTGCTTTCGACGTTTACGGGAAACGGTTCGTACGATGAGCTTCGCGGTATGCATCGAGCGCACTTAAACGTGCTTGAATGTGCTAGATCTGCCGAATACATCTGCAACGAGCTGCGCGTCAAGTACGGCATTCCGCGTCTTGACATCGACGGTTTCGGCTTTGGACCGCTTTCGGAATCCTTAATGAAAGTTGCGCGCTTTTTCGGCCTTGAAGATCGTGCGCAAGCGATTATCGACGAAGAAGTGGCACGATGGAAACCGGAACTTGATTGGTATAAAAAACGGCTTACGGGCGTCAAAGTCTGCTTATGGCCGGGGGGATCGAAACTGTGGCACTGGGCGAATGCGATTCACGAAGAGATGGGCGTAGAAGTCGTCTCTTTGTACACCAAATTCGGTCATCAAGGCGATATGGAAAAAGGTATTGCCCGAGCGGAAGTCGGAACGCTTGCTATTGACGATCCGAATGAACTTGAAGGTCTTGAAGCGATGCGCATGATGAAACCGGACGTCATTTTTACGGGTGTTCGACCGGGCGAAGTTGCTAAAAAACAACGCATTCAATATCTTAATGCCCATGCGTATCATAACGGACCGTACAAGGGGTTCGAAGGCTGGGTGCGCTTTGCTCGCGATATTTACAATGCGCATTACTCTCCGATTCATCAGCTCTCGGGTATCGATATTAGCAAAGACGACTTTAACATCGATAAAGGCTTTATGACGCGACAAATGATTTCCGACGTCAAACTCACTCCCGAAGAGGCACATGTCGAGGGAGAAACGCCTTATACCGGCGAATTTGATTGTGTGACGCCTTTACGAACCAAGACGTATCCTAGCGAGCTTACGCGCAGTACGACTGCTCAAGCGGTTTAAAGGAGGCAAAGATGAACGAAGAGACGATTCGTGCCCGTATCGCACCCTTGGAAGATTACATTATGAAGCACTGCCTTTGGCAATTCCATTCCCGCGAATGGGATCGCGTTAGGCAAAACGAAGGTATTTTAAGCAAAGCAAAGCAACTGTTATGCGAAGAGCCGGTGGCAAAAGATACACCGGAAGATCGTTGTTATTGGGTCGATGCCCTTGCTTTGACGGAAGCCTTTCAAAAGCGGTTTGCGTGGCTTAAAGAGATGGATAAAGAGAGCATAGAGGTTCTGATGCACGCGCTTAAAGAACGCATCGATTTTGTTACGATTACGGGGTCGCTCAATAAAGAGTTGACCTCTCCACGTTATTAAGGAGTTTCCATGTCATGCGATTTACGAGCCAAAGAGCGATCGGGAATTATCAATCCCATTTTTACATGTCAGCCTTGCGGTGCTCAATACGTCAGTATCGGGATTAAAGATTGTATCGCTATCGTACACGGCGGTCAAGGATGCGTTATGTTTGTTCGGATGTTGTTTGCACAGCATTTTAAAGACAATTTCGACATCGCATCTTCTTCGTTGCACGAAGACAGTGCGGTTTTCGGTGCCACGGGACGCGTCGAAACGGCGGTGGATGTTTTATTGGCGCGCTATCCGCACGTTCGGGTTATTCCGATTATTACGACATGTTCGACCGAAATTATCGGAGACGATATTGAAGGCGTTATCAATAAGCTCAATAACGGTCTATTAAAAGAGAAGTACGCAGGTCGAGAAGTCCATCTCGTACCGGTTCATACGCCGAGTTTCAAAGGCAGTATGATCAGCGGGTACGATGTCGCGGTCGAGTCGTTGGTTAAAGCGTTCGCAGAGCAAACGACGCCCAACGGTAAGATCAATTTAATCACCGGCTGGGTCAATCCGGGCGATGTTACGGCTCTCAAACACCTATTGGCGATGATGCAAATCGACGCTACCGTTTTATTTGAGATTGAGAGTTTCGATTCGCCGTTAATGCCCGATAAAAGCGGTGTTTCTCACGGCGAAACGACGGTTGAGGATTTAAAAGATACCGCCAATGCCGTAGGGACGATCGCTCTCAATCGTTATGAGGGCGGTAAAGCGGCGAAATACCTTGAGAAAAAGTTCAAAGTTCCCTCCGTCATTGGACCCTCGCCGATCGGAATTCGCAATACCGATACGTTTTTGAAACAGCTTCAAACGATGAGCGGTAAGCCGATTCCCGAAGCTTTGGTCAAAGAAAGAGGCATTGCGATCGATGCGATTACCGATTTGGCGCATATGTTTTTTGCGGATAAACGCGTTGCGATTTTCGGTGCGCCCGATCTTGTGATTAGTTTGGCGGAGTTTTGCATCGATATGGAGATGAAACCCGTTTTACTTTTATTGGGAGACGACAACAGCGGTTATAAAAAAGACGATCGTATCAAAGCACTTCAAGCCAACGTGGATTGGGATATGGAAATTATTATGAATGCGGATTTGTGGGAATTGGACGATCGCATCAAAAATAAAGGTTTAAAGCTCGACTTGATTATGGGGCATTCCAAAGGACGATGGGCGGCAATCGACAATCATATTCCGATGGTTCGCGTCGGTTTTCCGACTTACGATCGTGCGGGGCTTTACCGTCATCCCGTCGTCGGTTATGCAGGTGCTATTTGGCTTGCCGAAGAGATTGCCAATACGCTTTTTACGGATATGGAATACAAACGCAACAAAGAGTGGTTACTGAACGTTTGGTAAGCCTTACATCGGAGCGGTTTAACATGTACATGTCAAAACCGCTCGCTTCAAAAAGGAGATAGTATGCAAAAAATTCGTTATACGCAACGTATCTGTCAGGACCAAGAGGCCATCGAATCTTTTTTACAAACAACGCGCGTAGGCATTGTTGCGATGATCGATCACGAGAGCCTTCCTTATGCAACGCCCGTTAATTTTGTTTGGCATAAAGGAGCTCTTTATTTTCACGGAATGGGTTCGGGGAAGAAAGAGTCGATCTTGTCCCAAAATCCCTCCATTTGTTTTACCCTCTTCCATGAATTCGGTACGACGGTCGATCCGATGCCCTGCCATGCCGATACCTCTTATCGAAGTGCGATGATCTTCGGGAAAGTCTTTAAGGTCGATCATAGCGAAGAAGCGGCGGAGGTATTGCAATGTATCCTTGATAAATATACTCCCGATTATTATAAAACGACGATTACGAGCACTTTAGTCGAAAAATATCGCTCGTCGCACGACGGTAAAGCGGTATCCGTTTTCAAAGTGCTTCCTTATGAAATAACGGTCAAAGAAAACTGTGTACCCGAAGATCAATTGTTTAATAAATAAGCAATTGAGATGTCGGCATTACGCACGTGCTGAAGGTATAATATTCGTTATATAATTAAATATATAATGCTAAAGTTCGTTGATATTACTTGAGGAGACGATGGTGGATACTACCTGTATTAGCCCGATAAAAGATTGCCCGCGTTATCAAGAGCTTAGAGTATTATACGATATTTCTTTGGCACTTCGCGAGAGTGCTTTAGGAATCGAAACGGCTTTTGAAAAAACGCTTCAATTGCTCAAAAAACATTTTTATATGGATAAAAGCATCTATTACGGTTTAAACGACGAACAAAACGAACTGTACGTGTTTAGTTCGATCGGACTGAGTCGTCAACAAGAGCTCTTATGCACGTATAAAATCGGTGAAGGTGCAACGGGAATGGCGGCGGAATTTAAAGAGCCCGTCGTGATCGAGAACGTGCATCACAATACCCTTTTTCTCAATAAAAGCCGTAGTTTGAAGAAAAGCGAAATCTCTTATTTGGCGATTCCGGCGTTATCGCACCATCAACTCTTAGGCGTGCTGGGCGTGAGCCTTACTCAACAGTCTTTAGATAATTTTGAAGAATTGATTACGATTTTGTCGATTACGGCATCGTGGTTAGCACAATCGAAGCAGATGCATCAAACCATTATCGATGAGAAAAAGCGGCTCAAAGAAGAAAAGCTTTATTACAAAGAAGAAATTTTAAGTCCTCATGAAATTTTGGGGCACAGTGCATCGATTCAAACCGTTTTGGAGATGATTCACAAAGTCGCGCAAACCGATTCAACGATCTTTATCAGCGGAGAAACGGGAACGGGCAAAGAGTTGATCGCCAAAGCACTTCATAACTGTAGCCTTCGTAAAGAAAAACCTTATATCAAATTAAACTGTGCGGCAATTCCGGAAAATCTTTTGGAAAGCGAACTTTTCGGACATGAAAAAGGAGCGTTTACGGATGCAAAAGAGATGCGTAAAGGGCGTTTCGAATTGGCGGATGAAGGAACGCTGTTTCTCGATGAGGTCGGAGATTTGAGCCTCAATCTTCAAGCCAAGCTTTTGCGTGTTTTGCAAGAACAAGAGTTTGAACGTTTAGGCGGCGTTAAAACGATTAAAGTCAACGTACGCATCGTTGCGGCGACCAATCGTAATCTTAAAGAGATGGTTCGCGACGGCCGTTTTCGAGAAGACCTTTTTTACCGCTTGAACGTGATTCCTATCTTCTCCCCTCCTCTTCGCGACCGCGGCGATGACATCATTGTGTTGGCGCGTCACTTTTTGGAGCACTTTTGCAGGCGGCACGGCAAAGAGCGTCTTTTAACATCCGATGCCGAAGCTATGCTCAAAGCTTACGCATGGCCGGGCAATATTCGCGAACTTGAAAACAGTATGGAACGCATCGTGTTGCTGGCTCCTTCTTTACATGTCGATTCGCACGTGATCCTTTCGGTATTGCCGGCAAAAAACGAAGTGACGAACAAAGAGGTCGAAACCAAAGCCGATTTGGAAGATTTGGAACGCCAAACAATCATTAAAGTTTTACGGGAGTGCGGCGGCGTCAAACTCAAAGCGGCAAAAAAACTGGGAATGAGTAACCGTCAAATCGGTTATAAAATTCAAAAATTTGACATCGGTATCGGTGATTACCTTGAGTAGCGTCACTCAAAATTCTATGCAATCGCCGCCTCGTTTTTTATTTCAAGACCTTTTTGACGATACGGCGTGTTCACATATCGGGAGTAAAGATAAAAAAACGACATGTGAACGTTTACAACCCGGCTCATGCGTTAGCGGATGCGCTTTGGAAGGTGCATTCAATTTTTTGAGTCCTATTCAAGGATGCGCGCATTTGATTCATTCGTCTCCGACATGTTATAACGCTTCGCGTATTCAAAAGAAAGACGGCACGGAGCATTTTTGCACGACTTTGGCACTCAACGATCTGATATTCGGTGCGGAAGAAAAACTGAAAATGCAGATTAGCCATATCGCTAAGACCTATCGTCCTCGCGTGATTTTTATTTACATGACGTGTGTTAGCTCGTTGATAGGCGAAGACATCGAGCGGATTGCCAAAAGCATGCAACAAGAGCTTGGTATTTGGATCGTTCCGGTAATGTCCGCAGGCTTTTTAGGGGTTGCAAATTTCGGTGTACGTATTGCGGGTATGGCGCTTTTAAAGACGTTAATCGGGCTGAAAGAGCCTTTAATCGATACCGCGTATGCAATCAACCTTTGGGGCTACGGACTGAGTGAAACCCAACGGATGAGTTATCGCATTCTTTTTGAACGCGTCGGAATGCGCATTTTGGCATTTTTCGGCGGTGATGAAGCGGTTGAAGCGATTATGGGTGCACACAAAGCAAAACTCAACGTTTTAATCAATGCCAAGTCGTTAACGCCCGTCGCGCGAAAATTTGAAGAACGATACGGCGTTGCGTACGTGGAAACTTCGTTTTTCGGTGCTCGCGCGACGTGTGATGCATTGCGCGTGATTGCGGAGCAGTTTAATGACGGAGCGGTGTGTCGTAAAATTGAAAATATGATTCACGAAAAAACCAAAGCCCTACAAGAAACATGTAAAGCGTTTCATACGCTTTTTTCCGGAAAAAAGGTCGCGATTTTATTGAACGGACTCTTTTCGTGGGCCTATATCCCGCTTTTGGAAGATTTCGGGATGCATGTCGTTGCGATATCGATTGAAAATTTGAATGAAGACGATAAAGAAAAAGCGGTGGATTTGCTCTTAGGCAAAGGACGTTTTATGTACGATCCAAACGTGGAGTTTGAAGAAATTGTGAACGAAGAGCCTATCGATATCGTGATTACCGATACGGATCATTGCGCTATCGCTTCGCGAGCACATATCCCTTTTTTCAATATCGATCGTTGTTCAAATCCGTTTTTTATTGGATTTGAAGGGGAAGCGGCGTTCGCGACGGAACTTTCATTGACACTTCAAAACCCCGTATTTAATATCGTCTACCAAAACCCGCCGTGGCAAGAATAAAAACGCTTGACCGTGTTAGGGAAATAGGGATTTTTTCGCTATAATCTCGACGATATTTTTTTAAGGGAACGTGCATGTTATCTAAACGAATTCAAGTATTGTCGCCCTCTTTAACCTTGGCGATTACCGCTTTGGCAAGAGATCTTAAAGCGCAGGGAAGAGATATTTTAAGCTTTTCGGCCGGTGAGCCCGATTTTGACACGCCTCAACGCGTTAAAGACGCCGCTATCGAAGCGATTCAAAAAGGCTGCTCCAAGTATACCGCCGTCGCGGGCACGCCCGAAGTTCTTAAAGCGATCGCAGGAAAGCTTAAACGCGAAAACAATCTTGAATACAAGCCTTCCGATATTGTCGTAAACGTCGGTGCAAAGCATTCGTTGTTCAATATTTTTCAAGCGATTCTCGATGAAAAAGATGAAGTGATTATTCCTTCGCCTTATTGGGTTACGTATCCCGAAATCGTCAAATACAGTAACGGAACGCCCGTTTTTATTGAAACCGACGAGGCAAGTTGCTTTAAAATTACGCCGGCGCAACTCAAATCCGCCATTACGCCTAAAACGAAAGTCTTGTTGCTAAACACGCCTTCCAATCCGACGGGTTCGGTTTACTCCAAAGAGGAGCTTCAAGCACTTGCAGACGTTTTGAAGGGTACGAAAATTCTTGTCGTTTCCGATGAAATGTATGAAAAGATTTTATTTGACGGACGTAAATTTACCTCCGTTGCGGCCATCAGCGAGGATATGTACCAACGAACGATTACCGTCAACGGTTTGAGCAAATCCGTCGCGATGCCCGGATGGCGTTTTGGCTACTTGGCATGTCCGATCAAAGAAATCGTCAACGCGATCGTCGATTTGCAAGGGCAAAGTACGTCCAATATCAATTCAATCACGCAAAAAGCCGCTATTCCGGCACTTGAGGGTTTGGTGGACGATGATATCGAAACGATGCGCGTCGCGTTTGAAAAACGACGTAATTTGGCTTGCGAACTCTTTAGCAAGATTCCGCAACTTAGCGTCGTCAAACCCGAAGGCGCATTTTATCTTTACGTCAATACGAAAGCGGTCGAAAACGATTCGATGAAGTTTTGTTCTAAACTGCTTGAAAAAACGGGTGTGGCGGTGGTTCCGGGTATCGGATTCGGGATGGAAGGCTATTTTAGACTTTCGTTTGCGACCGATGATGCGACTATTCGAAACGGTATCGCGCGTATTGCCGATTTTGTTCAACATTACGAACGATAATTTTCTTCCGGGGTGCTTAAAATAGCACCCTACTTTTAAAACTTCTCAAAAAATCCTCAAATTTTTGATACAATCCCGACACGATTTTGACATGTAGCAAAGGAATACGATGAATAAGTACGTCATTACGCTCGCTAAAACCTGTTTAGGATGCAAAAAACCCTCTTGTCGTACGGGCTGTCCCGTGGGAACGCCGATTCCGGAGATGATTCGTCTGTTCTTGGCGGGAGAGATTAAAGAAGCGGGAAAAATGTTGTTTGAAAACAATCCGCTCTCTGTCATCTGTTCAATGGTCTGTCCGCATGAAAAGCATTGCGAAGGGCATTGTATCTTGAATAAAAAAGGTACGGCGGTAAGCGTAGGCAGTATCGAAAATTACATTTCCGATCTGTATATGAACGACCTTCAATTTGAAAAACCTCTTAAAAACGGCACGAAAGTCGCTATTATCGGAAGCGGACCTGCGGGAATCGCGTTGGCGATACTTCTGGGTATGAAAGGCTATGAGATCACGATGTACGACGCTCACGATAAAATCGGCGGTGTTCTTCGCTACGGTATTCCCGATTTTCGTCTGAATAAAGAGATCCTCGATACGATTGAAAACAAATTGCGTCAATTGGACGTGACGATACGTCCTAATATTACGGTCGGTAAGAACATCACGATCGCCGACTTGTTTCGCGACGATTTTAAAGCGGTCTTTATCGGTACGGGTGTTTGGTCTCCGAAAAAATTGGGGATTAAAGGTGAGAGTTTGGGCCATGTTCATTTTGCGATCGATTATCTCAAAAATCCTTCCGTGTACCGTCTCGGTCATAAGGTCGTTGTTTTGGGTGCTGGAAACGTAGCAATGGACGTGGCAAGAACGGCGGTGCGACACGGCGCGCGTGACGTGATTATTATGTACCGTAAAGGGATGGAAGATATTCCCGCGTCCAACCATGAAGTTGAATGTGCCAAAATCGACGGCGTTAAATTTGAGCTGTACAAACAACCCGTTGAAATCAACGAACAAGGCGTGATCTATCAAGGTACAAACGAAAGTGTTGAAGCCGGAATCTTAGAAGCGGATTCGGTTTTGATCGCCATTAGTCAAAATCCTAAAGACAATATCGTACAAACGGCAAAACAGATCGAAGTGGACGGAAAAGGTCTCGTGATTACTGATGAAAGCGGTCGAACGACGATGCAAGGCGTTTTTGCTTCCGGAGACGTGGTAACGGGTGCGCGAACGGTCGTCGAAGCGGTAGCGTTTTCAAAACGTGTTGCCGTAGCGATTGAGGAGTATGTGGCGACGCTGTAGTCGCAAATAAAAAAAGCTATACCGTCTACACGGTATAGCGTGAGTGATTTTTACGAACGCGGTTGCGCTTCGAAACGCGCTTTGGCGTCTTTGAGCGCATTGATCAGTTCATCGAGATTTTCATAAGGAATGTGCGCTTTCCAATCCGGATCTTCGGTATTTTTCTTTAATGAAATGCCGATACTCACGACCGGAAACGATCCGTTGCCGTAAGGCTCTTCCAAATGCGAAACGGAGATGACGCCGTTTTTAGTACCTGCTAACGGAAATTTGGTTAATATTGTATTTTTTCCACCCATAATTATGAATTCCTTTTAAAAAATTGAGCGATTTTGGCCTGTTTTTTAAGCCAATCGCTTTGAAGCATTAGCGGGAATCCGCCGTAGACTTTGCCGCCTTCGATGGATTTACTCACTCCGCCTCGTGCCGCAACGGTCGCGAAATCGCCGATTTCCAAATGACCTGCGGTTGCGCTTTGTCCGCCCATGACGACGTTTCGTCCCAACTTCGTCGATCCCGCCAAGCCGGTTTGCGCGACGATGATGCAAAATTGACCGATTTCGCAATTGTGTCCGATGTGCACAAGGTTATCGATTTTTGTCCCTTTTTTAATAACCGTAGAGCCGAAAACCGCACGATCGATCGTGGAATTAGCACCTATTTCGACGTTTTCTTCGATAATCAAGTTACCGTTATGGTAAATCTTGATGTGTTCGCCGGTTTTCGTATGCGCGTAACCGAAGCCGTCGCTCCCGACGACGACGCCGGCTTGAAGGATGGATCCTGCTTTAATTACACAATCGTCGTAAACGACGACGTTAGGGTATATGACGACGTTTTGACCGACGGTGACGTTCGCTCCGATCGTTACGTTTGGCATAATACGCGCGCCAGCTTCGATGACGCTTCCGCTACCGACGACGACGTTTTGCTCGATCGATGCCGTAGGATCGATACGCGGAGCAACGGAAGTAGTCTCAAAAACTTTTTTCGCGAAGTAGCGGCTGGCGTATGCCATGCTCAAATAAGGATCGTCGCTCACGAGAGCTTCTACGTTTGAAGGTAAGGCTTCTAAATAGGCCTTGGGAAGGATGACAACGCCTGCTTGGGTGTTTTTTAAGTCGTCGAGTAGCTTGGCGTCTTTAAAAAAAGCAATATGCGAAGGCGTTGCCTCCTTGAGCGTTGTAAAAGAGGCAACATCAAAATCTCTGCCGGCGTAGTCTAATCCTAACGCTTGTGCAAGGAGGCTAATTTTCATTACAGATCCATCGCTACCGAACCGCTGCGAACGATATCGGTCGGATTGTATTTTTTAACGGCTTTTAAAAAACTGTCGATTCGATTGTAATCGTCCGCAACCATTAAGACGATCGACTCTTCGCTGCTACTGGCGATCGTGCCGTTATAGGCTTTGAGCATGGCATCCAGACCGTTGAAATCTTCACTCAGAGGAATTTTGACTAATGCAAGCTCTTTTTCGACAAACTCGCCCGATTCGATGACTTTATAGGTCGGTATCAATTTATGAAGTTGTTTGACGATTTGTTCCAAAACAGCGGTACTGCCTGAGGTAACAATTGTCAAGCGCGACAAATTCGTTTTCGGAATGGGGGCTACCGTTAAAGAGTCGATATTGTATCCGCGACCGGCAAATAAGCCTGAAATACGAGATAGTACGCCGTCTTCGTTGAGGACGATAACCGATAATACTCTTCTAATCGCATCCATAGGCTTACTCCTTATACTCTAACATCATATTGTAAAGCGTTCCGCCTGCCGGAACCATCGGTAAAACGTTTTCAAAGCGATCGACTTGAACGTCGATCATACAAACGCAACCGCTTTGCATTGCATCGTTTAAAGCTTGATCGAATTCTGCTTTGGTTTTGACTCTAAATCCGCGTCCGCCGAAGCTTTCAACCAACTTGACGAAATCGGGTTGTACCGAAAGATCGGTTGAAGAGTAACGTTTGTTGTAGAAAAAAGTTTGCCATTGTCGAACCATTCCTAAAAATTGATTGTTCAAAATAATGTTGATAACGGCAATTTTATTTTCGACTGCGGTCATAAGCTCTTGAATATTCATCAAAATCGAGCCGTCTCCCGTGAAGTTGATGACCGTTTTGTTCGGTAATGCAACCTTAGCACCCATCGCCGCGGGCAAACCGTACCCCATCGTTCCTAAACCGCCGCTGCTGAGCCATTGTCTTGGATAGCTAAACGGGTAAAATTGCGCCGCCCACATTTGGTGTTGACCGACGTCGGTACAGATGACGGCTTTATCGCCGAGAAGTTCTCCTACGCGTTCAATCGCCCATTGCGGTTTGATGACGTCGTTGCTGTCTTCGTACCTGAGCGGATGAATTTCGTTGTAGCGTTTTAGCAGTTCACGCCACGGTTTGTATTTATCGGCTTGTATTTGCTCTTTTGCCAGCGGGATCATCGCTTCGACGACGTTTTTAAGGTCTCCGACGATCGGATAATCGATTGGAACGATTTTCCCGATGCTGCTTGGGTCGATATCGACGTGAATGATTTTGGCATGTTTGGCAAATTCGCTGAGTTTTCCCGTAACCCTATCGTCAAAACGAGGACCAAAAGCGATCATCAAATCGGCTTCGCTCATCGCCATATTGGCGCAATAGCAACCGTGCATACCCAGCATGCCGAGCAATAAAGGATTTTCATCGCCCATTACGCCGCGTGCCATCAATGTTTCGACGGCGGGAATACCGCAAATACGAGCAAATTCGCGAACTTCATTTGCCGCGTTGGAATTAATCGCACCGCCGCCGATGTATAAAACGGGGCGCTTCGCCGCCGCAATCGCTTCGATCGCCTTTTTGATTTGACGAGGGTTGCCTTTGTACGTCGGTTTGTACGTTTGCATTTTAATTTCGCTCGGGTAGCTAAAATGTGCCATCTGTGCGGTTACGTCTTTGGGAATATCGACATGTACGGGACCGGGTCTGCCGCTTCGTGCGATATAAAACGCCTCTTTTAAAATACGCGACAAATCTTTGGCGTCTTTGACCAAATAGTTGTGTTTGACGCACGGACGGCTGATACCGACCGCATCGATTTCTTGAAACGCGTCCGTACCGATCATACTAATAGGAACCTGTCCGCTAATGACGACCAGAGGAATCGAGTCCATATAGGCCGTTGCAAGCCCCGTCACCGCGTTGGTAAATCCAGGTCCGCTGGTCACAAACGCAACACCGACCTCGCCCGTTGCCCTCGCATAACCGTCTGCGGCATGAATCGCCGCTTGTTCGTGTCTCGTTAAAATATGTTTAAAATGGTTTTGTTTATAGACTTCATCGTAAACATTCATAATCGCACCGCCGGGATAGCCAAAGACGACGCTGACGTTCTCCTTCCGTAGTGCTTCTATAACCATCTGGGAACCGCTTAACTCCATGACCTCTCCTTTCATCTTTTTTTTGGTTGCGACTTCGCGCTAAAGTTTGCTTTTTAGGAAGCAAACTCTTTTTGTACATGTCGGGGCAAAAGCCTCAACGCCGAGGTTGTACGGAGCGTCAAAGGTTGACTCTTGCGAAGTCAAATTTTCCGCATACCGCTAGTGTTACATCTTCACGTAAAGCTCGAATACCGCTATTTTATCGGGTGTTAAAGCTCGGTAAAAAAAGTGGGTTATTATAGCAAATAAAGATTAAAAGAGGCTATTTTCGGTACTTTGAATCGCTAAAAGGAAGAGGTGTTACAATTTGCTATAGCCACGCCTTCTCGAAGGCTATCGTCGATAACGATGCAGGTTTCAAATCCCAGTTTTTGCATAATGGTTTTAACGAGTAAAATTCCGGCGATCATGGAGTCGCGGCGATTGGTTCCCGTAAAGCGTGTTGCTTCTTCGATAGGCATACGGCTTAAACGTACGAAAGCTTCTTCAAAATCGTTGACATGTAAAGAAGTTCCGTTAATCGCGTTTGCATCGTAATGGGCATAATCCATGCTTTGTTTAAAAGCGGCAACGGTCGTCGGCGTTCCGGCGGTCGCGATCAATTGACGATAGTGCGATACGACGGGTTGATGTTGCAAGACAAAAGGTTCGATGACCGATACGATGCGATCAATGTGTGATGCGTCGATTGGGGCGTAGCGTTCGGTGGTTGTGACGATACCGAACGGAAAGCTTCGGCTTTCTTTGCTCGTCGTGTTACAAAAAGTAATTTCCGTCGATCCGCCGCCTAGATCAAATAAAACATAACAAGACGCGTCGAATCCTTCTCGTTTTAAGGCGTGTTCAACTGCTAAAGAGGTCAATGCCGCCTCTTTTTCGCCTGAAATAATTTCAAAGCAAATCCCAAACGTTGTTTCGATACGACTAAGAATTTCTCGCGCATTGGATGCCATGCGCATCGCTTGCGTCGTGACCGCAAAGCAAGGTTCGTTGCGGAAGTCAAAATGTAACGAAGCTTCATGCAGTGCCGTAAAAAGGCGTTCTTGCGACTCTGGGGCAATCGCACGGTTGACATGTAAGTCTTTTGCCGTACGCACGATGCGTTCAAAACATGCCGTTCTTTGACGTGTTTGACAATCAAAACGTGCGATACGAAGCGTGTTAGAGCCTAAATCACATGCAATCATACGGCAAGAGCTAACGTTTTTGAAAACCGAAGAGTTTCATTACAAGGGCAAGAGCAAGACGAAGCACGCCGATCAATACATATGCAATAAGGGTATAGAACAGTGGATGGTAGGGCATATCGTGCGCCATCAGACGAGAAAAATGCTCTAAAGGATGTGAAACCCACTGATTCATATGCATGCCTAAGGATAAGACGAAAAATATCACGACAAAAATGAAGAACTCTTTTTTCACGATGCCTCACTACGGGAGCTAAAATTTTTACAGATTGTAAGCAAAAAAGACTTAATAGAAGATTTAGAATAACGTTACATTATCGCTACAATCTTAGAAGATTATAAATAACTAAAATAATCAACTATAATATTACTAGCCAAGGAAAACTTTATATTGTTGGCAGTAGAATGGGGAGACATACAACAAAAAGGATGGTTAAATTATGAAGTCTGACAAAATCATCGAAGAGATTCTAGGTGAGATTGAAAAACACGAAGGTGTCCTTTCCCGTCGTGACGCTATGAAGCTATTGGCTGCGTCTCCTATTGCCGCAGGCGTTTTAGCAGGTACGACAACGACAACCGAAGCGTTTGCTTCTTCCGATGCAAAGGGAAAAATCGTGATCGTCGGAGGCGGTCTTGCCGGTGTTGCTACGGCGGCAAAATTGACGAATAAACTGTCCAATCCCGACATTACGATTATCGAGCCTAATCCGCATTCGGTTTCGTATCAACCGGGGCAAACATTGGTAGCAGCCGGCGTATGGCAAAAAAGCGATATTACGTATGATACCGCCAATTTTATTCCCAAAGGCACAAAATGGATCAAAGAGATGGTCGTCTCTTTCGATCCGGCAAATAACAAAGTCAAAACGCAAAGCGGCATGGAAGTTGCGTACGACTATTTGGTCGTAGCAACGGGTTTGGTGCTCGATTTTGCTTCGATTAAAGGCTTAGAGGGCGAAATCATGTCTTCGGGCGACAATGAAATCGTTCGCAAAAAAGTGGGCAAAAACGGCGTCTATTCTATCTATTTTGCCGACGGTGCGGTTGATACGTATAAAGGTATTCAAGAATTGATCGCCAAAGCCAAAGCACACACGGGAAGCGAAAAGCTACAAGCCATTTTTACCGATCCGGCTACGGCGATTAAGTGCGGCGGTGCTCCTAAAAAGATTATGTATATTATCCATGATCTTTTAACCAAAGCCGGCGTACGCGATAAAGTTGAACTTACGTTTTGTCCGAGCGGCGATAAGATGTTCGGCGTGCCCGAATACAACGACGCTATTTTTGAACAATTTAAAAAACGCGGCTTTAAATGGGAATTTAAAACCAATCTTGTCGCCATCGATACCGAGAAAAAGGTAGCGACGTTTGAGAATAAATGGTTGGAAAAAGGCGAATACGACGAGGATTTAAAAGAGTATACAATGATCCCGATGTCTAAAAATATCGAAAAAAAATACGACTTTATCCATATTACGCCGCCTCAAAAAGCACCCGATCTTGTCGGTAAATCTCCGATCGGCTCTTCCAAAGGTTGGGTTCCCGTCGTGAAAGAAACCTTACAACATGTTACGTATAAAAATGTTTTTGCTATCGGCGACGTTGCCGCTCTTCCGATGGGTAAAACCGGCGGAAGTGCCCGTAAAGAGTATGCCGTTTTAGTCGACAACTTGATTGCCGTTATGGAGAAAAAAGAGAAATTGCCGGCTGCATACGACGGTTATACCGTATGTCCGTTGATTACGAGCCTCGGTACGGTTATGCTTGCCGAATTTAACTGGACGGCAAAACCTACGCCTTCTTTCCCTCTCGATCCGACGCAAGAGCGATGGATTTGGTGGTTGTTGAAAGTGTATGCCCTTAAACCGATGACGATTTACGGCATGCTATCCGGTAGAGCTTAAAATAACGAACGAATAGAAAAAGGAATAACAGATGAAACAATTGACTTTACTATGTATGACGGTAGCAAGTTTGGCCTTATTAAGCGGTTGCGGGGATAAACCTAAATCGGATGCGGCAAAGTATAAGTATTCTGCGGCGGAAGTGTATAAAGAGACGTGTTTGCATTGCCACGGCAATAAGGGCGAAGGCAATCCCGAGAAAAAAGCTCCTGCGATTAATAAACAAAGTATCCAAGAGCTTGAGATGTCACTTTTTGACATCAAAAACGGCGGTTTAGGCCAATCTACGGCAAGTGAGCACGAAGTAATGGAACATAATATGAAAAAATTAGCCGAAAAAGGTTATGATTACGATATTAAAGTGATGGCAAGTTATATTTTCAACACGTTTAATATCAGCAAGTAATGATCAACGATACTTCTCGGCGACATGTTAGCCGAGAAGTACCTGAAAGCGAAGAATGAACAAGCGACAAAATGAAGTTTTCGTATGGCCTTTGTGTACGCGCATTATTCATTGGATGATCGCACTCTCCTTTATTACCTCTTTTATCACGGCTTTTTTTCACTCGCTTTTTAAATGGCATTTAGCCTTCGGTTGGATTTTCGGGATTGTTTTGATTTATCGGCTCGTTTGGGGCATCGTCGGTCCAAATTATGCGACGTTCAAAACGTTTAAACTCTCTTTTGCGGAACTGCGATACTATTTTGTCGAAAAGGTGCAAAATCGGTGGCGCAAGATTCACGCCGGTCATAATGCCGCTTCCAGCTGGTTTACGATTATCGTGTTGTGTTTCGGTTTGGAAATCGTTCTAAGCGGGCTTTTACTTCAAGGAACACAAGAAGCGAGCGGTCCGTTTTGCTTTTTAAACAACGATTTTTTTAAGGCATCGACATTTTTGTTTTACGTGCATAAATACGGAGCGTATATTCTCGTTGCATGGGCGTTCATTCATATTTCAGGCGTCCTCGTGGAGCAGTTTTACCATAAAACGCATATGCTCTTTGCAATGGTAACGGGCTATAAAAGGGCCGATGGCGAAGATACCGTCGTTTCGATTTGGCACCATCTGTTTGCGTACAGCGTGATTGCGATCTCAATCGGTATGCTTTATACGATCGTTTACGACGAAAAGAGTTATTTGACGCATGAACGTTTTGCGAAAATCGACTATGCCGCCGAAAACGAGGCTTATGCGCAAAAGTGCGGAAAATGCCACAAACCCTACCCTCCTTTTATGTTTCCGAGTGCTTCGTGGACGCTTTTAATGGACGGCTTATCGAACCATTTCGGCGAAGCGATTAGCGATCGCAATATTACCCAAAGCGAGCAAGAGAGCATTCGTGCGTATCTTGCAAACCGTAGTGCCGAAACCTCCTCGCGCAAGTTGGCGTTTAAAACGCTGGACTCTTTGGGGACGATGCATCCGATCTCGATGAGTAAAGTTCCCTACTGGCGCGCGGCACATGAGGACATCGATCGTAGCGTGTACAAACGTCCTTCGATCAAAGAGGCTTCCAACTGCTTCGCCTGTCACGAAGGATTTGAGTTCGGTATTTTGGACAATACGCGTATTCATATTCCCCAATAGCGACCGTTTCGTAACGTCGCAATTTTTTTGAAACCCTATTTTGGTTATAATACAAAACGTTCCTAGCAACTGTCTGACGCGTCGTTGATGCAAGATTTTTACATATAAGATGATGTAGTGTGTTTTGTACCTGACGCGTAGGCTCGTTTTGAAACTAAAAACAAAGGATGCAGAATGCTTTTGGGTGTGAATATCGACCATATCGCCGTATTAAGGGAAGCGCGCAAGATCAACGATCCCGATCCTTTGGACGCGCTCTTTTTCGTTAAACGCTCCGGAGCCGATCAGATCACGATTCATCTTCGCGAAGATCGACGCCATATGAACGACGAAGATGCGCAAAAAATCATTTCACAATCGCAACTTCCCGTGAATTTAGAGTGTTCGATGAACGCTGAGATTCTTGAAAAAGTGTTAGCTTTCTTGCCGCATCGAGCGACCTTGGTTCCCGAAAAACGCGAAGAAGTTACAACGGAGGGCGGCTTGGACGTTCTTGCGCATTTCGAGGCTCTCAATCAGGCGATCAAGCGTTTGCATCAAGCGCAGATCGAAGTATCGCTTTTTATCGATCCTTCGGTGGAAATGATCGAAGCGGCGCACCGTTTAGGCGTTGAATGGATTGAACTGCATACGGGTTTGTACGCCAATATTTATGCGATGTTGTATGCCAATTTGGCGCGAACGCCTCATTCGATTGTTGAGCTGCAACTGGATCGAAAAACCTTACATGTCAAGTTGGAAGCATCTTTGAGAGAGCTTGAAAATGCCGCCAATATAGCGCGTCGATTGGGAATGAAAGTCGCCGCCGGGCACGGTCTTAATTATCAAAACGTCAAGCCAATCGTCGCTATGGCTGCGATCGAAGAACTCAATATCGGACAGAGTATTATCGCGCGTTCCGTTTTTGTCGGCTTAGAATGCGCGATTAAAGAGATGTTAGGATTGGTACGATGAAAAAACTTGCCATCAGCATCGGCGATCTTAACGGCGTCGGTTTGGAAATTGCGCTCAGAGCGCACCGAGAAATTACGAAAGTCTGTAAGCCGATTTATTGCATTAACGAAAACATGTTAGCATGGGGAAGCGCACTTTTGGGAATCGACGTACCCGAAGATTTCGAAATTCGCGATTGCGGAAAAGTTTTTGAAATTACTCCGGGCGTTTGTTGCGCCGATGCCGGAGAGAGTTCCTATGATTCGTTTATCACGGCGGTGGCATTGGCCAAAAGTAATGAAGTCGATGCGATCGTGACGTTGCCGATCAATAAAGAGGCATGGGAAAAAGCGGGCTTGGAATATAAAGGTCATACCGATGCTCTTAGCGATTTACTCGGATGCGAAGCGATCATGATGCTTGGATGCGAAGCGATGTTCGTCATTTTGTACACGCATCATATTCCGCTTCGTGATGTGCCGCACGAGATCAAAACGAAAAAGCTTAAACCGTTTTTACTCAAAATATACGAAGAACTCGGATGTGAACGTATCGCGGTTTTAGGGTTAAATCCGCATGCGGGAGATCACGGCGTTATCGGCGACGAAGATAGCGAAATCGAAAAAGCGATTCAAAAAGCCAACCATTTTTTAGAACGTGAAGTTTTTTTCGGTCCCATGGTTCCCGATACCGCTTTTTCAACCGCCAATCGTGAAAAATTTAAGTATTTCGTTTGCATGTACCACGACCAAGGTTTGATCCCTCTCAAAACGCTCTATTTTGAAGAGAGTATCAACGTAAGTCTCAATGCGGGCATTATACGAACGTCGGTTGATCACGGAACCGCTTTTGATATTGCCTATACAAACGCTCAAGAGCTTTCAACGCTTAGTTACGTCAATGCCGTTCACGAAGCGTTGAAGCTGACCGGTACTAAAGTCTTATTGACCTTTTAGGCTTTTGCGGCAAAACAGAGGATGACCTCATACGTTTTGCCGTTTTTGCTCACGGTGTGTGCGTGGACGAAACGCGGTTTTTCAAAGCCGTTTTCGGTGAAAAAACGCACCCACTCTTCCCTTGAAAATCCAAAATGGTATACGCCCGTGTTGTCCGAGTGAAAACTTCCGTCCTCTTTGTCCAAGTCGGCAATCGCTAAGAGCCCTTTGTCTGAGAGGATACGGGAAAATTTTCGAATAAGGTGCGAAGGCTCTTGGATATGGTGAAACGCCATGGCACTTACGATACGATCGAATCGCAAAGCACCGAAATCCGCATCAATGTCCAATGCCAAGGTGTCAATATGAGTCAATCCGCTTTCATCGGCTTTACGTTGAAATTGCTCCAACATCGCACTTGAAAGATCTGCGCCGACGAGTTTCCCGACAAAAGGAGCGATATTGAGTCCCACAAGTCCGGTGCCGCAGCCAAAGTCCAAAACACAGTCGTCTTTTGAAAACGAAACGGAGTCTAAGATCGCATCGGTAATATTTTTAGCAAGGCTTAAACGCATATTGTTTTGATCCCACGTTTGTGCTACGGCATCAAAGCGTTGTTTCGTGTCCGTCATACGTTCTCCAGATATAAGATTTTTGGGGGTTTGAGGCGTTAAACGTACCGTGTAAACCCTCTTGCGTCATCGTATAGATTTTATCGACGATGGATTCGAGAAACTCTCTGTGATGCGAAACGATGATGATGCTTTTATCGATTTTACGTAAAATCGCAACGAGCTTTTGTTGCATGGCATTGTCCAATCCATTGGTCGGCTCGTCTAAAAGCATGAGTTTGGGTTCGGCGATTAAGACGCCGGCAAGTGCTACTAATTTTTTTTCGCCTCCGGAGAGATGATAGACTACTTTCTTCGCCAAGTGTGCAATGCCTAAATCCTGAAGCATCATAGCGGTTTTAAGTGCGGCTTCCTCTTTGGATATGCCTTGGGCAAGGAGGCTAAACGCGACGTCATCCTCGACGATAGGTGCTAAAAATTGATTGTCGGAGTCTTGAAAAAGATAGCCGATCATCGTACGCACGGTTTTAAAATCGTCCAAGGAGCGCATCGGTCGGTGAAACAGTTCCAAGAGACCGCTTTGCGGCAAAGACAATCCGGCGATCATCTCCAAAAGCGTCGTTTTACCGCAACCGTTAGGTCCGATAATCGCAATTTTCTCTTTATGCGAAAGGTTTAACGTGATGCCGTTATAGAGCGTCACGCCGTTACGTGCGGCGGAAATATTTTTCATCGTTAGCGAACAACTCATAGTAGATACCCTTGATGCCAAAAAAGTGAGATAAGCGTCAATAACGTTGCAATCGCGTCGTTGGAGCTCAAGCTTTGGCGGCGGCTTAAGGTGTAAATTTCACCTTGAAATCCCCGAAGCAGCATTGCTTTTTGCAAAGCGACCGAGCGTTCTAAAGCCTTGATTACCAGCGTGCCGATAAATCCCGCCAACGTTTTATACGATAAAAGATCGGTTTTGGGCGTAAAACCGCGAATGCGTAGCGTATTTTTAAAGAGTACGAGTTCATGGCGAATCAGAAAAATCGATTTACTCGTAAAGAAAAAGAGCGTCGTTATTTTATGCGGTAAAGCGAGGCGTTGCATCGCAATCGCGATCGTAAATTCGTTACAGCCGTGAAAGAGCAGTAAAATACAAAGCAACATCAAGTTGGAACGAAGGAGCATTAATCCCGCAAGATGCTCTTGATGTTGCCAATAAAGCGTGAGTGCAATGAAAACGATCAGCGTATTGAGCATGACAAGACGCTTGAAAATAATCAGCAAAAAGCGTCGTTTGAGCCATGCCAAAAAAAATAAGATCAGCGACATCGAAACGTACATGTGCGTTTGAAGTGCGATCGTGCAACCGTATACGAGGGCTAAAAGCAAGGCGACGCAAGGCGTTATCGGCGGGTGGGACGTTTGATCCAAAAGAGTGCTCCAAAGAAAAAGACAATTATAGCCAATCCTAAGGCGACTTTACTCAAAGGCGTATCGGCAGGTAAGGTTTTGAGCTCTTCTTTTGTGTGGGATTTTGCTTCGTAGTCCAACGTCGCTTGATGCCCCATACCGCCTTCAACGGTAATTTTGAAATGCGGTGCAGGCAACTTGATGGAGGCTTTTCCTTCATCGTCGGTTTGAACGCGTGCTAATTCTTTGTCTTGAAAATCTTGAAGCAGGATCGTGCATTGTTTACACGGAGCGGATTTGGTAAAGTAGCTTTGAACGTATAAACTCCCCTCTTCGTCGTAAGCGAAAAGATTGATTTTATGTGCGTACAAAGTCGAGATACTTAAAAAAGCGATGATTATAAAACGAACTATCATACGACCTCCAACCATGCGGGTGCGACTTTTTCGATAAAACGAAGTGCAAAAAGCGTGATGACGCCTTCGATGAACATCACGGGTAGGTGTGCTAAAAACGCCAATTGTGCGGCACTGACGAACGCTTCGCCGTTTAAGGCTAAGGTAAGCGAGAGCAAGAACGCCGATAAGCCTAAGGGAACAAAGCCGATGCAAAACCATAAGGCGGTTTTTTTCCATAGCGTATGCGGATGTAAGCGAAAGAGAAAATACCCCGCAAGCGTTGGAAACGCAAGATTGAACACGTTAACGCCGAGCGTCGTGAGTCCGCCGTAGCCGAATAAAATACCTTGTAAGAAGAGCGCGACGAAAATTGCCACAAAAGCGCGCGGACCTAACAGTGCGCCGACGATACCGCCTAAAACCAAGTGAACCGACGTCGGACCTAAGGGAATATGAATAAACGACGCTAAGAAAAAGAGTGCGGATAAAACGGCGGTTTTAGGAATCTCTTCGTTTTTAAGCGTTTTAAACGCGTAAAAAACCAGTGCCGTCGAAAGAACGGCACCTCCGATCAGAATTTCGGGGCGTAATACCCCTTCGCTAATATGCATTAGTGAATCTTTTCGGTTTTAAGCCACAAAACGGCACCCAGTTCTACCGGATAGCTTTTACCCTCGTGTTTGATTTTTTCGTCGTCGTCGATTAAAGCGGCAAATCCCCACCAGCCCTCAAGCGGTAAAGCCACATGAAAAACACCGTTATTATCGGCTTTGACGACTTGTGTTACGTACATGTCGTTGGGAGCTTTAAGCCCTTGTGTGTTGTAGTATTCGATTTCGATTTCGGCATTGGGAACGGGTTTACCTTTGTAGAGCACTTTGCCGCTAAAAAGATTTCCGGCATAAAGCGAGTAAGGGCGTGAAAGCGGAATGATTTCGGCTTTGAGTCCGATGGGTTTATCCCAACCTTCGCCCGAATTAAACGCATCGACGATTGTTTTCGTTTGATGGCGAATAAACTTGTCTTCCGCAGGTTCGAAGTACGGCATCGGATCGACGTAAAATTGGTACACGCCGGGTTCTTTGATCGTATATTCGCTTTTCCACGTCGTCATTTTATTTTTTTCGACCGATTGGAGATTGCTTAGAAGCGATGTTTTTTTACCTTCAAAGAAGACGCCTGCTTCCTTAGGTTTTTGCATGTTCATCGATTGTTGTTCAAACGGGTGCGTAAACTCGTATTGAATCGAAACTTTCGGATTTTTTTGTTCGACGACCGACTGATCGGTCATAACCGTTTGAAAGTGAGCCAAAAGCGACGTTGCGCAAACCAGTGATGCCAATAATATTTTCATACGAATGGTCCTCATAAATAATACTTGAATTAATTTGATATTATTGTCGCATTTATGACGTAAAAAAGGGCTTAAAGCGTTTCGCGAAGGTTGATGAGTGAAGCGATGCATGCCGCTTCGTTTGCATTGTCGAAAACAAAGCTTACATGTAAAGGTTTTTGATAGACCAAATCGTAATAATCGCGCAGTAAGAAGGTAACGACGCTTTGTAAATCACGGCGTTCGTACGCATCGATAATCGCCTCTTTAACGCTTTTACGAATGTAAGGCGCGATAATCGCCATTGCGCGGTAAAAAAATTCCGGCGTTACGTTTTGGTAGTAATGTAAGATGCGTTTCGTACGCATTTCAAAGGGTGCGGTAATTTCGACGCGAACGCCTGCTTGAATGTTTTGATACACGCGCGCGGGAATCGTGACTTTTCCAAGACGCTTGCTCTCGGCTTCGACAAAGATACTCTGATCGGGTTCTAAAGCGAAAAGAGCGTTAAAGAGGCTGTTTTCAAACATCTTTTGGCTCGGTTGCGCTCCGCAGACCGCGCCGAAACTCGAACCTAAATGATTGGCGAATCCTTCGATATCGAGCGAAGGCGAGAGTCGTTTGAGCAACTCGGTTTTTCCGCAACCCGTTTTTCCTCCGAGGACGATAAAACGTCGGTGAGGCAATTGCTCGAAAAACGTTAGTACGTACGCGCGATAACGTTTATAACCGCCTTCCAAACGATAGACTTGATAACCGATATGCGACAATATAATGGCGATCGAACTGGATCTTAGCCCTCCTCTAGCACAATAAATGCCGATCTTCGAGCCTATGGGATAGTGTTTTGCGATCGTTTGAAGGTGTGCGGCAACGTTTTCGCAGATGTAACGCGCGCCTAAAATCTTGGCTTCGTTGCGCGATCGTTGTTTGTAAATCGTACCGACTTCTTGGTGTTGTGCATCGCTTAGCGCATAAAAGTTTTGTGCGCCTACGATGCAAGATTCGCTAAATTCTTTGGGGCTACGAGCGTCGATCAGAAGATCCAACGCTTCGCGAGACGCTAAAAACGTTTCGACGTCGCATTCTTTTAACATGAAAAATACGTCGGAATCAGCGCGTGAAGTGTGTGATACAAGGCGTCAAAATCCGTACCGTAGACGCGGGTTTGCGCTATAGCGGTAATAAAATTGGTGTCGCCGCTCCAACGCGGAAGAATATGGTAATGTACATGTTCGGCAATGCCGGCACCGCCGCTTTTACCCAAATTCATACCTAAATTGACGCCGTGCGCTCCCAGCCCTTCTTTAAGCATTTTAACCGAGCATTGCACCAGATGCGACATACGAAGCCACGTCGAAGACTCTAAAGACTCGATGGCGTCGGTATGAACGTGCGGTATAACCATAAAATGCCCCGGCGTGTACGGGTAGCGGTTCATCACGACAAAGCAGAGTTCGTCGCGATAGAGAACGTGATGTACTTCGTCCATTTCGGGATGTTCGCTAATACGGCAAAACACACACCCCTCTTCTTTTTCCTTAAAATAAACGTCGCGCCACGGTGCGTACATGTAATCCATCAATCGACCTTTTTGATCGCTGCCAATGCGGACGCGATATCGGGTTCGCGCATAAAGTATTCGCCGATCAAAAAAGCGTCCGCGCCGACTTTGCTTAAATGCCGAATCGTCTCTTTATCGTTCAAACCGCTTTCCGCGACGATAATTTTACCTTGAGGAATGAGCGGCATGAGCTTTTCGGTTAGGCTCATATCCATATCGAAAGTCTCCAAATTGCGATGGTTGATACCGATAATGTTTGCGCCTGCAAAAATCGCTTTGACCAAATCTTCTTTGTCGTGAATTTCGACTAAAACTTCCAATCCTAAGCGAAACGCATACTCTAAAAGGTGTTTAAGCTCGGTTTTACTGAGCGCTTTGGCGATCAACAAAATAAAATCGGCACCGTAAACGAGTGCCTCGACGATCTGATACTCGTCTACGATAAAATCTTTTCGAAGCAGCGGCGTCGGAACGTAACGGCGTATTTGCGTCAGGTATTCTAAATCGCCCTTAAAATAGTGCGGCTCGGTTAAAACGGAAATCGCATCGGCTTTGCCTAACTCATACGCTTTTGCGATCTCAAGCGGATCGAAATCCTCTTTGATAATCCCTTTACTCGGGCTTGCTTTTTTCACTTCGGCGATAATGCGGTAAGGATTGTCGCTCGTTGCTTTCAGATACGGCTTAACGTCGCGCGGCATATAAGGATTAAACGCAAGGCTTCGCCCTAACCAATCGATCGTATACTTTTTTTTCTTTTTCTCCAAATCGTCTTTGGTACGCTTGATAATCTCGTCTAAAATCATGGTTGTTTCTCTTTGAGGCATTGTTTGATGGCATTAATGTGGCTTAGCACTTCGGGTTCGGTGGAGATGCTTTCGTCGAAATCTTTCATAATATCGTAGGCTTTTTGGCACTCTCCTAGCTTGTAGTATCCCCACGCTAAAGAGTCCAAATAGTAAGGCGAATCGGGTTCGAGTTTTAACGCCCGCTCCACCAAAGCGATTCCTTTTTTAACATCGATAGTATGATCGATCAATAAGTAGCCGTAGTAATTTAAATAGACCGAATCGTTCAAGATAGCGGTCACTTCTTCAAATTTATGCGTTATAGACTGTAAAACTTCGGGCGAAAGAGCGTTTTTATTGAGCTCGTATTCGTAAATCGCCATTTTACCGAGGTAGTCGATGTTTTTCGTATCGTCGTAGAGTTCTGCGGCAAGTTCGTAAGCGTTTTTAAATTTCTTTTGCGTTGCATAAATTTGGAGCAATAAATCTTCGTTAAACCGACTTTTTTCCAAAAAGGCGATCGCGCCTTTGACGTCTTTGGAATAGAGCATCAATTCGACGATTTTCTTGGCGATTTCTTCGTTTTGGTTCTCTTTGTAGAGTTTCTTATACGTAGCGATCAATCCGTTCACGTTACGATCGCGTCCGTAGATTTCAACGAGTTTGTAGCACACGTGTTGCCCGCATCCTTCCATGGATGCAAAGGTTTCAAGGTACGCCATGGCGTCGTCTTTACGGTCTAAAAAGCGGTACAACACTTCGACCATATTCATCAACAGCTCTTCGGAAGGTTCGAGTTTGTACGCACTTTCAAAGTATTTGAGCGCAACGTCGTAGTTTTTCATCTGCAAATACAAATTGGCGGCAATGCTTAAGTGTTGAACGGTCTTGTCGGTACCGATTAACGAAAGGATCTCTTTTTCCGCTTCTTCATAGCGTTTTTCTTTGACGAGTTGGCCGACATGTAAGCGTGTAAAGTTTTTCTCTTCGGGGTATTTTCGAAGTCCTTCATCGATCAATGCGGCGGCATCTTGCGTTTGGAGAACAAACGCTAAACCCGCTTCTTCGGTCAAATAGTCTTTCTTTTGGCTCTGATCGTAGAGAACGTGGTATACTCTTTTAGCATTCGCATAATCGCCGCGTTGTTGATAATCAAGGGCTTGAAGAATAAGGTTGTCCTCTTCTTCAAAGACTTTTTTGGTCGTTTCGGTGAAGACGACTTCTTTGGTGCTACATCCCACCAAAAGGAAAAAAACGACTATAAAGGAATAATACCGGGACATTCTGAAACTACCTCGTTCATGTTATCTTTAAAATGTTCCCAAAAGGGAAACGTTCGACACTGTTTGGGACGTACTTCGTAGATACCGCATTGTTTGCGGTGCGAATCGAAAAAAATACACGCATACCCACTTTCGTGAACGACCTCTTTGATCGTGAAACGATAGCGAATTTTGTTTAAATAGTTATTGATAAAAAGCACTTTGTTCAAAGAAAGTTTTGCCGCAATCGCTTCGATCTCTTCTGTGCTGACCCAAATATAACCGCTTTCTCCGATACAGCAGTTTCCCTGACACGTTTCGCACGCGCTAGGATCGAAAGCGTAGGGATAATCGTTGCAATGCATTAGTTCTGCCATGCTAAACTCTTGGTTTGGGATTTTTCGAAAATATGTGCGACGCGAGGAGTGAAATGATCGTTCTCGTATAAAATAATCGGCGGACGTACTTTACATAAGGTTTTGGAATTTTTACGCGCACGAATCAAAACCAACGAAGACTCTTTCGCGTAGCTTGGGTGGACAAAACAGATCTCTTCGACGTTGAGCTTTGCTTTTTGTAACTCTTGCATGAGCATATCCAGTTGTTTGGCATCGTAACAAAAACAAAAATAGCCGCGATTGCTTAAGTTTTTCGTGACTTTATGCGCCAATGCTCCAAACGGTAAGGCACTGCCGTGACGACTCAAAAAAAGTGACTCGTTTTGGCTTTTCACGACGCCTTGATGGTAAAAAGGCGGGTTAGAGACGATCCAGTCGAATTTATCGCTAAACGACGTTTCCGTAAAATTGCCGTGTATGAAACCTACATGTAAAGAATTGAGCCCCGCATTGCGCTCGCTGAGAATCATATTCGCTTCTTGAATATCCAAAAGCGTCATTGACGTTTCAGGAAAATCGCGTTTGAGCAAAAGCCCTAAAATACCGCACCCGCATCCGACGTCCAGTATCGATCCTTTGGGGTGACATGCCGCGATAAAATCATAAAGTAAGAGCGTATCGCTGTTGTAGCGATAGCCCGTTTCGTATTGGTAAAGTTGCATGTTTATCGGTACACCTTGATTACAAACCCTTTGGATTTATCTTTTTCGACGTTGGAAAGCGCATAACTAATCTTCGCGCCATCGCCCACAAACGTTTCAATGAGCTCTCCGCCCGCTTTGGCGCGTGCTTTTCCTAAGCCGATGTTGGCAAGGGAACTGATGCGATCAATTTCGCTGTCCTCGACGCCGACTTTTTTACTTTTAATCAGTTTTAACGAGGCAAATCCGCCGTTATCGACGATAGGTGCGACCTCGAAGAAATAAGTACCGTCGTATTTGCTTAAGAAGGCTTGCACGTTTTGTTTGCACTGATCGGAAATGGCGTTGACGCCCGTTCCCATATCGGTACACATAATCGAATCGACGAAAACGGGCTTTTGTCCCTTGCCGGCAGGTTTGTTCGGTGTTGACGTTGCGGCGGCCGTTTTAGGCGCGTTTTTCGTCGATTCGGACGCTTCGAGTAACGCCAACTTTTCGTTTAACGTTTTGAGCGACTGTTCGCTTGCCGCCAAACGTTTGCTCAGAGCGTCTTTTTCTTGAGCAAACGCCAGTTCTTTTTGTTTGAGCTCTTTTTCCAAAGCGATACTTTTGAGCGTCTCTTGTTTTTGGTTGCCGTTGAGCGCACTTTCTTTCACTTTGAGCTCATTTTGAAGCGTTTTGGTCTCTTCAAGATGCTTAAACTCTTTTTGTTTCAGCTCTTCTTTAAGTTTTTTAATCTCTTCTTCGCTGTTTTGTTGCGCGGCACTTATCTTTTTAATCTCTTCTTTGCTCGCCGAAAGTTGCGTCTCTTTGGCTTTGAACGCTTTGTCTTTTTCTTTAAGGGCGTCTAGGTATTCGATCTCTTTGGCACGTAACGTATCTTTAAGATCGACCAATTGCGTGTTTTCGGTTGCACGGTTTTTCTCGGTTTGCGCCAGTTTGGCTTTGAGCTCTTCGATTTGCTTATTGCTTGCCTTGGTTGCGGAGTCTTCCATATCTTTGATTTTGACTTGAAGCGTTTTGAGCGCGCTTTCGTGGCGCGAATTTTCATCGCGAAGTGCTTGCATCTCAACCGCTTTGGTTTTAATCTCTTTCTCCAGTGTCGCAATTTTAAGTGTTTCGTCTTTTTTTGCCGCTGTCGCCGTTGCCTCTTTTGCGCGCAGATCGGCCTCTAGCGTTTGAATTTTAAGAAGGTAGGCTTCTTCTTTTTGTTTGGTTTCGCCGCGAAGCGTTTCCAGCGTGCTTTGGGCGGATTTGAGCGAAGTATCCTTGGCGTCTTGAGCTTTTTGCTGTTCAAGTTTAAACGCTACGAGTTGATTTTTCGCGTTTTGAAGTTCTTGGTCTTTGGCACTCATTTTTTGTTTCAACTCTTCGTTGGCGCGCGTAAGCTCTTCCGTATGGAACTGAACGCGATCATACGTCTCTTTTGCACTGGCTTTGTACTCGGCTAATTGTTTGTCGAGGTTTTCCGTTAAGGCTTTTTTAGAGGCTTCGAAGCTTGCGATTTTCTCGTTGAAAATTTTGTAGTTTTTATTATGGACTTTGTCGTTTTCGTCGACGCGACGTTTTACTTCGGCTTCGACGTTGAGTTTATCGTTGTTGAGTTTGGCAATTTTATCGTTGAGTTCTTGAATGACAATCTCTTTTTTTGCCAACTCTTCTTTATGTTTGAGCAAGCTGTCGTTCAAACTTTTTTCCATCGCTTGCGCATTTTCTTCCAGTTTTTTATTGCCCGCGGTGAGTTCTTTGTTGAGCTTTTTCTCGTCTTCAAGATAGGTTTTAAACTTATTGAAATCTTTTTCGTTCTCCAAAATTAAGGCATCTACGTGTTTTTGCGCACTTGCAAGTTCGGCGTTGAGACCTTTGATTTTCTCTTCTTGGACGGCTAATTTTTTAAGACCCACTTGTTCTTGGTCACTCATTTCTTGGCGATTTTTTGCGATGAGCGTTTCGGTGTCGGCTTTGAGTTGTTCGATGGTTCTGACGTATTGGGCAATTTCGTCTTTATGTTTTTGATCCGCCGCAAGGAGATTTTGCGTTTGCTTGCTTAAAAGCTCGTTTTTCTCTCTTGCCGCAAGATCGAGTTGGTTTTTCAGTTTATCGATTTCGTCTTGTTTGCGCATAAAGGCATTTTTCGCCGTATCGTTGTTGTTGGCGATTTGTTCGTTCAGAAGTGAAATTTGATCGTTAAGAAGTTTGATTTTTTCCTTATAGTCGCTCAGCTTAGCTTGTTCTTCTTCGCGCGCTTTTTGAATCTCTTTGCCCTTGCGCGTTTCGGCTTCAACGGCTTGGCTTTTTAATTCGTCGATTTGAGAACGCAATGCGTTGGCTTCTAGATTGGCTTTTTGCGCGATGACCACGTTTTCTTTTTGCAATTCGTTGATTTTCATCGTCAGATCGCTGATGTTACGATAATGCTGCTGTTCCGCCTCGTTGAGGCGTTCGGTATTTTTGCTTTGAAGTTCCGCTTTTTCGCTCTCGCGTTCGTTCTCTTGTTCGTCAAGTTTTTTAGCAAGTTCGTTTTTTTCGTTCGTTATCAGTAAATTGTCGTGTTGTAAGAAAAGAAGCGTTTTTTGCAACTTGGCAATCAGGCGTTTCATATCTTGCGGCATCACTTCCGACTCGGGAATTGGTTTGCCCTGTTCGTCGAGATAGGCGTCTTCTAAAAGATCGGAAGCCTCTTTGTTTTGTTCCAAAGTCGCTTCTTTATCGATGTAGCGTTTTTGAACATCTCTGGGTAAATCGCTAAATTTGACGTCGCTTTTACTAATGTATTTTTCGCCGAGTTCGTCAAACGAAACACCGTCGAAATGACCGAATTTGTAGGCGGAAAAACCGCCTACGCCGATAATGACGCTTAAAAGAATGTTTAAACTTTGTGACGACGAAAGAGGGATTTTTGCCATTTCTATCCTTACATGTGAGACGATGTTAAGATATGCGTTACGATATCGTGGGCGTGGTTGAGCGCAATGGCGATACTTCCGCCGCTTTTAACCGCGATGTCGCCGGCAAGGTAAAGCCCTTTGGTTTTCGTCTCGTAGTGCTCATCAAACTCGGGTTTGCCTTCCGCATCGAAGGTAATACCGCATTTTTTGAGAAAATCGACCGGCGTCGTTCCGCCGATAGCATAGATGACGCGATCGTAAATCGTGTAGTAGCCGTCGGTAAAATTGACTTTCACCAGACCGTTTTCGTTTTCGATCGAGACGATGTCCATGCCTAAGCGTAGGCGTAGTTTTTCTTGACCGTTGTATTCGTTGATAAGGGTTAAATTGATGTCGTTGAGTCGACTAAAGGTCTCACGACGGTAGTTCAGCGTGACGTTATTGGTTTTAGAAAGCTCGATTGCGTATTCGACCGCCGAATTACCGCCGCCGACGATCAACAGTTTCTCTCTTTGCGAACATTTGTCGAGGTTGAAGTTGATGCGCTCTTTAAGTGAAATCGGAAGCGTATAGTCGGGTTTGTTGGGTTTGCCCATCGTTCCGATTGCAACGATAACGTTTTTCGCGCGATAGCCGGCTTTGGACGTGACGACGTAGAATTGTCCGTTCTCTTTCGTGATGCTTTCGACTTCGCTGTTAAACGCCGTGTCGATTTCGCCTCTATCGAGTAAGGAGTCGAAATAGTTGAGCGTGCTCTCTTTGGTGCCGTCTCGAAAATCGATCGTTCCTTTAAGTTCGATCTCTTGTCCTTTGTAGTTCTTATCGACGCGTTTGTTGTCTTTGTAGAATTTACGAATGGTTTGCGAATGGTTTTCGCCTTTTTCGATCATCAAGATGTTTTGAAGCCCTAACGCTTTTGCTTCAACCGCCGCACCGATGCCTCCTGGGCCTCCTCCGATAATGACTAAATCGTATAACTGTACCATGATGTGTGTCGTCTCCCGTTTGTTTCTTCTTATAACGTCCATTATACCCCGCGCTTACTTATGGCTTATTAAATATAAAAAGTGTAAAATCCCCGTAAATGCGATGATTAAGGAAAGAAAAACGTGCAAACTTTTTTAGAACATGCTAAAGCGGCAAGTAAGACGATCGCCACGCTTGATCCCCAGACGAAAGTATCGGTATTGATGCAGATGGCGGATGCTCTGGAACAAAACGCCGATACGATTCTCGCCGAAAACGAAAAAGATTTACACGAGGCGCGCCAAGCGAATTTAGCGGGTGCTTTGGTCGATCGATTGCTCTTAAACGCCAAACGCATTGCGGATATGGCGCAGGCCATTCGCGAAATCGCGGCACTCAAAGAGCCGATCGGACGCGTTTTGGAAGGATGGGTCGTTCAAAGCGGGTTGCGCATTGAAAAAGTGAGCATTCCCATCGGCGTCATCGGTATTATTTACGAGAGCCGTCCGAACGTCACGAGCGATACGGCGGCATTGTGTTTCAAAAGCGGCAACGCATGCGTGCTCAAAGGCGGGAAAGAGGCATTGCACAGTAATCGGGCGATTGCCGCGCTTTTGCAAGCGGTGTTGCGAAACAACCGTTTGCCCGAAGAGATTATTTCGCTCTTACCCGATGCTTCCCGTGAGGGCGTCGCAAAACTCATTAAAATGGATCGCTACGTTGATTTGATTATTCCGCGGGGCGGCGAAGCGTTGATTCGCTACGTCAGCGAAAACGCAACCGTTCCGGTCGTAAAACACGATAAAGGCGTTTGCCATACCTACGTCGACCGAGACGCCGATCACGAACGTGCCGTCGCAATCGTTTTAAATGCCAAATGCCAACGTCCCAGCGCATGCAACTCCCTTGAAACGCTTTTGGTACACGAAGCAATCGCCGAAACGTTTTTACCGCATATGAAAGAGGCACTTGATCGCGCGGGAACGTACGTCAAAGGGTGCGAAAAAACGCAAGAACTCTTACATGTAGAACGTGCAAGTGACGAAGATTATCATACCGAACACTTAAGTAATGCTTTAAACATCAAGATCGTTGCGAACGTCGATGCGGCAATTGCGCATATCGCCGCTTACGGTTCTTCGCATTCGGAGGCGATTTTGAGCGACAATTACAGCGTCGTTGAGCGTTTTTTAAACGAAGTAGACGCGGCGGCGGTGTACGCCAACGCTTCGACGCGTTTTACCGACGGCGGCGAATTCGGCTTCGGGGCAGAAGTGGGCATCAGTACCAATAAACTGCACGCGCGCGGCCCTATGGGCATTAACGATTTGACGACTTATAAATTTAAAGTTTACGGGCAAGGGCAAATTCGCGAATGAGCCAAGAGGTGTTAGCGATTGAAGGTCTTTGCTTCGGTTATCCTCATGGACGGCTTTTGTACGAGGATTTTTGCTTAAGCGTGCATCGGGGTGAATGCGTTTCGATTTTAGGAGCGAGCGGGAGCGGGAAAAGCACGCTTTTCGAGCTCATTACCGGACACCTTAAACCGCTTAAAGGAAGCATCGTCGCCGCACCTCTTTCGCAAATTTTTCAAGACCCTTACACGTCGTTTCACCCGACGTATAGCATTGAAAATCAAATCAAAGACGTCGCGTCGATGGAAGATTGCGAAGCGTTATTGCACGACTTGGACCTTGATGCGAATCTTTTAACGAAAAAACCGCATCAATTAAGCGGCGGTCAATTGCAACGATGCTCGATTTTACGTGCATTATTGATGAAGCCTCAACTGCTTTTAGCCGACGAGCCCTCTTCCGCGCTCGATAACGTCACGGGCTTACATGTCATGCAGTTGCTGATGCGCTTTTTGGATCGCGTGGGAATCGTACTCATTACGCACGATACGCATTTAGCCGCATGGTGTAGCGATCAAACGATTAAATTAACTCATTAAAGTAAGGATAAAAACGGCATGCATGCTATGATAGATTGGATTGTTCAAACGGTTGGAGCTTTGGGGTATTTGGGTATTTTCGTCATGATGTTGATCGAAAGCAGTATTTTCCCGCTTCCCAGCGAAGTCGTGATGATTCCGGCGGGCTATTTATGTGCCAAAGGCGAAATGAGTATGCCGGTCGTGATCGTGTTAGGAACGCTCGGGAGTATCGCCGGAGCTTTACTCAATTACTATTTGGCGGTCTTTTTGGGGCGAAAATTGATTTTAAAATACGGGCACTATCTCTTTTTCAGTGCCGAAAAGCTTGAAAAAGTCGAACGGTTTTTCAAGACGCACGGCTCGTTTTCAACGTTTACGGGACGTTTGATCCCCGTTGTGCGCCATTACATCTCGTTGCCCGCCGGATTGGCGCGTATGAATGTGGCACTTTTTTGCTTTTACACGGGATTGGGTGCCGGTATTTGGGTCACGATTTTGACGCTTTTGGGGTATTTCTTCGGTCAGAATCAAGCCCTTTTGGAAGAAAATTTGCATACGATAACGTGGAGTTTACTCGCTTTGATCGTCGTTAGTTCGCTCGTGTACGTCAAAGTGTTTCGTACCAAAGAAAAAAAACGCGCTCGTAGTGCTATTGGCGCGCAATCACAAACGAGAAATCGTTAAGCGAATAACACAGCGTCTCTTGCGTCGTAAACGGAAAAGGATGTGAGATATGCCCCATAAATTCGGGAACGCTGAGTTGGTAGGTGTGATTGGGGTATTTTTGTTGTAAGATGACTTTTGCCCCGCCGATAATTTGGTTGGAAACCTCTTTGATTAAGTCGTCCAAATCGTCTTCGCACAGGCTATCTTCAAAAAGAAGGTTTTGTGCGATTTGGTTGAGGGTTTCTCGTTGAAATAAGAGATACCAAATATGCTCGGCTTCGTTTTCGTACAAAGAAACCGCAGCACCGTAAAAGTTGTCTGTTTCGAGTCGCCCTTGTCGTAAAGACGTCGATAAGATCGTGGAGCAAAAATTCTCAGCGGCAGAAAGAACGGCTTGTTTCATTTTTTGTCCAAAAATATTATTTTGTGAAACGATTATAATGCAAGCAATGTAAATTAAAGATTAAATAACAATCGATGCGCCATAAGGCATATTCAAAGCTACATGTCAAAAAATAAGGAACTCGCGTGATGGAAAAAGAGATCAGTTTTGAAGCGTTTAGCCGTGCCGTAGAGACGTTGGGTCTTGTCGGAAAAACCGATAAAAAGACCGTTCGAAGCGTTTATCTGCTCTTATGCAAAGAGTTTCATCCCGATATGCCAACAGGCGATCACGCAAAATTTCAAGCCATTAACGATGCGTACACACTGGTGATGGATTATATGGAAGCCTATCGATTTGACTTTGACGAAGAAGAGTTTAAGCACCAATTCCCGCTTTATGACGCCAAAGCGGGAATATGGATGAACGAGCGTTAAGATTCTATCAGACGTTGGCGTGCCGCTTTGAGGGAATCGGCAATCAAAAAGGCAAGTTCAAGAGCTTGGTTCGCGTTGAGACGCGGGTCGCATTGGGTTTGGTAACGGCATGCAAGGTTCTCTTCGGTGATCTCTTGTGCGCCGCCGATGCACTCGGTGACATCTTGTCCCGTCATCTCCAAATGAACGCCGCCCGGAAACGTGCCCTCTTCTTCATGAACTTTAAAAAAGCCTTTGACTTCGCGTAAGACTTCATCAAACGAACGCGTTTTGTAGTTATTGGAAGCTTTGATGGTATTTCCGTGCATCGGATCGATACTCCAAAGCACTTCTTTTCCCGCTGCTTTGACCGCGCGTACAAGTTTTGGGAATTCGGATTCGATTTTATCGGCACCCATACGAACGATAATATTGATGCGTCCCGCTTCGTTTTCGGGGTTTAATTTTTCGATTAACGCCATCAGCTTTTCGGCCGTCATGCTAGGACCTGCTTTAATACCGATAGGATTTTTAACGCCGGTTAAAAACTCGACATGTGCTTCGTCGACTTCTCTCGTTCGATCGCCGATCCACAGCATATGCGCCGAACAGTCGTACCAGTCTCCGGTCAAACTGTCTTGACGCGTGAGGGCTTCTTCGTAGTTGAGAAGCAAGGCTTCATGCGACGTATAGACGACGGTTTCGTGAATGCTTGGCGTGCTAGTCGATGTGATACCGCATGCTTCCATAAACGCAAGCGTTTCGGAAATGCGCTCGCATAAATGTCGGTAGCGATCGCCCAAAGGACTCTCTTGGACAAAACCTAAGGTCCATTTATGCACTTGATGCAAGTCTGCCAAACCGCCGCGCGAAAAGGCGCGCAGTAAGTTCATCGTCGCCGCCGATTGGTTGTAGGCTTTGAGCATGCGTTTCGGGTTTGGGATACGCGCTTCTTCGGTAAATTCGATATCGTTGATAATATCGCCGCGATAACTCGGCAATTTGACGCCGTTCAACTCTTCGTAATCGCTTGAGCGGGGCTTGGCGAATTGTCCCGCGAGTCTTCCGACTTTAACGATCGGACACCCTCCGGCAAAGGTCAAAACGACCGCCATTTGAAGCAGAACTTTGAACATGTCGCGAATATTGACCGCATTAAATTCCGCAAAACTTTCGGCACAGTCGCCGCCTTGCAGTAAAAAAGCCTTACCGTGTACGACGTCCGCCAAAGCAGATTTGAGTTGTCGTACTTCTCCGGCAAATACGAGCGGAGGATACTTACTTAGCTCTTCTTCGACATTTTGTAAAATCTCTTGATTGGCATAAGTCGGTTGTTGTTTGATCGGTTTGTCTCTCCAAGATGCACGCGTCCAAGAACTCATAAAAGACCCTTTAATGATTTTCTCTATTATAATGAGATTGGCTTTAAAGAGAATTGAAAAGTCCCGACGTTTTAGGACGTTTTAAACTGCCCGACGGTTTTACTGAGCGAATTGACGTGATGCGTGACGCTGTCGCTAATCGTACGTACGCGGCGGTTCAGGTGCGTTAACTCGTACACTTCGTCGCTAATCGCCTTCGCGTGAAGCATCGTGTTTTTCGAATCTTCAAAAACGGCGTAAACGTCTTCTTTCATTGCCAAGATTACCTCTTTTTGATCGTGTAAAATCGCATCGATACTTTGTAGTGATTCGGTGGAGATCGCAACACCGTTGTCGACCGTACGATTGACGTTTTGCATACTCGAAAGCGCGTCCCCGACGTTGTCGTTAATGTTATGCACGATGGCTTCGATACGTACGGTGGCTTTATCGGTCATGTCGGCTAGTTTGCGAACCTCTTCGGCAACGACCGCAAATCCGCGTCCTTGTTCGCCCGCACGACTGGCTTCTACCGCCGCATTGAGGGAGAGAAGATTGGTTTTGTCGGTAATGTCTTTGATGGTTTCGATCATCGACGAAACCTCGGCGACGTTTTGCTCCAGCGTAAAAATAATCTGCGTCGTTTCGTCTGCGATGGTTTTGATGTTGCCGATGGACGATTCTACTTTTCCGAGTTTTTCGGCGACATGTGCTTGCGTTTGGCTAATTTTAAGGCTCATCGCGTCGGCTTTAGTGACCGAATTTTGGATCGCGTTGTTTTGGGTTTGAATATGCGTCGCGATATTTTGAATGCTAACGCCGATTTGCTCGATTTTTTTGCCCGTAACGACGATCGTGTTGGTGAGATGTTGATTGAGGTTGAGCAAATTGAGAAGCGAGCTTTTGGTTTTTTGTAAGATCGTATCGAAAATATCGATGACGCTGTTAATCCAAACGGCCGTACGTCGGTTCTCATCTTTTGCAAATCGATTCAAATCTGCCCGTTGGGTAATATCGCCGTCACCTTCGACAAAACTTTGCAAGAGTGAACGTAAAGAGGCGTATGCATTAAAAAAATTAGACAGTTCGCTTTTGGTCATCCCTAAAATCATCGCTAAAGAAACCGTCGTAATGATGCCGATTTCTTGTAAGCGGGTTAAAAACGGCATAAACGTGAGGGTGGCATAATAGGCACTCGGAATGAAAAGACCGATGAGCAAAGCCATTCTAAAATAAAGTTTATGGCGAAATTGCATGATGTCGTATACTTCCGAAAGATCGCCCTCGCACATCATTCCCCACGTATCGAGGCTATAAGGAAGCGTTACGGTAATACCTTTGCCGATCACGGGAATGCCGCGATAATCGGAATACCCCGGATACGCACAACAGAGATTTGCTCCTTTTTTAACGGTGTTGGCTACGCCAAAGTGCAATGCTTTGGTCGCGGGGTCGTTAAAAACGATCTCAAATTCGGTATGTTTTTGAATCGAAATGATGCCTTGTTTTGTGTGCACGCCCTCTTTGAGGTTTTCACCGAAGCTAAACGTGTCGTCTTCAAAACGCGAGCGAGAAAGTGCCGTTCCGGTTTTAATGTTTTTATTAAAATAGGGTTTGATCATAAAAAGATAGTTATCGCCGGATTCTTTAAAGATATGTCCCGCTTCGCGTTGAATGAGATCGCTGAGCGTATCGTTGGAAACACGTGCGACGAGAAGGCACTTTTCGTTTTGACATGTAACGTGTTTCATAAAAGCGAGCGTCACGCAATCGTGGAACGTCGAAGCCTTGGGGCGAAATAAAAGCGTATCTTCATCGACGTAAGGGCCGAAAAGCAGTTGCGAGGAGCCGAGCTGAACGTAATCGACGGCTTCGCAAAAAGCGGTTGCATCGTAACGATACTCTTTTAACGGGCGTTGCATCGAGCTAAAAAGCATCGTTTTGGCACTGTTAAGAATGAAATATTCTAAAATCGTTTCGCTTAGCTTTTCTTGCTCTTTGAGGATACCGAGGGGATCGCCTGCTTCTTGATCGAGAAGAATAGCGGTATTTTCGACTTCGCGCCATATTTCGTTCGCCCATTCGATCATAAGCCGTTTACGTGTTTGTGCAATACCTTCAAATGCGGTCTCGACGGCACTGAGCATTCCTTTATTGCGCGTCCATTTCGACCAAATAGTCCCTTTATCTTTGAGTGAAAGCACGGTATTTTCCTTTATTGTTTTTGATTGTTTAATTTTTAATCATTTTTTTTTATTCGTGAAAGACATTTAACGATTGCTTTGATTCATAAACGCTTCCGACGGTTTTGCGTCATTAAATCGCCTCAAAAAAAGTATCGTCTATAAGCCCCTTCATATAGAGCGTTGAAAGCTTTATATTTTAAAAAAAACAACGCAGAACTATACAAAAATAGCAATCTCGATGCAATGATAAAATTGATTAAAAAATAATCATAAGATTTCGAAAAAGCCTTTTTTCTTCAAGAATGTAGATTCTACACACCTTTTTCGACTGATTAATTTATAGGCAATTTTTTCGCCAAAAAAAATCTTTTGATGTTAAAATGGACGTACACCAATTCTCAAACGAAAGGAAAGAAATAATGGTTTTATCTCGTATCGCTAAAGTCTCTTTAGCAACCGTAACGATTTTGGGTTTAGGCGTCACGACACTTAGTGCCGATACGCTCAGTGAAGTACAAAAGCAAGGTTTTGTGAAGTGCGGCGTCGACGGCGGACTTCCGGGGTTTTCCGAAGTCGGTAGCGACGGTATTTACAGAGGAATCGACGTGGACGTATGCCGTGCCGTCGCCGCGGCAACACTTGGTGACGCCAAAAAGGTTAAATACGTCGCTTTGAACGCAAAAGAGAGATTAACCGCGCTTCAATCGGGCGAGATTGATATGCTTTCCCGTAATACGACATGGACGGAAACCAGAGATACCTCGTTGGGTTTAAATTTCGCCGGCGTCAATTATTATGACGGACAAGGCTTTATGGTAACGAAAAAACTCGGCGTCAAAAGTGCCAAAGAGTTAGACGGTGCTTCGATTTGTCTTCAAACGGGAACGACGACCGAGTTGAACGTTGCGGACTATTTTAGAACCAACAAAATGAAATACAAACTTGTCTCCTACGATACCAACGATCAAGTCGTTAAAGCATATGAAAGCGGTCGTTGCGACGTTTTAACTTCCGATCAATCTCAACTTTACGGTTTGCGTATTAAATTGGCAAAACCGGACGAATCCATCGTTTTACCCGAAGTTATTTCCAAAGAGCCTTTGGGACCGGTTGTGCGTAAAGGGGACGGTCGATGGTTCGATATCGTTAGATGGTCGTTTTATGCCATGTTGACGGCGGAAGAGTCGGGCGTTACGAGTGCCAATGTCGATGCGATGCTTAAATCCGACAATCCGGACGTGAAACGTCTTTTAGGTGCGGAAGGTCAGATGGGCGAAAACTTGGGACTTAAAAAAGATTTTGCTTACCAAATCATCAAACAAGTCGGTAATTACGGCGAATCGTTTGAGAGAACCGTCGGTCAAGGCTCTCCGCTTAAAATTCAAAGAGGCTACAATGCCCTATGGACAAACGGCGGTTTACAATACGCACCTCCTTTTAGATAAGAAGCGTTGGAATGTTTTTCACGAGAGCGGCGTGTCCGCTCTCTTAACTTCTTAAACAAAGGACGTACATGTTAGCACTTTTGAGAAATCAAAAGATTCGAGGGATTATTTTTCAGCTTTTAACGGTAATCGGCTTGGTTGCTTTTTTGTGGTATATTGGTGCTAATACGGTTGCAAATATAGAACAAAGAGGCATTCAAACCGGTTTTGGATTTTTGGAAGGAACGGCGGGATTCGGTATTGATCAATCCCCGATTCCCTACACCGAAGAGGATACGCACGGCAGAGTTTTTATCGTAGGATTGTTAAATACGATGATTATTGCCGCCGTCGGTATCGTTTTTTCGACGATCGTCGGATTGTTGATCGGTATTTTAAGGCTTTCAAACAACTGGTTAATCGCCAAGCTCGCCAAAGCTTATATCGATTTTTTCCGTAATATTCCGCTTTTACTGCAAATTTTGTTTTGGTACAACGTCGTGTTGCGCGCCATGCCAAACCCTAAGCAAAGTTACAATTTCTTCGACACGATTTTTATCAACAACCGAGGACTTTACTTCCCGCAACCCGAATACAATACGACGTTTTTTGCGATTTTAATAAGTTTTGCGGTTGCCTTCACGTGTGTTTATCTTCTCAATCGATGGGCAAATCGCCGCAAAGAAGCCACGGGGAAAGACTTTTTCGTCTTACCTTGGGGTATCGCGCTTTTTCTTCTACTTCCCGCCCTTGCCTATTGGATCGGCGGTGCGCAATTGCACTTTAGTTTTCCCGAACTTCGGGGTTTCAACTTTAAAGGCGGCAAAGTGCTTTCACCGGAATTTTTGGCGTTGGCGTTTGCGTTAACGATTTATACCGCAACGTTTATCGCTGAAGCGGTACGTTCAGGCATCGAAGCGGTCAGTCACGGACAAAAAGAAGCTGCCGCTTCGATGGGATTTAGCCCGTATCAGTCCCTCAAACTCGTTATTTTGCCTCAAGCCATTCGTATTGCGATTCCTCCCATTATCAACCAATACTTGAATTTAACGAAGAACTCTTCTTTGGCAACGGCAGTGGGTTATCCGGAGATCGTAACGGTTTTTGCGGGAACGTCGTTAAATCAAGTCGGACAAGCGATTGAAATTATTGCGATGACGATGTTAGTTTACCTTATTATTAGTTTGCTGGTTTCGGCGCTGCTTAACTGGTTTAACCATAAAATGAAGATCAAGGAGCGCTAAGATGGCGGTTTATTCCAAAAAAGAGGCGCGCAAGGCTCCCTCCAATGTTAAAGGCTTAACGTTTTGGTTACGTGAAAACCTTTTTTCTTCCCCGTTTAACGTCGCATTAACGCTTTTAGGCGTGATGCTTTTGGTATGGGTGATTCCGCCGTTCATCAAATGGGCGTATTTGGATGCCAATTTTGCGGGAAGTACGCGAGAAGATTGTACGGGCGGAGGAGCATGTTGGGTCTTTATTCGCATGAAAATCGATATGTTTATGTACGGGTTTTACCCTTCCGAATTTCGTTGGCGCGTCAATACGGTTTACGGGCTGTTTCTCGTATTGGTTGCGGCGTTTCGTTATCTCAAAAGCCCTGTTCTCAAAATCGTATTGGCGCATGTCTATTTTATCGCCGGTTTCCTTTTGGTTCACGGCGGTTTAGCAGGTTTAGAAGTCGTGCCGACCGATAAATGGGGCGGTTTGATGTTGACGATTATGGTGGCCGCCGTCGGTATCGTTTCGGCGTTTCCTTTGGGTGTTATTTTGGCGTTGGGACGTGCGTCGCATTTACCGATTATTCGCAGCCTAAGCGTTACGTACATCGAGTTTATTCGAGGCGTACCGCTCATTACGATTTTGTTTATGTCTTCGGTTATTTTGCCGCTTTTCTTCCCCGAGGGAATGAACTTCGATAAATTGTTGCGCGCACTGATCGGTATTGCGATGTTCGAAGCGGCGTATATCGCCGAGAATATCCGCGGCGGACTTCAGTCGATTCCCAAAGGTCAATACGAAGCGGCGGATGCAATCGGTTTGTCGTACTGGCAAAAGATGTTTTTAGTCATCTTGCCGCAAGCGTTAAAGGTTGCCATTCCCAACCTTGTCGGCGTTTCGATTGCCCTTTTTCAAGATACGACGCTTGTTTTGATCATCGGTTTATTCGATTTGTTGGCGATGGTGCGTCTGAGTGCCGCCGATTCGTATTGGCTCGGCTACGAGACGGAAGGCTACGTGTTCGTTACCTTTATCTTTTGGTTTTTTTGTTACATGATGTCGAATTTCAGCCAAAAGCTTGAAAAACGTTTTAATACGAATTTACGAAAATAGGACACTTTATGAAAGAGAGAAAAGAGATTATAGAGATTAAAAATCTCAATAAATGGTACGGCGATTTTCATGTCCTCAAAGAGGTCAATCTCACGGTGAAAACAGGTGAAATTATCGTGGTATGCGGACCTTCCGGATCGGGTAAATCGACGCTGATTCGCTGTATTAATTACTTAGAGCAATTTCAAGAAGGTAGCATTAGCGTTGAAGGTATCGATTTGGTCAACGACGTCAAAAAGATCAAAGCGATTCGCGAAGAAGTAGCGATGGTGTTTCAACACTTTAACCTCTTCCCGCATTTGACGATTTTAGACAATCTTACCTTGGCTCCGATTTGGGTCAAAAAGATGCCGCGCAAAGAGGCCGAAGCGATGGCGATGAAATATTTGGAGCGCGTGGGTATCGCCAATCAAGCGAATAAATACCCCAATCAACTCTCCGGCGGTCAGCAACAACGCGTCGCAATCGCAAGAGCGTTATGCAAAAATCCGAAAATTATGCTTTTTGACGAGCCGACTTCCGCATTGGACCCCGAAATGGTTGCCGAAGTTTTAGATGTTATGATAGAATTAGCCAAAGAAGATAAAACAATGGTGTGCGTGACGCATGAAATGGGTTTTGCTAAAAAAGTAGCCGACCGTATCATTTTTATGGACGCGGGACAAATCGTTGAAGAAAATACTCCCGAAGAGTTTTTCCAACATCCCGAATCCGAGCGTTTAAAACTCTTTTTAGAGCAAATTTTATCGCACTAATCGTTGTTGACATGTAAGGATTGTGGTATGGAAGAGTTGATTCCCGTTTTAGTGATTGTCGGAGCGGTCGCTTTCGTGATGATCAAACAAATCGGCAACATTACCCAAAGGCTCGATCGCGTGCACGATGCGGACGCATTTGAGCGCTATGCGAAGTTTTCGGCGATTATTCAAGAGCACGTGCGCGCGATGAAACAGAGTATCGACAGCTCAAAACAGGTAGCGTTAAGAACGTACATGTTAATCGACGAGAGCCAAGAAGCGTACGCGTTGGAGAAGCTCTCCGATATGATTCGCAAGCTCGTTTTTTTTGAAACGATGACGGCACGGCAAAAAAATCCTCAAGAGATTGAAGCGGAGCTTTTTGAAATTTTAAACGCATTGGAACAGTTTTTAAAAACCTATTGTCAAGAGGGAGAGGCTCAAAGCGAAAAGCTTCGCGAGAGCCTCATGGTCGCCTATGAGACGCTCACGAACGAAGAGGTTTAGACCTCTTCGATAAACGGATATTTCGCGTCGTTTAAGAGTTCGCGGATCATCGCTTGATGTTCTACGCCTTTGGTTTCCAACATAATCGTAATTTGTGCATCGCCGTAAGAGAGTTTCGTCGAAAAACGGTCGTAATCGATTTGAATAATATTGGCGTTGGCATTTTTAAATAAGTCCGTCAGACGCATCAGTGCGCCCGGTTTGTCGATCAACGTGATGACCAACTTCATTTTACGGTGCGATTTGATTAAACCTTTCTCGATAATGATCGAAAGCACTTGCACATCGATATTTCCGCCGCTTAAAACCGCGCCGATTTTGGTATGTTTGTCAAAGGCAAATTTTTTATGCATAATGGCCGCAACGCTTGCCGCACCGCCGCCTTCAACGACCAATTTTTGTCGCTCCAATAAAAACAAAATTGCCGATGCAATCTCTTCGTCGTCTACCGTGACGACTTCATCGACACACTCCAAAATATGTGCTAAATTGCTTTCACTGACGTCGCGTACGGCGATACCGTCGGCAATCGTTCGCACGCTTTTGGAATTGATCGCTTGTTTGGCATGGAACGATTCGCACATAGCGGGAGCTCCTGATGCATTGACGCCGATGACTTTGATTTTCGGATCGATTTGTTTGATCGCCGAGCTCATACCGCTAATCAGTCCGCCGCCGCCGATGGGAACGACGACGACGTCAAGGTCGTTGATTTCATCGATCATTTCTAAAGCAACCGTTCCTTGCCCCGCAATGACTTTTTCGTCTTCAAACGGGTGAATAAACGTCAAGCCGTGTTCGTTGGCGTACGTAAGGGCATACGCGTAGGCTTCGTCGTAGTTATCGCCTTGTAAGATCACTTCCGCACCCAAAGCTTTGGTTCCCGTGACTTTTAAAAGAGGCGTGGCTTCTGGCATCACGATCGTTGCTTGGATACCGAAGACCCGAGCACTGTAGGCAACGCCTTGCGCGTGATTGCCCGCACTTGCTGCAATGACGCCCTTTTTGCGTTCTTCTTTGGTTAATGAGGCGATTTTATTGTACGCGCCGCGAAGTTTATAAGCACCCGTAATTTGGAGATTTTCTTTTTTTAGATAGACGTTTGTTCCGACTTCTTCACTTAAAATCGGAGCTAAGGCACAAGGCGTGTTGGTCACGACGCCGGCTAATTGTCGTTTGGCTTTAACGATTTCACTAAGGGGTATCATAGGTGTAACCTTTCGTATTCTACTTTCGTACATTTATTTTGAACGGCGATTAAGCCGTTTTCTTTTGCTTTTTGGCAGGCGGCATTGTTAATAATGCCCAATTGCAACCATACGACTTTCACGTCGCCTCTTTGCAAGGCTTCATCGACGAGCGAATCGGCGATTTCGGGTTTACGAAACATATCGACCATGGCTACTTTTTCTGGAATTTCCAGAAGCGATCGGTACACTTTTTCCCCTAAAATCGTCTCTTCCTTGGGATAAATCGGATAGATTTTAAAGCCTTTTGTTTGTAAATAACGTGCTACTTTATGACTGTCTTTATCGGGATCGGGAGAAAGGCCGATAATGGCAATGCTCTTGCACATCGAAAAAATATCTTTAATGCCCGCATCATCGGGCATGCTAATGTTAGAAATGTCGCATTCCATTATTGCTCCTTTAAAAAAAATTGAAGTGAGGAGTATAGCACACCCAAACTTTCTTAGCCTTTATCGAAAAAATTACGTTTGACGTATGTCGTCTGTTTTGCCATTTTTTTGTGCTATAATCCCACGAAATTACATTTTGTATTATAAGGGAATATGATGTTTCTCGGGGAAATTAGTATTAAAACGAAAGGCTGGATTTTAGCACTTTCGACGGTCGGAGGATTTACGGCAAATACGATCTTGGTCTTTTTTTTATTGGAAGGAACGAATCGTACGATTTTAGTGACGGGTTCGATTTTGGGGATGATTTTTTTCTTCATCTTTACGCGCATTATGACCTTAAGTATTTCGCGTTCGATTGACGCGCTTTCTGCCGTTACGTTTGATTTGGCGCAAGGAAGCGGCGATTTAACGAAACGCATCACCGTAACGTCGCATGACGAAATTGCCGAGCTTTCCGCCAATATCAATCATTTTATCGATAAAATCCATCAAACCGTTATCGCTGCGACCAAAGCATCGCAAGAGAGCACCTCCACGGCCGATCGGTTTGCACTTATCGCTCAAAATATTCATCAACGTATTGCCGAAGAGCTCAGTTTTGCTCAAAAAACGAAAACGTTGGGAGATACGATGAAAGGCGTCTTGGAACAATCGACGCAAAGCTCGAAAGATACGAGTCGCGATATTTTAGCCGCCTCTTCGACGTTGAACGAAACGGCATGCGAGATACAACGTTTGGTCGAAGATATACAAAAAGCTTCCGAAGTGGAGTCGGTCACGGTCGAGAGGCTCAATCAACTCAGTACCGACGCCAATCAGGTTAAAAACGTTTTAACGGTCATTTCCGACATTGCCGATCAAACCAATCTTTTAGCACTCAATGCCGCGATCGAAGCCGCACGCGCGGGCGAACACGGACGCGGTTTTGCCGTCGTCGCCGATGAAGTGCGAAACTTAGCCGAACGTACGCAAAAAAGTTTGAGCGAAATTAACACGACCATTAGCGTGATCGTGCAAAATATTATCGATGCCAGCGGTCAAATGAACGACAATTATGCCTTTATCGAAAAAATAGTCCATCACTCGGCACTGGCACAGAGTCACATCGGCGAAGCCGAAGTCGTCATTAAAAAAGCATCGCACGTCTCGTCTCAAGCGTCCGAAGTATCGCAAAAACTCTCCAGCGATACGACGACGATCTTGGAAAACGTTACTTACATGTACGAAGTTTCATTGAAAAACAGTACCGACGTACACGAGTTAAACGGTGCGTCCAAAAACCTTCTCGCGCAAGCCGGCGAACTTTCGCATAAACTCAACCAATTCCAAATCTAAGGTTACGAAATCGAGCGTCGTTTGAGAATGACGCCCGATTCGAGGTGTTCGGTATTGGGAAATTGGTCGAACAGAGCAAACCGTTTGATCTCGTACCGTAACGCTAAAATCTCTAAATCGCGCTTGAGCGTTTGCGGATTGCACGAAATATAAATAATATGCTCGAATTGCGAAATAAACGCAAGGCTTTTTTCGTCTATTCCCGAGCGCGGAGGATCGACGAAAACATGACTAAAGCGATACGCATCCAAATCAAGATGCGCTAAGCGGTTGAACGTACGTTCGTGGTTGAGTGCGGAGGTGAGCTCCTCGGCACTCATGCGTAAAAACGAGATCGTGTGAACGTCGTTCAATTCACAGTTGATCAGTGCCGATTTGATAGACGTTTTAGAGATTTCCGTCGCCAAAACCTTCTGAAATTTGCTAGCCAAAGGAATCGTAAAGTTGCCGTAACCGCAATAAAGCTCCAACAGATCTTCGCATTCGCTCATGTGTTCTAAAACCCAAGCGATCATCGCACGATTGATGGCGCGATTGGGTTGCGAGAACCCTCCCTCAAACACACGGTATCGATACGTACGCCCTGCTATTTCCAAACACTCTTCTGCAAAATCGCGGCTTAAAACGCGTTTGATACCGCGCGAGCGACCGATGATGCCGATACCGAATCGCTGCTCTAAGACTTTAGCCTCTTCATCCCATGCTACATGTAAAGGTTTGTGGTAAAGGAGCGTGACCAAAAGATGCTCCGACGTGCACAAAAACTCGATTGAAAAAATCTTTTCGCGCAGGATCGAAGAGCTTTCGATTGCCTTTAAAAGTTCGGGCATCAGCACGGCGATTTTTAGATCGACTTTAGGGCAAGCGTCGATGCAAAGCGTACTTTTTTTATCCGCCGCACCCATGGCGTATGAAAGCGTGTCGCCCTCTTTCCACAAGCGAAATTCCGCGCGTGATCGATAATGGCTATCTTGGGAAGGAAAAAAATCGAAAGAACCTTGATAGAGGGATTCGAACAAGGTCGTAATCGCCTTTTTTTTAGAGATTATTTGGTCTTCGTAATCTAAACGGTACAGCGTACAACTACCGCACTTCCCGAAATATGAGCACTCCATCGCATTCCTTTTATGTAATATTATATGTAAAATTTTATCTATTTTTAGCTTTCCTAAAATCACGTTTTGGCAAAGTATCCGCGCACCTTTGGTGCTTTTTATCTTTGACACGCTTTTAAAGCTGAGCTCTAAAAGCTACGTTAACACTGGGTTCTCCTCGGCGGAGTGCCCACGCACCTTTGGTGCTTATAGATTGTCGATATGTTTCGTTAGAGGATTAAGCTTGAAAACACGCCGATAATCGCGCCGAAAACGCCGCCCCATACGACCAGCCAACCCAAATGTTCTTTAATAAAATCTTGAACGATTTCTTTGACCATTCGCGGCGTCAGCTCATTAAGGCGCGCATCGACCATCTTTTCTATGGTGATTAACATGTCATCACTTAGTGATGAATTTTGTATTTTTTTAGATATTTTTTGTTGAAATACATCACTTTTAACGATTTCATTGAGCGAGATTTTGAGCTTTTCGTTAAACGGAGCACGCAGTCCTTCCAATGCGCTTGCTCCTCCGAACATCGCCAACATCCCGCCGAAAGAGGACTCCATGACGGTTTTACTGAGCGCGTCAAAGGCCAAAGAGGTGTCTATCTCATCGATGATAGAGCCAAGATCGAGCGTTTTTTCTTCGTGTGCAAAGAATGCGTCGAGTTGTGTTTTGGTAAAAAACTGTTCCATCATCAGGTTTTTAATCGATGCTTTAAAGGCTTCAAAACGTAATTCTATGACGCCGCTTCCGTAAAAAAAAGGTACTTTTTCAAAAAGCATATGAATGGCAATTTGATTGGTAATCGCGCCCGAAAGGGCAAAAAGTCCCGCTAAAAGTAGCCAATGCGCGAAGGGTTCGCTTAAAACGTAAGAGAGTGCTACCAATCCAAGGCTTATCAGATCGGTCATAAAGCTTTTATCGTATTTCATCGTTTCTCCTTTACACTGCGTTTGCATGTTTTAATTGTCGTTTGTTAACTTTGATCGTGTTCTCTTCACTTTCGTCTCGCGGTACGTAGTTGTCACGCAAAAAAGAAGGCATTTTGCGTCCGCGAACGGTCATAATATCTTCGATGAGCTGCGCTTTGATTCTTTCTTTTTCATAGCCTTGCTCCTCGCAAAGATAACGAAAAACCAGTTCCGCCAAACGGTCCAAGGCAATTTGCCATGTAGATTCGGTTTGGGTGTAGAGCCATTCGCTAAAGGCGTAAAAGCCTTCAAACACCTGCCCCTCTTTCCATAAAAGCTCACACGAGCGTTTAAAATTGCCGCTGTTATACACCATATCCCAAAAACGTGCAAATCGTTTCATTTTTTGCATCAGCGCAAACGGGATTAGATCGTTTTGCACAATATCGTACGGAGGTTTGTCCGAATAAACCATGCCGTAGATTTCGTCGTGACGCGAGAGCGTCGTACCGGAAAGTTTTTTTAAAATACCGATTTGAATTTCGCATTGCGTCAGGGCATGGAGTCGGTTTAAATTGCGCCCGAATCCCTCGATACTTTCTCCGGGTAACCCCACGATCAAATCGACATGTAAGTGTGCATGGGTTTCATTCTGTAAGAAAGCGAGATTTTCTTCGATTTTTTCCACATTGAGGCGTCGATGAATATTTTGGGAGATGTTCGGATCAAGCGTTTGAATTCCGACTTCAAGCTGCAAAGCCGCCGGAGGAAACTGAGCAATTTTTTCACGCAGGGCTTTGGGAAAATGATCGGGAATAACCTCAAAATGGACAAAATATTCCTCTTTTTTGGAGAGAAAAAAGTCTAAAAGTTGTGTTGCGTTCTCAATACTTAAATTAAACGTTCGATCGATAAATTTGAAATTGCGCACGCCTCGTTGCCATAATTTTTCGAGCTCGCCTAAAAAGCGTTCCATCGGAATGTCGCGTACTTTTTTATCTGCCGAAGAGAGACAAAACTCACATGTAAAGGGACAACCGCGACTCGCTTCTACGTAACAGTAACGATGTTTGACGTCATGATCGCTGTAAAAATCGTAGGGTAAAACAATCGTACTTAAATCGACCATCGGTGCTTTTATGAAACGTTCTTCGGGTAAATCGTCGTTTAAAAGCCTTCGGCACAATGCGTAAAAAGCATTTTCTCCTTCGCCTTGAATGATATAATCGGCTTTGGAAAAATCGACGCGATGCGGCAGATGTGACGCTTCGGGACCGCCTAAGATAATAAACGTCTTCGGCGATACTTTTTTCAAAAGTGCCGTCAGTTCTTGCACTTCAAGCGCATTCCAAATATACGCACCGATACCGACGATGCGCGGTTGATGTGCAAGTATGTGCTCCGCGACGTCCGCGACGCTTGTATTGATGACGCTCTCTAAAATCAAAGCTTGGGCTTGAAGTTCGCGTAAATTGGCGTACAAATAACGCATAGCAATCGACGTATGCGTGTAGCGGGCGTTAAAGGTCGTTAAAATAATTTCTTTCATGTGTACCGTTTATTTTTTTGTTTATTATAATAAAACTTTTTGGTTATTTTTGTTAAAATCCACATTCTAAAATGGATCGGGGTGTAGCGCAGCCTGGCTAGCGCGCTACCTTGGGGTGGTAGAGGTCGCGTGTTCGAATCACGTCACTCCGACCATTTTTGCGTTGAACGCTTCTTGACATGTCACTCTTCTTACCCTAAAAAATTCATAGCATTTTTTAAAATTCACTTTCACGAATAAGAACAGAGAGTACTTTTTTGTAAACTTTCGTGATCAAGCTTGACGATTCGCCCTCGACTAACAATGTCCCAACACTTCGATTTCGCAACCGTATATTGCTTTCGTTTAAATCAATGATGATTTTATAATAAGCTTGTTCGGTTTTGAGACGTTTATTGCCGTCTTGCCGCGTAGCGATTTTTCCGCCGAATACGGAGGCTAATTCGGGAAATTCTAAATACGGACTTGATACTTTGGCTATCTCGTTTACGCTTGCATGAATATCTTTTCTATCGCCGGAGTGAAAGAAAAACGTACTTTTGGCACTGTTTTTAAGGAACGCCATGTCGTATTCGTTGCAAAAAGCGGTAATGCGATGGTCCGTGTCGTCGTATAGCACAAAAATCGGTTTAGTTTTACTGACCCATTGATTTTCTTTGAACGTATCGTAAAGATAGACTTTCCCGTCGAAATTTGCTCTGACGTCAAATTTTTGTCGGATTTTTTCTAAACCTTCCAATTCGTTTAGGCTTTTGAGTAGGCTCTCTTGCAAGACAAAACGTTTGTCCAAGCTCTCTTTAAAACCGGCTTGTTTGTCCAGTTCTTGCTTGAGTTGCTCGATTTGCGTCTTCACTTGGGTGATCTTGAACTCCAGTTCCGATGAACGTATTTTCATCAAAAGATCGCCTTGTTTAACTTCCGCTCCATTCGTAAAGAAGATGCTTTCAATGTAGCCGTCTTCAATCGGATAAAATTCAAAATAGTGCTTTGATTCGATCACGGCAGGCATCTTGATCGTGCCATGCCACGGAAGAAAAATCGCCGCTAAAAGAAGTAAAAACACGAACAGTGAACGGCGGTTTTTTCGATTGAACGTAAGTTCGCCTCGTTTCTTCCACCAGACGTTGAACTCTTTGTAAATCGGTAAAAGGATAAACCATGCGACTTCAACCGCAAAGAGAATAATACCCAAAGCTTTAAACGCAAAATAGTACACTAATGCGGCGATTCCGGCAAATAAAAAGAAGCGGTATATCCATGTCGCAATCGCATAAACGATAAAAAATACTTCGCGCTTTTTCGTCAAAAGTTCGGGTTTTTCTTGCTCTAACCCTAAAATATGATGACGCAAAAACCACTTCGCCATCGCAAAAGAGCGCGGCTGTAAATTTTGCGTATCGGTTAAGTCTGCAAGGGCGTAGTATCCGTCAAAACGCAAAAAAGGACTGATATTGATGAGCAAAGAGCTGGTCCAACTGGTTGTTGCAATGATAAATAAAATACTTTTAAAAACACCGATCGGTGCAAACGACCATAAAAACGTCGCAATCAATGCCAAATAAAGCTCGACTTTAATGCCCGCTAGAACGATTTGCAAACGCTGGTAGTTAGACTTTAACTTCCAAGCACTGGTCGTATCGGTGTATAAAACGGGGAAAAGCACTAAGAACGCAACGCCCATCGTGGGGACTTTGCACCCAAAACGTTTTGCGCTAAAGGCATGTCCTAATTCGTGAAAGCTTTTAACGAACACCAAAGAGAGAAAATAATAAACAGCACCCTCTTGCGAGAAAAAATAGAGAAACGTTGAACTAAACGTCGTCCAGTCTCTTAAGATAAAAATGATGCCGATAAAGCCTAGAATTAAAACAATGTTTTGCCAGAGCTTAGAGTATAAAAAATCAATGCGATGTAGATTGTCATCCAACCAACGATCGGGTTTTACCAACGGGATTCGAATAAACAGGTAGTTATGCAAAAGCCATTTAAGCAACGTTTGTCTGGATTGTTTATACATCGCTTTGATGCGATGCAAAGACTTCGCGTCTTCACAAACGATCAAGTTGTTTTGGCTTAAAAATTCGATAAAGGTCTGCAAGGATTCCGCATCGATCGCGTAGTTTTTCTCTTCTAAGGTTTTTAAAAATTCTGCGGTCGTGATGCCGCTTTGCCAATGTGAAATCAGCTCAAATGCATCAATACCGATCGTGAAATACTTGTTTTGAATGGGGTCAAACAGTAACCAGCGTTTGGAACCGTCTTCAGCCGAAGAGGTATCCAAAAGCTTTAAATCGTTTCGTAACGGCGGTAGAAGCGGTTCTTGCGTCTGTGGAAGCATTACCAGCCGATCCATTGCCTAACGGCGGTGATGGGTTTTCGAAAAAGGTAAAAAAAGAGCGTTACGTTGTGCGAATAGATTTTTGCCGTACCGCGAAGTCCGATAGAGGGAATGTACCCGTTTTCTTGAATATCGTCAAAATCCGCGACGATACGATACGACAAAATATTTTGTTCGGTGAGTTCGGGCTTGTAGGAGATGTATTTGATTTTGGCATTCCACGCGTTAATCGGATCGTTGTCAAAAAACGCTTTGACGGAGGCATTTTCTTCAAGGAAAAGAGCATCGTTGACGGGTAACATCATTTTGAGCTCTATTTTACGAGCATCGGCAATCAAAAAGATACGCTCACCCGTTGCGACGGGTTTTCCTTTCCAATCATTCGGATTGGTAATAATCGCAACCCCCTCCTCTTTGGCGAAGATAGAGGTTTTATCCAACTGGTCTTTGGCATGCGCGAGCTCGGCTTCTTTGAGTTTGACATGGTTTTCAAGCTGCGCAATTTGGCTTTTTTGTTTCGGATCGAAAAAACTGCTTTGTCTGGCGGTAAACAATTCGGCATTGCTCACATCAAGCGTTCGTTTGGCAACCAAATAGTTGTTATTAAAATCGACGTCGTCAAACTTGACGACCAATTGATCTTTTGTTACCTTTTCGTTGGGAAACACCTTGACCTCTTCAATGACCGCATTAAGAGGCGACGTCACCACGTAAGGATTTTTGGCATCGACTTCCAGCGGTGCTAAAACAGAGAGCTTTACCGGCATAAACATCAGAACTAGAAGCGTTAATGCCGCTATTTTGACGTATTTATTGCGAAACGAGATATTTTTAAACGTTTGGAAAAGAGCGCATTTACGCATTGCAAATAAAAAGTAGGCTAATGACGAAGAGAGATGTTGACACAAGGCAACGTCATTTTCGCTCCACGGCTCTTCTTTAAATAACAGTAACATGTAACGGGTTTGCTTTTGCTCTTTCTCGCAATGAAGCGGTATTGTTAAAAGGTGTGGAGGCGCAAATTCGTGAAAAGATTTGGCGTTAATCTCTTTTAAATCGCGTGACGCATCGACGCTAAAAATCTCTTTCGCTTTTGCGTTGTGACGAATATCTTCGGCAATCTCTTCGATCCATTGAACGTAAGGTGAAGTTGCGTCCATAATGGCAATATCGGAGATTGCCACAACACGGTATTTTTCTCTTAAATCTGTCGTGAGTAAAACCCCTTGCGTATAGGATACGAGGTTTCGCGTTTCGTTGACAACTTGAAAATAGAGCTCTTTTAAGGTTTCACAACTCCTACAGTTATGTTCTAACTGTAGGAGTTTTGCTAAAGTCGGTTCCAATCTCTCTCTTTTCTTATGCGAGTAGTTTTGTTAAATAAGAGCCGTAATGCTCCAGTCGTTGGGTTTCAAGTGCGATTTGCTCTTTAAAGCCCACAAAGTTCTTGGCATCGGTTTGGTTTTTGTTTTTCAACTGTTTCAAATCAATGGTAAGATTAAGTACCCTTGTCGTACCGTCCGAGTTGATCGCTTTGATGCTGACATGTAACGTTTCGAGCTCTTCGAGTAACGTACCGGTAATATTACCCGTTCTTGGATCAAACGACAAGCCTTTCGGTAACGCAGCCCCGTCTGCTAGGGTGACAACAAAACTTTGCGCAAGATTGGTGTCGACGACTTTGACTTCAATATAGTTGTTGACAAGTTTGATCTCTTCAATGGCAATACCGACAATAGAGAACGAGTCACGACTGGATTGATTAAAGACGATTTGCCCGTTGGTTAAGACATTCACGTCGACATTGGCCTGAAGTACGCCACTACCGCCTTGGACACCTCTTTGTGTCGTCGTATCGCCGGATGAAGCGGAACGCTCGTTTTGAGTGTCTCTCTCTCCGGCACTACCCGATGATGGTGCATCGGTTCCCGCTCGAGGCGTTTCTTGAGTGCTACTTGTTCCAAAACTACCGCTTCCACCGCTTGAGGCTTCACTGCCAGAAGATGGAGTCGTGCTTAAAAAGCCTCTTCCGACCTCCGTCGGCAATCCGCTAGATTGAGCACTAGGTGCATAGTTGATAACACCCAATCCTCCAAGAGAACCTCCCGTCGTTCCTGGATTTCCAAACGGATTTGTACCGCCAGAAGAGCTTCCCGTAGGGGTGGACGCATCCGCACTACCGCCGCTTGATGGTGCCGGTTTTGCCGTTTCTAGCGGAGCGGGGGCGATGACTAGCATCGAATAGGTTCGGCTGATCGTTGCGCCGAACGGATCTGTTGCTTTAAGCGTAATCTCAAAAACTCCCGATTGTGAAGCTCTTCCGGAGATGACACCCGTATCCGGATCAATCGATAAGCCTATCGGTAAATTCGTTGCTTCAAACGTAAAGACGTTGCTTGCATCGCTATCACTAAAGAGCACGGCAATATCTTTGCGGTAAACGTCTCCAAAAGGTATTTCGACATCGATATTGTCCGATGCAACCGTCGGTGCATCGTTTGTACCCGTAATCGTGATCGAAAAATTCGCAATCGTCGTTAAGCCTTCAGCATCCGTAACGGCAATAGGGATAACAATCGTATCGGTTTCGCCTTGTCCGACATAATTATAACTAGAAGAATCAAACGTAAACGAACCGTCATTATGTAAGATGAAGCCCTCAGGTGCAGTTCCGCTTACGCTAAACGTAATAGAGCCGCTATCGACGTCGCTTGCCGGAAGAACACCTTGGAGGTGTTCACCTTCAATAACACTCCCGGACTGCGCTTCAAAGACAGGACTATCATTGACTGCATTGACCGTAATAGCGATGGTTTGAGTAGCTTCCAAACGATTGCCCTCACCAATATTGCCAAGGTCGTTAATGCTGATGGTTAAACTATCGCTTCCGTTATAATCGCTATTAGGTGTATACGTTAATCCATTGATTGCATTTTGTAAATCTTCCAAGCTGCCGCGTATTTTAAGAATAGAGGAATGATTAGAACCTTCCAAAACACTTAGCCCCGTCGTTTGTGACAATTCCAATGTTCCGTTAGTGACATGAAGTGTCACGTCTAAGAGTTGGGATGCATCTATCACATCCAAATCGGACAGAACAATCGCATGAGTATTGTCAAAAACAAAAGGCGTATCTTCGTTTATCGTGACGGTCGTATCGGTGATCGTAATCACCGGTGCATCATTGACCGGAGTCACAAAGAATGCAACTTGAGCGATGTTGCTCACTTCGCCGTCATTCGACGTAAATTGGTATAAAAACGTTTCATATCCGTACCAGTTTTCATTCGGAATAAAGGTAAATTTCGCGTAATCGGGATGATCTGCTCTATTTTTACCTTCATTCAACATAATTTTACCGTTGGTTAATTGATAACCGATGACTTTTGCATTGGAATCATAGATATAGGTGCTTGCGTCAAAAGCATGGAACGTTCCTGCTGTTGTGATCGTGCCGCTTGCATTCGTGATGTCGGGTGTTCCCGTTCCAAACACAAACGTTCCTCCATTATCGTTAATATCTGTCACGAGATTATTGATATTGGCGATAATTGAAGAGGTATTATCTTCGGCTCCTACGATATTGTCGCTGTAAATATTGGGGATCGCCGGCAAAACCATCACCAATTTTTCCGAAACATTCGTACCATTTAAAGCATCTCTTGCCGTTATTTTCAAATAATCGGCACCCGGAGTGATATAGTCGTTTCCATATCCAGCAGCGTATGTTACACCGTTAGAAGCGGCTAACGTAGCATTGATTTGATCGATCGTTCCGCTGAGTGTTACAACGCGCGAGCCGTTTCCGCTGATCTGTGAAGCACTAAGACCGTTGGTGATCGAGTCGTTGATCGTGATGTGACCGTAGCGGGTTGTCTCAATCGTGACACTGAGCATCGTATCGTCTAAATCGGAAACCCTTAAAATAGAGCCGATCGCAAGCGTACCGTCGTCATTTTGACCGATGATTTTTTCAACGATCAGCGTTGTCGTATTTAAATCTATCGACGGTAAGTCATTGATCGATTGAAGGTTCACACTTGCCGTTTTGACGCTATAACGTGCCGCCGTCTCACCGCCGTTTCCGCCGTCGTTGACTTTAATCTCAACCGTTCTAGCCGCATCATTGAAATTATCGGACGCATTGCTAAACGTGATCGCTCTTGCCAAGGCTTGTACATGTGAAGAGTAAGCATTTTCATTCAAATGTACGCGTAATTCTTTACCGTTTTCACCGTTTAAAACAGAGTCGATGGTGCCGATAATAGTATTACCGTATTTTACATGTAAGCCTTCAAACGAAATGCCGCCAAAGGATGCAATCGCCAAAGTATCGAGCGATTCTTTATGTGTCGTCACGGCAAAGGAAATATACCCGCCATCATAACTCGTGCCTTCCAAGTCCGTCACCGTTATATCAGAATCGACTTGTACAGGTGATCCGTTTTCGACAAATGTTTTGGGATGTAATGTTCCACCTAAAAGCGGAGCATCATTAACCGCATCTATGGCAATGACCAATTGCTTAGTGTCGGTAGAACCGTCGTTATCACTAAGCGTCACGGTAAAGGCTTCTGAAGTATTAGCCCTAAGAGCATTGATGACATCAGCATTTGGGGTATACGTATAAGCACCCGTAACCGTATTGAGTGTGAGTGTACCGTATAAACCTACTTTCGTCACTGTTGAGTTTAGTAATACGCCTCCATCAATTCCGTATGTAAATACCGTATTGTGATCAATGTCGGTTGCACTTAAAGAAGAAGATGTTGCGTTGAAAACGTCGTTTGCATCCGTATCGGTATAGTAAATCGTAGCAGGTGTATTTAATATGACATTATCATTCGTGCCGACGATATGAACCGTAATGGTTTTATTCACGCTTGCATTACCGGAATCTTTTACGCTAATCGTATAGGTCAATGTTAAGGTCTCGCCTGCCGGTAAAGCGTTAAAATAGTTGCTACCGGAATTAAACGACCAATTGACGTCAGAATCGTGCGTCGCAACGCTTAACATGTTAAGTAAAGCGTTCGTGTTTAGCGTCAATCCTTCCGTTGCTCCCGATGCGACGACACCGACTTTACTGACTGAAAAACTCGTATCCATCGTATCAATATCTTCAATACTTAACGTACCGCTTGAGCTCAATGTCGTATTGGTTTCATTGACGGTTGACACATCACTATCACCCGCATCAACAACAACGGTAGGTGTGTCATTCACACCGTCAATGGCTATTGAAACGGTTGTCGTTGCCGTTGCGCCTTGAGAGTCCGTTGCCGTTAGTGTATAAAGAAGTGTCACCGTCTGACCTCTGCCTAAGAAGTTAAACGTGTGTTCCGTTCCTGAATTAAAACTCCACGAGACCGTTCCTGTTGTTGAATCGTTATCAATAACGGGATTGGAGTTGATATGGAGCATATTTTTGATAATCTCTTCCGTATAACCTGAAGGTAAGGTTAACCCGCTGGGAAGCGTGACCTGTACGGAACTGACCGCAACATTAACCTCATCGGTTAGATCAATATCCGTAATCGTATAATCATCGGTTAAAACAAGCGACGAACTGTTTTCTTGTAGGTTGGTCGATGCCGCATGCTCTAAACTGGAAGTGATATTAGAAAGTTCTGATACGGCTCCGGCCGCATAATACCAATCAAACATGACCGTTTGTGAGGCATTGACATTGTTTAAGTTCGTAAACATCGCATATCCGCCGTCATCATACGATTGATTGTAGACAGAATTTAAAGGATCAATTCCTGGAGCGTACTGATTGGAGGTGGTCCAACCGTATCCGGGGGCAATGACGGTATTGACATTGGTATTAGTCGAGTAAAAAAGAACGGCTGTCGCGTTGGCACCTGTTCCCGTATAAATTTTAATCGCTTTAGCTTGCTCTGAAGCATTTGAGATCATCGTAAATTCACCATTGACGATATTGCCTTTTTGTTTGGCGGGACTATCGCTACCTGCGACAAAATCGTCGCGTGTTCCGACCCAAAACCTCAAGTTTTCCGTCGATGTAGTTCCTAGATTGGTAATATACGTGTTTGCTTTGATATATTTAGCACCCGATTCCAAGGTATAGACGTTCGTCACTTTCAAATGAGCCGTTCCGACCGTAATCTCACCGCTCCAAACAATCGTACCTGTTCCTGTGGTAGTATTGAAATGGGAATTATCAACCGTCGTATTGGTAAAAGTCGGAGTAAGATTAACCGTTCCTTCTAAGTTCCAGTCCGTATCCGTCTTAGCACTGCCGGAATTATAATCTGCGGCAATTGCCATGTTTAATTGATAACTAGAGAACGTTAATTTATACCAAGTACCGTCTTTATAATACCACGGTTGTTCCAGCATACCTGTGCTTGCATTAACAGAATCAACCGTTCCGCTTCCGAATCTTAGTAACCCGTTATTAAATACTTCCGTTCCCGCGTTTGGACTTGTCGCTCCGGCAGCAGGAGGTGTTACAACACCTGTTCCTCCGCTTGTAATCGTTCCAAATACCGGAGCATCGTTTGTTCCCGTGATCGTAAACGTAATCCTTGTACTTTGTGTAGCACTTGCCGTGTCGGTTGCGATTACATCATAACTAAACGTAATCGTCTCTCCTTCGGCAAGAAAATTTAAATCGACATTATTAGCAGTATAGCTCCATGTCGTCGTACCGGAAGAAGCATTGGTCACACTTGTGTGAAATCCTGCACTCAATGCCGAAGAAAGTGTTGAATTGAGCGTACCTCCGCTCCATACAATATCGTTGTTATAACTATACGTCACATTAACATTACTATCGACATCGCTAAAGGTTACCGTTCCGCTTTGTGTCAAATTCTGATTGTCGATGCCGGTCGTTTCCGTAAAGCCTGAAGGGGTTGAAACGGAAATCGTCGGCGCATCGTTGACACCCGTTACATGTAACGTCGAAGTATCAACCGTACTCTCTAAATTTCCATCGTTAATTTTCCACGAAACGGTTCGCGTCGCTTGCGTTAGACTTAAGGTTTCACTGGTGGAATGATACGTAACGCTTCGTAATGCACTTTGCCATTGGGCAAGCGTTGCCGTCGCACCTGAAGATGTTAAAGTTAAAACACCGGTTGAGCCATTGTAAAGTGCCGTGATATTGCCCATCGTGGAGCCGTCATTCGTAAAACCTAAAATATCACCGCTTAAAAAACCGGAACTAATGCTGACTTGAGCACTTGCTAAAGTCGTATTGTCTATATCGTTTAGCGTTAACGAAGGCGAGAGCGCGATAGGCGAACCGTTTTCCGAATAATTTGACGTCTGACTGGTTTCTAACGTAGGTGCATCGTTAACGGATAATACTTTAACGGTTAATTGAGCAGCACTTAACGTTCCCCCTGCTCCGCCGTATTCGACAATGTATCCGGCAATTGCGCTTGTATTATTGGCTGCAAAATCATTCCATTTTCCGGCATTGGCTCCGGAATAGTAAAAGTGTGCCACGTCTTCTCCGCCGCGTGAAGCATCGGAATTATTCGGTTCACCGCTATCCCAGTTGGCATATTGGCTGTTATACGCTGAGCCGTAATTGGACGTCGAATTGGTTCCGGCACTCGTATCGCCTGTCCAAAATTGTGTTCCGGCTTCCGGACCTGTGACCCACTTCCAAATCCCTTCGCTAGCGGCATCGCTAGCACCGATCCAACCGTTTCCGCCCGCCATCGAAGTGATGAGCGCATTTTCGTTCGCGGATGTGATGGTGACCAAGTATCCATTTAATCCATATAAAGTACGAGCTTCCGCCGCGGTTTTAGCATCGGTCCAAGAAATACCCGATGCGCTGACAAATTCGTAGTAATGTCCATTGAGCGTATTGAAGAATTTACCCGTTTGGTTGATTCTATAAGGTTGCTCGCCGCTTCCTTGGTTGTCGTTAACCGTAATGGTTAAAGGATCGTCGCCGAACCAATTGGAATCGGCTTGATAGCGAAGCGTAGCAAGAGTGCTATTAAGGTTTGCAGTACTACCCGTAATTTCCAACGTATGCGTGCCTGTACCGCTAACCGTTACACCGCTGGAACTGCCTAAACTTAAATTACCGTGATTGGACGATATGGTTACTTTAACATCGCTTCCGGCATCATTATCGCTAACGCTGATCCCGGAAATCGTAATGGACGTATCTTCATTCACAGAAAGCGTCTCTCTACCTGAAATATAAGGTAAATCATTTGTTGAGCTAACGCTAATCGTACTAGAAGAACTGCCTACGTTACCGCTTGAATCAACAGCCGTTACGGTAAATGTCCGATTCGCGGTTGAAGGATCGTCGGAAGTATTGGAAAACGAAACCAGTTTCGAAATTGACGTTACGACTGCATCATTCACTTTCGTTCCGTAAACTCTTACGTTATCGATGTAAAGCTGTCCGCCTGCCGCTTGCCCTCCCGATGCGTCGTATGTGCCGTTAACAAAAACAAATCTATACGTACCGGATGTTGAAATAGTGGTTGCTTTCGTTGCCCATGCAGTGTTGGACGCACCCGTCGCATCTAAAACTTCAATTTGCGCCCCTGTATTAACATTGACGATATATCCGAAAGCATCAAAATCATCACCTCCGGCATAGGCTCTCCAGTCAAAATAGATGACATCACCCGAGCTTGCTTCAAAAGCGGAGCTGTATACGGCAGGTCCGTGAACCACATCGTAGCCGTTGAGTGTCGTCATACTACTGGTAAGTTTTAAAGCATAGTTACCGTCTGTCGCATTTCCGGCTTCGGAAACAATGGTTGTCGAATAAGAACCGCTTGGTATGTCATTGTCGTTTCCGCCGGAGTTTGCATTGTTCGAATAATCGCTTGTATCTTGCGATGTCCATCCGGCAATAACCGTAGAACCTAAATCGATCATTTGATTCATTGCCGTCCATCCGGTGATTGTTCCCGTCTCAAAACTTGCATTTGTAAAGCTACTGGCAAAATTAATTCGTAATTTTTGTCCGTTAACTCCGTTATAGGTGGAATCTATCGAACCGATAATATCTTTTCCGGAGCCGTTCCCCAAGTACACATTGGAACCATCAAGAGAAATAGCTCCGTTCGCGGTGGCGTTGCTTGCACTATTGAGTACAAGTTGATCCGAGGTTGTAGCATTTGTAAAGCTATACTCGATATATTGCCCCGCATAGCTTGTACCGTTCGTAATAGAAATATTTGAGGCAGGATTTACGCTTGCACCGTTTTCATAAAATGTGACATTTTGTAAACCGGAAATTGAAGGTGTTCCCATATCTCCTTGATAAGACATGATATTAAAAGACTCCGTTTCAACCACACCGCTTTTAATTTCTAAATCCCAATCTCCGCCGACGCCGGTCGTATCGTTTGAAGCGGCAATATCGGCATCGGTCGAAGCGGCGACGGCATTGATAAAGGCTTGTCCTTCTCCGTTGGCGGCAACGTCGCATCCGTAAAGCAAGACGTCGCCGTTTTCGGACATAGCGTTTTTAATCGTTTGCATTAACGCGTCGTAATGTGTTAAGGTATTTTGATTTAAAACATCGTTTCCGACCGTAATTTCACCGGTGCTACCGTGAGAGAGAACGTGAAGAGCGTCAATCTCGGTTTCATGCTTAAGAATCGTTTGAATCTCGTCTAAGGAACTGACCAAATAAATTTCAACGTTATCGCCGATCCCTTTGACCAGTGTTTCATAATCTTTGACGCTGGTGTCGACAAAAGCAACTTCTTTGCGTGTATTGGATTCACTGCTTTGCGTTGCTTGTACTTTGTGAGCATTATTTTCGGCATTGTCGTTCGTTACATCGCTGTGTTGAACGGTCGTATCGCTTGTTTGTGTTGAAAAACTGCTCTTATCAAGGACGTCAACTGCCGTACCGACTGCGGCTCCATCAAAGAGCATTCTTTGTTCTAACGCGCTAATAACCGGTTTTTTTCTAGTATTTTTCATGGTGCCCGTCCTTGATATTAATGGGTATTTTGAGGGAAATGGGCCGTAGCACTCATTCCCGGAATAATAGTTTCAAAAGGCTTGATCAACTTTGCCCGTATCGTAATCGATTGGCTTGTCGGATCTACTACCGAATCGATCTGTACGATTTGCGCTTTCAGCGTTGTTTTTGTCTCATCGACATTGAGTTCAAATTCCATCCCTCTTTTCAGCCATGCAAGCCACGAAGAGGGAACGACGACTCTGGCTTCAAGATTATCGAGTCCGACGATTTCGAAGAGCTCGTCTTGGGGTTTAATACTTTGGTATTTCGATACTTTCTTAGAGGCGATTTTGCCGTCAAAAGGGGCATTGATCTCGCATCGCGAGACGTTAATGGCGGCAATATCGCTTTCTGCTTTTTGTTTGTTGTAGTTTTCATTTGAGATTTGAATCTCAAACGTCCCCACGGAACCGAAAGAGTCAAGTTTTTTGTTTTTTTCCAGTTCAAGCTTGGCGATCTCTTTTTCAACGTCTATTTTGCGTTTTTGCGCTCGATAAACCGCACAATCGATTTTCAAAAGGGATTCGCCTTTTTTAAAAGAATCACCCTCATGCTTGCTAAGCTCAATAATTTCCCCTGCAATTTCACTGGATAAAACGGTGCGATCAAGCGATACGATAATGGCACGTGCCGTAGGATTTTCTGCGGCACAGAGCATCGATGCTAACGCTAATACGATACTTAAAACTCTTTTCATTGCGCTCACCTTTTTTATTTAGCACTAACCCTGTTTTTTTCAACGAGCCATGGATTTTCAGACACGATCCATGATGGAGAAACTCCCGCTTCTTCGGCAATTTTAGGAAGGCTATCACCCTCTTTGACGCTATACGGTTTTGCGTTGACCGTTAGCTTGTCACCGGGGTAAAGAAGCACTTTTGCCGTTCTGAAATTCATCGTTGAAAAGCGATTTTCTTCTTTTTGGAGTGTTGCTTTTTGCGGCACTTCAACAGCTTGTGTTTCTTTCACTTCCGGCATAACGACAGGTGTTACATGTAACGTTTCCTCTTTCGTTTCGGCGACGGGTTTAGCTTCAACGATAGGAGCTTGCGTCTCTTGAACTTCCGGCACGACGACAGGCGTTACATGTAGCTTTTCTTCCGGAACTTCCGCGACGGGTTTTACTTCCTCAACGGGGGCTTGTACCGCTTGAATCGGTTCCATGTTTGGCGTTTCAAGAGCTTTTTCATCTACACCCAAAGAGGCAAAGATTTTTCCGTAACCGTTTTGAACATTCGCATACGCCGCCGAGTAACGCAACGTCGCCAAGATATTATTGAGTTTCTCTTTGATGAGAATCAAACGACTGTTAACATTAACGGAATTTTCAACTTCCGTGAGACGGTAAATATCATCGGCAACCGTGAGATACTCTTTGGCTAAGAGGTACTCTTTTTTTGCTTGGTTGAAGTTAACGATGGAGAGATGCACTTGAGAGAGTACCGCCATCGATAGAGCAAGTTTTTGCTCTTTTGCCACTTCGATTTGAGTTTTTGCCAACTTATTATACGAGCTTGCTTTAAAGACGTTCAAAAGATTCCATGAGACATTCGCACCGTAAGAGTACCAGTCGTTGTTGAGCAAATAATCGCTATTGTCGTAAGATAAGGAAGCACTAAGATTAACCCCCGGTAACATTTTAAGCTTAGCGGCGGTTAACTCTTTTTCCGAGATGCGCTCTTGGTATCTGCTCTCTGTCAACTCAGGACGATTTTCCAAAGCGATCTCTTCCATTTGATCAAGACTGAGATGCATTTGAGGAATCTCATAGTTTTTTTCAACTTTATCGGCTAACTCAAACTCGGTTCCCGGTTTAAGCCCCATGAGTTCCGAAAGCTCGACTTTGGCTGAAATAAGACCGCTTTCTAAAGTATGAAGCGATCGTAAAATGTCGAGCAATTCGCGTTGATACGCTAAAGCTTCCATCGGCGTTTTGGAAACGCGTTGGTCTTGAACCGCTTTAGAATCGTTAAGGGCTTGTTTCACTTCGACCATCATCGGTTGAATGCGTTTGAGCAGATCTTGTGCGGAGACGGCTTGATAGTAAGCTCTTCTGATCTCTTGGGTCAACGTATGCTCGATCTTTTTCTCTTTTTCTTTGGCGATTAAAAATTTATCGGCTTGTTGCTCCGCTCTAACGTAAGACAAACCGAAATCAAGAATATTCCAACTAAAGGTAACGTCGGTGGTCGATCTCTCTTTTTCTTGGGAGATGGAGTACGTATTGTTCAACGGTTGGGGTTTTCCGTTGGTAAAAGAAGCACTTTGGCTCGCCGCATAGTTATTGCGTTCGGAATATCCCGCCGCCGCGGTCAAACTCGGCAACATGTCATAATAAACTAAATCAAGTTGTTGTTCGGAGAGAGCCGATTCTAAAACTTTGACACGCTTTTGAAGATTGTGGTTGATACCGCGATAAATTGCCTCATCCAGCGTAATGGGTTTTGTGACCGGCAAAGCCGCTTCGCTGAGCGTCGATAAATCCTTCTTAACTTGCGCTTTGACGTCTTCTTGAAGCATCGGTTGCGGTGCAACGGAACAACCCGTAATGACAACCGAAGCGGCTATGGACAGAACAACGTTTTTAGACACTTGTTTTAGCATGATGAACACCTTTTGTAATTTTATTTTTAGTCTTTAATAGCGGAAGTCTCAAAATCGAAAGAGAAAGCCTGATATCGTGAAAGCGACGATTTAACATACGCCAATCCTCATATTCATACGTTTTACTCTAAGCTTCATTGTACTTTTTTCATATCGTAGCTTTATCGCACGTTAAAATTTTTTTTGCGATGTGTTTGCGATTTGATTATAATACAGTTACGAAAATCGATCATACGCATCAAGATTTAAAAAAAGACCGGTAAAACACCGATGAAACGATTAGCGGATAAAAATTTACTACTTTTAGAAGACAACGTCGAATTTATCGATAACGCCGTCTCTTTATTTGAGATGTTCGTCGCGCGTGTTTATGTCGCACATACGATTAAAGAGGCTTATGAACTTTTTGAGAAAGAACGCATCGATATTATTATTTCGGATATTCACCTGAAAAATGAAAACGGGCTCGATTTTATCAAAGAGTTGCGAAAAAGTAACGACAGTGTTCCTGTTTTAATTCTGAGCGGTCATAAAGACGAAGAATTCCTCTTCAAAGCGATGACCTTAAATCTCAGCGGCTATCTTTTAAAACCGATTAATTTTAAAATGTTGGTTGACGGACTTCAAGAATGCATTAAAAAAATGGAAGCAAGTTCGCAGACGATCGTTACGCTTAAAGACGGTTTTTGTTACGATAAAGCACTGAAAAACGTTACGAAAAATAACGTTACGTTTGAGCTGAATAAAAAAGAGATTCTCTTTTTTGAAATGCTCTGCCAGCATAAAAATACGATTTTGACGCGCGACATGTTTTTAGCTTACGTTTATGAGTACGAACCGATGAGTGAAAGTGCGCTTAATAATTTTATTATGCGCATACGAAGACGTTTCGGAAAAACGTTTTTACATACGATTCCGGACGTCGGCTACAAGTTGATCGTATGATGAAATCGCTTTGGGCATTGTGCCTTTGGGGCTTTATAGCGACTGTTTTTGCCTCTTCCGTTGCGTTAAGCCCAGAGCAAGAAGCATACCTCAAAGAGAAAAAAGTCGTGACGATGTGCGTCGATCCCGATTGGGCTCCTTTTGAAACGATTAATGCCGACAAAGAGCACGAAGGCATTGCCGCCGATCTGATACGATTGATTGCTTCTAAACTCGATCTAACGTTACGATTGGTTCCGACGAAAACATGGGAAGAGACGGTTTTAAAATCCAAACGCCAAGAGTGCGACCTCTTAAGTTTGGTCAATCAAACTCCAAAGCGCGAAGAATGGCTCGTATTTACCGAACCGATCATTAAAGATCCCAACGTACTGGTCGCTCGCAGTGATTATCCGCCGATCGACGACATACGCTCCTTGCGTAATACCAGCATTGCCTTACTGAAAGAAACATTCGTTATCGAGCGTTTTCAAAACGATTTTCCTAACCTTAAAATTCTTCCCGTCGATACGGAAGAAGAAGCGTTTTGGATGGTGGAAAACAAAAAAGCGGATTTGACGCTTCGCTCGCTGATGGTTACGGCATATACGATCAAAAAAGAGAGTATTTTCAACCTCAAAGTCGTCGCACAACCCAAAGATTACGTCAACATTTTGCGTATCGGCGTTCGCAAAGACGAACCGATTTTGCGGGATATTTTAAATCGAGGCATTCAAGCAATCACGCCAAGCGAAAAAGAACACATTGTTAATAAGCATATTTACATCAAAGTCGAATCCAACGAGCGTAACCACCACTTATTGATTTACGGTATCTTAACGCTTTTATTGATTTCGTCTTTGATCTTAATTTGGAATTACCAACTGCGTAAACGTGTTGCGCAAGAGGTCAAAAAAAACCTTGAACACTCTCAAATGCTTTTTCAACAATCCAAACAAGCCGCCCTTGGTGCGCTTATTGCGACGATTTCGCATCAATGGCGGGAAAGCCTGACTAAAATCAGTTATGCGAATTTGACGTTTCGCGCCCATATCTTGCAACATAAAAAGATTCCGGACGAATTGCTGGATAAAAACACGCGGGAAATCGAGCAAACCTTGGATTTTATGTCCGAGACGATGCAGAACTTTTTAGAGTATTACAAACCTTCTACCAACGTTTACGAATTTGAGGTCGAAGACTCGATTCGAGCCGTGATTCGCATTTTGGATACCCGTATTAAAAACCTGAACGTCGCTATTGCATTTCATCAGACGTCCAATACCCATTTTATCGGTATTCGTAACGAGTGGATGCAAGTGTGGATGAACCTTTTATCCAATATGCTCAATATGGCACAAAAACGTGCTATCAAGTATCCTTATATCGAAATTACGATTAGCGAAAATGCGATTTCGTTTCACGATAATTGCGGCGGAATAGAACCTGAAATATTGGAAAAGTTAAATAAAGGAAGCTATAAAAACGGTTTAGGGATTAACATGTCAAGGGAAATCGTGGAAAAATACGGCAAAAGTCTTTTCATGCATAACCTTGACCAAGGGGCTCAATTTATGATCGTTTCGCCTTAAGCGAGGCTATGAAAGCGTCGTTTCATAGCCTGCGGTTTGGTTAGATTTTTTCGATGCGAACCGGAACGGCTTGGCGTGCGTTGGAACCGACGGCAAAATCGCTTAAGGTCGGCATATTCAAGCGCGTTATATCGCGTAAGCCTAATTTATTGATATTGACGCCGCTTCTTCTGGCGATGCGTCCTTGTTTAAGCACGCTATCGATCTTAACGTCGATCGCCCCTTCTCCCTCGCGTCCGCTACCGTGTTCGATGCCGATAGAAAGCGGATGAATTCCTTCTTTGACGCGGCAAATGCCTTCAATCGTTCCGTCAAGCGAGCGGACGCGTACCGCTTCGCCGTGCGTGATGCCCAATTGTTGCGCCGTTTTTGCGTTCAAATCGATGTAAGACGTGTAACGCGTATCACGCAACGCTTCCAAAGCCGAAGTTGCCGAAGAGAGCACGTTGGACTTGTAGCTAAAGGCTAGAAACGGGTATTCGGGCGTATTGAATTTTAATTTTTCACCGTTAGCAAGACGCGGTGCATAATAACGCGGTACGCCGCTGTAAAGCTCTCCCGTTAACGCATGATGCGACGTTCCGACGGTCTGGTTATAAACGGCAATCGCCTTGGTATAAGATTTGGTCATTTTATTGCCTTCGTATGCGCTACCTTTATCGGCAAAACGCCCTCCCCGACTCATGACGTAAGCAACCCTTTTCCAATTTTCGCCGCAAATACGTTTGAGCGACACGACATACTCTTCCAGTCCTGCCAAAGCAATCTCTTCGTCGCTAATTTCAGGTACGGGTGCGGCTCCGTCCATCGCGATGTTTTCAAAGGCTCTTAAATAAAAATCTTCGGGACGCTCAAGCGCAAATTTTGCATTGGCTCCGTTGATAGCATTAGCACCGAATCCCGCTAAATTAAGCGATTTTCCCAATTCGATAAGAAAACTGTCCATCGAAATCGGTTCGCCGTTTTGCAGCTTTGCATTGGGTGAAGCGACGATCGGATAACGTACATGTGAAGTTTTCGTAAGGTGTGCCGCCCACGGCGAAACGACGCCCCATGTTTCGTAAAGAACCGAATCGGGCACGATATAATCGGCGTAACGGCTGGTTTCATTGATAAACGGATCGATCGCAATAAAAAGCGGCACGGCTTTTTTGGGGTCTTTTAAAAGCGGGATCAAATGTTCCGCACCGCTTTGTCCGTACATAAAGTTCGAGCACCATGAGATTAACGCTCCCATTTTATACGGATAGGCACTAGCACTGCTATGAATCACTTCCGATTCGATCGCGTTGGTAAAAGGAAACCATGCATCTTTTGCCGGATAGGGATTTTCGCCTCGGGCAACTTTTTGTTTGTATTCGCTGCTGGTTTCATACGCTTTTCGAGCGCGATCCAAACGCGTACCGAAAGGCTTTTGTTTACCGGCATAGGCCAAAAGGTTGTAAACGGAACCGTTAAAATCTTTAAATTTACCGCCTCCCGTACTCATACCGCCTTTGTAATTTAAATTGCCCACCAACGCCCCTAACATCATCACGGCATACGTCGTGTAAAATCCGGTCGAATGCATCGTTCCGCCGTGACAATCGACGCCGACGCTACGACCGTAAGAGGTAAATTCACGTGCCAAATGGACGATCGTTTGCTCATCGATACCGCTTTCTTGGGCGTAAAACGAGAGCGGATGCTCCAATGCCGCCTCTTTAAGAAGTAAAAAGGCACTTTTAACGCGGTATGTTTTCCCCTCAAGGCTCACGTCTCCCTCAAATGCGATATCGGCTTCTAGAACTTCCTCGGCGGATTTGAGTTTGGCATCTTTGGCATCGACGACATGGACGATTCCTTTGGAATCGACGAGAATTTTACCTTGGTTTTCGCCTTCTTGAACGACCAAATGCGACGCATTGGTAAAGCTGTAATCGTGTAAAGCTTTTTGCGACGTTTCGCTTGGAATCGCCAAGTACGCTTTCAAATAACGCTCTTCTTCGATAATGACGCGCATCATACCCATGACAAACGCCAAGTCTCCGGAAGGTTTGATCGGTAGCCAACGCGAGCGGTCGCTTGAGGCAATCGAGTCGCTGTTGGTCAAAATCGGCGTGACGACGACATAGCGAAGATTTCCTTCGCTTCGACCTTTTGCCAAGAGTTTGGCTTGACGCTTAAACGGATTGCCCGCTTGTGCCGGAGCCGTAGCGATGTTCAGCATAAATTGACAATGTTCGTAATCGGGCTTCATATGCGGATATGCGTTAAAATCGTCTAAATACGCCGCTTCGCCCGCTCGCATGGAAAGACCGCAGATCGAGGTGTGCCCCATAAAATTGACCGTACCGAAACTTTGCACGAAGCGATGCACGATAAAGTTTTGACGTCCCTCGTCCGCCGTGCCTAAAACGCACAATTTATTGGCTATCGGACCGTAATCGGGGTTGTTTTCGTCGATCAAGGTTTTCGTATCGGCAAAGGCTTTGAGCCCGTCAACATAGCCTTCTTGGAAAAGATTACCGCCTTGCGTAATTTCACGAATCAACTGCTCGATCGAAATCGTTTGCCACTGATTGTCGCCGCGTTTACCGACGCGTTTTAGCGGTGCTGTGACGCGAAAAGGATCATTGAGTTTTTCATAAACCAGATTGCCTCTTGCACACGCGGTCGAGCGCATTTCCAAGCCTTTTTCTTTCCACGCGGAGGTTGCTTGAAAGCTTTCGCTTAAAGGAGTTTTGTATGCCAACCACGGATCGGAAGAGAGAAGACTGTACGGATTGCCGAAAACACGCTCGACGTGACCCGTTTTACGGTTGATTTTGACGCGAACCGAACAGTGGGTCGTACATCCGTTACAAATGCTCGGTTTTATGCTAAAATCGTTAGAGGGCGTAAAAGAACCTTTGACATGTAAGCCTTCGGTTTGAGGTGCGTTTCCGTAAATAGGATCGTTTGCTTTTTCGCCGCGTCTGGAAAGCGTAGCGACATGTTTGAGCGTATCGCTATAACCTCCAAGTGCCGCGCTTCCGGTGACGATGCTGGTTCCGATTAAAAATTTTCTGCGTGAACTTTCCATAATTATTGCTCCTTCGTATAATAATTCGCCATCTCTTTATCCCAAGGAAAAAGTGCCATAATCGCGGCAATTAAAGCGATGAGCAAACTCCAGTTGGACACCACGGAAAGAATGCTATCGAATCCAAAGACATGAGGATGGTATTCCAATAAGAAAGGCGTCGTTTTTCCGATGCTCTGACCGCCGATAACGGTGTTCCATCTAAAAATCCATACGCCGATTGCCGAGAGAACGCCCGCAAAAAGAACCCATTTGAGCGAGCGGGAGAAAAAGCGAATAAAACCGATTGCCATCGGTACAAAAAGACAAATAACGTAATCGACGATCAGGACTTCCCAAAAGTTTTCGCCGAAAAAGAGTTTGAGGGCATATTTTTCTTCGTTATTGAACGTAATCGCAAAGGTGAGCCAAAAGAAACGAATCACCAAATCGATGACGATAAACCATGCAAGCAATCGTGCCAAACGTTGCATCATCGCATAATCGATACGTTTAAAATCGGTAAAAAATTTCTGAAAAATCGGTAGCAAAATAATGAGCAAGCCCGTACCCGAAACCATTGCGGAAGCTAAAAACAAAATAGGCATAATCGGCGTATGAAATAAAGGAATCGCGTGAACCGCACCTAAAATATAACCGGTGTATCCGTGTACGCTTAGTGCCAAAGGAATACCGATCGCTCCAAGTAAAACGCCTAAACGATGGTCTTTTTCTTCTTGTTCTTTCGTGTAGGCGACCCCTTTTTTCATCGTAAAATAAGGTCTATACAAGACGATTGCTTCGGCTAAAATTAAAAGCGGATACGCCATTAGTAACAAAACGCCCCATTTCATCGGAGAGGTCGGGAAGTTTTCCCATCCGTAAAAAAAGAAGTTGATAATGCGTCCGGGTTGGCGTAAATCGTCGATGAGATTCATCGGTGCGGCAACGAGTAAAACAAAGGCCAAAAGCAGCGAAAAACCGGCAATAGGCTTATACTCTTTCATACCGAAAACATGCGCAAAACTTGAAATGATAAACGCCGCGGCGGAACTTCCGGTAAACCAAAAATAGTTCGGAATGTCGATACCCCAAGGTCGATCGGGCGTAATCGAGCTAATCGTATGCAATAGTGATCCAAAATCCATGTTATTCTCCTTTACTTGACCATTCTTTGTGCAAAGCACCCTCGCGTTTGCGTACCGCGTCGTCCAAAATTCCGTTTGAATACGGTAATGACTGGATTTCTCCGCTCAACGCAATGTAAAATACGCGCGGTTTCGTTCCGGAAGCTGGTTTTAAAACGGTGGCCGGAAACGTTGCAAGCAAGCGTGAGACGTGCGAAGAAGGATCGTTCAGATCACCGAAAACCCGTGCTCCGCCGACACAACTTTCCACGCATGCCGGAAGCAATCCGTGATCGACGCGATGCGCGCAAAGCGTGCATTTGTCGGCAACGTTGGAGATCGGATTGAAATAACGTTTATCGTAAGGACAGGCATTGATGCAGTATCCGCATCCCCAACAAATCTCGTTATCCACGACGACGATACCGTCTTTGCGGGCAAACGTCGCTCCGGTCGGGCAGACGCTTACGCACGAAGGCTCGGCACAATGGTTGCAAAGTTGCGGTAAAAACGCTTTCCTGACGCTTGGGTAACTTCCGAGTTCGTATTCGGGAACGTAGGTTCTAAATTTCTCTTTGGGGACTTTATTTTCACTTTTACACGCACTCGTGCAGGCTTGGCATCCGACGCATTTGCGAAGATCGATAACCATACCGAAGCGTTTACCCTCTTGCCCGACGTAACGGGCGTCTTTGGCGTCGCGACCGGGATTGGTAAGGCTTAATGCGTGTGCATGCGTTGATGCTAGCGTACTAACGCCGATCAAGCCCGTCGCTTTTTTGACGAACTCCCTTCTGCTCTTACTTGGCATAAAAACTCCTTTTGACAATTTCCAAAAGGTATAATAACGAGCAGTCGAGAGAAACTAGGGAGAAACGAAAAGCGAGGGATTAGAGAATGATTTCGAAGCAGGCTCCCTGATCGGTATTGAAGGCTTTAAGGCTTCCTTGAGCGTGTTGTTCGATAATGGTTTTACTCATGTAAAGACCGATGCCCGTACCGCTTTTGGCATGTTTGGTACTGACGTAAGGCTCGAAAATGCGCTCAATCGGTTCCATTTCGATTCCGCCGCCGTTATCGACGATGCGAATACAAATGCGACCGTCGATGCGTTGAAGCGTAATGCTAATATGTGGATCGTCGATCGCACGTTCGAGTAAAATGTCTTTGGCGTTACCGATAATATTTAAAACGACCTGCGCAAACTGGCTTGGACATCCTTTGATCTCTAGGCGCTCTTGGGCTTCGAAAGTCAAGCGGATATGGTGGTTTTTGAGTGCCGAATCGATCAGATCGATAGCCTTTTGAATCGTGTCGTTGATGACGTAATCTTTTTTTTGGTTGTCGCTCATAAAAAAATTGCGAAAATCGTCAATGGTTTTTGACATGTAAGCGATAAGCTTCTCCGAACGCGCGATACGCTCTTCGAAAATATCGCGGCTTAGTTTATTTCTCTCCCATAAAAGTTGAAGGTTCATCAGCGTTGCCCCCAGTTCGCTTAAAGGCTGACGCCACTGATGGGCAATATTGCCGATCATTTCTCCCATACTCGCCAAGCGGCTTTGGTGCATTAACAGTTGTTCGTGATGCAAACGTTGTTCGATCTCTTGGTTAACGCGATCTTCAAGCGTGTGATTGAGGTGGCGCAAGCCCGCTTCGCTCTCTTCAAGCCGTTTGATTAAAACGTCAAATCCATAGTTTAAAATAACAAGCAATACGCCGATCATCGCAAGCGTAAGGAAAAACGCTTCATAGACGGCATCTAAAAGCTTTTGTTGCTGATCGCTAATATCTTGAAAGAAGAGAAGTTGCGCCAGATGATCGCCGATGAGCCCTTCGAGTTGAATGACGTGCGTGATGTACGTGCGGGTACGATTTTGTGAAATCGCCCCGTCTTGGAGGCTGATAGAGCGCAAATCGTTCTCTTTGGGCTCAAACGTTTCGCCTTTAAACAAAATATAGCCCTTAAGACCCGAAAACTCCTCGACTTCGTTTAAAAAATACTCCGGTGCAATCGCAAATTCCAACATTCCGACTAAAGCTTTGTCGACGTAAACCGGCACGATAATATGATACGCCGCATAATGTTTGGAGAAGAAAAATCCAAATTGAGGTTCGTTTGGAACGGCTCTTTTTTCGTCGATTTCACTTTGCTTAGGGTCTTTTCCGAGGTGTGCGATAAGATGGCGGTTTTCGTCGTAAAAACGGATACCGAGCAAAAACGGATTTTCCTGTTTTAAGACTTTCCATCGAAAACTTGAAAGCCCCGTGAGCTGTTCGACGTTTTTATGCACCAACGCGTCTTTAATGCCGTAAGAGTCGAGATTGGCATAGGCGCGATTGAGGTAAAACGTTGCGGTGCGCTCTAGCGTCGTTTGGTAGAGACTATGAATCTGTAACGCATAATCTTTGCGTGATTTTTCGATCGACTCTTTGACGTCGAGGTATCGCATCCATCCGAAAATCATCGCCATTGCCGCAAAAAGCAATAATACGAAGATCATCGTTTTGGTTTTCGTAGAAGGCGAGAGGCGTTTTTTAGCGTACGGCAAGTTTGTATCCGATACCGAAAATATTTTCGATCAAATCGTTCGGAAGTTTTTTACGCAGTTCTTTTACCAGTGCTTTTAAAGCCTCTTTATTACCGCCATCACCCGCCCAAACCGCCTCTTCCAACATGTCATAAGAGAGAACGCGATTTTTTTGGCGCAAAAGGTATTCAAATAAAAGACGCTCTTTTTTCGTCAGTACGCTAGGCGTTTCGTTGACGTAAAGCGTACACGATTCGGGATTGTAAAAGACGCTTTCGTTGACTTTAATGACGTTACCCTCTCCCCATTCGTACATCCAATGCGCGCATGTTTTAAGTGCGTTTAAAAAGCTCTCTTTGGAAAAGGGTTTGAGAAGGTATGTGCAAATATTGAGTTCGATCGCTTCTAAAAAATAGCGTTGTTCGGCATACGCGCTCATAATAATCACGGGAACGCGTTTATGGGATTCGCGAATCCTCCTTAGCAGTTCCAATCCGTTGCATTTAGGCATACAAATATCCAAAAGCAGTACGTCGGGACGGTGTTCGTAAAAAAGCTCTTCGGCTTCTTCGCCGTTGGACGCTTGAATCACGCGCTTGAAGAAAAGTTCCAAAGTTTGTGCGACGCTATGGCGTAAGCTCTCTTCGTCTTCGGCGTAAAGGATTGTTAAATGTTCGAATAAGCCGAGCGTATCGTACATGGTTTTATAAAACGGAGCGTTCGACGTCGATCGAATGGAAGCGCTTCTCGATCTCTTCGGGTAAGGCTTCGCGAATACCGATAACGGTGGCGTCAAAGACGACCGTTACGCCTGATAGCGGATGATTGGCATCTAAGACGACCTGATCGTCTCGAATCTCGCTGACCGTATAAACCATCATAATCTCTTCGTCGTCGTCCTCGCTGAAAACCATTTCAACTTGCTCTCCGATTTGTAAATCGTCTTCAAATTGTGAACGATCTTCTACTAAAACCAATTCGCCTTTATACTCTCCAAACGCCTCTTCGGGAAGCAGTTGCATATGCACGCTCTCTCCGATGCGTTTTCCCTCTAACGCCTGCTCGATTTTTACGAAAACTTCGTCGTATCCGCCGTGCAGATACACCAAAGGAGTCGCTCCGCTATCGAGAAGTTCGTGTTGGGTGTTAAATAAAGTATAATCAAGCGTCACGACGCAATTTTTATGAACAGTCAAATCAATCCTTACATGTAAGAAAAATGAGCCGTCTTTTCAAAGACGGCTTGGTGTTGTTTTAGTGACCTAAAGCGAAATCTTCGATGAGATTAAAATTGAGGTATTGATAGACCTTTTCGGTTTTTCCCGCCAATTTTTTAGGCACTAAGCTCATGTACTCTTCCACGCTAGGAAGTCGTCCCAAAAGCGCGCATAAAGCGGCGAGTTCCGCACTTCCCAAGTAGACTTTCGAGTTAGGCCCCATACGGTTGTCGAAGTTTCGAGTCGATGTCGAAAAGACAACGGCACCCTCGCGTACGTTGGCTTGGTTGCCCATACAAAGCGAACATCCCGGAATTTCGATACGCGCGCCCGCCGTTCCGAAAAGCGCGTAGTAACCCTCTTGCGTGAGTTGGTTTTTATCCATTTTCGTCGGAGGTGCAATCCACAAGGTCGTAGGAACTTTGCCCTCTCCTTGCAAGACTTCGCCGAGTGCTCGGTAATGTCCGATATTGGTCATACAACTTCCGACGAAGACTTCATCGATTTTTTTAGGGCGATTGTCGTCGGCTAAGATTTCGCTTAGGGTCGCAACATCGTCCGGATCGTTCGGACATGCTAAAATCGGCTCTTTGATTTCATTCAGGTCGATTTCGATGACTTCGGCGTAGTGTGCGTCGGCATCGGCTTTGAGCAGTTTTGGCTCTTTGATCCATGCTTTCATTTTATCGGCGCGACGTTGAAGCGTTTTGGCGTCTTGGTAACCGGCTTTGATCATAGCTTCTAAGAGCGTAATGTTGGATTGGAGATATTCGACGACGCTTTCTTCATCTAAAGCCACGGTACATGCCGCCGCACTTCGCTCCGCCGACGCGTCGCTGAGCTCAAAGGCTTGTTCGACTTTGAGTTTAGGTAAACCTTCAATCTCTAAAATACGTCCGGCAAAGACGTTTTTCTTATTTTTCTTCGGAACCGTGAGTAAGCCTTTTTGGATCGCGTAATACGGAATGGCATTGACAAGATCGCGTAGCGTAATGCCCGGTTGCATCTCGCCTTTAAAGCGTACTAACACCGATTCTGGCATATTAAGAGGCATGCTACCGGTGACCGCGGCAAAGGCTACAAGACCCGAGCCTGCCGGAAACGAAATGCCGATAGGAAAACGCGTATGACTGTCGCCGCCCGTTCCGACGGTATCGGGGAGAACCATACGATTTAGCCACGAGTGAATAACGCCGTCCCCCGCACGAAGGCTCACGCCGCTACGGGAAGTGATGAAATCGGGAAGCGTGTGGTGAAGTTTGACGTCGCTGGGTTTGGGGTAAGCGGCGGTATGACAGAAGCTTTGCATCACCAAATCGGCACTAAAACCAAGCGCGGCAAGCTCTTTAATCTCGTCCCTCGTCATCGGTCCGGTGGTATCTTGACTACCGACGGTGAGCGTTTGCGGTTCAACGTACATTCCGGCACGTACGCCTTTGACGCCGCAGGCGCGTCCGACCATTTTTTGTGCCAACGTGTACCCTACGCCTTGAAGTTCTTCAGGTTGCTCGGGTTTAGCGAAAATAGTCTCGGCACCCATGCCAAGACTTGCTCTGGCTTTTGCGGTCAGTCCTCGACCGATAATGAGCGGAATACGTCCGCCCGCTCGGTACTCGTCGGCTAAGGTATTGGGGGAGAGTTTAAACGTACCGACCGTTTTCCCTGCTTTTTCGACCTTGCCTAAAAGCGGATAGACATCGATAATATCGCCGGTTTCGAATGCGTCGACGTTGACTTCGATCGGAAGCGCACCGCTGTCTTCGGCGGTGTTAAAAAAAATAGGGGCAATGGTTGAGCCTAAAATAAGGCCGCTTGTTTTTTTATTGGGAACGCCCGCAATCTCTTTGCCCATCCACCATTGAATAGAGTTGATACCGGACTTTCGGCTACTTCCCGTTCCGACGACGTCACCCACGTAAGCGACTTCATAGCCTTTTGCTTTTAATTCGGTGATTTTTTCAAGTGCGCCCGGAAGTCGTTTGAGGAGCATCGCATTGGCATGCAAAGGAATATCGCTTCTCGTAAACGCTTCGCTTGCGGGACTTAAATCGTCCGTATTGGTTTCTCCCGCAACTTTTAACACCGCAACGGTCATTTTTTCGGGAAGAGCGGGTTTTGACGTAAACCACTGTGCATTTGCCCATGAAAGCATCACTTCTTTGGCATACGTATTGGTTTTGGAAAGTGTTTCAATGTCGTTGAAAGAGCCGTAGACGAGAATCGTGTTTTTAAGAGCGTTACAGGCGGCTTGCGCAACTTCGTTGTCTGAAGAGCTCAGGGCATCGACAAGCGGTTGAACGTTGTAGCCTCCGAGCATCGTGCCTAATAATTCAACCGCATAAACGGCGGAAATGGCCTTACATGTCACTTTCTTTTGGGCAACGTCGTTTAAAAATGCTGCCTTAACGTAAGCGGCTTCGTCAACACCCGGTGGAACGCGATCGGCCAATAATGAGCGAAGAAACGCTTGATCGCCCTCTTCTTTTTTGAGTAATTCTACGACTTGAGCCGTTTTTTTTGCGTCAAGCGGTAAAGGAGGAACACCTAATTTTGCTCTTTCATTCACTTCAGCTTGATAGCTTTCAAAAAAATCCATTGTGATTGACTCCTTTAAAGTTGATTAGACGATAATTTCGCGTTGACCTTTGGCATTTTGAGACGATAAAATTCCCATCGCCTCCAGTTGCTCGACGATCGTCGCGGCTCTATTATAGCCAATATTTAATCGTCTTTGAATATAAGAAATCGAGCTCTTTCTTTCATTAAGGACAATGGCTTTGGCATCTTCAAAAAGTTCGTCAAGCTCACCGCTGTCTTTGGATCCGGAAGCAGAAGAAAAACCCTCTTCACTCTCTTTTAAAAAGCTTTCGTCATAGACGACGGGACGCTGTTTCTTGAGGTATTCGACCACTTTATCGATCTCGTCTTCGGTGGTATAGGGGGCATGCAAACGAATGAGTCCGGATGTGCCCGGAGGGGTGAAAAGCATGTCGCCGTTTCCAAGAAGCGAATCGGCTCCCATAGCGTCTAAAATGACTTTTGAGTCGATTTTTTGCCCGACTTTAAAACTAATACGCGAAGGTAAGTTTGCCTTAATCAGACCCGTTACGACGTCCACGGACGGACGCTGTGTCGCCACGACGATATGAATACCGCTGGCTCGTGCCATTTGCGCCAAACGTGCGATGTAAAATTCGACGTCTTTACCGCTCGTCATCATCAAGTCTGCCAGCTCGTCGATAATAATGACAATGTAAGGCATCGGCTCTAGCCCTAAACTTTTGGCTTTTTCGTTGTAGTTTTCGATATTTTTCGTTTTGGAACGGCTCATGATCTGATAGCGTCGCTCCATTTCGGAGACCATATTGGCAAGAGCAACGATGGCTTGTTTCGGTTTGGTAATGACCGGCGTTAACAAATGCGGAATGTCGTTATAAATTGAAAATTCGAGCATCTTAGGGTCGATCATCAAAAAGCGCAAGGTATCGGGTGAATTGCGGTATAAAAGCGATAATAGCATCGCATTAATTCCCACGCTTTTACCGCTTCCGGTCGTTCCGGCGATCAAAAGATGCGGTAATTTTTTAAGATCGGTCACAAAGGCATTTCCAACGATGTCTTTACCTAAGGCAATCGTTAAAGGCGAAGCCGATTTTTTGAAAATATCGCTTTCTAAAATCTCTTTGAGGTAAATCGTTTCGATTTTTTGGTTCGGAACTTCGATACCCACGACGTCTTTACCGGGAACGGGTGCTTGAATACGAATCGTTTTAGCGCGAAGTGCCATCGCAAGGTCGTCTTGAAGCGTTAAAATACGCGAAACTTTGACATGCGGTGCAGGTTTGAATTCAAATGTCGTTACCACCGGACCCGAATAGGTACGAACGACATCGCCTTCAATTTTAAAGCGTCTGAGTTTTTCGAGTAAGTCTTGGATTTTTTGATCAATTTCGTTTTCATTGACATGAACCGCTTTGGTCGGAGGATTGGCTAAAAACGAAAGCGGCGGCAGCTTAAAATCTTTGGGTTTGTCGACTTCGCCTTGATCGATTTGCGAAAGCAATTTTTTGTTTTCTTCGACTTCGCTCAAAATCTCGACTTTTGCGTTGGAACTTTTGAGTTTAACCAAACTTTTTTTCGGTTCGCCCTCCTCGGGGAAAAGCGGTTGAAGAATCGTAGGATTTTCTTCCGTCTCTTCATCGGTGGGGATTAACGCTTCTTGTTTTCGCACGGATTTGACTTTTTTCTCTTCGCGTTTGGGCTCTTCAGCGGGTTCTGCTTTATACTCTTTAACGCTTGTTTTTGTAAATGTAGGTTTGATCAAGGCAAAAAAATCGCTGATACTGGATTCGACTAAAAGCGTCATGGCGAGCATAAAAACGGCTAAGATAAAAATCCAAACACCCATAATACCGATAAATCCGATCAATAAATCAACGATAGAACGACCGAATAAACCGTTGTATTCGTTATGAACGATAATCGACTGAGCCATTAAAAAAGCGAAAAAAAGAATAGCGGAAGCGACAAAAATGCCGACGCTTCGTTCCGTTACTTTTCCTTCTTTGTAAAGCGTAAATGCCGGTAAGATGAGCATAAAAGGGTAGATAAACGCTAGATAACCGAAAAAATGTTGATTTCCGTGCCCCAAATAAGCACCGAACCTTCCGACGACGGAGGCGTCCGGTAAAACGGTCGCGACGCCCAAATACAAAACAATCGCAATAAAAATAATAAAAAAAGTCTCTTTTAAGATAGTATATCCTTTACATGTAATCGTAATCCCCTCAAGCGATTCAAGCTTTCTAGGCTCGTAAGCGTCTCTCGTAGAATTTAAGCACTCTTAAGTATTGGTGCTCTAACGTCTTGTAAGCATGATATTACAAGACGTTTATTATAACAAATTATTACATGTAATCTAAAAGAGACAGCTTATTAATTTGTGAAAGTGTCGATAACATAGCTTGGTAGGAGGTATAAATCGCCTGATATTCCAAATAGGCTTCTGCCGTATCGACGCTAATCACGCTATTTTGAACCGTTTTGACATTGACCGTCAACATTTCGCTACGGGCATTCGCATCGGTCAGTGCATTCCCGAGCGCACCGATTTTCGTGTGTGCTTTGTTGACGTGATCTGCGATATGGTCGATTTGAAGCAATGCATTTTGAATTCCCATCGCGCGAGGATCGTCCGAAGAAGCATCCATATAAAGATTGCCGGATCTTACGGCTTCAATCATTTCATCTAATTGTTTAAAAATATCTACGCTTGGGCTCTCTACGGTTACGGAATCGTTTGCCATAAAAGAGAGTGCCGTACTTCCGATGCCCGTAAAATCCGTCGAGCTTTTATCGTACATGGATAATGCGATTTTGGTCTCTGAAGATTTTTTATCGACGATATTTATTCTTCCTTTGTAATCCAAAGTCGCCTCAACGCTGTTTTTAGCCGTTGATAAAGCATAATTGTATTCGGCGGTATTGGCATTGGCAATAGCATTATCGTAATCGATCGTCGCTTGAGCGATTTGAGCGGCTGAAGAAGTAGGATCGGCTTTAACGATTCCGGCATCAATCGCTTTTTGAATATACGCTTGTGTTTCAAGCGAAACACCGCTTTTGGCAATTGCGGCTTGTGCATCGCGGTTGGTCGTATCACCGGCTACGCCGAACGCAATGGCATTGTTAATGGCCGTTTGCGCATCGCTCGTTACGCCTTGCTTAGGAATATTGCCCGATGTAACCATACTTACAATATCCAAAAGTTGTTGATACGTCATGTCATCGGCTTTGGTTTTTGTATTGCTCAAATCTCCTTTACCGTTATAAATGGAGATAATTTCGTTTGGTTCGCTGCTATTGATGATCCCGTCACCGTCTAAGTCAATCGAAAATGTCGTATCAGACGAGTCTAAATTGAGTGTTCCCGTACGGCTGATACCGTTTTTGTCCGTAAAATTCAAGACCAGTTGTTTACCGTTTAAGCTATCGACACCTGCAACGTCTACGAGTTTGGTTGAAGCGGTTGCAAAGTTATTGGTTGATTTGACGACTTGAGAAACATTACCCGAAAGAAGGTTACCGTCTTTTTCAAAGCCTCTGCGTGCATAATTCATTGCATCGGGAAGCGCATTTCCGTGAGCCAATCCGTTGGATGCATTTTTTGGAACGATCGAAACGACGTTCGTTGGTACTTTTATCATTCCCGAGCCGAGCGTTGCCGTAGGTACGCCTCCGTAATATTCCGTATCGATGGCACTCATTAAGTCTTGTACCGTTTTACCGGCAATTGAAAAGGAGGTTGCTCCGAAATCGAGATGATCGACATCGGCAGGGAAAATATCTTTTAATGCCGTCGTCGTGCTGATCGTAGAGGTATCGACACCGCTTTGCGGGAAGCTGATACCGAAATTGCCGCCGCTAAGCACGCTTGATCGCATCGTCAGATCGGGAGAAGAAAGCGACGTTGCGTAATTGCTTTTGTTAAAAGCGATAATGTCGACGTTCGGATGCAAGGTTAAATTATCAATATTCATAATTTGCTCGGCATCACCCGTTTGTCCGGCGGTTGCGTTTCGATCGATTGCCCCGAACATATTCATTTCGAGCGTTTGATGACCGGTCATTAAATCTTTTACTTCAATTTGCCCGTGTGCGTTAAGACTCACGCTGACGACTTTATTGGTTGCCGTATTGCCGTATGCTTCGCCGATGCTATCAAGAAGATTCGATACTTTAGAACCCGTATCCATTTTAATGGTGTTTGAAAAAGTAGTACCGTTACTTTTACGACCGGAGAGATAAAAAACGGCTTTTCCGTCATCGGAAGCATTATTATTCGTATCGCCTACAAGATCGCGTATCGTGTCGTCTTGCGTAATGTACACTTCGCTTGCCGTTTCGTTTTGACTGTTTTGTGTCATCACGTCCGGATGCAATTTGGATTGGTTGAGCAATGCTACGTTGCTTGATACGATTTTGCTGTAATCGCTGTCTTTTCCTAAGAAAAGCGATTGTCCGTTAATATTATAATCTAATTCGACGCCCGAACCGATTAATGCTTTTAAATTTTCATCGTTACCTTGGTAGTTGCCGTACGCATCGATAGGTTTTTGGTTCAAAGAAGAGCCTGAAAACAAAAATTGACCGTTAATAGAGGTGTTGGCAAGACTTAAAAGTTGTTGTTTAATTCCGGTTAGATCGTTTGCCAATGCTTCGAGACTTGTCGTTGAATTCGTACTCGTGGAAGCTTGAACCAATTTTGCCTTAAACTGATCCAATGTACTGGAAAACGACGTCAGAGTCGTATCCGTATTGTTAGCAAAAGTTGCGGCTTTTGAGGAAATAGCACTTGATTGCGTTAACGTGTCTATCTCAGTATTTAAACGCATCGCATCGATATAAATACCGGTATCTTCGTAGCTGTTTTGAATTTTCAATTTAGAGGCGATTTGTTGGTTAATATTATACAAGCTCTCACTATTAGTGCGATAATTGCGCAACGACGTGGAATGTAATAAAGAATTCGTTATCCTCATAAATTATCCTTAATAAATTATCTTTCTTAACATAAGCAAATTTGATTCCTTGAGCAAAATATCGTCTCTTTGGGTATATTCTTTAACTTTTTAAGAAAAATTATTGTCTTTTTTTAAAAAAAATTGTACAATCCTCGCACAAACACTTTATTTTAAGGAATGGGCAATGAAAAAAGCGGAATTTATCCAAGCGGTCTCTGAGAAAGCGGGTCTTTCAAAGAAAGATAGTCAAAAAGCTGTTGATGCAGCATTAGAAGCGATTAGCGAAGCGCTTGTCGCCGGTAAAGAAGTTAGCTTTATCGGATTCGGTACGTTTAGTACGGCAACAAGAGCGGCTAGAAAAGCAAGAGTTCCCGGTACAAACAGAGTCGTCGATGTTGCTAAAACAACCGCCGTTAAATTTAAAGTCGGTAAAAAATTGAAAGACTCCGTCGCTTCCGCAAAATAATACTTTATATTCGATCAAAATCGTACGATCTTGTATCGTACGATTTTTCCTTCTTCAAAATTTATCACTTCATCAAAAAGTTTAATCCCATATAAATGACCGATCCGAGTAACGCCGTTACGGGTAAAGTAAAAACCCACGAAAGCACAATCACTTTGATCGTATTTTTCTGAACGCCGCCGTCGGGTTCTGCTACCATCGAGCCGGTCACGGCACTTGATAAAATGTGTGTCGTACTGACGGGAGCATGTGCGAAGTTTGCGAGTAAAATCGTTAACATCGCCGTAGCTTGGGACACCGTTCCTTGCATATAATTGATCGGTTTTGAACCGATTTTTTCGCCGATGGTCAAAACGATACGTTGATAGCCGATCATCGTACCGACGCCGATTGCCAACGCCACGGCGATAATAACCCAATAAGGAGCGTATTCGATAGCCGAGACGATGTGTTTGCGTTGAGCCGCGATATAATCGGACTTATCTTTATCACTGAGCAGATAGATCTTCTCTGCTTGCGCAAAAAAGTTATCGGAGCATAAAATAGCCGTACGAACGCTCCATCGATCTTCGATCGAAAGTTCGGAATACGAATGCAAATGATCAAGCTTAGACGCGACTAAAGAGACGGTCTCGCCGACTTGATTGACGTTGCATTCGGCAATGGTATTTTTGGTTTTTAACGCACTGATAAGCCTTTTTTCGCTGACGAGTTGTGCAAGGGAGTCTTGATTGTCTTGGTAGAAGCGCGCAAGGTTATTAGCGGCGTCTCGGGTTTGAATGATTTTGTAGTGATGCGAGTCCATATTGAGGGCATAATATTGCGGTAAAATACCGATTAAAATGATCATAATAAGACCGATGCCTTTTTGCCCGTCGTTCGAGCCGTGCGCAAAACTTACACCTGCCCCTGTGGCAACGATACCCGTTCGAGCCCAAAAGCTTGGATGTTTACGTTTTTCTTCTTGTTCGGGTGTTCGAAAAAGGCGTGGATTATTAATGTATTTTCGAGATAGGCGCATTAAAAGGTAAGCAAATCCAAAGCCTAAAATCGGTGAAACCGCTAAGCCGATCAAAACGGTGTAAACGACTTTCCAGTTGACGCTGTGCGAAATATCAAAGCCGTTCATAATGCCAAACGTAGCACTCACGCCGATAATGGCACCGATCAGCGAATGTGAACTGGAAACGGGAAGTGCGAAGTACCATGTACCGAAATTCCAAATGACTGCCGCAATTAAGAGCGAATAGACCATTGCCAGTGAAGCATTGGGATTAGATGTTACCATAATATCGACGGGCAAGAGATGCACGATCGAATACGCAACGCCGATGCCACCCGTGATAACGCCTAGAAAATTCATCATTCCCGACATCACGACGGAGTATTTTGCTTTCATCGAATGGGTATAAATAATCATGGCTACGGCATTCGCGGTATCGTGAAAACCGTTAATCATCTCGTAAAAAAGCGCAATTCCAAGCGATAGAATCAATAAAGCGATCGTAATCGCACCGACACCGTTCAACGCATCCCAAAGTACAGACATCTCGTATCCTATAAATATTTCAATTCGATTACTTTACCAAACCAATCCCCTGATTTTGCTTTAAAACGCTTCTTTTATTTTCCTTGCAAAGACATTGTCGTTGTTTTACACGTGCTCGTTTGTGTGACACGAAAGACGTAGAAAAGATGGTCGATCATTCAATCGCTTTACGTGCTGACGTAAGATTTATCGTAAAATATTTGCATGGATAAATAGCGTATGCTTGGGGTCTAAAAAATTTCTGATCGTGTGAATAAAATCCGCTTTTGAGCTTCTAAAGTAAATGCGTCTATTGAAATGTAAATCGTTACATGTAAAAGGATGCATGTTCTATTCCCTCTCAAATATTCTTACATGTAAAGGTTTTGAAGTTGTAAAATGTTTATGTATCTAAGAAGTTAAAAGTTTAGACCCGACCCCTTTTGTTGGTGAGATGCTTCAGTAAGGGTGGCACCTTCTAGGTTTATGTTGGTTTGAACAGAGTTTAAGTCTATGAAAGAGAGTTTAAACGTTTTGAACGTCGCATAATTATGTTGGTTTGAACAGAGTTTAAGTCTATGGAGGTTATACCTTCTTCTTTGAGTGTTTTTAGCTCACCTTTATCGACTGCACCATCTTGGTCATAGTCATGCCAGAGTTGTAAACGGTTAAAGAGGATGTCTTTACGATCTATTTTATTGTCATAGTTGGAGTCTATAGTGTTTCGTAGTTCATCGAAACCACTGGTGGTAGCATTGCCAAATGCTTCGTTAATATTATCAATTTTTCCATCTTCATTTTCATCATAGACTAAAATGGCATCATTGCCTTTGACCCATGAGGTTTTTGTTTTAACACCATTACCTGTGATGTCAAAGTAAACTTCTGACTCAGCCAAGGAGACGGTGGAGATTAAGCCATCTTTATCAGCGTCGATGACCAGTGGGTCTTGCATACGTGGGGTGAATGGGTTGTAGTCGGTTTGGTGACCGTCTGGGTTGTCTTTATTATAGGCATTGATAAGATTGTTCAATTCTTCTTCGTTTATATCTGCACCTTCTAAGAAGAGGAAGCGGTCTAGGGAAGTGTCGAAGGATACATTACTATCTGTCAACCATTTGAAAAATGAATTTTGTGCCTTAGTATACATATTGTAGATATCTTCTCCGTAGAGTCCAGCAATAATAGCAGCCGCTCCAGCGCCAACAATCAAAACAGGAGAAGCTGCAGCAGCCTCAAAACCAATTAGTAGCCCTAGGGATACTTCAAGAATAGCAGATGCCCCAATATCCGCAAGATAACCAGCACCTACGCCAACGACAGCTTTTTCAAGATCGGTTCGTGTTTGTTCAGAACCTTCAAACGTGATCTGGCTACACTAAATGATACACAGAGATGATAGAATTTCTGTAAATCATAAAGAGGATAAACGTATGTCAGGGAGAGTACAAAGATATACCCAAGAATTTAAAGATTCAGCGATACAGTTGGCATTAAACAGTGAGAAATCTGCGATGGTAATTGCCAAAGAGTTGGGGATGAGTGAGAAGACTTTATATGCATGGTTACGTCAATATCGTCAGAAGCATCATTTGGAATCTCCAATGATTGTACGTTCTTCAATCAACCATCATGCCAAAGAGAGCGTGGAAGAAGAGAACAAGCGCTTGCGTAAAGAGAATGCCCGTTTAAAGATGGAAAGAGATATCTTAAAAAAGGCAGCGGCGTTCTTCGCAAACGAAGCTCATTGAAGTACGCCTGGATCAAAGAGCATTGCAACGAATTCAATGTTGCATCAATGTGTCATATATTAGAGGTATCAAGGAACTGTTATTATCGATGGCTTCGTATTGAAAAACAAGAAGATACTTTTTTAAATACGATGATCAAGGATATTTTTCTTGGAACCTATCAAACCTATGGCACGCGTCGTCTAAAAAAAAGACTTGAGCAACTCTATGGCTTGATCGTTTCTCGTAGACGAATTGCAAGGATTATGAAAAAATTAGGACTCAGTTGTCGCAATAAACGTCGTTTTAGAGTGCTTACCACCAATTCCAATCATACGTATGCCATTGCCCCTAATCGAATACAACAAGACTTTTATACATCAACGCCCGATCAAATGTATGTGGGCGATATCACCTATATTCCGACACAAGAAGGGTGGCTGTATTTAGCGGTTGTAATTGATTTATATTCGAGAAGAGTCATCGGGTGGTCTATGGATACACATATGAGTTCCATGCTTGTCAATGATGCTTTATTTATGGCACTTAAAAAGCGTAATCCTCCTCATGGTGTTATCTGGCATACCGATCGCGGCAGTCAATATGCTTCTGATGCTCACAAAGCCTTACTTAAGGAATATGGCATCGTTCAGAGTATGAGTGCTAAGGGAAACTGTTACGATAATGCTGTTGCTGAGAGTTTTTTTCACTCGCTAAAAACCGAACTGACACATCACATGAAATTTGAAACAAGGAGCCAAGCCAATCAAGCAATATTTGAATATATTGAAGTGTTTTACAATAGACAGAGGTTACACTCAAGTAATGGCTATTTATCTCCGGTAGATTTTGAAAATAGATACTTGTTACAAAACAACATCAGTGCTTAGACATTTTCTTTTCTGTGTATCATAAACTGTTGACAGATCAATTGTCCATAAATGTGTGTAATACTTCTTTGGAAATGGTTTTGGTCCTCTATGCCATTTATCAACCCGATAACTATTCATCAACTCATTAATCTGAAACTTCTCGATGTTCTCATCGCTGATATATTCATTCACAAATGCCATTGTTTTTCCCTTCTTTAGTTTTGGTTGTTTTTATTTTGAAAGCTTACATGTAAACTTTAACGTTTATCTTTTTTCTTATCGTTGCTTGGCTTAAGCCACCATTTTCTCTGCCCCACTTTTTGTCTCTATGTGTGTTATTTGTATCTTTATATGTAAAGATTGCATTTTACTAAAAATACACATTTTAAATAAAACACGTCACAGTTCATATCACGAAAAATAAAATTATAAAGGAGGGTCTTGGCAAGCATTGAAAGTAAAATGCTTTTTTTGCATATTTGTATTTTTGATTTTAGATTGAGTGCTATATGCAGCATAAGGGGACTGACTATCTAAGTGTAGTCGTGAAGTAATATAAGGTGAAACACCATAAATAAGATTCTGAAACATCTTAATTCCTTACCATGTTACCTTTGATTTTGAAGGCAGTTGTGTAAACGTGCATGTCCCATGGACATCTTTACATGTAAAAGGCATTAGTCATAAATATGTAATAGCTTAAATGAATTTGCATAAAGAGGAATAGTATGAAGAGTATAGTTTTGAGAAGTAAAGATGGTTAGGTTAAGAACGTTTGCCCAATGCGTCTTTTACCATTCAAAGATTTATACAGCTCACGTAACCCCCTACTTTTGAGTGACACAAATACATCTGATTGTCTTATAAGATCATATTTTAGTCATTATAACCTTAAATGTTATAACCCAAAAAGAGTGCTTGATAAAAACGCTCGAACCGGGCAATCCGAGCGTTTGTTTTAAAAATTGGTTGGTTCTACACAAATATGAAAATGGTTCACACTCTTTACATGTAAAGCCTAATCAAGTCGTTTATACAGCACCCAAGCGATCCATGTTGCGATGAGTCCTGTGCCAATGGCTGCGCTCAAAAAGACTTCGGGGATTTGCCATGAAGCATCGAGCAAAACCATCGTAAGTACCGCACCAAGAACCATAAAAAGGGCGTTTAAGATGTTATTGGCGGCGATGATGCGTGAGCGAAAAGCGGGATCGCTTTGGCTTTGCATGATGGCGTAAAGAGGGACACTAAAGAGTCCGCCAAAAAGAGCGATAAGCGTTAGATCGATCAAGATATGCCAAAAAGTGCTGCTTGAAAAAAGGACTTCGACAGGCACAAAGCTTGAAGAGGTGAGCGCAAAGTCGATTCCAAAAAATGCCATGCCCAAAGCACCCAATATGATTAACGAAGGACGAATCGCATGGTGGCTGAGTTTTTCACATAAGAATGAGCCCACGCCGATGCCGACGGTAAAGAGGCTGAGCAAAAGCGTTACCGTCGTCTCGTCGCCTTCTAAAACGATTTTGACAAACGCGGGAAATTGCGAAAGTAAGAGTGCGCCGTAAAGCCAAAACCATGAGATGGCGATGATGGCGAGAAACACGGTCTTATTGGCATACGCCAGTTTCAGTGTTTTCGCCGTTTGAGAGAAGATGTTGTACGAAAGACTCATCTGCGCATTCAAGGAAGGTGCTGTAGGAATGTAGCGACTGCACATGTAGCCCATCAGTGCGATTGCCATACCCATGACACCCGCGATAATGCCACCAGACACAGACGTTGCGATCAACCCTCCGCCAAGAGTGCCCAGTAAAATAGCCCCAAACGTCCCCGACTCAACCAACGCGTTTGCCATAACCAGCTCGTTTTCACCCATATGTTGGGGGATGATGGCATATTTGATGGGTCCAAAAAGCGTTGAGTGCAACCCCATGCCAAAAACCACGACCAACAGCAAACTAAACCAATGCATGTAAAAACCAAGCGTGGCAATGCTCATCAACCCCAATTCCAAAAGTTTTACAAGGCGTGTTAAAGTGGCTTTGTCGTATTTGTCCGCCAGTGCTCCAGCCAGTCCTGAAAAGATGAAAAAAGGCAAAATGAAAATTGCCCCGATAAGCGGCGCTAAAATACCTAAGGGCAAACTCGTCCAAGCGCTCGCATGAAACGTCACCAAAATGGCAAGCGTGTTTTTCAAAATGTTGTCGTTAAACGCACCTAAAAACTGTACCGAAAATAACGGCGCAAACCGTTTGGTCTTTAAAAGGTAAAAAGCACTCATGCGATCTCGCTTGCCATGGATTTTAAGGTGACATAATCGGTCTTGCCTGTGCCCAAAAGTGGCAATGCTTCCACATGCACGATTTTGCGAGGCACGGCAATTTCAGGGAAACCGTTGCTTTGAGCGTTTTTTTGCAAGGCTTCACGACTTAGGTTTTTATCGGTTGTAAAGAGTACGATCGCTTCGCCTCTTGCGACATCGGGAATGGATGAGCTGGCATGTAAAAAACCGTTCGATGTTAATGTCGCTAGTTTTTCGACCGATTCTAGAGAAATCATCTCTCCGGCGATCTTGGCAAAGCGTTTGACACGCCCTTTGATCTGCACAAACCCAGCCTCATCGATGCTCACGATGTCACCCGTGTTGTACCACCCCTCGCCTGCTTCGGACGTCGGCTTTTCCAAAACGCCCGGATTTTCAGCGCGCAAATAGCCACTCATGACATTCGCACCTTTTACATGTAAAATGCCGCCCTCCTCTATGCCAGGCACAGGAATGAGTTTATACTCGATGCCCGGTAAGATCTGTCCGACTGTTCCTTTTTTATACGCCATCGGTGTATTGACCGCGATGACAGGGGCTGTTTCGGTTGCACCGTACCCTTCAAAGATGCGCAAACCAAACTTCTCAAACCAAAGCTCGCGCACGTTTTCAGCGAGCTTTTCTGCCCCAGCGATGACGTAGCGCACACGGTAAAAATCGTACGGATGCGCATGGCGTGCGTAGTTGTGCAAAAACGTGCTCGTCCCTAACAAAATCGTGCAAGAGCGATCATACGCGATCTCAGGAATGACACGGTAATGCAGTGGCGAAGGGTACATAAACAGGTGCATACCTCGAAAGATCGGAAGCAGTGAGCCTGCTGTAAGACCAAACGAGTGGAAAATCGGCAGGGCATTGAGCATTTTATCTTCCGTGGAAAAATCAACGATGGAGCTGATCTGAGCGATATTGGCAAGTAATGCTTCATGTGAGAGCACCACGCCTTTAGGTTTGCCTTCACTGCCTGAGGTAAATAAAATGACTGCTGTCTCTTTTTCATCTTGAGAGCTTGTAACTAGGCGTGGAAAATGAATCACATAGAGCATCAGCCATAGTTTATCAACCAAGCGCATGGATGCTTTGAGCTCTTCGAGGTAGACAATGCTCACACCTTTTAAGGCTTCTAATTTCGGAGCGAGTTTCGCTTGTTCCACAAAGGCTTGCGAGGTGACAATCGTTTTGATTTTTGCCGCGTCACACGCACTTTGCAAACCGTCCACGCCTGCTGTGAAATTGAGCATTGCAGGTATTCGTTTTATACCTGAAAGACCCAAAACAAGTGCCAACGAAGCAACCGCTGTCGGCATCAAAACGCCCACCGCTTCGTCTTTTTGAGTAATAGGGCTTAGGAGTCGTCCCAAACCTAGTGCCATTTTAAGAAGCTGCGCGTAGGTGTATTCGACTTGTTTGATGTCTTCAACAATCGCTTTGTTTTTGCCGTACGTTTCAATGGCATCCAAAAAAGTGCCGAAAAGATCATTGGCAGGACGTGCGTCAAACGAGCACTCTTGCATCAAACGTCGCATCGCTTCACCGGAGAGCAGACGTCTTTCATGCGATGTTCCCTCGTGTGGAACAGTCAGTTTGGTTGGCGTGCAATAACGAAGCAAAATCTGTGGAAATAGTCTGTGTGGGTATGTCTTTGGCATGCGCGAAAGCTTACTAAATGTCGCCCCTTGAATGATGATCGGAACAACGGTTGCATTGGTTTTGACCGCCACGAAGGCACTACCTTCGTAAATCTTCATCAAACTGCCTGTCGTCGTAATGCGCCCTTCGGGAAAAATGACCACGGGACGTCCGCTCTCCACTAAGCGAATAATCGCCTTAATCGCCATCGGATTGGACGGATCGACGGTAAGATGATCGACGAGCATAAGAAAAAATCGTATAAAAGGATTGTTGGCGATTTGCGTATTGATGATAAACACGGGCGAAACGGGCAACATCGCGCCCAAAATCAACCCATCTAAAAACGATTGGTGGTTGGCGATGATGAGCATCGGCTCATTTTTATTGGCTGTAAAATGCCCATGAACGCGTATTTTAAATAAAATACGTAAAATTATACGTAAAATTGTTTTGATCATATTTATTTCCCGTGTAGATAATCTAAAACGTTGTTAAAGGTTGCTTCCAAAAGCGGCTTATTGACCCAAAACCAAACCTCTTTGCCGATCTTCTCACTTAAAAGCACTTCGGCTTGATGGAGGATTTTGAGGTGGTGCGAAACAGTGGTGCGCGCCAAAGGAGAGACTTCAGCAATTTGCCCTGCATTGAGACGCTCTCCATCTTCAAAGAGTAAAAGAATTCTTTGGCGGTGCGCGTCACCTAAAGCCATAAAAATGGCAGACATCGGTTTCCATTCAAGCGGTAAATCTTTAGCATATTGTGTTTGCATCTTATATTCCTAAATGTTTAAGTTTATAGACATAATAATCTTTTTTGTCTGAAAGTTTTCTTAGAAAATGGTGGGATTGGGCTTTACATGTAAAGCAAACTCAACCCCTCTTCTGCTCTTCCAAGTACGTTGCATAAAGGCTTAGACTCACGTGCATATATTTTGAAGCGACATATGCCGGTCGGATTTGGCGTAAACGTTCGTGTATCTGCTCTAATGAGTAACCTTGATACATAAGCCATGCACCAATTGCTAGAATACTACGCGAAAGTCCTAAGGCACAATGTACGTAAACCCCCTCTTCTTTGTACTTTTCAATGAGTAAAACAACTTCATGAAGCACCTCGGTAGAGGGAATGGTCAAATCCAAAAAAGCAAACCTCGTTTGCGAGACAACACTTTGACGGCATTGATGCTCTAGCGCTAAATTGACGATATGCTGAACCCCTACTTCTTTTAAGCGTGCGTACTCTTTCGTATCGGGATGACGCCCGACATAAACGCGCTCTTGTACCTGTGCAAAAAGAGGCAATGTTCGTTTGTACCATCGCCACGACAAATAAGTACCTATAAAATAAGGCGCAAAAAGAGCCCATTGCCACCACGATGCCTGTACGTTTTTGCCCGCAATCAGCTCATTAAAACCAAATGCATAGGCAAGGCTCACCAAAAGCAAGGAAACAAAAATCCAAAGTAAAAACAATGAGTGCGCATAAAAGGCTCCTACTAAAAAGACCAAAGCTCCACTGAGATAATAAAGCCCTACTTTTAAACTTCGCGGCGTCATAAAACGGTTTAAGAGTGGATTGCTTTTTTGAGAAGGAATCAACCCAATAGCGCACAAGCCCATTAAAAAACCCGTAGGTAAGTCGATAAAATGGTGCTGATAAACAAAAAGCGTTGATAAGGCAATGAGCCAAAGCCAAAGAGCCACACCATACTTTACCAAACGGTTAACGAAATGCTCTCGCATCGAAGCCCACAATACAACGGCAAAGCTAATATGTAAGGAAGGAAGTTGGTTGTAGGGTAAATCTGCCAGCAAAAGGTTGAATAAAAAACGGTATGAATCTGTTTGAGGCTTCGTAAAGGCACATTGCAACGGGAAAAATACAAAAATAAGAACAGAAGATACTACGATAAACAGAACCCGCAAAGAGAGAGTACGCAGTTCAAGCCTGGTTTGCGGGAGTAAAAAGGCAATACAAAACATCACGTCCGAGGACATATAAGGAATAATAAACGATGAAACAAAGGGGATTTGACGCTCCCATTCTCCATAAAAAGAGGAATGAGGAGCCGTCATATGCGCGTACTGATTGGCTGCGCCGTAAAGGATAAAAAAGAGCGCACCCATAAAGAGCGTCCACACAAAACGCTCTTTAAGTGTTGCGCAAGCCTCTAGTTTTGCATCAAACGCATACATGCTTAGGCATCTTTACATGTCAAGGTGGCAACCGAAACGGTAAAGATACCCCAATCATCGATTTTCATAGAATTTTTCACAAATCCGCTCTGTGCAAAAAGGGTATCAAGTTCGTATTGGCTTCTGCGACGCATAATCCACTGCTTTTGTTGATGATTACCTAAAACATAAGCAATTTGCTCAAGTTGTGGGTGCCATGGCTGACCTGTGTAAACCAAAAAAGAACCTTTTGGCATCATGGAAGTTACGCCGTCAATAGCGTTTTGAATGAGTGCATTATCTTCAAACAACTCAAACACGCCGGAGATAATGACAATATTGGGTTGATAAGAACGGTTCTCATACGTTTGTTTATCAAAAGCATCTGCTTGTTCATAGCTTATATTTTTCAAGGAAAACTCTTTCGCTAACGCTCTTCCTTGCTCAATGTTTTGCTCCTGATAATCCCGCACCAAAACTTCAATATCCGGATACTCTCGTGCCAACTCGATCAAATAGCGAGCCGGACCTCCTGCAATATCTAAAATCCGTACTTTTTCGCCTTGCGCACGTAAGTGCTCTATTTTTTCACGAATGGTGGCAATGGCATTGACTTTTCGTTGACGTATCCCTTTCCAGCCAATACTATTGAGATAATTTTTATCAATTATTTTCCCCAATGCCCCTTGACCGTTTGGCGTGTTTTTATAAATATAATCCAGTGTCACACCCGAATCAAACCCATAACGAAGCCCTATGCTCATCCCTTCGCTTACCCTGCCAAAACGATGCAACATAAACCGCTGAAAGGCAAAAGAGCAATTTTGTAAAAACGGTATTTCTCCTTTGGCGATGGTGTCTTTTTCGAGCTGCGTTATCTTAATTAAATGCTCTTTTAACGAAACTTTCGGTGCGGCAAACGCTTCACGCATAAAAGCTCCAATGGCATCAAGGGCTATTTGAGCATTTTGCTCATACAAAACCCCATGGTAAAATCCTTCTAATGCTACAAAGCGTTTCAACGGCGATGAAAGCTTGTCGTAAAAAATCTTTTGAACCGAGCTCTCCACCACGTAATCTGCCGTAGCGGAGAGAACCAGTGTGGGTGTCACTATCAAAGATGCATCCTCTACGACTCTTTGCGCGGTATCTAGAAGCGTTACCAACTGCTTTGCCGGAATATTCGGCGTGATAAGCGGGTCTGTGTTGTAACGCTTTTGCTCTTCAGCATTGTGCGTGAGAAACTTCGCTTTGACATAAGACGTGATATTAAGACCCTCTTTAAAATGAAGCATCAACGCCAAAGCAGGTTTTGCCAAAGGAACGTAAAGTTTGATTTTAAAAGCAGGTGCAACCAATGCCATCCCCGCAATTTTAGGAGCAAAATCATGCACCCACGTCGAAGCAACAACACCTGCAACAGAGTTTGCAACTACAAAAATAGCTTCTTGCGTGATGTGCTCTTTTTCACACACAAATCGTACAAACGCATCCAAATCACGTACGAGATTCATAAACTCATACGTTGCACCTTCTTTGGTGTAACCATGCCCGCGATTGTCGTATGAAAAAATTTTGTAGCCCGCAAATATGGAAGAGCGCGCTATACTATCCAGTCTTTCAGAGTGTTCATGCCCGCGATGAAGCAGTAAAACAACTTTGCCGTTGGCTTCTTGGGTCGGTTCCCATTCCCTGAAAAACAGTTCCGCTTTATCAAAACTTCTAAATGTTCCGGTCTTCATACTTTATCCTTTTAAGACTTTTTTATACTTGGGTTAAATTGTTTTGATTCACATCTTCCAATGCTTTAATACGACTCTCCAAACGCTCCGTTAAAGCGTGTGTCGTATCGTCTTCAATAAACAGTGGTTTATCGATAAAAATATCTATAATAAAAGGAACTAAAAGAGCTTCGCCTTTGGGTAAAACTTTTCCGGCACCATGGATATAGATGGGAATAATAGGCACGAAAGGAGCCATTTTCGCCAAATGTCCGATGCCGGATTTAAACTTTTCCATCTGCCCTGCTTCTCCGCGACTTCCTTCAGGAAATATAATCACGCTCTGCCCCTCTTCTAAAGCTTTTCGTACCGCTTCTAGGGGATGGGAATGCGTTTTAGCCACCGTGCGACTCAAAGCTATAATGCCGATAACATGCGTTGAAAACCACTTAATCCACCGATTTTTCATAAAATAATCTGCCGCAGCAACGGGCCGTAAAGCTCTAATACGTCGCATCGGAAAAAGACTCATCAGAACAAGCGTATCGATATGGCTGTTATGATTTGCAACAATGATGCACGGTATATCAAGCGGGAGATTTTCTCTGCCTCTTACATGTACGCCAAAAATAAACAACACAAGTGGACGCACGATAAACCCAAAAAAAAGCCATTTAAACATACGCTATCCTTAATAGTACAAATAATACGTATAGTGAAAAAATAGCGGTGCGGTGTACGTTAAACTATCGATGCGATCAAGTATGCCGCCATGCCCCGGTAAAAGATTGCCCGAATCTTTGACGCCGATGTCTCGTTTCACCATCGAAATGACCACGTCACCGATAAAGCCGGCACTGCTGATAAGCATACCTGCAAAAAGTGCCTGTATCCACGTAAAAGGTGTTAAAAAAGAGAAAGCAACCCCTAAAAGGCTGAGTGTGAAAAATGCCCCTAAAAACCCTTCAACCGTTTTATTGGGACTCACTTTTGGGATGATTTTATGCTTTCCAAGCGTTTTACCCCAAAGATACTGCAAAATGTCATTCAGCTCGGTTAAAAGAACCACGTAGAGCACAAGCTCTTTTCCCCCGACATCATGACCGTTGAGTGTAGGTAAGGTCATCATATAAGCGATATGGCTTAAACCAAACACAAACATCATCAATCCCCATTGTACGCGACTTGTATGCTCCAAAAAACCTTTTGTATCGCCTATAAGCACTTGACGAAAAGGCAAAAGTAAAAAAAGATACACGGGTATCCAAATGATAAACATACCATACCACTGAATACCAGCAAACCAATACTGAATAACTATAGAAAGATACGCGTAAAAGATAATTCGCCTATCCGTTCTGCGCGTTGGAATCAGCGTGAAATACTCTTTCAATGCCAAATAGCTAATCAACGCAAAAAAGAACATCGCCACAGTCGTATGCAACATTGCTCCAACCACAAAAGCGAGCACGATAATCCACCACGATTGAACGCGATCTTTAAGCTCGGTTGAAGTACGAAAGAATACCCGAACAATGAGCGTTGCCAGTAAAAGCAACCCTAGAATAACACCGATGACTATCCCACTTTTACCGCTAAAAAGCATCGCTATAGAATCCATCATGCTAACCCTTTTTGACAACGTCTAAGCATGGTCCACGACGCTAAAATCGTAGCGATCATGAACACGCCGTTGACCCAAATGTGAGACGTCACGCCAAGTCCCAACACCAACGCCGTACTTCCTATCACAAAGGCTCTATCACTCTTGCCCATTGGGCCATCATACCGCCGCGTTTTTCCAATGACTGCTCCCAAGATACCTGCCGTTTCCGTCAAAATAGAGGCAATCACAAAAAGCGTCACCCACAAAGGTAAAACACCTTCTATCATGGCAAAAGGCAAGTAAAGTGCCGTATCGCTGAGCACATCGCCCATTTCATTAAGCATCGCACCGAGATCGCTTTTCATATCATGCTCTTTGGCTAACATCCCATCAATCGCATTCAGCGCCATCCGAACAAACAAAACTATAGGAAGCATCCATAAGGTCCACAAAGCCCCTTTCGTCAGAGCAATCAGCCCACCCCAAACAACGCTAAGACCTAAAGCGGCTAAAGTAATTTGATTGGCAGTCATACCCTTGTTTGCAAGAATTCGCACAATAGGGCGAAGCACGCTTTGAAAAGCAGGTTTTAAATCATAAATCGTTGGCATCTTCATTGTTATATTCCTACAGTTTAGTATCAAAAAGCAGATCCATATCCTTACATGTCAAAGTATTGATCTACCATTCTCTCTTTTGCGATCTTAATTTTTTACATGTCAAGGTTATAAACCATTTTATATTACGAAAATTTTAGCCTAAATTTCACACTTTTTACCTCCATAATATTTTTTTGTATCAACTGCTCGTCAAAAAATTACGCTACATGTAAAATCTTCCGATAATTCGAATAAATAGGATGATTTGCAGGGAAATAGACCATCATCGCTTTAACGTAACGATCAAAGACATTTTTTTCCTGAGCGATGCAAAGGCGTTTTAAAAGTGTTATATCGTAACTGTTCAGCATCGTTGTAAACGGTACGGGGTAGTCGCTTCCAAAGAGTAGTTTATGGTGTATGTCGCTTTGTGTGCTAAGATGGCGCAACGCTTTAGCGCGCACGGGCGTTAGCAAGGCTGAGACATCGGCGTAGAGGTTGTCGTGCGTTTTGAGCATCTCAAGCAGAGTGAAATAGTCATCGTTAAAGCGTTTAGGGTTGGACGAGAGTGCTTTAAAAATGTGGCGGGGCTCGTAAGAAAGTGCCATATGCGCGCAAATGACCTTGACACCGACCTCTAAAGGTTGACGCACCATCTCGATGCTCTCGCAGGTTTTATACGAATGCACGCTGCTCTCGCTTCCCACATGAATGATCAACGGCAAATCAAGCGCCGCAAGTTTTTCAAAATAAGGACGATACCGCGCTTCACGCGTATCCACACCCCAATAATTTTGCAAGAACTTTGCCCCTTTAAAACCTAAAGCGTGGTACTTTTCGATCAATTCCAACGCATCAGGTCGTTTAGGATTGATGGAGAAAAATGGGATAATCAGATCAGGATAGTGTGCGTACAACGTCGCCACATCTTCATTGCTTGCACAGACGGTTTTGTCTTTATGAAGAACATTGCCCTCATCATCGACCTTTGCATCGACGCCAAAAAGCACGATTTTCTCGATGTGTTCTGAGGTTTTCACCGAATTCATGAGAGCATCGGTGTAGGCTTTGTACGGCTCTTTTGTAAGTGCTTTGGCGTCGATGCCGAAGCGTTTAGCAAAAAAGCGTAAAGCAACTTTGTCGTAAAAGCGGTTGAAAGAGACTTCACTGCTGAGTAGGTGAACATGTGTGTCGATGGTTTTCATTTCTATATTCCTAATATCTTAAACATATTGGAATATTAATACCTCTTTGCTGAAAGTATTCTGAAAAATGAACCGACATATCGATGTGTTTGTATGATGAAATCTAAGATTATTGAACTCGTTTATAAACCGTTTTATACCCGCCGGCTTCTGTGGAAATGGTCTTTTGATCGATGATTTTATAGGCATTGCCTACTTTAATATCATCATCGAAAACGATCACTTTATCTGCTTGAATATCGTAACTTACCGGTGTTTTTGTACCGAAAAAAAGCATACTTTTACGATCAAACTGAATCTCTAAAATGCCCAGTTTTGTTTCGGCTCTCCACGTGCCGATTAAAGGATTGCGATGCGTTTCATCCCAATAAAATGTAACGCCCAATGCCAGAAAAAGCACGATGACAATACCCGAAAAAATCTGAAATACCGGCAAAGAAAGTTTTTTGGCGGGAACTTTCGACGCTGTTCGTGCACGAGAGGGTGTTTTTGCTTTACGAGAGACTGTTTTAGCGTTTGACATGCGAGGTTTTCGACTCTCTGGGTGCATCCGTTACCTTTTAAAAATGAGTTATCGACGCATTATAACATTCTTACATGTAAGGTTAAAAGCTTCTGCGTGTTATAATTTCTGAAAGCATTACTCTCAAAGGAAGATTTCGACTATGTTTTCAAAATTGATCAATCTTTTTAAAGTCAAAGAAGACGATACTTTAAATTTTATCAATCAAGAAGCGTTTCAAAAACCTTCAAAAAATCATCGATTTACCCAAGAAGAGGAAGACGCTTTTTTTGAGCACCTCGAAAAAGAAGATTTGGCGATTCAAGAAGAAAGCCCTTCTCCCAAAACGACACCGACGTCGCGTGAATCGACTTTAAAAAAAATGTATGCGTGTATGAAAGAACGCGATTGGAACCCGAAACACCATCCCAAAATCCTCATAGCTTTATCCGGAAGCGTTCTTTTAGCCGCTTTTATCGCATTTATGCTCCACGAAACGCCCAATCCGCTTCTTGGAAAATGGCAGCCGATCAAAAAAACCAATATTTTCGCACCGACCGGAGAAATTGAGTTTCGGAAAGACCAACTCTTGGCCAACGGTGTAACGACGCCGATCGAGTATACGATAGAATCCCAATACGTCGAAGTCGTCGACCTTAATACGAAAATGCGCATACCGTTTTACATCACCGGCGATAAGACGATCGAACTCAACCTTTTGGGCGTGAAAACGACGTATAAAAAAATCGATAAATAAAGCGGTCTTTTTTTAAAGTACCGCTTCAAAACTCAGTAATGTTTTGCCCTCTTTTTGAAGCAACAATACGCCATCTTCGATCTTATACGTTTGAGCTTTGGATAAAGCGTTTAAAAAGTCGCGTTCGTCTTGAAGTCTGGGGCACGCCATCATCGTGGAAGCCACCTTTTCAAAGCCGACGCGCTGAGAGGTTTCATCAAGCGTATACGTACCTAAAAGAATATTGCATCCGCCAAAACCCTGTAAGCGTCGATTTTCCAATTTTAAAATCAAATAGGCTTCACGTTCGCCCGTTAAGGCGATCACGGCTTTGCCTTCAACGCCGATCAGCTTCCAATGCACTTCTTGAATACGCGTCGGCAATAATTCCGTCTCGTCTTTGACGTCTATGTTTGCGGCTTCGGTTGGTTTGGTTTCTTCATACTGTGCGACAGGCGCGAGCTCGGGCGAAGAAGGCGTACAACCGCACATCATACATACGCCGATACCTAAAGCCGCAAGACGATAACATCGGTACATCAACTTCTCCTTCACATTTATTCTTTCGTTATTTCGCGAATCAGTTCATATTCGTTTTTGCGTAAAGACTCCAACAATACGCTAATTTCGTCGGGTTGAACGCCCATTTGACTGAGCGCTTCCGAACCTGTGCGAATACTGCTTTCTAAGGTCTCGGCAATCACCCAACTTGCCCCCGCCATGAGCATTTTGTCCATAGCTTTGATGTCGAGTGCTCGTGCCAAGACTTTAATATGCGGATAATTTTCTTTGATGTGCTTCACCACTTTAATCGCATTTAAACTATGATCAATCGAAACGATGAGCATAGACGCTTGGTCGAGTTTGATCGTATTGAGAAGCCTCATATCGGTAATATCGCCGAAAAAAACCGGGAATCCTTGTTTGCGCCCGTGTGCTACTTCGCTCGTGTTGACGTCAAACACCATAAATGGAATCTTACTACTCTTGAGCATTTGAGCGATTACTTTGCCCGTGCTTCCGTATCCGGCAATAACGACTTTATGCTCGATGCTCACACCGTCCGCATTCAAGTAGGAAAACGGTGAGACATTGGCCAGTTTATTGGCAAGCGAACACCCAAACGAATAGAGCACCGGCGTAAAAAGCATACTAATCGAAATCACACCGATTCCGACGACGAAAAGTTGATCGTCGATAATGCCTAAAGCCTTTGCCGCACCGAACAAAACAAAACCGAATTCACCGCTTTGATTGAGCAAAAATGCCAATTTGATCGCAGCACTTTTCGTACCGCCGAAAGCAAGCACCAACACAAAAATAACCAATGCCTTAAGTATCAAAATAACGCCGATATGTCCGCTAAACACCCACGGATCGTTCATGATGGCATTAAAATCGATCGACATTCCTACGGCAATGAAAAAAAGGCTCATGAGCATTCCTTTAAAAGGCTCAAGGCTCGATTCGATTTGAAAGCTGTAACGAGACGTGGAGAGGAACATTCCCATCAAAAAAGCACCGAGTGCCATCGAAAGCCCCGCATGATCCATGAGGTATGCCGAAAGAACGACGCTGAGCATCGTCAGGAGTAAAAAAGCGTCTTTGTTGCGCTGTTTAGCAACTTTGTCCAAGGCTTTGGGAATAATATAGCGACCGAATACGACCAACAGTATGATCATAACGACAATATTTAAGATGGTTTCGATCCACGAAGTTTCGTCAACGGAAGGCTGATGTGAAGACAACAAAGGCAAAATCGCTAAAAGCGGAACGACGGCTAAATCTTGAAGCAATAAAATAGCAAAAGCGTTTTTACCGTGTTCGGTATTGAGTTTACCCTTTTCTTGTAATATTTGCATGACAAACGCCGTTGATGAGAGTGCCAACGTAAAACCTAAAAGCATCGCTACGCGGATATCTTCGACGAAAAGCTTCATGTACCATCCAAGAACAACACCGGAAACGACGACTTGCAAAGAGCCCATACCGAAGACTTCTTTACGCATCGACCAAAGCTTTGTCGGTTGCATCTCCAATCCGATAATAAACAAAAGTAGCACAACGCCGAATTCCGTAAAGTGGCGTAACGTTTCGACTTCGCTCGTTACCGTAAACCCTCCCGTATGCGGACCGACGATAATACCGGCAAGCAACAATCCCAAAATAGAACCCAAACCGATACGCTTAGAAATCGTTACCATAATCGACGTTACCGCCAATAAAACCAATGAGGAGAGTAGGAAAAAATCCATACAGAGCCTTTAACGTTGGAGTTATAAAACTATTTCTTGCGCAATGTTCAAACCAAAACCCGCTAAGCCGACATAATCTTTATGCGGCGTAATAGAAATCAAATCAAGGCTTTCTATCCCTAATTTTTTCAATATTTGCGCACCGATACCGAATTCCCTCAACTCTTGGTTGCTCGAATATTCATTATCGACAAAAATAAAGACGCCGCCGTGTGTTTTCAAATACTCAATCGCCTTTAAAATACCGTGATATTTTTTCTCATTGGCCAACAGTTCGCTATCGGGTAAAATATGGTGAAATTTAACCGCGGCTTTTTTACCGACTTCACCGAACATGTAGACAATATGATGGTTACCTTCATGATCGATCATGTCGATTTTACGGGTTTGTGCTCCAAAAAACTCGACGTTTGCCGCAAAAATCTCTCGCACCAGAGATTCCGATTGCATACGGTAAGCTACGATATCAGAAATATAAACGATATGAATACCGTGTTCCTGACAAAAAAGATCCAAATCGTCTCGTCGTGCCATATGACCGTCTGCTTTCATCACTTCGCAGATCACCGCCGCTTCCCGAAGACCCGCTAAACGGCAAAGATCGACAGAGCCTTCCGTATGCCCCGTTCGCACCAACGTGCCGCCTTTACGCGCAATCAACGGGAAAATATGCCCGGGACGAACCAACTCTTTAGGAGAGCTCATCGTATCGGCTAAAATCTTGATCGTTACGTCACGCTCGTATGCCGAAATACCCGTCGAACACACCCGTGCATCTACCGATACCGTAAATGCCGTCTCATGCTGAGAGTCGTTGTACTTGACCATCGGCGTGAGCTCTAAACGCGTGGCGATCTCGTCGTTCAGCGCGACGCAAATAAGCCCCCTAGCTTCCGAAGCCATAAAATTGACTTTTTCCGGTGTCGAGAATGTCGCGGCATAGACTAAATCCCCTTCGTTCTCTCGATCTTCATCGTCTACCATCATTACCATTTTGCCGTGCTTAATATCTTCGATGGCTTGCTTGACTCTTTGAATAGGCATTTTCGCTCCAAAAATAATTTTAAAAAAGTATAGTCAAAAACCCTTGACAAACACATTAAAAGTGACTATAATTTCACCTCGTTTAAGGCATTGGGGTATAGCCAAGCGGTAAGGCAACTGGTTTTGGTCCAGTCATTTCAGGGGTTCGAATCCCTTTACCCCATCCACCTTATTACATCTTTCGTCGCGGGATAGAGCAGTTGGTAGCTCGTCGGGCTCATAACCCGAAGGTCGCTGGTTCAAGTCCGGCTCCCGCAACCATTCTTCCAAAACTACTCAACCAAAGTATTATCAATAAGCAAACTTTAGATTACCTCAAATTATTCTATTACATCTATCTACCATCTTTTTTTTCTCTTTGTCCGTGTACAACCGCGCTTAAAATGTTAGTAATTTGAATTTAAAATGATAGTTACACGCTCTTTTAACCGATTTTATCCCACTTTGCTATCATATTCAATTCAAATTTTAAACTACTAAATGAGTAAGCGCCGAAGCGCCTACCCTTTGATAATGACCTCTTTAGCCTGTTTTTGACTTCCTCCTCGTAAACTATATAACGTAGAGACCTCTATGATCTCGAAGCCCTTATATAGGTCTCTGACGACCTCGCAATCGTTGTATGAAAGCACAAACCGACCCTTGATCCCCCTGAGCATCTCTGCCAATGCAATATGCTGATCGATATTGAATCCGGAAGGTGTTTTATAGTGGCTTTCCGTACCTACATAAGGTGGATCAAGGTAGAAGAGCGTGTCGGGATGATCATAGGTCGTAATAAGCTTTTTAAAGTCCATATTTTCGACACAAACACCTTGCAGTCTCTTTGACCAGACGCGAAAGTCCCTATCTAAATTTTTTACTCTTGGTTTTGAACCTCTTGGCATTGCGAAGTCTGTGCCTTTTGAACCGAAGCTTTGTGCTATTAAATAATAGTAAAACGCGGCGCGCTCTATGTCGTTTCGTGGATGCAGCGCTTTAGTTTTAATGCGAGTGAACATCTCCCTTGAGACAAACATGCGGTTTAGATAGAGGTGGAGTGATTGAGGTCGCTTTTGTATTTGTAGGTGTAGATTGACTAGATCGGAGTTGATGTCGTTAACGACTTCTATTTTACTTCGAGGCTTTCTATAGAAGACATTAAGATCTCCTCCAAAGACCTCAACATAACGTTGATGTTCCGGGAACTCTTTAATGATCTTATCGGCAAGCTTTGACTTACCTCCAACCCACGCGAACGGGGCAACTCTTGGGACGTTGTGATACTCTTTGAGTCTCTCCATGCAAAAACCTTTCATTTTGTAATATTTTGAGGGTATCCCCTAAAAATATTTTAGAATTTGATTGCAAGGAGTTTGGGACGACTTGTTAGGCAGAGGGAACTCTGCCTATTCATTGGCATTTTTTGACTTTTGCCCTTACTTTTTCATTATCTTCTTTCATAATGAGGTAGTTCCCATAGCTCCATTCATTTTGCTCAAGCTCTTCCCCTTTTTGAAAGGTTTTAGGCTTAATGACAGGCATAGGGTCTAACTCAATAACGCACCTTTGAGGCACGTTAACGAACTGGTCAATTTGTGGTGTCTGAGGCTGATCGACACCGCATCCGCTACCAAGTACGGCTATTAAGAAAAGCACGAGCATTATCGCAACTTGACGCATTTTGGTCTCCTTTCCAGTTCTTGACCTCGTCTTTGAAGTCGTTGTATTTTTTGCTGATCTTTAAGAGCTCATCGTTGACCGCTTTAAGATTTTTCTCTGTGTCCGCTTTATTTGCGGCAATCGTTGCATTTTGTACCCCGATCTCTGCTTGCTTGAGACTAACTTTTTCCTGAAGCTCTTTGATCTTAGACTCTTTTTTGGTCAGCTCACCACCTTGTTCCTTGATGACCTTTTCATTATCGCTTATTGTAGAGCGCAACGACACCTCTTCTTCCAATATGAAAAGGCTCATGGCGATCAGCGCTCCAGCTAAAAGAATGCTAACTCCTTTCCAAAGGCTACCAGTACCTAAACTGAGAATTGTCTTGAACATCTCCATACTGTCTCCCTAGTGTGTAAATATTTTGCGAGTATTCATAATTTATCTCGCAATTATTGCGGGTCTGAATCTTCCCGCTTTTTAACGTAAAGTGCGAGTCTCCCCTAGTGCATTGCGCTTTCGCTTTTGCCCAGTTCTCCGCACCGGCTTTTCTGATCTCTTTAAGTACCCAGTCGCCGCCGTTGTAACGCTGATACGTGACCCAAAGCGGTCGCCCCTGCTCATGCAGGTAACGCATGATCGCCGCTTGCGCTCTAAGGCTTCCTTGCACGCTTGCGATCTCGGTAATGCCTTCCTTATCTAAGACATTTTTCCACCAACGATACGTGATCTGCGCGACTCCTTGAGAGCCTACTCCGTCGTTTGAAATACTTGCTCTACACCCGCTTTCTTGCTCCAGCTGTGCGATAGCGTATTGGTAAGGGAAGCTTGTACCGAACTCTTTAAAATGCGCGACACGTACCTTTTGTGTTAAAAGAGCGCAGCGCTCCAGCGCAAAAAGATTAACCGCCAATAGAGTAACTATAAACAATAACCGCATATAGCACGATCCTCCCTACATTCTTAGGTGAAAAGCTGGATGTACAACACCACTCAACTTTGCCCAGTAATAGTCTGCCGGCAATGTACGCATGAATAAGACCGAAATTAATTAGTACCATCTTGGCGATGATAAGCTGAACAAAATGTTGATCATCCCCAAAAACATGCAACACGATTACCGCAAGACAAAGACAAGCCAATACCGCTTCAAACCATAACTTTTTCATTTTCTCTCCTTTTTTACATGTAAGAAATTAAATACGCGGCGGATCAGATAGTTACGACCGATAGATGAAACCGTAAAGATCATGACGATCCAAAATGAACTCTCCATGCTTTTTGGCATACCAAATAACGGAAAAACAAAATACGCCAATGCAAGGCTTATGAAAAACCCGCTGAACGTGTTAAATAAGCTCTCATAAAACGAAGCTCTTTTACTCTGCATCTACTCTCCTAATTTTCAAATTCAACACTGATCGTGTAACCGTTATCCCCCCAAGTGTGACGCACCTGTTGCACATCAAACTCTTTGCCCCATTTCGCGTTAGGGAGGTTTAAGATCGTAAGCTTTCCCCCAGCTACGATGTTCAGACCCTCGTAGTCAAACCCTCCGCGCACTGTGCCTTTGTTTTTTAAGTTCAGCTCCGCTTTTAGTTTTACCCTCGCTTCCGCCTCACTTTGAAAATTTCCGCGCACGTTAAGAGCTGGTGTCCCGCTTCCTATCGATACAGACATCACTTTGTTTTCTTTCGTACTTTGCCATGACGCGCTGGCTGAGTTGTAGAGTGTTTTGTCAAGCATCTCAAGGTAAAGGTTATCCGTAAGGTCGGCATTGATCGTAAACTTAGGCAGTTCACTCTCTTTATCGCCCCCTTTTTTTGGGCAAAAGAGGATCGTGTCGTTTTTAATCGAAAAGGTCGCCCCGATCTCTCGTGCGATGCGTTGCATAAAGGCAAGGTCACTTTCATCATTTTGACTCTCATGGAGAAACATAAGATCGTAAAAGCTATTTTTGACACTTAGGTCATTCCGCTTTGCGATCTTTTTTAAGATGTCATCTAGCGAGGCATTTTCGTAGCTCATGGTTCGCTTTTCTTTGATTTGCGTACTAAAATTAACCGGTGTTCCCGTGATGCTAACGACTTTAGTTTGATAATCTAAACGAGACTTCAAAACACTAAAAGAGCCGATGTACCAAAGATGCCCCTCAAAACCGAGCCATACTTTTAAGATGTCTTTGTACTCAGGCGGTGCGAAATTCTCTCCATGAAATCGAATTTTAAAGCTGTCGGCTGAGTTGTCTTTCGCATCGGTGTACTCTATACCGAGGATATACTTCTTCAATGAAGCAGTCACATCTTTACCATTTGCCAAAAGCTTAAAACTTGGCTTTTTAATAGCTACCATAGGCTTATCCCATCGCTTTCGCTCGCTACGGTTGCCGTATACTCAGGGAGATAGACTTTGTCTCCAGCATCTAAAAGTGCCTTTGACATAAGGTGAGCATTGGCAAGCATCACTTCATTAAGAGGTTCAAGCGTTCCATAATAGGTATAGACGATCGTATCTAAGCGATCATTTTGAGTTGCGATGACGTGTTTCATTCGCGTACTCTTTTCATTTCAACACTAAACACGACTTTGACTGATCTTCCATCCGGAAGAAAGAGGCTTCGATCTTCTTTTACTTTTGTGATCTTAAAGTCGCCCAAAACCTCACCGTAACCGTAGATAAACGGCACGGCTTGTTTTTGATCCGCGATAGCAAAAAGACGCGCTAAAGGGTTCAACCCTCCTTTAAGGGTAATGATAGACCCTGAGAGGGTAAGCTCTTCGATGTCCTTGCCTACACTCTGCTCACCGGTGTAGTAGTTTACCTTTGGAATTTCAGCGAAACTGTACTCTTTCGTATGGCTTAGCGCATCAAAAGGCTTTTTTTCTAAAGAGAAAATAAAATCACCGATCATCGCCATAATATTAGTCATTGAAACTCCTATCGGCTTGATCGCGCTGTATCTCTCTTAAAGCTTTACGTACTTGCTCATCGATCTGTGCTTGTGTGCGGCTTGCTTCCTCGGGAGAGCTGAAGTTTGGATTTTGAATCGTAACGCTAACGCTATTTGAAGTCGAACCCTGTGCTGGGATGTTTCCAGCCCTAGCCATAATGGGTATAGTTTGCTGACTAGGTGAAGTCGCCTGTTGTACATTGGATTCCGCACCAAAAAACGATTTGACACCATTAACCGAATCTAAAACCCATTGAAATTTACCACCAACCCAATTAAAAAAAGAGTCAAAAAGCCCTGTAATTGTTGTAATTGGATTTGTAAACAGATCAGTAATAAACGAAGCAAAAGTATTAAACCCCTCTATAGCCCCAGTTATTTGGCTTCCGATCCAACTAAAAAGAGAACTAAAAATATTTACGACAGATTGAGCGATTGAACTGAAAATATCGGCTACATTAAACGATTGAAACGCCCATGTGAAAGCCTTGCTAATCCAATTAAAAAGCGGTTCAAACTGCGCGTAAATTGCTGTAGCCGCACCCCCTAATAGATCAGCGAGCCACGTTCCAAAAGAGACAAACCACCCTTTTAAAGTATCCCAATTTGCGATGATCAGTGTAGCCGCTCCGGCAATAAGCGCAGCACCGGCGATGATCCACCCAAATGTAACCATAGACGTAACGCCAAGCACACCTAAAACAGTCGTAAACATAGACACCGCGATAGCTGCTGTACCGAGTCCTCCTGAGAGTGCTACAAAACCGACAAGCGCACCACCTAAGAACTTTGTAACATTTGGGTATTCTTGTGTTAAGTCTGCTAAAGCAGCTGTCGCATCCCCAAGAAAGTTCGTAACAGACTTAAGCTCAGGAGCGATCCCCTCACCTAAGAATGCGAGGAGGTTTGAAAATGTACCGGTTAAAGCTTCCCATGTGTTTCGAAGCGACTTCGTGGTATTTCCAACACGCATATTTAGATCAGCTTGCTCTTTGAGCTTTTTATTAAACTCTGAGATACCTCCCGTTCCTTTTTGAATAAGAACGTTCGCCATCGATGCCGCTTCGCCTTTACCAAAAAGCGACTCTATAACATTAAGACGTGCCGCGTCGCTTTCAATTTCTTTGAGCTGTTCAAGCTCTTTGATCATGTTTTCAACGCCTAAGAACTTTCCAGTTGTGTCATTGAATGTAAGTTCAATCCCTTGTTTTTTAAGCTCTTTAGAACCCTTAAAATTTACCGCTGATTCGATCATATTGCCAAGGTTTGTACCAACGGTTTCGCCACTAAAACCTGACTTAATGAGTAAGCCAATGAGAGGTTCAACATCTCGCGCGGCTTGGAGTCCCATCATTCCCAACCCTTTCATGGTAGCACCGACTTTTGAAAAGGCAAATTTCATCTCTCCAACTTCAACGCCCATGTGCGCAAGGCGTTGAATATCGTCAATGAACACGAGCAGATCACTGTCTGCGATACCTAAAGCCTCCCTAAATTTTGCAGTAGAGACGGCGGCTTCTTCGTAAGGAATTTTAAGTACAACACCAAGGTACGCGGCAGACTTTAAAGCCCCACCGATAATGCTTTGCTCCTCGACTCCAAGCGATTTTAGCTTTGATGCCATAGCGTAAAAATCTGCTGTCGTACCCGGTAGAGCATTACCAAGCTTTGTCGCTTCCTCATTGATCCCTTTAAAAAAAGGACTCACGCTTCCATCGCTCTTCATGAGAGTATTTTGTAGTTGTATTTGCGCGTCTTCGAGGTCAGCATAAGACTTGATAACCTCCCCAACGGCTCCTTGAGTCGCCAGTTGTGCGCCTTTAAGCCCTGTACCGATAGCCGCACTTGCTGTGCCGAAGTTTTTTAAGTCTTTTGTGGAGTTTCGGATCGCAGAACCAAGAGAGGAAAAAGCAGGGCTAAACATATCTTTTGCTGTAAGTGCTATACCTAAAGCGAACATCTTGCTCATCTTATCCTCCTTTTCCTTGATGTGCGAGCCTATCGATCTCGTCTATAAACAGTAAAAGGGTATCGATCTCCATCTCCAGCATATCTGCATAGGAGAAATGGAGCCAATGACCCACCAATGCCATGAGCCTTATGAGCTCTTTTTCTCCGGGGACAAAAAACGTTTAAGCTCGTTTTGTAGTAGCGCGTAATCATCGAGGTATAGCTCCGAAATATCCTCTACGGTTTGCATCGTAAGGTTCGCGATCAAAGCGACTTCTTGCTCCCCAACGTTGCTAATTTTTGCAACGGCTAACGTATCTTTAACCTTTGGTCTTCGCATTTTGACGACCGTCCCGTCGCTTAGAGTGATTTCAACGTCTTGCATTTTTTATCCTTATAAAATATGATTTCTAAGATCAGCGAAGAGGTCTTCGCCATCGATCTCGCAGATCAGGTTATCAACATCGATGTCGATAACTTTAACCCCGCCTAGCTCTAGCGAATAGGCACTCGTTGCGATTTCTAACGCTTGCTCTACGTTCTTACCTCTCTCAGGCAGAGGGTTTTGAAACTTTTTGACCTTGCCGGTGATCGTCGCAAGTAAGGAGAGCGTCTCATCCCCTTGGATTAAAGAGCCTTTAACGTAAAAAACAGGGCTCGTGCCAAACTGTTTACTTGCCGCCGTATAGGCGTATGTGTTGTATTCGGAGAGCGTGATCTTCGTAGTCATCGCTTTAAGAAGAGGGATCACCTCTTCTTTAGCTATCGCACCCGCACTTTCTTCCGTCAAAAATTCGATGTCGGGTAGCTCTACTTTGTTCGAGATACCGACATTGCCGATCCCCTCAACGAGGATGTTAAACTCTCGTAAAAACTGTTTTGCTCTTGGTGCTTGTGGCATGTTTACTCCTTATCCATTGATGATGTTTAGCAGCACATCGCTGTAGTCATCCACGTATGTAAGCTCGATATTGAGCTCCCTGATGGTTGGCATATCTTGGAACTCGACCGTTAGATAAAATTGACCATTGCTCACCGTAGCTTTAGTGTTTTTTGTTGTGTCGAAATAGGCTTTAAAACCTAATGCAACACCTGCCCCTTTAAGCCCTCGCATAAACTCTTCGATTGCTTTTTTGACATAAAGAAGCTCATCCGCCTTACGATCTCTCGCATAACGGCTCGCTTCGATCATGGCTCTAAGCATTCTGTAGAAAGTACGCACACGGTTAAGTGGTTGCCAGATAGTATCAATGTCGGTGGTCTCAAACCCGTAGGTTCTCCAACCAACATCACGCACGATCGTATTGATACCTTTATTGCGGAGGCGACGTGCTTCGCTATCTTCACCCTCCGCATAGTCGATAATGCGGTTCGTGGCACTAACACTTTGAACGATGCGGTTACTCGCTGATTCTGTCCATCCATAGGTACTAGATGCATCCATATAAGCGATAAGTCCCGCCCAAGCCGCAGAGCTTGGCATAGCAAAGCCATCCAACGTCACTTCAGTAGGATGAACAAGTAGCGCAAAGCGAGTTCCATAATTAGCAGCGACTGCTAGCGCGGCACTTTCGTTTTCTCCTTCCACATCTATGATAGCCGTTGCCCAAAGTTTCTGCGCTACTGCACCCATCGCCAAACCAACAGTTACTTCAGCAGAAAATGCAGGGGCTACAATGAGATTAGGACGATAGCCTGTTACGGCTTCAGCAGTTTTAAGTGCATTGACTCCAGCAATAATGATCTCTTCTGTCGGGTCTTCGCTATCGATCGCGTTGATGATAAGTGGGCATGAGACCCCTTGAGCGTCAATGGCTTTTAGCGCATCTAAAAGTGTGCCCTCCACCGTTTGCCCACTCGCTGGAGCAAATGCACTCATGGCAAGCGTGACATTGCCAAAAAATTGTAAGCCAAGCGTACCTATATTTGTCGTTCCAACAACCGCGATCGGCGTGGTTGACTCTACGGTCACGGCACGCGATGCTTTAACGCTAATGGTTCCGTTAATTCCAAATAGTAATCCCATTTTTTCTCCTTTTTCTATGTTTAATGCTTCGTGCAGGGCACTGGTCTTTTTTAACTACCGCTTGGGTACTCTGGCATTGTTGGTAATTCAACAACGACCGTAGAGGCTAGCAGTGTTCTTAATGTTACGGTATACTCTCGCCATTCAACAGGGAACTCAATGCCAGCTTTCCAACAACGAAGTGCAACCAAGTCCGTTTTATCGATCGCAGTTTGAATCGCTGTTTTAAATGTTGCGAGGGCTTCTGCAACAATTTCGCTTTGTGCCCTAAAATCGTAAAGTTCCGTCGTGCCATTTGCCTTTACTTTATTATGCGCGTTGTTTATTGCCTCTTGCCAAACGGCGTCTTCGATTTCTATGTTAGGCGTAGGTATTACCGATTCCCTCTCGACAATCCTAGCCGTAACTTTTGCATAGGTTTCTTCGCCCAGCACCTCTAAAAGCATTGTGTCGGTGTATCCAGTTTCAATAAGTTTTTTAACTGCTTCCTCCGAAAGCGTAAGTGCTTCTACTCTTTCTTTTATCTCTTCGATACTAGGTGCGCGCGTAAGCTCACCGTGTATTTCTTTATCGTAGTATCCTAGAATTCTTTTTGTTTCTTTATCGTAGTGTGCATATTTCATTTTTTTTGCTCCTAATATCCAATCGCAAACCAGTTATAGCTATAGCCTGCAACGTTAAAAGAATGGAATCTAAAACTTCCCAAATCTGTAATATTTAATAATGTAACCATTGCTTGTACATAGGCGTCTACGTTCGAGCAAGGCATTACAAAAGCCCTAGCAACCCCTGTAAAGGCAATAGGATAAGTAACGGTTACTTGTGCATTCTGTGCGGGTGCAATATTCCCCCACTGTAAAATTACCCCATTCGAGAATTTAATGTAACCATTGCCACCCCCAGATACATTGCTAACACCATTTCCTGCACTATTTGCGTAATTAACGCTAAAATTAGCAGGATTATAAACGTACATGTTTGAAGCGTCGTTTCCTCCCCAAAGCCACGAAGGTTGCCCGCCTTGCCCGATCCAGTTCCAATTCATCCCGATAAGTTTGTTCGCGTTCGACGCCGTCGTTGCCGTTGCGGCGTTTCCGCTTAACGCCCCTGAGAAAACAGGAGCCGTAACGGTTCCGGTAAACGTCGGCGAAGCGGTCGGTGCCGCGCCGAGTGTTGCTCGTGCCGCCGCCGCATCGGTGTCGTCGAGAAGGGTGCGCATAAACGCCGTTAAATCCGTTGTCGCAAAAGTGTCCGAGGCGGTTGCATAAATGAGCTTATTCGCCGCAGTTGAGACTTGCGCTAGCGCGGAGAGCGTTGCATCGGAGTCTTGTTTGTTTGCCAATGCGGTAGATAGGCCGTTGATGCTATTGATCGTAATTTGCCCATCCGCAAGCGTAACGTTAATCGTAATGTCAGCACTTCCATCAAAATTTGCGTTGCCGGTTACGGCTCCGCTTAGGCTGATCTTTCGAGCCGTCGCGAGTTTGAGTGCTTTTGCAACACTCTGCGTACCGTCAATCACTTTCGTTAAGAGGTTTTTTAAAAAGTTAGTACGATTTGCGAGTTGTTTCGCCTGTACATTGCTGATGCCGTCCGCTCCGCCGATGACGGGGTCGGTTGTTTCGATCTGATAAACTCCCTCAGCATACTCCGTCGTTTCGGTTAAAGTAGCCATTATGATACGCTCCCGTAATTGTAATTTCCGTCGTAGTAGATCGTGCCGCTATGTGTTGCGGCTACACGCGTGTAGTCGATGCGCAATAAAGACGATCGTGCCGGTGCGACGCTTTTCGTCAAACGTTTAAGTTGCGCGGCTTGCGCATTGATCATCGGTCGGCTGGCGATAACGACATATTCCGCCCAGTGTGTTGCATTGCCGTGCTGATACACTCCGTTATGTGTCGCTGTTGCGTCGAAGCGGATTTGGTAATCCCCCTCGACGATTAGCGCACCTGCATCGATAACATTAACGGCTTGCTTAACCGCCCATAACGTTCCGCGTCGTCGCTTGATTGTTGGGAATGCGGCAATGAGTGCTCTGTGTTCATCCTCGGAGATGTTTTGCCACCAGTATTCAACGCCGTAGTATTGCCCCAGTGCAAACAAAAAACTCGCTTTACATGTGGCGGGATCATGCAAACGCCCGCTCCAAAGCTCGCTCATAACTCGTTCGATCGATGCGGCACCTGTACTCTCAAGCTTTTTTTCTCTTTCGGTATAGTGCGATGGGATTAGATTAGCCAACGCTCACCTCCACTGTTCCCAAGATAGCGACTTCATCTTCGCCAACGCCGACGGTTGTCGCCGGAGCACTTAAACTTACGTCTTCAATGCCGTCTACTGATAGTGCGGCAATGATCATGCCGATCGTGACACTTTTACCGATTTCTACGACATCTAGGCGCTCTTTTAAACGCGCTTTAGCCGTGTCTAATGTTGTTGTTGCGTCAACCTCGTCGCTTACACTTAAAATAGCCGTAACGTTGTAAGGCACCCTGCCTGCCGCTTTAATGTTTACTTTGTCGGTTAAAGGGCGATGCACTGCGGCACTCGTCGCTTCTGCTACGCGAGAAAGCATCGCTTCATCAACGCCGCTTAGGCTATGCACGATGACTTCAACCTCTCCCGGATCATTACTGTAGACGTTGACGTCGCTAATGCGCGCATCGGCTTGTAGTGCCCAATATTCGTAACTTTTTACACTCCCAGCGGTTGTTTGTTGCTCGTTTGCAAGGGCAATAAGTGCACGGAGAGCATCATCGCTCATCGGGTTACTTCCTCCGCTATACACGGATGTCTGCGTAACGCTCGTTAGATACGCCCTAGGCACCATCGTCGAGATCACTTTCGTGTCTGATGTCGCTGTGTAAAGCTGTAATTCGGCGATGCCTGTTGCCTCGGTTGAGCCTGCTAAAAACGTTACATCTGCAAGGAGTAAAGAGGTACTACCGTCTTCATTTAAAAGCTCAAGTCCTGCACTTAGCACATAGTCTGTGCTCAAAGTCGCACCTAACGTAAAAGTTACCGGAGCGGCTGGCTTAGCCCCTGCATCACGTTCGATAAAAAATTCTGAAGCATGAAAGTCAAGGTATGCGCCCGTCGCGGTCTGCCAAAAACTCTGCGCGACGAGATCATTTGTCATCGTCCGAAGTTGCAATTCTCGGTAAGCGAAAGTCTCTAAAACAGGCATAACTTCGTCGCTCTCGTTAGGCTCATACTCAGTATCGTAGGCTTGATAAATAGCAACAAGTTCCGATCTGATCTGATCAAGTGTCAGCTCTTTACACATAGGAGGTATCTTCGCCATTACGCCGCTCCTTCTATGGTCTCGCCATCATCAAGCGTGATCAAAAATGAAAACTTGCCAGATTTTGCATCAAAGGACTTGATCTTCGCACTGCTCACACTGACGTCTTCCCATCTTTCGATCGCCTCTTTGCAATACTTCGTAAAAAGCAAGCGTGTTTCAGGTGTAAGCGCACGATCGCGTAGTTTGTAAAGCTCACTTCCATACGTCGGCATGCCGACACGCTCGCCGAGCTTTGTAGTTAAAATGCGGATGATGCGCGCAGCCAAAGTCATGGTCGAACTCCTGATTGTGCATTGCCCGAAGCGACTCCTGTATGTACGTGCGTACTTAAAGAGCCTTTTTCATCAGTAATCGTTCCGGTTACATTTAGGTCTCCGGTGATATTTACCGCGGTTGCACTAAGGTTGATATGATGCTCCGTCGTAATCGAAAGATCATGCGTTTGCGTGTCATAAACGATGCGCGTACCGTCGCTAAACTCAACAATTGCCGTGTGATCGTTCGCACCCTCAGGCTCTTTGCACCCTTTATTAAAAATGCTGCCAAGAGCAATGCCTCCATTAGCTTCCGCAAAAGGAAGCACGACGATCACTTGCTCATTGAGCTGCGGAGGAATCCACACTTTCATAAATTTGTTTGAGATGCTTTGGTAGGGTATCCATGCGCTTACTCGGTCAAAGAGCTGAACACGTACAAGCGCACGGTGAGAGAGATCAACCCCGACTACGGTGCCAACCTCGACGAAGTTACCTTTCATGAGTGCACACTCTCTTTGCGTTTCTTCTGCGCGATGAGATGCTTTGTGATCACTTCCGGGGAAGCAGTATCGAGGAGAACACCGTGGATGAACGTAATTGTGTCTTGTTGCCCTTGCGCAATTTGTTGGAGTGTTGCGATCTGCTTGTTTTGGTTAAACAGTAGTTTAATCGTAGGTAATGCGATAAACACTAACATAAACTGTGCAACCGGTAAATAAGCGCTAATGGTCTCCAACATAAAACTCTCCTCAAAATCTCGATGAGCGAATCATGCCGCAGAGTCGTTCCGCCTTTCTATTCAACTCCTTTTTTCAAAATAGCTCTTTAAATAGAGTAGTGGATAAGGCGTATAGGTATCGTGTAGGATTGTGGCAGAAATTCACTATCGAGGGCTCGGCGCATGGTTGCACAATTTGAGGCGGCTTTAAAAACCTATTTAAAAGAGCAAGACTTTAACGTAAAAAGCTATTTTGGAGAGTTTGACAAGCCAGATACTGCGGAGGTCTTAAAAACATTCTTGCCCTGTGTCATGGTTGACTTTGTCGAATCAAAACCGAATGATCTCTTTAGGGAAGATGCAACGTTTTCGCTCTACCTTGTACACCTTGCCTACTCAAAGCAAGAAGATACACGCAAGAGCAAAGACTATGCGCTGTTAGACTTTATCAAGAACGTTAAAAACGCTTTACATGTAAAGAGTATCGCAGAGAGTGAGCCTATCAATGTAACGCGGATCAAGAAGATTTTTGATGCGGCAAAAGGACAGTCCTACATGACAGTCTACCTGCTTAGCTTTGATGTGACTTTGATTGAAAAAAATTATCTAAACGGAGAAGTGGAATGAAAGACTTTATCGTCTTGAGTGTTGCGGCGGCTAATTTTTTTATGCTGAAAAATGCGATCGAAATTACAGGGGACAACCCTTGGCTTAAAATTGGCATTAGCGGCAAATGGGAGGGACACCCCGTCGGTGCGTTTGAACTCAATCAAGCCACATTCGACCAGATGGTTGGAAATTTTGAGAAGTCAGCCGTCGACATTGTCTGTGACTATGAACACCAAACCCTCTACGGCGATCAAGCTCCAGCTTCCGGTTGGATCAAAAAAAATCCTTTAAGCCTTAAGGCAGAAAACGGAGAGCTCTTTGCCAAGATCGAATGGACGGACAAAGCAACAACATACATTAAAAACATAGAGTACCGCTATCTCTCTCCTGTCTTCGCACCCAATACCATCGACCAAGCAACGGGTGCCAATATCGGCTGGACACTACACAGCGTAGCCCTTACCAATAAACCTTTCCTCCAAGAGCTCGACGAGGTAAGGCTTAATAAACTCAATAACCAAACCAAGGAGGAAACCATGACCCAAGAGGAGAAGGATGCAATGACTGCCTTACAAGCAGAAAACACATCTTTAAAAGCTGACAAAGAAAAGCTTACCGCAGAAGTTCTTGCCAACAAAGAAGCCAGTGCTATGGCTAAAGTAGATGCGGCGATCGCTGCCAAAAAGATTCACCCAGATCAAAAAGAGCACGCGCTTAAAATGTGCAAAGCTGATATGGATGGGTTCGATAAATTTATGGAAACCGCCAAACCGTTCGTGACCGCACCCGGAGGTAATGATCTATTCGATAACAAACAAACAGGCGCAACGGGCAACCAGTTGAGCCAAGCCGAAATTAAAGCTGCCACAGGAGGAGCACTATGACTATTATCCACCAACGTCCACCCCTGATTACGGAAGTAGTAGCAACATCAGATCGTGTTGTCTATGCAGACGTAAATGTTCCTGACACAATCGCGGATGGAGAAGAATACTTCATTGGCAAAGTTCTTGTAACGACCGATGGCGGTAAAACATTTGATGCCTTAGAAGAGGAATCTTGGGTCTCATCAGGAGTCGATTATGACACAGGAGACATTGTTTACCATAATGGACATGTCTACACTTCATTGGTTGAGAACAACCTAGTAGAACCCGGTACCGATGCTACCAAATGGCAGGATGATGGTGCATGGAATGCAAACGGTGTTCTTATGGAGAACATTGATAAAACTTCGACATGCGCTGTCTTAGTTTCAGGTATTGTCGTTGAGTCAAACCTACGTGGTTATGACCCTAATATGCGTCAAACGCTATTTAACAATAAAATTTTTATGCAATAAGGACGGTAAAACATGCCAATGACTGCAGAAGATGTCGTAAGACGCTGGGGTGTTAAAAACACAACACAAACATTGTCACTACTTAAGGTGACTCAAACGCCAATCTTTGATGAATACTTCAAAGCAAACATGGAGCCCGTAACGGGTGGATCTGTTCCCATTAAAATTGAGAAAGGTTCTGGGCTTGTATTAGAATCTGTCTCTCCTGGCGCAGAGCATCTTGTCCATGAACGCCCAACAATTTACGAAATTATCGTTAATCTCCCTCGTTTTCCATTGGAAAATACAATCCAAGCTTCTACACTTAATGAAATCGCAAGCTTAGAAGCAGAAGACCAACCGATCCAACTTGCAACGGAAATTGGGAAAATACAAAGAGAGCAAAAAACGAGCTTCGAGACTACAATTGAGTACATGTCAACAGGCGCACTCTTTGGGAAAGTTATGGATGGTAAAGGTAAAACTCTTTTCGAATTTGCCTCCACTCGTCCTCAAATCGAATTTAAATCAGGTAAAAAGTTAATTCAATCCATTACCGAGATTGACGACGCGATGGTTGAAGAGCTTGGACAAAACCCCGGCTATAAGATCAAATGTGGACGCGGGTTCCTTACCCATATTACAGCCTTAGCAGAAGCAGAAGACCTCTTTGATAAAAAGATGGCATCTTGGGTTGTAAATGGAGAGACGCGACTCTTGGAAGTACATGGAGTTCGCTTTGAAGCGTATGTTGTAAAATACAAAAACACTGCGGGGCAACTTGTCACGTTTATTGGCGATAATGAAATGGCGGCAATCCCAAATAGCCCTACATTTACAAAATTCTATTATGGTCGTGCAGATCATACCGAAGCTGTCAAACGAACGGCTACGCTCTTTTTTGGTATAACAGAGGTATTACCAAAAGGTAGAGGGGTATGTGTCATTGGGGAATCAAAACCTCTTCCAGCATGCCTTAACCCAAATGCAGTTATTCGCGGTAAAAAAGCATAAATATTCCCCTCTTTTTGAGGGGAAGCCATAAACGGCTCTAAAAACGATTTAAGCCTTAATCCGACTCGTTTATCGAAGAAAAGTTTTAAATCGTTTCTAGGCGAATTTAAACACCTTTTAAACACATAGGCGGAGAGTAATGATAACGAAAGAAAACCTCTTAAAAGAGATCAGCGAGGGCGAGCTCTTAGAACTCAGTGATCTTGATAGCACCGGAGAGATGGATGATGCACGTATTGATCATGCAATCGAAGAGGCTAAGACCTATATCTCTTCATTTATTCTCATTCCCTCAAATCCAAACCCTCTTTTAATCAGCATCGCCGTTGATCTAGCGCTTAATGAATTACGCAAGGCGCAAGGGCTAGGCGATAAAGAAGTCGTCAGAGAGGCTGATAGCAAGCTCATCAAGATGGCAAAAGGTGTTATATCGACTGCTATTTCAACCTCAAAAGAGGTTAATACACCTCGCATCGGCAATGCATATGCACATACGAAGCGTCGATACAGTTCTATCACGAAAGGGTTTACACATGGCGTCTAAAGCGCAAAAGATCGAAATAGCACGCTCTTTGTACATCGTCGGTAAAAATGTCGAAGAGATCGCCGCGATCTTAGAAACCAGTGTACGCACCATTCAAAACTATCGTTCTGAAGACGGAGCAAATGGGTATGACTGGGACGTACTGCGAGCAGAAAAGCATATTGTCGCAGACCCAAACCGAAGGGAGCACCTGTACTCTGATTTCGTAAGTTACATGTATGAGTCTTTAAAAGACGTAAGAGAAGCGCAACTCCCTGCCGGTGAGAAAGCGGATAAGATCGTCAAGCTCTCCGATGCTTTCGCAAAGATGAAAGCGATCGTCCGCTATGAAGACCCTGCCGCCTATAAGCATGGCATCATTAAACATGTCATCAAAGTGATCGGCGAGGGGATCAAGGCGCGTGGCGATAAAGCACTTTTGGAGGTCTTTATCGAAGTCGTAGACCAACATGGGGATGAATTCGATGTCGCTCTTTGATAAAGAAGCGCTAAGATCACTGCTTCGTGATACGAAAGAAGAGCTGATCAGTGCAGGTAAAGACAAAGAAACCGCAGAACGTTTGACGCGTAGAGAGTTTCTCTCATGGTTGGATGACTATACAAGCTCTCTCAAAGAGATCATACATTCGAATAGTACATTACCTCCTGATGGCAGAGATGAAAGGGTTAAGCGTCAGCGTGTTGATTTCGACTTTTTTAGAAGAACGTATTTCCCTCATTATTACTATCTACCCGGTAAATCTGCTCTCCAAGCAGACTTAGAAACCATCTACCAACGTATCGCAAAAAGAGCGATCTCTCGTGCCGTAGCGAATGCTCTCATGGACACACCAAAGAGTGAAAAGTATGCACTAGCGGCTCCAAGAGGACATGGCAAGTCGACCGATGCTTCCGTCGTATTCCCGATATGGCTAATCGTTAATGACTTTAAACATTTTATTACGATCTTTTCAGATGCGATCGAACTTACCGAAACACTCATCGAAGCGATCAAAGCGGAACTTAGCGAAAACGACAACCTCAAAGCCGACTTTCCTCATGCCACTAGCATCGGAAAGCGTTGGAAGATCGGCGACATCGTCACAAAGAATGGTGTAAGAGTTAAAGGTTTTGGTTCAGGAAAGCGCGTTCGTGGTATCAAACACGGGGTGCATCGTCCCGATCAGACGATCATTGATGATCTTGAAAACGACGAGAACGTCAGAAGCAGAGACCAACGTGACAAGCTTGAGGCATGGCTCGACGAAGCCGTCGCCAACTTGGGTGCGGTGGACGACAGTATGGACATTCTCTACATTGGAACACTTTTACACAAAGACTCTGTGCTAGCTCGTAAGCTCAAGCTTGCGTTTTGGAATCCGCGTATACACAAAGCTATCATCACGTTCCCGGATCGAATGGACTTGTGGGAGCGCTTTAGCACGCTTTACATGCACCAAGGGCTAGATGCATCACACTCTTTTTACTTGGCTAACAAACAAGAGATGGACAAAGGAGCACGGGTTCTTTGGGCGGAAGCCGTCTCACTTGAAACACTTATGCGTAAACGTGCCGAAGCACCAAGATCATTTAATAAAGAATACCAAAATGAACCATCCTCAGGGTTTGAAAAATTCGTGCGTGAAAAGATGCATTTCTATAGACAACTACCAAACTTAAAGCAATTAAAGATTTTTGGATGGTGTGATCCGGCTGGGGAGAAAAAAAAGAGTGACTATACAAACTTAACCATATTTGGTGTTGATGAAAAAGAAAAAAAAGGTTATGTGCTAGAGTCAATCAACTTAGTAATTGGTTCAAAAGAGATATGCAAACGCATGGTTGATTTGCAAGAAAAGTACCGATGCAAGATTTATGGATATGAAGATAATGGAGGGCAGTTCCATCTTAAACCTTTTATTCTAGATGAAGCGTTTGATAGAGGGATTATTATGCCTTTACGCGGTATTAACAATACTGACAACAAAGGGCTGCGAATTGAAGAGCTTGAACTCCCTATTGAGAATGGAGAAATACTTTTACATGAAGATCAAATACAACTTATCCAACAGCTTGAGGACTATCCTGAGGGGAAAAATGATGATGCCCCCGATGGTCTCGTGTGCGTTTATCGCCTAAGTAAGCTTGCAAAAATGAAAAAACACAATAGCGCCCCGCGAACAAATCGCAGAGGATTAAGAGGAAGAATGCCAAGGAGACACCGATGAAATTTATAACCAACATTTTTAAACCTAAACAAACTAAAGCATTAAAACAAGAAAAACGAACTTCTAGTGCCGCCCCTGCTGTCGATATTTTACGCAGTATTATGGACAATTTACCGGTTTACCAACGCTGGCTCGATCAAGATGAGCTAGACCGCATTTCAAACGATGCAACCGTCATCTCAAGCATCGGAAGCCGTAAAGCGGCAACGCTCAAAAAAGAGCTGATCATTACATGTAAAGACGAGACGCTCATTGAACCGCTCACGAATGTGTTTGATCACACGGTGCTTCGTAAAATCCTTGATGCTCCATTCCAAGGTGCGAGCGTTTTCGAAGTCAACTGGGAAGTACAACCTGAGGGCTACTTGCTCATGCCTAAACTTGTCGAACGCTCTTACCGTGAGTTTACGATGAAAAACGGGGTACTCTACTATAGCCCTTACGGTTCTTTAACAGATATTCCAGAGCATAAAGCCGTGATAGCCCTGTACGAAGACAAGTACCATAAACCAATGGGGCGACCGCTTGCAGAGTCCTTGTTTTGGTATGTCAAATTCAAAAACGCCTCTTTGGAGTTTTGGATCAAGTTCTTAGAAAAGTACGGTGTGCCGTGGGCTATCGGTAAAACAGACGGCGATAAGGACGCGATGGCTGAGGAGCTTTACGCCATGCTCAGCGGGGATGCCGCAGTCATTGAGAAAGATGATGAAATCAAAATTGAAACTGTCTCAAAAACGGGAGATTTTGACAAGATCACTTCCTACTTGGACGACCAGATCAGGGAGGCGATCTTAGGAGGCAATTTAACAGGGAATGTCAAAGGTGGCAGTTTTGCCGCTACACAAACGCACAATGAGATCAGAGAAGACATTGCGATGTCTGATGAGCATACGACACTCCAGCTCATGCGCAAAGTCATTGAAAGCTTCAGGGTACTGAATTCCATCAAAGAGCCTATTAAGATCATTTTAAAAGATAAAGATGACCCAAACACGGTACTTGCTGAACGCGACGAACGCATCTCAAACATGGGTTATAAACCCACAAAAGCCTACATTGAGCGGACGTATAACATTGAAGTCGAAGAGAAAACCGACCCAACGGCTACCATTGCCAATAAACACTTACAGAAGCTCTATGCGTTTAGTCAAAATAAACCGATCACGAGTTTAGAAGACATCGAAAGCGGTACTGATCTTAAAACCATAGCACTTTCATTTCAAAGTCAAATAGTGGATATTGTTGATAAATGCACCTCGTTTGAAGAGGCTATTGATGCATTACACGAAGCATACCCGCAAATGGACATCGAAGCGTTACAGGACGTGATGGATAGTGCATTGCAAAGCTCTTACATTTTAGGCAGCGCTCAAAGCGAATTTGAGGAAAGCGAAGCGTGAAAACACCCTCTTTTGCCGCAGGGCTTGCCCCTAAGGATGCTATCGACTATCTGCGCAATAAAGGGTATAAGCTTAGCTTTGATTACAACGAGATGAGTAAGGACGCACACCATAAAGCCTTTACGGTTGCAAAGGTCATGCGCCTTGATTTGCTCAGCGATATCCACGGCTCTATCACCGATGCGATGCAAAACGGTACACGCTTTGAGGATTGGAAGAAAGCGCTTATCCCCACACTTGAGAAAAAAGGATGGTGGGGTCAGCAGAGCATCGTCAATCCAACGACGGGAGAAGTCAAAGAGATCACTGTTAACTCTACGCGTCTTAACACGATCTTTAAAACAAATACTCGTGTGGCAATGGCGACGGCTAGGTATGAACAGCAAATGCAAGGCGAGCATAATATCTATTGGGAATATATCGGAGGTCTTAGCGAGCATCCAAGAATGGAACACAAACGAAAGAGCGGCATCGTTCTTCTTAGAACAGACCCGTGGTGGCAAACCAACTATCCACCAAACGCATGGGGATGTCATTGTAAAGTCAGAGCATGGAGTGCACAGCAACTTCAAAAGCAAGGTAAAGAGTTAACGACAGGAACGCAAGAAGACATCGCCACAAAAGACTGGGCATACAATCCCGGTGCGGGTAATCGTGTTGCAAAGATCGCAAAGCTAGACTTAGATAAGAGTTTAAAATCACTTCCAACCATCATGCCTAAAACATCATACAGTGCCTACAGCGATGAAGCGTTGAAAAAGAAATTTTATGGAGATTTAGGCGTTAAATCAGGTGCAATGTATGTCGATAAAGTGGGCGACCCAATGATTATAGACGATAGCTTATTTGAAAATTTTGCAGGACAATCAAAGATTAAAAAACAAGACAGACACTTCTATATAGACGCCTTTGCGACGGTGCTTAACGCCCCTGACGAGATATATCTTGAATGGGACGACAAGGCAAACCGTTTAGTTAAGAAAATGTTTCACTATTTTAAAGACGACAAAGAGAAGCAAAAAGCGTTAATGGCTATTTTTGAGTATCTTCCCGATAAAACGCAAGGAGTTACTTTTTATTTTATCGATAAAGCAACGACTTTGGAGAAAAAAAGAGAGGGAAAACTCATTTATCAGAAAGAGCGCGCTCAATAACCGCATCTTTGCACGATGGAGCGCTCATTGCTCATTCCATGCGGTGCTCTTTCCGATAAAAGAATTATACCAAAAATAAAGAAGAAAAGATGATCACGATTGAAGTTATCGGAGCGCCTCGGATAGAAGAGGCTATAAGACGGCTACATAGTAAGCTTACCTCGCTTAAATCACCCATGAGCGAGATAGGCACTTTTTTTACGAACACAATGGAAGACAGTTTCGACAATGAACAATCTCCTGATGGAACACCGTGGCACCCACTTAAAGAGAGTACCAAACGCTCCAAAGCAAAGCGCGGTGAACATAAGATGCTCCAAAGCAAAGACAGTAACATGTATGAGAGCATTAACTCTCAAGCTGATGAGCATTCGGTTATCGCTGGGGTAAATGCTTTTAGCAAAGATGGATACCCATACCCACTGGTTCACCAGTTCGGAAGTAAAGATGGGACTATCGTGGCACGTTCTTTCGCTCCGATCACAAAAGATGGGAACTTAACACGCGGTGTTGAAGAAGAAATTTATAGTATTTTGGAAGATTATTTGAGAGAGTATGTAGATTAAAAGAGGGATGGTTCTCTTGCCTCGCCGATGATCTCATAGATGCGGCTGAGGCTAAGAGCATATTTGAGCTTGAGTTCTTTTGGGGAGAGTTTGTTTTCGGTGTAGTCTTTGATGATCTCATCATTACGACCATTCATACACCAAGAGGGGACATAGATAGGCATACCGCCATATTCTCGCATCATCTCTTCATCGCTCGCACCCTCACGGATGCGCCTAGTAAAGTCTTCGAAAATATCTTTATTAGAAAGTGACATAGCCTACCTATAAGCGTTTTTGGTATTTTACATGTAAATGAGGGGTTAATTTAAATATTTCTCAATTTGAGAAAATTATTGAAGTTTTTGAAGTGCTATCAGTATATTCTTTGCTTCGTCGACTCTTAGCGAAGCGATACTTTCACACTCCCTTTTAGTAATGCGTTTGCAAAAACTAAGCAGTGCATGCTCGCTTTTGTCTCTCGCTTTTTGCTCCCACATAGTTGTGATCTTCCACGCTTGAGAGGGAGTGCAACACTTATGCTGAAACACTGGTAATGTATCGGTTTGCATGTTAAGATAGCTCACTAATTGAATGAGCTCCGTTACATGTAATGCTTTAGAAGAGTGATCTGTCAACAGTTTATGATACACAGAAAAGAAAATGTCTAAGCACTGATGTTGTTTTGTAACAAGTATCTATTTTCAAAATCTACCGGAGATAAATAGCCATTACTTGAGTGTAACCTCTGTCTATTGTAAAACACTTCAATATATTCAAATATTGCTTGATTGGCTTGGCTCCTTGTTTCAAATTTCATGTGATGTGTCAGTTCGGTTTTTAGCGAGTGAAAAAAACTCTCAGCAACAGCATTATCGTAACAGTTTCCCTTAGCACTCATACTCTGAACGATGCCATATTCCTTAAGTAAGGCTTTGTGAGCATCAGAAGCATATTGACTGCCGCGATCGGTATGCCAGATAACACCATGAGGAGGATTACGCTTTTTAAGTGCCATAAATAAAGCATCATTGACAAGCATGGAACTCATATGTGTATCCATAGACCACCCGATGACTCTTCTCGAATATAAATCAATTACAACCGCTAAATACAGCCACCCTTCTTGTGTCGGAATATAGGTGATATCGCCCACATACATTTGATCGGGCGTTGATGTATAAAAGTCTTGTTGTATTCGATTAGGGGCAATGGCATACGTATGATTGGAATTGGTGGTAAGCACTCTAAAACGACGTTTATTGCGACAACTGAGTCCTAATTTTTTCATAATCCTTGCAATTCGTCTACGAGAAACGATCAAGCCATAGAGTTGCTCAAGTCTTTTTTTTAGACGACGCGTGCCATAGGTTTGATAGGTTCCAAGAAAAATATCCTTGATCATCGTATTTAAAAAAGTATCTTCTTGTTTTTCAATACGAAGCCATCGATAATAACAGTTCCTTGATACCTCTAATATATGACACATTGATGCAACATTGAATTCGTTGCAATGCTCTTTGATCCAGGCGTACTTCAATGAGCTTCGTTTGCGAAGAACGCCGCTGCCTTTTTTAAGATATCTCTTTCCATCTTTAAACGGGCATTCTCTTTACGCAAGCGCTTGTTCTCTTCTTCCACGCTCTCTTTGGCATGATGGTTGATTGAAGAACGTACAATCATTGGAGATTCCAAATGATGCTTCTGACGATATTGACGTAACCATGCATATAAAGTCTTCTCACTCATCCCCAACTCTTTGGCAATTACCATCGCAGATTTCTCACTGTTTAATGCCAACTGTATCGCTGAATCTTTAAATTCTTGGGTATATCTTTGTACTCTCCCTGACATACGTTTATCCTCTTTATGATTTACAGAAATTCTATCATCTCTGTGTATCATTTAGTGTAACCAGATCACCTTTACATGTAAAGAGTATGTGTTACTATCTCATTTTGGATTAATTTTATCTATCTGCTCTTGTGCTATTTTGCCTTTAAAGAAGATAAACTGGCAGAGTCTATCTGTCCTACTCACACACCAAACATGGTGACGATAGCTCATATTGCTCTAAAAGTCGGCACCGGCATAGAAAACAACAGCCCATGCATCAGTGGTTTTGCCCGTATGCGTGTAAGAGAAGATCGATAATAGCACGACTCAGTAGCTTCTCCTTCTGCGATTATAACGTTATTTTATCTTTTCCCCGTTATACAATGCGTTATTTTACTTTATTAGCTAAACTCCGTACACGCTTTTAAGCTCTAGTGTCACGCTTTCCATGCCAAATACAAAGTACAGGTAATGATTTCATCGTCAAAATTCCCAGTTCAGCCTTACTGTTCAAACTTATTTTTGATAATTTTGTATGTTTTTTCATGGGCATAGCGTCTTGCAAATTCTATAGGTGTGTAACTGTTGGTCTCATAACGACGAAGCCCTATAGGCTTTTCAGCCACCTCAATGGGCTCATTTAAAAAGGTCTCGCATTCTTTACATGTAAAGAGTTGTTCGAGTGTTTGCGTGCAGTTAAATTTTATCGCCTCGATGTAGAGTTGTTTGAGCTCTTTGACATCCATTGAGTCGTCCAAAAGTGACTTCTTGGCTACGGTTTGAAGAGAAGCTAACTGTTGGTGAAGCGAAGATAAGAGTGTCTCTTTTTGGGCACTTTGCAAGTTTTGTTCTAAAAAGGAGACGATATGTTGCGCATTGAGCACATCTTCTTGCGCGATGCAATGCTGCTTTGTTAAGCGTTTTATATCTTCTTCAAGTGCCTTGGTTAAAGAGCCTTCAGATATTTCACACTTTTTTTCAAAAAAAAGCGCAAGCGTGGAGGGTTCTTCTTCATACATCTTGGTTACCAATGCTTCGGGTGTTTGCATACCTGCTATCTGTGTGGCACGCATCACTTCATCGTTTTGAAGGGCTTGCAAGATCTTTTCATAGCGTTCTTGGTGCGCTTTAAGCGTTGCTAGAGACTCTTCGATGTTTTTGTGTACGGTATCGTTAAATGCCGCATCACTCTTTTTTTCATCGACAACGTCTTTAAGGCGTTTTGCTTGTTTGAGAAGATGCTCGTAGGTGCTTTTAGGCATAACGACGCTCGAAGTTTCCTTTTTTAAGCTTCCCAAAGACATTTTTATAAACATAACGCGTGCAAGCTCCTCTTCACCTTGTTTGGTTTCTTCAGCACTGGGCTTAGGAACTTCCACTTTAGGGCTAGGAGAGACAAATAAGAGGTCTAATACGATTACCACGGCACCAAGCCCTAGTACAAATTTATAGAGGTCTGTCATTTATTTATCTTTTTTGTATTATTTCGATGTGTTCAAATGCATCGATAAGCGTTTAGACATATTCTTGTTTATACGCTTTATGCACATATGAAAGATATTTCCGCCTATACTGCCACCCATTCTATAACTGCTTATTTCGAGTCTTGATGCAAACCTGTCGTATTTTTCATTTTTTTGTGTGATGATTACTCTGTATCTCCAACACAAAGTACCTTATCTTTAATCATGCCGTTTTTTGCTATAATCCAAACTTATTTTAGCTATAGACAAGGACTTTACAATGCAAAATGCGTTGTTTGACGATTTAAAATCGATCAAAGAGAAGATGAATCAAGATGAAAAAATCAATCAAGAAAAGCTTATAGAAGCGCAAAAGCAAGAAAAGGAAAAAAAATTGCAAGCGCAATTTGAGACTTTTATGAAAACTTCGGGCGTTAAAAAACTCCACTGATTATGGCATTACACTCACGTATGATCGAATTTTCGACCTTAGAGACGTCTTGTTCTTACTTGGACGGATGTAAAACGCGTATGGAATACAAATACATCGAAAACGCGACTTCAGAACTCAATCAAGCTCTGGTTGAACGGGGTTGGAGACGTTTTGGACATTATTATTCCAGACCGCAATGCTCGCATTGCAAGGCATGTTTAAGCCTTCGTATCGATGTTCGAAATTATCAATTTTCACGCTCCGCAAAACGGACTTTTAAAAAAGCCGAGGGGATACGTTACGTGATTCAAGTGCCGAGTATTAGCAACGAACATCTAGAACTCTACGATAAATACCATCGTTTTATGGAACAAAAACGTGGCTGGCGATACTACTACCTCAAACCGCAAAGCTACCACGAACTTTATGTTAGCGGCGCGCAGGATTTCGGTAAAGAGGTACTTTATTTTTACGAAGACAAATTGATCGGTGTGGATTTGATCGACTTTTTGGATGACGGGATCTCCTCGATTTACTTTTTTTACGATCCCGATTTTGCCCATCTTTCGCTAGGACGCCTTTCGATTTACGAACAATTAATTTTGGCAAAAGAGTACGGTTTAGAGTGGATTTATTTAGGATATTACGTTGAAAACTGCCAAAGTTTAAAATACAAAGGAAACTATCGTCCTTATCAGATTTTACAAGGAAACCCCAAAATAGACGAGGATGCTATCTGGCTTTAAAAACTTGGAATCTTTTTTGCTTAAGATGCATATCTGAATGCAAAAAGGAGAGCTCGATGCACTGCTGCCTTACTCACGATATGCTTGCCGTTACAATTCAAGAAGATGCAAAGACGTTTTATTTTCTACAAAATATCGCCGCTAAAAATTTCACGAAAAAAATCGGGCGCAAAGAAAAAATGATTATTTTTAAAGAACCCGAAGAGACGGTTCAGCGTCGTTATTTTCTAAAACTTATCTCTAAAATTTACTTGCGCGAGCATAATGATCAAATGCAAGCAAGCATCATCGAAAACGCTATCGATAAAAGCATCAAAATTTCACTTTTAAAACCCAATCAAGTCATTCAAAAAATGTCGATTCGCATCGCTATTGAAGACAATTATGCCGTTATTTTCGATTTGGGTTCGCACAATACGCTTTTCGCATCTTACTTAAAAAGCTATTTTAAAGATCACCTCGTCAGAATACGCCCTAAAAACGGGACGATTACGCTCTATCCCAATTCCGATCAAACCGCCGTGCTTTTAGACAAACTTTTGGCGCAAAAGGAGCTTTTCGGCTCTTACGTCGAATTTCATTACGATCGAGCGCATTATGAAGCCTACACACGAACTCTGATGGCGAAAAAAATCCGCCGTAACCGTCACAATGCCCTCTTCTCGCTCTTGGAAGACTATTTCGGTATTTTAGGGTGTAAAATAGAAGATTCATTCGAGATCGTTCGTAGTAACTACTTGGCGTTAGTGAAAAAATACCATCCCGATAGTTGCGGACTTTACGACGGAGACTTACATGTCAAATACGTTGCAAAGTTTCAAGAGGTGCAAACGGCATACGAAATGGTCAAAATGCACTTTCAAAACTCCGAGCGTTGCATCGCCTAGCGCGTTAACATGTAAAGTTTTTTACGTTCGGACGAACTGGCGATATTGAACTGTTGGCGGTATTTGGTAATCGTGCGACGCACCATTTTGATGTTAAATTTCTCTTCAATCATTTCCAGCAACTTAAGATCGCTCATCGGTTTTATGCGACTTTCGTTTTTAACCAACTCTAACATGTAGTCTTTAATGGCGCTATTGGAAATATCTTCGTCCAAAGCGGTCGCAAAAAATTGTTTTAATGCGATGACACCGCGACTGCATGAGAGATATTTACCGGCAATCGCACGCGAAATCGTCGAAGGATTGCGCCCCAAATCGTCCGCCAAATCTTTCAGTTTCATCGGTTTAATGGCTTTTCCGAAGAAAAAATCGTATTGGTATTCGACGATCATCAGGCCGATTTTATACAGTGTGGCTTTACGCATTTCAAGCGCATCGATCAGGTCTTTGGCATCTTTGATTTTCTGCGAAACGAAGCTGTGGCTTTCGTCCATGCCTTCCGTATCGATGATGATCTCGGGATAATAGGCGTCGTTTAAGCGCACCTCAATCGCACCGTCGTTTTCATAGATAAAAATATCGGGGATAATCTCTCGTTCGTCTTCTAAAAAATCGATGGCGGGAGGGTTGCGAAAACGCTGAATAATGCTAAGTGCTTCATGAAATAAAGGCTCTTTACTCATGGATTCGATCGCTTCAAAATGGACGATAAGATTTTCAACAACCTCGTAGAGTTCATTTTCAAGCGTGAGGTCTTGGAGTTGAAATAAAAACGCCTCTTTGACGTCAACCGCGCCGATTCCCAAAGGTTCAAGATAAGCAAAGCGTTGTCTGATTTTTTCGACTTCGGACATCGATACGTTCAATTTGTGTGCAATATCGTGTAGAGCCTGAGCTTCGAAATAGCCTTCACAATTGATATTTTCAATGATTTCATAAGCAATATTTTGCGATTTTTCCGTCGGAAAAAGCGGCGGATTGATCTGCTCGAACAAAGCCTCGTAGAGTGATTTTTTATAAAGCGTTAACGCTTCGATGGTATCCGAAACCGACGTTTTAGAGGCATGTTGAAAAAAGCTCTTTTTTTCGAACTTTTTTTCGGGAACTTCGCATCCGGATCGAATATGAATCAACGGATTTTCTTGCACGAACGGCTCGAGCGTTTCGGTTAAAGTATCAAGATTGGCTTGTAAAATGGGCAGCCAACCTCTCAGGGTTGAGGAGAATTTTTGTTTGGCGGTCTGTGTAGCGTTGACCCTAAGTTTCACTCCTCTCTCCTAAAATTAAAATCGAAAATCTTCGCCGAGATAATAGGTCTTCACCAGTTTATTTTGCGCCACTTCTTCACTACTACCGCTGGCAAGGAGAGTTCCGTCTTTGATGACGTAAGCACGATCGCAAATAGCAAGCGTCTCTCGTACGTTGTGATCGGTAATCAAAACGCCGATATTGAGTTTTGCCAACTCTTCAACGATACTTTGAATATCCGCGACCGCCAAAGGGTCAACGCCCGCAAAAGGTTCGTCCAAAAGCAAAAATTTGGGATGTAACACTAAAGAGCGAGCGATTTCGCATCGGCGTCGTTCACCGCCGCTAAGGCTCACGCCGTTACGTTTACGAATCGGTTCGATGTTTAAAAGATTTAAGAGTTCTTCGACGCGTTTAGCGGCCTCTTCTTTATTGCTGTAAACAATCTCCGCCGCAAGCATAATGTTCTCTTCCACGCTTAAATCTTTAAAAATACTTGATTCTTGCGGCAAGTAGCCGATACCTTGTTTGGCTCTGACATGTAAGGGAATATGCGTCACGTCTTGGTTATCGAAATAAACCGCACCCGAAGTCGGTTCTATCAAGCCGCAAATCATATAAAACATCGTCGTCTTTCCGGCTCCGTTAGGTCCTAAAAGTCCGACGACTTCGCCGCTTTTGACATCAAGGGAGACGCCTTTGATGATCGGCGTTTTTTTAATTACTTTTTCAAGTTTTTCTACTTTAAGCGTATGCATGTATGTTTACCTTATAGGTTCGTTGATCGTTTTTTTCTTCAATATCAAGCGTGCCGTAAGCAATGCCTAAACGCCCTAACAGGGCTTCAAAATCCGACATGGCCCATTCGATCAGATGGTATCCGCGGCTATCGAGTTTTTCGATCAAACCGCTTTTGACGAATCCATCCGTACCGCATTGGTAAATGTCGTAATGAAACAAACGGTTTTCATATTCGTGCAAAATGGAAAAGGTCGGCGAAGAGACGGGTTCGCGAATGCCTAAAACGGCGGCAAACGTTTGAACAAACGTCGTTTTTCCGCTTGCCAAACCGCCTCGAAGCAATAAAATCCCCTCTTCTCCCATTTGCTCTCTAATCGTTTGCGCCAGTGCCTTAAGCCCCGTCACGTCACATGTCGTTTCGTACGTCATACTAAATACGAGAGTTTAATAATTTCGCCGAGCTTATCCCACGCTTGTTTGCTTGCAAGTGCCGCATCCATCATTTCGATACCTTCTTGAATATCTCTGGCTTTGGAATCGACGACCAAAGCGCATGCACCGTTTAGTAACACAACATCGCGCTTAGGACCTTTTTCTTCGTTTTTCAAAATAGCCCGCGTAATATCGGCGTTATGATCGCTATCGCCGCCTTGAATCGATTCCAAAGAGGCCGATTTAAAGCCGTAAGCTTGAGGATCGATTTCGCCTTGGCTTATCTGCGTATTTTCAATCATCATATAAAACGTAGGAGCAGACATCCCGACTTCGTCCAAACCGTCAAGCGAACTTAACACCATACTTTTTTGCGTACCGAGTGCTTGTAAAGCTTTACTAAAACGTTCGACGTAATCGACGTGAAAGACGCCGACGACTTGTTTTTGCGCATTCGCGGGATTGGCAAGCGGTCCTAACATGTTAAAAATCGTTCGATGCGGCAGTGAGCGACGAATCGGCATAATGTGTTTCATGCACGGATGATGGTTCATCGCAAACATAAAAACAAAACCGCACTCTTGAAGCATTTTAACCTGTTTTTCGGGCGTTAAATTTAAATTGAGCCCGAGCGATCTTAAAACATCGGCACTTCCCGATAAACTCGTTGCCGAACCGCTACCGTGCTTGGCGACTTTGCAACCGAGCGCACTTAAAACGATAGAGGTTGTGGTCGAGATATTGAACGTACCGCTTTTATCTCCTCCCGTTCCGACAATATCGATGATTTCGGTTTTTAAATCGTGTGGAATGTCGAGTTTAACGCTGTGTTCGCGCATCACTTTTGCCGCGGCGGCAATCTCTTCAAAGCTTTCTCCCCGATGGTAAAGCTCGACTAAAAAACGCGCGGCTTCTTCGCTTGAAAGCTGATTTTCAAACAACGCGTTAAACGCTTCGTATGCCTCTTGATAATTCATTTTAGTTCCCTTACGTAGTCGTTTTGTTGGGTTTTGGGTATGGTTTTGGTTTGCGGCAATTGCACGACTTCGTATCGAACGGAGCGTTCAAGATAAGCCACGGTGATAATATCGCCTACTTTAACGTCTTTAGCGGGTTTGGCCGTTACGCCGTTAATGCTGACGACGCCGTTTTTACACATATCTTCGGAAACGGCTCTTCGTTTCGTAATATTGACGCTGTTTAAAAATTTATCGATTCGCATCTTTCTTCCTTGATTTAACGTCCATTCTAGCAAAAGAATATTTAAATTTGGTTTTTGAGCTTGACCGCCAAATCGCCCCTAGAGCATAAGCAAAGTTTTTATAAAGTTGCGCTACTATCACGAAATTCTATTAATTTTATGAGGATTCGTACGATGAAAAAAAATGTCAAAAAAGTGGTTTTAGCATACTCCGGAGGACTTGATACCAGTATTATTTTAAAATGGCTCCAAGACGAGTACCAATGTGAGGTCGTCACGTTTACCGCCGACATCGGTCAAGGCGAAGAGTTGGAACCGGCACGCAAAAAAGCGATCTCTTTGGGCATTAAACCCGAAAATATTTTTATCGAAGACTTAAAAGAAGAGTTTGTAAGAGATTACGTTTTCCCGATGTTTAGAGCCAACGCGATTTACGAAGGAGAGTATCTTTTGGGTACGTCTATCGCGCGTCCTTTAATCGCAAAACGCCAAGCGCAAATCGCGGCAATGGTCGGAGCCGATGGCGTAAGTCACGGTGCAACGGGTAAAGGAAACGATCAAGTACGCTTCGAGATGGGTTATCTTAGTATGAATTCCGATCTTGTGATTATCGCTCCTTGGAGAGAATGGGATCTAAATTCACGCGAGAAATTATTGGCGTATGCCGAGAAAAACGGTATCAGCATTGAGAAAAAGCCGGGTAAATCGCCTTATTCGATGGATGCGAATTTATTGCATATCTCTTATGAAGGATTGGTGCTTGAAAATCCTGCCGCCGAACCGGAAGAAGACATGTGGCGATGGACGGTAAGTCCCGAAAAAGCACCCGATCAATCCGAAGTGATTGAACTCACGTACGAGAAAGGCGATCCGGTCGCACTTAACGGCGAAAAGCTTTCTCCTGCAACGATGCTTTCTAAGCTCAATACTCTTGGATGCAAACACGGCATCGGACGTATCGATATCGTCGAAAATCGCTTTGTCGGTATGAAAAGTCGAGGTTGCTACGAAACTCCGGGCGGTACGATTATGCTTCGTGCCCACAGAGCGATCGAGAGCATTACGTTAGACCGTGAAGCGGCGCATTTTAAAGATGAGTTGATGCCGCGCTACGCGAAAACAATTTACAACGGCTTTTGGTTTTCGCCCGAACGCGAAATGATGCAAGCGGCGATCGATAAATCGCAAGAAGGCGTCAACGGCACGGTAAGATTGAAACTTTACAAAGGTAACGTGTCGGTCATCGGCAGAGATTCTAAAACCAACAATCTCTTCAACGAAGCCTTTTGTACCTTTGAAGAAGATGAAGTTTACAACCAAAAAGATGCGGCGGGGTTTATTAAACTCAATGCGCTTCGTTTTATTATTAGCGGTAAAAATAGAAAAAAACAAGGAAATTAAGGCATTACAATGCCGATGATCTCCGAAAGATACGTCGATGAGTCAATTATATCTGCAAGAGATTGAAAGAAGCCACGAAATAAGTCCGGAAGAGTTACATGTACTTCTTCTAGCAAGGGCAAAAGGTCGTGTTTCGTTTTGGTTAATCGATGTTCGCGAGAAAAACGAGTATACGGCATCGAGTATTAAGGGAACCGACGGCGTGTTCCCGACCTCGACGCTACATACGCAACTCAATGCGATCTTTAAATTACAAGATCGTTTAGTGATTTTTTACTGCACGAATGCACGCCGAACCTTTCGTTTGATTCCGCGCCTCAAACGTATGGGTTTTACCAAAATAGCGCACCTTAGCGGCGGAATTATCGAATACGGCGGAGAGAAATTGAAAAACGCTCCTCTGCCTTCTAGCATCAATCATAAGGAGACACTATGAAAGTTTTATTAATTAAAGACGTCAAAGATTTAGGAAAAAAAGGCGAAATTAAAGAGGTCAAAGACGGTTACGGTCAAAACTTCCTTATCGGCAAAGGGTTTGCCCTTTTAGCGACAAACGAAGTTATGCGCAAATACGAAGCGGAACAACGAAAAAAAGCTGCCGCACAAGAAGAAGAGATCGCTAACCTCAAAGCGATACAAGCGAAATTGGCAACGCTCAAATTGACCGTCAAGCGTAAACTCGGGGCAAACGGTAGCCTTTTCGGTGCCGTTACCAAAGATGAAATTGCGCACGAACTTAAAACGCAACACGGTATTGAAATCGATAAAAAAACCGTCGAAATTGATCAAGCGATCAAAACGACGGGCAATTTCGACGTCAGCATCAAATTAGGACACGGCATTCACGCCCTCTTGTCCCTTATTATTATCGGAGAGTAAGATTAATGTTTGAAGCAACCACCATTCTTGCATGTCGAGGCGAAAACAAAGCGGTCATCGGCGGCGACGGACAAGTCACGTTCGGCAATACGGTGCTTAAAAACAACGCCACCAAAATTCGCAAACTCTACAACGGTAAAGTCTTAACGGGCTTTGCCGGAAGTACCGCCGACGCTTTCAACCTTTTTGACATGTTTGAAACGATTTTAGAACAAAAAAAAGGCGACTTATACAAATCGGTGATCGAATTTTCCAAAGAGTGGCGCAAAGACAAGATGTTGCGTCGGCTGGAAGCGATGATGATCGTGCTTGATTGCGATCATATCTTTATTTTAAGCGGTACCGGCGACGTGGTTGAGCCCGAAGACGGGAAAATAGCGGCAATCGGCAGCGGCGGAAATTATGCCATTGCGGCGGCTCGCGCTCTGGATAGGCACGCGAAACTCGACGAAGAGACTATCGTCCTTGAGAGCCTTAAAATCGCAAGCGAATTGTGCATCTACACCAACGATCGTATTAAAACGTTTGTTTTAGAAAAGAGTGCTTCATGAATTTAACTCCCAAACAAATCGTTGCCTATTTGGATGAGTACATTATCGGTCAAACCAACGCGAAAAAAGCTATTGCCATCGCCCTTCGTAACCGATACCGAAGGCTTTTGCTTGAAGGCGACATGGTCGATGAAGTTATGCCGAAAAATATTCTCATGATCGGCTCTACGGGTGTAGGCAAAACCGAGATTGCGCGGAGAATGGCAAAAATGCTCTCTTTACCTTTTGTTAAAGTGGAAGCTAGTAAATACACCGAAGTCGGTTTCGTCGGTCGAGACGTCGAATCGATGGTTCGCGACTTAATGATGGCTTCGATCAATCTAGTGAAAGCAGAGCATCGAGAGAAAAATCAAGAAACCATCGCCTTACATGTCGAAAAAATTATTATCGAAAAATTGCTTCCGCCGCTTCCCAAAGGCGTGAGCGAAGAAAAAAAAGCCGAATACGAAAGAAGCTTTGAAAAAATGCGCCAAAAACTTCGCGACGGAGAATTGGACGAACTCAAAATCGAAATCGAACTTTCGCAAGGCAATAACGATTTGGGCGACTCCTCCTTACCGCCGGAAATGGTCAAAGTGCAAGAGTCGTTTATTAAAATTTTAGGTACGGGGCAAAGTTCAATCAAAAAAGAGATGAGCGTTAAAGATGCAAAAGAGGCGTTGAAACTCGAAGCGAGCGAAAAATTACTCGATATGGAAGCAATTAAAAGCGAAGCAAGAGACCGCGCTCAAAACGGCGGTATTATTTTTATCGACGAGATCGATAAAATTGCCGTCAGTGCTTCTCAATCGAACCGCAGCGATCCAAGCAAAGAAGGCGTTCAACGCGATTTATTACCCATTGTCGAAGGCAGCGACGTTACGACGAAATTCGGTACGATTAAAACCGACCACGTTCTTTTCATTTCGGCAGGTGCGTTTCACTTAAGCAAACCGAGCGATTTGATTCCCGAATTGCAAGGACGATTTCCGCTACGCGTCGAGTTGAATGCCTTAAGCGAAGAGGTTCTTTACCAAATATTAACGCAACCTAAAAATTCGCTCCTTCGTCAATATCAAGCGTTACTCAAAACGGAAGGCGTCGAGTTGGTTTTTGAAGAAGAAGCGATTCGCGCTATTGCGAAAATTGCGCAAACAACCAACGAAAGAACCGAAGATATCGGTGCTAGGAGATTGCATACCGTCATTGAAAAAGTATTGGAAGAGATCAGTTACAGTGCCGACGAACATCAAGGCGAGACCCTTTACGTCACAAAAGAGTTGGTACACCAAAAATTAGATGCTATCGTTGAGAACGAAGATAGCAGTCGCTATATTTTATAAAGTAGGATTATGATAAAACCTCTTAAAACAAAAGCCGGCTTTGTTGCCGTTGTCGGACGCCCCAATGCCGGTAAAAGCTCTCTACTCAACTGGCTTATCGGTGAAAAACTTGCCTTGGTTTCGCATAAAGCCAATGCAACGCGCAAGCGACTCAATATGATCGCCATGCATGAAAATGCTCAAATTATCTTTATCGATACGCCGGGTATCCACGAGCAGGAACGACTCCTCAATCAATTTATGCTCGAAGAAGCCATGAAGGCGATGGGCGATTGCGATCTTATTTTGTTTCTAACGCCCGTTACCGATACCCTGCAACACTACGCGGATTTTTTAACTTTAACCAGGCCTGACGTACCGCACATCGTTCTTTTAACCAAAACGGATACCGTTTCGCAAACGGTACTATTGGATAAAATAACACAATATCAAACCTATCAAGACAAATTTGCGGCCTTAATTCCCGTTTCCGTAAAAAAAGGAATCTCACAATCCTATCTTTTAGAGACGATTAGTCGATTTATTCCGGAACATCCTTACTTATACGATCCGGAAATATTGACGACGGAACGTTCTCGCGATATTTATAAAGAGCTGATTCGCGAAGCGATTTTTGAATACACGAGCGATGAAGTGCCCTACTTTTCAGATGTTTTAATCGATAAAGTCGAAGAAAAAGAGTCAATCGATCATATTTATGCTACTATTGTCGTCGATAAAAAGAGCCAAAAGGGTATTATTATCGGAAAAGAAGGGCAAACGCTCAAAAGAATCGGCTCTCATGCCCGTCGATTAATTGAAGAATTGTCACAAAAACGTCTCTTTTTGAAACTTGTCGTCGTTGTAAAGCAAGGCTGGAGTCAAGATAAAGAATTATTGAAGAAAATAGGTTATATAGTAGAATAAAGTAACAATAACAAATTATGATATAATTGTTGTACAATGATTAATTTTTAAAATAAAAGGGGTTTTAAAAATGTCCATAACAGAGGATAGACGTTACAGTTCGCAAATCGTCTCCATCGACCCTTCATCTCTTGTCTCATATGCGTATTCGAAAAATGAAATCAAACTGAATAAACTTGAAAAAAGCGATAAAAATGCATTTTTTATCTCTTATCTTTACGCACGGGATATGATTAGCGCAACGATCGATATTAGTCGAAATATTCCCGATAGCGATCTTAAAGACGCTATCGAAATCAAAGTGTATGATGAGTTGGCGCTAGATACATCCGTAGAATATACGATTACGTATAGCGAAACGGATTCCAAAGATACTAAAAATCGCTCATTTAACGTTTTTATCGTCGATGCTGCGTTAATTGACGCTAAATTATCCCCGATCAAAGAAAAAACACGCTATATCGATTACGTGACGCCGGCTCCCTTTTTAATCAAAGCGTTATACTCTAAAAATTTACTTGAACCGGACGGTACGCACTGTTTCGTCTATTTTCAAAAAAACGACGCCTTTTTAGCTATTTATAAAGGCGGCGAATATATTTATTCCAAGTCTTTGCATTATTCTTTAAAAGAAATTAATGAAAAATTTTGTGAACTTATCGGCGAAAGAATCGATGAAGAAGACTTTTATAAGTTACTCGTCAATGAAGGACTTCGTGCAACCAACAGCCAACACCAACAAAGCCTCATGCAACTTTTCGGAGAAATTTTCCTCTATATTAACGATGTTTTAGTTTTTTGTAAACGATCTTACAACATCGATTATATCGATAAAATTTTTTTAGGTTCCGAAATAGGAACATTTTCGGGAATTGACGAGTATGGAAGAAGTTATTTGGGATTGGAATCGTTTGAATTTAATTTTAGTATCGCCATCAATTCTAAAGAGTGGTATATCGATCAAATTCATATTTTGATGATGCTCAGTGCACAACTTTCTTTTGAAAACCATGATGATCGACTTAATTTTTCGATTTTTAAACGCCCTCCTCCGCTAAAATATCGACCGGTAGGACAACTTTTAGCGATTTTAGCGGCCAGTTTGATTGTGAGTCTTGTTTATCCCGCCTATCAATTTGCTTATCACTCTTTTTTAAGTTTACAAACGGCACAAAATACCAACGCATACAATACGCTTTTACAAAAAACTTCTAAAATTCGTCAAGATATTGCGGCATTGAAAATAGAAAAAGAGAAAGTGGATGTTCTTCTCAAAGACGAAACGGCAAAATTTGAATTTAGAAAAAAATTGCTCTCGGAAATTTATCGTAAAAAAATCTCTTATCCGATGAAAGCCGCCATGCTTCTTGAAATATTTCAACTTTCCAACCAAAGCGGAAGCAAAGTTGAAAACATTGTTTTTAAGAACCAACAACTCACGGTATCCATTCAAAATAGAAGCGAGAAAAAAATCACGGAATTTATCCAAGACCTTACCGAACTTAAAAAATATAAAATCAATACCGATAAAATAGCCCAAGACGATACAGGTAAATTGTATAGCAGCAACATTTCAATAGGATTGCATGATGAATAGCCTTGATTCACTCTTTGATAAAATTGATGCTTTTTTTGATGGAAAGAAAAAAAATGAAACGTATCTGATCTTTTTAATGCTTGCTTCCGTTGTCGGTTTTATAGTCTATAGTTATCTTTTTCCGATCACGGAATCCATGTTAAAACAATCATTACGAACCGCGCAAGAAACCGAAAAAAAGCTTAAAGATGAACAATCGTATCTAGCTTCCGTTTCAAAAGACGGCAATGAAAATTTTTTAATTGCTAAAATCAAATCCGACATTGAGCATTCTAAAATCCTACTTGAAAAAGCAACGTACACGAACGCTTATGTCGATACGAAATTAAAAGAGCTTTCCTACCTTCTTTTTAACGATGAAAATTGGGCAAAATTCTTAAATTCTATCACACAATTGGCTCAAAAATATGCCGTACGCATCAAAGTCATCGAAAATAAAATCAATGAACCGAGTTTACAAAAAATTGAACAGATACTCTCTTTAAAAGTTGATTTTAACGGTCCTTTCGTCAACACGATGAAATTTATGAATGCCATTGAGGAAAGTGAATTAGTCGTCGATATTTACGAGTTAAACTGCACAGGAAAGAAAAATATTGAAGGACAATTGAACATTGCCGTTTGGGGGATGAAATATTGAAAACAGTGTTATCAATTATCGTCATGACATGTACGATCGTAGCGGTGATCGAAGCAAAAAGCAATCTAACGTTAAACGATGAAGTCAAAACGTACGATACTATTTTTGAGAAGATCGCAGAAAAAAGAATCGGTGCGAATATTCTTCTTTTGGATACATTGGGGAACCCTTTTGTTTCACTTTCATCCGATTTAAATGTCTCGGAACATAACGCATCATCAAAAATAGAAACCTTTACGCTCGAAGCCACCTTTGAGGCAAAAGCAAAAATTAACGGTATATGGTACGGGAAGAATGATGATGTTGGAGCGTATAAACTGGTAAGAGTTACACGTAATAGCGCCCTATTACAAAACGACAATGATAAAAAAGAACTTTTTATAAGGACGAAAGATGAGAGTAATGTTAAAATTTTTGCCAAATAATATTATTGCATGTATGGCAATTATAGCGTTTTTACTGTCTCCCGTTTTGGCGGTCGATAAAGCAAAAACGTGTGAACATCGTACTTTTAATATCAAAACCAATAATAAGGCGACGGGTGCGGAATTGCTAACCGAATTGGCCGACGTATGCGATTTTAGTATTGTCGTGAAAGACACGGAAGCAGAAAAAATTCTAGCAAAAAATTTAAACGGTATCAATATTAAAAATCTCTCTTTGGACGAAGTCTTTCAAATTGTTCTTAACGATAATGACCTTTTCTATACCTATGATAAAAATTTTCTAAAAATTTCGGCACTCTCAACAAAATCTTTTAAAGTCGATTATATTTCATCCGTTCGTGAAGGCAAAGCGGTTATTAATGCTTCGGTAGACGCTACACCTAAAGAAGTCGGTAGCAACGGTACATCGAGCGGGGCAAACCTTAGTACCAATCAAAACACCATTTCCTCTAACGAATCTTTTGATTTTTGGAAAACAATTTCAAGTGAGCTTATGTCTGTTTTAAATACGGGAGCAGAATCCTATACCGCACAAACGCCTATTATTAACGCCAGTGCCGGTATCATTACCGTAACGGCGACAAAAAAGCAACTCAATCGTGTTGCCGAATATATTGACTTACTCAAAGAGCGATTGCATAAACAAGTACTTATCGATGTTTCGATCTTGTCCGTTGCATTAAGCACAAGCAATAAAACAGGCGTTGATTGGAGTAAATTCCAACTTAGCATTAACAGTACGTCTATGTTTAATAATAGTAATAATTTAAATGCCTACCATAAAGAGCCTTATGCCCAAGTTGGAGCCAATGACTCTCTAACGGGGAATAGTGCCGTGATGAATAACTTAACCGTTGTTAACGATGCCGTCTTTTCAATCTCCGGTCTCGTTGATTTTCTTGCCTCTAATGGAGATACGCGTGTCGTATCCAGTCCGAAAGTTTTAACAATGAATAATCAACAAGCCCTCATCACGGTAGGAGACAACATTAATTATCGTGTACCTGAAGATACGACCAACACGGCAACAACGACATCAACATTAACGACTACCTATACTAATTATTCAATTTTTATAGGTATTTTGCTCAATATTACACCTGAAATATCTGAAGACAATGAAATTATTTTACGAATCAACCCTTCGGTGAGTAACTTTAAATATTCTGACGATGATACAAAAACAACCAATCCTCGTGAAATTGCTCCGGACACGACCGAGAAAAAACTTTCAACAGTTGTAAAAGTTAAAGATGGTAGTACGATTATTCTCGGCGGACTCATAGCCAATACCAAAGGCAAAGAAGCAAGTAACGTCCCAGTTCTCAGTAGTATTCCTTTGTTAGGCGAAGCCTTTAAACACTCTGCCGACACGATTAGTACCACAGAGCTTGTTTTTGTTATTACCCCACGTATTATCGGAGCTAAAGGAACGGATAAAACAACACTTAAAGATCTCGGGTATAGTCAAAAAGTCTATGAACAGCCATTACAGTGATCTCAAATCCATCTTTGTCGATGGAGAAGTATTTGACTATATTAATTTAGACAAAGCGGCACTGACGTACGATAAATTGATACAAACGTTGGATAAGCCTTTAAAACTTATTTTGTTTTACGGTAAACCGGGAACAGGAAAAACGTTTTTATTGCAAAAAATCTATAATGATTTACGCCAAAAAAAGCGTATTATTTTTTTCCCGAGACCTTTTTTCGACGAAAAAGTTTTTATTAAAGCTTTATACGAAGCAACGTTTGGAAAAGCTTCTCCGGAATTTTCCAATTATAATGAGTTTTTAGCCTTAGTGGGAAAACACATCACTTCTCCCGAACAAGGTATTACCGTTTTAATCGATGAAGCACAACTCTATCCGACGGATCTGATTGAAAAAATCCGCCTAATGGCCGATTCGAGACTTTTTAAATTTCTTTTTACGGTTCATAAAACGGAAAAAGAAGACGTTCTTGCTAAAGATTATTTTCAAACGCGTATTTGGGAAACAATTGAAATCGATAATGCTTCTTTAAATGAAATTAAAACCTATATCGAAAAAAAATTATTGTTTCATAATCGTTTTGAGTATCTCAATTTATTCAAAGAAAAACATTATAAACTGATTGCACACCTTACCTCAGGTAATTTGCGAACTATCAACAAATTGATGTATAAACTCTTTGAAATTTTAGAGTATTACGATCAACATAAACCCTCTTTAATTAAAGCCAATGCTTTACATATCAAATATATTGAGATGGCTGGAATTAGCCTAGGAATGATTCATGCTTAGCCATTCTGAAATCAACGAGCTTGAGAAAAAGCTATCGAAATACCGATTAAAAAGAACATTATTCTACGGTGGAACGATTTTAATAGGCATCTCTGTTGTCGCCACGCTCGCTTTACTTTTCTTTCTTTATCGCTCAGATGCCTCAAAACCTCAAGAAGTTCAAACACCGCATGAAACTACTATACGAGAAAAAGAAAACAACGCTAGCAGTACATTAACATCCGTTCTTGCAGTAGAAAATAATATGACAAAGACGGAAAACACAATTCCGGATAAGCATCAGGAACAATCAAAAGAAGAAATTTTGCGCTTACGCCTCCCGGATACATTAAACAAAACGTCCACATCGGATAAAAAAGCTTATACTCCACCGCCCGAAGACTTCGATACACCGCCTCTCAAAAAGAAAGCAGAAAACGAATTGGATTTGCCGGTATTAAAACGTAACGGTAACAGTGAAGAACAAACGTTTTATCGAAATAAAGAAGAACAAATCGACGCTACGCTATTGCCTCCGCCTCCTCCGCTAGAAGAGACTAAACCCAAAGGCGTTATTAAAATAGAAAGCCAAGAGATCAATTCGATTTCATATTTGAAAGAAAAATTCGATACGACACATAATATCGTCTTTGCTTTAATGTTGGCAGAAGAGTATTATTTAAGTAAAAACTATGTTGAGAGCAATAAATGGGCATTAATCGCTAATAATCTTGATGCCGAAAATGAAAAAAGCTGGATTTGGTTTGCTAAATCCAAGCTCAAGCTAGGACAAAAAGAAGATGCTATTTTAGCACTAAAAACGTATTTAAAAAACACAAAATCACAAGCGGCGCAAAGTTTGCTCAACCAAATTACCTTGGGAGAACCGATTCAATAACGTTTTTACGCTATAAGCAAATTCTATAATACACACAAAGAAATGAAAAGGTAGCGGTGCAGAAGCATGAGTGATATTACGACGACTTTATTAACATACTTAATCCAAAACCGTATCATTGACGAAAATACGGCTCATAGAATTCAAGATGAAGCAAAACAAAACGATCAAAAAGCTTTAGGCGAAATTTTACTTGAAAATCGTTTTTTTACCAAAGAAGATCTTTTCATCTTAGTAATCGAATTTTTTAAAAAAGGATATGTGTCTCTTGAAGACGTTAACAGCAATTTTGCCATAGAAAGTGAGAGATTTTTACAGGCATTGGCAAAAAATTTAAGTTATGAGTATTTGGATCTAGATTCGATCGATATCGACTACCGACTCGCTTCTAAGTTACCCTTCCCTCAACTTAAAAAATATCAAGCTTTGCCGATCCGTGAAGATGAAATTAATATCTTTGTGGCACTCAAAGACCCAATGGATATTCATGCGCAAGAAGGCGTACAACGACTGTTCCCGCGTAAGCTTCTAAAAATTATTATTGCCGATCCCGTTCAAATCGATAAATACCTCATTAAAATAGAATTGGGAGAGAGTATTAAAGGGCTTATCGGCGAAATTCGAAAAGAGATTACTTCCAGTGCCGTCGAAAATCCACAAGAATCTTCCGGTATTCTCAAACTCATTGAAATTATCTTAAAAACCTCGATCTTAGCAAGAGCTAGTGATATTCATATCGAACCGACCGAAAACAATTGTATCGTCCGAAGCAGGATCGACGGTATGCTAACGGAAACATTTATTTTCGATAAAGACATTTATCCTCCCTTAGCATCTCGTATGAAACTCCTTTCTAATATGGATATTGCGGAAAAAAGAAAACCTCAAGACGGACGTTTTTCGGCAACCATTTTAGGAAGAGAGTATGATTTTAGGATTTCAGCACTTCCAACCATTAACGGCGAGTCTATCGTTATTCGTATTTTAGACAAGTCCAAAGTGATGATAAAAATTGAAGATTTAGGAATGCATCCGAAAAATTATGCCAAATTTTCGCAATCAATGCGTTCACCTTACGGTATTATTTTTGTTACGGGACCTACGGGAAGCGGTAAAACAACAACGCTTTATGCGGCTCTCAATGCGATTAAAAGCGTACAAACCAAAATTATTACCGTAGAAGATCCGGTGGAGTACCAGCTCAATTTAACGCAACAAGTACAGGTAAACGAAAAAGCTAATCTCACCTTTGCTTCGGCGTTGCGTTCTATCTTGAGACAAGATCCCGATATTATCATGATCGGCGAGGTGCGCGATACCGAAACGCTTCGAATTGCCGTTCAAGCTGCATTAACGGGTCACCTTGTTTTTTCAACGCTCCACACAAACGATGCCATCAGTGCCGTTACAAGGGTGGTCGATATGGGAATTGAGTCTTATTTAATTAGCGGTTCTTTAATTGCTATCGAAGCTCAAAGACTCATACGAAAACTTTGTCCTTATTGTAAAAGCAAATACACGCTGCCCAAAACGGCGCACGATGAGATTCGCGACATGTTACCGCCGACGTATCAATTTTACAAAAATAACGGTTGCGAAAAATGTGCCCAGACGGGATACCTCGGAAGAGAAATGATCTCTGAGATTCTCGTCATTAGTGAAAAAATTTCAAGTATGATTGCACAAGGTGCTAGCAAAAGTGAAATAAAAGAACAGGCACTCAAAGAAGGTTTTATCGACATGTACCAAGACGGTATTATACGTGCGGCAAACGGTGTAACCACATTTGACGAAATTGCAAGGGTGGCAAAAGGATGAAATATTTTGAAGTGAATTACCTTTCCAAAGGTAAAAAAAGTAAAACGATTATTAAGTCTCCCAATAAACACGATGCCATTGCGATCGCCAAGATAAAAATTCCGGGCATTATCGTCAATGTCAAAGAGACTTCCGCGCCGTTAGAAGATCAGTTAAGTGCCTTTAAAGATCAATTTTTAAATACGATCTTACGTAAAAAAGTCAAAATGACAAGTTTAATTGCCGCGATACGCCAATTAAGCGTTATGACGAATGCAGGAATTTCAATTCACGACAGCGTTAAAGAAGTTGAGGCGGCAACGGTCGATAAAACGCTGAAAGAGATTTTTTCAAGCGTTAACGACGATCTTAACTCCGGTTTGAGCCTAACGCAGGCATTAATGCCTTATCGTGAAACCGTCGGAGACGTAACGATTGCTTTGGTGGAATTAGGTGAAAGTACCGGTAATATGGCGGAATCTTTGGCAAAACTTGCCGATATTTTAGAGGAAATCGAAGAAAACAGGCAAAAATTTAAAAAAGCCATGCGCTATCCTATTACGGTCGTGATAGCCATTGCGATCGCCTTTACGATTTTGATGGTTTACGTCGTTCCGAAATTTAAAGACATCTTCTCTAAACTAAAAGCAGACTTGCCTCTTCCGACCAAGATCTTACTCTTTATGGAACAGATGATTAACCAATACGGTTTATACCTTTTAGCCGGTATTATCGGTACGATTATCTTGTTCAAATACCTTTTAAATAATAACGAAGAGTTTAAGAAAGGATTTGATAGGTATATTTTAAAGACTTACTTGATCGGCGACATTATTTTTTATGCAACCTTGAGCCGTTTTTGCCTTGTCTTTACCGAACTGATTCGTGCGGGTATTCCGATTGCCGATGCATTGGACACTTCATTGCTTACACTTGACAATACGCATCTTAAAAAAAGGCTTTCCGCCGTTAAAGTTTCGGTACAACGCGGTATATCGCTTACCGAAGCTTTTCGAGATACGGCTCTTTTTGAGGGGATGCTCGTTCAGATGATTCAAGCGGGTGAGCAAAGCGGTACGTTGGACAAAATGTTGGAGAAAGTGACGTTGTATTTAAAATCGCGCTTTAATCAAATTATCGACAATATCGCAAGTTATATTGAGCCTATTTTATTGGGATTTATTGCGGGAATGGTTCTTTTGATGGCATTAGGTATTTTTATGCCGATGTGGGATATGGCAAAAGCGGTTAAAATGAATTAAGAGACTTCACAAAGCAAAAGCTTTGTGAAGTTTACGTCTTAGAACTCTTTGGGAATAGCGCATTCGAGCGTATCTGAAAACTTCTCTTGTGCCAGATCAATCAACTCTTTTTGCGTCAAGTGCGCAATAAGGCACAATGCACCTAGCTTTTTACACCATAGCCTTTCAATTTTGATTTTATAATCGGCTTCTTTGATTTTAGTCGAAATGCTCCAACTGCGAATACTCTTTTTTTCTTTATACCCTAGTACGTTTAAAATTTCTTTATCGTCGACTTTATGATCGATGCATGAGCGTAAATGAGCTTCGTTAAGCCCCAATCGCCAAGCCTTATAGCCTAAAACAAGTGCGCGAGCACGTTCGGGGTTATTGGTTTTGACTTTATCAAAACTAGCACCGAAATACTTCAGTGCAACAATAATGTCTTTTGCTTTAAAAATTTTCTCTTTTTCCGCAAATTTCGGTGCAATCGTTTCTTGCAATGATAATCCTTCTTTTAAAATGGCCAAATAGTTTCCATAAATTTACTACCCCACGGCTTGGTCGTCGTTTGATCGATATCCCCTTCCGTCTTGTAGAGTATTTTGGCATCGGCAATGTATTTCGAATCAATGTTATTGTATTGATCGATATCGTACGGTCGAATGACGCCGCTAACTTGAATAATCTGCTTTTCTCCGTTTAAAAGCAGTTCCCTGCTTCCTTCGATAAAGTAATTTCCGTTATTTAACACTTTAATAATACGTGCGGAAATCGTCGTGGCAAAACTTTCGTTACGCGTTGAGCTTCCCGTTCCCGTAAACGAATTATTGGATCCGGCCGTAAAGCCGATATTGCCCAATTTATTTACCTGATTCGATACGCTTCCCATCACTCCACCTCCGGCAGCCGTCGTAATACCGGCATTTAAAGCATCCGATCCTTCCTTGGTTAATGCTTTTTTCCCGGTAGAAGTTTGAGCCGTTTTTTCCGTAATCGTCACCGTTACGACGTCGTTAACGTTCATCGCTTTACGATCGGAAAAGAGAGGATTTTCCCCTTGACCGAAAAGACTTCCCGGATTTGAACCCATATTTTCATTAACGCGCGATGGCAATTCGTCGACGTACGCAGGTGCTTGCATTGTAATCCTCGGGTCGGCGGGATGCGAAGAACAACCGCACAAACAAAAAATCGAGACCAAAACCCATATCACCATTTTCATAATATTTTCACTCCGTACGTTTTACTTTGCCGTATCCTATCACACGCCCTAAAAAATGACATGTAATGATGTACATGTAAGGCTTTGACAATACGTTGCCTCTCTTGAGACGCTTGATATGATCTCTATTATATCCAAAAAAAAATTTACGACACGTAAAGTTAACGGCATTTATTTTTTGTGAAAAAATGACTGCTATCTAGAAGTCGTATGTCACCAAACTAAGCTATTCTCGTGCTACGAATATGATGTAATATATCTTCAGAACGCTTTAGATTACTTTTAAGATACTTAGCGTTACTATTGGTATACGGTCTATCGTTGTTAACAAAAGGAGCAAGTCTTACATGTTTAGTTTTTTACATTCATCGGCCGAAACGGCGTCTCAAAAAATGCCCTCCGCGCTTTTAGATTCTCTTGTTACGCTCAACTTTCATGAAAACGAAATTACGAGCACTTTAAATGCACTCTCGTTTATTCCGAAGGTGGCTTTAGGTTTTGTATCGCCGGCATTAGACTTTAACGCGATTGCTTCGAAGCTTAAAGCGACGCTTCCTCCTAATACGACCTTAATACTTTCCACGACGGCGGGAGAATTGTGCAGTTGTGCACTTCATCAAAATGCCGCTTCTTCTTCGTTGTACTCTTCCGCGAATGCCGGAGAAGGAGACAATATCGTTTTAATGCTTTTTTCGGAGCAAATGGTCAGTGATGTCTTTGTCGCCTCCGTTGCCTTAAAAAGCGAAGATATCGGGACGAGTAAAAAATCAACGCTTGAGCGCGTTAAAAGTATCGAAGAAGAGATTAAAAAAATTCGTATTCCTTTTAAAATGCGTTTTGATGATACTATCGGTTACACTTTGATCGACGGATTGAGCGCTAGTGAAAGTTTTTTTATGGAAGCGATCTACAACGTCGCCAAATTTCCCTGTCTTCTCATCGGCGGGAGTGCCGGCGGCAAGCTCGATTTTCAAAATACCTACATATATGACGGAACGCGAACTTTGCGTCACCATGCCGTCGTTACTTTTATCAAATTGTCGCCGCAGTTTCGTTTCGGTGTTTTTAAAAGTCAAAATTTTAGAAAAACTTCGACGTCATTTAGCGTTTTATCCGCAAATCCGCTCGCGCGTTCGGTTCATACCTTCTTAGACCGTCGTACCAATACTGGAATCGGCGTTGTTGCCGCTTTAAGCGACCATTTTAAATGCGCCGTCGACGCTTTAAACGACAAACTTGCCAATTATACCTTCGGTATCGAAATTAACGGCGAAATTTATATCCGTTCCGTCGCTTCCATCGATACGATCAACGATACGATACATTTTTATTGTGACATCGAAGCGGGAGAAGAACTTTTATTGCTGGAAAAGACGGATTTCGTGCAGACGACGCAACAAGACTATGCGCAATTTAGCCGCAACAAACCAAAACCTATCGGGGCGATTTTTAACGATTGTATCTTAAGGCGTTTATGCAATGCCTCGGAAATTCATCGCCTTTCCATTTTCAAAGAGGTTCCAGTCGCCGGCTTTTCGACGTTCGGAGAACTTTTGGGCGTCAATATCAACCAGACCTTAAGTGCTATTTTCTTTTACGCTCTTGATCAAAACGTTTTTGAAGACGACTACGTCGAAAATTTTGTGCAAAAATACGCCGGATTTAAAAGCTACTTTTTGCAACGAAAAATCAATCGCCAAACGATGATCCAAGCCATTTATAAAGCGATGTTGGATCAGATGAAGCACAGTATGCCCGTACTTCAAAACATCGGTAACGTTCTAAGCCAAGCGGTCGGTTCTATCAATGCGATCGAAGACAATCTCGGGCATGTCGAACAAGAGTTTGGACTTTTTGCCTCGAGTATGGAAAAAGGAAGCGTCGATAACGCTAATCTTGTGATCGATATTGAAAATTTAACCAACAATGTACGCGATATTCGCGTTGTTTTAAGTGTTATTTCCGATATTGCCGATCAAACCAATTTGCTTGCGCTCAATGCCGCCATCGAAGCGGCACGTGCGGGTGAACACGGTCGCGGTTTTGCCGTCGTTGCCGATGAAGTCAGAAAGCTGGCGGAACGCACGCAAAAAAGCCTCTCTGAAACAAATGCTTCGGTCAGTACGATTATTCAAGCGGTCGAAAATATCAGTAAAACAATGGGCGGCGTGAGCAGCGGATTGATGGATGTTTCGTCTAAGAGCGGCACGCTTTCGTCCAATATGGAAAAACTTGCCGAACAAAGCCATACGATTTCCAATGAGTTAAAATCCCAAGCGACCTTAACGCAAACGTTAGGCGAAGAGCTTCAAAAGCTCGGTGTCTACGAAAAAACGCTCGATATTTTACATCGCGATTAAGCCAACACGAGGGTATGATACGCTCTGCCCTCGTTTCTTACATGTACGTTTTAAAGCATAGCTCGCATGGCTTGAGCGGTACGCCGTAAGGAACGATTTTATCGAGTAAGCAGAGCGTACCGTGGTCACATTCATTTCTTCGTATCGTATTTTTCCTCGATAAGGCGGGTGTATTTTTCTTGAAGGTCGATGTATTTGGAAAGAAGTTCATGAAACTTTGCTTCGTAATCGACGTCTGTTTTCCCCTCCTCTTCTACCTTTTTGACAGGTTGTGGCAATGAAGCACTAGGCTGCGTTTGGGAAATACTTTCATCAAGGATATAGTCTTGATCGTCTTTTTTAACGGTTTTCACGTGACCTGCGTTGATTTGTTTGATTACGGCAAACGTGCTCCTTTTATGTTTAACGGCATATTGTTGAATGCTCACAAGGTTGTTCTCGTTCACGACGTTCCTTTTGATAGGTAAAAAACTTCGTGCATATTGTAGCTAAAAAGAAACTCAGGGTATAATGCACGAAAAATTATCAAGGCAAAAACGCATGAATCCGATAGAACCTTTTTTAAAAAAGCAAAACGTGTTGATTTTAGACGGAGCGTTCGGGACGGAGTTGGAACGTCAAGGCTATGACATCAACGATCCGTTATGGTCGGCAACGTTTTTGATGCACAATCCGCGTGCCGTCGCGAAAGTACACGAAGATTACCTCAAAGCGGGAGCCGATTGCGTAACGAGTGCCAGCTATCAAGCCACGTTTGAGGGTTTTATGAAGCGCGGCGTGAGCCGTGAAGAAGCAAAAAAACTGATACAATCCTCGGTGCGTATCGCGCAAGAGACGGTAGCATCGTTTTGGGCAGATGAAGCCAATCGAAAAGACCGTCTCAAACCTTTGGTCGCCGCGTCGGTTGGCCCATACGGGGCGTATTTGGCGGACGGTTCGGAGTTTCGCGGCAACTACGGTTTAAGCCAAGAAATGTTGGAAGCGTTTCATGCCGATCGTTTGGAAGCACTCATTGAAGCCAAACCCGATTTGCTGGCGTGTGAGACGATTCCCTGCCTTTTGGAAGCTAAAGCACTCGCTTCTTTGCTCAAAAACCGCCCGAACGTCTATGCATGGATAAGCTTTAGTGCCAAAGACGGCAAGCACATAAACAGCGGCGAATCGATTCAAGAGTGTGCCAAGGTTTTAAATACGTGCGAGAATATCGTTGCTATCGGCATTAATTGTACCGCGCCGCAGTACATTGAAACGTTGATCGAGCAAATACGCGCCGTCACCCAAAAGCCGATTATCGTCTATCCCAACGGCGGAGCGACGTATAATGCGCTTAGCAAAACGTGGGACGGCGTCTCTCAAAGCGGAATGCATGCTAAAATGGCGTATACTTGGTATCAAAAAGGAGCAAACATTATCGGAGGGTGTTGTCAAACCACGCCTGAGGATATTGCTCAAATCGCCCGATGGGTAAAATATGAAGGAGAAAAAAATGGGCGGATTGCTCAATAACAGCGTTAAAATGGAAAAAGGTTATAAGCTAGCGGGACTTGCGACACAACAAAAGTATACGGTTCCGTATGAAAAAAAACAAGAAAACGTCGGTGCGGTCAACTCCGATAAAGCAAAACCGAGCGACGCGCAAAAAGCTAAGGCAAAAGCCAAAGCCAAACAAGCGAAAAAAGACAGAAAACGCAATCAATAAATTCTTACATGTAAAGGTTTTCCCTTTACATGTAAGGGATGTGATGATAACAAACGCCCGAGTATTTTCACTGCTTTTCTATTCAACAATACCTTTTTCGTACCATTTCCTCAACCATGCATCGAGCGGATACATAAATTTATAAATTGCCGGTACGACCAAAAGCGTCAAAACGGTTGAACTTAAAAGTCCGCCGATAATCGCCAATGCCATCGGAGAGTTGGATTCGTGTCCCGCTCCGTGTCCAAACGCTAAAGGAGCCATCGCTCCGATCATTGCAAACGTGGTCATTAAAATCGGACGTAAACGTTTTTCTCCCGCTTCCAAAAGCGCATCGTCGATGCTTTTTCCCTCTTTGATCGCGCGGTTCGCAAAGTCGACGACCAAAATGGCGTTTTTACCGACCATACCCAACAGCAAGATAATACCGATCATAACAAACAAACTAAAGGCATTACCGCTGAGATACAGCGCAATCATAACGCCCGTAAAAGAGAGCGGCATCGAAATCATAATGATAAACGGTTGAACGACGGATTCGTACAATGCCGCCAAAATAAGGTAAATCAAGATCACGGCAAGTAAAACCGCCGCACCGAAAGCCTTATTGGTATCTTCCATATTTTCAACGTCGCCGGTATAACGGTAACTGTACCCTTTTGGTAAAATAGAAGGCATCTTTTCATTAATCACGGTCACGATCTTATCCAACGACGTGTTGTAAATATTGGCGGTGACAAGCACTTTTCTTTCACGATCAAATCGGTTGATCGATGCGTTACCCGTTCCCTCTTCCAAGCTTAAAAGTCCTTCAAGTGCCACGAAATTGCCTTCCGCATTGCGTACTTTGAGCTTTTTCAGATCTTCCAAAGATTTACGATAATCGTCGTTATAGCGCACCGTAATATCAAATTGTCGGCCGTTGTCTTCAAAGTAGGAAACGGCACTGTCGCTTGAATACGCCGATGCCAACACCGAAGCGATCTCTTTAACGCTAACGCCGACACGTTGGGCATTTTCACGTAAAATAGAGACTTTAACTTCAGGTTTTCCGTCTTCAAAATCGCGGTCGATATCGACGATACCTTGGGTCTGCTTTAAAACGTCCATCAGCTTACGCGAAGCGCTATCAAGCTCTTCGAGGCTATCTCCGGTAATGACGACTTGTACGGGTGCCGTTGTTCCGCCCGTGTCGAAATCGTCGACTTTTTCCACTAAAATCGTAAAATCTTGATACGTTTTCAGCTTATCGCGATAGAACTGAATAATCTGTTCTTGCGTTCGCGTACGTTCGGCAACGGGTTTTAATTTGGCATAGAATTTAGCTTTGTGAATCTCTTTTGCGGAGTTATAGCCGATCGAAGAGATCGAATAAACAATGTCATGATCCTCTTTTAACAAAGCATCGATCGGAGCGATTTTCGCTTTCATCGTTTCCAGATTAATCCCCACGGGTGCTTTAATGACGACTTGAAACTCGCTGTTGTCTTGCATCGGCAAAAAGCTCATACCCACTTTCAACGTCGTCGAAAAAATGAGGACGCCGACGGTAGCAATAATCGTCAACGTTTTAAAGCGTAAAATCGGTTTTAAGATTTTGACGTACGCTTGATCGACGGCTTTTAAAATCGGCTCGGTCGCATAGTAAAATTTACTCTCTTTGGCACTCAAAACTCTAGCACCGACACTGGGAATAAACATGACCGCTACCAGATACGAGATGACGATACCCGCAGCTACCGTCATTGCAAACGAGTTAAAGAACATTCCCACGATGCCGTCCATAAACGCCACCGGAATAAAAACGGCAAGTAAGACGGATGAAATCGCCAAGATCGAAAACGCCACCTCTTTAATACCCTCAAACGAGGCGCGAAAAGGCTCCATGCCCTCTTCCATTTTTTTCATAATATTTTCGATCACAACGATGGCATCGTCGATAAAAATACCGATGGCAAGCGTCAAACCGATCAACGTTAGGCGGTTAAGGTCATAGCCTAAGGCATGAATAATGGCAAACGTTCCGATGACCGAAGTCGGAATAGCAAGTGCCGAAACGACGGTTGCCGTCACGTTGCGTAAAAAAGCAAACACGATGATAATCGATAAAAATGCACCGAAAATCAGGTCGAAACGCACGTTGTTAATATTGATCATAATCTTTTCGGATTGATCTTGAAGCACTTTAATTTCAAATTGATCGCCGGCTAAATGCTGAAGGTGCGGTAAGGCTTTTTTGACGCCGTTAATAATCGTCAACGAGTTTTCGCCCGCAATCTTTTTCACTTCAAGCGTGACGCCGCGTTGGCCGTTGTACGATGAGTAGCTTTTTGCATCGCTGAGTCCGTCTTGAATCGTCGCAACGTCTTTAAGCCGCACGCCCGGTTTGACGAGGATCTCGCCTATTTCATCGAAATTTTGTGCGTCGCCTTCGGCTTTGAGGATGATCTCTTGCGTTTGATCGACCATCTTGCCGGTACCTTGCTTAATATTTTGCTTCGCGATAATCGCACTGACGTCAGAGGAAGAAAGCGCATACTTTGCCAATAAAAACGGATCGATAAAGATGCGGATTTCCCGATCTTGGTAACCGACGATATTGACCTCGCCTACGCCTTTAATGCGTTGCAGTTGGGCTTTGAGCTTTTCGTCGGCTAAGCGCATCAAGGCTTTGGAGTTATCGCCTTTATCGGCAATAAAAAGGCTCACGACCGCGCCGCTTGCACCTAGTTTTTTCACGACGGGTTTATCGACTTCGATCGGTAGATTTAAAGCACCGATTTTGTCACGTACGTCGTTGGTCGCAACGTCAAGATTTTTCGTGAGTTCAAATTGAACGGTCACAACGCTAAATCCTTCGTAACTGGTCGACATCAATTTATCAATACCGTCGACGCCCGAAACCGCTTCTTCGATTTTATCGGTAACTTTCGTTTCCACCGTGGACGGATCGGCACCGTTGTAAGTCGTTTGAATCGTCACGACGGGAAAGTCGACGTTGGGGAAAAGGTTGATCGGCATCGTATTGTACGACATCAGTCCGAAAACGATGAACGTTAAAACACCCATAAGTGTTGTTATGGGGCGATTAATGGATAGTTTATACATAAGACTATTCCGCTTTAATCATGCCGTTACCGAAGAGTCCGGGCATCAAATCCGCCGCTTTGACTTCGGCTTGCATTTCACGCGTCGCACTTAAAACGGAAGGATAAAGCTTTGCGATCGTTCCCTCGTACGTTTTATCGCTTCCGTCGACTTTGTAGGTAAATTTTTGTCCGATTTTCACTTTTTGCCAATACTTCTCGTCGAATTTCAGTACAAGCTTGATCATATGAGGGTTCATGGCACTCAAAAGCGTCGTTTGACCTCCAAAAACGATGCTGCCTAGCTCCGTTTGTTTTTTCGTGATGACCAAATCGTAGGGTGCGCGAAGTTCGGTTTTAGCAAAAGCCGCTTCTTTCATCGCAAGCGTCGTTCGCGCATTTTGGTAGGAAAGTGCCGCAACGTCTTTTTCATAGCGGTAATTGTCCATCTTCTCTTTGTCGATCACATCGGCAATCGCCGCATAACGCTCGTATGTTTTTTGAGCGTGTTCGGCACTTTTTTGAGCACTTTGCATCGCGATGCGCGCACTCTCTACCGCCTGTTTTTCTTCGCTATTTTGAAGTGCGAGTAAAAGATCGCCTTTTTTGGCGTATGTGCCGACGTTCACGTATAATGTGCCGACGACGCCGGAAACCGAAACGCCCAAATCGGATGTCTGGTCGCTCAACACGTCAAAGGTCGCGTAAATATCTTCGGCGTAAAGGGCGTTGAGTAGCAAACATAGGGTGATCAAAAGTTTTTTCATTGGATAGCTCCTTTTATTTCTCGCCCCATTTCATATAAAAGGACGGCTTTTTGGTACTCTACTTCATTGAGAGCGGTTTGTAATTGGGATGTTGCATTGTATTTATCGCTTAGAGCGTCGAGATAGCTGACGTTATTGACGATACCTTGCTGGTATTTCTTTTTCACGAGTTCATAGGTCATCGAAGAAGCGGTGAGTTTGGCTCGAGCGGCTTCAATCTTGGCAAGAGCGGTTTGGTAACTGTTTTGAGCACTTTTTAACGAAGCTTTTGCTTTGCTTTTCTCGTAAGAAAGTTCGCTGCTTTTAGCAAGATAATTTTTACGTGCCGCTTCGCCGGTCGCTGCGGTAGAACCGAAATCAAAGACTTTCCATTCCAAAGCCAACATAATCGTATTTTGATGATCGCCGTCGTTTTGCGCCGCAAAATTAGGATTTTCGTAATCGTATTTGTAGCGAGAATACGTATCTTGGAGTTTGATCGTCGGCAAGTATCCTGCTTTGGCAACGTCTGCTTCGAATTTGGCACTTTGGACGTTTTGTTCCATCGCTAAAATATCGAAACGCTCGCTTGCGTTCTCAGACGTGTTTTCGAGCCGTAAAAGTGAGCCTTTTTCAACGGATACGCGCGTGCCCGTGAGGTATTCTAACGCGTTGGAAATATTATTGAGCGTATTGTCCAAACTTAAAAGATCGACGTTGGTTTGTTCGATATTGGAGACGATTTTTTGGAGCTCATCTTCGGTCGTCGTTCCGACGGAGAGAAACTTTTCAAGACGGTAACGCTCGGCTTCGAGTTGCTCTTTTTTTTGTAAGGTCGCTTCTTTGCTCGCTAAGGTGCTAAGATAGTTGTAGTAATAATACACAACGTTCAAGGAGACGTTGTTTTGCGTGGAAGAGAGCGAAAACGTTGCGGAGCGTACTAAAGCTTCTTGCTGATCGAACAATGCGCCGCGTTTTCCGCCGTCATAAATAACAAACGAAAGCGTTGCCGAACCCGTTCGACTTTTATCGGGGTATAAGAGGCTTTCCACCTGATTGAACGTTTGATTTGCACCTAACGAGAGGCTCGGTAAGTATGAACTTTTGGTGGCATACTCTTTTTCTTGCGCGGACTCGACGCTATAGCGGGACGACTCGACAAGCTTGTTTTGCTCCGCTAAGTTTAAGAGTTCGGGCAAATTTCCCGCCATCGTCAAAAGCGGGAAAAGAAAAGGTAAAAGTATCCGTCTTTTCATCGTGATTTCCTTATATACTGTTGCAAAAGGTTAGAGATATGTTTTGAGAGGGTTTGTTGCGCTTCATCAAAGTGCATATTGCCGGCTTTTGCGCGCACGAGCATTCCTTTGAGCAACATGATGATCGTGTAGGTCAGGAGTTCCACGTCGTCGATTTCAAATTCGCCTGATTGTACGCCTTCTTTCAAACAAGCGGAGATGAGATCGTAATCTTGCCGGATAAACCTATCAAAATAAGCCGTGTAAAGTCCCGTCGTATCGATCAACATAGCACTGAGCGAGTGTTGATAAAGCGTAATCATCTGCTCTTTGTCGTATTCGAGTCCGCATTCATTGAAATTAAAATACTCCAAAATCTTTGCTTTTGCACTCGTTACATGCATGGCGCGTTTGGCATACGCTTCTTCATGATTGCGTGAGAGCATATCCCAAATCGTAAAGATGATCTCCTCTTTATTTTTAAAATAGAGGTAGATCGTCCCTTTGGCGACACCGGCGTTTTTAGCAATTTCGTCGATGCTGATTTGAGAGATATTTTTAGCGGCAAACAGCGGTATGGCCGCTCGGGCTATTTCTAAACGTTTTTCTTCCTTGTCGATAATGCGTGCCATGTCACCTCTTTAATGAATGACCGTCAGTCATTTATTTTGTGAAATGGTACATTTTTGATTTTTAAATGTCAAGAGATCGGGCAATGAAAAAGCTTACATGTAGAAACAGTTTTTACATGTTAAGGAGACGTTGATACTCTTTTTCGGTGATGATGTCTTCGGTCGAGTCGACGCGGTCGATAAAGACTTTGCCGATGAGGTGGTCAAACTCGTGTTGAAAGAGACGCGCCAAAAATCCGTCAAAAAAAGCGTGTTGCGCTTTGCCTTCCCTATCGATGTACGCGACTTCGACATGAGCGTGTCTCGGCACGCGCGCGCGAATCCCCGGAATGCTCAAACACCCTTCCCAATCTTTCTCTTTTTCTTCAGAGAATGCAAGAATGCGCGGATTGATCAGCGCGGTCGGTTCCATCAACGGAGCGTTGGGATAGCGTTTATTGGGAGCTGAAGCCATAATCAGCACACAAAGCGAATGTCCGACTTGGGGTGCTGCAATTCCCGCACCTTTAGACTCTTGACATGTCGCGATCATAGCGTCGATCAGCGTTTGAATTTCAGGTGCGCGGATGTCGCGTATTTCTTTGGCATGCGTGCGAATGACGGAAGAACCCAATTGCGATATTTCTAAAATGTTCGGCATCGCTGCTTCTTTAATCTTTTAACAATGCGACGATTTCGTCAAGATGAAGTTTGAAATGTCTTGGAAAATCAACGATCATCGCTTCTAAAGAAATTCGCTCGTTCAATGCACTAATCCACTCGTTTTGAAGCTTTGTTTCATCGACGTTTTTAATGACATGGACAACGTGTTTAGCGGTCGCTTTCAGTAATGCTTGCAAATCTTCCCAATCGTAGTTTTGATAATCTTGGAGTTTGATCCATAAGTCGTTTTTACCGAGATTGGCATAATCGGGAAAGATCAACGGATTGCTTTGATACTGTAAATGAACGATGCGATGGGTATTGTTCGACGCCGAATCGCACAGATGCCCGACAATTTGCTTGATCGTACGATGCTGTGCGTTGGTTTTGGTCGCAACCGTGTTGATGTCCGCCTTTTTTAAGATCTCTTCCAATGTACCCAGTAGCGTCAATATCGCGTCGCCGATTTTTTCCATTGCTTCTCCTTGCGCGTTTGCTCGTCCAATCATAACCTGAGACGACTTAAAAATGAAGAAAAGAAACTAAAACGGTTTAACGATGCTAAGCAAGATAATAACCGCCGTAGTGATCTCAGGTATCACGCGAAAAAGCTTGAAAAAGCGCACGTTTTGAGGAATACTCTCTTGCGCAAACCGGCGTATCAATTTTTTACATGTAAGGTGATAGACTACCATACCCGTAACCAATGCAAGTTTAAGATGCAACCACCCTCCGCTTTGAAGCAGATGAGGATTGAGGTAGAGTAAAATTGCCCCGAATTTGATTGAGAAAAGCATCGCAACCGTACCGACTTTAAAGAGACTGTTCTCTTGAAGCGCGACGGTTGCATGGGCATTTTGGGGTGCATTGATATGATAGACGAAAAGTTTGGGCAGATACACCAGCATGATCATCCACGTCGCAACGGAGATAACGTGCAATGACAGAACGAGGCTGTAAGCGTTCATTTGAATTCCTTAAGCAAGATTTAGAGCCCTTAGTATATAATCTGCTTTAAAAATTTAAGTGACATTTTACGACTCTAAGGATGACATTTTGCGATCGGAAGATTTGAAACAAGCACCTGCGGAAGCTTTTTTATTTATCCTCTCGTTTTTAACCAAGCAGTATGCCTTTGATGCAACGCCCTTCCTTAACGAGCGCGGCATCACGCTCAAAGATTTACATGTAAAAGGTGCAAAAATCAACGCCGCATATTTGCACGATCTTATCGATGAAGCAGTCACTCGCACAGGCGATGCAGGGGTGTTATTTACCTTTGCTGAGTCTGTCACACCCAACAATCTGGGCATCTTGGGGTATTTGCTCTTACATTCAAGCAGTGTAGAAGACGCTATCGTGAAATTGTGCCGCTACTATCCGCTTGTTGGTAAAACGCTTAAGCCCATTTTTACAAAAGACGATGGTGCTTACAAGCTGACCCTGCTCATTCACAAAGAGGGCGAGATGTATCATCTTGAAAAGTACAGCGCGGAGATTCATCTCAGTGCGATGCTTCATCTCATCAACAAAATCATCCCCAAACCCATCTTCCCCATACGCACGACATTTAGGCATGCCAAACCTTTACATGTAAAAGCGTACCAGAACGTTTTTGGGCAGAACATCGTTTTTGATGAGGTGGAAAACGCCCTCTTCTTCGACAAGACGCAACTCTCAATGAAAACCAGCTACGACAATCCTTACCTGCTTCGTGTTTTTGAAAAAGAGGCGGAACAGAGCTTGGGTATGAGTGTGCATGGAAGCCTCAAAGAGCAAGTCTTAGGCTACATCCTCATCGCTACGGGCGAGCTTGATGTCTCGCTTGAGAGTGTTGCGCAAAAGGTGGGTTTGCATCCGCGAACGCTTCAAAAAAAACTCAAAGAGGAAAACAGCAGTTTTGTCGAACTTTTAGGCGAGGTTCGCCAAAAGCTAGCGGCGCATTATCTGCAAAAAGGTCTGGGCATCGCGACCATTGCGACATACTTGGGTTATGCTGAACCAAGCCCGTTTTTAAGGGCATTTAAGAAGTGGTTTGCCATGACACCTAAGGCGTGGGTCGCTTTACATGTAAAAGGAAATGAGCATGCCTAACATCGCTATCGTCGATCATTTGGACTGTTTTGCCGAACGTTTTGAGGGGGTTGATTTGCACGCAAAGCGTATCAACAAAGCCGAATTTGAGGAGTGCACCTTTGTCTCGTGCGACTTTAGTGAAACGTTCTTTTACGCGTGCCGTTTCATCGACTGTCATTTTGAAAACTGCAACCTCAGTGTCATGAAACTGACCGACACCAAACTCTCCAATACGGCGTTTACGAGCTGTAAAATGAATGGCATCGACTGGTGCATGGCAAACTGGAAAAGTTTGCTAAACCCAGCACCGCTCAAATTTGACGAATGCATTGTGGATGACAGTAATTTTTTTGGGCTTTTGATGGAAGGTCTTGTCATGAAAGCGTGTCGCGCCAAAGAGGTCGACTTTCGCTCCGCCCTGCTCTCCCACGCCAATTTCACTGGAACCGACTTCAAAGGCGCGCTGTTTCACCAAACCCATCTGGAAAACGCCAACTTCACCAATGCCATCAACACCCGCATCGACCTTCGCACCAATCACCTCAAAGGCGCCATATTTAGCCGTTTTGAGGCACTTGGTTTGCTTGAGGGGGTGGGAATTGTGTTGGTGGATTGATGAGAAGTAACTTGTAATTTACTGGTAAATTTACTATAATATTTGCATATAAATCATAGGATATACCATGACAGTCAAATACGCTCCAAATGAGCTTTTATCGATTACGGATTTTACGAAAAAGATTGCGACCATTCTTAAAGGTATCAAAGAGCAATCGTGCGAAAAAGTGGGGATTTTGAAAAACAATAAACTTGAAGCCGTTGTTATCTCCACCGATGAATATGAACGCCTCAAATCGCTTGAAGAGCTTTTTGAAACGATGGAACATCAAGAGATTTTTGAAGCGGTGCAAGCACGCAAAAATACTCCTTTGTCTTCGTATATGCCCTTTGAAGAGCTTGCCAAAAAGTTCAATGTCGATCCAAAGTCACTGTAAATGTATGCCATCAAAACGCATCCTTTGGTTGAAGAAGATTTAAAAAACTTCGATCACTCCTTGGTTGTGTTGATCTTCAAAAAACTAGCACAGTTACAACACTCGCCTCTTTTGGGGCAACCCCTCGGCAATAAAAATAACCTCGATTTGAGCGGCTACTACAAAACGTATGTCGCGAAAAAACAGGTGCGTATTGTGTATAAAATCATCGAGAATGAATTGGTGGTCTATGTCGTCACCGTCGGCAAACGCGAAGAGATGGAAGTGTATAAAGAGGCGATGAAAAGGATCAAAAGTTGAGATTTAGTTTATGTCTTTGTTTTCCTTAGTATCAAAGTATTCTAAAATCATCTCATTGCCCTTAAAAAAGTAACTGTTTTTTTCATTTTATCCCTTGTCTTTGTTGGTTGTATCTTACATGTCGGTATTTAAAGCGAAACGGTCGCGTTTTGATGTTACCCGAGCTTCTTTAAAAGATTCTTCTCTTCTTCCGTGCTTAGGAAACGCCATGCGCCGATGGAAACGTCCAGTTCAAAAGAGCCGATATGCGTGCGCGTGAGTTCCAAAACTTTTAAGGGCGTGCCGAATTTCGGGTCTTTGAGTGCTCCGAAAAGGCGACGAATGTGGCGGTTTTTTCCCTCGTCGATTTGAACCCGAAGTTTTGTTTTTGCACCACCCATGCCGATTTTTTCGACTTTAAGTGCTTTGAGTAAACCCTCAGGGCTTTGCACGCCCTTGAGTGCTTGGGCAATATGTTCGTCCGTGACATGCCCTCGCACCCAAATCTCATACGTTTTGATGCAATGCCCCGGTTGGGTCAGTGCGTTGCTGATGTGCCCGTCGGTCGTAAAAAGCAACAATCCTTTAGAGTCAAGATCGAGCCGTCCGATGGGCATCCAACCCTCGGTATACGCCCATTCGGGCAAGAGGTCATAAACGGTTTTGCGTCCGAGATCGTCAGAGCGCGTGACCAGATAGCCTTTGGGTTTGTTTAAAACTAAGAGTTTTTGTGAATCGTTCGTAGTGAGAGGCATCAGGAATATTCCCCGTATTAAAAAAAATGTCGCGTAGCATTAGGTATGTGAAGTAAGGGTAAACGGTACGCTTACCCTTTACGATCAAAGATTTACGAAGCGGGAATCGACGCTTCGATGAGTTTACAGAATTTGACGCCTTTCAATCCTGCGATTTTTTGCGCAAAATCTTTAATATCGGAGACTTTTCCCGTCACCATAACCGTTTCTAAACAGTTTTCATGCGTAACATGTACGTGCGTATTGCACATGATATGCACTTTGGCGTCGTGTTGAATCTCTAAAATTTTTTGAACCAATTCGTTTTGATGATGCGTGTAAATCATAGCTAAAACGCCGATAACGTCGCTACCGTCATCTTGCCAATCGTCTTTAACGATTTTTTCTCGGATTAAATCTCTTGTAAATTCACTGCGAGACGCATACCCTTGTACGTCCACCTTTTTATCCAGCTCTTCTAAAAGCTTTTCCGGCAAAGAGACGCTAAATCGAATAATTTTATCCATAGTGTATCCTTTAAAATAACATTCATAACGATTCTAATCAGATTATTCTTTAATTATTGCATAATAAAAATATTAATGCTAGCTCTGAAGTGCTTTATAGAGTTGACCGACGCAAATGCCGCCGTCGTTAATAGCGATCTTTTGCGGGAAATAAAGCGGTTTTGAGATGTGCAAAAGAAGTTGTTCCATCAATGTGCGATTTTGAAACACACCGCCGCAAAGTACGATTTTTAGGGGGTAGCGTTGTATTATTTCATCTATAATGCCGACCAACGTATTGATAAATTTAGAGGCAATCAGACGCGGTTCGCTTTCGTGAATCATCGCTTCGAGCATCGGTAAAAAACGGATCGTTTGAGCATCGATCGTGACGTCGTAGCGCTCTACGATCGTTTCGTCATAAAGGCGTTCCAACCAAAGCCCGCTTTGACCGTCGTAGCTGACATCACTTTGCATACCGCACAAGATCGCCACCGCATCGAAAAGCCGCCCCATCGACGAACACAGCGGCGCATTGATCTTTTTGGTATAGGCGTGCTTGAGCGTTTTGAGAGCACTTTCGTCAAAATATTCAAGCAACACTTTATCGGCACGATCGCCCATTGCTTGCCACAACATCGACGCCAAGATACGTTTACTCTCTTTAATGCTCGCATCGCCGCCCAAGAGTAAAAAAGGCTCTAACGAAGCGACGCGTTCATAGCCTTGCTTATCGCATACCATGCATTCGCTTCCCCAAATGACGCCGTCGTCTCCATATCCCGTTCCGTCCCATGCAAAACCTAAGACTTTTTCACTCAACCCGTATTCACACATCACCGACAAAACATGCGCATAGTGATGTTGCACTTGCAAAAAAGCGACGGGTTGTTTTTTCGCCCAAAGCGTCGAGAGATACTGCGGATGCAAATCGCCCACGATCAATTCGGGGATAAATCCGTAAAATCGCTCAAATGAAGCAATCATCTCTTCAAACAACATGTGGCTCGCCACGTTGTCCAAATCGCCGATATAAGGCGAAACGATTATCTGATGGTTAAGATAAATAGCGATCGCGTTTTTTTGGTGCGCTCCAACGGCCAAGATCGCACGATGATCGCTTGAGTCGACGCGAAAACTATGCGGCGCAATACCTCGTGAAGCACGCATCAAAAGCATCTTCTCGCCGATAAACTGCACGACGCTATCGTCGCTTCGATGCACGATATCGCGGTTATAATCCAGATAATATTCGACAACGTTTGAGAGTTTCTCGACCAAGGTTTTGCTATCACTAATAATCGGCTCGCCCGAACGATTGGCACTTGTCGCAATAATCGGCACACGCAAGCTTTGAAATAAGATGACATGTAAAGGCGTATACGGTAAAAAAACGCCGATTCTATCGGTAAAAGGTGCTACATGTAAGCTTAATGACGAAGCAGTATTTTTGCGTTTTAAAAGCACGATCGGGCGCAGTTGCGAGCTAATACCTTGGGCTTCTTCTTCACGCATAACGCATATGTTTTTGATAGCGTCTAGGTCTTTTAGCATCACGGCAAAGGGTTTTGAAGGACGGTGTTTGCGCTCTCGGAGTTTTAAAACGACGCGATCGTCGGTTGCGTCGCAGATCAGATGAAAGCCGCCCATACCTTTCATCGCGACGATATGCCCCGCATGAATCAGCTCTGCCAAACGTACGATTGCCGCTTCGTTCGTTGCAAGCGTTTCGCCTTGCATCGATCGCAACGTAAGCGTAGGACCGCATTTGGAACAACTGATCGGCTGGGCATGATAACGCCTATCGGTAGGGTCTTGATACTCTTTTTCGCATGCTTCACACATCTGAAACGAAGCCATCGATGTCGAGACTCTATCGTAAGGAACGGTTTGAATGATCGAATAACGAGGTCCGCAATGCGTGCAGTTAATAAAAAAATAGCCGTGACGTCGGTTGTTCGGGTCGTTTAGCTCCCGCAAACACTCCTCGCACAAGCTCATGTCGGGCAGAACTAAAGACGATTTTTGCATACTCGCATCGCTAGGCGCAATGACAAAAGCCCTTTCGTCCGCTTGAAACGGAACTCTTTTTTTCTCCCAAAAATCGATACGTGCCAGCGGAGGCAATTCGTCAAAAAGTGCTTTTTCAAAAGCCTTCAACGCTGCTTCGTTTCCTTGAACTTCGATGAAAACACCCGATGCATTGTTGAAAACGACACCGCTAAGAGTGTACCGAAGGGCTAAAACGTAAACAAAAGGTCGAAAACCGACCCCTTGAACGATCCCTTCGATACGGTAAAAAATACGCTCTTTAGCCATCAATCGGCAATTCTTGATTCATACAAATCGTATGGTTAGGTTTGATATTTTTAATGACCATTTCACTGAAACGTTTCAATCCGAACATCAAGCCGCCCAAAGCGATTTTTTCGCATCCCATATTCTCTTTGTGTGCATCGGCGGTATCGCTAATAAAATACGCCAAACTCTCCATAAAACCGAAACTAAGCGTTACGTCGTCCGTACCCGCAAGTTTAAAACTCATCGCGCTACGAATCAAACGAAGGTAATTAAAGTCGCTGATTAACGCATCTTCTTTTTGGAGATAATAATCGATGCGAGGTCCTTTTTGACCCCCGAAATCTTCGGCATTTTCAATCAATTTTTGCGCACCCTCTTCCCATACGTCGCACAATCCCAAAAGAATGGAAGCAATGTTCCATAACGAGAAAATACTCTTCGGTAAATTCGCAGGGATAGACGTCGCTAAGGCTTTGGCGTAAAGGTCCGGAAAGTGTGTTCGATAGTTTTCGACCAAACGCTTCGCACTTGCGCTCGTATGTTCAATTTCCTCAAACAAAGCTTGATAGCTTTCTGGCAAAGGAAACGATACCAGATTGAGCATACCGTGTTCTTTAGAATACTGCATAATGCGATCGTCGTGAGTACAACTCAGGTAAAAACACGTCGTTACGTTCTCAAAAATTCGATGCTCATGCATGATCGAAGCAAAAGCGCGATGAGAAGGCTCTTCGATCTTTTGTAATGCTTCGGGCATCAAAATCGTATCGTCTTTTAACAAGACGATTTCACCGTTTTCAAAAACGCAAATACGCATCGTATCGATTATCGTATTTTCGTCGATCACGACTGAAAAAGAAGCAGACTCGCAAGGTTTCGTCGTTTTAGCCAGAAACGCTACGCCTTTTTTTTGAAGTGCTTTGGAAAGCTGGTATAAAAAAAGATCGTTCGCTAAACGTATCCAGACACGTGAAGCAATAGAGCTTTTTTGTGCAAATACGGCATTGACTTTTAAGCGTAACGCCGGACGTTCCAACGTCGCTAAGGCTTTAATTTCATTGTCGCGGATAACAACCATACGCTCCAACGCCGATAAATCGGTAGCGATCACCTCCGCATCACCCGTTTGAGAAACTGTCTCGTACGCTTCGATCGGCGCGATCGTATACGTTTCGTTGCGATAACAAACCTTCACGAAATGACCTTGAACAAGCGTCTCGACCACTTTCTCGTAAAGGCTCTCACGTTCGTCACGCGTAACGCCTTTGGCGATAAGCGTTTCGTTTTCGTACATGTCAAAACCAATGGTTCTCAAAGAAGGCGAAAGCGTTTCGTCGACGAAAGCCAAATGTTTAGGAGTAAACACAATATCTTCGCATGAGGTAGACGTACATACAATGCCGTCTTGAGGTCTATTCGGTGCGACAAAGACATTGGTCGATTTGAAAAAAATCGACAAGGGAAGCATTGCCGCTAAAGTATCGGCAAAAGCACCTAAACGCTCTTCGTTATCTTCCGCGAACAGCGTTATCGTATTATCCGTACGTTGAATGGCATGTAAAATCGCAAAATCCGTTGCGATTTCGCACAGCAATCTCTCTAAAATATCGTTATTCGAACCGTATTCAAATTCAAATGCTAAAATCATCGCTCCTCCAAACAAGATGCGTTTGCGACTTCTTGTATCGTAAGCGTAGCAATTTGTTCATAAGTAAAACCTAATTCGACCAAATGTTTGAGTAAAACGCTTTCCATGACGCTGCTGCCTTTAAGAACGGCTTGCGTCATCGCAAGCGTCGTATCGTCTACGACTTCGGGGACGATGCCGATCACTTTTGTCGGCGGTCTATCGCCGACCATATCCATCATTGTCAAAGTTTGAAGCATTTCGACTTCATGCGCGCTTCCTTGCCATGTAATAGAGCTAGGAACGCTTTCAAAGTCGAAGAAGTAAACATCGCCGATCTCGCCGTCGTCGGCATCAACGCAATCGAGGACGATCAAATAATCGTATTCGGCAATGACGGGAATTAATCTTTGTGCGAGCGTACCGCCGTCGATAAAATCTAAGGTATGCTCAGAAGAAGAAAACGCATATTTTTGTTCCACAAGGCGGCAAAGATGCACTCCGACGCCTTCGTCGGAGAACATCACGTTGCCAATGCCTAAAACCAACACTTTCAAGCCAAAACTCGCTTAGTGTTTTGAATCGTGTTTTGTAAACTTGTAACCGCTGATAATGGCATCCATAGAGCCTTCTTTACCCATAATCGAGTTAAAGATAGCCATATAAATGTGGATCGGTAAGAAAATCAAAATACCCCACATAACGATATGGTGAATTTCTCTTACCATCGCAAGGCCACCCATCATCGCCTCAATCGGACGCATAAAGTCGTACAAGAAAAGACCGATGCCGCCGCCTTGGTACATGTGAACGTACAGGATAAGTCCCGTTAAACTGATCACGAAAACCATTGCGTATAAACCGACGTATGCAATGAATTGCAAGGGATTGTACACGCCTCTTAAATGAGGATGTTCTCCCATAAAAAGGTAATATTTAATTTGTTGAATCCAAATTTTCGGACTGATAAAGTCTAAAAATGCGATTCGCTCTTTCATACTGACCTTGTCGATTAAGAAAAGGTAGAGTTTAAAAAGCGTAACGGCAATCAACAAAAAGCCTGCGATCTCGTGCCACATTCTAAATTTGGCATTCAAAAAGAGAATCGGCTCATCCGAAGCTTCCGGAATAATGAAAACATACGTCAAGTAAAAACCCGTTACGGTTAATACCGCGATAGCGATTGCTCTTAGCCAGTGCGTCCAACGAAGCCCTGCCGAGAACTCAAATTCTAAATTTCTTTTCATCTTAGACTCCCTTTTCTTAGCAAGATGCGCCGCTGACGTTTACCTTATAACTGCTCATCTCGTTGCCTTTTTTATCCATGACATGTACCGCACATGCAAGGCATGGGTCGTAAGAGTGAATGATCCTTACGATTTCGAGCGGTTGAGAAAGGTCTGCTAGTTTAAGTCCGATGAGGGATTCTTCATACGAACCTCTAACGCCCTTGGCATCTTTTGGACTGGCGTTCCACGTCGTCGGAACAACGGCTTGGTAGTTTTCGATCACGCCGTTTTTGATTTTAACCCAGTGGCTTAATACACCTCTTGGTACGTTACCGATATAGCGACCTTTGTACTCTTTGTTTTTATCGATTTTATAGCTTGTGTACGTTGAGTCGTCGACTTTGAGGTTTTGAATTAATGCGCTAAACGCTTCCAAACCATAATCTGCAATCACTTTGGCTTCGAGCATACGACATGCCGTACGACCGAGCGTTGACGCAACCGCCGTAATAGGAAGACCCGTATCTTTTAAGAATTTGTCGACAACGGTTTTAACACGTTTGTTACCGAGCGCATAGTTAACAACGATATTTGCCAAAGGTCCGACTTGAAGCGGTTTGCCGTCGTAGCGAGGTGCTTTAACCCATGTATATTTACCTTTTTCGTCAATAACTTTTGTCGGAGCAAGTACGCCTTTATCGTTGATCGTCTCGGCATCTTTGAAACCGGTATAGTTCGGTTCTTGTCTACCTTCGTACGGATGGTACGCAGCATTGTCTTTGTACCAAGAGTGCGTTGCTTCTTCGGTAATTTTGCTCTCGTCAAGTTGTTGAACTTTAAACGGTTTTCCGCTTACGAGATTAATGACGTCTTCGCCCATCATCACGCCGCTTTCAAACAAGAACTCTTTAGCGTTAAGTTGGAACTCTTTGTACGTAAAGAGGTTCGGTACGCCAAGACCGGCATTGACGCTCGGCTCACCCGCATAAGCAAGACCCGCCATAACGACATCGGGATAGTATGCGCGATTCACAAAATCTGCCAACTCTTTAAACTTCGTCATAAACTCACCCAAACGCGCCGGAGATTGAAGATCCATAACGCATGTAACACCGCCGACGGTCAAACTTTGAGGGTGCGGTTGTTTTGCACCGAAAACCGCCATCATTTGTGCCGCGATACGTTGCATTTCCAAAGCTTTAAGGTAGTGAGAAACGGCAATAAGGTTTTGCTCAGGCGTTAATTTATACGTTGAGTGTCCCCAGTACGCGTTAGCGAACGGTCCAAGGTGACCTTTTTTAACGAATTCCGCAACCCGTTTTTGTACGACGACAAGATCGTCGGCACCGCACGCAAGCGGTGCATCGGTATATTTAAACGCTTCTTGCGCCGCTTTATGCGGATCGGCTTTAAGCGCGGAGACGACGTCTACCCAGTCAAGTCCGTGAAGGTGATAAAAATGGACGGGGTGATCGTGCAAGAAAAGAGCACAGTTCATTAACGTACGCGTTAATTTAGCATTTAACGGAGGTTCGATGCCGAGCGCATCTTCAACGGCAACGATACCCGCTTTATAATGCGAATAGGTACAAACGCCGCAAATTCTTTGGGTCATAAAACCCGCATCTCTAGGATCTCTTCCTTTAAGGATAGTTTCAATACCTCTCCAAAGCGTCGAGGAAGAGTAAGCCTCCGTGACAACATTGTTATCGTCAACGATAACTTCAACCCTTAAGTGTCCTTCGATTCTGGTAATTGGATCGACTACGATTCTTTTGCTCATTTACTTATCCTTCTCTTATTCTTCAGTTTTTCCACTGCCCTTAACCGCAGCAATCGCCGCGTGAGCCGCAATACCGACCGCCGTAACCGTTAGAAGCGCAACACCGACTTTATCGGCTGTTTTATCGGCACCCTCACCGTAAACGGTATGGTAAAGTCTATCGCCCAAAGGCTCTTCAAACGGTCCCATATTATCCCAAAAACCCGGTTCGGAGCATCCGATACAACCGTGTCCCGCTTGTACCGGCCATGAAGTGTGTTGATTAAAGCGTTCGCGTGAGCAGTTATTAAACGTATAAGGACCTTTACAGCCGACTTTATAGAGACAAAAACCTTTTTTAGCACCCGCATCGCCGAATTCTTGTACGAATTCGCCCGCATCGAAGTGTCCGCGTCTTTCGCAAAGATCGTGAATTCTAAGGCCGTATGCCCATTTTGGACGATTGTACGCATCCAATGCCGGAAGCGTACCGAAAAGAATGTAATGCAATACGTTACCGACGATATTTTTCTCGCTTGGAGGACAACCCGGAACGTTGATGACCGGTTTATTCGTGATTTTACTCAAAGGTTGTGCATTCGTTGGGTTTGGATATGCCGCTTGGATACCGCCGAAACTTGAACATGTACCGATCGCAAAAATAGCTGCTGCCGCATCGGCCGCTTTTTTTGCACTGGCTTGACCCGTTTGTCCGTGTGGTCCGACCGTTAAGAAAAACTCGCTGCTTCCCGCCGGAATACCGCCTTCAACCATCAAAATAAATTTGCCTTTATATTTCTCGATCGCACTTTCCAAATTGTGCTCTGCTTGCCAACCACAGGCGACCATTAACGTCTCGTGGTATTCCAAAGAGATATGATCGAAAATAAGACTATCGATCGTAGGGGCGTCGGTTCTAAGTAAGCTCTCAGAACAACCGGTACACTCTGCCATATGCAACCATACCACCGGTAAACGGTCGGTCAATTCGGCAGCTTGCGCCATAAGAGGTGTAAATTCGGACGGTAAAGAAAGCATTGCCGTGACTCCGGCTGCCCACTTCATAAAATCCCTACGGCTAATACCGTGTTCTTCCATGAGTGCCGCAATTGATTTCTCTTCCTTAATACGGGGGAACTTCTCAAGATCGTTCAATCTTTGAGAAAGCCTTTCGTACAGTTTTGCGTGTTCCATCAGTTTCTCCTGTGTAAATTTTCCAAGATCAATGTAGACTCCTCATTCAGGCAGGTTAAAAATTATTACCTGAATGATTATTCATTTAGTATTAAATCAAAAATTATTTCACAATATGTTAGATACGCATAATCTTTAGCTTATTTTCAGTCAATAGGGTAAAAATGTAACAAAAAAAGGAGATAAAAAGTGTATAGTATTAAAAATGCATAAATTGTCACACTGAATAATCGTGCGTTATTGGGTCGTACACACCGAACAAACATCAAAACTCTTGACGATAAAGTCTGCTTTGGTCAACGAATCTAGACCGACAAGAGCTTTTTGAACGACCGATAAATTATCGCGTTCGCCGTTGCCGAGATTCCAAACGGTCGGCGTAATAATATCGTAACGCTCAATCACGCCGTGGTTCACGCTGATTGCGTGAATCAAACTGCCTCTGGGTGCTTCAACCACGCCGATACCTTCTGCGCTCAGCTCATGGACGTTACGTTTTGGCGGTATTAAAGAAGCTTCACGAATATCCAAGTTTTCCAGCAATCGCTTCGTTTGAACCAACAAATGTGCACATTCGACGACGCGTGCCATCACGCGCGTTAATGCCGCGTCTTTAAAACGGCGATGAAAATCGCGAATCAATCCCTCCTTAGCTACCATCATCCGCGCCAAAGGACCGACTTCAAAAAAACTCTTTTTATACGTCGCGGTTTTAGAATAGGTATAGCCTTGCGTAGGATCTTCAAAAAAAGTATGCGCGAGGCTTTCGGACACGTATTTGATATCGGCCGGTAAAACGGTCGTTTTAGCCGATTTGAGCGCGCCTTCGTACAAAAACGAATCTCCCAGTGCCAAAAAGCGATCGTGACTACGCCCGAGACGGTCAAATGCATGACGAATCATCGTATCGATTCCCCATGAAAGCGCGGAAGGGCTTGCCATAACTTGCACGGCGGAATCAAATCCCGTAAACTCTTCCAATGAAAATCCCAAAAGCGTCTCTTCACAAAATGCGATGACTTTTTCTAAAATACCGCGGGCATTCAAAACGTCCAAACTCACAGGATCGCATGTCACGCCTCCGGGTGCGACGAAAGAGCCGTGCGGCCATTGCCCCGAAAAGATTGCACCCATTTTCAACGTTTCGGTAACGGCGTTTTGCGCTAAGAACCAACGCGGTTTTTTAAAAGCGTCGCCTCGATACGAAGGATTGTCAATTTTTTCCAATTCGGGAAGAACGGAGAAAAAATACCATTTGATATGATTGTGAATTTTTTCGGCATTCAGTGCAATTTCGCGTATATCGCGCGCTTTTTTGTTTAAAGTAATCGTCTCTTGAGCATGTTCGAAGCACGATTCAATCGCACGAACGCATGCCAGTGCATGCGAATGCGAACAAATACCGCAAACCCGCGGCGTAAAGGCAAGCGCATCGTACAAAGGTCGTTTGCGTAAAATCTCTTCAATGCCGCGATAATTGAAAAACTTCAGCTTCGCAAATGCGATTTTTTCGTCTTCCCATTCTACCTCTAAAGCGGCTTCGCCTTCGATTCGTTCTATGATTTCTTTAGTGATCTTCATCGATAAGTTTCTTTTCCAATCGTTCGATTTTAAAACTTTTGGCAACGCCTGCTAGCGTATAATAGGCACGTTTGCCGATACCGTAAGGCGTTTGCGGTAAAGACATATTTTTGTGTGTTTCGTACAGTGCACGTCGCGGAAAATCAAACTCCGTGCAACCAAGACACGGCGATCCTGCTCTGGTTTTCGAACTAATATCGTTCCAGAGTATTTTATTGCAATTGGCATGCGTATTAGGTCCCAAGCAACCGTGCTCGTAAAACATGCATCCCTCTTTTTCGCCCAATTGTTTGCAATCGACTTTCCATTCGAAATATTCGTTGCGTAAACATCCGTGATGCGCCAAATAGGCAAAGATCTCTTTCGGGCGCAAAAATTCGTCCAAAAGAACCGTTTTCCTCTCCCGCAACGCCATCATCGTTTCCGCAATCCAACGCGGGTGTGCGGGACAACCGGGAATATTCACGACGTTGGATTTTTCGTCCCAATACCCGCCTTTTTCTTTAGCATTAAAGAGCGCGCCGCTGATGCGCCGAGGATCGCGTAAACGAAACATACCGCCGAAACTTGCACAGCTTCCCACGCACACGATAAAACGCGCTTTGTTCGCGAGCGGTTCCAAAATTTCGGGAAACGAACGCCCAAAACGCTGTAGATAACGCGCTTCTTTCGTAAACGCACCCTCAACGATCAGAAAGTCAAACGCTTCGGGTTTGTCTAAAAGCGATTCTAAGGTGTGTGCCGTAAATAACAAAGGATGGTAGAGCATTTCAAAAGAGGCGGCAAAAAGTGCCATGTTCGAATAATTCAAAAAAGAGTGGCTATTACCGTTACATGTAATGCCTTGAATCCAAATAACCGTTGATTTTGTATTCGCTTTCACGGTTGCTTTAAGGCATTGTAGATGTTCAATGCAATATCGTCGATATAACAATTGATATTTTTATCTAAAACGCCCTCTCCGTTTAAAAAGACGAAACCGCCCAAGTAGCCCATAAAAAGACCGAAAGCCGAAAAGAAGTCTTGATTGCGAAGTTCGCCGCACGCAACGCCTTCCTCGAAAAAAATCATCAACTCCGTGACAAACGCCGATACGCAGAGCATTCCTTCGCACCCGTCTTTAAAAACTTCTCTGTTGGCAATATAAACGCGTAAAAAGTAGTTGATGTGTTGCGGTTTGGAAGACGCCATCTCAAAATAGAGCGAAACGATCTTACGAATCTTTTCTTGGACGCTGCATGTCTCTTCGTTGACACGTCTGATTTCCGCACCTAAAATATCCGAAGAGTATTTAATAATCTCTTTGGCCAAGATCTCTTTAGAAGAAAAATAATTGTATATATTTCCGACGCTCATATCGATTGCTTTCGCAATATCGGGGATTGTCGTCGAATAGAAACCTCGACTAGCAAAAAGCATCAAGGCGGCTTCTAAAATTTTTTCGCTTTTTTTACTTTTTTTATCCACGATACCCATCCTTCAAAATACGCTTCGTTTATTCTAACATATTATTAATCTTTATTTAAAATTTTTGACTATAATTTTGCTATTTCTTACCAAAAGGAGTCCAATGTGTTACTGATGAAATTACGTGCCGAAGAGAAATTTGCTTTTTTACAACTGGCGCAATACGTCGCAAAACTTGACGGCGAATACGGACTAAAAGAGAGAGAAGTCGTAGAAGAATACTGCACGGAAATGGGAATTGAAAACGTTGAAATAGAGTTAAACGCCTTTGATTTGGACGCGATCTTAAACCTGTTTTTATCGCCTAAAAATCAAAAAATCGCTATGTTGGCATTATTGGTTTTAGTGCATATCGACGATCGCTACGGCATCAACGAACATAAAGTCATCTCAAAAATCGCGCAAACGTTTCATATCGACGATAAGACCTTACACCTTTTTTCAATGTGGGGGAAAATGGGATCTGCATTGTACGAGCAAGCGCTCAGTTTTGTGGAAAAATAGTGTCGGGAGAGCTTCCCGACACGGTATTTAACGTATTTTTTTAAGACGTTTTTCCTCGATCAATTTACCTTTTAAGATACGCTTTCCGTCTTCGACGCCGGGTTGGTCGTAAGCGTTAACATCCATCATTTGACCGACGATCGAAGTTAAAAGCTCGTAATAGAAAATCAATTTTCCCATATTCTCTTCGTCGATATGTTGCATCGTAATCGTATCGACGGGAATATCTTTTTTATCGAGCAACGCTTCAATCGTAGAATCGGCTTGCATGTTAATCAAATCGCAAAAAGCAATACCGTTCATCAAATCCAAATCTTCAAGCTCTTTGAGGGTAATGGACGGAATCTTAATCTTATCGTCAAAATTTTCGACTTTTAAAACCGTGACACTTTTATCGCGAAGTCCTTCGACGATGAGCTGTAAAAAGGAGTGTTGATCCTTAGGTCCGATCAAACCGACCGGCGTTAAACCGACGTTAAAACTGCTATTACGTTGTTTTTTTCCTAAACTCTCGCCCCACAATTGCACGTACCAATCCGTAAAATAGTCCAAACTCTCCGAATAGGCAAATAAAGTATTGATATTATAATTCATCGAATTTTTGGCGTAATAGGTCGCTTTTTTCAACAAGGTCTCTTTGATGTATCCGTCTTCGAAGAAACTTTGCTTAATGGCTTTAGCACCGTCAAGCAAACGTTGAACGTCTACGCCCGCCAATAAAAGCGGAGCTAAACCCGCCGCGGAAAGTACGGAATAACGTCCTCCGACATTGACCGGAATATGTAAAACAAACGCTTTAAGCGATTTGGCGTGTGCTTCGAGTTTGGAACCGACGTCGGTTACGAACGTAAAGCGGTAATCCAAGCTAATTTCTTTGGCTTTCAGTAAGGAAAGGACGTATTTGTATACGGAAATGGTTTCGATCGTGCTTCCGGACTTGCTAATAACAAAAAAGTGCGTGTTTTTGATGTCGAGTTTATTTAAGGTCGAACGAATCGATGCGGGATCGGTACTTTCGAAAAAATGCAAGCGTTTATCGAAATCGCGAATTCCTTGTAAGACTCTAAAAATAGCTTTAGGACCCAAAGAACTTCCGCCGATACCGATAATAGCAATGTCTTTAATCGCATTGTCGTCGTTTTTGGAGCGGAACTCTTCCAAGTACGCTTCAAGATAACTAATATCTTGCTCCGGCAATGCATAATAGCCGATATTTTTTTGTTCTTCGACGATTTTTTCAAAGATGCCTTCTTCGACTTTTATATTGAAATAAAGCGAGTTTTTCAAACGAATCCTCCATAAAAATAAGTAGAGCGATATTACTACGATGCATCTTAAAAAAAGCCAAACGCAATAGGAAATTCGTTATAGTTCGATACAGTATTTCAAGCCCTGAGGAGCCCTATGTTTTTACCCACGACTTTTGATGAAATAAAGCAACGCGGATGGGATCGTTGCGACGTGATTCTCGTCACTTCCGATGCCTATATCGATAGCCCTTATATGGGCGTTTCCGTAGTCGGTCGCGTTTTGGAAAAAGCAGGGTACAAAGTCGGTATTATCGCTCAACCGGACATCAAAAGTGCTGCCGACATCACGCGACTGGGAGAGCCGAGACTTTTTTGGGGCGTGAGCGGCGGAAGCGTGGACTCAATGGTCTCTAACTATACCGCGACGAAGAAATTTAGAAACTCCGACGATTATACGCCCGGCGGCATCAATAACAAACGACCTGACCGCGCGAGTCTTGTTTACGTTAATCTCATTCGACAACACTTTAAAAACACCGTACCGATTATGCTCGGCGGTATTGAAGCGAGCTTGAGACGGGTCAGTCACTACGATTTTTGGTCGAACACCGTTCGAAAACCCATTTTATTCGACGCCAAAGCCGATTATCTGCTTTACGGTATGAGTGATCTTAGCGTCGTCGAGTTTGCCGATGCCCTAAAACAAGGCATTTCACCCTTACATGTAAGAGGACTTTGTTACATCGCGAAAGAGCCGAAAACCGAGTATCTTCAACTCCCCAGCCACGAGGAAGTCATCAACGATAAACTCAAATTTATGGATATGTTTGATCTCTTTTACCACAATAACGATCCGATTTCCGCCAAAGGTTTATGCCAAAAAGTCGATACGCGCTATTGGATTCAAAATCCACCCGCTCGTTACCTCACGACCGCACAAATGGATGAAGTCAGCGCGCTTCCTTTTATGCGCGACGCACACCCGTATTACAAAAAACAAGGGCATATCAAAGCGTTGGAGACCATCAAATTTTCCATTAACACGCATCAAGGCTGTTACGGCGAATGCAGTTTTTGTGCCATCAGCGTCCATCAAGGAAGAACCATTCGAAGCCGCTCGGAAGCGTCTATTCTCAAAGAAGCCAAACTGTTTACTACGTATAAGGATTTTAAAGGCATTATCTCCGATTTAGGAGGACCGACGGCTAACATGTACGGGTATGAGTGTTCTAAAAAGCTCTCCAAAGGCACCTGTGAAGACAAAAGCTGTATGTTTCCCAAGCTCTGCCCTGCTCTCAAACCGACCCATAAAAAACAAATCGATCTTTTACGCAAAGTGCGAGCACTTTCTGGTATTAAAAAAGCGTTTGTGGCTTCAGGCATTCGCTACGATCTGATCAGCGAAGATAAAGCATACGGTTACGAATACCTCAAAGAGATCGTCGAACACCATTTAAGCGGACAGATGAAAATCGCGCCCGAGCATATCGATGACGAGATTTTAGCACTGATGGGAAAACCCGGCAAAGACTCCTTGGTCACGTTCAAAGCACTTTTCGACAAACTAACCAAAGAATCGGGGAAAAAGCAATTTTTAACCTACTACCTGATTGCCGCACATCCGGGATGTGAAGAACGGCATATGCACTCTTTGAAAAATTTTGCTTCTAACGTACTCAAAATCAATCCCGAACAAGCACAAATTTTTACGCCGACGCCTTCGACGTATGCGACTTTGATGTATTATACGGGCTTGCATCCGATCACTCGAAAACCGATTTTCGTCGAAAAAGAGATGCACAAAAAAGAGCGACAAAAAGAGATTGTCGTCGCCAAAGAGAAAAAATATCATAGCGGATTTGACAGCTAAAAATCGACATGTAAGGATTTTTGATGAGCGTATTATTGGAAATGAGTATGTTCCCGCTGGAAGGAAGCGGTTCAAAGAGCGCGTTTGTCGCAAAGATTATCGATCAAATCGATCAAAGCGGTTTTGCCTATAAACTCACGCCGATGAGTACGGTCGTGGAAACGTCTACGATGCAAGAAGCCTTGTCGCTTGTCGAGCAAGCGTACGAATGTCTGGAAGAATGCGAACGCGTGTACGCGTGCTTAAAATTTGATATTCGCAAAAATCGCAAAGACGGTATGCATCAAAAAATCGCTTCCGTTCAAAAAAAATTAAACCGACCCGTCAACGCCTAAAGTAAACTCTATTTACGTCGATTTGGTTGTACCATAGTCAAAGGGGCATTGCTATGCAATCACAATCGATCAATACTAATAATTACAGTTACAACAGTCTTGGATTTTCACTCCAAACCAGTAGCGGCGACGTCATCGATCTTAACATGTACGACGAGCGTTCCGCTTCGATTTCACACGAACAAAGCGGCGGTACGCAAAATACGATGCTCTCGCTTTCACATGCTTACGGTTACAATTTTCACTACGAAGGCGACGGAATCGACGAAAACGATCAAAAAGAGATCGATGCGGCGATGAAGCTCATTCAACCGCAAATCGACGAGTACCTTTCCAACGTGCAACAAAGCTCTGAAACAGTCACGCTCGCATCCGCTATCAATACCGCTTACGAAGTCAATCAAACTTTGCCGAGTGCCAAAGATCAAAATACGCAAAATTATACTAATAATTCTTTGTTAAAAATGATCGATCAGATGATGGAGCAAGCGGATAAGCAAAACGAAAAGGTGCTAGAGGGAGCACAAAAGCTTTTTGAAAGCGTCCTCAAACAACAAAAAGGCTTTGAGCTTTACGTCTAAGCTTCGCTTTTTTGGATGCATATTTCGCTGAGTGTATCGCCTAACATTGCATTGACATTCTCTCGCTATTTTTTATATAATTCGCGATAGTGTGACAAAAAGGTGATATTTAGTGTTTAATTTTAAGTTTGTTTCGATTGTTTTTTTAAGTATAGCTTCTGCGCTTTTTGCCCAAGAAATAGAAAGTCTCAAAATAGGAATCGCACCGCACTCCTCCGCTCGTATTATCTATGACGTACATCGCGATCTTAAAACGTTTTTAGAACATTATTTCAATCGACCCGTACAAATTTTAAGCGCAAAAACGTTTAGCGATTTTGCCGATACTTGCGATCAAGGCGATACTTACGATTTGATTATTACCTCACCGAATTTAGCTTATTTGGCGCAACACCAAGCGCATTACGTACCTTTAATGACCTACACCAAAGGCTTGGAGACGATTATTTTAAGCAAAACGTCTTCTTCGCTTAAAGATCATCCCGAAAACATCAAAATTGCAGGACAAGACCCCGTCTCCTATGCAACGCTCTGCGGCGAAGAGTGGCTAGAACAACAAGGTTACGTTCCGGGCAAAAATTTAATTTACAGTTATTACATCAGTGCTTCAGACAGTTTAGCAACGCTGTTGCTCAAAAACCAAGTCGATCTCATCATCATTTCATTACCCAATTATTTAAAACTGGATCAAGAATTGCAAAATCAACTTTTCGTCGTCTACCATAGTGCTCCCAAACCGGGTCGTATCTTTTTAGCCAAGGACTCAAAGGGGATTACGATCGAAGAGTGGCGCAATGCGTTGGTCGCTTTTTCCCAAAGCCAAGAAGGTGCACGGCATCTTAAGGCTACGAAATTGGAGGGCTTTGAAATGCTTGAACCTCATGCATTAGATACCCTTAGCACGATAGCCCAAAAAACCTCTTCGCGATTAACGCATTAACAATCGATGAAGCTCTCTCTTGCATGGAAATGGCTTATTGCCGCCTTACTCATCGAAAGCGTGATGCTTTCTATCCTTGTTTACCGTAACGTTGAACAATTAAGCGACAATTTATTACGACAAACCGACCAACGGCTTCAAGCCGAAAAAGTCCTTTTACAAAGTGCATTGATCGCCCCGTTCGTTCAAAACGACTATGCAACCATTCAAGCGATTTTAGAAGAGTCGTACCAAAAGCTTAATATGCTCTATTTGGTTGCGCTTGATCTCCAACATACGCCTATCGCAAGTGTCGGAGCGGTCGACTTAAATGCTCTTCAAACGCTTCGAAATACACCGCTAAATGCACAAAGCGTTCAAGAACCCACGTATGATACTTCCGTCGATCTGATGATTTCCGATCAAAAAATCGGCTCGCTTCGCGTCGGAATTTCTACGGAGTTCTACCAAACGGAACGTCGTTCGATGATGATCAAAAGTATCGCCATCGCCTTGGTCGAATTGCTTTTATCCGCCTTAATTCTCAATTTACTTGCCCGTTGGATCAATCAAAACCTCATCAAACTTACCCAGAGCGCGCAAGCGATAGCCGAAGGCAATTACTCCAAGCGCGTTGAATTGAGCCGTGACAAGGAAATCTCAAAGCTCGCAACCGCGTTTAATGCGATGGCGCAGAGTATTCAAGAACGTATTGCGACGCTAGAACAACTTCATATGAAAGAGCAATCTTTAAGCAAGCAATTAGAGTACAACGCTTATTACGACGTTTTAACCCATCTTCCCAATCGCGTTTTACTTGCCGATCGATTGCATCAAGCACTTCTCAAAGCCGACCAAAGCGGCCAGTTAGTCGGCGTTATTTATCTGGATCTTGACGGTTTTAAATCCGTAAACGATACCTACGGTCACTTTACGGGAGATCAACTTTTGGTCGTCGTCGCGCAAAAGATGCAACATGTGATGCACGAAAACGATACGATCGCACGAATCGGAGGCGACGAATTTGTCATTGTCCTTCAAAGTATCGACGAAGCGTATGCGTGCCAGATAGTTTTGGAACGCTTGCTCAAAACCCTATCCGCACCCGTACTTTTAGGCGATATAAAACTTTCGATCTCATGCAGCATCGGCGTAACGCTCTATCCTATGGATAACCATGACGCGGAACAACTAATACGCCATGCCGATCAAGCGATGTATATCGCCAAGCAATCCGGTAAAAACCGGTATCACTTTTTTGACTTCAACGAAAGCAGGCTCTTAAAAGCCATGAACGACGATCTAAGCGCAATTGCGCAAGGATTAAAACGTGAAGAGTTTGTGCTTTATTACCAACCCAAAGTCAACATGCAAACGGGTGCTATCGTCGGCGTCGAAGCCTTAATTCGTTGGGAACACCCCCAAAAAGGTCTTTTGTTACCGATGAGCTTTATCCCGCTGATCGAGCACCATCCGCTCATCGTAAAACTCGGAGAATGGGTTATTAGCCAAGTATTATGGCAACTCAGGGAATGGAATAGCCAAGGGCTTTTTCTTCCCGTTAGCATCAATATCAGCGCGTATCAACTTCAAGAAGAGACGTTTTTGGAGCGTTTAAAAATTTTATGGGAAGATTACGCGGATATTTTACCCGATCAGTTGGAAATCGAAATATTGGAAACCAGCGCACTCGAAGAGATTGAGCGCGTTTCACGCATTATTCACGAATGTGCCGCTATGGGAATTCACTTTGCGCTGGACGATTTTGGAACGGGCTATTCCACGTTAATGCACCTTAAAAAATTGCCCGCAAAAATTTTGAAAATGGATAAAAGCTTCATCGCCGATATGGTTGCTAATCCGGAAGACCTGACTATCGTAGAGGGCGTGATCGGATTGGCAAAATCGTTTCATAAAAACATTATCGCCGAAGGGGTCGAAAGTGTCGAGCACGGTATCTTTTTATTGCTACAAGGATGTCAATACGCCCAAGGATACGGTATTGCACGACCGATGAACGCCGATCAACTCGTCCAATGGATCGCCGATCCCCAATCCATGAAAGACAATTTACGCATATGGCGACGTTACGGCTACGACTCTGAGGCTCTACCTTGGCTTTACGCGCTTTGCGAGCACAATGCATGGATCAACGATTTAAAAAATTTCATCGACAATATCAAACCGACACCGCCTGAAATCAGTGCCGATTTATGCTACTTCGGAAAATGGCTGCACGAAAAGCCTTTCCATGTGTACCGCGAAAAAGCATGGTTTCGCAAATTTGAAACCCTGCATAAGCATCTCCATCGCCTCGCGAAAGAACTCTTAGACTCTCGAATGTGTGAATCAAACGAGTCGCTTCACGCACGAATGGAAGCGATAGAAACGCTGCATCAAGAGATGGTAAAATCGATTTTTCTACACATTCGTCAAGAGATTAAGCGAACCCTACCTAAGGCTTCTTAACACCATATTTTTAAGCCGGCTTCTTGAAAATCTTTTTGCAAGAGATAAAAGCACCGAAGGTACGTGGGCACTCTGCCGAAGAGAACCCTTCTCATCAATGGGGTATATGAAGCTAAGCGTGATGGACTGATAAAGATTCTCTCATCCCTTCCTATTAGCTATAAATGGCAACTGGAAAGTTCAGAACTAAATGAACGCTATGCAAAGGTGGAGGGAGTGCTCAGTGTCAGTGTTGGGGAATTGTTACGTCAATCTTCAGGTCTGGGTATTTGTGAACTCAAAGAGCTTAAAGGCACAGGAGGACTTCACTTTATGATGGCACGAGCAGAAACCAGAGCACTCAAATGCTCCATTGAAGTACTCTTTGGCAGTGTCATCAACTACTATGTAAAGCATTATTTGCAAGCAGCATAGAAAATATTATAGGGTCATAAATTGACCCTATTTTTGATTTATAATGATGATAGCCATTAATTAGGATACCAGTCAAAACCTTGAAAATACGTTGGATACCCAGTCTGACCAAAAAACATATCCGATCCATAGTATAAAGCAGCAGGGTTCTGAATCAAACATCCATTTTCATCAACAGGTGGAGCACCAAGCATTTGAAATGGGCCAGATTGAAACATATCAGCACTAGGTCTTATACACTGAAAACCAATCGGATTTGGCTTACTGGTTTGAATTTCAGATGCTGCTGTAAAAGTGATTTGTTCAAATTTATCATTTTCGGAGATATCAGGAATGATATTGCTTGGCACTTTACACGATGAAATATCAAATACATTGCTACATTGTACTTTAAAACCAACTGTTAATGCGTGAGCGTTATCGTTTAAATTTTTATAACTGATTTCTAATGCTTGATACGACAGAGAAACTATCGTTGAGTGATTTCTTGTTTCAGCATTATGGAAAATAGCAATTTTAGACGAAGAAAGGGGATAATAATTAATGCCATAACCGATAAAGTTTTCATCTTTTGTAAATTCATAGTAAGTTCTACCAACATTGACACTTGCATCAATAACACCAAAATCACCTTGAAGTCTTTTAACTAACTCTGCGTAAGTTCTTTTAGTTGTTTCATCAGTAATTTCAAACAAGTTACCAATTTTTGTTCCATGTAAATCGGTTTGATTCGCACCAATTTCTGCATAGAGCGTATCTGTAAGTTTATAGCCGATCCCTAGGGTTAATCCATATTGATTGACTCTATCGTTTGAACCATCGTATCCATACATTTTTTCATTAAGATAGCTAAGTCCTGTTTTGATATACCATTGAGTATCTTCAGGGTTATACTTAAATACAGTACCAAATTTAGTATAATCAGATGTGTTTTCAAGCCGAATCTTAATTGTTTCAGTATCGTAATACAAACCTGCACCGTTTGAAGTATTGCCTCCATTAGCATCTGATTTCCTAGAATTTAGTTGATAGAGTGAAAAAAGTGTGTCATCTGCGAGAACAAAAGTATTTGAAACTAGTAATAGAGATAATAAACTTAGGTTAAAGGGCAAGAGTTTCATAAAAAATCCTCATTATTTTTATATGAAAATCATACAGTAATAATTTTAAAATTGCTAATATTTTGGAAGTAGATATTTGTGATTTTTTTAAAAGTTGACCTATTTTTGACTGATTATTTTCTGCTTATTTTAGCAGATTTTGTTGTTGTTCGATAATTTTTTATTATACTTACTCTTCTTTATAAAAATAATTTATTCTTATATTTATGGACAAATCATTCAACCTAAAAAATACTTCAAAAACACCATAAAAACGAACTTAATGAAAACTCTCAACCATTTTACCGACGAGTAAGTTCCAGCCGTCGACCAATACGAAAATCAGCAATTTAAACGGCAAAGAGATCATCGCCGGCGGCAGCATCATCATACCCATTGCCATTAACACCGAACTGACGACCATATCGATTACTAAAAACGGCAAATAGAGTAAAAAGCCGATTTCAAACGCCGTTTTCATTTCGCTGATCATAAAGGCGGAAACGGCGATCGTTAAAGGAATATCTTCGATATTTTTGGGGTTTTCCAATTGTCGAATACGAAAGAAAAGTGCCAAATCTTTTTCACGCGTATTGCGTACCATAAAGGCTTTAAACGGAGCGGCTCCTTTTTCAAACGCCTCTTGATAGCTCATTTTTTCTTCCAGATACGGCTTGATTCCGACATTATAAGACTCTTTGGCGACCGGCTCCATAATGAAAAACGTCAGCACCATCGCCAAAGAAACCAGTACCTGCGTCGGCGGAAGTTGTTGCGTTCCTAAAGCTTGACGTAAAAACGAAAAAACGATGGTCAAACGCAAGAAGCTCGTCATCATAAAAATTAACGACGGAGCTAAGACGAGAATCGTTAAGACTAAAACAAGATTGAGGCTTGTCACCAATTGTTGCGGAGAGTTGGGCGCGCTTAAAGAGAGATTGACGGTCGGAATCGTATCGGCGGCAAAGCTTGCACATCCTAATATCAAGATTAAAACGACTCGCATCACTGTTTTCAACGGCTATCCTCATAAAATAATGCATCATTCTAGTCGGTTTTGCGTTAAAAAGCATTTAATTTTTAAACAACTTTTCGTTAAAATAACCTTTATTTCATCTTCTTAGGAACATCCGTATGAATATTTCGATCGCTATTATGGCGGCAGGTCTCGGTACCCGCATGAAATCCGCTCTTCCCAAAGTTCTCCATACGATTAGCGGTTTTGAGATGCTTTACCATTCTATCAAAGAGGCACAAAAAATCAGCGACGATATACATGTCGTTTTATACCATCAAGCCAATCGCGTTCAAGAGCAAATGAACGCCTATTTTCAGGGTATCCGTTACGTCATTCAAGATCACGAAAACTTTCCCGGTACGGGCGGAGCGATTATGGGCGTTACGCCAAAATACGATCGCTTGCTTGTTTTAAGCGGCGATATGCCGCTTTTGGAAGCAAGCGACATGCAACGTTTCTTAGAGATAGACGCCGATGTGGTCATGAGCAGTTTTTGCGCGAAAGAGCCTTTCGGATACGGCAGAGTCGTAATGAACGATTGTGCCGACGTCGAGAAGATCGTCGAAGAAAAGGACGCAAGCGACGAAGAAAAAAAGATTACTGCGGTCAATGCGGGTGTTTACCTCTTCAAATCCGCATTTTTACGCGAATATTTACCGCGTCTTGATAACCAAAACAAGCAAAAAGAGTATTATCTCACCGACTTAATCGCTTTTGCACACCGTGATCGAAAAGGCGTAAAAGCCCTCCTCGTCGATGAAGAGACCTACATGGGCGTCAATTCCAAATACCACCTTTCCAAAGCCGAAGAGATCATGCAACGACGTATCAAACGTCGCTTCATGGAGCAAGGCGTTATCATGCGATTACCCGAGACAATCTACATCGAAGCGGACGTCGAACTCAAAGGCGAATGTATCCTCGAAAACGGCGTAACGCTTTTAAAAGGTACTTCGTTAGAAAACGTCCACGTGAAAGCGCACAGCATCATCGAAAAAAGTACCTTGAAAAACTCCGATATCGGCCCGATGGCACGCATCCGTCCCGACTCTTTAATCGAGAATACGCATATCGGCAACTTCGTCGAAGTCAAAAAATCAACGCTCAAAGGGGTTAAAGCCGGACACTTAAGCTATCTCGGCGATGCGAGTATCGATGAGGGCACTAATATCGGTTGCGGTACGATTACATGTAATTACGACGGCAAGAAAAAATACCGAACGATGATCGGCAAAAACGTCTTCGTCGGAAGCGACACGCAACTGGTTGCGCCCGTCACGATCGAAGACGACGTCATCATCGCTTCGGGAACGACGGTCACGAAAAACATTCCCAAAGGCGCCCTTGCCATTAATCGCGAGCCCTTGAAGATCGTCGAGGGATTTTTTTACAAATTTTTCGGAAAAAAAGATGCGTAACACCTTACTTTCCGGCAAAAAAATTCTCGTCGGCGTCACGGGAAGCATCGCGATTTACAAAACGCTGGAGTTGATTCGTCTGCTGGTAAAAGCAAGCGGTGACGTAAAAGTCGTAATGAGCGAAGACGCCAAACGCTTTATCTCACCCCTCACCTTCGAGACGATCAGCCAAAACAAAGTCTTACATGTAGACACCGAAAGCTGGAGCGAAGAACTTAGCCATATTCATATCGGGAAGTGGGCGGATATGTTTATCATCGCGCCCGCCTCGGTTAATACGATCAATAAACTCTCCTGCGGTATTGCCGACAACCTCTTAACGCAAACGGCGATAGCGTTTACCAAACCGATCCTTTTAGCCCCGTCCGCCAATACCCATATGATGCTCAACCCTATCACGCAAGAGAGCTTAACGCGATTGCAAAACTTCGGATACGTGATCGTCGCGCCCGAATCCAAACTGCTTGCGTGCAACGATGAGGGCGTAGGTGCGCTAGCAAGCGTCGAAGAGATTTTCTACGCCGCCGCTAGAGTGCTTCTTAAAGAGCCGTTTTGGGAAGGGCGTGACGTCATTATCACGGGGGGAGGCACGCGCGAAAAAATCGACGACGTTCGATGCCTTAGCAACTTTTCCAGCGGCAAACAAGCCTTGGCATTAGCGACGGTTGCTTATCTTAAAGGCGCAAACGTTACACTGATTACCGGCGGTGAAGCACCCGAATTTAAAACGATCTCCACCTTACATGTCAGCAGTTCGAACGAGCTTCGTACGACCTTGGAGGCACACATGCGTTTATGTCAAAATGCCGAAAAAACGCCTTATCTTTTTATGACTGCCGCCATTAGCGATTACGTGCCCGAACACGTTCATCACGGAAAACTCAAAAAAGAGACTTTAGGCGAATCGTATTGCTTGGCATTAAAACGTAACGTCGACATCTTAAGCGAATTGGATAAAACCGGTTGGATCGTCGTCGGCTTTAAAGCGGAAACGGACGAAGAAAACGCTCTTCAAAACGCCCAAACGATGCTAGAGAAAAAAGGGCTAAGCGGCGTTTGTTTAAATATCGTCAAAGAGCAAAACCGTTTCGGTTCTAACCAAAACGAAGTGTATTTTATCGGCTTAGACGCTATCGTTCATTTACCGCTTCGAAGTAAATTCGAGATTGCCGAACAGATTATCACACTTTCTCAAACCTTATGATTTCTACGCTTCGAAAACTCTCCGGTCTTAGCTCGGACATCGCCAAAACATCTTCGTCAAGCGTTAATTTCAACGCCAATCTTCCGGTGACGATCGAAGTGCTCAAAAAAATCGACCCTTTGCGATACCGTCTTCGAGTCGGATGCAAAGAGCTGACGACCAAAAGTCAAAAAGAACTGATCGCGGGTAAAAAATATTGGGCGAATTTTTCCGAGGGAAAGGGCGGTATTTTGACGATTTCGCACCTCTACCCGCAACCTTCTCTTTTCGACGATGCGCTCTTTACGCCTTTGGAAATTGAGCTCTTTTGCAACGATGAAGGCTTTAACTCAACGCTTTTTAAAACTTTCTTACTCGATAATCTTGCACGCGAAGAGCAGGACAAAACGCTTTTTCAGACCTACGGTTATATGCTCTTAGCCCTCTCCAAATACGTCGTTCACCTCCCCTTGCTTTGGAGTGAACAAAAACATATGGTACAATTCTCCCTTTTTGATACGCACGACGTATCGTTTTATATGGCGTTGGAGCACTTAGGTCCCTTGCGCGGAACTTGGAGCAACCGTCAACTCGAACTTTGCGTCATGTACGAAAAGAGTCTTTACTATTTACAAAAAGAGCAAGCAAAATTGGGTATGATTACACAGATACGTTTGGAACGAGAGATCAAACCTCTGTTTGATTCCGCAGACGTCATTTTAGACATTAAAGGCTAATAGGGTATGTATTTTTTGGCGATAGGAATTTTTGGAGCGTGCATCGGCTCGTTTTTAAACGTCGTTATTTTGCGTTTGCCGAAAAACGAAAGCATCGCACTTCCCTCATCGCATTGTCCGCATTGTCTTCATCCGCTCAAATGGTATCACAATATTCCCTTGATTTCGTGGCTAGGACTTAAAGGGAAATGTGCTTTTTGCCGTACGCCTATTTCCAAACAATACCCGCTCGTCGAAGCAGCATGCGCACTGTGTTACCTGCTCGTTGCATGGCGCGTCTCTACGTGGCCGCAAGCCTTGCTTTTAGGAACGATTTTTTCTCTTTTACTTGCGCTCAGCATCATCGATATGCGCTATAAAGCCGTGCCCGACGCACTATCGCTTCCGGCACTGTTTCTTTCGTTTTTGTATCGATTGCCCTTTGAATCTCTTCAAAACGGATTGGTCTTCTTAGGAGCTTTTGCACTGCTTCGCTTAAGCGTCTCGGCGATTTCCGGCAAAGAGGCGATGGGTGAAGCCGACAGTATCATCGCCGGAATTATCGGAGCGATACTGGGGATAACGCTCGGATTTGCCGCTATTTACCTTGCCGCACTCATCGCTTTAGTCGCGTTTATGCTTCTGCGTCAAAAAGGCTATGAACTGCCTTTTATCCCATTTTTATCTTTGGGACTTTTGATTGCATGGATTTTCGATCATCCTATTTTAACGTTTATGGAACATTGGTATGAATAAAGCATCTTTTTATCTCTTGAAACACTTTTTAGAGCTTTTTAGCGCACTTTTTTTTATTCTGTTTTTTATCACCTCGATTGTTTTTTTCATTAAAATTACCGCCTTAACGGCCATCATTACGATGAATTTTTGGGAGCTCGGAACGCTTTATATCTACCTTTTGCCCAAAACGCTGGTTTATACGCTTCCGATTACGTTTTTCATTGCTTTGAGCATCTCTTTGTACAACCTCTCGAAAGAGAACGAAACGATTGTACTCTTTACGCTCGGCTACGATCCTAAAAAAATTACGCGTCTTTTTATGAGCCTAGCAACGGGACTTTCTGTGATTCTTTTGATAGATATTATGGTTCTCGTACCGATTTCAAAACAGCTTAACAGCAATTTTATCGAATATAAAAAAGCCGAAGCAAAATTTAATATCAAAGCCAATGAATTCGGACAAAAGTTTTCGGACTGGCTTGTCTACATTGAACACAGCGATAATGCCAAACAATACGAAGGCATTACGCTTTACCACAATCCCGAAAAACAAGAGGATAAAGAGCAATTGATTCTCGCTAATGCCGCTACGATCAATAATGAAAGCGGCATATTACGTTTACATCTTGATGCGGGCAAAGTCTTTGAATTTCAAAAAGACGGCATCGGTCAAACCGATTTTGAAACGATGTATATCAATAGTCAACCTAAAACGGCCGTCGGGGCGATACAAACGGTTAAGGAGTACTGGAACGACGTTTTCGTCAACTGGAAACGCGCTTACGATTTATCCTTTTTCCTCACCGTCGCCCTCTTCCCGATTGCCTCGACGATGATCGCAATGAGCATCGGCATCGTGACGTATCGTTACAATAAAGAGAGTATTTACATGGGTATCTTTTTGTGCCTTGCGTTTTATTTGACGCTTACGACGGTTTTTTCTTCAAAACTACCGCAATATGCGCCGCTAATTGTTTTTGCGATCACGATGATCGCTTCGTACGTACTCTATCAAAAACGTATTCGCCGTGTTTTTTAAATCGATATGCGTGTTAAAGTAACCCTCAGCTACGACGGGAGTGCCTTTAACGGCTTGCAAAAACAAGCCTTTGACGCCGACGTTAAAACCGTTGCAGGTACACTGGAGAAAGCCCTAAAGCGTCTTCATATCGACTCGACTCCCGTTGCAAGCGGGCGTACGGATACGGGCGTACACGCCTTAGCACAAGTCGTGCATTTTGACGTTCCGACACCTTGGAGCGACCTTACAAAATTGCGTCATTATTTGAACCGCTCTTTAATGCCTCATTGTTACGTCAAAAAGATTGAGCCGGTAGACGAATGCTTCAATGCCCGCTTCGACGCCAAAAAAAGGCTTTATCGCTATGTTATGTACGAAGGAACGTACCAGCCTTTTTTAAGTGCTTACGCTTTACATGTAAGCTCTCTTGACGTTGCAAAACTCGATACGCTTGCCAAGCTTTTTGAAGGAAAACACGCGTTCGGTTTTTTTAAAAAAACAGGAGGCGGAACGACGGGAGAAGAGCGTACTATTTTTAAAGCCGGAGCTTATCGTTATCAAAAAAAAATCATTCTTTACTTTTTAGGCGACGCTTTTTTACGATCTCAAATTCGTATGATGACCGATATGCTCTTAAAAGTCGAGAGCGGTTCTTTGTCGCCTGAAGATTTAATCGCACAGCGAGATAAACGCAAGAAGATCAGCTCAACGCTAGCTCCCGCCTGCGGGCTTTACCTCTCGCGTATTTATTATTAGAAGTTGTGTCGAAGCTTATTCGTTTTCAAACAAAAGTTTTCCGCCGACGATCACTTTGGCGACTCGACCGTATAACGTATCACCATAGTATAAAGAGTGTTTGTTCGTCACGGTATAGGTAGGGTTAGGATCAAACAAAACGACGTCCGCATCGCATCCTTCTTCAATTTTTCCTTTATGCTCTAAGCCTAAAATCATTGCCGGATTGCGTGCACACAACGTTTCAAGTGTTTGCAAATCGATCGTACCGTTTTTGACTAAAAACGTATACGCCAAAGTTAAAAATTCTTCAATCGATCCGATACCGAACTCCGCATCCTCAAACGCGACGTCTTTATACAAAATCGATTTAGGAGAGTGCGAAGAGGTAACGCAATCGATCATTCCCGCTTTCAAAGCATCGATTAGGGCAATTCTTTCGTCTTCTTCGCGCAAAGGAGGCATCAATTTAGCGTAAGTATTAAAACCGTCGCAGCTTGCATCGTTTTTGGACAGATGATGAATCGAAACTTCGGTAAAAAGAGAAGAAGGGCATGCTTTTTTATGCGCTTGGGCTATCTCCAAAGAACGCTTCGTCGAAAGCGATTTTAAAACGACGTTAGCACCGTAAAAAAGTGCCATTTCACAGACTTTCGCTACTTCGGCCGTTTCGGAAATCTTGGAAATTCCCGAAAGTCCTAGCGTCGAAGCGATACATCCGTCGTTCATCAATCCGTTATCGTCAAGATTCGGCTCGTAACACTGTACGAAAACCGGTTTGTCTTTCATCGTAGCGTATTGCATTCCGCGGCGAAGCAAGTTGGCATTACGGTGCGAATCGGCCAAAATCGCCGAAGCTCCGTTATTGAGCAACGTGGCAATATTGTGCAGTTGGTCTTCTTTTTGATCCGCCAAAGGAGCACTCATCACAATATTGACTTTAGCTTGATCAATTTTAAATTTTACCAACTCCAAAAGCGTCGCACTCTCCAAACGAGGCGTAAAATCCGACATCACCACCGCCGTCGTTACACCGCCTTTAAGACAACTTTGTGCGAGTTTGTCGATATGGTCTTGGTTGAGAATGCTATTGGAAAAACGTACGTTAAGATCGATCATTCCCGGAAGCAAAACCATACCGTTAGCCTCTAAAACCTCCTCATGCATAGGAGCGTTAAGGTTTTCGCCGATCGCAACGATCTTGTTGTCCTGAATCAACACGTCTTGTCTTTTTTCGTGAATTCGTGCGTTTTTAATAAGCATAGCTTCCTCGCTTGGATAGATTTTTTTTAAACGTCAAGATGCGTGCGTAAGATTGCTCGATGCTAGCTTGCGAAATTTCTCCGCTACGAACGGCATCTAATAGAATTTTTTGAACCGTAAAAGGCATACTGGCATTATCGGCAAAATAATTGGTAAAAACAAGAATATCGCCGCCGGCTTGTACGCTTCGGATAATGCGTTGTTTAAAATCGAGCGTATTAGGCAAAGAGTCGGTACGTAAATTATGCACAAAAACGACGCCTTTGAAGTGCATTTTATCGCGCAATAAGTTTTGAACGATCGTTTTGGAAAAAAGCGAAGGCTCTTTCGGATCTAAATCGTTAATCTTGGCATGCGACATCAAAACCGCGTCGATTTTATCGTAAGCAATGAGGTCGTAATAGGGTTTGAGTTGCTCAAATCGCCATGAAGCCGAAGCATCCGCGCGGCTTGAAAAATCATCCCATAAATTGGCTCCCGCATAGGGAAAATACTTAACGACAGGCGTCATACCGTTTCGATACATCGCATCGATAAATAAAAGGGCATACGTGGTAACGATCTCTTCGTAAGAAGCATAAGAACGCTCCGACTCTTTGGCATTACCGGCGATTTTACGTTGTAAATCGAGTACGGGAGCTAAATTGACGTTTACGCCGCCTTTTGCCATAGAAGAGCACATGGCGTCGTAAATCGAGGCGGTTTCGTTCACGTCTTTACTCGTTGCGATTTCATTGGCACCGTATGCGGGAGCAAAGCCTTTTTTGAGGGAAAAGAGATTTGCATCGCTTCCGTCATGTTCAACCGCAACGATCAAAGCCGCATCTGCCGGAGCTTGCGCTTTGAGATAATCGGTCAATTTTTTCAACTGGGCAACATTTTGGATATTTTTTTCCGTTAAAAAAACACCGCCTATTTTTTCGCGTTTAATATCTTTCGCGACTTGTTCAACCCACTTATCGCTCTCTTTCGTTCCGTCAAATCCGATCACGATCATTTGGGCAATCATCTCTTCCAACGACGTGCTTTTCGCACAGGCAAGACTCAGGCACAATGCCGTCAGTAAAAAAATTCGTTTCATCAATCCGCCAATAAATCTTTCACGCTTTGTTTGGGAGCCTTTCCCTTTAAGATCAAAGCAATTTCATGAGCAATGGGCGTATAAATAGCGTGTTTTGCAGAAAGCTCGAAAACGGCTTCAGAGGTATAAACACCCTCCGCCACTTCGCCTAATTCTTCCAAAATCGCGTCTAAAGCTTTGCCTTGCGCTAAAAAAAGACCGACGCGGTAATTACGCGAAAGCGTACTCGAAGCCGTTAAAAAAAGATCGCCCGCACCGCTAAGCCCCAAAAACGTCGCTTCTTTTGCACCGAAAAAATGACCGAAGCGTTGCATCTCGACCAAGCCTCTGGCAATTAAGCTCGCCCGTGCGTTATTGCCGAGTTTTAACCCGTCACAAATACCGCTAGCAATCGCCAAAACGTTTTTATAGGCACCGCAAACTTCCGCGCCGATGACGTCTTGCGAAATATAGGTTTTGATAAATGAAGGGAAAAATGCGCAAAACTCTTTGGCAAGGCTTTCATTGGACGCATTGACGACGACCGCCGTGGGGAGAGCTTGCATCACTTCTGAAGCAAACGAAGGACCGGAAAGAAATGCCAGATGGGTTTCGGGTACGTACTGTGCAAAAATTTCATTTAAAAATTTTCCGCTTCCTTGTTCGATTCCTTTTGCGGCAACCAAAATTTTTTGCCCCGAAAAGCGAAAATGCTCTTCCAACCAACTTCGCACGACTTGCGCCGGTAAAGCAAAAATGAGATAGTCGCTTTGAAGGGCTTCTTCAAGTCCTACAAAATTTTCAACGGATTTTGCGTGTCGCGACGTAATCTTACATGTAACATTGCGGGAAATAGCAAACTGAAGTGCTTGCCCCCATTTTCCCGCTCCAATGACCGCTATACTCACAAAAAACCTTTGCGTTAGTGAAGTCTGGCTTTTAAAAGCTCGTTGACTTTGGAAGGATTGGCCGTTCCTTTGCTCTCTTTCATCGCTTGTCCGACAAAAAAAGCAAAAAGCTTCTCTTTACCCGCTTTGTATTCGGCGACTTTATCGCCGTTTGCGGCAATAATCGCATCGATGATCGCTACCAGCGCGCCCTCATCGCTCATTTGTCGTAAGCCTAGCGTTTCAATCGCTTCATCAACACCGACGCGATTTTGCATTAAATAGTCCAAAACCTCTTTGGCGGCTTTACCGCTAATCGTAGCATCTTCGATACGTTTGACGAGCAATGCCAACGTCGCGGCATCAACCGGCGAAGTCATAATCGTCACGCCGTTTCCCAAACGACCTTGAAGCTCGACGCTTAGCCACGTCACGCTATTTTTCGGACTCGCACCGTGTTCAATCATCGTTTCAAAAAAGCGTGCCGTCTCGACACTTGCGGTAATCACGTTTGCATCGTACGCCTTGATGCCGTATTCCGTTACGAAACGATCTCTTTTCTCATCGGGTAATTCAGGGATTTGAATACACTCGGCTAACATATCTTCGGGAATCAGAACCGGTAATAAATCCGGATCGGGAAAATAGCGATACTCCGCACTGTCTTCTTTGGAACGCATACTGCGTGTTTCATTTTTATCGATGTCGAAAAGCCGTGTCTCTTGGACGACTTCTTGCTCGTATACGCCGTCTTCCCATGCCGCACTTTGACGCTCTACTTCGTAATCGATGGCTCTTTGGATGAATTTAAACGAGTTTAGGTTCTTAATCTCCGCTCTCGTATAAAGCTTCGTATCGCCTTTCGGGCGAATCGAGACGTTCGCGTCGCAACGAAAACTTCCCTCTTGCATATTCGCGTCGCTAATGTCGAGGTAACGCAAAATAGCATGAAGCTTTTTAAGGTATAAAACCGCCTCTTCGCTACTGCGCATATCCGGTTCGCTGACGATCTCTAACAGCGGTGTTCCGGCACGGTTAAGATCGACATGTGAGACGTTGCCGTGGTGAATATTTTTTCCCGCGTCTTCTTCGAGATGCGCGCGCGTAACCCCGATGCGTTTTTTCGTCCCGTCCTCAAAATCGATATATATCTCGCCTGCTTCGACGATAGGTATTTCAAACTGGCTGATTTGATACCCTTTGGGTAAATCGGGATAAAAATAGTTTTTACGGTTAAAAATAGATTTTCGATTGATCGTTGCGTTGATGGCCGTTCCAAGCGCAATGGCTTTTTTCACCGCCTCTTTATTTAAAACGGGCAAAGCTCCCGGAAGGCCTAAGCAGACCTCGCACACGTTAGTATTGGGTTCATCGCCGAAACTGGTCGGACAACTGCAAAAAATTTTGGTTTTCGTATTTAACTGAGCATGAACCTCAAGTCCTATAACAACTTCAAATTCCATTCATGAGCCTTTGCGGATTAATCTAAAAACAAGCGGATAGAAGCAATTCCGTACACCCCAAGTGCTTCACACGCCTTGACATGCGCAGGTTTGACGATACCTCCAAGCGCGAAACATTTGAGAGAGATTTTATCATTTATTTCTTTTAACTTCTCTAAACCTACGGGCGTTCCTTTGCCGGGGGATTCGAAGATGGGACTAAACGTCAACGCATCGGCACCGTTTTTTTGTGCCTCTTCCGCTTCGCGTAAGGTATGCGTACTGACCACGACAAAAAGTCCTAAAGCTTTAGCCTCTTCAACGACATGTAACGCATTTGAGGGCAAATGTACGCCCAAAACGCCTAAACGATGAGCCAAACGATAATCGCCATGGAGAAGGACGTTTGCATATAAATTTTGCGGAAGCAAAGCAAGAACCTCCGTAGCAAACACTGCATAATCGACAACATGTTTATCGCGCAAACAGATATAATCGACGTGGTGTTTTTGCGTAATGTCACGAAGTTTTTGCGCACAGATTTGCGCATCGGAAGTGTAATAAAGCGGATCAGTGATCAGATAGCGTTTGAGCATCGTTTGTGTCGATCCAGCGTTGCAATAAAGCCGTTTGCTTTTGCGCTTCCGAAAATTTGGCAATCTGCAAAGACGCCACTTCAAAAACAACCACAAAAAGTGCTCCGAAGAGAAAACAAAAAAGCCCGATCACGCAAGCGACGATCCATCCGAAAGGTAAGAAGAGTAAAAAGAAGTATGTCCCGCCGGCAATTGCAAGAGCCCAAGAGGCACCTTGCAAAAAGCTCAGCAGTTTTTCAAAACGCGAGAAATCTTTAGTGTTCTTCACTGATCAAGACCGCACCTGCAAGATAAACGTACGTTAAGATCATAAAAATAAACGTTTGCAAAAGTGCGGAAAACGTTAAAAGCGCATATGCGGGAAGCGGAGCAACCCAAGGGGCAAGCATTAAAACTACCGCCAAGAAAATATCTTCGCCTTTGATGTTACCGAAAAGTCGGAAGGAAAGGGAAATAATACGCGAAAAATGCGAAACGATTTCGATAGGAAACATTAACGGAGCCAAAAGTTTGACCGGTCCCATAAAATGTGCGAAATAGTGAACGACGCCGTTGACGCGGATACCTTCAAAATTATAATAAACAAAAACCATTAACGCCAATGCCAATGTCATGTTTAGACTGCTTGAAGGTGCTTCAAAACCGGGAACGATACCGATCATATTGGCAACAAAAACGACCAAACCGATGGTTGCTACAAGCGGTAAATATTTGCGAGATAACTCTTCTCCGATGACGTCTCTGCCCATAGAGATAACGCCTACAAGATATGCTTCCATAACGTTTTGTACGCCGCTTGGGACCAATTGCATCTTAGACGTTGCCATTTTGGCGAGTCCCAAGACGATCAATGCTACCAAAAGAATGTGGGATACGAAAAGAAAGTTATGGTCGTGACTGATTAAGCCTACAAAGGTAAAAATTTCACCCATTACACCGTTCCTTTAATTATTATTTGCGTGATTGTATCGATAAATCATTTAATCATTCATTAAGACTTCGCTTTTTGGCGAAGCTTTGTGACTTGTTCACCGCCGATACCCCAATTGTCGGTATCGACTTCATCGATAACGACGACGGTCGTCGAACGATTTTTTCCTAACACGTCGACCAATAAATCGGTCACGCCCGCAATGAGTTTTTCTTTTTGCTCTTTGCTGGCACCTTCTTTGGTTATTTTGATATTGACGTAGGGCATGGCATCTCCTGATTGAGTAGTCGATCGGCACGAAGGAGTGCCGTATCGATATGATCGGTAATGTTTTCTTGTCCGACGTTTTTATCAAAACCGAGGCGTTCCATTTTATGTTTAATACGCTCGTTGACGCCGGAGAGTACAAGAACCGTTCCGTTGCTTTGACACAACTCTAAAAATTCTTCCAAAGCATGTAATCCCGTCGCATCGATCATGGGAACATGACGCATTCGTAAAATAAACACTTTAGGAGCATCTTCCAATTCGCCCAAAATATTTTTTAAACGATCGGCGACGCCAAAGAAGAAAGGACCGTTAATTTCATACACTTCGACGCCTTGCGGGACGATTTTATTGCTAATGGCATGCGCGTCGGTTTCGTCAATCGGCTCGTCGGTTTCGTCAAAAGGCATAACCACGCTCTCTTTCGTGTCGATAATCCCCGTCACGTCGATCATACGCTTGATAAATAAAAGACCCGCCAACATAATGCCCGTTTGGACGCCGGTGTTCAAATCGATAAAAACGGTCAAAAAGAAAGTCATTAAAAGGACGACGACGTCGTTTCGTTCCGACTTAAGTGCAATCGCTTTAAAATGATGAAATTCGCTCATATTCCATGCAACGACCACTAAAATTGCCGCCAATGCCGCCAAGGGAATTAATAAAATCAATTTTGAAAACAAAAACATAAAGATCAATAGCATCAACGCGTGCAACATACCCGAAACCGGACCGTATGCACCCGATTTAATATTGGTTGCCGTTCGAGCGATCGCACCCGTCGCCGCAATACCGCCGAAGAGCACCGACCCGATGTTAGCGACGCCTTGAGCGATCAGCTCCTTGTTGGAATGGTGATGATCGCCCGTCATACCGTCTGCAACGACACACGAAAGTAAAGACTCGATTGCCCCTAAAATCGCTATCGTAATAGCATCGGGGAAAACGGCGCGAATTTTTTCCAGCGAAAAAGCGGGGATCGAAGGTGACGGAAGCGTCGAAGGTAACGATCCGAATTTCGATCCTATCGTTTCAACCGGTATATTAAACCACCAAACCGCAAACGAAGCAAAAACAATGACCAGCATCGGAGCGGGAACACGCGGAAAACGATGGCGAAGTTTAATTAACATCGCGATGCTGATCAGCCCTATAGCCAGTGCGTAATAATTCACATGTAAGACTTCATGCGAATACAAAACCCATTGATCGGTAAATTCCGCCGGCATTTTTGCAATCGGCAAGCCTAAAAAATCTTTGATTTGCGATGAAAAAATAATTAAGGCAATACCGCTTGTAAATCCCACCGTTACGGGATACGGAATAAACTTGATGATATTGCCGAGTTTAAAAACACCCATTAAAACGAGCATTCCGCCGGCTAAAAACGTCGCAATCACCAAACCGTCATAGCCGTGTTTTAAAATCACCGCATAAAGTACCACAACAAAAGCCCCCGTAGGACCTCCAATCTGATACCTGCTACCTCCGAGTAAGGAGATAATAAACCCCGCAACGATCGCCGTAAAAAGACCGCGTTCGGGACTTACGCCGCTGGCAATCGCAAATGCCATCGCCAAAGGTAAGGCAATAATCGCCACCGTCGCTCCCGCAAGCACGTCCGAAGAAAAGTGTGCGAAAGTGTACCCTTCCTTTAAAAGCGTATAGCTTCTAGGAAGCCAATTTCTTACATTCATCAAAACCGCCTTTCTTTACAGTATTTGTTTCTCCTGTCCTAAGCGATACAGGGCAAAATCGAATTTGACGGGATCGTTAGGATCAAGTGTTTTTAAGGCATCGGTCAGCTCGAGAACCGCTTTAAAATCGTATGTTTTACGCGCAATCAACCCTAATTTTCGACCGACGCGAAACGTATGCGTATCTAAGGGCATCAAAAGGTCTTGAGGACGAACCTCGTTCCACAAACCCAAGTCCAATGCGTCGCAACGAACCATCCAACGTAAATACATATGCCATCGTTTGTAAGCGGAAGTCGGGTTAGATGAAGGCATTTTACCTAAGAGAAACTGATACCCTTTTGAACGATACGGATTAGAAGCGTACAACATGTCGATCAGTACGGCAATTCCGTCCATGACGTTTTGCTTTTTTCGATACCCGCGTAGAAACAGTTTTTCCAAACTTCCGTGCGTCTCTTTGAGGCGTTTGAGCGTTATAAAAAATGCTTGAATGTCAAGACTGCTTTGAAAACGATAATACGAAGATTGCAAAGCCTCGGCGATATGCGATTCGCTTGTTTCCAAAAGGCTAAAGTCCAAACTCTCTAAAAAATGCACGATCGCTTGAGCATTTCCGTAAGCAAAAAGCGCACAAACCAAAGCGACGTATTCGTCTTTATACCGTGAAGCAACCATTAAAGGATCGGGTTTTGAAACGGATAATTCTAAAGCGCAATTGCGTTTAAGAGCTTCTTCGCGTAAACGATCGGCAATGCTTTTATGCATCGCTTAAAGCCTCTTTTTCGTTACTTTTTTCTTGGAGGTAGTCGGAAAGTTGAAGCAAAGAAAACGTCACGAGAAAGATCAAAAGGCCGGGGAAAAAACTCAGCCACCACGCAATGTCGATAACGTCGCGCCCTTCGCTTAAAATAACGCCCCAACTGATTTGAGGCGGCATAATGCCGATCCCTAAAAAACTCAATCCGCTTTCGGAAAGTATCGCGCCGCTAACGCCGAAGGTAAAACTGATGAAAAAGATAGGCGCAAGTAAAGGAGCAAAATATTTAAAAATAATTTTAAACGTTCCTACATGTGAGAGTTGTAAAATTTTGATAAACGGCGCATTGGCAATCGCAAAGCTCTCGCTTCGAATCATACGCGCCATTCCCATCCATCCCGTCACCGAGATAATCACAACAAGTATCCAGACCGACGCGTTCATATAACTGATCAACGCCAAGAGTAAGAAAAAAGTCGGAAACGTTAAAAAAAGATCGATCACGATAATAACCAAACGATCGACGCCTTTTTGAAAAAACCCCGCACTAATGCCGATCATCAAGCCGATGACACTTGCAATAAAAGCACTACCGAGTCCGATTAAAAGCGAAATTTGACCGCCGAGCATTAAACGGGCTAAAAGATCGCGCCCTAAGCGATCGGTTCCCAAAAGATGATCACAATCGGGTGCTAGCAAAATGGCGTCGGGATGGAGATCGTAAGGCGAAACATGATAGAAAAAAGGCGCACCGAAGCATAAAAAGAAAATGAGCACCAATAAACAGGTGCTCGCGTAAGGAAAGCGTTTCACTAGGATTTGATACCTAAAAGCGTATCTAACATTTCATCGATTGTCGTAATAATTTTAGCGGCAGCGGCAAACGACTTTTGATATTGCATCAAATCAATCAGTTCTTCTTCTGTATTAACACCGCTAATCGATTGAAATTCAGAAGTAATCGTTGCATTTAAAGCTTCATTGGTGTCATATTGACTTTTTGCCGCGGAAGCATCCGTAGCAATCTTCGCCGTAAACGCGCTGTATTGCCCTTGTATCGTACCCTGAGAAATCGAGCCGTCTTTATGGTAAAAATTTAACGACGTATATTGAAGCTGAAGCATACTGTTCGCAACACTATGATTTCCGTAAACGGGAGCTCCGTATCCTTGAACCGCGGAAGGGTTTTCTTTATATTCCGTTTTGACGTTAATATTCGAAGCGTCGGTACCCGTTAAAAACTGGCTCACTCCGATAATACCCGGAAAATTACTACCGTTGTCTTTAACGGCAACCGTATAACCGTTATTCAAAGAAGTTGGGCTAATCGAAAAAGAACCGTTGTCCATAAACTCGGCTTTAAAATAGTCACTCACGTCATTCAGCGCGTTGTTGTCTTGATTGTCGTCCGTATCACTGTTAAATTGCGTTAAGATACTTTGCGAAAACGTATCGTCGTTCATCGTCGTCATACCGTTAATCGTGAGTGTTTTACGTGCCACTTCTTTTCCGTTGGTATCGTAAACGATGACGTCCATCGATCCGTCGTTCATATTATTGTAAACGTTTTTCAGCGACTCATTGCCTTTCAGCGATAAAGATGGACTATCCATACGTTTTTGGGCACTTTGAGCATAAATATTGTTGGTTTCCGTAATAAAAGTCTGAGCAAAACTATCTAAATCATCTATATAGCCTTGTAAAATACCGTCTTGCGGGTATCCGCCGTTGATGCTTTTATCAATTACACGCCCTCTTAAATCCAAAATAGCACCGATTTTACCTCCGGATAACTGTGTCGTCAAGTCGTAAAGACTACCGTCTTGCATTTGCGAAGAGATGGAGTAATAACTGCTTTCGTTGGAAGAGTTATCGATAACGATCGGATGAAACGTAGGTCCGTCTACAAACGAGGCACCCGATATATTGAGATAATATTCCTTTCCCGTATCGGTCATATTGGCATCTACGGTCGTATCACTCGTAATATTGCCTTTAAAAACGGATATATTGACCAACTTAGAGAGCGTCAATTCCAATTTATCGCGTTGATCTCGTAAATCATTGGCATATGTTCCCTTGGTTGCTTCGACGATACCGATTTGTTTATTCAAATCGGCAATTTGACTTCCAAGGCTATTCAATTCGTCGACGGCCGTTTTTAATTGCGTGTTCATGGAGTCTTGCAAATTTCTTAACGAATCCCTCGTCGATTGGATATTGGTCGTCAATGTAACGCTTTTTTGGATCAATGCGATTTTTTGTGAACCTTCCGTCGTATTAGAAGCTAAATTACTCCATTCCGTAAAATAGTTCGTTAAATCTTGCGCCAATCCCGAATCGCTTAAATCAGGGAAATATTTTGCCGTTTCTTGCAAAGTTTTAGTCGCAAACGTATCGTAAGAGAGATTTGAAGAGGCATCGCGAAGTTTAGAGTAGACAAACTCATCATGAATACGTACGATCGAAGTAACGGAAACACCGCTACCTATGCTAACGCCTTGCGTATAAAGAGGCGTACTTGCCGCAAACGAAACACGTTGACGCGTATACGAATCATTGTCGGCATTGGAAATATTTTGGCTGGTCGTCGCAATAGCGATTTGCGAAGCATTTAATGCCGTTTTGCCGGTATTGAGCGTGCTAAATAGGCTCATCTTTAAGCCCTTACTTTGAGTAAAGAAGCCGGTTTGTGATTCGAAGCGGTATAACCGTCCATTTCTCGCGGGAAAATACTGTCCAGCAGAACGTTATAAAACTGGCTAACGGTCACAACGTAACGCGCATACTGCTTATTGCATGTTTTAAGCTCGGACAATTTGGTTTTCATATACGCTAAAAGTTGTTTTTGCTCGGCGTTTAGAAGCTCTTCAAGCGATTTTTGTCCGCTTTCTTTCAGCATTTTCATTAACTCATTATCTAACAGTGATTTTTTATGTTCAAAAGAGTGAAGTAAATCTTCTTTAATTTTAGCACGTTCAAAAACATTCATATGTTTGGCAACCTTGATATCGGCAATGTCCTTTTCCGTTTGTTCTATCAGGTTTTCAATATCTTTGATCGCATTTTGTAGATAGTGAGTTAACATTTTTTATCCTTTGATATAGAAAGGACTTAGAACAACTCTTCCGTAATCGCTTTTGCCGTTTTTTTCAGATCGACCTTATACGTTCCGTCTTCGATCTCGGCTTTAAGCGTAGAAAGTTTGTCTATGCCTTCGCTTTTTTCGGTTTTTTCGGCACTCTTTACGGTGTCGTCTTTGAATGCACTGCCTTGTACATACGCCGCATTGGACGCTTGAACGGTTGAAATCATTTGAGACCCTTTATAAGTTTAACGTTTGTGTTAACCCTATATCGTCTAAAACAATAAAACATTAACGCCCTTCTTTCAAATAATTAAAAAGCATCTGACTGATTCCGAGTCCACCGCTAAGCGCGGAACTCATCGTATCGTTATACATCGATCGATAAATCTTATCTCCGGCATCTTTTGGAAAAAGCGGGTCTTGCTCTTCCGTGTCCGTTGCGATGTCTAAAATTTGTTTGAGAAAAAAAGCTTCAAATTTATCGGTTTGTTCTTTCAGCAAAGCATCGCTTTGAGACGCACTGCTTGATGCCGAAGCCGCTTTGACGTTTGTCGTCGGTAAAGAGCCGTAATTCGCATTCATCAATGCTAGCGACGTATCATTGGTCATTAGATCACCACCAATTGCGCCGTAATCGCACCGGAACGTTTGATGTTTTCAAAAATCGAGATAATATCTTTGGGTTTTGCGCCTAATTTATTGAGTGCGCGCGCTACGTTGGCGACGGTCATACTCTCTTCTTGCATTTTAATGCGGTTTTCGCTTGCCGCTATTTGAACGTTACCGCCGATATCGACGTTTTTATCGCTTGGTACGTTATCGTTTGCTTCGATTTTAATCGTAATATCGCCGTGCGTAATGACGACGGGATCCACTTTGATATTGACGCCAGAGACAATCGTTCCCGTGCGCTCGTCGATAATAATTTTATCTTCGCGTTCGTATTTCACTTGCGTATCCAGCGTTTTGGCTAAAAACTCGACGGAGGTATAATTGGCGGGTTTCATCAATCGAATCGTTCGAGAATCGGTTGCTACGGCAATTTTTTTACCGAAGGCACGGTTAAGTTCGTTTTGAACGGAGACTGCCGTATTGAAATTTGCTTCTTTTAACGAAAGATTGATAAATTCTTGTTCATGTAAATCAAATTCGATCTCACGCTCCACGAGTGCTCCGCCGAAAATATTCGCCGATGCCGGGTGATTAACTTGTCCTTTTTCCTTACCGTTCATACCGCCGATCGTTAGCGATCCTTGCGCCAAAGAGTAAATTTTTCCGTCGACGCCTTTAAGAGGTGTCAACAAAAGATTACCGCCTTGTAAGGATTTGGCATCGCCGATAGAGGAAACGGAAACGTCGATTTTATCGCCTTGACGCGCAAAAGCAGGAAGTTTTGCGGTGACGACAACCGCAGCGATATTTTTAGATTTAATATCCGCCGGATCGATTTTAACGTTGACGGTCTGCAAAAGATTCGATAAAGAACGAAGCGTAAACTCCGAAGAAGAACCGTCTCCCGTTCCGTTTAATCCTACGACCAAACCGTAACCGATCAGTTGGTTTTCGCGCACGCCGATGACGTTAGCGACATCCCCGAGCCTTTCAGCGAAAAGCGACGATACGATGGAAACAATTACCAATGAAATGTTGATAATTTTCATTTATTCCCTTTACATGTAGCATTCTTTGCTAAGTGTAAAGCAATTCGCGTTCCAAAGATTTATCGATAGTACGACAGAGAGCTTTTTCCGAATTTTTTCGTTTTTTGAAGCGTATATGAACCGATGGTTTCGGGTAAAACTTCCGTACTCATATGTTCTACGATGGCGGCTATCGTCTTGTCTTGCGGTAACGAGGCAATGAGGCGGAGCGTATTTTGATACACTTCTTCCATACCTTCACGAATGGAAAACGGTGGATCAAAATAAAAATAGGTCGGCGTACGTAAGGCAGAAAACAGCGTGGGCAATACCGTAAAGCTATCTCCGTAGATGACCGTCGTATGCGTATCGTCAATCACTTTACAATTGCGTTTTAAGATACGAACGGCATCTTGATCTTTTTCGATAAAATAAGCATACATGGCGCCTCGACTGAGGGCTTCAAGACCGATAGAACCGCTTCCGCCGAAAACTTCGACAAAGGTCGTATCCATAACGTCGTATTGTAGCGTATCGAACAACGAGCCTTTTAAGATCGCTTTGGTACTGCGAGTGCTCTCTAAAGAGGGTAACTCCAGCTTTTTTCCTTTATATTTTCCCGTGTTAATCGTCGTATATAAAGGTTTAGTTCCCATAATAATTCCGAATCGTCTGAATCAAATCCGCTCTAAATTTATCGGTCAAAGCCGTGATTTTTTCTTCAAGAGCATAGGTACTTTTTGGCATATCTCCTATCAATCCGTCCATACTGTTTTGAAGAAGTAAAAGGTGTTGAAAAAATTTATCGAGTTCTAATAATAACGTCGATTTTGAAAACGGTATATTCAAATTTCCCTCAGACGCGGCAACGTAAAAAACCGGCTTATCGAGTTCGATTTTTTTGTCGCTAATGACGAAATCACATTGTTTATACGCAACAATAGCATCACCCAAAAACGATTTGAGCGCACGGCTGAGTAAAAGCGACTGACATACGACGGCAATCTTCATCGGCTCCCTTTAAGATACAATATCGCGAAATATAACACACAATCTCTTAAAGAGTTAAACAAAAAAAAAGATGTGCCGATTTAGCTCATAGGAAATTAACAACTGACGGAGTAAGGAGAGCTACCATGGATATTTTTAGTGCAACCAGCAAACATGTTGAAGCTACGACTACGCCCAAATCGGCTAACGTTATGCCGACGAAGCAGGTAGAACATTACAGCGAAACAACCGACGCCAATCAAGATACCCAAAAAGATCAAACGAAAGACGTCAAAGCCTCCCTTGAAAAAACGGTTAAAGAATTGAACGAGCAAATGGATATGCTTGACACCAATCTCAAATTCGGTTTTAACGATAAAATCGATATTATGTATGTCAACGTCATGGAAAAAAGCACCGGAAAACTGATTCGCAAGTTTCCGACGGAAGAAGCGATGAACTTGTCGGCAAAAATGAAAGAAATCGTAGGAATGATTTTTGATAAAAAAGGATAGTAGATGGCAACTTCAAGCTTAAGCTCGCTCGGGCTCGGAAGCGACGGTGCTCTCAGTTACGATACGATTGATAAATTACGTACCGTTGATGAAAAAGCGCAATTGGATCCTATTGATAAAAAAATAACGACCAATACGACTAAACAAAACGATTTAACTTCATTAACTTCGTTGGTAACGACGTTAAAAACATCGACAAACTCGCTTGCCAGTGAAATGACATACCTTAAAAGAACTACGACCGTTTCGAACAGTGCCGTTTCAATTACGGCGCAATCGGGTACGGACGTTCAAGATTTTTCGTTGCATGTCACAACTCTAGCGAAACAAGACGTTTATCAGTCCAAGACATACACGTCTCAAACCGCTACGTTTGCTTCGGCCGACGATACGTTAACGCTCGAAATTAACGGTAAAAGTTACGATTTCAACGTAACCGCGACGACAACATTATCTGAACTTAAAGATATGATTAACGATAAAGCGGGAGACAAGGTAACGGCTTCTATTTTGAATGTCGGAGGCACCGAACCGTATCGTTTGGTTATCAAATCGGATACGACGGGAAAAGATAATGCCATAACACTTTCCTCAACGGGTACGACCAGTGCGGATTTAGGCTTTAGCACGGCAGCCAACCATTTGCAAGAAGCAACGGATGCTTCTTTCACGTATAACGGAGTGGCAATTTCACGTGCGACAAATACGTTTGACGATCTGATTAAAGGCGTTAGCGTTACGTTAAATGAGACGCAAGAAACAGGTAAAAATACGACTGTATCGATTACGCAAGATTCAAGCGAACTCAAAAAAACCGTTGAATCTCTTGTCTCTTCGTATAATAGTTTAATGTCGCAACTCACGGAACTGACAAAATACGATATCGATACGAAAACCGCCGGAACATTCCAAGGCGTTAGCCAAATTACGGCATTAAGCAGAGAAGTACGCAAACAAGTCTTAAGCGTCGATTCCGAAGGTAGAAGCTTGGCGGACTACGGACTCGAATTGAATACCGACGGACAGCTTGAATTTGACTCATCGGTATTTGATAAAAAATTGAAAGAAGACCCTGCCGAACTTCAAGAGTATTTTAGAGGTTCAACCACGTACAAAACAACGCAATACATCGGAACTCCCGTTGCTTCCGATGCTCTGAATATTGCTACGGACGAATTTAAAATCAACGGAACTTCCGTCACGTTTTCCACATCCGCAGGTGCCACGGCGGCCGAAAATCTTACGGCCTTACAAACGGCGATTAATAAAGCAGGCATTTCGGGAATCGAAGCGACATTGGGTAGCAATAATAATATCTACCTCAAAAGCACGATTCAAGGTTTGGACATCGAAATTACGGGCGATAAAACTAAGCTGGCATCTTTAGGATTACAACCGACGACGGCTTATGCGCAAAGCGAAACCAAGGAAGGTGTTTTTACCTCGTTTAATACGCTCTTAAATTCTTATACCAATAGTAAAGACGGTATTTTGTCGCTTTATAAAACAAGTTTAACGACGGAGAAAAAATCGCTGACTACCGAACGTGAAAAAACCGTCACGAATTTGGATAAGAAATACGACTTGATGGCAAAACGTTTTGCCGAGTACGATAGGATTATCAATCAACTTCAAACAAGTTTTGACTCTTTATCGCTAATGATCAAACAATCTTACACGTCACAAAATTAATTTATTTAAGGAAAATAGAATGTACTCCAATCTAGCATACTCAACTTACTCACAAAATAACGTCTCGATAGAATCACCTGAAAAGTTGATAAAAATGCTATACGAAGGTATTTTACGCTTTGCTTCTCAAGCAAAAAGAGCCATAGAAGACGGAAATATCGAGAAACGAACCTATTGGATTAACCGTACTTCCGCTATCTTCGCAGAGTTAATTCATTCACTTAATTACGATAACGGTCGAGTTGCGTACTATCTACAAGGTCTTTATACGTATCAGTTAAAATTGCTTTCGGAAGCTAATTTAAATAACGATACCGAAAAATTAGATCAAGTCATGAATGTAGCACGCGGCCTTTTAGATGCGTGGAAAGACGAAACCGAAAATGTCATGGAATAACGATTTTACGGTAGCCTTGGTTTCAAAAAACGATCATGAGATAGAACGATTGCTCGCGCGAATGCCGCAATTTACTACTCGTGAAGAGATGCAGTGTGCACAAGCGTTGATTCAAGAAGCCTTAACGTATATGCAAGATGAACGTCGTGGCATACAAGAGGCGATGCAAAAACTTAAAAAAACACGCGATTTCATCGCTTCTTCAGAAATATTATCATCCTACGAAAAAGAGTACAGAGGGTAAAGCTACCCTCCTTCTTTTTAGTCTTCAAAACACTTTTTAATCAACGTAGCACTCTCAGGCTTTGTCATCAAAGAGACAATCACCGCGGTCAGTGCCGAAAGCGGCAGAGCGATCATCATTGCATCAACAAAGATGATTTTGCCGCTTAAGAGCGAATCCACCCCAAAAAGCATTTTTGCAACACCTAGCTGTTTGGCTTCTTGAAAGTGCACAAACAACAACCAAAACGTCGTTACCACCGTTCCTACGATCATCGAAGCGATGGCTCCTTTTTTGGTCATGCGTTTCCAAAAAAGCCCACCAAAATAAGTCGGTAAAAAGATGCTCGCGCACAACGCAAAGAAAATCGCCGTACTGCGTGCGATGATGGCAGGTTGTTTGTCAAACACATAGGCTAAAGAGACCGAGATGACGATCATGACGATGATACCTACGCGCGTAATGAGCAGAGAATTGGGATTGTTTTTGCCCGCAAGCTGTTCAAAAACATCGCGACCGATCGCCGTTCCCATCGCATGAAATTGACTCGAAAGCGTACTCATCGCCGCTGAAATGAGGGCAAATAAAAAGATAAACGCAAACCATTTAGGCATCGCGGCATTGATAAAATGTGGAATCACCTTTCCGATACCACCCGTGCTTTGAAGTGCGTTTTTGCCCTCGTTAAACTCATAATACCACACGTTCGTCACCGAACCCACCAGATAGATAATACCCGTCATCGCGATGATAAAAACGCCACCGATCAAAACAGCGCGGTTCAGCTCATTTTTGCTTTTTACGGTCATAAAACGCACCACCAACTGCGGTTGCGCCAAAACACCCACACCCACGCCCATCGCAATGGTTGTAATGATAAATAGCCATCCCTCAGAGAGAAAAACGGGCATCTTATTCCAGCCCTGAAAGCCCCAGTTCATCGAGAGTTTCATCAAAAAATCAGGACTTCCCGCGGCGAGTTCTTTGATGTTTACATGTAAAAGCGGTGCAACGGTTTTATCCCAAACCATCTCCAACTTTGAAAGTCCCACGTCAACGCCACCGATAGCATTAAACACCATCACCATCAAGATGATCATCGCGACAAACATAATGACCCCTTGAAGCGCGTCGGTTAACATAACGCCTTTCAAACCACCTGCTAAAACATACCCCGTGACGATCACGGACATCACCAAAAGGGCAATGTGATAGTCAACGTGAAAGTATGCCACTAAAAACTCCGTTCCACCAATGAGCACCGCTGAAGTGTAAAGAGGCATAAAAATCGTGATCAAAACACCGCCAAAGACCTGAATAAACTTCGAATGAAAACGTCGGCCTAAGAGTTCAGGAAAGGTGTGTGCGTTGAGTCGAATGCCCATTTTTCGCGTTGGATTGCCCAAAAAAACAAACGCGATAAAGACGCCGATGAAGATGTTACAAAAGGTCAACCACAACAGCGAATTTCCAAGCCATGCCGCCACACCGCCAAATCCTACGATCGCCGCGGTGGAGATAAACGTTGCTCCATAACTCAGCGCCATGACAAACGGATGCGTATCTCCTCCAGCGATGAGATAGTCCGCCGAACTTTTGGTCTGTTTGTATCCGACATAGCCCAAATAGGCTAATACCGCAAGATAAACGATGATGACGATATTTTCAATCAGATTCATCCCAAATCCTTCGTCATTTTTGCTTCGTCTTTTTCCCAAGACTTGGTGTTTAACACCTTCTCTTCTTTGTCTTTATTCCAGTTGATGACACCGTAAATCACGCATAAAAGAGCGCTCGCATTCATCAGCCAAAATGCCGCTCCAACTCCTAGATCAAATGTTCCCATTCACAACTCCCACCTTTTAATGTTCCTTAAAGTAATATAAAATGCTTTAATGAACCTTTATTCACACAATTAATGGATTCTAAAAAATGGCTAAAGTTTCAAAATTGCCCACTTTACATGTAAGGATTTTGCGAAGATGGCTTAGATAAGTAACTTATAATCTTAGTTTCAATACTCTGTAAGACATTACACAATTCGTACTGGAGCGCCGCGACGATGAAACAGATTTTGATGGGAAATGAAGCGATTGCCTTAGGGCTCATTCATGCGGGTGTCGATATGATTTCAGGGTATCCTGGAACACCCTCAAGCGAGATTTTGGGAAATTTTCAAAAGTTTCGCGACAAGAACAAACTGAATGCCTACGCACAATGGGCGACCAATGAAAAAGTGGGCTTTGAAGTCGCTTACGCAGGTGCCATTTCGGGTAAACGTACCTGTGCGACGATGAAGCAAGTCGGACTCAATGTCGCCAGTGACGCGCTGATGAGCGCTTCGTACATCGGACTTAAAGGTGCGATGCTCTTGGTCTCCTGTGATGATCCCGGTTTTTACTCCTCCCAAACCGAGCAAGACAGTCGAAGCTTTGCCAAGTTTGCAAAAATCCCCGTGCTGGATCCTGCCACACCGCAAGAAGCGTACGATATGGTCAAACTAGGCTCTGAGCTATCGCACCACTTTGAATCCATCGTCATGCTTCGCCCTGTGATGCGCGTGAGCCACGCTAGAGAGATTTGCGAAGTCGATGATACGATAAGCGTAAACGCCAATGAGGGCAATTTTGAGCGCAATATTCCACGTTGGGGTGCCGTGCCACCTGCGGGAAGATTTCGCCAAGGTTTAGAGCAGATCGAGCGTTTGGAAGCCATTAAGGCGTGGAACTGGGATCATCTCATTGAGCCTAAAACGCACCAATTCAAAGGCGCTAAGGTACTTTGTCTTACCAGTGGCACGGGCGATGGTTATGTCAAAGAAGCCGTGGAAGAGCGTGGCATTCAAGCCGATATTTTAAAACTCGATATGCCCTACCCGCTTCCCAAAGAAAAGCTCGAAGCGCTTTTTGCACCTTACGAGAAAGTGATCGTTTTTGAAGAGAGTTACCCCTGTATCGAAGAGCAGTTAAGCTCACCAAAACTCTACGGGAAACTGACCAAACACGTCCATCTCATCGATGAATTTTCTAAAGATAAAGTGCTCGCTGCGTTTGCTAAAGCGGGTGTCATGGAGCCAAATCACGCGTACCAAAGTGAGAAGTACGAAAAAGAGCTCCCCAAACGCCCACCCAATATGTGCCCCGGCTGTCCGCACCGCGACGTGCACTATGCCATTACCAAAGTCTTTAAAAAGAAAAAGTCTATCTACACCTCTGACATCGGCTGTTACACGCTAGGACTCAATCAAGCGGCGATCGATACCATCTTGTGCATGGGTGCGAGTGTTTCGATGGCGAGCGGTTTTAGCATCTCCGATCCCGATAAAAGCGTTGTCGCGACCATCGGCGATAGTACCTTTATGCACTCGGGTGTTGCGCCGCTTATTAACGCCGTGTACCAAAACCATAAGTTTGTTCTCATCATTTTAGACAACTCCACCACCGCGATGACGGGTCGTCAAACCACGCCAGAGCGTACCAATCCTCATCAAATCGACATCAAACGCATCGTTGAGGGGTGTGGTATCACCTGTCACGAGTACGTCTATGAGCAAGACCTAAACAAAACCTTCGGTTTCGTCAAATCGCTTCAAGAAGCCTACAAAACCGCTACCGCACCTGTTGTTGCGGTTATTCGTGAATTTTGTGTACTCGATAAAGACAATGCCGCGGGACGCCTTGGCAATGTGCTTGTTGAAGTCGATGAGGACAAATGTGTTGCCTGCGATTCGTGCATCACCAACTACAAATGCCCACCGATGTTCTACAACGATGCAGGCAAAATGGCTATTGATCCGTTCTTGTGTGCCGGATGCGGCTCATGCCTTGATGTGGTCTGTCCAACCGACGCGTTTGTGAAAAAAGAGGAGAAATAGTCATGAAATATCAAATCGTTATCGCAGGTATCGGCGGACAAGGTGCGGTCTTTTTGGTCAAAGTGCTTAGCATCGCCTCAGCCCTTGCAGGTCAAAAATGTTTAGGCACGGAAAACCACGGCATGAGCCAACGTGGCGGCTCGGTTTCATGCTATGTCAAAATCGGCGACTTTTACGCCCCTGCCATTGATGAAGGACAAGCCGATCTTTTGATCGCGCTAGAAGGCAATGAAGCGCTACGCAATATCCAATACCTTAGCAAAGACAAAGGCGTCATCGTTGTCAATGCGCCCAAAAGTTTTCCCAAAGTGGACTTTGAAACCCACAACATCGACGCGTTTAAAAAAGCCAAAGCGAAAGCATTTCCCATCGATGCGCTCAACGTCTATATGCTAGGCGTTACGCTCGCACTTGATACACGATTTCCGTTTACATGTAAAGAGATCGAAGAAGCGATTACTGCGATGAATGCGAAAGTTTCGGAGAAAAATATCGCTGTACTTCACCAAGGCATCAACGATGCAAAGGCAAAGAAATGATCTGGTCAAAAGAAGAGACATTACCACGTCATAAACTAAGCGAGCTTCAAACCGAACGCCTCAAAGAGACCGTCGCGCGTGTTTACGCCAATGTACCGTTTTATCAGAGAAAATTTGCCGAGCTTGGCATCACGCCTGAAGACATTACTTCCATCGACGACATCGCAAAATTGCCGTTTACGAAAAAGCAAGATTTGCGCGACAACTACCCTTTTGGGCTTTTTGCGGTCAAAAAAGATGCGGTCGTACGCGTGCACAGCAGTAGCGGAACGACAGGAAAACCCACCGTTGTCGGCTACACCAAGGCTGATCTTGATACATGGAACGAAGTGATGGCGCGCGTCTTTACGATGGCAGGCGTCACAAGCGAAGACACCTCACACAATGCTTATGGCTACGGACTTTTCACAGGCGGTCTAGGGCTTCATTATGGGGCTGAAACCGTGGGTGCTACCGTTGTGCCAAGCAGTGGCGGTTTTACCTCACGCCAACTGATGCTCATGAAAGACTTTGAAGCGACTGTCTTGACCTCTACGCCCTCCTTTGCGCTTCATATGGCAGAAGCGGCGGTCGCTGAGGGCTATGACATCCAAAAAGATTTCAAACTCAAATGCGGCATCTTTGGAGCAGAACCTACAAGCCTTGGGCTTAAAGAAGAAGTCGCAAAAGTGTGGGGCATCCACTACTGTGAGATTTACGGACTCTCCGAGATCATCGGACCAGGTGTGTCGTCAAACTGTTTTGAGAGCAAAGATTTGCACGTCTTTGAAGACCATTTTTACCCCGAAATTATCGATCCTAAAACGCTGGAAGTCTTGCCGTATGGCGAAAAAGGTGAACTGGTCATTACAAGCCTTACCAAACAAGCCTTCCCGATCATTCGCTACCGAACAGGCGACATCACCTCGTTGGATAGAACCCCATGCAAGTGTGGCAGAACGCATGTGCGCATGAAAAGTGTCATGGGTCGCGTGGATGACATGCTCATCGTCAACGGCGTCAACGTCTTCCCATCGCAAGTCGAGCATGTGCTTTCCAACATCGAGGGCATCACGCTCAATTATCAAATCATCGCCGATAAAAAAGGCTACCTTGATAAACTAGAGATCATGGTGGAAGTGACTGAAAATATGCCACTGGATAGCATCGGGCAACTGGAAAGCTTGAAAAAGAAGATTCAGCACGAACTGCTCAACAACCTCTACATCAACGCGGAGATCAAACTCGTTGAACCACGCACCATAGAGCGCAGTGTCGGTAAAGCCGTCCGCGTCATCGACAAAAGGAGTCATTCATGAAATGCAACATCAAACAATTAACGATTTTTTTAGAAAACAAGGCGGGTGAGCTCTCGGTGCTGACCAACGTGCTTTCCAAAAATGGCATCTCGATCAAGTCGATTTTGCTCGCCGATTCAACCGATTTTGGGTTGGTGCGCACCATCGTCGACAATCCTGAAAAAGCTAAAACCGTCCTTGAAGATGAGGGCTTTAGCGTGCGTTTCACCGATGTGTTTGGCGTGAAGATCGAAGACGTTGTGGGAAGCTTCGACCAAGCCGTGGGCGCGCTTTCACGGGCGGGCATTAACATCCTTTACACCTATAGTTTTTACGAAGCCAGCACGGGCATTTTCATTTTCAGTGTCGATAAAGACCGATTTGACGACGCGATCGTTGCACTTCAAGCTCAAAATATTGAGATTGTTCAAGCCAAACACTTTTACATGTAAAGGTTGGAAAGACCCATGACATTCAGTAAAAACGAAAGTTTGTGCAAAGACGAGCTTCAGGCGTGGCAACTCAAACACCTCAAAGAGACGCTCCTTCGCGTCTACCATTTGGTGCCGTTTTACAAAAAAAAGTTTGATGAACACGGCGTTTTGCCGCAAGACATTAAGACTCTTGAGGACATCGCCAAGCTTCCTTTCACCAAAAAGCATGACCTTAGAGACAACTACCCTTTTGGCATGTTCTCGGTCGATATGGATCAGATCGTGCGCATCCACAGCTCTAGCGGCACAACGGGCAAACCCACGGTTGTGGGCTACACCGAGCACGACATGGACATCTGGGCAGAAGTGATGGGAAGAGCGTTTACAATGGGTGGCGTGACCTGTCAAGACATCATGCAAAACTCGCACGGCTACGGACTGTTTACGGGCGGACTTGGCTTTCATAACGCGGCTGAGCGCATGAAGATCGCCGTCATTCCAAGTTCGACTGGTTTTACCTCTCGCCAACTCTTGCTCCTTAAAGACTTTGGCGCAACGGTTTTAACCGCAACACCTTCTTTTGCGCTACATATGGCAGAAGTCGCTAAAGCGGAAGGCTATGACATCCAAAAAGATTTCAAACTACGCGTGGGATTTTTTGGCGCAGAGCCAACGAGTGAGGGGCTTAAAAATGAGATAGCCCACATCTGGGGCATCGACTACCACGAGATTTACGGGCTCTCCGAGATCATCGGACCGGGCGTTGCGTGTAACTGCAAACACTCCAATTTACTTCACATTCATGAAGACCATTTCTACCCTGAGATCATCGACCCCAAAACGGGTGAAGTCTTGCCAGAGGGCACACGAGGCGAACTGGTCATCACGACGCTGACCAAACAAGGCTTGCCGATCATTCGCTACCGAACAGGCGACATTACATCCTTAACACGCATTCCGTGTCGTTGTGGCAGAACCATCGGCAGAATTGAAAGCATCGTAGGACGCAGTGACGATATGCTCCTCATCAACGGCGTCAACGTCTTCCCATCGCAAATCGAACACGTGCTTTCCAAACAAGAAGGCATCACGCTCAACTACCAAATCATCGCCGACAAAAAAGGCTACCTCGATAAACTAGAGATCGACGTAGAACTCGATGAGCATCTCATCAGCGATGATGTCAGTTACCTCGGAAACCTCAAAAAAGAGCTTCAGCACTCACTTTTAAATAACCTCTACATCAACGTCGAAGTCAAACTCGTCGCACCCAAATCGCTTCAAAGAAGTGAGGGAAAAGCCACACGCGTTTTGGATAAGAGACCGAAATAATCTTTTACATGTAAAGTCTTTTGGCTTTACATGTAACATTATGACTTGGCTTTTTTAAGCATCTTCGCCGTTGTATCGATATACGCTATAAAATCTTGCTCAACACGGGAGAGTTCATTTTTAGTTTTCTCTTTGTATTTTTCATACTCGTCATACGCTTTTTGAGTGGCTTTGTCATGGCTCATTTTTCCTGCATGTTCGAGTATATCTTTGCCTGTCATTTTCAAAAATTCATCAAGCCTTTTTATCCAATCGCTCATATACATAGGCGTTTGACTCATCGCTTGGATTTCTGCCACTTCTATGTAAGCCGTTACCATTCGGTTTAAAAGGTTGAGTTCATCTTCATTCAGATAATTTTTGGCAACACCAACCTCTTGCCTCGTCGGATGCGTGCCTTTGAAATGCGTAAGCCCCATATACGGCTTGGTACTATCCGCTCTTTCATAGACAAGTTCAGCCGCGGTATTGCCGTGGACTGCCCAGTGCATTTTGTTTTGTACCGTTTGAAAAAAGAGGATGCTTTGCTCCGCCTTTGGGTCATAATCTATACTTGTAGCGTAGATGTCAAGCACCTTGCGCCAAAAAATCTTCTCACTGCTTCGTATATCGCGAATACGTGCTAAAAGCTCTTCAAAGTAATTCCCGCCACCTGCTTGCTTGAGTAACTCATCGTTCATCGTAAAACCTTTGACGATGTACTCTTTCAGCCTCGCCGTTGCCCATTGGCGAAACTTCGTACCTTGCAACGACTTCACACGATAGCCTACGGAGATGATGACGTCAAGGTTGTAATAGTTCATATTATAATTTTTACCGTCTTGTGCACTTGTTCGGAAATTCCGAACAACTGAATCTTCGACTAATTCACCCTCGGTAAAAATATTTTTTATATGCTCGCTTATCGTTGCTTTTGATTTTTGAAAAAGCTCACACAGTTGCGCTTGCGTAAGCCAAACAGTCTCATTTTCAAGTCTTGTTTCTATTTTTGTGTTGCCATCTTCGCTCTGGTAAATCAGGATGTTGGATGTTGGTGTATCTTTGATCATTTTAAAATTACCTCATACCATTTATAAAATTCCGCATTTCTTTTATTGATTGCTGTAGTTGTTCGTTCGTAAATCTTGGATTATTAGTATTTTCAGGATGATGTATTTGATGTCTAATATATTCACTTATACTTATTTGTTGAGGACAAATAGCACCATCTCTTTTTATTTTATTGTAATTAACAAGTGTTTGACTAAGATTATAGTTAGCTAACTCTCCTTCACTCTCAATATAACTATATAGTTCATTATGGTATTCATCATTTGATTCACCAAAGGCTAAAAAGTTTACTTCATTTAACGAAGGATACGGTAGATTCGCTCTTTCAATATTTATAATTTCCTTGCTTGAACCATTAATAATAAGTTTTAAATGTTCAAAATCTAGCATTTTAACAATAGCTGGACTATGTGTTGTTAAAATTATTTGTGTATTGTCTGTACACGATAAATCAATAAAGGCGTCAATCAATTTTCTTTGATGGCTAGGATGTTGTGAGGTTTCTGGTTCTTCAATAGCATAAATAATACTTGGGACATGTAGTTCTCTTTGCCTTCTCTCAGCTTCTGCTCTAAAAAAATTTAACAAAACTAGCCTTTTAACACCACTTCCACGCTTATTTATTGGAATATCCTCATCTCCAGTAATTGACACACTTTTAAATACATCAGCCCATTTTAAACTTTCCGAAGTAGGAATAACTGGATTTAAGCTATTTGCAATTTCAGGATTCATTTCTTTTAATTTTTCAAGAGTTTTTGTTGCTACTTCTCTTAATTTTCTTTCAACTTCGATTGCAACTTGCTCTAAACTATTTTTCAAAGTCTCATCTTTTAAAATTTCTTGAACTGCTAATTTCATTGGGTTTTGAACTTCATCATCGCCATCACTATTTTTTCTATCTGATTGAAATAATGAATACAGTGGCAAATAGTTTTTCAACTGTTCCCAAATATTTTTTGCATCTTCTTTGGTTACATCAATCTCTATTTCTTCTAATTGTAAATCATCTATATAATGATTCCAAATTGATTTTCTTGCTACAGCACTTTTATTTTTATGTTCACATGTTATAGCATTGTCTTCTATAATTTTTTGTAAATCTTTGATTTTTTTCAAAAGCAAATCACTACAATTTGTATTTGTTGGATGATGAGCTTTAATGAAAACTTTTTCTTTTCCAGCATTAGAATATTTTTTTATAACTTCAAGTTGATGAGAACTATTTAAGAGATATTCATCTTGCAATGTAGTAGGATTTGTAGTATCAATAGTTAAAGAAGCTGGTAAATTCTCAAATACTACAGTAATTTTTATTTCTGTATTTTCTTCTTCTTTAGCTTGCTTATTGATATCTTCTTTATCAATTTTAACTGCACCTTTTCCATCATTGAAAAAAATATCTAAGGCTTCTAATATCGTTGATTTACCAATATCATTTTTACCAACGAACACAGTTAAGTCTGAAAAATCAATGACTATTTCATCTTTATAGCTTCTAAAATTTTCTAATTTGACTTTAACAATTTTCATTTCTTCTCCTATGTTCTATTGAGATATTTTTGTTAGTAAAAATTTTAATCTCATAGTCTACCACATCCCCACTAAGCCTTTTATCAAAAGAATAGCTATAATTGTCATAGCTTTTTTCAAAGGACTTTCATGCTCAAACTAGCCGTTTCCGCCTGTTTATTGGGCGAGCAAATTCGTTACGACAAGACAGCTCAACGCGACCGCTTTATCACTGACAAGCTTGGCAAATATGCTTCATTTGTGCCTTTTTGTCCTGAGCATTTGGCGTTTGGGACGCCGCGTGAGACCATACGCATTGTGCAAGAGAGCGAGCACAAAAAGGTCATCACCGTCTTTTCCAAAAACGATGTCACAGAGGCGATAAACGAAGCGGTGGAGCATGAACTGCGAAAGATTCAAAGTGAGCCGATTTGCGGCATCATCCTTAAGTCCAAGTCGCCGAGTTGCGGGCTTGGGAGTGCTAAGTATTACAGCGGTGCGATGAGTGAAGGGAAGAAAGATGGACTTTTTGCGTTTACATGTAAAGCGTATTTTGTGGATTTTCCCATCGAGGAAGAGGCGCGTTTGATCGACCCTTGGCTGAGAGAGAATTTTGTGATGCAACTTTTTGCGTACCACGATGCGATGGTGCTTCAAGAGAACATTCAAACCATGCAAGAGCTTGTGAGTTTTCACACCGCGTATAAGTTTCTACTGCAAAGCAAGCACGAAGCAAACTACCGCCTTTTGGGTAAGATCGTCGCCAACCATGCGAAAAAAAGCCTGCATGTCGTGACGCACGAGTACCTTGCGCTGTTTAAAAAGACGATAGCACACAAAGGCTCCATCGGCAAAACGGTCAACGTGCTTCATCATATGGTCGGTTTTTTCAAAAAAGAGTTGAGCAGTGCCGAAAAACAGGAGCTTCACTTACAGATCGAAGCATTTCGCGATGAGATCGTTCCACTTATTGCCGTGATGAATACCGTCGAATTTTTGGCGAAGAAGTACAACACGACCTACCTTCTAGGGCAGAAGTTTTTAAACCCCTACCCTAAAGACTTAGCGCTCCGCTCCGTGATTCAAGAGGGAAAATAATCACGTTTTGAACGTGCTAAGCGTTGCGTTAAGATTTTCCGCCATTTGGCGAAGGTCTTTGCTCGTAACGCTGATTTCTTCGAGTCCTTGCGCATTTTGATGGGAAATGGTGTTGATACTTTCGATCTTTTCGACGATAACGTCGATACTTTTTTCGGTATTGACGTAGTCGTTGACCGTTTTATCGCTCATTTTCGTCGCCATTTCCATGATGCTCGTCGTCTCTTTAATCTTCTCTTCGACGGTTTCTGCGGTATGCGTTAGCTCTTGAACTTTTTCGGAGTTTTGATTCATCTGTTCACCCGAATCGATAATGGCTTGAACGATGACGTTAATGGTCGCATTGATCTCCATAAGGCTTTTTTGCGTACGTTCGGCGAGTTTTCGCACTTCATCGGCAACGACCGCAAAACCTCGTCCGTGCTCGCCCGCACGTGCGGCTTCGATGGCGGCGTTAAGTGCTAACAGATTGGTTTGATCGGCAATGTCGGAGATGACCGTTAAGACGTTTTTCACTTGATCCGCATCGGAACTGAGTTGTCGCATTCGCGTTGCCAGCTCCATTTCGGTATGCGCGCTTTCATCGACTTTATTCCCAAGCGCGATAATCTCAGCGCATGCGCTTTTGAGGTTTTCGTTTGCACGGGCGATCTGCTCTTTCGATCGCTTGGCTTCATCGACCGAACTTTCGATCTCGCTACGGAGGGTTTGGGAAACCTGAGTCGCGTCCGCGATAAGCTCCGTAGAGTGTTCTACACGCTGCGTAATCGTTTGGGAAATACTGGAGAGCGTATTGGAAAGGTTGGTATTTTCGCTACTGGCTCCTTTGGCGGCAATCATCGTCTGATGGACTTTTTCGATAAAATGATTGATCTGCGTTGCCGCTTTACCGATCTCGTCGTTTCCGTCTACGTCAAGCTTACATGTCAAATCGCCCTCTCCCCGTGCCAAGTCCGCGGCTTTCGCGGTTAGCGCATCTAAAGGACGGTTGACCACGCGCCCTAAAACGACGTAAATCACGCCGAAAATAATCAACACCATCACTATGCCCGAGAGGATTAATTTCACGATCAGATGCGTTATATTGGAGTCGATCTTCTCTTTTTGCGTAGCGACGTTATTTTCGACGTCTTGTAAGTAGATGTTGGAGACTAAAAACCATTCCCAATCTTTAAAGTATTTCGCATAAACCATTTTCGGCTCGACTTTGCCGGTCGTAGGATTTTGGTACTTATAGGAGATGTAAGCCCCCTCCTCCTCATGCGCCATACTCTCTTGAATCAATAACTGACGGTACGGTTTTCCGTCCACGTCCTTATCGCCTAAGTCAAAAACCGTATCGCGCAATTTGGGATTTGCGCCGTTGAAAACGACCGAGTATTTGCCGTCTTTGAGCTTTTTGACCGCATAAAAGTAGCCGCCGTTGCCGTATTTGAGGTTGGAAAGTGTTTCGATGGCTCTATCTTGGTGGTAGGATTTGATGAGCGACATGTATTCGCCCGTTCCGATGATGAGATTGAGCGGTTTGAAGTAAAAGTTGTACGAGATTTTTTCTTCGATTTCGCCGCTGAGGGGATTTTTATTAAAATACTTGGTCACGTTGTTCCCGCCCGGAAGTGCCGACTCGATAATCGGCTTGACCGTGTAGTTTCCTTTGACGTCTTTTCGGTCGATCAAATTTTTGCCGATAAGGTTTTTACTTTCGTGCGCGACGTTAATTCCCTCGGGCGTATAGGCGAAAAAATAGCCCGCTCCTTTATTATAGCGATAACTTTGAATCACGTGGATTAAAAGCTCTTTGAGTGCTTGTTCGCTCATACTCTCTTTTTTCTCTTGGTAAATAAAACTCAAAAGTTCTTCAAACATCAAAGCGTCTTCTTTGATTTTTTCGACGATTTTTGCGTCGCTGGTTTTGTCGTAAGAGGTTTTGACCGCTTCTTGCGCGATTTGGAGATAGTTTTTAACCTCTTGCTTATTCAGTGTTTTGATCAGCTCTTCTTGATCGGACATTTGCGTTGCGCCAAGATCGTACGTACCGCGAACGACGATAATAAAAAAGATGGATGCCATCACCGAGATAGAGACGATAAAAACCAAGAGAATTCGTATTTTGAGCGAAGCTTTGAGCATACAAGACCGTCCTTGCGAAAATTCAGAATATTTCAATTTTACATCAAAAAAAGGACAATTTTAGGATTTCTTTTACTATATAATACTTTCCAACTATCTTCAAGGCTAACATGTGAAAAAATTACTCTGGTTTAGACGCGATTTGCGCATTGAGGACTCGATGCTTTTGACGACAAAAGGCGAAGTTTTACCGCTGTTTATTTTCGATACAAACCTTTTAAACACATTGGAAGCAAACGACCGTAGGGTTTCGTTTATTTTTGAACGGGTGCTAAAGCTCAAAGCCGACCTTAAAGCGATCGGACTCGATCTAGCCCTGTTTTACGGCACGCCTTTGGAGGTGTTTACCTATCTCAAAACGCTCGGGTTTGAAGAGGTTTACGCCGCCGTCGATTACGATGCGTACGCCAAAGAGCGCGATCACGCTATCTCCTCGGTTCTTCACTTTCACGCACTCAACGACTGCTACCTGTTTGAACCCAACGAAGTACTCAAAAAAGACGGCTCGCCTTACCTTGTTTTTACCCCTTATTATAAGGCTTGCAAGCAGCTTTACACACAATTTCACGCATTAAAATACGTAAAAGCCGATCAAAGCCTTTCAAACTTCGACTACGACGTGCTTTGGAGCATTCAAAACGGCATTCAAAAACCTTTACATATCAAGCTTGAAAGTCTTGGATTTGCGTCTTTACATGTCAACATTTTAGAGCCTCAAAAAGCACTCGAAATCTTTACATGTAAGATCGATGCGTACGAAGAAAAACGTGACTTTTTAGACGCAGACGCCACATCGCACCTAAGCGTACATCTACGTTTCGGCACGATCTCGATTCGCGAAGTCGTGCGTCATTTGGTTGCGTTGAAAAAAGAGGGACACCCAACGGAACCATTTTTCAGGCAGTTGATCTTTCGCGAATTTTACGCTTACTTGCTTTACCATTTTCCCAAACTGGCATGGGAAAATTACAAATATTCCCCGCCCGTTTCCAATGACGAAGAGGCGTATGCGCGATTCATCTTAGCTCAAACGGGCTATCCGCTTGTCGACGCGGCAATCACGGAGCTTTTAGAAACGGGCTTGATGCACAATCGCGCACGTATGATCGTCGGCTCGTTTTTTACCAAACATTTGATGTTGCCGTGGCAAAAGGGCGAGGCATTTTTCGCCAAACATCTTTTAGATTACGACGCGAGCGCGAATGTGCTTTCGTGGCAGTGGTGTGCGGGAACAGGGATCGATCCGCAACCCTATTTTCGCATCTTCAACCCCTACGCCCAATCGTTGAAATTTGATAAAGAAGCCCACTACATCAAACGTTATCTTCCGCTTTTGCGTAACGTACCTTCTGCTTCTTTGCACAACGAAGCCTATCTGCTGCATCATTCTATCGCAGGCTATCCTAAGCCCATCATTGCGCATGAAAGTGCTCGAAAACGTTTTTTAGCATCCTTCGACTAAACTAATTACATACCAAAAGTATCGTAAGGGTAATGAAAGTTTTGAATGACTATAATTTTTACGCCACACTATAAGGAGACACTATGCTACAAAACGAGTTTTCAAAAGCTATGGACTTTCGTCATGCATGCAAACTTTTTGACGAAAACAAAAAAATCTCTGATGAAAATCTGCGCTTTATCATGGAAGCCGCACACAAGTCGCCCTCTTCTTTCGGAATGGAGCCATGGAAATTTCTCGTCATCAAAAACGAGTCGCTTAAAGCCAAACTTCGCCCGTTTTGCTGGGATCAGCCGCAAATTACGACATGTTCGCATTTGGTCGTCATTCTAGCCGCCATTGACGCCGTCAAAGTCGAAAGCGGTATTCCGATGAAACGTTTCGCACGACGCGATATGCCGCAAGAAAAAAAAGACTTTTACATCAATCTTTATGCCAACCACCTCAAAGAGACGCTAAGCTCTGATACCAAGGTCTACGCATGGACGGCACGTCAATGCTACATTGCGCTAGGAAACATGATGACCGCGGCGGCGTATCTCGGTATCGATTCGTGCCCGATCGAGGGATTTGAAAAAGAGAACCTTGAAAAAGCATTAGAGCTTGATACGAGCAAATACCAAGTCGCCATCGTCTTACCTTTGGGGTATCGCATCAACCCGCAACCCGCACACCTTCGCGTTCCTTACGATGAAATAGTCGAGATCATCGAATAGCATCATCAAAGCGTCTCTTGCGATTACACCCAAGAGACGCCCTCTTCTTCTCTCTTTTTCATTTCATTTTGAAATATTTTAGCCTTTACATGTAAAAAAGGTTTATCATGCGTGCATGAAACTAACCACCGAAGACAAACTCTCCATCTTAGCAGGCAGTGCCAAGTACGATGTCTCATGCTCGTCCAGTGGCAGCGAGAACAACTACAAAACAGGCGAGCTGGGCTGTGCGCACACCAGCGGCATTTGCCACAGTTTCACCAGCGATGGTAGGTGTGTTTCGCTTCTCAAAGTTTTGCTCTCCAATATCTGCATTTACGACTGTGCGTACTGCATCAACCGCGTGAGCAACGACATCCCTAGAGCGGCATTTACACCTCGCGAACTAGCAGAACTTACCATCAATTTTTACAAACGCAACTACATCGAAGGACTTTTTCTAAGCTCAGGCATCATCAAAAACGAAGACCATACGATGAGCTTACTGCTTCAAACCTTGCGTATTTTGCGCCACGAGTACCGCTTTAATGGCTACATTCACGTCAAGCTTATCCCCGGAGCTTCCAAAGAGCTTATCGAAGAAGCGACCCTTTTGGCGCATCGTGTGAGCTCCAACATCGAGCTTCCAAGCTCCAAAAGCCTTGCTCTTTTAGCACCCGATAAAACCAAAGAGACACTTCTTTCCCCGCTCAAACATGCGCGCGACATCACCTTGCAACGAAGTGCAAAACCGATTTCGATGAGCACACAGATGATCATCGGCGCGACAAGTGAGAGCGATTTTGAGATCTTGAAGCTCTCCTCATCGCTGTACCAAAAAGCACTTTTAAAGCGGGTCTATTACTCTGCGTACATTGCGGTAAATAACCACAAACACCTGCCCGTTCCAGAGCTTTCCAAACCGCCACTCCTTCGTGAACACAGACTCTATCAAGCCGATTGGTTGTTGCGTTTTTACGGCTTTAGCTACGATGAGATTTTGAGCGAAAACCAAAACCTTGACATACAGTTTGACCCTAAAACCTTTTGGGCACTCTCCAATTTGCATCTGTTTCCCATCGACGTGAACCGAGCACCCAAAGAGGTGTTGGTGCGCATTCCAGGCATTGGCATCAGAGGAACTTTGAAAATTTTGCAAGCCAGACGCTTTAAACAGCTCAGCTTTGAGGACTTAACACAGCTTAAAATTTCGCTCAAAAAGGCGCGCTATTTCATCGTTGCGGGTAAGGATTTTTACCGAAGTACCAGTCTTTATGAAGAGAAGATCAAGCTTGCGCTTATTCATCAAGGAGAAAACATCATCCAACCGACTCTTTTTGATGCGTCTATTTACACAGGAGAGCTGTGATGATCTTGCTGTATGATGGCACTTTTGAGGGTTTTTTGTCTTTGGTGTATGAGGTGTACTATGAGAAGTTACATGTAAACGCCATTGTCAAAAAACTCCCTGAAACACTTCTGTTTGAGCGCTTTCATGAAGTCTTTAGTGATGAAGCCAAAGCGCGCAAAGTCTTAGAGGCTATTTCGAAACACTTCACAAAAGAGCACCAACGCACCATTTTCAATATTTTCTTATGCGACACAAGAGAGCATGAAATGGCGCTTTTAGAGTACATTCGCATTGGGTTTAAAAACCAAAAAGAGCTACAGAACATCAACAATCCCAACCTTTTTTTCATCCAAACACTTGAAAAGGAGCTTTTGTGTTTGGTGCATAAGATGTACGGTTTTACCCGCTTTGAAGAGCTAGACGATGGCACGCTTTATGCCAAGATAGAGACGAAGTTTAACATTGTCCCTTTTTTGGGAGATCATTTTTGCAAACGATTGGGTAACATTCCTTTTATCATCCACGATGTTAAACGCGCTCTTGCTTTTGTCAAAAACGACAAGATACGGGAAATACGCTCTATTGCCGAGTTTGAAGCACCGACAGTTTCAAACGAAGAGGAGAAATTTAAAGCGTTATGGAAAAGTTTTTTTAAAGCCGCGGCAGTGCAAGAGCGGTTCAATCCCAAGCTTCAGAAAAGCTGGGTTCCGCTTTTATATCGTACTTACATGTACGAATTTGACGCGTAAACGCTTGGCAGTAAACCAAACGTCTACGCATCTTTTTTATAACTCCGAAGTCTCTTTTTCAAAGGCTTGCTTATCGAAGCCGCCGCCTAAGGCTTTATAGAGCGAAATGCCGGAACTAATCAACGATTGTTTGGTTTGCACCAAACTTAATTGCGCCGCAAGATAGTTTCGTTTAGCATCCAGCAAACTCAAATAGTCGCTGTATCCTTGCTCGTATTGTCGCTTCGTAAGAACGTACACTTGCGAAACGCTGTCCAAATACGCCTTTTGATGCTCTAACTGTTGCGTCAACGTGTGGCGTGAATTTAACGCGTCATACGTATCTTGAAACGCTTGCTGAACCGTTTTAGCGTAATTGATCTCGGCTAGCTCTTTGTTTGCTTTAGCACTTTCCACATTGGCGGAAGTTTTTCCCATATTAAAAAGCGGCGTCGCTAAACTGCCGCCGAAACTGTGCATCGCCGATTGCGATTGGAAAAGATTGGAAAGCTGCGTGCTTTCAAAGCCAAGCGCACCGGAGAGGCTAATGCTCGGAAAATACGCCGCTCTAGCTACGCCGATGTTGGCATTGGCAGCTTTGAGTTGCTCTTCGGCTTGAAGAATATCGGGACGCTTTTGCAAAAGCGATGAAGGTAAATCGGCGGGAACGACAATATCGTTCGGCAATTTACGATTCAACGTTTCGTGTGCAAACTCGGCAATGGCACGAGGCGATTTTCCGACCAAGACGGCCAAAGCACTTTGCTGTAAAGCAATCGATTGCGCTAGGGTATCTTGGTTGATGCGAGCACTATCAAGCGAGGCTTGTTCTTGTAAAAGCGTTGCCTTGGTAATCGCACCCGCAACGTATTGCGCTTGGTAGCGTTTGAGACTCTCTTCTCTGGTTTGAATCGTCTCTTTGACGATATCGTACTGTTCGTACAAACTTAAAAGCGTAAAATAGCTATCGGCAACGCTGGCCGCCAATGCGATTTTAACCGTCTCTTTTGCCGCATACGTCGCTAACAAGCTTGCTCGTGCGGAAGCTTCGGCTTCTTTGTATTTACCCCAAAGATCCACTTCGTAACTGAGTACGGCACTCAACGAAAAATCGTTGTAAGTATTATGTGCTTTGGAACTAAACGTATCGGAACTCGTTCGAGTACGCTTGCCAGAACCCTCGATATCGACACTTGGATAGCGATCGGACGTACTGAGCGACAACGAAGCGCGCGCCAAAGAGATATTTGCCATCGCACTTTGGAGGTCGTAATTATTTTTCAACGCCTCCTCGATTAACGCAGAAAGCTTCTCGTCACGGTAATTGTTCCACCATGACGCGTCAAATGAGGATACCGCTTGCACGCTATCGCTACGGTAAGCATCGGGCATAGCTTGTTCGGGTACTTTCAAGTCGGGAGAAAGCGAACATCCGCTCATCATCATGACCGCCAGTGCGGCGATATAAGTATTACGCGTCATGGCTCTCTCCTCTTTTTATAAATTTTTCATTCAATTTTGCCAACCAATTGTAAAAAAGCGGTACAAAGAAAATCGCAATCGTCGTTGCCGCAATCATACCGCCGATAACGCCCGTACCGATTGCATGGCGACTTCCCGCACCTGCGCCTGAACTAATGGCAAGCGGTAAGACACCGATCGTAAAAGCTAAAGACGTCATGACGATCGGACGGAAACGAAGACGTGCCGCCTCAAGCGTCGCATCTAAGATCGATTTGCCTTTTTCTTGTGCTTGCATCGCAAACTCAACGATCAAGATCGCATTTTTCGCCGAAAGTCCGATCAGTACCAATAGACCGATTTGGAAATAAATGTCGTTGCTGAGCCCTCGCAAATAAACCGCCGCAATCGCACCGAATACCGCAAACGGAACGGCGGTAACAACGGCTAAAGGCATCAACCATCGCTCGTACTGCGCCGCTAAAATCAAGAAGATAAAGACGATACCGAATAAAAAGGCTTGCGAACCGCTTCCTTCCATCTCTTTTTCCTGATACGACGTTCCCGCCCATGCAGTTACGTAACCTTGCGGTGCAACTTCATTGACGACTTCTTCGATCGCTTTAATCGCATCGCCGGAAGTATATCCCGGTTTGGGTTCGCCGACGATTTTAGCCGCGGCAAAGATATTGAAACGGTCTACGACGTCCGGTCCGATAATACGATCAAAACTCACCAACGCACTAATAGGGATTAATTTCCCCGAACTGGATTTCACAAAAACGTATTTTAAATCTTCCGGTTTTTCTCTAAAATTGACTTCCGATTGAACGTTGACCTGATACGTACGACCGAACAAGTTAAAGTCGTTGACGTAGTACGCACCGAATGTCGCTTGAAGCGTACTAAAAACATCTTTTATCGAAACGTTCAATGCCTTGGCTTTTTCGCGATCAAGAGTAATTTTATACTGAGGTACCGCCGTATCAAACGTACTACGAACCATCGTTAGTTCCGGTCTTTGACGCGCTTTTGCGACGATTTGGTTGACAATCTCCCCTAGCGAATCCAACGAACCGCCGGTACGATCTTGCAAGTACATCTCAAAGCCGCCCGAGATACTAAGCCCCATAATCGGCGGAGGGTTCAAGGCAAAGATCGTCGCTTCGGGAATCTGAAAAAACGCTCCGGTTAACGAACCGCTCAATGCTTGAGAGTTTTGGTTTGGACTTTTACGTTCACTCCAGTCCTTCAAGTCGATAAAAGAGGTTAACGCATTGGTTTTTACCGCACCGCTGATAATATCAAAACCGGAGATCACGATGCTATAACGAATGTCGTTCACGGAGTTCATAATTTTACTCATATTGCCACCGACTTCTTGCGTACGAGGAAGCGACGATGCGGGAGGTAAAGACGCCGAAGCGATCAAAAAGCCTTTATCTTCCAAAGGAACAAGGCTAGAAGGTACTTTTTGAAAAAGCCCGTACGTGAGTCCCATGAGCCCGAAAAATAACATAATACTGATAAAACCGTGTTTTACGACCAAGCCGACACCTTGAGTAAACCAGTCAGTCGAAAGGTCAAAAAATTGATTAAATTTTTTCACGAACCAAAAAGGTTGCGGCTCTTTTTTCTGAAGAAAAATCGCACACAACGCAGGGGTAAGCGTTAAGGCAACCATACCGGAAATAATGACGGAAATAACGATCGTAATCGCAAATTGCTGATACATCGCTCCGGTAAAACCGCCCATAAACGATACGGGAATGAAGACAGCGCACAAAACCAAAACAATCGCAATAACCGGACCCGTTACTTCTTTCATCGCCTCGATCGTTGCGTCTTTAACGCTAATATCCTCACGCGAGTGTAAAATTCTTTCGACGTTTTCAATAACGATGATCGCGTCGTCGACGACAATACCGATTGCAAGGACCAAACCGAAAAGCGTCAAAAGATTGATCGAAAAACCGAGCGCATACATACCGGCAAATGAACCGATGATGGAAACGGGAATCGCCAACACCGGAATAATCGTTGCACGCATATTTTGTAAAAAGAGATACACAATGATAACAACCAATAAAAGAGCTTCAATCAGCGTTTTGACAACTTCTTTGACCGAAACCTGAATAAACGTCGTCGTATCGTAAGGAATACGATACTCGATGTTTTCGGGGAACGTTTTAGAAATCTTCTCCATTGCGGCATCGACTTTTTCAGATGTTTCTAGCGCATTTGCACCGGATTGTAAATAAATACCGATCGGTACCATCGTCTGACCGTTTAAGGTCGCGGTAACGTCGTACGACTCGGCACCGAGTTCGATACGCGCAATGTCTTTGAGGCGAAGACTTGAACCATCTTTATTGGATTTTAAAATAATATTTTCAAACTCTTCTACTTTATCAAAACGCCCTTGCGTCGTAACCGTATAGGTATAGGCTTGAGAGGTCTGAGACGGAGATTGATTAAATCTACCGCTTGCAAATTGTGAATTTTGCTCGGAAATCGCACTGATAACTTCTGTAGGGCTTAAATTGTACTTGGCCAATTGATCCGGCTGCATCCAAATACGCATCGAATAGTCTTGATTTCCGAACAATGAAGCATCACCCACGCCGGGGATCCTTTTCAATTCGTCGATGACGTTCACGAGTGCATAATTGGCCATGTAAATACGATCGTAACTGTTGTTCGGCGAAATAATCGAGATAACTTTCAAAATCGTCGAAGACTTTTTACGTACCGTAACGCCTTGAGCCTGCACTTCGCTCGGAAGACTGCTCAACGCTGCTTGAACACGGTTGTTAACGTTGATTGTCGCCATATCCGGATCAGTTCCGATTTTAAAATAGACATTGATCGTTAGCGATCCGTTGGACGAAGCGGTTGAGGACATGTAAATCATATCTTCGACACCGTTGATTTGCTGCTCGATCGGTGCGGCAACCGTCTTCGCAATCGTTTCGGCACTCGCTCCGACATAGGTTGCACTGACGCTTACTTGCGGCGGCGTCACTTCAGGGTATTCTTCGATCGGAAGACCTTTAATACCCATCAAACCCGCAATAATCACAACAATCGAAAGAACGGTTGCGAAAATAGGTCTGTTGATAAAAAATTTGGAAAACATACCTTATTCCTTTGTTTCGGCAACGTTAATAGGAGTGCCGGGGCGCAATTTGGTCAAGTTATTCGTAATAACCGTGTCGCCTGCATTTAACCCGTTTTCGATAATATACGTATCGTTATGTACCGTTCCGGCTTTGACGGGAAGTTTATGCGCTTTGCCCTCTTTGACGATATAGACGTAAGAACCCGTTGCATCTTGTAAAAGTGCTTTTTGAGGAATGCTGATCGCATCTTTGTAAACCAAACCTCCTACGTTAACGCGTACGAATAGTCCCGGAATCAAAATATGATTCGGATTGGAAAACGTCGCTCTAGCTTTAATCGTCGAAGTTTCGGCATCTACCGAATTATCGAGAAAATCAAGCGTTCCCTCTTTCGCATACGCCGATCCGTCCGGCGTCAAAAGACGAACGGGAAGTTTTGCGTGTGCGATGCTGTTCCAATTTCCCGTTCCCATCACGTATCGCTTTTTGAGCAATTCAATATCGGGAAGCGAAAACTCGACATAAATAGGATCGATCTGCGTGATCGTCGTCAGGGTCATCGTATCGCTGTTAGACCCGACGTAACTTCCGATATCTTGAGTATTAAGACTCGTCATGCCCGAAATCGGCGCTTTGACTTTCGTATAATTAAAATCGATAGTCGCTTTTTTAAGTGCCGCTTGCGATGCTTTGAGTGAAGCGATAGCGGATTCGTATGCCGATAAAGCACTGTCGCGTTCTTTTTGAGAAACGGCGTCTTGTGCAAATAAGGTTTTAATACGTTCCCAATCGCGCGTCGCTTGTTTTAACGTGGCTTCTTTGACACCCACGTCCGCTGCCGCTTCTTGCATCAACGCTTCGTAACGCTCAAAATCGATTTGATAAAGCATTTCGCCGGCTTTCACGAAATTTCCTTCCGTAAAATACTTTTTCTCCAAAATACCGCTCACGCGGGCAACGACATTAATTTGTTGAATACTCTTAATTTTGGCAGGGTACTCTAGCGAGACCGGAACATCGCTCGCAACAACTTTATACGTTGCGACGGACAAAGGAGGCATCGCTTGCGCGGTTGCGGTTTTATGTTCGGAACCGCTACATCCATTCATCCAAAAAGTTCCCAATGTTGCAATTAAGGCATACGTTGCATACTGTAAAGACATCTTTGTTTTTCTCATATGTTTTACTCCGTTGTTTAGTGTAATGTACATTACATTACATTTTCTGGCGAATTATAGCCCTTAAAAGTTAACAAGTCAAGCTCAAGATCGTTGTAATCCTTTGACAAAAATACTTACAACTTGGCGCAACGCTCGTTCTTGTTTTTCGGGTGAAATATCGATCTTCGCACCGACAAGCCTTCCGAATATAAAAGGGTCTTTCAGTGCGTGTAAAAATTGTTCCGCACATAAAAGCGTATCCTCAACAGTGATTCTTCCTTCTTTTTTTTCTCGGTCAAGATAGTCGCTAATAACTTTTTTAGGACGCATCATAACTTTTTGCATGACTTGTTCGCTAAAAGGAAGATCGTCCAAATAGCCGACCGAAACGATCAGACGATGAAATAAAACCGCATCGTTTTCAATGACCACGCGTAAAAATTCATGACCGATCATCGTTAAAAACGCTTCCAAACGCCCCTCGTAGCCTTGACTCATTTTTGACCACTCACCGAATAACTCTTGTGATTTTGCCTCAAGAGCCGCAATGAACAATTGCTCTTTATTGCCGAAATGCTTATAAAGCGTCGCCAAAGAACCGCCGGCGACTTTAACGATATCGCACATACTTACGTTTTTATACCCCTTTTCAAGAAACAAACGATACGCAACATCAACGATTTTAGTACAGCGCGATTCGGCTTTCGTGCTTAATTGTTTAAAAAAAGAGTTAAAAAAGCAACATCCTTCTTTATTCATTCCTTTGCACCTCCTTGCACGGTTTTTCAAAATTATACAGTTTTATTGGCTTTAAACAAAAACTTAGCGTAGGAACTAAGGAATATTGTTATATTATTCACGAAATTATGTAAATTTTTTTGCATTTTTACCGATAGTATTTTTTAGCAATTAATATTGAATCAGTTTGGAGCAAAAGGTATGGATTTAACCGTCATCTTAGGCATGTTGCTTGCCGTTACGTCGATCTCCGTGGGCGATCTTTTAGAGGGCGGCAATCCCGTTCACGTTCTACATTTTACCTCCTTTTTGATCGTGGTTCCGACTGCTATGGCATCGGCCATGACGGGCACGACCCAAGAAAACGTTAAAGCTGCTTTTAAAGAATTTAAACTCGTTTTTAAAAAATCTCCTATCGATCTTCACGCACGCATTAAACAAATCGTCGATTTTGCCATTATCGCCAGACGCGACGGTATTTTGGCGTTAGAATCACATGCCAACCAGATGGAAGACGAGTTTTTCAAAAAAGGCTTAAGTATGGCGGTTGACGGTACGGAAGCGCACGAAATCGAAGAGACGCTGGAAATTATGATCGAACAAACCGAGGAATATTACCACGGTGCGGCGCACTACTGGCTTCTTGCCGGTGAAACCTGCCCCGTTATGGGACTCGTCGGTGCCGTTTTGGGTTTGATCCTTGCGCTTCAAAAACTCGATAACCCCGCCGAAATGGCGGCAGGTATTGCGGGTGCATTTACCGCAACGGTTACGGGTATTGCGGGTGCTTACATGTTCTTAGGTCCTTGGGGAAATAAGCTCAAAGGAAAATCACACGACTTTATCAAAGAAAAACATGTCATCTTAGCCGGTATTTTAGGTATTTCACACGGCGACAATCCGAGGACTTTAGAGATGAAACTTCTCAACTACCTCTCTCCGCTTGAAGAGAAGAAAAGTCAATTCGATAAATAAGGAAACTCCGTGGGTAAAAAATGTAAACAGACCGAATGCCCCGCCGGTGAAAAATGGGCCGTTCCTTATGCCGACTTTCTGAGCCTTCTTTTAGCACTTTTTATCGCACTTTACGCACTTGCTTCCGTTAACAGCGAAAAGATGAAAGCCCTCAAAGAAGAGTTTGTTAAAATTTACGATTACAGTGCCAAACCCGAAGAAGCCAACCCCGTTATTCGCTTAAACGCCAAAGCCGGCGATGCGGCAAAAGATAAAGACAAAGGAAATGCGGGCGGCGTATCGACGCAACTGGACGAGATTGCCAAATTGGCCGAAATGATTGAAAAAATGAACATCGGCGAAGGCTCTTTGGAACAAAAAATCGACGGTGCAATGCTCAAACTCCCCACAAAGATGTTATTTGCTCCGGGCTCCGCCGACATTACCAACAGTGATTCAATGCTTTTCTTAAAACGTGTTTCGGATATTATCTCGATGTTACCTAAAAACGTCGACGTCGTCGTGAAAGGCTACACCGACAATACGCCCGTACCGAGCGGCAGTAAATTTCAAGACAATTTAGAGCTCTCAAGCGCGCGCGCCAATGCCGTCATTCGCGTTTTAATTAAAAACGGTATTGCTCGCGATCGCCTGAGCTCCGCCGGATACGGCGATACCAAACCCGTGGCAAGCAATGATACGCAAGAAGGTCGAGAAAAGAACGGTCGCGTCGAGTTTACGATGCGCATCTCAGGTCCCGATAATTCCGCCAAAAAAGAGTCTATCCTCGATACGCTCAATACCATCAATAAAAAAGCAGAATAGTTTCGACTATTTTGCTTCATCTCTAACACGAACGAGCTTTTATGATTCAAGTCAGTCATTTGTATAAACATTTCGGCGAACAAAGCCTTTTTGAAGATATTAATTTTAGTTTAGGAAGCGGCTATAAAGTCGGCTTCGTCGGGCGAAACGGTTCAGGAAAATCCACGCTTTTTAAAATACTTTTGGACGAAGAAGAAGCCGACGCCGGCGATATTTTGATTCCGAAAAACTATACTGTTGGAACGCTTCGCCAACATATCCTCTTTACGCATCATAGCGTTCGCGAAGAGTGTGCTTCCGCACTCAAGCACGAGGAAGCCTTTGACGTGTATAAAATCGAAAAGCTGCTTTTCGGGTTAGGCTTTACGCAAGACGATTTGGACAAAGACCCGATGAGCTTTTCCGGCGGTTATCAAATTCGCCTTAACCTTGTCAAACTTCTTGCCGCCGATCCTAACATGTTATTGTTGGACGAGCCGACCAACTACCTTGACATCGTCTCGATGCGTTGGCTTAAAAATTTTCTCAAAGAGTTTAAAGGCGAGCTGATACTTATTACCCACGATCGCGATTTCATGGACGCGGTTTGTACGCATACGATGGGACTCAGGCGTCGATCGCTCAAATTGATCGAAGGTAATACGCACAAATACTACGCCAAACTGGAAGAAGACGATGAATATTACCTCAAAACCAAAGCCAATTTAGACAAAAAACGTGCCGAATTGGAAGATTTTATTACGCGGCAAAAAGCCAAAGCTTCTAAAGCCGTTATGGCGCAAAGCAAGGCAAAACAACTCGATAAAATGGGCGAAATGGAAGATTTGGAAGCGGAGAACAGCCTTGCTTTTACGTTTAATTACAAAAAAACGCCGGCTAAAATTATGTCGGAAGCGCACAATCTTACGTTCGGATACGATGCTGCAAAACCGCTTTTCAACAACCTTTCGTTTAAACTCGAAAAAGGAAAATGCTTAGCGATTATCGGTAAAAACGGCAAGGGAAAATCCACGCTCCTCAACCTTTTAGCGGGGGAATTAAACCCTCACGCAGGTTCACTGTATTTTCATCCGGAAACGACGCATGCACATTTTGGGCAAACCAATATTCAAAGGCTGAACCTCAAAAATACGATCATCGACGAGATCTATGAAACAGACCCGCTTCTTGGGATTACGCGCGTGCGTTCGATTTGCGGAGCGATGATGTTTAGCGGTAAACTTGCCGAAAAAGAGATAGCGATTCTCTCCGGAGGCGAACGAAGCCGCGTTATGCTCGGTAAAATTATCGCAACGCCTGCCAACCTTCTTTTCTTGGATGAACCCACGAACCATCTTGACATGTACTCCATCGATGCTCTTTGTGAAGCGATTAAAAGCTTTGAAGGATCAACTGTTTTGGTCACGCACTCCGAGGCGATGCTTCGAGCATTAGCCGATACCTTGATTATTTTTCATCACGATAAAGCGGAGTTTTTTGACGGAAACTACGATACGTTTTTAGAAAAAATCGGATGGGAAGAAGAGCTTGACGACACGCCTAAAAAAGCCGTATCGAGTGATTATAACGAGATCAAAAAACGACGCACCAAGCTGATTCAAGAGCGAAGTAACGCCCTATCGCCTCTGAAAAAAGAGATCGAGCGTTTGGAACATAGAATTATCGCGCTTGAGGAGCGCATCAAAAACACTAACGAAGCCCTTGTCGTCTGTTCGTCAAGCACTAACGATTTGTCGGAATTGCAACGTCTTAGCAAAATGATTAAAATCGACGAAGAAGAGCTTGAAAAACTTTTCGAAACGTTTGAATCTTTACATGTACGTCACGATTCGCTCTTTGAAGCCTATGAAATTCAATTGAAAAACATTGAAAATTAGTGTAAAATTGCCAAAAAAGCAAAGGTACACACGATGCAAAATTTAAAAGAACTCCTCTTGGAAAACGGTTGCTCGCCGGAGTTTATCATTGATGCTATGCGCTATGAGCATCTTTTTAAAGGAGACGTCGACGCCTTTCTCGATACCGTCGAAGATATTTTGATGAACGAAGAAGATTACGATGAAGAAGCCCTAGACGATGAGGACGATTTTGATGAAGAGGAAGACGACCCTATTTATCAAAGCGAGTACAATTACGAGGGCAACGAAGACGATATCTATTTTGAAGACGAAGACGGCGAAGAGGCCTTTGAAGACGACGAAGAAGAGGAATAATCCTCTTTTTCACACCTCGATATGAAATCCTTGCTCGATGTAAGGATACTCTACTTTGATTTTTTTCTCACGTATCGGCAATAATGTATGACAACTTGCATGAATAAAATAGCCCATTTGCGGCTCGATTCGGCGGATCAATGCCGCGGCGGTTTGAGGCGTACAATGTTTTTTAGACAACATCCCGTCACTATAGCACGCATCGATAAAAAGATGGTCGATCTTTTGAGCGTGTAAAAACGCAAGCATCGTTTCTTCGATGTCGCCGCAATCGGTCAAATATGCCGCCGTTTTCGTTGCGGTACGAATCACATATCCCAAAGTCGGCTTCGAGTGTACAAGCGCAACCGCCGTAATCGTGACGCCTTGAATTTCAACGCTTTGTAAAGGGTTTAACACACGGTACTCCAAAGAATCTTTGCGCACCAATAAATCCCCGAAACCGTCGGCATCGTCGGGTATATAGCACGGAATGGTCGTAACGGATTTACGAAGGCGCATCAGCCCCAAACAATGATCGGCATGAAAGTGCGTTAAAAAGACGGCACGAATCGTAACGGTATTGAATCGATCCATGAGTGCATCGTATCCGGCGTCAAATAAAATCACGCTTCCGTCGTCTAAGGTGAGATAAGCCGACGTGGAACGATTGCTGATTCCTTTTTCCCGCGCCTCTTGACAAACCTTACATGTACATTGATGAAGCGGAATACCGCCCGTGTCCGAAGTTCCTAGAAATTCAAATTTCACGCATTCCCTTTAAAAAAGATGTGAAATTATACACGAAAAAGAGGATGCGAGCTTCATACTTTGCGTATGAAGCTCGAAGCATTACTGAAACTGCCCCAGCTTAGCATTGAGATTTTCCGCTAACTTGGAGAGATGATCGGCCGCAGAGGCGATCTCTTCGATGCTTCTGGCGTTTTCGCTTGTAATCGCATTGATATTGGTAACAAGATCAACGATCTTATCGGTATCTTTAGCAATCTTATGAGAATTATCGGCACTCACACCGACCGATGCTACGCTTTCGTTCATGACCGAGGTCGTAGAGATAATGGTATCTTCGACATTGGTTGAAACCGAAGCTAGATGACGAATGTTTTGAGCATTTTTACTCATCTTATCCGAAGAGTTAACGATGGATTGAACGATGACGTTAATCGTTGCGTTAATCTCGGTTAAAGACGATTGGGTACGTTCGGCAAGTTTACGGACTTCATCGGCAACCACCGCAAAGCCTCGTCCGTGTTCTCCTGCTCGGGCAGCTTCAATCGCGGCATTGAGTGCAAGCAAATTGGTTTGATCGGCAATATCGGAGATGACGGTTAAGATCTCTTTGACCTGTTCGGCATCTTTACTCATCTGTTCCAATTGTCCGGCAAGTGCACTTTCGGCTTCACTGGCAAGTTCGACTTCGTTTTTCAGTTGAATCACTTCATTTTTGGCGGCTTCGAGTTTATTGCCCGCAAGAGCGATACTTTGTTTCATCGATTCGGAGAGGATCGCCGTTTCTTGAACAAACTTTTTAATCGATACGATCTCTTCAATCGTATTGTTAACGATCACGGTACTGTTTTCGGCATTTCTACCGATTTGCATACTGGTGGTGGAGAGTTCATGCGAAACCGAAGCGTTTTCGCTAGAAGAGCGTTTGACGTCTTCAATAATATGCTCTAAGGTATCTACCAGCGTATTAAAGCTATTGACGATCTCTTGGATCTCATTCTTTTTACCGTAATGGATACGAAACTTCAACTCTTTTTTTTGAACGAATCCACTGATACTATCTCGTATCAGATGCACTCCTTGCATCACGTTATTTCGGATCATCACGCCTAAGACAATCACGCTCAAGGCTACGATTAGGGAAAGTCCTATCATCATCGACGAGGCGCTGTTCTTTTCCGCAGCCGCTTCTTGCGATTCACGTAATGCATCTTCTTGGACATCGTCCATATGCTCATCCGTCGTCTTCGTAAGCGTTTGAGGCACTTCCGCCGTAGCGGCGATCAACTGTTTAATTTCCTCTTTTTTACCTTCTTTGGAAAGCGTAAAAATTTTGTTCACGATCTGGGTATATTTATTAAAATACTCTTTTTCTTTTTCGTAATAACCTCTGTCTTTAGCATCGGAAATCAAGCGTTCGTAATCGTGATTGGCTTTTTCGAAATCGCGTTTATAACCGTTGAATTTTTCCTCCAACGCTTCTTGCGTCTTAAGATCGTCGCTTTCCATATGCTGTAAAGCAACGATGCGCATGCGGTACATCGCTTGCTGTAAATCTCCGATCAGTAAAATACTCGGTAAGGAATTGACGTTACATGTATTGGTCTTGGCATAGACGTGTTCCATCTTCGTCATCCCGATGCTAAAAACGGCGATAATGCCTAAAATAGCAATGAGAAGCATGGTAATTAACTGTTTTGAGATACTCATAAATTGACCACTCCTTTGAGGTATTTAATATTCTTTTTTTTATGCAAATACGGTTCAAAATCTTCCCATGTTCGAAACGAAAAATCATGAAGATGAAAATGGGTCAGACTAATGTCGATCCCCTCAAATCCTAAACAGAGTTTTTCTTTAACCTCTTGCGTGTCAACATTCATATGATGCGAGTTTAAGATCACAAAATCATCGCCGTAGATACGAAAAATCGGCGCATGGTCAAAGAGAAGTTTGAGCCTTAAAAACGTCTCTTTTAAAAGATGGTTTCCCGCTTTCCAGCCGTAATAATCGTTATAGCAATGCATATGATGAATTTCGATCAGATAGCAGCAAATGCACTCGTTTTCACCCCGTTGCATTAAAAAGTAGTTCAAATAATCGCTGGAATATCCCGTCGTGATTTTATCTTTGTAGAAAAACGCAAAATACTCTTCTTGATGATACGACGTCGGAATTTGATGAACGCTTGTAAGCTCTTTTTGGATTTCGAAAAAACGTACGGCGGCTTCAACGACGTGCGGATCAAATTGCGTATTGGAGCATCATCGTAACTCGTTTAAGGCTTCGTTTTTGGTTTTTCGCGGTTTGTAGATTCGGTTGGTCGTCATAGCGTCAAAAGCGTCGGCAACGCATAAAATGCGTGATATCAGAGGAATAGCATCGCCTCTGAGTCGATCGGGATAGCCCGTCCCGTCGAACGATTCGTGATGATGCCGCACAATAGGGACATGGTCTTTTAACGCGGAAATATTTTCGATGACTTTCACGCTGTCGATCGCATGACGCTGCATAATGATGAGCTCTTTTTTCGTAAAACGCTTGGGTTTTAAAAGAATGGATTCGGGGGGGTTAAGAGTTTTCCGACGTCATGAAGCAATCCGGTTTCATGCGCTAACGTCTGTTCTTTGGCGTCCAATCCCAAATTTTCCGCAATTTTAGAAGCATAATAGGCAACTCTTCTTGAATGTCCGGCCGTATAAGGGTCTTTTTCTTCCAAAATCGTATTAAGCATATGGATTGCTTCGCGATAAATCATAATACCTTCTTTTGTGTACGTATACCTACGTTTTTCTGATGAGTTTAATTGAGAAAGAAAGCTAAATACTCTATTATAATAGATAAATATGCATTTTATTTCAAATAAAATTAAAATGATATTAATTTGACATACGTAATCATTTTCCGCCTTAATTTTAGTCGTAAAATCGATCAAAACTCAAACGCTCTATTATGATAGATTGATTGAAGTCGTTTATCGGTATAAACTCACGTATGGAAAATTAAAAGCATTAAAGAAATTTTATGAAAAAAACTCTAGAGCATTTTCAACAAGAGATAGAATATGACGGTACAGAAATGCGAGCGTTTTTTTTAAGCGTCGGGCGGCGAATTCAGACTATTCGTAAAAAAAAAGGTATTAGCCAGCTCGAACTTTCGAATATGCTTGGATTTAAGTCGACCTCATTAATCGCCGGAGCGGAATCGGGATACCATAACATTAAGTTTTCTTTAGAGCACCTCTACAAAATTTCTAAAGCACTTAATGTCAGTATCAAAGAATTTTTCGACTTTGAATAAACGCAGCTCCGCGCGCTTAACGATTGACGTTTACCGTTACATGTCAGATTGGACTCACGTCTGACATGTTAAATTAATTTGAACGCAACCAAGCTTATCGCCATTACGAACATTCCTAAAACGATTCCGAAAATCGTCGTATGGGCATTACCGTACACGCGCGCCGAAGGTAAGAGTTCGTCAAAAGAGATATACACCATGATGCCCGCAACCACGCCGAACGTAATGCCTAACGTCAGCTCGCCCATGATCGGAAGTAAGAGGAAAAAGCCTACGATCGCGCCGATCGGCTCCGCTAAACCTGAGATAAAAGCGTACCAAAACGCTTTTTGACGATTTCCCGTCGCATGATAAATCGGTAAAGAAACCGCCATTCCCTCGGGAATATTGTGAATTGCAATCGCAAGCGCGATCGTTAAACCGATAGTCACGTTTTCGACCGCGGCGATAAACGTCGCAAATCCTTCGGGAAAATTGTGAATCGTGATCGCAAGTGCCGTAAAAATACCCGTACGATGCAGTGCTGAATGATTGACGGGCGTGTGTGCATTTGTTTCGTGAAGAACGCTCAGTTCTTGGGTTGATTTGAGTTCGTGAGGATTGACGTCTTCGGGGATCATTTTATCGATCAAGGCACTCAGCGCAATTCCCGCAAAAAAACAGACCAACGCAATCGCTTCGCCTTTAACGTCGTTGTGAAAAAGCAGACTAAACGAGAGCTTGGATTTGTTTAAAATTTCGACGAATGAAACGTACACCATCACGCCTGCGGAAAAACCGAGTCCGATCGATAAAAACGTATGGCTTTTATTTTTCGAAAAAAAAGCGATTAATGCGCCAAAGCCGGTACTGAGTCCGGCTAAAAGCGTCAAGAAAAAAGCGGGAAGAAACTGTGCCAACGTTATCGACTCCATTCTCGCTCCTTTTTGCGAGATTATAACACGTTTTGAATCCGTAAACGACGATGAAGCGTCGCTGCGTTCATCTTGCTAATTTCATCGATCAGCGAAACGCGAAAACTTCCCGTGCCTTTGGTTTTATCCGCTAATTCCGAAGCGATCGCCATCGTCGAAATACCGGCAATAGCCGAAATCAACGCATCGCTTTTGGTTCCTAAAAAACTACCGATCAACGAAGTCGTCATGCATCCCGTGCCCGTCACTTTCGTTAATAACGCATCGCCGTTTTGCAAACGATACGTTACGTTGCCGTTTGAGACGATATCTTCTTTCCCCGTAATCGCAATCGTACACTGAAGTTTTTTGGCTAACGAAGCGGCGATCAATCCGCCGTCTGCTTCATCATCCAACGAATCGACACCGGAACTTTTCGCTTCCAATCCCGCAATCGTTTTGATCTCCGCCATATTGCCGCGAACGACGTCCATACGTACATGTTGCAATAATGCTTCAACGCTTTGAAGTCGAAACGGTGTTGCACACACACCCACGGGGTCTAAGATAACGGGAATCCCTTTTGCATTTGCCCTACTAGCAGCTTTTTGCATTGCTTCGAACGTTTGGGCGTTGAGCGTTCCGATATTTAAAACCAAAGCGTCGCACAATGAAACCATTGCTTCGACTTCTTTTAATTCGTCCGCCATAATAGGCGATGCGCCGATGGCTAACACCGTATTGGCACAATCGTTGACCGTCACGTAATTGGTAATATGATGAATCAAGGCGCATTTATGCGCTAACGCATCAAAGAGTGCCTTTAGTGGCTCTTTAAGGTCCATGTTCGAACTCCTTTCCTAAGCGTCACAAACAATAAAAGCGTCACGATCATCGTCGGTAACGTCGACCCTAAAATAAAATCGAGCGTTAAAAAGTAATAATAGACGATAATCCCCGCAATCCAAATAAAAACATACCCTACATGTAAGCGTAACGTTTCATCGATACGTGTATTGCCGAAGAGAAAATAATCACTCAGCACGATCGCAAACAAAGGAGCAAACACCGAACCTATCGCATACAAAAAGTTTTCGTACGCCTCAATCGGCGTTAAAAGCGCAACGCCAAGACCTATCAACGTCATGACTAAAGCGATTGAACGTTCGGAAAATTGAGGAAAAAGATTTCGAAACGTTACTCCGGCGGAATAGGCGTCCAAAAACGTCGTCGTTACGGTTGAAAGTAACACGATACCCAAAGCAAAAAATCCTAAATTGAGCGCGTTCATCATACTCGCAACACTTGCGTCTTTGGCATACAATGCCATCGCCAAGCCGATCGTATACATCAATGAACTGCCGAGAAAATAGCCTGAAAAGCACCCGATCAAACCGCGTGTTTTATGTGCTGCAAAGCGTGTATAATCGGCAATCAACGGTAACCACGAAAGCGGCATAATCACGCAAAGTTCCAACGCCGCGCCAAAGCTCATCTCACCGGTCGAAGGCGAGGCAAAAATCTCTTGTTCCCGAAAAACGACAAAACATAACAAAAGCGTCAAACCCAAAAGCAATACGACCGCGATAACGTTCAATCGCGTAAAGCCCTGTTTGCCCAAAGCGATCCACAGCAGGATTAAAGCGGCAATCACGATCGTCCAAACGTGAAGATTTTCGATTCCCCAAAGAGAGAGGCTTAACGCGTCGGCGGCTTTAGCACCGGAGAGCATCATCACCGCCGTCCAGCCTAAGAGCTGAAGCATATTTAAAACAGAGAAAAGATACGATCCGTATCTGCCGAATGCGATACGCGTTGAGGTCATCGCCCCTATTTTGGCATTAAACCCGATGATGCCGCCCAAAATTAAAATCGCTCCGCCGATCAGATGTCCGATCACGATCGCCCATACGCCTTGCATAAATCCCAAAGGTGCCAAAAAAGAGCCCGTTAAAATCTCCGCCAAAGAGATTGCGGCACCAAACCACAGCGCAAAAAGGCTCCATCCGCCCAAAACGGTTTTTTCGCGCATCATACGTTTAATCCCGCTTTGCGATACAGTGCGTAAAAATGATGCACCGGTCCCACACCCTGCCCCAAGGCAAAACCGTGTTCAATTGCTTCGGTAATATAGACTTTTGCTTCTTCCACCGCCTCTTTGAGCGGATAATCTTGTGCTAAATAAGCCGCAATCGCCGATGAGAGCGTACAACCCGTACCGTGCGTATTACGCGTGTGTAAGCGCGGCGAATGCAATTCAAAAAAATGTTCTCCGTCATACAAGACATCGATAGCGTCCGCTTCCAAATGACCGCCTTTGACTAAAACGTTCGCACATCCAAGCGCGTGTAAATCACCTGCGGCACGGTGCATTTTTTCCAAAGAATCGATCCGATAACCCACGATGACTTCCGCTTCGGGTAAATTGGGTGTAATCAGCGTCGCCATCGGTAAGAGTTCTTCAATCAACGCTTTTTTGGCTTCGGGTTGTAACAGATCGTAACCGCTTTTAGAAATCATCACGGGATCGACAACAAGCGGCGGCAAGGCATAGCCTTTTAATGCGGAGACGATCGCATGGATGGTTTCAGGACGCGATACCATACCGATCTTGACCGCATCGACGCGAATATCGTCGAAAATGGCTTCGATTTGACGTGTAATGACGTTTGGGGTCACGTCTTGAACGTCAAAAACGCCTTGCGTATTTTGAGCCGTAATCGCCGTAATAACGCTCATACCGTACGTTCCGTTCGCACTAAAAGTTTTCAAATCGGCTTGAATGCCCGCACCTCCGCAGCTATCCGAGCCGGCAATGGTTAAACAGTGTTTCATACGCTATCCTCATAAAGAGAGTTCAACGCTCTGATGCAATAAGAGAGGGAAAAGTACGGAGGAATTTTTGATGCTTGCCTACGCCGGTATTATCCGGATCAGGTCTCGACCGAGCAAAAGACTCGGCGTTGAGGATCAAAGAATCGTCATTCTTTATCTCAGCCGGTTTAACCGGCTCTCCTAGCATAAGGGTTTCGGATAATTGTACTCTGATTTAGCGGAATTTTCAAGGCATAACGCATTCGATGCGGTTTTTCCCTTTTTCTTTCGCTGCGTACAACGCACGATCGGCGCACTGGACGATCGCTTCGGCACTTAACGAATGGGAGAAAAGGCACACGCCGACGCTAATACTAATCGGTATGTTCTGATACGTTCGCAAGGCGTCTTGAATTTTTTCGATAACGACAAAAATATCCTCCCGATCGATCAGCGGACATAACAGAATAAATTCGTCGCCTCCAAAGCGAGCCAGCACGTCTCCTTCACGTAACTTTAAGTTACATTCCTTGACAATATGCGCTAAAACTTCGTCACCGAAAAGGTGTCCGTGTGTATCATTTATCTGTTTAAAATCATCCACGTCTATCATTAAAACGGCAGAAGAATGATGGTAACGATGTAACAATCTTAAATGATATTCCAAAATTTCAAGAAAATAGCGTCGCGTATAGGCTTGAGTTAACTCGTCTTTTTGCGTCAACTCATTGAGGTAAAGCATTTTGCGTTTGAGGGAGACAATGATTTTGATGAAGAAAAGCAAGACGATACCAAAAAAAACACCTATTGCCACCATAATACTAATGCAAAAATTATCCATCCTGCTTACACCGTACCGTACTGTTTTAATTCACTATAGGGAATTTTAAAAACATTTTAACCGTTATAAACTTAGATAATACTTCACTATAGGGAAAATTATCATGCTGGCATTTAGAGATTTTTTACCGGATGAAATTCAAGCGTTTCACCGCTTGATTGCCCGTAACGTTCAGCATATTCGTAAAGAAAAGAAGATGACGCAACTTGATCTAGCCCTCACGATCGGGCATAAATCGGTTAGTACGATCGCCAAAATTGAAGCTGGATTGGAGAATAAACACTACAATATCGAGCATTTGTATAAAATAGCAACGATTTTAGAAGTCGATATTTGCGATTTTTTTAAACCGTAGTTCTTTGGCGTATCCATTGGCGTAAGTCTTCGATGCTCATCGGTTTTGCGTACAAATAACCTTGACCTTGAGCGCAACCGTGTTCTGCCAAGAAACGTTCTTGCGCTTCATGTTCGATTCCTTCCGCCAAGGTCGTAATTTTCATACTACGTGAGAGCTGAATAATCGAATCGGCAATCGCACAGGCATCTTCATGGCTCGGAAGATCTTTAACAAACGACATGTCGACTTTGAGTTTGTTGATCGGTAACTTTCGTAAATAACTCAAAGACGAATACCCCGTACCGAAATCGTCAATCGCGATATTAAGCCCCAAGCTTTGCATCTCTTTTAAAAGCATAATCCATCGCTTAGGATCGTGCATCAAAATCGACTCAGTGACTTCCATTTCAATCACGGACGGATCGATTTTGGTCTCGTCTAAAACCGTTTTAAGGGTTTGAAGAAAATCGCTAAATTCAATTTGCACACCCGAGATATTCACGGAAACCGTCCCGCTAAAAAGCCCCTCTTCGTGCAATGCGACCCAATCCAAACAGGTTTGTCGCAACACCCATGCTCCGATTTCGACGATCAACCTCGTCTCTTCGGCATACGCGATAAAGCGTCCCGGAGCCAAAATACCCTCCAAAGGGTGCCGCCAGCGAACGAGTGCTTCCACGCCGATGAGTTCACGGGTTTGAAGATCGATTTGCGGTTGATAATAAACCAAAAATTGTTCCTCTTTAACCGCTTCGCGAAGCGCGTTTTCCATGCCGATACGCTCGTACGAAGCGACGGTCATATCGATCGTATAGAAAGCATAGGCGTTTTTGCCGGCGTCTTTGGCTTTATACATTGCCGCATCGGCATTTTTAATCAGCGTTTCGCCCTCGGTTCCGTGATCGGGATATAAACTAACGCCGATACTTGCCGTTAAAAAGAATTTTTGATCTTTATTGATAAAAGGCTCTTCAAAAATCGTCTGAATCTTACGCAAAATCACTTCGACTTCAGCGCGTTCGTTGATTGACTCGATGACTAAGACAAACTCGTCTCCGCCGATACGAGATAACGTATCGCAGTGGCGAATTTTATGCTGCACGCGAAGGGCAAACTGCTTTAATATTTCGTCGCCGTAACTGTGCCCGAAGCTGTCGTTGATCTTCTTAAAATTGTCCAAGTCCATAAAACAAACGGCAATCATTTGCATATGCCGTTTGCTATTTTCAATCGCATGGGCAATTCTGTCGTTTAACAATAAGCGGTTAGGAAGTCCGGTTAAAACGTCGTTGTGCGCTAAAAATTCGAGGGCCTTTTCCGAGGCGATTAAACGCTCTTCATTGGCTTTTTTCTCGGTATTGTCGCGCGCGGAAACAACGTAAGCGGAAGGTAGTTTGTCGCCTTGTTCGTAATAAGGAAAATATTTTGCATGTAAAAAACGCTTGCCGAACGACGAGAGCACCCAATATTCGGATTCAAACGTTTCACCGCACAAAACTCGATCGCTCATGGGCTTTAGCGTCTCGGCAAAATACTGTTCTCCGAAAAGCTCTGGCATCGTATGTCCGACGATTGCCTCTTTTTCTTTATCAAAAAAGCTTAAATACGCCTCGCTAATCGCCAAATAGGTATAATGACGATCAATAAGCGCTAAAAAATCTTCAGAACTCGAGACGATTTTCTTATACTGCTCAAGATGTTTATTGCTATGTATTTTTGCCGTCAACATCGTGTTGGCATGAAGTGCTAGCTCTTCAAACTCCTTGAATTTTAACGATTGCGTATCGATCAGACGGTCTTTGCTCGATAAGGAATCGAAAAAAGCGATAAACGTTTCAAAATCTTTACGCAAACGACGGTTAAGATAAAAATAAACCGTCCAAACCGTTGCAATAAAAAGCGAAATCCAAATACCGATCGACGAAAGCATCGCCTTGAGTTCGTCGTACATTTTAGCTTCCAATTGCGCGATGTCTTGTTCTATTTTATCGACGTAAACTCCGGCTCCCACATACCATCGCCAATCCGGATAGGCTCTCACGTAACTCAGTTTCGGCAAGGCTTTTTCGTTTTTCAACGGAGGCATAACGTATTCGACAAAACCGCCTCCTGATTTGGCAGTTTGAATCAATTCTTGAACGACCCGTTTGCCTTGTGCGTCTTGAGTATCGTACATGTTACGATTCGGCGCAGGATACGAAAGCGAAAAACCCTCCCACGTACCGATAAACACATACCCGTCTTGCTGATCGTCAAAGTGAAAGCGTCGCTCATCCGCCAAAATCTCTTGGCGTATTTGCGCTTCCGAATCTTCGACATAATAGCCTGTTCCGATCAACCAGTCAAAAGGTTCGAACCGTTTAACATACGAGATTTTTTTATGGTTGTCGGCTTCTTCAAAAGGTTTGCTCCAAAGGTATTCGTAATAACCTTCCGACATCGTTTGGGCAATATCGATCATGCCTTTGGCAATACATCTTCCTTCGATATTGTGCACGTTGAGAAGTGTTTTTCCTTCCATCTCGGGATGATTGGTCAAAAGCATTGCCGTGCCGTTCAAATCAAGAATAAAAAAATACCCTTTATTGTGCTCGTAACGCAGCATACGAAGCGTTTGAATAATGCGCTCTTGGATTTGTGAGGGGGAGTGTTTATCTTTGTTCTCCTCGTATATGTGCACCGCCACATTGTAGGCTTCATCCACGCGCGCACGAACGAGACGTTGGGTATTGGCATAGGCCGATCGGCGTTTTTGGTCGATCTCTTCGATGAAGCGATTGACCTCTTTTTGCAAGAGCTCTTTTTGCGTCTGAAAATAGCTCTCCTTCAAAGCCGCAACGTCACTATAAAATTTATGTTTGATGTTGTAAAAACTAAAGCCGAAAAACGCAACCGAAAAGAGTAAAAAAACCGCAATCGCCATCAAGTGGAAATAGCGGAAAAAGCTTAATTTTTGACTCACTGCGCTTCCTCGGGCGTTATTTAGAGATCGTTTTTTTCAAACTTAGCGAAGAGGTACATTAAAAACTGTATCAAGGTCATAATCAAAATACCTTCCATCAAAGCGGCAACGATAAACGAAGCATATTCATTCGCATCGATCGCTCCGTTTTTAACCGCAATGGTTGCAATGGCAACCAAAAACGTCAAAGGCATCGAATCGCCCAAACTAAAAAGAATTGTACTTTTAAATCCCAAATAGCTGTAATAGGCAATAAAAGAGCTGATCATACGTGCCAAAACCATCGCAATCATAATCCACAGAGCATGCATTAAAATATGCGAACTAAACACGAGATTAAGATCCAACGTCGTTCCGACGAAGATGAAAAAAAGTGGTACCAAAAATCCAAAACCGAACGTTGAGAGTTGATGCGGCAGTTCGCGTTTATGCGTAAAAAAATTCGAAATATAAATACCGGCGATAAACGCACCTAAAACCATATCGATTTCAAGCCATTGCATCGTTGCGATCAAAACGAAAAAAAGCGCCATACTGAAACGTAAACTTTGGTGCATCGTATCGTGGTTCGGCATAATAATATTTTTGAGTTGCGGATACCACCAAAAAAGAATTTTAACTAAACGGAAAAGAACGTACGAAGAGAGAAAAACCAAGGCTAAAATCATCAAGCTTTTGACAAAATGCCAACCGAACCCGTGCGTGATCATACCGTCGAAAATCACCAATGCGCCGATACTGATAATCTCGCCGATTACACCGATAATGAGTGAAAGTTCAAGCCATTTGTGTCGACGTCCGTGCTGGTTGATCAACGCCATAATCATCCCTAACGAGACGATCGGTATAGCAACGATATAGACGGCAGAAAGACCCATGATAAAATAAAGCGAAAACGAAATACCGTATAAACATCCGAAATACAACATCGCTTTTTTTAAAAAACGATCTTTATACTCTAAAAAACGCTGAATATCGATCTCTAAACCCGCTAAAAACATCAGATAAAAAAACCCGATTTTGGCGAGGTTTTTAAAGACGTCGTTATCGACATGTAAGAATCCAGACCAAATAGCAAACGTACCGAGTAAAATTTCGACGACGGCTGTGGGAAGGCGAAAAAGGCGAGAAATAATCGGAGAGAGTACCATTAAAAGTACCACATGCGCTAAAAAGATAAGATTTTCCAAAAACATCCTTTTTTAGGCTTTGGGACAAAAGGTACGGCGATAAGCCGGGTTCTGTCTGGGGTGATTATTTATCTACGACTTATCTTACGATAAGCCTCTAGCGAAGGGTTTATGAAGCGTGAGACCAAAACCGTCCCTTCTTGCTACAGGTTGGGTTTACATAGCCGCGATGATTACTCAAAGCGCTGGTGGGCTCTTACCCCGCCGTTTCACCTTTTCCATTAAACTGTCTTCTTGGAGACAAGCAAAGCTCGTCTCCAATTCATCTCGCAAAAGCTATGCTTTCGCAAGAATGATAGTCAGCATGGTAGTTTACTCTCTGTTGCACTGTCCCTTAGGTTACCCTAGCCGTCCGTTAGACGGAACCATGTCTCACATGTAGCCCGGACTTTCCTCTTGAACGCACGCGTCCAAGCAATCACCTGCCGTACCTTTAGAACGATTATTGTAGCAAACTTCCCCTTAAAGGTGCTCTGAAGGAGAGAAGAGCTACGACTTTTTGACCTCTTCGATCATTCGATCAAGAACTTCAAAAAGCTCTTTGCTTTTGATTTCGACGGTTTTAAAATTCTCCAAAATAGCTGCGGCATTTTGCGTGCAACCGTCGGTACAAAGGCATTTTAACGATTCCAAGATTTTTTCGTGAATCAAGGCATGCGGCGCGGCTAAACGTTGAAAACTCGGAACATGTCCGAAAGCGGTTTTTCCGTCTCCTTCGTCATACCATTTGCCCAAACGACATTCGTGATGATTGCTCAAGTTTATTTTAGTATCGTTATTGAAAAGGGCATTATAAGCGTTGAGTTTAAAAATAATATGATCCAATTTGGCTAATTCAATGAAAATATCGTAAGAAATCAGTCGATTTTCCCTTCGAATCGCATCGGCATTATCGGTTAAATGATGCAACGCGTTTTTGAAGCGATCCAGTTTTTGTGCCGATTCGAGTGCGTAGTTTTCCGTAGATTTGGTGTTTTCGACCATGACTTCGGAGTTTTGTCTAAGAATATTGATGGTTGCTTCGACTTCGGCAGTTGCTTTTTGCGTTCGCTCCGCCAATTTTCTAACTTCATCGGCAACCACCGCAAACCCGCGTCCGTGTTCGCCCGCACGCGCCGCTTCGATGGCGGCATTCAGTGCTAAAAGATTGGTTTGATCGGAAATATCTTTGATTAAAGCGATGACGTGACCGATTTCTTGCGTACTTTGCGTCACGCTTTGAGCATTTTGACGCGTTTCGTTGACTCTTTCGACGATACGATCGATTGCATGTATGATTTCATCGGTGCTTTGATGTACGTCGGTTACGACCACGGAGGTTTGCTCGTTCAGAGTTAATATCTCCTGCAATGTCACTATCGTCGATTGCATCGTATGTTGTATAGCAACGCTTCCTTCAATCGCACCGGAGGTCATGGCATTGCTTAATGCTATCATCAAACGAGATTGTGCCATATGTTCGTTCACTTCGCGATGCGCCTCTTTCATTTTCGCCTCTTCTTCTTGTGCCATGAGAACGACATGTTCGAATTGATCGAAAAGGCGATTGAAATGTTCGGAAGTATGCGCGATTTCATCATTGCTCTCAATCGGTAAGCGACGGGAAAGATCGGCTTTTTCGGAAGCAAGCAGTGCGGCAATATCTTTGAGTTTATTGATATTTTTAAGAATGACCCGTGACGTATACCACGATACAAAGAGTAAAATACCGATACCGAACGTAGCGGTTAAAATCATCGTTGCGTATCCCGATTTTAAGGCTTCGTTAGAACGGTTTTCGTCTTTTTGAGCCTGTTCATTGGAAAGCACGACCAATTGATCGACAAAGCGACGATGTTCTTCATAATACGTTTGTAACTCACCGTGTAACAGGGCATACGCCTCTTTTAAATCTCCGCGTTCGACGGCAGGAATCAACTTGGTTGCCGTTACTTCAAAATAACGTAATGCCGGAGCTTTTATATGTTCCAAAATGAGTTGTCGTAACGGTTGGGGTAAAGTACTTTGCTCCCAATAACGCTGACGATCTAAAAAATCTTTTTGTAAGGTTTCAAGCTTGTGTTTGTGCTCTTCAATCTGTGCTTGCGTGCTGTCGGCAAGTTGATAACTGACCAAGCGCGCTTCGATGATATATTCCGGAGGCGGAAGAATGTCGGCTAAAAGGTCTTTGGAGAGAATGATTTGTTCGTATAAACTTCCTTGAATTTGTACCCGTTGAATCGTGATAAACGAAAGACCTATGAGTAAAACGACCACGCATGAACTGATGAAAGCGGAAATAATCAAACGGTATTTGATTGTCATAGCAAGCTCCGTTACGGATTAGCACCGTCGTCGTTTTACGCCAACGACAATGCTAAAAGGAAATCTTGCATAAAGTATTCCATTAAGAAATTTTTATAATTCTATCTTAAGTAATTCCTCGATGATCACGGTAGCGTACGAGCCTTTTGGAAGGGAAAAATGCATTTCAAACCATGCCTCTTCTTCTTTGTAAATACCCTCAACATCTTCCGCAAAACTCCATGCAAAGCGACGGCTTCCGTTGATTTTGTCTAAAAAAGGCACGCTCTCTTTAAAAATCATCTGTTCGATTTCGCCCGCCTCGTATTCGGCACGAATATTTTTACCGCCGACCAACCAACCGGCTATCGTGATACCGTGCGCTAAAAAACGCGGAAGCTCTTCTGCAACAGTTTCACACACGAACGCTTTGCCCGCAGGGTAATGATGCAACACATCGCCGTGCAAAAGTTTAAAAAACTGAGGTTGTTTTTTAAGGCTTTCGACCATTTCTTTGGGCAGGTTTGTTGCGCGTGTCGCATCGGCGACGTTAAACTCTTCGATCAAGCGGCTCATTTCGATGCGTTTTGAAAGCCACATGTTAAACAGATAGCTCTGATACGCGTTGATAAAAAACTCTTTCATCTTAGGGTTGCGCTCTTTGCGTTTGCCCTCTAAGATCGCTTTACCCTTGATATAGTTATCGCCGTCAATGCCAAAACGCTGATAGCCAAAGAAGTTTGGGAAGCCCTCAGCACTGATCTTTTTGAGTCCATCTTGAAGCTTTTTTGCGTCAATCGGGTTAACTTTTTTAAGGCGTACGAAAAAGCGATTGCCTTTTAAGTGTCCTGTACGGATTTTATTGTTGTGGTAGGTTTTGTCTAAAATTTTGATCTTTTCATGGCTAAAGTTGGCAAGTTTTGGCTCGAAATTTTTATGCAACGAAATATACTGCGTCGTCATGCCCTCTTTGTCTTTCAGTCCTGCATAACCAAAATCGCGCACTTTACAGCCTGTGACTTCGCTAAAATATTGCAACATATCCCATGTCGTGAGGTCTTTTTTTCTGACATGTAAGACCAAATGCTCGCCCTCACCGCTGAAAGGATAGAGTGGAATTTCATTGACCACGAAGTCACTGCTGTTTTTGGTAAACATCGCGTTAATCGGCGAATGAGAGAGAAAAAATTGCCTGTTCATAAATGTCCTTGATTGGTTAATAGTATGCCCTTTTGCATACGGTTTCTACGCTCGATGAGGAAAGCGTTGCGATGTTGATTGGCGTGCGAAGGACGTCACCCTCAAAAATGATGTTCCCGACAACGACACCTAAGCCGTCCTCTTTGCACGCGACCAACAATCGTCATTTTCGTGCGCGTTTGACGGGCAAGGCGCGCAACCGTTCGTTTTTTACGCGGATCGAAACAAAAAAGCATCTCATACTCTTCCCCGCTACATGTAAGCCTTTTAGGGAGCCGTTTGAGCCAGCGAACGCCCTTTTTACCGCTTTGTTTTAAAAGACGCGAAAGGTCTTTAAAGAGTCCGTCGGAAATATCCATACCCGCATGCCAATAACGAGCGGCTTTGTAAACGAAACGCTCTTTAAGATCGGGTTGCATAAAGCGTCCCGACGAAGAGACGCTCCCTCCGCGCAACAGGCGCGTCAACTCACGATAAGAACGACCGAGCGTCCCGGTATACGCGACGTAATCGCCTATTTTTGCACCGCTTCGATACAAAACATGCGAAGGACGCTCGGCAATGATCGTAATCGAGATCGCCAAGGTTTCCCCCGCGGTCGTGTCGCCGCCGATGATGTCGATTCCGTAGCGGCATGCTACCTTTTGAAACCCTCCGCTTAATTCTTTGAGTTGCGCGTAGTCGAATGTTTTAGGCATCACGACGCCGATCAATGCCCATTTAGGTTTTGCATTCATCGCAATCGCGTCGGAGATATTGACCAACATGCTTTTTTGCGCGATTTGATCCAAACGCATCCAGTCGCGTCTAAAATGAATCCCTTCGCAAAACAGGTCTTTTGCATAGACGAAATTCCCCACAACCGCACCGTCGTCGCCGATGCTCGTACTTGGAAATTGCGAAATAAAAAAAGACTCTTTGTCCATGTAACCCCACTTGCGTTTAAACTTTTTTATCTTTGCCACGCCTTTGAAGCAAAGCTCCAAAGACTACGTTAACACTGGGTTTTGCTCGGCGCAATGCCCGCGCACCTTCGGTGCTTTTTTATCTTTAACACGCCTTTGAAGCAAAGCTCCAAAAGCTACGTTAACACTGGGTTCTCCTCGGCGGAGTGCCCGCGCACCTTCGGTGCTTTTTTATCTTTAACACGCCTTTGAAGCAAAGCTCCAAAAGCTACGTTAACACTGGGTTTTGCAAGACGTAACGCCCGCGCACCTTTAGTGCTTTTACGTACACCAAAAGTTTTGTACGAAGGCTATTGTAAGATGATACGCATTAAGAAGCCATTATAGCGACGCGTGCGCCTAAAACCACTTGAAAAATAGGCGTTTTCCTTAAGTAAAAGTGCGCTAGAATAGAGTATTACCTTAAAAGGAGTTCGAAAAAATGGAGTGTAAACTTGCCCTCAGCGTTTTTCGCTTTGACGCAAAAACAGATTTTCTTCCTTACTACAAAACCCACTACGTCACCGTCGATCTTAACGAAAGCGTTCAAACGCTTTTAACGCTTATTCAGGCACAAGATCCTAGCTTTGATTTCCCAAAAGACGCTCTTTCGGCTCTTAAAATCAATCAAAAAGCCCTCTTTGCTTCCGAAACACTCAAAGGTGTCGTCGAGTCAATGGGTAAAGAGTTGTGCTTAGAACCGCTTAGCATCAAACGTGCTATCAAAGATATGATCATCGATACCGACGATTTTTATCGCAACTTTGATCGGCTCAATGCTTGGGTGGACGGTAAAGATAAAGCCCTTTACGAGCAGTATCTGATTTACCGTTATGCTTCCAGTGCTTTAGACGTCATTGAAGATTTTCAAGGCGACGCTTTGTTTGCGTTTGCTTTCGATATGATTCAAAAATATCCCGAGCAAAAAGAGAAAATTTTAAACGTGATCGCCGATGAAAAAACCGGTATCTTCGTACGCACGAGATTGTGCCAAAAAATCTATCCGTGTGCAGGCGAAGTCGAGCGAAAAATCGCCGCATTGAAAAACACGATGATGCAACATCGACCGTTTTTTAATCCTTTGGTCGAAAAATTATCCCGTCGCGTCGACACGTTGTAAGGAGAGACGATGAAACGTTACTTTTTATTCGATAGTTTAATCGAAGCCGATAAAACAACCCCTTTCACGCAAGCGACCCAAACACTTTTTCGCATGTTGGAGCTTGACGTTCCCTCTTTAAAAGAGGTTAAATCCGACGTCGGATTTGAGATGATGATGCTGGATCAAGAAAAGTTCTTCATTCGCAATGCCTTCACGCTTTCCAAAGCCGCGAAAGAAAACGCGCATATCGTCTGTCCGGAGCAAAGTTCGTTCAGCTCTCTTGCTATAACGAAAGAGGCTCTTCAGACAAATCCCGAGCTCTATGAAAAAGTAGCCTCCGCGCTCTTGGATAAAAGCGTTACGCTGAACCTTGACGTCGAAATTTTAAGCTTAGAGCGTTTTTTACTGGAAGTCTGCGACAGTGAAAAGCTCAAAACGATGCTCAAGCACCCTTTTACGAAGTTTCAAGCAGCACTTTTCCAAAGCAGCGCATATTGCCGTGCTCGCAAATTTAACCGCGATGAAGATTTAAACACCCTTTTGGAACTGATAGAACTCAAACGCATTAAACACGAGCACCGTTTTGAAAGCGACGGATACGAACTCTTCGATGCAAATCCGCAAGCCGCCCAAAAACTTTGCGGCAAAGCGATGCTCGATATGTTCGACAATGCGGCGGATTTCATCGTCGTGACGGACGCGCGCAGTTTTGTGATGTGCGACGCCTACCAAAAAGAGAGCGAAAAACTCCTCGGTCGCGAAATCGGACTTTTTAGCCTCACGCTTCCCGAACTTTTAGTGTTGGCATTGGGAGAAACGAATGCTAAAGCGATCGGCGTTGATAAGCACAACGTTCGCGTTACCCTCCTCTAAAACCTCACATGTAAGGAGCAAAAGATCTTTGCTCCTTAAAAAATTATAAATAGGACTTTATCTCTCCTATTTTTAAGAGTTATTTTCACGATTGTGTATTATGATTTCACATCTTTTAAACAACAAGGAGTCATGGAATGCCAAAAATTAATCGTTACGTCGATATCGACACCGTTGAGAGAGAAGCTAAAAAAGATTATATCGATCGACACTCTCCCTTTATCGCCTGTGCGCAAAATGCTAAACAAAATGCACCGTTTAAAGTGACCGTTAAAGTCGGAAATGCCTATACGCATCCGGACGATTTTGACCACTATATCGCCAATATTCAACTTTACAACGGCGAAACACTTTTAGCAAGAGCCGATTTTGTTGCCGGAACGCTCGGAGGACAAGATAAAAAAGGTCAAGCGGAAGTCACGTTTACGATCGTTCCGACCGGTAAAAAACTCCACCTCGTCGCACAAAGCTACTGTACTAAACACGGTATTTGGGAGAGCGATCCCGTTGAAGTAAGCGTCGAAGAATAAATATATTATAAAGAGTGCTACTCGGCACTCTTTAAAAATGTTTCTAATGAAACGGGAAGCTTTTCGACACGATGGGCTTTCAAAAACTTTTCCTCTTTTTTACGCATCGTTTCGTGATCGTTGATCGTATAACCGCCTTTCAATCCTAACGTAATCTCGTTTGCTACCATACGAAAAGTATCGCGATCGAAATCGACGCCGAGGAAAAGATAGCTTTTGTCGTTTTTATAGGTTTTCAATAAAGGAGGAAGCGCGTAACCACCCATCGCTTCGGTCAACCAATCGACAAAATCGGCATCGGAAATAATAAAGTTTTTCTCGGGAACCGTACAGCCGAGCGGTTTAAAAACGATAGGAATTTGTACATGTAAGGCTTCTTTATCGACACGCGTATAGGTTTGAGTCGCAACGTCGTAACGATACACGATAAAACGATCATACCCCGCCATAATACGACTCACGCCCGTAATCAAAAAATGCTCCGTCGCATCGTACAGTTTGAGCAGCGAATCGTCCAGATTAAGATCGACGACGTAGCGAGGCATCAAGGTTTTGAGCCACACGTACACCTCAGGCATCGCGTAAGGCTTTGCCGTAAAGATATGGTTTGTCATTCCTTCGATATACGCTCGTCCTTTGCGTTGTTCCAAGCTCATCGCCGCGCGCGAATACTCGTACATCAGCCGTGGAGACATCGCACGCCCCGAATTTAACGCCAAAATCATCGAATCGCTATCAAAAGGAATTTGAAAGCCGTCTTCGGTTTTTGTGCCTTTAAAAACGCCCATTCCGATGAAAGGAACCGTCGTGCCCTCTTTAATGTGGGCTTCTAATTCATGCTTCTTCACTCATGATCCTTCGTTGGCACATTAGTTTTTGGTTAAACGCCGGTAAAAGCAACAGCATTTCATCCGCGCTAATACCGTCTTCGCTTCCCATCAATACGATTCTCTCAACCGTATTTTCCAGCTCTCGCACGTTTCCGGGCCACGTGTATTGGCACAAGATTTCCATCGCTTCGTCGGTAATAAGCACTTTTTTCTTATGATTGCTCATCGATTTTTGTAAAAAGAAATTGACGAGCAACGCAATATCGTCGCCGCGTTCGCGAAGCGGCGGCAAGTCGATAGGAATGACGTTGAGACGATAGTACAAATCTTCTCTGAACGTCCCGTTTTTTACCATCTCTTCCAAATTGCGATTGGTTGCGGCGACCAAACGAACGTTGACTTTAATCGTTTTACTGCCGCCGACGCGCTCAAATTCGCGTTCTTGTAAAACGCGTAACAGTTTGACTTGCGCCGAAGCCGAAATATCGCCGATCTCGTCTAAAAAGAGCGTTCCGCCGTCGGCAAGTTCGAAACGGCCTTTACGCGCCTCTTTCGCATCGGTAAACGCCCCTTTTTCATGCCCGAAAAGTTCGCTTTCGATCAAAGTATCGGTAATCGCCGCGCAGTTGAGCTTCACAAAAGGCTCTTCTTTGCGTTTAGAGCGTTTGTGAATCGCGGCGGCGACGAGTTCCTTACCCGTACCCGTTTCGCCTCGTACCAACACCGTGACGTTACTTTCGGCGATCCGCTCGACGACATTGTAGACCATCTTCATTTTCGGACTCTCTCCGATAATGTCGCCGAAATTGTGAACCTTCGAGTCCCACTCCATTTTGTAGTAAAGTTTCAACTCTTTGAGACGCTCTTTTTCTTTCAAATTAATATCGTGTGAGCGAATGGATTGAGCAAAAATCGAACTCAAAATCGTCAAAACACGAATCGTACTTTCAAAATCAATCGCCGTCTTACGCGTCGTACTGGCACCCAAAACGCCGATGACCTCTTGATCGACCAACATCGGCACGGCAATATACGAAATCGCGCTTTGATCGCGATTGCCCGATTTGTTTAAAAACATCATATCGTTATGAAGGTTTTCGATGACGACAGGCTCTTTACTCTCCGCGGCGTGCCCCGTGACGCCTTCGCCGAGTTTATACGTCGCCAACTCTTTTTGGTGTCTGCTAAAATCGATACTGGCATAAACGCTTAAAATATTATCTTCGCCCAGCGTATGAATCACGCATTTTTCAAGATGCAATCTATTTTTTAAAATCATTAACGCTTTTTCAAGCGATGCGACCAAATTCAGTGAATTGGAAACGACCGTAGCCGTTTCATAGAGTGTCATTAGTTCTCTCGTGTTCAGACAATCTCCACATTTTGCGTCTAATGGAACCATCGTACACTCCTAAACCGCTAGTTTCGATACGTAATTATAGACAAAATGAATATTTAATATCCACTTTTTATGTTTATATTTTAACCACAAACCCACATGTTATTCCGAAATCTTTTTACAAACCTCTTCTTTCGGAAGACTCTTGGGGCCTGGTTGTATCCACCACGTTTCGTCGTTACTCAGTACCACTTCGCCGCCCCATTTTTCTTCGCTGTTAAATTCGATGGTTTTAATGGTCTCTTCCATATCTTTTTTTGCGATATAAAAGTAGATTTCGTTTCCCTCTTCGCGTAACATTACTTTTGCCATTTTTTCTCCTTAGGTTAATAATTTTTTTAAAAAGCGCGTCAACCATTGATCTTCGTACGAAACTTTGAAAAAGCCTTTTTGAAGCTCTTTGACCAAAACGTGACGATTTCCCTCTTTTGACATGTAAGGATGCTCTTCCCTGTAATGCGAACCGCGGCTCTCTTTGCGGTGCAATGCGCCTAAGATAATCGCTTCGGAGAGTTCCAAAGCGTTACGAAGCTCCAAAATCGAAATCAATTCGACGTTATTGTGTTTGCCTTTGTCGATGCAATGCAAGGTGTTGGCTTCCAAACGCAAATATTTCATATAATCAAACGCCTCTTGCAACGAGTTTTCGTTACGAAAGATACCTGCTTTATCGAACATAACCTTTCCGACCGAAATGCGCATGGCGTTGAAGTTTTTCGTGCAATCTCCCTCGAAAATGCGTTGTACCAAATCCATATTTTTGATAACGACGCTATAATCGATCGGCAAAAGATCGCGCGTATGCGCATACTCTCTGGCTTTTTTCCCGGCAAGTTCGCCGAAAACCGCCCCTTCCAAAAGCGAATTTCCACCCAAACGATTGGCACCGTGAACGCCTAAAGAAGCACTCTCGCCGCAAATAAAAAGCCCCTTCACGTCGCATTCGCACATCACCGAAGCGATACCGCCCATACTGTAATGCGCGACGGGTTTGATCTCTAAAAGCTCGCTTGACAAGTCGATGCCCGCTTGGTTGTAAGCACTTTTGTACAAAGAAGGCACGCGCGTTTCCAAAACTTCTTTGGGAATATGACGCATATCGATATAGACTTTTTGACCCGCTTTGATTTGAGAAAAAATCGCGCGTGCCAAGACGTCTCTTGTTCCCAGTTCGTTCACGAAACGTTCCCCTTGCGAATTGACGAGCAATCCGCCCTCACCTCGTGCCGCTTCGGAAACAAGGTAGCTGGTTTTAGCAAATCCCGTCGGGTGAAATTGCACGAATTCCATATCTTGCAAACTAAGTCCCGCCCGTAACGCGACGCTCAGCAAATCGCCCGTACAATCTTGGGCATTGGTACTGTATCCTCGATAAATGCCCGCATATCCGCCGCCGGCAAATACGACGGCTTTGGTCGGATAAACCGCCACCGTAGAGTCTTGCTTTTTCAAAACGACGATGCCGCTGACGTATTTCTCGATTTTTGTAATGTCCATCACGTAATGGTTCACTAAGAAATCCACGCCGATCAAGCGCGCCTTTTTTATCAACGCCTGCGTAATTGCCGAACCCGTACTGTCGCCGACGAAACAGGTGCGTTTTGAACTTCCGCCTCCGAAACTGCGTTGTAAAATTTTTCCGTTTTCGTCGCGATCGAAAGCAACACCGTAATCGACGAGCTTTTGAATGATATGCGGTGCTTGGCGGCATAAATACGCAATTGCTTTTGGATTGCCCAAACCTTGCGCGCTTTTACGCGTATCGTCGATGTGTTTTTGAATCTCCGCTTCGTCTTTAGGGTCCAATACCGCGTTAATTCCGCCGCTGGCGACGGCACTGTTCGACTTAAAAAGATTGCCTTTGGTAATGATGGCGACACTGTTGGTCTCGCTTTTCGCTTCAATCGCCGCCATCAGTCCGGCGATACCCGAACCGATAATAATCACGTCATACGTCATTTTAACGCTCCACTTGGTATAAAAGATTGTATTTGGCAAGAGTGGCGGCATTGGTTTTGGCAATGCCGAGATTGGTCAGGACATGTTCGGGATTGCTCGAACTAAAAAGCGAACTAACGACGCCGCGAGTAGAACGCACAAACTGTAATGCTAATTGCACGTCGCTTTCAAGCTCCATTTTCGAATCGAGCAAATAGCCGACTTCAGGCTTAAACGGACGCTTAAACAGATGCATCTGTAACAAAGAAGCACTGCTTAAAACGCCTAATCCCAATTTATGGGCGACTTGTAAAACCGTGTACTCTTTTGCGTCGCTCATCTTTTGCGTCGGCACAGAGTAGGCATGGGTTTTAGCGATATTAAACGGAAGTTGGACGTATTTAAAGTGGTGGTTTGAACCGCCGACTTCACGTGCAACGTCAAACACCTCTTCGAGGTTGATATGCTCTTCGTTATGCTCTTCATACGTCAACGCATTCCAAACGGCAATGCCGTAAGCGCGTATTTTCCCCTCTTCAACCATCGCTTCGAACAAGCGAAAAATATCTTCGAGCCGATGCAAAAAATGACGACGCCCCAAACGTTGAAGTTGGGTTTCGGGATTGTGTAAAAAATAGACGTCTAGCGTTTCGACGCGTAAATTTTCTAACGAACGTTGCAACGAATCGTACAAAAAAGCAGGCGTCATACAATGCTGATCGAGTTCGATCTCATCGGGACGCGCCAAGCCTTTTTGTACGATGTGTTCGTCGATCCACATGTAAGGATTTTGAGGAAACGGAAAATCGAGCGGAATGAAACCGCCTTTAGAACAGATAATCAGTTCGTCGCGCTTGATTTCACCTTCTTGTATCAGCTCTTCCAACGCTTCGCCGATCTCTCGCTCGCTTTGTTGGTAACGGTAGTTAATCGCCGTGTCGATCAGGTTAATACCGCTGCGTATCGCCGTTTTTAAGGCTTCTTTGTAGTCAAACAGATAGTTTTCTTCTTTATACGGCTCTTTTTTAAACGTTCCAAATCCCAGTTTGGAAAAGATCAGTCCGTCAAAGCGTGCGTAAAAATCTTTATAATGCGAAAATCGTTTGGCAAAGCGATGAGTTGCTTCGGGAGTTGCATACAATTCGTGCATCGTTCACCTCATAATTTTTTTCGATACGGCTTTCTATACAAGAAGTGTTCCGTTACTTTTGAGCATTGAAGTGCCCTTTACGACGTCAGCATTATGCCTTCAAAAACGTAATTATTTTGATTAAAATATAAGCAATGCCGTGCACTTTCAAAACGTCTCGCTTCATATGAACGACTTTTCATTGGCTTAAATCTTTTATAGGTATAATAGACTTCTCGTATTCAAATTGTTAGGAATAAACGTGCGTTGTGAAAAAATGAGTTCTTTTATTGTCATGGACATCGTCAAAGAAGCGGAAAAATACGACGATTGTATCCACTTTGAGATCGGACAACCCGATCTTCCGCCCTCTCCAAACGTCAAACAGGCTTTACATGTCGGTATCGACGACGACCGCTTTTCGTATACGCAAAGCCATGGACTCATCGCACTACGCGAAAAGATCGCCGCGCATTACGCCAACACGTACAATGTCACCATCGACATCGACCAAATCTTTTTAACACCCGGAACCAGCGGTGCGTTTCTCATCGCCTATGCTTTAACGCTCGGCAAAAACGCGACTTTAGGCTTTAGCGACCCTTCGTATCCGTGTTACAAAAACTTTGCCTATCTTTTGAACATCACGCCTTGCTTTATGCCTATCGGCAAAGAGGACGATTTTCAGTTACATGTAAAGCATTTAGAAGAACACACACTCGATGCTCTGCAAATCTCTTCCCCTGCCAATCCCACGGGAAATATCTACGGTAAAGAAAACCTCAAAGAGCTTGTCGGCTACTGTGAAGCAAAAAACATCGCTTTTATCTCCGATGAGCTTTATCATGGGCTAACCTATGAAAAAGAGGCGCATTGTGCCCTTGAATTTGGAAGCGATAACGTCTATGTTATCAACGGCTTTTCCAAGTATTATTGTATGCCCGGTCAGCGTTTGGGTTGGGTCATCGTGCCCAAAGAGAAAATCCGCCATGCCGAAATGGTGGCGCAAAACTTCTTTATTTGCGCTCCCACCCTTAGCCAATACGGCGCACTGGAAGCTTTTGATGAGCATTACCTTACAAAAATCAAAGCCGAGTTCAAAGCCCGCCGAGACTTTTTATACGCCGAACTCTCGCAACTTTTTGAGATCGACGCCAAACCCGAGGGTGCTTTTTATATCTGGGCAAACGTCTCGAAATATTCCGACGACGGCTTTGCGTTTGCCAAAGAGCTTTTGGGAAACATCCATATCGCGCTCACGCCGGGGATCGATTTCGGCGAAAACGGCACACACTGCTATGTGCGTTTTGCCTACACGCGAAGCATCGAACATATGCGCGAAGGCATCGTGCGTTTAAAAAACTATTTGAAGGATAAACAATGAACATTCAAAAAAATCGCGTGGTTACGCTCAGCTATCAGCTCTTTGACGCAAGTGATCGTCAACCTTTGGATACGGGCGACGAACCGTTGGTTTACCTCCACGGAGGATACGGCGATCTGTTTGAAAAAGTCGAACACGCTTTGGAAAACAAAGAGATCGGCGATGAAGTCACGCTCGTTTTAAGCGCAAAAGAGTCGTTCGGCGAATACGACGAAAACTTGGTCGTGACGCAACCGCGAAGCGATTTTGACGAACACGTCCATGTCGGAGAACAGTTTGAAGAGATCGTTGAAGATGAAGTCGGCGACGACGAATCCGTCTTATACCTCGTCAGCGAAGTCACGAAAGAGCATGTCATCTTAGACGGTAATCACCCTTTTGCGGGCAAAGAGATCCTCTTCCACGCGATCGTTGCCGACGTACGCGAAGCAAGCAAAGAAGAGATCAAAGAGCAATACGCACGCTAATCCTTCTTTGAGTTCTTGAAAAATCAACGCTAATAGTCTACATGTAAGGAATTTCTTCCTTACATGTAGACTTCACACTTTATTTAAACTTATCGACCATGAGTTCGGCGGGGTGAATCGCCTTGATTTTAGAACCTGATTTATCCAAACCGCCTCGTATCTGAATCAAACAGCCCGGACACTCGGCGGTCACGAACTCCGCACCCGTCGCTTCGATGTTTTCAAGCTTCCGTTTGAGCATTTTCATCGAAATCTCGGGTTGTTTAAGGGTGTACGAACCGCCCATACCGCAACACGTATCGCATTCATTCATCTCTTTGATGTCATACCCTGCCGCACTCAGTGCTTCACGAGGCTCTTTGAAAACGCCTACGTGACGTTTGGCGTGACACGAGTCATGATAGGTTAAGGTATGAAGTTCCATGCCCTCTTTAGGCGTTAAGCGTTTTTCTTTAATGAGCTTATCGACCAATTCGGTGAACATGTAGGTTTTTTCCGCCACTTTCTTAGCTTGCGGAATGAGCACTTCTCGGTGTTGTTCTTTAAGAATTTTAATCCACTCTTTTTTCAAAGCGGTCGTACAACTCGCACAACTGACCACGACATAGTCGGGATTGCCTTCTAAAAGCGGTAAAATGTTGCGCTCCGCCGCGTCGGCCGCCATATCAAACGAACCGCTTCCCCAGTGTGGGATACCACAGCACGATTGCGCTTCAGGGAAGAGCACTTCGATGCCCGCTTTGTTTAATATCTTCACAATCGCCACGCCCGCATCGGGATAAACGAAATCCAACGCACAGCCCGCGTAAAACGCCGCTTTTTGTTCGCATTTAGGTTGTTTGATCGTTGGGAAAATATCTCTAAAAGGAGACGGCGCAACAGAAGGCAAACTTCGATACTCCGAAAGTCCTGAGAGAAACATCGGAAGATGGCGTATAAAGCCCTCTTTCACAAACGGTTTTTGCACCACAGAAGCGGCGCGCAACATCGTATGGAAAACCTTGCGGTTGTTGATGACTTGAAGCGCGCTTTTGTAGATAAACGGCAACCCCTCTTTCGCAGCGGCACGACGGCGAATTTCTAAAATAAGACCTGGAATATCAATCTTCGCAGCGCAAATCTCTTTACATTTATCGCAACCAATGCAGAGCGCTTGAATGTCTTCAGCGGATTTGAGTTCATTAAACCACGCCGTTAAGATCGTACCGATACCACCGGTGTAGATGTCACCAAAGACATGACCCGTCACCAGACGGTACACGGGGCAGACGTTCAAACAGGCGGCACAGCGAATGCACTGAAGCGCTTCTTTAAATTTCGGGTCTTTTGCCATCGCGGTTCGGTTGTTGTCCATCAAGACGATATGCACCTCTTTCATCGTCCCATCATCGTTTAGCGTTGGAGCTGAAATGAATGAAGCGTAACTGGTGAGAAGCTGACTCGTTGCATTGCGTGGAAGCGCGGCTAAAATAGGCGCGGCATCGGTGTAGTTAGGAACCAGTTTTTCAAGACCAACCAATGCGACGTGAATCTTCGGGAGCGTTGTGACAAGGCGGGCATTGCCCTCGTTGGTACAGATGACGATGGAGCCCGTTTCAGCGATAGCGATGTTGGCTCCTGAGATGCCCATATCGGCTTCAAAGAATTTCTCGCGAATCGCTTTACGTGCCACTTTCACCAGTTTTTGAATGTCACTGTCCAACGGTTGTTTGGTCTCCGCGGCAAAGAGGTCGGAAATTTCCTCTTTCGTTAAGTGAAGGGCAGGCATAACCATATGGGAGGGCGTTTGGTGCGCAAGCTGACAGATCCACTCGCCCAAATCGGTTTCGTCGGATTGAATGTCAAATTGATCAAGGAAATGGTTCAGATGAATTTCCTCCGTTGCCATCGACTTGGATTTGACGATCTTTTTGACCCCTTTTTCGTTGCACAGATTGGCGATGTACTCGCGCGCTTCATCGGGACTTTTGGCGATGAAGACTTTGATGCCATTTGCTTCCGCATTTTTCTTAAACGTTTGGGCAAGCTCATCCAAATGCCCCGCCGCTTCACCTTTAATATCGGCGATTTTCGAACGCAATGCTTCAAAGTCAACGCCCTCAAACGCTTTGGCTCGGGTTGCCGGGTAATTCCACCGGTCTAAAATACCGGCTAAGTTTTGATTTTCAAGGGCTTTATGAATCGATGCCGACATACCTTCTTTCATGATGCTACTCCTTCTAACGCTAAATCATCCACACACACAATCACCAATCGCTCAGGGCCATGCACCCCGATAGCAAGCACGCGCTCAATATCTGCGGTTTTACTCGCACCCGTAATCAGCGTGATGTATTTGTCCTCTTTGGGGTGCATTTTGCTCATCAATGCCGGAATATCCGCAATGATTTTTGACGTCGGCAAAATCGCTACGTGAATCCACGCCAGTGCCGAAGCAAGGCGTTGCGTCACATCGGTCGAGTCTTGCGCCATACTGCCCGTCTCCGCAAGCCCCCATTTCAGTTGGGTAATGCCTACTTTGGCTCCTTTTGCCAATTCGCGCGTCACGTCAAAATGAAGTCCCGGAAATTTCTGAGCCATCGCTTCATTGTCAAATGCTTCTAAAATAGGACTCTGCGCCCATACGGCGTACGAACCCGCTTCATCCTTAACGCCCTCTTGCGCCATAAACGCCTCGATAAACCCCAATGCCTCTGAGGTTGTCGCAAAACGCTTCACTTCGGTATTACCCGACGCTTCCGCTTTTGCTTTAAAACTTTCAAACATAGGTGCCTCTCCTTTTTCGTAAACTCTTTTTGACATGTAAGAAATTTCTTAATAAAATATAAATTATTAGACTTAATCTAAACACTAAATATTGTAGCTCACGCAAATGACGAATGTATGAGAATTTGAGAAGTGTGAAAAAGAGCTAAGAAGAGATTTACTTTCTGATACATACACGAAGATAACTGCGCTAAAAGAGAGGTTTATTTTCAAAGTATGTTATAATTTTTCAAACTATTAAGAGAGGATAAACGATGGGACGCCAAGAAGTCTTAAACACTTTAGAACAACTCAAAGCCAAATACAACATCCCAGAACTTTACCTTTTCGGTTCTTTTGCCAAACATCAAGAAAATGAAAACAGCGACATCGACATTGCCGTCAAACTCGAAAAGACAGATGCTTTTTTACTGGTACGCATCATGCACGAAGCCAAAGAAAAACTGCATCGAAACGTTGACATCGTGCAACTAAGGGAACGCATGAATCCTCTGCTGAAAAAAATCATTCTTGAAGAAGGCGTGCGTGTCTGAACAAGAACTTGTAAAAAACATTCTTGAACAGATGATTCTCTCTTGCGAAAGAGTCGAAAAACGTTTTTCTACCATTCACGCTATCAATGACTTTTTAGACACTGAAGAAGGTATTGAAAAACTCGATGGCATTTGTATGCAAATCATCGCACTCGGCGAAAGCGTCAAAAACCTCGACAAAATCACTCACAAAAAACTTCTCTCTCACTACCCTCAAATTGTTTGGAGCGAAGTAGCAGGTATGCGAGACATCATCAGCCATCACTATTTTGATCTAAACGCTGAAATTGTTTTTGAAGTGTGCCAAAATCATATTACAGAGCTTAAAGAGACGCTTGAGATGATTCAAAAGGAACTTTGAATGGAAAATGAACAACCATCATTAAGCTGTGGTATCATCATGCCAATTTCGACAATGGATGGATACTCCACAAAACATTGGGAAGAAATTAAAAACATTTATGAAAATATTGGAAAGAATTGTGGTTTTACTCGCGTTCAGCTTGTGAGTGAAGAGAAAGCATCAGGTATCAACCATACCAATATAATTAAAAATTTATTTGAAAATGACATTGTCATCTGTGATGTAAGCGGTAAAAATCCAAATGTTATGTTTGAGCTTGGTCTTCGTATAGCTTTTGATAAACCCGTAGTTGTAACAAAAGATGATGAAACAAAAATAAGTTTTGATATTGCCCCATTTAAATATTTAGAATACCCAAAATCTCAGCATCATGGAAAAATAGAAAAATTTAAAAAAGATTTAGCAGAAAGTTTACTTGCTACCTTAGAAAAAAGCCCCTCGTATCTACAAAGCTTTGGTATTAACTACAGTCGTGTTGATAATAATGAAGCTTTTTTAAAGAAACTAGATAAGATTGAAAAAGATGTTCGTACAGCAAACTTTTATGCACTTACAACTAGGCAAAAATTTCAAATATAGAAAGTATTGTCGATAATCCTATGACACAATTTAATTTATAAACACCTTGAATTTCATTTAAACCAAAAGCCATGAGTATCATGAATATCAACACCTTTCGGGCTTTTCAAAGTTGTAATTATCGGCTCTTTTTTGCGGGTCAATCGATCTCTTTGATGGGGACGTGGATGCAACGAACGGCCGTTTATTGGGTTGTTTACATGCAAACGCACTCCGCGTTTATGTTGGGCTTGAACGTCTTTGCGACGCAGTTTCCTTCTTTCGTCTTTTCGCTGATCGGGGGAATCGTCGCCGATCGTTACGATCGTTATAAAGTGCTCTTGTTCACGCAAATTCTTTCAATGACGCAAGCGATCATCTTAACGCTGGTCGTGGCATTCACGCATTATAGCGTCACGGAAATTTTACTTTTGAGCACTTTTTTAGGCGTGATTAACGCTTTCGATCTTCCGGCGCGCCAATCGCTTGTCTACTTGCTCGTTGCGAAAAACGAGGATTTAGGCAATGCCATCGCGCTCAATTCTTCCATGGTCAATTTGGCAAGGCTCGTAGGTCCCGCACTCTCCGGTTTGGTTTTGGAGAGTTTAGGGGCAAGCCTTTGTTTTATGCTCAACGCATTGAGTTTTATGGCGGTTATCGCTTCCTTGTCGATGATGAAACTTCCCTCGTATGTACCGCCGGTTACGGAGCAAAAATTGCTCGGCGACTTGCAAGAGGGGCTACGTTACGTTCGGACTTCGCCTTATTTGTTCAAGCTGATCGTTTTGTTGGCACTCATAAGCTTTTGCGTGTTACCCTACGCGACGCTTTTACCGATCGTCGCCAAAGAAGTTTTAAACGGTAACGCTTTGACGTACGGTTATCTCATTAGTTGCGTCGGTATCGGCGCACTCTTTGGAGCCGCACGGCTGGCTTCGTTGTCGAGCATCCTTTATCACCAAAAAATTTTATACCTTGCGACGCTCTTGCTCGGCGGCAGCATCGTTGCACTCTCCTTTTGTACCGTCGATTTGCCCGCTTTTGTATTTGCCGCACTCTCCGGACTCGGCATGATGCTGCATACGACGATCGTCAATACCTTGCTACAAACCCTCTCCGACGTTCGTATGCGCGGACGCGTGATGAGTTATTACGCGATGGCACTTTTCGGTATGCAACCGATCGGAGCGTTGCTGATCGGTACGATTTCGCATCGTATCGGCGTGGAACCTACGCTTTTGCTTCAAGGGCTCCTTGCCTTGTGCCTTGCTCTTGCGTTTCGCTCTTTTTTATGGAAAAACGTACCCGAACAAGCCGCAGACGCTAAAACGCTTTAATGCCTAAACTAAGCTATAATAAACGTTAGAGCATTCTTAAACCAAAGGTATCACATCATGAAAAACGGTAGCGAAGAAAAGCGTATCGTCGTCCTTATCGACGCGGACAATGCACAACAAAGTAAATTGGAATTGATCTTAGCAGAACTTTCGACGCACGGGCGCATTATCGTCAAACGGGCGTACGGCGACTGGTCGAGCGGTTACCTTAAAAATTGGAAAGAGCGGCTTAACGAGCTGGCGATTCAGCCGATTCAGCAGTTCGCCTATACGACGGGCAAAAATTCGACCGATGCTTCGATGATCATTGATGCGATGGATTTGCTCTACACGCAAAAATTCGATGCGTTTGCACTGGTTTCGAGCGATAGCGACTTTACCAAGTTGGCTTCACGCCTCAAAGAGTCGGAGATTTACGTTTTCGGATTCGGCGAGCATAAAACGCCGCTTTCCTTTCGCAATGCCTGCGACGATTTTATCTTTACCGAAAACCTCAGTATCGAACCCGAACCGTTAGAAGAGCTTCCCGAAGCCAAACCGGCACCCAAAGCCGATGACGACGCACTCAAAGAGTTGATCAAGCTTTTGCATATCGGTTGGGAGAAGACGCAAGACGAAGAAGGGTGGGCAAGTATTTCGGCAGCCGGTGCGTACATCAAACGCCAATCGCCCGATTTTGATCCGCGCACCTACGGGTCGAGTAAATTAACCTCGCTTCTTGCCAAGCTAAGCGAGCATTTTGAGATGAAACGCTATCCGGGAAAAGGGACGACGACCATCGTCGATTATCGACCGATGGTCAAAAAATCCCCCGCCCGTAAACGACGACGCTAAATTAGGATTTCATCTCCAAACCCAAGCTCGGCGCGATAGCGCGCATTGCCGATATGACGTCGACGATCAGTTCGTCGATACTTACATATAACATGTCGGCTCCTTTTTGGATCACCTCCCTACTCGCACCCGCGGCAAAGCCTTTGTCTTTAAACTTTTTTTTCGCCGAGGAAAGTTCCAAGTCCATCACGGACTTGCTCGGTCGTACCAGTGCGCACGCGGTAATGAGTCCCGTGAGTTCATCGACCGCGTACAAAGTTTTTTCCATATGCGAGAGCGGTTCGACGTCGGTACAGATTCCCCATCCGTGCGACATCATCGCGCGAACGACCTCTTCGGGATAACCGTTTTCACGAAGAATTTCGGCACCTTTACGGCAATGTTCATCGGGATAGCGTTCGTAATCGACGTCGTGCAACAATCCAACGATTCCCCAAAGCTCCTTATTTTCCCCCGATTTCTCGGCAAAATACCGCATCGTACCCTCGACGGCAAGTCCGTGCGTCACGAGGGCATTCGAGTTATAACGTTTGAGTAGCGCAAGCGCATCTTCGCGTGTAGGCATAGGTTTCCTTTACGATTGGAATGGACTTTTTTCATGAGCTTCATAATACAAAGCTTTAGTACCGGATTTCATCGGTAAAAAGGCATCGTGGAACAGGCTTAGGCAAAAAGTCTCACTAAAGAGCTTATTGTAACACATTCGTCACGACAAAGAAGTTTTTTTGTGCTAGAATACGCTACTTAAAAAAAGCTTTTATTTTTCAGTTAGATTAAAAATGTATAATTTACATTCAAAAACGCTTTAAAGAGAGAATAGTTTGAATCCGATTAACGTATATCGCATCAACACGGGCTCGTGTAACGGTTGCGACGTCGAGCTTTTAGCCAGCGTTCTGGTGCCGAAATTCGGCTTTGATACTTTAGGCTGTACGTACACGAACGATCCCGAAGCAGCCGACGTCGTGATCGTGACGGGTTCGATTACCGCACGCTCCAAACCCTTTTTAGAATCCACCCTCAAACGTCTTCCCAAACGTAAAATCGTCGTTGCGATGGGCATATGCCCGATCAGTTGCGGCGTTTTTCGGGATAGCTACTCGATCGAAGGGCCTTTGGATCGCTTCGTCGAAGTCGACGTCAATATTGCGGGGTGTCCGCCGAGTCCGCAAAGTATCGTTGAGGGTTTGGTGCTCGCCTGTCGACTCTACCGCGACAAGGAGGGAGCATGAGCGCGTATAAAGGCAAACTCTCTTACGATCAAACGCAGTGTATCGTCTGTCAAACCTGTGCTTTCGTCTGTCCCGCCGGAGCGATCGACATTACATGTAAGGCACTTAAACAAAGTTACGAATTCATCATTTGGCACAATTCGTGTACGTTATGCGGCAATTGTACCTACTTTTGTCCGACCGGAGCGATCGCGCTGAGCGACGTACGCGCCGAAGCTTTACCGCAAAGTCAAAAATACACGGCGATCACTTCGGCGACTTTGGCGTTTGATCGTTGCCCGAAATGTTCCGAACCGATGATTACAACACCCGATTCGCTCCTTAACAAAGGATTTTCAAAACAAGACGATGCTCTTCGATCGCTCTTTAACCTCTGTCCGAAATGCCGACGCGAATCTACTTTTACAAAGCGAGTTCTTTAAATGCACATCCTTGAAAAAACCTTGAACGACTCATTAACCGCGCACAACAATCCGTTACGTTTTACGCCGCATTACGACAGCCTTTGGTGTGAAACGGACGATCAAACGCTCTTTTTAGCCTTAGCGGAGCTTTTACGCCGAATGGAAGCACGCGTGTGTATGATTAGCGCGTACGCTAAAGACGAGGCGCACGAACTTGTGTACCATTTTGACTGCGGCGGCGTTATGGCAAACGTCAAAGTGTATGTTGCCGATCGATGCGTTTTCTCGATCACGCCTTTATTTAAAAGTGCCGATTGGACGGAGCGGGAACTCAGCGAAATTTACGGTATCACGCTTCAAAACCATCCCAATCCCCAACGTCTCTTTTTAGACGATTCGATTGATCGAAGCGTTTTAGACGAGTACTACTCGCTCTCGTCGATGATGAACGGACGCGTTAGCGAAACGCTTTGGAATAAAGTCAAAGCGCAAAAGGAGGCACGCCATGGATAAAACAACCGTGATTTTAGGCCCTTTCGACGTCGCGCTGGAAGAACCCGTTTACTTTAAGATCGAGCCCAACGACGACGCTCGAACGATTAAAAGCGTCGACATGGTCAACGGTTTCGTGCATCGAGGCATCGAATCGATCGTACTGCAAAAAAACTTTTTACAAAACCTGATCATTACCGAAAAAGTGTGTGCGCTTTGCTCTAACAACCATCCCTTTACCTACTGTATGGCGGTGGAAAAAATCGCGCGTATCGACGTTCCGATGCGCGCACAATACCTTCGCGTTTTAACCGACGAAATCAAGCGCATCGCTAGCCATCTTTTCAATTTGGGTATGCTCTCGCATTTGATCCACGACGGTGCGTTAATGCGGGATTTTCTCGAGACGCGCGAAGCGTTTCAAGACCTTAAAGAACGTATTTGGGGCAATCGTATGGACTTAAGCGCCAATACGATCGGCGGCGTTAAGTTTGACCTCGATCCAACGCTCATAACCGCCATCCAAACAACGCTCGATCAAAACGAAGAGGCAATCAAGCGTTTTATCGAACGCTTCGAACACGACGAAATGCTGATCAAACGCTTAAAAGGCGTAGGCGTTTTACCGCACGAAGATGCCCTCAAACTCGGCGTCGTAGGTCCGGTCGCGAGAGCCAGCGGCGTCGACAACGACGTACGCAAACACGCTCCTTACGCGGCGTACGCCTCTTTGGACTTTAAGGTCATTCTCAAACAAGACGGCGACGTCCTCTCGCGTGCACTCGTGCGTTTGTACGAAATCGTAGAGTCGATCGCGCTCGTACGCCAAGTTTTAAACGCCTTGCCGCAAGGCGAAATCGCCTTACATGTCAAAACGATCGTGCCCGAGGGAGAAGCCGTCTCCCGTACTGAAGCACCGCGCGGGGAGTTGGTCTATTACCTCAAAAGTAACGGCACGCGAAAGCCCGAACGTATGAAATGGAGGGTTCCGACGTATATGAACTGGGAAGCACTCAAAATTATGATGCCAAATAACACAATAGAGGACGTTGCGCTGATTTTTAACAGCATCGATCCTTGTATCTCCTGTACCGAGCGTTAAGATGCGACATCGATTTATTGTAGCCGACTCGCGCAAATGTATCGGGTGTTTAAGTTGCGAACTCGCCTGTGCCGCCGCCAATGCGGGCATTCGTTTTGAAGAAGCCTATACGACCAAGCGACCGCTTTTTTCGCGCAATCGCGTGATAAAGATCGATGGGAAAACCGCGCCACTTCAATGCATGCATTGCGAAGATGCACCTTGCGTGAGCGTCTGTCCGCACGGCGTGATCGAGACGACGAGCGATACGGTTCGCCTCAACGAAGAAGCGTGCGTCGGTTGCGGTACGTGCGTCTTGGTTTGTCCCTACGGAGCACTCGCGCTCAATCCTCAAAAAGGACGTTTGATCGCGCAAAAATGCAATCTTTGTTTTCATCTTCCCACAGGTCCCTCGTGCGTGCAAGTCTGTACGACCGATGCGATTCGCGTGGCGGATTATGATACGTTTGAAACGCTTCAAGCCGATAAAGGCTAAAACGTGCATGAGTATTCCATCGTCGCATCGCTGATCGACGTGTGCGAAAAAGAGGCGAAAAAGCATCGCGCCAAAGCGATTAAACGCCTAAGCGTTCGCATCGGACGACTCAGCGGTATCGAGATTCATTTTTTCGAACAGTGTTTTGAAACCTTTAAAGAAGATACGATCTGTCGCGACGCGGTCTTGGAGATTGAAACGTGCGACGTCGTGCTTTTGTGCAAAGCGTGCGGCACACGAAGCGTCGTAAGCAAAAACCGTTTTGTCTGCCCGAAATGCCAAAGTGCGGAAGTCGAGATGATCGGCGGACAAGAGTTACATGTCAACAGCATAGAAATTATCGAGGAAGAGCATGAGAGAGTATAAAACCGTTGCAAAAGCATACCCGAAAAAGCGCCCGGCAAAGGAACGTACACAAGATTATTATCCGATTTACCATAACTTTGAAGAGAACGAAGCTAAGGCGCAAGCTAGCCGTTGTTTGCAATGCCCCATCGATCTTTTGCGAGGGCTTGAGAGTGAATTTACGTTTTGTCGTACGGGCTGTCCGCTCAACAACAACATTCCCAGATGGCTGAAAAAAACCTACGAGCACGACTATGCAAGCGCATTCGAACTTTCCAACGCACGCTCGCCCTTCCCTGAAATCTTGGGTCGCGTTTGCCCTAAAAAAGGCTTGTGCGAAAGTGCGTGTACGTTAGAGAAAACGCCCTATCATGCCGTTTCTATCGGCAACGTCGAAGTCTATCTTAACGAAAAAGCCATCGAAGAGGGAGCCGTTCCTTTTTACGGTCGGGCAAGCGAACGCACGTTCAAAGTCGCAGTCGTCGGATCCGGTCCTGCGGGGCTTAGTTGTGCAACTTTCTTGCTCAGAGCCGGCATCGACGTCGAGCTTTACGAAAGGGAAAATCGCGTAGGCGGACTTTTGATGTACGGAATTCCCAATTTCAAACTTCCCAAAAGCGTCATTTTACGCCGTTTCGAGTGGATGAAAAATGCCGGAATGAAAGTACACCTTAACACCGAAGTCGGTAAAGACGTGAGTTTGAGCGAACTTCAAGAAAAATTCGACGCCGTCTTTTTGGGCTTGGGCGTTCCGCTCGGTCGCAATGCGGGAATGGAAAACGAAGATGCCAAAGGCGTGCATCAAGTGATGGAGCTTCTCACGCAAACGCAAAAAAATCTTTTAGATCATGCGCTTCAACAATCGATTTTACGCGACAAAAACGTCATCGTTATCGGCGGCGGAGACTCGGCGATGGACGCTTTACGCACGGCGATTCGCCATAAAGCCAAAAGCGTGACATGCGTATACCGACGGGACGAAGCGAGTATGCCCGGAAGTCCTGCCGAAGTCGTCAATGCCAAAGAAGAGGGAGTGGTATTTCGCTTTAACGCTCTGCCCAAAAAAGCTTTGGTCGATGAAAACCGTCACGTCGTCGGTCTTGAAATCTTAGAAACCTACCTTGATGAAAACAACCGTTTGCAAACCAAAGAAGAGAGCGTGCAAACCTTAGCGGCGGATAGTATTATCTTGGCACTCGGCTTTGAAGCAAAACGTTTTAGTTTTTACGAAGAGCTCAACCTTGCGGTAGGCCGCTCCAATACGCTGATTGTAGATTCCAACAAAGAAACCAGCCATCCTTTTATCTTTGCGGGCGGCGATGTGGTCAGAGGCGCAAACTTGGTCGTCAATGCCGCACTCGACGGAAGAGAAGCGGCGTTTGCCATCGCTAAAAAGCTCGGAGCATTGAGCGATCCTTATTTCAATTTATAGACTGTTTTTACCGTGCTAAAACCTTACATGTAAGGTTTTAGCCAAATGTGCGCAAATAATCCGCAATAAACGGAACATTGTCTTTGCGGCACACCAAACGCGTCTGCAAGTCACACTCGTTTTGCTCCAATTTGGTCAGTTTCAATGCCCTCTCATAACCAAACTTTTCGATGATTTTTTTGGATAAAAAGGCTTTCCCCATCCCTGCTTTCACGCATCCGAGCATCACTTCGTAGTTTTCCACGATCATCGTGTGATACGTTTTATTCCCTGTTTGCTCTTCGTGTGCCTTTAAAAAATCAAAATGCGTACTTTTTTCACGATAGCCGATCAGCGTATTGGGGCAGCGTTTGTCTTGAGGTTCCACAAGGTACAAATCGTCGCTGAACTGATTGAGTACTTCGATGTCGGGGTGCTTCGGATCGCCCGTGATGAACGCAATATCGATTTGATACGCCAAGAGTTTTTCCAAAACGCTCGGCGTTCCGCTTGTGTAGACTTCCAAAGACATCAAAGGAAAATCGCGTTGCACAGTCTCGATAAAACGCAAAAGCCGTATGGTTGCGTTGGCTTGACTCGTGCCGATACGAAGCAGGGTTTGTTCTTTCATGTTTTGCATCTGGATCGAGGCATTTTCGATTTTCTGAACGATCTCTTTTGCCAAAGGATAGAGTTTTTCGCCTTCTTGGGTTAAAATGACGCCTTTGGGAACACGATGAAACAGCTCATACCCAAGTGTCTTTTCCAACTGCTTGATGCGAAGCGTGACGTTAGATTGGGTGAAACCAAGCTCCAATGCCCCTAAAGAGATGCTTTTTTGCTCACTCACCGCCACAAAAACTTTGAGAAGATTCGAGTCCATATTACCCTCCATTATATTGTCTATGATTATACATTATTTGCTTTTGTATAATTATTTATCATACAATTATCCAAAATCAAAGCGAAGGATTTTTAATGCATGCGATCGAAAAATTGCTGGCAAACAAAGCCGGAAAGGATAGCGTTACAACGGGCGAAATCGTCAACTGCGAAGTTGATCTTGCCGGTATTAACGACTTGTATTTACAAACGGTGCGCTCCTTTCACGAAATGGGCGGTGTCAAAGTCTATGACCCCAGCCGCGTTATGATGTTTCTCGACCACTATGCCCCCGCTTCGACCATTATGCAAGCACAAAACCAAAAGGCGTTTCGTGAATTTTGCTGGGATCAGGGCATTGAGATGCTCATGGACATCGACCAAGGCGTATGCCATCAAGTCGTTGCCGACAAAGGTTTAGCGCATCCGGGGGAAATCATCGTCATCACCGATTCGCATACGACCACGCACGGTGCATTCGGTGCTTTTGGAACGGGCGTGGGTGCAACCGATCTGGCCATCATCTTGGCAACGGGCAAGCTCTGGTTTAGAGTGCCTGAGATCATCAAGATCAACTTTGAAGGTAAACCGCCTCAGGGTGTTTATGCCAAAGACATCATCTTGCACGCCATCGGAGAGCTCGGTGCGGATTTTGCCGTTTATAAAGCGGTCGAATTGGCAGGCTCGACTTTGCAGTATTTGAGCATCTCCGAGCGTATGGCACTGTGCAATATGAGTACGGAGATGGGCGCAAAGACCAGTTACATCCAACCCGATGATGTTACGATGGCTTTTTTAAACGAAAAAGTGACGCGCCCGTATGAGATTTATCATACCGACCCCGATTTTGTCTATGCGGCGCAGGTCAGCTTTGACGTTACGCATCTTCAGCCCAAACTTGCCGCACCTTCCAGCGTGGATAACGTCTTTGACATTCAAACATTCATCGATACGCCCGTCGATCAAGCCTATCTAGGATCTTGTACGGGCGGCAGATGCGAAGACATCGGCATCGCCGCTGGGATTTTAAAAGGCAAACATATTGCGCCTCGCACGCGTTTTGTTATCGTTCCCGCGTCCAAAGGCGTCTTTTTGGAAGCCATGGCAAAAGGGTATGTGCAAAGCTTGGTGGAAGCGGGGGCGACTTTTGTAACGCCCGGATGTGCGGCGTGTTTGGGCACGCACGAGGGAATGCTCGCCTCAGATGAAACATGCATTACCACGACCAATCGCAATTTTCCCGGACGTATGGGCGACACCCAAGCACGCATCTTCTTAGGCTCGCCCGCCGCCGTTGCCGCCGCGGCACTCGAGGGCAAGATCGTCGATCCCACGCCCTATATCGTAAAGGAGAACGCATGAACACGAACCTACAAGGAAGGGCTTTTGTTTTCGGTAACAATGTCGACACCGATCAAATCTATCCGGGCCGCTTCGTGCAATACACCGATGTCGAAGACGTTGCCAAATACGCGATGCATGGAGTCGACCCCGAGTTCATTCATACGGTTAAACAAGGCGACATCATCGTCGCAGGCACGAATTTTGGTTGCGGTAGCAGTAGAGAACACGCCGCCATTACGCTCAAAGCCGTAGGAGTAGGAGCGATTATCGCCGAGTCGTTCGGGCGCATCTTTTACCGCAACGCGATCAATCTAGCTCTTCCGCTTATCGTTTGTCCTCATATCTTAAAATACGTTCAATCCAGAGATTCTCTCTTAGTGGATTTAAAAAGCGGTACGATTTCCAATGAAAAAGGCATTCTCATAACCGCCGAGCCGCTCTCGCCTTACGTGATGAGTATCCTAGAAGCCGGCGGCATCAAACCGCTCGTTCGAGCCCAACTTTTACGAGGAGCGTAACCATGGCATTAGAAGCTTATTTTCAAGGATTTGAAAACGTACATGTAGAGGTTGAAGAAGACATTGTGATCAATACGTGGGTGGGCGGAAGCGGTGAAGAAGCCATTCTTTTACTGCACGGTCATCCCGAAAACTATCTCATTTGGCGTGACATTGCCCCTACTTTAGCCCAAAAATACCGTGTGGTCGCAACAGACCTTCGAGGCTACGGCGACAGCTCCAAACCCATAGGCTTGGAAGATCACTCCAACTACTCCAAGCGCGTCATGGCACAAGACAACGTGAGCGTTATGAAAAAGCTCGGTATCCAAAAATTCCATGTCGTCGGGCACGACAGAGGGGCTCGCGTGGCGCATCGGCTGATTCTTGATCACCCCGAAAAAGTGTTGACATGTACGCTTATGGATATTTTACCGACCTATGACATGTACAAAGAAACCAACCGTGAGTTTGCAACCAAATACTGGCATTGGTTCTTTTACATTCAAAAATTTCCTTTCCCCGAACGCGCCCTCAGCGTAGACCCTGCATTTTTCATTCATTTCAACCTAACCAACAAAGTCGGTCCAAAAGCGGCTGAACGCTTTTCTAAAGAGGTATTGGACGATTATATCCGCTGTTATGCCAACCCTGCGTGTGTTCACGGCATCTGCGAGGATTATCGCGCATCGGCTGGCATCGACTTGGAACACGATCACGTCGATAGAGACCAACGCATCAAAACGCCGTTGCTGGTGTTATGGGGAGCCGACGGCGTGGTCGGAAAAATCTGGAACGTTTTAGAGGGTTGGAAACAATACGCCGATCACGTTAGCGGATTTGCCGTTCCCGAGTGCGGACATTTCGTACCGGAAGAACAACCGGAGATTTGCCTTGAAGCGATGCAAAGCTTTTGGGACATGCATCGCAAGAAAGATTCGTAACCCTAGCCTTTAACGACGAGGAAATCTTCCTTGTTACCACGCCATCGTAAACTATACAGATCGTGGCGGCGAGAGCGCATATTGCGTACACTGCCCCGTTCTCGCAGCTCTTTTAAAAGGCTGATGTCCAGATCGGCGACTAAAGTCATTTCGGTATTGGGCGTGGCTTCTGCCATGGTGGCATCGTGAGGAAATGCAAAATCGGACGGGCTAAAAACGGCGGCTTGGGAGTATTGAATGTCCATGTTTTCCACTTTGGGAAGTGTGCCGACACTACCGGAGATCGCCACATAACACTCGTTCTCAATCGCTCTGGCTTGCGCGCAACGACGCACTCTAAGGTAGCTGTTTTTTGTGTCGGTCCAGTAGGGAACGAACAAGATGTCGATGCCCTGCTCAGCTAAAAGACGCGGCAGTTCGGGGTACTCGACATCGTAACAGACCAAAATACCCACACGACCTACGTCGGTTTCAAACACACAGAGTTTGTCGCCGCCGTGCATACCCCAGTACGCCTCTTCATCGGGGGTGATGTGCAGTTTTTTCTGCGCATCTTTCGTACCATCACGACGGCAGAGGTAACTGGCGTTATAAAGCGTGTTACCGTCGTATTCGGGCATGCTACCTGCGATAATGTTGATGTTGTAACGCACGGCAAATTGACCTATTTTTTCGACTAAAGTATCGGTATATGCCGCTACGGTACGAATCGCCGTTTCTTGGTTTTCATCACTGCGCAATGCCATCAAAGGCGCGTTAAAAAACTCGGGAAATAAAACAAAATCGGCTTTATACCCCGCCATCGCATCGACGAAAAATTCGACTTGGTCTAAAAACTCTTCGACGCTTTTGACGCTTCGCATCTGCCATTGCACGACACTGACGCGAATAATGCCGCGATTGACCGTAGGATGGGTGTGCGGTTCTTCATAATCGACGTTGCTCCACTCCAAAAGAGTGGCATACTCACGAGACGCGGCATCTCCTTTGAGATACCCTTTTAAAATACGCCTGACGTGAAAGTCATTGGCAAGCTGAAAACCCAACACATGATCCCGAAGTTCTTTGTCTTTCACTCGTTCGATGTATTTGGAAGGGGTCATCTCGTGGGCATGTGCCGCGTAGCCCGGAATGCGCCCGCCTGCGATGATGCGCTTAAGGTTGAGTCGGTAGCAAAGCTCTTTTCTAGCATCGTAAAGCCTGCGCCCGAGTCGCAATCCTTGATAATCCGGATCGACGTAAATGTCCAATCCGTAAAGCGTATCGCCCTTGGGATCGTGCGTGCTCAACAAACAATTTCCCGTAATTTGATCGTACGTGTGGCGATCGCCGTATGTGTTATAATCGACGATCAAGCTCTGCGCCGCGGCAATGACTTTACCGTCGTCCTCGATGCAAATCTGACCTTCGGGAAAAGTCGAAAGCTGTGCGCTAAACTCTTCAATCGTCCAACCCCCAAGCGTCGGATACACTCTATCCATAATACGTTTGACGTCATCATAATCTTCTGCTTGCAAATTGCGTAAAATAAGTTTGTTGGTCTGTTTTAATTCGTCGTTGTTTCCCATTCAAAATCCTTTGATACCGTTGCAAATAAAATAACGTCGTTATCTTAGCACGCTTTGGGTTTAGGAGGAGTTGAATTTCAAACTTAATGTCAGGAGAGAAGTTACAAAAGAGAGCCGAAGCTCTCTTAAAAAACGAAGATAAAACCTTATCGACCGCCGCGTCCGTTCCCTCTTCCGCCGCCGCCCGCTCCGCCGCCGTTAGCACCGGAATTTCCGTTTCCGCTACCCGCACCTACGCCGGCTCCCGTGCCGTTAGTATTGGCACGTTGGGATTGGGAGAGAGACTGCCTCTCTTCTTGTGAGAGTGCTTGCATTTTGGATTGCATGGCTGCTTGAAACGCCGCTCTATCTTCTGTTGGAACCGTTCCTCGCATTGCCGAAAGTTCCGCCGCGCTCATCGCGGAGTAATCCACCGCAAAAACCGCTACACTCAGCATACATAATGCTAAAAGACTTTTTTTCATCATAACCCCCTTTGAAAAATTTTATAATGAAATTCTATAATACAAGTGTTAGCAAATCGTTAAGGGAAAAAATTTTTTACTTTAACACTTCGTTAACGCAGATATGTTATGCTTTAGACCAAGGAGAGCGTTATGTCAAAAATTTTACTGCTTGAAGATGACTATCTTTTAAGTCAAACACTCATCGGTTTACTGAGGGAAGCTGGGTTTGAAGTAGCCCATGCCCAAGACGGTGAAGAAGCATTGTCTTTAAGCTACGATACGATTTTTGATCTTTACCTTTTTGATATTAACGTGCCTTTACTCAACGGCATCGACGTTTTAAAGCTTTTGCGCGATAACGACGATAAAACGCCGGCTTTTTTTATCAGCGCGTATAAAGATATTCAGACGATTACGAAAGCGTTTGAGGGAGCATGTGATGATTATATTAAAAAGCCTTTCGATTTCGATGAACTCGTCGTGCGAATCAAGGCGCATATTCACAAGCACAATCCGACGATTGTTTACGGGGCTATGCGTTACGATCTTTTAAGTAAACGTATTTACATAGACGATAAAGAGATGGATTTAGGGATCGTCGAAAAAGCGATTTTTGATCTTTTGATGCGTAATATGTCTCAAACACTTGATAAAGAGATGTTCTTCGACGTTATGGAAAAACCGAGCGACATTGCCCTACGCGTTCATTTGAGCAAACTCAAACAACGCTTTGCTTTGAATATCACCAATATTAAAGGCATAGGATACCGTCTTGAAAAAATATGAAAAAGAGGCGTTTTTAAAAACGTTCGGTATCTTTTTTCTCTCTTTAGCATTGTTTAGCGGCATTGTTTCGTATTTTTATTATAAAGAGCAAAAGCATATTTTAGGAGAATTTATTTTTTCGCAAATGCGAGAATTTACCTATAGCTTTCAAGGCTCGCCTTTTGAGCTCGATGTTGTTCCTTACGATGCAACGGTCGATCAGCTCAATCTGATCCCTTGTCCAGAGGGCATGTGCGGTTATTTTACGATCCCGCGAAGTAAACAGTCACTGTTTAAAGTAATTTTGCCTTACGATCAATACGTCGAACACGAAAACGGAATCATTTATAAAGTGCTCTTGTTATACATCGGCGTTTTAGCGGCGATTTTCGTTTTTGCGCTTTTTTACTCTTTTTATGCGCTCTATCCTCTCAAAAAAGCACTCGATTTGCTGGAAGGTTTTCTCAAAGACGTCATTCACGACCTCAATACGCCCATTACGTCGATCTTGCTCAACACCAAAGCCTTAGCAAAACGTCGTAGCGACGAGGCTCTCGAACGCATCGAATTGGCGGCACGTACCATCGCATCGCTTTACCGTAATTTAGAATCGCTCCAAAAAGGATTTATTGCCCAAAAAAACGAAATCGATTTGGAAAAGCTTTTGCACACCAGAGCCAAACCCTATCAAAAGCTCTATCCGCACTTAAATTTCATCTTTCAAACGCACCCCTACACGCTCATCAGCGATGAAGACGCGGTAGCACGCATTTTCGACAATCTAATCTCCAATGCGTGTAAATACAACCGAAAAAACGGCTCGGTCGAACTGTGCAACCGTGAAAACACCGTGAGCATTTGCGATACGGGCATCGGTATTCGCGATACGAAACGTGTTTTCGAGCGTTATTATAAAGAGCAAAGTAAAGGACTTGGACTCGGGCTTCATATCGTGCACTCTTTATGCCGACTTTTAGGGATCGACATTGACCTGCAAAGCACGCCGCAACAAGGTACGTGCGTCCGCCTTACATTTGCCTTGAAGGAGTCCTTGTGAAGCGTTTTTTCTTAGGGCTAAGCTTCGCCGTTTGCCTTTACGCTGAAGACCTTATCGATCAAGAGATCAAAAATACGTCCACGATTGACGACTTGACGACGAAAATGAACAATGCCCCTAAACAATACCGCCATCGCTACATTCAAGCGATCAAAGAACGCAGTGCCGATGAAAATCAAGCAAAACGCGCTTTAGCGATGCAAGCTTTGCAAGAACACCATGTCAATACGTTAACGGGAAAAAACGAATCGTCAAATAGTACCTCGGGAAACGGGACTTCAAGCGGAGGGGGAAGTTCGGGAAGCGGGAACGGCAATGGAAACGGCAATGGCGGTCACGGCGGCGGCCACGGAGGAGGAAAGTAGGTTGAGAGCCGAAGCCCTCAACGTTTTAGCGTACACAGTCGAAGAAATAATCGGTTTGAGCGATATCTTTCGTCTCTTCATCCAAATGATCTAACACGGCGTTGGTAATCCATGTTAAAAGATTTAAACATCCTTCATATCCGCTGATAGAGTAGCGGTGTAAATGATGTCTATCAAAAATCGGGAAACCGATACGAATCAAAGGAATCTTCGTATCTCTGTAAAGCTCTTTACCGTAGACGTTACCGATCATAAAATCAACCGGCTCGGTGAACAATAAACTTCTCAGTGCCCACAAGTCTTTTCCCATCCAAATATGGCAATCCTCTTTAAACGTACATTTATCAAGAATAGCCTGCATCTCTTTTTCCCAACCCTTACGCGGAGCGTTGTGGCAAAGTACATGTACGGGAACGGCTCCCATTTCGACTAAAAACGAAACGACGCCGAGTAAGAAATCGGGATCGCCCCAGATCGCAAACTTTTTACCGTGCATATACGGATATGAATCTTGCATCGCATCGACCAATTGTGCACGAAGTTTTGCAAGCTCGGCAGGAACGGGTTTTCCCGTCAATTCACTGAGTTTCATCACAAACGCGTCGGTTCCGTTAAGACCGATCGGGTTACATGTTACGTACTCTTGTTTCCACTCGTTTTTAATGTACTTACCCGTTGTCGGAGTAGAATATTTTTGAAGTGAAATAGTCGCTTTAGCTCCTTTGGAAGCTTTTGCCACTTCGATCGGCGTACCGCCGGCATAGAGTTTGTATTCCCCTGCTCCCGTGTTCCATTGCTCTTCGTGGTCGCCAAGCATAACGATTTTGTCGCTAAACATTGCCGCCATTTTTTTCACTTCTTTAAGGCTTCCAAGGTAGGTTTCAAAACCGGGGATAATGTTGATGCGCTCTTCATCTTTTGCTACCTCACCCTCTGGTGTCAAGGTTTTTAAGATGGCTTCCATCATATTATCGTAACCTGTGATGTGGCTACCTTTGAAAGAAGGCGTATGCGCCGCAGGAATATACGTCGCGTCAAGTTCACCTTCCGCTTCGCCGCGCGCACCCTTAACAAACGCATCTAAGTCATCACCGATAACTTCTGCCATACATGTGGTAGAAACGGCAATCATTTCAGGTTTGTAAAGTGCTTTACAGTTACGTAAACCCTCTTTCATATTCGCCAAACCGCCGAAAACCGCCGCACTTTCACTCATAGAGTCGCTCACGCAAGGCGTTGGCTCTTTAAAGTGACGCGTAAAGTAACTTCTAAAGTACGCAACGCATCCGTGACTGCCGTGAACGTAAGGCATCGTGTTTTCAAAACCAAGAGCTGCCATAACAGCACCTAAAGGTTGACACGCTTTGGCAGGATTGATCGTGATGTGCTCACGCGCCAAATTCTTCTCACGATACTCCCATGATGTCATCCACTTTGCGACGTCTTTGACTTTTTCGGGATTGGTAGCACCTGCGTGACCTTCAAATTGCTTTTTATTTTTAAAAACCTCTTGGTATTCGGGTTTTAGAAAAAGTTTTTGTCCGTTGACAATGTTTTCTACGTCTTGCATGATGCCCTCCTTACTTTGATTCCCATGGCGCTTTGGTGTATCCCCATACCGGAGAATTCATAGCCAAGTCCATGTCTTTTGCAAAAATTGCGAATGCGTCGTATCCGTGGTACGGACCGCTGTAATCCCAAGAGTGCATTTGTCTAAACGGTAAACCCATTTTTTGGAAAACGTACTTCTCTTTAACACCGCTCGCCACTAAATCGGGTTTGAGTTTTTTAACAAACGCCTCAAGTTCGTATTCGTTGACGTCATCGTAAATAAGGGTTGAACCCGCAAGCTCGTCTTTCGTACGTTTATAGTCGTCGCCGTGCGCAAATTCATAACCCGTACCGATGACTTGCATACCGAGGTCTTCATACGCACCGATAACGTGACGAGGACGAAGTCCGCCCACGTAAAGCATGACTTTTTTACCCTCTAATTTCGGGCGGTATTTGGCGATAACCGCATCGGTCATTGCCGTATATTTGGCGATAACCGCTTCTGTTTTTGCTTGAATGCTCTCATCGAAGAAAGCGGCGATTTTGCGTAAACTCTCCGTCGTTTTAGAAGGACCGAAGAAGTTATACTCCATCCAAGGCACGCCGAACTCTTGCTCCATATGGCGTACGACGTAGTTCATACTTCGGTAGCAGTGAAGCAAGTTGATTTTCGCCTTAGGTGCCGTCGTCATCTCTTTGTACGTTGCATCGCCGCTCCATTGAGCGATGACGCGTAAACCGATCTCTTCGAGTAAAATACGTGAACTCCATGCGTCGCCGCCGATGTTATAATCGCCTACAATGGCAACATCATACGGTGTACTTTCAAAATCTTTGCGATACGAACCGTCCGGCAATACCTCATCGCGGATCATATCGTTGGCGATATGGTGACCCAAACTTTGCGAAACACCGCGGAAACCTTCGCACGATACCGCAACAGTCGGTTTTCCCGTCTCTTTTTTATACGCTTTGGCAACCGCTTGAATATCATCACCGATCAAACCGATAGGACATTCGCTTTGAACCGAAATACCGTTGTTCAAAGGGAAAAGCTCGTCGATTTCCGCCAGTGCGGCTTTGAGTTTTTTGTCGCCGCCGAAAACGATGTCTTTTTCTTGATAATCGGTTGAAAAGTTCATCGTAACAAAGGTATCGACACCCGTCGTTCCGATATAATAGTTTCTTCTACCCGCACGAGAGTATTGACCGCAACCGATAGGACCGTGGCTGATATGAATCATATCTTTGATCGGTCCCCAAACAACGCCTTTACTTCCCGCGTACGCACAGCCGCGCTGAGACATGACGCCCGGAATCGTTTGTTTGTTGCTTTTGGTACTATCGCATGCACCTTTAACACCATCGGGCGCATCAACGCCCAAGTGTTTGGCTCTACTTTTTTTTGCTTTATCCGGATAGGCTTCAAGCACTTCCGCGATTACGGCTTGTTGCTGGCTTAGCAATGTTTCTGTCGTCATGGCTCTTTCCTTTAACTGATTTGAGAGCTATCGCGATTAAGCGACTTTAACCCTGTAAAGATTCATATCGTCGAGTTTTTTACAAACAGCCGCCGTTTTTTCGCCGTCTACCGCTTTTGAAATCTCGCTGATTTGGTATTTGTTGGTGTAATAGATCATTTTAAAATCGCCTTCGACGTCGGTGTTTTTGTAGTAATCAACCAAAGCCGTAAAAAGGAATGATCCTTTTTCAACGCCGATTTCTTCGAGTTTAACACCTTCACGTGTTTCACTGGTTAACGTGATAGAGCTAACGCCTGAAAGATCGCCAGCACCTGCTGTTACTTTTTCAATAACTTTGTCAAATTCTACTTTATTTCCCATAGCTGCTGGGAAGTGGTATCCACAAATAAACATGATTATCTCCTTCGTCTTATTTTAAAAAATTAAGCCGTAGCTTTTTTGCCGATAGCGTCTGCTTCGACTTCTTCTTCCAAACCGAATTCCATCAAGAGTGCCTCAAGATCATCCATTTCAAGCGGTTTAGGGATCACTTTAAGATCGTTGGCGATAATTTTACGAGCAAGCTCTCTGTATTCGTAAGCTTGGTCGGATTTTTCAGCAAATTCAACAACGGTCATACGACGAAGCTCTGCACGTTGAACGTGGTTACTTCTTGGTACGAAGTGAATCATTTGCGTTCCGATTTGCTCTGCTAAGTGTTTAGCAAGGTCGTACTCACGGTCTGTCATACGTGCATTACAGATAAGTCCTGCAAGTCTTACGCCGCCGGTATTGGCATATTTCAAAATACCTTTAGAGATGTTGTTAGCCGCATACATCGCCATCATTTCACCTGACATAACGATGTAGATCTCTTGTGCTTTACCTTCACGAATCGGCATCGCAAATCCGCCGCAAACAACGTCGCCGAGTACGTCGTAAGAAACGAAATCGAGTTCTTCATCGTAAGCACCTTCTTCTTCCAAGAAATTAATCGCCGTAATAACACCGCGACCTGCACAACCAACTCCCGGCTCTGGTCCGCCAGATTCCGTACACATAATGTAACCTTCTGTGATGGTTGTATCATCAGGGTGAAATTCTGCCGCACCCGGTTTACATACGTCTTCGAGCTCCAAATCCTCAACCGTACCGACCTCTGATGCTAATTGCATAATCGTACATTGTGCTTTTTCATGCAAGATAAGACGTGTTGAATCCGCTTTAGGATCACATCCGACGATAAGAATTTTTTTACCGAAGTAGTGTGCCATTGCGGCAAGTGTATTTTGTGAAGTGGTTGATTTACCGATACCACCTTTGCCGTAGAAGGCAATTTGACGAAGCTCTGACATTGTGTTCTCCTTGTGTGAGTTTTTGTTCGAACGAGATATTGCATAGAGTGTTCCGTAGAAAAAAAAACGCGTAAAAAATTTGACGTATAGCGCAAAAAAAGTCAAAAACAAGGCATTCCGTGCTTACATGTCATCGTTGCGTATCCGTATCGAGCCAAAGCCGTTTGTCGAAAAAATCGTTTTAAAATCCCTTTGGCACTTTAAACTACCGTACGTTTTTGATATGTGCATATGCCTAAAAGCCGATGCTCTTATCCGACGCATCCGCCTTACATGTTAAAAGAAAAGCGTATCGAGAAAAAGTGTTCTTACATTTTTTCATCATTTTTTTTCTGTATATTACCTTTGTCATTCATTTTATTTTAAGGAGTGTGTTTTATGAAAAGTGCCAAATACAGTTTGGTTGCCCTTATGGCTGTGGGTGTAGTCTCTTCTCTTTGTGCCGCCGATACGCTTGCCGATGCATTTAAAAACGGCAAGGTAGGCGGAGAACTTCGTGCATGGTATTTCGATAGAGATAATGGAACGACGTCGCATCAAGATATTTTCAATACCGCCGTCGTTTTGAACTACGTAACGGACACGTTCTACGGATTTCGTTTTGGAGCAACAATGTAATCCAATTATGCGCCGTATGCGGACAGTGATTCTAAAGATCTTTTCAAAGGTGACATGTACGGTTCGGGTGCTATGTTATCCGAAGCCTATATCGGCTATGCGATTGGAAAAACCGACCTTAAAATCGGTCGCCAATTTATCTCTACGCCGTTGGTTAGCGGTAGCGGTTCACGCATCGTCAAAGAGGCTTTCCAAGGTGCCGTCTTAACCAATACGGATCTTCCTTCAACGACGTTGATCGCCGCTTACGTCAACAAATTTCAAGGCAGAACCAGTACGCTAGCCGACGCTAGCGACGTCGGGGATATCGGCGATTTTACCAAAACGTATGCCCTCTCCGTCGGTAAAGGCGGAAGCGTGAGCAAAGCGTTTATCGACGATGCTTACAGTGCCGGAGTGATTAACAAATCGATTACGGGACTGACGTTAACCGCTCAATACGCATTGGCAAACGACGTTGCGCATTTAGGCGACGTTAGCCTTTACCATGCCGAGGCAAACTACGTTCTTCCGCTAAACGGTTTTAAATTAGGATTTGACGCGATGTATCGTACGTCTCGTACCGACTCCGCGCTCGATAACCTCAACTTAGAAGGTAGCTATTTCGGCGGTCGCGTCAGCATCATCGACCTTGCGGGTTTCGGTATCAGCGTTGCCGCGGCAACGTCGGATAAAAGCGACGACTTAATTGCGGGTGTCGGCAACGGTGCGGATAGTACCTATACCGGAAGTATCTTAACGTCAGCGCACACCTACGCACGCGATACGGATTCGTATATGGGTAAAATCTCATACGATTTTAGCAAAATCGGCGTTACGGGTTTAAGCGCGTTTGTCTTGTACGCGGATAACGACCAAGGCTATACGCAAGGTATCGCTCAAACCAGCGGTGATTGGAAAAATACCGCATGTGACGTTACCTACGCTTTTGAGGGCGCGTTAAAAGGCTTTAGCCTCTCTTTACAATATGAAAAAGAGGACAACGACAAACGTAACGCCGCAGGTGTCAATACCAACGTTACGTCCGAAGAGTATCGCTTTAGAGCCAACTATAAATTCTAAGGTTTTCAAGGAGAGCGGCTGTATGCCCTCTTCTTTTTGTTTTTTTGCGTTACCCAAACGCCTTCACGTCGCCCCTCAGCTTCGCTTGATCTGCTTTTGCCATTTTTTCGCCATTTTTTTGTGTCATATTGAGACTACCAAAAAGACTTACATGTGAAATGGTATATAATCTCAGTGCTAGAATAAAGGTTCGTAATGACGCAAAATCCGCTGAAACATTTAAACATTTTGTTTGTCGAAGACGAAGAGAACATCCGTAAGCATATCGCCAACGCTTTAGGCTATATCGTTCATGAGATCAAAGAAGCCTCCAACGGGCTAGAAGCGTTGGAAATACTCAAAACGTTTTCTCCCGATATTATTATGACCGATCTTGAAATGCCGATCATGAACGGCGTGGAGTTGATTACGACGATTCGTAAAAAAGAGATCAATACGTGCATCGTCGTTTTAACGGCATACACAAGCCAAGAGTATCTGCTACCGTTGATTAATATGCACATCGAACATTACGTGGTTAAACCCATCCGTTTTGAAAAAATGCTCTCTATTTTGCAACAATGTTGTGCAAAACTAGGCACCGGTAACGACCGCCGCGATTTGCCTCAAGGCTACGGTTACGATTGGAATCAAAAAATTTTGACTTACGAAAACCGGAGTATTACGCTCACCAAAAAAGAGATTTCGTTTTTGGAACTTTTATTTCATAACCAACACCGCATCGTCACCTACGAAGAGTTTCAAACCTACGTTTGGGGCGATGCGGTGATGACCGACGATGCGATTCGCTCTTTGGTGAGAAACCTACGCAACAAGCTTCCCAAAGACATTATCGTCAATCTCTCGGGGATCGGATACAAACTTGAATAAAATGCTTGCCAAAAGCCTTATCTGCTTTGTTTTAGGGCTGTTCCCTTCTTACATGTATGCCCTCGAGTCAACCTACGAAACCGACGATGCGGCAAAGATCAGCCTTGCATCTCGCGATCCTAATTCGCATTTACATGTCTATATCCCCTCGTTGCCCTATGCGTATATTATGCGTTTAATCAACGGGACGTTGGTGAGACTGGACGATTCTACACGCGGTTGGGAGTATTTTATTGCCTATAAACATGAGAAACGCGATGATTTGACCTATGATTTTTGGCTCAGAGACGACGTGAAGTTTCAAGACGGTACGCCCTTGAATGCCGATGCCGTCGTTGAAAATTTTAACCATTTTCTGCAAGGTGCTTTTACTTACACAGACATTCACCGCAAACTCAAATCCGTCGAAAAACTAGACGCGTACCGTATTCGCATCCACCTCAATGCCCCTTACGGTATGCTTTTTCACGATCTCGCACGCATCAATTTTTACACCAAAGAGTATTACCGACACCATCAATGGTCAAAAAGCATCACCGCCGAAAATACCGCTCTTGTAGGGCCTTTCGGTGCGGGACCGTATATTTTAACGCAAGGGTATGCAACGGGGTTAGCCCAAAGCGATACGGTTGTTTTAAAAGCCAATCCTTACTATTTTGAAAAATCGCAACCCTATATCCAAACCTTAACGATTCACACGCGTATGCCCATCGATCGCGTGATCGACGCACTAAGCAATAAAGAAGGTCAAATCGACATTGCCTTTATCCCGCTGAATAAAAAAACCGAGATCGTCAATTCAAAATACGCAAAATTATACACACTTCCTTCGACGACGACACTAAGTTTTCATATGAATCTGATGAACCCCCAAACGCCTTTGCACGATCTTCGTATACGCCAAGCACTGAATGAAGCTTTAAACCAAGAGAACCTCGTCAAATTTGCATACAAAGGCGAAGGCGTTCCCTCCCCTTTTCCGATCTCGGCGAACATGTACGCCGCCAAAACACTTTCGAACGCTTACATGTCACACCCGCCCGCACGAATGAGCGACGAGGAGATCGCACGCATTTTAAACGGCGTTCATCTCAAAGTCGTCACGCAAGATCGCTTTTTATCCATCTGTAAAGGAATTGAATACCAACTCAAACGCTTCGGCGTCACGTTCAGTTACGATGTCACGAGCGATGAAAAATACGTTTTCAAACAACTCTTGACCAATCGTGAACACCGGTATGATTGGGATCTGTTATTGTGGGGAAACGAAGATTGGTACGGGCATCCTTGGTCGAGCCTCTTTACGCTTTACACGCCCAATCAATGGTGCGCCATCGACAAAGACGACGCGCTTGATGCTTATATGCGAACCCTCTTTACGCTCGAAAACAGCGATTCTCGTTTTTTACCCTTGATGGATACTATTTTGAAACATGTGTACGAAAAAGCTTACATGTTAAGCATTCCTTCTCCCAATATGGTCGTAGGCATCAATAAAGAAGTCGATTTTACCCCCTCAAGCGTAGCGATTATGCGTCTATGGGAAGCAAAACTCACACCCTATCATTGGTCGATTCGCTCGTCGCCTCTGCCGCAAGAGCGTTTACGTTACCGTTTACCGACAAAGGTCTTACCCGATGAATAACCTCAGCATCCGCACCAAATTTCTCATTTTGGGCATTATCGCCTTTGTGTCGCTTTTATCGCTGGCACTTCTTTCGATGAATATCAATCAGCGCGGTTTTGCCAACCTTCATCACGTCTTTACCGACTTCAAAAAAGTTCAAAATCTGCAAAGCAACTACATTGAACCGCTTTTTATGTTACGCGAAACGATGCTAACCATGGTCATGTCGCCCAACGACGATTATAAAAAGCGTGCGGATCAAAAGCTCATGCCCATTTTTAACAAGCTTGAAACGATGATCGAACAAGCTCCCGATCCGATAGCCGAACAATGGATTCGTTACAAAGAACTTTTGCTTACGACACGCTCTTACGCCCTGCAAAGCTTTGACGAGGGCTCGTTTATGAATGCGGTTTCAGCGGAGAGAGACGCTTTTTACACGCTCATCGATTCATTAAAAGCCTTGCAAGAAGATCGTTTGGAAGCTTCACAATCAACCTTTGCGAATGCCGAGAAAAACGTGATTCAAAGCCATTATTATTTGATTGCCGGTTTCTTTTTAATCGCCGTGATCAGCTTCTTGTTCGACTCGGTCATCGTCAAGCAAATCGTCGAGTCGATCGAAAAAGTTCAACACGGATTGCAACAGTTTTTTACCTATTTGAAAAATCCCACCAAAACGGACGAGCAGATTTTTATCACGTTCGATCATAACGACGAACTCGGGAAAATGGCGCAAACGATCAACCAACATGTCGCAAGCGTGCAAGAGAGGCTCAATCAAGACCGATTGTTGATTCAAGAAGCGACGCAAACGGTGAATCATCTCAAAGAGGGAAAATTCGGTCAGCGATTGAGTTTGAGTTCCAACTATCACGAACTCAACGCACTTAAAGACGTGATGAACGAGATGATGGACAGTTTGGAGCAAAAAATCCAAGAAGAGATCAAACAACGAAGCGATCAAGAAAAGCTTTTAGTCCAACAATCCAAGCTCGCAGCAATGGGCAATATGCTCGGCAATATCGCCCACCAATGGCGTCAACCCATCAGTGAGATCAACGCTATTTTGATGGAAGTCGAGGCGATCACGCGTTACGACACGTTAAGCCAAGAGAAGCTTCTTACATACATCCATACCTGTTGCGACGTTACCGAACACATGTCCAATACGATTTACGATTTTCAAAACTTCTTTCAGCCCTCCAAAAACAAAGAAAGTTTTAGCGTCATGGAAGCATGCAATAACGCCATCTCCATCATCAATGCTTCGCTCAAATACCATAACATCACGCTCAGCTACGATTATGCCGCCAAAGACAGTTTGATTATCGGCTATCCCAACGAGTTTGCCCATGCCGTTTTAAATATTTTATCCAACGCAAAAGATGTCTTAATCGAACGCCATGTTTTAGAGCCGTCCATTCGCATCAACATTAAAACGGGTAAGCACTTTACGATCATCCGTATCGAAGACAACGGCGGGGGCATCGCACCTGAAAATATCGATCGTATTTTTGAGCCCTATTTTACGACCAAACACGCCAAACAAGGCACGGGCATCGGGCTTTATATGACCAAAGCGATTATCGAAAACAACATGCAAGGCTACGTCAACGTCGAAAATACCGATCAAGGAGCACTCTTTTCGATCAAACTGCATTTACCGCTCTAAACGCCGTTTTTTCGCCATTTTTTTTCCACCAAATTCCCTTTTTTATCGCTTATACTCCTTCGTAGGTTTCAAATATTTTAGTTACTACGGAGGTATTGTATGTGGAAACAAATCGCGGGTATCGCCTTGGCGTCAAGCGCGCTTTTTTCGAACGACGTCGTCTATTTCGTGAAAGAAAAGCCCGTCTATTTGGACGCAACGTCCGGAAAAGTCGTGGGGAAACTTCTTCCTACTAACGCGGTCGAAATTCTTGCACAAGAGGGTGATCGAATCAAATTTAAGATCACGGGGTATCAAAATAAAGCTACGCCCAACGTGATTTATTTTACCGATAAAGCACGTATTTTCTCTCTAGCCTTTGCTAAAAACATCACGCCCGTAACGCAAATCGTGGAGAGTAAAGATCAATGGAATACCGTTACCACAGAGGCGTACACCACCAAAGGGGATTTTGAAAAAAGTGTTGAGCCCATGATGGAGAGAGCCGCTAAACTCTACTCGGATAATTGCTCCATGTGCCATACGCTCAATGCCGTCGATCACTTTACCGCCAATCAATGGCCATCTACGTTTCGCTCAATGCTAGATCGAACACCGATTCAAAAAGATGATGTGTGGTTAGTGACTCAGTATTTGCAAAAAAATGCCAGTGATATGAAAAAGTAAGAGGAGAACGTTATGCAAGAAACAATCAATCGAAGAGGATTTTTAAAAATCGGTGCCACATTAGCGTCCGTTCCCGTTTTTTCGCAACTGTCTGGAACCTATTCGCTTTTTGCCAAAGATGTGAGCGATTTGGTTAAAAACGGCGAAGTCGTTACGGGTACGCACTGGGGTGTTTTAAAAGTAACGCTAAAAGACGGAAAAGTTGTTGATTCTAAACCGTTTTTCAATACAAGTAAAATTCCAAACTCTCTGCAAGGCAATACCGCTGACATGATCTATAAATCGCGCGTCAAGTACCCGATGGTTCGTAAAAGTTACCTTGAAAATCCGGACAATCCAAAACCGGCTCTTAGAGGTAGCGAAGAATTTGTACGCGTGAGTTATGAAGATGCGATCAAACTCGTTGCACGCGAACTCAAAAAAACGCGTACCCAAAAAGGACCTGCAAGCGTTTTCGCGGGAAGTTACGGATGGAAAAGCGTCGGTAACGTTCATAACTCCAGAATCTTACTGCATCGTTTTATGAACTTAAGCGGTGGCTTTACGGGAAGTTTAGGCGACTACTCCACGGGAGCAAGCCAGATCATTATGCCCCATGTTGTCGGTAGCATCGGCGTTTATGAACAACAAACCAGCTGGCCGGTGATCTTGGAGCACTCCAAAGTCGTTGTTCTTTGGGGCGTCAATCCTATCACGACACTCAAAATTTCATGGCAAGTTGACGATGCTCAAGCTTTTGCTTATCTAGAAAAACTTAAAGCCAGCGGTAAACAACTCATTATCATCGATCCAAGGCGTTCAGAGACCATTCGCTATTTTGACAAAGCCAGATGGATTGCACCGCTTCCCAATACCGATGTCGCGATGATGCTCGGTATGGCAAACCACCTGTACAAAAAAGGAAAATACGACAAAGAGTTCCTTGAAACCTACACGGTTGGATTTGACCGCTTTAGCGAATACCTTTTAGGAAAAACCGACGGTATCGACAAAACAACGGCATGGGCAAGCAGTATCTGCCGTATCGATGAAAAAACGATCCAAGAATTAGCAGAACTCTTTTATGATAACCGAACGTTTATGATGAGCGGTTGGGGTATGCAACGCGCGCACCACGGAGAGCAACCGCACTGGATGTTGGTCACCTTAGCCTCAATGCTAGGTCAAATCGGACTTCAAGGCGGCGGTTTTTCACTGGGTCATCACTACAGCGGAGCCGGTGTACCCACACGTAAAGGGGCAACGATCGGCGGTATCAATGCGGCAAGTTTAGGGTATTTTGACGAAAGCGGTAAATTTATCGGTACGAAAAGTAGCGGAAGCGACGCAGCCAGCACCGGAGAGAGTTGGAAACTCAAAGTCTCAGCCTCATCGTTTCCTGTTGCTAGAATCGCCGACGCATTAATGCATCCGGGAAAAACGATACAACATAACGGAAAGATAATTACTTATCCCGACATCGACTTTATCTATTGGGTCGGAGGCAATCCTTTTTCGCACCATCAAGATACCAATACGCTTGTCAAAGCATGGAAAAAACCTCGTACGATCGTCGTAAATTCCATTTATTGGACACCGAGTGCCAAAATGGCGGATATTGTGTTCCCTACGACTTCCCAGTACGAGCGAAACGACATCGCAATGATAGGCGATTACTCCAAGCACGGTATCGCACCGATCAAACAGTTGGTCGAAAAACAGTTTGAAGCGAGAGACGATTATCAGATTTTCAGCGATTTATGTTTGGCATATGCGGGTAAAGAACTTTTTAATGCTTACACCGAAAATGGCAAAAAAGAGATGGATTGGATCGAGGAGTATTATAACGTCGCGTACAATACGATCTTAAAAACACCGCAACTTTTGACGGATATGAAACCGTTTCAAACATTTTGGAGTGAAAATCAACCCGTTGTTTTTAACAGCACGATGGAAAGCGAAAGCTTCGTGAAGTTTAAAGATTTTAGGGACGATCCGATCTTACAACCGCTCGGTACGCCATCGGGTTTAATTGAGATTTACTCCGATACGATCGCAAAAATGAACTACGACGATTGTAGGGCGTATCCTAGTTGGTTTGAACCGATCGAGTGGCTTGGTATGAAACAAAAACCGGCGGAATTTCACATGTTAAGCCCGCATCCATACGATCGTTTGCATTCACAACAAAATCAAACACGTTTACGTGACACGTATGCCGTTGCCAATCACGAGCCGATTTATATCAACCCTAAAGATGCGGCTAAAAAACAGATCAAAAACGGCGATACCGTACGTGTTTTCAACGCAAGAGGTGAAATTTTGGCAGGTGCTGTCGTAACAGACGATGTAATCGAAGGCGTGGTGTGTATTTATGAGGGGGTATGGTACGACCCTGAAAAACCGGGTGCGGTAGGAAGCCTCTGCAAAAACGGTAGCCCCAATCTTTTAACGATTGATATTCCAACGTCAAAATTGGCAAACGGAAACATCTCGCATACGGCATTGGTCAATATCGAAAAATACACGGGAAAAACACTTCCTCTAACGGCATTCTCCGCACCTAAAGGAGCCTAAGCTTTTTCGCTCTCTTTGTCTTTCAAAGAGAGCGCTTCTTTTCTTACATGTAAAGATTTTATTTCGTCATATTAATCAACTATCCTGTCACTTTTCTATTATTTCACACTAGAAACCGCATAAAGTGTTACGTAGAAAAACTCTTTTGAAAAAAAAATTCAACAAAAAGCAAAATAGCGACATGTACATTGAATTTAAATCGATTTTCATCTAGAATAGTCTCGCAACAAATAACAACAAAGAAGGACCGTACAATGATATTTAGGTCCATACAAACTAAGATTGTTTTGATAGCCGGGCTTTGCTTGGTTTCAGCCGTTGTTCTATTGGTGGGTTACGGGTTGTTTTCATCTAAAAGCACACAAGATGTGGTTTCCAAGGAGGTTTCCTCTTTGTTGACGGAGCTCAACATGGAGAGACTGCAAAATTTAGCCGGCGAGCAAAGCGGTACCATTCAAGCCGAATTGGAGTTGGCGTTGAATGCTGCGCGTACGATGGCTAATACCTTTGAAGTGAGCAAACTTAAACCTAAAAATGGTAAAGAAGCTTTGGACATCGGCCGCGATCAGCTCAACGCGGTGCTTTTGAATGTATTGCAACATAACACGAGCTTTAACGGTACCTACTCCTGTTGGGAACCAAATGCCATCGATGGGGCGGATGAAAACTTCCGTGTCAACAAAGACGGTAACAACCCGACTACCGGACGCTTTACCCCTTATTGGACGCGTGATGATAAAGGCAATATTGCCGTTCAACCGTTAGTCGAGTACGACACCTACGACAAGCATCCTAACGGTGTTTTAAAAGGTGGCTGGTACATTACCCCTCGTGAGCAAAATAAAGAGAGTGTGCTTGGCCCTTTGCCTTACATCGTACAAGGGAAGCAAGTATTCTTAGCAACGATGTCTGTGCCAATTCATGTCAATGGTAAATTTTACGGTGTTGCCGGTGCGGATTATAACTTAGATTTTGTTCAGCAAATTGCCAAAAAAGTTGATAAGGAATTATTTGAAGCGCATGGACAGGTGTCCATCATTGCCGACAACGGTCTCTTGGTTGCCCAAAGCGAAAATCCTAATATGATCGGAGGTCATTTTAAACAAGTGATGCCTAAAGGTTGGGAAGAGATTTATGCAGCGATTCAAGCCGGTAAAGCGTTCGTTCGTATCAACAATGAGAGTGGTATGATCGAAACGGTTGCTCCCATCCAGCTTGGACAAACGGGTAAACCTTGGGCGGTTTTGATTCAAGTGCCACGGGAAATTATATTGGCGAAAGCGTTGATGCTTGATAAAGATATGAGCGATCGACTTTACAGCAATGCTTCAATGCAAGTTGTCGTTGGTGTTATCGTTGCATTACTCGCTATTATTGCCATCTATTTCCTTACCACCAGTATGATTGCCAAACCTCTTTTAAACCTTAAAGAAACTGCCCATGATTTGGCAACGGGAGATGGTGATTTAACCAAAAAATTAGCCATTAAAAATCAAGATGAAATTGGTGATGCTTCCCATGAGATTAACCAATTTATCGATAAAGTTCACTCAACCATCAAATTAGCAAAAGATACCAGTTCTGAAAATGCATCGATTGCGCATGAACTCTCAGCGACAACCCTGCAAGTGGGCAAACGCGTGGAAGACTCTTCAAGTATCATTGCTCAAGCCACACACATGTCAAGCGAGACCAAACAAGAAATTGTCGCTTCCGTCAATGAAGCAAAAGCTTCAAAAGAAGAGATCGTTAAGGCAAATAATGAACTCCAAAGTGCTCGTAAGTTCCTTCAAAAACTAGGACAGCGTGTTGAAGAGAGTGCGCAAACAGAACAAGAACTTGCACAAAAAATCCAACAACTTAGCTCTGATGCCGACCAAGTTAAAAATGTTCTTACCGTCATCAGCGATATTGCGGATCAAACAAACCTTCTAGCACTCAATGCTGCCATCGAAGCTGCACGTGCAGGAGAGCATGGACGTGGTTTTGCAGTCGTTGCCGATGAAGTACGCACCTTAGCAGAGCGCACCCAAAAAAGTTTGGTTGAAATCAACGCAACCATCAATGTCATTGTTCAAGCTATCACAGACAGCTCAGAGAGAATGAATGTTAATTCAGCACAAATCCAAGAATTAAACGCGCTCGCGGGGGATGTGGAAAGCAAACTCGATAACACTGTTTCTATGATGAATGTTGCAACCAAACTCAATGAGAAAACGGTTAACGACTACATCCAAACCGGTGAAAAAATCGATATCATCGTTTCCAAAATCGAAGAGATCAATACGTTAGCAACGCAAAATACCAGAAGTGTGGAAGAAATCGCAGGGGCGAGTGAGCACCTCAATGAACTCACCACACAACTCAACGCCATCCTCAATAAATTTAGAACATAAGTTAAAGCCCTATTTTAGGGCTTTAATCACTTTGTTTTTCGTGCCACGCAATCCATCAGTTTGGTTGAAAAAAAGCGTTTCTGCACTGGCTACTTTTTAAATTTTCTACTTTACATGTAAAGATTTAATTGATTAATTTCATTACAGTAGCCTAGTATCACCTTTTTTGAGAAAAAAAGAGAACAAAAAATTTTCAAAATAAGGTATTTCATTTTTTGCTATACTTAACATGAAAAATTCAGATGTTGGAGGCAAGCTATGGAAAGAGAGACTATTTTGGCATACTTAAAAAATCACAAAGATGAGTTTGCACAAAAGTATCACATCTCAAACCTTGCACTCTTTGGTTCATTTGCACGCAATGAAAACCATCATAACAGCGATATAGATATAGCCATCGATACAAGTCTAAGTGATTATTTTTTGCTTTATGATTTTAAAGAGAGTTTAGAAAAAGCATTTGATGCCAAAGTCGATGTTGTTAGACTTAGAGAAAAAATGAATCCTTCTTTAAAAAAGAGAATTTTAAAGGATGGTATCTATGTATGATAAAGAGCTTGTACTCGATATTTTAGAATAGGTTATACCCTTAAAATAGTTACCATTTCTTCTTGAAGTTACGAACAAAAGTTAAAAGTCAAGCCCTGACCCCTATTCTTTGCTCAGTGACTTGTTTAACCGCTTCTATTTTAAATTCTTCTGTGTAGCGTGGTGGCATCGTTTCTCCTTGTTCATACAACATTATTGTCAAAATCGACCTTTATTGATGAAAAAAGAACTGTCTACATTTTTGGGGTCATTCCATTTTGATACAATTACGTATTACATAAATGGGGACAGGCTACTTTTATGGAACTAGATAATAAATCTTTTACATGTAAATAAAAAGTAGTCCCCTTTATCTTGGGAGTAGGCTTAAGGGTTAAGATATTTTTTTATAAAATACTTTTCCAACAAATATACAAAGAATTCACATGAAAACAGAAAGATTAAGATTAAGAACATTAAACCAAGAAGATAGCAAAACGTTATATGAACTTATTTTTAGCGATAAAGATGTCATCAAATATACTTTTGGAAAAGATACTATTTCAGAGCAAAACGTATATGAGTATGTAAAGCAAATAGGGTTGAAAGTTTTAGAAAATAATACTTCAAAAGAAATTATAGGTTTAGCAGGTGTTCTACCTTGTTCTTATCTGCAAGCAGATGACTATGAATTTGGATTTATTTTGGCAAAAAAATTTTGGGGATTAGGATATGCAAGTGAAATTGGTAGAGCCCAAATTGCATCAATAAAAAATTCTTTTACTCAAAATAGAGCTATTGCAACAGTTTCTCCTGAAAATATCGCATCTATAAAATGCTTAGAAAAACTTGGACTTAAATATGAAAAAACAATCTTTACAGATAGAGGAGAAAAGTTAATCTATGTAATTAAATTTTAAACAGCCTCTTTTTCAATTCTTTACATGTAAAAGCATTTTTGTCTACTTATTGCACACCCGACTAAGAAACCTTTTGATACAATGTCGTATTATTTTTTTTGGAGTCTGTAATGAGCAGTATTGTTTTTTTAAACGGAGATTTTTGTAAAGAGGAAGATGCGAAAGTATCGATTTTTGATCGTGGGTATCTTTTTGGCGACGGTATCTACGAAGTGGTTCCTGTTATTAATGGCAAAGTGATCGACAAAGAGCCTTTTTTTGAGCGTTTTGACGGGAGTATGCGCAAAATCGGTCTTCAAGCGCCTTATTCGCATGATGAGGTTATGACGATTTTAAATACCTTGATCGCGAAAAACGACGTCGTCGAAGGCGGAATTTACATGCAAGTTACGCGCGGCGTCGCCCCTAGAGAATTTTATTTTCCCGAGAACACGCCTACGACGTTTACGGCGTTTACCTTTAAAAAAGAGATCATTCACAACGCGCTCGCCGAAAAAGGGGTTAAAGTTTTAAGCGTTAACGATATTCGTTGGAAACGCCGCGACATCAAATCCATCTCGCTTTTGGGACAAGTGCTTGCCAAAGAAGAAGTCCACCAAAAAGGTGCTTACGAGGGCTGGATGGTCGAAGACGGTTTTGTCACGGAAGGTACTTCTTCCGCGGCGTTTATCATTAAAGACGGCGTCATCATCACGCGTCCCCTTTCAAACGCTATCTTACCGAGCATTCGTCGCAAACTTTTGATGGAATACACCAAAGAGAACAACATCAAAGTCGAAGAGCGTCTTTTTAGCATCGAAGAAGCCATCCATGCCGATGAAGCTTTTATGGCAAGTGCTACGATTTTCGTTCTTCCGATCGTTGAAATCGACGGAAAACCGATCGGTACGGGAAAACCGGGACCCATGGTTCAAAAATTACGTGCTATGTACGTACAAGCCGCACTTAAAGAAGCAAGCGAAGCCTAAGCGCATCGTATCGGGCGGTGACTCTATCCGCCCTTTTTTCACATACAAAGGGATACTCCTTCCATGTTAACCTTGGCAAAAAAAATGCAACACCTTGTCGATCTCATCGTCGTCAAATCGCCCGTAAGCGATAAAGAAGAACGTGTCAGGCTGAACCACTACGTGTGGGTAACGTTTATGATGCTTCCTATCACGCTGATTGCCGGAGCGTATCATGCCTCCGTACGCAATTACGCCTTGACGTTTTTAATCGTTCTCTTTTCGGCGTACCTCGTCACCACGCTTTTTTTGATTGCCAAAACCCGTAAAACGTACCTTTTGTATTTTGTCTCCAATGTCATTTTTACCGTTTTGATGATTTATCTGCTCTACCATGCCGATTTTGACGCCTCGATGATTTTATGGCTTTTTACCTATCCGTTGGGAACGATTTTTTTATTTGGAAATCGTATCGGTTTTATGTGGAGTTGCGTATTGCTTGCGATCGTCATGGTCTTTTTCATATGGGTTCCGCACGTCGATCACGCGTACGATCTAGCGTTTAAAATCCGTTTTTGCTTTTCGTATCTTGCGATCGCGTTTATTACCAGCTGGATCGAATACTACAGACATCGCTACCAACACGAGTCCGAAGCCAACCGTGAAGCCCTTTTAGCGGAACAGACCCTTTTAAAAGAAGAGATTCACAGACGCACGCTTTTGGAAGAGGAGTTGCACTACCTTGCGCAAACCGACATGCTGACCAAACTTTACAATCGCCGTCACTTTCTCAACTGCGCTCACAAAGAGTTCGTACGCGCCAAACGTTACGGTTACGATCTGGCATTCGCCCTTTTGGACGTCGACCACTTTAAACACATTAACGACAGCTTAGGACATCCCGTAGGCGACGTCGTACTGCAAACACTCGGAGAGTATTGCGTTTCTCAGGTTCGCGATACCGATATTGTCGGGCGATTGGGCGGCGAAGAGTTGGCATTTTTACTCTTACATGTCAACGAAGAAAAGGCGAAAGAGAAGATGGAACACTTGCGTATCGCTTTAAGCCGATTGCGTATCACGTACGCGCAAGGAATCGAGCCTTTAAACATTACCGCCAGTATCGGCGTGGCTTCGATTACCTCCGAAGTGCAAAGTTTTGAAGATTTGTATCTGCGTGCCGATAAAAAACTGTACGAAGCCAAAAACGCCGGACGCAACTGCGTGCGTTAAGAGGCTTTTTTGAGCTTTGCGTTCTCTTTTTTCGTATGTCCGAAACGATCCAAGCCGTAGCGATTGTATCCGTCGACGAAAATTTTCTGCGACGGATCGAAACTCTCGCCGCAAGCTTCTTTATCGTAAATCACTTCGATACCTCTTTTCCCGTCCTTAACGCGTAACATGTACTCTACGCCTTGAGCGACCATGGAGACTTTGGAAAAGTCGTTGCACTGTCGTTTCAGATCGTCCGGCAAGGTTTTGTATTTGTAAAGTTCGTCAAGAATCTCTTTCGACTGCGACGTCGTCGCATCGAGCAAAACCCGTTTTCCTTCCACATCGACATGCTGGACGACGAGCCTTAACTCTTTGTACTTAAACGTTTGCGGGAGATTGGACTCCATACTTTTTGCCATCACGGACGCAAGAAGTTCAGGCGTTATCTTAAAACCCGACTGGGCACACACAAGCGAAACCAAACATCCTAAAGCCATCCAAAAGCGCATGTCATATCATCCTCAAATAATTTTCGTAATTGTACTTCTTTTTTGAGCAGATGTCAGCCTCCTTTTGCTTCAAAAAAGATACAATATACGCTTTTAATTGAGAAAGGAACTACATGCACAAAAACTCTCTGAGTCGAGGTCTCAAAAACAGACACGTTCAGTTGATCGCCTTGGGCGGAGCGATCGGAACGGGACTGTTCTTAGGCGTTTCAACCACCGTCCAAATGACCGGTCCGGCGGTTCTTTTAGGCTATGCGTTAGGCGGATTTATCGCGTTTATGATTATGCGGCAACTCGGCGAAATGATCGTCGAAGAGCCGGTAGCAGGTTCTTTTAGCCACTTTGCAAATACCTATTGGCATCACTTTGCCGGCTTTGCTTCGGGCTGGAACTACTGGATGCTTTACGTTTTAGTCGGTATGGCGGAACTCACCGCTATCGGAACGTTTATTCATTTTTGGTTACCCAACGTTCCGACATGGGCATCCGCGGCCTTCTTTTTCGTCATCATCAACCTCGTCAATCTTGCCAACGTACGTTTTTACGGTGAATTTGAATTTTGGTTTGCCATTATCAAAGTGATTGCGATTATTGCGATGATCGCTTTTGGTTCCTACCTTCTTATCAGCGGCAACGGCGGCGAACAAGCACATTTGAGCAACCTTTGGGCACTTGAGGGCGGTTTTATGCCGCACGGATTTTCGGGCTTTGCGATGGCAATGGTGTTCATTATGTTCTCATTCGGCGGGCTCGAACTGATCGGTATCGCAGCAGCCGAAACGGACGATCCGAGCCGTACGATTCCCCAAGCGACCAATCAGGTCATTTACCGTATTTTAATCTTCTACGTCGGAGCGCTCGTCGTTTTACTTTCGTTAATGCCGTGGATGAAAATGACCAAAGAGGTAACGCCTTTTGTGATGGTTTTTCACAGTCTGGATCAAAACTTTGTTGCGCATATTCTCAATGCCATCGTTCTCACTGCTGCACTTTCGGTTTACAATAGCGGCGTTTACTCCAATTCGCGTATGCTCTACGGTCTTGCCGCACAAGGTAACGCACCCAAACGCTTTATGAAAACAAATCGCGCCGGTGTGCCGGTCAATGCCGTTTTATTTTCGGCTCTTATTACGGGTCTGTGCGTCGTTTTGAACTACTTTATGCCCGAAGACGCTTTGAATTATCTCATGGCATTGGTCGTTTCGGCATTGGTTCTCAACTGGTTTATGATTAGTTTCGCGCATCTAAAATTCCGCTTGGCGAAAAATAAAGAGAAAATCGTTCCGAAATTTAAAGCGTTGTGGTTTCCGTACGGAAATTACCTTTGCCTTGCGTTTTTCATCGGTATTTTAGTCGTGATGTGTTTCATCGACGGTATTCGTACATCGGTCTTCCTGATCCCCGTTTGGCTGATCATTCTTGCGTTAGGCTATAAATTTTTACGCAACAAATAGTTCTGTTTTTTTCTTACATGTAAAGCCTTAACATGTAACCGACCTTGCGCTGCTGTTGACAAGCACGTCAAGGTCGGCTTTTTGTCTTATCCCAAAGATGAGTGGTTTTAGAAGAACCCTATTTTCAAAGGAAATTGTATGTGTTCGAAAACGCTTCCTTTTGAGCTTTTACACCGAGTTTTCCACTAATATCTACGACGAATCGCGCCAAAACAAACTATGATGCGCCCATTTCATACAAAGGTCGTTTATGCCAAAAGAGAGCAAAGCACATTTATTGGTTTTACTCAACACATTTTTAGTCGCAGGTTCGTTCATTGCCTCTCAAAAAATTGCAGGTATCATTCACCCTATTTCGCTGACACTGTTGCGTTTTGTTCTTGCGTCCATTTTACTGAGCCCTTTCATTTTTTTCAGCTCCACTAAACGAGAAAAGCTGACAAAAACATTTCCTAAAGCGATGATGATTAGCCTGTTTTATTCACTCTATTTCATTGCTTTTTTTAAAGCGTTGGAGATAACAACAGCGCTCAATACAGGCACACTTTACACGCTTGTACCGCTTGTTACGGCTATTTTGTGCATCTTTTTCTTTAAAGAGCGCATCAGCCCTTTTCAATTGCTGATTTATCTCTGCGGTATCGTGGGAACGGTGACTATCGTTTTTAAGGGCGAACTCTCTTTGTTGCTTCATTTTTCAATCAACAGAGGTGATTTTATCTTTTTGAGTGCCGTACTTTTTATGGCTATTTATTCGATTTTGACCAAATTTTTACATCAAGAAGAGGATGACGTACTGGTGTTGGTATTTATGACGCTTGTGGGTGGAAGTCTTTGGATGTTTACTGCATTGATGCTGATGGATATACCGCTTCAATGGGAGCGCATTACAGGCAATGCGCTCTTTGATATGCTTTATCTTGTCATCGGAGCAACGCTTTTAACGGTCTATCTTACGCAAAAAGCTTCTATCGTCATCGGTCCTAAAAAAGTGATGTCGTATGTTTACATCAGCCCAGCGAGTATCGCCTTCTTGCAATACTTACTTGAAGATGCAGTAATCACATGGGACATTTGTGTAGGCATCGGTATATCTTCGCTTTCAACACTCTTGCTACTGAACCATCATTCTAAGCATTGAGTGTTACGGAGCCTTGTAAATACTGAACACACGTACCTGAGACAAAAATACGCTCTTGCGTAACACGACAATAAAGCACGCCCGTACGTTTTGACGCTTGCAGCGCTACTAGTTCACTTTTTCCTAAACGCTTTGCCCAAAAAGGCGCAAGCCCCGCATGAATAGAGCCTGTCACTGGGTCTTCCACACCGCCATTGGCTGGCCAAAAATAACGTGAAGCAAAATCATACGCTTTGCTTGGTGCAGTTACGACCACATCAAGCGGTCCAAGTGTTTTTAGTTTTTCAAGGTCAGGCACGACGTTTTTAACATCATCCTCATTCGCATACACGGCAAAGTACGCTTGTTGATTTTGATGAAATTCTAAAGGAGCAATTGAAAGCCCTGTTTGCAATGCATCTGGAATAACGCTTAGTTTCTCAGGCGTACGGTTGGGAAAGCTCATCTCAATGCGCCCGTTTTCACGCGCATGCACTTCAATTTCACCCACCGCTTTGGCAAAAAATGTGACGCGCTCTTTTTCTCCTAGATGATTAAAAATAACATACGAACTCGCCAACGTCGCATGACCACAAAAGGCTATCTCAGTCAGTGGCGAAAACCAACGGATTTCATAGACACCTTTATCGTTTTTGACAAAAAAAGCCGTTTCTGAAAGGTTGTTTTCAGAGGCAATGCTTTGCATCAGAGTTTCAGGTAGCCAATGCTCAAGCGGCACCACGGCGGCTTGATTGCCTTTAAAAAGTTCGTTTGTGAAGGCATCGATAATGTAGATGGGAAGTTGGGAAAGAATCATTATTTAAACCTTTTGCTTGAAATGAAAAATATACTAATGTAGTTGTTAGATTAAGATTTGATTTTTTATATCTGACATCCTCTTGGTATAATTTTATAACCTTACTTATTCTTATTCAAATAACTCCGAATGCGAGCCAAGCCGAATGAGATTGAGCATTTGTTCATCAAGAAAATAAATTACAAGCAAATCACCACTAACATGAAACTCTCTAAACCCTGACCAATTACCCTCAAGGCAATGGTCTAAAGCTTCAGGAGGTAAAGATTCACGTTGCAAAAGTTTTGCCACATAAACGACAAACTTTGCGAAATGCTTTTCGCTCATTTTTACATGTAAAAAATCTTTTGTAAACTGCTTATGCCTTTTAATGCTGAGCACTTTTTTGACTTTCGAGTTCTGTTTTTAATGTTTCAAGTGTGACGGTTTCCATATTGATGCCTAAACGTGCTTCGTTCATCGCTTTTGCTGTCGTCTCATTGGGGATTTTGAGCTCAAAAGGAATACCGTTTTCGCTTTTAACTTTGGCTAAAAACATATTGATTGCTTGAGAAGTCGAGATGCCTAATTGTTTAAAAATAGCCTCTGCGGACTGTTTTAATTCAGCATCGCATCTAGCTCTAATGGTTGCTTCAAGTGCCATAGTAACTCCTTATAACTATTTTGTAGCACTATTGTAGCACAAAATTGTCACAATAGTGCTAATACAACTTCCCAAACACATCTAAATGCGTCAGATAAAGTCTCACATCAAACTCGAGTTGATGGTAACTTGGCTCCATCTTCTCGCACAGAGTGTAAAAGGCTTTGTTGTGCTCTTTTTCTTTGAGGTGCGCTAGTTCATGCACGCAGATCATCTTTAAAAAAGGCTCCGGTGCGGTTTTGAAAAGCGTTGCGATACGGATTTCGCTTTTGCTTCGAAGGCGTCCTCCGTGGTTTTTGATGGTGGTGCGATGCAGCCCAAGTGCGTCGTTAATGTCACTGATCTTTCCGTCGTACGAGACGCGGCTGAGCGGTTCGCTTTTACGAAGAAATTCCGAGCGTAACGCTATGACGTAGGCATACAAGGCTTTATCGCCGCTGATCGCGTGCGTGGTGGGGTACTTTTTTAGCAGGTATAAACCGAGTTTTTCCTCGTCGATGAGGCGTTGTACTTGCTGTTGCAGACTATGAGGATAGTGTTCTACGTAGTTTAAAGGATTCATCGTGCCTCATCGCATCGTTGAAAGCGGCGAAAGCGTTTTTTGAGGTTTTCGGCTTTACATGTAGCGATACATGTACGTTTATCTTCGCGCAAATCTGCTTTCAGCAGTGCCGAAAGTTCTCGAAGTTCGGTTTGATGCAACGCGTTATAGCGTTTGATACGTTTGATTTGGACATGTTTATCCTGTACGTTTCCCAAGGCGGTTTGCATCGGCTTCAAACTCTTGGCAAAATCTTTCCATCCAAGAGCGTCGCAGGTATAGCGTAAAGTTTTGTAGTGTAGGCGTAGTTGATGCAAACGTTCGTTGGAAGCATCTGCTACGAGGTGTTGCGAAAGCTTGGCAATCTTTTTCACGCGGGTGCGAACGATCGCTTCGAGACGGTGCGAAGCATGTTTTTGCGTTGGAGTGAGATACAAGTTTGCATCTTCTACGCAACGTTGTAGCGATGAAAGCATCTCAGATTCACGCGCGTAGCGTTCGCAAAAACGATCGTATGCGTCTTGTCGTTCTTGACGCAACGCGTTTTCAACCGCTTCAAGTTCGGCAAGCGAAACGGCTTCGACGCGGTTTTTATACGTCCCGATACACGCTAAAAAAACATCCAAATCCCGCATAGCATTGGTCTCTTTTTGTAAAAATTTAAAAGTTTGAAGAAGGACTTTGCGGCGTTTTTTTTCCAGAAACGAACCGAATTCTTGGCATAAAGAGCGACTAAAACGAAGGTGTATGCGGTAACGATGCAAACTCTCCGGCTCGTCGGTTTGCATAAAGCGTTTGACATGTAAGGCTATCTCGCTTTGCGCGTGCATGAGATTTTGTTGGAGAAGCATCGGAATTTCAAGCGTACCGTCATCGTTGAAAGAGCTCATTTTGCGCCTTATGAAGAAAGGTTGTGCGAGTATTAAGCAAAAGAGAAAACACTCGGCGTATCAAAAAAGATTGTAGTCTTTTCATCGTAAAAACGGCATTAAAAAGCCCGTATATTTACTTTCCGTATAACAAATAAGGCTATAATAGGACATCTTTAACGCATGTTCTTGCCACACCGCAAGAACGTTTGAATTGTCACAAAGGCTCTATGATGAATGAACGAATGGATGAAATGCTTCAAGACTTAAGTGCGCTAGAGCGCAAACCGACATCGGGCATCGGAACGTATTTAAGCTTAATCGCCCTACCGAGTGCGGCGTATCTTTATTTTATTCTCGGTTATTTGGACGTTCTTCACTTCCATGTCGGCATACACAGCATCGTTTTAATCGGACTGATCTTTTTCGTGTCGCTTGTGTTTGCCAAACATAACGGAGAGTACGGCGCATGCACGTTTCGCCGCTACGGCAACGAGCTCAAAAGCGAACTCAACGCATACGTAACGAAAAACCTTATGCGTATCGGCGAAACCGAAAAGTCAAACGCAACGTTCGAGACGTTTATGGACGCTTACGCCAAACGCATTCGCAACGACAATTATGCTTCGATCGCCGCGGGCGTTTTCCCGACGATGGGAATTTTGGGTACGTTTATCTCCATCGCGTTGACGCTTCCCGATTTTTCGTCTCAAACGGCAGGTGCGTTGGAGCAAGAGATTTCCATTTTGTTAAGCGGTGTGGGAACGGCGTTTTACGTCTCGATTTACGGTATTTTGCTTTCGCTTTGGTGGATTTTCTTCGAAAAACGAGGACTCAGCCGTTTCGATCGAGACGTTGAGATTATTCGTGAAGCGACCGCATCGCTTTTTTGGACCAAAGAAGAGATCGAACAAGCCTACCTCAAAGAGAACCTCCAACATTTTGAAAAAATCGGCTTGATGTTCGAACGTCTTAGCTCAAACGACTTTTTCGAGCGTTTGGGTAAAAATATCGAATCCAAATTTGAACTCTTCGACGAAATGCTCACTATGGAAGCCAGTGCGGTCAAACGCGTCTCCGAGCACATCAAAGAGGGTATGGATACCTTAGCGCGTTCCCAAGAAAAGCAAAAAGGGTTGATCGAACTGCACGAACAAATGCTTGCCAAGATCGAGGGATTTAACGAAAATACGACGGCGTTACATGTCAAAATGACAGAGAACAACGAAGAGATGATCGCCACCAATCAAGAGCTTTTACGTGCACTCAAAGAATCCGCCGCAGCGCGCAATCCCAACGAGCCTAACGCCGAAGTCGAATCGCTCAAAGAGAGCCTCAAAATGATCGACGCCGAGACCGAAGAGATCATTCAAAAAATGGATGCGTTAAAATAATGCGCTACCGTTCTTCAAAAAGCTCGGATCAAAACTTTTGGGTCTCTTACGCCGACTTAATGGCAGGGCTTTTGTTCGTTTTTATTTTGCTCATCGGCGCGATCGTCGTCAAATACGTCTACGTTCAGACGGATTTGAAGGGCATTAAAAACGATCTTGAGGCGCAAACGCGCGTCTTACGCCAAAGCCAAGAGGAGCTTTTACGCCAAAAACAAGACTTTTTACGCCTCAAAACCGATATGAACGCGACCAGTGCTTCATTGCAAATTGCCCAAGAATTGTTAATGCAAAAAGAGTCCGACCTAAACGAATCCAACGCAAAACTTCAACTCAGCGACCGAGAAATCGAAAATCTTAAAAAGCTACTTTTAGATACCGAACTGGCACGCGACGAAGTCAAAGGCGAATTGGTTGCTAGCCAAATGGAACTGGGCACGACGACGCAAACGTTGAAACTCAAAGAGGGAGAGCTCGCTCTTTTGAGCGCAAAACTCTTGGAAAGCACAGCGGCGCATCAGCAACTGGTTGATGATTTAAACGTGACCAAAGCGCGCATTAAAAATCTGACGGGACTTCGCATCAAAGTCGTACAGGAGTTGAAAAACAAATTGGGCAAAAAGATCAATATCGATCCCAATAGCGGAGCGATCCGACTTCCCTCCGGCGTTCTTTTCGACGTGGGCTCTTACGAGATCAAACCCGAAGCCAAAGCACGCTTAAAAGAGACCTTGCAACCCTACTTGGACGTTCTTTTAAACGACGCGTCCATCCGTGAAAATATCGACCATATCATGATCGAAGGGCATACCGACTCGGACGGTACCTACATGCACAATCTGGATCTTTCTCAAAAAAGAGCCTATGCGGTTATGGCGTTGATCTATTCGTGGGACGAAAGTAAAAACGCGCTTTTACAACGTTACGTCAGTGCCATCGGACGCTCTTACAGCGACCGCATCTTTAAAAACGGCATTGAAGACAAAGACGCATCGCGTCGTATCGAAATCAAATTTAGCCTCTCTAATAAACAAGCCATTCAAGAGATCGAAACGTTTTTACAACGCAAAGACTAATAAAGCGCAAAGAAGGAAATCCCCTTTTTCTCAAGAGTTCGGCAAGAACTCTTTTCTTTGCGGTATCGAGTTTGTAGCTATTTTTCTCCTTTTTCACATGCTTTGACCGCTTCGTTTTGACAATGTCACTTCTGCCGATCATTTTTATGTTAAGATAATCGATGAAGAATAAAGGAGAAAATATGGCCTTGATTCAAAAAAACATTTGGACGATTTTTTATATTCTTCTTCTTTGCGGTATCGGGTTTTTAGGCATCGTATCGTACGCCAAATGGAATAACGTTCGTGAACACTATGCCGACGACCAGATCAATCTCGTAAAACTCGTCGGCAACGCGACGCACTCTTTGCTTCTATCGCAAGAGATGATACTCGATGTTTTAGGCAAACAAGTTCTCAGAGACAAAGATCCTCGTATTTTAGACGAATTGCTCTTGCTCAATCCCTCCGTCGTCGCCTTCGGTTTTGTCGATGTCGATGGCAATTACCGTTACGTCAATACCAAATTTGATAAAGCCAAACTTCCCAACCTTCGTCAAAACCCTCTCACGAAAGAGTCGTTCGAGTACACCCTCACGCAAAAATCGATGGTCTTGGGCAGAACCTATTATATCGCGGCAAGCGGACGCTGGGGCATTCCGATTCGCAAAAGCGTTGTGGACGATTCGGGTAAAATCATGGGCGTTATGACCGCAGGGCTCAGCGTAGAAGGAGCGTTTAAAATTTACACCGACCGTCTCTCTCTCAGTGAGTATAACAAAGTGACGCTCATTCGAGAGCGAGACCGTTTTGTTCAATTTCAATCCGCAAGCCGCGAAATCTCTAAAGAAATTTACGAAAACCCTCTTCCCGAAGTATTTCTTAATGCGTTGATGGACGCGATCGTGCAACGATACGCCGTTTCCAAAGACGACATCAAAACAAGCGGACGTATTTACACCGCAAGCGCGCGCGACGTGACGGGAGAAAAGATCCAGTTTGCGCTCAAGTACGACCCCCGCTATGCATTATGGATTCTCTCCGATATTGACGAAACGCAAATTACGCGCGAATTTATGAACCATTTTTTCGGCTACATCCTTCTTTTTGTCGGCGTACATGTCGTTTTGTTTATTCTCTTTAAAATCATTTCGGACGCGGAGAACAAACGCCGTGCCGATTTAGTATTCCAAGCCACGCACGATTCGCTCACGCATCTGCCCAATCGCGCTTACTTTCAACAATACATCCACGATTGGATGGGCGAAAACGCTCCGCCTTTTAGCCTTTTGTACTTTGATTTAGACCATTTTAAAAACGTGAACGACAGTTTCGGACATCATTTCGGCGATCTCTTGCTCATCGAATTTTCAAGGCGGCTTTTAGAGGTTAAGACGCCCGAAAGCATTGCCATTCGACAAGGCGGCGACGAGTTTCTTCTCTTAAGCTACGTGACGGACGATCACGAACTCTTAGCCCAAGCCGAAAAAATCATGCAAGAGATTTCCAAACCTTACCGTATCAAACAGTTTAATTTTGTGGTAGGTGCAAGCATCGGTATCGCCAAGTATCCCGAACACGCCCAAAGCGTTGATATGCTTTTGCGTGCCGCCGACATTGCGATGTACGAGGCGAAAAAATACAAAAATAGCGTTCGTCTTTTTGCCGCTTCAATGCAAGAAGGATACCTCAATCGCGTGATGATGGAGCATATGCTCCGCCAAGCATTGGAAAAAGGAGAACTCTACGTCGCGTATCAGCCGCAAATGGATCGAAACGGCATTATGTACGGCGTCGAGGCGTTGGCGCGATGGCAAAGTGCGGAATTGGGGCTCGTTCCGCCCGATCAATTTATTCCGGTCGCCGAAGCGTCGGGTTTGATGCCCAAATTGGGAGATTTTATCTTGAAAAAAACGCTCGAAGAGATGCAACGTTTTCAAGAGGCGTTAGACATAAGGTTTCAAGTCTCCATTAACATCTCGATTAAGCAATTTATGGAAGCGAACTTTCTTAAAAAGCTCACGCGCGAAATCCAAAAAACTAAACTCGACAACCTTGCGATATGCCTTGAAATTACGGAAAGTCTGTTTATCGAAGACATCGACTATCTTTTGCCGCTTCTAAAAAAAATACGCGAAATGGGGCTGTACATCTCGATGGACGACTTCGGTACGGGTTATTCGTCGCTCAATATTTTGCGTAAATTGCCTATTGACGAACTCAAAATCGATAAGAGTTTTATCGATACCCTCATCGAAGACGTTACCGCGGAAAAGATGGTTCAAAATATCATCACGATCGGTAAAAATTTAGAATTGGCGATTTTAGCCGAAGGTGTGGAAACGAAAGCGCAAGAAGAGAAGCTTCTACATTTGGGGTGCGATCGTTTTCAAGGCTATTTTTACGCTAAACCGTTGACTTACGACGCACTCCAAACGTTTGTAGAAGAACAAAAAAGACATTGACATGTAAAGCCGTTTATCACTCCAAAAGCTTCTTGTATCGCAATGCGTCCAAGGTAATACGTTTGCGTAAAGGCAATTCGTCGCTTGAGGGAGTGAGTAAATTCGTCGCAAAAAAGTAAACGCCTTTAGAACTTTCCACATACCCCACGTACCAACCGTGATACTCGGCATTTTTGGGAACCGCCCAGCCTGTTTTAGCGTGTATCACGAAGTCTTCGCCTTGCTCGTCGATCATCATTTTTTTCAGTAAATCGATGTCGCTTCGGCGAAAAGGAAGTTCGTTTCGATAGAGTTTTTTGAGAAAAGCTATCTGCTCGTAAGCACTGATGCGAAGCTTGCCATCCAGCCAAAAACGCTCGACATTATCGCCTGTTTTTTCGTTGCCGTAGTGCAGTTTTTTCAGATAAGCATTGTACGCCTCAAGCCCGATTTGACGCGCAAAACCTTGATAGCACCACACACACGACGTTTTAAACGCACTCTCTAAGGTTTGGTCTTGGTTCCATGCGGGTACACTTCGTTTCACTTTATCCCAAACGATAAGGCTCTTTTCATTCACGACACCTTCTTCTAGGGCAATAAGCGTGTTAGAAATTTTAAATGTTGATGCAGGTAAAAGCGGCATTTTCGCACGTTTTTCATTATAGACGAAAGACTCTTTACCATCAAGTGATTCGATAACCATCGTACCTTTGACGCCAAAATCGTCAAAGAGTTTGGCAAGGGTTGCGTCATCATTTGCCAAAAGCGATAGGGAACAAAAAAGAAGAGGCAATAACCATCTCACGATGACTCCTTTTTTGCTAAATTATAACCAAAAAGAAACGGTGAATTCCTTTTTCTTTTACATGTAATTTTCGTTTGCTATGCTACTATGTACCATTATATTTTTATGTTTACATGTAAGGAGTGCCCATGAAACCTTTTATCAGTATGATCAGTCTTGGAGTGAGCGATTTAAATGCATCCATTGCCTTTTATCAAACGGGACTTGGTTTTCCGCGTATGGAACCCTACGATGAGAATATCGCTTTTTTTACTTTAAATGGAACATGGCTAGCACTGTACGAAAAAAAAGCGTTGGCAGACGATGCCAACATCGCCTTTGATGAAAGCCATTTTCATGGCTTTACCCTTTCACATGTACTAAGCAGTGAAGCCGAAGTGGATGCACTGTTTAAAGAAGCCATTCAAGCAGGAGCCACACCTACCAAACAACCTCAAAAAGTATTTTGGGGAGGTTATAGCGGCTACTTCAAAGACCCTGACGGTCATTTGTGGGAAATCGCTTATAATCCTTTTTTTAAGATAGGAATAGGAGAGTAAAAACTAATCTATCCTTTTCCTCATATAATACATTTAACGAATTTTTAGAACAAAAGAAACCCCAAAAATGGGGCTTTATTTAGTCACGTTGTGGAAAAATTCCTTCTACGGCTATAAAATACTGCGTATGAGGATCTGGTGCTAAGCCTTTTAAATTAGGAACTGCAAATGTAGTGTGCCCATCACCACCATAGGTCGTTCCTATCAAAGCAAACAATGCTTGATTGTTCATGATTTGTAACAATCGTCCATCACAAAGTACCCATCCACGTATTTCAAACTGAAATGCAAACAACTGAATTTGTCCAAGTATAAAGTCCATGAAGCACCTCCTTGTAGGTAATGTAGTTCATTATAACACAAACTCAAAACAGCTGATGTTGCTTAAGGGGAAAAATACGAAATAATGGTTATGATTTATTAAAATTTTTAGGGTGTTTTAAGGTTGTAACTGACCTCTAGAATTAAAGCCTAGCTCTTCATTCTTTTAATTAATAAATCACTAATAAGTTTTATATAAGATATCAATATTCCAATTATTTCTTTGAATCTATCTCTATCTGTGTAAAATAAATCTTTAACTACCTCATTTGCTTTTGGTATTTTTGTTAAGCAAATCATCTTTTCATATTCTTGACTTCCAAAAAAATTAGAAATCATATTTTCATAAATTTCTTTATTTGAATTTCCATTAATTCCATATTTTTTAAGTAGTTTTTTTGATAATCTTTTTCTATCCAAAAAACCGTTATCATGCACTATTGCATTTCTAAGTTCTGAAAGAAGCGCTACTAAAAAAGAGTAATTACGAAATGGCTCTTTGATATCATCATATTTTTTCAAATTAAGCTTTTTCTCAAATACCTCGATAATGCTATACGGTCTATTTTCTTTCTTTAATACTTTATTCGCAAAATCTTCATGTGTAAAAATTTTTATATCATCTATCGATACTTTTCCAAAATCCTGTAAATCCCAAAAATTATTGTCTAAATATCCTATTAAACTATATAAATCATCAATATGTTTTTCATATAATTCATAAGCTTCGACAAAAAGCCATTGTAATTGTTTATTGTTATGATATTCAGCACTTTCAAGAAGTTCATTCACATTTTTTTCTATTTTAGCATCACTTAAAATTTTTTTATGATTACTTAAAATATCCCAATAGACCAATCTTGTTCCTACTATCTTTTCATCTTTTAAAGTATCTATTTTCGAAAACTTCATTAAATATTCTTTATACTTATTCGTTGATTCATCAACAATAAATGAACCATATAATGAAATTTCTAAAAGTTTATTTTCAAAAGAATTAAATAATTGTTCCACTTGTTCCATTTTTAAATGCCTTCCACTATCTTTATCTCATTATCACCAAATCGCATCTTGAAAATAACTCAATATCTTCTCATCTTTCGTTAAAAGTTTACGTTCCTGACTCATGGCATGTGCGACGATAATGCGATCAAATGGGTCACGTGTCCAGTCGATCAGCATTGCTTTTTGGATGACTTCATTAAAATGACAATCCTCTATTTTAAGTCCTATCATAGCGCCAAGATCACCTAAAATATTGTAGGGCGTCTCTGAAATGCGCCCAATTTCATGTAAAAATTTGAGTTCGAGTTCAACCATTGGAGAAACAAAAAGTTGCCCTGCTTGCTCGATGGCTTCAAGTGCTTTGGGTGAAAATTTTTGAAGCTCTTTTTGCCTCAGCCACACGACAATGTGCGTGTCTAAATAAAGGGTTTCCATTCGCTCTCCCATGGGGTGTTGATGAGTTCATCATCGCTTGCGGTCGTGATCTTTTTAGCAACGATTTTATCGAGGCGAGACGGACGCTGTTCGGGAACAATGCGCAACAATTTACCTTTGCGCGAAATCTCAAGAAGCTCACCTTTTTCGATGACACTGTCCAAAAGGTTGTAAAGGTTTTCACGAAGTTTTGAGGGAGTTACGACCATCTTTGCTCCTTTCATTTAAAGTAGAAGCATTATACAATGGCGTACGTTATAAGTCAAATTACGTACGTCACCCCACCAATCGACAGGCGAAGCAGTTGGTTTGATCTTTACATGTAAAGCACGCGGGGGCGACAAGATCGAGCGAATCGTAGATAAATTTTTTCCAAAGTTTATCGGCGGGTTTAAGCTCGAAGAGTTTGGGAAAGTGGCATTTCATGTATTTGCCCATCTGCACACGGTTTTTAAAACCCATGTCTTCGTACAAGTGGCGTTCGCGCATCGACATTGCCGCAACGTGGGGAGCGATGACGTATTTTGAGTAGCGATTTTTGGCGTAACTTTGTAAGAAAATCGTGACCGTCGCTTCTATCTTTAAGCGTTCTTCTTTCGTATAGGGATTCATGCTTGTACCTTGTAAATTTTTTTGCGTTCTTTGGACGATGCGACGTTCATCAGCTTTCGGTATTTCGTAATCGTACGTCGAACCATTTTGATGTTGAAGCGTTTTTCAATCCGTTCGAGTAAGTCGTCGTCGGTTAAAGGCTCTTCTTTGTTTTCGTATTCGATTTGTTGGTTAATAAAATTTTTGATCTCGGAGGAAGAGAGCTCTTTGGTCGCTACCGCGTTGGTAAAGAACGACTTTAGAGGGAAAATACCTTGTTTCGATTCGACGTATTTATTCGAAATTGCCCGCGAGATCGTCGATTCGGCGAAAGAGAGTTCATCGGCTAAGTGACTCATATTGAGCGGCCTAAGCTCGCCTCCGACAAAAAAAGAGAGCTGCTTTTCGACGATTAAAAGCACGATCTTATACAACGTACTTTTGCGTAATTCCAAAAGGTTGACGATGTCGCGTGCCTCTTTAAGCTTGTCTTTGATGGAGTCGTTTTTGCTCGAAAAAGGCTCTTGAATCACGATGTCTGGATAATATTCGTTATTGATACGAAGGCGTATGTCTTCATCCACTTCCACGTAAAAATCAGGAATAATTTGCTTGGGTGTGGCTTGATACTCCAAAGCCGGAGGATTGGAAAATTTCTTTATAACCGCCCTTGCCTCTTCAAAACGATGATGTTTGGAAAACTTATCGACTTTGTGCATCTGTTCGATCATTTTTAATACCAGATGATACAGTTCGTCATCAACCTCGTCGCTCATTGCGTCGAGTTGAAAAACGAACGATTCATGGGCATCCAAAGCACCGACGCCATAGGGTTCGATCTTTGAAAAACGTTGTCGTATGCGCTCAACATAGTCGCTATACACGTTACAGGTAATCGCGATTTGTTCGATATCGCCGTCAAAATAACCCTCTTCGTTGATGTCGCACAGTATCTCGTGGGCGACTTTTTGCGAAACGGGCGTGGGGAAAAGCGGCGGAACGATTTGTTCGAGTATCTTTTCATGCAAAGACTCATGGCTCAATACCAACTCTTCCACCATGCCGTGACTGCTAGCACCCATCGTATGCTCATACGGGCGTTTGACCTCTAAAAACGGATTTTCGTACGAAAGCGTTTCGAGATGCGTGCTTAACTCTTGAAGAGGTAGCTGTAACAACGGGAGCCAAAGTTTGAGCGAGAGGTTGAGACTCTGCTTTTGTTTAAATTCTAGGTTGATACTTCTCATGCAAAAAGTATGCCCTATTTATGAGCTAAATTTGCTTTTTTCTTGATTAATTTTTATGCATTTTAAAAGAGATTTTACAAAAATGTAACAAAGAGGCGACACGGGGGAAAAGAGGCTACGCGGGATGTTTGGATGCGTAGCGACTCTTAAAAGAAGGATTAGTATTTGATACGAACGACGCCGTTTGGCTTTTCGATTTTCATCTGGCATGAAAGGCGCGTATTGGGTGTACATGTACTTGCAAGTATCTCTTTTAAAACCTTAATCTCTTTGTCGGTTTTAGGCGATAAAAACTCCATACCTTGAACGATCTCCACGGCACACGTTCCGCATTGACCGTCACGACAGCCAAAGGGCAATGCGCTTCCGCTTGCTTCTACGACGTCTTGAATGGTAGCACCCGGTTTAACGTTGACGGCTAAAAAGTCGTTGACGATTTCTACTCTTGTTGTCATGGTTGATCCTTTATTTTTTAAATGGTTTAATCAAAACATCGCCCTTAATCATCATCATCGAAGCGATGCGCACTTTCGGGCTTACGGTAAATTGTTGGCAAATATCGGCGTCTTCTTGGCTAATCGCACCTAATGTGACGAGTTCGTCGAGCTCTTCGTCTTCCATATAACTCGTCGGTTCCTCATCGCTGATATGCTCAACGCTAATCAGACATGTCGAATGATCTTTGGGATCAAACGTAATAGGAATCCCTTTTTCTTTCGCTAAACGAACGACGGGTTCGCCGATTTTGGCATCGTAAATACCGTCTTTTTCCGCATCAAAATGCATAAAAATCACTTTGGCCATAACACTTCCTCCTTACTAAGATTTGTTTTTGTAATGCTCACTCATCCACGCATGCTCTTCGGCTTCGAGATCGCGATACGGCTCCATTGCCTCCAATTCGTGTTCCCGGCATCCGATCACTTCGACAACCGCTTCGGCATCTAAAAAATGCACTTCGTAAACGCGTATGACTTGTAAAAAATCCCCGACGGATCGGATATAACCGATCGAGCCTTTTTGGATCATCACTTCGCCGATTTGAAGGTACGGATAGGTTCCGTCGTTTTTCACGTCTTCGAGCAATTTTACTTTCTGTCCGAGAAAAAACTTTGCTTTGGCTTCGTCTTTACCCGACAACTTTGCGGTGACCGTATCGTGTAATACGACGTTTGGATCAACAATCACAACTGCCTCCTTTTTGCGAAGACGTCGTACACGAAGCACACCCTTTGGCATGTCCGTCTTCCGCCATCCCCCATACTTCCGCGGCACTTGGAGAATGCCCGTGTTTATAGTCCATGTAAACGCGCATCAAAGCAAATTTTAAAAAATCCATCAAGTATTTTTCATCGCCTTTGTAAAACTCAAAACCCTTTTTAATCAACGTGCCGTACTCTTTCATAATATGAAAACGCTTAACTTGAACGATGTGTTCGTCATACTCGATAGCAAAAAAATCAAAGTAGTCTTCTGCCGCTCTTAATTGATAAAATTGCTCCAGCGTTCTCATGTCGTATCCTTTACGCCAATTCTTTTTTAAGTTGCGCTATCCAGTTTTCGATACGCTCTTCGGATTTGTCCTCTTCGTTGATATTGTCGATAGCCAAACCGCAAAATTTATCTCCCACGCACGCCAAACTCGCCTCGTAATCGTAATCGCTAGCATCGACAAAACCGATAACCTTTGCACCCGCTTTGGAAAAAATCTGATAAAACTTGCCCAAAGCGCTGCAAAAATGTTCTCCGTGCGTCTTACTATCGCCCGCACCGAAAAACGCCATCGTTTTGCCTTTAAAGTCGATATTTTCGGAAGTGATTTCAAAAAGAGCGTCGACCCAGCTAAAGTGAACGTCGCCTTGTCCCCATGTCGAACTTCCGAAGAAAAGGACATCGAATTCCTCAAACTGCTCAACGCTATCGAAGTCGTCTTCCATTAAAACGCACGCATCGTCTTCGACCTCAAACGCCTCTTTCAACGCCTCTGCGATTTGTGTCGTATTGCCGCCCGCACTCGCGTAAAAAATACCGATATTTGCCATCGTTTTATCCTGCTTTTAAAGTGTATTGTTCGTAAATTTCAATTGCGCTCTTGAGCATCTTACCGCCTTCTTTGACCACGTCTTCATAAGTGCGGAAACTGTAACGGTGCGCATCTTTAAAAAATTTATTCGTCACGACGATCTTATCCGCTAAGACGACCGCCCGACCGAAGCCCTCATGACTCATCTCCATCACGACCGAACACATCACACCCGTTTTGAGCTCAAACGCCAAAGCGATCGATTGAAAAATGAGGCGAATATCTTGAATCTGCATCTCATCGATGTCGGCAATGATGGGAACATTTTTAAGCTCTTCTTTGCTTTTGACGTATTTTTCGCACAAAAGCTCTTCATCGCTTTTTTTTGCCCACGTACCAAACTGATCGAGTGCTCGGGTTTGTGAAATCAGCGTTTCGATAAACAATTTTTCAAGCTCGTTCATACGCTACGCCCTTGCCTCTAAAATTTTTTTGATAAACGGAGGAGGATTGGTTGCCATCATGGAGGTGAGCTTTTCCAATTCGTCTTCGATGTTGACAACCTGTTTGTATTTGATAGGGAAAATCTTTCCGTTAACGACTTTTGCCGCTGCCGCAGGTCCGATCTCGACACAGTACATAATATCGACATGTTCGTTAACGAGCATCTCGACTCTGCCCTCGGTGCGCTCTTCACCGGTCGGAATAACGCCGTGTAGACTATAACCGTTTGCATCGACGTCGTAAACGGCAAACTGCTCGCCTGAACCGAAATGGGCATCAATGTTTTTCAAATCGTTCGTAAAAAACGCTACTTTAACCATCGGTGTGTTCCTCCTATCCTTAAACTTACGGATGTATTTTCAAAAAGTGTTCCGTAGACAAATTTAGTTCCGATAAGATAAACTAAACAAAAATAATATGAGGAGTTTTTCTATGATACGCTTTGAGCCGATCGGCGTTATTCACACGCCCTACCTTAACAATGCCCCATACCAACCGGTTTCAAACGACGCCGGAGAATTTTATATCGATCTCAACGAAGCCTATACGGACGGGCTTAAAGAGTTGTTGCGTTTTAAATACATCTACCTTCTGTTTTATATCGATCGGCTTCACGAAAAACCGAAAATGCGCTTGACGCCGCCTTGGCTTAAGAACAAGGAGTTGGGTCTTTTTGCGACGCGTACGCCCAATCGCCCCAATCCTATCGGACTGAGTATCGTAAAGCTCGTTAACGTTATCGATCGTAAAATCATCGTATCGGGACTCGACGTCTTTGACGGTACGCCGCTTTTGGACATCAAACCCTATATCAAAGAGTTGGACGATAAAAGCGATGCCAATTACGGATGGCTCGAGGACGTCGACAACAAGGAACATTTTATGTTACACATCAAAGGAATACCGCACGATTATTGACATGTCAACGACCACGCGTTCTTCTTAGTCGTTTCTAGCCAAGTTTATGGTAGGATATAATCCACCAACCTCTAAGGAGAACGTATGAAACGAGATAAAAGTATCGAGTTGCTCAATCGCGCTATTGCCGACGAGCTTGCCACGGTTCATCAGTACATGTTTTTTCATTTTCATTGCGACGATCAAGGATACGACTTACTTTCAACCCTTTTTAAACGTATCGCGATTGCCGAAATGCTTCATATCGAACGTTTAGCCGATCGCGTGCTTTTCTTAAAAGGCACTATCGAGATGAAAGCCGCCCAAGAGGTTCAACAAATTACCGACGTCAAAGCGATGCTCGAATTTGCACGTCAAGGCGAAGACGATGCGGTAACGATGTACAACCAATTTGCGATCGAGTGCGGCAATAACGCCGACAGCGTGACCAAAAAGCTCTTTGAAGAACTGGTTTTAGACGAAGAAGGACATTACGCCGAGTACGACGACGAGATGGACAATATGCTTAAATTCGGCGAGCAATACCTCGTCCTTCAATCCATGGAACGCAGTAAGAAAAAAGCGACGATGGCAGCCGCCGCAACAACGGCAGAACCTGCCTGAGTCTTTTTGAGCATAGAAGGCAACCCTTCTATGCTACCTTCCTTGTTTTTCCAACAGTAAATACCGCTCAATTTTTAGCGGATCTAAAATCGAAAGCATCTCCGCTTTTTCCTGTCCGGCATCTGATTTGACGATGGCTTTAGTGAGGGTATGTTGCCCGAGCATCGCTTGGTTCGTCTCGTCGATGCAACGAATGGGCACTTCGGGACTGTCTTGCACCGCATCGATGACCAATCCGAAAGGATGATCGTCGTTTCCTTTCAAAACGATAATATAATTTTTTTCTTTATCGTAACTGCGTTCGTGTTGAAAATACTTCGCCAACGAAGCAACGGGGATCGTTTTGTTATTCCACGTAATCATACCGACGTAGATTTCGTCCGAACCGATCACTTTCGTGACGTCTTGCCCTTCTAACGCGGCGTAGATCTGCTCGCTTTGTATCGCGTACAAATTCCCGTATAGCCAAAACGTCGAAAGATCGACGCTTTTTTCGCTTGCCGTGACTTTAGGATACGCATAATGTTTTGCGTGGACTTTTTTTGCCTCTTGCGACAAAGCGTTTTTATGTGCAATCCGAATACACACGACCGCAAAAACGTCGTTGACGTATCCGTCGCTGACTTTATACTCGCGATACCCCTTCGAAGCCGATTTCCCGATAATGTAATAATCATCGTCGATTAAAACGATTTTTTCGTTCGTGTCGCAAAAACGGCAACGCTCGCCTACGTTCATTTTAGGCGACGTCGATGCGATGATCGTTTGGGTTTTAGCTTCGATAAACAGTGCGAAAGAGCGTTCGTCTTCGCCAATCACGTCATGCAACATCGCCTCAAATTGCGCTTGAGCGTCAAAAACGATCGCAATGCCTCCCAATGCCTCTTTGTGCCCTTCGATAAAGATCGGAGCATTATAGATATACGTGTATTTGCCTTCGTACAGTTCGCTGGGTTCGAAGGCACTGACGACATACTCTTTAGAACTTTTTAACGCCAAGGTTTGAGCGATATAAGGCGCACCGATACGTTTCCCGACGAAATGCGCGTATTTTTCTTGGCTGACCGCCAAAACACATCCTTGCGCATCGTATACAAGCAGGTGCGCATAAACGGTGTAAAGTGCGTTGATCGTGCTAAGAACATCGCTCATCTCGCGTCCGAACTCTTTTTTAATCGTACTAAAATCTTTATACTTAGCGCTAAAGGCTTTGATAAACACGGGACTGAGCGCCCACCAACGGCAATCGTTGGCACGCTCGTAAAGGTTGCGATCCATAATATCGATCGCCAACGTCGCACGAAACGCCGCATCGTTAATATACGAAGCCACCACCGTCCAATTCAAATTGCCGATCGACTCCTCAAAAGTCTTTTTCGTTTGTGCACCCGTACGCGAGATCTCGTTGAGAAGCGATTTTGAAAACGAATTATCGCCGCTTTTTTGATTGGCGATTTGCACGTTTCCGTTCCAAATCGTCATATCGAGTTTGCGCTGAATCGCTTCAGCTTTGGAAGGGATATTCGTGAACTCTTCGGAAAAAAGCGACGAGTTTTTAATGATTTTTGTCTGTTCATCGCTAAAAGGCAAATGCGCTTGTTTTTTGGAAAATGCAAACGAAAGCGGTATGAGCGCGTGGGATTGCCATCCCAAACCGAAAAACCCCTGATACCCTTTGGTCTGCTTCGTACATGCAACGTACTCTTGGGCTAAAAAGGGTACCGTATCGACTCGATTCAAAACGGTTTTGTGCGGCGCGCACAAAGGGTAATGAAACGGGTTACTACTGTAAATCGTGCGATTTTTAGCGTCTAAGAGCAAAATATCCGTCCACGTTTCATGATCGATCAAAGGAGAGATAATCACGTGCATTTCGTCTTGAAATTTAAACACCAATCCCAGCACCGCCAAAGGTTTGCCCTGATCGTCGCAGACGCGGTAGGAGTAGATCAAACTCTCTTTGTCGTTGACGATGGGATAGATACCGAAATTTTCAACGTACTCTTTGGACGTGTTCAACGCCGTATCGATAAAACGCCGATCGATTTTCTTACCTAATTTTTCGCCGTGCGTCGAAGCGATGAGCGTACCGTCCAAATCAAACAAGAGCACGTCGTCGTAAACGCTGTATTTTTCGATGTACTCGGCAAACCGTGCTTGTATAGAAGCCAGCGCATCGCGTTGTGCGGGTGCGTCCATCGTCGCAAAATCGCATAAGCTAACATCCGTTGCCAAAAAACCGACGTCTGCTGTTCGTTCGAACAAATTGCGAATCAAAATATCGATGGCGACTTGCGCTTTGGAACACATTTCGGTCGAAAGTTTTTTAACGGTTTCTTCGCACAGTCGTCCTAAAAGTTGTTCGGAAAGTAAACTAAAGGCTTGTCGTGTTTCGGAAATATCCATACCGATGTTACTCATTTGCCCTAGTAAAGAGAGTAAATTCCATCGTTCGGAAAGTTGATCGAGTGCTTTTTGATAAGCAACCACCTCGGGGATAAAGGCATTGTAACGCGACGTGTCTCCTTCTTGAACCATACTCAAACCCCTTGTGTAAAGTAAATTATTGTGACGCTTGATGATGTACTAGCAGATTGTTGACTTCGCACAAAAACGTGCAACTACCCTCGTACAAAATAGTGTTGCGAAGCCCGACGCCGACTTGCTCATAATTGGGAAATCCTCGAATCAACAAAGCTTTATGGTAGCGATGCGCCAGACGTTCGCCGTGGAAGTTGGAAATCAACATGTCAGAAAGCGGCAAAGACTTTTCGACCTCTTCAAAATCGCCGATGCAAACTTCACATGTAAACTCTTCTTGAATCTCGCTTCGTTGCGCAATAAAGGCTTTAACGGAAGTGCCGACTTCTAACAACGCTTTGGCGATAGCGTACGCGCTATCGGGTTCGTCGGCGATGATCACTTTGCTTTTGCCTAAAACAAAATGGGTATCCAAAAGAACGTCTTGCAAACGCGCTCGCCAACGCTTGACACGGTTAGGAACGCTTTGAATGCCAAGATACGCCAATATTTCGGCGTAGAAGCGATCGCTGGCTTCCAAGCCCGTTAAGGTGTCAAAATGCACATGTTTCGTTTGCGCGTTTTTCTCCAAAAAAAGCTCGCCGCATTTTCGAACCGAACGCCCTATCGTGACAACAAGCCCGCAATCACCGAGTGCTTCGATGTCGCGTACTAAAATTCCGCCGCCGCTTAAAGAGCCTTGTTTTACGCCCAAATGTCCGTCAAGCGAATCGCTCAAATCAGGCAGTGCAAACACGTCAAATCCCAATTCTTCCATCGCTTCTTTGAGTTTTTCGACTTCGATCGGACTCATATTGACGTTGGGGACGAGTAAGGCTTTCTCTTGTTTTACCTTGCTCGCGGGTACGACGAGTTGCGTTATGATATTTTGAACGCTTAAGCTCCAACCGCTCTCCAATCCGCCTTCAAAATCGGGCGTATGCACGTAAACGATTTTTTGCTTTTCCTTCAAAAGCAGCGTCGCGCCTTTGATGTCATCCCCTTTGGTTTCGGTCATTCCCGTCGTAAAAAGACCGACCAAATCGGGCGTCGTTTTTTTCGTAATGTTCTCGATCGCTTCGGAGATACCCCTTTCCCCGCCGTCGATCACCGCACTAATATCGTTGACCGCGGTCGTTTGAATTGCGATCGGGTCATTGAAGTGACGCGTAAAAAGCACTTTCGTAAACGAAGCACACCCTTGCGCTCCGTGCATTAAAGGCATACAGTTTTTGATCCCTAAAAACGCCAAGGTCGCACCCATCGGTTGCGAAAGCTTCAGCGGATTGACATGTAAGGGTTTAAGCGTGTTTGTTTTTGCCTCTTTCAACGAAAATGCCGTACTCATATGATCCTCCTAAGCCGCTTCCCACGGTGCTTGTGTTCCGACGAGTTTAAAAACGGGATTGCGTAACGCCGCGCAAACGTCGAGTGCTAGATTTTCAAGTCCGCCGTACGCTCCGTAACTCACTTTTTTCTCTTGATTGACGTCCACAAAGGCGATGCGTTTCTTAATCGCCGTATAGAGGCTACGCCCGCCCGCTAATAAAATATCGACCTTGTGTTCGTCGATGAGGCGCGGTTGTTCGGTTGCGGGACTTTTAAACACGATCGGCACGTACTCTTTGGCAATGGCGATGTCTTCTTCGGTCGCCTTTTGAATCGACGTCGCAACCACTTCTATGCCGATGTCTTGAAGTGCCGAAGCGATCGACCACGACTTGTTGCCGCCGGTATTTAAAATCGCTTTTTTCCCTTTAAGCAACAATCGATACGGAGCTAAACGCTCCTCGAGCTTTGCCTCTTCTTCGGCGATAATCCGCTCGGCGCGTGCCGACAAATCCGCATCTCCAAACGCGTTGACGATGGAGCGAATGGCGTTGGAGGTATCGCGCTTACCGTAAAACGAAACGCTCACGTAAGGAATACCGTAACGCTCTTGCATCTTGCGGCACAAGGTCACTAACGACTTCGCACAAACGATCACGTTGAGCTTGGCGGTATGCGCTTGTTGGATCGCTTCGATACGTCCGTCACCCGAAAGCGTCGAAACGACGTGAATGCCGATACGCTCTAAAATCGGACGGTACTGCCACATATCTCCCGTCACGTTGTAATCGCCGATCAAATTAATACCGTAAGGATGAATCGTCTCAGGCTCTTTCGTGCCGATGAGTGCGTCCAAAACCGCTTCGCCGGCAAGTCTTGAGCCAAGGTTTTTACTGCCGACAAATCCGGGGGCATGCACTGCAACGATCGGAAGACCGAACTGCTCGCTTGCAACCTTACATGTATAGTCGATATTGTCCCCTATCATCGCCGTGACGCATGTTTCGTAGACAAAAATCGCCTTAGGCTTTTTATGCTCTACGATGTACGCCAAAGCCGAAGCTAGCTTCTTGTCGCCGCCGAAAATGATGTCTTGCGTCGTCACGTTCGTGCAATATCCCAAAGGCGTATTATTCTCGCCTTGATAGCTTGTAAGCGTTGCTCGTGTTTCCCACGAAGCACCAAGACAGGTGTCCGGACCGTGTACGAGGTGCACGGCGTCGGCATAAGGAAAGAGGGATATTTGCGCTCCTTCAAACGCACACCCTCCGCTTGTCGCTCCGGGTTTGGGTTTATCACAGCTACTTTTTTTGGTTTTGTTATGAGAACAAGCACTCTCGTTTAACAAATCCTTGATCAGTTTCGTATTTACCATATAGCTTAATTTGCAAGAGGTGTTCCTTTGACTTTTTTATCTCCAAAGGAACACCTTATGCAATGTAGAAAGCGTGTACCTTTAAAAACCCTTACTCAACGCGACCCTGATGCAAATATGCCCTTATTTGCTTCAGGGTTGGTTTGTACAAAGGTTTTTTGAGAGACACTATTTTACATGTAAAGGATCTATCATGGCAGTCAAAATTACCGAACTTTGCATCAATTGCGACAGTTGTATCGACGAGTGCCCCGCAACCGCGATCGTAAGTGCATCCGATTCGCCTATCAACGGCGAAACAACGTACGTCAAGCCCGAAAAATGCATCGAATGTGCCGACGGTACGATGCCAAAATGTGCGGACGCCTGTCCCACCGAGGGTGCTATCGTTTGGGATATGCCTTATACGGCGGAATTTAACGCGTACTACGTATCGGGTCACGAAAGCGGTTTATACAATATCCGCGAGCATAAGAAAAACGGCATTATGTTTCCCGAAGTTTCCCCTAAACCGTATCGCGAAGCTATCTCTATCGCTGATCGCGAAGCGCACGTTCCCGTTAACGCGTAAGGAAATACGATGAAAATAGCATTTGCATCTACGGACAACCTCCATGTCAACGACCATTTCGGATGGTGCAAATGCTTTTACATGTACGAACTTCATAACGACTCTTTTAGCTTTTTAAAAACGCTCCCGTCGCCGAACGAGCATAGCGAAGAAGGGGATAAACTTGCCTACAAAATCGCTTGTTTGGAAGATGCAAATATCCTCTGTGCTTCCCATATCGGACCGCGTGCTTCGCTCTTGGTCAAGGGTTCGGGTATTTTTGTTTTAAAAAGCGAAAAAGAGAACGAACGCATCGAAGATGTTTTAAACACGCTTTTACGGCTCAAAAACACGCAACCTCCTTTGTGGATGCAAAGGTTTTTACATGCACCCTCTGCCTCTTGAAATCGCACCGGATATTTTTTATATAGGCGTACTGGATCCCGATATTCGAACGTTCGACATCGTGATGCACACCGCCAACGGCTCAAGCTATAACGCTTATTTGATTCAAACCAGCCAAGGCGTCATCATCGTCGATACCGTCAAAAAAGAGTTTCAAGAACTTTTTTTTAACCGCATCGAATCTTTATGCGATTATACGGCGATTCGCTACGTCATCGTCCATCACATCGAGCCCGATCATTCGGGTGCGCTTCCAGAACTCATCGCGCGCGCACCGCATGCTAAAGTCTTAATATCGCCGCAAGCTACGACGATGCTTAAAGCCCTTACCGGAAGCGAAAATATCGACTTTGAAACGATCTGGACCAACAAACAACTGCATTTAGGAAACAAGACCTTAACGTTTTTGAGCACGCCTTATTTGCATTGGCCCGAGACGATGAGTTCGTACGTCGAAGAGGACAAACTGCTCTTTAGCGGCGACGTTTTCGGGGCGCACTATTGCGATCGACGCCTTTTTAACGATAAAGTGGGCGATTTTTGGTATGCGTTTGAATATTATTACGACCATATTATGCGCCCGTTTCAAAGCTACGTGAAAAGTGCGCTCAAACTCTACGACCGCTTGGATATTCAAACGATCGCGCCGCTTCACGGTCCGATCATTCGCGAAAATCCTTCCACGTATATCGAAGCGTACCGTCAATGGAGCACCAAGCTCGAACGCCATAAAAAGGGGCAAAAAGTTCTCTCGATTTTTTATTTAACGAGCTACAAAAACACGCAAGAGATGGCGCAAGCCATTTACGAGGGAGCGGAGAGCGTAGAAAACATCGTAACCAATATCTACGATTTGGCGTCTATCGAAGAGCAAAATATGATTCGGATTCTTGAAGAGAGCGACGGATTTTTAATCGGAACACCGACCATTAACGCCGATGCGCCCAAACCGGTCTGGAATCTGCTTTCGTGTTTGATGTTTTTGGATAAGCAAGGTAAAAGTGCCGGAGCATTCGGCTCTTACGGCTGGAGCGGCGAAGCCATCGATCATATTCTTGCGCGCTTGAAAGCTCTCAAACTCAGAGTCCCTCCGCTAGAACCGATGAAAATCAAGCTGATTCCCACCGAAGAAGAGCTTCAACGATGCTTTTGTTACGGCGTCGAATTTGCCGAAATTTTAAACGGTAAAATGATCGAAATCGATCTGGCGTAACAAGGTGCTAGTTGAGCAGCTCTTGTTGCGGCTTACCGATAAAATACCCTTGAAATTCGTCGATACCTAAGGGAATCAACGTATCGAAAACCGCTTCGTTATGCACAAACTCGGCAATCGTTTTGATTTGCAAAGCTTTGGCAAACGAGACGATCGCTTTGACCAACTGAAACGATTGGGTATCGTGATCGATGTCTTTAATCAAGCTCCCGTCGATTTTCAAGTAAGCCGGATGCATCTCCATAATGTTGGTAAAATTGGAATACCCCGTACCGAAATCATCGATCGCGATCGGCGCTTTTTCATACTTGACGTATTTTAAAAAATGCTTGATCGTATTAAAATCTCCGATTTTTTCGCTCTCTACGACCTCAAACACTAAGTTAAATCGTTGGCGTTTTTCTTGGTAATCGATGATTTTCGCACGCACGCAATCGCGAATCTCTTTATTGAGCATATCCCGAAAACTAAAATTGATCGAAAAATCAAGATGTAAGTTGGCTTGCGCTTTTTCGAGAACTTTTTCGATCATACAAAAACTTAACATGTCATACTGTTTCGTTCGGCGCGCAATATCGAGAAAATAGTACGGAGAGACGTATTGCTCTGCTCCACATTTATCTTTCGTACGAATACGAATCAACGCCTCGTATTTGACGATGCGCTTGTCGGCGTTGCAAATCGGTTGATAAAACGGCACGACGTTGTCTTGATTGAGCGTGTCGTTAATGACGTCTTGCCAATAAAAATCGTTCGATAAGGATTCGGTTTCGTCAAGATTGCTCGTATAAACGACAAAACTTTTTCCCGTTTGCTTGGCAAAATCAAGTGCGGTAAAGGCTTTATTGAAAAGATTTTCTTGATCGAACGTCACGCCCATCGAGATATGAATCAAGATTTTTTCGCTTAACGCGTCGACTTTTAACTCCAACCCGTCGAGGGCTTCCAAGGTTGCCTGCACGTCTTCGTAAATCTTTTCGGGATCAAGCTGTTGATCGATCGAGAGCATCACGAATTCGTTGGTCGCAATACGAAATGCGCTGTAAAAAAGAGACTGTGCCGCCTCTTTTAACACGTCCGCAAAGGCTTTAAGGATGTCGTTGCCGATCTCCATACCGTAGAGTTTATTGTAATTTTTAAATTGATCGATCGTAATCAGGAAAAGAGCCGGTACGTCGTCGGACGAAATCTCTTTTAACATTAAATCGAGCGCATTTTTATTGGAAAGCTTGGTTAAAGGATCGTTGTAACGTTGCTCTTCAAGCGCATGATTTTGCGTCAAAATCGTCTGTTCCAATCCGTACATGTACGCTTTGGTCTCTTGCTTCATCACGATCGTCTCGACGGTGGAAGAAAGCGTTTCAAAAAATTGGTCGAGTTCGAGAGGTTTTAAAATATAGCCGTTGACGTTTAAACGAATCGTTTCGATGAAAAACTCGCTGTCGTTATACGCGGACGTAACGATCGTTGCGATGTCGCGAGAGTGTTTGCGTATCTGAGCGATTAACTCCAAACCGTTCATTTTCGGCATTTTAATATCGCTCATTACCAAATCGTAAGGTCGTTTGGCTTCTCTAAAAAGACGGTACGCCTCTTCTCCGTCTTGCGCCGTGTCGATGTGTTCGAAAAAATCTTTTAAAATATCCAACATCGAACAACGAATTTCTTCGTCATCTTCAGCGTATAAAAGAAAAAGCGGTTTCGTGCGTATTTTTAACGCCTCAATGTCGCAGGGTTCCATAAAGCCTATCCCAAATAAGCAAGATACACGAAGTATAGCGGAAAAAACTTCATTTATTATCAGCTTATTCTGAGGATCGTTAGAGAAGGCTCTTTTTTATAAGACGAGCCTATAACCCGTTCCGTATTCGGTCATCAGATAAATCGGCTTTTTAGGGTTATCCCCTAACTTTTTGCGAATATTTTGGATATGGTAATTTAACGATTGAGGAGAACTGAGAGAGGAGAGATGAATGGCTAAAACGTTACGATAAACCACACGATTTTTATTTTCTATGAGGAAAGCAAGAATTTTATATTCGATAGCGGTCAACGAAAGCGGTTGTTGGTTAAATAAAATCGTCTGCGTATTGTAATCGATCGCCAAACTTTTTCTCGCGACGTCTAATTTGATGCGCGAACAACGTTTTAAAATCGCCCAAATACGTACTTCCAGCTCCTCCAAAACGAAAGGTTTGCACACATAATCGTCCACGCCGAAACGAAAAGCCTGTATTTTGATCGCGGTATCGTTGTAGGCACTTAACACGATAATCGGAATGGTGCTTTGGTTGTTGATCTGTTTGATCACTTCCAAACCGCTAAAATCGGGAAGGTTTAAATCCAACAAAAGCATGTCGTAAGCATGAAGCGAAAGCTTTAAAAGCCCGTCCACCGCTGTTTCCGAGACGTCGACTTCGAAACCGACGTTTTCCAGAAAATGTACCGTTTGATTTGCGGCATCGCAATCGTTTTGCACTAAAAGAATCTTAATTTTTTTTTGCATTCGTCCTAACCGCCCAAGAATTCGTTATAACCATTATACACCAAAGAAAGGTGCTATTTTGCCAACAACCGTTTAAAACCAAGCTTATAGCTTATGAAATGCTCACATCGGGTAGCTTTGAAACCTTAGATGCATTTGCTCGTCCAAGGAACACTTCGTGCACTTTTTAGACAAAATCACTTCAAAGGATCGCACATGAGTTGCTCTTGCTCATCCTCAACCAACACCCAAAACGAGCTGCATGCGAGCATCTTACAAAAGATTAACAACCACCCTTGTTACTCTCAAGACGCTCATCAACATTATGCGCGTATCCACGTAGCGGTTGCTCCCGCTTGTAACATCCAATGCAACTACTGCAACCGTAAATACGACTGTTCCAACGAAAGTCGTCCGGGCGTGACCAGTTACAAACTTAAGCCCGAAGAAGCCGTCAAAAAAGTCTTACATGTAGGCGGACTCATTCAACAACTAAGCGTCGTAGGCATCGCAGGTCCGGGGGACGGTCTTGCCAATCCCAAACAAACGTTTGAGACCTTTGCACTGTTGAAAAAATATGCTCCTGACATCAAATTGTGCCTTTCTACCAACGGTTTGATGATTCATAAACATATCGATGAGATCGCTAAGTACACCATCGAACACGTGACGGTTACGTTAAACAGCGTCGACGAAAGCGGTGAAATCGGCGCAAAAATCTATCCGTGGGTGTTTTACGAACACAAAAAACATCGCGGCGTCGAGGGTGCAAAACTGCTTCTTGAAAAGCAGCTTTTGGGCATTAAGATGCTTGTTGAGCGCGGTATCTTGGTTAAGGTCAACTCCGTCCTCATTCCGGGCATCAACGACGAGCACCTTCCTTTGGTCGCCAAAAAAGTCAAAGAACTCGGCGTTTTTATTCAAAACGTTATGCCCTTGATCTCCAAACCGGAATTCGGTACAAAATTCGGCTTAGACGGCGTTCCGAGCGCAACGCACAAACAGTTAATGAAAGCGCAAGAAGCGTGCGACGTTAACGTCAAAATGATGCGTCATTGCCGTCAGTGCCGCGCCGATGCGGTCGGACTTTTAGGAGAAGATCGTAGCGACGAGTTTTTTAAAGAGAGTTTTGTAGAGAAAAGTTTTGAAGAACTTTCCCACCATTATAATCTCAATCAGCGTATGAAGACACACGAAAATATCGAAACGTGGCGTCGAGTGCTTCGTGCGGCGAACGGTCGAGCGCTCCAAGAAGAAGCCCTTGACAAGCACGCGCTTAGCTCCACGGGAGAGACCAAACTCATTGCCGTGACGACGCGCGGAAACGGACTGATCAACGATCATTTCGGAAGCGCGAAAGAGTTTTTAATTTACGAAGCGGGCGATAAAGCAATTAAGTTTTTGATGCACCGCAAAGTCGAAAAAGCGTACTGTATGGGCAAAGAAGGATGCGACGGAACGTATCCGATCGACGAGATCAAACAAACATTACAAGACTGTGATCTACTGCTCACGCAAAAAATCGGCGAATGCCCGCAAAAAGAGCTCAATAGTATTCAGCTGACATGCGATGAGAGTTTTGCGGACGAACCCATCGAGATTTCCGTTTTGAAAGGTGCGCGAAAACACTTTTTTACCGCTTCTTAAGAGGCAAAGGATACGGCTATGATTATCAACGATACGACGCTTCGAGACGGGGAACAAGCCCCTTACGTCGCTTTCAATACGGATGAGAAAATCGCCATCGCATCGGCATTATACCTTGCCGGAGCAGACGAACTTGAGGTCGGAATTCCGGCAATGGGCGCAAAAGAACAAGCCGACATTAAAGAGATTTTGGCACTCGATCTTCCGTTGCGCATTATGAGCTGGAACCGCGCTACGATGAGCGACCTTGAAGCCTCCCTTGCCTGCGGTCTGAAAGCGGTCGATCTGTCGATTCCGGTTTCGGATATTTTGATCGAGGCAAAATTTAAAGGCGATAAAACACGCCTCTTAAAAAACCTCGAAGAAGTCTTACATGTCAGCCGATCCGAAGGACTTTTTACCTGCATCGGCGGCGAAGACAGTTCGCGTGCCGATCTGGGCTTTTTAAAAGAAGTCATGAGCTTAGGCGCCCAAGAGGGAGCTGATCGGTTTCGCTACTGCGATACGGTCGGTATTATGCGTCCGCATCAGATTTACGAACATATTTCCGCACTGTGCGATCTTCACCTTTTAGAGATCGAAATGCACACGCATAACGATTTCGGGATGGCAACCGCCAATGCGATCAGCGGCTTGGAAGCGGGAGCTATCAGCGTCAACACGACCGTTATCGGGCTAGGCGAACGCGCCGGAAACGCCAGCTTTGAACAAACGCTTATGGCACTGACCCATCTTTTCGGCGAAGCGCGCACGGTTGACGCTAAAGCGCTTCATCACGTCGTCTCTTTGGTACAAAAAGCCGCACATCAAACCATTTCGCCGACCATGCCCATCGTCGGGAAAAACATCTTTTCGCACGAATCGGGCATTCACGTCAACGGTATGATCAAACACGAACAAGCTTATGAAGCCTTCTCGCCGCAAAGCGTGGGCATGAAACGCACCTATCCGATCGGCAAACATTCGGGCAGCTCCACCCTCGTGTATCATTTGCGCGCTATGGGCGTCGAACCCGAACACGAAGTCGTCAATCGCATTTTACCGACCGTACGGGAATTGGTTACGGAGCGTAAAAAAGTCCTCAACAAAAAAGAACTTAAGGCACTTTACAACGCACATAAAGCCGGATAAAGCGATGCACGAGTACGCCTCTAAAATCATTTGCGAATGCGGACATAAAACGATCCAAGACGCCGTCGATATTTTCAAATCGACGACGCTCCCGTATAAAAAAGCCAAAAAATTAGTGACCGAATGCAATCAAACCTGTTGTCGAAGACCGCTGATGGCACTTTTTAATATGGTCGAATTCGGAGAAATCGACTATGAAGAGATTGCCTTTTTAATCGATCAAAAAAACAATCGCCGCGACGAAACGGAAGGAGAAAACGATGGCTGAGGGAATTCGCGATTTTGCCGCATGGATCAAGTCTCAAGGGTTGGAACATACGTTACCGCGCGATTTAAGTAAACTCGAAGGACTTACGACCTTGGATTTGAGTCGCAAAAAACTCAAAAGCCTTCCCGAGAGCATCGGTGCACTTCAAGAATTAAGCATTCTCAAACTCTCGGGCAATCGTTTAAGCGAGCTACCCGAGAGCCTTTGTAGGCTTAAAAATTTGCGTAACCTCCAATGCGAAAACAACCTCTTAGAAAGCCTCCCCGAAGCGATCGGAAACCTCTCTTCCTTGGTCATCCTCAATCTCAACGGCAACCAGCTAAGCTCTCTTCCTTTGGGCTTTTACGAATTGTGCAATTTGACGCGTTTAACCTTAGCGGTCAACCGATTGAGTCGCTTGGACGATGCGTTTAAAAACCTCAAAAAACTCTTACATGTCAGTTTGGATACCAACTATTTCGCTCATTTGCCCGAAGTGTTCGGCTCGATGCAATCTCTTTATTATCTGGATCTCTCTTTCAATAAACTTCATGCGCTTCCGCAATCGCTCGGCGAAATCCAAGAACTAGAAACGTTGATTCTAGAAGGCAACCTTTTACGCGACTTACCCGCCTTGGAAGTGCATGACATGTTAGTCAAACTCAACCTTGCGTCCAACAATCTCTCTTCGATCGATATCGATTTTTCCAAACTCGAAGATTTGCAAATCCTCTCTTTAGAAAACAACCGACTTGAGAGCGTGCCCGACTCGCTTTGTTCACTCCAAAAATTGACCTCGCTCGATCTGAGTGCTAACCGCCTCAAAAGCCTGCCCGAATGCATCGGAAAGCTGGAAAACCTCTACGAACTCGATGTCGAGGAAAATGCCCTCAGTTCGCTTCCCGAATCGATCAAAGAGCTCAAACACCTCAAAAACCTCTACATTGCCGACAACCGAGGGCTCAAACGTCCCAAGCTTGCTTCGCTGGAATACTGCGACGTAGAATAAGGAGTTTTTAACTCCTCCTTGGCTACCATATATGAATGACACCTATTGAAAAAATTCGACTTCTAAAGCTCTTGTACCAATACCGTGCCATGGGTTTTGAGTATTTTCAAGAATACCGACCTTTAGCGTCCGTGCCTTCCTTGCCTCAAACGCTTGAAGAACTGAAGCGCGACGTGGCGCATTGCCATTTGTGCGCACTTTCCAAAAGCCGAAAAAACGTCGTTTTCGGAGCCGGAAATTTGAGGGCTAAAGTGATGTTCATCGGGGATAATCCCGGAGCGAACGAAGATGAAACAGGCTTACTCTACGCGGGAAAAAGCGGTGAGTTGCTTGCTAAAATGATCGAAAACGTTTTACTCGTTCCCAAAGAAGAGGTTTACGTGACGACGATTTTAAAGTGCAAAACGCCGCAAAATCGCGTTCCGACACCGGAAGAAGTGGCGTGTTGCAAACCCTACGTGATGCAACAAATTCAAACGATTAAGCCTCAGATCATCGTGGCTTTAGGCTCGACCGCCTTTCACCATTTAACGGGCGAATACGACACGCCGATCGATCGGGTGCGAGGCTCCGTGCTCAATTTCGGAGAAGCGAAACTCGTTGCGACGTTTCATCCGAGCTTTTTATTGCGAAATCCCAGTGCCAAGAAAGAGGTTTTCGCCGATTTGCTAAAAATAAGGAGTATGTTATGAGATTTTGGACAACCGTAGCGATTCTCGTAGCTTTTTTAACCGGTTGTACGACGACCCAGTCGACGCCGCAACCCTATAAACCTTCAACCTACAACGTATCGTCCGCCCAAAAAGGCAACCAAAAAAGCACCGTAACCTATCCCGGTTCGGAAGGTGCCGCACCGACGATTACCGGCAAAGTAATCCAACAACAACCCAAAGCGACCCCACAACAAGAACCCGCGACGCCTTATGCCGAAACGGCGATCAGCTCGACGACCTTGGCTATGGCGACGCCAACACCCTCTACCGGCGTTGAAGCGACTCCGATGACGCCGACGCAACCGGAAGCTTCCGAAGAGAAAGAAGGCGCGCTTAGCGTTGCATCGCCGATGCCAAAACCCTTAAACGACGATAGCACGATGATTAAAGTCGCCGTTTTAATTCCGCAAAAAACCATCAAAAAATACGCGATTTCAACGGTCAATTCCGTCATGTCGTATCTGTTGTATAAAAACTACTATTTCGATTTGAACGTCTTTAATTCCGGAGACGAAAGAGAAGCTTCGATCGTTCAAGCGTTGAACGAGATCAAAGCGGGCGGTTACCGCTATATTATCGCGCCGGTCACGAACGAGGGAGCGGTCGTCATCGCGAACAACGTTCACGATACTTTGGTTTTCATCCCGACGCTCAATAAATCCGCCGTATCGATCACCAACGCCAACATCGTCTTCGGCGGTATCGATTACGACAAACAAATCGCGCTTCTTGCCGAAAAAGCTAACGAAAAAGTGGGAGCTTTTGAAGACGGAAGTGCGCTTAGTTCACAACTCAATACCTTCGTCAGACAACATAACAGCCGTGTTTTTTACGAAAAACGCGTCGAAAACTCCAAAGCTAATTTTAAAGGAATGTTTAAAGGAAACGGCTCTTTAAACAACGCTTCGTTTTACCTCAATACGCCGATCGTCACGTCAAGCTTGATCGCATCGCAATTACGCGCAAACGACATTCAAGCTTACGCCTTGCTCTCATCGCAAATCAATTACAACCCTTTATTGCTCACGTTGACGCAATACGAAGATCGTAACCGCCTCTACATCGCCAACTCGATTCAGCGCGCACCGAGCGGACTTGAAGAGATCAACGCAATGTTTGGGCATGACATCGTGTACGATTGGGTCAACTATTCGACCTCTATCGGAGCGGATTTCGTCTGCTCCAACTTTTTTGAAGGACGCGTGGCTCGCGCGTTTAAAGAACCGATGATCAATAATCAAGTGGCGTATCAAACGTCGCTTTATCAAGCCGGACGTAACGAATTTATCCGCGTTACGCCTTAAGGCTTAGGAAAAACGCTTTCGTATCCTCATCGATACGAGAGGGTTTTCCTTCTTTGACGTACGCCAACGTCGCAACCATCCTAAACAATACCGCTTCTTCTTTGTAAATCGTTTGCTTTAGAACCAATGATGCATTTTTCAATTCGACCAATTCGCTTTTCACTTCGATAAGATCGCCGAGCTTCGCGGATTTGAGATAATCGGCTTCCAAATGCTTCACGACGAAATGACCGCCGTTTACCGCCGGACTCATACCCCGTTCGTAAAAAAGATCGCTACGCGCACGTTCGCACAACGTGAGATAATTTGCATGATAGACAACGCCTCCGGCATCGGTATCGTCGTAATAAATCCGTGTCTTCATCGCTCAAAAACCTTTGTGGTAAAAATGGCTTCGTCGCAGGCTTTTTGCATCAGCCCTTCAACTTCAACAAAGTCTATTATACAAAATGCACTCTTTCACGCCACTTTGAAGTATGTGTCGAAGATAATGACATGTCAAAAAAAATCAAGGCATGCCGTCTCTTACATGCCTCGTTACAACATCGTTTTGGCAGGAGTGTACAATGAGCCAAGAAGCCGCTTCCTAAGGCTCCTTACACATCACATGTTAAAAAAGATCGGCGTTTTCGTCTATCCATTTAAAATACTCGATAATATCTTTGATCTCTTGATCGTTCATATTTTGGTTCGGCATTTTAAGATTGAAAAATTCGATCAGCTTTTTCATATAAGGCTCTTGAAATTTGCTCTCGGGATTTTTGACGTATTCGGCAACCCATTGTTCCGCATTTTTGTGACGTTTTAACACGCCCGTTACGTCAGGGCCCGAACTCACTCTCCCGACGACATGGCATCCCGAACAGCCGCCTTCTTTAAACGCACCCTCGCCTCGCTTAGCGGCGGCAGATTTGGGAGAAGCCAAGGTGTTGACCAAGAGATCTTTCGCTCTAATCGCCGAGTCCGCGGTTTTAATGATGTACTGCCATGCCATATTCTCAAAAAGAATCGCATTTTCCAAATTATTTTCTTTGAACGCTTTTGCCGCTTTCTCTTTCTCCGGAAGAATCTTCGCATATTGGTCTTTTGCATCTTCGAGCAAGTTATTTACGGTCGGATATTTTGAAGCTTGGTTCTCTTTTAAAAATGCAAACAGAGCATCGACGACGCGTTGAGACGCTTCGTTATTCGCCGTAATTTTTTGATACTCTTCTTGCAGTTCCGCCGGAGAAAGATTTTTGATTTTGGATTTTTGGCTCCAATCATACTCTTTTTTCGGATCTTTGACTAAAAAATACCCCATCATTTCCAGATGCAACGCCGAACAAAATTCCGTACAATAGTAAGGGAAAACGCCTTCGATGTCGGCAACAAAATCGATCTGCGCCGTTTCGCCCGGTTCGACGGAGACGTGAATATCGTGATGGTCGATCGTAAAGCCGTGTGTTTCGTCTTCGGCACGTTCGACGTTGGTAATATACATCGTAATTTTATCCCCTTTGTTGACGGTAATATGCTCGGGGTTGATGTGCGAGCGTACCATCGTCGCATAAACATACACATGATCTCCTTTACGAACGATATGCTCTTCTCCCGCAAGCGTTTTACCGATATGCGGCTGATTTGTTTTCGGGTTCGTTCCCATAGGGTATCTGACTTCGGGGTGTATTTTACTGGCGCGAATGGATGCAGCTTGATGCGGCTCGCCTAAAGGTATCGGCAAGTCGTACAAGAGTTCCATTTTCTTATCGCCGATGTCGATGAGCTGATTATTTTGCGGATGCAACGGTCCTACCGGTAAAAATCTATCAATCGCCAATTTATTTAAAGCGATCAGATATTTTCCTTGCGGATCGGCGGATTTACCCTCCATCGCTTCGAGGTGACCGACATTGTAATGAATATTGACCCTATCGTATATCTTCAAGTTTTTATAGTCCCATTTGACGATTTGAGAGTCGACGTATAACGAGCTGTATACCGTCCCGTCTTCTTTTCCGAAGCTGTTATGAAGATGTCCCAATCCCAATTCCAGTTGACCGTGCAATGATTTCTTTAAATCAAGGATCGGTATGCCGTACGCATCTTTACCGACGAACTCTTTAGCGTCTATTTGTTGAAGAATTTTTTTAAAGTCATAGACGGATGCATGCGTATCGAGCTTTCCGGAAACGATAATGTATTGACCGTCCGGGTTCACGTCGACGCCGTGCGGAGATTTATTTTCGGGAATTAAAAAAAGCGCATTGTTTTTGACCGCTATATCGATCGGAATGACTTTGTGATTATTAATGATTTTGACGTTTTTTGCATCTTTTGCAAGCTCGGCCAATTTTTTCCAGTTATAGACATGTAAATAATCCGTATCGTTTCGACTGCATCCGGCTTCAAAAGGAGGAAGCCCTTTTTCGATGCCTCCCGTATAAAGTTCGGAATTATAAGAATTGGTAAATCCCCACCCTTCCGAAATACCTTTTCCGGCATCGGTCAAGTCTTGCATGTACGGAGGCAGTTCCAGAGTAAACGATTGTTCGGGTAAAATTCTTCCTTTTTCTTTGTTAAATTTCCAAAACGTCACGCCTCCTCGATACGTGTCTTGATACGCTTCCATCGGATAATAATCGTTTGTTAAAGGTGCGGCATACTGGCACGATTCGAGAATATATTCGGTATTGGGCGTTACGAATGCACCGCCGTGATCCGATTTAAAAAGAGGGTTAACGACAATTTGCGAAGTTTCGAAATACTTCAAGTTAATCACGGCGATTCGCGCATTGGCTTTATCGTTGATAAAAAGGTATTGCCCGTCATACACGCCGTTGGTTTCGGAAAGTGCGGGATGGTGCGTATCGCCCCAATTAATTTCACGACCTCGGATATTGCCTTCGCGTAAAATTTCTTTTGAATCCGTATCAAAACCGTATCCTTGCCACGGCTCGGGAGTAAAAACGCTGATATATTTCAATATCCGCATCGAAGGAACTCCGTAAACCAACACTTGTCCCGATTGTCCGCCGCTGGCAAACACGTAGTATTCATCATGCTTACCGCTCGGCTGATAAACTTTTAATGCCGCAATCGCGTCTTGTTCGGAGAGCCCGCGTTGTTGCATCACGTCTTGAAATTTAGATTGCGCCTCCGTCGATTGTGCTAAAAACAACCACACCGCTATCACGCTATAGAGCAACCATACATACTTTTTCATCACTTCTCCTTTCTCATAAGCTCGACTTATTTGGCTTCAAACCGACTAATCTCGTCGATAACGCTTTGTATCTCTTCTTTTGACATGTGATCCAGTACGGCAATGTGCATCTCTTCTTGGTGTTGCTTATAGTCCAATAACGTTTGCATCATCGCGTCTTGTTTTAGTCCAAGCAGTTTTGTTCCCATCGCTCCTTCGCCGTTAACGCCGTGGCAGGGAGCACAATTGCTTTTATAGAGTTGGCTGACTTTAAACTTTCCAAGAGAGCCTGCTCGATCTTCTAAAGCTTTGACTTTGAGTGCTTGTTTATTTTGTTCGGCTTCTCTTTCTTTTTCGATCGCTTCTTGCGTCTTCACGGAAGGGGTTTGAACGATGACTTCCGTTACAGGTTGGGGTTTCGTCGTACCGACGATAGCGGAAATTTTTGCCAAAGTATTGACGTTACTATCCGTCATTAACGTATAAAGTCCTGCTAAGAGAGAAGCTATCACGACACATGCCGCCCAAAAATGGCGAAGAAGCGTCGCTTTGCGTTCGACGTGATGTTTGCATGCTTTGACTTTGAGTATCCACGCCGCTAACGACAATACGCTAATAGACGCCAATGCCCAAAAACCGATAACGGGATAGGCATGCGTCGTAAATTGAGCGACTTTCCCGTCTCCAAGCAGTATGGGCATAAACGGCTTTATCGTAATCGCGCCGCTTTGAAGCGTATGCCCGAACCAATAGAGCCAATACCCGTAAATTCCCATAAACAAAAAAGGCAAGAGTACGGGAATCGCCATCAAAAAATCAATCCATTTATAATCGTAAATCATAAATAAGGCAAGCAACAGCGCCAGCATAATCAAAGCGTAAGGAGCAAGCGCACGTTCGTAAATGCCGCCTCTTTCCATATGCGCCATACCGACATAGTGGTTAATCGTATTCATCTCGTGTACCTCGCCGCTGAGTCCATCAAAATGAATAAAGACGGGTAGCCCGTAAGGGAAAGCTTCTTTGGGATAGTTCGGGGCTTCAAGCGAAAATTTCCATACCGGCATGGACGGGACACCGATCTCTTCGGATATCTCTATCATTTTTTTAAGATCGCCTCGTACTTTTTGGGGTGTATTGATACTGATATACCGATCTTTTTGATAAAAATTCCACAGCGGGTAGACGTAAGCGGGAATCTCTCCGACTTTACCGTCTTTGATACGCTCCAACGTTCCGTGAAAACCTACCGAAGGAACGACAAATCCGTACATTAAAACGATCAAAGCCAATCCCGCCAATATTTTTGATAGCCAATACGCTACTTTCATAATGAGCTCCTTGTGACTTATTATAAAAATTTTTTTAATTTTATTTTTTAATTCTATACCTTTGGCGGTCTCTTTTCGGTCGCTCGTAAGAAAAATATGCCAAAATTATTTTTTTGAGTGATGGATCTCTTAAGCGGGGCAAATGAAAGTAAGGGAAAATTCGTATTTTTTCACGCACAAAAGGTGCTATAACGCAAGGATAAGCAGAAGAATGACCGCGCTACAAAGGAAGACTTTTTCAATACCATACGATGAAGAGCGTCTAACATCGCATGGTATTGAAGCAAACGATCGGCTATGACGCGTTTAAGCGTTAAAGCAAATCGTCGATGTCGGCTTGTCCCTCTTCGATTTGGGCTAAAAGCTCTTTTTCTCTTTTAGAATCGCGCGTGACGACGCCCAGTTTGGATTGAATTTTTTGGATCCACTCTTCTTTTTCGCGGTACTCGAGATTGCTGGTTTTGACCGTATCGAGCAGTTTTCGAAGCTCTTGCGGCGATTTTTCGTCTAAGTTAATCGTAGGCATACGAAATCCTTTAAAATGACATGTAAGCGAGAATTATAGCACGCATTGAATCTAAAACGGTTACCTTAGCTTCCGTCAAGAAAAAGCGTGTTAGAATCGCCTATATTCGATCGAAAAAACGATCGTTAGGAGAGTGACATGGTTACGCATCGATTTCAAAACAAAGCCGCCTTCGTACTTACCATTGGTTTACTAGGCTCATGCCTCTTTTGGAGCGGATGTGCAACGCATCCCGATACGCCACCGCTTCCAAGCGTTGCTTCGGTCGATTTGGAACGCTACGCGGGAAAATGGATCGAAATAGCACGCTATGAAAACCGTTTTGAAAAAGGGTGCGTCGGAGCGACCGCCCAGTACCACGTAGAAGCCGCTAGCGTATCGGTACTCAATCAATGTTACGATGCGAAGGGCGAACGCATCGGCGAAGCTAAAGGAGAAGCAAAAATGGTAGAAGGGAGCAATAACAGTCGCCTAAGAGTGAGCTTTTTTTGGCCTTTTTACGGTAATTATTGGATCGTTATGCTCGATAAAGAGTATCGCTATAGCGTCGTGGGCGAGCCTACAAGACGCTATTTGTGGATACTCTCTCGAACCGCGACGCTTTCCTCGCACGATAAGCAAACGATTTTGGCGTATCTGCCGACGATCGGTTACGATCCCGATCAACTTTATTGGACGAAACCGATCGATTTAGCGCAATCGGTTGTTGACAAATCGCACGCTCAAGAAAACCAAAATCGATAAAATGATCATCACGCCGGCAACCGGAGCGGAATAACTGAGTCCAAAACTCGTAAAACGATCGTAAATCAAAACGGGCGCGGTCATCGGATGGTAAACCAAAATCACCACGGCACCGAACTCTCCGAGTCCTCTCCCCCACATCATCAAACAGCCGTTAACAATGTCTTTTTTCGCATTGGGCAGAGAAATTGCAAAAAAGACTTTCAGAGGCGTTGCCCCAAGCGTGCGTGCAACTTTTTCGAGCTTAACGTCCACTTTTTTAAATCCCTCTTTGGCTCCGTTAATCAAAAACGTGGAAGAGAGGAACATCATCGCGATCATAATACCCGTTTCCGTACCGATAAAATGAATCCCCAAAGCGTTGAAAAAATCGCCCCATAAACCGCTTCCAAATGCCACAAGCAATGCAATTCCCGCCGCGGTATGCGGAATCATAATCGGAATATCGATCAAGGTTTCTAAAAACGAACGCCCGAAAAAAGTGTGTCGCGCGATCAGATACGCCAAAGGCAGTCCGGTCAGTAACGCGAAGAGGGTCGAGAAAAAAGAGACTTTCATCGTCAACCATACCGAAGCCGCAACATCGGCTTCTTGAATCGTCTTTAAAAGCGTTTTAACGTCGTTTCCGATCAGCATCTTAAACAAAGGAACGGTTAAAAACAGCAACATCACAAGCCCTAACAGTGCTAAGAACGTCGTAAACCAGTAGCGTCTCATAAGTAACACACATCCTTTCGATTAAATCCGATATACATCGCTTCTCCCCGATGAATCGAACACCCTTCGTGTTCGCGTTTGATCATTTTGACGAAAAATTGCTCTTCACCCACCGTAATAAACAATTTAAAATGATCCACGATACCCATACATTCGTCCAGAGTTCCGCTAAAACGATAATCACATGTCAACGTATCTTCTTTGGAAACCATAATGTCGTTCGGATCGATCGAAAAAAGTTTGGTCGCGTCTTCATCGATAAGTGCCGTCGAAAAAATATTTTTAAAGCCTAAAAATTCGGCAACTTTTAACGATTTCGGATGGGAAAGCACTTCGTTGGCGGAGCCGACTTGTTGGACACATCCGTCCATCACGATAGCGATACGATCCGCCAAATAGGACGCTTCTCGAAAATTGTGCGTGACATGTAGCGTGGTTAAGCCGTAACGGCGATGCACGTCTTTGAGAAATTTCATAATGGCGTTTCGAAACGTCGGGTCGATCGCACTGAGCGGTTCGTCTAGCAGTAAGATTTTGGGGCGCGCATAGATCGCTCTGGCAATGGCGATGCGTTGTTTTTCGCCGCCGGAAAGGTTGTCGATGCGACGTTCTAGCAATTTTTCCAAACCTAAAAATTCAACCAAGTCTTCAAACAAGCTCTCGGCGTCTTCGATCATTTTATAACGTCCGGCAAAACGGATATTTTCGCGTACGCTTAAATTGGGGAAAAGCGCAAAGTCTTGGTAGACAAATCCGATCGAACGCTCTTCGGGAGCTTTGTGCATGATCTCTTCGTTATTAAAGATCAGCTTACCGCCGACGTGGTGTAAGCCGGCGATCGATTCTAAAATGACCGTTTTCCCCGCACCCGAATGCCCCAAAATCACAAAGTATTCACCCTCGCCGACGTCGAAGCTAATGTCTTTTAAATCGAACGCCCCTACTTTACATGTAAGGGCTTGCAAGGAGAGATAACTCATTTTTTTCCTAAAATAGAGGCATCACCCGTGATAATCGGCGGATTCATCGTATCTTGACCGTTTTTCTTCATGATCGCCTGTCCTTCAGGACTCAAAATAAAGTTGACAAATGCCACCGCACCCGCTTTATTGGCAGGAGATTTAGCGTTTTCAAAAATACTCAAACCGTACACCATCGGCGCACCGACTTGCTTCTCGACTTCGCCCGGCTTTTTACCGTCGATATTAAACGATACTTCGGAATAGACGTTATCGTATTTAGCACTTTTGAGCGAAATAGCTTCGGGGAGCGTAACGTATTTGAGGTGATGTTGATCGGCTACGGATTTATAAATAAACAAATAGTCGTATTGTCCTGCTTCCAACAAACCTAAAAGATCGGTCTCTTTCGGTCGAACGACGACTTTTTTAGGGTTTTCTTCTCCGACTTCGTAATGGTCGCCGTAATTAAAAAGCGCTTGATACAAACCGGGTTTAACGTAGTATTTTTCCGCCAACATCGTCACCAACATCGAGCGATAACCGCACGGATCGAGATTAGGGTTTGAATGTCCTACGACAACGCCCTCTTTCATAAAAATATCCGTCCAGTTCTTCTCGTTAATTTCTTTGGAGAATTTTGATTTGTCGGTATAGGCTAAAACCATTTCGTTGGTTGCAAACTGCGCGTTAAATTTGGCATTATTAGGGATTAGCATCGCATCGATCACTTGATAGTCGGCACTGCCCATAACGTCCGCCGCACGTCCAAGATCGGTTACTTTACGCGCTGCGGCGATACTGCCGCTGGGTTCTCTTTGCACGTCGTACTGCGGGTATTTTTCTTCAAACACTTTTTCGATCTCCGCAAACGGCACCGAAAGGCTTCCGGCATGTAAAACGACGATAGGCTCTTTTGCCAACAAAAACGACGCCGCTAAGGCACTGAGTAACCATACTTTTTTCATATAAAACTCCTTTTAAAATATGTATTTTTTGCATAATCACACTGCGCGAGGGGCTTCAAATGAAGCACGCGCTCACACAAAGGATATCGGAAAATCTTACCCTATTTGCATAGCGACAAAATAGCCGATACTGTTTTAATCTTTAAATTCTTTTTTATTTCTCGGTCTTAAAAACAACTCTTTAAAGCGTTCGTTCGCATAATTTTCGATGTCCGCTTGGAGTTTACGATAGTTGTCCATATACTCTTTGGCAACGGAGGTGAGTTTCGTACCCGCGTCTTCTCCGCCGCCTTGTTTGGTTTCAACCATCACGTCGTTGATGTTTTTCTGCAATATCTTAATATGCGTCCATGCTTTTTTATAGTTCATACCGATTTTTTCGGAGGCCTTGGCGATAGAGCCCTCTTGCTCGATCAGCTCTAAAATCTCGGTCTTCCCTTTGCCGAAAAGCAACTCTCCCTCGGCGTTTTCGATCCACGTTTTGGTTTTAACGTAAAGCCTCGGACGCTTTTTTTCGGTAAAACATCCCAAAGAACAATACGTCACGTCGATATTTTTTTCTTTGAGCGTTCCTCGAATTTTCTTCAACCCGATACCCGAAGCCTGCGCGCGTGCGGCCTGACATGTCACGCGATTTTTATCGTCTAAAAGCGGCGTCAAACGATTGAGTGCTTCAACGTCGAATACGCCGCCTTCAATCTTACCGAACTGTCCGAGTTCGCAACGATCGATGCGTATTTCAAGTGCTTTGGCGGCATCGCCGACTTCGCGGATCGGACATTTTAACTTGGCGGCAATTTTATACGCATCGGAGCAATCGAGCTTGCCGTGTTCGTTCAAATACTGCCGAATCAACGCTTCCATTTCGTTCATGCTTATGCCTCCTCCATCACGATACGGTGTGCATGGCGGTAAACGTTCATCGTATCGCCGCGTACAAAACCGATTAAAGTAAGTCCGAATTTTTCGGCGATCATCAAACCTAAACAGGTCGATGCGGTACGTGACGCTAAAATAGGAATTTGATGCATGACCGCTTTTGCCACCATTTCCGAAGAGAGTCTGCCGCTAACCATTAAAAAAGCATTGCGCGTATCCACACCCGCCATCACGGCTTTACCGACGACTTTATCGATCGTGTTGTGCTGGGCGATGTCTTCGCCGATAAAATAGGTCTTTTCATCGGTAAAAAGTTTTGCCGTATGCACGCAACCCGTTTGCTCGTACAACGGACATTCGGTATAAAATCGGCTCATTTCGTAACTCAGTTTTTGAGCACTCAGGCAAAAATCGCTTTTGATCACTTTCGCTTCGATGGCTTCGGGATCGATATTGGCGGTCATACTCTTACCGCATCCGCTAATGACCACGCCTTCGGCGTTGAGCTTGTGAATGTTTGCTTCATTGACTTTAGCCTCGATACAAACTTGCATACCGTCGTTTAGGAGCTTGAGCGAAAGGACGTCGCTAAATTTTTCGATAATGTTTTCACTCATCAAATAACCGATTGCCAACGCTTCTTGATCGACGGGTGTTGCCATCAACGCACCCACGCGCTTTTCATTGACGAAAAGTTCCAGTTTAATTTCGCGTACCAGCGTATCGTCTCGCTCAAAGACCTCTTTGCCTTTAATTTTAGTAATTTTGGTTGAAAAAATCGGTTCCATATTCGTTCCTTCGTTATGCGTTTAGCGCATATTTATCGTCAAAAAAAGTGTAGCGTACGAAGCTTAATCGTACGCTACATGACACGCTATTTTTTAAAACTTACCCTGATTTTTGAGCTTTTTATACCACGTGCTGTGGAGGATTTTCACTTCCTCTTCTTCCACGTAACCCGTGATAATACTTTGCACCGCACCTTTAATGGCAAACATTGACATGTACACATGCGTGATGAAAAGTGCAACAACCGCAAAACCCATAACGTTATGGATAATCGCGGCGGCACGTAACATGTCGATTTGACTCATGCCCGTTAGATTATGGAGCATTTCCATTTTAAAGTCAAGAAAAAACATAAACGCACCGCTTAAAATCATCGTAATGCCGCCAAGGATTGCTACCCAATACCACATCTTTTGACCCGCGTTAAATTTTCCCGCGAGGATCGGTTTTTTCTCTTTGGAGAGATACCCTCCTAGGATCATAAACCATTTAACGTCATCAAGGTTAAAAAGAGCTTCTTTGAGCCACATCAATGCCATCGGAATGACGACGATCGTAAAAGGAACCGTAAAGAGTCCGTGTAAATTTTTACAAAATCTAACAAACATTCCTCCGCCGAAGAAGTCGCCGAAAACGATCACGAATCCCGTCGGGACGATCACGATAAAGCTAATCGCCGCGATTTGGTGGATTATACGGTTATACAGATTAAAGGCGTAGTATTTCTTTTCACTGTGCGGAAACACTTTAGGCCCTATAATCTTATAATGCAGGAAAAAAGCTCCCGGTACGCCGATTAAGATGCCTAAGAATATCCATGCAAAGTAGTGATGTTGGAGCATGGTAAACAAGGGGCCTAATTTCAAGCTCTCTTCTTGTCCGTATCCTAAGATATTTTGTATGCGCATCTCACCCCATATTTGGCTATCGACGGCAAATGCCGCCGATGCCAACGCTAGGGTCGCAATGAACATGTAAAGGTATTTTTTCATTGCAACTCCTTTCATTGGTTTTTATACGCCTTATCCCATACCAACGGATTGCTTGCGCCTTTTGCGCGGGAAGAGACACGGGTTCGGATAATGGCAGACACCGATTCGGAGTCTCCGACCAAGAGTGCTTTAGTAGAACACATCGCCGCACATACGGGTACTTTCCCCTCGGCGATTCGGTTTTGACCGTAAAGGTGTCGCTCTTTTTCGGAGTTTGTCTCAAGTGGTCCTCCGGCACACATGGTACATTTATCCATCGCTCCTTTAGCCCCGAAAATCCCTTCACGCGGAAATTGCGGTGCGCCGAAAGGACATGCGTACAAGCAGTAGCCGCAACCGATGCATTTTTCTTTATCGTGTAACACGATGCCGTCTTCACGAATGTAGAAACAATCGACCGGACAGACTTGCTCACACGGTGCGTCGGTACAATGCATACATGCGATGGAGGTTGAAAACTCTTTTCCGGGAATGCCTTCATTGATCGTAATCACTTTTCGTCTTGCAATTCCTACCGGCAGTTCATGCGCTTCGGCGCACGCTACCGAACATCCGTCGCACTCGATACATCGGTGCTCATCACAGTAAAATTTCATTCTTGCGTATTCCATCATCCACCCCCTACGCTTTCTCTATGCGACACAAGCCGCCTTTAGTCTCAGGAATCTGAGTGATGATGTCGTAACCGTAGTTGGTAACGGTGTTAACACTCTCACCGCTTGCATACGGTTTCGTTCCTGCCGGGAAATTGCCCGTTCGATCCGTACCTTGAAAGTAACCCGCAAAGTGAAACGGCATAAAGACCATATCCGGAAGCACGCTGTACGAATACTTCGCTTTGACTTTAATCTTCGTACCCTCCGGAGAGTGTACCCACATCATCGTTCCGTTTTTAATGCCGTGTTTCAACGCTAAATCCGGATGGATATGGCAAAACATCTCAGGCGTTAACGCTGCAATATACTTCGACGCACGGTTTTCGATACCCGCACCGTTCATGGTTACCAAACGTCCCGTGACCATATTGATCGGGAACTCTTTCGCGTAATCTTGCGCACTTTGAACGGAGATATACTTCGTCATAACGCGGAAGTGGTTCGCTTTGTCCGGATAAGCCGGATATTTGGCGACTAAGTCGGTACGCGGAGAGTGTAGAGGTTCTCGGTGCATCGGAATGTGATCCGGGAAGTTCCAAACGATCGCTCTGGCTTTGGCATTACCGTAAGGGCAAACGCCGGCTTCTAAAGCTTTTTGAACCAAAATACCGCTGTTATCGACTTTCCAGTTCGCACCGCATGCCGCTTTTTCTTCTTCGCTTAGCGTAATACCGAGCACTTTTTCGATATTTTCTTTCGTGATTTCAGGGTATCCCGTTTCGATTTTAGAACCTTTCGGGAAAGAGCCTTTCTCAGCCAAGAGGTTTACGCCGTCTTTTTCCAAACCGAAGTTGTTTCGAAAGCCCATACCGCCCTCGGATACGGGAATACTCGTATCGTAAAGGTTTGGAGAACCGCCGTGCGTTTTCGTCCAACACGGCCATGGAAGTCCGTAAAATTCGCCTTTCATCGGTCCTATTCCCGCACCGCTTACTTCATCGAACATATGCCAGTTGTCGGTATGCTTTTTCACGCGCTCCGCCGTCCAGCCTGTTAAGCCGATGGTTTTGATGATACGTGCGATTTCGTTGGTCGCATCTTCCGGCCACGTAAAGTTCGTTTTACCCGGAATCGTCTCAAGTTTTCCGTCTTTCGTCTCTTGCATCAACATACCTTTGGTATATTGCTCATAAAAACCTAAACGCTTGGCGAGTTCAAACATAATCTCCTGATCGGGCTTGCTCTCATACATCGGCTCGACGACTTTGTATCGCCATTGCGCACTTCGGTTGGTTGCAACGACTAAGCCGCTCGTTTCAAATTGCGTTGCCGCAGGAAGAATAAAGACATTGTCTTTTTTGTCGGTCAAAATCGCCGCTTCATTCACGAACGGATCGGCAAGTACGAGCATATCGAGGTTGTCAAGGCCCTCTTTGATTTTGGCTTGTTGCGCAACGGAGGTAATACCGTTTCCGAAAACCAAAAGTGCTTTCAGCGGTGTTCCCGCATTTTCGATTTTTTCGTCGGATTTAACGTTTTGCACGCCCGCCCACCATCGTGCGAGTGAAAAACCGTTTTTCTCCATCCACGACGCATCTTTAAACTGCTTAACGAGATAATCGTAATCGACGCCCCACGACTTGGCAAAATATTTCCATGAACCTGCCGCCAAACCGTAATATCCCGGAAGCGAATCGGCAAGACATCCCATATCGGTTGCGCCTTGAACGTTATCGTGACCTCGAAGAATGTTCGTACCGCCGCCGGCACGTCCCATATTTCCGAGTGCCAACTGAAGAATCGGAGCCATACGGGTATTGGACGTTCCAATCGTATGTTGCGTCAATCCCATCGCCCAAATCAACGTTCCCGGACGATTTTTAGCATAAAGCGTCGTAATTTGAATCAACGTATCCGCAGGAACGCCCGTAACGTCGGCAACGACTTCCGGCGTCCATTTTGCCGCTTCTTCTCTGATTTTATCCATACCGAAAACGCGTGCATCGACGTATTCTTTATCTTCCCAACCGTTTTTGAAAATAATGTTCAACATACCGTACATAAACGGAATATCCGTACCGGGACGAATTTGCGCATAAAGATCCGCTTTTGCCGCCGTTTTCGTAAAACGAGGATCAATAACGATCAGTTTAGAGTTGTTTAACTCCTGCGCTTTTAAAAAGTGTTGAAAACCGACAGGGTGGTTGACCGCAGGGTTTGCACCGAAAATGATAATGGCCTTTGACTTTTGAATATCTCCAAGAGAATTCGTCATCGCACCGTATCCAAATGTATTCGCCACACCGGCGACTGTGGAAGAGTGTCAGATTCTTGCTTGGTGATCGGTATTGTTCGTGCCGAAAAATGCCGCAAACTTTCTAAAATAATAGGCTTGCTCGTTACTCATTTTCGCCGAGCCTAAAAACTGAACCGCATCAGGACCGTCTTTACTTTTAAGCTCTTTAAGTTTGCTTGCAATGCGATTTAGCGCATCGTCCCAACTTAAGCGTTTCCATTGGCCGTTTTCTTTGACCATCGGATATTTCAAACGGACTTCCGATCTGACCATATCGATCATATCGGCACCTTTACAGCAGTGTCCGCCGAGGCTAATCGGGTGATCTTGAGCAACTTCTTGACGCACCCATACGCCGTTTTGAACTTCTGCGATTACGCCGCATCCTACCGAACAGGACGTACAGATCGTTTTTACTTTTTTACTTCCCGGAAACGGATTTTTGACTTCTTCTTCCGTTGCCGCTCTGGTGACGTTTTCTCCGGCGAAGCTTGAAGTTGCGCCAAATGTACCGGCAATTGCCGCCATTTTGAGGAAACTTCTTCTACCGACGGTCGTACTTAGAGCACGTTGCGTCTCACTCTTCATTACGCTATCCTCCTGTCTTAACGGGCAGATTTATAATAATCTTCCCATGCTTGTGTTTTTTTGTACGTCACTTCTTTTTTCTTTGAGTGACCTACAATAACGCCGTTTGTACCTTTTGAAGCGGAAGAACTTGCTTGCAGCGTTGCAATACCGAGCGTGCTAACGGCACCGGCAAGTGCGGCTTTTTTCACAAAACCGCGTCGACTCTCGTTCATAGAATACCTCCTTTGGTGGGGTTCATCTCTTTGACATGTTAACGTTACATATAAGAGATTGCTCAAAAAAACCGACGTTTTCTTGAGCCATCCCTTCAGGATCGCTAAGCGTGAGACGTGAGTTTTTTTGCTGCCTTGTCCGCATCACGTTTGGCTTTGTTTTCCGCCCTTCGTCTTGCTTCGGCACCCGAAACGACCTCTAGAGGTTGCGCTCTGGCAACGCGGTTTTTCTCGCGAAACGGCGGTTGTGCCACTTCAAAGTAAAGACGCTCGAAAGCGATAAACGCATTCATCACGATCGCTACGGCTTTATAGGCTCGTGCTTTAGGATGTTCGTAAACGTTCACGATAAATTCGTCGATAAAAGGATTGATAATTTCCGTAAAGAGGCAATGCGCCAAGGTGTCGTATTCACTTTGATTTGAGAGAATAAGCTCGATAATATCGTGCATAAACGTCACAATAAACCCGACGCTGTCTTCGTTTTCTTTGAAGTGCTTTTCATCGCGTCTAATGCGCGTTTTGGCTAAAAAGTTTTTGACTTCGAGTTGTTTGCGACCGCTCTCCAAGCCTTCGTCGTAATACGAAGCCGTATTGCGAACGATGCGATACGAAGGGTTGTGAAAAATATCGTCGTACTCTTGAATCAACGCGCCTTCGCCCTCTTCAAGGTAGAGTTGTTTGAGCTCTTTTAATGCCTCGGCGGAGTTTTCATCCAAGGGATTATCGATCATCACGTTGATCGCTTCTAAAATGCCTTTAAAACGATTTTTATCGATCGTAAAAACAAACATTTTACTCAAAAAGCCGTAATAGAGCGAACGTGCTTGATTAACCGATGCTTTGTTTATCATCTTTTTGTTCTCCATTTCTTAAAGTCAACAAAACTAGACCGATTTAGTCCGAATTAGTCAACGACGATCGTAAAGTCCGAAAACAAGGGAAAGCACGGAATCTTGGTGGAAACATTGCCCTTTTTTTACGGTGCGTTATAGTGTTTCAGTAAACAACCGTTTACCGATTTTGAGAAAATGTACCACAGATTTGCTTAGGTGAAAATGGAGAAAAAAGAGTAGTATTAAAACTTAAATATTACTTAAATATGCAATTTAAGCATATTACTTTGAGAGTTTTTGCGGATGAAAAAGTATAGTTTACAAAAGGTTAAATTTTCCTGAATAACAGGTTTTTTGCCCTTCGGTTCGTGTGAGATCGCAAGGCTTAAAAGAGCACCGTCTCGTACTCTTTCAAGTCCATAAAAAGCGTTTGATCTAAATGCGGACGATGGAGCAAAAGCTTCACGACTTCCGCACTTTGCAATGCTGCCGCACACGCAACGGTAAACGAAAGATTGCCTAACAGCGTTTCTGCACCTTTGCCCTCTGTCGGATAGAGCTCTTCCAAACATCGGTTGGTTGAACACTCTAAAGTCATACCCGCAATAGCGGCGTGCACAAAAGGCATATGACGTTCATACGTCCATCGCGCCAACACTTTTTTAAACGTCGGGTCGTCCAAAGCGTCAACCGTCACATGAACCGTTTCTAAAAGGGTACTATGGCGTTCTAACGAAAAAAATTCGGGATACGCACTGACATGTAAAGAGGGATTGATCTGCATTAACCGTTCGGCGAGCACTTGAGCTTTATTTTTTCCGAGCGTTGGTACGGTTGCCCCGATTTGACGATTGAGGTTGTGTTCTTCAAAAACGTCGCCGTCAAATAAAGAGATGTTTCCCACGCCGATACGCGTTAACAATTCGGCGACAAATCCGCCCAGCCCTCCGCATCCCACGATCAGAACGTTGGATTGAAGCAGTGTTAATTGTTCTTGCACGCACAGACTCTGAACGTTTCGTTTGTAGCGAAGCGGCATGATACCCTCGTTCATGGCTACGATTTCGACATCGCGAAAACTCATACCGTACTCTTTTGCCGCTTTGAGCGTCATCGTCAAGGGTAAAAAGCCCTCTTCTTGGTTCACATGTAAAAAATCTAAGAGTTCCATAGTTCCTCTTTGGTGTCTTAAGTGCCTGAGGCGTCCTTAATGCCTAACATCAGCCGATACGACCCCGGTGTGCCGGGCGGGAGTAAGGCAACGCGATCGTTATCCTTTAAGAGTGTCTCTTTGGGCATAACGACACGATTGATAAAAACCGCTTCGACCTCTTCGGGTTTGAGTCCTAAGGTCGCGATGAGCGTATGCACGTCGCACGGCGGCGTAATTTCCATTGGCGCTTCAATAGGTTCAATACCTTGAAGGCGTAACGTATCGCGCAAAAAGGAGAAAGCATTCAAGATAATACGCATCATCCTCCGCCTATTTTAGGGAAAAGTGCGATTTCGTCCGCCTCACGTAAAACATACTCGGGCGATACGTGCCTGCCGTTAACCATCAATACGCCTAAAGGAGAAGTTTTTTCAAGCTCCAAAGAAGCAATGATCTTGGCGGCGGTTGTGCCGAGGGGGAAATCCCCCTCTTGCACTTTAAATCGTCCTTCTCGATAATGCGCAAAGAGTTTAACGACGATGCGCATTAAAAATTCCAGAACTCGTCGATCTCTTCACCCGTAAAATCCCATGTAACGTTGTGAGGAGGCAAGGTCTCGTATTTCATAAATTCCGGTAAACGATCGTCCGCCTTACCGAATCCCGCTTTGATGTTAAACTCATGCTCTTTTTTGAGAATCGTTTTACCCAAATTCATCACGTCGTCGATCGTCAAAGCACAACCGAAACGTGCATTGATCATATCGATCAACGAAGGTAAACATTTAGCGTCATCAAGCGCGGCAAAAGCGACGAAGATACACATACCCGTGCTATCGACCGCCGCGGAAGCGATTTGGAGATTACGCGCAAGTTCGACTTGACCCTCTTTTTTAAGCGGATCGACATGTCCGCCGCTGTTGAGGATGTTGGTTGCCACCGCATAACCCGCCGTGTGATCGGCACCCATCGGCGTCGTCGCATACGTAATGCCTTGACCTTTAACCGCTCTTGGTTCGTACGCCGGAATACCTTGACCTTTCACGGTCGGAACTCTGACCAACCCGTACGCTTTACCTAAAATATGCGTTCCCGCACCCAAGATTCTTCCAAGAGGCGTTCCGGTAGGAATTTCATGTGAAAGCAGTTCGTACGCTCTTGCACCGTCGCCGTAAGCAAGGATTCCAGCATCGACGGCAAGACCCAACATGACGGACGTTTCAATCGAATCAACGCCCAAATCGTCCATCAAACCGTCCATTTTAGCGATCAAGTCTAAGTCTTGAATGCCTAAGTGCGCGCCCAAAGCCCAGATAGTCTCATACTCAAAACCCGACGTCAAATAATTGCCGTCTTTGTCGTTATAGACTTGTGAACATTGAATCACGCAGCCCGCATGACAACCGTGGGTCGTTTTTCCGCCTCTGGCTTTGATGTTTTCCGCCATCGTCTCGCCGCAGATTTTTTCGGCATGTTCCCAATTTCCGGCTCTAAAGTTACGCGTCGGAAGTCCGCCCGCTTCATTAAGGATATTGACAAGCACGTTGGTACCGAATGCCGGTAAGCCTTGTCCGCTGATCGGATTTTCTTGCAAAGTTTTGGTAAAGATTTTACTCGCTTCTTTGAATTTTTCAGGATTTTCGATCGTGACTTCTTTGTAGCTTTCCGCATCGACGGTGATACATTTGATCTTTTTAGAGCCCATAACCGCGCCCAAGCCGCCGCGTCCGTGGCTTCTAAGCTTTCCGCCGGGATCTTTGACGGAAATATTGGCGATGTTCATACGCATCTCACCGATACGTCCGATACTCATAACCGCTACTTTTTTATCGTATTTAGCCGCCATCGCATCCAACACGGCGTAGTTATCCAAACCGACGAGTTCTGGGACGGGAATAAATTCGACACAATCTTTGGTAACATGTAATTGATAAAAAGTCCCTTCATCTTTGGGCAAGCCTTCGATAATCAAGGCTTTGACGCCGAGTTTTGCCATAATAGCCGCACTCGTACCGCCGACGTTGGATTCTTTGATACCTCCGGTTAAAGGGCTTTTCGCACCACAGGAGTTACGACCGCTATTGGAAGCACTCGTACCGGAAAGCAAGCCGGGAGCAAAAACCAGTTTGTTATTGGGTCCTAGAGGATGACACTCCGGATCGACCTCTTCGGCAACAATCGTTGAAGTCAAACCGCGTCCGCCTAATCCCATCCATGATGCGGGAACTTCTTCAATCTTAAAACTAAGATTTGACATGTTAACTCTGTAAATTTTATCAGCCATAATAGACTCCTTTTGGTTGGTTGTTTACCCCATACTATTCAAAGTGTATAGCACCAAAATAGCAAAGTCAACAAAAATTATTAAAACAAAAATATGCTTTTTTAGCATATTTTTTTTTACACACTTTTGGAAACACTATGCGAACTCTACACTCACATGTAAGATTCATTGAGGTGTTTTTTCGCTCGTTTTTTTGTAGCAAACACCAACGCGCTCCCCCTCTTTTCCCCTTTTTTCGCGCTATCATCTCATAAGGCTTCTTTCAGCCCCCTCCTTGAGAGAAGCCTCGTTCAAGATAAGTGAAGGAAAAACCATGAACTTTCTTTTTAAAAGCCTTTTAGCGGCAAGCATCGGTCTTGTCGTGTTACATGCGGATTTTTTGGAAACGCAAAGTGCCCAAGCGCTCAAAGAAAAAAAATTGATTTTGCTGAACATCGAGAGTGAAGATTGTCCCTACTGCCAAAAAATGAAAAAAGAGATTTTTAACGATGCGCTCTATCGCAAACAGATCGATCAACGCTTTATTTTTGTCTCCAAAAATGTCAACGATCCCAGCTTGCCCGCCGTTTTTCGCGTCCAAAGCGTTCCGGCCAATGCGATCTTAGAACCTTCTTCCAAAGAGATCGTCGATGCGTATACCGGCTATATCGAACCTAAAACGTTTATGGGTATATTAGACGAGGCGTACAAAGCAAAAATGAAATAAAAGCGTTTTAGAGCTTATTTTCGACCAACAGACGACGAACGATAGGATTCCATAACGTCTCTCCGCGAATCGCGCACGTATACATTTCATCAAAATAGTGATCGGCTAAGGCGTAAATTTGAAATTCATACGCTCCAAAACCGTATCCCATCGGCGTCACTTCGATGCGCGAATACCATGCCGTGCGTGCGGGAACGTAACGCTCGGTATCTTGGGCATAGACATAAAGCGTTAACTCGTCCTTGTCTTCTTGACGTTCCAACCATAAAAACAAACTTCCGATGTCGTTAAAAAAGTAGGTGTCGCCGTTAGGTCTGATCGCTTGCGCGGTGTTGAAAGATTCCGTAATCGGTACTCTGTCTTGGGAGCAAAAATAGCGATCAAAGACGATTTCCAAAGGCTCTTTCGCCTGATTTCCTTTGACTACGTATATTTTTTTCTCGCCCATATCGACCGCGCTGATCAAGGTAAAAGCGATGCAGGCGAATACGATCAGGCTTATCAACGATTTGATCATAAAAACACTCCGGTCATCACGTAGTAACGTACCACGTAAAACGTACAAATCGCCGTCATTAGGCTTAAATAAAACGTCGAGAACTTCAAGAGTCTTAGGTGAGGCTTTTTCGTTATCAGCTCAATCAAAAACGGCATCATTCCAAAAAAGATTCCTAAAAAAAGCGTACCCCAAATCGCGTAACCGATATAGTAATACTCTTTTTGCAACATACAGTACGGGCACTTGTGATTGGGCATCTCGTACACGTAAAGCCCGAAAAAATAAGTAATCGCGTAGTAAGCGACGAACAAAAAAAGCACGTTGCAGATAAAACTTGCCATCGCGTTTTTCAAAACGTTTAAGACCGCGATCGCAACAAAAAGACCGTAAAACAAGCTAACCAAGAACTCTTGCGTGTACCCAAAAGGCAGTTTAGGGGCTTGAAAGACGACCGAACAACAAAAGACCGGAACGTTTAAGGGAATGTCTCCGAAATAGGCGATTTCCAAGAAAAACTCTAGCACGACGCCGACAAACAAAAACGTATAGAGCCAATATTTGCGCCTCAAATACGGAAAATCTACCGCGGCTAAATCCAGTTTGTTGACGATCAACCAAAGGCCGAAACCAAAAATCAACCATAATTTGACCAATAACAAAAGATTGCCGTATACGTTCGCTCCTACGACGCCTGCCGAGCACATCGCACCGGGGACGACGCCGGAGAGCGAATTTAACGACTGAACGAAAAAAAGAAAAAGAATGATTTTCGTCGCAACCGTAAAGTATAAAATCGTATTGATCAGGTAGTTTTTTTTCTCCAAACGATACTGAAGTGCGCTACTCGCTTCAAAATCCCAGTAGCGTAAAATGACGACGATATTGGCTTGCGCGATGCTCATCAACACCAGCAAAATAACCTCTATCACTAAAAAAACGACGATTTCATGCGATAAAAAGATACTCATGAAACTATTTCTCCGTCTTTCATACGAATGCATCGGTCGATCACGTCCGATTCTTCGAACAACACGTCGTGCGTTGCGATCAGTACCGTTTTTCCCATCGCTTTAAACGTTTTTAAGATCTCGATGAACATCAAGCTGTTGTGCGTGTCCAAATTGGCGGTCGGTTCGTCCGCTAAAATAATAGGAGGGTCCATCACAAGGGCACGTGCGATAGCACAACGCTGCTTTTCTCCGCCGCTCAAATCCGAAACTTTTTGCTTTTTTTTATGCGCAATATTGGCGATTTGAAGGGCTCGATCGATTTTTTCTTCTCTTTGCGAAGCACTCCATTCGCTCAACATCAAAGGTGCCGTCACGTTTTGATACACGTTTAACCCGTTTAAAAGATTGAACGATTGAAAGATAAAACCGACACGCTCGTAACGGTAAAGCGACGCCAGCCGATCGGGAAGTTTTGCGATTGTTTCACCCTCGACGATGATGTCGCCGGAACTGGGTTTACTCAAGCCTCCGATCAACGATAAAAGCGTACTTTTACCGCTTCCGCTGACTCCTTTTAAGATCACGATTTCCCCCGCTTCGATCTCAAAAGAGATCTGTTTTAAAGCATAAAAAGCGTTTTCTTTGGTTGAATTGTAAATTTTATCGACGTTGGATACCGTAATTTGTTTCATCGTACCGCCTCGCTCATATCGGCAATGGCGATTTTCCACGAAGGAATAATCACGAAAGCTAAAAAAGGAATGACGCTGAAGACGAAAAGTAAAAAGAGCAGATTCAAATCCACGATCGGCGTAAACTCAACGCTCCGCCCCAATTGCGAGCCTAAAAAAATCGCTCGAAGCAAAGGAGCTTGGAAAATAAAAACGTACATGTAAGCGATCCAAACGCCGAGCAAAAAGGCACTGAAGGCGACGAGGGCGTTTTGGATAAACTTCAACGCGATAATATCTTTAATGGCATATCCGATACTGCGCAAGATAGCGATCTCTTTTTTCTTTTCGCCGTACGCAAGGCTGATCTGATTTTTGAGTAAAATCAAAAATGCAACCGTACAGACCCAATACAAAATCATAAAAATCCCGCCCTTGTAGTAAAAAAGATGGCGATAGCTAGCTTGAATGTCTTCTTTGGACGTCGCTTTAACGGTGGGGAGAAGCTGAACGATTTTCAGCGTTATATCACCCACTTCGTTGGGATTGGGAACGGTGACCAAAAGCTTGGAATATTCGTCGACCTTAAAACCCAAAATCGCTCTTACGTTTGCCGGATGCATAAAAATCACGTCGTTGGAGAGAACGTTTGTCTGCTTCGATTCCGTTTTGAGCATTTTGAGCGTGATTTTGCCTTGCGTTGAAAAGAAGTTAAACGCATCGTCGTAGTGCCATACTTTCATCGCTTCTTTGACGCCTTCTCCGATGCTCATTTCGCGTAGCGAAAGGCTCGAATCGCCGATCAAGTGAAACCAAACGCGTTGTTGCGAAAAGTAGTAGTACCCCTCGACGTCTCCTTCGACGGCACTGACTCCCGCAAGATCGGCGATGCTTTCTCTATCCTCTTCGTTCAGTTTGTACGCACGTCCGGCTAAAGTGTTTTCCACGACGATATCAGGACCAAATTTCGCCGCATCGACCAAATCGGAGCGAATCGCGTCGGAGACAAACAGTACCGCACTTAACAACGAGACGATAAACGTAAAAATAATAAAACTAAACAGATGATCGGCGCGATCTTTGAAGAGTAAAATAACGGCATATTCGATCAGATTTTTACTGAACATACGCAAACTCCTTATATTCCTTCTCTTTAAAGCAAAAAGAGGGCTCGACGTATTTCATACGAAGCGCACTCTCTTCGATCTTCTTTTCTTTGCCCCGATGATCGAAACTGAGGTAATGCATCAGCACGATCGCATAAGCAAGCGCGAAAAAAAGTGCCGTAAAGCGCAAGGTTTTCATAGGCTTTTGAGCGTTTTTTCGTCGATGTCGCTAAAGCTTAACACGCGTTTACCGTTATGATCTTTCATAAAAGCACTCGCTTCGTTTTCGTTCGCAAACGGGATTAATTCCGAACCCATCGGACCGTAAACATTCGCTCCGATCACGAAAAAAGCCTGACGTGCGTCGATTTTTTTCAACGTGTAATAATCGCTCACGTAGATTTTCTCAAAATTCTTTTTTTGTGCGAAACAATATTTCATCATATCTTTGACGCCGTCGAAATAGATGTTTTTCTCCGAAGTTTCGATCATCGCAGCCCATTGAGGGTATTTGGCGACGAACATACCGCATACGGGACATTTGGCATCTTTGGGAACGACGATTTTTGCTTCGCTTTGTGCGGAAACGACGTTTTTATGATCCCACAAATAAAGCGCGACTGCTTGGTACTGGCTTTCGGATTCAAGTCGGCATGATTTGGCAAGAGAAACTTTTAATTCGGCAATCGTTGCGAAGCGATTGGCATCGATCGTTTCGCAAGCGTTTTGGTACAGTTTTTCGCCCGTACCGTAAACGTTTTGCTCGCGTTTTGCCTTAATCATTGCCGTATCTTTGGGAAAATCTTCTTGCGCGATAGCATACGCTTCTGCAAATTTCACGATACGACCGCCGTTTTCGCTTTGAAAGGCTTTCGCGTCTTCTTCACTCGCAAAAGCGTATTGGCTATTCATCGTCATCGTTCCGGGTTTGGAACTGCCCACAACGATAAAGGCTTGGAACGCATCGATCAAGCCGAGGTTTTTCGTATCGGCAACTTTAACGTCTTTTTGAGGAATGACGCCTTTGGTCGCTTCGACCAAACAGTGAATCGAACAGTATTGATGCTCTTCATGAACGTAACTCGTTTTATAAAATTTCACCAAATCCATACCGCAATTGGGACAATAACGCTTTGCGTCGCCCTTTTGAACCAAGGTCGCCTTTTCTTCCGGAACGCTTTGGAACATATCCATCGCCCACACAAAGGTCAAACATGTGATAAGAAACACGGCAATACGTTTTAACATTTTTTCTCCTTAAACATTGTAAGATCGTCTATTTCATATGCGGCGAATCGATAATACGTACATTATCGCATCCGACTTGCAAACCTTTGTCGCAACTTTGTTGAAACAACGCTTTGGCTTTTTGGTCGTCTTGCGCGACGCCTTTTCCCTCGGCATACAAGATCCCTAAGTTGTTACACCCTTTGTCATACCCGAGTTGACACGCCTTCTCGTAAAAACCGAACGCTTTTTTATACTCTTGCGTCACGCCGCGACCCGATACGTATAAAAGTCCCAAGTTGTCGCAGCCCATACTCACGTTGCCGTCGCAGGCTTTTTGGTAGTATTCGCTCGCTTTTTTAGCGTCTTGCGCCACGCCGCGTCCTTCGGCATACAAAAATCCTAAATTGTTACAAGCAAAAAGGTTTTCGCTTTGGCAGGCTTTTTTGTAAAGCTCGCTTGCTTTTTGATAGTTTTGCGTCACGCCCGAACCGTTGGCATACAAAAGTCCCAAACTGTTACATGCGCTGTCGTCATCGTCCGCACACGCTTTTTCGTACAACGCTTTGGCTTTTGTAAAGTCTTGTTTGAGCGCGGTGCCCTCAACGTACATTAGCCCCAAGTTGTAACATGCCGAACTGAAATTTTGATCGCAGGCTTTTTCGTAGAACAACGCCGCTTTTTTAAGGTCTTTGGCGACATTGCCTTCGCCTTGTTCGTAAACGACGCCCAAGTTATAGCATCCCGAAGCCTTGCCCTCTTTGCACGCTTGATCGTACACTTCGACCAATTTTTGATGATCTCCGCCCTCTTTTGCTTCGATACCCTCTTTGATAAATCCGGCATGCGCGCAAAGTGCCGCCGCTAAAAATAATAGTGCTACACGGTATTTCATGGTTTCTCCTTTGGTTTTATGAAGCATTTTGATAAAACGTTTTACTCAAATACGTACGAACGAGATCCATACCGCTGTAAAACGTTTTCATCATCGTCGCACACAAGTAATCGCCGAAAAGCGTCGTATAAATAACGCCTTTTTCTTTGCGAATCGCATGGTTGGACTCCAACCACCACAACTCGATGCTAAACATTTTTTCGACGCAAATGCCAAAGCGCGCGTTAAAACGCTCCATATCGAGGCTTCGCGAAAAAAGCTCCAGCAAAAAGGCGTATTGAACCTGCTGTTTGGGCGAAAAAACGGGCGTTTGCGCAATAATCGCATGGCGTCGGTCTTTGATACACTGAAGGTACTCGCTCAAAGAGTAGGCGTTCACGTAAAGTCGGCCGTTAAACGCGCTAAACGCACCGCTTCCGACTCCGATGTATTCGGGATAATGAACGACGTATTCGTCGCTTAACGCACTTTTTTCTTTGGCAAACGCCCATGCGTTATTAAGGTTATACTCGCTCATTTCGTCGCGAATCGCTTGGTAAAGCGTCCACTCTTTGATGCCCTCTTCTTCTCCGAAAGCATTTTTGATGCTCTCCTTCATTAACGAAGAGCGCATCAGCGGATACGTGGTGATTTGTTCACTGCCTAAGGCTTTGGCGATGCGTAAATCTTCGCGTAACATCGCTTCGCTTTGGGCGGGAAAATTAAAGATCAAGTCCAAACTGATCGTGGGCAAAATGCCTTGAAGCGATTCGATTTTGCGTTGAAGCTCTTTGGAAGAGCCGTAACGCTCGTACCGCCCCATGCGTTTTAAAAGCGTATCGTCAAAGGTTTGTACGCCGATGGAAAGCCGATCGATCAGCCCTTTAGCTTCGTACACTCTTTCACGATCGATCGAAGCGGGCGAACTTTCGCAGGAGACTTCTTTGATATCAAAAAGCTCTTTTGCCACACGAATCGTCTGAAAAAGCTCTTTGGGATCAACGAAGGGCGTACCGCCGCCGATGTAAAGGCGATCGAAGGAAAACCCTAAGCGTTTTAAAATGAACAACTCTTCGCGCAACGAACGAAAATAGCTTTTGGCGTTTAGGACGTCGTATTTAAATTTGTGGAACGAGCAAAAGGGGCAAAAATCGTGACAAAAAGGAACGTGCATGTATAGAAGATAGGGTTTCGACGCGTCTATGTCGTAGGTAACGGGCGCGTCGAGCCTTTGAATTTTGAGGGCTTCTTTGAGCTTGGATTGCATCATAGATTGCGCAAAATAAGACGAAAACCGTTTTAACATGTCAAGCCTTTAAGGTCGCGATTTTATAAATGACGAAACCGAAAAACACGATCACACCGAGGGAAAAAAGCGGCATTGTCTCTTTGGTAATCACGTAGGTGACGATCAGGATCGACAACAATGTCGGCACTTCGTTATAGGCTCTAAAAAACTGTCCGCTTCGCGTCGTCGGTTGGGTCTGAAGCTTGAGCCTGTAATGCTCCATGCTAAACGAAAAAAGCGTTAAGAGTACCAACACGAGCAGTTTTAGATGCATCCACGACTGCTCTAAAAGCGCATTGTTGAGCGCGATCATCCATACGCCGCTGATGATGCTTGCCCAAAATGCGGGTAAGCCGATGTATTTGTAGAGCTTGTATTCTTGAATTTGCACGACCGAGACAAAGCCTGCGTTATTGTTATGTTCTCGATGGTAAACGTAAAGCCTCGGCTGGTAAAACATGACTGCCATCCACGACATCACCGCCATAATATGAAACACCAAAAGGTACATGTAAAGCATTTTCACTCCTTAAACTAAACGTACTTTGCGACCGCGATACGCCGCAAACGCTAAACACGCGATGATTGCCAAACCATAATAAACGCCCGAAGGAATCGCCGGACTCTCTCCGGTAGCGGCATACGAATGCATGCCCGTCAAATAGAAATTGACGCCGAAATACGTCATCAAAATCGAGCCGAAACCGACGATCGAAGCAATCGAAAAAACGTAAAGCGAAGAGAATTTGGGCACAAAACGTAAATGCAAAATCAACGCATAGACGATAATCGAAACGTACGACCACGTCTCTTTGGGATCCCAACCCCAATAGCGTCCCCACGATTCGTTTGCCCAAATACCGCCGAAAAAGTTACCGACGCTCAACATCGAAAGCCCGATAATCAGGCTGATTTCGTTAATGGCACCGATCATACGAATCTGCTCGTTGATGCGTTCTTCGTTGGGAGCACGTTTGAGTGCCATCAAGACCAAACTAACCGCGCCCAAAAGCGTACCCAAACCCAAAAAGCCGTAACTCGCCGTAATAACCGACACGTGAATGCTCAACCAATAAGATTTTAAGACGGGAACCAAGTTGGTGATTTGCGGATTGACGAAACTCATATGCGCTACCAACATGACGATTGCGGCTAAAATCGCGGCGGACGAAAGCGATAAAATAGAGCGTCGAAATACGACCAAGCCCGCCAGTGCCGCCGACCAGCCGATGTATATCATCGATTCGTACGAATCGCTCCAAGGCGCATGCGCGGAGACGTACCAGCGAAGGGCAAGCGCAAAGGTGTGCACGCCAAAACCGAGGGCAAAAAGCACGATCGTCGCTTTTTCCAAGACGATCAAACGTTGTCCCCGAAACAGGTAAACCAACGCTAACAAAAATGCCCACAATCCGACGATAAAGTAAAACCCGACGAGCTTTTGAAAAAGTCCTAAGCGGTTGTACGTCACTTCGGCTTTCACGCGCGTTGCGCTTGGCAAAATCTCCGAAGCTTCCGCTCTTTGATGCGCTTTAAGTCCGTAAAGTGCTTGCGTCGCCTTCTCCCAACGGTTGGTTTCGATGCCCTCTTGCAATCCCGCAAAATAGTTGCTAATCAACGTTTTGACTTCCGAAGAGACGCTCGGATGGTTTAACGCACCGCTAGGATCGACCCATGTGTGCGCCGGATCGTTCGGTAGGGGGATAAACTTGAACAAAACGCCTTTAAACGTCAAATAGGCGATATTGAGTTTCTCGTCGAATTTAATCAAGTCGTTTTCGAACGTACCGCGTTTGGATTGCGCTTTTTGGTTGGCATCGTTCATCGCTTGCGCTAGTTTATAACGTCCGCTTTCGTCGAACACCTGCGAAAACGAGGCATACTCTTGATCCTCTTTCATACCGATCAGTGTTTTGATTTGTCGGTTGGAAAGCTTGACGATCGCAATGTCTTGCCAGATGTCCGGTCGCGTGCTCATGGCTAAAACCATCTGTTCGGCACTTAAACCGTAAAGAGAACGTTGCGTCGTCAATTTCGTGACGATTTCGGTCGCTTCGGTGCTAAAAGGCTTCATTCTTCCTTGCATATCCTGCACCAAAAGCTCGCTGAGATCCTTATCGGCATGCACTGCGCTGTTCACGCGGACTTGCTCCAAATAAGCACTATAATCTGCCGTATTTGCCCTCACGTCCACGCCTAAAAAGCTTACAAAAAGGGCTATCCACACCAATTGCGCGTTTTTAAGATACTCTCTTAGTTTGAAAAAACGGCTACCGCGCGTAAAAAAGTTCATTAAAAATCCCGCCGTTAAAAGAAAATATCCCGCATACGTCGGCCACTTTCCGGGATCTTTATTGATCTCCAAAACCGTTCCTTTTTCATCCGTATCGTATGACGATTGAAAAAAGGTATACCCTTCGTAATGTAAAGGGTGATTCATAAAAATGCGATACGCCATTACAGGCTTTTTGAGGGTGTCCAAAACATCGATTTCACTTGCATACGAAGAAGCACTCATCGAGCCGGGATAGCGTTCCAACTGAAAATCGCGCAAGGCTATGGAAAAAGGTAGTACTAGCACTTTTGATCCCCACGACAGATGAACGTCAAGCCCCTGAAACGAAACGGTAACCGGCTCTTCGATCCAGCCGGCACCGCCTTCGATTTTTACCGAGCGCATTTCACTTCCGTAACGAACGTCGACCCAAAGCGTCGCCAATTCGCCTTTGGCTTTATAGCGGTAATTTTTATACGTGACGACCAAAGGCTTTCCCTCGATCGTCTCTTTATAGGTAAAATCGTTCGATCCGAGTTGCGTTAACGCGAGCGGATATTCAAACGAAGCTTTAGGCGTTTCGACGTGAAGGTACGACGTCACCGTGAGCATTTCGTTTTCGCTCTTTCCCTCACGAACGTGCATGACCCCTTCGTATCCGAAATAACGCGTCAATCCCGCGCCGATTAAGATCACCGCAAAAGCGGCGTGTATCAAAAAAGCACCTTTTCGTCTCCACATACGGGTTTGATACATCAAACCGATCATACAAAGGCATGAGAGTACCATGACCGTTTCGTACCACGCCGCGTCGTACACGGCGATTTTGGCACTTTGCGTATCGTACGCGCTTTCGATAAACGTCGCAACGCCTGCGCCGATGCCTAAAATCGCCAATAACAGTAGCACGACCCCGTAAGAGAAAAGATAACGCATCCCTTTTTCAATCCACACCATAAAAACCCCTTATGCGCTAAACGTTTGTCCGGCATATAAAATAAAAAGACGTAACGATAAAACTCCCAGCACGCTTGCCGTACCGCTGAGATAAAATGTAAATGCGCTATGAGCGACTTTTTTCCCTAAGAGAAAATTCAACACCAAAGGTACGCCAAAGCCGATTCCGACGACGCCGAACCAGAAAAGCGCACTGTAACCTCCTTGAAAAAATGCACCCGCCGTTTGTTTATCGAAGCTCGTTCCGACGATTAAAGAGACGAAAAGCATAAACAAAAGCAACATCTCCAACGCCATAACGGGCCACTCGATCGTATGCAAGGTTTTCATATCGCCCGCGTGAGCGTCGGCTTGAAAGAAAAACGAAGCGATCAGGCTTGAAAACGCCGTTCCGGCAGAAAGACCCGAGACGATGAACAAGGCGGGTAAAATCGCGGTATTTAAGAGCGGAAAACGAACCAATACCGAAATCAAAAATCCCGTATACGCACACACGACGATCGCGAACACAAACGCCAACACTTCGACCGCCGGACGCAAAGCTTTCAAAAGAGGAAAGAGAAAAAAGAGTTTTGCCAAAGGCGTTGTCGCCAAATGCTCTTTTATCCACCCCTCAAACACGATCGCTACCAACACAAACGTTAACGGTATGTACAGACATAACGCCAAAACGCCGATCGACATAACCGACTTAAAGTTGTAATTGATCAAGATTTTCCAAAAATAAAGCGGTTTTTCCAAATCGCCCACTAAGAAAACCATTCCAAAAACGATGGTGACAAACGAAACAAGCGAAGCGGCTTTGAGTAAAGGCGTCTCCACGCTTTGGCGTTGATAGTAGCGAAGCGCCAACGAGACGATTAATGCGCCTCCGGAGATTCCCGCTAATAACAAATAGACGCCGATCGGCCAGCCCCATTCCACACCGTGGGAAAATCCGACGGTAAATTCTATGGCTTCGTTCATGATTAAACTCCTACTTTCACAACGGGAATATAACGCAAGCTCGGTTTGGTTCCAAACGTCGGTTTCATACGTACCGCATCTTTGACATGTAGGATTTGGTTGATGTACGAATCCGGATCGTTCAGATCGCCGAACACCAAGGCTTTATACTTGCACGCTTGCACGCATGCGGGGTCTTGTTTTTTCGCAAAATTCGTATTAAAACAAAAATTGCAGTTCTCCGCCGCTTTGGTTTCGTGGTTGATAAAACGAACGTCGTACGGGCACGCTACGATACAATACTTACATGCGATACAATCATCGGCGTTCATCGTCACGATGCCCGTTTTCTCGTCTCGATGACAGGCTTTGGTGGGACATACGTTCACGCACGGCGCATCTTCGCATTGTTGACACGAAACGCGTACATAGCGTTTTTCCATCGGCGTAGCGGGATCGGTTTTATTTTGCACGTAAAGCCTTGCTTGACCTTGGGGCACGGCGTTTATTTTGTGACATGCGACTTCGCACTCGGTACAACCGACGCATTTGTTTTGATCGAAAATCATCCCGTAATGGGGTTTCTTACCTTCGTTTGACGTTTGCGCTTGTTCTTCGGCTAAGACACCTTGCCCGATGGTGCCTACTACGACGGAACTCGCACCTAAATACTTTAGAAAATTTCTTCTTTTCTCATCTTGTTCCATTCTCGTCTCCCCTTTTTGTGTGACTACGAACCTCTACTGTTTCTTGAGTGTTTTGTCCGTCGTCGTCAACTCTTTCTTCGTCTCTTCACTGAGCGGTTTTGCGCTATTGTTCAATTCGCCCGGTTTAAGCACTTTGACGAGTTCGACTTCAAAAACGACCGTCGATCCGGCAGGAATGGCTTGAACGTCCGCATTACCGTACGCAAGCTCACTTGGAATAACCAATTTGGCTTTCTCACCCTCGCGCATCAACATCAAGCCCTCTTGTAAACCGTCGATGACGTTGACCATCGAAAGGTGAGCCGGCGTTTTGCGCGCATAGGTGTCGTCGAACACCGTACCGTTGAGCAACGTTCCTTTATAATTGATCATCACAATGCTTTCAGGTTTAGGCTTCTCGCCTTTACCTTCCGCTAACATTTCGTACTGAAGGCCTGATTTCGTGGTAACGACTTTCTTGTTCTTGGCATTGTTTGCAAGGTATTTTTTACCCTCTTCTAAATTTTTATTGAGCTCTTGGTTAAATCTCTCTTGGCTGATTTTATTTAAACCCTCTGCTCGATTGTTTAGATACGTAATAATCTCTTCGTCTGAAAGTTTTTGCTTTTTCTTTAAAGCATCGACGAAACCGTCGATCAATGCTTCAACATCTGCCTTAACGCCGAGCTCGGATTGTTCAAAGAGTTGATTCGAGATATAAGAACCCGTCGAAACGCCGATACTGTACGACTCTTTTTGAACATCCGTTTTGAGCTCAACCGCAAAACCCCTTGATACCAAACAAATAAATACAAACAACCCAATAGAGATTTTTTTACTACTCATCATCATGCCTTTTACCGTAAAAATTCATGAGCCAAGCGAGCTTGGCCCATGATAAAGTCGCTAACGCGACACCTGCTTAGAGATTCTTTTTCATGACGCGTTGCGCTTCATTAATATACTCAACCGCTGCATCGAGTCTTTGTTTCGTATATTTAAATCCGTGTACGCCCCATGAACCGTCTTTTTCCACTAAATCAACGGTTTCTTGCGCTTTTTCGATCAACTCGTAAACGCGTGCTTTATCGGACGGTGCCAATTTTTTGACTTCAAGCATTGCATAAAGCCCTTGGATACCGACTTTGACTTGCGTAAACTGGTCTTTGACCGGTGTTTGCCAGCCCATAACTTCATCGTAGACTTGTTTTTGGTCTTTGAAGTGTAAGGTCTCTTTTAATTCAGAGTTAATCGGACTATGACATCCTTTTGCCTCGACTTGCTCTTTATCCGCCCATGTCGTTCGAGCGCACGCCCACATCAAGTCGACGAAGTTACGTCCGTCTTTATTTCTATCGAAATGCCAATCTTTCGTATCACGAGGTCCTGTTGCGGCAGAGCTTGCAACCATCGTTTTCATTTTCGGATCGACTTCGATTTTCCAGATGTGTGAACGACGTTGCGTATCAAATCCCGCTTGATCTTGGAATTGAACCGCATAGAAGTTTTCACAACTCATCATAAACGGCATATGGCACGTCGCACAACTGTTTTTACTATGCGTATCGGATTTTGCATGAATATACGCTTGCTCTTTATGGCAATCCGCACACTCTTTTTTGAGTTTCGGTTTCGTATAGAACGAACTCAAATAACCTTGGTTGGCGTTATAGTTCGTACCTTTGACGTTTTTCTCGCCCGAAACGTCACCCGTAACGTCGTGAGGATCATGACATGTAGAACAACGCATTCCTTTTAAGTAGTGCGCCGTAAAGTACGATTGAGCACCTTCGGTTCCGCATCCAGGTCCCATGGATTTGAATTTTGAGCTCAACGCTAGGTCGGGTTTACCGACGTTAAGCGGATTGCTTTTCATCAAATCGGGGTTGTAGCTAAAGCGTTGGTGACAGCGTTCGCAGTTAGAGATCAATAAGCCCGAACCGCCTTCCAAGTGACCGCCCGCTCCGTGGCACTCTTCACATGAAACGCCTTTGGAGATCGTATGTTTTTGAAGCTCTTTGGCATTACCTAAAGCCGCAAAAAATTCGCCTTGGTTTTTAAAATCGAATTTCCAAGGGTGGCATACTTCACAATACGAAGTCGATGCTTGGAACGACATCTCTTTTTTATACTTCGCCGCATAAGAAGCAAGTCCTCTGACGTATCCGCCGTTATCGCCGTATTCTTGAAGCGTTACGGGGAACTCTGGAACCCATTTTTTAATCTTTTTCGCGACTTCAGGCGTTAGGTTGTACGCCCACGTACGTTGCCATTGGTTTGCTCCGGCCGTGATTTGACCCGTACCGTTTTTGAGTAAACCGCCTTCGACATGGTATGTTCCACGTAATAACCATGCATCAAAGAAGCCCATTTTTGTTCTAAGGTGTCCTACGGTACAATAAATAACGTCGGGTGTGATACCTTGCGGTAAAATCGATGCCGTGTCGCTGTCAAAAACCGGATCGTTCAATTTATTATTGACCTCAGGGTGTTCGCCCGGAAAACGTATTGTGGACGAGTGTCGTGATCTGCTCCAAGCTTCATATTGCGCAGCATGGCACTCGCCGCATTTTTCAGGTCCGATGAATTTGTTAGGATACGCAAGCGTTGAATTACGCGCTACCCGATACATCATCGAACTAAAACCCTCACCGCCGCTGCGTTTAGAGTTTTTGGAAAAATCGACGCCGTGACCCTCTTCGATCCACTCGTGACCGCGATCGCCTACGACCATCTTACCGACCGTTTTTCCGCCGTATTTGGTAAAAATGGGGTGATTTTTAAAGAGCCAGTCGTACATCGCTTGCTCTTCGACAATATAATCTTGCAACGAAATGACGCCTCGGCTCTCTTTCGTTCCCTTCGCGTGAGCAATAATCTCGCGCGCTTCCTTAGTCATCTGCATGCCTTCCATGGCGGCGGCACTGGTTGCACCGACGGCAAAGATACTCGTGCACATGAATAAACCCAGTAACACTTTGTCCCAATTTCTCATGTTTCCTCCTTTGAAACAGACCAACCTAAACCGCTCTTTTTCGCGTATGAATCGTGGAAATTTCACATGCGCTTTCGAGCAATTAAAGCATTAACCAGCACAAATGCTTCAAGGGAATGGTAACACTAAAAAAGGGGGGAAAAGGGGGAAGTATTAAATATATGTTAAATAGAAGAATTAAAAGATAATTGTAAAGATAACGCCATCATCCGTATTGTCCACGCGTAAGGTTGCACCGTTTTTTTCGGCAATCATACGGCTCATGTAAAGCCCCAGTCCGCTACTAGACTCTTTCGTCGTCACGTAAGGATCGAAAATAGTCTCGATCAAATTTGCATCGATATTTCCGGCATTGTTCTCAATCGTAAGAATCGGCATTGAACTGGCAAGAAAAGCACGAATACGAATAATGCGCTCTTGTCGCTCGGGCACGTTCGCCAAAAAAGCCTCTTTGGCGTTGTTCATAATATTAATCAAAACTTGAACGATCTCGTTTCGATACCCCAAACGTATAAAATTGTCTTGAATCTCGACGTGAACGTCGATCGCGTATTTTTCCAGCGAGGCACTTAGCAGTCTTTTGGCTTGAGAGACGACCTCTTGCGCGCTAAACTCGTGTTTGGTCGTACTCGGCGTAAAAAAGTTTTTAAAATCGTCGATCGTATGCGACATAAACGAGAGCTGTTCGCTGGCTTCTTTGATTTTTTGCGTGAGTTTTTCTTTGGTTAACTTGTCTTTTTCGCTGTGCAATTCGAGGTTGATTAAAATCGAGCTGACTTGTGCCAAAGGCTGACGCCATTGATGGGAAATATTGCCGATCATCTCTCCCATCGACGCAAGACGGTTTTGGCTCATCATCAGCATTTTATTTTTTTCCTGCAAGCGAAGTTCGCTACGGTAGATTTTATACAAAAACAAAATGAAAACGACAAAGACGATAAACATCACCGCTCCGCCCACCATAAACTCCTTAACGTGGTACGTTAAAATGCTAAAAACGGGGATTTTAAACGTAATCATCGCAATGACGTCGCCGACTTTGCTCTCAAACGAGGGAATGACGTGGTACTGCTCAATCATACGCTTGGGCGCACTATTGGACGTATGGCATTGCATACACGAAGTGTCCGAATTGCGAATCGGCAATCCGACGAAAAAATACGGTGCATTATTTTCGTGAATAATCCGTGAATACTCCTGATACTTGCCCTCTTTAAAGTCGTCTAGGATTTCATTTTCAAACTCGTTTCCCTCGTGTGCGGGATTGAGCGGATTGTATGCGACCAATTTATAATCGTAGTTGATGTTCTTTTTTAAACGCTGTATATCGTAAATCGAACGCGTAATGTAGGTTGACGAGAGCAATCTCGGGTCAAAAAAATCGCGCGCAAGCATCTTTTTTTCCTTGAGTTCTTCGATAAGCGGACGCTGCACCACGGAAACGTAGTCGCGAATCGCATTCATCGTATCCAAAACGAAAAACGCCTCTTGTCTGGCGTCTTTCATCGCAAGTTCACGGTAAAAGTTGAAAAACAAAAGCGTAATAATCGCATAGAGCACGACAAAAAGCGCGATGATGATTTTAAAATTATACCTCACACACGTACCCGACGCCGTACAAATTTTTTATAAATCCGTTATCGATCTTTTTGCGCAACTCTTTCACGATCGACTTGAGGGCTTCTTTGCTCGGCTGTTCAAATTCCCACATGTACTCGAAAAGCTGTTCATACGTAATCGTTTGATTAGGTCGTTTTAAAAAGTATTCGAGTAGGCGGCTTTCGCTTTTGGAAAGGTGGATCGTCTCGTTGCGACAGGATAAGGTTTTACGGCAATAATCATAGGTGTATTCCGCGCTGATTTGAAAACTCGGACGATGGTCCACGAGCTCCAACGCCACTTCTTCCAGTGCTTTGATCAAACTGTTTTTATCGTACGGTTTGGTTAAATAACGCGTAATTTTGAGTTCTACCGCACGCCAAAGGTACTCTTGTTCGGTGTGCGCCGAAAGAATAATAATCGGAATTTTTTTATTCACTTGGCGAATTTTTTTGACGACTTCAAGCCCGTCGATATGCGGAATCGAGATGTCGAGCATTAAGACGTCGTAGATGTTTCCCAAAGCCTCGTCCAAGGCTTCAAGCCCGTCTTTCACGCCGACGACTTTACCGAAAAAAAGCTCCAAAGATTCGACGATATTGTTTAAAATAATCTCTTCGTCTTCAACGCACAGAACCTTTTTATCCGATAAAATTTCTAAAGGGTTATACTCGTTCATAGCTGTTATCTTTTATCTCACAAGTTTCGCTTGCATCAAGCGTTGATCACAAAAGGCGAAAAAATAGTATCGGATTTTATCTTATAATAAAATTTTTTAAGATAAATTTTACACTGACATGTTAAAGAATCGACGCACGCGTCAAAACGGTTCTTGTTTGCTTTTAGTTTAAAAAAGGTTAGCAAAACGTTTAATCTTTTTTTCTATACTTTCGTTACCAAGACAATACCTCCTTTTTAGAAAACCTAACCACTTGAAACACCAAACGCTCGAATTGCCCGATTCGAGCGTTTTTCTCTTTTCCAAACTACGCTATACTTCGATTACATTAAAAATCCTAATAACGCGAAACGCGCTTTACAAGGCTTTGCTAAAAGCGACGCTCCTGCTTTGTTTTTTTGAAAGAGTTACCCATGTTTGACGGTAAAAAAGTCGTTATTTTCGATATGGACGGTACGCTTATCGATTCGGTCGGTATTTGGAACGCCGTCGACGCCGAACTTATCAATGCTTTGGGCGCACAAGCACCAAACGAGTGTGCGATTCAACACCGACGCGATTCGCTTTTACACGCTCTAAGCCATACGCAAGATGCTTATTTGGAGTATTGCGACGCGCTGCGAAAAGCCTATAACGCGCGCTATTCGAAAGAAGAGATTCGCGCGATGCGGTATCGTATTGCCAAGCACTACCTTCAAAACGTTATCGATTTTAAGCCTGACGCTCCTGCGCTGTTGCATTTTCTTCGCGAAAAAGGCTTAACGCTTGCCATTGCTAGTACGACCTCACAGAGCAATCTTCATACGTACATGTACGAAAATTCTCAGATGATGCAAAAGGTCGATTTTGCCGAAACCTTTGCGATGATTCTCGGGCGTGAAAGCGTTAGCCGCATCAAACCCCACCCGCACGTCCATCATCACGTCATGCAAACGCTCAACGTCACGCCCGAAGAGTGTTTAATTATCGAAGATTCCCTCGTCGGACTCGAAGCCGCACGTCACGCCGCCATCGACGCGATCATTGTGTACGACCGTTACGCACGCGACGATCAAGAAGCGTTAAAACAAGGCGCATACGCTTACTTCGACGACTTTCAAACACTGCTTTACGCCGCGCAAAAAGAACTGGCGTCACAGGCGTAACGATGGGGCGCATTGTCGCGTAGAGTCTATTATCGCAACTCAGAAGTTTTCTTAAAGGAAATTTCGTTATATTTTTAAATATATAAATAAAAAGGATGCTCGATGAGTTCACATGTAGCGCTTTGGAGCCGTGCTTCCAAGCATGCTTTGCAACAAAACGATTTTTCCGAAGACACCGACTATATTCTCAACTGGATCGAAAATCAAGGCATCGGTTTTGAGGGCTATTCGCTTTTAGACATCGGATGCGGCACGGGGACGTTTGCGCTTCCTCTTGCGCTCAAAAAAGCCCATGTCACGGCACTTGATCTTTCGTGCGATATGCTCAAAATCATCAATGAAAAAAGCGAAGCACTCGATACCGACGTCTCCGTGAGGCTTCAACACGCCGATTGGAGTGCATTTACGTCCGAAGAAATCTACGACATCGTCTTTGCATCTATGACGCCTGCCATTAGCACGCAACGCGACATTGAAGCGATGCTAAACGCAACCCGCTCGCTTGGAATTTTCGTCGGCTGGAAGAAGTACCGTCACAATTCTTTGCTCGATCTTTTGCTCATCGCGCACAATGCACCCGAATGCCACGCCAACCCCAGCGTCGAAGTCAAAGCCTTTTTACACGCCTTGGAAAAAGCCTCCATCGCCTACAACGTCCACTACTTCCCAAGCACCTACAAACGCGCCTACACGTTCGAACAAGCCAAAGAGTATGCTTACAAACAACTCATCGGCTACAACATCTTCCCAAGCGAAGCCAAAATCAACGCCGTCTTAAACGACCTCATGGAAAACAACCTCATCGTCTCCGAAAACAGATCCGAAAAGGGCGTCGTCCTCTTTTCCAAATGCCCGCTGTTGCACCATTTTAGTTTGGTGTGTTAGAGGGTTTTTGGGTTTACATGTAAAGACATTTGTAAGCAGTTTATCGGAAATGTTTGCAAGAGAAAGTGTAAAACGTTAGCCTTGCCTTTGGCTTTATATGACGATATACCGTCAAAACACGCTATTTCGAACAATACTGACCATACTTTCCAAAAAACACCCTAATCAATTACAAATTTTGCCTTAAATTTCATTGTTCCTGTAACAAGCAAAGAAATTTTACTTAATTTGCTATATATTAATTGACATTTATATGCGAAATAATATATACTTGGTTAACTAAAAGGGGTGAAGATGAAAATTTCCCAAGAAAACAGAGAACTTACCAAAATCAAAATTTTGGAAGCTGGTGTTGCACTCATGATTGAAAAAGGGTTCAAAGAGGCTTCGATGCGAGAAATCGCACACAAAGCAGGCGTGAGTAACCCTACTATTTATAACTATTTCCCAACAAAAGAGCATATGTTATATACCTACATCGAATGGAAACATCAACAAGCACGCACTCTTGTGGATTCTATCGAGGGATTTGATACTTATACATTAAGGGAGCAGCTTCAAACCTTCGTTGAAACAGAAATTGAGCTCTATTTGGAAGATCGGGAATTTATCGCGCAAATTGCAGAGATGGTTTTTCACTCTTCATCAATTAAACTTGAATCTATCTACGCTACTAATCGACTTTTTACAGAAACGATTGCTGATATGATTGCAATCGCCGTTGAAGCAGGAGAGATTGAAAGACCTCCATTTGAAGAGTATTTACCTAAGATTTTTTGGGATTATTTTGTGGTCGTTGTCACCTATTGGATCAAAGATGAGAGTCAATCCTTTGAAAACACCACCCAATTTATCGACCACTCTATGGGTGTCATTGAAGCTATTTTAAATTCAAATTTGCTTAATAAAGCCTCAGATTTAGGAATGTTCCTCTTTAAAAATCATCTGCTCTCTGCCATTACCCGTTTTTCAACCAAACAGAGTCGTTTTACAAAAATCAAACGAAAGTTGGGGGACGTATTTCATGGATAAGCCAATTCCCATCACGAGTATGGCTCGAGGTAAAGTCATCGGTAAGACGCTCCTTAAAATTGGAGCAACCCATTCAAAAGGGGCTCTTAAAAAAATACTCTCTTCGGAAAATCATAAACAATCCATTCAAGATGAGACGCATGAAGAGACAGCCAAAATTATCATCGAAGCACTGGGTGAGCTCAAAGGCATATCGGTTAAAATTGCGCAGCAAGTTATGGTGGCACTGCCATTTTTACCACAAAACTATCTTGAGCACATCGGAAAATCTTTTAATGCCGTTCCACCCATCAACCGTGCCCTTATTCGTAAAATTATCAAACAAGAACTTGGCAGCTATCCCGAAGAGATATTTGAATCGTTTGAAGCAATACCTTTTGGAAGTGCAAGTCTAGGACAAGTGCATAAAGCAAAGTATAAAGGCGAAACCGTCGCCGTTAAAGTGCAATATCCAGGAATTGCAAACTCAATCCACTCCGATATGGGCATGGTCAAGTTTATGCTAGAACGCTTTGCGAAAGGGCATAACATTGACCATTTGATTGAAGAGATCAATCGAAGGCTTTATGAAGAGGTAGATTATTGCTTTGAAGCCGACAATGTGATGTTTTTTAAAAATGCTATCACACATCCTAACATCGTAATACCTCGTGCTTACAAAGACCTCTCAACATCAAAAGTGCTCGTTTGCTCCTGCGTCGAGGGCTACTCGTTGATAGATTTTTTAACATCAAAGCCAACGCAAACGCAACGCAATCATTACGCTCAAATTCTGTTTGACACCTTCTTTTCAACGCTCTATGAGCTCAAAGCCATTCACGCCGACCCCAATCCTGGTAATTTCATCTTTATGCAAAACGGAGATTTGGGTGTAATTGATTTTGGATGCATCAAATACGTTGATCAAGAGTTTTTAACGCATTATAACCATTTGCATCTCTCGTTGATTTACGGTGAGAATGAAGATGAGATTGTACGTCAATATGCCAATCTTAAGATGATTGATCAAAGCGACATCGAAACCATGCGTGCTTTTTACCAAGAGATTATTCGACCGCTCGATTCACTCTACATAGAGATTTTAAAAGAGGATTACTACGACTTTGGAGCGGATCACTCTTTTTCTAAAAGAGGGTTTGAAACCATTTTAGATATACAGAAAAAACAGACCCACTCTGTGCATAAATTTAATCAAGAGTATCTATTTTTAAATCGCACTTTACTTGGATATTACACCCTATTCGAGCAAATGAATGCTCAAATTGATACCAGATTTGCAAAAACTGTTATGAAAACGTTTCAAGGGGAAAACAATGGCTAATTTTATTGAAGAAACTCAAGCAATAGAGAGTGTCGATACGCCTTTTAGCGATATTCGTTTTAGCGTATTGCTTATAGGAATCAGTCTATTGCTAGCACTTTTCAAAACCCAATTCGTGCCATCTCAAGCAATTGGTTTAGGCACTATTTTGCTCTATATGATTGCACTCGTTCCACTGATTTATCTTATTGTAAAAAACCAAATCATCAACCGTTATACACTTTTTGCATTACCTTTTATACTAATTTGGTGCATTGATATTTTTATCTACAACAACACATTGGTGCATGTTTTTTTGCCTTATATCATCGTAGGCACGATTGCCGTTTTGTATGTAACGAGTATGCACAAAGTGGATTATTTCTATCAAGCCTTTATTCCAAGACTGTTGATCTCTTTTTCATTGATCTCATACCTGAAAACATTTACGACACATCTCTTTTCGTATAATCAAAACTATTCTGTTTATAAACGAAGTTTGATTGCTGTGCTAATTACATTTCCTTTCGTTGGCTTATTCTTGGTTCCGTTTAGAAATGCCGATACAAATTTTAATAATGCCGTTACCCAGTTTATGCACTATTTTTCTCTCTTGAAGTTAGACCATATCATGATGATACCGGTTTACTTTTTGATCTACTTAAGTCTCTTTCTTTACAGCTATCTTAACCACGCGTCACGCCCACTCAAAGAAAACAAAACATCCTTTGATACGCTCATTATCGGTATTTTTTTAGGTGCCTTAAATGTGATTTTCATAACATTCTTAATCTTCCAAATTGCCTATTTATTTGGTGGTGAAGCCTATATCAACGAGTCTGGAATTTCTCCCGCCCAGTTTGCAAGAGAAGGATTTTTTCAACTCGCGTGGGTCATTAGTCTGGTTGTCATCATCTTTTTAGTCATCATGCGTCGGTATCAAGGGGAATTAAGTATTAAAATTTTGATGACCGCATTAATGTTGCAGACAATTATTATGGGATTTGCTTCTCTTAAAAAAATGTATTTATACCAAGAACTTTTAGGGGTAACAACCTTGCGTTATTATATAGAATGGTTTGAATATTTTTTGATTCTCGTATTGGTTATTGGCATCCTTTTTACACTTTTACGCAAATCGTTTCATCTACTCCTAAATCTTATCATGATGTTAGGGTTGATCGCTTTTAGCATTGTTGCCTCCTTAAATATTGACTATATGATTGCTTCGCATACTATAGAAAAATTCAAATATGAGCCCAGTAAACTGGATAAAGTTATGCTTACACACCTTTCGATTGACGCATTACCAGCATTAATGCAAGCATCTATTGCCTTTACAATAAATTTTTCAGAAGAGAGTTGTCACACGCTTATGCAGTATCATTTTGGCAAATGTCAACGTATAAATCATTATAACGCAACACATCAACACTAAGGAGAGTTCCTATGGATATTTTTGAATTTTATAAAACTTCAGGTATTGATCTTGAAGAACATAACGGAGCCAAATTTTATGCCGTGCAACCCAAAGATGCATGTGCATTGCTAGATTTACTCAACCAACAGCATGTCATCGTCCATAGCATTGACGTACTCTACAAAAACGAAAATGGTCTTTATGGCTATAGTACGCAATCGGGTAAGTGTATTTCTTGGGATTTGGACTCTGCCAATATACCCGAAGAAAAAAGGTATGAGGTCGTTAAGCAGAAAATTCAAGACTTTGATGCACGAAGTGACCATGAAAATTTAGCGTTTTTATTTTCAGATGAACAATCCTATAAAGCATGGAAGAAAAATCATGCAAAATTTTGAGACTACACAAACGCAAAAAAGATCGGATCTTTTGAAACGGATCTTTCTTCCGACAGCTTTCTTTGCTTTTCTCGTTTTGATTATCTATCAAGCAGATACGGCTCACTATAATTTCGCGTTCAAAATGGTAGGGAGAATCCCCTATGGAGACAAAATAGGACATATCGTACTGTATGGAATTATGGCATTTTTGTTAAATTACGGCTTTAAAGGGAAAAAATGGTTTAAGATTCAAATTGGCTCTTTAATTGTTCTTGTATTTTCAATACTAGAAGAAATCAGCCAAGCCTATTTTCCAAGTCGTTCATTTGACTTGGCTGACATTATGGCGAGTATCGTTGGAATTATTATTTTCACTTTTTTATTTCAACATTTGAAAAGAGAAGCCTAGTTTATGCTTTACATGTAACCTTCGCATGTCTTGACATTAAAGAAAATTTCGTTATATTTTTAAAGATATAATGTAGAAAGGATTTTCGATGAGTTCGCAGATAGCCCTCTGGAATGCTTCTTCCAAACGACACCCGCATGACGATGATGCGTCTATCAACGAGGACGCGCAACACATCATCGCATGGGTGGAAAGTCACGGCATCGCTTTTGAGGGCTATTCACTCCTCGACATCGGCTGTGGTACGGGCGCTTTTGCTATTCCATTAGCGCTCAAAAAAGCACACATCACCGCGCTTGACATCTCCTATGACATGCTCAAAATCGTCAATGGAAAAAGTGAAATGCACGACTTAAGCGGCTTTGTCACGCTTCAACATGCCAATTGGAGCACGTTTACACCACCTGTAACGTATGACATCGTTCTTGCGTCCATGACACCCGCCATCAGCACGCCACGAGACATCGAAACCATGCTCAATGCGACCCGCTCACTTGGTATCTTCGTCGGTTGGAAAAAACACCACACCAACTCCCTGCTCGATCTTTTGCTCATCGCGCACAATGCACCCGAATACCACGCCAATCCCAGCGTCGAAGTCAAAACGTTCTTGCACGCCTTGGAAAAAGCCTCCATCGCCTACAACGTCCACTACTTCCCAAGCACATACAAACGCACCTACACGTTCGAGCAAGCCAAAGCTTATGCTTTCAAACAACTCCTAAGCTACGGCATCTTCCCAAACGAAGTCAAGATCAACGCCATCCTCAACGACCTTATGGAAAACAACCTCATCGTCTCCGAAAATAGGTCCGAAAAAGGTGTCGTGCTCTTTTCCAAATGCCCGCTGTTACACCATTTTAGTTTGGTATGTTAGAGGGTTTTTAGGTTTACATGTAAAGCTTATTTGACTAACATATTTGACATTTAGACTTTAAAGTTATAAAATGTCTAAAATATTAGTCAAGGAAAAACATGGACTTAAAAGAGTTTGGAGCCTACGTTGCACAGCTTCGTAAAGAGAAAAAAGTCTCACAAGAACAACTCTCTCGTGATCTTTCTATTTCTCGCGCGACCATCAGCTCCCTTGAAAACGGCACAAGTTCCGATGTTGGCATAAAGAAGATACTTCACATCCTTGACTACTTAGGGTACGAGCTTACATGTAAAGAAAAATCTCCCTTCCCAACTTTTGAGGAGTTAAGAGATGAAAGATAGTTTACATGTAAAAGTTTCTAGCGAAAAAGCAGGCACTATCCTTCTTGAAAATAACGAATACATCTTTGACTACACAACCAATGCTCAAGATACCTTTGTGTCACTCAGTATGCCTGTACGAACGAAGAGTTATGTAAACCCAAAACTCCACCCCATTTTTGAGATGCACCTACCCGAGGGGTATCTGCTTTCCATCATCAAAAAACATTTCTCAAAAATCACCAAAACCGATGACTTTGGACTCCTTCATCTTATGGCACACAGCATCAAAGGCAGGCTCACGTACGAAGCAGATGACACACAAGAAGAAACAACCCTCAGCTTAGACGCACTCTTGCACCCAAAAAGTGAAACGCTCTTTGATGAACTGGTCAGCCGTTTTGCTCTCAACTCGCCACTCAGTGGCGTGCAACCCAAAGTCTTAGCCAAAGTGCGCGACAAAGTTACCTTGCCATTGCAAGAGTACATCGTCAAGTCATGGGGTGACGAATACCCACACTTAGCGCTTAACGAATTTTACTGCATGAAAGTCATAAAATATGCTGGCATCGAAGTGCCTGAGTTTTACCTCTCCGATGACAACAAGCTTTTCATCATGAAGCGCTTTGACATCAAAGACGATGATAGTTACTTAGGCTTTGAAGATATGTGTGTTCTTCAAGCCAGACAAGCCGATGAAAAATACGAAGGCTCCTACGAGCACATCGCCAAAAGCATCAAAACGTTTGTCTCACCCAAACACAAGAAAAAGGCACTCAGAGATTTTTTCAAAATGATGGTCATCAACACACTGGTGCAAAACGGCGATGCGCACCTCAAAAACTTTGGCGTACTCTATGAAAATATCCAAAACATCTGGCTTGCACCCGCGTATGATGTCGTTTGCACGACACTTTACATTCAAAAAGACATCCCTGCTTTGTATCTTTTAGGAAGTAAAAAATGGTGGAGTAAAGCGTTTTTGCTCCGTTTTGGAAAAGAGAGTTGTGAACTAAGCTCTAGCGAAACACTTACGCTTTACGATGAATGTGTCGAAGCTTTGCGCATCACTACTCATGAAATGAAAGAGCGCATTGAGAGTGAAAATGACTTACATGTAAAGGCATTTTTAAACAGCTTAGTGGAAGTGTTTGAGAGGGAAAATCAATGAGTTCAAAACGCTACTCTTACCTTTTGGTGTCGTTGCAATTCATCTTCATTGCACGCTTGCTAATAGAACATGGCTTGCATACACCAAGCAACTTTGCTTTGCTCATCTTTTTGCTAGGCGGTGGCTTTGGGCTTTATGCGCTAAAGCATAACCCACTTAGCAACTTCAACATCACACCTGACATTAAAGCAAACGCCTCGCTCATCACCACCGGTGCGTACCGCTACATCAGGCATCCTATGTATTTTTCACTCTTTGTGATGATGCTCGGCATTGTGGTCTCTAAGCCCACATTATTGAGTCTTTTTATCTACGTGCTTTTAGTGGTAACGCTGTTTTTGAAAGCCTATAAAGAGGAGATGTTGTGGGTGGAACAGTCGAGTGAATATAGAGATTATAAGCAGAAAACGAAAAGAATTATTCCATTTGTTTTGTGAAGTAACAAAATTTATATTTTATAAAATGTTTATAAAAAGCTCAAAATTGTAAAAATGTGAACTTTGGTATAATAAGTTCCATACAAGTAGTTAAAAGACATTCTTACAGATAAGGTATTTTACAAATGAAAGAACGAGATAATATAGATATTAAGCTTGGTGGAACTTCTCAACAAACAGCTATTAAAGCAGCAGATTATTTAATTTCTCTTAACATAGGCTTTCATGTTCCAAATAAAACACATAGAAGGAACTTATTAATTGCTTATGCTGAAAAAGGATTAACGTTATATGGGAAAGCATTCGATATAGTCAAAAGTAAAAATAATATTAATTATGACTCAATAGAAGATATTAGAAAGAATTTTGATTCTATAATCATTTATGAAATAAAATCAACTGCAAAAAAAACCGTAAAAGAAAACTTTAAAGGACATTTTTTTTCCATATCTACAGCTGAATTACTTACAGCACAAAATATTAAAGGAAAGTATAAATTTGCTTTTGTTAATACAATTAATAAAACATGGGAAGAATTAACTTTAGAGGATATTTTACGAAAATCAAAAGGTATTTATCCAACATGGAGTATACAATTTTAACTTCATATTATTTTCTCTGCAACTCTTTTGAATCTTCTATTTTCCTTTACATGTAAAACTTTACGGATACGAAACCAACACCTTCTCTATCGCCTCTTTCAGTTCGCTACTCAAATTATCCATCTTATTCACCATCCATACAAGATAGTTGCGGTCTATCTCTAACACTTCCAGCGGCGTTTTACCCGCGTATTTGCCAAAGCCGATGGTGAGGGTGATGTCCTCTTTGGTGGATTCGAGGGCGTGGAGTATGGAGGCTTTCATGTCTTCGTCGAGTCCGTTGGAGTTTAGCATGTAGTGGAGGTCTTGGCGATCCGTCTTGGCGACGTCGATGAACTTTTTGCCTTTGTTTTTACCATACGGTATGTGACTTAGGACGATGGGCTCAGAACAGAGTAAGATCATCTTGGGTATGGAGTGCTCGTCGCACAGGCGCTCAAAGAGGTATTTGAGTACGATGACATCGCCTAGCGCGTCGTGTGCGTTGATGCGAATGCCGAGCTTTTGCTCCAACGCTTCTTCTTCACGGTAAAGTCCCCATTGGTAGCGTTTGTACTGCAAGCTAAACGAGCCATCGAGCGGATAGTAGGCGCGAAGTACGCGAAAGGTGTCGATGAGACTCATCTGTGAGGTAAAGCCCTCTTTGGCAAGCATACTAAGATCAAACGCGGCATTTTGAATGACGAGGATATTGGCAGGCGAGTTGAGTTCCAGAAGCCTCTTATATGCCCGAGTCTGAACGCATGAGGGTTCGCCCTCAACCTTTTCAGGCGTGATGTGGTGTATCGCCATCGCTTCGTAGGAAATAGGCAAAGGCGGCTTGCACAGCGCGTCATGCACCTCTTCGATCTCAAACTCTTCATTTAACACCAAAAAGCTGAGCTGACAGATGCGGTCTTTTTCAAACATTCCCGTGGTTTCAGTATCTAACACGATGATCTTCATAGCATTTCCTCTTGCAACATTGCGTGCATTGTACTTCGACATAGCTTTCAAATGTTTTACATGTAAAGGTAATTCATACTCCATTCATATTGGTTTTCTAAAATTGTCATTATTATCCAACAAGGAGTCGTCTTGGAGTCGTCTTGGTCTCACTCTTTTTTAAAGCGCTGAACCGTAACCGCTTTAAAACCTTTCTCATTTACCTGAGCATTACCGTCGCGATCACAGCGATCTTTATGATTACCTCGATTTCACGGGGCATCATCGGCATGTACTCCACGATGCTCAAATCCGAGGGTGACATCATCATCACTCAAGCCAAAATCGCCGATACCTTTTTCAGCGATGTCTCTGTTTCGCTCGTTTCCTCCGTGCAAACCGTAGCAGGGATCAAAGAGGTGTATGCGCTCATCCTTGGAGCTAGCCCTATCAATGAGCTTCCTATCGCCGCCATTTACGGTGTGAGCGAGAACCGCTTTAAGACCTATGCGCTCACACAAGGTTCTTACCCCAAAAAAGGCGAAGTGATGCTGGGCAAAAACATCGATGCGAGACTTCATTCACCCAAATCTGTGAGCATTTCCAACAAAATGTTCACGGTTTCTGGCATCTTTGAAAACGGTGTCGGCTTTGAAGATGGCGGGGCGGTTTTAAACCGTGAAGACGCCAGCGCTATCTTTAACAAAGAAGCGTCCATTTTGCTTGCAAGCATCGACAAAAGCGCTGATGCAACCTCTTTGATAGAACACATCAACGCTTTAAGCCCTGACATCGAAGCCAAGACCACCCATGAATTTGTGGACAACTATAACCAGTTCAAGATCATCGAGACCTCCTCCAACGTCATCAGCGCGGTGGCGTTTTTGATGGGGCTTTTGGGCATTGCAAGCCTCATTAGCATCACGATCAATGAGCGAAGAAGCGAGTTTGGTATCCTTCGTGCCATCGGCAAATCCTCACGTTTTATCATGAGCATGGTAGTCGGTGAGACGTTTATCATCACGTGCATTGGCTTTATCTCAGCCCTTTTGCTCTCCAAAGGGCTTTTGTTGATGATCGCGCATATCGAGAAATTTCAAGGCTACGTCAACGGTGAACTAAGCGTCCAAACCATCGTCGTCGTTTTTGGATTTTCTCTGTTTATGGCACTTTTGGGCGCTCTGCTTCCAGCTTACAGCGCTTCGAAGATCGACCCGATCATTCTGATTCAACGAGGTGCGTTATGATCCTAGAAGCACGCGGCATTACGCACTACTACAAAAATGACCTTGCGTTAGATAACGTCCATTTTACGGCTCAAAAGGGTGAGTTTATCGCCATCGTCGGAGAAAGTGGCGGGGGAAAATCGACCCTGCTTTCCATTCTCTCTTCCCTGCTTCGTCCGACCCTTGGCGAGCTCTTTTTTGAGGGAAAAGCGTACACGCAGATCACAAACATTGATGCGTTTCGTCAAAAAGAGATCGGATTTATCTTCCAGTTTCACTACCTCATCGGGTATTTAACGATTTTGGAAAACATTAAACTTGCCGCCATCGACAAAAAAAGCCCCTACATCGACACGCTTTTTGAGCAATGTGGCATCGAAGCGATCAAAAACAAATACCCCGATGAGATTTCAGGCGGACAACGTCAACGTGCCGCAATTGTGAGAGCGCTTGTCAATCACCCCAAAGTTCTCTTTGCCGATGAACCCACGGGCAATCTGGACTCGCACAATTCGCAAAATATCTATGAGCTATTCAAATCGCTCTCCAAAAGTGGCACGACCCTTATCATCGCAACACATGACCGCCATGTATCGGCATATGCAGACAAAATTATCGAGGTAAACGATGGAAAAATTCTCTAGTTTTATACAAAAATCCTTTGCTATTAGCGCACTTTTTTTGCTCTTTGGCTTAGCGTTTGGATTTGAATACTCACTCAATCTTTTGGGCTACTTTCTCCCCTCTTCCACGCTTTCAGCGGTCAATGCCAGAAGTGCGCATATCTCTTTGATGCTTTATGGTTTTGTGCCGTTGATGCTCTCGTTTTTACCGTTTGTCTTGATGGAAAAAGAGAACATCCACAGCGAAAAAGGGCTTGAAAAGCTAAGAGTCTATTTTACGCTCTGGTGCGTCTTTTTGGTCTTTATGACGATCAGCCTTTTGATGGGTGTTCACCGCGGGCTTGCGTTTTACGACTTTGCGTATGAGCTAAACTTTATCCTTGCGTTTTCAGGGCTTTTTTACATCTTGGCACTGTATGATTACATCAAGGTCTACAAGGTCATTCCTCTGTGGATCAAAGTCTCTTTGTACTTGGTCATCGCTTCGCCCATCGCGCTTTTGGTGCTGATGAACCCCGTCATCGGACAAGTGGAAAAAACCGTCGTAGGACCGCATGGGGACAATACGCTTGGCATGAGTTACACGCTTATTCCCATCTTTTACCTGCTCATTAAACTCCACGCCAAAGAGAGCTTTGTCGCAAAGTATCACGCGATGTGGATTATTCCGCTTGTGGGCTACATCGCTTCAGTAGCACACCGCATTTTTATAGGAGAGCTTACCTACAACCAAGAGTGGTTTTTTCAGTACCTCACCCTTTGTTTTGTGCCGTTGCTTCTTAAATGGCTCAAAGATGCAAATATCACGTTTCAAAACAGCCCCTCTTTAATCATCGCGGTCTATGCGTTTTTGTTTGTTGACATCGAGGGGAACATCTTGTTTATTCCCTCCATTCGCTGGTTGTTTCACCGCAATGACCTCGTTGTAGCACATGCCCACATCGCGATGGGAGTTGGCATCTTTTTTATGGCGATGGCGGTTGTTTCGCCCTATCTTAAAAAACTTAACGAGCGCTCGTTTAGCCTTTTTTACACGCTCGGTTTTACACTGATGCTCATCGCCCTTTCGATGGCAGGGCTCATGGAAGCGGGCTTTATACAAACAGACATTCATCTTCTATGGACGATTCGTATGCTTTGTGGGCTTTTCATCATCCTTGTGACGATGGGCTTTTTTTACCCTGAGCTTGGCTGGCGTCTTGAGAAGCTCAATGCGCTGAAACTCTACCATCTTGCAGGCTTTGCAAGTGATGCTTTGGGCGGTCTCTTTTTGTTTGTCTTTGCCGCAACGCTTTATCCGCTTTTGGGCTTTGGTTTTGAGGGTAAGTACGAGTATGTCGTCTTTGCGTTTATGACAACGACAGGCATCATTCATCTTTTTGCACTCATGCACCCTCTTCACGCGCTCCTGCTTGCCAAGATCAGCGCGTTTAACCGCATCGCAGTTTCTTCGATGTTTTTTTCGCTCTATCTTGCGCATCAGCTTGGTGTTGAGGGCATGATGATCGCGGTGTATGACCTTGTTTTTGCCTCCATCTATCTCATCCTCGCATCCACATTGCAAAGGAGTGCTTATGTTTAATGTCCTTTTCACCCTCTTTGTCGCCAGCGAGTTTTGTTACTACTTGCTCATCGCGCAAACGGGCATCATCGAAGTCTTTCACTCCGACGTCCAGACCTTTTTTACCTTGCCTTTGGGTGGCGTTCTAGGAAGCTTGTTGGTGTACCGCTCGTGGGGTTGGCTCAATACCGATCAGCGAAAGATCATCTTTTTTGTGGGCATTCAAGCCTTGTGTTCGTTTTTTTATCCCTCGCTCAACCTTGCGGTCTTGGCACTGCTTGGCGTGAGTTTGGGTATGAGCGCTCCGCTGTTGATCAAAGTCTCCAAAGAACGCATGGGTGAGATCGCCATAGCATTAGCCTTGACCTATGCACTTGCTACGGCACTCTTTACCTATGCGCCTATTTTACGGGGTAATCTTGCCATTGCGCTCTCAGTGACCGCGTTTACATGTAGCTTTTTTCTGCACCGTTTGCCGCCGCACCGTGTGGAGATCGCCTCGGAGCGTTTGAGTCTTTACGCAGTGGCTTCCATGGCAATCTGGGCGTACTTGGACGCGAATCTTTTTGAAACGCTCTCACGTAGCCTTGACATCGCCATTTGGAGAGAGCCGACATGGCATATCATCTGGGTGTTTCACCTCATCGGCATGGGCGCGGCGTACTTGCTTCGAGACGTGTTTAAAGAGCAACACGCGTTCATCATCGCCTTTTTGTTTGCGACGAGTTACGCTCTTTACGCGGCGCGAGAGGCATTGCTTTTAAGCATGGTTTACCCGTTTGTCATCTCGTACTACAACTTTGTCATCCTCAAACGCCTCTCCAAGCTTGGCGATCTTAGGCTGTTGGGTGTCATCATGGTGTTTACGGGGTGGATCGCGGGTGGTGGCGGGCTCCTTAGCGCGCTTTTTGGTTACACCTATGTGGGTGTTTTGTTTATTTGCGTGCTTTTGTGCGCTGAAATGTACGGCTTTATCTATCAAATTTCTCAAAAAAGGATCAACAATGTTCACTAAAACCATCGTCTCTTTGCTTGCGGCATCGCTTCTGTGCGGCACACTGTTTGCCAAAGAGCTTCATTTTCAAGAAGGCACCATCGGCGCGCAAACTGAAATCTTAGGTGATAGCAACATCAACCCCAAAAGTTCGCACATTAGCGCAAATTTGAGTATGGACGATACGATTGAGTCGCTCAAAGGCGAGATCACGCTAGAGCTTTTAAGCCTCAAAAGCGACAATGAAAAACGCGATGAGCATATGTACGAAGCCTTACATGTAAAGACGCATCCTAACACATTTTTCAAACTGAAAGAGGTCGTCAAAGAGGCTGATGGTTACCATCTCATAGGCATTCTAACGCTCAATAACCAACCCAAAGAGATCAACACCAAAGCCGAGATCACCGATCAAAACGGATTTGTGAACCTCAAAGGCAATTTTACGATCAAGATGAGTGCGTTTGGCATCGAACCGCCAACACTGCTTTTTTTAAGCGTTCGTGATGATGTGGTCGTCTCGTACGATCTTATTTTGGCAAAACGTTAGGCAAAGCGATGTTTGAAAAGGGGTACGAAAAGCTCAACCTCAAACGCATGATGCTAAGCATCGAGCACCTGCCCTCCTCGTTTGAGAACTTTACCATCGTGCATCTAAGCGATTTACATGTAAACGCTAAAACGCCGCTTCATGCCCTTGAAACTTTGGTCGCCAAGATCAATGAACTTCACATCGACATGGTCGCTCTCACAGGCGATCTTTTCGATGCTAAGCCCTCGCGCATTCGCACCCAGCTTGAGGTTTTAAAACAGATCAAACACCCTGTCTATTTTGTCAGCGGCAACCACGATCTGCTCTTTACATGTAAAACGCTTCGTTCTGAAATCGAAGCGTTGGGATTTACCCTCTTAGACAACCGTATAGTCACGTTGCACAAAGAGGACGCGCGTTTGCAGCTGATGGGACTTAGCGATGCGTTTAGTGCGTATTTTGGCATCAAGCGCCATGAAAAAGAGCTTTTTGCCACATTAGATCCTCACCTTCCTACGCTCTTGCTGGCGCATCAGCCCAAAGACATTCGTTTTGCCAAGCATTTCAGGGTCGATGTGCAACTCAGCGGTCATACGCACGGCGGGCAGATCTACCCGTTTGGCTACATCGTCAGGCTCTTTCAGCCTTACCTTCACGGTTTACATGTAAAAGATAAAACACAGATTTTCGTCACAACGGGGTATGGGTGTTGGGGCTTTAACCTGCGTTTTAAAGCGCCCAGTGAAGTGGTCATCATCCGGTTGGTGGGAGCAAAAGATGCAGATTAAGGTGAAGTTGCTGTTGTGGTATCTGTTGGTTCAGAGTCTCATCTTAGCCAGTTTTAACTACGCGCTTTTTATCAACGTTGAGCACAATCTAAGCGAAAATATCTCAGGCGTCATCCAAACGCACGAGGCGATTGAGCACTTTTTAAACACGGTGTGGCTGTTGAGCCCTTTTTGCATTGTGCTCTCCAGTTTTGGTGGGTACTTTTTGATCGGTCGCTATTTTAAACCGCTTCAAGCGATGCTTCACAACATGCAAACGATCAACGCGAAAGAGCTTTCAGGGCGCATCGAAACACACAACAATGACGATGAGATCAGCCGACTCGCCACCGCGTTTAACGCGATGCTAGAGCGCTTGGAGCATTCATTTACCGCGATTAAAGCGTTTAATACCCAAGCTTCCCATGAGCTGAGAACGCCTCTGACCATTATGCGAGGCGAGATCGAGATTGCACTGCGTAAAGAACGTTCCGACGAGGAGTACCGTCGTATCTTAGAAGTGCAACTCGAAGAGATCCAAGCCCTGCAAACCCTCATCGAAGATATGCTTCTCTTCGCTGAAGGTAACGCAAGTTTAAGCTATGAATACTTCCCCAAAAAACAACTGCCGTTTTCGATTTTAAACACCGCTTTTGAGAAATAAAAAGCGTACATCAAACACACATATCGGTTTGAGTTATACAAATAGACGAAGACGTTAGCGATATAGTTCTTTAAATACAAATCTTGTGTCGGTTCGAGGCATATTAGTAGCAAACGTATGGCGCATATTATAGTTTAAATACAAATCTTGTGTCGGTTCGAGTGTAAGTGATTGTATTAATTAAATAATAGCTACACTTGTTTAAATACAAATCTTGTGTCGGTTCGAGGTTGGCGACGTCTTAGTGTTGCCAAGATGTCCCAGTTTAAATACAAATCTTGTGTCGGTTCGAGAAAAGTCTTTATTCGCGATCGATATAATTTCAGCTTTGTTTAAATACAAATCTTGTGTCGGTTCGAGCCGTGCGGCTTTTTTACTGCCTTTGGCGTGTTGGTTGTTTAAATACAAATCTTGTGTCGGTTCGAGTGATAAGACACTCTACAACTCAGCGAGTGCGTCAGTTTAAATACAAATCTTGTGTCGGTTCGAGAATATAATGGGTTTTCTATTCCTTGTTTTTGTGAGGGGCTGTATGAAATGATAGTGTAGGAATTTTGGCGCACTTCCCTAAAATAGGCACTTTGTGGCGTGTGTTACTGGTGTTTCATCTTTAAATTATTCTGCTGTTTTTTCACTCTCGTGTTCTTTTGCGAAATTATTGACTTGATTCGTGAAAACTTTGGTGTTTATCTTTAACATGGATAGTTGTTTATACTTCGATGTATAGGCTGTTTGTGCTTGATTTGTGGTGCGAAAATTTATGCGAAAATGTTGGTGGTCTTTTGATGATCTGCTTTGGTTGTTTAAGTGTTGCTAAACTGCAACAAACGAACACGACAAACGAACAGAAACGAACATGACAAACGAATACCGCGAAAAGGCTATTTTGTTCCTTTGGGTGTTTCCAAACTGTGATAAAGGAACACGACAAAGGAACACGACAAAGGAACATATTTTCAGGTGATAAACGAACAAAGTATTATATTTAACTCAAATTGATATTTTATTGTGATACTACCCATTTGTCATCTTGAATTTTCAAGCCAAAACTTTTTCCTATGGTGTGCATTGATGTGACAGTGGTATCTAACATCTCTTTGGTTTGTCTGTCGTATTGTTTTATGTCGTCAAGTAAAGACGGTTTTTTGGTGTCCATGAATTCGACAAACTTTTCGCACTGTTTTCTATTGATATTGTAAATAGTGCTGTAGTCTTGTCGAATTGAACTGACTTGCTTTTTTATCTCTTTATCGTGAAGTTCAGGCGTACGATATTCCCCTGCAAAAAACTCTTTACTCATGTCTGCATACATTGAAGCATATTGACGCGCCTTTGATATGCTGGGACTCTGTCTAAAATCTGTCATTGTCATTTCTGCAAAAGCTTGATTTGACATAATGTGATTAAAATAAGTCATGACCGTTTTTTGATCTTCTTTGAAATACTGATCTTTTACAACTGGGTCTGTTATTCTTGGATTTTTACTCGTATCGTATATGGCGACAGCCATAATTCCAAAAAAACAAAAGCCAATTGCTATACACGTACTCATAAAATATGTATAGAGTTTTCCCTTGCCTTTTGCGAAAAACCTCTTTATAAAGTATCTACCTACAAAAACACCCGCAACAAAAACTACTACAATCAAAAAACCAACCATCTACCTCTCCTTATTTTAAAATATCCGAATTTTTGCCCTGACAATACCCACGATTGTAAGGTATTGTAATTCATCATCGTGTAGCTCTATTTCGTCATAGTGGCTATTTTCACTCAGCAACTTGACCCATTTTTTGAACGGATCCATTTTTATGCGCTTGATGTACACGGAGCCATTGATATTGGCTATGACTGTTTCGCCGTTTTTAGCGTCGTCATGACGTTCGATGAGCACCGTTTCACCATTAGAGATATACGGTTCCATGCTGTCGCCAAAAACCGTGATGATGTCGAGCTTATCAAAGCGACGAACATTCACAAGTTGCTCTAAAAATCTTCGATCAAGGCGCATCGGTTGCGGTACGTACTGCCCCTCGTTAATCGCTCCATACCCTGCGGCGGCAATAACATCAGGATAGTAGTTTACCGAAACAGAATTGTCGTCTTCTACTCTATTTGTAGTGATAGGTAGAGAACCTTGTTCTCCAAGAAGCATTTCTCCTTTACCTGTAAGTAGCCAATAAACATTGATATTGCAGATTTCCGCAATATCAACAATTGTGCTTGCTTTGGGTTCAGATGTTCCTTTTTCATAGTCAGCAAGTGTTCTTTTGCCTATTTTAAGGCTATTTGATAAATCTTCTTGCGTTAGCTTTGCATAATTTCGTGCCTGAATGATGCGAGTTTCTAACATTTTAGACCTTTTAAATTGCAATAAATTACATTATTCTATTGACAAATGCAGAAATCTGCATTATAATGCCACCATACCAAAAAAAAGACTACTTTCTTTTTGGTATGTGTTTCTTTTTTTGAATTGTATCGTATTTCTGAGTTTTGAGAAATACGCCTTCTTTAACATAACAGCTACAGCTCAGGTACCTTTGATTAGGTGGGGAATTGACCCGTAAAACTGTAGTGCGCAAGGCGTTTCGCCGACCATAGGAGTGCTTACGAGAGGGCAACTGTGGCAACTTTTAAATTCTTAAAAGCATGTAGTGGTTTCTTGTTTTTAAGAGTTTAAATTTTAGGAGATACCTATGCCGGATATGACAGCGATACTCCCAGTGGTGGCAATATTTGTCGTATTGTATGTGGTGCTAAGGCGCAAGCCTAGGGCTAAAACGGAGAACTTAGAACCGATCAAAAGCGTTCTTGGGTTTATGAAAGGAAAAAAGTGATGGGAAAAGCTCTTTACATTCTAAACGAATTAAAAAACAAAGACGTGCTTGACATGCAACAAATAGGCATAGAGTATGAGGATGTAGACGATGCAATAGCCGAACTTGCAGAGTTTCGTGAGGCTTTTGAAGTAATGAAAAAGCTTGAACAAGAGTTAAAGGGTATTAACCCTGAGCTTATGTTGTTAAAGCTTGTTACTGCCGCACTTAAGGAGTGATGATGTTCGAAAATACAAAAGCTATCTTGCATAGCATCGTCGAGGGAAAACCTCCTCGCAAAGGAACGAAGACATATGCGAAGATAGACGATGCGCTGTTTGAGGTCTTTACGGCAAAACAAAAACTACAAGCCGCAGAGAAAGAGATCGCAGAGCTAAAAGAGAGAGCCGCTTGCGGACAAAAGTTTAAAGCGGAGGCAAACGATGAAAGCAAACTTTGACAATATGAGAATATTTACGACTGGCAGTATGAACGCGTTAGGGGAGGTACTTAAAGACTATGTTATCGATAGTGATGACATCGACGATGATGTAAAGCGAAAAATTACGAATGCTTTTAATTATGCCGGACAGAGAGTTAATGTTTTAAATTGCCTATACGATGATAACGTAAAAGATGACGTAAATGATCTATCTGATGTTATCGAAGTTGAACTGTTAAAGCATGAAAAATCGGAGGAGGATGACGATGAGCTATGATATTTTCGAAAAAAAGGCGGCTCTTAACAGCGAATTTGAAGTAATCCCGACGAAGATACAACTCTATGCGGAGGGCGTCGGTTTCGACGCAAACGGCTATATGCGGTATGACGGCTTAACCTATCCTACGGACACGGTAAAGTTGTCGAGCTTGCCGCTAAAAATACGAGGGTTATTTGCGCCGCAAAAATACGATGTCGTAACTCCGGGGACACGCGATATCGACACAACCGGCGGTAAGACATCTCCTTTGCAGATAGACGGAAACCTGATAAATCTTAGCAAGATTTTGATGGAACAACTCGAAAATATTACGAATCCCGAAAAAATTAAAGACGTTGACATAATCGCTGAGCTTAAAAAAGCGAATGCCGTGTGCAACGTAGCGGATAAGATTATTAATGTCGTTGATCTATCCTTGCGGGTTGAAATATTTAAAGATAAAAAGTTGTGCAGATGAACTATACGCATACGCAAATAGCTTTTTTAAAGAAGCATGAAACCGTTGAACGAAAAGAGCTTACCGAGCTTTTTAATGCTGAATTTGGGACACAGCAATCCTTTGAGGCGATTAAACAAAAATGCAAAGTTCTCGGCTTAAAAACAGGTAGGGATGGATGCTTTAAAAAAGGACATACCCCTCCCAATAAGGGCACGAAAGGGCTTGCGGGAGCAAACAAAACATCGTTTAAAAAAGGCGACGCACCGCATAACACGAAGGCGGTCGGGACGATTACGAAAATAAAAGATTCGAACGGCTATTGGTACACAAACATTAAAGTCGCCGAGCCTAACAAGTGGCAAATGTTGCACACATACATTTGGGAACAAGAACACGGCAAGATACCAAAAGGCTACTGCGTAATCTTTAAAGATAGGGATACCGAGAATATGAGCTTGGATAATCTAATGCTCGTTTCGAGGTCGGAGTTAGCAAGGCTAAACCAAAAGTACGCTGCGATCGATCCAAGCCTTAGGGAAGTCGCTTTACAGGTTGTAAAGATACAAAGTGCAGTTATAAAAAAAGGAGGAGGACACCGATGACGAATAGCGAATTTTGGAAGTCCTACGTGGCGAAGTGCTCTGAAAAAGGTCTACCCCCCCTCTATAAGAACGCTGAGGAGTTTGACAAAGCGATGACGGAACCGCCGAAGCCTTACAGTTCGGATGACTTTACGCCGCGCAAAGACGAGAGTACGCAAGATAACGATGATGACTTCGAGCATATGCTCTATTTGATGCAACAATCAAACGGATTCGTTGAAGATGAGTACCTTGAAGAAAGTACAAAAGAAGAACATGTGGAAACGGTTAAACCTAAAGTATGTGCATGTTGCCAAGAACCAAAGAGTGACGATGCCTTTGGAACTCTTAGAAATGGGGAGCTACGCAATATATGCAAAGCATGCCACGGTAAAAAGATCAGCCTCTCAAGATGCAAAATCAAAGAGGTTACACCCATTACGAAAGAGCTTGAGATGCAGACAGATCATTCCACGCAGATCAAAGCGCGAAAAGACTTAAGTATGGCAATGGGTAGCGATGCAGGCGATGACAAAGTAGCGATTATGAAGCTAAGTGTTTTTCATGCCGCACTAGGTATGGCATACGAAAGAGGCGTTGCAGAGGGTAAAACCTTTGCTGACTTGACGATCACCGAGGTCGAACCCCCAGTGATCTTAGATGAAGTTTTAGGAGAAAGAGCATGAGCAAGATCGTTATTTTGAAAGTAAAAGAGTATTTTAACGAAGAGCAGTTGGCAGCATTGGCGAGTGAAGAGGAAGCCACCATTACCGTTACAGGTACACTTGAGGCGGTCTACTTTAACGCAGAAGATTATTACAACGTAATCGAAGCGGCGCAGATGTTTGACCAAATGACTGAGAATACTGACGATGAGGATGGTCGCAATGTGCAAAATGATTAAACGATTTAAACGGTTTTTGGGAGAGAAAGTGGTGCGCCCTGTGCGTATAAAGCTCTACTTAGTAGAGTGGAATTTAACGAAGTAAGGGGTTTGGAATGTTGATGATCGAAAAAAGTGACGAAGGATTTTCGCTAACGGTAGCGGGGGATGCTTCGCATATCCTAGCAGAGCTTACGATTCTCGTTGAAGTGGTGCAAGAAAAGATTAAAGAAATAGATGTGCGTGAAATTCTAAACGACCCTATTTAAAAATGCCTAACAGGTGCGTATTTGAAAGCTATGAGGAGACCGAAAGGTGCAAAAGAGAAAGAACCTGAGCGAAAAGCCGACGGTGCTGAAAGTAAAGAGTAAAAGGTGCTCCCTATGTGGGGCTTGGCACCACGGTGCGACGAGAGTCTGCGAAAAATGCAAAACGATGAAATGAAAATCCTAGCCAACGGCATGGAAAGACATCGGGCAATACAGGCTATCGCGGAAGCAGGCATCGACAGTATGCCCCTATATGACCTCTTTCGCTATGCGAAGATTAAAGGGCATACACTCTTCTTTGTATTTAAAGCCGATGCCGCACGGTTTGAGTTCAAACACCAAAAGGAGCGGATATTGGAGCGCATGAGAGCGTATTACGCACTGCATAAAGAGCGTTTGAAAAAGGCGAACGCTCTTTTTAAAGATATTGCTTGCGTCGTGATTGCCGAAGTGCAAAAAATAGAAGCTAAAAAAGAACCTCTTCTTTATAAAGAGCGTTCTAGCGGAAATTTTACAATTGGATGTAGCGACCCTAAGCTTCGTGCTTTATTTGAAAACATACAACAAACTATTAAAACGAAATTATCTTAAGAGCTTTTATCTGAAGGTGAAGGCTCTTATGAGAATTTCTCAAATACATACGAAAGGACGGGATGATGGACGAGTTAGAGCAACTACAACTACTCGCGCGCATGATCGAAACGTCTCGTGAGACAGGGAAGCAACTTACCATAAAGCAAGCGCAGCGCAAGATACACCGCGAGTACATTACGGCTCAGCTTTGGAATAAGCACGGATTAAATCCCTCGGGGTTCATTCTTGTTAGCGGATTTAAAGGTGAGCTTGAGGGTGACTATGAAACAGCTGATCCGCGATATGAGTCCGTGTTTAACAACTTCTTGAAGATGGACAACAAGCTGACCGGAGAGGTAGGCTTGAAACTGCGCGAAGCGATGGATAAGCTAGGCATCGACTATCGGCACTCTCCGACGTTTCCCCTTGACGATCTTAAAAATGACGCTGATGTGGCGTAGGTCGTAACATGCTGTACGTTGAAACAAGCGTGATCGCCAAAATAGCAGGCGTTGGAGACAGAACGATACAGGCCGCAATAGAGCGAGGCTCAAAGCAGTACACGAGCATTCGCATCGATGCAAAAGGCAGAGGCGGTAAGAAGCTACTTATTGCGATCGATGAGGCAAAGCTGAGAGAGGCGGTCGTTTGCGGTACGGTTGATAAAGATGTTCCTATTTGGGATGAAACGGGAGTCCTTTTAAAAGAAAACAGTTTCATTTCAAATACAAATATTAAAGAAACCACACCGCAAGATGCCGCCCCCGATATGACAACCTACCTCAATGCTACACCTGAGCAGAGGCAAAAGGCACTTTTGCGCATGGAAGTCGTTGAACGCTATGAAAAACGCGATAAAAGGCTCAATGTTAAGGCATTTTTGGACACTTTAGAAGCTAAATTTAGCGCACTTTCGATGAATGAAATGAAGCTTTTTAGGTACAAAAAGCTCGTTGAAACTGCCAAAAAAGAGGCAAAAAGCCCTTTAGAAGCACTGCTCGACAGCCGAGGGAGGCAAAAGGGCACGATAAACATGAGCGAAGAGATGCAGGATATGGCAGTGCGCATGTTCGCACGCCGTGATAACCCGCTTAAAGTCGCCTCAATTTATCAAAATATGCTCCACCAGTACAAAAAGGAGATGTGCAGTTATGATGTGCTCAACAACTTCCTAAACCGTTGGAAACGTGAGAACGCATCGCTTGCTGAGTTTGCACAAAATGCTGACAAATGGAAGAACAACCGTCTCGCAGCGTTTGGAAGCAGTAGCGAAAAAGCGAAGTACCCAAACCACTTTTGGGAACTGGACTCGACACCGTGCGACATCATCTGTAAGGATGGTAAACGCTATGCTATTTTGGGCATGGTGGATGTGTATTCGCGTCGTTGTACCTTTTGGGTGGACGAGAAGTCAAGCAGTTACAGCATCTCTCGTTTGCTTCGCAAAGCGATCTTAAAAATGGGTGTACCTGAACATGTGGTGGTGGACAACGGTAAGGACTACCAGTCCAATCACTTCGACTCTATTACGTATAACCTCGGCGTACAAAAGATCACGGTGCCGCCGTTTAGCGGCGACATGAAACCTCACATCGAACGGCTCTTTGGCACGCTGAGCGCTCAGCTTTTTGAAGAGCTAGAGGGTTACATAGGGCATAGCGTAGCCGAGAAATCGGAGATAGAAAGCCGAAGAGGCTTTGCACACAAGATCGCCTCGCAAGCGAAGTGGTATGAGCAAGCAAAGAAAGAAGAAAAGCGAACGTTCTGCAATGCCTTAGCGATCAAAAAAGACAACCTTGGTCTTGAAGTAAAAGTGCCCGTTGATGCAGAACGGCTACAGCAGATCATCGACGGATGGGTTGAGGGTATTTACGAAAAAAGAGAACACAGTAGCCTCGGCAAGTCCCCGTTAAAACGGTGGACTGATACGTTTATGCCTGTAAAGAGCATCAGTGACCCGCGTGCGCTTGACATTCTGCTTGGTGAAAGCTTTGAAAGGCGTGTCGGGAAGAAAGGTATACGCCTCAACGGTGCGCTTTACCAACATGTACACCTTGCGCATTACATCGGGGAGATGGTTCGCCTAATGTGCGATGACAATATGGGGCATGTGTACGTTTACAAGATGAACTATGAGCCTATCTGTATCGCCGAAGACTACGAATACACGGGTAAAAGCAGAGCCGAGCTTGCAGAGGGTAAACGCATCAGTCACCGCATCGCTAGAGAGTACGCGAAGCTTCTTGAAGAGTGGGAAAACATCAGCCGTAAGGTTGATCCATCCATCCGACATCGCATCGATGCGTCTTTGAAAGAAAACTCCCCACTGGTGAGCACAAAGGTTGTCTCTAAGGTGACCGAGGTTAGCAGCGCAGTAATAGCGGCATCCAAAGAGTTTGCTCGTCAAGATGCGGAGGTTGTAGAAACTTCAAACATCATGAACATGGAGGGAGAGAAACTACTCCCATCAGGTCGCCCGGCATTTACACAACTTGTCGATCGGTTTATGTGGGACTTGGAACACGACACGGTGGATGAGAGCACGAACAGGTTAAAAGAGAAACAACCCGACTTATGGGAGATTGCAGCAAAAGAGTTTGCACGAAAAAAGGTTGGATAGTGGAGCGATTATAAATTCGCTCCATGATCGAGTCTTAAATTAAACAACAATAAAAGGAGTACAAAAATGCGTGAAGAGTTTATCCGAACACGGAATTATATTAAATTGGTTGAGTCTTTCGCAAACCTTAAAAATCTACCCGAAACTGCGCCTCGCATGGGGCTAGCGTTTGGTGATTTTGGGTTAGGTAAGACCGTAGGATTAGAGAAGATTGCGGCGCAAGAAAATGCTATTTTATTGCGAGCGACGCAGACATGGTCAAAGAGCTCTTTGCTCTCTAAGTTGTGTACCGAGCTTGGATTAGATACGAAAGGGCATAGCTCGATGATGCATGAGCGTGTGAAAGAGTCGTTTATCTTAGAGCCGCGCATCGTTATTATCGACGAGGTGGATGCTTTATTGAAAGCGGAGAAATTATCGGTTTTGGAGCTTCTAAGAGACCTCCATGACGAAACGCAGATCATAATTTTCTTTGTGGGTATGGAAGAAGCCAATGCAAAGTTTAAGAAGTACCGACACTATTACAGCCGTATCGTAGAGCTTATTAAGTTTGAGGGGATTGCTTTGCAAGACATTGAGAGCTTTTGTGCTCTTAGCGACGTAAAGATCGAAACAGATTTGATTCATTTCTTCGTAAAACGTTATCCCAACCTACGACAGATTAAAGTTCTACTGCTTCGTCTTGAAAACTGGTGCGAGATGAACGAAGTGGCGAGTGTTGATCTAAATTGCTTTAAGAGAAGTGGGGTTGAACATGGACTTAACACGCAGAACTAGACTGTTCCAGAAAAAGAAGAGCACAAAACAAAGCATATGGAACTACATGCGCCGCAATATACGCTTCCGTGTCGGCGACATAATGATGATCTTAGACATTAAAGACAAAACGATAAAACCCATTATGTGGGCACTCGAAAAAGCCGGATACCTCAGGCTTGAGAGCGCAGGCGATGCGTATAAAGACCGCATTTATACGTTTATTAAAAACACCGGCATAAAGAGCCCGTCGATAAACGGTGCGGAAGTATATGACCATAACACCGGGGAGGTGTTTAGCCCTAAGTTAAACAAGGAAGCACGATGAGCTTGTCAATACTAAAACAAGCTTGCGATCGGTACGGACAGCGTAAGGTCGCAAAGCGCATCAAGCGCAGCGTAACGGCGGTAAACCAAACGCTGCACGGAATATATCCTAAGCCTGAGAACATTTTAACCTTGTGCGCTACAGCCTTTACGGAGTTTGAAAGCAATGAAATTGTATGCCCTACCCTTGGAATGATCCATAGCGGAACATGCGCTAGGTACTCTCTTTGGGCAGAACAGAACAAAGTCCACTCCGATAGGCTCTATCGATCGGTTAAGGATAAGTGCCTGACATGCAAACAAGGGAGAAAGGATGGCGCATGACTTTGTAAACGTTACAGAGCTCCTTGAGCGCATAAAGGACAGGCTTAGCAAAAGCATAGGTGAGCGGTGTGTGCTCGACAGCGATGTCGCGGCGGCGTTAGGTATTAAAAAGCGCATCTTGGCAAATGCAAAATACCGAAACAGCAACACGAAACTGCTTGAACCCGTACTGAGGTACTGCATGAGAGAGCGCATTGACCCTATAGCATTACTGATAAAAGAAAAACCAAACAAAAAGGAGTAAACATGGTATTAAACGAACAAGGTGCGTGGAGAGATAAAGAGGGAAATTACAAACACCCCGATCTTGTCCCTGTGGATAAGCAATTAGAAGATGAGCTTGTTATGAAGCTCGTAAGTGATGCAAAGGCGGTTAATGAAACCTTGGCACAATTTAAGGCATCCGCATTTGAACAATGCTATGCGTTTGTTGACATATTGCGGCAAAAGTACGGTCTCAATCGTCTTGAAAAATCGGAATCGGGCTCTGTTACGCTTCGCGCGTACGATGGTACGGCGGAAGTACAAATCCAAGTCGCAAAGTTGATCGTCTTTGATGCAAAGCTAAAGCTTGCAAAAGAGAAGCTCGACGAATATTTTACCGAAAAAACGGAAGACTCCGATCCTGAGATCAAGACGCTTATCTTGAGAGCATTCGAGGTGCGTAACGGCAAGGTAGATGCTAAACAGATTTTGAGTTTGAAAAGCTACCCAATTACACATCCAAAGTGGCGCGAAGCGATGGTGATGATCGATGATGCTACGGAGATCGCCGGAACAAAGAGTTATATTCGTTTTAAAGAGCGCAAAGACGGTTTGATTGATGGCGATATGGTCGCCATACCGCTCGATCTTGCCTCCGTCGAGATTCCTAAAAAAGATTGATTTAACAGCCTCCGCATGCGTGTGGGGGCGATTAAGTTAATGGTATAAGTTAATTTTCGGTAAAATCAACACAAAAGGAAGGTGTTATGGAAGAGAACATCGTTAAAAATGTATGTGCCGAACTTGGCATAAATCAAAAAGAGCTAGCGGAGCAAATTGGTGCAGCGGAGGCTACGGTTAGAAACTGGAGTGCTGGCAAAGAAATACCCGCATGGGCACACAAATCAATGGATATGCTCATCGAATTAAAGAAATATAGAGAGCTATCAACCACCGCAAAGAAATTTATAAATCTTATTCAAGAGATAAAATAAAACCGCACAAATATATCTTTTAGATAATTTACTATTGACAAAAGTATCTTAAAGATATAAAATTCCTCTATAATTTATCTCAAAAAGAGGAAAATATGAAAAATCTAGTTATTGTAACCAACCTAAAACGCTACAACTCCGCTATCTACTCCGTAAAAGAACTGATCAAGGCTCAAAAAATAGACGATTACGAACACCTAATCGACACTATTATGCTTGCCTACTATGGGATTGAAGGGATTATTACGGATATGGAAATCCAAAATCGTGAAGAGCTCATCAAACAAGCATCAAAAAATCAAAAATAAAGGAGAGGCTATGAAACATCCTATCGAAATAGCAAAAGAAAAGTTTGCAAAAAATAAAGACATTACAGTGTGTCAGGTCGTTGCGAGAGGTAAAACAAATATATGTGGTGTTGTTTATAAGGGTCTGTTTTACCCTGATTGTTATTTTGATGACAAAGAAGGACAAGTGGCTTATGTCATTGAAGATGGAGAGGGAATTTGTCTATTCACTTCGGACGGAACTTTTGCTACACGGTATAAGTTAGATTTTGGAATCAAAGAAAAGGTTAAAAAATGATTGACGTGTATTCAGAATTAAGAAAACAATCTCTGAATTATGAAAGCCTCAGTCACGTAAAAACTGAATTTTTAGTGGATGATTTTATCGTTAGTGAGGCTATTACCATGATTTATGGGAAAGAGAGCCAAGGTAAGAGTTGGTTTCTTTTGTCGCTTGTGAAGAAACTAGAACCGATGGAAAACATCAAAAATATTGTCTTTGTTGATCTTGATAACCCTAAAACACAGCTCAAAAAACGAAATCTTGATGTTCATTTTGGAAACAGTAATAAAATACTCTACTTAAATAAAGGCGATATGACGATGGATAGCGAAGAGCTTTTGGAGCTATTTCGTCAAGGAGCACGACAACCAGGGCAATATTACAAGGGTACTGTTCTCATTATCGACAGCACGAGGGATATTGTCGATAATACCTACAACGATGTGCAGGTTAAGCGTTTTATGCAGATTATGAAAGATGTTAGAGATGCTGGAGGAACCGTTATCTTAATTCATCATTCAACGAAAAATGGTAAAGTGATCGAGGGAAGCTCTGATTTTACTAAGAGTGCCGATAACGTCTATGAACTTAGCCAAAAAGCACGATACGATAATGTACTTCACTTTGCTTTACATGTAGAGTATGACCGTGATCCGATAAAGCACTGTGGCTTTAGTGTAGATACATCAACATTAGTTATGGGTATGATTGATCCAACATTGGCGCATATGAATCCGCATGATGAAGAAATAGTGAAAAAAATACGTGAAGAGCTTAAAAAACATCCTGATGGACTCAATCAAGGAAAACTTATGACAGCTATAGGGTATAAATCAGCTGATCGAGGTGGCAAGGCAATACTTGAGCGTTTTACTGGAAAACTTTGGCATACTATTAGCGGTGCAAATCGACAAAAAATATTTAAAATAGGTTTGTAATATAAAAATGTGCATCACCTGCACCACCTGCTTCACTCGATAAATAAGGGCGTATACACCGCATAATGCAAGTAATGCGAGTGATGCAAATATTTAAAAAGTCCATCTGATAATCTCACTCCAAACCACACGTACCACACGACCACACCACACATTTTACCACACTCAAACAGCCTATTAATGGTACTTTAGTATCTATTATGGTTGTGTGGTACGTGTGGTAGATACCATTCAAAAGGACGCCCCATGACTCCAAAACAACAACAAACACACAAAAGCCTCATTGTACAGGTTCACACGTCGACACGTTACAAAAACTACTACAAAGAGAACCGCGAAGCATACGAAGAGTTACTCTACAATGCCTTTGGCAAACGCTCCTCAACAGCGTTACATGTAACGGAGCTCATTCAATTAGTGAGCTATCTTAACATGCAAACGGATACATTGCCAGTGTTTCAGCATAAGCGTTGCACACCCTCTCAAGCGTGGAAGATCACAACTATGTGGGAGCAAAAAGCGAGAGACAAAAGCGAGCATGCACTGCTTAGTTTTTGCAAACGCATTACTAAAAGGGAGTGTGAAAGTATCGCTTCGCTAAGAGTCGACGAAGCAAAGAATATACTGATAGCACTTCAAAAACTTCAATAATTTTCTCAAATTGAGAAATATTTAAATTAACCCCTCATTTACATGTAAAATACCAAAAACGCTTATAGGTAGGCTATGTCACTTTCTAATAAAGATATTTTCGAAGACTTTACTAGGCGCATCCGTGAGGGTGCGAGCGATGAAGAGATGATGCGAGAATATGGCGGTATGCCTATCTATGTCCCCTCTTGGTGTATGAATGGTCGTAATGATGAGATCATCAAAGACTACACCGAAAACAAACTCTCCCCAAAAGAACTCAAGCTCAAATATGCTCTTAGCCTCAGCCGCATCTATGAGATCATCGGCGAGGCAAGAGAACCATCCCTCTTTTAATCTACATACTCTCTCAAATAATCTTCCAAAATACTATAAATTTCTTCTTCAACACCACGTGTTAAGTTCCCATCTTTTGTGATCGGAGCGAAAGAACGTGCCACGATAGTCCCATCTTTACTTCCGAACTGGTGAACCAGTGGGTATGGGTATCCATCTTTGCTAAAAGCATTTACCCCAGCGATAACCGAATGCTCATCAGCTTGAGAGTTAATGCTCTCATACATGTTACTGTCTTTGCTTTGGAGCATCTTATGTTCACCGCGCTTTGCTTTGGAGCGTTTGGTACTCTCTTTAAGTGGGTGCCACGGTGTTCCATCAGGAGATTGTTCATTGTCGAAACTGTCTTCCATTGTGTTCGTAAAAAAAGTGCCTATCTCGCTCATGGGTGATTTAAGCGAGGTAAGCTTACTATGTAGCCGTCTTATAGCCTCTTCTATCCGAGGTGCTCCGATAACTTCAATCGTGATCATCTTTTCTTCTTTATTTTTGGTATAATTCTTTTATCGGAAAGAGCACCGCATGGAATGAGCAATGAGCGCTCCATCGTGCAAAGATGCGGTTATTGAGCGCGCTCTTTCTGATAAATGAGTTTTCCCTCTCTTTTTTTCTCCAAAGTCGTTGCTTTATCGATAAAATAAAAAGTAACTCCTTGCGTTTTATCGGGAAGATACTCAAAAATAGCCATTAACGCTTTTTGCTTCTCTTTGTCGTCTTTAAAATAGTGAAACATTTTCTTAACTAAACGGTTTGCCTTGTCGTCCCATTCAAGATATATCTCGTCAGGGGCGTTAAGCACCGTCGCAAAGGCGTCTATATAGAAGTGTCTGTCTTGTTTTTTAATCTTTGATTGTCCTGCAAAATTTTCAAATAAGCTATCGTCTATAATCATTGGGTCGCCCACTTTATCGACATACATTGCACCTGATTTAACGCCTAAATCTCCATAAAATTTCTTTTTCAACGCTTCATCGCTGTAGGCACTGTATGATGTTTTAGGCATGATGGTTGGAAGTGATTTTAAACTCTTATCTAAGTCTAGCTTTGCGATCTTTGCAACACGATTACCCGCACCGGGATTGTATGCCCAGTCTTTTGTGGCGATGTCTTCTTGCGTTCCTGTCGTTAATTCTTTACCTTGCTTTTGAAGTTGCTGTGCACTCCATGCTCTGACTTTACAATGACATCCCCATGCGTTTGGTGGATAGTTGGTTTGCCACCACGGGTCTGTTCTAAGAAGAACGATGCCGCTCTTTCGTTTGTGTTCCATTCTTGGATGCTCGCTAAGACCTCCGATATATTCCCAATAGATATTATGCTCGCCTTGCATTTGCTGTTCATACCTAGCCGTCGCCATTGCCACACGAGTATTTGTTTTAAAGATCGTGTTAAGACGCGTAGAGTTAACAGTGATCTCTTTGACTTCTCCCGTCGTTGGATTGACGATGCTCTGCTGACCCCACCATCCTTTTTTCTCAAGTGTGGGGATAAGCGCTTTCTTCCAATCCTCAAAGCGTGTACCGTTTTGCATCGCATCGGTGATAGAGCCGTGGATATCGCTGAGCAAATCAAGGCGCATGACCTTTGCAACCGTAAAGGCTTTATGGTGTGCGTCCTTACTCATCTCGTTGTAATCAAAGCTAAGCTTATACCCTTTATTGCGCAGATAGTCGATAGCATCCTTAGGGGCAAGCCCTGCGGCAAAAGAGGGTGTTTTCACGCTTCGCTTTCCTCAAATTCGCTTTGAGCGCTGCCTAAAATGTAAGAGCTTTGCAATGCACTATCCATCACGTCCTGTAACGCTTCGATGTCCATTTGCGGGTATGCTTCGTGTAATGCATCAATAGCCTCTTCAAACGAGGTGCATTTATCAACAATATCCACTATTTGACTTTGAAATGAAAGTGCTATGGTTTTAAGATCAGTACCGCTTTCGATGTCTTCTAAACTCGTGATCGGTTTATTTTGACTAAACGCATAGAGCTTCTGTAAGTGTTTATTGGCAATGGTAGCCGTTGGGTCGGTTTTCTCTTCGACTTCAATGTTATACGTCCGCTCAATGTAGGCTTTTGTGGGTTTATAACCCATGTTTGAGATGCGTTCGTCGCGTTCAGCAAGTACCGTGTTTGGGTCATCTTTATCTTTTAAAATGATCTTAATAGGCTCTTTGATGGAATTCAGTACCCTGAAGCTTTCAATGACTTTGCGCATGAGCTGGAGTGTCGTATGCTCATCAGACATCGCAATGTCTTCTCTGATCTCATTGTGCGTTTGTGTAGCGGCAAAACTGCCACCTTTGACATTCCCTGTTAAATTGCCTCCTAAGATCGCCTCCCTGATCTGGTCGTCCAAGTAGGAAGTGATCTTGTCAAAATCTCCCGTTTTTGAGACAGTTTCAATTTTGATTTCATCATCTTTCTCAATGACTGCGGCATCCCCGCTGAGCATGGCGTAAAGCTCCTCAGCCATCGCGTCCTTATCGCCGTCAGTTTTACCGATAGCCCACGGCACACCGTACTTTTCTAAGAACTTGATCCAAAACTCCAAAGAGGCGTTTTTGAATTTGACATACCAAAACAAGGACTCGGCAAGCGGTCTTCCCATCGGCTTATGGTACTTGTCTTCGTACAGGGCTATGACGGCTTTATGTTCGGGAATATCTGTCAATGCGCCGTAAGGGCTATAGTAGAGTACCCCGTTTTTCATCGTAAACTCACGGTAAGAGCGTTCGACAAGTTTAGGCATGAGCAAGTAGCCCTCAGGTTGTACTTCCCAGTTGACTTCGAAAACGCTCGCACCTTGGAATGGAGCATCAAGGATTTTACGAAGCACCGTGTGATCAAACACATTCGTGAGCGGTTCAATGAGCGTCTCGTCTTTACATGTAATGATCAGCTCTTTTTTGAGCGTTGCCGCTTTACGGCTTCCGATGCTTGAGATGACGGTTGCATCGTTTGAAATGCGGTCTAACTCATCTTGATCGAGCCAGCGTTGGTAAACCGGTAAATTGTCCATAATACTGCGTAAAATATCGACAGCAGGGGCGGCACTAGAAGTTCGTTTTTCTTGTTTTAATGCTTTAGTTTGTTTAGGTTTAAAAATGTTGGTTATAAATTTCATCGGTGTCTCCTTGGCATTCTTCCTCTTAATCCTCTGCGATTTGTTCGCGGGGCGCTATTGTGTTTTTTCATTTTTGCAAGCTTACTTAGGCGGTAAACGCACACGAGACCATCGGGGGCATCATCATTTTTTCCCTCAGGATAGTCCTCAAGCTGTTGGATAAGTTGTATTTGATCTTCATGTAAAAGTATTTCTCCATTCTCAATAGGGAGTTCAAGCTCTTCAATTCGCAGCCCTTTGTTGTCAGTATTGTTAATACCGCGTAAAGGCATAATAATCCCTCTATCAAACGCTTCATCTAGAATAAAAGGTTTAAGATGGAACTGCCCTCCATTATCTTCATATCCATAAATCTTGCATCGGTACTTTTCTTGCAAATCAACCATGCGTTTGCATATCTCTTTTGAACCAATTACTAAGTTGATTGACTCTAGCACATAACCTTTTTTTTCTTTTTCATCAACACCAAATATGGTTAAGTTTGTATAGTCACTCTTTTTTTTCTCCCCAGCCGGATCACACCATCCAAAAATCTTTAATTGCTTTAAGTTTGGTAGTTGTCTATAGAAATGCATCTTTTCACGCACGAATTTTTCAAACCCTGAGGATGGTTCATTTTGGTACTCTTTATTAAACGATCTTGGTGCTTCGGCACGTTTACGCATAAGTGTTTCAATTCCGACAGCTTCCGCCCAAAGAACCCGTGCTCCTTTGTCCATTTCTTGTTTGTTAGCCAAGTAAAAAGAGTGTGATGCATCTAGCCCTTGGTGTATATGAAGCATACTAAAGCGCTCCCACAAGTCCATTCGATCCGGGAACGTGATGATAGCTTTGTGTATACGTGGATTCCAAAACGCAAGCTTGAGCTTGCGAGCGAGCACAGAGTCTTTGTGTAAAAGCGTTCCAATATAGATAATGTCCATATCATCATTAACTGCACCAAGGTTCGCAACTGATTCATCAAGTAAGGCTTCTCGTTTATCCCTCTGATCACGACTGCGTACATTCTCATCATTTTCAAAGTCATCAATGATGGTTAAATCAACCCTCCAAACGCCATGCTTGATACCTCTGGCACGCTTACTAGACCCATACCCTTTGACACGAACACCATTTTTAGTGACGAAATCCCCAATCTTCCAAGATCTGCCGATGCCTGTTGCATGAGGAAAGTCCGCCTTGAGATTGTCATTCTCGCTCAGTTCAATCTTAATGGCTTCAATCTGTGTCTCGGCAAGCTCTATGGCGTCTGAGAAGATCGTAATAAAATGTTTAAGATTGTTAACGATACACCAAATGACAAAGACAACAGAAACATCAGTAGACTTACCATGCCCACGGGGAGCCGCTACACCATACTTCTCACTCTTGATCGTATCAAGCTCATTGGCAGCAGCGCTTGAGAGAATAGAGCGGCTTTTAATACGTTGGTAGATCGTCTCAAGATCAGCCTGAAGCGCGGACTTACCGGGAAGATAATAGTAATGAGGAAAGTACGTCTTTCTAAAATAATCAAAATCAACAAACTGACGTTTGATCCTTGCATCGTTTTCTTTGGGATCAAGTGTAGTATTAGAGTGAATGATTTCCTTGAGGGAGTCTGAATACTCACCAAGCCATTTTTGAAACTCTTTACGCGTTAAGCGCTCAGCTACTTTCTCATCAATACCCTCGGCAAGTAGATCGCTTTTTGTGTCATGAAGTAATGCCCTAAGCGCTTCTTTATCAAAGAGCGACATCGAATTCATCCCCATGTTGGTCTACAACTTCGATAAACACCTCTAACAGTGCTTTATCGCCACGCGCCTTGATGCCCTCGCCGATCACTTTGATAACATGTTTAATGATGCCATGCTTATAGGCGGCAGGGTCTTCATAGCGGACGATCGCTTTCATCTTAGCGAAAGCATCGGAGAGCTTGACGATCTTGTCCGCTTTCTCGCCCGCGGGCAATGCCGCCTCTCGGACATCTTTGAGTGATTCGTACATGTAAGCGACGAAGTCAGAGTACAGGTGTTTGATCTGTCAACAGTTTATGATACACAGAAAAGAAAATGTCTAAGCACTGATGTTGTTTTGTAACAAGTATCTATTTTCAAAATCTACCGGAGATAAATAGCCATTACTTGAGTGTAACCTCTGTCTATTGTAAAACACTTCAATATATTCAAATATTGCTTGATTGGCTTGGCTCCTTGTTTCAAATTTCATGTGATGTGTCAGTTCGGTTTTTAGCGAGTGAAAAAAACTCTCAGCAACAGCATTATCGTAACAGTTTCCCTTAGCACTCATACTCTGAACGATGCCATATTCCTTAAGTAAGGCTTTGTGAGCATCAGAAGCATATTGACTGCCGCGATCGGTATGCCAGATAACACCATGAGGAGGATTACGCTTTTTAAGTGCCATAAATAAAGCATCATTGACAAGCATGGAACTCATATGTGTATCCATAGACCACCCGATGACTCTTCTCGAATATAAATCAATTACAACCGCTAAATACAGCCACCCTTCTTGTGTCGGAATATAGGTGATATCGCCCACATACATTTGATCGGGCGTTGATGTATAAAAGTCTTGTTGTATTCGATTAGGGGCAATGGCATACGTATGATTGGAATTGGTGGTAAGCACTCTAAAACGACGTTTATTGCGACAACTGAGTCCTAATTTTTTCATAATCCTTGCAATTCGTCTACGAGAAACGATCAAGCCATAGAGTTGCTCAAGTCTTTTTTTTAGACGACGCGTGCCATAGGTTTGATAGGTTCCAAGAAAAATATCCTTGATCATCGTATTTAAAAAAGTATCTTCTTGTTTTTCAATACGAAGCCATCGATAATAACAGTTCCTTGATACCTCTAATATATGACACATTGATGCAACATTGAATTCGTTGCAATGCTCTTTGATCCAGGCGTACTTCAATGAGCTTCGTTTGCGAAGAACGCCGCTGCCTTTTTTAAGATATCTCTTTCCATCTTTAAACGGGCATTCTCTTTACGCAAGCGCTTGTTCTCTTCTTCCACGCTCTCTTTGGCATGATGGTTGATTGAAGAACGTACAATCATTGGAGATTCCAAATGATGCTTCTGACGATATTGACGTAACCATGCATATAAAGTCTTCTCACTCATCCCCAACTCTTTGGCAATTACCATCGCAGATTTCTCACTGTTTAATGCCAACTGTATCGCTGAATCTTTAAATTCTTGGGTATATCTTTGTACTCTCCCTGACATACGTTTATCCTCTTTATGATTTACAGAAATTCTATCATCTCTGTGTATCATTTAGTGTAACCAGATCAGTTCTCTTCGGTTTGGGTCTGCGACAATATGCTTTTCTGCTCGCAGTACGTCCCAGTCATACCCATTTGCTCCGTCTTCAGAACGATAGTTTTGAATGGTGCGTACACTGGTTTCTAAGATCGCGGCGATCTCTTCGACATTTTTACCGACGATGTACAAAGAGCGTGCTATTTCGATCTTTTGCGCTTTAGAAGCCATGTGTAAACCCTTTCGTGATAGAACTGTATCGGCGTTTCGTATGTGCATATGCATTGCCGATGCGAGGTGTATTGACCTCTTTTGAGGTTGAAATAGCAGTCGGTATAACACCTTTTGCCATCTTGATGAGCTTGCTATCAGCCTCTCTGACGACTTCTTTATCGCCTAGCCCTTGCGCCTTGCGTAATTCATTAAGCGCTAGATCAACGGCGATGCTGATTAAAAGAGGGTTTGGATTTGAGGGAATGAGAATAAATGAAGAGATATAGGTCTTAGCCTCTTCGATTGCATGATCAATACGTGCATCATCCATCTCTCCGGTGCTATCAAGATCACTGAGTTCTAAGAGCTCGCCCTCGCTCACTTCTTTTAAGAGGTTTTCTTTCGTTATCATTACTCTCCGCCTATGTGTTTAAAAGGTGTTTAAATTCGCCTAGAAACGATTTAAAACTTTTCTTCGATAAACGAGTCGGATTAAGGCTTAAATCGTTTTTAGAGCCGTTTATGGCTTCCCCTCAAAAAGAGGGGAATGTTTACGAGACTGCGGTTGCAATACGCATCGCTTTAACCACTGGAATCGGTAGGGGTTTTGAGTTACCGATCAGGTTGTACCCAGACGGGTTGTCTAGCTTAACGGTCTTAACAAAAAGAGGCAACGGTTGAAGACCTGCATCAAGATCGTCGATGGCGAGATATTTAAAGGCAAACGCCGCATCTTTGCTTTTTGCTTGAATGTTTTTGTCGTCGATTGCTTTAACGCGTTTTTTCGTTTTTGGGTCATAGTAGGTTGACACAAAACGATAGATAGTATAACCACCAAGTAAAATCGTTGAGCCTACAACTTTTGCGTCTGAACGCGCATCGTTCGGTAAAGATGAAATTTTTGACGAAATTTTTGAGAAAACTTTTTTACCTGCGTAAAAATCAACATTTTCCCCAAACCCATCTTCTGCAATCTGTTCAGCCATCTCACTTAGGCCATCGATGATGTCTTGTAGTGTTGCATCTGCTGCATCCCATTTTTTTGTAATCGCATAAGTTGGAACGGTTCCATAGTCTACTTCGTATGTTTCCATCCCACTATCCGTTTTCATAGCGTATGCAATTTTTCCGCTTAAGCTCTGTCCTGAAAGAGATTCCATCGTCGCTCGAATGGTCTTACGCATGAATTCGACCTGTGAATTAACATAGGTTTGCACATACTCTTGTTGCCCATTTGCTAAAAGCGTTTTAATATTGTTAAGTACGTCCGCACCTAAGAATTTTTGTACAGAAACGGGTAATGGCTCAATAAACTTAATCGTGCCAGTATCGCCGCCAATGCCAATGGCACCTGTTCCCCTTTTTACGACAGGTACTGCCTTGATTGTTTCAATGAGTTCATCAATGCCAATCGTCGCAAAAGGGTGTTGTGTGCGGACATCTTCAGGGTAGAACGTATCCATAATCGGTGTTTTTAGCACGGGCGCTTGTTTAATAGCAACAGCGACCGCCGCCAATGAAAAGAGGTTTTTTAGCATGCGTTCTCCTTATTAAACTGCATAAATTGTAATGTCGCTAAGAAGAGCAATGTCGTCTTCCGTTGCGTTTGAGGTACTCTCACTTGTACCAACTAATAGCATGTCTGCAACCACGGTACCGTGTTTAACTACGGGTGCCGATGTATTAACGGTTGTATCTAGCTCTTCGGCAAGTACACCTTTTGGATTTTGTGTACCGTTTGTTGCGGTAGGTACATAGGGCACGTAAAGCCCTGATGAATTTTTGGCAACAATGAGACCTTTTGGAAGTGTGCCCTGATCTTCGGCAAATACTCCCGTTAGGCAAACTGGAGAGTGGGTTCGATCAAGAACGGAGCGGGTGTCATAAGTTCCCGTATTTACAACTGCATTAAACATTGTTATCCTTTTTAAAATCTAGCAGCGCTGATAGCTGTATCAGCCGTAGCATTGGGTTGATGTTGTTTGTTATCGAATAGATCATTACCTCCGGGTGCGGTCACGAACGGTTTGGCGGTTTCCATAAATTTATCGAACCCATCCATATCAGCTTTGCACATTTTAAGCGCGTGCTCTTTTTGATCCGGGTGGATTTTTTTGGCAGCGATCGCCGCATCTACTTTAGCCACGGCACTGGCTTCTTTGTTGGCAAGAACTTCTGCGTTAAGCTTTTCTTTGTCAGCTTTTAAAGATGCGTTTTCTGCTTGTAAGGCAGTCATTGCATCCTTCTCCTCTTGGGTCATGGTTTCCTCCTTGGTTTGGTTATTGAGTTTATTAAGCCTTACCTCGTCGAGCTCTTGGAGGAAAGGTTTATTAGTAAGGGCTACGCTGTGTAGTGTCCAGCCGATATTGGCACCCGTTGCTTGGTCGATGGTATTGGGTGCGAAGACAGGAGAGAGATAGCGGTACTCTATGTTTTTAATGTATGTTGTTGCTTTATCCGTCCATTCGATCTTGGCAAAGAGCTCTCCATTTTCCGCCTTAAGGCTCAAAGGAATTTTTTTAATCCAACCGGAAGCTGGAGCTTGATCGCCATAGAGGGTTTGGTGTTCATAGTCACAGACGATGTCGACAGCTGACTTCTCAAAATTTCCAACCATCTGGTCGAATGTGGCTTGATTGAGTTCAAACGCACCGACGGGGTGTCCCTCCCATTTACCGCTAATGCCAATTTTAAGCCAAGGGTTGTCCCCTGTAATTTCGATCGCATTTTTCAGCATAAAAAAATTAGCCGCCGCAACACTCAAGACGATAAAGTCTTTCATTCCACTTCTCCGTTTAGATAATTTTTTTCAATCAAAGTCACATCAAAGCTAAGCAGGTAGACTGTCATGTAGGACTGTCCTTTTGCCGCATCAAAAATCTTCTTGATCCGCGTCACGTTAATAGGCTCACTCTCTGCGATACTCTTTACATGTAAAGCGTTTTTAACGTTTTTGATAAAGTCTAACAGCGCATAGTCTTTGCTCTTGCGTGTATCTTCTTGCTTTGAGTAGGCAAGGTGTACAAGGTAGAGCGAAAACGTTGCATTTTCCCTAAACAGAGCATTCGGTTTTGATTCGACAAAGTCAACCATGACACACGGTAAAAACGTTTTAAGCACTTCTGCGGTGTCAGGTTTATCAAACTCTCCAAAATAGCTTTTTACGTTAAAGCCTTGCTCTTTTAAATAGGTTTTTAAAGCCGCCTCAAATTGTGCAACCATGCGCCGCGCCCTCGATAGTGAATTTCTGCCGCAATCCTACACGATACCTATACGCCTTATCCACTACTATATTTAAAGAGCGCGCTTGAAAAAAGGAGTTGAATAGAAAGGCGGAACGACTCTGCGGCATCATTCGCTCATCAATGAGAGTTTGAGGAGTGAAAATGTTGGAGACAATCAGCGCTTATCTGCCGGTGGCGCAATTTATGTTAGTGTTTATCGCATTGCCTACAATCAAACTACTGTTTAACCAAAACAAACAGATTGCAACACTCCAACAAATTGCGCAAGGGCAACAAGACACGATTACATTTATGCACGGCGTTCTCCTCGATACCGCCTCCCCGGAAGTGATCACAAAGCATCTCATCGCGCAGAAAAAACGCAAAGAGAGTGTGCACTCATGAAAGGTAACTTCGTCGAGGTTGGCACTGTAGTCGGGATCGACCTTGCTAACCGTGCGCTGGTGCGTGTCCAGCTCTTCGACCGAGTAAGCGCATGGATACCCTACCAAAGCATCTCAAACAAATTTATGAAAGTGTGGATTCCTCCGCAGCTCAATGAGCAAGTGATCGTCGTGCTTCCTTTTGCGGAAGCTAATGGAGGCATTGCTCTTGGCAGCATTTTTAATAAAGGGTGCAAAGAGCCTGAGGGTGCGAACGATCACACGGCAATTGTTGAGTTTAGCGACGGTACGCGCATCGTTTATGACACGCAAACGCATGATCTTTCGATTACGACGGAGCATCATATCAACCTTAGTGCAACCGCGGTAAATATCACCGGAGACCTAAATGTAACCGGAACGATTACTGATGAAAAAGGCTCTTTAAGTACGCACGTACATACAGGAGTCGCTTCGGGCAATGCACAATCAGGAGTTCGACCATGACTTTGGCTGCGCGCATCATCCGCATTTTAACTACAAAGCTCGGCGAGCGTGTCGGCATGCCGACGTATGGAAGTGAGCTTTACAAACTACGCGATCGTGCGCTTACACCTGAAACACGCTTGCTTTTTACGAAGTATTGCAAAGAGGCGATCGAAAGATGGGAAGACGTCAGTGTGAGCAGTGCGAAGATCAAGTCCTTTGATGCAAAATCTGGCAAGTTTTCATTTTTGATCACGCTTGATGATGGCGAGACCATAGAAGGAGCGGCGTAATGGCGAAGATACCTCCTATGTGTAAAGAGCTGACACTTGATCAGATCAGATCGGAACTTGTTGCTATTTATCAAGCCTACGATACTGAGTATGAGCCTAACGAGAGCGACGAAGTTATGCCTGTTTTAGAGACTTTCGCTTACCGAGAATTGCAACTTCGGACGATGACAAATGATCTCGTCGCGCAGAGTTTTTGGCAGACCGCGACGGGCGCATACCTTGACTTTCATGCTTCAGAATTTTTTATCGAACGTGATGCAGGGGCTAAGCCAGCCGCTCCGGTAACTTTTACGTTAGGTGCGACTTTGAGCACAGACTATGTGCTAAGTGCAGGACTTGAGCTTTTAAATGAAGACGGTAGTACCTCTTTACTCCTTGCAGATGTAACGTTTTTAGCAGGCTCAACCGAGGCAACAGGCATCGCCGAATTACAGCTTTACACAGCGACATCAGACACGAAAGTGATCTCGACGATGGTGCCTAGGGCGTATCTAACGAGCGTTACGCAGACATCCGTGTATAGCGGAGGAAGTAACCCGATGAGCGATGATGCTCTCCGTGCACTTATTGCCCTTGCAAACGAGCAACAAACAACCGCTGGGAGTGTAAAAAGTTACGAATATTGGGCACTACAAGCCGATGCGCGCATTAGCGACGTCAACGTCTACAGTAATGATCCGGGAGAGGTTGAAGTCATCGTGCATAGCCTAAGCGGCGTTGATGAAGCGATGCTTTCTCGCGTAGCAGAAGCGACGAGTGCCGCAGTGCATCGCCCTTTAACCGACAAAGTAAACATTAAAGCGGCAGGCAGGGTGCCTTACAACGTTACGGCTATTTTAAGTGTAAGCGACGAGGTTGACGCAACAACAACATTAGACACGGCTAAAGCGCGTTTAAAAGAGCGCCTAGATGTCGTAGAAATCGGTAAAAGTGTCACGATCGGCATGATCATTGCCGCACTATCAGTAGACGGCATTGAAGACGTAAGTTTAAGTGCTCCGGCGACAACCGTCGGCGTTGGCGAAGATGAAGTCGCTATCTTGGGAACAGTGGAGGTGAGCGTTGGCTAATCTAATCCCATCGCACTATACCGAAAGAGAAAAAAAGCTTGAGAGTACAGGTGCCGCATCGATCGAACGAGTTATGAGCGAGCTTTGGAGCGGGCGTTTGCATGATCCCGCCACATGTAAAGCGAGTTTTTTGTTTGCACTGGGGCAATACTACGGCGTTGAATACTGGTGGCAAAACATCTCCGAGGATGAACACAGAGCACTCATTGCCGCATTCCCAACAATCAAGCGACGACGCGGAACGTTATGGGCGGTTAAGCAAGCCGTTAATGTTATCGATGCAGGTGCGCTAATCGTCGAGGGGGATTACCAAATCCGCTTCGACGCAACAGCGACACATAACGGAGTGTATCAGCACGGCAATGCAACACACTGGGCGGAATATGTCGTTATCGCCAGCCGACCGATGATCAATGCGCAAGCCGCGCAACTTAAACGTTTGACGAAAAGCGTCGCACCGGCACGATCGTCTTTATTGCGCATCGACTACACGCGTGTAGCCGCAACACATAGCGGCACGATCTACTACGACGGAAATTACAATTACGGGAGCGTATCATAATGGCTACTTTAACCGAAACGACGGAGTATGCTGAGGGAGTTTATCAGATCGAAACAACCGACCCCGTCATCGGCGGAGCGGACGGCATCAGCAATGTACAGGCGAAACAACTCGCAAATCGTACTAACTTTTTAAAAAACCTCTTAACGAAAGTGATTGACGGTACGCAGAGTGTTGCAAAAGCACTCAAACTCGCGACGGCTCGAAAGATCAGCCTAAGCGGAGCCGTAACCGGCAACGCAAATTTTGATGGAAGTGCTGACATTACGATTAACGTTACGCTTGCGGATGGGCAAATTACGATCAATAGCATCAACGGCCTATCTACCGCATTGGCAAACAAACAAGACTCCGATGCAACGCTCTCCGCGCTAGCGCAAGTCTCAACTGCGGCGAATAAGCTCATTTATGCAACCGCCTCGGACACTTTTGCGACAACGGATTTAACGGCGTTTATGCGCACCCTTCTCGACGACACCGATGCGGCGGCGGCACGAGCAACACTCGGCGCGGCACCGACCGCTTCGCCGACGTTTACCGGAACCGTTACGGCTCCTGTTTTCTCAGGGGCGTTAAGCGGAAACGCCGCAACGGCAACGACGGCGTCGAACGCGAACAAACTTATCGGGATGAATTGGAACTGGATCGGGCAAGGCGGGCAACCTTCGTGGCTTTGGGGAGGAAACGACGCTTCAAACATGTACGTTTATAATCCTGCTAATTTTAGCGTTAATTACGCAAATAGTGCAGGAAATGGTGTTAGCAATGTATCTGGGGGTGGCAATGGTTACATTAAATTCTCGAATGGGGTAATTTTACAGTGGGGGAATATTGCACCCGCACAGAATGCACAAGTAACCGTTACTTATCCTATTGCCTTTACAGGGGTTGCTAGGGCTTTTGTAATGCCTTGCTCGAACGTAGACGCCTATGTACAAGCAATGGTTACATTATTAAATATTACAGATTTGGGAAGTTTTAGATTCCATTCTTTTAACGTTGCAGGCTATAGCTATAACTGGTTTGCGATTGGATATTAGGAGCAAAAAAAATGAAATATGCACACTACGATAAAGAAACAAAAAGAATTCTAGGATACTACGATAAAGAAATACACGGTGAGCTTACGCGCGCACCTAGTATCGAAGAGATAAAAGAAAGAGTAGAAGCACTTACGCTTTCGGAGGAAGCAGTTAAAAAACTTATTGAAACTGGATACACCGACACAATGCTTTTAGAGGTGCTGGGCGAAGAAACCTATGCAAAAGTTACGGCTAGGATTGTCGAGAGGGAATCGGTAATACCTACGCCTAACATAGAAATCGAAGACGCCGTTTGGCAAGAGGCAATAAACAACGCGCATAATAAAGTAAAGGCAAATGGCACGACGGAACTTTACGATTTTAGGGCACAAAGCGAAATTGTTGCAGAAGCCCTCGCAACATTTAAAACAGCGATTCAAACTGCGATCGATAAAACGGACTTGGTTGCACTTCGTTGTTGGAAAGCTGGCATTGAGTTCCCTGTTGAATGGCGAGAGTATACCGTAACATTAAGAACACTGCTAGCCTCTACGGTCGTTGTTGAATTACCAACAATGCCAGAGTACCCAAGCGGTAGTTAAAAAAGACCAGTGCCCTGCACGAAGCATTAAACATAGAAAAAGGAGAAAAAATGGGATTACTATTTGGAATTAACGGAACCATTAGCGTTAAAGCATCGCGTGCCGTGACCGTAGAGTCAACCACGCCGATCGCGGTTGTTGGAACGACAAATATAGGTACGCTTGGCTTACAATTTTTTGGCAATGTCACGCTTGCCATGAGTGCATTTGCTCCAGCGAGTGGGCAAACGGTGGAGGGCACACTTTTAGATGCGCTAAAAGCCATTGACGCTCAAGGGGTCTCATGCCCACTTATCATCAACGCGATCGATAGCGAAGACCCGACAGAAGAGATCATTATTGCTGGAGTCAATGCACTTAAAACTGCTGAAGCCGTAACAGGCTATCGTCCTAATCTCATTGTAGCCCCTGCATTTTCTGCTGAAGTAACTGTTGGTTTGGCGATGGGTGCAGTAGCGCAGAAACTTTGGGCAACGGCTATCATAGATGTGGAAGGAGAAAACGAAAGTGCCGCGCTAGCAGTCGCTGCTAATTATGGAACTCGCTTTGCGCTACTTGTTCATCCTACTGAAGTGACGTTGGATGGCTTTGCTATGCCAAGCTCTGCGGCTTGGGCGGGACTTATCGCTTATATGGATGCATCTAGTACCTATGGATGGACAGAATCAGCGAGTAACCGCATCGTTCAAAGTGTTAGTGCCACGAACCGCATTATCGACTATGCGGAGGGTGAAGATAGCGAAGCACGTCGCCTCCGCAATAAAGGTATCAATACGATCGTGCGTGATGTTGGTTGGAGAACCTACGGGTTTGAGACCACCGACATTGATACTATCTGGCAACCACTTAACCGTGTGCGTACTTTCTACAGAATGCTTAGAGCCATGATCGAAGCGAGCCGTTATGCGAGAGATCGTAAGGCGGATGAGCTTCTTTATGTCAAAAAAGCAATCGAAGAGTTTATGCGAGGGCTTAAAGGGGCAGGTGTTGCATTAGGTTTTAAAGCCTATTTCGACACAACAAAAAACACTAAAGCTACGGTGAGCAATGGTCAATTTTATCTAACGGTCGAGTTCCAAGATATGCCAACCATCAGGGAGCTCAATATCGAGCTTACATACGTGGATGACTACAGCGATGTGCTGCTAAACATCATCAATGGATAAGGAGTAAACATGCCACAAGCACCAAGAGCAAAACAGTTTTTACGAGAGTTTAACATCCTCGTTGAGGGGATCGGCAATGTCGGTATCTCGAACAAAGTAGAGCTACCCGACATCGAATTTTTGACGGAAGAAAGTGCGGGTGCGATAGCTAAAGAAGAGGTGATCCCTCTTCTTAAAGCGATGACTACGAAGATCACGCTCTCCGAATACAACACATACGCCTATACGGCGGCAAGTAAACAGTTTGGCACGAGCCCTGTTTTTTACGTTAAAGGCTCTTTAATCCAAGGGGATGAGACGCTCTCCTTACTTGCGACGATCACCGGCAAGGTCAAAAAGTTTCAAAACCCTCTGCCTGAGAGAGGTAAGAACGTAGAGCAAGCGTTAGAAATCGCAACGAGTGCCTATTCGCTAGAGCTAGGCGGGGTTAAAGTTATCGACATCGATGTTGATAACCTGATCTGCGAGATCGATGGCGAAGACCTCTTCGCTGATCTTAGAAATCATATTTTATAAGGATAAAAAATGCAAGACGTTGAAATCACTCTAAGCGACGGGACGGTCGTCAAAATGCGAAGACCAAAGGTTAAAGATACGTTAGCCGTTGCAAAAATTAGCAACGTTGGGGAGCAAGAAGTCGCTTTGATCGCGAACCTTACGATGCAAACCGTAGAGGATATTTCGGAGCTATACCTCGATGATTACGCGCTACTACAAAACGAGCTTAAACGTTTTTTGTCCCCGGAGAAAAAGAGCTCATAAGGCTCATGGCATTGGTGGGTCATTGGCTCCATTTCTCCTATGCAGATATGCTGGAGATGGAGATCGATACCCTTTTACTGTTTATAGACGAGATCGATAGGCTCGCACATCAAGGAAAAGGAGGATAAGATGAGCAAGATGTTCGCTTTAGGTATAGCACTTACAGCAAAAGATATGTTTAGCCCTGCTTTTTCCTCTCTTGGTTCTGCGATCCGAAACTCCACAAAAGACTTAAAAAACTTCGGCACAGCAAGTGCGGCTATCGGTACAGGGCTTAAAGGCGCACAACTGGCGACTCAAGGAGCCGTTGGGGAGGTTATCAAGTCTTATGCTGACCTCGAAGACGCGCAAATACAACTACAAAATACTCTCATGAAGAGCGATGGAAGCGTGAGTCCTTTTTTTAAAGGGATCAATGAGGAAGCGACAAAGCTTGGTAATGCTCTACCGGGTACGACAGCAGATTTTTACGCTATGGCATCAAAGCTAAAATCGCTTGGAGTCGAGGAGCAAAGCATTATCGGTGGGGCTTTAAAGTCTGCCGCGTACCTTGGTGTTGTACTTAAAATTCCTTACGAAGAAGCCGCCGTCTCTACTGCAAAATTTAGGGAGGCTTTAGGTATCGCAGACAGTGATCTGCTCGTGTTCATTGACGATATTCAACGCCTTGCGCACATGGGCGTTGAAGTTGGAGAGATGAAATTTGCCTTTTCAAAAGTCGGTGCTACCATGAAAGGGTTGGGAATGATGGGACTCCAAGCCGCGCGAGATGTTGAACCTCTCATTGGCTTACTCATTAAGTCAGGTTTTAGTGGCGAAACCGTTGGTACAAACCTTGGCAATATGATCGAATCAGCGGTAAATTTTAAGGGTTCTAAAGAGCTTAAAAAACAAGGGATTGAACTTACATTCAATGACACAACTGGAAAGTTCTTAGGCGTTGAAAACATGATCAAAGAGCTTGAACAGCTCAAAGAAATTGAAAGCGACGCGGCACGTCTTAATGTTATAGAGTCGCTTTTTGGTAAAGGCGAAGCGGCATCGATGGCGAACGTTCTTATTCAAAAAGGAACGGGAGGTATCTCAGAGTTTAATAAAAAGCTCAAAGAGCAAGCTGATCTAAATATGCGTGTTGGAAATACCACGAAGTCGCTTCGAAACACATGGGAAGCTTTAACCGGTACATTTTCAAACCTCCTCGCATTCTTAGGTGAGGGGATCGCTCCTGAGCTTAAGTCTGTTACGAACTTTCTTGGGGATGCGACAGCTGCTTTAGCAGACTTAACACAAGAATACCCAAATGTTACAAAGTTCTTAGGTGGTGCGCTTGTCGGTTTTGTAGCACTCTCAGGAGGACTCGGTACAGCAGCTATCGCGGTGTCTATGTTTACGACTGTTTTAGGTGTGCTTGGCGTTACGTCTATGGTTACATTTGGGTGGATCATCGCCGGTGCTGCGCTTATTGCCGGAGCGGCTACACTGATCATCGCAAATTGGGATACTTTAAAAGGGTGGTTTGTCTCTTTTGGAACGTGGCTCGCTGATCTATTAGGGGGTGCGGCTACAGCAATTTACGCGCAGTTTGAACCGCTTTTTAATTGGATTAGCAAGGCTTTCACATGGGCGTTTCAATCGTTTAATGTAGCCGATATTTTCAGTTCAATCGCTCAATCTGTCGTAAATATTTTTAGTTCTCTTTTTAGTTGGATCGGAAGCCAAATAACTGGGGCTATAGAGGGGTTTAATACTTTTGCTTCGTTTATTACTGATCTGTTTACAAATCCAATTACAACAATTACAGGGCTTTTTGACTCTTTTTTTAATTGGGTTGGTGGTAAATTTCAATGGGTTTTAGATTCGGTTAATGGTGTCAAATCGTTTTTTGGTGCGGAATCCAATGTACAACAGGCGACTTCACCTAGTCAGCAAACTATACCCATTATGGCTAGGGCTGGAAACATCCCAGCACAGGGTTCGACTTCAAATAGCGTTAGCGTTACGATTCAAAATCCAAACTTCAGCTCTCCCGAGGAAGCAAGCCGCACACAAGCACAGATCGATGAGCAAGTACGTAAAGCTTTAAGAGAGATACAGCGCGATCAAGCCGATAGGAGTTTCAATGACTAATATTATGGCGATGATCGGTGATTTTATTTTCTCTTTAGAAAAAAAGCCTTTTGATGCGCTAAGCCATACGAAAGAGTACAGTTTCGCTGAAATTCCAAAGGTAAACTACTACACCGGTGAGCAGAGTGTAGGCAAGGACATCGAAGAGCTTACCCTCTCAGGGTCTATCATTACCCTTAAAGGAGGGTTGAACCCTTTAGCGCGTCTTTTTGCTATCGCGGATCAAAAACAAGCCGTGCCGTTTATCTACGGTTACGGTGAGGTTTTGGGCGACTTTAAGATCACAAAAGTAAAAGAAGATCGAAGCCTCTTTCTTCCGGATGGAAGATCAGTCAAAGTCGTGTTTAGTGTTGAAATGAAAAGAGTACGCGAATGAAACACGTCATCGCAACTCAAAATGATCGCTTAGATACGATCGTCTATACCTATTATGGAACGCTTGAACCTCTTAATGAAGTGATGCTTGCCAATGCTCACCTTATGTCAAAGGCACTTTTAGATGCTGGAGACAAAGTCTATCTCCCTGAGTATACGGCAACCGTAGCGAGCGAAAGCGATGGGATAAGCCTATGGTAGCTATTAAAAAGCCAAGTTTTAAGCTTTTGGCAAATGGTAAAGATGTGACTGCTTCATTGAAGAAGTATATCCTCGGTATAGAGTACACCGATGCGAAAGACAACTCAGCCGACAGCTTTAAAATTCGATTTCATGGAGAGAATTTCGCACCGCCTGAGTACAAAGACATCTTAAAAGTATGGCTCGGTTTTGAGGGGCATCTTTGGTACATCGGCTCTTTTAGTGTTTTGAAGTCTCGTTTAGATTATCAAACTAAAGTCGTTAGCATCACGGGAACACCGGTTAATTTTAGTACGCAAATCAAAGAAAAGCGAACCATGAGCTACGAAAATGCCTCGCTAGATGACATCTTAAAAAAGATCGCAAAGCGGAATGACCTAAGTGTCAAAAATAGCTTTTACGATCTTATGTTTCTCCATGAGAGTCAAAATGATGAAAGTGACCTTGCCTTTATGCAACGCATCGCACGAGAGATCGGGGCGACCTTTTCGATTAAAAACGACACGATCCTCTTTTGCCCAAAAAAAGGGGGCGATAAAGAGAGTGAACTGCCTAAGTTTACGATCAATGCCGACCTTACGGATAACCTTTACCTTGAGATGCTTGACAAAACACTCTACAACTCAGCCAGCGCGTCATGGCAAAGTACGAAAGAAAACAAAGTGATGTCTGTATCGATAGGAAGCGGGACACCAGCTCTTAACGTGCGCGGAAATTTTCAAAGTGAGGCGGAAGCGAGGGTAAAACTAAAAGCGGAGCTGAACTTAAAAAACAAAGGCACAGTGCGCGGAGGGTTTGACTACGAGGGTCTGAACATCGTAGCTGGGGGAAAGCTTACGATCTTAAACCTCCCTAACGCGAAATGGGGCAAAGAGTTTGATGTGCAACAGGTGCGTCACACTTGGGGGGATAACGGTTACACGATCAGTGTTGAATTTGAAAATTAGGAGAGTAGATGCAGAGTAAAAGAGCTTCGTTTTATGAGAGCTTATTTAACACGTTCAGCGGGTTTTTCATAAGCCTTGCATTGGCGTATTTTGTTTTTCCGTTATTTGGTATGCCAAAAAGCATGGAGAGTTCATTTTGGATCGTCATGATCTTTACGGTTTCATCTATCGGTCGTAACTATCTGATCCGCCGCGTATTTAATTTCTTACATGTAAAAAAGGAGAGAAAATGAAAAAGTTATGGTTTGAAGCGGTATTGGCTTGTCTTTGTCTTGCGGTAATCGTGTTGCATGTTTTTGGGGATGATCAACATTTTGTTCAGCTTATCATCGCCAAGATGGTACTAATTAATTTCGGTCTTATTCATGCGTACATTGCCGGCAGACTATTACTGGGCAAAGTTGAGTGGTGTTGTACATCCAGCTTTTCACCTAAGAATGTAGGGAGGATCGTGCTATATGCGGTTATTGTTTATAGTTACTCTATTGGCGGTTAATCTTTTTGCGCTGGAGCGCTGCGCTCTTTTAACACAAAAGGTACGTGTCGCGCATTTTAAAGAGTTCGGTACAAGCTTCCCTTACCAATACGCTATCGCACAGCTGGAGCAAGAAAGCGGGTGTAGAGCAAGTATTTCAAACGACGGAGTAGGCTCTCAAGGAGTCGCGCAGATCACGTATCGTTGGTGGAAAAATGTCTTAGATAAGGAAGGCATTACCGAGATCGCAAGCGTGCAAGGAAGCCTTAGAGCGCAAGCGGCGATCATGCGTTACCTGCATGAGCAGGGGCGACCGCTTTGGGTCACGTATCAGCGTTACAACGGCGGCGACTGGGTACTTAAAGAGATCAGAAAAGCCGGTGCGGAGAACTGGGCAAAAGCGAAAGCGCAATGCACTAGGGGAGACTCGCACTTTACGTTAAAAAGCGGGAAGATTCAGACCCGCAATAATTGCGAGATAAATTATGAATACTCGCAAAATATTTACACACTAGGGAGACAGTATGGAGATGTTCAAGACAATTCTCAGTTTAGGTACTGGTAGCCTTTGGAAAGGAGTTAGCATTCTTTTAGCTGGAGCGCTGATCGCCATGAGCCTTTTCATATTGGAAGAAGAGGTGTCGTTGCGCTCTACAATAAGCGATAATGAAAAGGTCATCAAGGAACAAGGTGGTGAGCTGACCAAAAAAGAGTCTAAGATCAAAGAGCTTCAGGAAAAAGTTAGTCTCAAGCAAGCAGAGATCGGGGTACAAAATGCAACGATTGCCGCAAATAAAGCGGACACAGAGAAAAATCTTAAAGCGGTCAACGATGAGCTCTTAAAGATCAGCAAAAAATACAACGACTTCAAAGACGAGGTCAAGAACTGGAAAGGAGACCAAAATGCGTCAAGTTGCGATAATGCTCGTGCTTTTCTTAATAGCCGTACTTGGTAGCGGATGCGGTGTCGATCAGCCTCAGACACCACAAATTGACCAGTTCGTTAACGTGCCTCAAAGGTGCGTTATTGAGTTAGACCCTATGCCTGTCATTAAGCCTAAAACCTTTCAAAAAGGGGAAGAGCTTGAGCAAAATGAATGGAGCTATGGGAACTACCTCATTATGAAAGAAGATAATGAAAAAGTAAGGGCAAAAGTCAAAAAATGCCAATGAATAGGCAGAGTTCCCTCTGCCTAACAAGTCGTCCCAAACTCCTTGCAATCAAATTCTAAAATATTTTTAGGGGATACCCTCAAAATATTACAAAATGAAAGGTTTTTGCATGGAGAGACTCAAAGAGTATCACAACGTCCCAAGAGTTGCCCCGTTCGCGTGGGTTGGAGGTAAGTCAAAGCTTGCCGATAAGATCATTAAAGAGTTCCCGGAACATCAACGTTATGTTGAGGTCTTTGGAGGAGATCTTAATGTCTTCTATAGAAAGCCTCGAAGTAAAATAGAAGTCGTTAACGACATCAACTCCGATCTAGTCAATCTACACCTACAAATACAAAAGCGACCTCAATCACTCCACCTCTATCTAAACCGCATGTTTGTCTCAAGGGAGATGTTCACTCGCATTAAAACTAAAGCGCTGCATCCACGAAACGACATAGAGCGCGCCGCGTTTTACTATTATTTAATAGCACAAAGCTTCGGTTCAAAAGGCACAGACTTCGCAATGCCAAGAGGTTCAAAACCAAGAGTAAAAAATTTAGATAGGGACTTTCGCGTCTGGTCAAAGAGACTGCAAGGTGTTTGTGTCGAAAATATGGACTTTAAAAAGCTTATTACGACCTATGATCATCCCGACACGCTCTTCTACCTTGATCCACCTTATGTAGGTACGGAAAGCCACTATAAAACACCTTCCGGATTCAATATCGATCAGCATATTGCATTGGCAGAGATGCTCAGGGGGATCAAGGGTCGGTTTGTGCTTTCATACAACGATTGCGAGGTCGTCAGAGACCTATATAAGGGCTTCGAGATCATAGAGGTCTCTACGTTATATAGTTTACGAGGAGGAAGTCAAAAACAGGCTAAAGAGGTCATTATCAAAGGGTAGGCGCTTCGGCGCTTACTCATTTAGTAGTTTAAAATTTGAATTGAATATGATAGCAAAGTGGGATAAAATCGGTTAAAAGAGCGTGTAACTATCATTTTAAATTCAAATTACTAACATTTTAAGCGCGGTTGTACACGAGGTCGTAAACGCCGTCGAATGCTAAAACGGGGGATAGTTTAAATACAAATCTTGTGTCGGTTCGAGTCGATTTTTTGCGTGACCTACAATGTCAGCCACAATTGTTTAAATACAAATCTTGTGTCGGTTCGAGAAAACAATTATAGAAGAGGCAATAAGAAAACCGAGTTTAAATACAAATCTTGTGTCGGTTCGAGCAAGGACGGATACGCCCAACCTAGATAAAAAAGGTAGTTTAAATACAAATCTTGTGTCGGTTCGAGCCCATTAAGTTCTATTTCTTCTCTTACTTCATGGGTTTAAATACAAATCTTGTGTCGGTTCGAGATTTTTCAGTCTCTTTTCTTTTGCCTTCTAAATAGTTTAAATACAAATCTTGTGTCGGTTCGAGTTTATTTTGAATATCCATACTGTCTTTATGATTAAGTTTAAATACAAATCTTGTGTCGGTTCGAGTAAAAGAACTTTATCAAGTAGATTGGTTTGAAAAGTTTAAATACAAATCTTGTGTCGGTTCGAGGTTATAGCTTTCGTCCCAAGAATAAGTAGTTGAAGGTTTAAATACAAATCTTGTGTCGGTTCGAGCTTCGCAAGAGATTTTAAAGTGGGATAAAGCAGGGTTTAAATACAAATCTTGTGTCGGTTCGAGGATATGTTAAAAACTGTTTAGACGCAACCGTCAAATCGTTTAAATACAAATCTTGTGTCGGTTCGAGGCGCTTCTCCAACAACATAATCAATAGCACTAACGTTTAAATACAAATCTTGTGTCGGTTCGAGGGCTAGATTATGGCACTTTCTTAAAAGAGTATTCCCATAAAATAGCCATTTTGGTCATTTTTTCCAATGAAAATTAACAGTAAAATGTTAAAGATCAAAAAGGCGACTTAACGCCCTATTTTAGCAATTTCCCGCCTAAAAAGAACTAAACCGTGGTTGGAAAAATTAGATGAAAATTCCCTCGCTCTCCTTTTTTGGATTTCCAAGATTTTCTTCGCTAAAACTTCCTGAGCTGAGCATCTTGATGATCGTCACGAAGTCGATCTCTTGGTCGATCACTTTTTTAAGTTCGCTTTGAAGTTTTATTTGATTGGCGGGTGTGATATTGCCTCTAAAGATAGACTTTTGGTGATGTTTGAGGTATTTTTTACAAATTTTGAAAACTTTGGAGACACGGTATTTGCCAACATCGCTGAATTCATCGGCTATATCATAAAACAAAAAGACATAATTGTAGTTGGTTGTGTCCTTTTTCACATCTTTTCCTTGAGCAAAAAGGGTGTAAATTCTCGTCCTTCGACAATGGTTTTGATGAGTTTGTAGCCATCAAGTTTAAGACAATGTTTGTACGTTACCTTGCGTTTGAGCTTTACATGTAAAAAGGTTTCGTTCATGCGCTCTTCAAATGCGTCGATAAAAATCTTCTTACCCTCTTCGTTTAAAAGTGCGTAATTGAGGTTTTTGTCAAAGTGTTTGAGCACTTGGAGCTTCTTTCGTCCGACCAAATCAAAAATGGTTTTGAACACAATGACGGGTTTAAACGCTTCACTCAAGTCCAGACTCAAACTAAAGCGCCCTTCCCTCGGGCTGTGCAAAAAACTGATGGACTGGTTAAGATGCGTGTGATAGATGGAGGCGATGGTTTTGGTATATAAAAGCGTGTTGCCAAAGCTAATGAGTGCGTTCATAGGATTGTCCGGTGGACGCTTGACACGCTTGTTCATCACAAAATCTTCAGGCAAAAAGTATTTAAAACTGTCGTAAAATCGACTCCAAATCTGCCCCTCGACAAAGAGTATCTGCTCCACTTTCATCGTTACATGTAAAAGTGATGGCACATCGTTTTTAAGCCAATCAAGATACAGTTTGAGCTCTTTTTTGTCGTGACGGTAGTAGTGGTACAACACTTCGTGGATGTTTTGAGCGATGGCTGAGACAATGTTTCTAGCAATACTCAGTCGTTCATTGACAAAACACAAGGCTTGCTTGACATTTAGGTCACCACTGACAAGGTACGCCTTAGGGTAAAACGTGCCGCTGTAATTGCCGTGGTAGTTGAAAATATGCAAAGTAATGCCTGCTTTGGCGATGAAGTCTAGAAACTTCGTGTTGAAACTCACTTCATTGAGGCAGTAAAGCTCCCTCGTCTCTTCGATGGGCAAGTAAAAGTTGCCCTTTTCGTTGCGAAACGCGATGGAATTGTCCTTGCGACTCAGCTCGCCCATAGAGAAAATATAACGTGTGTGGTTCTTTGCCATGGTTCATCCTAAATCATCAAACATCATTTTTTTTCCAATAAAGTTTTTGCATTTTGTTTCGTCACCACGCTTTTACCTGTCTTTTTTTCAATTGCTTTGCGTGTATTTCCGGCAATCGTACCGCCTTGTTTGGCGACTTTTTGACTCTCATCAAACCTTTTTGGCTTTTTCTCTTTTGAGATTTCAGTTGTGGTAGCTTCGGCTAACATCGTAAGTACGAGTTCTAAATTGGTCATATTGTCTCGTAGATTTTCTTTTTGAAGATTTTTGAGCGTTTTGTATTCTTGCGTCGTATGACCGCTCCATGCTTTTGAGATGATGTCGGTTAGCTGTGCAAACTCTTTGCCCTCCTCAACACCTCTTGCTTTCCACTCATCAGTCAGCTCTTTTCGTACTTCAATGCTTTTGAGCCTTTGGTTAATCCACTTTTCTGTATAGCCCAATTTGAGATAATCTTGCATCGCTTGATCGATGGACTTTTCGGGGTCTTGCATCGACTCAATTCTCTCATATCCGACCTTTGCAAGCCACTGCTTAAACGGTTCAACATGCGGTGATGGAATAGACTGAATAAGCCGTAAAAGCTGTTCAGTTGTCGCTACATCCGTAGCTCTCATTTTCCCATCAGATGCTTGCATTTTCAACTGTCCGATTTTTTCGGACAATTCACTTCCTTCTTTTTTAAGCTTGTTTTTTAAGTCACTCCAATATTTTCTAGGTCGGTCACTCTGGGTTAAAACCTCAATAGCATCTATAACGCTAAAATACCAAAGCTCATGCTCCTCATCCCAGTGACTTCGTATCTGTTTTGATTCAAAAAGTTGTATTTTTTCCATGACAGTTCCTTATATAAAGCAGTAATCAAAATAAGCACATTTTTTACACTTGTTCTCAAACTTCGGCAGTGGTGGTGTCGGCAAAGTAATCAGTGTCGTTATAGCTTCCAAAACAGATAAAAGTTCTTTTTCATTCGCATCATCTAGCTCAATGATCTCACTTTTGGTGTTGTGATTTTTCTCGTTGTACTCAACTTTACCTTTGCGCTCGATGCCTTTGCCTTTGAGTTTGTACAGATAAAGCAACACTTGCCACTTCACCGCTTCTGGGTCAGAGTCTGACTTTTTGAGTTCCACAAGGTATTCTTTGGTGATTTTATCGATTTTGACATTGTCGATTTTGACTTCTGCCTTTTTGGCTTTTTCTTCGCTAATCTCATGAAGCACCTTGCCAATGCGCACATCTTCACTGTTGTCTTCAAGGTTGATGCGATTGGCGTGGAGCCAAAGTTTGGTTTTGCAGATGAAATAGTAGGAAATTAGAGTGCCTGTAATGTTATTCATTCGCCACCAAACTCATAAAAACCATTATGGCTGTCTTCAAGAATAATACCCTCATTAAAAGAGTAATTCAGCTTCAAAACTTTATAAAATGTTTTTTCTTGTGTTACATGTAAATAACTTTTTTCATAATAAAAAGGTAGAGAAATCGTATAATCAAATGTTCTTTTTTTCTCATCCATAAAATCATCATAAAGCCAATAATCATTTTTCTGACTTTCTGGAGGAATATCTCGTAAGTCATAATTATCTGATGATTGATTAATTCCATGTAGGTTTTTAATAGTCACATCGTACTTTTCATAAGCACTCTTAAAAAGCCGTGTAATTTTGTTATTTGTTGCAATATCTTCTTCAAATAATTTATCATACACAATATTCAACCATTCAACATATTTACCAAGTTCAAAATAACCATTTTCTATGGTTTCAAATGTTAATTTTAAAAGCTCAATTTCTTGATAAGGAAATTTTTTCTCGTATTTATAAATATAAATCTCACCTTTTTTATCTGTATCTTTTTTGCGATTAACTCGTCCAAAACGCTGAATCAATCCATCAATAGGTGCATTATCTGTAAACATCACATCAAAATCAATATCTAAAGAAATTTCAACGATTTGCGTTGCCACAAGAATAAAAGGTTTCTTTTGTTTGAGTTTTTCAAAAATCATCTCTTCTTTTTTTTGCTTATCTATTTTTTTAAATGTAGAGTGGTACAACATAATTTCTTCATCTTTTAATGAAAATTCATCTTTAAGATACTTATATATTTTAGCTGCACTTTTAACAGTATTACGAATAATTAAAATATTTTTTGATTCTTTGAATTTTTCTTTAATGAAGTCAAAATCATCATCTAACTCATACTCTTTTTTAATAATATCATTAGCTTTTTTTTGAAATAAATCATTTTGTGTTATCGTTAAATACGTTTGAATATTGAGTAATTTTTTAAGTTGATTGGGGATGGATGCACTCATCAAACAAACTCTTACATCGTATTCTTGGCATAACTCCAAAAATCGTTTTAGAAATCCCATCAATTTAAAATCGTAAGCATGAACTTCATCAATAATAATGACAGAATTTAAAAAGTTTTTTGTTGCAATATTGAATCTTCCTATATTGATAAAATACTTCAATAACGAATCAATGGTCGATACAGTAATAGGCTTATTGAAACTTTTACTAATAAGAAAATCGCTTTGAAAAACATCATCTACAATGCCATTTTCTTTTTCATAAGCTTTTTCGAGAAATATTTTAGCCGTAGAATGAATCAATCCGCACTCTTCTTTATCAAAAAAATTTTGGATTCGATCATAGAGTTTATTGGAAGTTGTTTGAGTAGGAAGCGTATAGATAATTTTGGTATTTTGATTATAAAGATTGTAAATTGCCCAGAGCAAAGAGCCTTCGGTTTTACCTTCACCTGTTGGGATTTCAACAAGTACACTTTTGTTTAAAAGCGATAATTCTTCTTGAAAAGGTCTTAATTTATCAAACGTTAAATGTGTTACAAAATTTTCTTTTGTCGGTAATGCTAAAAAGGTCGTCGTTGGTTTTGTTTGCGTAAATCTTGCACTTGCTAACCAATCCGCTAAATTCAAGATTCCAGATACATAAGAGTATAAAACTCTAAATTTAAAACAACTTTGTATATCTGCCAATCGTTTTTCAGAAATATTAATATACTGTTTATACAAATCTCTTTTTAATTCTTTAAACTCAAAAATATAAGGGCATATTTCATTGAAAGTTTTTTGATACAACAATGAGTAATTTTCTAATAGTGTTAAATATTGAGGTAAAAATGTAAAATTATAATTTGCACTATCATATTGCTTTGGAAATAACGAATGATGCGATAAAACAATAGAAAATAATAAATTATTTTCTCCAATATCTTTATAAACAAAATCTTTGATATGTAGCAATAAAGAAGCTCCATACAATGGATGGTATGATTTCTTTCCATTATTTATTGTTTCTTGAAACTCTACCGTTGCTTTTCCAATATCATGAAAATAGGCACTAAAAAATATCAAATCACGAATTTTTTGCTCACTCCAACCCGTACATATAGAAACTTTATGAAGTATTTGTGGGTCAATTTGATTGAGCGCTTCTTCTACGACCCACTGTGTATGCTCTTCAAACGTTTGGTACTGTTCATTTGATGTTTTAGCTATTATTTCCATCAATAAAACACCATTTTATTCTCTTTTTCTTTATCAATGTAACTTGTAACGTTTTGGAGCTCAATTTCACAGTTGATAAACTCTACTTGCGGATATTCCTCTTTAACCTCTTTAGAAATTCTCATGCCTTTTTTATCAAAAGCATTAAATTTTATTGGCGTTAAGTTAGGTGTCGGCAATTCTAAGGGTTGGGTTGGGTCTTTGATAAATGCTTTGTACGAATAGGCTTTATTTAAAAATACCGAATTGATTCTATTGGTTGGATTGAGTACTAAAGCATCAATAATCGTTACATTTTTAATAAGAATCAACTCATCATCTAAGCCTAAAGCAGGAGTATTTTTTGGATTTTTCAAAGCACTGTATATTTCATCAAAAAGTGTTTTATTTTTGATACTTAGATAAATCGTATATTTTGATAAAAAGAGCTTATCTCTTCTTATAACGCTTTTCCCCATATTCCCTTTTTCTAATGTTTTATAACTCCATAAATCTTTTGTTTTTCCATTGATTTCATCAATAATGACAGATACATCTATCAACTCTTGATTTAAAATCTCAAAAAATTCTTTTTGAGATTTTAATGCAATATTACACAAAAACCCAATAATCGTAGTTTTCGGTGGAGCTAGAAACGTTTTATGGTAGGTTCTAAAAAAGGGGACTCTAAACGAATTTAAAAGTCCCTCAACCTCAAAACGGATGGCTTCCATTTTAAGCTCCTAAATTATTTTTGTACTCTTCAAGAGCTTGTGCAACGCTCACAACATTATCAAAAGAGCTTCTTATTTCTGCCTCATTTGTAAAAATTCCTTTAGTAATTCCGATGGTATATGACTCAGGTTTATTATCTTTTAAAGCTTCTTGGATTGTTTCTATGTCAATGCTCCCATCAGAATCTACGCTTAAAGCATTTAATAAAAAGGGATTTCCTGTTTTTTGCTTTGCGACAATAATAAATTTTGGAGCAATATCTTCAAGATTGCGAGCTTGTTTTGCACCGCCATTAAAGGATTTAATAGCATCAAGAAATACATTTAAGCGTTGTTTTTTCTCTTCATCACTTAAAATTGATTTGACTTCATAGGTATATTCGTTAATTTCATTGCCGATATGAGAAAGATTTATCATAATATTTCCTCTCATAAAATTTAAAGTGTCAATTTCTACTTGTACGATATTGCCGCTTTTTTTACTCTCATCTTCTGTTTTTTGCTTGCGTGTCAAATAGTCATATTCGCCTTTATAGGGAAATATAGAAACCATTGGACTCACTTTGATAGGAGACCATCTTCGACCACCTTTGGGCAACATAAATCCAAACAAATCCAAATCACATACGGATTTAAAAATTTTTTCTCGTTGCTTATCATCTATTTTTGCATTGAGCGATGGATACTTACCATTTTCTTCAACCGTTGGATTGCCATCTTCATCAACACTACTGATTTTTTCTCCAAGTTGCATCAAAGTTTCTTTCATGTATCTACGTAACGCTTGCCCTGACACATACGCAAATTCATCGCCGTTTGCATTGGAGATTTTCTTCATGACCGTAACATTACCGCCAGAACCTTCGCCACCGTTAAGTGAAGCCACATTTACTTTTGTAATATACGCAATATTTAAAAACATTTTTTCTCCTTTTTATTTTGTTTTTGCAAAACTAACTGTTTTAAATTTATCGATTGCATAGATTGCTATATAATCTCTTGCAATTTCCCAATTTTGTTCAACATTGACTAAAAGATTTTCCAGTGATTCATTAAACTCATTAGAAAATCGTGCTTTGTCTGCATTTTTAAGACTTGAAAATTTCAAATCTTTAAAATATGACACCAACTGTTTATAGTTTTTAACGCTTCTTAGCTTAAATAATAAGTCTTTATCACCAAGCTCCGCACAAAAGAAGCCAACACCATCGCCAATTTTCTTAGCATTTTCATGAATGCCCATTTCACTTCCTCCTAAAATATTTTTTAAATAACTTTGTTCAAATGAAAATAACTCTTTTCCAAAACCCTGTGAATTATTTTTTAAAATAGAGAAACTTGCCACAAAATACTCTTTACGCACATTGTTAAATGAAAGTATTTTTTGACACCAATGCTGTAAATTTAAATTAACTTCATCTTTGCTTTGCGATAAAGAAAAAACCTGAAACACATGCCCTAGATATTTAAAAAGCGATTCTTCTTTTAATTTCATAAAGAACTGAATAAGTCGATACGCTTTAGTATATTCACTCAACGAAGTTTTAAAGGTTCCATCATCGGTATAAATAACAAAACTCATGTATTGTAAAAGCTCAAACAATATTTTTGAGTTCTCAAGAGTATCGTCATCAAACAACACTGCCAAATCTTCATCTTGTAAACTCTCATATTCACTTTCAATATGATAAATCACCGAAAAAAGGTACATAAAAAACTTCATTTCAAACTCTTCGGCACTTGTGGAAATATAAAAGTATTTATTGACAATATCATCTTTTCTTAGAACGTTAAAGAAATCTATATTTGAAGATGTGGTCACAACTTTGCCATCATCATTTCTATACTCTTGTCTATTGTCATTGATTTGTAAAAACTTTTTAAAGGTATTGAGTGCTTCTACGTTAGATGAATTGGGATAAATAAAATACGAATAGTTATAAAATCTTTGTACTCGTCCACCAAACCAATACATTAAGGCATTCCATTTATCAATTTTATAAGTTTGTGGCTGTTTTAGCATATCGTGAAAATAGTCTTGTCCATCTTCAAAAGAGTGAATTTTTGAATCAATCGATAAGATGTTATCACTGGCAAAATATTGGCTAAATCGCTCAATAGCCGTATCTAATGCGATAGCAACAATCACTTCATTATTTTTATTGGGAACTTTTAAAGTGCCATTTGACTCTGTTTCTGGCTTTAACTTCGTTCTTTCGCAGAAATCGAGGTAAAGTTTTTCAACCTCTTCTCGACTTAATCCTAGCTCTGATATTTTTTTGTACAAATAAACACCATTTCGTAAATCATTTTTCTGACCACCTTTGGTGTCAAACTTTTTATCTACAATAAAATCCATCTTTATTTCATCAAAATACCATCGATCATTATCTGTCTGATAAACTATTTTATTGTCTTTTAAAAACGAATTAAGGATTTGGGTATAAACTTGATCTTCTTTTTGCGCATCAAATTCTAAGGTTAATTCATTTTGATCTAATGAGAAAGTTATATCAAAGTCTTTGTTTTGGAGAAATTGGTATAAATTGACGATTCCATTGTTATAGAAAAAATCTTTACATGTAAAGATTTTCGTGACTCTTTTATTGTCCGAATCGAATAAACTTTTTTCTTTCATCTTATCCCCTTTCCAAGCATAAACCCACCACCATAGCTATTCTTTTCTCCTGCCCCGCACGCCAACGCGACAAATGCCAACTTCTGGCTCACATCATCTTCGTTGGGCACAATCTTAAATTTATTGCCAAAAAAGCGGATGGATTTGCCGTCTTTGGTGATGAGGATATTTTGGGGAACTTTGTTTTTGATTTCGATGAGTTGGATGAAGCTTTGATTTACATGTAAAGATTCTCCAAAGAAGCTTTGGTATTTTTTCTCAGCGTTTTCGTGGAGTTGACGTTGGAGTTGGACGATATCGCCGCTTTCGTTCGTGGTCCAGTATTTGCCGTTGCTGATCGAGACAATGACGGGAGTGGCACTGTAAAGTTCGGTGATGAAAAACTGTGAAATGATTTTTTTATGGGCTTCGACGACGAGGAGATTTTCGTTGTTAATATTTTGGCGTAATGTGGTTTGGAGCGTGTCCATGAGCGCTTCATCTAAGGAGCGAATCGTAAAACTGTAAAGATTCCCTTGCTTGTAGACTTTCTCTTTTTCGATGGGAAGTAACCCTCCAAAAACGTAGTATTTGAAACCCTCTTTTTGGTGCACTTCACCCTTACCTTCTTGGTACATCGAAAAGCTGATGTACTTCGAGAGCAATTCAAAACTCTTCTCAAACGCGATGTCTCTTTTGATAAATGCCTTGCATCTCAGTTCAAAATAACGCATACAAATCCTTTTTTTGTAAGATTAAATAATCATACTACAAATTGATAATAAGGATAGCAAATATTTCAAATCGAAAGATTTTTTGCTACCATTCGTAAAAAAGTTGTGAGAAATGAACATGAGCCTTAAAAAAACAAATGCGGCGCGGTTTTTAGATACGTTAAAACTGCCTTATGAGATGAGTTCCTATGAAGTGGATGAAGAAGATTTAAGTGCGGTGCATGCGGCGCAATCGCTTGGTGTGGCACCTGAATGTGTCTTTAAAACGTTGGTGGCGCGCGATGAGGCAAAGCGCATTTTAGTCGCGTGCATTCCTGCGGCTGAGGAGATCGACCTTAAAGCTTTGGCAAAGGTGGCAAAAGCTAAACGGTGTGAACTGGTGGCAGTCAAAGAGCTTTTGGGGCTTACGGGCTATATCAGAGGTGGCTGTTCGCCGTTGGCGATGAAGAAGCATTACCCGACGTTTATCGATGCGAGCGTTCATCGGCATGAAAAAGTGTACGTCAGTGCCGGACTTCGGGGCGTGCAACTGCATCTTGCCCCGTCCGTGCTGATAGAGGCAACCAAAGCACTGTGCGAAACGATCGTTAAAGCCTAGTTTTGCGCCTCCAAGGCGCGCTTAAGATCGTCAATATCGGTATGCGTACCGACAACGCGCAGGGGCGAGCCCTCTTCATTGCGTGCGATAACGCCGCCTTGCGCTAATATCCATTTATAGTGTCCGTCTTTGCAAAGCAGACGATGTTCGCAACGATAATGCACGATTTTACCGCTAAACAATGCCGCCAATTCATTCAGGCATTGCGTAAAATCGTCCGGATGCACGCGAGAACTCCATGCGTCTATCGTATCGTTGATTTCATCGGGCTGGTAGCCGAGCATTTTTTTCCATTGAGGAGAGAAAAAAATTTCATTGGTTGCGATATTCCAATCCCATATTCCGTGACCGATAAAATCGATCATCTGAATGTCGTACTGTTTATATTCGCTCATGGTTTCGACCTTTTTTAAAACGTTGATGCCATCATAACACGCCAACGTTGCAAACACGTTGCAAGCGATATGACCCAATGGATACAACGCGTTTGTCACGCTAGATGGTGTACAATGACCGCATTAAAACTTTGGAGAGGACGATGTTTGAACAAATCTCTTTTTTCGAGAGTGCGGAAAAACTGCATACGAGTCTTACAAAAGGTCGCTATTTACTGTTCGTCGCCGATAAAACCGACATTGCGCCGTTGGCAACTTTGCCCGACGATATTACCTTCGTCGGTGCCGTTTTTCCGCGCGTTATTTACCGACATCACACGTACGATACGGGAATTATCGTCGCGAAAATGTCCGACTCGACCCTCTCGTGCATTGTCCCCATGGACAATACGACCCAGCTCAAACTCCCCGAAGAGACCAACGCGGTTTTAACATTTTTCGACGGTTATTCGATTCACACCGATCGTTTTTTAGAAGTCCTCTACGCCCAATTGCCCGAACAAGCACGCATTCTAGGCGCGGGCGCAGGTAAAATGACGCTTGATCCCGCATCGTATCTTCTTTTCGACAACACGCAACGCTACACCAACTACGCCATCGTCGTCGCTTCAAAGCAGAGTGTCGGACTGGGAATCAAACACGGTTGGACGACCGTGATGGGTCCTTTTATTGCGACGCATTGTTCGGGACATACGTTGGAAAAAATCAACTTTCAAGATGCCTATAGCGTGTACCGTTCCATCGTCGAAAAAATCAGCGACATTGCTTTTGATCAGACGCCTTTTTTCACGATTGCGCAACGCTTTCCTTTGGGCATCGTTCGTTATAACAAAGACTTTATCATAAGAGAACCCTTTTCGACGAACGGTCAGTCTTTAACGCTCAATGCGCAAATCGACGCAAATTCGGTTATTTCCATCTTAGAAGGTAAAGCCGACGCCATTATCGAAGCGGCTCGCGAAGCCGCCGTTGCTTCCTTACATGTCAAAACACAAGCGCACAGCAACGTCTTACTGATAGACTGTATTTCACGCTATTTACTTCTTAAAGAGCGTTACGGCGAAGAGTTGGAAGCGATTACTTCCGTGTACGATAACGCGATTCCGTTGTGGGGCGTTTTAAGTTTAGGCGAAATTGCCAACGCCAATCAAGAAGGAATCGAGTTTTATAACAATACATGCGTCATAGGTACCCTTTAAGTGTTGTATGATTTTCATCAACAAACGTTATACCGTGCATGTAAGTAGGAGAAACGATGCAATACCTCAACGAACAGCTGCTTTTGACGTTCGAATGCGTCAGTTCCATCGGAACATCCTTAAACTTGGAAACGATGGTCGAGCGTTTTTTGCGTGTTTTTACGCGCAAAACCGGTGCGCTCGCATCGCTTTATTGGCAATACGTTTCCGAAGAAAAAGGCTACGTCGAACGCTGCTTTTTAGGAAAACAGGCGTTAAAACCGCTTTTTAAACGCCCAGACGTACAGAGCTCAAACGATCAAATTAGCGTCCAAACCGAAGGAAAAAACACTTTTTTATACGTCACGATCGATAGAGACAGTATGGTTTTTCTCTTTTATTCCGATAAAAAAGACCTTGAACTGCTCTGTTCCATCGTCTCTTCGTTTCATTCCAAACTCGAAAATGCCGTGCGCGCGTGCAAAAATCACCACGACCTTTTAGAAATCAACCAAAATTTGGAACGCCGCATCGAAGAAGAAGTCGCTAAAAACCGTGAAAAAGACAAACATATCTTGCAACAATCCCGTCTTGCGCAAATGGGCGAGATGATCAGCATGATCGCACACCAATGGCGTCAACCTTTAGGCTCTATCTCTGCCGTTGCCGCATCGATCCGTCTTAAAGTTTCACTCAATCGCCTCGATACGAGCAGTGAAGAAGCCCAAGAGCAGTCAAAAGCGTTTTTGCTGGATTCGATGGGAAAAATCGAATCGTACGTGCAATTTCTGACTCACACGATCGATGATTTCCGCAATTTCTTCAAACCCGACAAGCAAAAAGAGCGTGTAAGCCTTGCCCAACTCGTCAACCGTACGCTCGACATCATCGGCAAAGCGTTGGAGATCAATACCATCGCAATCAAAGTCGACGTCCAAAGCACGCGTGAGATTTTGACGTATGCGAGCGAAGTAACGCAAGTCATTTTAAACGTTTTGAAAAATGCCGAAGATGTCATCAAAGAGCGTCACATCAAATATCCGCACATTTTTATCCACATCGAAGAGCAAGAAGAGTGGCACGTTTTAAGCATCGAAGACAATGCCGGAGGCATTCCCCCACACATTCTCCCGTATATTTTTGAGCCCTATTTTTCGACCAAAAGCGAGAAAAACGGATCGGGATTGGGTCTTTACATGTCAAAAACCATCATCGAAGAACACTGCGGCGGTATGATCTATGCCGAAAATACCCCGATCGGGGCACGTTTTATCATCAAACTCAAAGAGGAATAATGCATGTTACGCCAAAGCTTATCGAAACTCATCCAAAAAGAGTACCTCAAATCCATTATTTTTCCTCTTCTTTTGATCGAAGCGATGCTTCTATGGGCCTACTTTTGGAGCAATGCGCATGTGAGCGAAAGCACGCAAAAAGCCTTGATCGAAGAGACGAAGATCCATATCAAAGAGATTAGCAGTCGTTCCGCCGAAATCGTTAACGTTACGTTTAAAGACGTCTCGCATATGACGGAGCTTTTTCGTCAAGAGCATGAAACGTTTTTTGCCCGATTTGATCCTCAACATGTCGGCATTAAAAGCCACAATTATCAGCAATTGGAAAACGGCGTCATCACCAATACGCAACAAACGCCAAACGCATGTACGCTTTTTTACTCCAACATCAAGCAAACATCGCCGTATCGTCTTGAAAAAGCAATCGCAACCGAAGAACTTGACGGCTTTTACAACACGATGCTTCAAAGCAATCCGAATATCGCACAGGTTTATTTTAACAGTCACGATTCGATGAACCGCCTTTGCCCTTTTATGCCCGACGCACTCAATCAGTACGCACACGACATCGATATTCCCAAGTACAATTTTTATTTTCTTGCCGACGAAAAGCATAACCCTCAGAAAAAGATCGTCTGGACGGACGCTTACCTCGATCCGGCTGGTCTTGGTTGGATGATTAGCGCGATTGCGCCCGTGTACAAAGGCGACTTTTTAGAAGGCGTCGTAGGCGTCGACATTACGATCGATCAGCTGATTTCCAATATTCTCTCCCTTCGCCTTCCCTATCGTTCCATGAGCCTTTTGGTCGACGAACACGGTCACATGTTAGGTATGAGTAAAACGTTAGAACCTTTCTTGGGACTTCAAGAACTTACGTCGCATACTTACGAAGCACCCGTAGAAAATACGATTTCCAAGCCGAAAGATTTTAACCTTTTCGACAATAAAGCCAACACCCTAGCTTCGTTTCTCACGAAAATGGTCAAAGAAAACACTTCTCTGGACGAATTTCGCTATGCCGACACTGATTTTTTGATCACACAAAACCCCATTTCGCAAACAGGATGGAAGCTTATTTTACTTTTAGATAAAGACTCTTTGTTAAAAAGCGGCAAAGACCTGAAAGCAAAAACCGACTTTATCGGCTACATCGCACTTGGTTTTATGGCGTTATTTTACTTGGTCTTTTTATTTATTCTCATTAGCCGAGCCCAACGCTTTTCCGCGCAAATCTTAACCCCGCTTCACGAACTCATTCAAGCGACTCGAAGCCTCAAAGACAAGCTTGTTACGACCAAACTTCCGCATTCGGACATTATCGAGCTGAACACTCTTTTGGACAACTTTTCGGCGATGAGTCACGAGCTGCAAAACTTGTACGATTCGATGGATAAGAAGATCAAAGAGGGCATCTTGGAAAATATGGAAACCCAAAAGATGATGATCTATCAATCCCGCCTTGCGCAAATGGGCGAAATGATCAGTATGATCGCACACCAATGGCGACAACCTTTGGGCGCGATTTCAACGGTCACGGCGAGCATCAAACTCAAGCAAAGCCTCAAAAAATTCGACCTTACAACCTCGGAAGGACGCGTCGCGCAAGACGAATTTTTAACGACGGCCATCGACAAGATCGAAAATTACATCCAATTTTTGACCAATACGATCGACGATTTTCGTAACTTTTTCAAACCCGACCAACGTCACGAAAAAAGCTCTTTGGCGCACATTATCGAAAAAACGCTTCGCATTATCGGAAAAAGCCTCGACGTTCACAAAATTGCCGTAGAGATCGACAACCGTTCGACACGTGAGTTTATCACGTACGAAGCGCAAGTGACGCAAGTGCTCATTAATATCTTAAAAAACGCCCAAGACGTGCTTCTTGACAAAAAAATAGAAAATGCTACGATACGCTTGAACGCTTACGAAGAGAAGGAATTTTTTGTCATCGAGATCGAAGATAACGCCGGAGGTATCCCCGAGGCGATTATTTCCAAAGTGTTCGATCCCTACTTTTCGACCAAAGCGGAAAAAAACGGCACGGGGCTTGGACTTTACATGTCAAAAACGATTATCGAAGAGCATTGTCACGGCATTTTAAGCGTCTGCAATACCGAACGCGGAGCAAAATTCAGCGTGAAAATTCGGGGAGAATACGATGTCCGTAGCGATCAATGAGCTTTTAACGCTCACGTCTCATTTACGCGTTTTATACGTCGAAGACGATGCGATATTACGTGAAAACACCGTCGCGCTTTTAAGCGATCTGTTCGCCTCCATCGACGAAGCAAGCGACGGACAAGAAGCATACGCGCGCTATCAAGAACAACCCGACGTGTACGACATTTTAATTACCGATTTGAATATGCCGCATATGAACGGCATGGAACTCATCAAACGCATTCAAGAGATCAACCCGTTTCAGCTGATCGTCGTCGTCTCGGCGCACAACGAAACCGAATATTTTTTAGAGAGTATCCGCAACAACGTCAACGGCTATATCCTCAAACCGATCGATTTTGAACAGCTTTTAGAAACGCTTTACAAAGTCTCGTTGCTCGTCAAAGAGCGCAAAGAAAACATTCAAAATAAAGAAAAACTCGAAGCCTTGCTCCAAGAGCAACACCAAAAGCTGGAACAAAACGATCAAATCGTGCATGAGTTTTTAACGCTCGACAAGGTGACGAAACTCCAAAACGCCACGATGCTCTACACGTTTTTGGACCGTTTTTTACAAGACCATGCACTCACCGTTATGCTTTACAATATCGATGATTTTAGCTTTATCAATCAAACTTACGGCGTCGATTTTGCGGACGAAGTTTTGTACAAAGTCGGTGAATTTCTGCGCTATAACCTCGCAAAAGACGTTCATCTGTATCGCTACAATTCCGACGAATTCGTCATTCTCTTCGATCCCGATCTGCTCAGCCCCGAGCTTTTTGCGATTCAGATTCAAACTTTTTTTAGAGAAACACCCGTCGGAGAGATAAACAATCGCCCGATCTACGTGACGCTTTCATGCGGTATCGCAACGTCTCGAAATCCCGCATTGTTGCTCTCCAACGCGCGTATCGCTTTGCGTGAAGCTAAGATGCGCGGTATTCCGAGCCAGTACAACGTCTACAACGCAAGCGATCCTTTCTTAAAACGCTCCGAAGTCGAAACGACGTGGATTCAAAAGTTTCGCTTAGCCTTGGAAGAAGACCGCGTTATTCCCTATTTTCAACCCATTATCGACAATCAAACGGAAAAAATCGCCAAATACGAATGCCTCGCCCGCATCGAGGACGACGGTGAAGTTATTTCGCCCTCGCACTTTTTGGAAGCGGCGCGAAGAAGCGGTTTGATGAGTAACCTAACCCGTATGATGATTAACAAATCGTTCAAAAGTTTCGCGGATCAGAGCATCGAATTTTCGTTGAACATCACCAACGAAGATTTACTCGACGATACGTTCATCGACTTCTTACATGTCAAGCAAGCCCAATACCGCATTGACCCGCATTGCGTTATTTTCGAAATTTTGGAAGACATTATTTTAAGCGACCTGAATAAAATGCCGCTTAAAAACCTTCACGTCCTCAAAGCTATGGGATACCGTTTGGCGTTAGACGATTTCGGAAGCGACCGCTCAAACCTCAACCGTTTGGACAATATCGGCGTTCAATTTCTCAAAATCGACGGACAGTTTGTTTTAGGCATCGACCAAAATTTGCGCAATCAAAATATCGTCGAAACGATTACTGCGATGGCACATAAAATGAGCGTTCAAGTGATTGCGGAATTTGTCTCGACACGCGGGGAATACGAAACAATTAAGCGTTTAGGCGTGGACTTTTCGCAAGGTTTCTTTTTCGAAGCACCGGCACATTTCCCTAAGCCGTCTTCGTGTTGAGTTTGTACCCTCTGTTTTTCAAGTTGACGATCGAGTTTTCATACCCGAGTTTGTCGCGTAAACGCTTGACCAAAGCGCGAAGCGTGGAACTGTTGACCTCTTCGCTTTGCCAAACGACATGGGCGATCTGCTCGTTGCGAACAAACGCATCGGCATGCTTGACCAAAATATAAAGCAACGCCTCTTCTTTCGCGGTTAGCGTCTCCAAAATATCGTTGACATGTAAGGTGCGCTCGTTCATCGAAAAAACGACGCCTGGGTGTAACACGACAAGATCGCTTGTCGGAACGCTTTGAGGTTTTTGCCCGCAAAGATGGGCGGTAACTTTGATCATCGTGTTGATTAAATGTTGCGAATCGAAAGGCTTCGTTAAAAAGCTAAAAATCCCCAAATCGATACTTTTCAGAAAATAATCGGTCTCTTTGTACGCCGAAATGACGATTACCGTTTGCGTAGGATTTTTCTTTTTAATCTTTTCAATCAAATGAAGCCCGTTTTGTTGGGGAAGCTGAATATCGGTAATGACCAAATCGTACGTGCGGGTTAGGTAATGCGCATAAGCGTCTTCCGCCGATGCAAAGGCATCGATCGTATCGAAGAAATCTCCTAAAAAAAGGCACAATTCCTCATTAAGCGCGGTATCGTCTTCAACGAGGAGTAACGACAGTGAATGACGCACGATGTTCCCTTTAGGCAATTTTTGGGAGTAATTTTGGGTTAGTATAGCAAAAAATACAACTCAAATACAACGCTTACGTTATATAATAGTCCCATCAAACGATGCGGAGAGCTTTATGGAAAATGCGATTGATCAACTCATTGCTTGGAGCAAGGATCTGAATGTTTTGTATGTCGAAGACGACGTCGCCTTGCGCGAAGAAGTTAGCCTCTTTTTAAGCGACATCTTCAGCCGAGTCGATTTGGCGAGTAACGGCGAAGAGGGATTGCAAAAACTCGCAAAAAACCAATACCATTTAGTCATTACCGACATTCGTATGCCCGTAATGGACGGCATCGAAATGATCGAGAAAATCAAAGAGCTTTATCCCGAACAACCCGTCTTGGTGACCTCCGCACACAACGAAATCGATTACCTCGTCAAGCTCATCAATCTCGGAGTCGATAATTTTATTACCAAACCGCTGCAAAGCGAACAAATTTTCAAAGTTTTACATAAAATCGTCGAGCATATACACCACAAAAAGGAGTTACGGAAAATCGAACACGATTTACGCGAAGCTCACGCCCAGTTAGAAAAACTAACCCAAATGCAATCGCGCTCTTTGGATTTGAAAAATGCCGTTTTAAAAGCCTACAAAGAAGCCCTCGATAAAGCGACCATCGTCTCAACAACCGATAAATTCGGCGTTATTAACGACGTTAACGAAAATTTTTGCCAAGCTACGGGTTACGGAGAAGAGGAGATCGTCGGTAAAACGCACCAGCTGATAGTCCATCCCTCGACCGATAAAAAAACCTATGCCGATTTGTGGAAAACGGTTTTAGCCAAACAAACCTGGCAAGGGCTGCTCATCAACCAAACGCACACACTTTCGCCTCTGTATCATTACACGACCGTCGTTCCCATTTTAGATGCCAAAGGCGACATTAGCGAATTGATCTGGATTGTGCAAGATTTGACTGAACTGCATCGCATTCAAGAAGCAAAAACCCAAGCTTCTTTGGATATTGCCTTAAGCCTCAAAGAAGACGAATTTTTAAAACAATTGCCTTTTGCCGCGGCGATGCTAGACGAAACGTTTCGATGCGAACGTTACAACGCCTCTTTTGAAACACTGGCGATGAACCACGTCAAAGAAGAGACGTTCGTCACGTTGACGCAAAAAAATCTTTTCCTCAAAGAACTCGTCTATTTTGAAGAAATGGACTATTTTCAAACCCTATCCGACATCTTCGATAAGTTTCCCTACGAAGGAGACATCACGTTCAAAGGAACGATCCAAACGATCGATCATATGCAAGAAGTTCTCGTCAAAATTACGCCTTATGCGACGCATTATCTTATCAGCGTCATTCCCCAAGAGGATTTTGAACTATGCTGCCAAGTTCTAGGGAGATAATTTTACACAGCGCCGTTTCGCGTATGCATTTGGCGCAAGACGACATGTCGCTTCAACTCATCGATAACGACTGCCGTCTGCACAAAATCGATCTCGAATCGCTTAAGATCACGAAAAGTACGTCCTTATCGCATCTTTACGAACACGATCTTTTCGATTATTACCGTCGTCCGTTTGCGATTACGCAACACTTAGCCTACATCTCTTTCTCACAAAAAGGGGTAGAGCACCTCGTCGAGGTAGATTCGAAAATTTTGCCGATTTTTACGTTTTCGTACAACAAAAACGAACAGATCAGCAAAGCGGCATTTAGCGAAAACGGCAACTATCTGATCACCGGTAACGAACACGGACGCGCTTACGTCGTCTCGACCTTGGACGGAAGTTTACAGGCCGATTTACCGATCAGCAGCGACGTCATCAGCGCGGTGGAAGTTTCCGAAACCTATCGGCTAGCGGCACGCGCTTCGTTTACCAAAGAGTTGGTCGTGTACAAACTCAACACGCGCAGCGTCATTTTCGAACAAAAGCTCGATGCCGTCATCGAAATGATGCTTTTTTTAGACGATCGCTATCTTTTGGCGATTACCCGTAATTCCAAACTGCTCAAAATTGACCTTTACCTACAAAAAATCGAAAAAGAAGTGCTCCTCGATACGGTCTTGTGGCCTTGCGTCTTCATTCTTTCGCACAGTCAAAAATTTCTCTACGTCGGCACGCGCGAGTCGGTTCTTTTTGCGATTCACGTTAAAACCTTGGAAATTTTATACCATGTCAATCTTCCCTACCAAGGCATTACGACGCTTGCTCGTAGTAAAAAGTATTTTATCATCGGCTTCAAAACGGGCGAAGTCGTTTTTTACAACCACCGCGAATTTGAAACGGAGTTTATCAACCACATTCGTTTGCACCAAATCAAAGAGGCCTCTTTGCTCTTTAACAAAAATATCTTTTTGATGACGCATCGCGAAACCAAAAAAATCTATGAGTTTTGGGAAGAAGAGAAAAAAACGATTATGGAACTTTTGTCACGCGGTGAAATCGAAGGAGCGCAAAAAATAGCCGAACCATACCTTTTCCATCCCAAATGCAAACTGGAATTTACCGATCTTTCCCTCCTTCAGCCTGATCTAATGAGCTTACACCGCTATATTCGCAGTTTTCATTTCGCGCTGGCCTATCAGTTGGTCAAACTAAAACCCGCACTGAAAAAAAGTTCTTTATATGCCACGATGGAAGCATTATGGACAAAAAGTTTCCAAAAAGCGCAAATTTTACTAGCACGAGAGCCTATCCTTAACAAAGAAAGCGCCAAAGAGGCGTTGCATCTTTTTGAAGACGTTGAAGAGAAGCAATCTATTATCGAAAATATGCTCAAACGTTCCGGTATTTTTACACTCGCCGAAAATGCAGCCAAAGAAAAAAATTTCGCCTTTTATTTTAAACTGGTCGCGCAAAATCTCTTTTTGGAATATACCCCGCTGTATCAAAAAGTGCTGCAAATTGCCGAACGACTGCAACATGAAATCAACGTCTCATTGGAAAACCGTTTTTTTGATCAAGCCCTGACCTTAGCCGATATTTTGCACCAATTTAGTCCCTATCGCCATCAAGCCAATCGTCTCAAAGAAGTTTCAAAAGCATTGATGATTCTCGAAGAGCACCTTGAACATCATCGCCTTTTTGAAGCCGTTAAGCTTCAAGAACAATACCGTTTACAGACCAATTATGCACCGATCGTTACACTGGAGCAACTCAAAATCGCCTTCCAAGAAGAGCAAAACCGATTGCTTAGTACCAAACACTACGGTGCCGTTTATGCCAATATCTTGCCGTATATGAGCCTCACGGTCTGTCGGCAAAACGTCGCCAATATCATGCGTCAATACTACATGTCGCAACTCGAAGACGCGATCGCAAACACGAGCTCTTCAATCGACTGGGAAAAGACGTTTTTGGAGTATTGTCGTTTTTTCCCGACGGATAAAATTTTGGTCGAATTTGCAAAACGTCACGGTAAAATGGAGGTTTTACAACGCATATCCGCGATTGCGCGAACCGAAGAATCACCGCAGTATCCAAAGACGATCGTCTGTAGGGCATAAGCTTATCAGAGCATAAATTTGTTATAATAAATCTTTACATAATCTTACTTCATTAAAGGAAACCTATGTCGGGACTTAAAACCTACGACTATACGCAAGAACAACGTGCGGCATTTGCTTACGCAATTATTACGACTGAAAAAGGGAAAATCGTCCTGAAACTCAATACAGAAGAGACGCCCAACACCGTTGCCAATTTTGCGACACTCGCCAACGATAAATTTTACGACGGTCTTACGTTTCATCGCGTCATTAAAAACTTTATGGCACAAGGCGGTTGCCCTAACGGTCGCGGTACGGGCGGTCCGGGTTGGTCGATTGCCTGCGAATGTAAAGGACAAAAAAGTAAACACAAACGAGGCGTTATCTCTATGGCACATGCGGGTCCCAACACCGGCGGCAGTCAGTTTTTTATCTGCTTCGTAGACTGCCCTCATCTTGACGGCGTGCATACGGTTTTCGGCGGCATTGAAAAAGACGACAAAGAGAGTTTTAAAACGCTCGACGGTATCGCACAAAACGATAAAATCGTCTCCATCGAAATCAAAGAGAAGCTCTAACTCTTTTGACATGTAAGTCTTAAAAGCTTACATGTCATCTTCCAACGGCGTTGCGTTTGCATTACCTGTATTCGGTATCGTCACACTGTTTCGCTTCGCTCAAAATGAACGTTATCCTACAGAATGGCTTTTATTAAAGAAAGGTTTTACTATGATCCACCGTATCAATGCACTCTTCCCGCTTTGGGCACTTTTTTTCTCGCTCTTGGCTTATCAAATGCCCGCGTATTTTACACCCTATAAAATGCATATTTCAACACTGCTGATCGCCGTGATGTTTTTTATGGGCATTACCTTGCGCCTTGAAGACTTTGCACGCGTACTGAAATCGCCTCGAATTATTGCGATTACCGTCGGATTGCAGTTTTTCATCATGCCGCTAGCGGCGTTTTTGCTCTCAAAGTTGTTTGGATTTTCCACCGAACTGTTAATCGGTATGGTACTCGTCGGTGCCGTATCGGGCGGTACGGCGTCTAATGTCATTACCTATCTTGCCAAAGGCGACGTTGCTCTTTCCATCACGATGACGACGACCTCTACGCTTTTATCCGTCGTCGCGACACCTTTTTTAACCCTGCTTTACGTCGGACAAAAAGTTCCGGTTCCCGCGCAAAGTATGCTGATGAGTATCTTAGAAATGGTGATCGTTCCGGTCGTCTTAGGTGTCGTCGCTAATTATTTTTTATCTCGCCGTATTGCACGCATTGAACCCTACTTGGCGACGTTTTCGATGATAGCCATCGTGAGTATTATCGCTATCGTCGTCGCGCTCAATCGACAAAATATCGCCACGGTCGGTATGATGACGATCTTAGCCATCATGTTGCACAACCTTTGCGGACTTGCGGGCGGATATTGGATCACGAAATGGCTAGGATACGATCGACGTATTTGTAAAACCGTCGCGATTGAAGTCGGTATGCAAAATTCCGGTCTTGCCGTTGCATTGGCAATGAAATACTTTACGCCTTTAAGTGCGCTTCCCGGTGCGATTTTTAGCGTCTGGCATAATATATCGGGCGCGATCTTGGCGGGATATTGGGCAAAGAAAGACCGCTAAGCATCGCTTTGAGGGTAACATGTTACCCTCAAATATTACAAGAGAGTTTGCCGACGACTTTGCCTAAAACGTTCACTTCTTGCGCATCCATAATCTCCGGCGCATACGCTTCATTATCCGATACCAATGCGACCGTACCGTTCACATGTAACTGCAATCGCTTGATAAAAAGACCCGCAGGCGTCGAAACGACGTAGATACCCGCTTTTTTTGCATTCGTATATTCTTGGTTAATAAAAACAACGTCTCCGCTAAAGAGCGTCGGTTCCATCGAATCGCCTAAAACGTTGATCGCTTGAATATGCTTAATCATTCCGATACCGCCTAACTTCCGGACAATCTCTTCGTCCAGATACATCATTTCGCTGCTTTCGTCTTCGTTTAACGCTCCGCCGCCGGCAGAAGCGTAAATATCGCGAAAATAGTGAATACGTGCATACTTATCGGTTTCGGCCTGTAAACTTTCGACGATTTGATCGAATAAAAGCCAATTGATCGAAATTTTTCGCTTGGCGCAAAACTCTAAAATCTCTTTATAGGGAATTTTGGAGCGATTTTTCATCGTCGCCAATGTCAGCTGATTGATGCCGAGGGCTTCGGCAACGTCTTTATCGAAAACCTTCCGTTCTCCGACTTCTTGAGAGAGAACATCTTTGACTTTTTGCAAAACGGCTAATATATCCGGCATCTTCGCCTCCAATATTTCATTTTGAAATAAAATTGTAGCATATTTTTCAATTTTAGTAAAATGGATGAAAATTTTATCACAAAGGTGTCGTTATGAAAAGTTTATTGTCTACGCTAAACCATTCAAAAAATGTTTATACGTCCTTTATGAACCGTGTCGAAGAGAAAATGCTGATTTTAAGCAATAAAATTTTCTAAGGACTTCTTCAAACACCGCGAGGATGTTTGAAGCCAAGAGTGTCCTTAAACCTTTTTAGCGGTAGCTTTTTGGAAGTAAAACCAAATGAGTGCCAAGATACTCAAAAGAATAACCGGTGCCATAAAAGGATTATTCGAAAAATAAGCGGCAATGCGCATCAAAATTTCACCCGCTTGGTAGCTGGCAATTCCTAACGAAAGAGCCCATACGATAGCCGCAGCGGTGTTAATCAAATGAAACTTGACGATCGGATATTTGGTAATACCGATCGTCATCGGTACAAGTGTTTTAAGCCCGTAAATAAACTTTTGAATGAAAATAATTTTGTCACCGTACTTTTTCATCAAAAGATGGCTTAACGCCAATTTTCTTCGATGCGCTTTAATATAAGGCAATAACGCTTTTTTATTGTAGCGTCCCATCGAAAATAAAAATGCGCTTCCGATCGTATTAGCGATTGCGGCGATAACGATCGAAAGCGTTAAATCCATCTGTCCGGCATAACTTAAAACGCCCGCCGCAATAATCGCGACCATCCCGCCGCCGAAAGAATAGAAAAAGAGTAAGAGGTACCCGTACGTTGAGAGGGAGGTTAAAATATCTTCCACAAAAATCCTTAGTGCGTTAAACGCTGAATACTTTTCAAGAACTCTTCAATCGCATACGAAGCGGTTAAGCCGTCCGACTCGATAATTTGTTCGGGAGAGATGCTATTGCCGTAGAGTTCGATATTTTTATCGTAATCGTGGTTCATGACCGAACCGTCAAACGAAACACCCGCAAAGACGCCTTGCGTTTTCGTGTAGGTATACACTTCCGAAGAAAAATCGACTTCGCTTCCTCTTCCCGCACTCTCTCCCGCAGGCCCAGCGGCAACGGAAGCGTCGACGCCCAACGTCATTTTATTGTTCGAAAGTTTTTGAACGATATCGCGGCTTTTAAAGAACATCAAAATATCTTTTTTCTCGACGCCCAACTGTAACCCGAAACCCGCACCACCGAGTTTAACGAAAAACGGATAGCTCCATGTTCCGTTATCTTTGCGCACGACCATCACGCCCTCGCCCGTTCTACCGCCTAGAAACATACTGATCTCGATCGTTCCGGGAAAAATCGCGATGGCTTGGGCATTATCGCGTACTTTTTCGGGAATCTTAATTTTAGAATCGTATATCATATTTTTAATGGCATTGGCCGAATCCAAAAGATTCTCTTCCGCCGATGCATACGCTAACGAACTTAAACTCAAAACCGTCATAACGTATATCCATATTTTTTTCATGAGATTTTACTCCTTTGATTTTCCGTAACATAATTAAAAAACGCCCCTTCGGCTTGCATGAGCACTTCATGCGTTCCCTCTTCGACGATTTTACCTTTGTCTAAAACGTAAATATAATCGGCTTTTTTAATGGTGCTGAGTCGATGTGCGATGATAATCGTCGTCTTACCTTCCAAATACGACTCTAGCGCACAAAAAAGCTTCGTTTCCGTATGCACGTCCAATGCCGACGTCGATTCGTCTAAAACGACGATATTAGGACGTTGCAAGACCATTCTCGCAATCGAAAGCCGCTGCCTTTGACCGCCGGAAAGCCGAATACCGTATTTACCGATTTGCGTCTCAAGCCCTTCGGGCAACTCGTCGATCAGCGTATCAAGCTGCGCGATACGTAATGCATCTTTGACCAAGCTCTCTTCACATGTCGCGTCGATCATCAAATTTTGCGCGATCGTCGCATTGAAAAGCTGCGGATTTTGCAAAACCAAAAAAAGATGATCGCGTACGACGTCTAAACCGATCGTTCGAATCGAAACGCCGTCAAACGCAATGTCTCCCTCATCCACAGGATAAAGTCCAACCAAAAGATGCGCTAAGGTTGTTTTTCCGCTTCCGCTCGCGCCTATTATAGCAATTTTCGATCCCTTTGGAATGTGCAAATCGATATGCTCTAAGATTTTTTTCTCTCCGTCATAACTAAAACTCAAGTCTTTAACGTCAATCGCATTCGTTTGCGTACCGATAAAAGGATTGTGTAGGTGTTGCCCTTTTTTCTCAAGCGATAATGCAAAAACTTCGTTAATGCGATCAAGCGATTTTTGTGCATTGTGGTAAGCATACTGGATATTTAAAATATCTTGCATCGGAGGCATTAAAACCCACAAATATCCGAAAATCGCCAACATCAATCCGATGCTTAAATCCGAATAAGCGACCACAAAAATACTTGCGGCGCGAAAAAGTTCAAAGCCAGAAAGAAAAATCAAGAATGAAAAACGATTGGCTCCGTCGCTTTTATAGGTAAACGTAATGGAATGTTCTTTAATCGAGCGAGAGTGGTTATGCACCTTGTCAAAAAAAAGCTTTTCTTTATTGGTGGAGCGAATCTGAACAAACATCTCCAAGGTTTCGTTTAATGCGTCTTGAAACAGTTCAAACGCCTTGTTTTGCTCTTTTTTCAGTTGTGCGACTTTTTTTGCGAATTTCGTCGTAAAAACGATGACGATCGGATTTAAAATCAAGATAAAAAGAGCCAACTGCCAATGAATCCATAACAGTACCGATCCCACACCCAAAATCATTAAAATAGAGATAATCAACCGACTGACGGAAACGCCTAAAAACGTATCGATCGTCTCGATATCCGTGACCAACAGCGATGCTGCTTTTCCAGCACCGAAAGACTCGAACTGATTCATCGCCACATTTTGTAAATGGTGCAACGCCTCTTCCCTAACGCGAAATGCAACGTTTTTGGAAACGATCGTAAAGAGTTTGGTTTGCCAATAATTTAAAAGAAAAAAAACAAATCTTAAAAAAATGACGCTCAGTAAAACGATACCGATGTAAACAACGGGACTTTGAAGGTGCGTACAATAAGTATCGATCGTGCGGGTTAAAAATCCCGGTTTTTTCAGCAGGACTTCATCCACGAGCATCGGCATTAAAAGCGGAACGGGCGTATTAACGATTGCCGCGACAAAAGCGACGATATTAGCGGTAATAAGCTCTTTTTTATAGGGTTTGATGAAACGAAAAAGCGTTTTAAAGTCGTAGTGTACTGGCATAAAAATCCGATAAAGGCAAGAGAACGTGTCTCTTGCTTTAGGTTAAAATTTAGCGCGCAAAGTCGACCGCACGCAATTCGCGAATGACGTTGACTTTAATTTCGCCGGGATATTGAACTTTGTTTTCGATCTCTTGTGCGATCTCTTTCGCCAATAAAACCGCTTCGTCGTCGTTAATAAGCTTGGCGTTGGCGATTACGCGAATTTCACGACCGGCATTGATGGCATAGACTTGTTTAATGCCTTGTTTGTTTTTGGCGATCTCTTCAATGTCTTGAACCCGTTTCAAAAAGCTCTCCAAAACTTCGCGTCGTGCGCCCGGACGTGCGGCGGAAAGCGTATCGGCGGCGCATACGGCAGCCGATTCGACGGAAGTCGGTTCTTCGTGACCGTGATGCGCGTAAATCGCATTGATAACGACATCATGCTCTTTGTAGCGTCGGCAAATCTCCGCGCCCAAATCGACATGGCTACCCGCCGTTTCATGCGTTAATGCCTTACCGATATCGTGTAGGATACCGGCGCGTCTTGCCAACAGTACGTCACCGCCGGTTTCTGCCGCAATGATGCCGGCTAAGTGCGCGACTTCCAAAGAGTGACCGAGTGCATTTTGGCCGTAGCTGGCTCTAAATTTAAGGCGACCGATCAATTTGACGATTTCCGGATGCATTTTTGAAAGCCCTAGATCGATGATAATATTTTCACCCTCTTCCATCAACCCTTGGTCAAATTCGTCCTTAACTTTTTCGTAAATGCCTTCAATACGTGCCGGCTGAATTCTGCCGTCTTGCACTAAAAGCTCAATGACTTTCGTCGCAATGGCACGTCTGTAAAGATTAAAACTGCTTAAAATAATCGCGTTTGGCGTATCATCGATGATAATATCGACACCTAAAAGCATCTCAAGGGTTTTAATATTACGTCCTTCTTTACCGATAATACGCCCTTTGAGCTCGTCGTCTTTAATATTGACGACGTTGATCAAACGTTCCGCGGCAAATTCGCCCGCAAAACGCGTCGTAGCTTGCGCTAAGATATAATTCACGCGACGTTTGATGTCTTGTTTGGCTTCCTCTTCCAATCGACGCGTCGTATGCGCGATTTCCGCACGCGATTGCTCTTCGACTTTGGCAAGAACAATCTCTTTGGCTTCGTTTTGCGTCAAGCCCGCGGATCGCTCTAAAACGATTAACGCTTCATTGACTTTTTGGGCGTACTCTTCTTTGAGCTGCAATCCCTCTTCGTATAAACTCGTCGCATTTCCGTGAAGTTGTTCAAGTTCTTCACGCTCTTTACCGACTTTTTTCAATTCTTCTTTATAACTACGCTCTTTTTTCTCTAATTCCAGCATTTTGTCGGTATGCTCTTTTTTAAGAGCGATCGTGCGATCTTCGTACTTACGTTTGGCTTCTAATTCCGCCTCTTTGACTTTTAAATTCGAATTACTAAGAATCAGTTCCGCTTCATGCTCGATGGCTTTAGCTTTGGCTCTTGCTTGAGCGACATGTATCTCATAATTTGCGGCTTCCATCTTCTTGGCGATGAAAAATCCCGCAACGCCGCTGACTAATGCGGCTCCACCTACGGCTAACGACTCTAGGACCATTTTCCCCTCTTTTGATGATAGTATGATACGGGGTTAAATAAATATCGGCTGCAATATCGTGTTCTTCGGATAAACGGCTTTGCGTCATACACAACTCCCTTTGAATAAAAACGATAGGAGGCTTTTTAGCGAGGGTTTGAAAGAAACGATCGTACATTCCCTTCCCGAAACCCACTCTTTTGAATGCCCCGTCAACCCCGATGACGGGCACCACGGCAAGATCAATCTTGGGCTTTAACTTAAAAGAGTTTTTGGGCTCTAAGATGTTAAAGACTCTCTTTTCTAAAGGCAATCTCCATTCTACCATCTTGAAACTAATACCTTCCATAAACGGAACATATACCTTGCATTTTCTACGCCTACATGTATGAATAACGCTACGAATATCCGCTTCGATTGCAAGCGGATTGTACAAGAGAATCGAACGGACGCGCATATGAAAAAGAAAAGAAGAGAGTTGACGCTGGAGCACTTTATCCCGCCTGTAACAACCGTTTAAAGTTTCGAGTTTTGCTCTTGCAAAGGCTCGAAAATGGGATTTGCTTTCGAACTTAATTTTTTCCATTGTTGTCACTTTAAGGCTTGTTTGACTACAATCATATCCTTTATAATCTAAAAAAAGGACCATAATGAAACTTTGGGCAACCTTGTTACTTGTCTCGACGCTTCTACTCTTAGGAGGGTGTTCTTCCGAAAAAAAGAAAACCGATAACCAAACCGAACCCGCTAAAGTGCAAGAAGAAGTGAAAGAAGCGAAAGCAGAAAAAATCGTTCTACACGATGTCAACGGAAAAGAAATCGTCGTAACGCCGATCGAGAAAGGATTTCGATTTTCGGGCTACGAAGACAAAGTTGTTTTAGTCAATTTTTTCGCCACATGGTGTCCTCCGTGCAAAGCCGAAATTCCCCATCTCAATAACCTTCAAGACAAATACAAAGACCGTTTAGTGATTTTAAGCGTTCTATTAGAGGAAAACAAGTCGCAAGAAGAACTCAACAGTTTTATTCAATACAATGCCATTAACTATGTTATCGTCAACGGTATCGAAAATTTTAAATTTGCGCAAAGCGTCGGCGGCGTTAAAAATATTCCGTTAATGTTTCTCTACGATAAAAACGGCAAATACTCCACGCATTACGTCGGTGCTATTCCCGAAGAGATGATCGAAGCCGATATTAAAAAAGTGCTTTAATGTTTAGTTTTATTAAAAAAGGACTCGAAAAAACACTCGGTTCGATTAAAGATATTCTGCCCGAACGCGTCGAGAAAATCGATAAAACGCTTTTGGAAGAGATTCTCATCGAGTCGGATATTCCCTATGAACTCGTCGAAGAGATTCTTTACTATCTTCCACCTGCTTCCTCCATCGCAAGAGCCGACGTAAGACGCGTTTTAAAAGCCTATTTTACCTATCCAATGCCCGAACGTTCATCGGAACAAACACCGTTCGTGGAGCTGGTAATTGGTGTCAACGGAGCGGGAAAAACGACGACGATCGCCAAACTGGCACATAATTATAAAAAAGCTTCTCAAAGCGTATTGTTGGGTGCGGCGGATACTTTTAGAGCCGCGGCGATCGAACAATTGAAAAGTTGGGCAGAGCGCGTGGATGTCGGTATCGTTTACACCGCGCAAGGGCACGATCCCTCAGCCGTCGCATACGATACGATTAGCTCCGCAATCGCCAAAAAAATCGACCGCGTCATTATCGATACGGCAGGGCGTTTGCACAATCAGGTCAATTTGGCAAACGAACTCAAAAAAATCGTACGCATTTGCGATAAAGCACTTCTTGGTGCTCCGCACCGCAAAATTTTGATTTTAGACGGTACGCAAGGCACGTCTGCGATTAATCAAGCCAAAGCTTTCCACGAGATGATCGGCATCGATGCGATCATTATCACCAAACTAGACGGTACAGCCAAAGGCGGGTCGCTTTTCGGCATCGCCAAAGCGTTGGAACTTCCGATTCTCTACGTCGGCGTCGGCGAGGGAAAAGACGACTTGATTCCTTTCAATTCCGACGAATATGTCGATACGATTTTAGACGCCATTTTTACGCCCAACCATGGCTAAAAAACAAATTCTTTTCGAGTGCCAAGCGTGCGGTCACCAAAGTGCTAAGTGGTTGGGAAAATGTCCCAATTGCGGTGCTTGGGACGAATTTATCGAACTTTCGCAAAAACAAATCGACGTGTTAAAAGAGACCGGCTCAAAACCCGATTCCGCACAAAGCCGTGCCGTTTCTATTACCGAGGTGACGTACGAGCAAATTGAACGTTTTAGTTCGGGAGACAAAGAGCTCGATCTCGTCCTCGGCGGCGGTATCGTCGAAGGAAGTCTCACGTTGATCGGAGGCAGCCCCGGAGTCGGAAAATCGACTTTATTGTTGAAAATTGCGGGAAACTTGGCGCGTGAAGGCAAAGAAGTGCTTTACGTCAGCGGCGAAGAGTCCTCAAGTCAAATCAAACTTCGAGCCAATCGCGTCGATAGCAACTACGAAGCCCTCTATCTGCTTTCGGAAATTAAACTCGATACGATTTTTACGGAGCTTGAAAAACATCCGTATAAAATTTTGATTATCGACTCAATCCAAACCCTTTACAGCGAAAAAATCGCCTCCGCTCCCGGGAGTGTTTCACAAGTCCGCGAAATCACGTTTGAACTTATGCGTTTTGGTAAAGAACGCAATATCGCGATTTTTATTATCGGGCATATTACCAAAGAAGGTGCGATTGCAGGGCCTAGAGTCTTAGAACATATGGTCGATACCGTTTTGTATTTCGAGGGTGATTCATCCAGAGAACTCCGTCTCTTGCGCGGCTTTAAAAACCGCTTCGGAGCGACCAGCGAAGTGGGTATCTTTGAAATGACGAAAGCGGGACTCGTGAGTGCCAAGGACGTCTCGAAAAAATTTTTCACGCGAGGTAAAGCGCAAGCAGGCTCCGCCATTACCGTTTTGATGGAAGGATCGCGCCCGATCGTTTTGGAAGTCCAAGCTTTAGTCAGCGATAGCGGCTATCCCAATCCTAAGCGTAGTGCCACGGGATACGAAATCAATCGCCTCACGATGCTTTTAGCTCTTTTGGAGCGCAAACTCGACCTTCCGTTTAACCAGTACGATGTTTTCGTCAACATCGCCGGCGGTATTAAAATCAGCGAAACGTCGGCGGATTTGGCGATTATCGCCGCTATTATCAGCTCGTATCGCAACCGACCGATCAGCAAAGACACCGTTTTTATCGGAGAAGTTTCATTAATCGGGGACGTACGCGATATTTTTAACCTCGATTTACGCCTCAAAGAAGCAAAATCTCAACACTTCGAAAAAGCGATCGTTCCTTCACTACCGCTTGAACCGCTTGATGGCGTTAAGTGTTATCCTATCGACGAAGTCTCAAAATTAATCGAATGGATGTAAAAAAAATTATCGTTTAGACGATATGTCTTATACGAAATTTATTTGGATTAAAAAGGAAGAAAATGGCAGGTAAAAAACCTGAAGACGGCGAAGCCGTCGTTGAGAAAAAAGCAAAAGGTAATACCGTTCTTATCGTGATTATAGCATTGTTGGTACTTTTGTTGGTCGGCGGCGGAGCGGCGGCATTTTTACTTTTAAGCGGCTCTCACGACGAAGCTAGCGCGGATGCCGGACATGCGGCGGCACCGCAAGAAACCAAAGCGGCACCTAAAAAAAGCGGCAGTAAAAAATCGACCGACCACTTAACCGTAGGACCGATGTATCCGATGACGCCTTTTGTCGTCAACTTACTCAGCGAAAGCGGCAATCGATTCTTAAAAGTCTCCATCGATTTAGAACTCAGCGACGCTAAATTGCAACCTGAAATGGATCACAAAAAATCTCTCATTCGCGATATTATTATTCGCACGTTCTCGTCTAAAACGTTTGAGGAAGTCAGTACGCTCAAAGGCAAGGACAAGCTCAAAGAAGAAGTATTGGATAAAATTAACGAGAACCTTTCCGACGGACAAGTGAAAAATATCTATTTTACCGATTTCGTGGTTCAATGATCGGGATTGATCTCGTATCCATCGCACGCATAACGCATATGCGCGAACGCTTCGGCAATAAAGCGTTCGCAAAATTTTTATCCGAAGAAGAACTCGCACTGGTGCAAAACGACGTCACGGCGGCTGGTTTTTATGCCGCAAAAGAAGCGATTTCGAAAGCATTAGGTATCGGGATTTGCGGACAATGCGGATTTATGGATATTAAAATTCTTAAAGATGCACGCAACGCACCCTCGTTTACGCTTTCACGCCACCTCGTTGAAACGTACGAAATTAGCGATGTTTCCTTATCTATTACGCATGAAAATGGTTTTGCCGTTGCCGTCGCCGTGATCGAAGGAAAAAAGCGTCAGCGTCGACTCTGGCATTAACCTCCGCCCACAAATTGTAAAAATTCGACTTTATCGTTTTCGTGAAGCTCAAAAGAGCTCCACTGCTCTTTTTTGATAACGTTCATATTGACCGCGGCAGCCATCACTTTCGTCTCAATATCCAAATCCACTATCAAAGCTTGAATCGTTCTCGCATTGGTTTCTTGCAAAACTCCGTTGATGATTAACTGCATTTCAATGCTCCTTTTCGAAAACACGCCATATTAAAGCGTTCACCCATAAAAGCGGGGTCAATGAGCGTTTTGACACGATTTTTCTCTCGATTGTAAGCCTCTTTTGTCGTTTTTTGGGCAAAAAGATCTAACAGTTCGATCAAGCCGAAATCGACCAATGCTTTCATTTGAGAACAAAATTTTTCTACATACAGACCGCTTTTTTCAAAGGCTTGAAACACGTGGGCAAAGCAGACGTCATACGTAAGATCCGCATCGGCAAAAAAGGTATCAAACGTATACCCTTCACGCTGCGAACCTTCGACAAGATCGCTTAAAGCAAAAAAAGGATAAACATGATGCTTAGCGTAAACGCGAAGCGAAAAATCTTCGCGAGCCTCTTTTTGCCCGTAGTCAAACGTGACAAATTCTAAACGATCGGCACTGTGAGCCATCGAAGCGGCAAAGGCTTCATACGCTAAACACAATTCGCCTTTACGAACGCCGTACTCTTTTGCTTTAAGGGAAGTCGGTTCGTCCATCGGTTTAAACACCGCTCGATTCTCTTCGATATATAACATTGTGTCATCGTAAATCACTTCACATGCAAAAGCGTCGAAAATCTCGTTTGCAACAAAGAAAGCTTCTTCTACATTGACTTCTTCCAAGGATTTGACATGCCTGAGCGTAACGGCATCGCCAAACGCTTCTTGGAAATAGGCTTTTTGCATGAGCTCGTTTTGCACAAAAGGTTCAACGATGACAAAGCGTAGCGTTTTCAGCCACTCCGGTTTCAGCGTGTAGATAAACTGAATCATATCGGCAAGCAAATACCCTTTATGCGCACCGATTTCAACGACATGACATGTCGGGCTTAAAAAGCCGCTTTGAATCGTCGAAATCAGACGCTTGGCAATCGATCCGCCGAAAAACATACTCGTACTCACGGCGGTGTAAAAATCGCCCTCTTTTCCGATAATGCGTTTTTGCGTATAATAGCCCCGATTGCCGTAGAGCCATTCGTACATGTAAGCACTAAATTTCAATGTTTATCCAAGAGCCTTGCATGCACGCTCCAAACGTTTAAAGCCCTCGTCCATCTCTTCTTTGGAAATGGTTAAAGGCGGCAAGAAACGCAACGTATTTTGTCCGGCTTTTAAAACCAAGACACCCTCTTCGAAAGCTTTTTTAATCATGCCCGCTAAAATATCGCCGCTTTTGCATCGAAGTCCTCGCATCAGACCTAGCCCTTCTACGCTTTCAAATAAGCTCGGAAATGCTTGACATGTCGCTTTTAATTTCGCATCGAAATGGATCAACGCTTCATCAAGCATACCGCTTTGTTGATACTCTTCCAAAATCGCTAAAGCTTCCAAACCTGCACGTGTCGAGAGAAAATTTCCTCCAAACGTACTACCGTGATCGCCCGCTTCAAAAATATCTTTGTGTTTCGTAATCACTGCACCGATAGGAACGCCGCCTGCTAGACCTTTCGCAAGCGTAATAATATCCGGCTCGATCTCGTACAAGGTCGTCGCCAAAAATTCACCGCTTCGAAAGACGCCGCTTTGCACTTCGTCGATGATGAGTAAAATCTCTTTTTCTTTTAAAAATTTGGCTAAAGCTTGAATCTCTTCTTTAGGAAATGCTTTCACGCCGCCTTCGCCTTGCACAAGCTCTAACATCACCGCTACGGTTTCATCATCGATACTGTTGTACAAATCCGCAATTGCTTTGGTATAGGAAAATCCTTCCGGATAAGGTGCAAAAGCGGTTTTGTGAAAACTCTCCTGCCCCGTCGCTTTCACCGTCGTAATCGTACGACCGTGAAACGAATGTTCTAAGGTTAAAACTTTATAACGTTTATTGGCAAATTTTTTCTCACCGTACTTACGGGCTAATTTGATGGCACCTTCATTCGCCTCCGCACCCGAATTTCCGAAAAAAACCGCTACGTCAAACCCGGTAAGGTCATGAATCTTTTGAGCTAATTTTGCCTGAGGTTCTATCATGTAGAGATTTGAGGTATGAATCAAATGACGTGCTTGATCGCTAATCGCATCGGCAAGTCTTTGATTGCCGTGTCCTACGCTGACGACGCCGATACCGCTGGTAAAGTCGATATAATCTCTTCCCTTGTCGTCAAACAACGTTGCGTTGATGCCGTGTTTAAAATTGACATAGTTTCTTGCATAAGTATGCAACACGTACGTTTTGTCCATGGTTTCAAAATCCATTGGCTACTCCTCAAAAAAAATGCAATTATAGCAAATGCCTACCCAATTTTAGGCAAGTTCCATTTTTTATAATACGCGAGTAGCCGAAGCGAAACGCCGAAGGCAAAAACAACCATAAAAGCAACGTATCCTTGAATGCCAAAAGCATCAAAGGCAAATAAAATCGCACCGACGAGCAAAGAGACCGTACCGTAAAATTCGCTGGTCAACAAAAAAGGTACGCGATTGAGTAAAATATCGCGCAGCACGCCGCCGCCAACGGCCGTAATTAACGCCATTAAAACCACGCCGAAGAAATTAAATTCCGCTTGTAACCCGATAAGCGCACCGGAGATAGAAAAAGAGACCAAACCCAGCGTATCGCTGATGATAAAATAAAACGTCTTTTCGATCTCGTCTTTTTGATGCAATTTAAGTGCAATGCTCAAAACGATAACACCGATGACCAATAATGAAGGAAGCATATGCGTAAACGTAGAAGGTGCTCTTTGGACGATCGTATCGCGTACGATTCCTCCGCCTAACGCCGTTAAAAAAGAAGCGATAAAAATACCCAAAAGGTCCAAACGCTCTTTAATGGCTACGTAAAAACCGCTGAGTGCAAAAGCAATCGTCCCGATAATTTCCGCCACTTCCAACTCAACCATGCGATCCCTTTAAGGTTTCTAAATACCGCTCTAAAATCACTTTAGCCGCGATCGAATCAATGCGTCCGTCACGCTTTTGGCGCATTGTGCCTTGCATCATCTCTTTGGCTTCCAAGCTTGTTCCGTACTCGTCTTGGTAAACCACTTCACCGCCAAAATGTAAAAGTCCGACAAAATGCTCAATGCGTCGCTTCATCTCCGCTTCGCTACTGCCGCCTTTGGGTAAGCCTACGACCAAACAGTCGATATGCCACGTCGTTAAAAACGTATCCACGTCGCATGCGGCTTGATCGCGATTTTTTCGTAAAATCGCTTCTTGGGGCACGACAAGAGACTCGCCTAAACACAGTGCCGCCCCGATACGCTTTAGACCGATATCTATTGCCGCTATCTTTTTTATCATTGGGTTCTTACCGACAACGCAAATACTCCAAACGCGTTTCGTCCCATAACGCTTTGGCGTTGTAGTTAGGGACCAATCCGTTAGGCGATTTTTGCGATAAAGGGTTTTGTGCCGCTTCGATCATATAGCGCGGCATATAATTGGGCTTTCCGAGCGATTCTAAAAAGCGACATGTAGAGGCTAAATGCTCCAGTTTGTCACGTAAAACTTGCGCAAAACGATCGCGTTTTTTGGCATCTAGCGGGCTAAAATAGGTTACTTTTAAGGTATCTAAAACGCTGCGTGCCGATTTATCGGCAACGCGTAAACTATCAAAGTACCCGTACGCCGTCGCCGTCAAATACAAATCTGCCGCTTGGTCGTATTTTTCCTCTTGGATGCAATACGCACTTGAGGCAAATAAGAGGTCTGCAGAAAGTTTGTTGATGATTTCGACGTGTTCTAAACATCGGTTCGACCAAGCCTCCGATGCGTGCATTGTTTGTTCCTCGAAAGGATTACTTGCAGACCAAAGCACTAGAGGTGCTATAAGCGTTAACATCATCCCTTTCATCGGGTTCCTTTTCCTCAAGGTATCACTCCTGCCATGCTTTACAGACGTCGACCCAACCGCAAGAGCGTGCATACGTTTGTAACGAAGGAATATCCAAAGCAATCGCACTGTTGGCACTTCCGGCAGCGGGATACACCCTATCAAACCGTTGCAACGATACATCTAAAAAAACGCGTACGTTTTCGCGAATACCGAAAGGACAAACGCCTCCGATGGCATGTCCGACCAAAGGTTCGACCTCTTCGGCTTTCAACATTTTCGCTTTGATCGCAAAACGTTCTTTAAACTTTTGATTGTCAACTTTCGCGTCTCCCGCGGCAACGATCAACAACGCACCGCCTCGTTCGTCGTAAAACGAAAGCGTTTTAGCAATCTGTTTAGGCTCACAACCCAATGCACGTGCTGCCAGCTCGACGGTTGCGCTCGAAACGTCGAATTCGATAATCTTTTTTTCCAAACCGTACGTTTGAAAATAAGCCCTTACCTGTTCTATCGCCATTGTTTTGCCTTTATAAAACCGAACTCAACATTTTGATACTCAACGCCATCAACAAAAGCGCAAAAATCTTTTTCAATTTCGAAACCGGAAGATTATGCGCCATTTTGGCACCCCACGGAGCCGTAAAAAAACTCACGAGCGAGATGAGAACGACGGCAGGAAGGTAAACGTAGCCCAATTGCAAACCGGCACTGCCTTCTTGCAAAATCCCGTTTAACATGTAACCGATCGTACCTGCAATCGATAGAGGAAAGCCTATCGCCGCCGAAGTCGCAATCGCTTTTTTAAGATCGACGTTCTGCCAAACCAAAAACGGTACCGTTAACGAACCGCCGCCGATCGAAACGAGTGCCGAGACGATACCGATAAACAAACCGCCGCCGAAAAGTCCTTGGTTTCCGACGATTTGTTGCGAAGGCTTCGGCTTTTTATCCACGGCCATCTGAATCGAAACGTATGCCATAAAAACCGCAAAAAAGATCGCCAGTTGCGCCGATTTCATAGACGCCGCTAAAAACGTCGCTCCAAACGTACCGATAACGACGCCGGGAGCCATAATTTTAACGATACTCCATTGAACCGCGCCTCGTTTATGGTGCGCCCGCATACTGGCAAACGATGTCATTACAATAGACGCCATCGACGTGCCTAACGCCATATGGACGACTTGTTCGACCGCAACGCCTTGTGCTAGAAAAATTGTCGTTAGTGCCGGAACCATAATACCTCCGCCGCCGATGCCCAATAATCCCGCCATAAAGCCGACAACGGCACCCAAAACCAAAAAAGCGATAATCCACTCAAATCCCATCGTTGTATCCTTTAAATGCGAATAATGCGTCCGTTATCAACTTTGATTTTTCCTAAACATTCATACTCGAAAATTCGATCGGCAAATTTTTCAACCGCTTCGTGGTATAACGGTTGCGTTTCGCAATAACGTAAAAAATCGTCTTGACATGTAGACGTCGTAAACCCTAAATTTTCGACAAAAGCATCAATATCTAAAATCGGCGTTGCTAGCCCTTGACGTAGTAAATCATTCGTCGCTTCGCTCTCGCCCAAGCGATGCGGAAAAACAAAAATGGGCTTTTGCATTTGAAGCGCATAGTGAATACTGTGCATCGTTCCGCTTTTGCGGTCGGCTTGCGCTACGATTAACGCTTCACCTAATGCAACGATCAATTCGTTTCGTTGGGGGAATGCCCATTTTAAAGAAGGAGCACCCGCTTCAAATTGGCTCAAAACCAATCCTTGAGATTCAATCGCTTCAATCATTTTACGATTGATCGAAGGGTAGCGAATATCCAAACCCGTTCCGGCAACCATAATCGTTTTATCGAAACCGGCACCCCAATGTGCAGTTGCATCAACGCCTTGCGCCCCTCCGCTTACGATGCACGCACCCGCGTTCGCAAGTTTTGAAGCAAGCGTATGCGTCATCGTCTTGGTATAGGCAAACGGGTGTCTCGTTCCGACGATCGAAATTTTTCGTTGACGTAACAAAGAGGTATTGCCGACGTAAAAAAGGCTCTTGGGATAGACTTTCATCGCTTCGCATTCCGTGATATGAAAGTCTATCGTTTGAATCATCATAAATCTTTGAGATAGACCAAATCCAAACCTTCTAAAAGATCACTCGAATCTTTCAGAACCTCTAACGTACTTTTATGCGGATGCCCGATCGCAATGGCGTATCCGTTTCTCTTTGCTTTCGTAACCGCTTCTTTGAGTTGCGTTCGAATCGCACTTTTATCCAAACTGTTATCCAAAAATACGTCTCTGGAGTAACAAAACATATCGTATTTTTTGCATACCGCACCGACTTTCGAATTACCGATCGTTCGGCTATCGACAAAGAGTAAATCGCGTGCTTTCATCACTTTAATCAAACGATCCATCGCGTTATAATCGGCAGTATACGTTCCGCCCGTATGGTTATTGTAGTATTTGATATGAGGAAACCATGCTTTAATACGGCTAATACGCTTTTCAATCACGTCGCTCGAATCGAGCGTCGTTAAGGTATCCGGTTCCGGAGACGAATAGTTTTTCGACTCCATCGGAAGGTGAATCATCGCAAACTCAAACTCGTACGAGAGGCGCACGGTCTCGGGATGTCCTTTGGTCGGCGGGAAGAAAGAAGGCGTCACTTTATAGGGAATTTCTTTAATCAAGCGCGTTTGCCACGGAAACGATACGTCGTCGATAATAATCGCTAAACGCGGCGTCGTTCCGGCAGGATACGTTTTTCGCATCACTTCGGAGTGTTTCGTCGTTTTAGCGGCTTTGACGTTTTGCTCGTAGTCTTGAGCTTCGGAAAGAATCGGCGTTTTAGGCTCTTCTTCTTTATGCAAAGGTGTCGTTACATTGTGTTCAAGAGTCTCTACGGAAGCATTTTGTTCTAGTTTCTGTTCCGGAGGTATCGGGAGTTCTTCGGATCGGCTCACGTTGGTTTCTTCAAGAGCAGGAGGAGGCGTAGTCAAAGACGCTAAACGCGTTTTTTCATCGTCAAGCATCTGTTTCATTTTACGCATCAACTCTTCGCTAGAAGCACTGTTTTGCTTTTGCACCGTTTGATAATGCGCATACGAAGTCGTCATGTAGACGTAAACTCCGAAGGAGAGGATCATAACGGTCATGATCAACATTACTATCAGACTGTATCGTTTCAATGTACGCGAACGCACTTCTTTAGGCGAAGAGGCAACGTTATTGGAACTCTTTTCTTTATTTTTCTTTACCATCACTGCTTACACACTACTTTCCAAGAATAACTTCGACCTCTAATAACTCAAGATTTTGATTTGTCTGCGAGGTAATTTTCACGTCTTCAACTTTGGTATATTTACGAATAACCGCAATCAAATCGTTGCGCAAGTCGTCCATATAGGGAAGTTTGCAGCTCGCCCTTTCATGGGCAAGCATAATCTTCAAACGGTTTTTGGCGACATCGGCACTGTTTTTGTTACGACCGAAAAAACTATCCAAGAAACTCATTTAAAGATTCCTTTCAACGTTGCAAGAATTCCTTTCTTTGCACGAATATCCAAAAATTCCACATCTTCGCCCAAAATACGACGGGCTATATTGCGATAAGCTTCGGCAGAGAGGGATTTGTCTTTATTGACGATAGGCGAACCCGTGTTGGTGGAGGTAATAATATCTTCATCGTCGGGGACGATACCGATCAACGGGAGCGCTAAAATACTTAAAACGTCTTCGACGCTTAGCATATTACCCGCATCGACCATTTCAGGTTTGATACGATTGATGATAATGTGTTTTTCGACCTCTTGTCCATTGGTAGCTTTTTCACTTTTCGCATCGATAATACCGATAACCCTATCGGCATCGCGAACAGAACTGACATCGGGCGTCGAAACGATTAATGCACGGTCGGCTAAAAAAATCGAGTGTTCAAACCCGCTTTCAATACCCGCAGGCGAATCGATCATCACGATATCAAAACTCTCTTTGAGATTTTCGATCAACGCTTTGACTTTATCTTTATTTAAAATATCTTTATCTTTGGTTTGGCTTGCGGGTAAAAAATAAAGCGTTTTCGATTTTTTATCGTTGATCAACGCTTGCGCAAGGTTACATCGCCCTTCCATAACATCGACGACGTCATAGACGATACGATTTTCAAGCCCCAAAATCATGTCAAGATTTCTAAGCCCGATATCAAAGTCGATAGCAACCACTTTTTTGCCCAAATTTGCAAGTCCGACGGCAAGATTGGCGGTAGTGGTGGATTTGCCGACCCCGCCTTTACCCGACGTTACGGTAATAACTATACCCATGTAACCTCTTTGAATAAATCAAGATAGAGTTCCTCGAACTCTTTACGCCGTTGTTGAGAGTAAAACACCCGACATGACGTTAAAAAGCGGGTTTTCTTCGCTAGAAAACCCACACACTTTGCGTGTTATTTTCGGTTCTTTCGCCATCGCATTGTGAAAGAACCGAAACGTTAGTTTTTGTCTTTGTTGATGATTTTTTTAGAAGTAATCCAAGGCATCATCGCTCTGAGTTTCTCACCTGTTTTGTTAAGGAGGCTTCTCTCTGTTTTAGCGCGCTCTGCGTTCATGCGAGTGTATCCTGCTTTGCGCTCTAAAATAAAATCTTTCGCAAAACGACCGTCTTGGATCTCAGCCAAGATCTCTTTCATCGCTGCTTTTGATTCAGCGTTGATCACACGTTTTCCACTCACATAGTCACCATACTCTGCGGTGTTAGAGATAGAGTAACGCATATCGGCAATACCGCCTTGGTACATCAAGTCAACGATGAGTTTAAGTTCATGTAAACACTCAAAGTATGCCATCTCAGGTTCGTAACCCGCTTCAACCAACGTTTGGAAACCCGCTTCAACCAAAGAGGTAACACCACCACAAAGAACCGCTTGCTCACCAAAAAGATCGGTCTCTGTTTCGTCTTTGAAGGTTGTTTCAATAATACCTGTACGACCACCACCGATAGCTGAAGCATAGCTTAGTGCAAGTGCTTTTGCAGTGCCAGTTGCATCTTGATCGACTGCGATAAGATCAGGAATACCACCACCGTTTACAAACTCGCTTCGAACCGTATGACCGGGTGCTTTAGGAGCGATCATAATGCAATCGACGCCTTTAGGAGTGATAATTTGACCGTAGTGGATGTTAAAACCGTGTCCGAATGCAATCGCTTTGCCGGCACTTAAGTTGGGTTTGATTTCCGCAGCAAAAACGTCGCTTTGCATCTCGTCCGGTAACAAAATCATAATCACGTCGGCATATTTCGTCGCTTCGGCAACGCTCATCACGTTAAATCCTTTTGCTTCCGCTTTCGCCCATGAACTGCCTTCTTTGCGAAGACCGACGACGACTTCTACGCCGCTGTCGCGAAGATTTTCCGCATGTGCATGTCCTTGAGAGCCAAATCCGATCATCGCTACTTTTTTTGAGCGAATAATGCTTAAATCACAATCTTTGTCATAATAGACGGTAATTGCCATAACAGATCCTTGTCGTATAAATTTCACGCATTTTACAGAAGTGTTACTTAAAAACTTTACAACACCATCTAAAAGGAAACTATAAAGCAAGACGAGATAGAATGTGACGTATAACATTCTTTATGCAGGATCGGTTATGGACGAAAATATTTTAAAAAAAATCAAGGCTCTACCGCCGCTTGACGATACCGTGTTGAAAATCCAGCGCATTTGCGTTGATAAAAACAGTTCTCTTTCCGATTTGGTACAAGTCGTCGAGAGCGATCCGATGTTAACCGCCAATATTCTCAAATCATCCAATTCGCCGTTGTACGGTTTTAGCCGAGAAATTAAGAACATTGCCCATGCGGTCTCTTTGTTCGGCATGGCGACGGTTCGGGGTTTTGCGCTTTCAAGTGCGATCAAACAAAATATTAAAATTAATTTAGAACCTTACAACATCAATAACAATATCTTCCTCGATATCAGTACTTTGCAAAGTATGTTCATGTTCAAGTGGTACTCTAAAGTCGATAAATCCCTCCTCGACATTCTCCAACCCGCGTCTTTTATGATGGAAGTCGGAAAGATTATTATTGCGCATGAATTGATCGAACGTCGCAAAGAACAGGCTTTTCAAGAAGCACTTTTAAACGTTACGACCTTAGATGCCTTGGATGCTTTGGAAAAAGAGTACGTCGGATTTTCTAACGAAGAGATTACTGCTAAGATTTTTGAACAATGGAATTTGGAAAGCGAACTTGTCGAAGCGATTCAATATTCGCGTACGCCCGAAAAAGCTCCCGAACATATTAAAGTGTGCGCACGTGCCTTACATGTCGTACAAACCGCCGTTAATATTTTTGCCCAGCTAAGCGATGCATCAATTCAAAATGCTTTGGTGCTGTTGGAAGAGTACCGTCTTCAAAAAGAACCGTTTCTCGAAACGTACGAGCAATTCATACAGTGAGAGATTTTCTTTTAAGTTTGAGTCGCGGAGTGGCACGAAACGATGTGCCTTCCGCTTTTTTACCTCATTTTCAAGCACTGCTTCAACTACGCGCTTTGGTTCAAAAAAACGATCTTTACATGTTAGAATCTTCTTACAAAGTCGGAAAACTCGACGTTGCATTTAACGGAACCGGTTTTTTAAGCTCCTTAGAGCCGACAAGTGCCAAAGATATTCTCATTGAATCCTCAAGCTTGCACGGTGCGATGAGAGGCGATCTGGTCGTCGTTAAACGCGTCGCAAACAAACGAAGTTCGCGTCCTAAAGCCGTGGTCGTTTACATCGCGCAACGCGCCTTTAGCAAAAGCATCGTCTACACCAAAATGAGCAAAGGCAAAGTTGTCGGTGCCAACGTGAAAAACGAAGCACTCTTCGAGATAATCGCCAGTCAAAAATCGCTTAAACAATTACCGCTTGGAACCGTCCTCAAAATCGACAATACGTCCAATACGATCGAAGAAGTGCTAGGCATTTTAGACGATCCAAGCGTCGATGAGAAGATTTCATTGGCTCTTTTCGATAAAAAAGAGTTTTTCAGCCCGGAAGCCGAAGCCGAAGCCAAAAGCCACGGCGATTTTGTCGACAAAAGCTACTATGCACATCGCGTCGATTTAACGCATCTACCCTTTTGCACGATTGATCCCGTGGATGCCAAAGATTTTGACGACGCTATCTATTTTGACGTGCAAAACCACATTTTATACGTTGCTATCGCCGATGTAAGCGAATACGTACATGCTATGGGCTATATCGATAAAGAAGCCCTCGTTCGCGGTTTTTCGATCTATTTTCCGCATAAAGCGATTCCGATGCTACCGCGCGCTTTAAGCGAAAATATCTGTTCGCTCAAACCAAACGTCGATCGACTCGCTTATACGTTTAAAATAACGCTCGACCCGCTGACATGTGAACCGATCGAAGAAGCGTTATTCGAAAGCGTCATTCATTCGCAAAAACGTTATACGTACGAGACAATCGATCTGTTTTTAAAAGGCAATCTTAGCGATGCCGACGCAACGGATCAACCTATTTTGGCGTACCTTTTTGAACTGAACGCTTTGACGAAAAAATTGCGTACCATACGCTTGGAAAAATCCTTTTCGTTTCGTGCTTCGGAAATTCGAATGCGCGTCGACGAAAACCAAAATCTGATTTCGACGAGCATCGAAGAAGAGACTCCTTCTCACGGGTTGATTGAAGATTGTATGCTTCTTGCCAACAAAGCCGCCGCTAAAAAACTGGGATTCGGTATTTTTAGAACGCATGAAAGTCCTTCTTATGAACGCATGGAAGCACTTTTGAGCGATTTGGCACTGATCGGTATCAACGTGAAGCTCCGCTCGGACTTGCCGCAAATGATTCGAGAGATTCAACAAAAAGCCGATACGCTGAACCTGCGTGACGAAGTCGATAAACTCATTATCAAAAGCCAAAAGAAAGCCATTTACGAACCGGAAAACAAAGGGCATTTCGGACTCGGATTTGACATGTACACCCATTTCACGTCACCGATTCGTCGTTACAGCGACTTGACGTTACACCGCCTTTTGAAGGCAAAAACGTCACACGACGATAAAAAATTGGCGTTTTTGCTCAAAGACATCGCGCCTTTATGTGAACAAATTAGCCTTCTCGAGCGTGAAAGCGACAAAGTTGCGTGGGATTATATGGATCGTAAATTTGCACGCTATATGGCCTTACATGTCGGTGACAATTTCAAAGCAATCGTCGTTGAAACCGAGCAAAACACGATTGCAAAGTTAGACGATACGATCAAGGGTGCTCGCATCTTTTTGCTGGATGATGACGTGCATCTTTTGCAACGCGTTGAGATTAAAATCGTCGAGAGCAACATCGCTACGGCAAGAATTTATGCACGTGTTACGAGGAGCTTTGATGTATAAAAGAGAGTTTGAAAATCTTTTAAAAACAAAAAAAGTTCCCAAAGCAACGCTTTTTTACGGCGCATGCGCTTACCAAAACAATCTTTTAACCCGTGCTCTGTTAGAACTTTTAAATGCATCCGGCGAAGAAAAACTCATGATGTATTACGACGAATATCATTTCGGTTCGGCAAAAAATTTTCTTTCGCAAGCCTCGCTTTTCGGTGATCGCAATATTTTAATCCTTAAAACCGATAAGCCGCTTCCCGCAAAAGAACTTTCAACGTTAGTCGAACTGTGTACGAAAAACGATTCTAGCTATTTTATTTACCAATATTTCGGTGAAGATAAAAAAGCAACGCCGATGACCAAAGCTTTCGACAAATTTTTCGTTCGTCTCTTCAAAGCCGACTATAACGAAGCCGTATCGCTTCTAGCCCAACATGCAAACGCCCTCGGGCTTGCGATCGATCGTTACGCTTTGGGAGAATTGTACGTTTTGCATGCGGAAGATTTAGCGTTGTGCGTTAACGAGTGCGAAAAACTGCTTGTTCTAGGAAAAGAGGTTCAAACCGCCGATATTCATACGCACGTTTACGGCCTCGGAGCAGTTTCTATGGACCGTTTTATGGGTAAGTTATTGGAAAAAAAAGATATTAAAGAGGAGTTTTTACGCCTTGTCGAAGGCGACGGCATTGAAGAAATCCGTATTGTTAATGCCTTACAAACGCATATTTCGCAACTCTTTTTATTTCACGCCTACATCAAACTTCACGGCACGTTTGACGCCAAAGCGATTTTAGGCTACCCTCTTCCGCCGCAACTTGCCGCCGAACGCTCTAAACTTTCCATTAAAATCGACTTAGCAACTTACCAACGGCTCTTAACGCTTTTAACCGATACCGAATACCGACTCAAAAAAGCCGGTAATATTGAAAAAAGCAGTTATCTGCTCTCTATCTTAATAAAATTTCAAAGTTTTTTATAGTATAATCCGCGTCTATTCTAAAAATCCTTACTCAAATAGATATTATTTGGGTGAAATCCATAAGGAGACATTATGCGACATTACGAGTTGCTTGTCGTAGTTAAACCTACGCTAACCGTAGAAGAACTACAAGCAAAACTAGGCTTTCTAAAAGAAATTTTAGAAAAAAACGGCGCGGTCATCGCTGCTACACTTGACATGGGTACCCGCAAACTTGCGTATCAAATCGATAAATTTGAACGCGGTACATACGTTGTATTCTATTTTACTGCCCCAACGGCTGCGATTGCAGAAGTTGAAAGACTTATCCGTATTACGGAAGAGTTTATCCGCTTTATGACCGTAAAATTTGAAAATCAAAAAGAACTTCGTTTCTGGAACAAACAAGTGGAAAAAATCACGAAAAAAAGTGATGCACCCGCTGTTGTAGAGACTAAAGAGATTGTAGAAGATACTGTTACGACTGAAGCTTAAATAAGGAGCCACGATGTTCAATAGAGTGATTATGCTTGGTAATCTCACGCGCGATTGCGAACTTCGCTACCTGCCAAACGGAGGTGCCGTATGCACAACGGGACTTGCGACTAACCGTCGCTTCAAAAAACAAGACGGTAGCCAAGGTGAAGAGGTTTGCTTTATCGATATCACTTTCTTTGGACGCACGGCGGAAATCGCCAATCAATACCTAAGCCGCGGCAAAAAAGTATTGGTGGAAGGTCGTTTGAAACTCGATCAGTGGACGGATCAACAAGGCGTTAAACGCTCAAAACACTCCATCACGGTCGAAACACTTCAAATGATTGATTCTCGCGGACAAAACGAAAGCGATATGGGCGGAAGTTACGGTGATCCGACAAGCGGTTCTATGCCAAACGTCGGTTATAACCCCAGCCAAAAACCGACCGGCGCACCAAGACAATCAGCTCCCGAAATGAGTGGTCATGATATTCCGAGCATCGATATTAACGATGACGAAATACCGTTTTAGTAAATAAAGAAGGATAAAAAGATGGCAGAGAAAAGAAAATTTGCACGTAAATACTGCAAATATTGTGAAGCAAAAATAGAATACGTTGATTATAAAGATGCAAAAATTTTGAGACACTCACTTTCCGAGAGATACAAAATTATGCCTCGCCGTTTAACCGGTAACTGCAAACGTCACCAAGAGATGGTCGAACTTGCGATCAAACGCGCTCGTGCGACGGCGGTTATCCCATACATCATCGACACGAAAAAAGTCGTGGCCGTACCTTTTGAGCAATTGCAACAATAGGGTTTACATGTAAGGTTTGGAACGCGCTTCCAAACCTTACGTTTTGTGTTATTTTACGAGCGCGTACTCCAACACTTCTTCGATCTTACTGACCGGAATAATCGTCATTTTTTCTTTCACTTCGTCCGGAATTTCCTCGAGATCTTTCTCGTAATTTTTCTTCGGTATCAATGCCGTTTTGATTTTTGCTTTATACGCCGCAATCAATTTTTCTTTAAGCCCGCCGATCGGCAACACTTTACCGCTCAGGGTTATCTCGCCCGTCATCGCAATGTCGCTTTTGACTTTTTTGTCGCAGAGAATGGACGCGATCGCCGTTGCCATCGTTATACCCGCACTCGGACCGTCTTTGGGCGTTGCGCCTTCAGGCACGTGAATATGCAAATCGTAACGTCGGTATACGTCGCTAGGCTCGACTTGTTTGGCACTTTCTTCTTTCTCCAAGCTCGTCGTCGGAATAATAGAAAGCGGCACACTGATTTTGCCGTTGTCGATCAAAACTTTGACAACGCTCAACGCAATTTTGGCCGATTCCTTCATCACATCGCCCAGTGAACCCGTAATTTGTATGCCGCCTTTACCTTGAATGCGAATGGCTTCAACTTTCAATACGTCGCCTCCAACACTCGTCCATGCAAGTCCGTTGACGATTCCTACGCTATTTTCCTTATCGACTTCGTCGATCTCGAAAACCGTTTTAGGAAGATACTCTTTGAGGTTACTGTTGGTAATGCTGACTTTTTCTAATTTAGGATCCATTAAAAGATGTTTGGCAACTTTACGCAAAATGTCGGCGATGCGGCGACGTAAATTACGTACTCCCGATTCCCTCGTATAATTGGAAATAATCAGTTGCAAAGTTGCTTTCGAAATCGCCACTTCGTTATTTTTAAGTCCGTGTTTTTTTAATTCCTGAGGAATTAAGTATTTTTTAGCGATTTCGTATTTTTCTTGCGGTGTATAAGAATTCACAAAGATAAACTCCATACGATCGCGAAGCGGTGCGGGAATAGAGCCGACTTCATTCGCCGTCGCAATAAAAATAACCTTGCTCAAATCGATATTAAAATTGAGGTAGTAATCTCTAAATTTATTGTTTTGTTCGGGATCCAACACTTCTAAAAGTACCGCCGTCGGATCGCCCCTGTAACTACGGGCGACTTTATCGATCTCGTCTAAAACGACGACGGGATTCATCTCTTCGGCTTCAATAATACCTTGAACGATGCGTCCGGGCATCGCTCCGATATACGTACGTCTGTGCCCTCGAAGTTCGTTAACATCTTCCAAACCGCCTAAGGCGATACGAACGAGCTTGCGTTTGAGAGCTTTCGCGATAGAATTTGCTAACGAGGTTTTACCCACGCCCGGAGGGCCTGCAAAGCATAAAATCGCGCCGTTTGCCGACTTATCGGCGATACCGCGTTTGGCTAGAAGTTCACGTACGGCAAAGAACTCTTCGATACGCTCTTTAGGCTTATCAAGCGAATAGTGGTCTTTATCCAGTTGCGCTTTAACCTCAAGCACGTCAAGGTTTTTCTTAGCCGCTTTACCGAAAGGAATCTCAATAACCCAGTCAAGATAGCTTTGGATCAAATTTGCATCGGCAGAATCCGGATGCATTCGAGCGAGCTTATCGATCTGCTTTTTGATCTCTTTGTAGGCATCTTCTTCCATGTACTCTTTTTTAGCTTCAAGTTTTTTACGGTACTCTTCGATCTCTTCTTCGCGCTGATTGTCCGTACCTAGCTCTTTTTGGATCTGCTTGAGCTGTTCTTTGAGAAAATACTCTTTATTGACTTTCTCGATTTGCGAATGAACTTTGGTTTTGATCTCTTTTTTCAAACGGCTCGACTCGATCTCTTCGATCACGTAATCGATAATTTGTAGAAGTCTGATTTCATCGTCGGCTTCGACAAAAAGTTTATAGGCTTGTTCTTTTTTAAGTTTCATCGTGCTTGCAATCAAATCAATAATACGATTAACGTCACTGTTTTCTTCGACGGTTTTGAGCAAATCCGGAGGAAATTGACCGCTTAAAGAGGAGAGTTGCGTAATTTTTTCGCGTAAAACCGATAGTGCCGCTTCGACTTTCATCGTTTCTGATCGGTGCGTTTGAATCAGATCGATCGTCGCACGAAGCGGCATAGAACCTAATTCTTTTAAAATTTTGCCTTTTTGCATCCCTTGAAATAAAATTTTGACGCGACCGTCGGGTAATTCGACTTTGCGCATGATAGAGCCTATCACACCCGCAGGATAGATTGCGTTAAAGTCTCGTCCTTGTTCCTGTCCGACTTTTGCAGTACAGACCATGACCAAAGAGTTGTGTTCCAACGCTTCGTTAGCAGCTCGTATATTCTCTTCGTCGGCTAAAAAGAGCGGTGAGATCATAAATGGGTATAAAAATAAATTATCCTCGACAACAATCGGGATATCCGCAGGAAATGCGGTGTAATCGGTGATCTTCATCGTTTATCACTCCGTGTAAATTTAAGGTATCGTTATAGTATTTTACAAAGTAGCACATAAAAGTTAAGCTTTTATGTGCCGATTAGATTATAGGGTAAAGAAGTAAATAAAAAGTCTATTTTTCAAACCATGATCGATACCACGGCATATTCGGCTCGATCATTTGTGCTTTTCCTAAAGAAGAGTTAGTGATCTTATCTTCGTAAATTTTTGCCGCATCGGGTTTATCGACACGTGTATAAAGGCTTTTGATATTTTCGTTTAAAAAGTACTCGCCTAATTCCAAGCGCACTAAAATCGTTTCCGCTAAAGGACGAAATTTAGAGTTGGGGTATTTACTAAGAAACTCTTTGGTTTGCGAAATCGTATCCATCAAAAGTTGCTGATTGCGATTGGGATTGGGGAACGATTCGTAATTGGCTTTAATCTTCATAAAACGGACATGATCGGCATTTTCACGGCTACCGTAACGTTTTAGATACTCGTCAAGATAAAAGTTTGCTAAAACGTATTCCTCGTCTTGCATGTGAGCGTTGGCAAGCATCATCATCGCTTCAGGCAAAAGCGGCGATTCGATATGTTCACTCGCGAGCGACGTGTAAAATCCGTCGGCTTTTTCGAGATCTTGCGCTTTGATCTCTTTGGCAATCTGTTCATACCAATACGTTGCGGGCATGTTAAAAACTTCCTTATCCTTGGAAGCACATCCGCTGATAAAAGCGACTAACGACGCGGCGACAAGCATATTTGCTATCTTCATTCATTCTATCCTTTTCGTTACAGTAAAAATCTTATTGTACCCGTTTTTTCGTTATCTTACTATATAACGGATTAATTTTCTTTTTTCAGCAAAAATGAGAGCCATTTAACCAACAAAATGCTACAATAAATCAAAATAACTATTTTTCAAAAGGAATTGTATGGTTTTTAGTCTTAAAATGCCTCTTTTAGGGTTTGAATCGATTCAAGAAGTGGAACTTGAAAAAATCGACGAATTCTTCGTTAAATTTATTTCAAAGTCCGATACGACAACATTTACGCTTATCAACCCCTTTATGCTGAGACCTTACGAATTTGAAATCCCCGAATATTTTAGAACACTCCTCGATATTAACGAAAAATCAAACATTCTTATCCTCAATATTATGATTATCGCCACTCCCATTGAAGCCTCTACGATAAACTTTTTAGCCCCGTTGGTTTTTAACGTCGATAACGGTGCAATGGCACAAGTGGTCTTAGACGCCAACAAATATCCGGAATTCGGCTTGATGGAAGGAATCGCTCGGTATTTGAATAAAGGGAAATCTGAGTAAATAATATTTTATATAATATTATTTTCTATAAAATTCTATGTTATTCCTAATATAAAGAAAGGTCATTAAGTCATGAAAACCAATGCGTTATCTTTTTTTTCTTTTGTTTTCATCTCTTTCTTGCTTTTATTTCCCTCAACAGGTTGGAGTAAAGGGAAAATAATACAACATCAAAATCCTTTCGTATCTGCGCTACCGTCCGGTTCTTCGCTAAGCTTATACGGCGATTTTATTGCAACCGGAACATCCGTGCTTTGCCAAAACGATGGTCATGGCAGTTGCAATAATGCCTATACGGGCTATTTATACGAATCCAATTTAATGTATAAGAATGCCGTCTCGACATCCGTTATACCATTAAACTCGGCAACAGCTACTTTAACATTGCCATCAGGTATTGCCGGAACAGATATCGTATGGGCTGGATTATATTGGCAAGGTCATATTGCCGGACAAAATGCGTCTAATTATACAACCGATAGCAAAATTCAAAATAGAAACAAAGTCGATACTCTATGGCCGGATGGAACAGCATCTTCCCTTTCAGCAGATACGATATGGTATCATGATTTTTGGGGAGACGGCACAGGTAATTCTGGAGGTTATCGATCTTTTTATCAAGGATATAAAGATGTCACAGCTTTACTTAAAAACCATCTCATTCCAGGAACATCACAACCTATCACTGTAGGGAATATCAAAGCTAATAGCGGAACAGATTGGTATTCTTACTTCTATTTAGCATCTGGTGCAGAAGTTAACGGAATTAAATTTGGATTTTGGGGAAATTGGGCTCTTGTCATTGTATATAGTTACCCAGCTAATAATATTCCCGCCAATGCTAAATTAAAAAATGTTCAAGTAACTCATGGCTTTGATGCAATGGTGCCTTTAGATATCAATGGATATAAAACGTTTAATATCACATTACCCGTTAATGGATTTTTAACGCCTAAAGAAAGTACAGTTAATGCAAAAATGCTCTTTTATGCCGCAGGCGGAGAAAAAAATATCGCAAGAGATGCATTTTACATTCAAAATGCTAATAATGGCTACGCTTATACAGCCGTCTCAAACACCCAGAACCCATCAAATAACCCCTTTAATGGTACCGTTTCCAATAATGGCATCGCTATAGACAATACGATTTCTTACTACCCTGGATTAGATTTGGATACATTCGATGTATCACAATATATGACAAATCAACAAACCAATACCGCGGTGAAGCTTGAAGCTACTTTTAGTAATAATAATGGTGATCAATCAATGCCCGGGATTCTAGCTTTTTCAACGGAACTTTATGAACCAAAATTTTGTTACGATTATGCTTATTCTCAAAATGGAAAATACTTTACGGAAAGCAATAATGGCACATCTTTGCCCCGGGTTCAAGGTAAAATTACACCGACAGATGACATTAATGTCTCTATTTATATTAAAAATGAAGAAAACTCAGATGTTGAAGCGCAAAATTTAACGCTTGATATTACAGATATTAATACATCTCAAGCAATTTATAATCGAAATAGTACTTATGTTGTACACCCTTACGAAATAGTACCTGTTCTTATGCCTGATTCTAGTTTAACGGTAAGCGATTCTCAGATTGTCGGTATTCCGCATGGAACCATCAACGGCAATGAGTATTTTTACACTTATTACACGTTAACTCCAAAGGCTATAAATGATATCAATATTTCTTTAAATGCACAAATTAATTACAATCTTGTTTTAACAATTGGGGGAAATACGGTTTCTCTTCCGTATTCTTATACGGTAGGAAGCACCAAGTTCCCACTATGTACTGGTGATGTGACCAAGTATGAGCCTAATTGGGGAACTTTTAATATTGCAGCAAAAGGTGTTTATAACAGTAATGACACTTACCCAAAATTTAATATCCCTACTCAAGTTGTAAATCGCCCCGGAGCATACCTTATCACTGCGCACGACGCCAATAGTACACCGGTTGCTTATACGAGAGAATTAACTATTCCTACGGTCGTAGGTATCGAAATTATAGATGCCGGTAAATTTCATAATACGAAAGCTAGCTGTGATGAGCCTTCTAGCGCAATTAGTGAACGCTTTTGGGTTCCTTTCGTAGACACAACGGGTGCCAAATCACAAGTCGATTTTCAAACAGCTTTACAAAAAGCGATTGATACCAATAGTATTTCTATTACTAATATTAAAGAATATTTTAATAAAGCAAGACAAAATACGGCATTTCGTATTAGCGCAAATGTTGGAGATGCTAATAATACCGTTATCAAATACGAACAACTTTCTAACGGAAAATACCGAATGATCAACTTTACAGAGCTTGTACAAACATACGGTACGTGTAAAAAAACGGTTAAAGCTCCCAATGGTACGAGTACGACTAATCAAGTCGCAGTTGCATGCGGTAATGCTGGAAACACCGGTGTAGACTACTTCACGCTCGCACAATGTCATGAATGTATTTTAGGGTATCGTACCCTTTATACATGTTCAAGGGATAACTTTGCAACACGACCGGAAAGTTTCAACGTTAAACTAAGTGATCTTAATCAAACAAATCATGCACAAACTCAATCTTTTGCACAAGATCGCACGGGTGTAATATTACCGAATAATGAAAAAATTCACATTGCTACTGGTTATGCCTATCGTTTTGATATTAATGCGACAGATCACGACGGGAATAATGCTAGTTCCGGTTATACGCGCTACTTTACCACTTCTGCGACAGATCATAATATTTCTTTTGTATGGCAACCTCTCTCTCCAATTAACCCTTCAATACGATGTAATGACCTTTCTAGTAAACCTCTTACTTTTAATATGATTAATGGAATAATCTCAAGTGAAGCTAATCTGACCAATGTCGGAGAATACCGACTCAATATGATTGACACGAATTGGACGCTTGTTGATAACAATATTAACTACATGACACATCATCGTTCTGCTTCCGTCAAAGGCGTTACAACAGATGTTAGTAATTATTTTGTCGGCTTCGGTAATGCCTTAGACTGTAAAGAAAATAGTTCAATAACTCAAAACTCTTCTATGCTACCTTCAATTTCTGGGAACACACTTACAAATATTAACGGTTGTACAATCGATACCAACAACCATGACAACAACGAAGCCGGATTAAAATACCGCGATTACAACGTGTCTTCTCATCCTTATCGTTTCAGCCTTTTACTGACCCCTTCTTATGGAGTCAATAACAATAACGACTTTACAAACGCTTGGGTTTATATGAATGATCTTAACGATACAAATGATATTCATAAGCATGCCGACATGAATGAATCAATGCATTTTAGAGGTACCATTAGTGCTACAGGTTACGACAATACATCCATGAGCAATTTTGTGACAGGCTGTTATGCGCAAGATATTAATATTAGCATGGACCATACGTATTCTCGTATGCCTCCTATGCCTTATCAGTATCGTCTTTTTGATCTTAATTCAACAGACGACATTATTAGTATTGTTCCAAAGTTGACCACTAATCCAGGCGATGCTAATACGACAATAGTTCTTAGTGAAGGTAATTTTACCAAAGATCTTAACGGTGCGATCAAAATTAATCAACATCTTAACTTTGATCGCAACACTTCAAATCCTATCAATCCGATTGTAGTAATCTTTAACGACCTGAATACAACCTGTAAGCAAAATCCCGATTGTACAATGCAAGCCGATTTAAAGAGTGGTTATACGACAGAGGGAAACCTTACAGTCGACGTTAACGTTACACACTATTACGGACGCGCTTACTCGACCGATTATCGCGGTCCTAGTGCTATCGATACAACTATTCGCTATGAAGTGTATTGTAAAGATTGTAATAAAACCGATCTGAATATTACGGGAGCACAAAGCCCGACATCGCTTAATTGGTATCAAAATATGAGGCATGATGCTTTAACCGATGGTAACATTAGCGTATTTACCTCAGTTTCAGCAGGCACAGCAAAAGAAACAACGATCAATCCGATAACCACTCCCGTAGGCGGTATTACACATGGTTTAGAAAGCTATAATGCTCATTTAACCAATGCCAACGCTCCTTATACGGATCGTATTCGCATGACACCTTCTTCTTGGCTTCTTTATAATCCGTTCAATGCAGCAGCAACCACTAACGATTTTAACGTAGAATTTACACGTTCGGGGAATTGGGCTGGAGAAGGAAATTTGGGAAGAACCGTTGATTTAAACACTTCAACACGTACCAACCGTAGGATGGAATGGTAATGCGTTCTGCTATGTCGCTTATTGAGCTTGTCTTTACGATCGTCATTATGGGGATTGCCGTGATGAGTTTGCCTCTTATTCTCACGCAAGTTCAACGAAACGATGCTTTTGCGATGCAACAAGAAGCGATTTTAGCGGCAAAGGCAAAAATAGGCAATATCCTCACGTATGAGTGGGATCACAATAGTTACGATTCAACAGCGTCACGTTCTTTTGTCCTTGCTACCAGTAGCCCGGATACGGAACTTAATTGTAATGGAACGACATTTCGCCGTCTTGGTCACGTCAATGCCGATTCTCGGCGTAAATGCTCTGCCACGGGCGCATCGGCAAGTGCTATCGGTGCTGATGCGGGTGACGGTGGGAATTTTACCGATATCGACGATTTTGACGCAGATGCGATCAACATTAGTGCCTCTGCGGAAGGAGCCGGTACGCTCGATTATATTTTCAATTTAAACCTGAGAACAAGCATCACTTATGCGGCAGACAGTGCTACCTATAACGTCTCACCCGTTGTATTTACTTTGAATCCCGATAATAATGCGACCGTTACCAATATTAAGACAATATCCGTTACCGTATCGGGCGGCGACCAAAATATAACGTTACGTGCCTTTACATGTAACATCGGAGAATCCATGCTTCTTCCATCAAGGCCGTACCAATGAAAAAACGCTCCGCTTTTACGTTGATAGAGTTAGTGATGGTCATCGTGGTTTTCGGTATTATTGCAAGTATCGGAGCCGAGATTATCACGAAAATGTATGAAAACTATTTGCGAACGCGCGCGATCAATCGCCTACAGAGCCAAACCGAAATTACGCTAGAGCAAGTTGCCAAGCGTCTACAATATCGCATCAAAGATAGCGTAAGAGCAAGCAACGATAACGGTGCCTCGTGGCGAGCACTACCAAATGCGATAGCAGGATATGACACAATCGAGTGGATCGGGATCAGCAACGAAAGCTTTTTGGGCGAACATAACGGAACTTCCGTCGTTCCGGGATGGAGCGGCTTAATCGATATGAACGATACGGTTAATACAAGCCATGCGGCAAGAACGCTTTCCACACCGGGAAGCAGGTTGGATTTTACCAACAATATTATCAAATCTCTTACCGACAATAATGTTGCCATGGATGGAACGGCAATTAAGCACCCTGCACTTATTTTTAAAGGAGCAAAGCCGGGTACTTTTTCAAATTATTATGAAAATGCCATTACTATAGGGAACAATCCTTATGCAAGAAAGGTTCGATGCGTGGGTAATAATTGTGCGGCGAATTTTTCCACTTTACAACTTCTATCCAATGCGGCCAACGATGATTTGATCGACTATGACGGTGATGGGAATGGAGATCTCTTTGAACAATACTACCTCGCCCATAGTGCTTATGCTCTCGCACCTATAGGAGCTGCCGATGATTTTAATCTGACGCTTTATTACAATTATCAACCGTGGGAAGGCGAAACCTATACGCCAAACGGTACATCGACGGTACTTGCCGAGCATGTCAGTACGTTTCGTATTCGACAAGACGGCGATAGTATTCGTATCAAGCTCTGTATTCATGATGCCAACCAAAGTATTGCCAGTAATTTTGACTTTAGCGCATGCAAAGAAAAGGTGATTTACTAATGAAAAGAGGGTTTACACTGATTACCGCCATTATCTTTATCGTGTTAATTGCTACTATTGCGGCATTATCCCTCTCTTTTTCAACGTTTTCTACCAAACAAACCAGCGATCTCTATCTTAGAGAACAAGCCGAACTTTTACTTCAAAGCGGAACCGAATTTGTGCTTTTGGCCATCAGCGCTCATGAAATCAACGCAACAAATGGATGCATTAACGCAGTGAATGCACAATACCCTCAGGCCGGAGTCAATGCTCTTTTTGATATCAATGCTACGATTTATTACATCGGTAACGGGCTTCCTTTAGCATGCAATATCTTAGGCGATAATGCCCTAGCAACCACCGACTCTAATGTCACCGTCATTATCGATACCGTCGTTGAAACAACGCCCGGAAACAACATCTCCACAGAACCCATTCGCTTGCATCGCCGCACGATCCAAAAGCCGTAATTTCAGCTCAAAAACTCCTTTTCATTTAAGGTTGCATTTGTTATACTGACCTCATAAACCCGCACCGTGCGGGAAGGAAAAGGAGACAAGATGAACACGAGTATCGTAGGTAAACAATTTGATTTGACCGAGCCGATTAAGGCTTATATCGAAGGAGCGGTTGATGCTCTTGGCAAATACAATTTGGATATTATCTCCGTGCGTACGGTGATCGCAGCCGATGAAAAAAACGGTAAAAAAGGCTTTAACGTTGAATTTGCGATCAACATGGCACATAAAAATACGATCGTTATCCAACAAAAAGACAAAGACGTTTATGCGGCGGTCGATCTTGCGATTGAGCGCGCTAAAAAAGTGCTTCGTCGCCATCACGATAAAATTATTACTAACTCTAAAGCCACGGAAGATGCACCTCTCGTGATCGAAAATCAAGAAGGAAGCGACGACGAAATCGTTCCGATGCGTTTAGACAGCTACAAACCGATTGAGGTAGAAGACGCGATGAACGAGCTTAAAGCTTCCGATAAACAATTCCTCGTTTTCCACGATATGGAAGACAAATTCCGCGTGATGTATAAAAAAACCGACGGACGATTCGGTCTTTATTAACCTCTAGACCCAAGCCGAGACTTGCTCGGCTTGGACTTTTTTATCTTTTTTCGAGTTTTTTTAAGGTTGCATCGCCAATCGGTTTTGCGCCTCTTTCAAGATCGCTTCATCGCTTCCCATCTCAAACCACACCAACTTCTTACCGCTTTGAATCACGCCTTCTACCACGTCGCCGCCTTGACGATACGCTAAGTCTAACTCGGCAATCTCAAAACCGTCCAAGGTTCGGCTAAATTTTTCCAAGCGTTCGTTTTGCGGCGTATTGGTATATAAAAAGCAATACCCTTTAAGCCCGTTACGGCTCACGCGACCTCGTAGCTGATGCAAACTTGCCAGCCCTAAACGCTCGGCACCGACGATCACGATAGTCGAAAGCCTCGGAAGCGAAATGCCCACTTCCACGACGGTCGTCGAGATGAGCAAATTGCCCTCTTCTTTAAACGTTTTTAAAATACTCTCTTTGTGCTTGTCCTTTCCGTGCGTGACAAAAACGCCCTCGAAGTGTTTTTCCCAAAAACCGCGCCCTTCGTCGATCGACTGATAGTGGATCGCTTCGCTCTCTTCCACCAGCGGATAGACGATAATGCACTGTCTTTTTGCTTCGATTTCGCGGCGAATATGCTCCAAAAGCATTTTAAAATTTGCTTTTGCGATCACATACGTCGTGATGTCTTTGGGAAACGGCAAGGTTTTAATAAACGAAAAATCGACCAATGATGATTGTATCATACTGAGCGTTCGAGGAATCGGCGTTGCCGAAAACTGTAAATAATGCGGATACCACGTTCCTTTGGAAGAGACTAAAGCCGAAAGCAAGGCACGTTGTTTAGTACCGAAACGGTGCTGTTCATCGACCATCACCAATGCGCACCTCGGCAGTTCTTTATACAAAAGCGCATGCGTACCGACTAAAAAGTCAAACTGCGCCAAATCTTCTTTCGTATCGGACTCTTGCGTGACCAAAAGCGTCTTGACATGTAAGGGTAAAAAACGTTTTGCCTCTTCAAATAATTGCGTCGCCAAGACGCTTGTCGGTGCCATTAAAACGGCTTTTTGCGGGTATGCCATCATCACGGACGCTAAAATGACCATCGTCTTACCGCAACCGACGTCGCCCATAATAACGCGTTTGGCGGCATTTTCACTTTGAAAATCGTGCTTAATCTCCGCAATGACTTTTTGCTGGTCGTGCGTTAAACGAAAAGGCAAAGTTGCGATAAACGCTTTTTCGTCGCCGACCAGTTTTGCACACGAAGGAAAGGTCGTTTTTTTGGCGGAAAGCTTTTGAAGATAATTGAAAATTTCGACAAATTTGAGGCAGGAAATCGTCTCATGCGTATAAGCGTTCGAAAACGTCGCCGCTTCTTGGGGCGTAGGAAAATGAAGGCTTAAAAGCGTTTGCGCCTCTTTGACATGTAAGCCTTCTTCGAGCAAGGTTTTTTCACTGACGTAACGCGCCATCAACGTGCTCACGGTTTTACTTTGAAGCGGCGTTTTATACTTACATGTCAGTGTATTGACCTGTGTCACGACTTGCGGTTGTATCATCTGCCATCTTCCGCCGTTGTAACTCAACTTGCCGCTGACGAAGAGTTCGCCGCCTCGCTTGAACACCGCTTTATGATAAGGCTTAAGCGCAAAAATGACACCCTCAAAATGCATCTGCCACGCTTCGCAAAAAAAACGAATCTGAAGCACTTTGGGCGTTTGCGTAAGAGCCGTTATTTTCACGAAGACGGTATTGACGCGATCCAGCAGAGGCGAAGGAGAAAGATAGGTATTTTCATACGCGGAGGGAAGCAGAAGCGCTAAATCTAAAAGCGTTCCTACTCCTAATTTTTTGAAACGTTCCTTATCGAGAGGATCGCATTCAATGTTTTTCACGTTTGGTTACGACCGAAAAGCTTAACGCGGTAATTTCGTCATGTTTTTTGATAAACGCGTTTAACTCGGGAAGCGTCAATTTTTCTATTTTTTCGAGCTGTTGCTTGGAGTGTCCTTGCTCGTAACCGTTGTAATACTCAAAAAAAGCGCGGGAGAGTCTTTGCGAAAGCGTTTCGTTACGAAGCGGCTCGGAACCGAGTAAAAAACGTTTGGCTTGGTCGAGTTCTTCTTGCGTCGCTCCTTGTTCGACAAAACGTTTGATCTCTTGCGCGACGATCTTTTTTGCCTCTTCAAGGTTTTCGTTCTTCGTTTGAAGATGACCGGTAAAACTGCTATGCGATTTGCCGATACTGCTTCTACTGTAACTCGAATATGCCAATCCTCGCTTCACGCGTACCTCTTCCATCAAACGACTTCCAAAACCGCTCTCGCCCAAAATAAAGCTCGCGACTTTGGCTTTGTACGCTTCCGAATCGCCGCTTTTCATGTAAAAAGGCGCCCCGAAATAGATATAAGCCTGCTCGCTCTCTTTGTAGACGATCTGTTCTTTGGCGTCTTTATTCGCGTCAAAATACGGCATCGCCTTGATATGTCCGTGCTTAAATTCGTTTAACACGGGAAGCAACATCGTTTTAAGCTCCTCAAGTTCGATGTCGCCGCCTGCAACGATAATGAGGTTTTGTAAGCTGATGCGTTCTTTGTAGAATGCTTCAACGTCTTTGAGTTTTAAGGCTTTGATGCTTTTCACTTCTCCGCTATAGGGGTGCGCAAAAGGCGTCTCTTTAAAAATCAATTTTTGAAGGTTGAGATTGGCGATGTAGTCAAAGTCGCTCTCTTTATTGGAAAGCATTCCCAACGTTAAAAGTTTGATTTTTTCAAAGCTCTCTTTGGAAAAATTAGGACTTTTGACCAATTTCCCCAACATCTCAAGCGCATAAGGAAACTGCTCTTTGAGCGATGAAACTTCAAATACCAGCGTTTCAACGCCTGCATGTGCATCTAAAGAGATCGCGCGAAACTCAAGCTCTTCGGCAAACGCGGTTGCTCCCATCTCTTTGGTTCCCTCGCCGAGCATCGCCGCTAAAAACTTTGCAATTCCCTCATGCTCTTTATCTTCCATACTTCCGGCGTTTTGAACCACGATCTGAACGGATGCTATCGGTAAGGTCGTATCTTTTTCAAATACCACGGGAACGGCAACCTCGCCGACCTTGATATGACTAATCTCTTGAGCCACTACTACTCCTTGTAACAAAATCACCAATGCGATTATTAATTTTTTCATGCAAATTTCTCCAAAATCGTATACGCCGTATCCCGTTTGGCGGGAATGGAGCCGATGTCTTTGATGAGTTTGATCATCTCGGCTTGATTCATACGATTAGCCGCACCTGCGGCTTTAACGACGTTTTCTTCCATCATGGTACTTCCCAAATCGTTTGCTCCGAACAGAAGTGCCAACTGGCCGATGTAACTGCCTTGCGTTACCCATGAACTTTGAATATTTTTAAAATTATCCAAATACAAGCGACTGACCGCTAAAAGCCGTAAATAACGATTGGAAGACTGTTTTTGAATTTCGGGATGCTCGGCTTTCAACTTCGTATGATCGCTTTGAAAACTCCACATAATGAACGCGCGAAATCCACCCGTTTCATCTTGCAACGCTCTGATTTTCTCCCAATGCTCGATGATCTCTTCATCGCTCTCCAGCGTTCCGAACATCATCGTAGCGGTTGTTTTCATGCCGATTTCGTGCGCGCTTTTGTGAACGTCGAGCCACTGCTGCGCACTCAGTTTTTTCGGTGCAACCAAATCGCGCACGCGGTCGCTTAAAATTTCCGCTCCGGCTCCGGGGATACTGAAAAGCCCTTTGGCGTGAAGTCTGGTTAAGACCTCTTTGTAACTCAATTTGGAAATGCGCGCGATATAATCAATCTCTATCGCCGAAAATCCGTGGATCGTAATGCTCGGATAATGCGTGGCTATCCACTCCACCAATGCTTCATACCATTCAATTTTCAACGTCGGATGTACGCCGCCTTGAAATAAAATCTGCGTGCCGCCGATAGCGATCAATTCTTCGATTTTCTCTCCGATTTGCTCAAACGAGAGCACGTACGCCTCTTCTTCTTTCGCATGACGGTAAAACGCGCAAAATTTACAATCGACCCAACACACGTTGGTATAATTGATATTGCGATCAACCACAAACGTCGTTATATTTTCGGGGTGAAGCTCCCTTTTTCGTGCCGACGCCATCTGGCCTAAAGTGTTGAGATCGACTTCGCGTATTAAACGCAACGCTTCCTCACGACTCATACGTTCCATAAAAATCCTTTTTTAAAAACACCGCGCCGAACAAGCCGCAAAGCGGAATGACGCTGAGCCCTATCAAAAATGCTACGGCATCGAATCGGCTCTTATGCACTAAAACCAACAACGTTAAAAATAAAATACCGTAGGTTGCGATACGATACACCGAAAGTGCACTTTTATAGCTTAAAGAGAGATTTTGAAAACTCTCTTTAAAGCCGATTTTAGGCGGTTTTTTCTCTGATTCGAGCGGGGAGTCTTGCATCGTAGCGTCTTCGTTCTCTTTTTCGCTTTCTTCGTCATCATCTTCGTAGTAATGCTCAAATTTATCCGGCGGTATTGCTCCCGCTGCCAAACGCGATTGTACCATGCGGTGATACGAATAAAACGACGCAAACGTAATCAACAAAGAACAGGCAAACGCCGCTTGCGTGTTTAAAAGCCAGTTACCGCCTTGCATCAACGAGACGGCAAGAACCGCTACGTCCCCCGCAAGGTACGCCAGCAAAAGCTTAACGCTCGTCTTTCTCATCGTCGTCTTTGACATGTCGGTAATTTTGATAGCGTACGTCGTCTTTAAGCTCATCCAGCGAACGAAGGTTTTTTTTGTAGGCTTTGTAAACATTCAAAATTGCTCCGCCTACGCCCCAAAAAACGCCGAGCCATAAAAGCCACGGCATTTGGAAGTATCGGCTCATCCAAAAGCCGGCTCCCGCGCCGAGTGCTACGGCGACGACCATCGAAATGCCTAAAGAGAGCTGTTCGGCTCCCTCAATTAATCTTCCGTATTTCGGTTTTTCGCTCATGCCATCTCTTTAAAAACTTTTTGCGCCGCTTCGATCGTATCGTCGATCATTGCGTCGCTAATAGCCGTCGAAATAAATCCGGTTTCAAACTGTGAGCACGCAAAATAGAACCCCTCATTCAACATGCCTTGGTGAAATGCCGCAAAACGCTTCGTATCGGACGAAAGCGCATCGGCAAAATTTCTCACGGGCTTATCGTTAAAGAAAAAGCCGAACATAGAGCCGATCGCATCGACTTGCAGTGCGATACCCGCATCACTAGCCGCACTTTTAAGCCCTTCGACCAAGCGTTTAGCTTTGGCTTCCAGCGAAGCGTAAACGACTGCTTCATTTTCGATGAGTTGCTCAAGCGAAGCCAAACCCGCCGCCATCGCGACCGGATTGCCGCTGAGGGTTCCGGCTTGATATACCGGACCTTGCGGCGAAAGGTTATCCATAATCTCGGCACGTCCCGCGAACGCACCGACGGGCATGCCGCCGCCGATCACTTTTCCAAACGTCACCAAATCCGGAACGGTACCGTAAATACCTTGCGCTCCTTTTAACGAAGCGCGAAAACCGCTCATCACTTCGTCAAAAATCAAGAGCGCGCCGTTTTTTTCGCACAAGGCTTTTAAATCTTCCAAAAACTTCGGATCGGCGGGAACGAATCCCATATTGCCCGCAAGCGGTTCGATGATGACGCACGCGATGTTTTTAGAGTGTTTAAAGCACTCTTTGACGCTTTTAATATCGTTGTATTTCGCAAGCAACGTATGTTTCGTCAAATCGGCGGGAACGCCCGGAGAGCTGGGATTGCCAAACGTCGTCGCGCCGCTTCCCGCTTGCACCAAAAGCGAATCGCTGTGCCCGTGATAACATCCCTCAAATTTGACGATGTCGTCTTTACATGTAACGCCTCTTGCCAAACGAATCGCACTCATAACCGCTTCGGTTCCGCTACTGACAAACCTTACTTTGTCGATTTCGGGGAAAAGTGAACAGATTAAACCGGCAAGTTTGGTCTCCGCTTTGGTCGGTGCTCCAAAACTAAGTCCTTTTTTTACCGCTTTGATGACCGCTTTTTCGATCGTATCGTCGGCATGACCGAAAATAAGCGGTCCCCAACTTTGAACGTAATCGACGTAACGGTTATCGTCGACATCGATCAGATACGCTCCTTCGCCTTTTTTGATAAATAACGGCGTTCCGCCCACGCTTTGAAACGCCCGAACCGGAGAGTCCACGCCTCCGGGAATGACGCGACACGCTTTCTCGTACGCTTTGACGCTCTTATCCTGATTCATCTTCATTCCTCGTACTCTATTTTTGATTATTTTACTGAAACTTTGCCTATAAACCGCTTTTTACTTTTTCACTTCGCTTGAGACGTAATAATACAAACTATCGATCTCTTGCCACGTTAAAAAGTAGGTCGGCATGACTTTATGTTGCGTTGTTAAGGCGTGAAAAAAACGCTCTTTGCTTAAGTTTGTGATATTCGGAGCTTCTAAAACGACGGGTTTGCCTTTGAGCGTATATTGAGAGATAATCGTACCTTCCCCTTTTTCTCCGTGGCATTTATTGCAACCGATTCCTCGAGGATTGGAATAGAGCATTTTGGCATATTCCATTTTTGTAATAAAATCTTCACTCCGAAGCGATACGCCAGACAGCAGTAAAAACATCGTAATCCCAAGCCCCAGTCGCTTCAAAACCCTTTTATCCCTTCTTTAATAGACGTCTTGCAAAATCCGCTTTACAAGAGGTAAAAGCACCCAAGGGTGCATGGGCACTCCACCGACGAGAACCCGATGTTAACGTCGTCTTTGCAGCTTTACTTCAAAGGCGTATTCTCAAGCGTTCATACTCTTTTGCAAGAACTTTAATAGTAAGTTTGCTATAGTACCAAAAATGAATTTAAAGGATGTTTGAATGCAAATCCTTGACGGAAAAGCACTGTCGGACCAAATCAAAATTCGCCTCAAAAAGGAGAGCGAAGCACTCGTTGAAAAAGGCATCACTCCCGGACTTGCCGTTATTTTAGTCGGCGACGACGCCGCGAGTCAAACGTACGTTAAAATGAAAGAAAAAGCGTGCGACATCACGGGAATTTACTCCATCATTCACAAAATGCCCTCTTCGATTTCCCAAGAAAAAATTTTGGAAACCATCGCCATGATCAATACCAATCCGAATATTGACGGCGTTTTGGTTCAACTTCCGCTTCCCAAACACATCGATACGACTAAAATTATCGAAGCCATCGAGCCTCGTAAAGACGTCGACGGCTTTCACCCTTTTAACGTCGGACGGTTGGTTGCCGGATTGGAAAGCTTCGTGCCGTGTACACCCCTTGGCGTTATGCGCCTTTTATCCCACTACGCCATCGATCCTAAAGGATTAAACGCCTGCGTCGTAGGAGCTAGCAATATCGTCGGAAAACCGATGATGAATCTTCTCTTAAACGCAGGAGCAACGGTCGATATTTGCCATATTTTTACCAAAGACCTCAAAGAACATACGAAAAAAGCCGACCTTTTAATCGTCGGAGTGGGTAAACAAAACCTCATTACCGAAGATATGGTCAAAGAAGGCGCGATCGTTGTTGATATCGGTATCAATAAAACCGCCGAAGGACGCATCGTCGGCGACGTGGATTTTGAAAACATCGCACCGAAATGTTCGTATATCACGCCGGTACCAGGAGGCGTCGGTCCGATGACGATCGCGATGCTGCTTGAAAATACCGTTAAAGCCGCACACCATCGCTTGAACGCAAAATAGGAAGATTATGAAAAATTTTATCCATCGATTTTACCACTTTTCCAACAGTTGGACGGGAACGATTATTATCGTTTTATTCGTTATTTTTTTCGTCGCGCAAGCCTTTGTGATTCCCAGCGGTTCTATGAAAAAAACCCTACTCATCGGCGATCATCTTTTTGTCAAAAAGTTTTCGTACGGTCTTCCTACTCCGCATCTTCCGTGGCTTGAAATTCCCGTTTTACCCGATTTTAACGGTGACGGGCATTTGATCTCCTCAGAAGGTCCAAAGCGCGGAGATATCGTTGTTTTTCGTTATCCAAAAGACCCTAAAGTCCACTACGTCAAACGTTGCGTCGCACGCGAGGATGATGAAATTTTATTTCAGGACAAGAACCTTTATGTTCACTTTAGCGAAGGCGACGACTACATTAAAACGCATTATCCTGCCGATAAAATTAAGACCATTGCAGGAAAACTTTGGGTCAATAACCCGTATAAAGAGCAGTTTCACGGTATTCATTACGACGACGGCGTCGATTTGTTCGCACAGATGGTTTTGCATCTAAAAGCCAATCAATTGGCGATGAAACCGGCACTCGTTGCGGAACTTCCGATGGTTGCGGGCTATAGCAATTTCAACGCTTTTTACGCTAAAGTCGAAAAAGGACACTATTATATGGTCGGAGACAATCGCGACCACTCCAACGACAGCCGTTTTTGGGGTAGCGTTCCCTACAGTCTTATCGTCGGCAAACCGTGGTTTGTCTATTTTTCATGGGATGACGACTATAAAATAAGGTGGAACCGTATCGGAAGATCGGTCGATAGCCTCCAATTCGACGAGACGCTTTTCTAATGGAGAGTATCAAACTTATCGAAATTGCGGCAGTCGTTTTAGCCTTGATGATCGCTATTATCGGTCATGAAATTATGCACGGCTACGTAGCGTATCGCTACGGCGACGACACCGCTAAACATATGGGAAGACTGAGCGTCAATCCGTTTGTACATGTCGATTTGGTCGGAACGATCATCGTGCCCGCCGTTTTGTTTTTGAGTAACGCTCCTTTTATGTTCGGCTGGGCAAAACCCGTTCCCATTTATATGCCAAGCGTCATTCGAAACGGCGGCTATAAGGCGGCGATTGCCGTTTCACTTGCGGGGATTGCTTACAACTTTACGCTGGCAATCCTAGCTTCTGTCGTTTTAAGCCAATTAGGCGATATTAGCGAAGTCAACAGTTACGTCGAATATTTTTGGGTCTATTTTCTCGTACAATCGATGATTTATAACGTCGTCTTGGGTATTTTCAACCTCTATCCGATCCCGCCGCTAGACGGTTCGCATGCGCTAAGCTATTTGGGGCGCATTTTCGGTTGGAATGCCTTGGTACGCTTCTACGAATCAACGGAACGTTACGGCATGATTATTCTTATCGTCTGTATCGCAACACCGCTTTCTTCTTACTTTTTTATGCCGATTCGCGTCGTTTTAAGTTGGCTTTACTAAAGTGCTTCTTTTTTGACCTAACACCGTTTTATTCGGGCTTTGTTAGGTCTGTTTTATAATGCGTGTGCTATAATCGAAACGATTATGTTCTTAAAGGATAGACGTGAAATTTTTTATTGCAACCGACCATGCGGGCGTTGCTATCAAACCGGACGTTATAGCGATGCTCACAGCGATGGGGCATGAAATCGTCGATCTTGGACCTTTTTCCCAAGAGAGGGTCGATTATCCCGATTTTGCGCATGCATTGTGCACGGAAGTCTTACAAAATCCCCAAACGCAAGGCATTTTGATCTGCGGATCGGGTATCGGTATGAGCTTGGCGGCTAACAAACATGTCGGCATTCGTGCCGCATTGTGCCATGACGCCTATACCGCTCAAATGGCGCGCGCCCATAACGACGCCAATGTTTTGTGTTTCGGACAACGTATCGTAGGACTCGGCGTGATCGAGTCGATACTTCACGCATGGTGTGCAACCTCTTTCGAAGGAGGCAGACATGCACACAGAGTTGAAAAAATCGAGTTGACACATGGCGTTTGAATGGGTTTTGACAACGGCGCTTTTTTCGGTTTGTCTTTACTTGCTCGTCATGGTGTTTTACTACAAAACCCTGCTTCGCAAAGAAAAACGCGGCAATATCGTGATTAAACAAACCCTCAACGATGCCGAAGTCGTCATCCGCAAATACCAAGTCCAGCTTCAACGCTCTTTGGGCAATATCGATATTTTAAGCGATGAGCTCAAAAAGGTGAAAAACGATCTCAAATCCTTACGAACCCGTAACAGTCAATACCGTATGGAAGGCGATAAGCTTCGCCAACATATCAAAGAGCTAGAGGGCAAAATCGAGGCGTTGTTGTAACTACGCTACGTCGGTCGATTTGCTTTGTATCTCAATTTAAAAAATTCTATAAAGGCCGTTGATGCATCTTTTAAACGAGAACGATAAAACATTTCTTCTTCAGTCCATCCGCGAAATCGAGGATTTTCCCAAACCCGGTATTAAATTCAAAGATATTACGACGCTTTTAGGCGATACGAACGCTTTTAATCTCCTTATGGATCATCTTGCCAGTCGATACGAAAACCAACAAATCGACTACATCGCCGGCATCGAAAGCCGAGGCTTTATTTTCGGTGCGGCGTTAGCGGCACGCCTTCGCACGCGTTTCGTTCCGATTCGAAAACCGGGCAAACTTCCCTATACTACTATTAGCGAGAAATACTCGTTAGAATACGGCGTGGACGAAGTTTCGATTCACATCGACGCTTTTAACGGCGTTGCCAATCCGCGTGTCTTGCTGATTGATGATTTGATCGCTACCGGAGGCACGGCAACCGCCGCGGTCAAACTGATTACCAAAGCAGGAGCGACCTGCGTCGAAGCATGCTTTGTGATGAACTTGACGTTTTTACAAGGCGATTTGGACATTAAGAAAATGACCTCCGTCTATTCCGTGTTGGAGGTGTAACATGTACATTCCACGCGCTTCAAAATTTGATCCGGACGCAAACGGACACTTCGGGATTTTCGGAGGACGCTACGTTCCCGAAACCTTAATGCCTATCTTGATCGATTTGGAAAAAGAGTATCGCAAACTTCGCTTCGACGAACACTTTTGGACGGAAGTCAACCACTGTCTGAACGAATACGTCGGACGTCCTTCCGCACTCTTTTTTGCCAAAAATATTTCGCATGAACTGGGTGCAAAAATTTACCTTAAACGCGAAGATCTCAATCATACGGGCGCACACAAGATCAATAATACCGTGGCACAGGGCTTGATTGCGAAAAAGATGGGTAAAAAACGCGTTATCGCCGAAACGGGTGCCGGACAACACGGCGTTGCCACGGCGACGATTGCGGCACTTTTAGGCTTGGAATGCGAAGTTTTTATGGGAGAAAAAGACGTTGAACGCCAAGAACTCAACGTCTTTCGTATGAAGCTTTTGGGTGCTAAAGTCCACAGCGTCAAAAGCGGAAGCCGTACGCTTAAAGATGCGATGAACGAGGCCATTCGCTACTGGGTGACGCATGCGCGTGATACGTTTTATATTATCGGCACCGTCGCAGGCCCGCATCCGTATCCCATGATGGTACGCGACTTTCAAGCGATCATCGGTTACGAAGCCAAAGCGCAAATTTTGGTCAAAGAAAAAAGTCTTCCCGATTACGTCATTGCCTGTATCGGCGGAGGAAGCAACGCTATGGGGATTTTCAGCCACTTTTTAGGCGAAGAAGGTGTGAAATGCATCGGTATCGAAGCCGGAGGTTTGGGTATCGAAACCGATAAACACGGTTGTTCGCTTGCCAAAGGAAGTCCCGGTGTGCTTCACGGACAGATGAGTTATCTGTTGCAAGACGACGACGGACAGATTTTAGAGGCACATTCGATCTCCGCCGGCTTGGACTATCCCGGTATCGGACCTGAGCATGCTTACCTCAAAGAACAAGGTGCGGCGATTTATGAAAACATTACCGATCAAGAGGCACTCGATGCGTTCGTCTGGCTATCGCGCAAAGAGGGCATTATTCCGGCGTTTGAGAGCGCGCATGCCATTGCCTATTTGAAAAAAATCCCTAAAGATGAGATTAAAAACAAGATCGTTATCGTCAATCTTTCCGGTCGCGGCGATAAAGATATGGTGCAAGCCAAATCAATTTTAAACATAGGATAAGGGCATGATGCATACGATCGGAAAACATACCGGAAAGCTTTTTACGCTTCTCATGGTCGTAGCCCTTCTCACGTTAGCTTACGTCCTTTATCAAGCACCGGCGGAAGGACTGGAAAATAAGTTTATTTATTTGATGAAAGCTTACGGATACATTATCCTTTTTGTATGGAGTATGTTGGAGGGCGAAAGCGGCTTGATTATGGCGGGGCTTTTGTCTCATACGGGCGATATGAATCTCTTTATCGCGATTTTCGTGGCGGGACTCGGCGGTTTTGCCGGAGATCAGGTCTATTTTTACATCGGTCGTTTTAATAAAAAATACGTCCATATGAAACTCAAAGGTCAACGTCGGAAGCTGGCACTCGCGCATCTTTTACTCAAAAAATACGGCTGGCCGATTATCTTCGCACAACGTTACATGTACGGATTGCGTACGATTATTCCGATCTCGATCGGCTTAACGCGTTACGATGCCAAAACCTTTGCCTTTATCAATCTTATGTCGGCATGGTGTTGGGGCGCATTTACGATTTTGCCCGCTTGGTATTTCGGCGACGAAATTTTGATCGTCATACACTGGGCAAAAGAGCATTGGTATTTTGCACTTCCTCTTGCCGGACTAATCGGCGGAAGTATCTACTACTATTTTCATAAAATGACGGATAAAACCTTTAAGGAAAAACATGCACGTTAATATTCTAAACCAAAAATTATTTGATTCGACAAGCGACGTTAAAGTCGTTTTCGTCGTCGCAAAAGCATTTGATCACCGATGGATTCGCGATAAAGAGAGTTTTGAACTGTTAGGATTCAAAGGCGAAAGCGAAGAGACGCTCTTCGTTGCCGCTTCTCGGATTCTTTACGTCGGTTGCGACAGTTTGGATGCCGAAGATATTCGTTTGAGTGCGGCAAAAGCGTTGGAAGCCTTGAAAAAAACCAACGTCAAATCCGTCTCTATCGGAACGTATTCTTCCGATTGCCCCGGTATGAACGTCAAAGCACTTGCCGAAGGATTGATGCTTGGAAGCTATGTTTTCGATCAGTATAAAAGCAAAAAAGAGCCTTCAACCTTAGAAAGCGTTTTTATATGCCTCGAAGATTACGCGCGCACCGACGTCTCCGTAGAGACGGCGAGCAAAGCACTGAAAGAAGGAACGCTTATCGCAGAAGCGACGAACTTTGCCAAAGCGATCGTCAACACGACGCCTTTTGACATGACGCCCATCGCCTTGGCGAAACTTGCTCAAACCCTCACGTCGCTTCCAAACGTGACATGTAAGGTTATGGACGAGACCTTTTTGAAAGAACAAGGCATGAACGCTTTTTTAGCGGTCAATCGCGCAAGCGTCCATCCGCCGCGTTTGATCCACCTGACGTATATGCCCCAAGCACCTAAAAAACGTTTGGTTTACGTCGGTAAAGGATTGACGTACGATAGCGGCGGACTGAGCTTAAAGCCTAGCGAGCATATGGTGACGATGAAAGCCGATAAAAGCGGCGGCGCGGCGGTAATGTCGATTTTAAAAGCGGCGGCGGAACTCGAATTGCCGTTTGAAGTGCACGCCATTATCGGAGCAACCGAAAATATGATCGGAGGCGACGCCTATAAACCCGACGACGTTTTGGTTGCTAAAAACGGTAAAACCATCGAAGTTCGCAATACCGATGCCGAAGGACGCTTGGTTTTGGCAGATTGTTTGTGTTACGCACAAGAACTCAAGCCCGATCTTTTGGTCGATATGGCGACCCTCACGGGTGCTTGCGTCGTGGCGTTGGGCGAATACACGACCGGTATCATGGGACACGATAGCACTCTTAAACACTCTATGCAAAAAGCCGCCGATAAAAGCGGCGAACTCAGCGGTATGCTGCCGTTTAACAAATACCTCAAAAAGCTTTTGAAAAGTTCGGTTGCCGACATGTCAAACATCAGCTCCAGCCGTTACGGCGGCGCGATTACCGCGGGATTGTTTTTAGACAACTTTATCGAAGAGGCGTATAAAGACAAATGGCTTCATTTGGATATTGCGGGACCTGCGTATTTGGAAAAAGCATGGGGCTATAACCAATCGGGTGCAACGGGTGCTGGCGTACGAATGAATCTCTATTGGATGCTTGAAGAAGCTAAAAAATAGTACCGCAGATGAAACCTAAACTCATCTTAATCGGGGCTTCCACCGGAGGTCCCGGACATCTTAAAAAGATTTTATCCTCGCTTCCCTCTTCTTTTAACGGCATTATTTTAATTGCGCAACATATGAACAGTACGTTTATTCCGAGTTTTATCAACCAATTTCAGACGGAACTCGCTTTTCCCGTACACACGCTAGACGCGCGTACGCTTTTAACGAACGGTCATATTTACATCTGCGCCGGACACGCCCGCGTTAAAAGCGAACCCAATGCCAATACCTTAAGAGCCGAACCGGTCGAACAAGGCGATACGCCGTACAATCCGAGCATCGATACGCTTTTTCTTTCCGCTCTTTCATGCGTCGAAGATGCCGATATTTTAGCGGTTTTATTGACCGGTATCGGGCATGACGGCGCATTCGGCTTGAGCGAACTTCAAAAAAAAGGGGCACGCTGTATCGCCGAGAGCGAAAAAACCGCGATCGTTTACGGTATGCCTAAACGCGCGGTGGAAATCAACCCGCAAATTAGTTCTAAGCCTTTAGACGATATTATCGTCTCGATCAATCAATTCGGAGCACCGTAATGTTCTTCTGGAATCGAAAACAAGAACCGACCTCGCCGCAAACGCTTTCTAAAGAGCCTGAAGTTTTCAACGCCCTCGGATTAAACGACCTATTGCACTACATTAAACGAGAAATCGGCGTCGATCTTTTTGCCAAAAACAGTATTATCGAGACGAAGTTGCGTCTTTTTTGCGAACGAAAAGAGATTTACAGCTTTCGCAAACTTTTCGAAACGCTTCAACACGATAAGGAATTACGCCAAGAGTTGATCGATTTGGTCACGGTTAACGAAACCTATTTTTACCGTGAGGAGAGCCAGCTCGAGTTGGCAATTACCTTTGCATTGCGGATTCCGCATGTTAAAATTTTATGTGCACCTTGCGCTTCGGGAGAAGAAGTCTATTCGCTTTCGATGATGTTGCAAGAAAGAGGTCGCATGCCCAATGATTTTAGCATCACGGGAATCGACATTAACTCCGAAGCGATCGATAAAGCTAAGAATGCCTCGTTTTCGGAACGTTCGTTACACAAACTCGACGAACGGCTCAAAGAGCGTTATTTCATCAAAGACGAGCGTTCTTATAAAGTCAAATCGACCTATTTTACTTCGGTCGATTTTAAGAAGGTCAATATCTTCGAGCATGACTTTTTAGCACTCGGAAATTTCGACATTATCTTTTCGCGCAATATGCTCATCTATTTCGACGACGACTTTCGTCTCAAAACGATCGAGCGTTTCGCGTCGCTTTTGAAGAGTGAAGGCAAGCTCTTTTTAGGGCATGCCGATATTATTCCCGAAAACCGATTTTTTACCAAATATACCGAAAACAGGCTTTCGTACTACGTTAAAAAAGGCTAAGCTCCTTTTTTAACGCTCTTTTACCAAGCGACTGATCGCTTTAAACTCGGCATGTTCTGCTGTGCCTAAGAGTTCAAAAAGGATCGACTCGACGGTCGCAAGAAAAATTCCTTCTTGTTCCATACGCCGCAAAGCCGTCTCACAATCGTACCCGTAACGAGAACCCACTGCGTCGGTACATACGATCACGTCAAATCCTCTTTCTTTCAGATCCAATGCCGTTTGTAAAACACACACGTGCGCTTCTACTCCCGCAACGATGACGCTTTGCGTTTCGTAAGCTCTCAGCGTTTCGGTCACGTTTGGATTTTGGCAACAACTAAAACTCTTTTTCTCGTAAACCTCTCCGTCTCCTAAGAGCACTTTCAACGAAGCGATCGTCTCACCGAGCCCTTGGGTGTATTGTTGGTTGCAAACGATCGGTACCGATAAACATTGCAAGCCCTGAACCAACGTACACAAGCGTTGTTCGATACGTGAATGTCCTTCTATACGGTAAAAAAGCTTCTCTTGTACGTCTACTAGCATCAAACACGCGGTATTGACCTTTGGTCGCATACGTCCTCCTTCGGTGAACTTTTTTAGAATACCCTAAGCCCTCTTTCGTATAATCGTCTTCAGACTTCTTTCATGACCCGCAAGCAAAAACGTTGAGAGGTAATGAAAGAAACCTAATTCTTTTCACGCATAAGGGACACTATGAAACCCTCCGTACTCATTCTACCCGGCTACCAAGGCTCCGGTGAAACGCACTGGCAAACGCATTGGGAAAAAGCCAACCCCGATTTTTTTCGCGTCGAACAGCGCGACTGGGAAGAACCGATTGCTTCCGAATGGGCGGAACAACTCGAACAAACGCTCCAAAAATGCGAAAAACCCGTTGTTTTAGTCGCACACAGCATCGCGTGTTTGGTGCTTGCACACTGGGCAAGCAAAGCGCATACGCCGATTAAAGGCGCATTGATCGTTGCACCGCCTAATCCTGAAGAAGCGATTTTTCCTAAAAGTGCTCAAGGCTTTGCACAAACGCCGATGATGCGTTTTGATTTTCCAAGCATCGTTCTTGCCAGTAGCGACGATCCTTACGCAACGATGGCGTACAGTAGACGCCTCAGCGATGCATGGGGAAGCAAACTGATCGATCTTGGCAAACGAGGTCACATCAATACCCAAAGCAATCTCGGCGCATGGGAAGAAGGGTATGCGTACCTGCAAAGTCTGCTTCACATGTAAGCATAAAGCCCTTGTTGAAGGGCTTGCTAACACTCTTGGTGACAGCCGCCTTTTTTGCGTTTGACCATCTCGATTTTGTCTTCAAGATTAGGAACCAAGCATAAAAATTCGTAATCTTCTTCGCCGATTACGTCGTACGAATGCGCCACGCCCGCGGGAATAAACAACACGTCGTCCTTTTCGGCGATGAAAAGCTCTTCACCCAAGCGCACTTGCGCTTTACCTTTTAAAACGTACTGTTCGTGCTCGACTTCGTTGGTATGATAGGGCATATGTCCGCCTTTTTTGATCACAAACTTTCGCATCGCAAAATGGGGTGCGACTTCGGGAGAGATGAGCATCTGCATACTCGCACCTTCGCCTGATTGAAGCGGCGTGCTGGGGATTTCATTCAAAGCTTTTTTCATCTGTTTGCCTTTACATGTAAGATTAACGTAACTCTAATTTTAACTCTTCCAACCTTGCGATTCGATCTTCCGTACTCGGGTGTGTCGAAAAAAGCGAAGCAAACGAGATATTTTTACCCGAAAAAGGGTTCACGATAAACATATGAGCACTCTCCGGCGTCGCATCGTGCATCGTACCTCGCGCATTGTAACCGGAGAGTTTTGCAAGAGCACTTTGAAGCCATTCGGGATGTCGCGTTATACGCGCCGCACCTTCGTCCGCCATGTATTCGCGGTTGCGGCTGATCGCCATTTGAATGACCGCCGCCGCCAAAGGGAGGATAATCGCTAAGACGATCATCACGATAGGATTGGGTCGATTTTCCCTATCGCCGACTCCAAACATCGCGCCAAATTGCATCATATTGGCGATCATTCCGATCGCTCCGGCAATCGTCGCCGCAATCGTACCGATCAGAATATCGTAGTGGCGAACGTGGCTAAGCTCGTGCGCCAAAACCGCTTCCACTTCTTCATCGTCTAAAAGCTCTAAAAGTCCCTCCGTAACCGCAACGGCGGCATTTTGAGGATTACGACCCGTCGCAAACGCATTGGGGACGGATTCGGGAATGATGTACACTTTGGGCATCGGCAGAGCGGCTTTTTGTGCCAATCGCTCGACGATGGCATAAAGTCCGCTTGCTTGTGCGCGCGAAACTTCGACGGCATTGTAATGACGCAGCACCAAGGTATCGGAATAAAAATAGCTCACGAAGTTCATAGCACCCGCCAACACGAGTGCCATCAACATACCTTGCGTTCCTCCCATCATACCGCCGACCCATACGAACACTAAGCTCATTAACGTCAATAATACGACGGTTTTGACCGTTTCCATCACGTCACTCCTTCAAAGATAATCGTTTTATTTTACCCAAGATTGGTAAATAGTTTTTACATGTTAAGCGTTGTGCTATAATACAACCACTCTTTTAAAAGGATACTGTGTGCGGCTACCTCGTGGCTTTGGCAAAAAAGGCTATTTTACGCTCTCTTCCATTCAAGCATCCGCTATTGAGCAAAAAACCAAACGCCGACACGTACGCTTACGCTATACCGCCCGTCTTTTGAGCGACACGGACGAACACGAAACAAACGAAGACGATCCACCGCCCTTAAGCCCTGATCTGTTACTCCTTATCTCATCCTACCGTCCAAGACGTTGCCAATGCAGTCGACTTTTTGCTTCACGCGCACACTCTGCCATCAAGCGTGCTCGAAAACGACGTCAATGCAACTGTAATTGCCGCTATTTTAGCTTCCGCCGTACCGGTGTTCATCCGCCCTCTTTTCTTTTTACACCATCACATTTTCGCCTTCTGTGCCGTGATCGTTGACGGCTTTATACTTGAATCGTAAAAAGGAAATACATCCATGTCACAAACGTACGTTACGGGTTTTCCTCGAATCGGAGAAAACCGAGAACTCAAATTTGCCCTAGAGGCATTTTGGGCACGCAAAATACCCTTTAGCGAAGTGAAAACACTCGCAAAATCCCTTCGCGCCAAACACTGGCGTGCGCAAAAAAATTGTGCGATCGACTTTATCGCATGCAACGATTTTAGCTATTACGACCTCATGCTTGACACGAGCGTTCTTTTGGGTGCAATCCCCAAACGCTTTTTAGACATCGAAGATCCGATCCAGCGTTATTTTGCTATGGCACGCGGCGACGCGACGCATCAAGCGATGGAGATGACCAAATGGTTTAACACCAATTACCATTACATCGTTCCCGAACTCGAAACGAAGACGCGATTTAAACTCGATACGCGTAAAATCGAAGAAGAATATGCCGAAGCGAAAGCCTTAGGATTATCGCCTAAGATCAATCTGATCGGACCGATCACGTTTCTAGCCCTCTCCCGTATGCAAGACGCTACCGATGCTTTTGGTTTATTTGACGCGCTTTTAGAGGCGTATGAAGAGCTCTTTTCCTTCTTAAGCACGTTTGATGCGACGCTTCTAATCCAATGCGATGAACCGATTTTCGTCAAAACCTTAGAGCCTCGTTATCTTAGTCTACTCAAACGAGCGTACGATCGCTTAGGCAAGGTCTCCTCGTCGCTTAAAATCAGCGTCGTGACCTACTTCGATCATGCCAAAGAAGCGGTCGACGTCTTGGTAACAACGCCGATTTGGGCGATCGGTTTGGATTTTGTTTACGGCAAAGAAAACCTTGACGTGCTTTCGCATTTTGGCGACAAATATCTTATTGCAGGGCTTATCGACGGGCGCAACGTTTGGAAAAATGACCTGAATGCTTCGCTTGGGCTCTTAAAACACATCCATGAATACCTTCCCAAAGAGCATGTCATCCTCTCTACTTCTTGCTCGCTTTTACATGTACCCTATTCGCTTCAAAGCGAAACGAAACTTCCGCTTGAAGTCAAAGATAAACTCAGCTTTGCCATCGAAAAACTCTCGGAATTAGAGTCGTTACGCGCGCATTTTGACGTCGGCGTTTTCGTCAAAAACGATACCTCTAACGCTCCTGCTCCCCAAATGCCGCAACGCCCTTTCTTTCCGAAACGCTCTGCGTATGCACAACGCCGCATCGTACAAGAGAAGCAATTAGGTCTTCCACTTTTGCCCACGACGACGATCGGCTCGTTTCCGCAAACCCAAGAGATTCGATCTTTACGTGCTTCGTTCAAAAAAGGAGAACTCTCCCAAGAAGCCTATGAAAGCGAACTTCAAAAAGCCATTGAGGCGTGCGTGCGACTTCAAGAAGAGCTAGGACTCGACGTTTTGGTACACGGCGAGTTTGAACGCAACGATATGGTCGAATACTTCGGCGAATTGTTAGAGGGTTTTGCCTTTAGTACACACGGTTGGGTGCAAAGTTACGGTAGCCGTTGCGTTAAACCTCCTTTGCTTTACGGAAGCGTTAAACGAAAAGCACCGATGACGCTTTCATGGATCACGTATGCCCAAAGCCTAAGCGATAAACCGCTCAAAGGTATGCTCACGGGTCCCGTGACGATTCTCAACTGGTCGTTCGTGCGTAACGACATCCCCAAAAGCGACGTCGCCTACGAAGTCGCACGTGCGATTAGCGATGAGATCGACGATCTGCAACGAAGCGATATTCGCATCATTCAAGTCGACGAAGCGGCGTTTAAAGAGGGCTATCCGCTGCGTTCAGAGAAGATCAAAGCGTATGAAGATTGGGCGGTCGAGAGTTTTAAAGCGAGCGTTTCCAGCGCATGGGATCAAACGCAAATCCATACGCATATGTGTTACAGCGACTTTAACGACATCATTCACACCATCGAGCGTCTCGATGCGGACGTCATCACCATCGAAACGGCACGCAGCGGCAATACGCTTCTCAAAGTCTTCAAAAACGTAGACTATAGGGCACAAATCGGACCGGGCGTGTACGACATCCACTCGCCTCGCGTTCCAAGCGTTGAAGAGATCACAACGCAAATCAAAGCGGTACTCGAAGTTTTCCCCAAAGAACAACTCTGGATCAACCCCGATTGCGGGCTCAAAACCAGAGGCTGGGAAGAGACGAAAGCCGCACTTAAAAACATGGTCGAAGCGGTCAAAGCATTTCGATAAAGATCAACCGCAAGGGGAATTGTCTCCTTGCGTCTGCTTTACATGTCAGGCTTTTAAAGCGTAACTTCCTCAAAGAGTTCTCTTAATTTTTGAAGCTCTTGGGGCGTTAATGTTGCTAGTTTTTGGATGAAACGCTCATTGTCAATGGCTCGTATTTGCGTAACAACCACATCTGAATCTTGCTCCAACAGTTCTCTTTTAGCAATGCGCATACGAATGGGTTCGGCATCATCAATCAGTGAGGTGCTCAGTGGGAAAATAATGGTGGTTGGGTACTCGCTTTGGTTCAACTCATCGTTTTGAAACACAACCGCAGGTCTTATCTTCCCCATTTCATTATTTTTCTTAATTGGATTGAGGTTCACAAGCCATATATCGCCCTTACAGACCGTCATTCAACGTTCCTTCAATGCTCTCATAGACGGCTTTGTCTGCCTCTTTTGTTTTTTCAACCGCTAAACGTATGCGTGATTTTTTTTCCGATTCAACATTAGTAGCATAAAATTCTATCGCATCACGTATGACATCACTTTTTTTCTTACGCAAGGTTTTAGCGATGCGCTCAAGCTTCAATTCTAGGGCTTCATCAAGCCGTACCGTCGCCGTCATGGTGTCTCCTTGTAGTTTATAATACAGTATTATAGCATACTCCATTTTAAAGAAGCAGTATTTATTAAATTACACATTGACTTACCACCCCCACCAAATGATGTATAATAAGCCTTAATGTAAATTCTTGAAGATTAGGGGCACATATGAATGAAAAATTACAAAATGGTGTGCAAGAATTATTAAATCTCAAAGAGACTTGCTTAGCGGCAATCGTACCTCATTTTGATGCAAGTTTTTTAGAAGAGACAAATAAACTTTTTGAGAAAATTAGAGAAATAGATTTTTCTAAATTGGACGAAACAAAACAATCAATTATTTTAGCCCAAATTCATGCTTTCAATAGTGCAATTAAATTATTTATTGCCGTACCAGAAGCATCATCCCGTCAAGCACAATTTACGACAACAAAAGACTCTTTATTAACTGCCTTAAATGAACTTGAGAGCAAGCCAGAAAATGCTCGTTTAAGTATAAAAAATATTCTTTCAGAAAAAGCTCCCAATTACACTCAAATAGAACAAGCTATCAACACATTATCTGCCAAAATAGAAGAAGAAACGCAAACAAGAACTAATGATTTCAAATATTATCAGATTGGATTAACTAAATTAGAAAAAAAATTAGAAGATTTAGCACCTATCGAAACCCTTACTACGGATGCAACAACAACTTTAAACCTTGCGAAAGAAGCTTTAGATAAAGCGCAAAAAACAAAAACCATAGAGTTTTCGGATACATTATCCCAAGAATATAAAAGATTAGAGAGTAAATACTTTAGGACTGGTATTGTTTGGCAAGCCTTAGCCATTGCGTCATTTATTGGTATTTTTTGTGTTCTGTACTATCATAAGATTTGTTTACTAGTGCCAAGTGATGAAATGGAAAAGATATTCCATGATGGTTTGGTGAATTCCATTTATGCACTAAGCCCTATTTTCTCTAAAATTGGTCTCATTGCTTTTTTTGCTACAGTTTCAGGTGTTTGTTTGAAAATATATTTTCAATACAAGCGACTTTCTCAAGAGTACAGACAAAAATCACTTCTTGCTAAAAATCTTTTGACGGGACATGATGTATTAAAACCTTATATAGGCGATAAGATAGATACAGCATTTATTTTACCAACGATTGAAAAAATGTTAGAAGACCCTCTTTCAAAAGTTTACTCCAAACAAGACTCTCATGAAAATACACTTGGTCTTGCTGAAAAGGTGCTTGAATTGACAAAAAAAGGGAAAGAGTTAGGGGCTACAACTAAAGATTAATCTTTACATGTAACCTTACACCCTCTCAATATTCCGAAGCTTTATATACATCATCGCCGTCATTACCGCATCATTGAGTGCGTCGTGTTTTCCGAAGATGGGGAGTCCTAAGTCGTTCATCATCACGTCAAACCGTAGGTCGATGACGCCATCGGGGATTAGTTTGATCTTTTTGTCGTGGTAGAGCCCTGAAACTTCGGTTTGAGGGTTGGGTAAGGTGATGCCAAGCCACGGTTTGATGTATTTGTGGATCATCTTCATATCAAACTCAAGGTAATACCCAACCAAAGGGCGAGCGCCGATGAAGTGTAAAAACTGCTCTATCGCCACGTGCGGGGCGATGCCGTTTTCCAGATCGATATTGCGGATTTGGTGGATTTTAATGCTCGCTTCGTTAATCTCACGGCTGGGTTTAACGAAAAGCTCAAACTTTTGCGAAGTTAAAATTTTATTCTCTTTGACGATCACCGCCCCGATGGAGAGAATCTCGTCTTTTTTAGGGTTAAGCCCCGTCGTTTCGGTATCGAAAACCACGACTTCGTCCAAAGGGGGCGCGTCGAACAAAAACCGATACCGCTCGTCTTTGAGCTTTTGAGCGTTACGATAACGCAGCCATTTTTCCCACATGTTAACTTACCAACGACAATTTAAAATGGTGCGTCAAAAACTTTTTAAAGGTATTGACGATCTTGAAACTGTCTTTTAAAAGTTCGAGTTCGAGTTGATTGAGCTTTTCAATGCGAATCAAATTGTCAGAAGGCGCATCATCGCCTCGCTCCAAACGCTCTTTCAAACGCAAGCTTAAAAAAGTATCCAAAGCTTCGATGAGGGTTGAGGCAAAATTGGCGTCGAAAACCTCTTCTTTGGCAAGTTTTTTAATGCGCGTCACGGTATCGGTCGCTTCGATTTTGTACTCCAACGCCAAACTGCGAATCCCGTGAACGATCGGGAAAATACCTCCTTTTTTGACGTCGATGCGGTTGTCTTCGGCAATCAGATGCGCGAACATACCGATAGGCGTTTCAAACGCTACCGCCGGTTTAGCAAAATTGGCTAAAAGCGGGCTTTGCCCTTCAACGCCTTCATAGAGTTTGCGTTTCACGTGAGCCAGCAAACGACGATCACCCGCAACGGCGATGCTGTCGACGAAAATCGCCATATTCATGACATCTTCCATATTCGGCGCGTCAAGCCACCGCACAATCTCTTTTTCGTATTCGCCTAAAGATTTGCGCCAATACGGATTGGAAACCATGATATTTCCCTCGCATTTGGGGAATCCAAAATCGATCAAAATTTCATTAAACCGCTGCATGTAAGGCACAAATGCCTCCGTATCTTCTTTTTCGGCAATAATGAGTGCGTTGTCCTGATCGGTTTTGAGCATCTGCTCTTTTCGACCTTCGCTTCCCATCACGATCAAACACGCCTTCTGCGCCAAAGCTTCCGGAACGATCATATGGTAGAGTTTTTCATAGATTTTTTCATGAATTTCCGAAATCAATTTGGCGATATAATCGACTTTCGTACCTTTAACGTGAAGTTTTTTGACAATACTCGTCACGTCCAAACTCGCTTGTTTCAGCTCTTCGAAGCTTGTTGCTTTGCGGATCTGTACCGCAACCAAATAGCTGTGATTGGCAAAATAGCTCAGCAAATCCAACTGCTCCAAAATCCCGACGATCTCGCCGTCTTTAGTCACGACGAGCCGTTTAATCGAATGTTTGGTAAACATTAAAAGCGCGTTAAAGAGATAATCGTCCGCCTCGATCGTAATCATCGGAAAAAGCGCAATCGGTCCGATGCTTGCTTCTTTGTCATATCCTTCAAAAAGCACGTGCCGTCTGATGACGCTATCGGTCACGATGCCGTACCCTTGCGCGCTTCGCACGACGATGCAACTGCTTTTTTTGGCTTCCATTTGCCGCAAAGCACTCATAATGGAGCACTCCGTTTCGACGACGGTGGGTTCGTGTAGATAGCTATCGTGCACGCGCGCCATCATAAAACCGGAGAGCTCGGTCGTATACTCTTTTTGTTTAGCGGATTGTATTTTGTTGGCAAGACCTTGAATGTAATAGGCTTTAAACGCGGCGTTGCTGTCCAAAAGTGCTAAAAAATCCTCTTTTTTTAGCTCGTAGCAAATCAGCTCTTCCAAAACCTTAAAATGGCTCTCGCTTTTACCGTAGATCAAGGCGTCCGCATCGAACGAACTGGATTTGCCGTAAACTTTGACCAGCTCCTCTTCTTGGTATTCGCCGACTTCACCTTTGATAACGACGTATAAAAATTCGGCATTAAGCGAGGGCGAGAGCAAAAGCGTCTCTTTTTTGTAGTAAGCGATGTTCACCGAAGCGATGACGCCGGACATCTCTTTTTTGCTTAAAAGCCCAAACGGATAGATCGAGCGTAAAAACGCTTCCAAATCGTACATACTCATCTTCACGCCTTTACATGTCAAAATCGTTCGTTCGTCGTCTTAAATCCATTTTGTACTAAGATGATTGTAACGTGAAGAGAAGCAAAAGGCTCTTACATGTCGGCTCTTTTTAGATGCTTCTTAGCGAAATGTGGCATAATTGCACACAAAAAAAGGAACACGCGTGCACCCTGTTTTAGAAAAATTTTTAGCCGGTATTAGGGCATTGCATCAACTCGACCCTAAAAACCTGCCTCAAGAAGTCGTTGCTATTTTGGTAAAAATGAGTCCCGAAGAGCTGTTTAAAACCTGTACGCAGCTTGCCGTCTTATGGCACAATATTCCGACCAAAGACTCCGCGTTGAGCCTCTCGGGAGAAGAGATGCAAACTTTAGCGGAGCAGTACCTTCAAGCACTGATCGCACGCGTGAAGGAAAGTCGCTAAACGCTTACGAGATTTCGGCGCTACGCTACGCGCCGCACGCTTGAAATTTTTCCGCTAAACGTTCATAAGGAATTTTACGCCCGATAACGACCAAAAGCGAAGTCGCCTCTTCCTCGCCCCATTCCGAGCCGTAGTCAAAACCGACGACTTTGTGCACGCCTTGAACGATTAAACGTTTGGGTTCGTCTTGAATCGCCAAAACGCCTTTGTATCGTAACATGTCATTGCCCCATTCTTCGATCAAAGCTTCCATAAACGCACCGATACGCGTCAAATCGAGCTTCTCGGCACGAAACACGTACGACTCGATGTCATCGTTAAACGAGCGTGTCGGTTTGGAGGCACTAAACGATTTGAAACGAATGTTTTGAGCGTCTTTGACTTCGTAAACACCTTGGTTGATTTTAAGCGCATCGCTTAACTCAAACGCGCCGATACCGATCCAAACTTCTTTGGGTAAAACGCCTCGGTAAGCCTCGAAAATCTCCGCTTTTGAATTGATAGACGCCAAACGTTCCAAAACACTCTGTTTTTGAGCCTCGTCGACACAATCGGCTTTGGTTAAGATAATGCGATCGGCAAAACCGATTTGCGAAGCGCATACGCGATGCTCGTCAAGCTGTTTGAGACAATGAATCGCATCGACAAGCGTAATGACCGCATCCAAACGAATACGTTCGCGAATCGTCTCGTCCACGAAAAATGTCTGAATAATCGGTGCGGGGTCCGCCAAGCCCGTCGTTTCTAAGATTAAACGATCGGCTTGAAAGAGTCCTTGATCCATTTTGTCCAATATCCCTTTTAACGCTTCGGTCAATTCGCCGCGAATCGAACAACAGACGCATCCGTTGCTTAGTTCCACGATCTCGACGTCGGGGCTGCTTTTTAACAACGCTCCGTCGACGCCCACCGCACCGAATTCGTTTTCGATAATGGCGATACGCTCGTTTTTGGATTGCTCCAATAAATAATTAATCAGCGTCGTTTTACCCGAACCTAAAAATCCCGTTAAAATCGTCACGTCTAAAAGCATCTCTTGTCTCCTTAGCAACAACGCGATGTACCGTTTTTTCCGCCGTAGCGCGCTTCAACGCGATCTTTGTAAAATTCTTCATAGGTCATAGGTGTTTGCTCGGGATGCGTTACGCGCATATGCTGAACGTACGTATCGTAATCGGGCACGCCGACCATCAGGCGCGCGGCTTGTCCGAGATATTTTCCGGCTTTTGCAAGATTTTCAAACATCGGTTCTCCTTAAAAAAAGCCTCAAGAAGGCAAAAGCCCTCTTGAGTTATGCGCTTGCTTAATGCACTGCGCCGCGTAAAATATCTTCCGCGTTGGCAGGCAAAGGTGCATAAGGGACTTCAACCGCCGTATCTTTATCGGATTTAAGTGCCTTAAGGCATGCTTGAGCCGTAAAGAAAATCATCACGACGACGACGATCATAAAAAATACGATCAAAAATCCGTCGATTTGATTGTTAAAGATAACGCGTTCAACCGCTTCTTGCGATTTGAAAACCGCATTGGGTTTAAAATTACCGCTTGCAAGCAAAGACGAGAGTTGGTTTGCTTTTGCGAAAAAACCGATCGCAGGGTCGCTACTAAACGCTTTGTACCAACCGGCACTCATCGTACAAATAACAAGCCATGTGGAAGGAACGATGGTAACCCATGCGTACATTTGCTCTTTCTTTTTGAAAAGAACGACCGTACATAACATCAAGGCAATTCCCGCCAACATTTGATTGGTAATACCGAAAAGCGGCCACAAGGTATTGATACCGCCCAAAGGATCGACAACGCCCACGTAAAGGAAATAACCCCATGCCATAACAACCAGTGCCGTCGCCAAAAGATTGGCAAACAACGAGTCGGTACGTTTAAGCGTCGGATTGATCAAACCTAAAAGATCTTGCAACATAAAACGAGCCGCACGCGTACCCGCATCGACGGACGTTAAAATGAAAAGTGCTTCAAATAAAATTGCAAAGTGATACCAAAACGACATCGAACCTAAACCGCCGAGTGCTCCGTGAATGATTTGAGCCATACCCACCGCCAAAGTCGGTGCGCCGCCCGCACGCGATACGATGCTTTTTTCGCCTACGTCTGCCGCGATGTTCGTTAAAACGTCGGGAGTGACGACAAAGCCCCAATTGCTAACCGTCGCACTTGCCGCCGCCGCAACGTCGGCTAAACCGCTTGGATTGAGTGCCGCCAAAGGAGAGTTCATCGCAAAGTAAACGCCCGGATCGATAATCGAAGCGGAGATCAATGCCATCATACCGACGAAAGATTCCATCAACATACCGCCGTAACCGATCAAACGCGCTTCTTTCTCGTTCGCCAACATTTTAGGCGTCGTACCCGAAGAGATCAATGCGTGGAAACCCGATACCGCGCCGCACGCAATCGTGATAAACAAGAACGGAAATAAACTACCCGTCCAAACCGGACCGTGATCGCCAAAAGCGTACTTGGTCATTGCCGGCATTTTCATATCGGGCATCAATAAAACGATACCGATCGCAAGACCGACGATTGCTCCGATTTTTAAGAAAGTGGAGAGGTAATCTCTCGGTGCTAAAAGCAACCATACGGGAAGAACCGACGCGATAAAACCGTAAGCGATCAACGACCATGTCAATGCAACGCCGCTAAGATCGAAATAAGGTGCCCAAGTCGGGCTAGCCGCGACTTGTCCGCCGAGCATAATACCCACGATCAATCCCACAAAACCGACGACCGAAATTTCCAAAATACGACCGGGGCGAATAAAGCGTAGGTAAATCCCCATAAAAATCGCTAAAGGAATTGTAAAGGCAACCGTAAACGTACCCCAAGGACTGTGCGTTAAGGCTTTAACGACGACCATCGCCAAAACGGCTAAGATTATGATCATAATCATAAAGCACGCAATCAACGCGATAATGCCCGGAACCGTTCCCATCTCCATTTTGACGAGTTCGCCCAAAGAGCGCGCATCGCGTCTTGTCGATACGAAAAGAACGATATAGTCTTGAACCGCTCCGGCCAAAACGACACCGGCTAAAAGCCAAAGCATTCCGGGTAAATACCCTAGTTGCGCTGCTAAAACCGGACCGACCAAAGGACCCGCACCCGCGATTGCCGCGAAATGGTGTCCGAACAAAATCACTTTATTGGTCGGAACGTAGTCCAATCCGTCGTTATGACGAAAAGCGGGTGTCATGCGCGTGCCGTCGGCTTTTAAGACTTTATCGGCAATGTAAAGGCTGTAATAGCGATAGCCGATCAAATAAACACACACGGCGGCGGTTAATATCCACATGGCATTAATCGTCTCGCCGCGATTAAGCGCGATATAGCCTAACGCAATAGCACCGAGTATCGCAACGAAAAACCAAGCAATCTTTCCGGTCGCGCCGGAACTGCTAGCTGTCATAATGTACCTCCCTTAGGTAAGTTTGTGTAGCGTTTGGTAATCTTTAAGTAAAGCCGTCGATTTTTTTGATACGTTTTGCAACAAAAAAATCTTTATTCACCTCAAAGCACTTTACTTTCCTGCTCATTGTAGTACGTAAGCATCTCATTAATCTCATCATATATAAAAAATTTTGTGATTTATGCGTGATTTCTATGATAAAACGACGCCGAAACCCCTCGCCATTTTCGCTAGCGTCATCAGGAAGTTATTACCAATGCAACGCTATAATTCACGTAAAAAAAAGGACGAAACGCGTGGAGCTTTTAAAAACAAAAAACGTTTTATTTGTCGAAGACAACGATGATTTCGCACAAAATTTTATGACGCTTTTAGCCCTTTTCGTTCAAACGATTTACCACTGTAAAGACCTTCAAAGCGCACGCGAAACTTTTGCATCGCAAAGGGTCGATTTGATCATTTGCGATATCAAACTGAACAACGAAAACGGGTTAAATTTTATCGAGGAAGTGAGAAAAATCGAAACAACAATTCCGATCATCGTCTTAAGCGGCAACAAAAACGAAGAGTTTTTATTTCGTGCGATTCCGCTCAACCTCACCGCCTATCTTTTAAAACCGATTACCTACAAAGACTTTGTCGCCTCTTTGGAAAAATGCGCCGGAGCTTTTTTCAAAAACGAAACGATCGTGCTTAAAAACGGCGACGTATTCGACCGACAAAACCAAACCCTTCACCTCAAAAGCGGGGAACTGATTGAGCTGAGCAAAAAAGAGACGCTTTTTCTCTCTCTTCTCATCGAAAACGCACACCAAATCGTAACCAAAGATATGCTACTAGCTTCGGTTTGGGATTATGAAGAGGTAAGCGAGGGGGCGATTGCCAATTTCATCATGCGCTTGCGCAAAAAGATCGGCAAACAGTTTATCCATACCGTCGCCGAAAGCGGCTACCGTTTAGGCATTTGAAAGTACGATTTGAATGCAAACGCCATTTGGAGTATTTTGAAAGAGAAGTTTTTGGCGGTACTTTTCTAAAATACGCCTGCACATCGGAAGTCCGACGCCTTTGTTCAGTTCTTTGTCATCGATACGTCCTCGCGCGTTATCGCAAATGCGCACTTCTTTGTCTAAAATCATCACGCGAATTCGCCTATCGTCCACGTTGGAGCGTTTAAACGCATGAATCGCATTGTTTAAGATATTGAGCCAAATTTGCATGTATTCGTTTTTAATGCCGTAAAGCACTTTCGTCTCGTCGCCTTGAATGTCCACCGTAATGTTGCCCTCAAGCAAATGCGTTTCGATTAAAGAAAGCGTCTGCTCGATCGATTCGTACACGTTAAAGTGTTGTAACAGCGTCGATGGTTTGTAAAACTCTAAAAAGTTCTGCATCGTTTGCGACATAAAATCGAGCGTTTGCTCAACCTTTTTGAGTTGGGTATACAAAAACTCTTTTTGAATCTCTTTGTCGTGTTCCATCAAACCGATCAACATTAAATTAACGCCGCTAAGGCTTGAAAGCGGCTCTCGCCATTGATGCGAAATATTGCCGATCATCTCTCCAAGTTCTGCTTTTTTCGATTGTTGCATCATCAATTTTTGGTTTTCGACGTTTTGTGCAATCGCTTTTTTAACCTCTTTGCGTAACATGTAGTTCCATAACAAAATCATACTTACGATCAACCCGATCGTTCCGAAAAAGTACCATACTTCTTTACGCAGGGGTTGTTGAACGATGGAAGGGATATAACGATTGACGATCGTCTCTTTTTCGCGTAACGAAACGCTTTGAATACCTTTATTGAGAATATCGCGCAAGATCGTATTGTTTCCCGTGATGCCGATACGAAAAATCGTATCGATGCCCTCGACGTGCCCTCCGATTTTGAGATTGAAAAATCCTTGTTGCTTAATCTGATACGCCACCAGCGCAAAGGGCTTGATCGTCATATCGACTTGTTTATTGGCGACCAACACCAAAGCATCGCTCTCACTGGCGACCGTAAAAAGCGTTACATGTGGAAATTCTTTTTCGATTTTCGCAAACAGCGGCGACCCCCTGGGCAGTGCTAGAGTACCGCTCGGAATGGATTTAAGATCGCCGATAAAACTGTGCGTATCGGTCGTAATCAAGACGTTTTTATCGACTAAAATCGGATCGCTAAACAGTAGCCACGTATCAAGTTCGGGTGTTTGGCTGATTAAACTGACGATGTCGCATTGAGCGTCTTTGGCCTTTTCGAGGCTATCTTCCCACGTATACGTTTGTATGATTTTAACGTTCAGCCCTACGCGTCCGGCGACCAAACTTAAAAGATCGGCACCGATACCCTCGTGATTTCCTTCCGGAGTCAAAACCTCAAACGGCATTAAAGAAGGATTGGTGCATACTTTAATATCGCGGTGCGATAAGATATAGCGTTGCTCCTCGTCGCTGAGCGTAATATGCGCATTGCCGGCAAAGAGCATCGATGCAAGGCATAAAAGCCACATGTAAGCTTTCATGGGCGCAAGGGAGGGATATAATGCTCGCTCAATAAAAAAGCGATTTTCTCCGCCATCAGCGCATAGCCTTGGGCATTGGGATGAACCGCATCGCCGCGAAGCGTTTCGTTTTCCTGAATCGCCTTTAAACTTTCGTCTTCGATCACCAATGAACGTTCTTTTGCAATGTCGTAATAAAACGAAGGGACGCTAAAGCGCAAAATATCCAACGTAGCAACACCGACCAAAAGCACGTAAATACCTCTATCTTGCGCCAACTTTACCATCGCACTTATGTTGGCTTTGGTTTGGCGCACGTCGCTTTGACGCAAGAGGTCGTTTCCGCCGTGGCACAAGACCAAAATATCGGGTTGCGTGCGATCCAAAACGCTAGAGAGTCGCGCCAAGCCTTGCGCGCTCATTTCGCCCGAGACGCCTTCGTTCACGACATCGACATGTAAACGTTCGGCAAGAACGGAAGGATAACTTTGCTCGGACAAAACGCCGTATCCTTGGGTTAGACTATCTCCAAAAGCAACTATTTTCGTATTGAGCGGCAACGAGAGGCTCATCGTATTTCGATCGTGGGAAGAACGGTATACCTCAATGCCGACGATCAGAGCTAAAATGATGATGAAATTGCGTAAGGTAAAGAGTTCCATAGCTTTATTGTAACGTGTTGTCGCTTGTTTTAGCAACTCTTAGCTAGAATAGCTCTCATTTTTTTTGAAAGTACCATAATTATGAAACACAACTCTATTGATTTGATCGGTATTGGTTTTCTACTCATCGCCATGCTCACGTGGGCAAGCTCGTTTATCGCGCTTAAAGCCGTGCTGGGCGTTATGGGACCGATGAGTGCGATGTTTGGTCGTATGGCGATTGCTAGCCTCTGTTTTGTCTACTTTATCAAGCAGTTTCGAACCTACGAATTCACCAAGCACGACATTAAATACATCTTACTGTTAACCTTTTTTGAGCCCTGCCTCTACTTCATCTTTGAAGCCAAAGCCTTACAACTCACCACCGCGTCCCAAGCGGGTATGATCACCTCCATGATGCCACTTATGACCGCGATCGCGGCGAGTTTTGTGCTCAAAGAGTACCTCAGTAAACGTGTTGTCATCGGCTCTGCTCTGGCGGTCATTGGTGCGGTTTGGTTAAGTCTTAGTGCTCAAAGCAGTGAGCACGCGACCAATCCTCTCTTGGGCAACTTTTTAGAATTTTGTGCAATGGTCTGTGGAACATGGTACGCCATCTCGGTGCGCTACTTAAGCCAACGCTTCTCTGCTCTCTTTTTGACCGCGGTTCAAGCTTTTGTCGGCACGATCTTCTTCTTTCCATTAGCCATCTGGGAGTCGTGGGGCGTACCACTTACCCTTTCAGCAGAAGCAGTGGGTTGGTTGTGTTACTTGGGCATTGTCGTAACCCTAGGAGGGTATGGCATGTTCAACCTCGCCTTAGGACGCATCGAAGCGTCACGCGCCTCAGTCTTTGTCAATCTCATCCCCGTCTTCACCGTTCTTTTAGCATACGTCTTCTTAGGCGAAGTGCTCTCTCAAACGGAAATGATGGCAAGCTTTGTGATTTTTGGAGGCATCATCGTCTCTCAACTCCCGCGTTTTCGCGCAAAAGAGAAACTACTTTAGACTTTACATGTAAAAAGATTAGGAAGAGATTTCTTGCAAAATCAATTTTGCAAGAAGAAAAGCACCCAAGGTGCGCGGGCTTCCTGCCGAAGGAAACTCAGTGTTAACGTAGCTCTGGGGGCTTTGCCCCCCCAGAGCGTGTCAAAATTAAATGAAGACCACGCACGCCTCAGTGGCACCATGCGCTCCGATGACCAAAGACTGTTCGATGTCGGCTGTTTTAGACGGTCCGCTGATGAAGATGCCAAAGAGATCTTTGTCGTCAAAACCAACCCTCGTGTAGGCTTCATGCATCGTATGCACGACCTCACCTTTGGGCACGACGATCATCAACTTTTGAGCGATAAAGTAAAGTGCTCGGTGTCTTGCATCAGCCTCTTTAACCCACACCGCACCGTTTTCGGCGACGGCAAATTCACCTTTGATAATCGCAAGATCAACGTCTTTAAGCGTATGCGGATCATCCGTTGCACCTAACTCTTTCGTGCCTACATGTAAACCCTCTACCGTTGAGACGATGACCGTCGCTTCGGCGTAATGCTCTTTGATGTAGCTGTCGATCTCAACCAAAGAGTCCAAATGCACGGCATTTCCACCGACACTTGCGAGCGTTGTTGCAAATTTTTCATCCAAATTCGCATAGGTCGTATGCAAAATATTGACTTCGGGTAAAGCGCTCTCATCGTGAGGCTTCGCCTCTTTAATGGCTTTTAAAATAGCTTCGCGTGAACTCATTTGATACCCTTTTTTGCTTTGTAAAGTTCTTTAAAACTGTTTTTGGGAAACGGCGGTAACTCTCGGTTTTTGCCCCAAAGGTTGAATTTGGAATAAACAAGTGCGCGCGGTAAAAGCGGTACCATTTTTCGTGCCATAAACCCAGCAAAGTCCATCAGTTTCGGACGGCACATCAGCCATGTTGCCATCTTGAGTGCGTTGTGTTTGATGGGGCTTAGATACCCAGCATCGACCACATCTTGGCGTTTTAAGTAGAGCTGATCGGCTAGATCCACTTTGACAGGGCAGACGTTGGAGCAGGAGAAACAAAGAGAACAGGCAAACGGCAAGCTGTAGTATTTTTTAAGATCGCGACTCGGAGCAAGTGTCGAGCCAATGGGTCCAGGGATAACATAGCCATAGCTGTAACCACCGCTTCTTCGGTAAATCGGACATGTATTTAAACACGCTCCACAACGAATGCATTGAAGCGATTTGATGTAGCGTTTATCAGAGAGGATTTTGCTTCTTCCGTTATCGACGATGACGATGTGCATCTGTCCGCCCTCAACCGCACCGTGATAATGCGACGTATACGTTGTCACCGGTTGACCCGTTGCACTTCTGGCTAAAAGGCGTGTAAAGATGCTCAGGTCTTTCAACCGTGGAATGATCTTCTCAATGCCCATACACGCGATGTGAAGCTTGGGTAAACTCGCACCCAAGTCGGCATTTCCCTCGTTGGTACAGACCACGATGCCACCCGTTTCAGCAATGGCAAAGTTCACACCGGTCATTGCCGCGTCAGCGCTTACAAATTTTTCACGCAAATGTGCTCGTGCGGCGCGTGTAAGGTAGGTTGGGTCGGCATTGCCTTTTTGGGTATTTAAAAACTTCTCAAAGGTTGTTCCTACATCCTCTTTTTTGAGGTGAATCGCGGGAAGAACGATGTGAGAAGGCGGCTCTTTACGAAGCTGTACGATGCGCTCACCTAGGTCAGTGTCTACCACTTCGATGCCGTGCTCTTCTAAGTACGGATTGAGATGGCACTCTTCGGTGAGCATTGATTTACTTTTAACGATCATCTTCGCACCATTGGAGCGCAAGATGTCTAAAACGATCTCATTGTGCTCTTTCGCGTCTTTCGCCCAGTGCACACGAATGCCCCGAGCTTGTGCGTTTTTTTCAAACTGCTCAAGGTATTCATCCAGATGAGAGAGCGTGTGGGATTTGATCTTATCGGCAGTATTGCGAAGCTCTTCCCATTCGTCTAAGCTTTTGGATTGGTTGTCTCGTTTAACACGAACAAACCAGAGCGCTTTGTCGTGCCATTTCATACGCTCAACATTTGCGGCAAATTTTTCGGCAAGTTCTGGGTGGCTCATTGGACGTCTCCTGCTAAAATTTGAGCGATATAGATCGTTTTAAGCGGCATTTTTTCGCGATCGATCAAGCCTTGCATGTGCATCAAACACGACATATCCACGCCGGTGATGTACTCACTGCCAGCGTCTAGATGGTCTTGCAAACGTGCGCGTCCCATCGCCGTACTCATCGCTTCTTCGGAGACCGCAAACGTTCCTCCAAAACCACAACATTCATCTTTGCGGGTGAGTTCAGAGTAGCTAATGCCCTCTACTTTGTCGAGTAAGTTTTTGATCTTGGAGAATTCGGGTACATTCTTCTCACTCATGCTTGCCATGCCAAGTTCTCTGTGAGCATGACAGCTGTTGTGGATGCCCACTTTGTGAGAAAATGTAGCATTCATAGAGGTAGGTTTAATGACATCGTGTAAAAACTCGATGAGTTCATAAGTGTGTGAACGCATACGCTCAAAACCCTCGCGTCCTTCTAAAAACTGGGCGTAATTATGACGCACCATACTCACGCAACTGCCGCTAGGAGCGACGATGTAGTCGTAGTCTTTGAAGATGTTAAAAAAGCGTTCGGCTAAGAGGGCGGTTTCTTTCGCACAGCCTGTGTTGGCTTGTGCTTGTCCGCAACAGGTTTGGTTTAATGGATATTCCACATCCAACCCCAAGTTCTCTAGCACCCTCAGCGTTGCCATCGAAGCTTCAGGGTATAACTCGTTCATAAAACAGGGGATAAAAAGACCTATTTTCATCGTTTGCTCCAAAGTCGTTTTGGGATTATCCTAACACCGAAGACAAACAAACGTATGATATTTCTTACGAGCCTAAAAGATTTTGTAAAAAGATTTCGATAAGTAACACTCCCGAAACGAGTGCTAGGATAACGGCGATAAGTTTAACGCGGCTCATCGCGACGTGAACGCTAATTTAAAGGCGAGTGCGGCAAAAATCGTTCCGGCAACGCGATTGAGTATTTTCTCCCCGTTTTGGGTTTGAGAGAACCATTGACCGACGCGACCTGCAAGCAAAGAGACGAAAAAGAAGACGACAAAAGCACTGAGCATAAACAAAGCACCGAGCATGAAGATTTGTCCCGTGACGTTTCCAGCTTCCGGACGCGTAAATTGGGGTAAAAAGGCTAAGAAAAAGATGGAAACTTTAGGGTTAGTAATGTTCATAAAAATGCCGCGTTTGTAGAGCGAAACTAAACGTATAGGCGTTTTGTCGGTTTCCAGTTTGCTTTTGCTTGCATCTTTGAACGCCATAAACGCCAAATAAAGCAAATACGCCGCACCGATCATTTTTAAAAGCGTAAAAGCAAGTAAAGAGGTCTGAAAGATCACCGCAACGCCCAAAGCAACCGCCGTCGTATGAAAAATCAGACCGCTACAAAGCCCTAACGCGATGGCAATGCCGCTGCGACTGCCTTGACTCATCGACTGTGTTAAAACAAATAAAATATCAGGTCCCGGCGCAAGGGCTAAAAGCGTCGAAGCCGTGATAAACATTGCGATCGTTTGAAGATCAAGCATGAGCTTTTCCTTTACATGTAAGATACGAAATTGTACCGACTCACGCCTTAGATAAACCGCCTAATTGCGCAATTTGCATCGAAATTTTGAGCATCTGCACCATAATGTCGCTTTTTTCGACCGGATCATGAGCTTTAGCAAGTTTTTTTTCAAGCATTTTGAGTCGATTTTTTAAAGCGGAAAGAAGACCTTTATTGAGATCGGAAGAGGAAGAGGACTCTTGTGCCTTTTGTAAAATCATACTTGAGCCGACGGGCGTTTTTGCTTCTTGTTCGTCGGATGCTTGCGTTTGAGTATTTTTGATCGCAAAATCTACATGTGACATCCAACCTGCCGTACCGTTTTCAAACAAAACAACGCCGCTTTTTTGTAACAACGCATCGGTCGTTGCACCGTTTTTGTACCGAAACGGCGCATCCGTACTTTCAAGCAATAATGCACCGACTTGTGCTTGATTTAAGGAGATAAGATTGTCTTGTACGGCACTTTTCTGCCAAATTTTTAATTTGGAAAAGATAGTATCGTTTTCATCGATCCAACCGTTTGCGTCTTCATCGTACTCGGATAAGTCGGCAAAACCGTCACCGCTTTTCGTACCAAAAAGTTCACTTCCTTCGTCAATGATGCCGTTTTCGTTTTTATCCCATGCTAAAAAGCCGTTATTGCGACCCAAAAGAGCAATTTCTTCTTGATTTCCGTCGCCGTTAAGATCAAATAAAAACGTTTTCGATAAATCGATACGAGCAAGCCCGCCTTCCAGATTGATAACCAAAGGATCGACGAGGGCACCCAACGATTGTATCGTGAAAGCTTCGTAACGATCTTCACGCGATAACGTACTGTGTAAAGCAATATCGAGAACCGCCCCCGTTTGCGTTCGTATACTTCCCGTCGCCTGAAGCGTTAAGTTTTCCGATTCGTTGTTTTGCGTCAATGTTTGTACGTGCGTATCGTCGATATGCCTTACGACCGTACTGCTTTGCAACTCTTCATGGTAACTTTGTATGTTGAGCGACGATGATGTAATACGCATAGCTTTTTGCCCCCAAATAGCTTTTGAGAACTAAATCGACCGAATCGAGGTATAATTAAAGCATACAGATAAGGAGTTTACGATGCAACCGACACGAAGCTACTCTCAAAAAGAAGAGATATGGCACAGTATTAGCCACGGGGTAGGACTTTTGTTAAGCGTCAGCGCATTAACGCTTTTATGCGTTTTTGCCGCTCAAAGCGGTGAGGGTGCCAAAATTGCCAGTGCGATCGTCTTCGGTATCGCGTTAATCGTCATGTACGGCGCTTCGACGCTCTATCATGCCGTGCCTTTTCCCACACTCAAAGCTATTTTACGACAATTCGATCATTGCGCTATTTACGTTTTGATTGCCGGAACGTATACGCCCGTATGTCTTTTGGGCATTCAAGGCTCGTGGGGATGGACGCTTTTTGGCATTTCATGGGGCATTGCGCTTTTCGGCACGGCACTGAAAATTCTCTTTCCGGGTCGTTTTCACCTTTTGGCGGTTATCCTTTACGCACTGATGGGATGGATGGTCGTCGTCGCGATCAAACCGCTCATGGCGAATCTCTCGACGCTTCCTTTGGTTTTACTGCTAGTCGGAGGAATTATTTACACGCTCGGCATCGGTTTTTACATACAAAAGCAACGCTTCTTTAGCCACGCCATTTGGCATTTTTTTGTCTTAGGCGGATCGATTTTTCATTTTTTCGCCGTCTTGTCGCTCATTCGAGAATAACCCTTAAAGAAGGGCTATTCTAAAGCAACTTATCAAATCCTATCCACTTTTTCAGCGTCTCGATTCCTACCGAAAGGATTAAACAAATTCCCAAAAGCACCGCAAAAATAATGACGGGATAGTGAAAAGCATAAATGAAATCGGGAAAATAGTAGTAATAGATAAACGTGTGAAATAAAAAGATATTGAACGAATGCACGCCGATAAATTCGAACGCTTTTTTAGTCCAAGCAGAGACTGCTATCCATTCCGTCGTCCACAAGATCAGTAAAATCGCAAAAAACGTATCGGCTCTGACACTATCGAAAAGATAGCCGTTTTGGCGATACCACGCGACAAATACCGTTAAAACGGCTAATAAAACAAAGCGTTTTTTCCCCAATCGATCCAACCATGCGATTATCTTCAAAAACCCGTCGGTTTGAGAAAGGTAAACGCCCGTCGCAAACGGAAAAATCCAATCGTTTACCAACGGAATCGGCACAAAGAGCAAAAGGGCGCATAGGGCTAAAAACCATAGATGAAATTTTTGCGTCAAAAAATAGACAAGAGGAAAGAGAGCGTATAAAACGATAATAAGGCTCATAAACCACCACGTCGCGTTGTACCCGTAACCGACCCACGTAAACATGTGAAGCCCGAGCATTTGCAGCAACAAACCTTGCATGTAAGCATGTCCGTAAACGCCCTCTAAGGTTCTGCCCATAAACCAAACACCGATCGGAACGAATAAAAGCGCGATCAACCAATAGTTCATATAGAGCTTCAACACCCTACGCTTGTAAAACGACGCGAGTTCTAGCCCTTTTTTCTTGACCGACTCTGCCAGCCCGAAACCGCTTAAAACCACGTAAATACCGACGCACACTTTGGCCAATAAGGCGGTTTGATAAACAACCCATCCCTCTTCGGGATGTTCGTAAAAAAGATGATGCCACAAAATCAGCATCAACGCCATACCTTTACTCGCATTGGTAATCGAAACGTCAAATTTGCCCAAGACCATTCTTTCTCCTTACGGTAATAAACGTGCGATATTTTCCTCTATCGTATCGTTTTTGTACACGGCACTGATCACCGAATACATCGCGATGTCGTAGGAACGTAAAAGGGGAATCGTGTCGGGAGTGATACCGCCGATAGCGCAAATCGGTACGTTAATGACCTTTTTGGCTTCACCGAGCACGGTATGCGGAACAACGATAGAGTTTGGCTTTGTCGGAGAGGGAAAAAACGAACCGAAAGCGACGTAATCTGCCCCCAGCGAAGCGTAATGAAGTGCTCGTGCAATATCGCCGTAACACGATACGCCGATAATTTTATCGTTTCCCAAAAGGGCCCTTGCTTCTTCATAACTCACGTCGTCTTGCCCGACATGTAAGCCGTCCGCGTTGATGCGATGCGCCAATTCCAAACGATCGTCTATGATGAAAACCGCTTCGTAAAGATCGCACAGAGCTTGAAGGCGACGGCATGTTTTTTCCGCCGCTTCATCGCTTGCGTATTTGTCGCGGTATTGGATCACTTTGACGCCGCATTTTAACACGCGCTCCATTTGCTCTAAAATCGTCTCTTCGGGAGTCAACGTAGCGTCCGTTAAGACGTAAAGTCCGTTTAAAAGGGATTTATCGATCATGCAAACCTCTTGCGTTTTTAAAAGAGATTGTACAGATAAAACCTTAAATTGCCCAAGCTTTGCGACGCGGCTCGGGCAAAAGCGTTCAAAACGTTACGAGCGAAACTTGCTAAGCTCGTTATTGAGATTTTCGGTCATCGCATGCAAATGATCGCTTGCTTGCGAAACATTGTCGATGCTGGCGACGTTTTCTTTTGAAATCGCGTTAATCTTTTCGATTTCGACGACGATGTTTTTGATCTTGTCGGACGTACCGATAAAATCATTCACCGTATCGCGGCTTTGCGCGATCGTCGAATGAATAATTTCCGAGACGTTATTCATCCCCTTTTGCAGATTTTCCGTCACGACGGCGAGGGCTTGCACTTCATGCACGTTTTGCGCAATGTCGGTATTAGCGTCCATGATGGATTGCACCACGACGTTGATCGTCGCATCGATCTCGACCAAGCTTTTTTGCGTGCGTTCGGCGAGTTTTCGCACCTCATCGGCAACGACCGCAAAACCACGACCGTGTTCTCCCGCACGCGCGGCTTCGATAGCCGCGTTGAGGGCTAAAAGATTGGTCTGATCGGCAATGTCGCGGATAATATTGAGCACTTCTTTGACCTCGTTGGCGTTGTGGCTGACCGTATTGAGTCTTTCGGCAAGGTTTTGTTCCTTGCTTGCCGTCGTTCGCATCGTATCTTCGAGCTGTTCGACTTGCTCTTTGACTTCGACGATGTTGTGTTGCGTACGACTCAATGCCTCTTGCGAATCTTGCGCTTTGGCGACGGAGTTTACAAGGCTTTTGACCAGAGCAATGCCCTCTTCTTTCGTGTTTTCCGTTATTTTGGATTCGGTCTCGACATTGCGGACGACTTCCAACGCCGTACGTGAAAGTTCTTCCGAAATCGAAGCGTTTTCATTGCTGATTGCTTTGGACTTTTTGACGATGTCGTGCAACTTTTCAATAAAAGCGTTAATATTACGCGATACGACCGCAAATTCGTCGTTGGAGCTGACATGTAAGCGATGGCGTAAGTCGCCTTGAGACGTTGAAAGCTCCTCCACGACCGCATTGAGTCGATCGACAGGGCGAAGCAAGATACGAATCAGCACGATCATTGTTGCGACGCTCAATGCCAACATCACAAGCCCGAGCAATGCCAACTCTTTGACTTGCGTATCTAAAAAAGCGTAAGCGACCTGTTTATCGAAACTAATCGCGGGTAGCCATCCCGTCTCTTTAGACGTTTTGAACGCAAAGATTTTTGGGGAACCTTTATCGTCGTATTCGACCAGTCCTTCGCTTTTGGCACGAATCGCCTCGGCGATAGACGGTGCCGTATTTTTCAGCTCTTTTCCAAGCATAGTGGAATTTGGATGCGCGATAAAAATACCTTTAGTATCCGTTAGCATCCCGAAACCGCCGTTGAAATTAATGTTGGCGATCGCTTGGGTGAGCGCATCGAGCGAAATATCTAAAATAACCGCTCCGACGAAGGTCTTATCTTTAAAAATCGGCGCCATTACCGAAACGACCAATTTTTGGGTCGTCGCATCGATATACGCATCCGTTACACCCGATTTTCCCGAAGCTTTGACGCTCTTGTACCATTCTCTTATTCTTGGATCATACCCTTCGGGCAATTTGGTTCCGCTTCCCGTCATCGCGCTTCCGTCTTCAAGCCCTACCGTCGTATCGAATCCCCCCAAAGTCTTCGTCGTCTCTTGTAAGATCGTGCGGATTTGTAAGGTATCCATGATCTCGATGTCCGTCAAATAGCGTGCCGTACTCTCCATAGTGCTTTTTTTACCCGACGCCCAACTGTCGATGAAATCCGTCAACGATCGAGACGCCATGCTTAAACTGCTTTCAATTTGTATAACGCTGTTTTTTTTCGTATCCAAATAGCTAATCACGCTAAACAGACTCAAACTTAAGAACATTAAAACGGTAATACCGAGAATTATTTTGATCTTAAACGACATATAATTTCCTCTCTTGTGATCTCGTTGCGTGACATTATAGGCTAAAATAGTCCTCATATTTTACCCTCAATTGCTCACTTTTTGCCCATAATAGGCGTAACCGTTTTGCAACCGATAACGTTTATACTAAGATGAAAGAGGAAGAGTACGTCCTTGGAAAGGTTTAAATCCTAGCGTTTCGCAAGGTATGGAGAGTGCGGGTATATCGTCTAAAAGCGTTATAAAGTGAAAGCCCATCGTTTTACATGTAAAAAGCACATGCTCCAGCAACAACGCCTCAATGCCTTGATGCAAAAACGTCTCCTCAACCACCAATGCCTCTAAAACAGCGCTTTTTTGAGCCGTTGCGAGTGAGGTATGATGCGTTACGTGAAGCATTCCGACCACTTCGTCTTCGTGCGTTGCAACATAAAGCGCGCCCAAACGCTCCTCGTGTATCCAAGCAGTCAAAAGCTCCAAAGAAGCGTGTGGAAGCAGTCGAACTAAAGTGTCCATGTCTTCACCTTTGGCACGCCTTACCTCAGAAGATAAAGGCTGATGCGTCGACTCATATGCAATGAGTATCTTTTTACGCTCAATGCCCCAGCGATACCCGCTCATCGCACCGCTTTTGGCGATCACACGATGACACGGAATGAGATAACCGATGTGGTTTTTCCCGATGGCACTGGCAACCGCTCGCACGGCATTGGGTTTGTCGATGTAATTGGCGATGTCTTGGTAGGTCGCAATCACGCCGTTGGGGAGATTTAACAGCGCTTTCCAGACGTTGACTTGAAGGTTTGTTCCTTTGACCAAAAGGTTGTATTTTTTATTTTTGAGAAAAATATTTTCCAAATAACGCTGGGCTTTGCCGTCGTCATGCACCAAGTTCGCATTTTCCCACAGTTCTTGAAATCGCTTGAAAATCGCCTCTTGATTCTGGTCGATAAAGCCTAAAAAACAGATGCCTTTATCGGTGTAAGCGATCAACGCTTGCCCAAAAGGGGTGAGTCCAAAACCGTACGTGATGGTGACATCTTTTCCCTTTTCGCGCCACTCCTTAGGCGTCACGCCGATCAAATTCACAAACAGTTCATGCAACCGACTCACACTGGAAAGCCCGATGTCAAGGCTACTGTCTAAAATGGACTTGGACTCTTTGATGTGCTCTTTGGCGTAATTGAGCGTCACCGAGTGCAAAAACTGCTTGGGTGTTACGCCCACGTACTCTTTGAAAACTCTGATAAAATGGTACTTACTCATACCGATACGCTCAGCGATCACGTCGATGGAGGGCTGTTCTTTGAAATGCGCATCGATGTATTTGATCGCTTTTTCAATCAACTGATAATTACCATGCAATGCTTCGATCTCTTTCATGACACCCTCCTCTATTATTTTTCTATTCCCGACACGCCTTTAAAGCAAAGCTCTAAAGGCTACGTTAACACTGGGTAATCTTGGGCAGAAAGCCCGCGCACCTTTGGTGCTTTTCCTCATTACAAAATACGTTTTGCAAAAAGTCAATCTAATATGTCGCACTTTCGTACACTTTAAAGTTTGCCAAAAGTGCCATCAGCTCTTTTTTGATCTTTACATGTAACGTTTTATTATCGATATGATCCAACACGTCACACATTTTATGGGCGATGAACGTGAACTCTTCTTCTTGCATACCTAGTGTCGTGAGTGCAGCTGAGCCGACACGGATTCCCGATGTCAGCGCCGCACTTCGCGTGTCGTTTGGAACGCTGTTTTTATTGACCGTAATACCAGCGTTCTCAAGCGCCTTGCTCGCTTCATCACCCGAATACTCTTTGTTCAGTAATGATACCAAAATCAAGTGGTTATCCGTTCCTCCGCTGACCAAATCAAAGCCTCTTTGCAAAAAAACATCGCTTAGAACACGTGCATTTTGCTTCACGTGCTTCGCATACGCTTTCCACGACGGATCAAGCACTTCACCAAACGCGACAGCTTTTGCCGCGATGACATGTAAAAGCGGTCCACCTTGCAAAGCAGGAAAAACAGCAGAGTTGATCTTTTTCGCAAGCGCTTCATCGTTGGTCATAATCACACCGCCTCTTGGACCACGCAATGTTTTGTGTGTCGTGGAAGTGACCACATGTGCGTAAGGAAATGGACTCATATGCTCGCCTGCTGCCACCAAACCCGCAATGTGTGCGATGTCGGCAAATAAAATCGCATCTACCGCGTCCGCGATCTCTCGAAACTTGGCAAAGTTAAGCTCTCTCGCATACGCCGAAGCACCGCAAACGATCATTTTAGGTTTAACGATTTTGGCGATTTCCATGACTTTATCGTAGTCGATCACACCTTGCGCATTCACGCCGTACGAAAACGACTGGTAATTTTTACCCGAAAAACTCACTTTCGCACCGTGCGTTAAGTGACCGCCTTGTTGCAAGTCCATACCAAGTAGTTTATCGCCTGCTTGAAGTAACGCCGCATACACCGCGCCATTGGCTTGGCTACCCGAATGAGGTTGGACGTTGGCATAGGCACATCCAAAGATCTCACAGAGTCTATCAATGGCAAGCTGTTCGATCTCATCGGCAAACGCGCAACCATTGTAGTAGCGTTTTTGCGGGTATCCTTCGGCGTATTTGTTGGTAAAAATACTTCCCGTTGCTTCCATCACAGCAGGCGAGGTAAAATTCTCACTCGCAATCATCTCAAGATGCGTGGCTTGCCTCTCATACTCGTGCTGAAGAATCTCAAATACTTTCGCATCCGCCGTTGCTAAACGATCGTTTTTAATGTAGCTCATTGTCTCTCCTTTGGCTTGATGGAAGAAGTGTAGCACCCTTAAAAAATTCATTCAATCCAAAAATTGCCCTCTTTAAACGTGAAAGCAATTTTTGGATTGTTCTTGTACAAAAGGAGATATTTTTCAACTTTTTGACGCTCATGCTCTTTACATGTAAAAAGATAATTAAAGCGGTAACTGACCCTTTTTTTCTAAAAAAAAGAGTCAGTTCATAAAACAGAAGAAGTGAATCACTACGATTTAAACTGTTCTAGTTTGTGGTTAAGGTTCTCAGCAAGTTTAGAGAGATGATCGGCAGCACTAGCGATCTCTTCAACACTTCTAGCATTTTCACTGGTAATCGCGTTAATATTGGTGACAAGATCAACAATCTTTTCTGTGTCTTTGGCAATTTTAGTAGAGTTCTTAGCACTCATTGTGACAGACTCGACGCTCTCTTGCATCACGGAAGTTGTATGGGTAATGGTATCTTCCACATTGGTTGAAACAGAGGCTAAGCGTCTAATGTTTTGAGCATTTTTACTCATGTGATCTGAAGAGTTCACAATGGCTTGGACAATGACATTGATAGTGGCATTAATTTCGGTAAGACTTTTTTGCGTACGCTCGGCTAGTTTTCGCACTTCATCGGCAACAACGGCAAACCCCCTTCCATGTTCGCCTGCTCGTGCGGCTTCGATAGCGGCATTGAGGGCAAGAAGATTGGTTTGATCGGCGATATCGGAGATAACGGTTAAAATTTCTTTGACTTGCTCGGCATCTTTACTCATCTGTTCTAACTGCCCAGCCAAAGTCGTTTCTGCTTCACTGGCAAGCTCAACTTCATTTTTGAGCATGACGACTTCATTTTTCGCAGATTCGAGTTTTTCTCCTGCGACACCTATACTTTTTTTCATCGATTCTGACAGTAACGCTGTCTCTTGAACAAACTTTTTAATAGAGACGATCTCTTCAATGGTATTGTTGACAATCACTGTGCTGTGTTCTGCATTACGACCTATTTGCATACTAGTAGTGCTGAGTTCATGCGAAACGGAAGCATTTTCACTGGAGGAGTGTTTGACATCATCAATAATCACTTCTAAGGTATCGACTAAGCTATTGAAACTTTGTACGATCGCTTCAATCTCATTTTTCTTGCCGTACTTAATTCTAAACTTCAACTCTTTGTTTTGAACAAAACCTGCAATACCGTCACGAATCAGCGAAACGCCTTGCATGATGTTGTTTCGAATTGCGATGCCAAAGAGAATGACGGCTAGAGTAATCATTATAGCCGATCCTACGACCAGCAAACTCGCATGATCTTTTGTCGACACAGCTTCTTTTGCATCCGTCTCGGCAAGTTGTCGATTATACTCCATCTGTTCTACAAAAGAGTTCGTCATCGCATTCATAATCGTAGGATTTTTAAAGAAAATATCTCTCGACGCTTCTTTATTATTTTCTTTTGAAAAAACAATCGCTTTATCCACAAGTTGAAGGTACGCGTTCACAGCGACGCGATCTTTTTGAAGGAACTCTTTATCCGTATCATCCGAGATGAACGGTTCATATTTTTTTAAAGACTCCTCAAGGAGTTGTTTTCTTTTTTCAAGATCATCTTCGATTTTTTGCATAACAGTTAAATCATCTTGAGCGATATGCTGCCAAATCAAAACTCGAATCATAGAGGCGTTGAAAAGAGCATCACTCAGTATTAAAACACTGGGCAAGGCATCAACGTTACATGTATTTGTTTTTTGATAGACCGTTTCCATTTTTTGAATAGAAATACTCAAAACTCCGATAAGACCTAAAATAGCAATGAGTAACATTGCTAATAATTGTTTTGAAATGCTCATTAAATTCTCTTCCTTTTGATTTTTTGATTGGTTTAGCTACGAAATACGAGGTTTTCCGACATCATAAATCACTTTTATGACCTATCGTGATCTTTACTATTGTCACAAATGCTTTATCCAAAAAACGATATTACATAAAGTGTGTAGCAAGAGAATAGCTTTGCATTACGCATACAATCAAAGAATGGGCATACCAAACTTTCAATGTTTTACCGTCTCCTTTTCTTTACATGTAAAAACTTTTTGAGTTTGCCTATCATTTTAAGCCTTTTCTAATCTGAGTTGTTTTAACATATGAGCAATTGTTCATATGAACAGTTATACATTTTAAAAGGAGCATGCGATGGGTGATGAATTTTGCAGTTGCGACATAGTGCACGAAAACGTCATCGAAATGGTGAAGAAGAAAATGCCGCAGGAGGAAAAGCTTTACGACCTTGCCGAGCTTTTTAAGGTTTTTGGAGACACAACGCGTGTGAAGATCATCTCGGCTCTGTTTGAAGCAGAACTGTGTGTATGCGACATCGCAGAACTCTTGCATATGACTCAGTCCGCCATCTCGCATCAGCTCCGTGTTTTGCGTCAAGCGCGTCTTGTCAAGCACCGCAAAGAGGGAAAAGTCGTCTTTTATTCGCTTGATGACGAGCACATCAAAAACATTTTCAACCAAGGCTTAAAACACATTTTAGAACCACGAGGATTTGAGTATGCACTTCAGTGAAAAAGCACCCCAAACCTGCGATGCGACAACGGGAAGTTGTTGCAGCAGATGCCAACCCATCGTTCCAGATCATGCCCATCACGACCATGATCACGATGAACACGACCACCACCACGGTTTAGGAGATTCGAGTTTAAAAGAGATGCTCACGTCGTGGCATTTCATCACGTTTTGCATCGGTGCGGTGCTTTTTATCGCCGCTGTTTTGATGGACGAGAGTCATCCTTGGCTGTTTTGGACCTACCTACTTAGCTTCTTTCTAGTGGGCGGTGAGATTCTCTACATGGCGGTTACCAACCTTTTCAAAGGGCATGTTTTCGATGAAAACTTTTTGATGGGACTTGCCACCGTGGGCGCATTTAGCATCGGCGAATACCCTGAGGGTGTTGCCGTGATGCTCTTTTTTAGAGTCGGTGAATTTTTCCAAGACTTAGCGGTCGATCGCTCTCGCAAGTCCATAACCCAGTTGATGGACATTCGTCCCGATTTTGCCAATCTTCAAAGCGAAGACGGCGAGCAAAAAGTCAACCCAAGCGACGTGGCACTCGGCAGTCGCATCATCGTGAGACCGGGAGAGAAAATCCCACTCGATGGCACTATCATCGAAGGACGCTCCACACTTGACACCTCAGCATTGACAGGCGAATCTTTGCCCAAAGAGGTGGGTGTCGGCAGTGACGTACTCTCAGGAACCATCAACAAAACAGGTGTTATCATCGTTGAGACAACCAAACTTTTTTCAGAATCCACCGTTTCAAAAATCTTAGACCTTGTGCAAAATGCAGGAGCTAAAAAAGCGAAAACGGAGCAATTTATCACAACGTTTGCGAAGTATTACACGCCTTTTGTTGTGATCTCCGCGGCATTACTTGCCTTTTTACCGCCACTTCTGATGCAAGACGCACTGTTAAGCGAGTGGTTTAGACGCTCGTTGGTTTTCCTTGTCGTTTCATGCCCGTGCGCATTGGTCGTTTCCATTCCGCTGAGTTTCTTTGGAGGCATCGGCGGTGCGTCTAAAAACGGCATCTTGGTCAAAGGCGGCAACTTTCTTGAAGCGCTCAACCGTGTCGATACCGTGGTGTTTGATAAAACAGGAACCCTCACCAAAGGCTTTTTCAGTGTGACGTCGGTTCGCGCACTTCACGGTCACAGTGAGATCGACGTCCTACGCTTAGCGGCTCTTGCGGAGATGCACTCCAACCACCCCATCGCGATCTCCATCAAACGTGCGTACATTGAGCCTTTAGATGCGGTTGTGAGTGATTATGAAGAGTTGGCGGGGTATGGTGTCAAAGCGATCATCGATGGCAAAACCGTTCTTGCGGGCAATGCCAAACTGTTGGTCGAACACGCCATCGTTCATGAAGCCATCGACACGCCTGACACGGTGGTGTATGTCGTAGTTGAGGGGAAACTCATCGGTTCTATCCTCATCGCCGATACGCCTAAGGAAGATAGCAAACAAGCTATCTTAGCACTTAAAGCACTGGGTATCCAAGACATCGTGATGCTCACGGGAGATAATCAAACCGCCGCCGATAAAGTCGCACAGGAACTTGGCATCACCCACGTTGAAGCCGAACTTTTACCGCACCAAAAAGTGGAGAAACTGGAAGCCCTTATGGCGAAAAAAACGGGTAACGGCAAAACCGTCTTTGTGGGCGATGGCATCAACGATGCACCTGTTTTGGCGCGCGCTGACATCGGCATTGCCATGGGAGGCGTTGGAAGTGACGCCGCGATCGAAGCTGCGGACATTGTCATCATGACCGACGAGATCAGCAAAGTCGCCACCGCACTTAAAATCGCCCATAAAACCCACGCCATTGTGTGGCAAAACATCATTTTCGCACTGGGTGTTAAAGGGGCTATTTTGATTATGGGAGCGTTTGGAATCGCCACGATGTGGGAAGCCGTTTTTGGAGACGTCGGCGTTGCACTCATCGCCGTACTCAACGCTACTCGGGTTTTAACGCATAAATAAACTACGCAAAACGCTCTTCAAATCGAGGAGCGTTTTTGCTTACATGTAAAGAGTTTTTACTGTCATTCTTGTAGTATGCGCCACGGCTTGTCTGTGAGTGGATTTACCTCTACATGATTTTCGCTGTCAATCCAAGAATCTTGAAAGATTTTCCAGCCATTTTTATAGGGTACAAAAACAAACAAATCACCACTCAATTGATCGTCAAACGCAAGGGCATTACCATACTTTGGTGTAAAGATTATATCTAACTCTAAATAAACTTTATGAACTTTGTTATCGATGCTTATTTCATCTTTTCCAAAACACCATTTTTCTCCTACCTCACTGGTGTAACATTTATGTTGAAATATCTTCTCAAAATATACACTTTCATCATAAGATGTTCCAACCCGTATTAAAGAGCCAACCATTGGAATCTCGTTAGGCAAAGAGGCTATTTTTTTAGGTTCATACATAAATTCACTAATGAATAATTGCTTTTGGCTATCAACTTGAAGCTTAATACATTTATAAGTATATTCACAAGACCATAATACACTCTTTTGTTCAAAGCTACAGTCGTAATTTTGCCCTTCATGATAATTTTCACTAACGCTAATAAGACCATCCTTGCCAATATTAACAATCAAAAGATCACTTTCTTTATTTGCGGATAATGCGTAATTTTTTGTTTTTTCGAGTTTAATCCAAAAATCTTTTTCAACATAATGCCCTTCATAAGGCGACAAAAGTGTTTGCTGATTACACTGAATCGTTGGAAACTCTTTTTTTAACATATCCAACGTATAGTCAAGCCTTGTATCGTTATCTGCACATAATGATGTACTGATGGAAAATAGGCACAGTAGAAAAGCGGAATTTAATTTGGCTAGCATAACAATCTCCAATAGTTTTAAATCACGAAATAATTTCATGGCTAAAATCCATCTAAAATCTTTACATGTAAACACCCAAACCTCTAAATAATCGGCTGCTTCCGCTTTGTATAATACATCGAAGGCAGTACCAAACCAAAGGCGATGGCAAATAAAATACTCACCGCGTGCAAGCCATTTTCGATAAAACGTGAGAGCAAAACGTCGCTAACGCCCTCGGTGTTCATGCGCACAAGGCTGATCATCATCTCATACGCATACGTTCCAGGGATCATCGGAATGATAGAAGCGACCGTGTAAACGGGTCTAGGCATCACGTAACGGCGCGACCAGAACACGCCGATAATGCCGATCGTCGTCGCGGCGATAAACGTGGAGAGTTCGATGGAAAGATGCGCGTGCATGAGTACATCGCGAAGCCCGTACGTCAACGCACCTCCTGCCGCACAAAAAGGCAATGCAGAGCGGGGCACGTTAAAAATCATTGCAAAACCCACAGCGGGAATCGCCGCCCACAAAGCGTCCAATAAAAGACTCATCCATTCCATCGTTACCATCCTTGCACTCCCAAAAGTCCCATGGCAAGCATAATGCCCAGTGATGCCATCAGCGTCATCAAGGTCGCTTGTGCCCAACGCCCCCAACCCATACTGATGTAGCCTTTAAATGCATCCAACATGGAGTTGATATAAGGAAAACCCGGAACAAGGAGCAAGACACTCGAAGAGAGTACGATGTGCCCAGTGGTGCTAAAGCCCTCGAAAAAGGCAAGACTCGCGATGAGGGTACAGACAAATGCGGTAAACGCAAAGACGATCAGCAACGAATAGTTACGCCGTGAAAGCTCCCTGCGCACACTCATCCCTACCGATGCCGCCACAAACGTGATGAAAAAACCCGCCCAATCCGCTCCTTGCAAATGACTAAACGCCGCGCATGAAAGACCGATCATGGGGATAATCAACCATCCAGGATACGCATTGGCATGAATATTCGCCAACGCACGCTCCACACGCATAATGTCGCGAGGATTTTGCTCCGCCTCAATACAGATCGTGACGATCTGATGGACGATGGACATATTGATCGGCTGTTCGTACGCGCGCCTCGTACTCGTTACGGAAGAATCACCGATCAATGTGGTTAACACGATAGCCGAGGGAATCAACGACATCTCAATGGAAGTACACCCAAGCGCTACACCCAAGCGAGAGGAGAGTTGCTCGATCAAACGGCTCTCCGCCCCATACTCCAAAAGCATCGTCGCCACTTTAACAACCACGGCGGTAATCCTTGTCTGTTCTTCTTTCGAGATCGTGGGAAATCCTTTGTATGTTCTATGGATAGAATCATAGTTAAAATAGGTTTAAAATGAAAAGAGAACCATCTTTTTGAGATGCACGATCACCTTTTTTACGCTTACATGTCACGTATATCTCTTGGTTTTCCTCTAACCTTCATTTTGCTACAATAACGCATTTAAATCCGGAACGAACGATGAACAAGCTCTGTAAAATAGCCCTTTTAGCGATTACGTTTTTACATGTCGCAAAACTTTTTATGCCCGTGAGTTTGGAGCTTTTATCGTTTTTTACGGCCGTGTTGTTTGTCTGCGGTTTGGGAATGCAAAAAAAGGGATTCTTGCGCATTACGGTGCTTTTTTTCGTTTTGGGAACGACGATCCTCCTTGTATACCGCCTTGCCTTTCCCGTCTGGATGCAATCGCTCACGTCTATGACCAATATTATCGCGATCATCGTCGTGATGCAACTTTTTTCGATTCCCATCGAAGCGGGACGTTACAGCGACACCGTCGAGTATTGGCTCAAAAAATTGTTTCGCAAAGAGAGTTCGCTTTACTTTTTTGCGATGCTCGTGACCAACCTTTTTTCGAGTTTTTTACTCTTCGGAACCGTTCCCGTCATGGTCGCGCTCTTTAACAAAGCCCTTAAAAACAGCGTTTTAGACTATCAACGTTTTTTTGCGACCGCGATTATGCGCGGTTATGCGCTCGTGCTTTTTTGGGCACCCGGAGCCGTCATCATCTTGCTGGTCATGCAAGTGACGCACGTGTCGTGGTCGGAACTTTTCGTACCGGGCTTTTTATTAAGCACGATCGGACTCATCACGTCGTACCTTTTGGAACATACGTTGCGTTTCAACCGCCCTGTCCTTTCAGAGCCCTTTGAAGCTTCTGCACGTCTTGCGCACAATGCCCCGAGACAAACGGTGCATATCGTACTGGTCGTCGTTTCGCTTTTACTTTGCATCGCCCTTTTGGAGTCTTTTTCCATCGGCACGGCGACGGGAAGAATTTTGCTTGCGGGTTTTATGATCTCCGTCGTTTGGATCGTGTCGTTTGCGAAGCATCCCAAGCTTGTTGCGATCTTGAAAACGTATGCGCAAAGCGGCATCACGCAAGCAACCGACTTTGCGATCTTTTTTATCGCGGTGGGATTGTTTGCGGGAGCGATCGATCATAGCGGTATTTTAATGCACGTTCAGCCTCTCTTGCAAGAGAGCATCAACCGCATGGGCATTTTTTCCATCATCGTCATACCGCTTTTATTTATCGTTATTGCGATCTTCGGTATCCACCCGCTTGTCCTTGCGGTCATGTTCGGCAAGATTTTACTCTCCCTCTCGTTGCCGCTCTCTTCCGTTTCGGTGGCACTTCTTTTGATCTTAGCGGCGGCGATTTCGTTTATCGTTTCGCCCTTTGCCGGTATGTCATTGATGACCGCCAAGTTTTTAAACGTCACGCCGCTGGACGTTTCGCTTCGATGGAACCTGCTCTTTTGCACGCTTTTTTTAGCGGAAGGGATTTTATTTGCTTACATGTGGTCTTTTTAAAGCGTTTTTGAAGTGACATGTAAGAACTCCAAAAGCGTGTGCATCATCGCTTCGGTGCGTTGCGTGCGCTCCTCAATCCGTAAAAACATCGCTTCTTCGTTTTGCACGTATCGCGAAGGGACAAGTTCGTCTCGACAGTTTTTGACGATAGACGCTATCGTCTTTTCGGTCATTTCCAGATGAAACTGCAAACCGATTACGTTTTTTCCGACTTGAAAAGCCTGATGTGCGCACGCGTCGCTCTTTGCAAGCCAAAAGGCATCGCGGGGAAGATCAAATGTTTCGCCGTGCCAATGAAACACTTCAAGCGAATGCGAAAAGGCAAAGACTCCCTCTTGGGTATCGTACCGAGCGGGTACGATCGGAAACCAACCGATCTCTTTTTCACGATTAGGATACACCGCACTGCCTAGAGCACTCGCGATCAATTGCGCTCCCAAACAAATTCCTAAAACAGGTTTGCAAGACGCGATCATCGAACGTATCCACGCTTTTTCTTCCGCAAGCCAAGGGTACGCCGCTTCGTCGTTGACGCTCATCGGTCCACCCATCACGATCAAAAAATCGATCTCTTCGAGCTTCGGAAAAGATGCGTTTTGTTCGTAAAAACGCGTGTAGGTTACTTGATACCCTTGCGCGACAAGCCACGGCTCGATCGTTCCCAAACCCTCAAAGCTTACATGTAAAAATGCATGTGCTCTCATAAAACTCCTTTTCAAAATAGAGTAGAACCTTTGAAATTCTTTTGAGTGAGCATAGCATAAAAAGCCCCTTGCTTCGCCTTTTTTTTCGTATACGACACGTTGTTTAAAAAATAACCAAAAAATTACATTTTTATTCGCTTCCTCTGCTTATTTTTGTGCTAAACTGCTTGCATCACATTGACGTGAAAGGGCAAAGGTAACGGTCATGATAGAGTCACACTCTCCCCTCTACGATGCTTTCAAAAGCGTCTTAAATACCATCGATACGCAACGCGTCCAAGAGTTACTCGCCTACATGAACACCGAGGCGATCAATTTCAATCTCTTTAAAAACAATGCCTTTATCGAACGTAAATTTCCGTTCGATATTATTCCGCGCATCGTTTCCCACCAAGAGTTCACGTACCTTGAAAAAGGCATTCAACAGCGCATTTACGCCCTCAACCTCTTTTTAGAAGACATTTACGGTGCGCAAAAAATTCTCAAAGACGGCATTATTCCCAGCGAATTCGTCTTCGCGTCCAAAGCCTATCTGCCCGCATTTGCGAATACACCCGTATCAAAGAACATTCGCGTGCATATCAGCGGCATCGATTTGGTCAAAAACAGCGTCGGCGACGGCTGGGTCGTTTTGGAGGACAATCTACGCGTTCCAAGCGGCGTGAGTTATCCGCTTTCGTTGCGTATTTTGACGCGCAAAGTTTTTCCCGAATTTTTTGAAAAGCTCCCGATTCAAAGCGTGCACGATTATCCCAAGCGTCTCGAAGCGGCGATGGACTACGTCAATACGGGCGGTATTAACGTTATTCTTACTCCCGGACGGTACAATTCGGCGTTTTACGAACACTCGTACCTTGCCAAGCAAAGCGGTACGGTCTTAGCGACGGGAGACGACCTCTTTGTCGAAAAAGACAAAGTCTACCTGAAAACCTATCTCGGCAAAAAAGCGCGCGTCGGTGCGATTTACCGTCGTCTCGACGACGATGCGCTCGATCCGGTGGAGTTCAATGCCGACTCGCTTATCGGCGTACCGAACATCACCCAAGCCTACCGTGCCGGCAATATCGCGCTTATGAACAGCATCGGAAACGGCATCGCCGACGACAAAGGGATTTATTACTTCGTACCGGCGATGATTCGTTATTATATGAACGAAGAACCGATCTTACAAAACGCGCCGACGTATTTGGCATTTTTTGAAAAAGATCGCAATCACATCTTGCAAAACCTACGCACGCTCGTCATTAAAGACGTCGCCGAAGCGGGCGGATACGGCGTCGTTTTCGGCTCTAAACTCTCCAAAAACGAGCGCGAAGCCCTCAAAGACGCTATCATCAAAGAACCCAGACGCTTTATTGCTCAAGAAGTCATCGAATTTTACGACATCGAGTGCTTAACGAACGAAGGAACGTTAAGCCCGAGAAAAGCCGATCTTCGAATGTTTTCGATCTTTAGCGACGATATTTTCATCTGGCCGTGCGGCTTGACGCGTTATGCTATGGATCCGAGCAGCTACATCGTCAACTCTTCCCAAGGCGGAGGATTTAAAGATACGTGGGTTTTAAAGGAGAGCAAATGATCCTCATTTCACCGCAAACCGCCGAAAGCCTCTACTGGATGGGACGATACATCCAACGTGCCGAGAGTATGACGCGTCTTATTATCGCGCTGTTCGATAAAATTATCGACGAAAACTTCAACGAAGCCAAAGATCTGTACGAAAAATTGGGTATCGCGCTTCATTATACTTCTTCGCAGGCGTTTTTGCGTAAAAGCGTCTTTGAACTTGATTTTATCAGTTTGCTCTACGTCATCAATACCGCACGCGAAAATGCGATCTTAACGCGTTCGCACCTGCCCAATCGTATGTTTAGCCGTATTAACGCTTTGTATTTAAAATACCAAGCCGCTAAAGAAGAGCCTACGGTCTCGATTTATTGGCTCGAATCGACGCTTCAGGAACTCGATGCGATCTGGGGCAATTTGGAACTCTCTTTGGTAGAATCCAAAGAAGCACCGCTCATCGAACTTGGAAAAGTCGTCGAACGTATGGATCTGAGTATTCGCCTGTTCGACAGTATCGAAGCGGCCGTTTGGGATACAGAAAAGCTTAATGTCATTGCCGATAAAATACGTCCCGGTCACAAAAAAATTCTTTTATCCAGTAGCCAAAAAGCCAAAGCTTTAGCTACGATCAATTCGGTATTTGGAGCTTTAATCACATCTCATGAAAGTTAATTTTTCGTATGATTTTACCCTCACGTTTCCAGAATCCGTGAGAGACCATCGCTACTGTTTGCGTATCGTTCCTTACGAAAACGCTATACAAACCTGTTCCAACCTTGACATACGCGTCAATACGAATGCGGCGTTCGAACAAGGAACCGACGGTTTTGCCAACCGTTTCGTGTACGGGACCATCGCAAAACCGCACAAAAGTTTAAGCGCACACATCGAAGGCGAACTCGAGCTTTTACCCTACGTCTATTGCGACGAAGAGCCTCCCGCTCTTTACAATGCACCTTCGCCGCTTGTGAGCTTTTGCGCGTTGATGCAGGCGTTTTTGGACGAAACGACGCTTCCGGTGAGTGCTTTTCGCAAGGCTTTTATGCTCACGCAAAAAATACGTGATAGCTTTACGCTGATCGAAAGTACCAAAGCGGAAGGGTTGGAGAGTTTTTTACTCTATAAAGAGGGGCTTCGAAACGATTTTAGCCATCTTTTGATTGCTTTATTGCGACATGTCAACATTCCCGCTCGTCTGTGCCACGGTTTTATCGAAGGCGAAAATAAAACGCATACGTGGGTCGAAGCATGGATGGACGGCGATTGGAGAGGATTCGATCCGATCAAAGGCATCGTCATTCACGACGAACCTTACGTAAAATTGGCACATGGACGCGATTTTTCCGATTGTGCGATTTACAAAGGCAGTTATATCGGAAAACGTCAACACATTTTAAAAATTACGGGACAAATCGGAAGGGAAGAACAACAATGATCGAAGAAGTTTTCAGCGTTCAACTTCCCGTCAACGAGACGCTTTCGCTCAAACGCAACCGTTTTGCGCCGAGCGATATTACGAAAGCGACCAAACGCATTTCGATCGTCACGGGCATTCACGGCGACGAAATCGAAGGGCAATACGTCTGTTACTTGCTTGCCAAATGGCTCAATGCCAACCCTGAGGCGATTAAAGGCATCGTCGATATTTATCCCGCCATGAATCCGATGGGCATCGATAGCATTACGCGTGGTTTTCCGTTTTACGACGTCGATCTAAACCGTACGTTTCCGGGAAGCACGTCCGATTTTTTACCCGCGCAAGTCTCCAACGCCATCGTCGATACGGTCAAAGGAAGCGACTACGCCATCGATATTCACGCAAGCAATATCTTTTTACGCGAACTCCCCCAAGTGCGCATCAGCCGCGCCAATGCCGACGAGTTGGTTCCTCTAGCGGAAAAACTCGGTATCGATTTTATTTGGGTGCACGATGCGGTAACGGTTTTGGAGTCGACCTTTTCGCATGCGATGAACACGCTCGGTACGCGAACCTTGGTCGTGGAAATGGGTGTCGGAATGCGTATTACCAAAGAGTACGGACAAAACCTCACGCGCGGTCTTTTGAACCTGATGGCACATGTAGGCATTATCGATAAGCCAATTTTACCGCCGACGACGCTTGCGGTTTCAACGCTCAATTCCGAAGTTTTTTTTATCAACGCCTCCAAAGCGGGCGTTTTTATTCCTATTTTAGAGCATAACGTCAGCGTACTGCGCGGCGAAAAACTCGGGGAAATCATTGATCCGCTTTTGGGCGTCGTCCAAGAGACGATCATCAGCCCGTGCAACGGACTTTTATTTACGATTCGCGAATACCCCGTCGTTTACGAAGGCTCTTTGATTGCTCGCATACTAGAAGACCCCAAAGAGGAAGCAAGCGTATGAGAGAAGAAGTTTTATTTGAAATCAGCTCTTTGAGCCGCAATCCGCTTAAAGTCAAAGGGTACCGCTTTGGACGAGAAGGTACGACGCCTAGTTGCGTGATCGTAGGACCGATGACGGGAAACGCGATCGATCAACTGTGGATCGCCTCTCAAGTCGTACGCTTTTTACGCCAACAAGAACTGGCAAACGCCGCATTTATCAAAGGCGAAATTCTCGTCGTTCCTACGGTCAATCCCTATTCCTTCAATATGGGCAAAAGTTTCTGGCCGCTCGATAACACCGACATTGACGTGATGTTTCCGGGCTATGATAAAGGCGAGACGACCCAACGCATCGCCGCACGACTGTTTGAAAAAACCAACAACTACGACTACGCAATTTTACTCGAAGCCAGAAAAGATCACGTCGAGTGTATCCCTTACGTCAAAGTGTTGCAAACGGGTCGCGAAAATATCGATCATGCCAGAGCGTTCGGGCTTGATTTTATTCATCTCAAAGAGCCGAGTCCTAGCGATACGGTTTCGCTGAACTACAACTGGCAAATCTGGAACGCGCAATCGTTTTCGCTCGTCTCGGGTAAAAAAGGTGTTTTACAAAAAAACGAAGCCAATAAAGTGATCGATGCGATCATTCGGTTTCTTTCGCAAAAAGGGCTGATCGATTATGCGACGTTTGCGGCATCAAGCGGCAACATCATCACGCAAAACGACATTGAAGCGATTAAAAGCACCGCCGCGGGACTCTTCGACGCGCTGGTTCCGATCGGCGAATGCGTCGTTCACGGTCAACCATTAGGTCGTATTTTCAATGCGCTGGAAGGAACGTTGATGCAGACGATTATCTCTCCGTGCGACGGCATCGTTTCGTGTCGCTACGACTATTCGATGATTTTTCAAAATGCGATCGCGTACCGTATTATCAAAGCGGAAGCGGCACTAAATCGTTACATGTAAGAAAGCAGAGGAGCAAAGAAGTCTTTGCCCCTAAACGCAGATTATGAGCGGAATTGATTGAGTTTGGTATTGAGGTTTTCGGCTAAACGCGAGAGATGATCCGCCGCCGCGGCGATCTCTTCGACGCTTCTAGCGTTTTGGCTGGTCAGCGTATTGATGTTGGAAACCATAGAGACGATTTTATCGGTGTCGTTGGAAATCTTATGCGAATTGGACGCACTCGTCGTTACGGACGTCACGCTCTTTTCCATCACGTCTACCGTTCCCAAAATCGTCGATTCGACGCCGCTGGAAACATCTGTCAGCCTTTGAATATTTCGAGCGTTTTTATTCATCTGATCGGACGAATCCACGATCGACTGAACGATGACGTTGATGGTCGCGTTAATCTCGGTCAAAGAGGCTTGCGTACGTTCGGCAAGCTTTCGCACCTCATCCGCAACGACGGCAAATCCGCGTCCGTGTTCTCCGGCACGTGCCGCTTCGATGGCGGCATTGAGCGCCAATAAATTCGTTTGGTCCGCAATATCGGAGATGACGGTCAAAATTTGTTTGACCTGCTCGGCATCGTGGCTCATCTGCTCCAATTTATGCGCCAATGCGCTCTCGGCCTGACTGGCATTATCGACTTCGTTTCGCAACGAAATAACCTCTTCTTTGGCATTGTTAAGCTTTTGACCCGCAGAGGCGATCTCCGTTTTCATCGCTTCGGAGAGTTGTGCCGTCTCTTGAACGAAACGTTTGATCGTATCGATCTCGTGAATCGCGTTTTCGACGATCAAAGAGCTTTGCTCGGCATTGCGCCCGATTTGCATACTGGTCGTACTAAGCTCATGCGAAACCGATGCGTTTTCGTTGGACGAATTTTTGGCATCTTCGATCGTGTGTTCTAGCGTATCGACCAAGTCGTTGAAACTCTTGACGATCTCGTTGATTTCGTTTTTCTTGTCGTAGCTGATGCGAAATTTGAGCTCTTTGGTGCGCACAAAACTCGTGATACTGTCGCGAATCAAATGCACGCCTTGCAAAATATTTTTGCGAATCGCAAAGCTTAAAACCAAGACCGAAAGCCCAACGGCGAGCGCGACCAAAATCATCATCAACGTTGCGTTTTCTTTCGTATCGACGGCAATCTTCGCATCGTTTTGCGATAAGGTTTTATTGTACGCCATATGCTCTTCCAAAAGGGTATTGAGTGCCGTGCTTTGTGTACGCAAGTTATACAACAATGCTTTAGCTTCTTCGTTTCTATCGGCTGACGACAAGGTAAAGAGTTGCTCGGAAATAGCGATAAAAGGGCTAATCAGCTCTTTTTCCTTAAGATACATCTCTTTATCTTTTTCGTCGGAAAGTAAACTTTCGTATTTTTTATAGCTGGCGTCAAATTTTGCCCGATACTCGTGAAAACGTTTTTCAATCCTTTGAAAATCCTCTTTATCGTGAGCCGTAATGTGTTCCCACAGCCTCACGCGCATCTGATTAAATTCGTTTTGCATGTCCGCCATAATTAAAACGCTCGGAAGCGAATTGACGTTACAGGTATTGGTTTTTTCAAACACTTGCTCCATCTTGGTCAGCCCGATACCGAAAATAGCGATAAGCCCGAAAATAGCGATGGATAGCATCATCATCAATTGTCGTGAAATACTCATAGTTGACTCCTTTATGATCTTGAGTGAAATCATAACTTAGCAAGTGTGACAAATGCGTTGCATGCTAAAAAAGGAGTTTTAAATGTTTCGTCGTACGTCCACTTCGATGGAAAGTTTGCTTTGCCCGCTACTGAGCACCACGCCTCGAAGCGGTGCAACGTCGTCGTAGTCTCTGCCGCTTCCTAAGACGATGTGTTGCGTGCTTGCAAGAAGATTGTTCGTCGGGTCGAATGCCGCCCAACCGTATTGCGGGATATACACGCCGACCCACGCATGCGACGCGTCGCTTCCGAAGAGTTTTTCGCCTCCAAGCGGAGGCACGGTTTCGATATAGCCGCTGACGTATCGAGCACTCAGTCCCAACGAACGAAGTGCCGCAATCGCAAATTGCGCAAAGTCTTGGCACACGCCTTTCTTGGCTTCGAAAATCTCCTCAATCGGCGTCGTAATATCGCTAAAACCGGCGACAAAATCAAAATCGTCGTAGATGCGCCCCATAAACTCTTTGATCGCTTCGGCGATAGGACGGTGCGGTTCGAACGAACGTCGCGCATAAGCGCGAATAGCGTCCGAAGCCTTGGGAATACGTTTGGAGTCGAATAAAAAGAGCTTTGCCTCAATCGCATCGGGATCAAAACGCGTTAATGCGCTTGCGACCTCTTCACATGTCAGCGTTAACGCTTCAAAACGCTCGACGCGCCTTAAGACCTCTTGTTCGTCTATGCTGACATGGGAACGACCGACGACGCTCAAGGATCGATGCGCCTCGCGAATCAACAAATGCGACGTTGCGTTCCCGAACATATCGGTAAAATCGCTGGTTTCGTACGCCAATGGCGTCACTTCCATCTGAAAATCCATGACATGTTGCGTGACACTCTCTTTGGGACGCAACCGTGCGATATTGTGGCTAAACGTCACAAGCCCTTGATAATGAAACGCCGTTTGATGGTAAATTTCGTACGTCATAGGCTACTCGTCATAATGGGAAAAATAGGTTTTGGAAAGCTCCACCGAACACAGTGAAAAATGTTCCGAAAGCTGTGTCAAAAGTCGATCGAGTGCCGTGTAAAAGCTTTCATTCTCGTCTAAGAGCATCAACGACGCAAGGTTACTGAGCGTGAGAGTGCTGTACGCTTGAAAAATCGGCTCTTCGTAAGCACTCAAATACGTCTTGCGTTTGGGCAGAGCCTTTAAGTCCTCCAACAAAGCTTGCGTCACGTAAGCGACGGATTTGGGAAAATGCGGATTTAAGATCAAAAACTCCACCACGTTTTCAAGTTGTAAAGAGCTTTTATACTGCGTACGGTACGCGTTAAAGCTTTCGCTTGAGCTCAAAAATGCCTCTAAAATATCGTACGTCACGGCTTTATCGTGTTTAAAACAGAGCAATGAACGTGCTTTCGAAAGCGTTAAAAGCGCACTTTCGAGTTTAAATCCGATGTCGTAGACGATCAAACCTTGCTCTTTGTACATACTCTCTTCCACCAGCTCTTTGTATGCCACAAGGTACAACAACACTTTATCGAGTTCGCTTAACATACTGCGAACGGGCGTATTGGGTTTTTTCGTAAATTGCTTCCACTCTTTTTGCATCTGTTCGAACAGTTTCCACGCCTCGATCGCCAACAGGCTTTTAACGCAAAGATTTGCATTGCCCAGTCGTTCCAGCGTAAACGCGAGAGAGCCTTGTTTGTGGGCGTCTTTCATCAACGAGGCGATTTCAAGCAAGGGATTTTGCGCCGTCTCTTCGTCTAAAAATCCCGGATACGTCATCGTCACATGGGTTAACGCTTTTTGCAAGGTGCGTTTGGACTCTTGCGAAACGCTGCCTTCGTAGTGGTGAAAATCGGTCATCTTTTTGACCGTATAGCGCATCAGTCGCAACGTATGAATCGCACGCGAAAGATAACGCCCGAGCCAAAAGAGGTTCTCGGCTTTGAGCGTGGGCAAGGTGTTGAGCGAAGCGTCGATAAAGGGCAAAGCCGCATAATTTGGAAGATTTTCGTTCTTTTTATCCTCTCCCAAAATCCACAAATCTTTGCTCGTTCCTCCCTTTTGCGACGAAACGAGCAATGCGTCTTTGGAAGCGGAAACGCGCACCAATCCGCCGTTCATCACGGTGTAATTTTCATTCTTTTTCAAGGCGTAAGCGCGTATGACCGCATTGCGCGGTTCGATTTTGCCGTTACCGTAAAAAGGCGTCGTCGAAAAGTCGATCGCCTCTTGTGCGACGTACTGATGCGGATTGTCTAAAACGCTTTTTTGCAGTTTCTCTTTCATCGCTTCGGAAAGGTTTTTGACCAAATAGGTCTGAATCGATTCGGTTTTGTCGATTTTTTTAAGAATAAAATTCTCGAAGTTTTCCATCACGAACGTTAACTCTTTTTCTTGTCCGCACCACCACGTTGCGATTTGCGGCAAAATCAGCTCTTCGTTCAGAAAAAAACGGCAAATACGTTCCATAAAAGGGTTCAGTCCGATATTTTCCACAATCGCACTGCCGATGGGATTGATCATCGCAAGATTGCCTTGGCGTACGCAATCCACCAAACCCGCAACGCCGAGCTTTGAATCTTCCAAAAGCTCCAGCGGATCGCAAAATCGATCGTCCAGACGTTTGACCAAGGTTTGAATCGGTTTGAGTCCGCTTAAACTTTTCAGCCATACGCTACCGTTTTTGCACAACAGATCATCGCCTTGAACGAGGTTAATTTCTAAAAACGAACTCAGATACGCATGTTCAAAATAGGTCTCGTTGTGCGGTCCGGGCGTTAAAAGCGCGGCTTTAGAAGTGTCGCCTTTGGTCAGTTTTTTGAGCAGTTTTTTATACTCTTCAATAAAAGGAAAAAGCTTTTTGACCTCATGGTCCGCGTAAAAATCTTTCGCCGCGATATTCATCGTCAAACGGTTTTCGATGGCATACCCCAAACCCGAAGGTGCTTGCGTGCGATCGTTAATGACCCACATCTTTCCGTCCGGCCCTCTTGCTAGGTCTAATGCGTAAAAATAGAGCTGAAAATCTTCACGTAAGCCCATACCGTGTACGGCACTCAAAAAGCCTTTGTGCGTAAAAATAACTTCGGCGGGAATGATGTTCTCTTTTAAGAGCAACCGTTCGCCGTAGAGGTCTTTTAAAATAAAATTGAGCAGTTTGGCACGTTGTTTAATCCCTTGTTTGACGCTTTTCCACTCTTCTTTCGTGATCATAAAAGGAATCGGATCTAAACTCCACGGACGGTTGCCTTCGCCCTCCGGATCGTTATAAACGTTGTACGTAACGCCGTTATCTTCCAGATGCCATGCGATCTCGGCTTGTTTACTCTCCAACTCCTCAACGCTCAAACGCTCCAAATGTGCCGCTAAGTTCTTCCAATGCGCCCGTACGTTACGGTCTTTATCGACCATTTCGTCACAAAAAGAGGCAGAAGCGTAGGTATCGAAAAACTGCATTAGGCTTTCATTCCTTTTCGTCTTAGATCGAGCGTATGCGGGTATTCAAGGCTCGGCGGTAAGGTCTCGACCCACAAAGTCTTCGTAGGATCGCCCTCCAACGCCATCACGGTCGCACGCGTGTTTACATGCGCGGTTGAAGTCTGAATCACCGAAGGCGTAAGATAGCGTAGCTCGCCTTGAGAATGGTTAAAATCCCAAAAACGGTTGATACGTCTGGACTGGGCTTCGTAACTGTTGATCGGGAAAGTGTCGTAACTGCGTCCGCCCGGATGAGCCACAAAATAACGCATACCGCCGATGGAGCGTTGGTTCCAACGATCAACCACGTCAAACGTTAAAGGCGTATCCACGCCGATGGTGGGATGCAAAGCCGACCACGGTTGCCACGCTTTGTACTTCACGCCCGCAACGAATTCTCCTTCCACGCCTGTGGGCGAAAGCGGAACGACGACGCCGTTACATGTAAGGGTATAGCGTTCGGGAATAAAATCTTTGATCTTGACTTGCACGCGCTCCAACGAAGAATCTACATAGCGAGACGTTCCTTGTGAGCCGCTCTCTTCGCCAAGAACATGCCAAGGCTCGATGGCGGCGCGAAGTTCCAGATGCATCTTTTCAATCGTCGTCATTCCGTAAAGCGGAAAGCGAAACTCGAAAAACGGATCGAACCAATCCAGCGCAAAAGGATAACCTTCGGCATTGAGAAAACCGACAATGTCGCGTAAATCTTCTTTGACGTAGTGTTCCAGTAAAAACTTATCGTGAAGCTGTGTGCCCCAGCGCACCAGTTGGTGTTGGTACGGTTTTTTCCAAAAGAGAGCAACCAAAGTGCGTACTAAAAGCATCTGTAAAAGCGCCATCTGCGCGTGTGGAGGCATATCAAACGCACGTAGTTCCAAGATGCCAAGCCTGCCACTGCTGGAATCGGGCGAATAGAGCTTGTCGATGCAAAATTCGCTTCGGTGTGTGTTGCCTGTAATGTCGGTCAGCATATGGCGAAACAGCCTATCGGTCAGCCAAAACGGCACACTCTCGCCCTCGGGAATCTGCGCAAAGGCGATCTCAAGCTCGTAGAGATTTTCCGCCCTGCCCTCATCCACACGTGGTGCTTGCGAGGTTGGACCGATAAATGCGCCTGAGAAGAGGTACGAAAGTCCTGGGTGGTGTTGCCAAAACGTGATAAGACTGCGAAGCAGATCGGGACGGCGTAACAGCGGACTGTCTTCGGGTTTGAGCGCACCGATCGTGACGTGATTGCCCCCGCCCGTGCCTGTGTGTTTGCCGTCTAACATAAACTTTTCTGTCCCCAAGCGTGATTCGTGTGCCTCTTTGTAGAGGGTCAAAAGATTCTCACTGAGTGCTTTCCACGATGTTGCAGGGTGAATGTTCACTTCAATGACACCGGGGTCTGGCGTGACTTTGATGCGCTCTAGCCTTAGATCATGCGAAGGTTCATACCCTTCCAAAAATACTTTTACATGTAAAGATTCTGCCACCGCTTCGATGCATGCGACCAAGTCTAAAAGGGCTTCTGTATGGTTGAGGGGTGGAAGAAAGATAAAGAGTTTTCCCTCGCGCACTTCTGCGCAAAGTGCCGTGCGTACAAAGGTCTGGGTTTGGGTATTTGAAAGGGTTGCATCGACTTTTTTGCAACGCTTGTGTGCTAAGATGCTGTACTCGCCCAAAGCGGGATAATGCGCAAACAGATCGGGTTCAAAAGGAAGTGCTAGCTCAGAGTGCGGCTTTTCGACCAAAGAGCCCAGTGGAAGCCTGAGCCCAAGGGGTGAATTGCCCGCACTGAGGTACAAATAGCCACGCCTTAACACCCACGAAGAGGTGATCCATCGTGTCGTTCCAAAATTCAACGGTAACACATACCCCACAGGATTATTAAGCCCCCTAGAGAACACTTTGGCGATCGTTTGTCGCTCCAAAGAGTCGGAGAGATCGGATTTCATCGGATCGATGTCGATGGGCAGTTCGGACTCTTTAATGATGTAATACAAGGGGTCTTCGTACGCTTCAATAATGTTTTGATCGCTCACACCAAGGGTCAGTGCTAGTTTGGCTAAAAAGCGTTTGGCATCGTCGTTAGTATAGTCGTAGGTTTCGTTCATATCGGCAAACAGTGTAGGATTGTTCCAGATGGGTTTGCCATCTTTGCGCCAAATGATGGAGGTTTGCCACCTTGGAAGCGGCTCACCAGGGTACCATTTCCCTTGGGCATAGTGAAGCATGCCACCTTTGGTAAATGAGCTTAAAAGTTTGCGTGAGAGTGTGTCGGCGAGAGAGCGTTTGTGCGCACCGTCGGCTTTGGTATTCCACTCATCGCCTTCCATATCATCAATCGAAACAAAGGTCGGCTCACCACCCATGGAAAGCCTTACATCGCCCTCTTCCAAAGCTTTGTCGACTTCAAAACCTAAGTTATAAATAGCATCCCATTGGTCTTCACGGTACGGTTTGGTCACACGCGGCGATTCAAAAATGCGTTTGACCGTGTTGTCATAAATGAATTCTGTTTCGCATTTATCGCTCATACCCTCGATCGCATAGGCACTCTCATACGAAGGCGTGCACGCAAGCGGTATATGTCCCTCGCCCGCAAAAAGCCCACTGGTCGCATCAAGCCCTATCCAGCCGGCTCCGGGGATATAGACTTCCGTCCACGCATGAAGATCGGTAAAGTCTGCTTCGGGACCACTTGGGCCATCGAGTGAGGCGACATCGGCTTTGAGTTGCACGAGGTAGCCCGAGACAAACCGCGCCGCAAGCCCTAGATGGCGAAGCACTTGCACAAACAGCCACGCAAAGTCACGGCAACTGCCCAGTTTTTTTTCCAACGTCACTTCGCAGGTTTGCACTCCCGGTTCTAAACGAATCGTGTAGGAGAGATGGCGGTTGATCTCGCTATTAAGATAGACCAAAAAATCAATAATAGAGCGTTTTTTACAATCCAAAGAGCGTACAAAAGCCCTTAAAAGCTCACCATCCTCGCTCTCTTCAAGGTAGGGAAGCAGTTCCTTTTGGAGTTCTTTTTTGTAGACAAATGGAAACTCTTTGGCATACTCATCGACAAAAAAATCAAACGGATTGATCGTGATGAGATCGGCGATGATCTCCACATCGATGCAGAGCTCTTTCGTTTTTTCAGGAAAAACGATGCGTGCTAAGTAGTTGCCAAAAGGGTCTTGTTGCCAGTTGATAAAATGGTTTTCGGGTTTGATTTTGAGCGAATAGCCCTCAATCGGGGTGCGACTGTGAGGAGCTGGGCGCAAACGGATGATATGCGGGGACAGAGAAACGTAACGATCGTAACGGTACTCGGTTTTATGCGACAAAACGACTTTAAGCGACATAGCGACCCCTTTGGTAAGAAAATCGATGTCATTATAACATCAAGTGCTTCTTTCGTGCGTGCGCTTTTGCTTAAGATATCATCAGAAGCGTTCTTAAAAAATGCTTAGAACGCTTGACATGTAAACAATAGAGTTCTTGCAGAACTCTTGACACGTCTTTAAAGCAAAGCTCTAAAGACTACGTTAACACTGCGTTTTCTTCGGCGCAAAGCCCACCTTCTTGCAAAATGAGTTTTGCAAGATGTCTAATGAATATTGCAAAAAGTCTGGTGATTTAGGGTTCCATAAGCGCATTTTTTCCCATACGTTTTAAGGGAAGCAAAATATACTCTAAAACGGTTCGTTTTCCCGTGATAATGTTAATACTCGCCTCCATACCGGGCATGATCGGCAGATTTGCTCCGAAACGGTCTTTGTCGGCTTTGATTTTCACGGCATAAAAAATATCGCCTTTTTGCGTCGTAAAGCTATCGGGGCTAATCGATATCAGTTCGCCTTCGATCATACCGTACTTCGCATAATCGTACGCCGTAATCTCGATATTGGCTTTTTGACCGACCCATATACGCCCGCGATCGGCGGCTTTAATATTGGCTTCGATCGTCAAACCCTCTTCCAAGGGCGTAATTTCCGCAACTTTATCGCCCGGTTTAATCGTACCGCCGATCGTATGAAAGTACAAAATATTCACAATACCGTTTACCGGAGAGGTAATGAGCAAACGGTTCGTTCGATCGATACTGGCTTCGCTTTGTTGGGAAAGCTGTGTCAATTTTAAGCGTACTTCTTGAAGATCGTTGAGTTGCTTGGATAAAATATCGGAGCGAACGGAGCCTAACTCATGCACCGCTTCTTTGTATTTACCTTGCGTAATCGGTATTTGATTGGTCACTTCGTCGATTTGCGTAATCAAATTTTGTTTTTTACTCAGTTCAAACAAATACTCTTTACGCGATCCCGCACCCGATTTCATTAACTGTTCGGTAATCGAAACGTTCTCTTTTGCCATATTGAGTTCAAGCGAGAGATTTTTTTCCTTGATTTCAAGCTCTTTAAGCTCGTATTGACGTTGTTCGACTTTTTGCTGTACGCCGCTTAAGCGTTCCGTATTGTTCGTTTTTTCGCTTTTAAAAATCTGCATTTCGTTTTGAACGATCTCGGGATAGCCTTCGCTCATATACGCTTCAAAAACCAAAGGCTTATCGTCAATCAAACTCATCAAACGTTGTTCTTTTGCAAGGAGCGAAATTCTATCCAAATCTTTGCTTTTCAGATCGGCGGTAAAAAAGGCCTGATTGAGCTGGTAAATCGGCTGATTGACTTTGACCGTATCGCCTTCTTTGACTAAAATCTCCGAAACGATACCGCCTTCTAAGTGTTGAAGCACCTTGGTTTGTCCTGAAGGTACGGCTTTTCCGCTTCCTCTGACAACCTCATCGATATGGCTAAATGCCGACCATAGAAAGAAAACGACGAAAAAAAGCCCGATGGGAACGACCGTGACGTAATAGCTCCATCGCTTTTCGATCATCATGTCTAACATACGGGTTTTCCTTGCAACTGTTTTAAAATCTCTTCTTTAGGGCCATCCGCTACGATACGCCCGTTGTTGACGACCATCACGCGATCGACCAAATCCAAAGCGGCGAAACGATGCGTAATGACGATCAGCGTTTTATCGCGTAAAAGCGGCTTAAGGTGGTCGACCATCTCTTTTTCAAGCCCGACGTCCATGCCGGTCGTCGGCTCGTCCAACACGACGATCGAGGGATCGTTAATCAACGCACGCGCAAGACCGACCAAATGACGTTGTCCCACCGAGAGGCGACTGCCGTTTTCGCCGACTTGAAAATTTTCTCCCTCGCCCGAACGTTTGACAAGTTCGTCCAAACCCGTCATCGCCAAAAGCTTAATCAAACGCTCTTTGCCGATACGTATGCCCAGTTCGATATTGTCTTTAAGCGTTCCGGCAAATAAAAACGGCTCTTGCGGCATAATGCCGATATGTGCGCGAAGCTCCACCGGATGAAGGGTATGAATTTCGTGTCCGTCGATATGAATCGTACCGCTTTGTGCGGAATCGATGCCGGAGAGTAGCCTCAAAATCGTGCTTTTACCCGCACCCGTGCGCCCGATGATGCCGATTTTTTCGCCTTGCTTGATCTTGAAAGTGGCTTGAAGCAAAGAGGGATTTTTAGAACCCTCGTACGTGTACGTGACATGGTTAAATTCGATATTTCCCTCTAAATTTCGAACGCCGAATTCAACGGATTTTTGCGTTTCCAAAGGCAAATGCCAAAAGCGATTCAGCGAATCGAGGGCTTCTTTAAACTCTTTGTATTTCACTAAAATCGTCGAAATATTCACAATCGGAACCATCGCGCGTCCGACCAAAATACTCAATGCTACCAAAGCACCTAACGTTAGATTTTTTTCTTGAATCTCGTAAACGCCCGCCACCAAAGCAAACATCGTCGCAAACTGCATCACGACCGCGGAGAGGCTCATCGCCAAATTGGTGTGCATTTGAATTTTGAGATTGACGAAATTGTAAAAATGGATTAATTTACGCCATTTAAACAAACGCGTCGTTACCGCATTGGTCAATTTGAGCGTTTCGATACCCTGAATCGTCTCAAATAAAAAATTGTGTTTCATCTGTCCGTCGTTAAAGAGTTTTTGACTCCAACGAAACAAAGGAATTTGAAATCCAAGGTTGATCGCAACAACGACGATACCGCACAAAAGCGTAATCGCGGCAATGATCGGAGAGATAATGTAAATAATCAACAAGGTCAGTGCGATAAAAGGCAAATCCAACGCCAAAGAGATACTTTTGGACATAAAAAAGTCGCGTACTTGCGCAGCTTCCCTAAAAAGGTTGGCTTTAGAGCCGGCTAAAAGACGATCGTGACTGCTTTGCAAAAGCATTAAACGCTCTAAAATCTCTTCTTCCAAAATACTTCCGATGCGCTTGCCCATCGTTTCCAAGATATAAACGCGCGCCATTTTAAATAAAGCGTCGAACATGTAGATCAAGGCTACGCCGATCGTTAAAACGGCCAAGGTTTCCGTCGCGAAATTCGGGATGACACGGTTATAAACGTTCATCGTATACATCGGGATTAAGATGACGAACAAATTGATAAAAACCGTCAAAATTCCGACGCGAACGATCTCCTCTTTGGAGCGTATCAGATGGTTCCAAAACCACGCTTTACTGTGATCTTCTTGTTCGAGTATACCGCCATGATCTTCGGGCTTGTAAAAAACCAAGAGCATCGAAAAGCGCTTTTGAAGCGTCGGCATATCGATCACTTCTTCAATGCCGTAGTGAAGATCGAGCACGGTCACGGAACCGTTGTCGAAGGCTTTGATAATTGCGATTAAGCCCTCTTGCGAACATGCGATGCAAGGCACCAAATGCGCCTCGACCATATCGCGTTCAAGGCTAAGGGCTTCACATGTCAGTCCAAAATCCTTTGCACTTCGAACGATCGCTTCGTTATGGATAGGCTCATGCCCCAAAACCGTATCGATCGTCTCGTACGAAACGTTCCCGTAGTAAAAATCAAGAATATACTTGTATGCTTGTACTAAATAATCGTTTTTTTCCGCTAATTCCATACCGACGTTTACCGATCCTTTTTAACTGACATGTAACAAAAACGTATTGATTCCGTCACTAATCTCATACGACGAACTATGATCGCTCAGAGCCCATGAAGTCGATGCGGTACCTCCGTCAACCGTAAAATTCGACGAGGACGTAATCGAAAGATTCGCATAATTTACATCGTCTACGTTGAGGTTGATCTCATACGTTGAGGTATTAGAATCGGTATCAACGCTTGATGTTTGCGCAAGCGAATAAAGCATATCAAAGCTAATGGACGCCGTTGCGGAAGATAACGACGAAAGATCCAACGTTTCAATATGGTTAAACGCCGTCGTGTCGTTTAGCGTACTTCCGCCGGCAATACCGTTGATCGCGACCGTATCGTTACCGCCGTTACCGTTAAACGAAATCTCGTCCAATTGCGAAAAATCCAATACAAGATGATCGTCGCTCGCCGTTCCCGTGATGCCTAATTGATCGTTACCCAATGCGTCAACGCTTAAGGATTGAATATCCATCGACGTAGTTCCATGAATCGCAACGCTACCGCTTCCCTCCAACGTCGCAATATCGCCGCCTCCGACGCTAAGATCATTGTAGTCTAAGGTCGTCGTCGTTGTATTTGCAACATTCAACGTTTCAATTCCAACCATCGTTTGAGTACTTAAATCCATCGTAGAGGTCGTATAAAGCGTATCGCTTCCGCCCGTATCGTTAATATTCATCGCGTAATCGATCGTTATCGTATTGACGTTTGAGCCCGTATTTAACTGCGTAATACCGCTGGTATCCGTTAAATCCGCCGAGCCCGTATAATCGGTAAGATTCAGCGTTTCGACATGGCTTATTTTGCCAAAATCCGCCGCATTAAGCGTACTCGTTCCCGTCACGCTTAGCGTATCGGAACCGTTTCCAAGATCGATACTTGTGAGAGTATCTAAAAAGCTACTCTTAAGCGTCAACGATTCATTACCGCTAGAACCGCTCACCGATGTTGTATCGCTATCGATCGTCGCACCCGAAATATCAACGCTCACGCCGCTTGCTAAGGTGATTGCATCGACGTTGCTTATGCTTTGCGTGTACGACGTTCCGCCCGTAAATGCCAAGGTGGTCGTGAGCGTATCGGCGATAGAAGACCACGTAAATGCCGTATCGCTTCCGACTTCGACGATCAACGAGCCGCTTCCCGATACCGTATGTCCTGATACGATATCGTCCGTTACGCTCATCGTTCCGCTTGAGATGCTAAGAACATCGACATGGGTTAGATTTCCGCTATACGTTCCCGTTCCGCTCCAGTCTACATGTAAGATCGTACTTGCGGCGATTGATGAAAAATCCGCATTGAGCGTTGCATCCAAATTCGTGACGCTTAGGGTTCCGTTACCGCTGATCGTCTCACCGCTCACGACCGAGGCATCGGCACTTAAGATTATCCCATCGGCGATAACGACGCTATCGGTGCTTAGGGTTCCGCTCATTGTCGTTGAAGCGTTAACGTTGATTGTTTCAACATTGGTGATATGGGAAGCATTGATGTTTAAACCGCTTGCGGCAATCGTAAGAACATCGCCCGTCCCTCCGCCGCCGTCAATCATTCCGCTCGGAGAGGAAGCCATCGTAGAGAGAATCGTGATCGTATCGTTTCCGTTACCGGCAACAACGCTCGCGGAAGCATTATCCAAATTAAACGTATCGGCATTCGCGGTACCGCTGAGCGTTTGGGTTCCCGTTCCGTCGTTGATCGTAAACGTACCGCTATAACCCGTCACGTTTTTTATCGAAAGATCGACGCTTGCCGTTCCGGAGTTAATCACGATATTACCGCTACCTTCATAAGCACTAAGAGTATTGGCTTGTGTTCCCGAAAGCGTCAATGCCGCACTCGTATTGACGGTATCCAACACCGTACCGATCGTTACGCCGGAAAGATCCAACGCAGTCGTGACGTTCAGCGTTACGGTACCGCTAATACTGTTGGTGAGTCCCGAAAAATTGTTAGACGCGGCCGTCGAACTTGCCGTAATATCAAGCGAACCGTTTCCTATGATACTGAGCGTTTTTCCGTTGAGCGTTTCTGCGGTTACGGTAGCCGTTATGCCGCTATCTACGGAGACGCTCGATATTGTTCCTAAAATACCCGAAAACGTTGCATCGGCTTTAAATTCAAGCGTTTTCGTTCCGCTGAGTGTCACACCGGAAAGGTCTGCGGCAGAGTCGCTACCCACGATAAGCGTCACCGAACCTCCGCCCGTAACGCTTTTACCGGATACTTCGCTTGCTTGTACTATCAATGTCGCACCGCTTGCCACATAAAAACTTTCAATACCGCTTAACGCCGAACTCGAAAGATCAACCGTATTGGCCGTGATGTATAATTGATCGTTGGCAGAACTGCCGAGATTAATAGACGTATATGCCGAGTCTATTTTAACCGTCTCGCTCGTACCGACACTGGTTGTTAATGCACCGCTATATGCATAATTGGTCAAATCGACGACTTCCATCCCTGCTATTTTCGTAAAATCAAGCGCACCGTTACCCGTAACGACGAGCGTATCCGTAGAACCTGAAGAATCACTAATCGTATCGTTAGTATTTGTGCCGAAACTTGACGTACCGATCGTGACCGTTTCACTTCCCGTGCTACCGTAGATTTTTAACGCTCCACCGCTATCTTTACTAAAACCTGCAACGCTTGCATCAAGCGTTCCCCCCGCGGCTAAGACAAGGCTTAAAAGACCGCCGCTGTTCAAACTGGTCGATGCAAGAGACATTGCATTCACATTCGTTGCGTTAAGCGTACCGTTGATCGTAAACGTTTTGCCGCTCATCGAGCTTCCAGAACCGCTAAGGCTCGCACCCGAGGCAATCGTGATGATCGGAGAACCTGAAAACACCCCGCTCAGTGAACTGCTTCCGCTTGTAACGTTAATCGCTTCGACATTGCTAATAGTGCTTGCATTTAAAGCGACTCCGCCGCTGATATTTAACGTATCTGTGCCGCTCCCTCCGATAAGGCTTAAATTTGCGATTGCACTATTATTAACGGCATTGGTACCTCCGGAAGACAGATCGACGGTTGTCAAACCGCTGCCGCCGTTATACGCTTCGTTGCCTAAGCTCACATTGTTGCTGCCGCCGGAGAGTTTTAAGATTTCGACACCCGTAATATTGGTCAACATTGCATCGCTAATCGTCGCTCCGCTATCGGTAATCTGTAAAATATCCGCCGTGCCGCTACTATCGCTTACGATATCCGAACTGTTCAAGTACGCACTGGCAAATTGATACGTATCGTTACCTAGACCGCCGTAAAGGCTATCGGTTTGGTGTCCCGCGATCAACGTATCCGCACCGCTTCCGCCCGTGATCGCATTGGAAACGCTTTGAGCACCGACAAGCGTCATTGCCGTAGATCCGCTACCCGTCATCACGATTTTGGAAATATTCGTATACGTTTTGGAACTGTTCATATCAAGGCTACTCGTAATGCCCGTAACGTTAAGCGTATCGCTTGCGCTAGCGTATCCGATAAAGTCGGTATATAATGTCGCTTGCGCTTTGGAAATCGTTAATGTTTGCGACGTACCGCCTTGGTAAAATTTCAACCCCTCGATGCCGCTCACCGAAAGCGTCGAGAGATTTTGGTCACCCGAGACGTTCACCCACACCATATCCGTGCCGCTACTACCGGTATCGGAAATAATATCGGAAGCAATATCCGAACTTGAAGTGAACACATACGTATCGCTACCCTCTTGTCCGTCCATTCGATCCGTACCGCTTCCGCCCGTGATCACGTCATCGCCTTCACCGCCGTAAATCGTATCGGCTTTTGACGTACCGACGATCGTATCGATACCGTCTCCTCCGCTAATCGTTATCGCTCCGCTATATCCCGAAACGTTCATGCCGCTCAGATCGACGATCGAGCCGTCATCGTCGGAATTGACTTTTAAAATACCGCTTCCCGTCAAGGTGACGCCGCTTAGCGTTTGCCCGTCGGTAGCGTTTAAAACGACGGTTCCGCTGTTGACTATACTCATCGTATCGCCTGTTATCGACGCCGTATTCATACTCAACGTTTTTCCGCTAGCGATGCTTAACGTCGAAGTTGACATGTCACCCGTTATCGAGGTATCGGCATTGATGTTGATCGTCTCAATGCTTGCAATGACGGAAGCATTTTGCGTTATCGCCGCATTGATATTTAAAGTATCGTTACCGCCGTTACCGACGATGGAAGCTTTGGCGGCCGTAATGTTAAAGACATCGGCTCCGCTTCCGCCTTTGAGGGTATCTAAACCGCTTCCGGTATTCATGGTCACGGCACTGCTCATCGACGAGGCATCTATAACGAGTGCATTCGTATTGGACGTCGCGTTAATCGTCGAAAGCCCCATCGCCGTAGCATACGCGCCTAGCGTAATCAAACCGGTATAGGCATTAAGATCCAGAGTAGAAAGCCCGCTAAAGGTTGAAAGATTGGCGTCGACCACCGGCGTCGAACCGCTCAACGAAAGCACGTCGTTACCGCTTGCTCCGATGATGCTCGCATTGGGTGTTGCATCGGCTAACGCCGCGGAAGTATACACGAACGTATCCACGCCCGTTCCGCCGATTAAGCTCACTCCGGAAAGACGGCTCTCGTTGGCACCGATCGTAAACGTATTCGTTCCGGCGTACAGTTGTACTTTTTCGATAGCACTTAGGTTGGCAAACTGTGCATCGCTTATCGTTCCGGCATCCAAAAACACCACGCTGTCCACCCCGCCGCCGCCGTCGATGATGTCGGCACTCGAAAGATTGGAAATCGAATAGTTAAAGGTGTCGGCTCCGCTTCCGCCCAAAAGCGTCGCACCGCTTATCGTACTGATGTCAACGGTTACCGTATTGGTGCCGTTGTAGAGTTGGATTTTTTCGATATGCGATATAGAACCTAGCATCGCCGTCGTGAGCGTTCCCGCGCTTAAAAAGTTTAAGGTATCGACACCGTCTCCACCGTCTAAAATATCGTGCGCGTCGAAGGCACTCAGCGAATAGTTAAACGTATCGGCTCCCGTACCGCCGATGATCGTTACGTCGTTTTTATCCAAATTCGATACATTGTTGCCTGATGAGGAGAGCTGAATGATTTCAAGATTGGAGATATTGGAAAATTGCGTATTGCTAAGCGTTCCCGCATCGCGAAAGTACAGTGTATCGGTATCCGCACCCGCATTGATCGTATCGCCGGAAGTCAATTCGGCGATATAAAAATAAAGCGCATCGCTACCGCTTGACATGTCAACGATATCGCTACCGTAATTAGCACTTGCGTTACTGGAAAGATTGCTGGCATAATAGACATCGTCTCCGGATCCAAACGTAACCGAGTTATTGGCGGTATTGCCGTAAACGGTATTGTCGTAAGCACTGCTTGCCAAGACATGGGTAAAGCCGTAAATCGTATCGGTTAGTGCGGCATTAGAGGCATCTCGTGCGGTATTGGCAGCCAAGTCGACGATAACACCGCCTGCGTATTCGTTATAGCGCAACCAGTCCGAACCGTCAACCGTCGATGCGTCGTTACCGTAAAGCGTATCGCCGTCCATCGCGCCGTAAATAAAATCTTGTCCCGAACCGCCGTAAACGGTATCGTGATCATGATCTCCCGTATTCACTCCCGTATAACTCGTTGCATTTGCGCGAATTACGTCGTTTCCGTTACCTCCGTAGATCACGTCGGCTCCGTCCCCTCCGGCGATCGTATCGTTATCCGATCCTCCGTCGATATAATCATCGCCGCCGCCGCCGTAGAGTGAGTCGTTTCCGGCATAACCCCAAATACTGTTATTCGAACTATTACCCGAAATCGTATCGCCGTTGAGTGTTGAGTTGGTACTATTAGAGCCTTCGATATTTTCAAAATTACGAATCGTATCGACATAGCCGGAAGCCCCGAAGCTAGAGCCGTTATAGATTTGAACCGTCGTATCGACATTGCCTTCGGCAAGCGTAACGTTGATTTTATTTTCGTAATAGTATCGAACCGTATCTTCACCATCCCCGCCGTCTAAAACGTCGTTACCGCCGTAACCTTCGATACGATCGTTACCCGCACCGCCTTCAATCGTATTGACGTTCGCGTTGCCGTAAAACGTATCGGCATAATTTGTTCCCGTCATATGATCGATAGCGGTAATAACGTCGTTACCGCGGCTATTCGAAATATGTTGTGCCAGCGTATCGCTCAAATCGGTATACGCTCCCTCATTAATGCCGTCGATCGAATAATCGATCCAACTGTTCGCGGCATTTCCCGTTCCGATAATCGTATCGTTTCCCGCTCCACCGGCAAACGTATTGATGCCTGTGCGATCGTCTAAAACATCGTTACCGCTACCGCCGAAAAGTGTGTCGTCGCCGCCGCTTCCGCTTAAATAGTTATCGGCGTCATCGCCGCGAATCGTATCATTTCCAAGCCCGCCGATAAAATCTTCAATATTAACGATCGTATCGTTATCACCGCCGCTAATTGTTACCGTCGCGTTCGTTGAACCGTTTAGCGTTACGTTGATCGCGTAGGAATTGCTAATCGCCGAATAATCGACTCTATCGCTAACGCCTTGTCCCCCGTTGATATAATCGCTCCCGTCCGATCCGCTAATCGCATAAATCGTATCGTTGCTCGTCGTCCCGTAAGAACCGTTATCGTCACCGTAAATTACATCCGCACCCAAGCTTCCCCAAATGAGGTCGCTTCCCTCGCCGCCGTAAATCGTATTAATGGACGTATCGGTGATCGAGCCTGAAAGCGTATCGGCGTAAATACGATCATTTCCCGCACCGCCGTAAATCGTATCGCCCCCGAGTCCGCCGTAAATCGTATCCGCACCGTTACCGCCGCTGATAACGTTGACAAGAGAATTTCCCGTAATCGTATCGCCAGAATCGCCTCCGGTCACGTTTTCGATCGCATCCGTTAAACGAAGCGTTCCTCCGCCGCCGCTTGTTTGTGAAGAGGTCGAATTTGAAATATCGACCGTCACGGAAGATGTCGCCGCACTAAAATCAAGCGTATCCGTATTATTCCCGCCCGTAACCGTATTGGTTGCGGTTGCATCGGCAAGGTAAAAAAGATCGTCGCCGTCGTTTCCTTGCATCGTATTGATACCACTACCACCGTTGAGGTAATCCGCTCCGCTTCCACCGTATAGCGTATCGTTATCTGCCCCGCCCCATAAGCTATCGTCACCGAGTCCACCGTAAAGCGTATCGTTGCCCGCTTCGCCTAATAACGAATCGTTGCCCGTCTCCGTACCGTCGATGCTTGTTGCGCTATTATCATCACCGTAAAGAACGTCGGCACCGGCACCGGCAATGAGCGTATCGTTTCCGCTACGTCCGATCAACCTATTGGCATATCCGTCGCCTGTTACCGTATCGGCAAACAAAGAGCCCGAAACATTCTCGATTTCGTAAATAAGATCGGTCCCAAAATCCGTTCCTACCGAGCTGTATGTCGATAAATCAACATTTACGCCCGAACTCGTCGCGTAAAAATAATCAATCGTATCACCGAGCGTTTCAGTCGTCTCGCCGCCGTAAATCGTATCGTTGCCGGAGGTCATTACAAACCAATCATCTCCCGCATTACCGCGTAAATCGTCCGAGCCGCTGTTTCCCGTGATCGTATCGGCGTAGCTTGAACCCAAAACACGTTCAAACGAACTAAGCGTATCGGTCGTACCCCAACTATCGGTCGCGCTTCCCGAAGCTTGTCCGTAGGCATTGAGACCCGAAGCCAAATTCACTTTAACGCCCGCAACGTCGTAAACGTAACTCACCGTATCCCAGCCGTTGCCGCCCGTCAAAATATCTGCTCCGGCAAAACCGCTTATCGTATCGTCGTTATCGTCGCCGCTTAGCGTATCGGCATTTGTTCCGCCGTATATCGTATCGTTCCCGCCGCCGCCGTTAATGATTAAGGTATCGCTCGGTCGCGTCGTGAGCGTTGAATTGAGCGTCGTTGAAAAGAAATTGTCGGCATAACTACTACCGATATACGCTTCGATACCGCTTACGATCGTGTCGGTACCGACGTTGGAAGCCGTACTTCCGATGACCGTCGGCGTAGCGACGCTTCCGCTTAGCGTACCGTCGGTCACTTCGATCAAACCGTCGCTATCGACAAAAGCAACCACGCGTTTGGTCGATGTCGCATAGCTGACCGTATCAATACCCGTCGTACCGCTATCACTGAACGTGTCGTTTCCGCCGCCGCCGTAAAAAAGATCCGAACCCTCTTTGCCGTCGAGTAAGTCGTCGTCCAAACCGCCGTCTAAAGTGTCGTTTCCGCTACTTCCGTAAAGCGTATCGGCTCCGGCTTCACCGTTAAGCGTATCCGCGGACGCTACATGTGAGTTGGTAACGTCATCGCCGTATAAAACGTCGTTACCGTCGCCGCCTTTGATATTATCTGCTCCCGCGTTACCGTAAATCGTATTGGACATACCGTCGCCGTATAGGGTATCGCCGGCACCGCCGCCGTTAATATTCTCAATATTTTGAATCGTTTCGATATTGCCGTAACCGTCGTTACCGATCTGTAAAGTCGCTAAATTGACGATGATAGACGTCGAAGAGATCGCGCTGAAATCAACCGTATCGGCACTGCCTGTCCCACCGTCGATAAAATCGATACCGGCACTGGTGTAAATCGTATCGTTTCCGGCACCGCCTTTAAGGGTATTGGCTCCCGCATCACCCCACAGCGTATCGTTTCCGCCACCGCCGGTAATATGTTCAATCTCGTCAAACGTACTCAGGCTACTTCCCGCTACACTAATCGTTCCGGCCGACATGTCAATTTGAAGATCGGTGCCCGTTGCAATGTCCGACATGTCTAAAACATCGTTCGTTCCGATATTGCCGCTTCCGTTATCGCCGTGAAGAACATCTCCGTCTAAGGCACCAAAAAGCGTGTCGTTTCCTTCACCGCCAAAAAGCGTATCGATACCGCCGCCGCCTCTTAGAGTATCGTTTCCGGCTTCACCGTAAAGCGTTTCCGCTAAAGCACCGCCGTTCACGACATCCGAACCGCCGCCGGAATAAATTTTACTCAAGACCCCTGTATCCGCACCGCTAATCGTATCGGCACCGATACCCGAACGTAAAATTTCAATCGTCGCCGTATCCACGACGTCCGAACCGTCGCCGTAGATATTCCCCGTATTTAACAGTGCCGTAATCGCAATACCGTTCGTGATATAATCGAGCGTATCGACGCCCGCTCCGCCGTAAAGCGTATCGTTTCCGGCATCGCCGCGTAAACTATCGCCTCCGTCTCCGGCATACAACGTATCGTTTCCGGCACCGCCGATGAGCGTATTGTGTCCGTCCGATATGCCGTGCGAATTTAGGGCATTATCGCCGTAAAGTACGTCGGCAAGCGTTCCGCCCGTGATCGTATCGGCACCTAAATTTCCGTAGATCGTTACCGAAGCCGTACCGCCGCTTAGCGTATCCGCACCGCTTCCCGAGCTAAAAACTTCAATCGTCGTCAAAATATCCGTTCCGATACCGCTACTTCCGGCGTTATCCGTCACATTCGTACCGCCGATCAATGTCATATTGTTGGTATTGGAACTATAATCGATCGTATCGACTCCGGCATCGCCGTAGTAAAAATCGTTCGCACCGTCTAAGGTACCGATCAACATGTCGTTATCGGCCCCGCCGTAAAGCACATCACTGCCCAATCCGCCGTCTAGGGTATCGCTTCCCTCATTTCCCATCAATGTATTGGTTAAACTATCTCCGAGGATCGTATCTGCGGCTTTGGAACCGAAAATATTTTCGATATTTCGTATCAGATCGTCGTTACCGCCGCTGCTTCCTATCGTAACCGTCGTATACGTCGCGGCATTTAACGAGACGTTAATCGCATCGTAAAGTGTTCCGTAATCTAAGGTATCGACACCCGCCCCGCCGTCAAGCGTCATAGCTGCGGTATCCGTAGAGGTGCTCAAGGTAAAGCTATCGTTGTATGTGCCCGTCACGATCACTTCAGCCTCGGAATAATAATCTTTAGCAGAGCTTGACGCGCTTTTAAAGAGTGTTTGCGTTCCTAGATCAACCGTCAAAGCAGCATTTGCCGTCGTGTAATCGAGTGTATCGCTTCCATCTCCTCCGATGAGCGAATCACCGTCTAGATTACCGCTTAGCGTATCGTCGCCGTCGTTACCGTTTAGCGTATTGAGGGTTCCTGAAAGTCCGATTAAGGTATCGTTGCCGCTTCCGCTTAAAACGTTTTGTATCGAAACAAGCGCATCGTAGGATGAAGAGGACGTAAAATAAGCTCTTCCCGTCGTCAAGTTTGCGACGATAGACGCTGTTTCGGAAGAGTAATCGGCAGTGTTCGTTCCGCTACCGCCGTCGAGATAATCGCCCTCAAGGTTACCGTAAAGCGTGTCGTTACCGCCAAGTCCGCTTAAGGTATTGAGGGTTCCCGAAGCACCGATCAACGTATCGGACTGTGCCGAACCTAAAACATTTTCGATACCGTAAAGTTTATCCGTTCCGATCGTTGCTCCGGTTGCGTTACCGTTTTGCAAATCAACCGTAACGCCGTAATAAGACGTTGCACTGTAATCTGCCGTATCGATTCCGCTATCGACCGAGGTACTCATACCTCCGATCAGCGTATCGTTTCCCTCTCCGCCGCTTAAGGTATCGTTCCCTGCTTCACCGTAGAGCGTATCGTCTCCGGCTCCACCGCTAAGCGTGTCGGCACCTACACCCGCACGAACGATATTGTCGTTGCCGTTTCCGATAATCGTATCGGCACCGCTACCTGTAGCGATATTATTAATATTGGCAAGTGTATCCGAGTTACTCGACGTCGGCATACTACCGGAAAGATATACGTTGTTGCCTGCGGACGTCAAGTTAACGACCAAATTACTACTTTGTGCCGTATAATCGGCTAAATTCGTGCCGCCTTCACCGTCGAGATAGTCGCCGTCGGTATTACCGCTCAGCGTATCGTCTCCGGCTCCTCCGTAAAACGTCTGTTGCGACCCGGCACCGCCTCTTAGCGTATCGTTTCCGTCGGTAGCGACAATCTCTTCGATTGCATAAAGCGAATCGGTCGAAATAACCGCATTGCTCGCATCTAAAATCGTGGCATTGGTTCCTACATGTGAAAGATCGACCACGATATGATCAACGGTTTTTGAATCTATCACGTCGTGGTACACATCCGCATAGCTTAAACGGTCTTTGACGTTACCGTCGCTCGAACTTCCAAAAACACCGCCGTAATAGCTATCTCCGCCGCCGCTGGCAAAAAACGTGTCGTTTCCGCCGTTGCCGATCAACGTATCGGCATTACCGGAACCGATCATAACATCGTTATATCCGGAACCTAGGATCACTTCGATACCGGCTAGCGTATCGATACCGCCCAAACCGTCGTTGACCGTTCCGTTTGCCAAATCGGCATAAATCGAAGAAGAACCGCTGTAATCGGCGGTATCGATACCGCTATCGTGTGTGGCATCCGTTCCGCCCCAGAGCGTATCGTTGCCGGCTCCGCCGATCAGCGTATCGTCGCCGGCTCCGCCGATCAGCGTATCCGCACCGCCCATACCGCTTAGCGTATCCGCATCGGCTCGACCGTCGAGAATATTGGCGTCGCTATTACCGATCAGCGTATCTTTATCCGAAGCCCCGTAAACGTTTTCGATGTTCATCAACGTGTCGGAATTACTTCCGTCCAAGGTCACGACGATGCGTCCCTCGGCATACATGTAATCGGCGGTATCGGACCCTGAGCCGCCGTCCAATAGGTCTCCGTCTCCGTAACCGTAAAAAATATCGTTTCCCAATCCGCCCATAAGCGTATTAACGCTATTGCCCGATCCACCGGAAAGCGTGTCGGCTTTGGAAGAACCGATGACGTTTTCAATCGCAATCAACGTATCGCTGTCCGTTGCCGATACGTATGCCGTTCCCGCCGTTAAATCGACGTTAACGCCCGTTGTGCCGGAAACATAGCTGTAATCCGCCCAATCTTTTCCGCCTAAGCCGTTTAGCGTATCCAATCCGTCCATACCGCTTAAAGTGTCCGCACCGCTTTTTGAGCCGATAATCGTGTTGGCAAGCGCATTACCGATCAAAGTATCGCCCGATGCCGAGTTTGAACCTACGATATTTTCGATATTGAATAATTGATCGTAGCCTTCACCCATGGCATAATTGGACGACAAATTAACAATAACCGCCGCTGCGGAAGCACTGTAATCCACGGTGTCCCAACCGCTTCCGCCGTTGAGATAATCGTCTCCGCCGCCGCCTTTAAGCGTATCGTTACCGCCGTAAATCGTCGCCAAAGTGCTGTCGTCGTCCGTATTGCGGATATATTCGACGCTTTGATCCGCCGCAACCTCAACTTCCGCATTGCTAAGAATCGGAGCCGAATCGCCGTAAATCGTATCGTTATCGCTCCCGCCGCCCAAAACATCGTTACCCGCATAAAGAGGCGTCGCGATCACCGTATCGATCATCATATCGCCGACGATCGTGTCCGCGCCCGAACCGCCCGTGATCGTGTCGTCGTTCGCCGTCACGGCCGTTGCGCTATGATCGTATCCACCGATGAGAAGGTTGTCCGCCGTATCGCCGGAAATACTATCTTTGTATTGCGTTCCCGCAACGTTCTCGACATTCTTAATAATCGTCGTAGCACTGGTACCGCCGATATTGCCTAAAGATCCGTTCGCCGAATCGTTAAGGGTAATAATCAGCCCGTTTGAATTATTGGAAAAATCCGCCGTATCGGTATTGTCGCCGCCGTCGATCATATAATCGTCCGTACTGCCGATCAACCAGTCATTACCCGCACCGCCTTCAAGCCAATCTTTTCCGTCTCTACCCTCAAGCGTATCGTTACCTTCGCCGCCGCTTAATTTATTGGCGTTGGCATCACCTCGAATCGTATCGTCGTATTTGGAACCGACGACGTATTCGATGCCCGATAAATGATCGCTGATCGTGCGCGACTCTTCGCCGGTCAAAACGTCCGACGTTGCGTCGTAAACCGTTTTTCCGCTCGCCGTTCCCGCTTGCAAATCAACGATCACGCCCTTAGAATCGTTGGCATATGCCACTCCCGTTACGGGATCGATGTGCCCGTCGTTGGCAAATAAAAAGTCGTCGCTGTATTTTGTCATAAACGAATAATCCGCCGTATCGATGCCGCTTCCGCCGATCAGCGTATTGACCCCCGCACCTCCGCTTAAGGTATCGTTGCCGTTACTGCCTTCTAGCGTATCGTTACCGATACTCCCGTACATCGTATCGTTCGACAATCCTCCCGTCACCGTAGAATCCAATTTGGAAGTATAAACGATGTTTTCATTCGGTGTGGTATCAAGAACAAATCCCGTCGAATGTTTGCCCGTATACGTATAATCCGATACGCTGTCGACTTCTTTGACGATAACCCCGATGTCTTTGTATGCGGTTAATTTGGTTAAATCAGGGACAATCACGTCGCCTTGTTTTTCATCCGGTACGTTTGACATGTTAAACTCTGACGTCAAAGCAACTTGCATGAGATTATCAAAATTTAACGTTATCCCCGACGAATTAGGGTAATAGCGAATATAAAACTCTATCGTTTCACCGCCGTCGCTCAATGTTGAAGAAAAGCCCGTTCCGGCACTGAGCGTCCATCCTCCGCTGGCATTGCCCGCAGAACTAAAATCGGAATTTAAAATTTCAAAACCGCCGCTTGTCAGTCCGTTAATCGCAATACTCGTAATCGTAAAACCTATCGGCTGAGAAACGTTCAAGCGCACAAGCTTGGTGAGATACGTTTCGTTCACAAAAGCCGGATTATCTGCCGTAATCACGGTCGAATAAGCACTGTTGCGATAATCAAGCGTTTCGGGTTCAAACTGCGCCGCCGCCAGCTTGCTGACATTGCCGAGTGCGCTTCCCGTTCCGCCTAAAACGGTTGTCACGCTGTCGGCGGTCGACTCACTGCCCTTAATTTGATAAAATCCTACGTCAAACGATAAGGCGGCCGAAACGTCGGCAACGTTGTCTTTTGTTTTTTCTTCGGACGAGCTGTACTTGTTCGTTAAATCCTCTTTTGCCGTTTCGTTGCTCGTAAATTCGGGGAGACTTTCTTGAAGGTATTTGCCGGACTCGTCTTTTGAAGCGACGTCGTCAAGGCGTTTTGGGAGTTCCGGATCGACGTAATAGGCATTATAATCGTTAACGGGAGCATCTTGCGTTTTTGCTTTTTGTTCGTGTTCAATCGGTTGTTCTTGTGTCTCCAAAGAGACGTTTCCGGAAACCAAAACCGCATCTTTCGGAGCTTGACCGACGTCCGTGATCGTATCGAGGATTTGATCTAGTGCTAAAAAAGTACCGTTAGGGAGTTTGATAACCGGAGCGTTGTTTTCAAATGCCATCATACCCAAAGAGACGAACGTCAATTGTCCGCCGTTTGGAAGCGTTGCGATAATATCGCCGCCGACGACTTGAAATTTTGCTTTAGACAAATCGAGTGCTAAGGATAACTCGTCGCCGGGACGCAAAAAGAGATTAAGATTTTCACCTTTGGCGGGTAACGATTTTAGACTAATCGTACTTTTACTGTAGATCACTTCCGGGGCATTAGACATATCAAATCTCCTGCAAAACGTCTCTTACGAAGCAAATAGACTTCTTACAAAACACGTTTTGCAAGAAGTAAAAGCACTCAAGGCGCACGGACACTCTGCCAAAGAGAGCCTCGTATTAACATGGTCTTCGAAGCCGTGCTTCAAAGACGTGTCAAAATTCTTGCCGTTTTGCAAGAACGCCATCAAACACGTATAATGAATCTATTATAGTCACATATTTGTAATCTTATGCTTAAAGGAGGGTTTTCGCATTAAAAGGGAGATTTAAAGTCTTCCTTTTAATGCGATTTTAAAGGTGTAAAACGCTTATTTAAATCATTAAAACGAGCAACGCAACGACTAACCCCAATGCCGCCGTCGTTAAGCCCGTAGAAATTTTTTTCGTCATTTTCGGAAGGCTATTTTCTTTTTGCGTATTTTCACCGATAATAAAGAGACCGACGCGTTTATTGTCGGCATTCAAAATCGGTTTGGCGAGAATAAAATAGTCGTCTTTAATGATGTATTTACCGGCGATGAGCTGTTCGAAATCAATACCGGATAACTGCTCGAGAAAATCGGCGTCGACATGTGATTGTACGCTAATCTCAAAGTTGCCTACTTTTTGGTATTTAAACTCCTGCAATTTTTTCATATCCATCAAATCGCGTTCCATAAGGACTTGAAAAATCTTACCGCTACTTTTATAAACGTCAAACAGAAAATCCAATGATTTCTTCACTTCCAAAACACCGTTTTGAAGAGGATAAAGAGCATGGAGGAAAACCTGCCCGTCTTGGTATTCGATGCCGCTGAAAGGCTGATTATTGGCCAAGACTTTCTGAAGTCCGAGCGAATCGTAAGGTTGCGCATTTAAAACCGGCGTGCGCGATGAAGAGCTGATTTTAACCGCTTCTTTGGAGTAGAGCTCCAAAACAATGCCGTTTTGATCGATCTTTTTAAGGCTTCCGCTCATCGCGTTGAGCTTTGCGGCAATCGCGTTCGGATCACCTTGGGCATTAATTGCGGCTACAAAATCGGGATTGGCTAAAAGCATATCACCGACAATCTCTAGATTCAACATTGTATCGGCAATTTTCATATCCAATTCGTGGAAGTAACTGCTATTGGTTGCCTCGTATAAATTTTTCGTCGCCCTATTCGTCATCGAATTTAAATAATAAAGCGTGCCGATAATGCCTAATACCGAAAGCGTAATGAGCGTACTAAACCACAACGCTTTTCGCTTCTTCAACCGTTCCATAAAGGCCTGAAATTTCAAGATCATTCCAAACATGATTTACCTACCTTCTATCGCTTGTTAAATTATCGTTTACACACGATGCATTTTTTGATGGTCGTGGGAGAAAAAACCGCATTTAGACGCTCTTTTCTGCCGTCTTTAACATCGTTTCCAATGCTCTAAATACCGCCGCAATCGGCACGCTCCAATCACCCGAAACCGTTTGCCTAAATACTTTAACGCTTTGATACCACGGCGTCGTATCGCCCTCTTGCATCCATCGCCAATCGGCAGGTTTAGGCGTCAAGACCCAAACGGGTATGTTTAAAGCTCCGCACAAATGAGCCACCGCTGTATCCGTCGTAATTACAAGGTCCAAATGCATCATCACTTTCGCCGTTTCGTAAAAATCGCTTAAAACAGGGGAAATATCGACAATCGTATCACTTAATCCTTCCCCGGCAATATCCTTTGCCTCATCGCCTACATGTAAAGAAATCCACTGTATCCCTTCCAACCCAAACCACGAGCGATACGCGTTCAAACCGATATGTTTGTTTTTAAAATCCTTATTGGTCGGACTGGAACTCCAAACAATGCCGATTTTCATACGATCGGGGCTTAACGCCACGTCGATTTTGGATTTGGGCACAAAAAGATACGGAAATTCTTGAGGAATTGTTTCCAAGGTCGTCGCAAAACGTTGTGCCGAACACAATAGCGGCAGATAAAAATCATGCGCCGGAATGGAAGAAGACTCTTCGTCGATCACTTCAAGGCGCGCATCCGCCGTTTGAAAGAGCCGCACCAGATCCGGACGCGTCCTGACGATCACATGAGCGCCTGCTTCCAAGAATTTCTGAGCATACCGAATAAACATGATATTATCGCCGAATCCTTGTTCGTTTTGCAAGACGATCGTCTTGTCTTTTAAAGGTTCGCCTTTCCATAACGGTGTCTTGTACGCATGGGTTTTTGCCAAAAGCTCTTTCATCGCCAAACGGTATTCGTAGCGTCTCCAGCCCTCTTCGTAGTCGCCTTTGACCAAAGCAAGCAACGCCGTATCGAAATTTGCGTTGATGTGGTTCGGTTCCATCTGCAACGCTTTTCGATAATACGGTTCGGCTTTATCGTACATTTTTTGCTCTTTAAATAAAGCCCCGACGTTGCTGTAGGCATCCGCATACGAGGGATTGAGTTTTATGGAACGGCTTAAGGCCTCAAATGCCTGCTCAAAAGCACCCGTTTGACGGAGTAAATTGCCCAAGTTATTATAGACAGCAGAATCGTTTGGATGGAGTTCGATGACCTTTTGATATGCCGCCAAAGCTTTTTCGTTAAGCCCCAACTCTTTATAAGCAATGCCCAGATTATTCAGAGCTTGCGTTTTTTGGGGTGCTAACGAAACGGCTTTTTCATAATAAGGCAGGGCTTTATCAAACTGTTTGAGTAATGCATAAACATTACCCAAAGCGACATGAACGTCGTATTGATCGGGGAAACGTCGTAAGAGCTCTTCGCCTAAGCCTAAAGCGTGTCGGATACGATTAGCATGGGAATAAAGCTCCATCAATTTTAACGCGTCTGCAAGTTTGACATGTAAGCGTAAAGCTTTTTCTAAATAAACGACGGCTTGGTCGGTATTGCCTTGCAGGGCGTAAATAGCACCCAAATTCGAATAAAAAGAGCCGTGCGACGCATCGAGCGTAATACCTTGCAAAAAGGTCTTTTTGGCTTCTTGCAAACGCCCCAAGCGTTTATACGTCACGCCCAAATTGTTATACAAACGTCTCATGAGCGAAGCGTTCGGAGCAAAACATTGTGCTTTCGTATAACACGCAAGTGCTGATTCAAGTTGGTTATCGCGTAAAAAAAGATCGCCCGATTCAATGAGAAAAAGGCTCGCATTTTCAGTTGGCACTCTTCTCCTTTTTTGTATCGTTAATCGTTTTAAACGTATCGATCGTACCGTCTTCTTTTTTATAAATTTTTTTATCTTTGAGCGTATTTTGGTTTTTTCCCTGCTCTTCGTTTTTTTGCATCAGATGTTTTTCATAGTACTCTTTACCCTGAAACAACACCTTTTTTTTAATATCGTCCTCTTCTTGCTTTGCCAGGACGTTCATCTCTGAAGAAGCAAACGCCGCGATTCCTAAAAACAGTGCAAACGTTACGATCCGTTTCATAGACGTACTCCCTTGAGGATATAGATTATAAACCGAAATAATCAACCAACTTACCTTGTTTCATCAGAAGGTTGAAATAGTCCGTTAAACGTGTTTTTTCGCTGGTCAGTTTCGCCAATTCGGCACTGTTGACTTGTCGTTGCGCTTGTAATAGCGTAACCAAATCCTGACTGGAAAGTCTAAACTTCTCCCAATACGCCTCTGCCATCTTTTTGCTCGCTTCGATCTCCACTTTGAGCGTATCGATGGTGCGTGAATTGGTTTGCACCGAATTAAACAATTTTTGCGAATTCCACCTTGTGTCTTTTTTCGTGTATTCCAAGTTGTAAACAAGTCCGGAAATTTCGCTTAAAAGTTTTGCCGTTTTTGCTTCATTTTTGCCGCCGTCGTAAAGATTGTAACTAAAGATCAATTCGGCGGTAAAATCTCTGTTATGCCCATCCGTCGGAACAATACTGTAATCTTGGCGCGCCCGTTTGGAGTTACTGATGGCAAGATCGACTTTAGGACCGTTGGAGGCCTTTGTCACCGTGACGTCTTTTTGCTTACCCTCAATTTGCTTCTCGATAATGGCGAGGTCGACATTCTCTTTTTCAATCTGTGCCAAGAGTTTTTCAAGCGGCTGCAAGACGATTTCGAACTCCGTCTCAAAAGGTGCCATCTCTTCAATTTTTGATCCGATTAAAAATTCGTAATAATCTTTGGCATTGTTGTAATTGGATTCGGTATTGATCAGTGCGGTTTTGGCATTGGAAACACTTGCCAAGATAGAATTTTCATCCCCGGCCGTCGCCGCACCCAATTCCCGTTTGGTTTTGACGATCTCTAAAATCTTTAAAAGCTTATCGTAATTATTTTGGTTGACTTCGATCGATAAACGTCCGTATACGACGCTCAAATAAGCATCAATCACTTTAACGATCTCTTCTTCTTTAGTGCCTCTTAAACGCTCTTCTTGCTCTTTTTTCGTAATTTTCGTGCGCTCGATCGTTTCGACGTGCATCCCCGAGGAGTATAAATTATAATTAACCGCAACGTCGCCTTTGATCTGCCCGTATTGTTGCGTATCAAATCCTTTGGTCTCCTTGCCGGTTCCAGTAGCAATAAAATCGACTTGCGGTTTAAGGTCACTTTGGGCCTCGGCGGTGGAACTTTCCGCTTGCGTAATGCGCTCTTGGGCTTGTTTTACCCGAAAGTTACGCTCGATCGCAACGGCGACTGCTTGCTTGAGCGTGGCTTTATCCCCTTCGACCAAAAGCGGTTGTTCTTTTGGCTCTTCCTCTAAAAGCATGCTTTGAGATTGCGTCTTTTTTAACGATTCTTGCAGCGGTTGCGAAGTCGTTTCCAAAGGCTCCGTAGCCCATCCGTAAGTAAAAAAAATCCATCCTAATAGTAGAGCTTTGATGGCGTTAGCATTCATTTGACGTCAACCTTTAAATATCCGAACTCGAAGTTATTACTTTCGTTTTGTTTATAACTGATCTTAATTTTATTTTTAAATGCCGGTGTCGCTTCTAACGTATTTTTTGTGGCAAGAACGCGTCCGAGGGAAACTTGCTTTGCCTGCGTCGCACTTAAAATCTTTTTCGAATCCCCGACCGAAAGCACAAATAAAGCGTTAGGATTGGATTTGAGGATTTTTTCCATTGTTTTGGTCAGCTTTGCAATAGCGTCTTTAGCGACGAAATAGTCATTATTTTTAAAAACAATCGTCAAATCGGACTCTTTATAATCGACGATAGCCGTTTTTTCGGTACTTTTAGTTAAAGTGTTTTCGCCCGTTTCTTGCGTGCTTTGCGTCGTCGCTTTCGTAACGTCTTGCAAAGTTACGAACGTCACTGGATTTTCTTCTTGCTTTGAAGAAGTATCGGAAGAAGCCGCGGCGGCAACCGTGACCTGTTTGGAATTAAACTGCATGTAATATCCGACGTTTACAAACATAATTAACACAAAAAGTAAAAGGACTAAAATCACCGACGAAAAAAGATCCACGTAAGAGATAAAAGGATTCATTTCACCGTGTTCGCTACCGCCTGCCATGAAAAATCACTGCTCCTATTTAGAATGTTTACCGAAAAAAGATGCAAAAAATCCTTTAATGTCTTCCGACAAACTCGCCGCATGTTCCATTTTACTGCTATCAAACGCAAACACTTTTTCTTCAATAGCTTTTAACGATTGCGCCATGCTTTCTAGATGGGCTTGCGTCGACGTGATTTTAGCGTCCAATGCCGCAATGATCTTGACATGTTCATCTTCCGTATGTCTAAAATACGTCGTTTCGAACTCTTTTCGCTGTGCGGCGTGTTCCACGCTTATGTCCGTCGCTTTTGCGATACGTTCGTCCAAGTGCGTTAACGCTTGCGCTTGCGAGAGGGCATGCGTTTCATAGCGATTGGCGTAAGCTTGCGTCGTATGCAAGACCTCTTTAACGACTTGCGTCTCTTCGATAAGGGAGTCGCGAATACGTTGAAGCGTTCCATGTTCTTCTTCGTGCACTGTGCTATAAGTAGTAGCCAAGCTCTTTTGCGACTCTAAAATCGACTCTAACGCGTGTCGATGAGCTCCTAAACTGCGATCGATACCGCCTATGGCACTATGCGTCGACGCCGCCGCCTCTTTGGCTTCGAGCATCAGCGTTTGCTCTAAACCCAATAGCGTGTTTAAGGCTTGCTCGGTTTGGTTGATCGTCGCCGAAACAACCCGCAGAATCTCAAGCCCTTCAAGAGCGTTTTTCTGATGATCGAGGTGCATCGTCTCTTCAATCGTCCTTAAATTTTCGATCGTTTGAATTTCGACATGTAAGGTTTCGTGAAGACGCTCAAAGGCTTCGTAAAGTTTTTGATTCTCTTGAAGACTGCTTGAAAAATACTCTTTTTGCGACAGTTCCTGCGCGCTTAACATCGCGGCGTTATTGGCAATGTTAGCGTTGATTGCGGAAAGTTTTTCCGACGTTTGATCCAACAACGATGTTAAACTGAGGAAGTTTGCATCCCTAACGTTTGCCATCGACGAGAGCATATCGACCTCTTGCCCGAGCGTCTCGTGAAGAGCACCGATGGACTGCACCAAGGTTTCATGACGGATATGCGCGTTTTGATCCTCTTGTATCGCGTGTTCTCCCATCGCTTTTAGGGTTTCGTGCTGTGCAAACACCGCTTCATGGACGCGTACGACGCCGGTATTGATCGTGCTTAAAGTTTCGCCGCTTTGGCGCGCTACATGTTCATGGTGTGTTAAAAACGCTTTTTGTCCCTCGATGATTTTACCTTCCGCATCAACCAACGATACGAGCGTATCGCCTTGCGTATGGAGCTGTTGCGACATCTCCTCTAAAGTCTGTTTTGCGTGTTCGAGTAGCTCGTTGCCTTGGCGTACGAATTCTCCTTGACGGTTTAACAAAGAGGTCATTTCGCTATGGTTTTCTTCCCGTCGTTTGAGTGCGTTTTCATCCCGTTGCGCCCACGCTTCCGCGATACGATTGACCTCATTTTGATGCATACGATGCAAGGAAACGATCGTACCGAGCGTTTCGTGTTGCGATTCTATCGAGTGTTTCATGGACGTAAGCGTTTCGGATATGCCGTGAAGCTTTTCGTTGGATTTTGAAAATTTTGAAATTTCGTGCGTAAACGTACTCATCTGCTCTAAAAAAACTTCCATAAAGCTTTTTCGATGCTCGGGAAGATTGGCACTCGAAACCGCCGATCCGTTAAACGCTTCGGGCGCAACGTCGATAATACGATCTTTTAACCAATCTTCAATACCGCTAATCAGCGTATCTTGCGAACGAAATAAAATATAGCCGTTAATACCCAAAATGACCGCACATACGACGCCGAATAACGAAGCTCCAAAACCGATCGCCATACCGGAGAGCGGACCCGAAAAATCTTGCATAATCTGCTTAATGTCGATGTCACCGTTAAGCCCTAAAATAATCTGTCCCATATGGTCGATGGCTTCGACCAATCCGACGAACGTTCCCAAAAGACCGATAAGCATCGCGGTATTGATGAAAAAATTGATATACGATTTTTGTTGGCGAAATTTTCCTTCCAACCAATCGATAATATTTCGCGACTCCTCTTGCGTAAAAAACATCGTTTGCTTGCTTTTTCTGCTTTGAAGCATATGCGCGATATTGGCGGGTAAAAGAGAATCGATACTGCGAATGTAAAATTCATAGCCCGTTTTCTTATACGCGAGTGCGCCGAACGTTCCGCCGAGCATCATAATGTGAAAGCCGCTGACGATCTGATAGAGTGTTCCTACCGCCAATAAACCTAAAATGGCCGTACTAAAGATAACGGTCGCCATAAAAAAGATACCGAGTAACTCGGCGTTGGTATACACAACATAGAGAATGAAAAGCCAAATGATTAAATATGCTTTTAAAACTTTGATTCGTTTCATCGTGTTAAGTGTTACCCTTTTTTTTAAATTTATTATAGAACCCTCGGCGATTTTATCAATTCTTTCGTATAGTAATGCTTAAAGTACCTTTACAAAATGACAAAAAAATTCTTTGTAACCAATGCGTTACTTTTACGAAAATTACGTCTTTATCATCAAATTGTTTCAAAAATCAAAAAAGAATTATTATTTGTCAAAATTATCGATAGCAATAAAAAGAGGAGAAGAAGCATATACGCTTTTTCTCCTCTTTTTGTATATTAAAATATTATTTAAAATCCGTATGGACAATACTGTCTTGAACGTCGATTTTAATCGTGCTTCCGCCGACCGTGGCCTCATAACGCGTAAATCCGACATCTAACCCCGTCGTATCGGTACTTGCCGTCCAACCTGTACCCGAAATCGTATCATCATTACCGCCCAGCACTTTTAAAACCGTATTGGTATCATCGGTAATATTTAGAACATCAGCCGGATTTAGCGTCATTTTAATACTGGCTTTCGTCATATCTAAAACTTCGATACTCTCGATTTTTCCGTCTGAAATACCGCTCAAATTGACTGTTGCGTTTGAAGCAAACAACAGCGTATCAAGACCCGTCCCACCATCGATAACGGTATCGGAGGCATCGTATACGAGCGTATCGTTACCGGCTCCTCCGTAGAGTTTATCGGCTCCGACACCGCCGTAGATAATATCGTTCCCGTCTCCGGCATTAATAACGTCGTTTCCGGCACCACCGTAGATAACATCGTTTCCATCGCCGGCATTAATAACATCGTCTCCGGCATAACCGCGAATCAAATCGTTTGAAGCAGTACCGTTAATTGTATCATTGCCTTCCGTTGCGGAAGAGTAGGTATTGGTTGTTTCTGTAACGACGATACTAAAGCTATCGCTCGTACTCGCATGACTACCGTTAGATTCCATGGCCGTGGCCGTGACGGTAATATTGATTGTTCCGGTATAATTGTCGGCAGGAAGCAAATAAAGATTTTTCAATTGATCCGCCGTCAAAGTCCATGTTCCGTCACTATTATGGGTCCCTGCCGTTAGTATGGCACCGGTAGGAATTCCTGCTAACGAAACGCTCACACTTTCCGAACCGTCCAAATCGGAAGAAGCGGCATAAAGATGAAGAGCGATAGGACTACCGTATGCCGTTGTCGATCCTGAAAGAGCAATATTAGCATTTGAGAGTGAAAGTGAAGAATCTTTATTACTATCCCCTCCGTTTAAAATAAGCCATTGAAACGTATAGTCTCCGTTTGAAGTAGCCGTATAACTATACGAACCGCTATTGGTTAATGTCGTCGATGTTATTTCCGATGCAGAAACAATCGTTGAAGATCTATTGCCGTTAGGATCCGTGACTATCAAAACAACTAAATCATTGTAACCGTATTGTATTTCTGAAACCGTATTTTCTCCGTTTTTAAAGATATAATCCCACGAAATCGTCATACCGGACGTTAACGAATAATGAGACTCCGATACTTTTCCATCAATGACGTCAACAGTTCCTGGATCGCTAACTTTACCGCCGGTTGGATTAAATCCGTCGAGATAACCGGACGAAAGCCCCAATTCCGTTTCAAGGTTTGCCTGAGATACGCCGCTACTCGTATTGGTACCGGCTTGCGTAATAACAACATCGCTATTATTCGTTGAAATTACGGTTGCACCTTGGTTCGTCGCATAAATATCTGAAACGCTTAATACGGGAATATCCGCCACGGCTATAGAAACCGTTTGAGAAGTAAACGCGCTATCTCCGCCGTTTTGCTCCGTTGCGATTGCTTGAATCGTAATATCAAAATCGCTTGATACGGAAGAAGAGACGCTTAACGTTAAACCTTTAGTATAGTCTAAGCTATTCGTACTAATCATCCATGTTCCGTCCGCTTGCAATACGCCTTCACTGAGTGTCGCTCCAGCGGGCACTCCCGAAATGATAAGGCTTAATGCTTCACTAACGTCTCGATCGATAAGGTTAGAATTGATATTTAACGTATAGTGTGTAAAAGTCGTCGTCGTGAAAGCACTTTGTCCGTAAATCGACCCGTCCGCAAATACAAACCCTTCTATGTTATTGAAAGACACCGAAGCACCGGTATCTTTGTCAATCAACGTCCCGTCCATACCGGAATTAACATTATTGTGGTCGTTAATATTGCTAAATGTATAGTGAGATGCACCTTTGCCCAGATAAACAACGTCATACGTACCTGTTCCGTCCGCACCGTTAATACTGTGGATTTGATTGCTGTTAATGTCACCTAAAATCGTAATAAAATCCGATGCGGTATTCGATCCATTTAAATTACCGCTATTGAATGTTTGGCTAATGACGTTTGCATTACTAATAATCGGTGTAATCGTACCGTTATTATCGACCGTAAAGAGTTCCGTCGTTCCGTAACTTACAAGTATAGATGTTGTTACGCTAGAACCGACGGTGGCACTTAAAGACGGAGTATCGGCAACTGCCGCAATATCTATAGAGGTTGTATACGAATGAGCACTCCACGCTTTACCGTCACTGACGCTAAACGAAAAAGAACCGTCTGCATCGCTATTGTCCGTTGGGTCAAACGTTAATTTTTCGCTATTAATATCTGAAACGGAAATAATCGTATTAGCACTGACTGCCGTGCCATTAAGATAAAGTGTTCCGTTCGTCGGTAAAGAATCGATACGAATCGAAACTAAACTATCTCCGTCGATATCACCGTAAGTTCCAAAATCGCTTGCATGAAGCGTATAAGGCGTATCCTCGGTAATCGAGATTGTATCATCGGTCGATGTCGGCGCATCATTTACCGCATTGACGTATAAGGTTACGGTGGCCGTATCGCTTCCTCCTTTGCCATCACTGATCGTATACGTAAAGGATGCTTCTCCGTGATAATTTACCTCCGGTATAAACGTAATATGACCGCTTGCAAGCGAAACCGTACCGTGCATTGCATTGGATACGTCAATGACACTTAGCGTATCTCCGTCGTTATCACTATCGTTACCGAGTAAAGCAGAAGTAGGAATACTCAACGATGTATCTTCATTGGTCGTTAACGTATCATTATGACATGTAAGATTATCCGTCGTACTTGAGAGGATATGATAGTTATTGCCCCCGTCGTTACTTAATTCTACTTTTAAAACGGCTGACCCGCCTTGATCCCAATAAACGATCGATATTTCATGTGTACCGCTTGTCGTAATCGAAAAGTCGCTCTTCGTCTCATTTGACGAACGATTACCGTTATAAGATGATACTGCTACTCCATCTATATAAATGGTATAACCGTCGTCGGAAGTGACTTTAAAAGAGTAATTCCCTGCACTCAATTCCATACTTCCCGTAAGTTTGATAATAGCATCCGATCCCGTATCATTTCCGATACTTAAGTGAGTAGCATTCGTACCTAAAAAGGTTGCTAAACTACCGCTACTACCTAAATTATTACTGACGCCTCCGTAATTAAGTGCCGTTGCGGTAAATGTCGCATCCGGAGTCGTTTGGCTTGCTATAAAGTTTTCAACTTGAGTAATGCTGCTTAAATTAGGTCCATCCGAGTTTGCACCGCTATCATTATAAACATAATACTCCCCTTTTAAACCGTTCATCAAATACGTATCGTCTTTTGCGACAGGAATACTATTCCAATCAAGGTCGCACCGCTACCTTTATTACCGGCAAGATCGGTATAGCTCTCATTCGCAACACTAATGCTTGGCGTATCCGTACCGCTTTGGGTAAAGGTCGCCGTCCAGACTTTAGGATCGCTGCTGCTTTGCGTTAAGTTACTCAACGTTCCGCCCGCGACGCTAATATCGTTCGTATCGAAACCGCTTGGCGTTTCGCTAAAGTTAAAGGTAATCGTCGTGGATTCGCCGGCGGCAAGGTTGGTATCGCTCGCGCTGATCGCAAGGGTCGGAGCCACGGTATCTGCGTTCAACGGTAAGGTCGCACCGCTACCTTTATTACCGGCAAGATCGGTATAGCTCTCATTCGCAACACTAATGCTTGGCGTATCCGTACCGCTTTGGGTAAAGGTCGCCGTCCAGACTTTAGGATCGCTGCTGCTTTGCGTTAAGTTACTCAACGTTCCGCCCGCGACGCTAATATCGTTCGTATCGAAACCGCTTGGCGTTTCGCTAAAGTTAAAGGTAATCGTCGTGGATTCGCCGGCGGCAAGGTTGGTATCGCTCGCGCTGATCGCAAGGGTCGGAGCCACGGTATCTGCGTTCAACGGTAAGGTCGCACCGCTACCTTTATTACCGGCAAGATCGGTATAGCTCTCATTCGCAACACTAATGCTTGGCGTATCCGTACCGCTTTGGGTAAAGGTCGCCGTCCAGACTTTAGGATCGCTGCTGCTTTGCGTTAAGTTACTCAACGTTCCGCCCGCGACGCTAATATCGTTCGTATCGAAACCGCTTGGCGTTTCGCTAAAGTTAAAGGTAATCGTCGTGGATTCGCCGGCGGCAAGGTTGGTATCGCTCGCGCTGATCGCAAGGGTCGGAGCCACGGTATCTGCGTTCAACGGTAAGGTCGCACCGCTACCTTTATTACCGGCAAGATCGGTATAGCTCTCATTCGCAACACTAATGCTTGGCGTATCCGTACCGCTTTGGGTAAAGGTCGCCGTCCAGACTTTAGGATCGCTGCTGCTTTGCGTTAAGTTACTCAACGTTCCGCCCGCGACGCTAATATCGTTCGTATCGAAACCGCTTGGCGTTTCGCTAAAGTTAAAGGTAATCGTCGTGGATTCGCCGGCGGCAAGGTTGGTATCGCTCGCGCTGATCGCAAGGGTCGGAGCCACGGTATCTGCGTTCAACGGTAAGGTCGCACCGCTACCTTTATTACCGGCAAGATCGGTATAGCTCTCATTCGCAACACTAATGCTTGGCGTATCCGTACCGCTTTGGGTAAAGGTCGCCGTCCAGACTTTAGGATCGCTGCTGCTTTGCGTTAAGTTACTCAACGTTCCGCCCGCGACGCTAATATCGTTCGTATCGAAACCGCTTGGCGTTTCGCTAAAGTTAAAGGTAATCGTCGTGGATTCGCCGGCGGCAAGGTTGGTATCGCTCGCGCTGATCGCAAGGGTCGGAGCCACGGTATCTGCGTTCAACGGTAAGGTCGCACCGCTACCTTTATTACCGGCAAGATCGGTATAGCTCTCATTCGCAACACTAATGCTTGGCGTATCCGTACCGCTTTGGGTAAAGGTCGCCGTCCAGACTTTAGGATCGCTGCTGCTTTGCGTTAAGTTACTCAACGTTCCGCCCGCGACGCTAATATCGTTCGTATCGAAACCGCTTGGCGTTTCGCTAAAGTTAAAGGTAATCGTCGTGGATTCGCCGGCGGCAAGGTTGGTATCGCTCGCGCTGATCGCAAGGGTCGGAGCCACGGTATCTGCGTTCAACGGTAAGGTCGCACCGCTACCTTTATTACCGGCAAGATCGGTATAGCTCTCATTCGCAACACTAATGCTTGGCGTATCCGTACCGCTTTGGGTAAAGGTCGCCGTCCAGACTTTAGGATCGCTGCTGCTTTGCGTTAAGTTACTCAACGTTCCGCCCGCGACGCTAATATCGTTCGTATCGAAACCGCTTGGCGTTTCGCTAAAGTTAAAGGTAATCGTCGTGGATTCGCCGGCGGCAAGGTTGGTATCGCTCGCGCTGATCGCAAGGGTCGGAGCCACGGTATCTGCGTTCAACGGTAAGGTCGCACCGCTACCTTTATTACCGGCAAGATCGGTATAGCTCTCATTCGCAACACTAATGCTTGGCGTATCCGTACCGCTTTGGGTAAAGGTCGCCGTCCAGACTTTAGGATCGCTGCTGCTTTGCGTTAAGTTACTCAACGTTCCGCCCGCGACGCTAATATCGTTCGTATCGAAACCGCTTGGCGTTTCGCTAAAGTTAAAGGTAATCGTCGTGGATTCGCCGGCGGCAAGGTTGGTATCGCTCGCGCTGATCGCAAGGGTCGGAGCCACGGTATCTGCGTTCAACGGTAAGGTCGCACCGCTACCTTTATTACCGGCAAGATCGGTATAGCTCTCATTCGCAACACTAATGCTTGGCGTATCCGTACCGCTTTGGGTAAAGGTCGCCGTCCAGACTTTAGGATCGCTGCTGCTTTGCGTTAAGTTACTCAACGTTCCGCCCGCGACGCTAATATCGTTCGTATCGAAACCGCTTGGCGTTTCGCTAAAGTTAAAGGTAATCGTCGTGGATTCGCCGGCGGCAAGGTTGGTATCGCTCGCGCTGATCGCAAGGGTCGGAGCCACGGTATCTGCGTTCAACGGTAAGGTCGCACCGCTACCTTTATTACCGGCAAGATCGGTATAGCTCTCATTCGCAACACTAATGCTTGGCGTATCCGTACCGCTTTGGGTAAAGGTCGCCGTCCAGACTTTAGGATCGCTGCTGCTTTGCGTTAAGTTACTCAACGTTCCGCCCGCGACGCTAATATCGTTCGTATCGAAACCGCTTGGCGTTTCGCTAAAGTTAAAGGTAATCGTCGTGGATTCGCCGGCGGCAAGGTTGGTATCGCTCGCGCTGATCGCAAGGGTCGGAGCCGGTTGTCTCGACCGTGAAAGTCTCACCGTTTGCGGTAGTACTGTTGCCCGCAGTATCAGTTGCTTTAATGCTTGGCGTATAGGTTCCATCCGGTAAGGGATCCGCTACGGCAACGCTCCATTTGCCTGTTGCGTCTGCCGTTGTTGTATAGATATGTCCGTTGAGCGTCACATCGACGGTGCTACCCATTTCTGCTGTTCCGCTGAGAGTCGGTTTGGTATTCGCGGTGATGTTATCGCTAGTGAAAACGCCTGTATCGTTCGTACCATCGTCTTCTGGCAATACACCCGTAGGTGCCGCCACGTGGGTATCGAGCGTAAAGCTCAGCGTTGCGGGTGCGGAAGTGTTGCCGGCGGTATCGGTTTGACGTACCTCTATGGTATTGACTCCCTCCGCGGCCGTTGGCGGGGTGGTACTCCATGTTTTTCCACCATCACTGCTGTATTCTACCGTTGCACCGCTTTCGATACCGGCGACGGTGTAGGTACCGGTTTTGGTGATGCCATCACTCGCAGAGCTTCCCGTATCGCTGTCTAAGGTAATGCTCGGTGCCGTCGGTATTGTGGTATCCACCGTACCGCTAGAGGCTGCTTCGTAAGACAAGGTATTATTGCTATCTTGGTTTGCATTTAAAGAGCGTTGTTCAGAGATAACGCTACTTTCGTTTCCTCCCACGAGGTATTGTGCGGTGGCGAAGCCTGAGACAACGTTACCGCCGCTTGCACTAGCACCCGTATCTCCTCCGGCAGCCGTTGCTTCTAAAGTGGAAATATCCTCTCCGCGTAAAAGTGCCGCTTGGATATCTTCAACACTTTGGTTGGAGGAGACGGCTTCTATCGTTTTACCTTGCACGACGGATTCATCGGCGAAATTTTGAGCATGAACGTAAACGCTTTGATCCAACGTAACGTTATCGTTCCCGTTGAGAACGATTTCTCGACCGTCGTTGAGCGTCAAGACGACATGGGAACCTGCGCCGATCGTACTGATAACGTCTTCCGCATTGAGCGTATCGCCGACTTTTAAAACACGATCTTCTCCCGATGCGTTACGCGCCATTACGATGCCGCTGATTTGCTTGATTGTTCCGATAGAAAGTGCCATAGCAAACTCTCCTCATGTATTTTATTTTACATGATTCTAACGCAATCGAAAATGAAATACTATTGTACTTTGGTACAATAATCTTAAAGGGCTTTTTTAGGGGGAAACGAAGGGTAAAAATTAGAGAATGAGCGCTAAGGCCAAACGATCTTTAGCACCCGTTTTTTCAAAGATGGAACTTAAATGTGCTTTGACCGTTCGTTCGGTAATTCCTACATGTAGAGCGATTTCTTTATTACTCAAACCTTTTTTGAGCAAAAGTGCGACTTCTTGTTCTTTTTGCGTTAAACGTTTTAAAAGAGGATGGCTCGCAGGCGACATCGTTGTTTGCGTGCTGAACGTTCGGATCATCGTTTGAATAAACTCGGGATAGAGCCAAATATTACCCTCCAAAACGCTGCGATAAATCTCATGCAAATGAATCGGTGCCATATGCACGTTTCCGTATGCTTTAATGCCTAACGCCAGCCATTTCGAGCCTTCTTCATACGTCGGCATGGCACTAAAAATAACAATATGTACAAAAGGATAGTGATCTCGCAAAGAAGTTAAAAGACGTTCGATCTCGGGTATCGTACGGTTGCGCGTATCGACGAAAAGAAGCATGGAAGTATCGTTTTTTTGTAAAAAATCATCCAGCTCCGTTTCGTGCGAAAAGCTACATGTCATTGTTTTTAGCGTATAGAACGCTTCATTCCATACGTTGATGATTACACGATCCGAAGAATAAAAAACAACCATGTTAGCGCTCCCTGAGTGCATTGTTTTTTGCCTTTAAAATAGGTTTTAAAAGGTAATCCAAAACCGTTTTTTTACCGGTTAAAATATCGACCGTCGTCGTCATACCGACCATTAATTCCAACGGTTTTTCGCCCGTTCCCAGATGGTTTTTATCCGTCTTAATATGCACGAGATAGTAGCTTTCGCCTTTATCGTTCGTAATCGTATCGGCACTAATAAAAACAAGTTTTCCTTTCAATCCGCCGTAAATCGAAAAATCGTAAGCGGTAAATTTGACCGTCGCATCCAAGCCCAAGCGTAAAAAAGCAACGTCGGAAGGTTTGACTTTTGCCTCGATAAGCAACGTATCCTCGGTAGGAACGATTTCTAAAATATCCATGCCCGGTTTCACGACGCCGGAGACCGTATTGACCAAAAGTTGTTTTACCGTTCCGTCCACCGGAGCTCTGACTAAAGTGCGTTGAACCCGATCTTCCAAGCTTGTTTGGAGTTCTTGAAGCCGCGACATTTCGGCAATGGCTTCGTTTAACTCTTTTTTGGCTTTATTTTGAAATTCCAACTCCGCTCCGGCAAGTTTATTGTGTGCTTCTTGAATCGCCGATTGAACTCTTGGGATCGCCAATTTTGATGCTTGTAAATCGCCTTGAATCGTGCTTGCCTGACGTTTAAGTTGTAAAAATTCCATTTCGGAAACCAACCCTTTTTTAACCAAAGGTGCCATAATATTCATCTCTTTTTGCACCAAATCGTAACTGTTTTGCAGTTGCGCTACTTTGGATTCCAATTCGGAAAGTTCGCTATTTTTTTGCTTCATTTGCTCTTGAAGAATTTGAAGCGTTTTACCGAGCTGTTCGTGATTGGAGTCGTATAAACTCCTTTCATACTCCATCTGTTTTCGCATCTCTTCACTGGGATTTTCAAGCGGCGTAAACGCGTTTCCGCTTGATTCGGCTTCCAAACGGATCGATTTGGCTTTGAGTTCGATATAACGAAATTTATTTTCGCCGAACGAACCGACGAAGTTTTTGTCGTCGATTTTCAATAAAACCTGTCCCTTGGTCACATGATCGCCCTCTTTGACCAAAATCTCCGAGACGATACCGCCTTCCAAATTTTGAATGACTTGAAGTTGCTGCGAAGGGATCACTTTGCCTTCGCCGCGCGTCAATTCGTCTACTTCGGCGATACTCGCCCAAACGATCAGCCAAAAAAGTGCAATAGCGATAACCCAAAGCATTTTACGAGACGAGTTGGGAACTTTTTGTAAAACGGCTTCGCTCAGGCTCGACATAAACGCCAAATCGCGTTCATCGTATTTTTGTTTCATGAACGCCCTCCTTGCAATTGACGCAAGACGTCCTCTTTTTTACCGTCAAGCAATACTTTGGCGTTGTCGATGACGATTAAGCGATCGACCAAATCGAGTAGTGCCATCTTATGCGTAATGACCAATGTCGTTTTGTTTCCGATATTTTCCTGCAATAAAGCCTTCATGCGACTTTCACATGTACTGTCCAAAGAGTTGGTCGGTTCATCTAAAAGCATAATCGGCGTATCGAGCAAAAAAGCACGTGCCACGGCGATACTTTGCCTTTGCCCTCCCGAAATTCCCTCTCCTCGCTCCAAAACGGGCATATCAAATCCCAAAGGATGACTGTCTACAAACTCGTCCACGCCTCCTATTTTAGCGGCTTTTAAAATCGTTTCGTCGTCGACGTAAGGGGCTTTGTAAATAATATTATCGCGTACCGTGCCGTAAAAGAGCACGACGTCTTGCGGTACGTATCCGATGTTTTTACGCAAATCTACCGAATCGATTTGATTGATGTCGATGCCGTCGATTAGAACGGAACCGTTATCCGGCGCATATAAACCCAAAATCAACTTTTCAATCGTCGTTTTCCCCGAACCGTTACGCCCTAAAATACCGACTCTTTCTCCCGCTTCGATTTTAAACGAAACATTTTCTAAGGCATTCTTCGTGCTTTCGGGATAAGCAAACGACACATTCTTAAACTCGATTTTACCGTTAAATCGCTCGCGTCTAACAAATTTTTTACCGCTGGGTCGCTCGACGGGTAATTTCATAATATCGTCTAAGGCTTTATAGGCCGTCCGCGTCTGTTCAAAACTGGCGATCAACGCGGCAACTTGTCCCATAGGCGCAATCGCACGCGACGAGAGAATAACCGCGGCGATCAATCCGCCCATCGTCAATTCCACTTCTTTGATCATGTAAACGCCCAAAACGACGACGGCAATCGTGTCGAGTTGAACCAAAAACGACGTTACGGTCGTAATGGAGTTGGACAGGAGTTTCGATTTGAGGCTTCGTTGCGCTATTTCACCGCTGGCTTCTTCCCATTTCCACTGTGCATGCCCGCCGGCAGAGAGGGCTTTAATCGTCTCAAGCGCGTTCAAACTCTCGATGAGAATACCGTTTTTAATCGCAGAAGCTTGGTACGTACTCTCGATGCTCTCTTGCATCGGTGTTTTAATCATGACCGTATAGCCCAAAATCATCAACATCAAGACGATGGGAACGATGACCAAATATCCCGCTATAAAATAGGTCGTCAACAAAAAGATAAACGCAAAAGGCAAATCGATCAGTGCCATCAAAGTCGACGAAGTCAAAAAATTGCGAATCGAATCAAAATCGCGTAAATTACTCGCAAAGGCTCCTACCGATTTCGGACGAGACGCCATCTTAAGGTCCATCACTTTTTCAAACAAAATAGAAGACATAATCACGTCGCTTTTTTTACCGGCGATTTCTAAAAAATAGGCTCGTAAAAACTTCAAAACGATGTCCAATACGTAAACGACGAAAATGCCTAACGCTAAAACCCAAAGCGTCTCTACGGCGTTATTCGGGATCACGCGATCGTAAACGTTCATCGTAAATAAGGGGCTGGCAAGCACGAAAATATTGACGACCAATGAAGCGACGACGACGTCGATATAGATCGATTTGGAACGTTTAATCGTTCCCCAAAACCAACTGTGCGAAATCGTATCTAAAATTTTATTGCGGCTTTCGTTGGCAATAAACTCTTTTTTCAACAGAAAACAAAAACCGGCATACTCTTGCGACAAGGTTTCCATATCGACCCAGTTTTCGCCTTCGGGAAGATCGGGATGAATGATTTTTGCACGTTTTCGATGGTTATCGAAACTTTCTAAAATGCATGCCGAACGGTCTTTCAGCACCAAAATACACGGCAATACCAAAGAAGAAAGCTCGTCTAAAGGCTTTTGCGCTAAGCGACTGACAAAACCCGCACGTTTTGCGGCACGCGAAAAAAGTGATTTAGCACCGCCGTGAATCGAAAAAAGTTCAATCGAATTAATGCCTTTTTCAATCGGAAGTCCGGCAATCAACGCTTCGGCACTGTAGGGCACGTTATAGAGTTTTGTAAAAAGAACCAAACACGATAACAAAGGATCTTGCGTATACTCTGTATGTTGCGAATTCATCGTTATCCTATTAATTGAGGCTCGGCAATAAAACTGCCTTGAATATACGCAATGCCCATTTGCGCCAATTTTTCTTTTTGTTCAACCGTTTCAACATTGGTAGCGATCACTTTAATATCCATACTGTCCGTAATAATCGTTAAAGAGCGTTTCACCGAGTCGCTTCCGTTTTCACTGAATAGATCCAATAAATACGACGTCTGCATTTTGATATACGCCGGATTGATCGATTGAATCGTCCTTAAACTCTCGTGCGTGATCGCGAAATTATCCATCCCGAATCCATATCCCATCGTTCGAACGAATTTAGAAAACTTCACCAAAATTTCCACCGGCATGTCCACTAAACTCGGCATCTCAAAATAGAGAGAAGAAATACCGATTTGCTTGAAACGTTCTACGCTCTCTTCAAGCCACGCCCAATCGTTACTTTGTAAGAAAATATCTTTCCCCAAATTGATACATACCGCTTTAGAGACGAATATTTTTTGCGCTAACACTTCGTAGGTTCGTTGAATCACGTAATGATCCAAACGTGCGCCTAACTTCAACTCCGTAATCATCGGCATAAAATATCCCGCATTATGCAAATGCCCGTTGTAATCTTCCAAACGTAAAAAAAGCTCACTTTGAAAAACCGTATCGTAAGTCTGAATATCGACCACGTTTTGATACGCCAAGCGAAACCGTTTTTGCTCCATCGCGTTTTTCAGTTCTTGCGTCCATGCCTCTTTGCCCAAAACCAACTGCTTGTCGCTCGCTTGCTCGGCAAAACAATTAATCGTAAACGCCCCTTTGGCTTTTGAGGTCGTCAACGCAAAGTCCGCTTTGGAAAAGAGCTCTTTCGCATCCGCATGCGCGTAATACCTCGCATAGCCGATATTGATGTAATGCTCTTTTTCATTGAGATCGAACCGCCTGGTCACGTCTTGTAACATAGCGCGAATTTCATCGCATAAAACCTCAAACGCTTCTTGAGAGGACGCCGGTGCTAAAACGGCAAAATCGGTTTCGTTGAGTTTTGCGCTGACATACTCTTTTTGGTTGCAAATCGCCCGTCTTATACACTCGGCCGTCTCTTTGATAAACGCTTCGCTTTTTTGATACCCTAAGGCTTGTTTGAGTCTCTCGTAATCGTTCAACGAAATTAAAATCAGTGCACCTTGCGCGTTTTTAGCTTCTGATGAAAGATACTCCTGTAACTTGATATTGAAATACCGACGGTTGTACATCTTCGTGACGGTATCTTGGTATAAAAGTTCATGGTATTTTTTCAGCGTTTCGGACTCTTTTTCAAAAATCTCTTTGACTTTTTTAATCATGCTGTTCATCGCAAAAACGACGTTTTTAAGCTCCGTGGTAAAAGGAATATCGTTTTGAAAGATAAAATCGCTCTCTAAAATAGCTTCGGCTTGCTCTTTGACACGTTTTAAAGGCTTTAAAATCAACGTTAAAATAATCTGTAAGGCAAAAAATCCAACACAAGTCACTCCCGCAAAGAGCATTAATACGTCTTTAAAAATCGTCCATAATTGGCGGTAAGCATGTCCGCTATTGAGCTGAACCGATAAAACACCGTAAGGCGTCCAACCGAGCATAATTTGAGAAGTCGCTACGGGCGGCTCGACTTTGACGTAGCGAATAAACCATGCCGGCACGTCGGCAACCACGACCTCTTGTACTTTTTCAACCAAAATGCGATGATCCATACTTTCTAAAGTGATTTTTTCGTAATAGCCGCTATCGAAAACCGAATTAATCATCGCTTCCGCCGTCGACGTATCGTCCAAACTTGCAACCGAGCTGATCGAAAGCCCTAAAGAATTCGCCGTATGAAGGGCATCGGTGTAAGCTTGCTCTTTAACGTACTCGTTGGAGCTGAGAAAATTAAACCACATAACACCGCCGAAAATCAGCGTTTGCAAGATCGATAAAACAATAATTATCTGTTTAAAAAGCGTCATAATCCCTCTTTTCTGATTTTATCTACCAAGTCATACCATTTTTTGTTTTTTTCCATACCCGAAGGTACGATCTGTCCTAAGCCTTGCTGTTTTGCCAAATAAAGCGCATCGCCGTTAAAGCTGTAAACGGGAATCAGGTCGTTGCGCTTCGTCGCCGGTAAAATGGTTCCGTTAATATTGTCAAGAACCAAAGGAACGGAAGTCGGCGTTTCAAAATAGGTTAAGACCATATGCGCTTGCTGGTATTTTACCGCTTTAACGTACGTAAAAAAAAGTTTGTCGCCGGAAATGCCCAGCTGTTTGAGCGTAAAATATTTGGCAATAACGAAATCCTCGCAATCGCCGGCACCCTTACCGATGAATTCCATCCGCGTCGCCCAGTAATCTTTTTGATGCCAAATCTCCTCATCGGAGGCAAAACGCATACGATTGAAAAAATCGTTGACATGTTCTAGCTTCTGCGCTTCCGGTGCTTTTTGAAGTGTTTCAAGCAATTGATTCAAAGCTTCCAAACGTTGTTTCGCTTGTCCGCCGTAGAGTCGTTCTATCTTTTGAAAAATTTCCGGTGAGAAAAATTCCGTACCCGCATAGAGTGCCAGCACGACCCAAAAGATAAAAAAGACGATTTTTCCGCGCATCTTTACCTCTTGGGCGTTGGATTACATGTCATATCGCCTACTTTGATTTTAAAAGGAGACACTTTGTGCCGAACACACCGGAATGCGGTAATTTTGTGCAAAATCGGAATCAAAATAAGCGGTTAAAACACCCATATTGTCCAATAAGCGGTATTTAGCATACAAAAAAGCCGCTTCGGCTTCCACAAGGGCTTGACGTGCCGAATTATACTCGCCTTCCGCATCCAAAAGGTTAATCAAATCGCGCTTACCGATCGCAAACTCTTGTTGGTACGACTCTAGCGTCGATTTACTGTAATCGCGGTGTTCTTTCAAGAAAGTGATACGCTTTTGCGTCGACGTATAGCTTTCCCACGAAAATTTTACGCTTTCGGTTAAATCGCGTATCGTACCGGAAAGCGTTTCTTGTTCTTGCACTTTTAAAACGGCGTATTTTTCTTTCGTTAAGACGTCGCTTCCTTTATTGTAAAGGTTATAGCGTAATTTAAGTAAAGCCGATACGCTCTCGTCTCGTCCGTTATTGCCGTCAACATCGTGCCCGACGGTACCGGCAACTTCAAAGTCGAGTTTGGGGTAAAATGCCGCTTTGCTTCCCTCATACAAGGCATCGGCAAGTGCGATATTAGCTTCTTGGACTTTCACGGAAGGGTTGCACTGCAAACTTTTTTCTTTAATTTTTTCAAAATTCGCCGGAAGTTCAAGCGTCATAACGGGTTTGACCAAGGCATCCGCTTCAACTTTTTTTCCGTAAAGCTTTTCAAACGTACTTACGGCGTCTTTGTAATTATTCTCTTGTGAAATCAAATTCGATTGTGCCAACGTATAACGACTTCCCGCTTGTTGCGTCTCGGAAATGCGACCGAATCCGCCATCGGAACGCTCTTTGATTTGTCGGTAAATCGCTTCGTGCGTCGAAACGCTCTCCTTTGCCAAATCGATCAATTCTTGTTGCTTGAGTAAAGAGATATAAGCATTAACGTATGCTAAAAGCGTTCGATCGGCTTTCTCGCTCACACCGAATGCGGCAGCTTCAAGCCTGCTTTTTTGTTGCTTGATGGCATTTTCGGTCGCAAAGCCGTTGAAAATATTTTGATTGAGAACCAAAGAAGTTTGATCCATAACGTTACCTTCACGTTCTTGTTTCGTCGCACTGTTTTTAATGCTTTGATGCCCATACGAGCTCTCGACGTCCAAAGTGGGTAAATATCCGTTTTCTGCGATATTGAGCTCTTTTAACACGCCGTTGTAAGCTTCGACGCTCTCTTTGACTTTCGGATTGGAGGATAAAATCGTTGTAACACCCTCTTCCAATGTTAAAGAAAAAGCCAAAATAGGGAAAACAAGTGTGAAAGAGAGTACTTTTAAAACATTCATCCCGTGCTCCTTTTGAGTAGTATAAGCAATTTTTGTTACGAAGTTGATACGGTTTTGACACTAAATTGTAGCATATTAATAATGCGAGTGCAAGTTATAATTAGGATTATTAGTTTTTTTAACCCTAAAACATCCTGACGATTAAATGCTGAACGTTCAAATTGAAAACATCGATCGATTTTGCCTTTTAAATTAACATGTACATGTAAAACTTAAAAGATTTATCGATTGAAACGTTCTTTCCAAAGTATCGAAGACGTGTCTAACGATACGCAAAAGCTTCTCAAAAGGATTTTACGAAAAAAGTAGTAGGCGGTTGAATTTCTTGACGGTGTTGCTAACCTTTTCGTACGATGATAGCGAACACCGAAAAGGTTAGCGATGAAGATATAAGGGCTTAGCGTAGTCTGTTGTTCAAAAGATTGATGAGAGCATCTGAAACTCCCGCAAAATCCAAAATGCGCGTTCCGCCGAATTTTTTAACGAAAGCTTCGGCTTGCTCTTTCGTACTAAATGCGGGTAAATCGTCGCCCGAGATACTGGTTTTACTCGAGCCGTAAACGAAGTAAGCCTCTTGTGCGACGATTTTTTCCATCGTATCGTAATCGGTTACGTAAATTTGCATATCTTCTTTCGTGCGAATGACGTATTCGGGCCATCGCGAAGATTCAAAATAAAACTCAAACATCGATTTGGGGCTTGAAAAATAAAGATGCTCTTTGCTTCTTAACGTAATAGTCGAAGCCCATTCGGGGTGTTGGTAAATCTGAACTTTACGAATCAGACACTGCGCGTCTTTCGGGATTTCTATTTTTGCGCCGAACAATGCGCTCAAAGTCACTAAAATCAAACAAAGCTTTTTCATCATGTAAAACTCCTAGATAAGATCGTTTTTAGTAAAAATTTTAAAACCTAAAAAGGCGAAAAGTAATCCCAAACACACCGGATACGCAATCGAAAACAAGAGAAAATAGACCAATTTTACGTTATCGAGAATGTAAAATGCCACCGGTCCCATGACAGTGAGCTCCGGATCAAAAAGGCTAATCGCCGCAACTCTAAAAACTTCCATCGGATTGACCAAAGCAATCGCAATGATCAGCTCTTCGCTAAAGCGATTTTGCATCATTAAACTGATGAGAATAATATCGATAAACGCTAAAAGAAAAATCCAAACGAAAAACGAAAGTCCCAACGCGACTTCCGAAGATTTAACGCTCGAAGAGATTAAAAAAGCGATACCCAAAAAAGCGGAGCTTAACGCAAACAATAAGCCCGTATAGAAGAGAAAAAGCGACCACGGAATGCTTGCCCCTTTAAGTACGCCGATCAACAGTGCCAACACCATGGCAAAAAAGACCGGTAGAAAAACCGTCGCAAACCGCCCGAGAATCTTTCCCCAATAATAATGCGACAGCGAAAGAGGAAAGGAGAGCATGTATTCTAAAATGTGATTGTCCCTATCGCCCGAAATGGAGCGTACCGTCGTAACCAAAATAAAAATCGGCAAAATCACGATCGTGATTTGGATATACATCAACAACAACCTGCTCAAACCGCTAAATCCCATCACTTGGGACTCCGTAACGCCGGCGACGAAAAAAAGCGCGATCAAACCGCCGAACACCAACGAATAGACTAAAAACCATCGTGCGCGAAGAGACTCTTTCATATCTAAAAGAGCAATTAAGACTAAATTTTCCATACTATTTTCCTAATAATTTTTTACGAATTTTCGGGTCGCTCATCGTTTCGCCGCGAAGCATACGAAGGCGCATTTCATCAAACGTTATCCTATTGTCTCCTTCTTGTTCGTATGCTCCGAAACCGTAATGCATCGGAGTTTCGTCGATCACCGAATAAAAAGCGCGCAATGCATCGACGTATCGGTTCGTATCGTTGCTAAAAACCCACATGTGAACCGTTTGAGGCTCGACGTTTTGTGCTTTCATCCACAAAACGGCACACCCGACGTCGTCGAAAAAGTAGGTTTTCGCGTTTTGAATAATTTGCGCCGTGTGCTTCTTCCCGACAAGGTACATGTAACATGTCGGACATTGAACCGTATTGTCTTGAAACTCTAAAGGTGCTCCTTCAGGATTTTTGCGATCCGTCGGCAATTGATTTTGGGCACGCAAATAACCGAACAACGCACCTAAACTCAACAAAGGCGTTAGGATTAAGATCGATAAGGCTATACGGCGATTCATAACCATACTCCGTTTTTAAGATAGTATGCGAGCGGATACGCCGAAATCGACACGACGTATGCGGTATTGAAAAATCCCGAAAGCCTCCAATACCGATAAGGAATCGTATGCGTGATAGACGCTAAAAGCCCTCCTCCTACGGCGCAAAACGTACCCGTAAAGAGCATGACATACAAGCCGTACCCCACATAATAATACTCCTTTTGCAAAAGGCAAAACGGACAACGATGTGTCGGTAGTTCGTAAACATACGTGCTAAAGAAGACGATCAGCGAGATTAACGCAAAGATCAAAAATAGCGTATTGCTCACAATCACGCCTGCCGTGCTCTTCAACCAAAGCGCGATCAAGCTTACCGTGTAAACAAGATAAAAAATACCGACCCAGACACGAGCATCGACGTTAAACAAGAGCGAAAGCGACGCGCTACTGCTCGCCGCGGAAAAAAGCGTGCCGCAACAGCTAACGATTTTACTGACGTCTAAGCGCGTGAAAAAGCCGATTTCCAAAATGATTTCGGTAAAAAGAGGCACGCATAGCAAGGCGAAAAGGATTAATTTCAACCGCGTATACGCTAAACGGACGTGCGACGCATCTTCGGCATGGAGCAGAAGCCAAAAACCGAAACCGTAAAGATTAAAGAGTTTAAAAAGCGTCAAATCCAGTCCGAAACCGATCGAATTTACCACGCCGCTTGCACACATCGCACCCGTAATCACGGCGGAAAGCTTATCGCAGGTGTAAATAAAAAAGAGAAACAACGGAAGTTTGAGCACAAAAATATACTTGATAATGACCGCAACTAAAGTGCTCTGTTTCGTCAAACGATACTGCAAAGGCGTTACAGCAGCGTAATCCCATCGATACGCGATGCGTAGGCTAAGGATTAAAGCAAGCGTTCCCAAACCGAGGAAAATAACATCAAGCGTCAATAAAGCGATGATCTCCGGCGTTAAAGTCATGGACGTAGCACTCCGTGATGCAATTCGATTGTTTGATCCACGAAATCCAAATCGAAAAATAACGGATCATGGGTCGCTACGACCAAAGTGACGCCTTCGTGTTTCAACGCACGTAACTCTTCAATCAACGAGAGCGAAAGCTTACGATCCAAATTGGCGGTCGGTTCGTCGGCCAATACGATCATGGGATTGCGAACCAACGCCCTAGCGATTGCCGTGCGTTGTTGCTCTCCGCCCGAGAGTCGATGAACGTACATGTGAGCCTTGTGGGCAATACGGCATCGCTCCATCGCCCGTTTGGCTTTTGCTTCGATGACATGTAAAGGTATATTTTCCGGAACCAAGGGCGTCGTTACGTTTTCTTGAACGCTTAAATACGGAATCAAATGAAATTTTTGAAAAATAAATCCGATACGTTCGCGGCGCATTTTGGCACTTAATCGTTCGGGCATTTTTGAAATCTCTTCTCCATCAACGACGATGCTTCCGCTTGTCGGTTGCGCCAAGCCTGCGATTAAAGAAAGTAACGTACTTTTGCCGCTACCGCTGGCTCCTTTTAAGAGAACGCATTCGCCTTGCGCTACATGCAACGAGACATGAGACAGTGCTTGCACGCACTCTTCTGCTTGCGTAAACATTTTACTTACGTTTGAGACGACGATCATCGTAACACCTCATCCGCATCGACGATAGACGTACGCCACGCCGGAATTAACGTTGCGGCGATATAGACGGGCACGCTCAGCAAAAACAGTAAAACGATCATTGACCCAGAAAGCGTATAGGGCAAGGCAAAAGGCGGTTTTAAAGTGGAATAACCCGTGAAAATAGCGCGCAACAGCGGTGCTTGCAAAGCGTAAACGTAAAACAACGCCGTAGCCAAGCCGAAAAGAAAAGCTCCAAGCGATAGGATAAAACTTTCAAAAAATTTCTCTTGAAGCACCGTATCGGTATCCCAGCCGAGTGCCTTTAAAATGCCGATCTCCTTTTTTTCTTCGGAACTTAAAGCGTTGGATTTGTCGTATACGATGATAAAAAAAGCAAACGCACACACGCAAAACAATGCAAGAAAAAAACCGCTTTTATAATCAAAGATATTCTGATAACTCACACGAATATCGTCTCTCGTTACCACACGCAGATCGGGAAATTTTTCAATGATTTTTGCGACGATCGTCGGAATTTCACTGACGTTTGCCGAAACTTTCAACACAATATCTGTGGCATCGGAAGCATTCATTCCGAAAATTTCATATGCCGTTTGTTTCGGCAATACGATCAAATCATTCGCTTCCAAGGCAAGATCGGAGTGAAACACGCCGGCAATACCGACTTTTTTCGTTTGTCCCTCGGGTGTAATAAAATTGAAAAAATCGTTATAGTAATTCTCACGCAAAATAGTTTTGACGCCTTCTCCGACGATCATCGTCGGAGAAGGCGAACGTTGCGTCCAATCGACATCTTTAATCAAACGCGCCATCGTAGCCGAATACGGCTCTTCGTAGGCATCGAGTCCGACGACGGAAAAATTGACGCCGGCGGGTTTAAAATAGTAATATCCCCAAATACGCGGCGTCACGGAACCCACACCTTGAATTTCCAATAAAGCGTCGACGCGGCTAACGGGGATTAGCGTTTGCTTTCCCGCGACGAAACGTTGTAAGGTCATATCCGGTAGCGTTTTGAGCGTAGCGTTCAATTCCGCTTTGATCGATTCGGCGATCATTAAAACCGAAGAGAGTATAAAAATCAAAAAACTCAAAATAAAAAAGATAAAAAAGTTCTTGCCGAAGCGGCGAAACAACGAACGAACGGCATACTCTAAAAGAAGCCAGCGAAAGCTAAAAAGCATAGTCGATCCTTGAGGGTTGCGCTAAGGGCGTATAACGGTAAACAAACGTCGAGGGAAAATACTCCAACAATTCGGGGGATTCGTTAAAGTACGCAAAAACGTCGCTGATACTTCGATGGCGTACGTAATGCGCTTCGCAAACCAACGCCAGATCGCTCAATCCTACGAACGAACTCAGAAGTTCTTTGCGCGCCAACATTTCGTCGCTCCCTAAAAGCGTGTGTGAAAAATAGAGATTTTGCACGAAGCAAAGCACGCCTAAACCGATCAAAAACGTTAGAATACGAGCCGTGCTTTTGCCTATCATGCTATTTTCCTATTTGAATGACACGCCCGGTCAACTCCGTAAAATCAACGATTTCTTGACCTTCTTTTATCTCTTCTTTGCGTACATGTGCACCGAATCCGTAAGCCATCGGTGTGATGTTTTCCGTATCGTAGAACGCTTTACGCGCATCGATCCATTCGCCGGTTTTCGCATCGTTCACCCAAATAACCGCCTCTTCGCTCCAGGCAATCTTGTTTTCCTTAAACCATAAAACGACGCAACCGATGTCGTCAAAAAAATAACGCCTGCCGGTATGCGGATTGATCGCTTGGGCAGAAAATTTTCGATCGCTTAAAACCATCTTACACCGTTCGCACATGTCACGATCCCAATGAACGGGTTTGGCACTCAGATCGATTTTCGTATCGCATCCTAAAAGAAGAAGGAGACTTGCGATCATGCCCAATGCATTTAAGAGTACGCTAGCGTTTTTCATCGCTAATGACCTTTCCAAAATCCATATACAATTCGCGATTGACGATCGACTCCATCTCGTCGATACGATGCGTGACAAAAAGCGCAATGCGCGCATGGCGTTCTTGGGTTAGGAGCCTGTAAAAATTATCCCGCGCTTTCGGATCTAAATTGGCGGTCGGCTCGTCGTAAATCATAATGTCGCTTCGACGTGCCAAACTGAGGGCTATCAACATTTTTTGCTTCATACCGCCGCTTAATTTAAAAAACGATTTCGTCAGATTGGCTTCGATATCGAGTTCCATCTCTTGCGCATACTTCCAAATCAACGCTCGATCCGTATGCGTACTTTTGCAAACGTATTGAATCAGCTCCTCTAAATTGAGCTTGATCGGAGGCGGAAGCTGCGGAACGAAACTGATATGATTTAACACGTTCGTGCGCTCCGTGATCGGATCGAAACCGTTCACGCGAACCGCACCCTTGTCGGGATGGTAATAGCCTAAAATGAGGCGAATCAGCGTCGTTTTTCCGGCACCGTTTGGACCCATTAACGCGATACAATCGCCGTCTTTGATGGATAACGATACGGCGTCCAAAGAGAGCGTATTTCCAAAACGTTTTACAAGATTTTGAATGTCTATCATACGAGCGACTTTAAGCGAAATGTATAATTTAAAGCGTCTTGGTGGCATACGTCGATACAACGTCCGCACAACGTACAATCGGCATTGGTAATGACTTGCTTTGTGATTCCTTTTTCGATGCGCTCTTTATCGTATTGCGGTTTGGTCAGCTCTAAGATATGGCTTTCGAAGCAAACGTCGTGACAGACCATACAATGATCGCAACGATCGTTCCACTCGACACGCGTCGCACTCACCGTTCCGATCATACCGTACGTCGTTCCGATAGGACAAACGTACTTACACCATGCGCGTCTTGCAAAGAACACTTCGACGCTAAAGACGATCGCAACCCAAATCAAGGCTAAACTCCACCCGTACGCGATAAAGCGGCTTAAAATGCCTACGACGTTAAAGACTTCAAACACCAAATACCCGCTTGTAAATGCTAAGAGTAAAAAAATCGCCCAAAAAGCGTATTTGATACGATGATCAAAGGTTCGCTCTTTAATGATCTTCTTTTGCACGAGCATCGTGTGTAATTTTTCGCCGATTTCACTGAGCAATCCGTAAGGGCAAACCCAAGCACAATACGTCCGTCCGCCGATCAGTAAATAAGCGATCACGATCGTCGTCGTTCCGATAATCATATTGATCGGCATATGGTACGTTGCGACAAAAACTTCCAACGTCGTAAAAACGTCGATTAGATGAAATCCTAGAAAGCGAGACCCGCTGAGCGTTCCTTCAAGCGTTTGTATATCGACTTTAAACGATAGAAAAAACAATAAATGAATACTAATGATCGCCGCCCAACGTTTTGCACGAAGGCTCAAACGCTTTTTACCTTGATTGTCTACGGTATAAAACGTCGATCCAAACGTCGTTTTGGCTATCGTATTACGATCTTGATATTTGTTCATCGGATCTCCTTTATTTGGACGCCGCTAGTTCTCTGGCTTTAAATTCGCCGATCTCGTATGCAAGTTCCTTCAAATCGCTTTCGCTCAGATTTAAAACCGCACCTTTCATAATCGGATTCGTGCGCGTACCGTTTTTATACTCTAAAACTTTGGCGAACAGGACATCTCCGCTCTGTCCGAAAAGCGGTAATCCCACCGCGCCTTTACCGTCAATTCCGTGGCATGAAGCACATTTGCGTTTAAAATTGTCGCTGACCTTAAAGGTTGCTACGTTACCGGCTTTTTCCTTGAGAGCTTTGAGTTTTTGGGCTTCGCTCTCTTCTTGCGTCGGTTGTTTTACCCCTTGCGACGCGTCGGAATTAAACGAAACGGTATTGGTTTGCGGAGCGATATTTTCGATGATTTTGTTACTCTCGCCGCCTTGAAACGCTCGACCTTGGCTTAGGGTATACGCCATCAATCCTACTACGATAACGGTAATGCCGCCTACGATGCTATTTTTCATTGTCGTCTCTCTTTTATTTTTTTGATTTGTTGATTAAACGTATAAATTTCATCCGCTAAGGCTTGAATTTGTTTATCGTCTAACTGTTTGACGAGGTCTTTCATCAAAGCATTCTCTTTTTCGCCTGTTTTATATTTTTTGATCGTCTCGGAAATATAAGCACTGTCTTTGCTCAATAACGAAGGTCCGATAATCCCGTTGGCATAATCGTCGTGACATGCGGAACATTTCACCATAAACTCTTTACTGAGTTTGCTGACCAAAAGGCTGATTTCGACATGTTCGTACGGACTTCGTACGTTTAATGCCGCGCCCGTAGGCGTATAATTTTTTTCTTCTACGCTTTGAGCCGTTTTTTTATCTTGCTGATAATCGTAATAAAATACTTGGCTCGTATTGGCGTCATGTTGTTTCAATGCAACTTTGTTCACTTTATAGTCGGCATTTTCTTCCACTTCGATCGCTCCGCTAGCCGTGCTACGAGTGTGCTCTTTTGGCGTCTCTTCTTTTTTTTGATCGCAACCGCTCAAAACGATGAGCCCTAAAAATACCGTTAGAAATATGCGATATTTCATCCGCCCTTTCCCTCCCCGTAATAAGATGCATAACTTTCCCTCGGTTTGACGACGATCGCGGGCGTTAATGCGGGGCAAAGTTCTTCGCATGCTCCGCACCCGACGCAACCGCTTTTGACGATCGGTCGTACCGTACCTTCTTTTTCAACCATCTCGATCGCGCTTAAAGGGTTGGGAAGCGGACACATGTCGGCACAAATCGTACAAGGCTTCCCTTCCAACGAGGCTAATTTTTTCAAAAGTTCTTCTTCAACGTCTCGCGTATGCGGATGTTTGGAAATCACGCCGGCATGTCCTTGGGGAACCGGTTTTTTTTGCAAAGCCAAACACGCTTCCGGAAACGCCAATACCGCAATACCCATTTTGACGTCTTCGGGTTTTTCGGTGTGATGGTCCAACGCTCCGGTAGGACATGCCAAGACGCAAGGAAGCGGACCGCACAAATAACACGCACGGTTTCTTGCTTCGATATAAGGCGTCCCCATACCGTATCCTTTCGCAAAATCCGCTAAATGAATCGAGTGGTACGGGCAAACTTGCAAACACTGTCCGCATTTAATGCACAGTGCCAAAAAGCGATCTTCCTCGACGGCTCCGGGCGGTCTTAATCTTGCTTCGTGCGCTCTTAAGTAAGGAGTTCCTAGTATTCCTCCGCCTAAGGCCAATCCTAAAACGCCTAAGGTCGAGTAGCTCATAAAGTCTCGTCGTGATTGTTGCGCCATAATGTCTTTCTCCTAATGGTTCGTAAATTTTGGTTTTTTATCTTCCAAAAGAAAAATAGGCTCCGAAAAAGGAGCTAACTTTGATAAAAAATTGAGCAACGTTAAAACGGGCGAACCGTAAAAAAACTTCACGGAAGGGTTGTAAGTCCATAACTTATCAGCATACTGATAAACGCGATAAGCGTTATCCCCATAACCATCCATATTCTTATCAAAACCTTCATAGTTATCCCAGTAATTCATCGAAAATTCGTTTTTAAACTCTTGCTCGTTTCGCGAATCGTTGACGATATCTTCAATATTGCCCACAATGCTGTTTTCCGTAACCACGTTATTTTCGCACAACGAATGAAAATGCATCGCTTCGGCGTTATACATGATCTTATTGTTGCGAATAAAATTGTGCGTATCGGGTTCAAAAGGCGACCGATCGATATACAGACCTTGCGAATTGTAAATAATCGTGTTGTTTTCAATCGTAAAATTGGTCGCATCTTTAAATCCGATACCGATACCCGTAGCACCCACTGCGCTTTTAACGACGTTACCCGTGGCAATCGTATCGTTGGAATACATAAAGAAAATCCCCACCGAATTGTATTGGTACACATTATTGTGAACGTAATTTTTACCCGCATACATAAAGTGCAACGAATAACGACCGTACTCGCCGAGGTTCTCTTCGATCGTATTGCCGTGCGAATACCACACGACCATATCCCGTGATCGATAAAGATGATTTTTACGTACGATATTGTCGTTGCTGTACCATAACCGAATTCCGTCTCCCCGTAATCCGAGGTCGTAGTCTTTCGACGTAATATAGTTATTTTGAATCAACGAATTGTTGGCAATTTCCATATTGATGCCGAGCAACGAGTCCAAAATCGTGCAATTGCTAACCTCGCATTGCGAAACGGCACCTTTGCTCGCATCGCCGTTAATATTAATCGCCGCGTCTAAAACGTCGGCACGTTCTCCGCTGTTTCGAAGCGTCAGATTTTTTAACGTGACGTAAGAGCTTTGAATCGTCACGATGCTTCCCGCACCCAACCCGTCGATAATCACGCCCTCTTCGACGCCGATCAGGCTAATGGGTTTTTGAATGACGATATTGCCTTCGTAAACGCCTGCTTTTAATTTGATAATCGAACCTTCTTTAGCATTGTCGATCGCGTCTTGAATCGGATTTCTTCGCGTCTCTTTGATCGGTCCTGTATAAACCCTCGCTTTGTCTTGCGCTTGGACGTCGTAAGAAAATGTCCCGTCCGCGGCATAAAGCGATACGATGAAGCTTACGATCAAAAAGAAATATCGCATTATTGTGCCGCTACGCTTTTTTGTTCTTTATTCGCTTTATTGCGCGCGATGAACGCCAACAACGAAAAGAGACTAATAAGAACCAACAGATAAAAGCCGATCGTCGGATACGAATGCGTCGTAAATTGAGCGACCTTACCGTCTCCGAAAACCGTCGGCATAAACGGTTTAATTTTAAAAGCACCCCAATCGTGGAGGTTATGTCCGAACCAATAGAGCCAATACGAATAATCGGCGATAAACAAAAGCGGTAAAGAGACGGGAATTAGCATCAAATAATTGAGAAATTTATGGTTATACGCTATAAAATAGACCATAATCAAGCTCAACAATAAAAGCGCGTAAATACCGATTTCACGCTCCAACGTTCCGCCCGTCCACATCGGATCCATACCGATATAGTGGTTAATCGTATTCATTTCATGCACTTCGCCGCTAAACCCGTCAAAATGAAAATACACGGGAATCCCTTCGGGAAACGCTTCTTTAGGATAGTTGGGAGCTTCCAAAGAGACAAACCAAATCGGCATAGAAGCGACGCCGATTTCCGAAGAGGTCGCAATCATCTGATCGAGATCGTTATGCGCCTTTTTAGGAGTCGTCGTACTTTTATAGCGTCCTTGATTGTAAAGATTCCAAATCACTTTTGAGAACGAATGAATTTCGTCTTTATGCCCTTCGTCGATTTTATTTAAAACGCCGTGAAAGCCGATCATCGGAAACGTAAACGAGAACGTTAAAACGATGAGCGCGAGTGCGGCGAAGATCGTAGATTTTTTATAACTTGCGTGCATATACTACTCCTTAAATAACCTTATTTAGACGTTTGAAAACCTAACATGTAAATAAGATTATATGCTGATGTCTTCGGTTTTACCTTGATACGCGTCAACGAATCCGCAAGCGAAAGCTTTTACTCTCGCTTGCGAAACGCATTACGCGCCGCTAAAATAAATTAGCGTTGCTGTCAACCCATTTCAAATACTCGATGATGTTTTTCACTTCTTCATCTTTCATATTTTGATTAGGCATCCTTAAGTTAAAGAAATCGATCATCGCTTTAACGTACGGCTCGTCAAATTTCGGTTTCGGATCTTTGATAAACTCGGCAACCCATTTCTCACCGTTTTCATGGCGTCCTAAAACACCCGTTAGATCAGGACCGGAGCTTACTTTACCGATGACGTGGCAACCGGAACATCCGCCTTCATTGAAAGCCGTTTCGCCTTTTGCCGCGGCAGGGCTTTGTTTGGTTGCAACAAATTTGACTAACAAATCTTTCGCACGAATACCGACATCTGCCGTTTTAACCATATACTGCCAGATCATGTTTTCAAACAGAACCGCTTTTTCGAGGTCGCCTTCTTTAACGGCGGCATCGGATAGTTTTTTCTGCTCGGCGATTTTGCCGTATTGATCTAAGGCATCGTTCACGAGGTTTTTAACGACGTCGTGTTTTTCATAATGGTTGTCTTTCAAGAACTTCACGACGCTTTGAATAACGTCATCCGTCGCCTTGTTGGTCGCAACCGTTTTATCGTACTCGGCTTTCAATTGCTCTTTTGACATCGATGCCATTTTAAGCTTTTGAACGCTGTCGTATTTTTTGTTAGGGTCTTTGACCATCAAATAACCCATCATTTCAAGGTGTAACGCCGAACAAAATTCCGTACAGTAGTAAGGGAAGACGCCCTCCATATCCGCTTTGAATTTAATGCTGGAAGTTTTACCCGGTTCAACCGATGCGTGAACATTGTAGTTATCGATCGTAAAACCGTGCGTTTCGTCTTCGGCTCTTTCAAGGTTCGTGACGTAGAACGTTACGTTATCGCCTTTGTTGACGGTAATTCTCTCAGGATTGATGTGCGATCGAACCAAGGTTGCATAGACTTTAACGTCACTACCGTTTCGCTCGATTCTCTCTTGTCCCGCAAGGGTTTTACCTTCATGAACCGTATTCGTTCGCGTATTGGTTCCCATCTCGTATCGTACTTCGGGATTAAGTTTGCTTGCACGGATCGCAACAGCATCGTGCGGCTCACCCAACGGAATCGGCATATCGACGAGCATATCCATTTTACCGCCGCGAATATCGATTAACTGATGATTTTGCGGGTGTAACGGACCGACGTTGTTAAAGCGATCGATGGAAAGTTTGTTCAACGCAATAATATAATCGCCCTGAGGATCTGCCGTATTGCTCTCCATACCGCACAAGTGACCGATATTGTAGTGGACGTTCACGCGATCCAACACTTTTAAAGTCTTAAAGTTCCATTTTACGACTTGTGAATCGACGTACAAAGAAGTATAAATCTCGCCGTCAACGTTCGAATATTGGTTATGCAAAGGTCCAAGACCCAACTCGACTTGCCCGTGTAACGCTTTTTTCATATCTAAAATAGGAATACCGTAAGGATCTTTTCCGGCATACTCTTTATTTTTGATCAAGTTTTGAATCTTGGAAAAGCTGTAAACGGAAGCATGCGTATCTAATTTACCGCAAACAACGATATATTCGCCGGTTGGATCAACGTCAACGCCGTGCGGAGATTTAGGCTCGGGAATCAAAAACAATGCATCGTTTTTGATCGCAATATCCATAGGAACGACGCGATGATTGTTAACGATTTTGACGTTTTTAGGGTCTTTCGCCAACTCTGCAAGTTTTTGCCAATTATAGACATGTAAGTAGTCCGTATCGTTACGGCTCATACCCGCTTCGTTCGGCGGCATACCGACTTCGATACCGCCCGTATACATTTCGGAGTTAAACGAGTTGGTAAAACCCCAACCGTGGCTCACTTTTTTACCGGCATCGCTTAAGTCTTGCATGTAAGGCGGGAGTTCGATGGTGTAAGAGTCTTTTTCTTGGATACGTCCTTTCTTAGGGTCGAATTTCCACATCGTTACACCGCCGCGGTACGTCTCTTTATAGTCTTCGATCGGGTGGTAATCGTTGTCGAAAGGAGCCGCATATTGTGCCGCTTCGATAATCCATTCGGAATCTTGCGTAAAGAAAGAACCGCCGTGCTCAGATTTAAAGACGGGATTGACAACGATTTGTTTGGTTTCAAAATCGTGCAAATCGATGACTGCAATACGAGGGTTGGCTTTGTCGTTGACGACCAACCATTTACCGTCGACTTTAGCATCCGTTTCGGAAAGCGAAGGGTGGTGCGTGTCGCCCCATGTAATATCTTTGCCTCGGATTTTTCCTTGAGCGAGGACTTTTTTACTCTCCTCGTCAAATCCATATCCCTGCCAAGGTTCCGGAGTAAAGACGCCGATATACTTTAAAAGTCGCATCGACGGTACGCCGTACACCATAATTTGCCCCGATTGACCGCCGGAACTAAAGACCAAGTACTTGTCATGGACTCCGGTCGGATTGTAGGTTTTAGCCGCACGAACGACGTCCGCTTCGCTTAAACCTTTTTCTTTCATAACCTTGTCCAAGGCACTTTCGGTCGCAGCAAACGAAACTGTCGCACCGAGAGCTCCGATAAGAGCAAGCGAAGAAAGAAGTTTAAAACCTTTTTCCATAAATTACCTCCTTTGTTGATGTTCATATTAAATCCTTTACAATGACGAACGGTCATTTAACAAAAATTTAATACTTGAGTTAACTCTGAAAGTTTATACTATTGTCAGTTTCTTTTCAGTCGCTAATAAAAAATATAAAAAACAATGTTAATTATTTAAATATGTGTCAATTTAAGAATTAACTTATTTTTTGGGCAGTTGAATGGAGAAAGTAGCTCCGTTTTCACGGTTATACGCGTTAATCAGACCGTGAAACTGGTTTTCGATAATCAGCTTTGACATGTAAAGACCAATCCCCGTAGAAGGTTTAATCTTGTTGCTGTGGAAAGGTTTAAAGATGTCGCCGATATGGGCTTCTTGTATGCCTCCCGCATTATCCGAGATGCTGATAAAAACGTCTTTCTCGTCACATGTAAGCGTAATGTCGATATGCGGATGTTCGATAGGAAGGTTTTTAAAGATGTCGATACTGTTTTGGATAATAGACAAAATGACTTGCGCTAAGCTATTGGAATTGCCGTAAACAGAACTACGTTCATCTAGAAGATTCTTCGTAACGTGAATCGCATTTTGCCGAATCGAAGAGTCTAGAAGGTTGAGTGCTTGAACGATGGAAACGTTCGGCGAAAAAAGCGTACTGTCGGTGTGTTTATAAAAATTTTCAAAGTTGGTAATCGTCTCGGACATAAATTGAATAATCTCTTCGTTCTTTGCCGTCTCCTCGATAAGATCGGGATCTTTAAGTTTGTTGCGAATGTACATACAATTAAAACTAAGCTGCGCTAAAGGCTGTCTCCATTGATGGGCGATAATGGCGATCATCTCTCCAAGAGCCGCGAATTTAGACTGTTGCATCATAATTTTATCTTTGAGCGTCTCTTTGGAAATATCTTGAATACTGATGATAATTAAAACGGCACTGTGTTGCCCGCTGGTTGCGATGGAAAGGCGAATGGGAATTAAATCGCCGTTTTTATTGACGCCCTCGATGGTTTTAACCTCTTCTTTATTTTCGATGGCGAGAATGTCGCGAAGCGTTACTTTTCGCGTATCTTTCGTTAACATGTGCATATAGCGCATCGGAATCGCTTTATCGAAAAAGAGTTGATCAAGCATCTCTTCTTTGGTGTATCCGAAGATTTTTTCTGCCATTTGGTTAAATGTTTTAACCCTGAGTTGGTAATTGAGTGTAATAATCGCGTTACTATTGGACTCAATAACGCTATTGGCGTAATCTTGCTGCCTGAAAATTTCCTGCGTAAACTCGATGATTTTTTTATTGGCGGGTCTAAAAATGAAAAGTGCTTCAAAAAGAAGCGTAATGAGCGTGAAAATAAAAATATAAAACTCTACGTTTTTGAGCTTAATCGTCGTCTCTTCGGTCGTTTTCACGTAAACGGCGGTCGCCAAATCTAAAGCTTCTAAGAGTTTTTGCGCATTTTGTAAGATATACGTAAGGCTTCGCCCGTCTCGGTTTTCTTCAAACCGTTTGGCATGAAACAGATACGCCTGAACGTTTTTATCCAATTTATACGGTTCGTCGAAATAGATTTTTTTCAATTCGTCCGTCATCGGAAACGAAATGAGCAGTTGATGCGCCTCTTCCATCGCGGCGATATTGGTGCGAAGATTTTCCGTTTTATAGTAAATGGCGAATAAAGCGATTTGTTGCGAAAGCATTCCTTGTTTACTGCTGAGATTAATAATCTTTCCGTCGTTGGATTGGTTGCTGATAAGATGGTTCATATTGTAATAGGCAAGAACGGATAAACAGGCGATAATCAAAAGAGCTACGATGTATCTTCGCGTAAAACTAATCGTTTGAGTCATACTAAAACCTTCATTTTTGAGAAAAACCGACGGGTTGTTCGTCAAATATTATAACTATCTTTTTGATAAAATCGTGTTACAATTAAATCAAAAGCATCGAATCGCTTCGCCATAAGGAACGTTACACATGTTAGATAAACAAAAATTGGTCTTAAAAAACAGCTCTATTTTATTAGCCGAAGATGAAGAAAATCTCCGCAACAGTTTTAAAAAAGTTTTACTGCTTTACGTGAAAGAAGTCTTCACGGCATCCAACGGCGAAGAGGCATTTGAACTTTATCAAAACCATCGTCCCGACATCATCATTACCGATGTTAAGATGCCCAAACTCAACGGGTTGGAGCTCATCAAAAAGATACGTAAAGAAAATCAAGAAACGCCGATCATCGTGACAAGTGCTTATACGGATAAAGACTTATTGTTGGAATCAATTAAACTATCGTTGGTCGATTATCTGGTTAAACCGATCAAAGAAAAAGATTTGATCGCGTTGTTGGAAATTAGTGCGGACGTTTTACTCCAAAAGGTCAAAACCGTTGTAACCATCGACGAACGTAACACTTACGATTACCAAAATAAACAGTTAGTTCAAGACGCCCAAAAAATTAGCTTGACGCATAAAGAAGTCGAATTTTTAGAAATTTTATTGCAACACAAAGGCAATCTCGTGACGCGTCAAACCTTGGAAGACAAACTCTACGTTTATGAGGAGGCACCGCCTTCGGCTTTAAAAAATCTTGTCTTTAAACTACGCAAAAAAATAGGTAACGACGTTGTTCAAACCGTCGGAAACTTAGGATATACGATTAAAGATTAAGCTTTATCCTTAGGTGCTTAGCGACTCAAAAGAAACTCGCTATAGTATAAAATGTCACTCTATGATGAAAAAAATATAAAACAAACAATCACATGGAGGAAATTAAGGATGAAAAAGTTATCGACGGTTTTTCTACTGCTCGTAGGAACATCGCTTGCACTCAATGCCGCTGAGGGAGAAGCTATTTATAAAAGCAAATGTTTTTCCTGTCACGGCGATAAAGCTTCCAAGGCGGCTTTAAATAAATCTCAAATTATCGCGGGATGGGATGCCGCTAAAATCATCGCATCGCTTAACGGATATAAAAACGGCGAAGGCGGCCCGATGAAAGGCGTTATGAAACCGATCGCAAGTGCGCTTAGCGATGACGAGTTGAAAGCGGTTGCTTCGACGATCGCCTCTTACAAATAAGAAGATTCGGTACATTGCGACCGAATCTTACCGCATGGTTGAAATTTTAAACCTAGCATTCGTTTAGGTTTCTTTCAAAACCGACTTTACCCACCAAAAGCACCGTAGGCGCGCTGGCTACCAAAAAGTTCAGCGTTAACATAGCGTAAAAGCTTTGCTTTACATGTAAGTTTATTTGATCAAGAAAGGAAAACAGGATGGCTGTTGAAGAGAGCAGACGAGACTTTATCGGCATGGCATTCGGCGGTTTTGCAGCGGCAGGGGGCATTGTGGCTCTGGGCGCTATGAAGAAGACTTGGGATCCGCTTCCAAGCGTACAATCCGCCGGATTCATTACCGTTGATCTCTCTCCGATGAAAGAAGGAGAGGTACAAACGATACAATGGAGAGGGAAGCCGATTTTCATTTTGAAGAAAAGTGCGGATATGGCAAAGAACGAGAAACGAGACGTCATCGCAGGAGGGAGTAGCTACTCGGTGATGATCGGACTTTGTACGCACTTAGGCTGTATTCCGACGTGGACACCCTCCACCAAACAGTTTAAATGCGCATGTCACGGCGGCGAATTTGACGCCAGCGGCGTCAACACGTTCGGACCGCCTCCTCGTCCAATGGATATTCCTCCCTTTAAAATCGACGGAACGAAACTCGTTCTCGGCGAAGAGGGACCGGAATATAAAAAAATGGTAGCTAAGAAAGCGTAAAGGAGAGACACGTGGCAGAAATAAAAAAAGCAACGGGCTTGATGGACTGGTTGGATCAGCGATTGGCGGTCAACGGATTTATCAAAGTGATGATGAGCGAGTATTGGATTCCTAAGAATATCAATTTCTTATGGGCGATGGGTGTCGTCTTAATGAGCTTGTTCATGATTTTGATCGTATCGGGTATTTTTCTTTTGATGTATTACAAACCCGATATAAAATTGGCGTTTGATAGCGTCAACTATACGATTATGCAAGAGGTCGAATACGGCTGGTTATGGAGACATATGCACGGCGTAGCGGCATCGGTTATTTTCTTAGTCATCTACATTCACATGTTTACGGGTATCTATTACGGCTCATACAAAAAAGGCCGTGAGATGATCTGGTTAACCGGTATGGCACTCTTTGGTATCTTCTCTGCCGAAGCGTTTAGCGGGTATATGCTTCCGTGGGGACAAATGAGTTACTGGGCGGCACAGGTTATTACCAATCTTTTCGGCGGCATTCCTTTTATCGGCGAAGCGTTGGTCATTTGGATTCGAGGCGATTTCTTGGTAGCGGATGCGACGTTAACACGCTTTTTTATGTTACATGTCCTTTTACTTCCGTTAGTGATTTTACTCTTAATCGCCGTTCACTTCTATGCGTTGCGCTTTCCGCATGTCAATAACCAAGACTCCGAAGAGTTTGATTTCGACAAAGAGGCTAAGAAATATTTGGAAGGTCGCAAAAAAGAGTCTAAAGTGGTTCCTTTTTGGCCGGTCTTTTTATCCAAAGACTTTTTTGTTGTCGGTATTGCCTTAACCGTCTTTTTCTACTTGGTCTGTTTCCACTACGATTTTGCGATGGATCCGATCAACTTTGAACCGGCCAACAATATGAAAACGCCGGCACATATTTATCCGGAGTGGTATTTCTTGTGGAGTTATGAAGTGCTTCGCGGTTTCTTCTTTGATATCGGCGGTATTGCGGCAATGGATATCGGTTTAGCGGCGTTTGGATTTGCCAACGTTATTTTTATGCTGTTACCGTTTTTAGATCGCAATACGATGCATACGGCACCGGCGCACAAACGTCCGATGTTTTTCGTCTGGTTTTGGTTATTGTTAATCGATATGATCGTTTTAACCGTTTACGGTAAGCTTCCTCCGACGGGGGCAAACGCTTGGGTAGGCTTTGGTGCAACCATCGTTTTCCTTGTTTTATTCGTCCTCCTTCCGATTATTACCAAAATTGAAGCCAAAAACGAAGGAGCCGAGTCATGAGAGAGTTGAAAATTTTAGTGGTGGTTCTTTTCTTTACTGCCGTTGTCTATTGGGGTGTCGAACCTTTCGCCCATTCTCAGATGCACCCTCACGTCGCCCCTGCCGATTTCAGTTTTAAGGATTTAGGGCATACGGTGGGTAAAGGCGATTTTATCAAGGGTGAAGAATTGGTGCAAGCAAACTGTGTCGCCTGCCATTCCGTTAAATCCGTCGGCATTCAATCTGCCATGAGTGAGAGCGATGCATCGTTAGCGTACGGTGTCGTACCGCCCGATTTGAGCAATGCGGGCTTACTCTACGATCCGGCTTTCTTAAGCGCGTTTCTCAAAAATCCGGCAAAAGCAATGCTTGTTGAACACAAATTTGATCAAACAAGAACCTTTCCGATGCCTTCATACGACTGGATGAGCGAAGACGAGATCTCCTCTATTCTTGCTTTTTTTCATAGTATCGTCAAGCCGGTATCCGACAAAGCTTTATATGAAGAAGCCTGCGGCAGATGCCACGATATGAAATACGATAAAACGATGAGTCATTCGGATAAAGCGGCATTAACCGCGTATATGGGAACCTTGCCTCCGGATCTTTCGATTATGATTCGTGCAAAGAGCGACGAGTACCTTTCAACGTTCATCAACAATCCTCAAAAACAGTTAGCGGGTACGTCGATGCCGCGTGTAGGTTTAACCGAAAAAGCGCAAAATCAAGTGATCTCCTATATGGAGAAAGTCGGCGATCGTAAAAAAGCCGAACGCGAAGACCTCGGTTATAAGTTAATCGCTTATATGGTACTTTTCACGCTTCTTGCGTTTGCTTGGAAAGTCAAAATCTGGAGAGAAGTGCACTAATGTCAACCTCACAAAGGCACGTTTAAAAGCGTGCCTTCCTTATAAAAGGAAAGGTCTTATGTCTCACGATACGCATTTTTACCGTCTCAACATTCAACACCTTTTCAATGCCGACGTCAACTGCCGATATGCCTATCGGCGACGCTATGAAGCCAATGAAATCGTCTACCAAAAAGGCTCTCAACCGATCACTATTTTTATCTACCTCTCTGGAAAACTCATGCTCATCGGGGAAAAAACGCAAGGCTTAGACGCGTATCCGGGAGAGTTAATCGGAGCACATGCTCATTTTGCCGGTCTTTGCTACGCCGAAACCTTACAATTTAGCTCATCGGGAGAGATGTTCGTCATTCAGTTTGATTATTTTCAAAAGCAGATACACCGCTGTTTTGCCTATTTTGAAAAAATTTTCGACTGCTTGCTCAAACACCAAAGAATCTTAACCAACCTTACGACGATCCCGCAAGAAATCGGCAAAAACGATTCTGTGCATTTAAACCGTTACGCCGCTCTTTAAACTTTCGCACGCCAAAATGGCGCAGCGTATATCCTTTCGTTTAGCGTAGTCCCCAAAGGGCTAAAAGTACCCCGCAACTCGCCATCCAAACCGGAAAAGGGAAAATAAAAAAATGAAAAATCATCCCTTCATGCGGAAATGTCAACGCGTCAAAGAGTGTTTCTTTGGAAGATTTGATGCGGTAGATGAAATCATAAAGACCCAAAAGGGCGATTTCAAACCATGCTAAAAAAGACCCCAACGACTCGCCCACATAGCTTATCGCCAAAAATACGGTAATGAAAAAGAGCGGTAAAAACCACAAAGCCCATACATTTGCTATGCCAAAATAGTTCCAAAAATAAAAATAATTTTTCATCGTATCACGCCTTATGCGTATAGGTATACATCTGAAAGGCTTTCACGGCTTCTTCCAAGGCCTCTTTATCACATAAGGGCTCTTCGCCTCTTAAATACGCCATCGTAAAAACATGGCGATTTTCTTCACACCACGTCGCTTCTATTTTATACCCTTTTTTGGAAACAGGGCTGTGGGAATCGACATAGCCTTCTTTGACTTCGCATCGTTGAGAGGGCGAAAAGTGAAATATCTCCGCATCAATGACGCGTCCGTTGACGTGCAACGTATAGCGAGCGATACCCTTGTCTGCTATAGCATAAAGGCTTACATGTAAGAATGAACGCACCAACATAAACGTTGCGAGTAAGAAACCGCTAAAAAACAAAGCGATGATACCATGCCACACATTGTGCGTTTGCCACGTGCTGTACGCCATCACAAGTGCTATAAAAGAGCCGAAAAGTAAAAAAACAAGCACGCCTATGCGCGTCATGATTTCTTTGAAAAATTGTTTTTTAACGTCTATGGGCTGAATATACAGAGGCTTTCCCAAATTGTGGGGTAGTTTGATGACATAACGTTTTAAAAAGTCGTGTGAGGTCATTACACAAAGCCCATTTTTTTAGGTTTCTTGCCGAGCGTTTCTGACATGTAAAGGGCTAATTCATCGTAAATGCCGTTTTCATTGGCGTATTCGACGACATTTTTCGCGGCACTAAACCACTCCAACGTCGTTGCTTTGGTACGGTGTATCTCTTCTTTGAGTGCATCTTGGTCGATGGTGAGCTCTTCGCCACTTTCTAAAATTTCCTCGATGATCGCTTCACTCACCCTATCCACCACGCCTTTGATATCTGCCCCCGAAAAATCAACGCTCATCTTGGCTAAAGCGTTATAGTCAAGTGGTTCTATCGGCAATTCTTGCAAGTAAAGTTTGAAAATAGCTTCACGTGCTTTTTCATCGGGCGGCGGGATAAAAAAGATTCTATCAAACCGTCCGGTACGCCTAAAAGCACTGTCCACGTCCCACGGTGCATTGGTCGCGCCGATGATGAGGATGTTTTCATTGTCGCTTTCCACTCCGTCCATTTGGGCTAAAAAAGCGTTGATGGTAGAGGTCATATTGGTATGACGAAGCAGTTCTCTCTTTCGTCCAAGCGCGTCGATCTCGTCGATGAAAATGACGCACGGGCGATGGGTACGAGCAGTCTCAAAGAGTGCTTTGATATTTTTTTCGCTGTTTCCCACGTACATATCTAAGATTTGCTCTATTCCGATGTTGTAAAATGTGGCACCGCACTCTCCGGCGATGGCGCGCGCAAAGTAGCTTTTTCCGCATCCGGGTGCGCCGTAAAGCAAAATGCCTCCGCCCGCACTTTTTTTAAATTTCTTAAACAATTCGGGATTTTTAAAGGGTTGGATGATTTTCATAGAGGCTTGCTTTTTGAGCTCCTCCAAACCGCCGATAGCATCAAACGTGATTTTGTATTTTACATGTAAAGGCTCAAACACACTCATGCCAGCCTCTTCCTCATTGACTCTGTTTTTTAACGGTTCATCCATCGTTTCCCTTTATGGATTATTTCTTCTATTTTAGCAAAAATGAGTCCTAAAATTTGCCCGCCGATACGCCCCATAACGTAGTACATTGCCGCACCCAAAAGCGTGACGTACCATTCATGCCACGCCACATTACCCAGCAGAGCAAAACAGAGTACAAAAAACGGAAGACTTAAGCGCCAATCGCGCCAAACATACAAGGAGAGAAGAAGTAAGACGCCTGAAGTATGAGGACTCTTTTCCCACATTTCAAAGTGTTCGCCTAAGGCGTACAGCAAAAAAGCCAGCATCAAAGCAGGGGCAAGTGCGTAATAGCGTTTGATACTCTCCAAATTCTCTTTACCCTCCCCGTCGAAAGGGTTACGCACTAAAATCTTGCGAAGAACGTTGCTTTTTTCAAAAAGATGAGACGTACCCAGCATTGAGTACAGATGCAGTGCTCCGGCATGATGCGGATCGCTCGCAAGGATAGCCGTAACGATTTCACACGCGATGGGCGTATTGCCCAAATGATACGTAATGATGGCAAGGGTGAGCAAAAAATCAACATTGTGCGCATCCAATGCCAAAGCTTTATCGATAGCGCGTTTAGCTTCAACATAACGGGAAAGTTCTACCAAAACCTGCGCATGAAGATGATGGTACGCACCGTGGTTGGGCTCATGAAAAAGCAGTTCTTTGACACACGACAATGCCTCTTTAAGACGGTCTTGTTTAAACAAAACAAACGCGTGAAAATAAAGAAAATGCACCTCTAAGGGAAACTGTTCCAACGCTTGGGCGATGGCTTCAAGTGCTTCATCCAAACGCTCCAACGCGATAAACGCCAAAACCGTATAGTGATACGCACTCATGCTCTCTTCATCATGGGAAGCACACAAAGGAATACTGACATGTAAAAGTTCTTCGTAGCGTTTCAGCTCGTACAAAACGTCCAGTCGTTTGGCGATGTCACTCACGGTTTATCCTTGTAAATGCGACGCAATTAGGGCATTTGTATGCGATGGAAGCTAAAAAGAATGCAAAACAAAGCGGCGAGGCAAGAGGGTATTGAACGCATCCTAAAAAGCCCAAAAGAGCGATGAGTACGATCACGACGTATTTTTGTGTCGGCATATGGTAACGCATCTCGAAGCGATACGCGAACCACAGCGTCAATGCTACGGTCAGCATTGTAACGACATTTTTGAGCCACAAGACACTCAGACCTTTGTCTTGAAGCAAGAGCGAAAATACCATGCCGTATAGAAACCCTAACCACCCGCAATACAAAACAATGCTGAGAAATTTTAAAACATAATGTCGTTTCATTTGCCCTCTTCTTTTGGGTTCACATTCCACACATACACATGACCGTCGTCGAGCGTGTAGAGCTTTTCGTCGCTGATCTCAAAATCCATAACCTCGTTCGCTTCTCCTTGAAAATCGTGCGTTATTTTTTTGCGTTTGAGATCATATCTATACAGATGCGGTGAATCCAGCTCTTGCGTCAACAAAACGGTATCGTTCCAGACACGTATGCGATACACCCTATTTTTTGGGATATTCGGCAACGATGCAAGCGCATGCAAAGTTTTCGTATCGTACAACACGAGTCCGTGTCTATCGGTTCCAACCGCTAAAGTCTGCTTGTCGTACAACGCTAAAGCGAGCACGTCATAAGCATCTTGAACATTCGTATCTCGCAAGGTTGTGATAAACGAGCTTTCCTTGGGCGAAGAGCCAAGCGCATACACTTGAACTTCGCCCAAATCGTTGGCAACAAAAAGCGTGTTATCGGTGTAGAGCACGTCAAAAATACGATCAAAGCGTTTGTCTTCCAGCGTTTCATAGCCTTTGAAACGCTGTTTTTTTGTATCGAGGCTCTTTACATGTACGTTATGGTGATAGATTTCCACAATGCCGCCTTTGCCGAAGCGAAACAAGTACGCGCCAAAACCTCTTAAGCGATTGAGCTCTTTTGCAGACGTTGCAAGCTCTTTGGGGGCTTCTGTGAGAAGCTTTTTTGTTTCCCAAAAGAGGACTTTGCCGTTTTTTGAGGCAACGTATAAATAGCCTTGGTGCAAGAGTATATCCCTATCGAAAGAGTCTGAATCTTGAGCATTAAGAAGCATCTCATGAACGAAAGCAAGTGTTTTTTTATCGTAGATTTCTAAGTATTCCGCATCGCTTGGCTCACGCTTTTGCGTGCTGTACACTTTGGAGCGAGATTGACTCAAGACATAGATAAAACGCTCATCCGTTGCCATTTTTGAAGCGAGGCGGTGCTTGAGTTGCACGCTTTGTAAAAGTCCGTTTTGTTTGGCAAGAAGTGCTCTTTTAAGCCGGGGTTGAAGTGTGTCTTTGCTTATGCGTATCGGCTCATAGGGTTTATATTTAAACTCCCGCTCTGCGTAATACTCATGCGTCGCGTTGATCTCTTTGTATACGACCAATTTATGAAACCCAAAACCACCCGTACCGACATCCTCTTTTATGCCCAGTTTTAAAATGCCTCCTTGCGTCGTTATTCCTCGAGGTTTGTCATCGATGCTGACATGTAGTCCCTCGATGTCGCTTTGAAGATGAAGCGTACGATCGGTCGCTACGACGCTCTCTTGCGCCCACGCCGATACGGCCAAAAAACAAATACTCCCTAACATAGCTCTCATACGCGCTCCATGCTCATAACGTCTTTCGTTTCGACACCGTATGCGCTAAGCTTTCCCGTACCCAAACAAGCGTTGCATCCGTCGGTAGCTTAGATCAAAGGCTTTTAAAGTTTAAAGATGCCCGCGAAAATCGCCGATGACCTCGTGCATATTTGCCTTTACATGTAAGAGGTCATCATTGCGTGTATTATTTTTTATTCACTTCTTTTTTTAAAATCTCATACGCTTTGGAACTATACTCTTTTCCTGTCGCATCTATTAGTATTACTTTACCATTACGTTTAACTTCATATAAGCCATTTGCAATATTAGGGTAAAACTTAAAAATGTCATTGAACTTTTCTTGTGTAACTATTTCACCTTTTGCGTTGATAAATACCCATTTATTATTCACTTCCACTTCCGCAAAACCATTAGATTTAAAATGCCCAGCATATTTAAATGATGCTGGAATGATTACTTTACCCTGCTCATTCACATATCCATACAAATAGTCCCGTTTATCACCGTCTCCAACGGCATCAATTCCAACACATGCTAATCCATTTGATGTAAACATTTCTGCCGTATCGAATTTTGCGGGAATAACCATTTCACCTTTAGTATTAATGTAACCGTATTTTGATTCATATGTTCTGACTTGAACGGCAGCCAATCCGTTGGAACCAAAATCGGCGGCATGATCGAATTTTGCGGGAATAACCATTTCTCCTTTGCTATTGATATAACCGTATTTTGAGTCATTTGTGACGACAACGGCTAAACCGTTCGCCGCAAAAGGATATGCAAACCTAAATGTCGCAGGAATGACCATTTCCCCTTGCGCATTGATATAGCCGTACTTGTCAATTTTTTTCACTAAAGCCAAACCGTTCGGTGCAAAATCGCTTGCTTCTTCAAAATTGCTTTTCATGGCCAATTTTCCGGTAGTGAAACTATCTTTATCGATATAACCATATCGCTCTTCGAGTTTTATTTTTGCCAAACCGTTAAGCGCGAAATCATACATGCCATACTTACCATCAAGTGTAAAAGGCGTCGCTGCTTCTCCTTTCGCATTAATAAATCCATATTTGCTGCTGAATTTTTCAACTCTTACTGCGGCTAATCCATTTTGTGAAAAATGATGCGCATAATAAAATATTTTTCCACCAAATACGGGCTCTCCTTTTGAGTTGACATAAACACACGTACCATCCAAACAAAGCGGTTTGGGGAAAGACTCTTCGGCAACTATCAAAGACGCACTACCGAGCAATGCTATTACTACCATTAAGTGAAACAATTTTTTCATTCGTTTATTTCCTCTTGAGTATTTTATTTTACTGACTTACTGCATACATCCACACTGCCAATACCGCCGTAACGATACCCCAGTATTGAAGCGGTATCCAAAACAAAGAGTGCGTACTTTTTAAGATATACTCTTCGTTGGTCTCTTTGTCGATGACCACCTTCCCCGGTTTACGGTTGAGTTTTTGCCCGACAAAGAAGATAATCCCCGATGCCAAAAACAATGCCAAAGGCATCGCCCAACGTGAACTTCGATAGTACCCTGACCCAAACACGGCATCGCATAGAAGTTGCATCGCCACGGAACATACTATAGCAATCACTATAGCCAAGATACCCCAACCTTTCCAAACAATCATCACGCGCTCCTCTTGCGTTTATTTTTAAAAGTATACGTTATTTTCGTTATGTCTTGCGTTATATTTTGGACAAACACTTACCTTCGACGTGTTCTTAGTCTCATCGTATGGCACACCGCTTCTCTTGAAAATTAGAGTATATTTAACTATAATATACTCATTAAATAGCGTTATTAAAGGGTTAAATATGATTTTATCGGTTATCAACAAAAAAGGCGGCGTCGGCAAAACGCCGATTGCTTTTTCGCTCGCGAAAGACTTAGGGTATTATCTCCAATCCAACGATAATTCCGTCATCGAATCCATCTATCCGGAAATGGCGAAAATATCTCCGACTCCGGAGATTATCGAGAATTGCGTTTACGATTTTGGAGGGTTCGTCACGACCGGCGTTTTACCGATCTTAAAAGTCAGCGATGCGGTACTGATTCCGACATCGACGGATTATAATTCCATTTTACGAACCGTCGAAACGATCGAAGAGATACAAGCCTTGAACAACCGCCTTTTCATCCTTGTGACCAAAACGGAAAAAGAGAGCGACTTTCAAGCGGTCAAAGATGCCATATCGGCTCATTTTGATAATTTGGAGTTTTTTGAACTGCGATTGTCAAAAGCATTTAAGAACAGTATTGAAACCGGTTTGAGTCTCTCTGAGCTGTACCACGAAACGCCGCTGTCCAAATGTGCTTATAAAACGGTTTATCAACAATACCGATCGCTTCTTGAACTCTTCAAAGGAGAATAGCGTTATGGCAGAAAAAAAATCCATCGATTCTATCCTCGGAAAAGCCAAAACAACGTCCACGTCAACCTTTGCCGAAAGCGAACGCAAAAAAGGAGGACGCCCAAAAAAACCGCCGAGCGAACACGCCAAGGAAAATCGCTACGCCGTCTATTTTAGCCCGAGCGAACTCGCCATCGTCCAATCGGCGGCAGATAGCTACGGTATGAGTGTCGGGAAATTTATCAAAATGGCAGCGATGAGAATGGGCAAATCGGAACAATGATAACCGTAAAAAAACGGTTTTATAACACTATTAAACCGTTTTTTATCGTATAAAAAATCCGCCTTAGCGTTACATGTCAAGTCGCGCCTCTTGACCTTTGAAGACTCTTTTTACTCGCAAATCTCGTAACGAATGGGGATTTTTCCTCTCGCGTCTACGCCAAAATCGATGGGCTTGATCAGCCCTCGACGCTCCAGTGCTTTGACCGTTTGAGCGTCGATCTCCCACTCCAGTTTAACCGTCCCGTCCGGCGTAGACTTCGTTTTGACGTTAGGATACGCCCAACGTCCCATACTGCTAATCTTTTTCGTGACGGGATCATACCAAGGGTATTTTTTATACTCGATAATGCGATACTCTTTTAAAGCATTGAATTTTTCTTGCATTAATGCGGACAATGCACTCACCATCTTAGCGTTTTCCTTCAAAGCGGATTTCAAAGATCGTCAAGACCCTTGTCTATCCTTCCTCAATTTGGCATCTTCGCCCTTCTTAATGTCTGACATGTACATGGGATAAACCAACGATTGGGTTAGAAGGACGAGTGTCGGCAAATATTTTTTAAGACTATCATAAATAATCTTTAGAGATCGTAAACATTGAAGCTACGCATGCATCAAAGTGCATCATAAAACGTCTTTGGTGTGAAGACACCCGACTCTCAAAACAGGTTGATTTTCAGGAAGTTTTACAAAGATGTTCGCAGAAGGCTAGCGCCCTCGTCTCCTTGAATGCTCGATCATTTACGCATTGCGGTCTTTTGTGTTTTCTTACATGTAAAGCTTTTGGATTCCTTTGTAACCAATTTATTTCACTTCATTGCCCCTCTTTATTTCAGCACACGCCACCCTTTGATTCTTTACATGTAAAGGTTTTTAGTTCGAAAAAGATTGACATGTAAAGAAAGTTAAAAGGTTAGACCTGACCCCTTAGTTTTACACAAGTTTAGCCTATGATTATGGCACTATAGTGACACTAAATATTTTAAAAGGTACAATAATACAAAAAATTAGGTTTGTATATGACAAATAAAAATTTTAAATTCATGTTTTTTACATATTTTGTAATTTTTGGTATTTTGGTTGCATTTTTTGGTTCTTTTGTTGGTTATAACATGAATCTTATTGATATCAAAAAAAATATTGATAAAGCTTCACAAGAAGTTGGATTAATAAAAAAATTTGATTATTTAAAACCAGATATAGAAAAATTTGATGAAATAGTTAAAGCATTGTCTACTAATACCTCATTGGAAGAGTATATTACATCGCCTGATAAGCAAAAAAGAAATAATTTAACGAATGTTTTTTATGCAATTTCTATGTCAAATAATTTTATTATGCAAGCTCGATTTATTAGTGAAGAAGGAAAAGAAATAATTCGAGTTGATAGAAAAAATAAATATGACAAGCCTTTTATAGTTGAAGAATCAAGTTTACAAGATAAAAGTCAAAGAGATTATTTTCAAATTGTAAGTCATATGAAAGAAGCAAAAATATGGCACTCCCGTATTGATCTTAATATTGAAAATGGGAAAATAGAAGTTCCTTATAAACCAACATTTAGAGTAGCTCAACCTATTATAAAAGATAATAAATTTGTTGGCATGGTTATTGTTAATTTACTTGCATCTGAAATGATTAGTGGCTTAAAAAAATCAACAAGTTTTGATCATTTTATTATTGATAAAGATGGTTATTTTATTACACATCCAAATGATGAATATTCATGGTCACGGTATACAAATTCTAGTATTAGATTGTATGATGAATTCCCATTAGAAGCAGAAAAGATACTTGCAGGGGAAAATAAAGGTGAGACTTTTTATAGTTTTCAGTTAAATGATATATTAGATAATGAAGATAAAGCTATCTTGATTTTAAAACCAAAAATTGCCTATCAGAGTACATTATTTTCATCTAATATCAAAACGAGTATTTTAATAATTTTACTTAGTATTTTAGTTAGTATCCCTTTAGCATTTTTTGCTTCAATTGCTCCATCGAAACTTCAAAAATCTTTGCTTTTAGCAAATCAGGAATTAAGAAAGTTTGCGGATATTATTGACAACTATGTCATTACAGCTACAACAAAAACAAATAGTGTTATTACATCTGTCAGTACAGCGTTTGCAAAAAGATATGGTTATTCAAAAAAAGAATTAATAGGTCAAAAAATGAATATTATCCGTCATTCTGAGACTTCAAATAATTTATATTCAGAGCTTTGGGAAACAATTGAAGCTGGAAAAAACTGGCAAGGTGAATTAAAAAATCTTAGTAAAGATGGAAATACGTATTATTTGGAACAAAACATTATTCCTATGAAAGATGAGAATAATAGAATTATTTCTTATATGGCTATTGGTAATGATATAACAGCTAAGAAAGAAGTTGAGCGCTTATCTGAAATAGATAAACTTACGGGAATTTATAATCGAAGAAAACTTGATGAATACATGGAAAGTGAACTCAATAGAGCAAAACGTTATCATCAACCTTTATCATTTATGATCCTTGATATTGATCATTTTAAAAATATAAATGATACATACGGTCATCCTGTTGGTGATTCTACATTACAGACTTTAGCAAAAATATTAACTGATAATTTACGGAAAAGTGATATTCTTGGACGTTATGGTGGTGAAGAGTTTTTAATTATTTGTCCTGAGACAGATAATAATCAAACAGCTTTACTTGCTGAAAAGTTAAGAGCTTGTGTAGAAAATACTCTCTTTAATGATATTAAAAATATGACTATCAGTATAGGTGTCGCAGAATTTGAAGGTGAAAATACAGTTAAAGAGTTATTTTCACGTGCTGATAAAGCACTTTATCAAGCAAAACATAATGGTCGAAATCGTGTAGTCGTAGGATAATTTTTTTAACAATTATAGTGCTACTATCAATGGTCAAAAGAGACTATTCAAACCATCTAAAAACTTTTGACAAGTTTGAACACAATTACAGTTGAACATAAAAAGGGGTCAGAGCAAAACTTTTAACTTTTAGAGCTTTTCTGACTCTTTTCTCTTGTGATTTACCCTCTTTACCTCTTGGTTGATGCCTTACATGTCAGGCTTATTTTAGCAAACACTCCCTTGTTTTTTGCCCACTTTTTTCCGTTTGGAGTCCATCTGATTTCTTACATGTAAGAAAGTTACCCTCTTAGCTCTCGCCTCTGGCGTTTCACGATATTAATCAATAAATTCCATTGGATTTTTATTCAAGCATGCAAAGCCGAGGTCTTCAAGCTTTCTGCCGTCGATTATACGTTGTGTGGAAGCTACCTTGTCGCTAAAAGAAGGAGGTACGAACCGACATTGCTCACACTGATAGACGTAAAGTTCCTCTTTGGTAGGATGCATGGGCGCGCAGAGATTGAAAATACCTTGAATATCATGCTCCATCGCAAAGATCACCGCCCGAATCACATCGGTTCGATGAACATGATTGACGCGACTCTTTCCGTCCGTCACAAGCGTGTTCGAAACATATTTGCTAGCAATGCGATCGCCGCCCATTAATCCGGCACATCGGAAGATAACATGTACTTTTTTCTGAAGATGCTTTTCTGCTTCAAAATATACGGGATTTGATGCTGAAGTTATCTCACTCTTTTCATCATAAATACCGGAAGCTTTGGGGTAAAGAGAAGTCGAACTCACGAAAAATATTTTTTCAACGTTTAAAAAGGAGGGATGTTCCGAGAGTTTGGTCAGAAATGGGAGAAAATCATTAAATTTGGATGGCGGATAGTTGATAAAAAGATACTCACACGACAGTAATGCATCAAGGTTTTCATACCTATTTTCCGTTAAAACGTAAGACTCAAAACCTAAGTCCCTATGCCTATGCTTGGCTTCTTCATTTCGAGCAGCAAGCTTGATACTATAGCGATCTTTAAGTGTTTGAGCAAGTTCCAAGCCCAACCAACCGGCGCCTAAAATCGAGAGAATTTTCATAGGTTATGACCTTGAAGGCTCTTTCTACGCAAAAGAGCCTTACGTGATAAAAACAGATCAAATAAATGGGGTATACCCAGTATAGGGAAAATTGGTAAACCGTTGATAAATAAACGCTACAAACCATGCTTTGCGTTGAGAAGCAAGAATAGAAAAAAGTTTCTGCTAGGAATTTTTAAGCCTAACTTTCGTCACATTATTTTAACGGCGAAAGTATCAAAAACGTGATTTGGACTACTACGATAACGGATTTTAGAGTATTTGGAAGTGGTGTCAAGAGAGAGACTTGAACTCTCGACCTCCGGCTTATGAGACCAGCGCTCTAACCAGCTGAGCTACCTTGACACCTAATAAAGAGACGCAATTATATAGCTTAGAAACTTATATTTCGGTTAATTTTAAATAGAAAACGACCGTTCAAAAAAAACTAAAAAACATTGAGTATATAAGACTAAAGTTTTAGGGTTTTTTGCTTGACATTTTACGTTGTTTTGTGTAAAATTCTGTCACTCTAAATAAAAGAGTGCTAAAATTTCAGTCAAAAGGACGAAAAACATGACTTTCAAACCACTTGGAAAACGCGTACTTCTCGAAAGAGTCGAAGAAGCTACGACTACAGCGACAGGTATTATCATTCCTGACAATGCCAAAGAAAAACCTCTCAGCGGTATTGTTAGAGCAGTCAGTCCAAAAATTGAAGACAAAGGACTTGTTTCAGTCGGCGATAAAGTCGTCTTCGGAAAATATGCCGGAACGGAATTAACGCTTGATGCAAAGACCTATTTAGTGATGAATATCGACGATATTCTCGGCGTACTCTAATTTATTAATCTACCACACGAACATATTATAAGGAAACACGAATGGCAAAAGAGATTCAATTTGCAGACAGCGCAAGAAATGCCCTTTACGAAGGCGTTAAAAAATTAAACGATGCGGTAAAAGTAACGATGGGACCACGCGGTCGCAACGTCTTGATTCAAAAAAGTTTTGGTGCTCCAAGTATCACTAAAGACGGCGTATCCGTTGCAAAAGAGATTGAGCTTAAAGAGACCGTTGAAAATATGGGTGCGCAACTCGTGAAAGAAGTCGCGTCTAAAACAGCCGATCAAGCGGGTGACGGTACAACAACGGCAACCGTTTTAGCACACGCTATTTTCAAAGAAGGTCTTAGAAACATCACCGCAGGCGCAAACCCCGTTGAAGTTAAACGCGGTATGGACAAAGCGGCCGAAGCGATCATCGCAGAACTTAAAAAAATGGCAAAAGCCGTAAAAGATAAAAAAGAGATCGCACAAGTAGCAACGATTTCCGCTAACTCCGATACCGTTATCGGCGGATTGATCGCTGAAGCGATGGAAAAAGTCGGTAAAGACGGCGTTATCACCGTTGAAGAAGCCAAAGGTATCCAAGACGAACTTGACGTCGTTGAAGGTATGCAATTTGATCGCGGTTACCTCTCTCCGTACTTTGTAACCAACCCTGAAAAAATGCAAACGATTTTAGAGCATCCTTTTATTTTATTGTTCGACAAAAAAATCTCCAACCTCAAAGACCTTCTTCCGGTTCTTGAGCAAGTTCAAAAAACCGGTAAACCGCTTCTTATCATTGCCGAAGACATCGACGGCGAAGCATTGGCAACCCTTGTTGTCAACAAACTCAGAGGCGTTTTAAACATTGCGGCGGTAAAAGCTCCGGGCTTTGGCGATCGAAGAAAAGCAATGCTTGAAGATATCGCGATCATCAGCGGTGGCGAAGTCGTGAGCGAAGAACTCGGTCGTACGTTAGAGAGCGCAACGCTTGCAGACCTCGGTCAAGCCGCTCGCATCGTTATCGACAAAGACAATACAACTATCGTCAACGGTAACGGCGAAAAAGCACGTATCGACGGACGCGTTGCACAAATCAAAGCACAAATCGCAGAAACCAGCAGCGACTACGACAGAGAAAAACTTCAAGAAAGACTTGCCAAACTTAGCGGCGGCGTTGCGGTCATTAAAGTAGGTGCGGCAACCGAAACCGAAATGAAAGAGAAAAAAGATCGCGTGGACGATGCACTTTCCGCAACCAAAGCGGCGGTCGAAGAAGGTATCGTTGTCGGCGGCGGTTCCGCTTTCATCCTTGCGAATGCCAAAGTTTCGCTTTCTCTCAGCGGCGACGAAGCAATCGGTGCCGAGATCGTAACACGAGCACTCAAAGCTCCGCTTCAACAAATTGCCGAAAATGCGGGTTTTGATGCGGGCGTCGTTGCACACAACGTTTTAACAAGCACCAAAGCCAATTACGGCTTTAACGCGGCAAGCGGCGAATACGTCGACATGTTTGAAGCCGGTATCGTCGATCCGGTTAAAGTATCGAGAATCGCCCTTCAAAATGCCGTTTCAGTAGCAAGCCTTCTTTTAACCACGGAAGCTACGATTACCAACATTAAAGAAGAAAAAGCCCCCGCAATGCCGGATATGAGCGGTATGGGAGGCATGGGCGGAATGATGTAATGCATTCTGCCTATGCTTAACATGTAAAGCCGCTTCGGCGGCTTTGCTTTTCATTGTGATTTCATGAAACATTTACTTCTTTTTCTTTTACCCTGCACTTTATTCGCGTTTGAAGCTTTAGTCGATGCTCTTTTAGACGGCAATTTGACCCATAAAATCACCGCCAATTACTATGAAAACGATGAAGAGGAGATCCCCTTTTCGAGTTCTCGAAACCAAAAAGTCTTTTTTCGGTATCAAACTGCACCGCGAGACGGCATCAAACTCGAAATGGCGACGCAATCCTTTGCACAAAAAACCTACGATAACAGTAACGACAATACGATTTACTATACCGAAGCACGCTATCAAAACGCGACGGATTTTTTTCATTACAAATTGAGCGCGAACTACTATGCCGACACGTACCGCCAAAGTTTGTCCGAAAAAAGCGTCGAAACGACCAATGCGTTCGGTATGAAAGCGCAAGTCAATTTAGACGCATTGAGCAGTTACGTTGCCTATTCGCAAGTGATGAACGGTATGCGAAGCGCTTCAAGCGATCTTGAGGGCAAAGACCACCTTTTGCCGACCTCTTCGGTCTTAAGCTCGAACAATTACATGCCCAATACCGAAGCGTATGCCTTCGACGTCAATTACGCTTTGCGAAGTAACGTCGTTTTAGGCTCTCGCTACGTTTTGACGACGCACGAACAAACGATGCTCTCTTACACGGGTGTTTATACCGATTTTAAACTCAATGAACTCTCAAAGGGGCTTAATTTAGGCGTTTCGTATGATAAAACGGGTATCGACAAGCAAAACAATCAGATGAGCATTCAGATCAAAAAATCGTTTTAGTGCCCGCGACCCAAGAGTTCCGAAGCTTCCATAACAACCATAAACGCTTCTTTATCGATGGTTTGAATGAGCTCTTTTAAGCGTGGAATACGCGCGTTTTCGACGACCAAAAAGATCATACGCTTGGATTCGTTCTCAAAAATACCCTCCCCGTGGACGATCGTACCGTTTTTGCCCAGATGTTCGACGATCGCTTCGCACAGTGCTTCGATTTTTGTCGAAACGATATGGACGACTTTTTTTGAAGGTCCGCGCGTTAAAAACATATCGACGCTCTTAGCGGTAATATAAATACTCACCAAACTCCACAACGCCAAATCGATATTTTTAGCGATAAAAGCGATGGAAACGATAATGCACATATCGATGATGAGCATCACCGTCGAGGCTTTGAGCGTCGTTTTTGCCGCAACGATTTTGGCAAGAATGGTCGATCCGCCCGCAGACGCATGACCGCTAAAGATCAAACCCAATCCGATACCGACGGCGATTCCGCCGAAAATCGCCGCTAAAATGACGTCGCGACTTAAGGCTTGAAAACCCAAAGCCGCCATCGTATCGATGCACAAAGAGGTAAATCCGATCGCGACAATGCTACGAAGCGTAAAATGTTTTCCGAAATATTTTGTTCCTAAAAGCAATAAAGGTGCGTTAATCGCGACCATTAAAACGCCGACGGGGAAGTTAAAAAGATAGTGACCCAAAAGTGCCATACCTGAAGTTCCGCCCGTTACCAACGCATTGGGAATAAACAAAGAGACGACGCCGTACGCCAAAAAGAGCGAGCCTAAAACAATATAGCCGTAATTTTTAAGTTCCGATTTCAAAGCAATACCTCACATAAAAAGTGCGGTATTTTAGCGTTCGCACGCTTCAAGTACCATAGTGTCCAACGTCAGCAGTTCGGACATTAGCGCACTAAGCGCATAACATTCGCCCCCAAAGCAGAGTTCATAACCTTGCGTAAAGGGCGAATGCGCTAAACGCAAGGTCTGTAAAGGCGGAATATGAGGCGTATACTGCCAAGCCCCGTTTAGAAAGTGCGCATCAAGAGGCGGCTCCATTCCCGCACCGCTTCCGCGTACGCTTGCGAGAACGACATGTAAGGCATTGTCGTGGATCGTCCATTGTTCTTCCCAACGGATTTTCTCGACCGAATGCATCCACGCAAGGGTAAAGCTATTGACGTACAACGTAATCGAAGCAACCCCCGCGCTAATGCACAAAGCCGTCATTGCGCTTTATAACGTCTCCAAAGATTCCAAACGACAAAAAGCGTTCCCAAAGTAAAACCCATTTCATCCGTGATCGGCAATGCCGCCACCAATAAAACGGCGATACCGGCGGCACAGACACGTTCGATGACCTTTAAGGGCGTCCATAAATAACCAATCGCCGCACATCCCCATAAGAAAATCGCCAAAAGTGCCTTCATGACGACATAAACAACCACCGTCCATGTCGGATCGCCTTGCAACATCAACGAAGGATCGTAGACCGACATAAACGGAACGACAAAACCGGCAATGGCGATTTGCGTCGCTTTAAAGCCGATCTTCATCGCCGAGGCTTTGGCAATCGACGCGGCGGCAAACGCCGCTAACGCAACAGGCGGCGTCAAATCCGCCATAATACCGAAATAAAAAACGAACATATGACTGACGATCAACGGTACGCCGAGTTTTAGAAGTGCCGGTGCGGCAATGGAACTGGTAATAATGTAATTGGGAATCGTGGGAATACCCATCCCCAAAATTAAACATGCGACCATCGTTAACAAGAGCGAAAGGAAAAGGCTCGTTTGACCGACTTCTAAGATAAATCCCGCAAAGTTAGACGCCGCTCCGGTAAGCGTCAATACACCGATAATCACGCCGACGATCGCACATGCGATGCCAACGCCCAAAGCTTGTTTGGCACCGTCTATCAACGCTTTTTTCATCGTTAAAAGCGTCTCTTTCCCGCCTTGCACGAAAAAGTTAAATACCACAAGAACACCGATCACACCTAAAACCGGCACAATGCCCCATTCGATAAACGAAGCCGCACCTAGCCCTAGCGAAAACCAAAAAACGTAGCGAAGTGCCTTTTGGGAAATACGCACCGCAATCGCCGCACCCAAAATCAATACCGCCGTCAACGTTAAGCCCATCATACCCGCGAACATCGGCGTAAAACCGTGAAACAACATGTACACCAACGCCGCCAAAGGAAGTGCCAAATGCCAACTTGCTTTGAGCTCTTTCCACGGATTGGGGCATTGATCGGCGGGAATGCCTAAGAGTTTGAGCCTACCCGCTTCCAAGTGTACCATCCAAAACGCCGTGACGTAGTACAACATCGCAGGAATAATCGCCGCCATCACGATGTCGGCATATGGAACGTTGAGCGTCTCCGCCATAATGAACGCCACCGCACCCATAACCGGAGGCATAATCTGCCCGCCCATCGACGATGTCGCTTCCACCGCACCTGCAAAAACAGAGCTGTAACCGAAACGTTTCATCAACGGTATCGTGAACTGTCCAACGGTTAAAACGTTGGCGACTCCCGAACCCGAGATCGTTCCCATTAAGCCCGAAGAGATAACCGCGACTTTTGCGGGACCGCCTTGCGCGCGCCCGACGAGTCCAAGTGCTAAAGCGTTAAAAAGACGAATCATCCCCGCATGTTCCAAAAACGTTCCGAATAAAATAAACAAAAAGATATACGTTGCAGAAACTAAGGTCGGCGTTCCCAAGATACCGTCGCTTCCGAGATAAAGCTGCCCTACGATTTGGTCAAATCCAAAACCGCGATGCGCAATCGAGAGCGGCAAGTATTGCCCCAAAAAGCCGTACGCCAGAAAAGCGGCACACACAAAAGTCAACGCCCAACCGACTACGCGACGCGCGGCTTCAAAGACCAAAACGGACGCCAACGTCGCTACGATTAGATCGGCATTCGTCGGATCGCCGGATCGCTCGATCAAATCGGCTTCGAAGATCAAGTGGTAAAACCCGACGCCAAATCCGAGTAAAGAGAGCAAAACATCGTACCAAGGGATACTTTGCTCGCTTCGTCCTTTGGCGTTCATCGGATAAAGCATAAAAATTAAAAACATCAAAAAACTGACATGTAAGGCGCGAATCACCAGACTCGAAAAGGGGTGAAACGCCGCAACGCTAATCTGATACGCCGAAAACGCCAGCGCCCCGAACACGACTAAAGACGCCGCCCAACCGACGAGTCGGCGTTGGTGTCCGTGCTCTTCGAAGTCGGATTCTTCCTCACGGTTCTCTTCATGCATTAAAACAGACATTCTCTTTTCCTTATCGTAAATCAAAATAAGAAGGCTCATCAAAGAGCCTTCGATCGTACTTCTTAGAGAAGCCCTTTTTCTTTATAATACTTCAATGCACCCGGATGAATCGGAGCCGGAGGATTTTTGGCGGCATTTTCCAGCGAAATGCCTTTGGCGGCGGCATGTGCGGCAACCATTTGATCCAAGTTTTCAAACATCGTTTTCGTCATCGTGTAGACCGTTTTTTCGGAAACACCCGAATGCGTTACCAAAAAGTTTTGAACGGAAATCGTGCTCACGTCACTGGTTTGCCCCTCATACGTATTGGCGGGAATAATACCGACTTGGTATGCCGGATCGTTGATTTTTTGGACGATTTCGGCGGGAATCGTTAGGAAAACGACCTTTTGAGAGGTTGCCAAATCACGCAGTGCCGCAACGCCCGCACCTGAGGAGAGAAGCGTGACGTCAAGTTGGCGGTTTTTCATCAACTCGACCGACTCGGCATACGAAAGATATTCGACTTTTGAGAAGTCTTCATATTTGATGCCCGCCGCTTCTAAAATCTTTTTAGAGTTGAGTGCCGTTCCCGATTTGGGTGCTCCGACGGAGATACGCTTGCCTTTAATATCCGCAAACGATTTGATTCCCGAATCCGCGGCGGCTACAAAGTGAATGTAATTGGGATACAACGCCGACACGGTGCGAAGTTTGTCCAAAGGTGCTTTAAATCCGGCATCCGCATCGCCTTTGTATGCGTCCGAAAACGAATCGCCCAAAGAGATCGCCACTTCGCCGCGTCCGGCTTGCAATAAATTGAGATTTTCCACGCTTGCTTTGGTCGCTTGAACCGCCGTTTTGGAATCGGGAATCGCTTTAGCGTACATCTGCGAAAGCGCAACGCCCAAAGGATAATAGATACCGCTGGTTCCACCGGTTAACACATTAATAAACTCTGCCGCGGAAAGTGCCGTTGCAAGGCAAACCGCCGCGCTCGTCGCTAAAAGCGTTTTTTTCATCGAGGACTCCTTAGAATAAATGTCGTAGACGTTGACGATACTTCGTACATCTTTAACTTTAATCAAAAAATCCTTGGAAAATCTAAAAACGTTACGCCTTTACCGCTTTACATGTAAAGTGTTTCCGTGCGAAGCATTTTACGTCTAATAGCCAAGCGGCTCTTCAACGAGAATAATCGTCGTTCGCCCCTCTTCGTCTCCGGTGGTATACGTGAATTTTTTACCGATATTGTTGATCGTATAACGCGGTTCTTTGCCCAAGCTAAGTGCTATCGCATTCATACGTTCGATATTTTTTGGGCTAGCGACGTCGCGAATACGCTTAAATCCCGCTTCGACGTTTTCGACGAGTTTATTGATACCGGCGATAATCAACACCTTTTTAGGCCCAAAAATCTGCGCGGCAACACGATTTCCGCTACCGTCGGCATTGACCAAGATGCCGTCTTTGGTAAGTGCGTTCGTGCCGCAAAGGTATAGGTCGGAGAGTAAACCTTGGCGACGGCGGTTGACATTTTCTTCCATGCTAATGCCCGCTTCGTATTGATTAAAAAGCGTCAGGTCTTTACGAGAAGTAACATAATCGTACAATCCGATCTCTTTGACGCTTTGCGAACCTCCAAATCCAATACGCATGTGCGGTTGGATGAAGCTCATCGACGCATGCAACGCCGCTTCTTTGTTGGGTACGACGACCAACTCGAACCCGTGCTTTCGATAAATTTTTTTTAACGCTTCCATAAAAGCTTCCTTGTTTTTATCAAATCATACTCTTATTTTTAAAAAGGTATAATTAGAAAATTGACACTTTATCAAAGAAGGAATATACCCCTATGGGAAGAGCGTTTGAGTACCGAAAAGCCGCAAAATTAAAGCGATGGGGCAATATGTCCCGTATATTTCCGCGTCTGGGTCGTATGATTATGATTGCCGCAAAAGAAGGCGGCGGCGATCCGGATATGAACCCCAAACTCAGAGCCGCGATCTTAAATGCGAAAGCGGAGAATATGCCCAAAGACAATATCGATGCCGCAATTAAACGCGCACTCGGTAAAGATGCGCAAAGCTTGTCGGAAACGACGTACGAGGGTAAAGGACCTCACGGGTCGCTTTTTTTCGTCGAATGTGCAACCGACAATAATACGCGTACCGTCGCTAACATTAAAAGCGCGTTTAAAAAAGCGGGCGGGGAGATGCTCAACAACGGTTCACTGGAATTTATGTTTTCGCGAAAAGCCGTTTTTGAATTTGCCAAAACCGCGACGATGGATTTGGAAGAACTCGAATTAGAACTCATCGATGCGGGTTTGGAAGAGATCGAAGAAGAAGACGGCGTCGTGCTCGTCTATGCGGACTATACGAATTTCGGAAGCTTAAATGCCGCATTTGAGCGTTTGGGTATCGCACTGACCAAAGCGACTTTAGAGCGTATCGCCAACACGCCGATCAATCCTAGCGAGGAGCAAATGCCCGATATTGAAAAAATCATCGAGCGTATCGAAGAAGACGACGACGTTCAAGCCGTCTATACCAATCTGGGCTAATTTTCGAGGGATTTAAAGACCCTCGAAAAACTCGCAAATATCAACATCCAACACTTTAGCAATTTTACAAAGATGCTCAATGTTAAATTTTTTATTTTGAATTCCACATTCTGCCTTTGCATAAAATGCGGCGGAAGTATGTCCAATCGCTAAAGCCATTTCGAGCTGGCTTTTACCTTTCTTTTCGCGCAATTTTCTAATATTGCTACGAATCCTTTCATGGGCGTATTCTATATCGTTCTTGGACATGATTTTATCATCTTTCACAACATTGCTACATGTCAAAGATAAAATTTACGTAAGTTTACTTTGATAGCTCCTTTACCGCAACGTCCTATAGGGCATTGCGTTATTTTCCTTTTCGTCTTACACTGTCACAGTTTTATTTTCTTAATATTTTTCATATTCGTGTGAACATATTGAATCCTTTATAGTATAAGAATTTTATCGTCATTTTTTAAGCATATATTTTAACAAAGATCAATCGTAAAAGGAGTTTGCCTTATGAGTATCGGAAAACAGTTGATAACAATGCTCGGCATTGCTATTTTTGGAATTATCGCCGTCTTTAGCATCGGAATGACAAAGATGGAACAGGTGTACGAAAAGACCAATACATGTAACGTGAACTCCTTACCGAGCGTTTTATTAATGGGAGATATGTCGCAAGATTTTAACGCTATGCGTATTACGATATGGGAGCATATATCGTCGCACGATAAAGGCGAATTAAAAGCGTTAGAAACCAAATTTAAAGAATATAAAACTTCTTTTGACCTCCACTATAAAAAATACAGTGTTTTACTCTCCGACGATAAAGATCGCGAATTTTACAAAAAAGAACAGGAGCTTTTGTTCTCGTTTCTTGCAATGACGGATCAAGTCTTTAAGCTTTCCGACGAAGATAAAAACGATGAAGCCAAAGCGATCGTTTATGTTAATCGTGCATCGACGGCGCAATTGGCTAAACTCTTTGAAGAACATATGGATTATAACCAACACCTCGCCGAAAGCGACGCAAAGATGGCGGTAGAAGCTAAGAACAGCGCCTCGTCGATGATGATAGGACTTTCCCTAATCGTAGCCTTGAGCGTGATTGTCTTAGGCGTGATGATCCGAAATAACGTGATGCAAGGAGTGCATCTGATACGAGATAGTATCAGTGGATTCGTTCAAAAAAAAGAGTTGAAGTTTCGTATCCATTACGGTAAAAAGAATGAGATCCAAGAGATCGTCAATAGCTTTAATACGCTGGTAGATACCTTAGAGCATATTATTGAAGACGTCAAACGCTCTTCTAGCGAAAACGCTTCGGTTTCGCATGAACTCTCCACCACCAGTATGCAAATCGGTAGAAACGCCGAAAACAGTACCGTGATCGTTAACAATACGATTGAAGAGATCGTATCGATTAAAAAATTTGTTCAAGAAACGGCGATCCTCTCCGAATCGATGAAACAAAGTATCGCTCTTGCAGGCAATAAACTCGAAGCCGCCAAAAATGAAGTGATTCAACTGAAAAACGAAGTCGAACTTGCCAGTGAAGCCGAAAGTGCACTTGCCGGACAATTGGAACAGATGAGTAAAGATGCCGAACAGGTCAAAGAGATCTTAACCGTCATCTCCGATATTGCCGATCAAACCAATTTGCTTGCACTCAATGCCGCGATTGAAGCTGCCCGAGCAGGAGAACACGGACGAGGCTTTGCGGTGGTTGCCGATGAAGTCCGTAAACTTGCCGAACGTACCCAATCGTCTTTAACCGAGATTAACGCAACGATTAACGTCATCGTTCAATCCATCGTTAACTCTTCGGATAAGATGAGTAAAAATGCTCAAAACATTCGTCATCTAGCTTCGGTTTCAACCAATGTCGAAAATACCATTATCTCTACGACCTCGGTCATGAACGAAAGCGTAGCATCGGTAAGTGTGAGTGCCGATAATTCTCATAAGATTGCTAAAGATACCGATAAGATCGTTGATCTTGTTACCAATATCAATGCGATTACGAGTGAAAACGCCAGAAGCGTCGAAGAGATCGCCTCTGCGGCGGATCATCTCTCCAAGTTAGCGGAAAATCTCAATGCTAAGCTGGGGCAGTTTCAGTAAGTTTTTAAAAACGACATGTAAAGAGAGAACTCTTTACATGTCACTTCCGTCGATAAGCCAAAAACATTACTTTATGAAAAGAAGTGAGAATGTACCGTAACGTTTTAAGAAGAGCTATTGTGTCGTGGAAAATGAAGCCTTGCTTGCATCAGCCCGCGAGGAACAGGCTATGGTATCGCATAGACCCTTTAACGCATTTAGCCAATCGTATCGCTTTGCACGAAGCCCTTATGCGCATCGAAAGCGCACCCGCACGCCCTCAATACCAAGCTTTGCTGATTTTGGATTTGGACCGTTTTCGAACAATCAATCATACGCAAGGGCATATAACGGGCGATCGTATTTTAATCGAGCTTGCATCGCGATTCCAACATCTTTTGGGCACGCAAGGAGATCTTTACCGTTCAGGCGGCGATGAATTTAGCGTGTTATACGAAACGCCTTTTCACGAAGAATCTCACGCCAAAGACGCCGCACTTTTTTTAGCAAAAAAATTGTCCTATGTCGTTTCTTCTGCCATAACCATCGATCATAAGAGCTTTCGACTGAGTGCGAGTATCGGGATAATCGTCTTTAAAAACCGATCGTATTCTGCCGAGCATCTCTTTCAGTATGCCGATAGCGCACTTTTTCGCGCCAAAGAGGAAGGAAAAAATACGATTCGCTTTTTTCAAAGCGACTTTCAAACGCATTTAGAGAGCAAGGCCGTTTTTTTGGAACAACTGCTTTTTGCCGTGGAAAACGATCAGATGGAGCTTTTTTACCAAACGCAAACAACGCTGACATGTGAGAATGCGCCGCGCATTTACGGTGCGGAAGCCTTGATTCGATGGCACCATCCGCATATCGGAACGGTTGCGCCGAACCGTTTTATTCCTCTTGCCGAAGAGAGCGGACTCATCATTCCTTTAGGGCATTGGATTTTAGAACATGCGATGCGCCAACTCAAGGCGTGGGAAAACGATCCGGACAAACATACGTGGCGACTCTCGATCAATATCAGCACGAAGCAGTTTGAGCATGAGAGTTTTCTCCCTTCCGTGTGCGCTTTGCTCAAACGCATCGCCTGCGATCCTCGTAAAATCTGTTTTGAACTGACCGAAAGTCTTTTGATTCAAGATGCGAAAAAAGCCCTGCGAAAAATCTTCGAACTTAAACGCCTCGGCATCTTGCTTTCGATCGACGATTTCGGTACGGGGTTTTCTTCGCTTTCGTATTTAAGGCGACTCAAAGTAGACGAACTCAAAATCGATAAGAGTTTTGTTCGAAGGATGCTTTCAAGTCCCGTCGATCGAACGATTATCGAGACGATTTTAACCTTAGGCAAACGCTTCAACCTTGCAATCGTCGCGGAAGGAATCGAAACGCAAGCGCAATTCCAAGCGTTAAAGAACTTGGGCTGTCGCTCTTTTCAAGGGTATTTGTTTCACAAACCCTGCTCCATAGCTTCGATTGGCTCGTTTTGATCGTTAAGGGTTTTAAAATTCATCGTGATTTTGTATAATAAACTTCCGACAAAAGACCCTTGCCAAAAGGCGTGCGGTGTTTGGAAGAAGTAAAGAGCTTTACAACACGATTCCTCGAATAAAAGAGATTGACGATGATTGAAAATACGCAAGAGACTCGCAAAACATCGATGCTTATTCTTGAAAGCTCGCTTGTATTTTCAAACGTCCTGCAAAAAAACCTTTGTGCCTTAAACTATCGCGTGACGCTTGCCAAAACGCTCTACCAAGCCGTCGAACTGCTCAGCGTCCAAACGTTCGACGTGATCGTACTCGATCTTCATTTACGCGACGGCGAAGGCGAGATGATCTTGCAAAATCTCTCGATCCTCGATCCGAAACTTAAAATGATCGTCTATTCGATCGATCATGATCCCAACCGCTCACACACATGGGATCGTTACGGTGTTTTAGCCTTTCTTTCCAAGTCCGATCCGATCGCTCACATTGTCCGTAAGATCGACGCACTCGCTCAATCGTGTGACCAAGAGCCCCGTGCGCGTCTTCTTTGGATCGGCGAGCTCGAATCAACGGTTCAACACGTTCGGACACTCTTACATGTAAGAAATTACCGCCTTTTTGTTGCTCAAAGCCAAGAAGAAGCGTTCTCTTTCGCGCCGATCGATCTGATCCTTCTCGAACTCGATGTGTACGATACTGCGAATGTTGAGCGTTTACGCCAAGTGCGCGCCGCTTACGCTGAGCCGCAAACGCCGATTTTTATCGTGACGCAAGCGTACGATTCGGCGTTGCTTCACGCGTTGATCCAAAACGGTGCCAACGAATTTTTCGTCAAACCGCTTTTAGGCGAAATGCTAGGAGAGAGAATCGACTTTTGGCTCGAGAGACAACGCATTCAAAACGTGCAACAACGCGAAGGTCGCTTGCTTCAAGAGTACAAAAACGTGATCGACAAAAGTATGATCGTCTCCAAAACGGACCCGCACGGTATCATTACGTACGTGAACGAGCAGTTTTGCGATATTTCGGGCTATCGTGCCGACGAACTCATCGGACGGTCGCATCGCATCGTTCGTCATCCCGACACGCCCGCATCGGTTTTTCAAGACCTTTGGACAACGATCTTAAGCGGCAACATGTGGAAAGGGATTTTAAAAAATCGTAAAAAAGACGGCTCCGCGTATTGGGTTCATGCGTTTATTTACCCTATTATCACGCGCAAAGGGCAGATCGACGAAGTGATCGCGATTCGCCATGACGTCACCCAACTGCACCTTGTGAAAGAGAGCCTAAGCCGAGCACTCCAACGCTCCGACTCCGATCTTGACGAAGCGTTTCACCTTTCCAAACAATACGAAACCGTCATCGACGAAAGCAATAGTCTCACGCGCGTCGATACCGAAGGAAAAATCTTATTTGTCAATAAACGCTTTTGCGAGCTTTCCGGTTACGCGAAAGAAGAGGTCATCGAGCAGAGTTTTAGTGCTATGTATGCAGACGACATCGATCCGCTCGTCGTCAAGCAGCTATGGGAGACGATCCAATCGGGGCACATTTGGAGAGGCGTTTTAAAAAACAAACGCAAAGACGGCTCGCTTTATTGGGTCAAAGCCACGGTTGTGCCTATCAAAGACAAACAAGGCAAAATCACCGAATTTATGTCCGTCCGTAACGATATTAGCGAGATTATCAAACTTCACGAAGAGATCGAGTCGACGCAACAAGAGATCATCTACCATATGGGCGAAATTGCGGAGAGCCGAAGCCAAGAGACGGGAAACCATGTCCGACGCGTTGCCGAGTATTCACGTCTTTTGGCACTCAAATACGGACTGGACGCACAAGAAGCCAACAAAATCGCCATGGCTTCGCCCATGCACGACATCGGCAAAGTCGGTATCCCCGATGCGATTTTGCATAAACCCGGAAAATTAACGGACGAAGAATGGGAGATTATGAAAACGCACGCCATGCTCGGTTATGCCGTTTTACAACACTCCAAACGTCCTATTTTACAAGCTTCGGCGATTATCGCCAAAGAACACCACGAGAAGTACGACGGCACGGGATACCCCTTAGGACTCAGCGGCGAAACGATTCACCTTTACGCGCGAATCGTTGCGATCGCCGATGTTTTCGACGCGCTCAGTCACGATCGCTGCTATAAAAAAGCCTGGGAAGACGCCGACGTTTTTGCGTTTTTTGAAAAAGAAAGAGGCACGCATTTCGATCCGAACTTGGTCGATATGTTCTTAGCCGCAAAAGAAGAATTTTTAACCATCCGCAACCATTTCAAAGACGCACTCAATCCGTAATATTTACTTTTGGGTTGAAGAGGCAAGCTCTATGCCAAGCCCAGCGAACGTGAGTGCAAATCCTTTTTTCATCCACGACTGTACGCGACGCGACGCAAGGACGTTTTGACGAAAACCGTGCGCCAAAAAGCCGTAAAAAACAAATACGACAAACGTCATGAGCATAAAGACGCAGCTAAGTGCAACCATATCGCCCAGAGGCGAAGCGGTATCGGCACGGATAAATTGCGGTAAAAACGCTAAAAAGAAAATCGTCAATTTCGGATTGAGGATATTGAGCAAAAAGGCTTTCGCGATCAAAGAAAGAGCACTCGTGCGCGTCGCTTGCATATGCGTTTCAAAACCGCTTTGATCTCTCCACGTCAGAATCGCAAGGTAAAAGAGGTACAACACGCCCGCTATTTTCAACGCTTCAAATGCCAGCGCGCTCGTGTGCATAATCGCGGCAAGCCCGAAAATCGTCGCTAAAAGATGCGGAACGATGCCAAGCGTACATCCGAGTGCCGCAAATATTCCGGCACTTCTACCCTGAACCAGTGCCGTCGAAATCGTAAAGATAACGCCCGTTCCGGGAATCAGCACGACAATAAGCGACGTTATGAGAAATTCCAAACCGATCATCCGAGCACTCCTTGAAGTAATGTCGCTATTGTACCATACGCGACATTGAGAAGACTCTCTAGCGTATTTGCATGTAAGCTAAATCACTCGTACCGTTTAAACGCTTGATAAGACTGTCGCGGTACGATGGCGCGATCGAAGATAGCGTTAAAATACGTTCCAAAGTCATGGCAAAATGCGTCGGTTCCAAAAAAGCGCGGTTGGCGTCCAAAATACTGATAGGGCACGCTTCTTGGCTAACGATGCGCACCGCATCTCCCGTACCGATCACTCCCTCTTTTACCACCCGATAATACCAACCACTGAGTCCACTTGTAAAAATTTCATTGGTAAACGCTGTGTGATTCCACCGCCGTGAAATCTTCCAACACGGCTTGCGCGGTTGCGTGACTTGAAGGATAGCCGAGCCGATTTCATAAACATCGCCGAGCATCACGTTTGCTTCTTGAAGTCCGACGATCGTTAGGTTTTCCGACAATGCGCCAAAAGGTAAACGCTCCAATCCCAAAAACGTCGCCCAATGCGCATAGTTTTCGTAGCTGTTCGCAAACACGGCTTTGTCGATGCCACCGTGATGCGCTCTATCGGCAACCTCATCGTCTTCGAAGCCTTCAAAACTTACATGTAAAGGTCTTCTTGCAACCTCTTTAAACGAAGCCGTATGCCACGCTTTGTCTAAAAACTCTTTTGCGTTTTCATCGCCGTACGTTTTAGCACGCCCAACCTGCACCGAAAGCACCTTTGGCATCGCATCTCCTTTTTCGTTGCATTCATTGTAGCATCATCTTTTTTTTTACGCGTTGATGTGCATCAAAAGGGTTTACATGTAAAGATTTTATTTGCTCAATTGCACTTCAAGGCGCATCATAGCAACATGCACCCTACCCTCAGAATCGGGTGGGCAAAGTGTACTATACGCTTCTATCCACGCTTTGACAAACGCCTCTTTTTGCTCACTTGGGACACGGTTGATAAACGGAAACCATGTTGTCTCAAGCCAACCGCGAAACGCTTTGAGCGTGTCATGTACCATATCTTTAGACACTAAATGCGCTTGGTATGTGCTAAAACCTACGCCCTTTAACAATGTTTCATAGGTTTTATCCGAATGAAACGTGTACGGCGACTCAAAGCCTTCAAAATACTCGGCATACGCGGGGAGAATGTGATGAAATGCTTCAAACACTTTTGCGCCATTCCCCGCTCCTCCCATCTGCAAAATCGCTCTGCCCTTTGGTTTGAGGGCTTTAAAAATACCCTGCAAAATAGCGTCATGGTCTTTCGCCCAGTGCAACGCGGCATTGGAGAACACCACGTCAAAACGCTCATTGAAGCTTAGCGCTTGTGCATCCATTTGCATAAAAAGAGGCTTTGAAAATGCTTCTTTGGCATAAGCAATCATCTCATGACTAAAGTCGATACCGACGACTTCACCGTGGGTGAGGCGACTCAACGCATCGGTAATTTTTCCATCGCCGCACCCGATGTCCAAGATGGATTCATCGCCTTTAAGTGCCATCTTTTCGATCAACTCGTTCGCCCAAACCGCTTGTCCTTTTGAATTTGCCGCGTAAACATCGGCGTTCCATTGTCCACTCATGATTTGTCCTTCTTTACATGTAAAGATCTTAAAGCTTGCACATTTGGCGGAAGACTTTAAAAATCTCTTCCGCATTCACTTCGATCCCCTTCTCATCGCACAACTTCTGCACTTCTAGCGCAATTTCGACTTGCATCGATTTGGTCGTCTCAATGCCGTAAAACTCCTTCAGCACATACGCCACGCCTCCTTTACCAGACTGAGAGTTGATGCGCACCACATCGCGGTAATCCCGCTTAATATCTTTGGGGTCGATCACAAGGTACGGGACGTGCCAATAACCATCTAACACCACCTTTTGATACTCCATACCTTTCTTTATAGCGTCTTGATGCGTGCCCGAAAAAGCCGTGTAGATCATAGAGCCTACATAAGGGTGACGGGGAGGAATGGTGCTGTGGGTCAAAGTGATGATCTCCTGCAAAATCGTATCGATGTTGTAGATGTCTAACATCGGGTCAATCCCTTGCGAGTAAAGATTGAACGCCAACGTGACCAAGTCAACATTACCCGCACGCTCGCCATTTCCTAAAAGCGTTCCCTCAACCCTTTGCGCCCCCGCTAAAATAGCCATCTCGGCACTGGCAACCGCACATCCTCTATCGTTGTGCGGATGAACGCTCAATATTACGGAGTCGCGTTCCAACATCTGTTTGCTCATCCACTCGATTCTATCGGCATAGATGTTGGGTGTGCATGCCTCTAAGGTGTTTGGCAAATTGATAACCATCGGTGCGTTTTTGATTGGCATCCACTCGCTGATAACCGCATTCACCACATCGCGTGCAAACTCCAACTCCGTTTGGGAAAAGCTCTCAGGTGAATACTGAAACAACACATCGCCTTTAAAGTTTGCCGCCTCTTCTTTGATGATGCGTGTGCCCTCAACCGCTAAAGCGATGATCTCCGCTTTGCTTTTGTCAAACACAATTTTGCGCTGATTGTCCGCGGTCGGGTTGTAAAGGTGCATCGTTACTTTTTTCGCTCCTCTCATCGCTTCAAAGGTTCTTTTGATGTGTTTTTCGATGGAAGGCATCAAAACCGCAACCCTAACATCTTCAGGGATCAAGTTCTGCTCAATCAACGCTCGACAAAAATCAAAATCGGTCTGCGACGCACTCGGATATGCGATCTCGATCTCTTTAAATCCCATCTCCACCAATTTTTGAAAATACGCCAATTTTTTGGTCGCATTCATGGGTTCTACTAAAGCTTGATTGCCATCTCGAAGATCGGTACTCACCCAAATGGGCGCTCCTGTGATAACGTTACTCGCCCACTCGCGGTGTGCTAAAGGTACCAACGGGTACGGTTTGTATTTTTTAAATGTTTGTGCAGTTTGCATAGAAATATCCTTAAGTATTCAAATGAGCTACAAGCTCATACATGCCAAATCAGGCAGAAAAATCTTGTGTTAAGACAAGAAAAACAACAATGAAAATAGACTTCTTGTAAAACTTGTTTTGCAAGAAGTAAGAGCACCAAAGGTGCGTGGGCACTCTGCCGAAGAGAACCTAGTGTTAACGTAGTCTTTGGAGCTTTGCTTCAAAGACGTGTCAGAAGTTCTTGCTATTTTGCAAGAACGCTAATGATAAAAATTGAGCTGATTAGGTAGAGGTATCCTCAGGGCTAAAAAGCCAATTTAAAAATCAACAGTGAAAAAAAAGGGGTTAAGAATGAAGGTTTAACGGAGCTTCAGGAGGAGGACGACGACGAGTGATGCGTTAGAAAATTGCGCAATGCTCTGAGGTTGGGGTATGGTGTGATGGGTGATAAATGTTGCCATCTGAGTCTCCTTTAAGAAAATTTGACAAAAGTATAGCACAGAAGTTTGAAAATCGCAAAAAAGGTTTGACATGTAAGACATCAAAAAACCGTTTTTGCGATCAAATCGTTTCCGGCTAAAGATTCACTGCCGATCGTCATACGCCATTAAAGCAAGCGGAAACGGCTCTAACGAGCGGTCTAAAACACCTTGCAACACTGAAATTGCAATACCATAGTTAGTAATGGGAACATTTGCTTTTTGCGCTTCGATAAGACGTGAAAGCATACCTTGGCGGTTGAGCGTACACGCACCGCAGTGAATGATGAGTTGATACTCTGCAATATTTTCGGGATAATCCTTCCCGCTACAATGCTCAATCGTTAAATCAAGTCCGCTGTACTGTCTAAGCCACCGTGGGATTTTGACCCTGCCGATGTCATCTTCCAAAGCATGGTGCGTACAGGCTTCGGCGATTAGCACTTTATCGCCCTCTTTAAGATCGTGAATCATCTTTGCACCCTCGCTTAGAGTGATCAAATCGCCTTTAAGGCGCGCCATCAAAATCGAAAAGGTCGTGACTTTGACATCTTTTGGCGTATCGGCAACCGTTTTTAAAACACATTGCGAATCGCAAACGACGAGCTTCGGAGATGATTTGAGTTGGCTTAACATGTAGCTTAGCTCTCGCTCTTTAACGACAAGGCAACAGGCGTCATGGTCTAAAATATCGCGAATCGCTTGCACTTGAGGCAAAATCAAACGCCCTTTGGGTGCTTGCAAGTCGATGGGAACAACCAGAACGATCACATCGCCCTCCCCTATCAAATCCCCTAAAAGAGAAGGTTGTTTGATCCACGATGAAGGAATAATCTCGTGTATTTTTTCAAAGAAACGCTCCTTATTTTCGCCCGTTTTAGCACTCATTTCAAGCCATGAAGCGGCGTGCTTGCACAGGGTTTGCACAAACGGCTCTTGCGGGATTTCTTGGTCTATTTTATTACAAATGATCGTAAAAGCAATCGCTTTTTCTTTAAAAAGTGCTACCAATTTTTCCTCAAAAGTACCCCAACGATTAGGCTCTACCACTAAAACGGCAACATCTATTTTTTGGATGACATGTAACGTTTGCTTGATGCGTGCTTCGCCCAAACTTCCCTCATCGTCAATTCCTGCGGTGTCGATAAAAACAACCGGTCCTAAAGGCTGAATCTCCATCGTTTTTTCCACAGGATCGGTCGTCGTGCCCGGTGTTTCGGAGACAATGGACATCGCTTGGTTCGTGATGAGATTCATTAAAGAGGATTTTCCTACGTTGCGGCGACCAAAAAGTCCGATGTGCAGGCGTAATCCTTTAGGCGTTTGCGTCATAAAAATTCCTTTGTTCTTTTTGTCGTACAATAAAGCGTTCGCTATCGCCGTTAGTGTCGGCAATGCCTCGACCGATAGCAATGATTTTGCCGGAGATACACAAGCGACAATGCTTTGGCGTATCGTCGATGCAAATTTTACCCGGATACAAGCGGTACAAGGCGCGGTATTCGCCCTCGGTAATGACAGGCATCACGACATTGGCTCCGCTCTTTAGGGCAATGGCGCGACCGTTGGGATCAAGCGTTTCCATCGCCGTCGTAGCAGGAATGTTGATCTTTGGAAGCAGTAAACGAACCAACGCCGTCATCTTCAGTGCCATCGTAAACTCGCCACCTTTTACCTGCGCAAGCGGCGTGTTTTCACTGGGAATAAAAGGACCGATGCCGATCATATCAAAATCCGACTGTTTGAAAAAAAGAAGATCGTTTGCCAAAGACGTGATGCTCTGCCCCGGCAAGCCAACAAGCGAACCGCTTCCCGTTTCATAACCGAGTTCTTTTAAAATACGAAGGCATTTTAAGCGATTCTCAAAACTCATCTGAGGATGCAACGACTGATAGAGTGCTTTATCGGTAGTTTCAATACGCAATAGATAACGATTGGCTCCTGCTTCTTTGTAGGCTTGGTACTCTGCTTCACTTTTTTCGCCCAAACTCAGCGTGACCGTAGCGCCTAAGGCGCGTATGGAAGCGATGATGTCGCACATCGCTTCCATGGAGTAACTATGGCTTTCACCTGATTGGAGTACAATGGTTTTATACCCGTAATCAATTGCCTTGCGTGCAAAGCTAAGAATCTCTTCACTGCTTAACTTATAACGTTTAATGAAGCGATTTTCGACTCTGAGTCCGCAATAATGACATGTACGCGTACAGATATTGGAAAACTCCAACAACCCTTTGAGATGCACGTCGTTACCGACATAACGTTCGCGTGTTTGATCGGCGGCATGAAAGAGGGCTTCATCATAGCGATCTGAACGTAAAAATTCAACCAATTCTTGATGACTTAATTCATGGGTTTGCAAGACTTTGGCGATTCTATCCATTTATTTTCCTAGTGCAATTAAACGAGAGGGCGATAAAAGAGCGTCGATTTCATTCTCTTCTAACGTTGTTTCGCGTATTAAGAGCTCTTTGAGAGTCATATTGGAGTTTACATGTAAAGCCGATGCAAGCTGTGTCGCCTTTTCGTAACCTAACACGTCTAAAAGGGCTACTAAACAACCGCTAGAGTTTAAAACTTGTGAAAGGGCGTGTTCCGTGTTGGCTTCAATGCCTTCAATCGCCTTTTCGCGAAACATAGCAACCGTATTTTTCAGAAGCGTTAAGCTCTCTAAAAACGCCTGCGCCAAAAGAGGCATAAAGGCGTTAAGTTCGAGTTGACCGTTTTGGGCGGCTTGGCAAACCAAAAAGTCGTTGCCCATCACTTTCATCGCCGCTTGATTGACCGCTTCGCAAATGACGGGATTGATTTTGCCGACCATAATGGAAGAGCCCGCTTGCACGGGCGGCAGGGCAATTTCCGCCAAACCTGCACGAGGGCCTGATGAGAGAAGCCGTAAATCTGAAGCAATTTTAAACAAATTGGTCGCATGCGCTTTTAAGATACCGCTGACTTCAACGAACATATCGCAATTTTGCGTCGCATCGATCAAATTTTCAGAACGTGCTACGGGAAGATCACTCACCTCTTTGAGACACTCGACAACAAGAAAAAGGTACTTTTTAGGAGCACCGATGCCCGTACCGATCGCCGTTCCGCCGAGGTTGACGTTTTTAAGGCGTTCGATGGACTTAAAGACGCGCCAGCGATCTCTGGCAATTGCTTCGGCATACGCTCCAAAACCAGCTCCCAAACTCATAGGAACGGCGTCTTGAAGTTCGGTTCGTGCCATTTTAAGTACGGAGCTAAACGCTTTTTCTTTATCTTGAAGTGCGCCTTGAAGTTTGGCAATTTCATCGCCGAGTTCTTGTAAAAGAGACATCGATGCCACTTTCAGCGCGGTTGGGTAAACATCGTTGGTGGATTGGTGCAAATTGACATGATCAAGCGGATGAAGGATCTCGTAACTGCCTTTGGAATGCCTCATGATTTCTAAGGCACGATTGGCGATGACTTCATTCATGTTCATATTCAACGACGTTCCCGCCCCGCCTTGTAACGCATCGACGATGATATTATTGTGCCATCTGCCCGAGATCATCTCATCGCAAGCTTGTATAATCGCTTTTGCTTTAGCGGCATCTAAAAAACCAAGCGTCGCATTGGCGTTTGCACACGCTTTTTTTACCTGTGCAAACGCTTGAATAAACCGTGTATCGATGCCTAAATGACTAAGCGGAAAGTTTTCGAAAGCCCGAAGCGTATGAATACCGTAATACGCCTCGCTTGGGACTTCTCGTTCTCCTAAAAGATCATGTTCTATGCGAAAACTCACGCACGTTCCTTACAGATGGCAATCATTTTTACCGTGTTCTAGCCCGTGAAGCATATCTTCGACTTTGTCGGCTAAAAGCGGCATATTTTCACGCAACATTCCAAGGTATTTAGGGATAATAATACGCTCGCCGATGCGTTTGACTTCAGGGGATGCATAGTCTCTCATATACTCTTTAAAGGTCAAAATACCGTTAGGAATACACAAATGTTTGATGCTTGCATTTTTTGCTAGCGGCATAAAATCGCACCCTGTGCGCCCTTCTCGGTAACAGGAAGTACAAAAAGAAGGCAAACGCTCTTCTTTGATGAGGCTTAGGATAAACTCATCAATCCCTCGATGATCGCCGATGGCAAATTGTTGAATGGAAAGATCATTACCCTCTTCGTGTTTTTTATACCCGCCGATACCGATGTTCGTACCCGCATCCATCTGCGAAATGCCGCATTTTTTAAGCATTTCGTCTCTGAGTTCCGGCTCTTCGCGTGCCGTTAAAATCGTTCCCGTAAACGGACACATTAAACGAATGACAGCCACGACGCGCATAAAATCTTCATCGCTCATGGCATAAGGAAACTCGCTTAAATCGGTATCGGAAGTGCGTTTGATGCGAGGAAACGACATCGTATGCGGACCGATACCGAACACTCTTTCTAAATCCATCGCATGATGTAACATGGCAAGCACTTCAAATTTCCAGTCGTAAATACCGAACAACACGCCTACCGCGACATCGTCCAGTCCTGCATTTAAGCCTCGATGCAATGCGAATAATCGCCAATCATACTCGCCTTTGAGCGTGCCTTTGGGATGCATTTTTTCATACGTTGCCCTATGATACGTCTCTTGAAAGACTTGATACGTTCCAATGCCCTCGGCTTTAATGGCTTGGTACTCCTCTTCAAACATCGGAGCGGCATTGATGTTGACACGCCTGATTTCCGTATTGTCTTTTTTTGTGGCGTAAATGGTTCGCACACTTTGGGCAATGTAGTTATAATCGCTCTTTGGATGCTCACCGTAAACGGCGATCAGACGCTTTTGCCCCGCATCTAAGAGTGCTTTGACTTCTTCTTCAAGCTCTTCGTGATTCAACGTTTTTTTGGACATGGAATCATTGGAAGATTTAAAACCACAGTACTGGCAGTTGTTTACACAGGGATTGGAGATATACAGCGGCGAAAAGAGAACGATTCGGTTTCCGTAAACCTCTTCTTTGATGTACGTTGCCGCTTTAAAAACCTCATCCCATAAAGCTCTATCGGTAATATTTAAAAGCGTTGCCGTCTCTTCGGGAGAGAGCATATCGCCTTTAGTGGCGTTATTTCTGGCTTTTTCAATAATGGCTAGAACACGCTCTTTTGAAGGATTTTTTGCTTCATTAATGGTTTGATGAATTGCCTCATCGTCAATAAAATCGTTAAACTCGCGCGATGCTTCCCACGCTTTAATGCGTGCAAATCGCTCACTCGTCCATGACATTGTTTTTCCTTTACATGTAAAGCACTAGCCGCCGTAGCGGCTAGGTTTTTAATGGTGCGCTTTTAGAGGTTGCTCTAGAGTGCTGACTTTAACCAAATCGTTTTCAACCCATTTAGGCGCATGATGAAGGGCATCTTCCAACGGTACGTCACCTGAACCGAAACGAAACATCGCTTTAAAATCTTCAATGTTAATCACGGCTAATGGAAGATGCGCACCTACTGCCATCACTGTCGCAATGATAGATCCCCAAACGTGAAAATTGAAAAAATAGACCATTGTCGTTTTACCTAAAACAGGAGCCATAAAATACAGCAACCATCCCGTAACGATGAGTCCAAAAATCATAAAGATAAAAAAGAGGTAGGTTATCTTTTGACCGGCGTTAAAACGACCTTGAGGAGCCACTTCAACAGGACCAAAAGGAATACCAAACAAGCGTCTGGGATAGCCTCCAAGATTTTTAAACCACGCAAAGGTATCGGCATCCCAAATAAGTAGATTGCGTAACATTAAAAAGAAACGATCCGCATTTAATACCACAAAGCCCACAAAATTGAGCGTAAAAACAATCGCGATGCCGATGTGAAACGTCATCATGAGTGAAGCGGTCGCTTCACTTACTAGTTTAAAATAGATCAAAACGCCTGTAATAGCGAGGATCATCCATGTCACCATGTTAATGTTATGAAACATTTTCTCCGACATCGGGAATTTTAAAACTCTTTCATTAGCCATGGTGTGCTCCTTGCATTAAAAGATTACTTCGATCGACATAGGTTTTGGTATGTAACAACTGCTCCGCAACTTCGCCCATCGGCTTGGTTCCCATGTCTTGATAGACTTTAAGGCAACTTGCATTTTGGTGCGAGCCTGCAAGATTGATTTTTTGCAAACGTTTGTCATCTTTGTAAAGCCCTTGTTGGCGAAGTGCGATGTATGACTTTCGTTTTTGAACGATGTCAGTAACAACATAACCGCTGATCGCGATTGCAGAAACCGACACGCCTGCGGCTTTAAGAAAATCGCGACGACTTAACAATTGACCGACCGGTTTTTCGGCGTAAAAATAGTTCTCTTTGGTAGCTTCCATAGTTTCTCCTTAAGCTCTAAGCGGTAATGGCAATAATGGGTGCAACCACGATGTTCCCATCGTTCGCACAGGCTGTCCGCCGCCGTTAACACAACCGCCGGGGCAGTTCATCACTTCGACAAAGTGGTATTGATTTTTATCGTCGATCAAGCGTTTAACGATCTCTTTAATGTTGCGTGAAGCCCCGTTGACGACGGCAACTTTCACATTGATGATTTTTCCATTTAATGCTTTCAAAGGAACGGGGATCGTCGCTTCAACGATGTCTTGCTCGTATCCGCGCACCAACGTAATATCGGGATTGGAAAGCTCCGTGCCGGATAAAATAAAATACGCCGTTCGAAGTGCCGCTTCCATAACACCGCCGCTTGCTCCAAAAATCGTCGCAGCACCCGTATAGACGTTCATGGTTTCTATCTCGCGCTCGTCGGACATCGTCAGTGGATTAATTCCTTTGCGTCTAAAGATTTCAGCCGCATCACGTGCCGTTAATACCGCATCAATATCTTGAAAAGAAGGAGTTTCTTGCGGAATTTTGCTTTCTGCTTTTAAATGCTCATAAGCTGAATTAAACTCCGGTCTGCTTGCCTCAAAAATCTTTGCCGTACAAGGCGTCACGGAAACCATATAAATATCACGAGGGTCTTTCTTCCACACAAATTCCGCCGCCCATGTTTTAGCAAGTGCACCGCCCATCTGAATCGGTGATTTGGCTCCGGAAATATGAGGAATAAGCTCAGGATGAAATGTTTCGGCATTTTTAACCCACGCCGGACAGCAACTCGTAAAATGCGGTAGCGGATGGTGTGCAACATGTTCTAAATCCTCACCGCGTTCGCCCAAAACCCAGTAACGTACTTTTTTGATAAACTCCGTGCCCTCTTCCAAAATGGTCTGATCGGCGGCAAAATTGACATCATAGTTATGAAAGCCTGCTTTTTCAAACGCATTGTAAAGACGATTGATCGTAAGATCGCCCGGTGTTCCGCCAAACTCTTCGGCAATGGAAACACGAACGGCAGGGGAAGGGTGGGCAACCACAAACGCTTTAGGATCATCAAGCTTTTTCATGATTTCATCCACAAAACTCATCTGCTCAATCGCACCAAACGGACAATTGACCAAACATTGACCACAGGCGACGCATTTGTTGGTGCTAATCGCATGAGCAACCCCTAAAGAACCTTTGATCGCCTCGGTGGGACAAAACGCGGTACAGGTATCGCACCCTACGCAGTTGTCTTGATTGATCTTGATGATACCTCTTAACTCGCCTTTACGATGCGTTCCTTCAAACGCCGCCTCGCCGCCCCAAGACTCTTTACTCGGCGGAAACGTGCGTATCTTTGAAACTTCCGACATTCAAACCTCCTTTTAAAGTTTAGTGTATTACATTCGAATAAGTAAATAATAATTTACCTTTGCATGTTGAAATCGTACAAGATTTAAGATTAAATTAATATTAATAAGATAGAAAAAGTATTATTAAATAACTCTAATATTTTTTAAATATGAAATAAACACCTTTATTCATAAAAAATAGTATTTATTTCAAATTATCGGGGCATCGTAGCATGAAAAAAGAGGAGAAAAAGGGGGAAATAGTTTCTAAAAGAGATTATTGAGCTATTTTAAAACGTCAAGGGCACTTGACCTTTAAGTGCCCTATTTTTATCACGCTTTGAAAAGTTGGTAGATCGAACTAAAGTCTTCCTCGCCGTATCCGCTCATCTTTGCTTTACAAAAAAGCTCTTTGGTAACACTGGCGGTGTAAAGTGGGCGGTTCATGCTATACGCCAAATCTTGCAAACAGTGCAGGTCTTTATTGATCGCCGCGGTGCTAAAATGCGCACTAAAGTCCTCATCGATCAGTTTTTGCGTTTTTGCCGCTAGCACCAGTGACTTTCCGCCACCCGCACCTAAAATGTCCAATAACTCTTTTTTATCGATGCCGCACGCCTCACCCAGAGCCGTACACTCCGCGATCGTCGCCATAAAAGAACCCAAACAAAGGTTGTTAATCAGCTTCATTTTCGCCGCAAATCCTGCCTCTTTGAGGTGGAAAATCGTCGAAGCAAACTTCTCAAGTAACGGTTTACATGTAAGATAAACAGCTTCTTTGCCGGCACACACAGCGGTCAACTCACCTTTGCTCGCAGGCACGACACTTCCAAGTACAGGACATTCAAGGTAATTGCCGCCTTTGGCTTCGACCATCGCATGAAATTCGACCACGTCGTTGAAATGATTGGTGCTAAGATCGACGATGGTTTTGCCTTTTTGTATCGCGCTTAACAGCCCATTTTCCATCGTTAAAACATCGCGAACGCCCGCTGAGTCAAACAGACATAAAAATACGGTATCGCATTTTTCCAAAAGCACTTTGGGAGAGCTTTCACACACAAAACCTTTCGCCTCCGCTTTGCTTTTGGTACGGTTCCAAACGATGACCTCTTCATTCATACTTGTTAAACGTTTTGCGATGGCAGCGCCTAAGTTACCTAAACCTATAAAACCGATTGCCATGATGACTCCTTTGAGCTATTTTTTAGAATTATAGTCTAAATTAGACAAAATATCTTTAAATGAATGCTATAATTGCCAAATGAAAAAAGAGCTCAAACCGTATGTCACTTTATGTGACGCCATCGCCAAACTGTTTTACCCCAATGTTGAAGTCGTCATGCACGACTTGGAAGCCAAAAAGCTCGTCCACATCGTTAATGCGTTCTCAAAACGCCGCGTGGGCGATGCGATGCTCAGTGAACTGAGAGACCTAAACAGCATCAAAGAAAATTGGGTCGGACCGTACGATAAAACCAGCAGTGATGGCAAACGCCTCAAAGCGGTCAGCATCATCGTGCGAGACACGGAGGAAAAGCCCATCGGGATGATCTGCATCAACTACAACATCGAACCCTTGGAGAGCTTGCACGATTTTCTCAAAAGCTTTTTACATGTAAACGCCGAAGCCAAACCCTCCGTACTCTTTTCGCAAAGTTGGAGAGAGCACACCGACGAGATGATCGAAAAATACTTAAGCACCAAAAACATCGCTCTCTCAGGACTTTCCAGTGAAGATAAAAAAGAGTTGGTGGTCTTTTTGGAACACGAGGGCATCTTCGCCATTCGCAATGTCGTGGGGTATATCTGCTCGGTGTTAAATGTCTCTAAGGCTACGATTTATAACTGGTTGAAAGCAGTAAGAAATTAACGCGCAATTTTATACAATTCAAAAAAACAAACCTTCTTTATAATGCTCCTCGAAAATCAAAGGAGTTCATTATGAAAACAGACACACAGCTTTTTGAAGCATTTGAATACGGTACGCTTTTAGTCGATGACAAAAGCGTTAATTTAGCAGAAATTGCATGGTGGAACCACCCAAAATTTGAAGGGGTGGCTTTGAAACATCTTATCACCTCAGCCCAAAGCGATGGGGCATTTAGCTTTCATCTGGTACGCATTGCTCCGCACAAAACCATCGAAACGCATATCCATGAAAATGAGTTAGAAACCCATGAGGTCATTGGTGGTAGTGGGCGTTGCATCAAAGAAGGCGTTACGTTTGCGTATGGAAAAGGAAATATCAGCATTTTCCCTCAAAAAACACCGCATTCCATTCATGCTGATGCAGAAGGATTGTATCTTTTAGCGAAGTTTTTCCCCGCTTTGTGCTAATGCATCTAAATCAATACATGCCGCTTTGTAAGATGATGGAGAGATTTGATACAGATGTTTAAACTGTCTTATAAAGTGGCTTTGGTCGTAAAATCCTGCATTCATCCCTGCCTCTGTTAAAGAATCGGTTTCTTCAAGCATGTTTTTGGCTTTTCGTACACGGTTTTGAATGTGAAATTGATGCGGTGTCATTCCAAGGCTTTCATCGAACTTACGAATGAAATGGTACTTGCTCATCGCACTAAAGCGTGAGAGATGCTCAACATCGATACTCTTCGGGGTAGGTTTCTAAAAACTCTTTAATAGGCAAAAGGATTATGGTATTTTTCATGTTGATGATGCGCATACAGTAGAGGTAATTTGTTTAAAAGCTTATCGCTACTCACCACATCCAAAAGCTTTGCACCTATAAGAATTTCTAAATATTTAGACACAATCTTATGTGCTTTTTCAAGTGGATAATGCTCTAAAAACGATTTTTTGAGGCTCATGACCAACAGATCATAAACACCTAAACTTTGGAGTTCATGCATTTCATAAGGGCATATAGTAAAAACATCGTTTTTTTCACATAACGTCGTTGTTTGATTGACACACACAAAGAGTTTGCCTTTTAAGACAATGCCCATCGTATAACTTGAAATATGACAATGCTTCGGGTATGAAAAAGAGACTTGCGAAAGCGAGATAAACTCCAAATCTTCATGCGCTGTTTTACAATAATAAACCGCCGTTTTTTCCTGCATCATCACTCATCTTTCAAAAGACACGATTCCAACCAACGACAATATTCACGATACCCGTTCGCATCATAATTTAAAGACGAAGGATTCATAAAACCATGCAAATATGAACTTTTAATGCATGTGAGAGTCTCTTTATGAATTAGGTTGGCTATCACTTCATCGACATCAAAATGTTTTTCACATTTTGGAAAAATAAGCGTGCAAGGAATCAATGGTTTCACCTCTAAAAAATGGCGAATTTGAGATGCGTAAAAGCCATAAAAAGCTTTTATATTCTCACCGGATAATCCATCTAACGCTTTCCACATTGCCGAAGCGCCCATGCTAAATCCTATAAGAATGACTGCTTTATTTGAAAGTGCCGCAAGTGCTTTGACGCACAACGTGGCATAATGTTCAAGCCCACAGTGCTGTAAAAACGCCTCATAGGCTTCACTTTCATCGTGAAAATCCATGTATTTAGCCTCGTACGGGTCTAGGATATGCACGTCTTTGCATAAAAAAGATAGACGCTGTTTTAACTCTCCTATGGCGTTTGTATAGCCGAAAATATCGGTGGCTAAGAGAATATGTGGCATATTGTTTTCTTTACATGTAAAAAGTAATCATCTTGATTATTTACTAAATGCAACATGTTCATAAAGATAGTTGTTGAGGTATAATCATATCTTCACAGCTACATATCTGCTTCATTTGTAGAATACCAATCAATTTTTCGAGTAATATACATAATTGTTGTAAGGATGCCAAATAATCCAATACTTCCCATAATAAGTGCGTAATCCTCCAATTGCAATACAATATAGAAATAACCATAGAGCGTAATGAGAATACTACAAACTATTTTTGTAAAAGATGTACTTTTTGTAATGGACTTTGAATATCCAGAGACTAGAACAGTAATTAAAAATGCTGATACAAGATAGGCTATATCAAAATTAAAATGTTCAGAAATAGCTAATAATAATACATAAAAAAGCAAGATTGCCAATCCAATCAAAATATACTGAATAGGGTGAACACGTCTTTTATTAATGACTTCAGAAAAGAAAAATGCTGAAAAAGTAAAAATAATAAACATAAAGGCATATTTCGTAACTCTTATTGATTTTTGATAAATATCTGCTGGGATTAATAATTGTACTCCAAAAGAAGCATCAGGAGATTCCTGTGCAATATAAAGATTTTTATGATTATTTGGGATAGGTGAACCAATCTTATAGTCATCACCAATCCATACTTGAGGATAACTGCGGTTTAAGTGCAAAACATTCCATTGAGCTGAAAATCCCTTCTCTGTAATTTCCCTTACTGTAGGAAGAAATGAACCTTTAAAACTTGGTGTTTTCCAGCTCGATTTTACTTCGATATGCGTTGTCTTCCCCAGGGGAACAAAATAAAGTTTTTCACTTCCATTTAAAAAAAGTTGTAAAGAAAAAGATTGATCTTTTTTATCTATTGAAATTGGAATAATAGCTTGCGCACCAGATTTACCAATATCTTGTGTTTTTAGTCCAGGACCTGCTTGATAAACTTTGTCGTTAAATGAAACTATAATATTTTTTTGAATTCCTCTCATATCAGAAATTCCTATAGAAAAAACTGCTTCATCCCAGAGGATATTGGAAGGATCAATATCTAAATGTTTTAAAGATGGAATTACAAAATTTCCCTTAATATCAATTTGTGAATTATAAACAACTGTTTGATAAATATTTCGATATCGCATCTGAGGGTCGATAACACCCGATATATTCAGGTCCTCAGGTAAAATGTGAAGATAACGAATGCTATATTTTGTTTGATTGTTTTTTTCATCTTTTAAAAATACTTTAAATGGTACTGTAAAAAAAGGACCTGTGATTTTTTGCGCATCACCCCAATTATGATTTGTTTCAGAGACAACAGTGGTTTTTCGATTTTCTCGCTCATTCATTGTTGAAGAAATCATACTCATGGGAATGAGTAATATCAATGTCAAAAATGCAATTGATATCATTTTTAACGATACAGAGTTGCGCATAAAATTTCCAAATTTTTCTGAATTGACACTCATGTTATTCCTTATAACGATTACTTAAAATATTTACATGTAAATATTTGTTTTACCCTAACTTCCATATTTTAAACCGCCTGTTTTTAATCGTCGTAGCGCACAGTCCATTAAAGGCTTTATCGGCGTAAGCTCGCTCTATCGCTACATATGAGAATTTTTCCAAAATGTCGATTTTGCCGATGACACTGCCACTGAGTCCTAAGTCTTTGGTGAGGGTTCCCAAGATGTCGCCGGCGCGCATTTTTTGTTTTTTGCCTGCGTCGATGCAAAGTGTGATATACAGGGCTTTTTTCGGTTGTGAAAGGGGTGGATTTAAGTCGCCAATGCTTTTACATGTAAACGTAAAATTGGCTTCTTTAAGCTCTTCAAAAAAGCTCTCTTCTCTAGGAGTGACAAAGCTTACTGCAAGCCCCTCTTTTCCCATGCGTCCTGTTCGTCCGATGCGGTGGGTGTAGATTTCCATCGTTTGGGGTAGTTCGTAGTTGATGACCATTTCGACATCTTTGATGTCCAGTCCGCGTGAGGCCAAGTCTGTGGCAACGAGGATTTGCGCACTGCCGTTGGCAAATAAAAGTAAATGTTCATCTCGGTCTATCTGCTCCAAATCACCATGTAAACTCAGTGCGTCAAAACCTTCATCTACCAAATAGCCTTGGAGTTCGGACACGCCTACTTTGGTTTTACAAAAAATGATGACCGACTTAGCATCACTTTCCAACAACACGCCTTTGAGTGCCTCTTCCTTTTCGCTAGGCTCCACACGGTAGCAGATTTGCGCTATGTTGGAAGAGGTGGTTTTCTCTTCTTCGATGCTTACATGTAAAGCATCATGTTGCACTTCCTTGCACATCTGCTCGATCTCTTTAGGAAAGGTGGCGGAGAAGAGCAAGGTTTGGCGTTTGGTGGGCATTTTAGCGATAATTTTTTCGATGTCCTCAAAAAAGCCCATATCAAGCATACGATCCGCTTCATCAAGCACGAGCGTTTTGATATGCTCAAAATTGATCGTCTTTTCTTGCAAATGCTGCAAAATGCGCCCAGGAGTTCCGACGACGATATGCGCGCCATGCTCTAAACTGATGCATTGTGGCACAAAACGCGTTCCACCGCAAAGAGTGACGATCTTGATATTATGGGCAAATCTGGCGAGTCGTCTAAGCTCCGCGCTCACCTGTTCGGCAAGTTCACGCGTGGGGCACAGCACGACCGATTGGATGCGCATGGAGTTTACATGTAAAGCCATCAAAAGCGGCAGCCCAAACGCGGCGGTTTTGCCACTGCCTGTTTTGGCTTTAGCGATAAGGTCTTTTCCTTCAAGCGCCAAAGGAATGCACTCTCTTTGGATAGGGGTCATGGAAACATAGCCCAAATCGTTTAAATTTTGGAGCATTTTTGGGTCTTGAATGTACGCGTTAAACATAGATGCCTTTTCTAAAAATTTGCTTTTTGATCCCACAATTCCGTGGTAAATTGAATGCATCGGTTACGTCCGCTCTCTTTGGCTTTATAAAGCGCGACGTCGGCGAACTTGATCGCCTGCCAAAAGCCGTCGGTGTCATGAGGAAAGTCGCTAATGCCGATGCAAATCGTCTTTTTCAAAATGCCGTCGGTCGTTTTGAAGCTGAACTCTTCAACGCTTTGTCGAATTTTTTCCGCGACGTTTGCACCGTAACCGACGTCCGTATCGATCAACAAGATCAAGAACTCCTCGCCGCCGAAGCGAATGACGATGTCCGATTCCCTGACGCATTTTTTCAAGATATGCGACGTCTCTTTCAGAACGCTATCACCGACGTCGTGACCGTATTTGTCGTTGACTTGTTTGAAGTAGTCCATATCGCACATCAAAAGGCTGATCTGTTTTTTACGTCTGAGTGTACTGGCGATGATCTGATTGGAGTGGTCTTGCAAGAAACGACGGTTGTAAAGTCCCGTTAACCCGTCGACCAACGAAGATTCACGCAAAGTGTTCATCAAGCGTTTGGTCTCAATGACAGAGAGCGAATGTTTGATGTAACTCTCCGCTTTGAAAATTTTCTCGTTGACTTCCTCCGCCGATGAGGCTTTAAAAACAAACTGTACGACGGCTCCGGCATGCCCCGAGACGATCAAAGGAATACAAACGTGTTTTTTGCCCTCATCGCGTAAAAACTCCTTGCACACCCCTTCGTATTCGAACGAAGAGACTTTATGCCCTGTTTTCTGTGCGCGACACAAGGTGCAATTATGCAAAATTTCTTCGTTGCATGCGATCTCTTCGCTTAAAGGATAGACCATATTCATCGTTTGTTTGGCGGCATTGACGTCAAAAATGCGATACTCGTCGATGCCCGCTTCTTTTTCAAACACTTCGCCCAAACGCGTGTAGACCACTTCGAGCGAACTGTCCTCTTCGATGACTTTTTTAAAGACGGTCACGCCATAGACGGTATCGACCAGTTTGTTAAATTCGCGCGAGAGCGTACCGATTTCGTCTTTGGATTTGATTTTGAGTTTTTTACTGAGATCGACTTCGCCCGTTCCCAAAGAGTGAATTTGTTGAATCATCGACTCGATCGGGCGCGAAAAGGCTTCTCTGAGCCATCGCGTAAAGAGCATCAACAAAATAATCGCAACGAAAATGACCCATGCGACGCTGTTGATCGACAAACGAATGGCATTATTGACCTGTTGCGAGTAGTCTTGATACAAGCCGTTAATGCGTGCGGATAACGCTTGCGTCAACTCTTGCGTTTTTTGAATATGCGTATTTAAAACCTCTTTGGTTTGTTCGATCTCTTCGGCACTTAAGGAATTTTTACGTTTTTGCGCCGTTAAAACGCTCTCTTCCATCGCACCGATCTCTTTAAAAATCATCTGCAAAGCTTCAACGCTTTGCGAGTCTTCTTTGGAAAGCGACTGAATAAAAAGTTCAAACACGTTACCGCTCATCGTCGTTTTTTGGTTACCGACGAGCGTTTCGGAGAGCGTGTTTTTGGTTCGCGCCAAAAGGCCTTTGAGGTAAAATAAGGTCGTATCAAACTCTTTCGTCGAACTCAAAGCGTTTTCGATCGAGGTCAATTCCGGACTCAAACATAAAACGACTTTCATATAAGGGAGCGTGCTTTGCGTCAGTTGTGAATAACGGTAATGAATAAAACTCAATGAAGAGACCGTAATCGTACCGATAAAAACAAACCAAAAAAACGTACCAAACTCAAATAAAAAAAACTTCTTGCGAATCGGAAGATTGATAAACGTAATGAATTGTACGAATCTTTGCCAAAATCCGGTCATCTTTTCCATAATAGACACTATCCTTTTCTTGTAAAATTATTAAAAATCAAACGTAAAATCCTATCATAATTTTTGAATTTAGTTTCAAATAAATCGTTCATCTGCTATAATCTAGCCAAAATTAAATACGCAAAAGAGAAACATGCAACGATACCCAAGCTTTAAAACTTCCGTATTATCGAGACTATTCGGACGCTTTGCCCGCAAAAAATTCCCATCTTTTTTTCAATACGTCATCAATCAAACCTACGTTCGATGCATGAACGTCGATCTTAAGGCATTCAAAAACGCCGCTTCGTATGAAAGTCTCAACGCGCTTTTTACGCGTAAACTCGTCACGCCGCGTTCTTTCGATACCGATGCATCCGTCTTCATCTCTCCGTGCGACGGCAAAGTCAGCGCTTACGGAACGATCCAAAACGACACGGCATTGCAAATCAAAGGCTTTGACTATCGAATCGGTGCGCTTTTGAGCGATTACGTCTCCAAAAGTAACCGACAAAAACTCCAAAACGGCGTTTTTATCAACGTTTACCTCTCGCCTAAAGATTACCATCGTTACCATGCACCGTTGGATATGCGTATCGCTAAAGCCGTTCATATTCCGGGGAAATTATACCCCGTTAACCTTTCATGGCTGAAAAAAGTTGACGAATTATTTATCGAAAATGAACGAGTTGTGCTAGAATGTTACACTAAGAACGATCACGTATTTTACATGGTTTTTGTGGGGGCACTAAACGTCGGTAAAATGGTCTTTCATTTCGATCCGTCGATTCAGACCAATGCCTCTTCTAAACTTCAACGTTATTATTATTATTATACCGATTTACACGTTAAAAAAGGCGATGAAATAGGATTATTTGAGATGGGTTCGACGATCGTTATGCTCTTTGAACCGAATGCGCTTGAATGGGATTTTTCCGCCGTCGATTGCGTCACGTTCGGACAAACATTAGGAAGGGTACGAAGGCATGAACCAAATGAGCACTATCAGACAATCGCCGCCGAATCAACCGCTGACGCTTCTGTACCTTGAGAGCGACGCGACGGCACGCACGGCGGCAAAAACTCTTTTTCTCAGCCGATTCGAAACGCTTTATACGGCGGAGAACGTCGAACAAGCGCACTTGCTTTACGAGGAACATCGCTTAGAGATCGACGTTATCGTTACGGAGTTGTCTTTTCCGCACGCAAGCGGTATCGATCTCATACGTTCGATTCGCGAAAAAAACACTTTCGTAACCGTCGTCGCTTTGTGTGCGCGAGGCGACACGGCGTTAATTCCCCAAGCACTCGAGCTCAACGTGGACGGGTTTTTGTTTAAACCTTTTACGCAAGAACAACTCTTCTCAACCTTGGATCATCTTTTAGAAAAAATTTACCTGCGCTACGAAAATACGCAAAACGCTTTGTTACTCAAACAATATATCGATATTACTAATGCCAGTTCTATTATCTCCAAAACCGATCCTAACGGCTTTATTACCTTTGTCAACGACAAATTTTGCCAAATAACGGGCTATCGACCGGACGAATTACTCGGACAACAACACAATATCATTCGCCATCCCGATATGCCCAAAAGTGCTTTTAAAGACCTCTGGGCAACGATCAAGGCGAAAAAAACATGGCAAGGCGTCGTTAAAAACCGTGCCAAAAACGGCGATCCTTATTACGTTAAAACGACGGTTCAGCCTATTTTAAACGCCAACGGAGAGATTGAGGAGTTTATCTCCTTGCGTTACGACATCACCGCCATCATGAGCGATAAAAAGCAATTGTTCGACTATCTCTCCGCCAACGCCCTCTCCGTGCTCATTTTGATTCAAATCGAAGATTATACGGTACTGGAAAAATTTTACGATAAAGGCAGCGTGGAAAAAATCGAACAGACTTTCGGCAAAACACTGCTCTATTTAATGCCCAATCCTTGGGGTTTTCAACGCATTTATCATCTTGAAAACGGATTGTACGCGTTTGCGATCGACCGACGAAGTTGCCGCGCGGATAAAGAAGAGATTCACGCCGTCTTGGAGCAATTTTTAGCCAACGTCAAAGAACATGTCGTCAAAATCGACACCATCGAATACGATATTTCCGTTATTTGCAGTTACACGTACGGGATTTTTAAAGTCTTTGAAGATGCAAAAATCGGTATCGAGCAAGCCATCGCAACCAAACAACCCATCGTTTATGCCGACGGATTATCGGGCATCGAGTACGATAACGCATTGAAAAACATCGAGACGATTCACACCATTAAAACCGCCATCGATACGGGAAACATTCTCTCCTATTTTCAACCGATCGTCGATAATCGTACGCGCAAGATCGCCAAATACGAATCGCTCGTGCGCCTTGTCAACGAAGGCGGGCAACTTCTGACGCCTTACTTTTTCTTGGAAGTCGCCAAGAAGGGGCGTTATTACTCTAAAATTACCAAAATCGTCCTCGACAATTCGTTTGCGGCACTTCTAAAAATCCCCGATGCCGCCATTTCGATCAATCTTTCACTTCACGACATCGAACGCGAAGAGATTATTCGTCATATTTTTCAGCTTTTAGACCGCTATCCCGAGCAGACTTCCCGCATCGTATTCGAGCTTTTGGAAAGCGAAGACATTCGCGATATTGCCCACATTCAACGTTTCATTCAAAACGTCAAACAAAGAGGCGTAAAAATCGCGATCGATGATTTTGGAACGGGATATTCAAATTTTGAGCGTATGCTTTCGTACGAACCCGATATTTTAAAAATCGACGGAAGTCTCATTCGCAATATCGATACCAACGAAGTCAATCGCAATATCGTCGAAACCATCGTCTTATTTGCCCAAAAACAACGCTTGGAAACCGTCGCCGAATTTGTTGAAAACGAAGCCATCTACTGCATCGTCACGGATTTGGGCGTCGACTACTCGCAAGGCTACCACTTCGGACGCCCCGAATTGTTTTAAACGCTTTGACATGTAAGCTTACATGTCAAAGCATAAAAGGGTTTTAGAACTTATAGCTTGCGCTAAATCGAAACTCGTGTTTATCTAAAGCACCCGCTTTATCGCGATTTTCTTTGTCGTACATCACAAGAAGATTGAGCCCTTTGAGTGCGCCCTCAAAGGCGTAATTGCCCGTGAGTGAAACATAAGAAGCTTTACCGTACGAGAGGTCATCGTCATCGGTTACCGTGTAGCTTGTCGCAAGCGTCGTTGTCGGTGTAAACGCGTAGCTTAGACCGATCGCATACGCATCGGTGTTCGCAGGATAACTGCTGGAAAGTATGATCGTTCCCGTGTACGCAAGATCCGCGCCCCAACCGATTCCCGGAGTCACGGTTGCGTCTTTGCTCACGCTGCTATACGCGACATAACCGCCAAGGGCTCCGTATCCAAGGCTTGCTTTAAGACCGTAAAGATCGGCATTTTTGCTCCCCGTGACGTCTTTATCGCTGTAGTAGTATTGCGCCGCTAAGCCATAGGTAAAGGCGTTAACCATCGCACTGTACGCCGCTTCTGCATACGCCATCGAACCATTGGTGTTCAGATCTTCCGCATACGCCGCGGTTAAGGTTAAGCCCGTAATTGATTTATTCACAGCAACTAAAGTATACGCACCGTCTTCTAACAACGGAGAAACGCCATACGGATTGCTATAGGTGGTAAATTTACCGATATTGCCCGCCCCATCGGTTTGTGCTTGGAATTTTTGCACGTAGGCTGCGGTTAAAGTTGTGTTGGGAAGGTCGGTATTGACGATGCTTGCACCCTCAAATGCCTCTTTCACGATACGATTTCCTAAAGAGGCGATAAGTGGGGTATTGAGGAACATGCGTCCGACTTGAACAGTAGTTTTGCCTGCACTGTACGCTAAATACGCTTCGGAGAGTTGCGCACCCGAGCCGTACTCATCCCAACCAAACTGTGTTTTCGCATTGGAACTTGCAAACGGCGCACTGTTGGCTTGACCTGTTAAACCGAGGCTAAAGCCGTTGTAGGAGCCTGTCGTATACCCAAGAACAACGCCCGTGTTAAAAATTGATTCGCCCGAAATAGCAGGATTGCGGTCACGATCCCAGTAAAACGCTTTGAGTTCGCCGCTTACTTTGCCTTCTTTAAAAGCATCTGCCAACGTATCGGCACTAAAAGCACAGGTGCTAAGTCCCGCTACACACAAGGCTGCTAAGCTAAGATTTGCCAATTTCATATGTTTCTCCTTCGTAGTGAAATACTTTACATGTAAAGTATTGATGACGTTAATTTATACCAAAATGATGCGCCACTCTTTAAAAAGGAACGCCTCCAGACAGATGCATAAACCCATCTGCCTCATTCTTTAATAAGCCCGTTGTTTTCATAATTAATTTGAAGCTTCAAGAAAAATTTTAAATAAAAAAAAGAGCAAAAAAATCGAAGAGGAGGAGCATCGTTATGACGAAAAAACTAAGAAGAAATAAAAGAGAAGATAGGTGTCAAAAAAGAGGCGGCTTACGCCGCTCTCTTCCAAATCGAAACTTTCCACAGATACGCTATTAGGGTAAAAATAGCCATAAATCCAATGAGCTGCAAGCCAAGGCTCTCACGCTCCGCTTTCTTGCGATCGCCCACTTTTTCCAAGTAAGCGATCACTTGCTGTTGAGACGCTTCACTCAGTCCCACGCGAGGCATTGCAATGCCCTCGACCATTTTCAATGGTTCGTTGATAAACGTGGTTAAATACTCCGCTTTTTTAGAGCGAATCATCATCGAAAGATCGGGTGCTTCGGCTCCCAAATAATTTTTCATCGATGCGCTTGGCGTTTGAGCTTTTAATGCATCGTATTTCATGCTGTGGCATCTGCCGCACGCTTCTTCAAACACCGCTTTATCACTGATCGGCGAAGAGCCGATGTTGTTCAAATACGCCACGACGTCGGCAATCTCTTGATCGCTGAAAAAGCCGTAACTTGGCATAGCATAGGGCTTTGCATCGTTGAATTTGTGCGAAAGCTTGGTTGCACGCACGGGGTCTTTTAAAAATCCTGCTAGGTAATTTTTATCGTAAATCACGCCCGCATGACTGAGATCGGGTGGGACAACACCGTAGCTACTCGCCGCATCTTCAGGGCTCATCGGTGCTTCCAACCCTAGACTTTTAATACCGTGACACGCGATGCAATTTGCCTCGACGAGCAATTTGCCGTTGTCCGCATTGCCGTTGACATGTAAAGGCGCCATCTCTTTAAAACCAAAATCGGCGGGGGCAACATGCGGGTGCATTTGCGAATGGGCATACGGTTCAACGCCCCAGTACGTCACGGCGGTAAAGAAGACCACAATGGCTAAAATCTTCACTTCTCTCATGCCTTCTCTCCTTTTTTCGCTTCGTATTTCGTGATAATCGGCAGGACGATAAAAAGCCCTAAGAAAAGCACCGCGGCAAAAAAGCCGACCCATGCGTTCACGCCCGTCGGCGGCAATTTACCGTAAACGGTAAGGACGATCATATCGACGACCAGAAACCAAAACCACACGAAAAACGCGGGACGTTTATGTGCCGGAGCCGTATTCATCGCATTGCGATCCAAAAACGGCAGTAAAAAAAACACCGTATTGGCAAACACAAACGCGATCAAACCGATGTCCATCGCCGCCATGCCGCCGATGTCAAAGAAAAAGCCTCGAAGCACTTCGTAGTTCCACAAAAAATACCATTCCGGATAGATGTGTGCCGGAGTCTTCATCGAATTGGCGGGTTCAAAGTTGATCGGATCCATCGCAAAATCGAAGTGATAACAGACCAAAAAGAAGAAAAACGTCATAAAAAAACCGACGACGAAAAAGTCTTTGGATAAAAACACGGGCCAAAACGGTACGACGTTAGACTCTTTAACGCGCCCTTCTTTGTATGTTTTCGCTTCCGCTTCAAAATCGAGCTCTACGGAATCTTGGTTGTTGACATGCGGAAAGCGAAGCGTGTAAAAATGCACCGCGATGACCGCTAAGATCACCAGCGGTAATAAAACGACATGTAACATAAAAAAGCGTGTCAACGTCGCATCGGCAACAACGTAATCGCCGCGTATCCAAATGACCACCGCATCGCCGATCACGGGAATACCGCTGAAAAGATTGGTGATGACTTGCGCCGCCCAGTAGCTCATCTGTCCCCAAGGAAGCATATAGCCGCTAAACGCTTCGGCGGAAAACGCCACAAAAAGCACCATACCCGTCAACCAAATCATCTCGCGCCCTTTTTTATACGAGCCGTAGTAAATACCCGTAAAAAGGTGAATGTAGATGATCAAAAACGTCGCCGACGCCGCAACGCCGTGCATATGTCGCCACAACCAACCGTACTCGACTTCTTGCATAATGGTATAGTTCACGCTATCAAACGCTAAAGCAACGTCCGGTTTATAATACATCAGCAACAAAAGTCCCGTCACCAACAATACCGCAAACAAAGCGATCAAAACCACGCCCATCGCCCATAAAAAGTTGATATTTTTGGGAATCCAATACTCACTCATCATCACGCGCATAAAGGCTTTCACCGCCAAACGCTGATCGAGCCAATCGATAAAGCCTTCGGCTTTTTTTATTTGTGCCATAACGCCTCCTTAGGCTTTTTTCGTCATTTTTTGATACTCCGCACCCTCTTCGCCCAAGACGATCGTTTCACCGTTTCGTTTAAAAGGAGGAATATCCAAAGGACGAGGCGGCGGGCCGAACGTTTGAATACCGCTCGCATCGAAAACGCCGCCGTGACACGCGCACTTAAACGTTTGAGAACTCGCCTCGTAAGAGGGAATGCACCCCAAATGGGTACAAAGCCCGATCAACACGACAAATCGCTTTTCGCCGATACGAATATCGCGTTTGTCGTTGCTTGGCGTCTCCGCGCTTTTATGCAAAATAAAAACGGGTTTACCGCGCCATTGAACCGTGTGCATTTCGCCCTCTTTCATACCGGAAAGATCGACGCTGACAAAACCCGCCGACTGAACGCTCGGAAGCGGATCCCAACTCTTTTTCATCGCGCCCAAGGCAAGCACTCCGCCTACGGCACTGATACCGCCTAGAGCCCAGCCTATAAAATCGCGCCTACTGTGTTGTGCCATCGATAGACTACTTTTTCGTGATAAAAGAGGCTAACTCTTCGATTTGCGCATCGCTGAGGCTGGCAACTTGCGGTTTCATCATCGCTTTTTGTTCTCTGCCGTAACTGCCGTCTTTATACCCTTTGAGGGCTTTAACAAAATCCTCTTTGCTCATCTCTTTGATCACGAGGCTTTTATTTAACGCGGCTTTCTCGCCTTGCGCTCCGTGGCAGGCGATACACTTGGAATATAAAGGATTGGCCGATGCGCTTAAAGCAAGGCTACACCATACCAACGCAACGCTACATGTAAGGGTTGAAAGTTTCATCTACGACTCCTTGAAATTAATTTCCCGCATCGTAGTAAAAAAAAATAGCAAAAAAATGAGATCAAGCCCAAAAAGAAGAGGTAATCTTAATTTTTAAAATAGACTTTTGCAAAAAGAAAAAGCACCAAAGGTGCGTGGGCTTTCTGCCGAAGAAAACGCAGTGTTAACGTAGTCTTTAGAGCTTTGCTTTAAAGACGTGTCAAGAGTTCTGCAAAGAACTCTCATAAATTAAAGCAAGTTTTTTGTGTCAAAGGCGGCGTCCAAGCTATCGCTAACTTTCCCGTTTGAGCTTAATCGTAAAAAGCGCGCCGTCTTGAGTATTGCTGACGTTAATGATGCCGTTCATATTATTTTCGATAATCATCTTGGTCATATAAAGCCCGATTCCAGTACCCTGTTTGGCGTGTTTGGTCGTAAAATAAGGCTCGAAAATACGCTCGATATGCTCCGCCGCGATGCCGCCGCCGTTGTCTTCGATTTTGATCAGCGTGTAGCGTTTGCCGTTTTTAACGCTCATCGCGATGTACGGTGCTTCGATTTGACGTTCGATCAAAACGTCTTTGGCATTGGACAAAACGTTTAAGATCGCCTGCGCAAACTCGTTGGGATAGCCTAAGACCTGCGCACCCTCGCTTTTTTCCAAACGAAACTCGATGGAGTGGTATTTGAGCGATGCTTGCAAAATCGAACTGGCGCGTTCGCACGCATGGGTCACGTCGAAAATCTCTTTGGCTTTGGAGGGCTTGAAGAAGTTTTGAAAGTCGCTGATGGTATTGGACATGTACTCGGTGATGCGGTTACACTCTTCGATTTTGGCGTTTAAAAACTCTTCGGTAAAATCTTCAAAATGGCGTCTGACTTGAATAATCATCAAAAGCGCGTTAATTTCGCCCAAAGGTTGACGCCACTGGTGCGCGATATTGCCGATCATATTGCCCATGGCGGCAAGTTTGCTTTGCTGGATTAAAAGCTGTTCTTGACGCGTGCGCTCATCGATCTCTTGCTGAATGCGAAATTCCAAATTATCGAGCATTTCATTCATCACGGCTTTTAAAAGGTTGAGCTGATCGGAGTTGGCGCGCGCCACCAAGCGTCGATCCAAGTTGCCGAGTTTCAAATCTTCCACTACGTTGGTCGCATCTTCGATCAGTTTGCTGTCTTGCTCCAAATTGGCTTGGATAATTTCGATATTTTTATTGATACGCCGCGCCATATCGCCTAACTCGTCTTTATTATTCAACGGGATATGAATCCTTGTCGCCTCTTCGGTCGAGGGCGACTTGAGATAATCGAAAAATTCGCGCAGTCCTTTGCTGACATGTAAGGTAGAATCGACGATATTTTTGGCGATATACGAACCGATCAGCAAGGTAAGCACGATAATAACGATCAGCCATACGACGATAAAATAACGCGAATTATTTGCCTCTTTGTTGGCTTTGGTAAAGGTATCCGAAGCATGGGAAAGCTCGTTTTGCTGCATTTCATCTAGTGAATCCATCAGCGCGTAAAATTGGTCGCGTTCAACCGTATTGGCGTTAATAAACGCGCCCTCTTCAAAATCGTCTTTGAGGTAAGACTGGTTCGCCCTAATCAACGTTACGTAATTTTGCCACTGATCGTAAACGTTTTTCGGCAAACGTTGGAAAGGTTCGTCCATCTTTTGATACATCGCATTGATCGTCCGTAAAATATCTTTACGCAAATCTTCGTTGGGTGCCATAATTAAAGAGAGCGACTGTTCTCTGAGCTTAAAAAGCGGCAAAATATAGGTCTGTTGGATCGTCTGCACGCGCTTGGAGCCTTCAAAAACGTTGTTGACGTTCACGACCCCTTTTTGCGTAATGTCAAACGCCAAAAAAGAGAGCGTCACGATAGAACAAACGCCCAGCGACGCCATCAACAAAAATTTAAGCCGAATGGAGAGGTATTTAATCATAGCTAAACCTTAAAGGAATCAACGGAGCTTCGCGCTCTTTAGGATATGCCGACGTAGCGATCGAGCGATGGTATTTCGTAATTTTTGCTTTCCACAGCGGCATCAGCAACACCGAAGAAGGCTCGTAAGAGACCTCTTTGTTGACCGCCAAAACGATATTGGGTGCGGGAACGGCTAACATGTAAGCTTTTTCATAGGCACGATGGACGATTTTAGAGACGATTTCGTAAAAACTTTCGCTTTGAAACTCTGCGTCGAAAAACTGCTCGATATACGTTTGCATCACGTCGTCTTTGTCCATTGCCGACCATTTATCGGCAACACGGTACGCAAAAAATGCCGTCCACGGATTGTTACTACTCCAATCGTCATTTCCCCATGTCAAAATATCCCATGTTTTAGGCGATTCGCGATTGGTTAAGAGCTGCTCGTAAATGACTTTTTCGTTCGGCGTAATCGTATATTCTAAACTCACACCGTAGCGTTTGAGCTGATGCTCGATCCCGTGCCATAAAAACATAAACCGATCCATCGTAATGACGTTAAGGTGCAATCCCTCAAGCGTTTGTTTGAGTGCTTTTTCCTCGTCGGCGGTATTTCTTGCACGTTGTCCCCACGTCGGCAAATCCGTGATAGCGCGTTTGATCGAACGGTAATTGGGACTGGCTTCGCTCGGGGCTAACACACCTTCGTTTTTGTAAACAAAATTTAAAAGGTTTTCCTGATTGATCGCTTTATTGAGTGCAATGCGGATCTTTTGATCTTGCAAACGACTCTTGGGTTTTAGCAGGTTAAAATAGATCGAGATATTGTGAAGCGAGGGTTTGGTAACCAATCGCGCGTACTTGGAAAGCACGGTTTCGACTTTTTTATTAAACGGGATCGGCGTAATATCGAGCGTTCCCTCTTCCAATGCCATTCGTACGGCTTCTTGGGAAGTCAGCTCCGTGTAGACCGTGATTTTTTCGATGTAAGGAAGCCCTTTTTCGTAGTAATTTTCATTGGCGACCAACTCCAACGTCGGCGTTTGATACCGTCCCGTCGCATACCCTTTTTCCAATCGGTAAGGTCCCAATCCCCACGGGCCTGGAGCTTGCATACTGTTACATGTAGAACCCTCTTTGGTGCTCCAACCGTAACGCTTCAAGTACTCGCTCGGATACAGATTGATCGACGTTAAGTCGCTGAACAATAATCCGTAAGGCTTGTTCAAGTGAATGCGAATCGTGTAGGCATCGACTTTTTCGACGCTTTGAAGCCTTTTATGAATGTCCGAATAAACGACGGGGTCTTGCATAAAATAGCGAAAATTTTCCACCACCGAATCGGCGTTAAAGGGTGTACCGTTTTGGAACAAGACGCCGCGTCTGAGCGTTAATTCGTAAGTCAAATCGTCGATCTTGCGATGGGACGTCGCCATCATGTATTCCCAGCCGTTTTCGTTATCGCTGGAACGCACGAGCGTCCCGTTAATCAATTTGGAAACATACAGATACGGCATCGTCGGGAAAAAAACGCTGATATGCGATCCTTCGAGCCTTTCATTTAGAAGCGTGGTATTAAAGTCGTCTTGGCGCGCATGAAAAGGTTCTTTCCAACCCTCGGCATGCGCGATCAGCGCGATCAAAATTCCCCAATACAAAAGTCTAGCACATTTCAAATCGGTATCCTACGCCCGAGAGGTTCGTGATGAAATCCTTGGGCAGTTTTTTGCGTAAATTTCGCACCAAAGAACGAAGCGCGCTATCGGTCATCACGTCGTCTTGCCAGATATGCGACTGGAGCTCGTCGTACGTGACGATGCGTTGTTTATTGTGCAATAAAAGTTCTAAAAAAAGAGCCTCTTTTTTGTTGAGATGAATCATCTCGCCTTCAAACCGAAGTTCTTTATGATCGACGTCGTAAAAGTAACCGCACGGCAATTCGTAGACGATCGCATGGTTTTTGCTAATGCGTTTTAAACATCGCTGCAACGCTTCGAGCAATCCTTTGAGATTGACGGGTTTGACGATGTACTGCTCCAAATGAAGGTCGACGACTTTTAGCAAATACTCCTTATCCGTATGCGCCGAAATAATCACCAAAGGCGTCGTTTCGTCTTCGGCACGAATCTTCTCGACCAGCTCAATTCCGTTCATGACGGGCATCAGTACGTCGGTTATCACGATATCGGGGCGTTCTTTTCGGTACAACTCCAAAGCGACTTTCCCGTTTTCCGCCTCCAACACCTCTTTGGCGTAATAGCGAAGCGATGCGGCGATATTTTTGCGTATGCCGTCTTCGTCTTCGGCATACAAAATTCTGAGGGCTTTCAAATGCTCTAAAAAAAGCTTATCCACGTTTTTTTGCTCCTTCGCAAAGCTTTTTACTTGCGTGCGTTGAATTTTAGTGTCGTATTTGCAAGACTTGCAACTAAAATTCCGCCTCAACTGCTTTTATAAATCAAATTGACGCGTATGCCGATAACGTGCCGTCCTTCGCTTAAAGGACGAATGCTCGTTTTCGGATACCAGCCTTGCATAACCGGCAAAGAAGAAGGCGATTCGAGCGTATCGACCAGAACATTGACAAAGTAGCCTGAGGGCAGATCGGGCTTTTCCAGTTTTATTATAACGAAGTTTTCCTCTCCGACGCGGTATTGAGCAGGCTCTTCGATTTCAACGTGCTGATGCGACAATTCGCCAAACTGCGGATCGCCGAAACTACACACGCTCGGGGCTCCCATACTGCCCCAAGCGCAACCGAGTAAAGCCCAGAGCATACACCATGCGATTTTGAGCTTTAGCGGTAACATCGTTTATCCTTTAGGTTGTCGGTAGATCTCTTTAGGCATAAAGGGATGGATAAAGCGTGTCGAAGGTTTCGTCTCCGCATCGATCGCATAGTCGATACCGATAGGGTCGCTTCGAAGCTCTTTGTATTTGGGGTCGTGGAGATCGATGATCGTGATCGCATGAACCGGACACGATTGGACGCACGCGGTCGTTTTGCCCTCTTCTTGTCGCTCCCAACACATACTGCACTTCTCGGCACGCCCCATTTTCGTATTGAACTTCGATGCCCCGAACGGACACGCTTTCACGCAACCGCCGCAACCGATACAGATACTTTGGTCGTGTTTACAAATACCCGTTTCCGGATCTTTCGTATGCGCCCCGACCGGACAAATGGCGACACAAGCGGGGTTTTCGCAGTGGTTACACGCCAAGGAGAAGTAAAATCGCTCCATCGGCATCGACACTTTCGGTGCTTTTTGGTACGAGGTCAGCGTCGGTAAAATATTGTTATTGTCGATCAGATAATCTTCCGCACCGATCTCACGGACTTTTCGCCACGTAACGCCTTGGTCTTGATGGTATTGGTTTTTACACGCCATAGCACAGGTATTGCATCCAAGACAGATGCTTCCGTCGACTAAAAATGCTTTTTGCATCGTCCTCTCCTCTTATAGTTTTTTGAAATTAACAAACGTATCGTGTAACGCAACACCCGGTGCACCCGTTTTAAACGCACCCATGTCTGAACTGGTATCATCGACGAGTTCATTCACGTTGTAAATTTTGTTGTGGTAGTACTGCTCGTACATCAAAAGCGTTCCTTTTTGAACGTTATCGGTCACTTTCGCACGCACGCGTAAAACACCTTGGCGGTTGAAAACGGCAACCATATCGTCCGTGTCGACCATCTTTTCTTCCGCATCATCAGGGTTGATATACACATACGGCTCCGGATGAAAATCCTCCATCCATTCCAAATTTTGGAACTGAGAGTGCAAGCTCCACCTGCTGTGAGGTGAGGTCATACGGAAACGATCGTAGGGCTTACGAACTTCAAGATACGCCGGCAATGCGCTACCGAAAAGCTCCAACGCTTTATCCGAATAAAACTCAAATTTACCGCTAGGGGTTTTAAACTTACCGTCGGCATAGGGAATAACCGCTTTGGCTTTAACAGGACCCTTTTTAAGCTCTTCCCATGATTGGATACCGAATTGCTCGTAAATTGCCGGATTGAACTCTTTGATCGTCATCTCTTTACTGTCCACGCTTTGCGGGAACGTACACGAACCTTTGGAGAGTTGATTCATACGTTTGGAAAGCATCGCCGCGATTTCAAGATCAGACTTAATCTCAAAAAGCGGTTTAATCGCTTGCTCGTTGATGCTCAACCAATAATGCCAGTAAGAGACGTTAACGTCGTACTCTTCAAATTGAGTGGTTACGGGAAGTACGATGTCCGCCCATTTAGCGGTTTCATTAAAGAATTGATCGGCAACGACCACAAGATCGAGCTGTTGAAACGCGCGAATCAACTGGTTACGATCAAAATCTTGCGCGAAAACGTTTTTACATGCGACCCAAAGAAGTCTTACTTTTGGCTCTTTGGCACTCATCAGTTCACGCGCGGTTTTATTGATGTTTAAAAAGCGATCGGTATACGCCGCTTTTTCGCCGCCCACTTGAGCAAACTCGCCTTTGGCACCTTCAGGTCCCGTGTATCCGACACTGCCTTCGGGTTTGACTTGGCTGAGTGCCGCGTAGTTAAAACCCCACGTGTTAAGGTGTCCATAGCGTGCACCGCCCGCGTATTTGCCGATATTGCCGCTTACTGCCACCAACGCATCGATCGCACGGATCATGGAACCGCCGTTGGTGTGGCGTTGCATACCGTACCCCATCCAAACGGTCGCAGGTTTTGCTTTGGCAAACGATAAAGCCAACTCTTTAATCATCGCTAAAGGAATACCCGTCACTTTGGAGACGTCGTCTAATTTTACCTCTTTATCAAGATACGCTTTGTACTCTTTATACCCTTTGGAATGAGCGTCCAACCATTTTTGATCGTGCAATTTTGCATCGATGATGATTTTTGCCATTCCCAAAGCCAATAAGCCGTCCGTTCCCGTTTTGATCTGAAGGTATTGGCTTGCTTTAGATGCCGTTTCCGTAAAAATCGGATCGATCACGACGACCTTCGCCCCTTTGCTTTTGGCTTCATATATGTACTTCATGGAGTGTACGGAGTTTGCGGCAGGATTGACACCCCAAAGAATGATAAATTTGCTGTCTTTCATCTCTTCAGGATCGTTACACCACATATCGCCCATGTCGAGGTTTTGCGCATCGATACCCGCAGGCCAGCACGGCGTTCCCGCAAGGCGCGTCGTATAGCCGATGGAGTTAAACATACCCTCGATACCGTAATGCGTAATGCCGAAATTACCGGAATATTTGGTCAATGCCGCACCCAGTAAGGTACCGTCTTCTTTTTTCATGTCCAAAAGTTTTTTAGCAATGATGTCGATGGCTTGATCCCACGAAATACGTTTCCACGTTCCGCTTCCCTTGCCGCCGACTTGCATCATCGGATACTTAAGACGTCGTGCCGAATAGACGCGCTTGACGTACGAGTTACCTTTAACGCAACATCCGCCTCGGGTATACGTCGATTCTTGCGCGCCTTCGATAAACTGCATCACGCCGTCTTTGACGTAGGTTTTGATGCTACAGGTATCGTAGCAGTTTCTTGGACACGCATTACGGAAAGTTTGATAACTTTTTTCGCCCGAATAGGGGATTTTCGTATTCAAATCTTCGTTTGCCTCCAAAACGCCTCCGGGCAATGCGGATAAAACACCGCTTGCGGCAAGCCCTTTGAGAAAGCTCCTTCTGCTGATCGTGTTGTTGAGTATCTCCTCAACCTTTGCTTTGGAATAACTCATTCGTGACTCCTTGTTGTCGTTGTTTCTCTTATCAAGAATGATTTGAGCTCGTTTAAAATAAAGTGAATCGCATTGTCGCCTTCGCTTCGTCCATGCATCGCGCGTTCGATCAATTGCGGCATCCAAACCGCGATATGCTCGTGAAAAAAGTAGTAACGAAGTTCGCTTAAGTAAGCGACGTTTTTGACCTCTTCTAAATAAATCAATTGGTAATACGCATCCAGCTCCACGCCGATATGATCTTCGGGAACGATGTTTTTTAAGGGATAAAAAAAGCCCATCGTTTCGTAAAGCGATCTTACATGTAAGGTGCTTTGCGTCATCACGCTTTGAGGATCGTCGATATAGACCGAGGCAAAAGGATCGGCAATCGGTTCCATGGGACCCACGAAATAACGATTGAATAAAATTTCCAGTTCGTCCTCGTCGATCGAATGCTCGAGCGAAAACGCATCGTAAGCCTCTTTAAGCGTTTGAGAATTGTGCGCGTTGAAAAAATCGCGTAAACGTTTGAGCGTCGCCAAACGCTCTGATCGAGAAAGAAGATCATTTTGCATTTTAAACTCTTTATGTAATCTGTTTTATTTAGAAACGTACAAGAATGGTAAATGAAAAAAAGAGCAAAAAAATCGCAAAACAAGCAGAAAACGACGTAAAAAGTTAAATGTAGGGAAACGTTACATGTGAAGAAAAGTAGAGGCGTTTCGCCGCATACAAACGTGCGGCGAAACGTTAAAAGTAGAAATTATACGTTAAATCTAAAGTGCATGACGTCGCCGTCTTGGACGACGTAGTCTTTGCCTTCTAAGCGCATTTTACCCGCTTCTTTAGCACCGGTTTCGCCCTGACATGCAATATAATCGTCATAGCCGATCACTTCGGCACGGATAAAACCTTTTTCAAAGTCGTTGTGAATGACCGAAGCGGCTTTGGGGGCACGCCATCCCTTGCGAATCGTCCATGCGCGTACCTCTTTAACGCCCGCGGTAAAATACGACGCAAGCCCCAATTTTTCGAATGCCAAACGAATAATCTGTTTTAAGCCGGACTCTTGCACGCCCAACTCTTTTAAGAACTCTTCCGCCTCTTCTTCTTCGAGTGCGACCATCTCTTCTTCGACTTTCGCGCACAACACGACCACGTCCGCACCGACTGCTTTAGCATGGTCTTTGACCGCTTTGACAAAATCATTTTCCTCTAAAAGTCCCGCTTCATCGACGTTTGCGCCGTAAATGACGGTTTTGTTGGAGAGAAAACGAAGCTCTTTATCCAAAGCTTCAAAGTGTGCATCGTCTTGTTTGGCAAACGTACTCACCGGTTTGAGCTCGTCTAAATGCGCTCTTAACGCTTCTGCGATTTCCAAGACTCCTTGCGCGCTTTTATCGGCTTTGGCTTGACGTCGTAAGCGATCGAGTTTTTTATCGAGCTGCTGCACGTCGGCTAAAATCAGTTCCGTTTCGATAATTTCGATGTCGCGTATCGGATTGACGCTGTTTTCCACATGCGTGATGTTTTCGTCCTCAAAACAACGTACCATATGCAAAATAACTTCGACTTCACGGATATTGGAGAGAAACTGATTGCCCAGTCCCTCGCCCGCACTAGCACCCTTAACCAAGCCCGCAATATCCACGAAATCAACGGTAGAGTGTTGAATACGCTCGGGATTGACGATTTTCGCAAGCTCTTCAAGCCGCGGATCGGGAACGGGTACGATGGCTTTATTGGGCTCGATCGTACAAAAAGGATAATTCGCTGATTCTGCATTTTGCGCTTTGGTCAGCGCATTAAACGTGGTAGATTTTCCGACATTGGGGAGTCCTACGATACCGACACCTAAACCCATAGATTGACCTTTTTAATTAACTTTTAAGGGCGATTTTACCCAAAAGCGTCTTAAAAACGCTCAAACAGGTACGAAAGAGCTTCGCCTTTCGTACTAAGGGATTACGCGTTTATTCTTGAACGCAGATCTCGCCTCGTTTGATATGTAAAATCGTCTGATACGCCACAACGGCTATTACGACGCTCGTTACCGCAACCATCGCATACGAGAGTCCCCGTAAAACGACGTCTTTGGTCTCGTGGTACATCAACATCGTGCTAATCGCCATCGCCGCCAAAGGAAACACGAACGCCCACCATGAGATAAAGAACTTGATTTTGACGAAGTTTTTGTACATAAACGCTAGTAAAAGCGTAAAGAAAAGAGCAAGATTAAACAAAATCGTTGCAAAAGCGTCGATCGTGCCGTACATCTTAAAGTACGCGATAAATCCTACCGCCGGCGGCGCGATGAGAATAAACATCGTCGGCATAAATTTGACGACCAATTGATGGTGGAAAATAATGCGGTTGAGTAAAATCGCAAACAAAACGATCCAAAAGAAAAGCCCGCAACTAAAGAAATACATCAAAATACCGTGGCTCGCAAAACCGACGCCGCCCACGGGAACCAACAAATTTCCGACGATCGGGATAAACCACGCGGGATTGGAGTGTTCCAACTCTTGATTGCGATTGATCCAAAACGAAACGGTGTACATCGTCAAATAAAAATGGAGCACCGTTCCGGGATACCAAAACAGTGCGGCAACCTGAGGATACACTTCTTTATACACGATGGCTAACATCAACATCGAAATCGAAATCGCCGCAAAAAAGTTGAGACGAATCGGATGCGAAAACTCTTTTTGAACCGCGGGTGCGTATTTGAGGTATTTGACGACGTATATCAGCGTAATAACGCAAAACAGTAAGGTCGAAATTCCCATAAGCACCGTACCGATCCACGCACTCATCGATAACCACAATGCCGCTTTTTGGTACATAATCGTAAGACCGCTCATACCCATCACGATCGCATACATCATAATCGGAAAAAACTTGATCCTATTGTGTTCGCATGCACTTTTTTCTTCCATTTATTCCACTCCTAACTATAATATTTTTTAAATATAATTATAAGAATAAACTCTTATCGATTAGAAAGCTCTAAATAAAATAATCTAGCTTTGCGAATTAATCGTCTGCTCGTAAAATCCATGGAGCGTGAGGTGCTAAAGAGGCGTATTTTTGCTTAATATGTAAAGCCAACAAAAAAGGAAGGGGTTTGATGAAAACCCCTGAGGAGAAACCGTATCGAAACGGACAAATGCGGTTTTAGTGGATCTTCTTTTTCAAATCGCCGCGGTAGACGATATCTTTTAAAGCGACCGTGTCGTCGTTTAAAATAGGCGGTACGACGTCGGAACGTTCCAGCTTCGCCTTTTCCGCCTCCAACTCGTCTTCGCTGTACGCCATCATCATATCGGCGCAGATGACGTGCGGCAAACGTTCTATTTTTTTCATTTTCGCCATCTCTTCGTCGATATTTTCACCCTCGACCGTCACGATGATTTTACCCTTTTGGGTGTCGTGAAAATGGTATTCGCAAAAATCGCTCTTTTGGCATAAAGCGATAATCTCTTCCACATACTCGGGTTTGGCTTGAATTACAATGCTTGAAATATTCACGGTAAACTCCATATCATAATATAAGGATCGTCGCTACTGCTTACCACGCGATGATCGTCGATAAACACGATGGCGTTCAGCGTACTTTTTTGACCGATGAGCGTGTGTAAACGGCTCTTTTTCGTCACGTCGAAAATCACGATGTGATTTTGTTCGTTAAACGCAAATGCCGCCAAGGTTTCATCCGCGCTTAATGCACCCGCATACATCAAAAAATCGCCGTCGAATCGCTCAAAACTTCCGCTCAAAAGATCGTACACCACGCCGCGCCTGTCTTGCCCGGCACCTAAGATTTTTTGTCGGTGAAAATCGACGTCGTAAACGTTATCGACGTTGCCGCCTTTAAAGACTTTGACGATTTTCCCGCTTGCAACTTCCAAAAGGCTCAACTCTCCCGACTCACACGAGCTTACCGCTTGCGTTCGTGTTTGATTTAACGCGATGTCGCTAAAATGCGAAGGATTGGCCTGAACGCGATAGACTTCTTTGGCGTTTTGAATATCCCACAACACGATCTCGTTACTTAAAAGGGCTATCAAAAGATGTCCTTTGTCGACAAACTTCGCTTTTGAAACAAACCAATTGCACGAAGCGTCGATCACGACTTTCGTTTGGGCGTTTTGCACCGTATAAACGCTTCGCGCTCCGTTTTCGGCTTGCACGACCGCAACATAACGTCCCTCTAACGCATCGATGGAAAACACTTTGGGAGCCACCTCTTCGCCCGTAAAATCTTTGATTTTAGGAAAAACGATTTGCGACGTTTTGACGCCGTCATTGAGGCGAAACGTCTCGATCGTTCCAACGCTTGTCGCGGCGACGATCTGTTCATGCGCAACGATTAACGCTTGCACGTTTCCGCTTGCTTGTATCTGTAATTTAGGATTGAGCGTCGCGGCACATACGAGACTCGCGACCATTATTAAACACCCGACGATACGCATTTACGCCTCCTCTTTTGTATGCATGACGATCGCCTCGCAAGGGCACAACTTGACGCATCCGCCGCACCCGTTGCACGCGTCGGCATCGATCGTCGGTCTAAACAACCCTAAAAAGCGAATAGCCCGAACGTCGCACCCGTCCAAACAACTGTTGCACAAGCTTTGATGCCATGCCATACATGCTAGTATATCGATTTTGGCGCGTATCGGCAATACGTTAGTGCCGGTTTGTGCATTTAAAACATCCTTCGGACACGCCTGAGCGCAGGCCTCGCAAAAGCTACAACCCCCTTTTGCGAAGTCTAAGCAAGGCGTATGTGCGGCATCGAGGAGGATAATCTCCGTAGGACATGCGTTCACGCAGGGCGTATCCTGACATGTAACGCATTTTCCTTCGAACAAGGTACTATCATTGCAATAAGGCGGGCGAACACACAACGTTTTTAAATTTTTTTCGCCTTTCTTACCCAATAAAGCACCGAGTATCCCTCCTCTGCCGCTCATCGTTACTTCACACCTTCATTCAAGCTGTCCAAAAGATGTGAGCGCGATTGCGCATCTTTTGCGCGAAAATCCGGTTTGAACTCGTTTTTGACCAACGGTTCGTTGTTCGATTGCGGCGCATGACACTGAGAGCAGTTAAAACGCGCTTGCGAAAGTTCATTCAAGACCTTTTGCGTTCGCATATCGAAAAAGTGCGATTTGGGAATCGGCGTTGCTTTGAGCGCTTCGGCGACTTCGGGAAGGTGACATCCAAGACACGCATTGTTGTCTTTACTCATGTCTAACATTCCCTCGACGTCGTGAGGAATCATCGGAGGCGCATTTTCAAAAGAGCGCTCAAACACTTTAGATTCTCCTGCCGTCGCCGTCGAATATGCCGTATTGTCAGCAACAACGTTTTTTTCGCTGTAGAGATCGACTTTTCGTAGTCCCAATTCTTCCTCACTGTAAGTTTGAGACACCGCACATCCGCTACCGATAACTATGCCCGCTACTAAAAGGGCAATGACTTTTTTTTGCGTTATCATTCTTTTTCTCCAACATTGATGTAATTTCTCACGCCAAACGAAAGGGCATTGCCTTCACATACGTCGATACATCTGCCGCAATTGGTACACTCTCCGAAAAGAATCGCTCCGCTTTGCTTGGAGACGATACCCAAAACGTGCTTTTCGGGGCACACCGTTTTGCATGCCATACAAGACGTACATTTCGTATGATCGTGTTTGACGCGAATGAGGCTTAAACGCCCCACCACCGAGTAAAACCCGCCTAAAGGACACACATGTCCGCACCAACCGTTTTTAACGGCGAAAAGGTCAAATAAAAAGAGCGCCAGTATCGCGGCAACGCCCATACCCATACCGAAAATGATGCCTCGATGCAACATCCCGATCGGGCTTACGATCTCAAATGCGGCAACGCCGGTAAGGAAACTTAGGACTAAACTGAGCCCTAAAAGCCAGTAACGCACACCTCTTCCCAACCAAATTTTACGCTCCGTTTGCTCTAAAAAGAGCTTTCTTCGCGTCCAATTCGCCGCATCGGTCACGATATTGACCGGACAGACCCACGAACAAAAAGCGCGTCCGCCGAAGATCGTATAAAAAAGCCAAACGAGCACGCCGCCGACAAGCACGTTAATGCTTACCGTCGCACCCGCCGCGAAAATTTGCAACAGTGCAAAAGGGTCCGCCAAAGGAATCACGCCCATTATCAGCGACGCACTGAGGTTTCCCGTTAACACACGAAAACCGTAGACGTTACCGAGCGTAAAAAGCACCAACAAAGAGAGTTGTACCAAACGTCGTGCGATTAAAAAGCGGTGTGTTTTGATCCATGATTTCATTTGAATAAATCCTCCCCGCTGTTGAGATAATCTTCAACCTTCTTTTCGCTACGTTTCGTATGCGTGGTCACCTCTTGGCTGACGTTTTCCAGACGTTTTTCGTCCGCTTTTTCCCACCCTTTGATGTAGTGTGCGCCGAGTTTTCCCTGCGCTACTTCATTCGGCAAAACGTGAATCGCCGCTTTTTCGGTAACACAAGCGCGTTCGCATAAACCGCATCCGGTACACGTATCGGAACTCACGATCGGAATTAAGTATGCATGCTTACCCGTACGCGTATTGCGTCGGTATTCCAGCTTAATCGCACTGTCCATAACGGGACAGGCACGATAACACGCATCGCACTGAATTCCCCAAAACGCGATACACGACTCCGTATCCACAACGGCAAGTCCCATTTTCGCTTTAAAGATGTCCAGCTTCTCTTCACCTTCTTTAATACTCGATACACTGCTCTTATTCAACGCGCCCGTCGGACATACCGGCACACACGGTATATCCGTACACATATGACACGGTACCTCTCTGGGTATGAAAAACGGCGTTCCCAAAGGTTTATTTTCTCCGGGCACCGCTAAACGCAACGTATCGTAAGGACACGCCTCGACACACTGACCGCATTTGATACACAAGCGCATAAAATCGTTCTCGTAAAGGGCTCCGGGCGGTCGTAGAATCAAGGGCGACGCTTTGGCTTCTTCAATGTAACCCGTCCATACCAAACCGCCTAAAGCACTGAGTCCTACGCTTTGCGCCATCAACGAAAGAAATCTTCGTCTCTCCGTGATCGTGGCTTTTTCATGGTTTAACTGGCTCACGACAATCCTTTTAGATCTATTTTTACACGCCGTTTGGGCAAAGCCCAACCGACTACGCTGCGCTATGCGCAAAACAAGAACATGAATGTTCGATGTTTCTGTGAAAAGCTTACCTCTTCGAGGTAGAATCTTTACATGTAACTTTTTAACGCTTTCCCTATTTCCGTTTGGGCAAAGCCCAACCGACTACGCTGCGCTATGCACTAAAGCTTACCTCTTCGAGGTAGAATCTTTACATGTAACTTTTTGACGCTTTCCCTATTTCCGTTTGGGCAAAGCTCAACCGACTACGCTGCGCTATGCACTAAAGCTTACCTCTTCGAGGTAGAATCTTTACATGTAACTTTTTGACGCTTTCCCTATTTCCGTTTGGGCAAAGCCCAATCAACTACGCTTTATAAAGCTTAACGGCACACTTTTTATAATCGGTTTGCTTTGAAAGCGGACATGTCGCATCCAAGCAGACTTTATTGATAAAGACTTTTTCATCAAACCACGGAACAAACACCAAGCCTCTTGGCGTTCGGTTACGTCCACGTGTTTCGACACGCGCTTTTACGCTTCCGCGACGGCTTTCGACCCAAATCAAATCGCCTTGTTTAAAGCCTTTGGCTTCGGCGTCGCTTGGGTGCATGTAACATAACGCTTCGGGAACGGCACGGTAAAGTTCGGGAACCCGCATCGTCATCGTTCCGCTGTGCCAGTGCTCGAGTACGCGTCCGGTACACAACCACGTATCGTATTCTTTATCGGGCATTTCGCACGGATCCATATACGGTCTGAAGAAAATTTTTGCTTTGTTTTTAAGCGGGAACGTCTCTTCGGTGGTCGGTTTTTGCAAGTTACCTTTTTTGATCGCTTTGGCAAACGTGCCGTAAAATGCGAAATCGCCGTTGTTCTCTTTTGCCGCATACGGATCGTATTTGGCATTGAAGCGCCATTGCGTCTCTTTACCGTCCACGACCGGCCATTTTAGACCTCTTACTTTGTGGTACGTATCAAAATCCGCCAAATCGTGTCCGTGACCGAGACCGAATTTTCGATACTCTTCCCAAATCGCTTTTTGGATAAAAAATCCGTATCCCTTCCACTCTTTACCGTCACTTCCGGCAACGCCTCGGCTATCGCCGAATACTTCGGTATTGTCAAAACCTTCACCGATAGCGTCTTTGGCTTTGAACGATTTAAAATAACTATTGGCAAATAAAACATCAAAAAGCGTATCGGTCTCTTTGTATCCCATCGCTTTGGCCGCTTCAATCACACTCGGTAATTTACCGCCTTTAATCGTCTGCTCGCCCCATACGTCGGCAATCGTAAAACGTTTGGAAAGCTCGACCCATTGCCACGTATCGCTCATCGCGTCGCCTACTGGGAGGACTTGTTGTCGCCAGTGTTGCGTTCTTCGCTCGGCGTTACCGTATGCGCCCCATTTCTCGTAAATCATTGCCGAAGGCAAGATAAGGTCGGAAACCTTTGCGGAAATTCCCGGATACGCATCGGAACAAACGATGAAGTTATCCAGTTCGCGTGCCGCTTTGATCCAATGGTTTGCGTTGGCACTGTCTTGGTAAGGATTGCACACGTTGACCCATGCGAATTTAATCTTACCGCTTTCGATTTGGCGGTGGATATTCATAATGTGTTGGTATCCCATCGGATTGAGCGTACCGGCAGGTAAATTCCAAATTTTTTCCGTAATTTCTCGGTGTTTCGGAATGGAAACGTCCATATCCGCCGGTAGACGATGCGTAAACGTTCCGACTTCACGTGCCGTACCGCACGCACTCGGTTGTCCCGTCAATGAAAATGCACCCTCACCCGGTTTGGCTTGTTTGCCTAAGAGGAAGTGAACCATGTAAGATTGTTCGTTGACCCACGTACCGCGTTGGTGTTGGTTAAAGCCCATCGTCCAGAAACTAACGACTTTTCGATTTTTTTCGATGTACAAGTCGGCCAATTGTTTTAATTTAGCTTTATACGCGTCAAGCGACTCGTTGGGATCGCCTTTAGCGATTTTTGCGACGTAATCTAGCGTGTAAGGCTCTAATGCCTTTTTAAAATCTTCAAAGCTAATTTCCCAATGCAAGATCGCCTTGTCCGCGTTTTTCATCTCCATAAGATCGCCGGCTTTAACGCCCAAATGCGCCAATCCCGGTGCTTCTTTTTCGCTGATGACTTTAGCGTCTTCTTTTTTAATAATCTCCAACTCTTTGGCACTGTAGCCGAGTTTTTTTGCTTCGGCTTCGGTTCGCATGCCATAACCGATGTTTGCAAAACCCGTTGCGAAAACAATGTTTTTCTTCACAAAATCCCAATCGATCGCTTCGGGATGATTGTAGACGATTTCGCGTGCAATGTAGTTCCAGATCGCAAGATCGGTACTTGGGGAGAAAATAATCTCAAGGTCGGCTAAATCCGAACAGCGGTGCGTGTAGGTAGAAAGATTGACGACTTTAACGCGATCGGGCGCGGTTAATTTGCGATCGCTGACGCGTGACCATAAAATCGGGTGCATTTCCGCCATATTGGCGCCCCACGTCACGATCGTATCGGTCAATTCGATGTCGTCGTAGCAGCCCGCAGGTTCGTCGATACCGAACGTTTGCATAAAGCCGACGACCGCCGAAGCCATACAGTGGCGTGCGTTGGGGTCGATGCCGTTGGCGCGGAAGCCCGCTTTCATCAATTTTGCGGCGGCATAGCCTTCTTGAATCGTGTATTGACCCGATCCGAAAACGCCGATTGCCTCAGGACCGCCCGCTTTAAAGGCGGCTTTGATGTGTTTTTCCATCTCGTCAAACGCGCGCTTCCATGAAACGGGTTTGAATTGACCTTTTTTATCGAATTCGCCTTTATCGTTGACGCGAAGAAGCGGTTGTTTCAATCGATCCGCACCGTACATGATTTTGGCGTTAAAATACCCTTTGATACAGTTTAGTCCGCGATTGACCGGAGCGGCGGGATCGCCTTTAACGGCGACGATTTTTCCCTCTTTCGTCGCAACCATAATACCGCAACCGGTACCGCAGAAACGACAAACGGCTTTGTCCCATCGCCAACCGGCTTCTGCTTGTTCGCTCGCCGCTTTAAGCTCGCTAGGCACGCTAATGCCCACCGCGGCGGCGGCACTCGCGGCAGCCGTTGTTTTTAAAAAGTCCCTTCGTGAAAGTGACATCGTGATACCTCCTGATTTGAGTTTCGGAGTCATTCTATCACTAAGCAAAATCGCAAATCTATGACTTAAGTCAATACTTTAGTTTTTTAAATTTACTTTTGCGTTTGTTTAAAAGCATGATGGCACGAATGTATCGACACCGTTTCAAAGGAAACGCTCATGCTTACATGTAAAGATTTTGAGATGAAATTTGGTTAAAATGTAACGCGATAAAGTGCTCGGAACATTTGACGCGTTACCGCATGATCTGTTCTATACTGTCTTCTTTGCATGCATGACGTCAAACGTGCGCTTTAACGTATCGAAATAAGGTTCACAATGAAAAAATACGTTACCGGTTTTTTATTTTCGCAAGATGCGACGCGTGTCGTTTTAATCAAAAAATGCCTTCCTGAATGGCAACAAGGTTTGCTCAACGGCGTCGGAGGAAAAATCGAAAACAATGAATCATCATGCGATGCTATGGTAAGAGAGTTCCAAGAAGAAACGGGGGTCTTCGTGGCGCACGATCAATGGACGTGTTATGCCAAAATTTACCGTCCGAATTATTACGAACTTGATGTTTATTATGCGTATTCCGATCTCGCTTATGAAGCGAAAACCGTTGAGCGTGAAGAAGTTTACCTCATCAAGCTTCAAGACATACCCGAAAACATCATCCCCAATTTACGGTGGTTGATACCGCTTGCTTTGGACAATCAGGCGGATTTTTCAAAACCCGTCGTTATTCATGAAGTCTCCGAAGAACGTCTGAAAGCATAATAGACTTCTTTCATAACCTATGAAAGGAAACGACGGCATTTCTGCCGTCGTTTTGAAGATGCAAACGCGTGCAAATTAGAATTTATAGTTTGCTCTAAAGCGCATCTCGTTGGAATTAACCGTTGAAGTGGTCTCTTTTTTACCGTCTTCATACTCTAAAGAAACGGTCAAGCCTTTAAGAGAAGGAATGTCGTAAGCGATTTGACCGCTCCAAAATGTTGATTCCGTATCGACATCGACACTATTCAACACGGCTCCCGTAATCGTTTTTGCATCTTGATTCACTTTGGTGTATTGACCCAAAACTTTAAGTCCCGTAACGCCGATTTTTGAGAAATCGTAACCGACTTCGATTTTATAAGCATCCGTATCGGCACCGGAAGTGACCTCCGCACCTTTGATCAGCGGAGCCGTATACGTGGTAGGACCGTTACCCGCACCTAAGAGGACGGATTGGTTGCTAGAGACGGTACTGTAAGCAAAAGAAGCGTTAAAGCCTGCTAGCTCGCTAAATCCGATACGACCTTGGTACATATCGCCCTCGACGTGGAAACTATCAAATGTAGGATTGGACGTTCTTGAACCGCGATACGTTGCATCAAGAAGCACTTTCATAGCACTTAAAGGTACGACGTAATTACCTTCGGCATAGAAGACGTTGGCATCGCCGCCTTGCGTTAATTCAACATCGTTAACAAACAAATATTGTCCTATTAACGTCAAGTTAGGAATAGACTTGTTAATCGCGGCTGCCGTGTAAGCACCGTCAAACCCGAAAACGTTTGAGCCCCCGTTTGCCGTACCAGTTCCGTAAAATACCGCTTCTTTTTTAAAGCTAGGCATTTCAGAATCTCCACCGGCTACGGTTTTGTCATAATCGGATGTTCGACCTTGAAATTTGTCGGAATAACCGGCAACCAATGTCGTATTTGGAAGATCCGTATTGACAAGAACTGCGGCTTGAAACGCTTCTTTAAACATTCGTGAGCCGGAACTGTTAACCAATGGACTCGTGATAAATTGGCGACCTACTTTTGCCGTCGTTTTACCGAGCGTATAGGTTACGTATGCTTCCGATAGAACCGCGCCCGAGCCGTACATATCCGTTGCATAAAGATTTTTTGCGTCTTTATCGGCAAAAGGAGCATAGCTTCCCTGAAATGTCGCTCCAAAGCCAAAACCGAATAACGGATCCGTTACGTAACTAAGCACAACGCCCGTTGAAAGAATATCGGCATCGCCCTTACCGAGTGTTCCCGATGCGCCCGGTGTCGAAACGGCCGGATTGGCAGCACCTGTATCTCTATCAAAATACCAGGCGCGTAATTCACCGCTGACTTTACCGTTTTTAAACGCATCGGCAAGTGTATCTGCCGCAAATGAACCGGACGCAAGTCCGGCAACAACCATAGCCACCAAGCTAAGTTTAGCTAACTTCATAATTCCTCCTTTTAAAAAGTGTGAAGCTTCTTACCTAATTTAACATACCTCATCCGTTAAGTTATGAAAGAAGCTCAGCAGCATCTTACATTAGTTCCATAGCATGAAAATAGCATAAAATTTTAAGATTATTTTAAAATAAGTAAGGATTAACGGCGGATTCAATGTTTACATTTGTCTTTACATGTAAAAAGAATGGTTTAGTTTTTTGGCGCCAAACCCAACAGTTCGACTTTTTCATTTTCTCTTGAATCGGTACGTTTCGTTTTGTTTGACGATGCGCGCACATCTCGTTGGAGGTGCAACTCTTTTCTAAGAGGTATAACACCTTTAACCAAACAATCACGGGAGGCTTCTTCACAAGCAGTTTATGCCCTTGAACTTCCACTAACAAACGATGCGATGCCTCTCTAAGGACACTCCAAAAATCACGTTGCCCTTGAAATTTTGTGTCGGTATAGTACCAAAACGTTCGTTTGAGTTCCACTAAAATCTCTAAACCATTGCTGTAAAACTCTTCCACCAGAACATACGTCCCTGCTATCATCTGTTCAACTGCCGCCTTGGCATTGGTGTCATGATAAAAACGTATCAATTCGATTTCTGAGGTAATAATTGGCGGTCACTCGGGTTGGAGCGTGCGTAAATCATGATTCATGAATGATGCCTTTGTAGTGTGGTGCAGTTTAGTGTATATAGGCTTTGGTATGGGTTGGGGTTTAGAGTATGGGGCAAAGTAACCTCGCTCCCTTTATGCCTTTATGCAATTTTGCTACAATAAACTTTTTTAAATTAATCACAAAATCTTAAAACATAAAAAATAAATTCCAATCGACTTTGCTCAAGGAGAAAAAATCATGAATTACTCATACCAAGTTCAAAAGCTGTCTGAGGCAAGAAGGGCTTTAATGTTGCCTCATGATGTAGGAGAAGCGCATGCAATCGCTATCGCATTTCGTGCGTGCTCTTGCGCATTTAATACTCTTGATGAAAACCAATTAGAAGAAAAAGCAAGAGGCTGGATTTATAATATTAAGAACTTTATGAGTACGACTGGTATAGTTGATGATTTAGGCGAAGGTACATTGCTAATCAAAGCACAAAGCCTTTCAAAAGATGAGCAACGAAAATTATCAGATAGTATTGATGAACTTGCACATTGGTTTAATAGATATAGGGGCTAAGACTACAGTTTTAACTAATTTTATATATTACCCGTTTCAAAACGGGTAATAAGCTTTAGGGGTCATTATACGAGGGCTAAACTTTCAACTTCTTATTTAAACAATTTAGAATGCTTACCAACTTCCACCAAAACTAATTCCACTTCATCGTTATTGATTTTGTAGATGAGCAGTAAATCAGGTTTAATGTGACACTCCCTGCATCCTTTATAGTTGCCTATCAGAAAATGATCTTTGTATTTTTCATCCAAACTTTCACCCTGAGCAAGTTTAAGAACAATCGTTAAAACAAGTTCTTGCTCAGAGGATGAGAGCTTTTTATAGGCTTTTTTGAAAGAAGATGTACGAAAGATGGCGTATTTCATGACTCAAGATCGGCTTTGAGTGCTTCGATGGAATCAAAGGATTTTCCTTCTCTTTTTTCTAGTTCTTTCAGTGCTTTTTTCATTCTCTCCGTTGGCACTTTTAACTCAAAAGGGATGGAATACGTCATAGCAACTTGCTTACAAAAAAGGTTAATGCCTTCACTGAGGTTCATACCATACTGTTTTAACACTTCTGAAGCAATAATCTTAGTCTCTTCATCAATACGAACACTGGTTCCTGTTCTCATCGTATCTCCTTTTTTATATAATTGTACCACAAACGTAGTACAATTACAAACACTTTAACGACTCTTCTTAAGCAAAAACTCCCGCCCGACTTTCACTCTTGGAACGCCACCGTAAGCGATGATGTCGGCGGTGGCGTTGGTTTCGCTCCAACGATCGGGAAGAAAAGAGCCTGTGCCGATAATGTCGATGGGGGCTTTTGCCCATGCCATTGAGCGGCATTTTGAGGGTGTAAATCCTGAAGAAGCGATGATGCGAACGTTTGTAAAGCCTGCGTTATCAAGATTTTCCCGCATGCTCCAGATGGCGGCGGCTGAAACGCCTGTGCCGATGAGATCATGCAGTTCCGCTTCGGTGCGATAATCTCTCACAGCATCAGGCGCGTGGCGTCCGAGCACGTCGTAGCTTTTTTGGGTATCGAGTCCTTCTAAAAAGCGTCCACCGTGCGTATCAAGTCGCACAGCGATCTTGCCCTCGTGCGCTAAAGCGGCAAAGGCATTACACACTTCGAGCGTATCGGTGATTTCGCGACCGAAGTAATCGGCTAAGATGGGTATGTTTTCTTCAGGAAAGCATTCATGGAACATGGAAGCGGCTTTGAGTGTTGAGCCGGCATATCCGATGAGCGCGTGAGGCACCGTTCCTAGCCCTTTTTCACGGCCGAAAAAATGCGCTGTTGCATCGGTCGCATTGCCGATAAACCCAACCGCTTCAAACTTCTTTTGCGCCGCTTTGGAGCCAACGGACGCCCCATACGCCATAATCTCCGCCATCTCAGTCCCAGCGCAATGCCTTGCATCCATCGCTAAAAAAGCAACATGCGGAAGGATCTGGCACATCTCGTAAGCATTGTACGCCGCAACGCACGCCGAGCCCAATTTTTGCAAGATGAGCGTTTCATGTTCTGCTAAAAATGTAAACGAACCGGACAGGTAAAACAGCGGCTCACCCGCCCCCACCCATTCGCCCTCTTCGTGCATCACCTCAATGCTGATCGTTTGCCCCGCTTTCTTGGCTTGCTCTTTTATATACACCGTGGCAAGGCGCACCGCTGAGAGAACGGGACGGCGTAAAAAGAAAGCGTACGTGACTTCCGTGTCGCCGAAACGTTCGACAATCGTTTGAGTATTGGAAAAATATTTATCGGTCCATGCCGATACGTCATTGCAAGCGTATTGATCCCGTGGCATACGATTCCTTTATCATTTTATAGCGACCTTATAGTCTTCTTTTGCTATACAACTGCTTAGAAAGCTTTTTGAACAAGGTATTTTTTGAGCAGATTGCCTTTAAATTTATCGCTTACATGTTATACTTTTCGAAAGGATTTTACGATGCGATATTTGCTTTTAACTACCTTTATTTGGGCGTTTTCGTTTAGTTTTATCGGTGAAATTTTAGCCGGTCGGGTTGATAGCTACTTTGCGGTACTGGTACGAATCTGTCTCGCATCGCTGGTCTTTTTACCTTTTACGAAATTTCGCGGCATAGATAAGGCGTTAAAAGTTAAAATCATGCTCATCGGCAGTGTGCAAATCGGTTTTATGTATATCTTCTTCTATCAATCGTTTTTATTCCTCAGCGTTCCGGAAGTCATTCTTTTTACGATTTTTACGCCTATTTACGTGACGCTGATTTACGATGGGCTGAAAGGGCAATTTAACCCGCTGTATCTGGTAAGTACGGGGATGGCGGTTTTGGGAGCGTATATTATCCGTTACCAAAACGTCGATTCCGAGTTTATTACGGGTTTTTTGATGGTGCAAGGAGCCAATATCTGTTTTGCCCTTGGACAAAGTGCTTATAAAAAAGTAATGGAATCCAACCCAAATATCATACATCGTGATGTATTCGGGTACTTTTACTTCGGTGCATTGCTCGTCGGTATCGTCGCTTTCGCTTTATTGTCCGATCATAGCAAACTCTCGCCCACACTTTTACAGTGGAGCGTCTTGCTTTGGCTAGGAATCGTCGCTTCCGGGATCGGCTATTTTTTATGGAACAAGGGTGCTTGCGATGTCGATGCGGGAGTTTTAGGTATCATGAATAACGCATTGGTTCCGGCAGGTTTAGTGATGAACCTTCTGCTTTGGAAAACACCCGTCGATTACGTTTCACTGTCGATCGGTAGCGGCGTTATCCTCTTTTCCTTAGCTTTACATTACCGCTTGATCAACCGTTCGCGTTCCTTGTAGCCGCTCTTTTCTCCTTGCGTTTTCATTCGTAAAGCAATCCGTGTTAAACTATGACTACGTGATCAAAACTAGCTTCCAAATGACGTGCATTTTGCCTTTTGTTAGTTTTTAATTAAGATTTTTTATTAGTTTATTTATTCAGCTATTTTCATGCTACGAACTTAATGTAAGATTTCTTCGAAGGAAGATTTAGGCATTTAAGGTCTTGGTAAGCCTAAATAGATATATCATAACGAAGTCATTCGAGTATGATATATTGCTTCTAGTACAAGAGTCGTTTGAGTCGTTAGAGTTCTTTTATAGCCCTTGAAGCAGTGATGCGTTCGGTAGAAACGCTTTCATTTTTAAAGATTAAAACTGAGTTTTTGCTGAGACTTAGGCAATATTTAATTTTTAAAAGTGTTTAGCGACGGCGAAGGCCCTTATTTCGAGTAGTTGTCAAAGAGGTTTATTCAAAATTACACAAATCATAGAGGAACGTCTATGTCCAAAGTTCATAAATTCGTTATTACAAATCCGGATATCTGCATTGCATGTAACGCCTGCATGAAAGCTTGCGTGAAACATGCTTATATACGTGGGAAGCTCTCCAAAGCAAGGCTCGACGTGCTTAGCCTAGAGAGCGGTAAAATGCCCAATCAATGCCGTCAGTGCGACGATGCACCGTGCGCCAACGTTTGTCCGACGGGTGCGCTTCGCATCGACAATGCGTGCGTTGAGCTGTGCGAGGAGATTTGCATCGGCTGTAAACTCTGTACGATTGCCTGTCCTTACGGAGCTATTCACGTCGATGCGGAATGCCCGCCTTCCGTTCGAGACGAATGGGAAAGCAACTTGGAAGCCGGTTGCGTCAGCGGGCTCAAAAGTATCGCAATTAAATGCGATTTGTGCGCGGGTATCGAAACCGGCCCTGCATGTGTCGGCGTTTGCCCGACGGGCGCGCTCGTTATGATCGACCCCGTGCTTGAAGAGTGCAAATTCGGCAAAAAAATCAAAGGCGATATGGCTCCGTTTTTAAAAGCCGTCGTTCCGAATGCGAATATTGAAAATATCCCGGCACCCGAAGTCAAAAAGCCCAAAGAGCCTAAACCCGCACCGGCTCCGGAAACATCCGAATCCACTAAAGAGGAAGCCTAATGCAAACGATATACACTCTTTTTTTATTAACCTCGCTTGTCTCTCTCGCGCTGTATAAAAAACCGCTTCTTGCGCAAAAAATAGGATTTGGTTGTGCCGGTCTTATTTCGCTTTACGCAGCGGTTTTTTTCTTTTCCAACCTCGATGAAACGATGTTGTGGAAATTGCCGGGCAGTTTTATCAGCTTGCCGCTTTTTAAGCTCGATTCACTCGGAATGTTCTTTAGCTTCTTGGTCAGTTTCATCGCCTTTGCGGTTTCGCTTTTCAGTTTCGATTATGCAAAGTTTTACGAGAAAAAAGCCAATTTAGCGGTTTTTGCCTCCTTGTTTAACGCATTTATCCTCTCCATGCTTTTAGTCATCGCGAGCGATAACGTCTTTTCGTTTATGCTTTTATGGGAAGTGATGACGCTCCTTTCAGCACTCTTGATTCTCATCAACGACGAAGAGGGTGCGGGCAAACGCGTCATGATTTATCTCGGTATCGCACAAATCGGAGCTTCGTGTTTGATGGTTGCTCTGATTATTATGGCAAGTCTTGCCGGTACGTTTGAGTTTAGTCAATTTGAACATCTCGACATCGGTATGGGTATGAGTATAACGCTCTTTTCGCTTCTTCTTTTGGGACTCGGCTCCAAAGCGGGTATGTTTCCGTTTCACGTTTGGTTACCCGTTGCCTACTGCCAATGCCCCTCAAACGCTTCGGCTCTCATGAGCGGCGTTATGATTAAAGTTGCCCTTTTTGCGTTTATCAAATTTTCGCTTCTTTTACCTCAAGTCGTTTATTTCGGTTATATCCTGCTTGCAATCGGAGCACTAAGCTGTATCTTCGGTATTATCTATGCGTTAATTTCCAACGATTATAAAGCCTCTATCGCTTACAGTTCGTGCGAAAACGTCGGTATCATCTTTTTAGGACTCGGCGGTGCGTTTTACGGTTTGGGAACCGACTCGCCGATCATTGCGTTAATGGGATTTATCGCAGGGTTTTACCATATTTTAAACCATGCGGTTTTCAAATCGCTTCTATTTATGCTCAGCGGTAACATTTTTACCGAAACCCAAACACGCGATATGGACGCGCTTGGCGGATTGCATAAAAAGATGCCGATCACGTCCGTTATCTTTTTTGTCGCAGCACTTTCCATTTGTGCGCTTCCGCCGCTTAACGGCTTTGCAAGCGAATGGCTCATCTATAAAACATCCGTCATAGGCGGTATGGCAGAAGGCGGAAATTCTCGCTTTTTCTTCTCGCTCGCCGTTATTGCGCTTTCCATTACCGGAGCAATGGCGATTATGGCATTTTCCAAAGTTTACGGCGCGATTTTCTTAGGTGTCGCACGGGATAGCAAAAGCATTGAAAACGCTAAAGAGGTTTCCGTCGGTAGACTCGCTCCGCTAGCCTTACTCGCAAGCCTTTGCGTCGGTTTCGGTCTTTTTATGAACGATGTCGTAGGCATGCTCACGAAAATCGTTCTAACGATCATACCGCAAACCAGTGCCGGTGTCGCAGGGCTGATCTCCATGCCGCTGATCGTGGCAATCATGCTCTTATGTTCCGTATTGCCTTTTGTTTTCCTCTATTTTCTCAAAGCCAACAACAAAGAAGTACGTGTAAGCGACCCTTGGGCATGCGGCTTTTTATACAATAAAAATATGCAAATCGGCTCCAACTCTTTTACCGGAGACGTGAGAAAGGCGTTAAGTTTTCTCATCAAGCACGAACAAGAGATCAAATTGGACGGCTATTTTTCCAAAGCGGTCTATATCAAGAAAACACACGACTTTTTTTGGGAAAAACTTTACAAACCCGTCATTGATCTTGTGATGAACATTGCCGAAGAAATCGGTATTTTTCAAAACGGACGCACTAACCTTTACGCGGGTTATATTTTGATTTATCTTTGTTTGATACTCATTTTTGGGTACTACTACTTATAAGGAGAGGGCACGATGGATTTTATTTACCTACTAACACAACTGGTGTCGGCAATCATAGTGGCTCCTCTTTTTGACGGTATTTCACGAAAATTAAGAGCCAAATTTCAATCGCGTATAGGACCGAGCATTTTTCAAACCTATTACGATATTTTTAAACTCTTAAAAAGAGGACGAACCAAATCAAGCAGTACGAGTTACGTTTACCAAATCGCACCCTACTTGCTTTTTATCAGCGCGGCGGCGATGTTTTGTACCTTACCGATTACGTACGGGGCGAATTCAAGTGCCTTGACACACTTTTCGGACATTTTCGTGTTGCTCTATTTTGGGGCATTGTTCCGCTTTATCTTTATCGTTGCGGGTATCGATACCGCCAATCCTTATGCGGGTATTAGTGCCAGCAGGGAAGGAACCATCGGTTTTTACACCGAAGAGGTTGCCGTCATTTGTCTCATCGTCGTGATGATGGGCACGGGAAGTACCGGCTTGCCTTTTATCTCTTCTTTGGTACAAACGGGAGAGTACGGTTATGCGATTCCTTCTTTTGCCATCGCTTCTACGGCTTTTTTGTGGGTCATGTACGTTGAGACGGGTCGAAAACCTTACGACTTGGCAGAAGCCGAACAAGAGTTGCAAGAGGGAGTGCTCGGAGAATTTTGCGGTAAAGATTTTGCGATCATCGATATAGCGATTTTATTGAAGCAAATTACGGTATTAGGCTTTTTCCTTGTCGTGTTTATGCCTTGGGCGGGTCTTGTCGATAATCCGATTTTATCGTTGGTGCTTTTCTTGGTTGAAGTAGGCTTTTTATATGTAATGAGCGTTTTTATCGATAACTTCGGACCGAGATTTACGATCAACAAAGGAATGAAACGCACGATGCTCTTTGCGCTTGCGATTTCGTGTACTTCGTTAGTACTCTATATTATGGGGATTTAACTATGGCAACTATTAACCTAATCGATATTATCGCCGTCTTAATGATGGGAACGAGTTTTGCGGTCTTTAGTTTAAGACAATACCGACACAGCGTTTTGGCGTATGCCCTGCAAACGCTTTTATTGGTTGCGATCTTTTTGGCGTTGTACGACAAATACGATTCGCACGAACTGTTGGTTTGGTCCGTTACCGCTTTTATCATTAAAGTGGTCTGCGTACCGCTTTACCTCTTGCGATTGATTAAAAAACTAGGCGTTGTCGTCGATGACGAACCCGTGGGCGGCTTTTTTATCTCGCCCGTCGTAGCACTTAGCTTTTCGCTGGCGGTTGCGATGATGTTTTACAAAGTGTTTATTCACTTTTCGATTTTTAAAGACGTCTTGCCGCTTTTTGCCGCTTCGTTTATCTTTATGATGGGCATTTTCGGCTTTATTTTACGAACCTCTTTTCTTAAACAGATCCTTTCGTATTGTCTGTTTGAAAACGGCATTCACTTAAGTTTGGCGTTGATGGCATACACTTCACATGAATTGGTCGAAGTGGGTATTTTAACCGACGCCGTTTTTGCGGTTATTATTATGAGTATTTTGGCAAAGCGATTTTACGCCTCTTACGGAAGTCTCAATACATCTAAAGCGGTCAATTTAAGGGGATAACATGGATCTTTTATTATTAATACTCACCGTACCTTTTGCTTTTGGCGTTATCATGTTCTTGATGCCGCTTCATTTTAAGTTTTTGCAGACGTTTCATATCCTCTTGAGCGTGATTGTTTCGTCGCTTTTATTGTGTGCCGTAGGCAAGGTCGTCAATAAAGAGGTGCTCTCCTTATTTCACGACTTTATCTTTTTAGATTCGATGGGGGCTATCTTTTTGTCGCTCATCGCCATTACGGGACTTCTTGCCAACGTTTACGCCACGACCTATATGAAATGGGAACTAGAGGGCGGACATATTAGCTTGCGTGAAGTCAAAAACTACTTTGCGCTCAGTTTTATCTTTACGTGGACGATGAGTTTAAGCGTCTTATGCAACAACATCGCGTTTATGTGGGCAGCCATCGAAGCTACAACGCTTGCATCCGTGTTTCTCGTCGCGGTTCACAACGATAAAAAATCGACCGAAAGCGGTTACAAATACATCGTATTGTGCAGTATCGGTTTGGCGTTTGCCCTGTATGCAACCATTTTACTCTACTCTGCCGCCAACGGTAAAATCGACGGCGAAGCGATGCTGTACACCAACTTGCTTGCCAATGCGGCAAGTCTAGACCCTATGGCGTTAAAACTGGTCTTTATCTTTGCGTTAATCGGTTTTGGAACCAAAGCCGGATTGGCACCGACGCATACGTGGCTTCCCGACGTTCATGCCGAAGGACCCGCACCGACATCCGCATTGCTCTCGGGCGTCCTTTTAAAATGTGCTATGTTAGGATTGATTCGCTATTACGCGGTCGTTGCTAACGGCGTCGGATTTGATTTTGTCGAAACGGTTATGGTAGTGAGCGGTACGTTAACGCTTTTCGTCTCCGCCTTTTTCTTGATTCGCCAACACAACGTCAAACGTATGTTTGCGTACCACTCGATCGCACATATGGGCGTTATCGCTTTTGGTTTGGGCGTAGGCGGTGCTATCGGATTGTTCGCGGCCTTGTTTCACTGTGCGGCGCACTCGTTTACCAAAGCCTTAGCCTTTTGTTCAACCGGCAATATCGCCAGAATTTACGGTACGAAAGATATGACCAAAATGGGTAATATGATCCGCATCGCGCCTTTAACGGCGGTACTTTTCGGTATTGCGATCTGTTCATTGGTCGGTGTTCCGGGATTTGCCATTTTCGTCAGCGAATTTTTAATCTTTAAAGCCGCCGCCATTGACGGTAAATACATTTTAATGGGTATCTTTGCGGTTGCCTTAGCGATTATTTTTATCGCCGATTTTTCACACTTCTTTTTAGCATCCTTCGGTAAAGTGGAAGGTAAAGTAGAGCATAACGGCGAAATGAAGCTCAGCGAAAATTTACCGTTGATTGCTTTAGCCGTTTTGATCGTCAGCTTCGGTATTTGGCAGTTCGATTCCTTTACGTTCTTACTTGATCAGAGCGTTAAAACCATACTAAAACAATAGGACTTTCTAATGAAATGTGATAAATTTATAGAAGCGCTAGGACAAAGAGTTAAAATTTTAGAAGTCACGAGGCAGTACGAAGATCAAGTGACCGCTTTAGTGGAGCTAAACGACCTTCCCGAAGCGGTACGTTTCTTGTATTACGATATGGGCGGTTATCTCTCCACGATGATTCCCAACGACGAGCGAAGCATCAACAAACATTATGCGCTTTACTACGCGCTTTCGATGGAAGGCGGCAAAATGTTTGAGGGAGACGAAATCGCACAAGACGAAAAATGTTTCGTTACCGTTAAAGTGCTTATCTCTCCCGAATCATTGGTTTTCCCGTCCGTGACGCCGTTGGTGCCGGCTTGCGTCTGGTATGAAAGAGAAGCTTACGATATGTTCGGTTTGATCGCCGAGGGCTTGCCCGATAAAAGACGCTTGGTCTTAAGCGACGACTGGCCGGACAATCTCTTCCCGCTTCGAAAAGACGCGATGGATTACCGCTATCGTCCCGATATGAAAGAGCATTATATGGAGCCCGAATACGACTTTTTACGTCCGGAAGGCTCGGGGATGATCGACGTCCCTTTGGGACCTTTGCATATTACGGCGGACGAACCGGGGCACTTTAGACTCTATTGCGACGGCGATACCATTATCGATGCGGATTACCGACTCTTTTACCAACACCGCGGTATGGAAAAACTGGCCGAAAACCGTATGAACTACGATCAAATGGGCTATTTAGCGGAACGCGTATGCGGTATTTGCGGTTACGCCCATGCGATTGCGTGTATCGAGGCGGCGGAAAAAGCGATCAACTTGGAAATTCCCGCTCGTGCGCAAGCCATTCGTATCGTCTGTTCAGAGATCGAAAGACTTCACAGTCACCTTTTAAATATCGGTTTGGCATGCGAAGTGACGGGTAACTACAACGCGTTTATGCACATTTTTAGAATTCGCGAATACTCGATGAAACTTGCCGAACTGGTCACCGGCGGACGTAAAACTTACGGTAACGTCGTTATGGGCGGACTAAGACGCGATATGACGGGTCATGAGATAAAAGAGAGTTTACGCATCTTGCATATCATCGAAACGCAAGTCGAAGAGGTTTGGGATGCCGTGATGGACGATCAACGCCAAATGAAACGCTGGAAAGGTGTGGGAATTCTTGATAAACAAGTCGCACGCGACTTTTCGCCCGTCGGTCCGAACATCAGAGGTAGCGGTATTAAACGCGACACCCGTTACGACCACCCGTACGACTTTTTCAAACAAGTCAAATTCGATGTTGCGGTTGTCGAAGGCGGCGACGTATTTGCCAGAGAGATGGTGCGTTATATGGAACTCAAAAGCTCCGTTTCCATCATTCGCCAATGCTTCGAGTTGATGCCTCAAACCGCGATCATCGTCGATCCGAAATTTCACGTTAAACCCGAGAACTACTCTTTGGCGTACGTCGAAGCACCCAGAGGCGAGAACGTTCACTGGATCATGCAAGGCAGCGCGCAAAAAGTGTATCGCTGGAGATGCCGTGCCGCAACGTACAACAACTGGCCGAGCCTTCGTTTTCAATTCCGCGGTAATACGATTGCCGACGCCGCACTTATCGTATGTAGCTTAGATCCGTGCTATTCATGTACGGAGCGTGTAACCGTCGTGGACGTTCGAAGCAAAAAAAGCAAAATTTTGACGCACAACGATTTGAAAGCGTTTTCGCAAACCCTTAAAAACAGTCCTATGAAGGATCTCAAATGATGAAACTTCTCGATATTAGTAAAAAATACGGCGAAATTACCCATAAGTACCCGTTTGAGCCTTATAAAGTCGCCGAAAATTTTCGCGGCAAACCCGCTTATATTTACGATCTTTGTATCGGTTGCGCGGCATGCGGCGTTGCCTGCCCGTCCAATGCGATTACGGTACAATTGAACGAGAATAAAAGCAAATTAATATGGGAATTCGACTGCGGACGCTGTATCTTTTGCGGAAGGTGCGACGAAGTGTGCCCGACCGGTGCGATTAAGCTAAGTGAAGAGTTTGAACTGGCGGTTAAATTCGATAAATCCGCGATGATTCAAAGGGGAGAACTGGAAGTACAATGTTGCAGCGAATGCGGCAAACCTTTCAGTGCCAAACGCTTGGTCAAATACAGTTTAGAGTGTTTAAGTAAAGCCAATTTGGGCGAAAAACGATTGGAAGAGGCAAAAAGCTACGTCAACGTTTGCCCTACATGTAAAAAAACGGCTACGGTAGCAAACTTTACCGCCGGCAAAGAGATGGTGATAGAATGAAAACGTATGAAGTCCCTCAAAATATTCAAGACGCCAACGACTTGGAGCAAAAACTGGAATTGCTCAAACACATCGGACGTAGTTTTAGCGTTTATCGCATCGACTGCGGAAGCTGTAACGGCTGTGAAATCGAAATTTTTGCCGCCATTACGCCGCTTTGGGATCCCGAACGCTTCGGTTTCAAACTCGTTGCGAACCCCCGTCATGCCGATATTTTGCTGTGCACGGGTCCCGTGACGCGCCAAATGTACTATCCGTTACTTCGCGCCTACGAAGCCACGCCCGATCCTAAAATCGTCGTAGCACTCGGGGCGTGCGGCTCTACCGGAGGCATTTTTTACGATGCCTATAGCGTGCTAAGCGGCATCGATAAAATTATTCCTGTCGACGTTTACATTCCCGGCTGTCCTCCGCATCCTGCGAGCATTATCTACGGACTAACCACCGCGCTTGGCGTTATGGATCAAAGACTTCAAAAAACAAGCTTTGAACACGATAACGAAATGCCGCCCGCGGTCGAAGATTCCGTTTTAGGTAATACCCTTTTCGAGAGGGATTTGTTGGTGCACTCCAAACGTCTTATGAGCTATATTTTCGGACGCAAACTGTACGACAAATACCTTGCGGCACTCGTCAAAAGCGGCAATATCAAAGACACGAAAGCGACCAAAGCCGCGATTACCGAAGCGATGAAAAAAGAGGACGACCCGCGCTATGCGGAGTGTTTGGGTATTTTGCATAACGAAATTTATACCCAATACGTTCCGTGTCAAGAAGAGGATAAAATCAGCCTTCATCGCGTGAAGTGGGGACGCTAATGGTTGAAGTCTATAAACTGATGCAGCGGCATCTCGACGGCGCAAAATCGGGCGACGCCAAACTCGATCAGATCAAAATCTTTTCAACATGTATCGGGCATGGCGTCGGAACGATTGATTTTAGCGAGAAAGTGTTGGAAATACCCGAATGTGAATTCGACGAGATCGTGGCACACGGCGGAGAATACCTCAAATTCAAAATCGGTAACCTAAGTCGGTATTTTGAAATCGAAATTTTCCCCGAACATGCCGCGCAATTGGTTCCTCAAATGCTCGAATGCCCTTTAAAAGAGATTCTTGCGAACTTAAAAGAGGGCTATTTGGTGTTGCGTAAAGATTTCCAAACATCCAGAACATAGGAAGCGACGTGAAAAAAGCACTATTATGCATCGGAAACGAACTTAGAGGCGACGACGGCGTCGCCATTGCTCTTGGGAGGCTTGTCGAACAACGCCTCCCCTCGTGGACGGTCTTCTTCGGCTACGATACGCCCGAAAATGAATTTGTCGCTTTGCGCGAATTTCAACCCGACGTGATCGTCGTAGTCGATGCAATGAGCGGATTTAAAGAGGATAAAATCGAATTTATCGACCTCAGCGACGAGCGTACCTACGTCTACTCGACGCATAACCTACCCACGCCGATTTTGATGAGCTACCTTCGAGAGATTTGCATTCAAACCATTTTTTTAGGGATATGCGTTTTACTCGAAAACGTCTTGCATTTTAGCGAAGGGTTAAGCCAAAGTGCCCAGACGTCCGTTACCAAAGCGTTCGACAAACTTCAAGAACTCGACGCGATGCTTGAGGCTTAAAGCCTAGAGGGCTTTAGCCTGTTTCAAGCGTGCTAAAATCGTTTCGTAAAGATGCTTGATTTTTAAGGAAGCGTTACGTTGTTCCTTGGGCGTTTGCGGCGTCACAACCTCTAAAATACGACCGGGTCGTCCGTGCATCAGCACCACTCTATCACCCAATAACAAAGCTTCGCGAAGCGAGTGCGTCACCAAAACCGCGCTCATGCGGTTTTCGCTAAAAAAGCGCTGCATCGCTTCGTCCATCATCTCTCGTCCCACCTCGTCAAGCGCGGAAAAAGGCTCATCCATCAAAATGAGTTTGGACTCCATCGCAAGGGCACGTGCAAGTGCGGCTCGTTGTTTCATACCGCCTGAAATCTCCCTCGGATAGGCTTTCGCAAACGAAGCAATGCCCGTTTTTTCCATATATTCTTGGGCTTTTTCTCGCTTTTGATTTTTGGAAAGCGCGGTACGATGCAACGGTAACATCACGTTTTCTTCGATGCTTAACCATACAAAAAGCCCCGAATCTTGCGGAATGAAACTGCGCGAATGATGCGGTGCGACAACGGCTTCGTCGCGGTGCAATACCGTACCGCTATTAGGCGTCTCAAACCCCGTAAACAGACGAAGCAAGGTCGATTTGCCGCAACCGCTCTCGCCTACGATAGAGATGCATTCTCCTACATGTAACGTCAGATCGATCTTTTGAACGGCAACGACGCAACGGTTTTCATGGGCTAAAAAATAGGCTTTGCTTAAACCTTCGGCTAAGAGTTCAACCATTGCCTACCCGCTGTAAAATTTTCTTTTCCAAAACCCTAAATCCCCATTTTTCCGCAACGATTCCCACCGCACAGATCAAGCCGATGGAGATAAACACGACTTCAAAATCAAGCGACCAACGTGATTGAATAATGGCATAGCCCAGCCCCACGCTACTACCGACGACCATCTCCGCCGCGATCAATACGCGCCAACCGATAGCCAGTCCCAAACGAAGTCCCGTTAAGATCGGCAAAGCGCATAAGGGCAGGATGAGCGTAAAAAAAAGTCGAAACGAAGAGAGGTTCATCATCTTTGCCATGGAAAACGTTTGTGCGGGAATCGAATGAATCGCTAATGCCGTGTGCATAAAAATCAGAGGAAACGCGCTCATCGCGATCATAAAAAGCGTCGCTCTCTCGCCGATACCGAACAAGAGCATTGCAAAAGGAATCCATGCAAGACCGGGCATCATCTGCAAAACGGTTCCGACATGTAAAGCGATCGCATAGGCTTTTTCAAAAAAACCGCAGACCGTCCCAAGCGTCACGCCGAAAAAAACGGCGATACTATAAGCGATCAGCCACCGCTTCAAACTCATCGTAAAATGGGAAAAAAGTGAAGTGTCGTAAACGCTTTCGCCGCTTAAAAGCGAAACGAGACGCATCACAACCGCATCGGGCATCGGAAAGGGAATATGCCGCACCGCTTCGACGCTCAGGGCGAAAAGCCACCAAAAAAGCGTAAAAGCACCCATCCAGGCGAGAATCCAAAGAGACGACTTTAGCACACGCGTTCCTTTAATGCGCCGTACATTTTTCCACATCGGGGAGATGGGAAAGTTTGTGAGCGTCGTATAAAAATTCCGCCATTTTAACCAAACTTGCCTTGGTTGTCGTGTCGATACCGATGCGATAAAAATGGTACGCCATCGCTTCTTTCGTCGCACCGACCGAAAGCTTGGAAAATTTTGAGACGATCTGTGCGCTTTCTTCGGGTGACTCGTTAATGAATTTCGCCGCTTTTTCGAGTGCCCTCAACACGCCGTCCATGTGAGACGCATGCTCTTTAAAACTCGACGCTTTGACCATCAGCAAAAGCGGATAGGTATTGCCCACGCCGTCCAAACTCTCGATGCGTTTTCCAATGCCTTTTTCAACCAAAACCGAAGGAGTCGGCTCGCTTGCGATGACCGCATCGACCTCTTTGGACGCCAACGCCGATGCCATCAACGAAGGTTCCAAGTCCATCAACTCTTTGTCCAACGTTATACCCTCCGCTTTGGCTTTAAGCATCACGCCGCCGTGCGTCGAAGTGCCTTTTTTCACGGCGATCTTTTTGCCCTCAAGGTCTCGAAGCGACTGTGCCGAAGCGTCCACGGGAACGACCACGCCGTGACGTTTTTCGCCGCCGCCCAAAGCGGTAAGGATTTGAATGTTAGGACAATATTTTGCCACCGCGATCAACGCGGCGGTATCGCCCATCGTCGCAATATCCGCATCGCCGAAGATCAATGCTTCGCCGGTCGCAGGCCCGCTCGTAAAACGTTTTGCCGCGATTTCAATGCCCTCTTCTTCAAAAAACTTCTTCTCGATCGCTACGATCACGACCGCATCGACGACACGATCTTGCAAGGCAATAACCAAAGGCTTCGTCCATCCCAAACTTACTATCGTCATAACTAACAATACAAAACGCATGGTTACTCCTAAAATATCGGGCACTTTTTGCCGTAGCAATACGCATTAAATTTTTTCTGGTCGCACTTCGTCTGTTCTTCTGCCCAAAGCCTTACATGTAAGAAATCTTCCGACAACGAAGAGGCGATCGTGAGTGCCGTCCAGACTTCTCGGTTGCAGCAGCGCGCCGCTTCGTATTCGGCGATTGTGCCCAAAACCGCATGCGTCACTTTTTGCGCTTGAGAGCGTGCCGCTTTTGCCACGGGAGAGGCTTCCAACAAAATCGCAAATCCGATGCCCACTCCCGCCGCCGCACCGCACATTCCTAAAAATCCGCATGCGCCTCCGATTACGCTTGAGCCTCGAGATAGAGCCGTTTTGAGCGCATTTTCGGGGAGTTTACCGCCGCTATTGCGATAAGCGGTTACGATGATGGCTGGTACCATCGCATGGTGTTCGGGACCGTGTTTGGGAATGCTCGGATGCGCTCTGATCTGCTTGAAAAGCTTTAACATGTCGCGTTCTTGAGAGCTTCGGCACAAATGCTCAATCACCACAAGCGCGTCTTTAGCGTGGCACGCGTCGCACACGTAGTGTCCGTTTTCACATGTCACGCTACTCAAATGCACGCTGTTGCAATAATGGCACGCGACCTCTTGCACCGCCGTTTCATAGCGCAAAGGTGCTTTACAGACCATACAATCGTGCGCGGCTTTAGGTTTTATGAGACCGAAGCTTTCCGCGGCAAGGCTTCGTAACGACGGTTTCGACTCCGGAGGAAGCGCGCAGTTGCAAGCAGCACCTTCTTGATTGACGATGTTACCCTCCGCGTCGAAACAAAATAAAACGCTTTGCAATGCCTTTGCCGTACGGGCTCGAACTTTGGTTTTAACGCCTTTGTAAAGAACGATGCCCTCTTCGAGAATCAAACGCTCTCCCTCGCCCTTGTACATCACGTCGACGTACGTTTCATGCGAGGGTTTGTATGCTTCAAAACTCAACGAATAAAAAGGATGCCCTTGCACTTCGCGGTAAAAGAAGCGTTTCAATAAGCGAATGTTCGTAAAACCGCTTTCCAAAAGTAAGCCCGTTAAATGCGTTTGGCTCAAAGCACCCGCGATGCACTCACCGCCGAGCTTGGCATCGTTTTTAATGCCCGCACTCGCTTCTTCGTCGCACACGACGTCCGAAACGACGAGCCTTCCGCCCTCTTTCAAGACGCGAAAGATTTGTGCGAAGAGTTTGCGTTTGTGCGTGGAAAGATTGAGCACGCAATTGGAAGTTACGACGTCGACGCTGGCATCGTCTAAAGGTAAGGCTTCCAAATAGCCTTGATAAAACGATAGATTGTCGTATCCGAGGTTGTGCGCGACCGCTTTTGCGCCTTCTTGGGCGATACGCAACATCGAGGGAAGCATATCGACGCCGATAACACGTCCGTTTTCTCCCACGAGTTTGGAAGCGATGAAGCACTCCACACCTCGACCCGAACCTAGATCGAGCATCGTCTCGCCCGCTTGTAAATCGGCTTCGAGAATCGGACTGCCGCAACCGTAGCCTCGAAAGCGCAACGCCTCGGGAATATGCGAGAGTAACGCCTCATCGTAGCATACGGGATTTAAAATATCCTCTTTATCTTCCAATGCCGCATCATGGTAAAACGCTTTAACGATGCGAAGCGATTCGCTTTCTCCGGTAGCGATCATACAATTCGCATGCGTGTGCGCTATGCCTTCATGCGCGCCGCAAGTGTACAAAATATCGCCCATTTCCAAACACAAACCGGCTTTTTTCGGTTCGTACGAAGCCGCCTCGGCAAGCATCATTTCCATCGCCAATGCACGCATTAAAGGCTCGTAAGGATCATCGCCCATCAAAGTTCGGGCATGATGGAAACTATGGTCCAAATCGCCGCCGCCCAGTAAAAACCGTAAGGGCGTTTTCAAATCGACGACGGAACTTCGGGCGATACGTTCGGCCGTCTCGCTTTTCAAAGCTTCGGCAATCGTTTTTCCTTGCATAAGAAGTTCTTTTTCTCCGACGGTTGCCGCACTTGGATAAAACCGTCCGTCATAGCCCAAAGCCAAGGAACTGCGTCCGGAACTCGAACCGTCGTGAACCGTGCCTTTGGGCGCGAAAATTTGGGTTTTTAAGGCTTCAAAATTGTCAATCGCGACACCGTGTTCGCATGCGTACATGTAAGCGTTGAGCAAAGCGTCCAACAGTACGTCCGTCGACACGATAGGAGTGTCGCTCCCGCGTCCGTGCACAAAATACCATAACAAATGCAGATGCGTCGCTCCCGCATTTTTCGTCGTATCGATCAGACCTAAAAGCGTATGAAGGTTGTGGGGATGAACGCAAAAAGAGAACGAAAACGCATACGCGTTGTCTCGAAGCCATGCCGCGTTACGCAAGACCTTGGCAAACGTACCTTTACCTCGAAGCGCGTCGTGTTCGGCTTCCAGTCCGTCTACGCTGATTTGAAACGAAAGGCGTTTGGAATCAAACGAAGCGGCTGAAAAGACTTTTTGCACCAAAACACCGTTTGTCAGGACAACGACGTTCGTCGCTTCGTAGTTCAAAATCGTCTCGATCAGCTCCAAAAAGCGCGGATGCACCAAAGGTTCGCCGCCGGTGACGATAAACAAACGACACCCGAGCGCATACGCTTCTTGCAGATGTTTTTGAATCGTTTCAAAGGCTAACATGTCACTCTCTTCGGGCGAAGAACTAAACAGACAATGCTTACATGTCAGATTGCATCGGTTGGTCAGGTGAATCCAAAATTCCGCTAGAGCGGGGGCTTTCGTTTCGTACTTAGGACGATAAACGCGCGGATTGGGTAGGGCGATACGTTTTTGAAAATGCACGTCGCCTTGTTGCAGTAAAAAGTCGGCTTCGGCATTGGGAATAAACCAATCGGCACCGTGTTCGTAGACGTAGATTGCACGGTTTTTATACGTAATTTTTTGCCACAAAGACCTAAAATCATTGATCTCTTCACGGATCGTTTCAGTGTAACTCACGGGTTTCATACCTCTTCACTCGTTTTTGAACATAGCCTCGAAGGAGCATCGAGACAATGACTAAAAGAACCATCAACGCAATACTTATCCAAAAATCCGTCGTACCGAACGCTAAAGTTTTTGCGCCGATATTGGCATAGACGAATACGCCGGGCATCATACCCAAAAACGTCGCAAAGAAAAAATCGCGGTAGCGAATCGTCGAAAAACCCGCCGAATAGCTGATGATGTTAAACGGAACCAACGGCACCAAGCGCAACAGTAAAATCATCAAAAAACCGTGGGACTGTACACTGCGATGAAAATGAATCAGCTTCTCGTTCGAGAGCTTTGCATGCATCTTTTTACCGTACCAACGGGCAAGGAAAAACGACAACGACCCGCCGCAAAGCGCACCGACGATAATGTAAACGCTGCCTATCGTAAAGCCGAAAATGAGTCCGCCCGCCAACGCTAAAATCCCGTCGGGAAAAAATACGAGCGGCGCTAACGTAAAGAGTACAATAAAAATCAGCGGCGCATACATACCGAAGCTCAAAACGAACGCCTTAATCGCTTCGACTTGTTCAAACGAGAGAATACCGCTTCGGTAGAAAAAAAACATTAAAAGCCCGAACGCCAAAAAAAGAAGTGCTTTTTTCATGGAAAATCCTTTTCAAAACGCGCTTACAAGCGTTCGATCATACGACGTGAACGGTAACGGTTGTACCACTTTTTAAGAACACCTTGCTTGGCTTGACGCTTGAGGCGGTGCGGCATAAAGATAAAGTCTAACAGATGAAGCCCGTTTTTGCCGCCTTTGCTCATCGACTCGGCGCAACTTTGGCAGTAGCTCACGATGCTTTCGCATTGCGTTTGAGCGGCTCTGCTTTGCATCTGCGCTTGGGCAAGATGCGGCGCGCTCAGTTCCATCATACCTCCGCTTCCGCAACACTGCGTTTTATCGCGGTTAAATTTGAACTCTTCAAACGAAAGACCGATTGTGTGCATTAAAGCCCTCACGTCCTCTTGCAATGCGCTCTCAAAGCGCGTGGGACAAGGATCGTGCAAAGCAACCGCATCGTACGAACGGTAGCGATCGATCGCGGTTTTGGGAACGCCGATCTCGTTTAAAAGCGAATAGAGCGATACGATTGTGATATGCGGCGAATGGGTTTTGATGCTCATATAGCAATTTTCGCATGCCGTGACGACCGTCGTCGCTCCCATTGCGGCAAGGTCGCTCTCCAAGTGCGATCGGTAGATGTGAAACTGTGCCGTATCGCCCATCATCCGCGTGGGCGTACCGCAACACTGTTGAATGATGCCGATACCGGGCAATTGTGAACGCAAATAATCGAAAACCGCATAAATCAGCGAAGGCGAGTACGAAGCAAGGGCGCATCCGGGCATAAACGCCATATGCCTATACGCTCCCGCCGTAAACGATTTGAGCGTTGAAAAACGTTTTGAAAAACTCTGTTTTTGGTGAAACATGACCGCACCGTAACCGTATTTTTTCAAAACCTTTTGATCGGCGGCGTAGTGTTCTTTCGTACCTTGAAAGAGTGCTCCAAAATCAATATCTTTCGGGCACACGTGCGCGCACAAACCGCACGTCGCACACGAAAATGCCGTTGCTGAGCTCGGTTTTTCACGCGTAAAGCGAAGCAGTAAATTTTTAGGCGAATCGGTGTGCGCATACAGCATCGGACACCCTTTCATGCACGCTTTACAGTCCAAGCACGTTTCAAGATAGTGCGCGAGCTTAGCGTCCACGATACACCCGTTTGATGAGATAGACCAAAATCGTCACGGAAAAAAGAATCAACAAGCCGTACACAAACGTTCGCGCCCCGCCCGTTAACATCTCTCCGGCATATGAATAAACCAGCGTCGCCGGTAATTGCCCGATACCCGTAGCGATCACGAACGAGCCAAGGCGCATCGACGTCAGCCCCGCGGCGTAGCTGACCACGTCAAAGGAAATAAACGGAAGCAATCGCGCGATCAAAATCGCGTACACGCCGTGTTTTTCAAAAAAAGCGTCCACACTTTCCAACGCCATCTTCGAAGTGAGTTTTTCGACGACTTCGCGACCTAACAATCGCGCGATGTAAAAACACAAAATCGCGCCCGCCATCGCACTCGTCCATGAAAGTGCCGCACCCCAAAGCCAACCGAACAACGCCGCATTGGAAAAAGTAATGAGAAACGCCGGCAAAGGTGCCATGACCGATTGAAACACCATCAGCGCAAACGAAATCAACGGTGCCCAAGCCCCGAACGATAAAATATACGCTTTAATCACTTCCAAATCGAGCCCTTGAAAAAGCGCGATCCATCCCAAAAACAGCGCACGAGAGCTGGGAAACACTAGCAAGGCGATGAGAACGATACCGCTTAAAAGCAGTACCGCCCGTTTGTGCATTCGCGTCATTATTTGTCTAACACGTCGCTAATTTTTTCTCTCGGCCAACCCTCTTGACCGTTTTTAAGCGTAAAAAGTTGCTCTTTTTTGAGTCCTTTTTCCAAATAATAATCATACGTTCTATCCGCACCGCCGGCACCTCTTGGGCAAACGATGACCACTTTTTGATCGGGTTTAATATCGGGAAGCAACTCTGCCAAGCGCGCTTTTTCCGCATCGGTTTTAACCGGATACGCATAGGTTTCGTGTGCTCCTTTTAAATGCTCTTTTGCAAATCCCGGTTTTTCTTGAATATCCACGATGACGACTTTGGAAGGGTCTTTTCGAATCAATTCCGCCGTCTCTTCGGCGGTAATGTAGTTGTAACTGCTAAAAATTCCCGCCATCAACGCACCTTTAAAAAGTGCCGTTGCCGCCAATGCGCCTAATACTTTCGTCATTTTCATTCTTGTATCCTTTAGAGTATGCGCGTTCTTACGAAACCGCACGAAATTTATTTATCCAAAACGTCTTTGATTTTATCTCTCGGCCATTCGTATTGACCGCCTTTAAGCGTAAAGAGTTGCTCTTTTTTGAGCCCTTTTTCCAAGTAAAAATCATACGCTCTATCGGCTCCTCCGCCGCCTCTTGGGCAGACGATGACCACTTTTTGATCGGGTTTAATGTTCGGCAAAAGCTCCGCTAAACGTGCTTTTTCCGCATCGGTTTTAACCGGATAGGCATACGTTGAAATAGCACCTTTGAGATGTTCCTCTTCAAAATCGGGTTTTTCTTGAATGTCGACTAACACGAGTTTGGAAGCGTCCTCACGCATCAACTTTGCCGTTTCGTCGGCGGTAATGTAGTTGTATTTGGCATTTTCTTTGACTTTACCGCCGCAACCGAGCGTCAACAAAGCCGTCAATACCACTGCGCTTATCGCGAGTATTTTCATGGATTGCTCCTTTAGGAAATGACATGTAACGAGCCTAAAGAGGGGAGTATGACAAAGAAGAGCACAAAGGAGGTTATGTCTTTTTTGATGTACGCTTAAGCCTTAAGCCGTTACATGATGTGGTACAATGATAAACTTTTGTAACTTACAATGAGGTTAAATCGGTCAACGTTTCTTGACTGATCTAAAAAGTGCCGTCGTTTTAAAAGGAGCGTTCTCTCGTATGACAGTTGAAGATATTGCGCGTTACATAGCCGCGCAAAGCGTTTTAGGAAAAGTATTAAAGCACGATCGTTACGATGTTGACGAAATCGGTGGAGGTAATTTAAATTTTATCTTTCGCGTACAAAGCGCATCCGGAAATTCGCTGATTATCAAACATGCGCCGCCTTACCTTCGTATGCTCGGAGAAGCGTTTGCTTTGACGCAAGAACGTATCTGCGCGGAGATGCATACGATGCATTATTTTCAAACCATCGCGCCTTCGTACGTGCCGCACGTTTACCTGTGCGACGAGGAGCATTTTTGCTTTGCGATGGAAGATTTGCGGGAGTTTCGTTTGATGCAAAACCGCTCCGACGTGCCGCTTCGCATTTACGAAAAACTGGGCGATTTTTTAGCTTTGCTTTTTTTAAATATGCCGCCGCCTCGTTTGGAGGGTTATTACGAAAATGCGGCGTTGAAGCGTATCAGCGACGAATATATTTTTTGCTTTCCCCATATCGCCGATCACCCCGCCCTCGTTCGCGTACCCTACTTCACGCCGCGCCCGAAAAGTCGGCATTTCGAGGCGACGATCGCTTGGCTTAGGACGCGTTTTTTAGAAGCCAAAGAGCACCTTTTACACGGTGATTTGCATACGGGATCGGTCATGACAAACGGCTACGATCTCAAAATCATCGATGCGGAGTTTGCCTTTTTCGGTCCTTTGGGATTTGACGCGGGTGTTTTGATCGCGCATATCCTTTTTGATGAAATTCATGCCTATTGTAGCGATCAAGCAGTGCACTACACAAAACGCATACAAGCCTTGTTTCGCGGTTTTGAGGCACGTGCTCACACCATCTCGTTAGCGTTTTTACGCGAAAGCGTCGGTTTTTGCGGTGCGGAGTTGTACCGTCGCTTGCTCGTTCCGGCGAAAGCCAAGCCGCTCGAAGCTTTACCGAACGTATCGCAAAAGGCCCAAGCATATGCCTTAAGCGAAACCTTGGCGATCGATTTGGTTGAAGCATGCTTACATGTAGAATCGCTTGAAGATTTTCTCGCACGCGTGGAGCGTCGCTTATGTCCCAAAACGCGCTAATTTATTTTCTCAAAGCTCCCAAAGAAGGCGACGTCAAAACGCGCCTTGCAAAAAGCATCGGCAACCAAGCGGCGACTCGATGCTACACGCTTTTGTGCGAACGGCTTTTGGCACTTGAAGTCGACGAAACCGTCGATCGCTTCATCGCTTACGGCGACGCTCAACACGCCATACCGCCGTTTGAAGGCTCTTTCGGTCTCTTTTTTCAAGAAGGCGAAGGCTTGGGAGCACGCATGCAAAACGCGTTTCGGCACTGTTTTGCACAAGGCTACGAGCGTGTCGTCTTGGTCGGAGCGGATATTCCCGACGTCGACGCATCGCTTTTAAACGAAGCCTTTGATGCACTTGCATCGCACGATGCGATTTGCTCGCCGACGTATGACGGCGGCTATTACCTCATCGGCTTTCACGCAACGACTTTCACGCCCAAGGCATTTAAGCATATCGTCTATTCGCAAAGCGACGTTTTTGCCAAAACGCTCGATGCGCTTTTTCCTCTCGTGGTCGCTCAAGGCAAAACGCTTCACGACCTTGATACCTTGGACGACCTCAGAGCCCTTGCTTTTAAAGCCTCTTCCTCGTTTCATACCTACGCGCAAGCCCTCTTAAAAACGCTTCCGCGCATCAGCGTCGTCTTGCCCGTGTATCGCGAAGATGAGCGATTACGAAAGATCATTGATCAAACGCGTCAGCGAGCGCAAACGGCTTCCATCGAAATCATCGTCGTCGACACCGATGAGAGAACCACCGTCGATGCCGTGGCATTGGAAAACGTTCGCATCGGATTTAGCCGACAAGGGCGTGCCGCGCAGATGAACGAAGGGCTTTTGATGGCGCAAGGAGAAACCGTGCTGTTTTTACATGCGGACACGCTGCTTCCCGACGCTTGGGATCGCTTGGTCGAAGAAACCTTACATGTCACGTGTGCGGGAGCGTTTTCATTGGCGATCGACGATGCGCATCCGTGGTTTCGTTTTATCGAAAACGCCGCCAATCTTCGCGCAAAACTGACACGCGTTCCCTACGGCGACCAAGCCCTCTTTTTCTCGACGCCGTTTCTACGCGAACAAGGCGGTTTTGCCGACATTGCGTTGATGGAAGACGTGGAAATCATGCGACGCCTCAAAAAGCAACATGTACCGATCGTCATACGAAGCGAAACGGTGTTGACCTCTTCGCGACGATGGCATCAAGAAGGCTTTGTGTACACGACGCTTCGCAACCGCATTTTAAGCTTTTTATTTTGGCTAGGCGTCTCTCCGAAGCGTTTCATCAAACGCTATCGAGCACATCGGGACTAAATTTTGTATAATCATCTTTTTCATACCACCCTTTAGGAAAGCCATGTTACACGGTATCTTGACCCTTTTGCTCTTTCAATTTGCGGGAGAGTGCATCAGCAAACTTTTTGAGCTTAAAATCCCAGGCCCCATCATCGGTATGGTTTTACTCTTGCTTTTTTTAGTGATACGCAAGGGAAGCTTTCACGCGCTTGACAATGCCGTTTTTTGGCTCTTGCGCTATTTGCCGTTGTTTATAATTCCTGCGGCGGCGGGCATCATCACACAGGTGGAGACGATTTCAAACGAACTGGTTGCCATTCTGGCTTCTTTGATTGTCGGAACATTTTTAGCCCTAGCCTTTAGTGCTAAGCTAATGGATATTCTCATTTCGAAAAAGGAAGAACGATGAATTTTGATGCGCTCATCGCATATATCACGAGTACGCCTTTAACGTGGATTATCGTCACGCTCAGTGCGTATAAAGCGGGGATTTTGATTTATGAAAAAACGGGCAAACATGCGTTATTACAGCCTATTGTGATCGCATACGTCATTATGCTTCCCATTCTTATCGTGGCGCAAATTCCTTACAAACAGTATTTTGAGTCGGTCAGCATTTTGCACTTTTTTCTAGGACCCGCTACGGTGGCACTTGCTCTTCCCTTATACAAAAACCTCAAACTGATTCGTGCGTACCTTTTGCCTATTTGCATCACGCTTTTTGCCGGTGGCATTTTTACCATTTTAAGTGCTGTGGGTATTTTATGGCTTTTGAGTGCTTCCAAAATTACGATGCTCTCGATGACCACGAAGTCGGTTACCGCACCCATTACGCTGATCACCGCGCAAGACATCGGAGCCAACGCCTCTTTAGCCATCGGATTTGTCGTCATCACAGGACTTTTGGGAGCACTCTTTGGGACGTTTGTGTTTAAGCTCTTAAAGATCAAACACGACGCCGCCAAAGGTTTCGCACTCGGACTCATCTCGCACGCCGTAGGAACAGCTAGAGCCTTTGAGATCAGCGAAAACGCCGCCGCCTTTTCAGCCTTGGCGATGGGACTCGTGGGCGTGTTTATCGCTGTTTTCCTGCCGCTTGTGACCCAGTTTTTATAGCTTACATGTAAGCATTAAGCTTACTCGCTTTTTTTGCCCTCCGTCGTGCCGTTTTCGACCATTTGGTTGAGGCTCTTTTTGAGCTTTTGAAGCATTTTATTGACGTGAATGAGGTTTTCCGCCGATTGGATCGCGATGTCTTCGGTGGCGTTGACGTTTTTATCGAATGTCTTTTTTTCGTTTTCGTCGATGCCCATACCCTCAATCGCGTCTTCGACCTCTTCGGCGATTTGTTGGAGTTGCGACACGGCGTTTTCGGCTTTTTTAAGCGCGTCTTCGCTCTCTTGCATCGCGAGGTTGACCTTTTGCACGAATTGGGAAATGTGCGTGGAAGCTTCTTGAAGCTCGTCTTCACTGTTGGAAGAGAGGTTGAGATGGTGTTTCGTGACGATGTTAACGTCGCCTTGCGCCAACTCTTTGGCTTTTTGCACAAAACCTTCCAGATGCTCGATGACCTCTTTGGTCATCACGAACGCATAGAGGATAATCACCAAACCGATCAACAAGCCGATGTATTGGAACTTTAAGAAAAGATCGTTTTTATGTTCGCTATGGTCGGTATAGAGCCATACCGCCTCGTCCATTGCATTTAAAAGCTGAATATTTTTTTCGTAGATATACGCAAGGTGTCGGTTGATCTGCGTCTCTTTTTCGATCAAACGTTCCAGAAAAACAACATACTCTTCCCAATACGCGTTCGTCTCTTTCACGACTCCGTAGACTTTCGGATCGTTTTGTACGGCGGGATCGTTCAAAAAGCCCTTAATCGTCTTATCGTACAAGGCTTTGGCGTCGGCGTAAATAACCAAGTCTTGCGCGTTTGCCATTCGCAAATAGCGATTAACGTACAGTCCCATACGTTGAGAGAGCATACGTTGACGACCCGAAAGATCGATATGCACGTTACTCAAATTGGCACCGACCATACGTTGCACGACCGCATCGGAGAGGAACAAAAGCTTTTCGATGCGCGGCGTTAAAACTTCGGTATCCAAACGAATCGACTCGATGCCGCTTTTCAAGGCTTCGACTTCTTGTTTAAAAGGCTTCCAATACGCCATAACCTCTTCGAGTTTGGCTTGGATTTTTTCGTTTTGCGGCGCGTAAATGCCTTTGGCATCGTTGCCGTAAAGCAGATCGTTCAGGCTGCTTTCAAAAAGCCCGACCGCGGTGTTGAGTTCACGAAAATCGTTCCCCTGACGATGCACGATAAAGAAGACTTCTTTGCTCATTTTTTGCGAAAGCATACGCTGTTTGCCGGCGATATTGATGATATAAGCGTCTTTTTTGCTCATCTGATTCATCATCACGGTTAACGAGATGATGGCAATAATAACGAACGAAAGCAGCCCTCCGGCGAGCTTCATTTTGGTACTGATGGTTTTAGGTGTCATCATCGTTTTGCCTATTCGTAAATGTCTTTAAGTTCTTGCGTGTTCAAAATCACGACGTTGTTTTTGTCGATTTCGATCACACCGTTACGCGTTAGTTTGTTTAAAATGCGTGAAAGCGTTTCGGGTTGAATGTGCAACATGTAAGCGATTTCATGCTTTTTGAGGGCATTAAAAGTTTCTAGATCGTTGATCAACATGTGCGCGACTTTCGCCGTTCCGTCAAACACGACGTCGCGGCTAATAATACACTGCATTTGCTGAATCATCTTAAAGGACTCTTCGAGGATTTTGGTCATAAGGCGATGGTTCGTGTAGATCATCTCGCGAAACGGCGCGCTTTGAATGCTCAAAACCGTGCTGTTTTCTAAAAATTCGGCATTGGCGTAACAACTGATAAAAAAGCTATCGATGAGTTTTGAGACGTTGAAAATCAACGATTTTGAGAAAAGTTTGTACAAGAAAATCTCGTTTTCGAAACGATCGACTTTGTAAAATTTAACCGACCCGTCGATAATATAATACACCGCGTCTTTACTGTCTTTCTCGTAAAAAAGAACGTCGCCTTTTTGGTACTGCTTGACCCCGCTAAAATGCGCGATTTTTTCGATGTCGCCCTCTTCGAGCGACTGAAAAATCGGCAAATGAGCGATTAAGGCGGCATGTTCGGTTAATGCCATCTGCGACTCTTTGGGTGTTATTTTGTAAACGTTGCGTTTTCAACGATTATCTTATAAATATACCCCGAACCGAAATTTTTGTCAACGGCAACCATACCCGTCGCGGTCACGATATCACCGACTTTGGGCAATTCTTGAGACGTAAAAACGATGCGTCCGACTTCACGGTTCTCGCCCGTACCGTCTTGGATGTGAATCCAGTTGCGTCCTAAAATCGCGGAAGAGGCTTTGACGACTTTGCCACGAATCGTAACGCTTTTACCGCTCAATTGCGTTCGTTGTTCCCACGCCTCTTTCACGCTGAGCGTACCGTTTTGCCGATAAGGCGATACTTCGACGTACGCGTTGATCAACGCAAGATTTCCCGCTTCTTGAACGTGGGTGCGGTATTGAAGATTGGAAGCGAAGACCAACTCGTCAAACGTGCGACCCAACGCCTTACTTTCAAAATTTTTAGCCTTCATCTCCTCTTGGAAACGGACTTCCGTACCTTTATCGAGCGAAACGCCCTCAACCGCGATCCAATACCGTTTTTTCGTATCGTCGATCTGCAAGTAGGTGTAACCGCCGCCTTGCATCACGTCGACGACGACGCCTTCGTAAATATCGCCCGCGTGGAGTCCGACGCAACAGGCAAGTGCGACTAAAATGCTATACAGTAGTTTCATGATTTTCCTTTAAAGTTTTATGAGGATACGATGCGACGATCAAGGCTAGCGTTCCCGCAAGGCAGGCGTACACCCAAAGAGGTACGGGAACCGGATCGCCCGAAGCGTACGAATGTTTGCCCGCCAAATAAAAATTGACGCCGAAATACGTCATCACGATCGAGCTAAATCCCAAAAGCGATAAAACGGCGAAGAGATACGGCGAGTAGAGCTTGGGAAGCAGCCTGACATGTAAGATGATCGTATAGACGATAATCGAAATATACGCCCACGTCTCTTTAGGGTCCCAACCCCAATACCGACCCCACGATTCGTTCGCCCATACGCCTCCTAAGAAATTGCCGATAACCAAAAGGCTCAACCCGATAATCAAGGTAATTTCGTTGATCAGCGTGAGGTGTTTGATATGGCGAACGATCGATTCGGAAGGCTTACATGTAAAGAGAATAAGCGTGAAAAAACCCAGCGCGCATCCCAAAGCCAAAAAGCCGTAACTAGCGGTAATAATCGACACGTGAACGGAGAGCCAAAAGGATTTTAGCACCGGAACCAAGTTCGTAATTTCCGGATCGATGTGCCCCAAATGCGCCGTAAACATAAAAATCGCCGCCATCATTACCGATCCGGCAAGCGCGAACATAAAGCGGCGCAAAAAGAGCATGCAAAACAGCAGACACGACCACGCGATGTAAACGATGGATTCGTACGTATCGCTAAAGGGCGCGTGCGCACTGACGTACCAGCGCAACGCCAAGCCGAGCGTATGCAAGACAAAGAGCGCGACAACGACGCCAAAAAGCACGCAATCAAACCGACATGTAAAAAACTTCGGCGCAAAAACGCGACCGAACGCAACGCATAACAACAAACATCCCACCGCCATATACGCAAGCGTTAAACGCTCGAAAAGCATCAGTTTATTGTAAAAAATTTCCACGTTGATGTGCGTCTTTGAGGGCATAACGTCCGCGCCGTATCGGTTTTGAAACCGTGTAAACGTGTCGACATGTAAAAGAGCTTTGTCGTAATCGCGCGCAAACAACGCTTCGATAAAGGCGGTCGAACTCTCCTGCAAAGCCTGTGATTCTTCGACGTTAATTTGCGCAAACATCTGCTCAAAAGCAACCCACGTACGGTGTGCGTCGTTTGGAATCGGGAAAATCTTAAACAAAACGCCTTGGTAAAGCATAAAAGCGATGCTCAAACGCTCGTCCGTTTTAATCAAATCGTTCTCGTAAACGCCCCGATGCGAAGGTTTCATCTCCAACGCTTTTTGAAGTTCGGTTTCGAGTTTGTAGCGGTATCCGTCAAAAAAATCGTCAAAAGACGCCAGTTTTTGATCGCTCGCAATCCCGATCAAGGCACGAAGCTTAGGCGTTTTCGTTTGAATCATCGCCTGTTTTTTCCATAAACTCGGATGCGAGAGCATGCCTAACGAAATTTGCGTCGGGCTCATACCCTCAAGCGTACTTTTACCGCTTAGTTTGTAGAGCACTTCTTGCGCCAAAGTATCAAACGGTTTCATACGTCCCATGCGCGACTGCACGACGACTTTCCCAAAAGCGTTCGCGACCTCAAGGCTCTTTTCGCGATGCTCGTTCAAATAGTTTTGCACGTAGTCGCTTTGCGAAAAAAGCGGTATTTGAGTGCTTATGAGCAGCAAAACGAGGCTTAACATACTTTTTTGGGCTTGCGCGATGAGGATTCTAAAACGCGATTTGGGATCGAACAGATTTAACATCAAACCCAAAAACAACAAAGCGTATCCGACGTACGTCACTTCCGTGCCGGGGTCTTTGGTCACCGAAAGGATCGTTCCTTTTTCGTCGGGATCGTAAAAAGTTTGAAAAAATTTGTAGCCTTTATAGACCAACGTGCGGTTCATCGCAATCGTATCGTCGAAACGTCGATCGCCGTCGATTACCGTGACGTTGCTCTCATACGACGAAGGTGCAGAGCTTCCGTAGTAACGTTCCAAAACGAAATCGTTGAGTTTTAAAGCAAAGGGCAGTTTGATGATGTCGCTTTTTTCATTCGAGACGATAAAATCGACCGTGGCGTTTTCACGAATTTTCATCACCCCTTCAACACCGAAATAACGCGTCAATCCCGCACCGAGCGCAATCACGATCAACGCAACGTGAAAGATAAATTTGGCACGATGCAAAAGGTACATTCTCGTACGCGCTAAGACCAGCGCGAGGTTTAAACACGTCGCGGCCAGCAATGCTTCGTACCACCACGTATTGTAGACGTACATGCGTGCGCTTGCCGTACCGAAATCATTTTCGATAAACGTCGCCGCCGCCGCTCCCAACGCAAGAAAGCTTAAAAGAAAAAGCATGGTTTTGTACGAGCCTAATATCTTCATCAACACGGATTTGCCTTTATGTGATACGAAAATAGCTTCGACGTAAGTGGCTTTAGTATAACATAAAAGACGAAAGGGAAAACTCCCCTTCGTTTAGTAGATTACTTTTTATTCCAAGAAGATTTACCGTTATCGATCGTATCGGCATCTTTGTAAAGCTCAGGGTTGGCTCTACCTTTGGCTTTCGCCTCTTTTTTCCACTCTTGTTCCAACGTTTGTTTAAACTTCATTTTTTCGGCTGAAAGTGCCGCCATATCGACTTTGGCTAAAGATTGCGCTTTGGCTTTGGTATCGAAATCCGGAGCGATATAGTCCATCACGCCGTGTTTAGCAAGTACGCCGACCAATTTGATACGCGCTTTTTGAGCATCGTCGCTACCTGCGGCAAGTAAACGTAAGGTCTCTTCGGGAGCGTGGAAGAAGTTTCCGTGACCCGCGATCGCCATATCGACTTTAAATTGACCGTGGCGAATGAGTTTACGAATCTCTTTAAGCTCGTCGTCATTAGCACCCGCTTCGATCGCTTTTGCCGTTTCAAGGTGTGCTTTTCCTAAATTGTCCAAGGCGACTTTATTGAGGAACTCTTTACGCTCGTATTTTTGATGAACGATGCCTTTAAGTTTCTCTTCGCTCTCTCTGTGGCAGTTCATACATGTACGATCCATCGCTTTAAGCGGGTTCATCAAGACTTGGTGATCGGAGTATTTAACCGCACCTTCTTGCGTATAAGGCATATGACAGTCTGCACATGAAACGCCTTTTTGTCCGTGAATTCCGGTTTTCCAAAACTCGAAATCGGGGTGTTGCGCTTTGAGCATCGGTGTTTTAGAAAGGGTGTTCGTCCAGTCGGAGAAGCCGATTTTGTCGTAGTATTCGATCATCCCTTCAACGCCGGCATTTCCCTCTTTACCGATACCGTTATGCCATGGATAAGTCACGACCATCGCCGTTTTTGCTTCACCTTTAGCATCTTTCCAATCTGTTTTTTGGAAGTAATACTCTACGTGGCATTGCGCACAGACTAAAGAGCGTTTTTCTTGGTGGGTAGACTCTTCAAACGTTTTCAAACCTGCCGCTTGTAAACCGCGGTTAAGTTGAGGAACGCTGGCGCGAAGCTGAGCCGTTTTGTCGTCGTGGCAGTTGGCACAACCAATCGTGTTGACGATTTGTGAACCGTATTTTGCCCATTTACCCGTAAAGAACTCCAATTCGCCGTCTTCTTCGATCAAACGAGGAACATCCGGAGATTTACATGTCCAACAAGCCGTCGGAAGCGGTCCCGTTTTAGCATCGACGGGAGCTCCCGTACGAAGGCCGTTAACGTTATCTTGTACCGCATAGTAGTGTCCGCGAGGAGAGTTGTAATCTTTTGAAAATGCATAACCTGCCCAAATAACGCTAAGGGCCGGATCTTTTTCCAACATGTCGGTAAACGTGTCGTATTCTTTGGTTTTTTTCCAAGAGTCAAACTGACGTGGATAGTATTTTGCCCACTCTTCGCTCTTATTTTTACCTTCGATGCCTGCTTCACTCGGTGCTTTGGCAAGTTCGACTCTTTGCTTCTCTTTTTCCGTTATATTGCCGGCAAGTAGTGCCATCGCCCCGATAGCGACAAGTGAGCCAACAAGTAACACTTTGAACTTCATCATCATTTCTCCTTTTCTATTTTTACACGCTTTAAAAGCAAAGCTCTTAAAACTACGCTGCGCTATACACTGAAGCTTGCCTCTTTGAGGCAGAACTCTTTTTATTGCGCTTCAAAAATAAAGCTATTGGACTTCTTTAACACCCAAATTATTCGGTGTCGTGGTAAGACCTCTGACTTTGCCGTGCGGTACGCCTTTATGACACTCCCAACAACGTCTGCCCGTTGCTACGCTTGGATCGTCATAATTGTGGTTGGCGTCTGCATTTTTAACCATTTGAGAGGTTAAACTCGCATGACACGAAATACAATTCTCCTGAACTCTCTTCGCACCGTCGTCACTAATCTTGATCGCATTTTTGTACGTATTGAACGTAAACGCTACGCTATGGTTATACCCGTCACGTGCTTTGGCGATATACTTATTCACGATGTTGTCGTGCGGTAAGTGACAATCGATACATCCGGCCCTCCCAGCATGTGAACTGTGTTGCCATGTCGCGTATTGCGTGTTCATGACGTGACAGTTGATACAGGCTTTGGGATCGCTGGAGAGATACGACAACGCTTTAGACGCATGTACCATATAGGCAAAAAAGCCGATGGCGACGACGAAAGCTAAAAGTGCCGCGTACTTTAGGAAATTACTCTTTTTCACATTTCCTCCTTTGATATTCTATGTCGCTTCGTATCGAAACATCAGCGACAACGCCTTATTCGACCCAAATACAAGATATAACGCTTTCTTGTATCCAAAGACTTACAACCTCCTATTATTAATTTATTATTAAACAAACAATATAGTAAAAGTTATAGGGTTATTGTATAAAGAAAGCCGATAAAAAACCTTGGCCTATGTCAATAAAATGCTAAGGGAGTATTGAAAAAAGTTATAGCATTTCTTGAAGTCTGTCCCTATTTACGATGCGAATATGATGCTCGTCGCCGACTTCGATCAATCCCGAAGCTTTGAATTTAGAAAGCGTACGTGAGAGGGTTTCGGGAGTGAGGTTGAGAATAGAAGCCACTTGGGTATTTTTAAGCGTTTTAAACAGTTCTTCGTTTTCCAAAAGAAATTTGGCGACCTTCGCCTCGGCGGTCAAAATAACCTCTTTTTGGATCACGTCGATCAAGATTTTATGCTTGGCGATCAGCGATTTGATGATTTCAAAGGAGATGTCGGGATTTTTGAAAAAATCTTTTTCCAATGCTTTGTAGTCGATGCGAAGCACTTCGCTATCGCTCATAAACTCCGCGGTCGCGGGATAAGGAATAGTTTCAAAATGCGCCAATTCCGCCACCAAGCCTCCGGGATAAAACTGATGCAAAAAGATCTGCTGACCTTTATGGTTGGTTTTATACACTTTAAGCGTACCTTGAAGCAATACGTGAAGGTATACGGGCTCGTCGCCCTCGTAAAAAAGAATCTCTTTGGCACGATACTTTTTAACCGAAGAGATTTTTTTCAGTTTTTCAAGTTGGGTATCGCTCAGATGCGAAAAAATAGCAATATCTCGAAGTCTATCCATTAGTGCGTCCTTCGGTTAAGATTGAACCTATCGTAACCAAATAAGAATTAGAAATTCTTGATAGTATCCAAAATGACTTTGAAATGACTTTGAAACGTTATAATTATTCTAAGAGAATACGAGGATCAAACGTGAAGAAAAAAATCTTTGAATTGCAGATTCTTTATGTTGAAGATGATCTGATTGTTAGAGATAATACCGCCGATACCTTAAGTTATTTTTTCAAAAATATCACACTTGCCCAAAACGGGAAAGAAGCACTAGAGCACTTGCAGCGTTTTCAACCCGATGTGTTAATTACCGATTATGTGATGCCTTATATGAATGGGTATACGCTTATTGTTGAAGCGCGCAAGCTTTACCCGAAATTGATCGCTTTTATTACCAGCAGTTACACCGATCAAGATAAACTACTCAAATGCATTCCTTTAGGAATTAGCGACTATGTTATCAAGCCTCTTGATTATCATAAACTTTCCAAAGTGGTTCAAATGATCTGGCTACACTAAATGATACACAGAGATGATAGAATTTCTGTAAATCATAAAGAGGATAAACGTATGTCAGGGAGAGTACAAAGATATACCCAAGAATTTAAAGATTCAGCGATACAGTTGGCATTAAACAGTGAGAAATCTGCGATGGTAATTGCCAAAGAGTTGGGGATGAGTGAGAAGACTTTATATGCATGGTTACGTCAATATCGTCAGAAGCATCATTTGGAATCTCCAATGATTGTACGTTCTTCAATCAACCATCATGCCAAAGAGAGCGTGGAAGAAGAGAACAAGCGCTTGCGTAAAGAGAATGCCCGTTTAAAGATGGAAAGAGATATCTTAAAAAAGGCAGCGGCGTTCTTCGCAAACGAAGCTCATTGAAGTACGCCTGGATCAAAGAGCATTGCAACGAATTCAATGTTGCATCAATGTGTCATATATTAGAGGTATCAAGGAACTGTTATTATCGATGGCTTCGTATTGAAAAACAAGAAGATACTTTTTTAAATACGATGATCAAGGATATTTTTCTTGGAACCTATCAAACCTATGGCACGCGTCGTCTAAAAAAAAGACTTGAGCAACTCTATGGCTTGATCGTTTCTCGTAGACGAATTGCAAGGATTATGAAAAAATTAGGACTCAGTTGTCGCAATAAACGTCGTTTTAGAGTGCTTACCACCAATTCCAATCATACGTATGCCATTGCCCCTAATCGAATACAACAAGACTTTTATACATCAACGCCCGATCAAATGTATGTGGGCGATATCACCTATATTCCGACACAAGAAGGGTGGCTGTATTTAGCGGTTGTAATTGATTTATATTCGAGAAGAGTCATCGGGTGGTCTATGGATACACATATGAGTTCCATGCTTGTCAATGATGCTTTATTTATGGCACTTAAAAAGCGTAATCCTCCTCATGGTGTTATCTGGCATACCGATCGCGGCAGTCAATATGCTTCTGATGCTCACAAAGCCTTACTTAAGGAATATGGCATCGTTCAGAGTATGAGTGCTAAGGGAAACTGTTACGATAATGCTGTTGCTGAGAGTTTTTTTCACTCGCTAAAAACCGAACTGACACATCACATGAAATTTGAAACAAGGAGCCAAGCCAATCAAGCAATATTTGAATATATTGAAGTGTTTTACAATAGACAGAGGTTACACTCAAGTAATGGCTATTTATCTCCGGTAGATTTTGAAAATAGATACTTGTTACAAAACAACATCAGTGCTTAGACATTTTCTTTTCTGTGTATCATAAACTGTTGACAGATCAGTTTTAGCGGGCGGAACAAAATCCTACGACTTTAGGCTTGATTTAAGAGTCGTTTGGCAGGCTATTTGTAAAAACCATCCGCGTGCCGATGAAGTTCAATATCCGCTTTGGCAAGGTCTTGCAACCAAAGATGCCAAAATGAGTAAAGAAGACCTAACACAAAGAGTCAATGAGTGTTTAGGGCTTAACAAACCGGAAGCTGAGCGTTCCGACAAACAAAAAGAAAATCTTAAAACCATTGTTAACGTCATAAAAATCCCTGAAAAAAGTATTCAAGGGCATCTCGCTTGGGCGACACAACATTTTCAAGATATTGTTTTCAATCGATTAGACGGACGTAACCCGTTCGGAAATGAACATGTCAAGTATGTCGGTTCATCCAACGATGAAGAACTCAATAAAAAAGTACTTCGTTATAAGGCTGACCCAACCGCTGTTGCCGATTTTGGTCGAGATACGAATCCAACCGGAGATATTGCACTTCCTATCATTACGATGCGTGGGATCAACGATCCTATAGCCTTTGTCGAACTTGCCGATACGTGGGAAGAAACGGTTACAAAAGCAGGACATTCTAGCACGATGGTACAACTCTATACGAACGACAAAGAGCACAGTTATCTTAGTGATGCACAATATATTGCGGCAATGAATGCTCTTGTGGCATGGGTTGAAACGGGTAAAAAACCGTCACCCCTTGAAATATCACAAAAATGCGGTATGCTTGATTCCAAATGGCATCCGAAAACAGATTGCCGCATGATGCCCGAATATAAACCGTTGCCTCTTTCAAGTCGCGTACCGACACGCTAAAGATTTTTCTCAGAAGAGCATGATAGGTGCTCTTCTGAATTCTCGTCGAGAAATGGCATGAATATGAATACTTTCCTTTGGTTGATAGTTTTTGTAAATATCGTACTAATATCGTGGTCAGCGTTGATTATAAATTTTATCGATAAACATCGTCGATAAACGGTTTCGGCTATCATCCTTTTCCTTAATTACAGATACTTTAATCCCACATAAGATAAAATAACCTATTCCTTAAATCTTGTTCATTCATCTAGCGCTAACGCTTGATAAAATAAAGATTTGCAAGAGTCATCAATCAAAAAGGTTTGAAGAACATGAGCGAGAGCAAAGATTTTTTACGCGTCAAAGTTGAAGAGGATTTAAAATCCGGTAAGTATCAAGAAGTGACGACACGGTTTCCTCCCGAGCCCAACGGATTTCCACACATCGGACACGCGAAGTCTATTGGTATCAATTTTGGCATTGCGCGCGATTATCACGGAAAGTGTAACCTTCGTATGGACGACACCAACCCAACCACTGAGGACATGCGCTACGTCGAAGCGCTCAAAGATGCGGTCACATGGCTTGGGTTTTCATGGGCAGGTGAAGTGCGTTTTGCCTCAGACTATTTTCCCAAAATCTACGACTATGCCGTGCAACTGGTGAAAATGGGCAAAGCCTACGTCGATAGCCTAGATGAAGAAGCGATCCGCGAATACCGTGGAAGTGTTACCGAAGCTGGTCGCCGAAGCGTGTATGCAAATCGTAGCATCGAAGAAAACCTAGACCTATTGGAGCGCATGAAAAAAGGCGAATTTAAAGATGGCGAGCATGTTTTGCGTGCGAAGATCGACATGAGTGCCGCCAATATGAAAATGCGCGACCCACTTTTATACCGTATCCGCCACGCGCACCATTTTAGAACAGGCGATGAGTGGTGCATCTACCCGATGTACGACTTTGCGCACTGTTTATCAGACTACATCGAGGGTGTGACGCACTCCATCTGTACGCTCGAATTTGAGAACAACCGCGACATTTACGACTGGGTTTTAGACGCGCTCGATCTCACCCCGCCTCGTCCGTACCAACACGAATTTGCTCGCCTTGGCATGAACTACACGGTCATGAGCAAACGTAAACTCTTAGAACTGGTCAATGGAAATTACGTCAACGGCTGGGACGACCCACGTTTGCCTACTATCGCCGGCTACAAGCGAAGAGGCTATACGCCAGAAGCCATCAACAATTTTTGTGAGCAAATCGGTATCGCCAAAGCCAATTCTACCGTCGATGTGGCACAGCTAGAATTTTGCATCAGGGATGACCTCAACCCCAAAGTACCGCGCGTCATGTGTGTGCTAGACCCGCTTAAAGTCGTCATCGAAAACTACGAGGGCGAAGAAGAGATCGATGCATCGTATTACCCGCACGATGTACCAAAAGTTGGCTCGCGCACACTTCCTTTTTCACGCGAAATTTACATCGAAAGGGACGATTTTTCAGAAAATCCGATTGAGGGCTATTACCGCTTAACGCCCCATCAACCCGTGCGCCTAAAGCATGCCTACATTCTTACATGTAAAGAGGTCATCAAAGATAAAAACGGAAAGATCGTTGAGATCAAAGCCGTGTACCACCCCGACTCCAAAAGCGGCACCGATATGAGTGGTATTAAAACCAAAAGCGCGATTCATTGGGTGAGTGCCAAACATGCTAAAAAAGCCGAAGTGCGACTGTATGAGCGTCTGTACAAAGTCGATGCACCGGAGGGATTGGACGATCTTAATCCTGATTCTTTACATGTCATCAAAAATGCCCTTATCGAACCTGCGGTCATCACCGAAAAACCGGACGTGCGTTTTCAGTTTGAACGCCAAGGCTATTTTTACGCCGACCCGATCGATTATACCGACGAAAAACCTGTCTTCAATAAGATCGTAGGGCTCAAAGACTCGTGGGCAAAAAAGAGTGAAACCGCAAAATCTGCCCCCAAAACAGAGAGCAAAAAAGCACATGTTGAAGGCGATGTCGCCCCGATGAGTGACGAGGAAAAAGCACGTTTTGAAGCGTACATGAAAAGCGGGCTTAACAATGAGATCGCTAAAACCTTGGCGCGCGATGCTGAACTGTCACATTTTTACGAAGCAACGCTTTTACATGTAAAGAGTCCAACCAGCATCGCCAACATCGTAGCCAACGATGTTGCACGCGAACTTAAACGCGAGGTTGAGCTGAAATTTGGTGCCAAAGAAGTCGCCGAATTGGTTTCGATGATGGACGAAGGGGTGATCTCCAGTAAGATCGCAAAACAGATCTTTGAAACGATGGCACAAACAGGCGAAAATCCGACTCACATCGTCGAAACACAAGGGCTTAAACAGATCAGTGACCCTGCTCTTTTAAAACCGTTGATCGACGAGGTGATCGCTAAAAACCCCGATAATGTCACCAAATACAAAGCGGGCAATACCAACCTTTTTGGCTTTTTTGTAGGGCAGGTACTTAAAAACAGTGGCGGAAAAGCCAACCCAAGCGTAGTGAATACCCTCGTGGGCGAGGCATTGAAATAATGTACCGATGGTCATTTTCTCCGATGCGTGACCTAAGCCTTAACGATCTTCGTATGGCACTGTTAAATTTTATCGCCGCCAAGCAAGCCAACGAGCCTTTTATCGTGCGCGTTGACGATGCCGATAAAGGACATGGCGTTGAAGATAAAGAGCACGATACTTTGGATATGTTGGCACTCTTTGGTATTTCGTACGCACAGTTGTACTACCAAAGCCGCAATTTCAAATACCACCTCCAGTTTGCCTCCACACTGTTGGATCAACACAAAGCCTTTATCTGTTTTTGTCCCGAAAACAAAACCCCTTACGACGGTACATGTGAAAACTTAAGCTCCGAAGAGGTTTTAAATAACCCCAATCCGTTTGTCCTTCGCATGAAAAAACGGACAAAAGACGAAGATAGCTTCGTCATCATGAAAACAGACAAATACCCCACGCCACTTTTTGCCCGTGCGTGCGACGATATGCTCCAAGGCGTTACGACGATTATCGACGAAGAAGCCCACCGAAGCAACGCGCCTCAAGAGGAGTGGATTCGCAAAAGCTTAGGGTACGATCAAGCGATGCACTACGCGTACGTTCCGGCGTTTCAAGACGCAAAGCAGAGCGTGCAAGGACTTTTAGACGAAGGTTTCATACCCGAAGCGATCGCCAATTACCTGCTGATGCCAAACCGTATCCTTACGTTGGAAGCCATGATCGCGACATTTGATCCGCAAAGTGATCTTCTTACTTCGTTCGAAATGGAGACGCTGCGTGCGATCAACCGTGAACATATTCAAAAACTAGACGATTCTCAACATGTTAAAAAATATCCGAAGGAGATTCTCAAATGATCGTATTATCTACTCTCGTTGAAGCGTTAGCCTCCTTATTGCATACCGTCATCAACATCTATATTTGGATCGTGATTATCGCGGCATTGCTTTCGTTTGTCAGACCCGATCCGTACAATCCGATCGTTCAAGTCTTGTACCGCTTGACGAACCCCGTTTACGCATTGATTCGCCGTTACGTTCCGACCTTGATCGGAGGTATCGATTTAGCACCGCTTATCGTCATTTTAGCGTTACAATTCATCGACTTATTTGCCGTAAAACTCTTATTCGCGCTTGCCAATGCTTTATAGATTCGTACTAAGCCTTTGCTTTTGCTTGCCGCTTTTGGCAAGCGATCCCGTGACGTTGGCCTTTTTTCAAGATAAGCCTCGAAGTCTCGCGAAAGATTTTTACATCTACGAATACCTGCAACGTCCCGAAACAACGCCGCAAGAAGCCAAAGCGTTGTTTGGCGCGGTGCATACGATGAATATGCGTTTTTTTCATCTTTTTGCCAAAAAGATGGACAATCCGACCTACAAGAAAATCTCTAAATGCGTCGATTTGGACGTCAACGCCCTTTTAAAAGAGGATAACGAATGCTTTAACATCGGCATTACGCTCAACAAAATCAGTGCTTTAGCGAAAACGCAATTGCCGATTATTCTTTCCAAACTCTCGGCAAAAAGCACGTTGATTCCCATTGTTAAACTGATGCAAAGCGACGACGTTTACGCCGAGGCACTCAAAAATCCCGACGCTTTTTTAACGCTTTTCAACGGCAGCATCTCCGCGTATAAAGACGGTATTTTCGACCAAACGTCGTTGGATTCGGCTTACCTTAGTGCCCTTTCAAACAATCCGAAATTTAACGCTTTTGCGATGAGCATCGTGCAAAACGACAAACTCGATACGCTCCGAGAGTCGCTTCTTCACTTCAAGCCTTCCTTACATGTCAAGTCCAAAACGCTCTTTTATTTAGGTCTCAACGCACTCCGATACGCGCAAATCGATCAAGCGATGCTCTTTTTTGAACAAAGTATCGAGAGTGCTTCCAAACAAGAAGAGAAAGATAAAGCGCTTTTTTGGCAATACCTTGCGTCCAAAAACGCCAACACCTTGCAACGCCTCGCCCAAAGTCGCGACGTCAATATCTACTCGCTTTATGCGCGCGAAACGTTGGAACTTCCCTTCCCTGAAATCGTTTCGCCCGTTTTTGAAGGCTCACATCCGAGCTTTGACGTGAGCGATCCTTTTGCATGGCCGCGTGTCATGAACCGCGTTTATACGATGAAAAGCGAAGAGGTACAAAACCTAGCCCAGAGCTTTCGTTACGCCGATACGTTGCCGCATTACGTTTATTTGATGGAGCGCGTCACGCATTACGCTAAAAACTACTATCCGATTCCCTACCCTGAAGAGATCTCCGGCTATTCGACGCACCGCCAAGCCTTGATGTTGGCGATCGCCAGACAAGAGAGCCGTTTTATCCCCTCGGTGGTTTCGACCTCTTACGCGCTGGGTATGATGCAGTTTATGCCTTTTGTCGCACGCGACATTGCCGCAAAAGAGAAGATAGAAGATTTTGATATTAAAGCGATGTTTCATCCGCATATCGCCTATTTGTTCGGCAATATTCACCTCAATTTCTTGGAAAAGAGTCTTTACCATCCGCTCTTCGTCGCATATGCCTACAACGGCGGTATCGGCTTTACGAAGCGTCATTTACTAGGAGGAGCGTTTAAGGAAGGAGCGTATGAACCTTTTTGGAGTTTGGAGACGATGCAAAACGAAGAGAGCCGCGAATACGGCAAAAAAGTGCTCGCGAACTACGTTGTTTATCGCGAGCTTTTGGGAGAGAGCGTTTCGATTAAAAATCTTTTTGAAACGTTGCTGATACCCTCTGTGACCGATCGTTTTCGAAACTAATTTCCATTTTGATCGTTTCGGTTTTCGGAGCCTCGACCAACACGTACTTCGTCCACCCATTGGACGACGGTACGAGTTTTAACAAAAGATCGCCTTGTTCTAAGGGCGTCACGGAAAGTGCCTTTTGCCCGTTAATTTTAAAATTTTGCAACATAATCGGCAGAGTCGGTCCATCGCCGGTCGCCAAATAGGTTCCGACGATAAATTTTTCGCTCTCTTGGCTCACGTCTTCGTGCGTTAAAGGATTTAAATACGTGACCGTCACGAATGTTTTAGAGGTTGCGGAGTTGACGATTTCCAACTTTTTCGAGTTGGTCATACTGTAATCGAGAACTTTTTCATTTTCGGCATCCACGAGTTTGGATGCACAGCCGAACATCGAGAAACTTATTAAGGCGATTCCCATAAAACGATAAACTCTGTGCTGCATCAATTTAGACTCAATTTTTATTTGATATAATAAAACGTTTTTTTAAAAAGTCATCATAACATAAAAAGCAGGAAAAAATGAAGTCTTTAGCCGTGGCATTCACCGGACCCTCCGATAGTGGGAAAACAACGCTCATTTTAAAAGTGGCGGCACTTTTAAAACGCGATTATACGCTCGCCATCGTCAAAAACGATCCAAGCGACAAAGCACACTTCGACGTCGAGGGAAAGGACAGTTGGAAATTTTCGCAAACGGGAGCGGAGGTCGTCGTCACATCTCCGACGCGCACGACGCTTTTTTCAAAACGCCACAAAACGTTAGACGACATTATCGCAATGCTCGGCAATTTCGATTTTTTACTCGTCGAAGGGCTTAAAACGTTGCCGCTACCGCGCATCGCCGTTTTTCGAGGAAAACTCAATGAAAGTTACTTTGACTGTTCCGACGCCATCGCCGTCGATGAAACCGTCAACCTCAACGATTATACGCTCCCCTCGACGATTACGATACTGGATTTAAACAACCCCGAGCAAGTCGTTGCTTGGATTATGCAAAACGCTAAAAAGGTACGATAACATGACAGAAATTTACGAAGCGATTAAACGCTCCGCCGCACGCATCAAAGAAGCCATCGCATTTGACGATACGGGATACTCCGAAAATATCAATTCAACGGGCGATACGCAGTTGAAACTGGACATCAAAAGCGATCTGATCATTGAAGAGGAGTTTGCAAAAGTCGCTTGCATCAAAGAGATCGTCAGCGAAGAAAAAGAGGGAAAAACCCCTTTACATGGAGACGGAATTTACAGCATCGGATACGATCCGTTAGATGGTTCGAGCCTTATCGACGTCAATTTAAGCGTAGGCTCCATTTTCGGTATTTACGAAGGCGGTTTTGCGGGTAAAAACCTCAAAGCGGCAGTTTACGTCGTCTACGGACCGCGCGTCGAATTGGTCATTGCGCACGAAAACGTTACGCTTTACCGCTTGAACCAAAAAGGCGAATTCGTTTTGATCAAAGAGATCAAACTGGGAGCTAAAGGCAAACTCAACGCACCGGGTGCGACGCAAATGGGATGGGAGCCGCGCCATAAAGCCCTTATCGACGCGATTTTCGCAGACGGCTATCGCTTGCGTTACTCCGGCGGTATGGTTCCGGACTTGCACCAAATCTTGCTTAAAGGCGGCGGATTGTTCTCGTATCCCGCCACCAGCGACGTACCCAAAGGCAAGCTTCGTATGATTTTCGAAGTGTTTCCGTTTGCTTTCGTTTACGAGAAAGCCGGCGGTGCCGCGATCGACGGGAAAATGCGTCTGTTAGACCTCACGCCTTCACATCCGCACGATACGACGCCATGCTTTTTCGGCTCTCAAACGGAAATAGAACGCGTTAAGCAGTGCTATGCAAAGTGACGTAAGCGATATTTTTGAACAGACGCTTCAAGAGAAAAAAAGCGAACTTCAAGCATGTCAAAATGCCCAAAACGTTTTGACATGTAGCGACTGCGACAAAATGTTCGAATGCGAAATCCGCAAAGCCTACGTCAAAGCGGTTTACGAGAGTATGTCCAAAGGTCAAGGCGGCGGATTTGAGTTTTGAGTTTATAGTGTTGACACGTTTTGAAAGCAAAGCTTTAAAAACTACGTTAACATCGGGCAATTCTTAGCGAAATGCCCGCGCACCTTCGGTGCTCTAAGTCTTTGCAAAATATTTTTTGTAAAATGCTAATCAATTTTTAACTAGGAAAAACGATGTCCCAAAAAGCTTATATTACCACCCCTATTTATTACGTCAACGACGTACCGCATATCGGACATGCATACACGACGATTATCGCCGACACGATGGCGCGCTATTATCGTTTGAAGGGCTATGAAACGTTCTTTTTAACCGGAACCGACGAACACGGTCAAAAAATCGAAGAAGCCGCCAAAGCGCGCAACAAAACGCCTCAGGCCTATGCCGACGAAATCAGCGGAAAATTCCGCGCTTTATGGGATAGCTTTGAAATTAGCTACGATAAATTTATCCGCACTACCGATGCCGAGCACAAAGCGGGCGTTCAAAAAGCGTTTGAAGTGATGTTCGCAAACGGCGACATCTACAAAGGCGAGTATGAGGGTCACTACTGTGTCAGTTGTGAGACGTTCTTTACCGACACGCAACTGGTCGATGAAGACAAATGCCCTGACTGCGGCAAGCTCACACGCTTGGTCAAAGAGGAGAGCTACTTTTTTAAACTCTCCAAATACCAAGAAGACCTCATCCAATGGTACAACAACGACGAAAAATGCGTCCTTCCCAAAGGCAAAAAAAACGAAGTCATCAGCTTCGTAAAACAAGGTTTGCGCGATCTTTCCATTACGCGTACGAGTTTTGACTGGGGCATCAAACTTCCCTCCTCCATGAACGATAGCAAACACGTGATGTACGTTTGGCTGGATGCGCTCTTAAACTACGTCACCGCCTTAGGATACGGTAACGACGAAAAGAATATGCACTTTTGGCCCGCAACCGTTCAATTGGTCGGAAAAGATATTTTGCGCTTCCATGCGATCTATTGGCCGGCATTTTTAATGAGCTTAGGGCTTGCTTTACCCAAACATGTCGCCGCACACGGTTGGTGGACGCGCAACGGCGAGAAGATGAGCAAAAGTAAAGGTAACGTCGTCAATCCCAAAGAGGTCGCCGACGCATACGGATTGGAAAATTTCCGCTATTTTATGCTTCGCGAAGTGCCCTTCGGACAAGACGGCGATTTTAGCCAAAAAGCCTTAATGGATCGTATCAACTCCGACCTCGGAAACGAACTGGGCAATCTTTTAAACCGTATCATCGGTATGAGCGGCAAATACAGCGAAGGCATCGTTACGTCCAAAGACGTCGAAACCTTTCATACGGCAGAACTTAAAGCGGTTGACGAGATTTTAAACAACGTCGAAGTCTATTTGCAAGAGATGCAAACCAACCGCTATTTGGAAGAGCTTTGGAAAACCCTCAGTATCGCGAACCAAGCTATTACGATCCACGAACCGTGGGTTAAAATCAAAGAAGGCAAAATCGACCAAGCTTTAGCACTCGTCGCGCTGGTATCCAATATTTTGGCACGCGTGAGCATTTTATTGCATCCGATTATGCCTAAAACGACAATGACGATCGCCCGTGCGCTCGGTTTTGAAATTACGACGGCCGCATACGACCGTTTTGTGCTTCGCAAAGACTTTTTAGACACGTTTACCATCGAAAAAGTACCGCCTTTATTCCCGCGCATTGAAGAAGAGTTGATGGCGCAACCCACGCCACCTGCCCTCGAAGCGACGCCGACACCGGTAAAAAATGCCAAAAAAGAACATAAAGCCGAGTCGATCATTACGATTGATCAATTTTTTGAGACTTCGCTCAAAATCGGAACAATCTTGGAAGCTAGTGTTGTAGAAGGTAGCGATCGACTCTTAAAACTTACCGTCGACGTCGGAGAAAATGAACCGCGCCAAATCGTTGCGGGCATTCGAGAATACTATACGCCAGAATCGCTTATCAACACCCAAGTGTGCGTCGTCGCCAATCTCAAACCGGCAACGATCAAAGGCTTGCTCAGCCAAGGAATGCTTTTAGCGGCTAAAGACAAAGAGGGACTCTGCCTGATTCGCCCTGAAAAACCGCGCGCAAACGGCGCATCCGTTGGATGAAAATAAAAAATTTCGTCCGCATCGTCGACGGTAGGCTTCGAACCGAACCGCCCGTCGATGCTTTTGCTTCGATTCAATTTGAGCTTTCACGCCTGATGTCGGGCGATCTTTTTATCGATACCCAAGCTTCCAGACAAACGCTGCATGCCGCTATCGACAAAGGTGCTTATGCCGTGCTAAGCACGCTTTCTTACGTCGATGAAGACACCGAATGCGCATGGATCGAAGTCGATAGTATCGAAACGACGCTGGTACGATTGTTGCGTTACCTCATCAACGAAAAGCATCTGCGTCTTTTTTTGTTTTCGCCGATCCAAGCCTCTTTGTTCGAGTATCTGCATACGCCTAAACAGTTAAAACGGCTCAAAGGCGATCTTCTCTTCATCGCACGAACGATCTTACAAGCTAAAGAGGAGGACGCTTTTTATATGAGCGACGATGGCCTCGCCTTTAAAATCGCACCCGATATTCTACATGTCCAAACCGCACTATCGCCTTTCGTACCGGTGAACGCTAAAGGTATTTTTTTAAGCTCGTTTCACTATCGCGAACGTTACCTACACGAACAAAAATTGCCGGCGCATTACGTCGAAGAGTGCTTATCGCTTCTGTCTTTTTGCGACGAACACTCTTTGGCGTACGCCGTGGAACAACTCACGTTTTGCGAGCATTTTTACCCGCAGTTTGTGACACCTTCGCTTGCAAAAAAAGAGTTCGGAATGAGCGATCGTGCTTTGATTTTCGAGCCTGATGTCTCTTTGGTGCCCAAGCATCTTGCCTACCTTGCCCATTGCGTCGATCCTTCGACGACCGTGCTCTGCCTTCCGGAAATAAGCGATTTTACGCTTCCGACCGACATGTTTAGGACGCTCCGTTTTAAAACGTATGCAAAACTAAAAGAGACACTGGCATGCATGCGTTTTTCGTACGCTTTGATTTCAGGCGACAAAGAGTCTTTTGAACCGTTTTACACAACGGCGATGACACGACAACCGACCCTCTTTTAAAGGAGTTTTTTATGGTGTTAAGTATCGATAACGACGAAGCTATAACGCTTCCGGAAGCCCTATTGGAACGTATTTGCGCGGAGCACACCGACAAAGAGGTCGAGTTGGTTATCGTCGATGCAAAAAGCATGCATGCGCTCAATCTCGAACACCGAAACGTCGATAAAACCACCGATGTGCTAAGCTTCCCCATCGATGATTTTCCCCATGCGCCACTGGGTTCTATCGTGATTAACTACGAACTTGCTTTTCAAAAAGCTGCCGAACTCGGGCATGAAAAAGAAGAAGAAATCGCGCTTTTATTCATTCACGGCTTATTACATCTCTTGGGATTTGACCATGAAACCGATCACGGAGAGATGCGCAAAAAAGAAGAGGAGTGGATTTTTCATTATGCGCTTCCCAAAAGTTTGATCGTCCGTACGGAAGAAGCTTAAATGCTTCACATCGGTATCGTTATTTTTCCTGAGGTCGAGGAACTTGATTTTGTTGCACCGTTTGAAGTGTTAAGCTATATCAACAAGATTCAACAAAACAGCACGCGCGTTTTACTCATTGCTCCGAGCTTAGAGCCGATAGAAGCTTTTAACGGTCTTAAAATTATCCCGCACGAAAGCTACGAAACGGCACCGTCGCTTGATATTTTAATTTTTCCCGGAGGGAAAGGTCGCATACGTTGGATGAAAGATGCGCCGACACTTGCCTTTTTACATCGACAGTACTCCTCTCTTTCCTACCTTGCTTCCGTATGCACGGGCGCTTTTTTTCTTGCCGAAGCGGGTCTGCTACGAGGGAAAAAAGCGACAACCCATGCTAAGGCTTTTAACGAACTGGCCGATTACGGCGTTCAGGTCGTCTCTTCCAAAATCGTTCGTGAAGGAAAAATCATCAGTGCCGGAGGCGTTAGTTCGGGATTGGAACTTGGATTTTATCTTTTAAAAGAGCTTTTCGGTACACAAGCGGCACGAGAGGTTGCGGAAAATATCGAATATTCCGTCGATATCGACGCTTTGTAAACGATCGAATTATTTTTTAGACTCTTTGGGTTTTTCCGGTAGCGTGATATAACCCATTTCATAAAGTTTATCGTATATCTTAGAAGCAATCGGCCCGCCCTCGCTTCCGCCGTGCCCTCCGTGTTCGACCAAAACGGTTACGACGTATTGTGGATTTTCGTAAGGACCGTACGTTGTGAGCCATGCATGTGAACGTTGGTAATACTCCATGTCCTCTTCGCGCATTCGCTTTTTCTCGGTTTGAGAGATCCCTACGACTTGCGCCGTACCCGTTTTAGCGGCGATTTTAAACGGAGCCGTCAAGCGTAAGTGGTTTAATCCCGTTCCGCCTTGAACGTTAGCGACTTCGTACATACCTTCGCGCGTTACTTTTAAAAAGCGTTTTTCGTTTTCGCTAACAATCGTAGGATCGACCGGAAAATCAATGGTCGTATCGTTGACTTTGCGTAAAAAATGCGGCGTAACGCCGTTACCCGTCGCTAAAAATGCGGTATATTTGGCAATTTGAACCGGCGTCACCAAAAAGTATCCCTGCCCAATCGACGTAATCAGCGTCTCTCCTTGAGACCAACCTCTCCCGTAACGCTCTTTTTTCCATTCGCGACTCGGTACCGTACCCGTAAACTCACGAGGAAGATCGATGCCCGTTTTAGCGGCAAAGCCGATTTTGGATAAAAACGGTGCAATATTATCGATACCGACTTTAAGGCTTGTTTTATAAAAGTAGTCGTCGCAACTTTGTCGGATCGCTTTTACGTAAGAGATCATGCCGTGCCCCTCTTTTTTCCAATCACGGAAAATACGACCGCCAAGTTCCATCGCTCCGGTCGACTCGATCATTGTCGAGGGGGTAATAATCCCCGTATTAAGCATCGCCATTCCTACACCCATTTTAACGATAGAACCGGGAGGATAAAGCCCGTTCACAAGCTTATTGGTAAAAGGATGATTCAAATCGTTTGCTAGTAACGACCACTCTTCTTGCGAAATACCGTTGACGAATTTATTGAGATCGTATTCGGGAAAACTCGCTGCGGCTAAAATAGCACCGTTTTGGACGTTCATAACAACCACGGCACCGCTATCGTCTCCAAAAAGCGTCGTAATATATTGTTGTAATTCCAAATCAAGACTGAGTACCAAATCGTTGCTGGTCGGCAAGGTTTTGCTCACGACTTCAATCTCTTGATTAAAGGCCGTTACTTTGGTTCTTTTCTCGCCTTTAACCCCTTGCAATACGGCATTGTAATACTTTTCGATGCCCGTTTTTCCGGAAAATCCTACTAGCTTTGCGGTAGCGTCTTCCGCCACGTCTTGGGTATTGGCGCGACCGACGTAACCGATGACATGTGAGGCTAAATTGCCGTAAGGATAATGACGTTTGGAAGCAATTTGAATCCTGAGATTTTCATGTTGGGCAATGCGTGCGAAATGCGGGATTAGCTTGTCGTACGGAATAAAAGGAATCACGTCGACGTAATCGTGGTTATACGCCGAGTCGGTTCGCAAATACTCTTTCGTCATCTCTTTAACGCTAGAATCGGTCAATAAAGAAGCCAAAAACGCTATCTCTTCATCTAAGACGTTACGTTGCGACTTTAAACTCAACCGCGGTTTAATACCGATCGAAAAACCTAAACGATTGACGGAGAGAGGTTTGAGATTGCGATCTAAAATAACACCTCTAAGCGGAGCCAATTCATCGACTTTAACGGCATTTTGTTTTGCGATCTCTTCGTAATAAGCATTTGATTTGATGCTGATGTAATAAACGCGTACCAATAAAGCTGTCCAAACAATGAAAAAGAGGCCTAAAACTATTTTGATTCTCACCGTGACACCCTAAAAAGCATAAACGAAAGTAACGAATCCAGCGCAATAGAGTAAAAATAGTAATTGGAAAAATAAGGGAACGTCTCGTTATCCAAATACGCTAAAAAACAATTCAGCAAATAGTGCCCGAGATACGCAACGATCACGTAGCTTGCCAAAATACAATTATCACATGTAATCAAAGTTTGAATTTTTAACAATGCAAAGCGGTACACTAAAATAAATAAAACGACATACGAGAAGAGGTAAAAACCCTTGCTCGCATCGTAAAAACAAAGATATACGAAGCCCAACGCAATGTTGGCGGCTTTGACTTCACGGTGTTCAAATTCCAAGATCAAATATGCAAAAACGACGCCGACGAACGTCGGTATCCACGGATACAGCGAAGACATAATTTGGCATAAAACCAAAATGCCCGTAAGTCCGATAAAGGTTAAATATGTTTGATGAGTGCGATTTCGTCGCATATCGGAAAATGCTTGCATTTAATACAATCCGCCCATATTTTATGAGAGGGAAGTGCTTCTTTGGGGATTTCACTAAATCCGAGCGTTTCAAAGAATCCCTTTTGATAGGTTAGCGTAAAGACTTTTTTCACTCCTAAAAATTCGCCTTCTGTTAATAAATTTTCAATAATACCCCGACCGATACCTTTTCCCCGATACCCTTCTTTAACGATAAGACTGCGAATTTCCGCTAGATCGGGCGCATGAAAATGAAGTGCCCCGAAACCGATGATTTCATCGTCTTCTTTGGCTAAAATGTACGAACGTATATTGGTCGACATCTCATCCGCACTGCGAAAGAGGATAATGCCTTTTTCGACTTCTAAGCGCACGACCTCTTGCATCAAAGCAATATCGCTGAGCTTTGCTTTTGTGTAACGTATCATAATTGTGCTCCGAAAACCACGTTAAAAATCTGTGCCAAGAGTTGTTCAATCCCTTTCTTTCGACTGCTAGAGACCAATAAAGCATCCGGATAGTGTTTTTTGATCACGCTGATTTCGCTTTGCGTAAGCTTATCGGCTTTCGTAAAAATGCGTAAAATCGTTTGATCGGGACGAACGACGTCGTGCAAATAGTCGTGTACGGCTTTGTCGTTTTCCAAAAAAGGGTGTCTTGCATCTACGAGATGAAGAAACAATCGAATCGAAACGCGTTTTTTTAAGTATTCCGTCAGATTTTTTTGCCACTCGTCTTTCATGCTGTGCGATACCCTCGCATAACCGAAACCGGGTAAATCGACCCATTGAAGCGTAAAAGCCGTTTCGTCCTGCGTCAACGTGACGTGAAAAAAGTTAATCAGCCTTGTTTTTCCGGGGGTGGAAGAACTTTTGGCCAAATCTTTTCGATTGCTAAGCGCATTAATTAAAGAGCTTTTACCGACATTACTACGTCCGATAAACGCCACTTCGCTAATGCCCTCGGGCGTGCTTTCATCCAGTTTGGAAGCCGACTTTACAAAGCGGGCTTCTTTGACGTGGATCACTGTTTTTTATCCTCGACCTTAAAGATAAACTTCACAGGAGCACTTCCTTTTCCGTCCACTTCGTAATGACCGCTGATCTGATCGACGCGAATCAATTCGCCGTAGACTTTTTTATCGGTATCGATTTCATGTAAGAACGCCTTTTTTTCTAATGTGTAAAGGCTTTTATTAGGATCGTACGTCATCTTGTCGGCTTCACCGTAATAGTGCTTTTCTTTCATCATCATATTGCCCTTCGCGTCGCCCGTAGCAACATAAAGGATCGGCTGCTTTTTCTCGTCGAAATGGATCGTAATCTTTTTCGCCGTGAGCTTATCGCCCTCTTTAATGACGGTTACGTTTCCTTCAAAAATACTGATTCGTTTGGCTTCGTCCGCAAAAAATTTATCGGCGGTCACCTGTACTTCTGCGGCAACAAGCATCGAACAAACACATGTTGCGAGGATGATCAAAAATTTCATTTGCCTTTTCTCTCCACTTGTTGAATCACGGAATGAATACTGTTTGCAGCAATTGTGCCCTCTTTCATCTGATAAACAAATGAAAGACCGTTCGTACGGCTTCGTTCTTGAGAAAAAATAAAGGGTTTTTCACTGCGTAAAACTTCCGTATTTAGATCGTAAAAAATATCTTCACCTTCTAGTGCAACGCCGTCGCTACGAACGTAATGCGAATTGCTCATACAGTGAATCACTTTATCGCGAACCAAAGCTTTATCGGTCGTTAAAACGCCTCTAAGTCCTTTGTCGGTTCGATGTTCGGCCGTGACGGTTTGAAGCTCGTCAAAATCTTTAAAACGCATAACGCGCGTCGAATTCACGATACTTTCGATACCGTTATCCTTAATCTGATAATTTTGAGCATGAATCAGTTCGATTTCGGGAATCTGATTGCCGTTGAGATCAACGATGCGTAAGGTGTAAGGCTCTTTGATAATTAAAAAAACGCTCATGCCTAAAAAGAGGAGTGCTCCGTAGACGAATAATCTTACAACCAAGGGTTTACGAATGCCTCGCTCAAATTTTCCGATGCTACGACATAATCGATCATCTCACGTACCGCACCGTGACCTCCGTTGCGAGATAAAACGACGCTGACCTCTTGTTTGACCGAAGGAAGCGCATCGTTGGGCGCAAACGAAAGAGCCACCGAACGCAAGAGTGCTAAGTCGTTAAGATCGTCGCCGATAGCGGCAACATTTTCAAAAGAGAGATTTTCGGCACGAAGAATCTCTTCTAAAACCGCTTTTTTGTTTTTCACGTTCTGATACAAATAACTGATGCCGAGCTCTTTTGCACGGCGTTCCACGACACGTGAACCGCGTCCGGTAATAATCGCGCTCTTTTTCCCGAGTTTCATCCATGCGACAATTCCAAATCCGTCTTTGACGTTAAAAACTTTAAATTCTTCCTGATCGCCGTTACCGTACATAATTCCGCCGTCCGTCAAACAACCGTCGACGTCAAACACTAAAAGTTCAATCACAAAACGCCCTTTGTACTTGGAATACCCGCACGTTCGTTTTTAACCAAAGCGCGTCTCAGAGCGACCGCAAATGCTTTAAACGCCGCTTCCAAAAGATGGTGCTTGTTTCTGCCGCGTCGTGCGATAATGTGCGCACTCAAAGCGGCATTTTGCACAACGGCTCTAAAAAATTCTTCGGCTAGTTCGACGTCGAAATCACCGACTTTTCCTTCCGCTTCTATTTCGTAAACCAAATAAGCGCGATTGCTCAAGTCCAAATCGCATTCAACCGCCGCTTCGTCCATAACGACGACGGCATTGCCGTACCGTTCAACTTTTTCAATCGGATAGATCGCGGCTTTAAGTGCTTGCCCTAAAACGATTCCCGTATCCTCGACGCTATGATGAAAATCGATATGCGTATCGCCTTGACATGTAAGGGTTAAATCGATTTGAGCATGCTTCGAAAATGCTTCCAACATATGGTCGAAAAAGCCGATACCCGTTGAGATAGAAGATTGTCCGCTTCCTTCTAAATTGAGCTCGACGCGAATCTTCGTCTCTTTCGTAATGCGTTCTACGGTTTTTATCATGTTATTCCCTTACGATAAATGAGCCTTTAAATTGCCCTTTTGCAATAAAATCGGAGGCTTCCGCTTCACTCCCGAAACCTTTCAACCAGACGCGATAAATCGGCTGATTTTCAAACGTTCCTTCTTTCACGACCGCATTGTAGCGATTATTAACATTCATATTGCTTTGAGCAAACCGTGCGGCACCCTCTTTGCTTCTAAACGCGCCGATTTGAATCAAATAATCGCTCTCTACGACACTTTCTTTAGGTGCACCCGCCGGTGCAACGACGCCGGCGAAGCCGATGACTTCCAATCCAACAGGCCCCGTACCGTTGGCAACGAGTTCCAACCTCGAAGCCGCCGTATAGGAAAGATCGATGATACGCGTTCCCACAAAAGGCCCTCGATCGTTGACGCGCACGACAATACTTTTATTGTTTTTAAGGTTGGTCACTTTGAGCATCGTGTTCATCGGAAGGGTTTTATGCGCGGCGGTTAAATCGTACATGTTATACACTTCGCCGTTTGAGGTTTTTTTGCCGTGAAAATCTTTGCCGTACCAGCTTGCCACGCCGCTGAAATAATCCCCGACGCTGACCATCGTCGGATAGTAGGTTTTCCCGTCGATCGTATAAGGTCGCATCGTGGCACGGTGCATTGCGGGGGAGTTGTTAATGGAAGCCGCTTCTTCGCTAGAACCGCTTGCTCCTCGGGGCGTATGTACATACGAACTCCGGGAAGAGCATCCCGTGAAACACGAAATGCACGCAAGAATAAGAAGGCTAAAGGCACTAACGTTTCGGAATAACAATACTCTCTCCCGCTTTTACCCAAGCTTCTTTTTTATGATTCGCTTTTAAAAGCGTATCGAGGGAAATATCGTATTTTTTAGAAATACTCTCCATAGAGTCACCCGCTTTCGCGATGTAAACCGCTTCTTGCATCAAAGACGTAGACGCTTTCGGAGCTCCTAAAGGAACGATGAGTTCGGTTTTCGGTTTGAGTGCGGCACTTTTTAAGCCGTTGAGTTCGATCAGTTTTTGCGATGCGGTACCGTATTTTTGTGCGATTTTATCTAACGAATCGCCCTTTTGGGCAACGTAAAGAGCATACTTTTGAGGTTCTTTCGTCGTATCGAAATTTTGCGTAAAGGCAACTTGACGATCTTGCGGAATGTAAACGTAACTTTCGGTATTCACGGGCGGCGTAAAAGCGTGCTTCAGATGCGGATTGTAAGCTTTAAGCTCGTTCATCGAGATGCTCATACTTTCCGCAATATCTTTAAGCGACGTACCGCCTTTAACGCTCACTTTAACAAACGTAGCGTTGTTGGCGCGATTGAGAAGATACTCCGAACCGTTATCGAGCATCACGTCGGTACTGTTAGAGATATAGCTCATCATCAAAATTTTACGAATATAAAGTCGGCTCTCTTTGGGTAAATATTTCTTATGCTCGTCCAATAAAACGTTAATATCGTCCGTTCCCGCTTTTTCAATGGCTTTGGAAACCGTTCCCTCACCGCAATTGTACGCTAATGCGGCCAGATACCATTTGCCGAACATGGCATGTAAGTTTTTCAAATAAGCAATAGCGGCTTCGGTCGATTTAACCGGATCGCGCCTGTAATCGACAAAACTATCGTTGGTTAAACGGTAAAGTTTGGCCGTTGCAGGAATAAATTGCCAGATACCCGAAGCTCTTGCTGAGGAAGAAGAGTAAGGATTGAAACTCGATTCCGTCATTGCAAGGTATAAAAATTCGGAAGGAACGCTCGCTTCTTGCATCATTTTTTGCAAAATCGGAATAAATTTATCGCCGTTTTCAAGCGTTTTGAGAAAGTGTTTGGTTTTATACGTCTCGGCATCTTCTTTCATGGAGATAAAAATAGAATCTTTTAAAAAAGTGTTGGGAAGATCGAAATTTTTAAGAGCGGTTAGTTGTTGTTGGTAGTCGGTGTTATCGGTGCTTAAGAAAGCATGCAGGCTCTGAAAGATTAAAAAAAGGGCTACGATAACCTTGTACATGCCTCTCCTTTTCGTGTCGTTTTTGCTTGATGTTATCTTTAGATTGTATCAAACTTTATCTTTTCTAAAGCTTTAAAGAGAAAAAGAGCATTTTTTGTGGTTAAATCGTGTATATCCGTAACACTCATCTCTAAAACCTCCGCCATCTTCTCGGCAACGAATCGCGTGTAAAAAGGCTCGTTTCTCTGCCCTCGAAAAGGCACCGGCGTTAGGTAAGGAGCGTCGGTTTCGATCAAAAGCTTATCTTTTGGAATTAACGGTAAAACTTCAACAAGGCTCTTGGCATTTTTAAACGTTAAGACGCCGCCGATACCGAAATAAAACCCGTGATCGGCTAAATCGAGCAAATGTTTGGAGGCATTGTAGCAATGCAAAATACCGCCGATAACACCCGCATCTTCTTCCAATAAAATACGTTTGCTATCGTCGTTTGCGTCGCGTATGTGTACGATGAGGGGTTTTTGGAGCTCTTTTGCCAAACGCACGTGACATCGAAAAATCTCTTTTTGTCGCTCTTTTTCCTGTACCATCGCTTCCGCTTCTTCGGGTAAGCGAAAATAGTCCAATCCGCACTCGCCTATCGCAATGCATTTTTCATCTTCTAAAAAGCGGCGCAAAACGGTTTCGTCGTATTGATCATGATGGTATGGATGCACGCCCGCCGCAAAAAAAATATGTTCGTAGCGATGTGCCAGAGTTTGGGCGCGCTCAAGATCATGGAGATCCGCTCCCGGAATAACGATGCCTTTCACGCCACCTTTGCTGGCCCGTAAAACGACTTCATCCAAATCGTCCGCAAATTGCGTATCGTCCAAATGGCAATGGGTATCGATGATCATTAAGCGACTTCCACGCGATTGCGCCCGTTTTGTTTGGCTTTATAAAGCGCTTGATCGGCTAAATGCACGATCTCTTCGAGGGAACCGACGTCGTTAAACGTCACGCCGATCGAAACGCTGACATGTAAAGATTTTGTTTCCGGTACGCTGATCGCTAAATGCGATACGACATCGGTAAATTTAACAAAATAGGCTAACGCTTTTTTGGGGTCGCACTGTTTGAGCACGACGCAAAACTCATCGCCGCCGAAGCGCGAAATAAAAGCATTATCGCAAAAATGGTTTTTCAGCTGTTCGGACAAGGCAACAATCACGGCGTCGCCGATGCGGTGCCCTAAAGTATCATTGATTTGTTTGAACTGATCGATGTCGATCAATCCCAGAGCAAAAGGTTCGCTGTGCTCTTTCGCCTCTTTAAAATAGTGTTGCATCTGCTCAAAGAAAAAACGCCTGTTTGCCAAACCGCTCAGAAAATCGCTTTGCGCCATAGCTTTAATCGTAGCGATATATTCCAGTGCGTCCAGCGAATTGTCGATACGACATGTAATCTCTTCTTGACTAAAAGGCTTATTGATAAAATCGTTCGCGCCGATTTTTAAAAAATGCGCCGAAATCAATTCCGCGTTGCTAGCGGTCATCGCAATAATGGACAGTTCGTTTTTCGAATAACGTTTGCGTACCTCTTTCGTTAATTCCACGCCGTCGATAACGGGCATTAAATAGTCCGTCAAAATCAGTTTAATATCCGGATTGTCTTCTAAAAACGCCAAAGCTTCTTCGCCGTGTGCCGCCACAAGCACTTTAAACATATGCCGTTGTAAAAAATCTTTAATTTGTGCACGAGCAACAATCGAATCGTCGACGACAAGCACTTTAACATCGCGATTTTTATGCAGGCGTTCGATCAACGAAAAAATATAATTCACGTCGTCGATATTGCCTTTATGAACGTAATCGATAACCTCTTTTTTTAAGATTTTTTCGCGCGTCTCGTGATCCATTGAACCGGTCAGGACGATGGAAGGAATCTTATGGCTTAAAATCATATCGACCACTTCACCCTCCGGTGCATCGGGCAGATTCAAATCCAAAAGAGCCACGAAGTAGTCTTTTTCTTTTTCAACCAATGCTAACGCTTCTTCGTAGCTATACGCGGCATCGATGTCAAAATCAAGGCTGGATTGCATTTTTTTAACGATCAGTTTTGAGAGTGCTTTATTGTCTTCGACGATGAGTATTTTTTCACGCGACATTCAAAATCCTAATTGAGGGCATTAACGTTCGTTGGATTTTTGATTGTAACATAAAAGCATTGGGAGTTTTCTAAAAGAAGGCGACGGCGGAAGATTCCGCCGTCTCAAAAGGCTAATTTACGGAACCATCCATGTTAAAATATACGCTTGCGCCATCGTCATAATACCCATGACCACGACTAGCACCAAGCTGTGCTTAACCGTAAATCGGAAGAGATCGGACTCTTTTCCGACAATACCGGCAGACGCACATGCGATGGAAATCGATTGCGGAGAAATCATCTTGCCGCAGACGCCGCCCGTGGTATTCGCCGCAACCATTAAGGTCTCGTTTAAGCCCAATTGGTGTGCGGTAGATTGTTGCAAGCCGCAGAAAAGCGCATTGGAAGAGGTGTCCGACCCGGTAAGGAAAACACCCAACCATCCCAAAATCGGAGAAAAGAACGGGAATAAGAAGCCCGTATTCGCCAATACCAACGCCATCGTCGTCGACATACCCGAATAGTTCATCACAAACGCAAACCCTAAAACCATACCGATCGACAAGATAGCCCATTTCAACTCAAAAAGGGTTTCGCCCATCGTTTTTACCGCCGTTTTCATATCGACGCGCAAAATAAACATCGAGATAATTGCGGCAAAGAAAATGGCCGTTCCGGTTGCCGAAATCGGGTTAAACGTATAAATTACGGGGAATGCCGTCGGTTTAGCGACAATCGGTGCCATTTTAAAGATCGCGTTGCTGATAGAACTAAATTCAAAGTTGAAAATCGTCCCCGCCATAATCGCACCTTTGGCAAAATAGGCTTTAAACGCGTTGGTCGTCCAAATCGTAACCATAATCGAAAGAATGATAAACGGAGACCATGCTTTTAAAACTTCCCCACCCGTATGTGCTTTTTGCGTCTCACGTTCCAATTCGGCGGATACGTGACCTTTTAAGATATTTTTAGGTTTCCAAAATTTGAGGAAAACGGTCGTAGCAATGATAGAAATGATCGCCGATGTAACGTCCGGTAACTCAGGTCCGATAAAGTTTGACGTCGCGTATTGCGAAAACGCAAAACTTCCGCCGGCAACAAGTGCCGCAGGCCACACTTCTTTTACGCCCTTAAAACCGTCCATCATCGCTACGATCCATAACGGAATAATGATCGAAAGAAACGGCAATTGACGTCCAGCCATCGCGCCGACCAAAAACGGATCGATACCGGTGACTTTACCCGCAACTAAGATGGGAATACCCAAGGCACCAAACGCGACAGGAGCGGTATTGGCGATCAAACAAAGACCGGCGGCGTAAAGCGGAGCAAATCCGAGACCGACCAAAATTGCCGCCGTAATCGCGACCGGAGCGCCAAAACCGGCGGCACCTTCCAAAAAGGCTCCGAAAGAAAAACCGATCAAAATAACTTGAATACGCTGATCTTCCGTAATGGAAATGATAGAGTTACGTATAATGCCGAATTGCCCGCTTTTAACCGTTAATTTGTACAAGAAAACGGAAGCGACGATAATCCAAGCAATCGGCCACAATCCGAACAAAAACCCGTATGCGGCGGATGAAACCACCATACCCGTAGGCATTCCGAAAGCAACAACGGCAACGATCATCGACAATGCCAACGTAATCGTCGCAGCCAAATGCCCTTTCATTCGAAAAACGGCCAACGCCATAAAGAAAAACACAATCGGAATTAACGCCACGAGTGCCGATAACCCTAAACTTCCACCGATAGGTGCATAAACTTGTTGCCAAGTTTGCATACGTACCTCCTTTTGAATGTAAACTCTACACGCAGAGTAAAAGAACGGTATGATATTCGTATGATTTTAGAAGAATAAAAAAAGAAGCACTGAAAAAGTTGTTACGATTTTGCACTTTCAAGAAGGGTTTTAGCAAACTGTTTTGCCTCATCGGTAACATGTTCGCCGCTGACCATGCGGGCAAGTTCTTCCATTCGCTCTTCGCCTTGCAGTTCTCTTACCGAGCTGGTCGATCCTTGCTTCGCAACCAAGAAGTGTTGATCGGCACGTGAAGAGAGTTGCGGCTGATGCGAAATCGCAAAAATTTGGTACCGCGTACACAGTTGCTTTAAGACGTTGGCAACGCTCATAGACTCCTTTCCGCTCAAATTGGCGTCGATCTCGTCCAAGATTAAAACACCTCCGCCGGAGAGTAGAAACGTGTTTTGCACCGCTAAAAACGCCAACCGCAAACGGTTGTATTCACCCGAACTGATTTTCTTCAAATCCACTTTGCCCAAAGCGATTTGAACGACGTCGCAACCGTATTCGCTTAAAGTTCCCTCTTGCATGTTTACGCTTAAAGGCGGCATGTAAAGTTGGGATAAATAGGCGTTCAAATGTTCTTGCAACGCGCTTACATGTAAGCGTCTTTTGTGAGATAAAACCTGCGCCGAAGCCGTGACATCGCTTTCGTATTTGGCAAGAGCTTTTTCCAAGCGGCTTTTTTCAAACGCTATATTTTCGTAACGCGCCAACTCTTCTTGGCGTTTTGTGCGGTGTTCTAACGCGCCTTCGATCGAACCGTAGCGTTTTTTCAATTGGGAAATTTTTTCGATGCGATCGAGTAAATTTTCGACGTCGATCTCTTCCAAGGCTTCTAGAGTGTCGCTTTGTTTTTCAAAAATCAAACGCAATTCGTTAATACACGCATCGAAAAACGCGGCGTCCGCTTCCATAAGATGCAGTGCTTCGTAAACGCTTGATTCTAAAGCAAAGATTTCAGAGGCTTTTTGCATCGCCTGTTCGATTTTTTCTTTTTTAGAAAGCGACTTCTTAAACGAAAGCAATTCTTCGTCTTCACCGATTTTAGGCGACACTTCATCGATTTTAGTAATTTCGAAACGAGCAAATTCTTTTAGATCTTCAATTTTTTTCTCTTCGGCTTCCACGCTTTCAAGCTCGTTTTTTAAGGTAATGTACTCTTGAAAAAGCGTTTGAAAATGCGCCACGTTTTGAAGGTGCGTTGCTTCATGCGAAGCGCAAACGCCGTCTAAAAGTTCGATTAAGCGTTTCGTGTCGAATTCGCTACTGTCTTTAACGCCCAAAGAACTTAAAAACGTACGCGAAATGTCTGAAAGAGCTTTTTTGGAAACGCTTTGTGCATTGATGAAATAGCGCGCACTTTTGGCTTTCAAAAATTTAAACACGTTGGGACTTTCTTCTTCAAAACCGAACGCTTCCAAACCGAGCTTTTGAGTAATCGTCGCTTCGATAACGTCGGCTTGTGCTTCGCCATAACCGAATACGCTCAGCATCCCTTGCATTAAAACCGATTTACCCGCGCCGCTAGGCCCCGTAAAAACGATCAAGCCGTTTTGAAACTCGAGCTCGCACGCCTCAAACGAAAGATGGTTTTTTAACAACAATCGCTCTATCACATGTGCCCCCAACGTAACTTCTTTTTCAACACGTCAAAATAGTCATGCTCCAAACGGTGAATCAACCGTGCACCCTTTTTGGCGATCTTAACGCTGATGCGATCAAAATCGTTCATACTATACGTCTCCTGCCCGTCGATAACGACGACCGTATCGTCTTCGCTCTCTAACGAAATTTCAAAATCAACCGGCAAAACCAAAGGACGTTGCGTAAGCGAATGCGGGCAAATCGGCGTTAAAATCAAAGCTTCGGTCAACGGATAGAGCAACGGACCTCCGGCGGAAAGGTTGTATGCGGTCGAACCGGTCGGCGTCGAGACGATAACGCCGTCGCCGTAATAGGTGTTAAATAAATGCCCGTCGACGTAAGCGCGTACGGTACTCATGTGAGAGATTTTGGAACGCGACACGACAACGTCGTTAAACGCAACCGCTTTTTGGATATGCCCTTTGGCGTGTAGGGAGACTTCCAACATCATACGCGTATCGATACGGTAATTTCCGGTAAAAAGTCCTTCGATAAAAGGGCTAATCTCTTCGGTTTGAATATCCGTCAAAAAGCCCAGTTGTCCGGCGTAAATGCCTAACACGGGCTTGTGATACGCAAAGCTACGACGACACAACGAAATTAGCGTACCGTCTCCACCGAGCGAAATGAGAAAATCGCTTCGAGCGCACATCGTATCAAAAGGCGTTCCTTCCAATCCGAGCGTTTGCGCGCTCACTTCGTCGATCAGTAACGAAACACCTCGTCGGTGCAATGCCCCGCGAATTTCGTCGACGAAAATACGAAGCGACGCGTCATTAGGTTTGCTTGTCAGTCCGACGCACGTAATAGCCGATAAAAGTTGATTGTGTTGTGTTATCTTCATGGAAACTCATTCTACCTTGTATTTTATTAATCATCGATTATGTTATAATTCGCGCCAAATATCACTAGGAGAAAACATGAAAACCTTACTGTTTTTTATGGGTATGATGCTCTTGCTTTTGAGCGGTTGTACGTATAAAAATGAAGCTTTGAACCTCGAATCGTATAAAGCCGAGTACAAAGGCCCTGTTAGCAAAGAGAAAAAAACGGTCTATGTCAGACTCGTTAAAGACCTTCGAGCCGATAAAAAAGTCATCGGTTACGTCGAACAAAAAGGCGACACTTTAACCCAATTTTACAGCAACGTCAACTTTGAAGATCGCTATAAAGAAGGTCTTGGCTACGCGTTGAACCTTGCGGGTTTCAACACCGACGCTTCCGCACAAGCGGCATCTTTGGTCGCGGAAATTTATCTTAAAAATATCCAACTCGTTTATAACGACAAAAATTTCGATGCGAATTTATACGGCGAAATTGAAATCGAAGTTATCGTAAGACGCGGTGACGAAGTGATCACGCAAAACTTTAAACAAAAAGGGAGCAAATGGATCGCGCCTTCGTACAACTCTAAAGACTTGGAGCCCTTTTTATACGGTCTCTTTTCCGATAGTATCGATCAAATCGTAACGCGCTTAACACGGATGTAACGGTAGGAAATTTTCCTACCAACTGCTGATAGAGACGCGATTTCGTCCGTATTTTTTTGCTAAATAAAGGGCTTGATCGGTCTCTTCAAGTAGTGCTTCTTTATCTAAAATCACATGACTCAAGGCGCAAACACCTAAACTAATCGTCGCTTGTACAACCTCTTGTGTCGTCTCGACGGTTGCCATCACGGTTTTTTCAACTTTCTCGCGTAATCTCTCCGCCAAAAGCGACGCCTCTTTTTTATCGGTATTGGGCGTAATAATGACGATTTCCTCACCGCCGTAGCGAGCTACAACGTCGCTATCGCGTACGGTTTCCATGATAATATTCGACAGGTTTTTCAATACTTCGTCTCCGACCGTGTGCCCGTAAACGTCGTTGATTTTTTTAAAATAATCCACATCGACGAGAATCAGGCTCAAAGGAAGTTTATAACGCTTGGAAAGAGCGACTTCTTCGGAGAGACGTTGATCGAAGTAGCGTCTATTTTTAAGCCTTGTTAAACCGTCGGTAATGCTTTCTTGCTGCAAAAGAGCCAAATGTTTCATATCGTTCGCGGTATAAAGTGCCAACTGTCCGACTAAAAAGGCAAACGTACCACCTAAGAAAAGCACCAAAGCGATCATAACCGAGATAAACGAAGAGGTGTCTTTGTGTACCCAAAGATCGTATCCTAAAACCAGATAGCCGATTAAAAAAGAGAGAATCAAAACACTCAAAGTTTTCCACTGACGAATCAGCTTTTGATCCGTCAAATCTAAAATTAACTGATTAATAGGTCGAAGAGATCGTATTAAAAAGAAAGCTCCTACGGCTAAAAGCGTTAGCTCTAGGCAAATCATTACATTGTTCATGCTACCCCGAATCCTCACAAATTAAAAACCATATGCTCAAGGATTGTACCACAAAAAAGAGTAATCGCCTCTAAAATAAACTAAAGACAAGTTACTTTTAGCTATACTAAGAGCTTTAAAAAACGACCTATGTTAGGAAGAAAAATTGAGAAGTCATTATTGTACGGATTTAGATGTCGCCAATATCGGCGAAATCGTAGAAGTTTGCGGATGGGCCAACAGTAATAGAGATCACGGAGGCGTTATATTTATCGACCTTCGCGATAAATCGGGATTGGTACAATTGGTGTGCGACCCTGCCGACAGCGTTCGCGCTCACGACATTGCCGCACGCGTCAGAGACGAGTTTGTGCTCAAAGCAAAAGGTAAAGTACGCGCCAGAGGCGAAGGGCTTGAAAATCCACGCCTTAAAACGGGCAAAATCGAAATCGTCGTCGATGAATTAATCATCGAAAATGTGAGCGAAACCGTTCCGTTTGTTATCGGCGACAACAACGTCGGAGAAGACGTACGTCTGAAATACCGCTACCTCGACTTGCGCAATCCTAAAGCGTATGAGATTTTCAAACTCCGAAGCAAGGCAACCGTTGCGGTACGTAATTCGTTAGATGCTCAAGGCTTTTTGGAAGTCGAAACACCGATTTTGACCAAATCGACGCCGGAGGGTGCGCGCGATTATCTTGTACCCAGTCGCGTTCACAACGGTGAATTTTACGCACTCCCGCAATCTCCCCAACTTTTTAAACAATTATTGATGTGTGCGGGATTTGATCGTTATTTTCAAGTCGCCAAATGTTTCCGCGACGAAGATTTACGCGCAGATCGCCAACCCGAATTTACCCAAATCGACATCGAAATGAGCTTTTGTACGCAAGAAGACGTTATGCGCGTGACGGAGAACCTTCTCAAAGACGTCTTTCATGCTTGCGGATACGAGATTTCCATTCCGTTTAACCGCATTCGCTACAAAGAAGCGATGGAGCGATACGGTTCCGACAAGCCCGATCTTCGTTACGATCTCTCCATGATCGACGTCATCGATATTTTTGCACGATGCAAAAACGAAATTTTCAGTTCTATCGCTAAAGACACGAAGAAGAACCGTATCAAAGCACTTAAAGTTCCAAACGGCGATACCATCTTTTCCAAACGACAAATGCAAGGATTTGAAGAGTACGTGAAAAAATTCGGCGCGCAAGGCTTGGGTTATTTTCAGATGAAAGAAGACGGACTCAAAGGACCTTTAACGAAGTTTTTCGATGAAGCGGATCTTCAAGCGATTGTCGACGCGGCAGACTTACATGTAGGGGATGCGATCTTCTTCGGTGCCGGCGATAAAAAAGTCGTACTCGATTATATGGGTCGATTCCGTATTTTTCTTGCCGAACAAATGGGCATTATTCCTAAAGATACGTTTGAATTCGTTTGGGTCGTCGATTTTGAGATGTTCGAAGTTGAAAACGGTCAAGCCAAAGCCTTACACCACCCTTTTACGATGCCAAAAGACATCGATAATACGCCGATCGACGAAATGGAATCCATCGCATACGACGTTGTTCTAAACGGCGTGGAACTCGGAGGCGGAAGTATTAGGATTCATAAAAAAGAGATTCAACAAAAAGTCTTTAATCTTTTGGGTATCAGCGACGAAGAGGCGCACGAGAAGTTTGAATTTTTACTCGACGCGCTCAAATTTGGAGCACCGCCTCACGGCGGCTTAGCGATCGGTCTTGATCGTATGATGATGTTGATTACGCGAAGCGAGAGTATTCGCGACGTTATCGCATTCCCGAAAACACAAAAAGCCCAATGCCTTCTAACGCGTGCTCCAAGTGCGGTTGAAAACGATCAATTGCGCGACTTGGGTATTCGCCTTCGTGAAAAAATCAAATAAAGGAGATGTGCCAGTGAAGAGACTGTTTTTAATTATCGGAGCTCCCGGAAGCGGCAAAACGACCGATGCAAGCCTTATCGCCGAAAAGAATAGCGAGAGTATTGCGCATTATTCCACGGGAGAACTTCTCCGCGACGAAGTGGCAAAAGGAAGCGAGCTTGGAAAAACCATCGACGCTTTTGTCAGTGCGGGCAATCTTGTTCCGCTCGATATCGTCATTAACACTATCGTCGGCGCGATTAAAAATAGCCCGAAAGACGTTATCTTAATCGACGGTTTCCCGCGTTCGGACGAACAAATGAAAGCACTTGACGCTATTTTGGCAAAAGAGACGACGGTGAAACTTGTCAATGTTATCGAAGTTGAAGTCAGCGAACAAGTCGCATGCGATCGCGTTTTAGGGCGTGCACGCGGTGCAGACGACAACGTGCAAGTCTTTCAAAACCGAATGAAAGTATATACCGAGCCTTTAGCCGGTATTCAAGCTTTTTACGGTGCTAAAAATCTGTTACATACGATTAACGGCGAACGTACGATCGAAGAGATCGTCAACGAAATGGAAAACTTCGTTAAAAGCCGTATCTAAAATGCTTCGTTTCTACTCTGTGATCATCGGTACCGAGTTACTGAATGCTCGCAGAGTAGACAAACACTTCACCTTTATCAATCAAGAATTACGTAACCGAGGACTTCTTCACTATGCTAGCTTCGTCATTCGTGACGAAGAATCATTGATTCGCAATTGTTTCGAGACTGTTTTACGCGATACCAAGAGCGTTCTTTTTTGTTTTGGTGGTATCGGTGCGACGCCTGATGATTTAACGCGTTCTATTGCCGCAGAAGTCTTTACGCAAGAGCCATTATGCTTACATGTCAAAGCAAAAGAATGTATCGAAAAGCAGTTCAAAGAAGAGGCGTATCCGCATCGTATCGCTATGGCGATGCTTCCAAAAGGGGCTGAACTTCTACACAACGTCGTCAATAACGTACCGGGTTTTTCACTCTCTCACCGCTTCTTTTTCACTCCTGGATTTCCATCAATGGCATGGCCGATGGTGCAAGAAGCTCTCAATACCCATTTCCCGCATCAGCCGCAACCTTATAGCGAAACGTTTATCGTCGAAGCCGCCGAAAATGATTTAATCGACATAATGCAAGCCCTACCGCCGGAGTTAGATTTCTCTTCGCTACCGCGATTTGTCGGTGAAAAACGTATCGTAGAAATCTATCTTGCACACGCAAATCAAGCCCTTGTTCAACAGTGGTCGGACTATTTTCAACGCGAAGCTGTACAAAGAGGTAAAGTCGTCACGGATTGTTCGCATAATAGCGATCAATACCGTTGCTAATACCTTCCACTAAGTGCTTTTGGTACTGAGGATTGAACATGTTATCGCATTCGTCAGGATTGCTGATATAGCCTAATTCTATCAACACGGAAGGCATCGTCGCTCCGACCAAAACCCAAAACGGTGCTTCTCTGACGCCGCCGTCTTCGACACTGTATTTTTTTCGAACGCTTTTTAACATTCCCGATTGCACATCGATCGCAACTTTATTGGATAAAATGATCTTTTCGCGATTGAGAACGTTCAAAAACGTCTCTTTCGAATAAAAGTCCATCTCTTCCATATCCGATTGGTTCTCCAAAGCGGCAACGTTTTTAGATCGCTCGGAACGATCGGGGGAGAGGAAAAACGTTTCTAACCCTTTCATCGAGAGTTTTTTTGCCTCGTTCGGCGCGGCATTGGCATGCAGCGAAATAAACAAATCGGCATTTTTATCGTTCGCGACTTTCGTACGATCTCGAAGGTTGATAAACTCGTCGCTTTGACGTGTAAAATAGATTTTATATCCGCGGGATTTGAGCTCTTGGCCTAATTGCAGTGCCATATCTAAAACCAGATGTTTTTCCATACGTTGCTTATAGCCGATAGCACCCGCATCTTTACCGCCGTGCCCCGCATCAATGACAATTGTTTTATTGCGTTTGTTGGTTTTAGCCGTTGTTTTACTCGCTAAAGGCTCCGTCGTCGTTACCGTCGGTGCTTTTTGAGGCGTTTCTTTTTCCTTCACGTTTGCGCTAGGGTTTTTTTGCGAAGGTAAAGGCGTCGCTTCGGCACTTTTGCTTGTCGGTGGAGGCGTTATCTTTTTTTGCGTCAAAATCGGTTGTTTTCCAAGCGAAAAAATCAACTGATTGGAAAGCACGCTCACGTAAGTTTCAAGCGATTGATCGACGTCTAAAACAATACGAATCGTATCGTCGCTAAACTGGCTAATTTTTAATCCTTGTAGCGTTGAAGGCGTTTTGATCGCAATTGGAGCATTGAGGACGACTCCCGGAACATCGATGATTTTTTTATAGGTAGGCGATGTTTTAAGTACAAAGACCTTGATGCTCTTTTCCGCTACTTCCTCCCCGAATTCGAGTACGATTTCATCGTTATCGCTGTTGACATGTTGTAAAACGTTTTTACCGCGATAGGTTTTGGGTAACGAAGAGACATGCGTCGTTGATGCAAAAGAGGGTTTACTCTCCGGCTCGCTTTTAAAAGAGCTTGCCGATTTCGGCGAGGCAGTTTCTACTTTAGGCGATTCGCCGACCAAACTCTCTTCTGCCGCCGGAGGAGGAGGCGTCGGTTTGGAAGATTTTGACGTCGTCGTAGCGGAAGAAGTGTTTTTCGTCTCTTTTCCCATCGTCGCAAGTTCGGACTCGTACTTTGAAGCGTCGAGTTTGAGAATCTTGGCCGTTTTGATCAAACGCTCCAATGTCTCTTTTTTCAATGCATTATCCCCTGAGATAATCGCTTGAATGTAAACAGCCTTGAGTCCGTGAAAAACCCTTAAAAGTTCGTCGTTTCCGGTTTGCTGATTGATCTTTGAGTCATAACTTTCCAACTGTTGCATGTAATTGGGTGCTGCGTAAAGCGTTACACACGTCAACAGAAAAAAGAAAAAAGTTTTAATGTGTTTCCCCATACACCAACTTTGCCATAAGCTCTTTGACGCTGATAATTTCATGCAGTTTGTAACCGTTTGCTCCGGTAAAGAAAAGTCCCGTCTCTTTTTTACCCGCGTATGCATCGAACAAACGATCGGCAATACAATACCCGACCGCCTTGGCTTCTTGACCGCGATGGCACGGGCTCACGCAATTGCTAACGCAACGAATCGCAGGTCCTTCTCTTTTCTCTACCATTTGAATCAAATTACTTCGAATACCGCGCGCAGGATACCCGACGGGAGATTTAAAGAGTTGAATATCTTCTTGGCGTGCATCTACCAGCATCTCTTTAAAAACCAAATCGGCATCACACTCATGCGTACCGATAAAGCGTGTTCCCATCTGAACGCCGCTTGCTCCCAAATCCATCATTTTTTGAATATCGTCGTGATCCCAAATACCGCCTGCGGCAATCAACGGAAAATCGCCCCATGCTTTAATCTCTTCTAGAATCGGAGCAATTAAATTTTCCAATTGGTACTCTTCCATAGCGCATTGCTCATAGGTAAAGCCTTGATGTCCTCCGCTAAGCGGCCCTTCGACGATGATAGCGTCGGGAAGGCGATTGTAACGTTGCGTCCAACGTTTACAGATAATTTTAAGTGCTTTAGCCGAAGAGACGATAGGAATTAAAGCGACATCGGGATAATCTGCAGTAAATTCCGGTAAATTGGTCGGAAGCCCTGCCCCCGTAATAATCATATTTGCTCCGGCTTCACAGGCGTCTTTTACCACGCGATCATAATCGTTAATCGCATACAAAATATTGACCGCCAACGCTTTCTCGCCGCAAATTTTACGGGCATTGCGAATAATGGCACTCAAGCCCTCTTTGGAATAAAAATTTTCGGTATCAAACGGACGCGCATTGATCGTTTTCTTAGTGTACGCCGTATTTTCGTAATACCCCGTACCGATGGAGCTAATCACACCCAAGCCCCCTTCGGCGCTCACGCTTCCGGCTAACTTATCCCAGCTGATTCCCAACCCCATACCGCCTTGAACGATAGGATATTGTAAGGTATATTTGCCGATTGTAAGAGGTTGAAATGCCATCACTGCACCTTTAATTTTACAAATTTACGCTTTCCTACCTGTACGACGTATTCACCGCTGGCGAGTTGAAGTTGCTCGTCTTCGACACGGGCTTGATCGAGTTTGATTGCCCCTTGCTTAATGTCGCGTCTGGCTTGTGACGTCGAAGTTTCGAGTCCGCAGTCGACAAGGGCTTTCGCAATCCATATCGGCGATTCGTTACATGTAAACGTTTCGATATCCTCCGGAATCTCGTGTTGTGCGTGAACGCGGTTAAACGACTCCAAAGCCGCTTGCGCCGCATCGCACCCGTGATAACGCGTGACAATCTCTTGCGCTAAAGCCTCTTTAGCATGTTTGGGATGAACCGAACCATCTAAAACTCCCGCTTTTAATTGCGCGATTTCTTCAAGCGTTTTCGTACTCAAAAGCTCATAATAACGCCACATTAACGTATCGCTAATGCTAAGCATTTTTCCGAACATATCCGAAGGCTCGTCCGTAACGCCGATGTAATTCCCTAAAGATTTACTCATTTTATTGACACCGTCCAAGCCCTCTAAAAGAGGCATCATAATTACGGCTTGCTCTTTTCCGATGTTGTAAGCGCGTTGCAAATGGCGTCCCATCAAAAGATTGAACTTTTGATCGGTTCCGCCCATTTCGATGTCGCATTTCATCGCAACGCTGTCGTAACCTTGCAATAAAGGGTATAAAAATTCGCTAATCGAAATCGGTGCTTGCGATTTGTAACGTTTTTCAAAATCTTCGCGCTCTAGCATACGTGCTACGTTAAACGTCGTCGTCAATTCCACAAGTCCTGCCGAACCTAACGCTTCGATCCATTTCGAGTTAAACATAACGTTGGTTTTTTCGGGATCTAAAATCTTAAAAACTTGTTCTTTATACGTTTGAGCATTCGCAAGAACGACTTCACGCGTCAATTTTTTACGTGTTTCGTTTTTACCGGTCGGATCACCGATCATGCCCGTAAAATCGCCGATTAGAAATTGAATCGTCGCGCCGAATTTTTGAAGTAGTGCCATTTTCTGTAAAAGGACGGTATGCCCTAAATGCAAATCCGGAGCTGTCGGATCAAAGCCGACTTTAACCAAGAATCGTTCGCCTTTTTCAAAATAATTTTTAACTAAGCTAACCACGCGCTCTTCATCAATAATCTCGCTGATTCCTCGTTTAATCTCGTTGAGCGCATTTTCTACGTGATGATTCATACTTTTCCTTCTTCGTTATTTATAAGCGTCGTTGACCGAAACAAACTCGATAACGCGATACTTTCCTCTTAAATTATCGCGTACGGTACCGACGTTTTTATCGGGCAGCTCTAAGATCATTTCAAAATAATCCGCATGCCCTTCGTCTTCGCTTTTTCCAAGCTCGATGGTGACTAAGTTAATCTGCATTTTAGCCAAATAAGCTAAAAAGGCGGCTAAAGAGCCTTTTTTGTTTTCGAGGCTGACGATCAGTTTATAGCGATCGGGGGCTTCGCGCGTCCATTTCACAAAAACCATCGGCTCGTTGTCTTCCATCAAGCCGGCGGCACGTTCGCACAATTTATGGTGTACGAAAACATCGTTTCCGCGTTTAAAGCCTAAAATATCGTCTCCGCGTTTAGGATGGCAACAGTAATCAAAATAGACGTTTGAAATATGATGATTGGAATAAATCACGATATTTTCAAACTTCTGTTTACGGATATGGTAGCGATCTTTTTTCAAAAGCGGAAACAACAGCGTATCTTGTAACGCATACAGTTTCAACGTATTGGCAACGTCTTGGAGAAAAATCGAATCGGTCGCAATCTTAAAAATTTTCTTCGTTGCATGCTCTTGTTCGACCCATGCTTCGACCTTGTTTTCCGTAACCCCGAAGACGTTGGAGAGAATTTTAATCGCCGCTTTATGGTTAATTTCTTTGATTTTTTGTCGACAATTGGCTTGTATCGTGCTTTTGGCTTTGCCCGTTTTAACGCTATTGATCCAACTGCAACGAAATTTCGGTTCACTCGAAGTCACGATACGAACGATATCCCCGTTTTTTAGTTCGGTTAAAAGAGGAACCTTTTGTTTATTGACGTACGCTTCATCGGCGTACGTACCGACTTCCGTGTGAACTTCATACGCAAAATCCAAGACCGTAGCACCCCTCGGTAAGGTAAAGATATCGCCCTTGGGCGAAAAAACGGCAATATCTTCGCTGTAAAGGTTATCTTTTGCGATGGCATAAAAGTCCTCGATATTGTCGATCTCTTCGTTTTGATTGTTCAGTTCGTTTAGCCAGTCGAGTTTTGGGTTAAGCCCGCCCGATTTATATTTCCAATGTGCCGCAACGCCGTATTCGGCCGTTTTGTTCATATCGTACGTTCTAATTTGCGATTCAACGATCGATTTGTCGTCGAAAACGGTCGTATGAATCGTTTGGTAACCGTTCTCTTTGGGAATAGCGATATAATCTTTAAATCGTGAAATCAACGGTTTAAAATGTTGATGAACGATGCCTAAGGCACGGTAACAATCGATTGGCGTTCGCACGATAATACGAATTGCCAAAAGATCGAGCACTTCTTCGATCGTTACGCCTTTTCGTTGCATTTTCAAGTAAATAGAGTAATAATGCTTAACGCGTTTTTGAATCGTAAAGTCGCTTTCGATAAAGCCCTCTTGAAGCATATGATTTTTAATTTTAGAAATAAAATGGTTCAAGCGGAGTTGGAGTTGCTGTCCGTGCTCTTTAATGTAACCGTCGATTTTAGCGTATTCGTTAGGCATCACGTAATAAAAGCTCAGATCTTCCAAAAGGTTTTTAATCGACGAAATACCCAAACGATGCGCAATCGGCGCATAAACGACCAAAGTCTCTTCGGCGATACGTCGTTGTTTTAACGGATCAAGTGCGCCGAGCGTTAACATGTTATGCAAACGATCGCACAATTTAACGACCAAAACCCGCACGTCCCGAATCGAAGCAATCAACATTTTGCGAAACGTTAGAGCCGATGCAATCATTTTTTCATTGGAAGACGAAGGGATCAACTCCACGTCACGAATTTCGACGATTTTCGTCAAGCCGTCGACGAGATGGCGAACTTCTTCGCCAAACATCGCTTTGACGTCCTCGGTCGAACATGAGGTGTCTTCTACGACATCGTGTAAAAGCCCTGCGACGATCATCGATTCGTCACCGCCGAGATAGGCAACGAATACACATACTAAAATAGGATGAATCACATATTCTTCGCCGCTTTTACGGTATTGACCTTTGTGCTTTTCTATCGTAAACGCAACGGCTTTTTCGATATCGGGCGTCGGCTTGATGTACTTGTACAACAGCTCTATCGCGGGATCGGCGGCCTTACACTCTTTAACGATTTCAATTAACTCTTCCAAAAGAGATTTACCTCACTTACGATTAGTCGATAATCGCATCTAATTTAACTTTCCCCTCGGCAATTTCCATAAGGGCGATGTCCGTAAATTTTTGCTTATTTTTATCCGCTTTGATTAAAGGTTCGGCACCGTTAGCCAATTGATCGGCTCTTTTTGCCGTTAATAAAACCAGCTTATAGCGATCTTGTCCTACGAACTGTAAGGCTTTTGCCGTAATCTCTTCCATTCTTTGCATTCGTTTTCCTTGGTATTAATTTATTTTTGATTGTTTCGCACGATAGAGCAATTGTCTAAATTGCCTTCGATAATTTTAAGCAAATTGCCTTTCTCAAACATATTGCACACCACGATCGGTAAGTGGTTATCTTTAGCAAGCGCGATCGACGTATCGTCCATGACTTTAATGCTATCGTCCATAGCGCGGTCATAGGTTAATTCGTGTAGTTTTTGGGCATCGAGAAATTTTTTAGGATCCTTATCGTATACGCCGTCGACTTTGGTCGCTTTAATAATCATATCTGCCCCGATTTCGATAGCACGCAACGTTGCCGCCGTATCGGTCGTAAAAAACGGATTGCCCGTACCCGCCGCAAAAATGACAATACGTTCTTTTTCGAAATGGCGCTGAGCACGTCTGACGATAAACGTTTCACAAATCGCTTCCATTTTAATCGCGCTTTGAACGCGTACTTCCATGCCGACATGTTCTAACGCCTCTTGCATCGCAACGCTGTTGATGACGGTTGCAAGCATCCCCATATAATCGCCGCTCGTGCGTTTAATGATGCCGTCTTTTGCGGCACTCACGCCGCGAATGATATTTCCCCCGCCGATTACGATACCGACTTCAATATTGTGCGTGACCAGTGATTTGATTTCGTCGGCAATAAATTTTAAAATAGACGTATCGATCCCAAACCCGTTATCTCCGGAAAGTGCTTCTCCGGAAAACTTAACTAAAACCCTTTTTCTCTTCTGCATCGTGTGTAAACCTTTCTTTTCTAAGCATAGAAAATTTGTTCATTTTAGCAAAAAAGAGCTAGAAGCCTTCTTAAACGTTATTTGGCACCGATGAGTTCCAATGGATCGATGTGGAAATTTTTCTGCGTAACTTCGAACGTTAAGTCGTTATCAACCCGACCGATAATATAGCCTTTTTTGATTTTTTGTCCGACTTCGATCGTCGGAGCGATTTTCGATAAATGGGCATAAATGGTATGAATATCGTCGCCGTTTTCAATGATAACGACTTTTTCCATCGAAGCGGTATCTTTTGCGAAAATCACCTTACCGTTTAAAACACTTTTGACCGTCGCATCGGGCGTATTGGAGCTTAACACGACCGATTCGTTAAAAATTTTAATCTTATAAATCGGATCGACGTAATCGCCGAAGCGTCGTTTGACACTAAAACTATCTAAAGGCGCAATGGTCTTTTCTCCGACGTATTTCTTAACGTTACTGTTTTGATACGACGATCCGATTTGCTTAATGCCCGTATCGCCGACGGCAGCGGTTTGCGGTGCCTTATCGCGTTTGGCGGCGGCATTTTTCTCGGCTAATCGTTGATTCTCTTCTTGAACTTGAATAATTTTGAGTTTTTCCAGGGTCGCACGCAATTCGTCACGCTCTTTTTGAATATCGTCTAGCTGTTTTTTATAGTCTTCTTTCTTTGCGTTCAAAGCGACGATAGAACTTTCACGTTTTTTTTCCAAAGCGACCAATTCGTCTTTTTTACTTTTTGCGCTTTGAATTTCACCGTGAATCGTTTTAATCTCTTGGCTTTGCGAATAAATTTGATCGTTGATGAGTTTGTAATCGCTCGCAAGTTTACTAAACTCTTTACGCATAATCGTATCCATTTTCTGCAAAACTTCATCCACCAATATACCGTCTTCGTTATCAAGATAATCGCTATCGGAAACTAAATAAAACGAAAAATCTTCGGCAATGATTTTAATAATTTTCTGTTCCAAATCTTTCTTTAAAGAGGAGAGCTGTTGCGTATCTTTAGTCAGCTTATCAAGGTATTCGTACTTGCGCTGAACCGCTTCTTGCGACTCGCTGATATTTTGGCTTAAATCGGCGATTTTGTCCTTAATCTTCTCGATATTTTTTTCTTCGTTCATAATATCGTTAGCAATGTCTTGAAGCTTTCCGTGAAGCTGCTTTTCCGTTTGCATCTTTTCTTCAAGCGTTTTCGATTTCTCGGTAATCTTTTGCGTCGTGTTCGGTGCGCCGATGCATGCTAAAGGAAGAACGAGAGCAAGAACGATGGAACAAAGTCTCATACACGTCCTATCTTGCGCGCGACGATACTGACCGCAATCAGAGCAAATACGAACGACGCTCCCACCAAAACCGACCCTTCGTACAGCCAGTTAAATGACGGTAAAACAACGTCGAGTTCCGCGGCATAGGCTTGGGCAAGCGGAAGTCTGGGAACGATGTCGTAAAACGCACAAACGCAAAGTGCACTTAAAAGCGTATCGACAAGCGTCATACGATACAACATGGCACTTTTCATAAAAAAAGACGCTCCAAAAAGCGCCATAATCGCCATACGCCGTTGATGTTCGTAAATCCAAATACGGATCTGCTTTAAGATCAATAAAACGGCGATACATGCAACAAAAAAGGTAAAAATATAGACCATCGCCTGAAGCAATAAAAACATCTTAAACATTTTTTCATGCGTTTTTGCAAAAGTCTCTACACGCGAAATAGTCGTAATAGACGAGAGCTTTTGCTTAATCGTTTCGATGCGTTTTTTATCGGGTAAGCTCCCGAGTTTTAACGAGTAAAATTTGGGGAGAGCTACTTGAAGTAAGGCAAGATTTTTGGATGACATCTCATTTTTCAATCGGTCTAAAATCTTTTTACTGCTAATTTCCGAAATCGACTCAATCTCCGGAATCTGTTTTTGCAACTCTTCTTCTTTCAATTCGGAGGACGAAACGACGACAATAGCATAATCGTTGACGATTTTAGAAGCATAATCGTTGACGATACTTTTAATAACGTTCGTAAATTGAAACGAAAAAAGCAGAACAAAGCTTGAGATAAAAATGGAAAAATGGCTGCTAATTGACTTCATGTAAAACGCCGCCTTCTAAAAAGTAGTGTTTATAGTCAATCCCCAAAGTTGAAGGAATATTGTGCGTTACCACGACAACCGTCGTACCTAAATGCTCTTTGGCACCTTTTAATAAATTCCAAATGACTTCACTGGAGTAGCTATCCAGATTTCCGGTCGGCTCATCCGCCAAAATTAAAATCGGATTGTGCGCTAAGGCGCGCGCCATTGCAACGCGTTGTTGCTCCCCGCCGCTCAACTCGTAGGGATATTTATTAATTTTATGCAGCAATTTGACATGTTTGAGCAATTTATGTGCTTGTTTAATGCAAACGCTTTTGGAAAATCCTCCGATAATCAAAGGAAGCATCACGTTTTGTTCCACCGTCCATTCGTCGATCAGTTTATAATCTTGAAAAACGACACCTAAATACCGTCTTAAAAGATTGAGCTTCGAACTGCCGATATTTCTAAAATCGACGCCGCACACGTTCAACTCGCCGTGATTGGGTAAAAGTTCGCCGTAAAGCGATTTGATAATCGTCGATTTTCCGCTACCGCTTTTACCGGTAATAAAAACAAATTCTTGCGCTTTAATCGCCATATTGGCATCGGTAATAACGGGCTCGTCGCGTTCATAACCGATGTTTAACCCGCTTGCTTTAATGACGTATTCCATGGAACCACTCTTCAATTAAGGTATGTGCGGCACGATTGCTTTTCGTATCCAACACCCGCTCGGGTAAATAACGCATTGTAGCGTGATCGATAAAAATATAGCACTTTTCGTTCCGCTCGTTCGCACCGAACGAAAGACGTATCAATCCGCTGTGCTCGTCGATTGTAAATAGTTCTTCGAAATGAACAAAAAAGCCTTCGCCTCTTCGTAAAATTTCTTCGAATGCCTCACGCACTTTGGCAAAATCGACATGAAAATCAAATGCCAATCTACCGATGCGCTCTTTGTCGGGAGAAGCTTGTTCGTTACGCAAAATCACGTCGTAAATGTCTTTATCCATTTTGCGCCAACGATCTTCGTACTTGCTCGTAATTTCCAAAGCCGCATTTTTTTTAACGTGAACATCCGCACGCGAAAGGTGCATCATCTGTTCAAACACAAAAGAAAAATAAGCGTCGCTGTCCGTTCGAAGCTCCAACGTAGCATTGACATGTAAGACGCGAAGTGCCTCTTCGATAAAGGCTGCGGAAAAAACACGCCGATGCGGTTTTTTATCCCAAGGGACGGGAAAATGCACGAAAATACGCCCGACACTGTTCGAAGACAAAAACTCCATAAACTGTCTCGCATCATAATCAATGACGAAAATATTATCTATCGATTGCAATTCGCATTGCTTCAAAACCTGCTCGATAGAGGGCTTGTGAATCTCCAATCCGATAAACTGTACGTGCGGATTTTTTTTGGCTTGATGCAGTAAATGCCTTCCGCTTCCAAATCCGATCTCAACCCAAATCTCTTTTTGCGTATCGAAAGCATCGGCAAAAAAATCGATCTCTTTGAGATACGCCGAACATCTCACGTCTAAAAACTTTTTCGGTTCGATGTTGGAATGACTAACATGTGCATCGCTCGCATCTCGAAAATCGATCAACGCTTTTTGTAAAAAAGAGGCTTGCGTCGGACGGGTAACTTTATCGCCTTTCACTAAAAAACCACTTGCTTCTTTAGGCAAAACGCGGAGCATGAACGTTTCACCGCGGCATGTCGCTAGCACCAAAACGTTGCCCTTTTGGGACCTCGCTTGCCAATGAAACGTCGTATCGTGATAGGTACACGGGTAGTGCAAAGGCTTTAACGATCGGGTATGAAAATTCGGCATATCCTCGTTTAATCCTTCGGTATCGTAACGACGACGGCATCGGACGGATTAGAAGCGATACCGTATTTGTCGATGGCGATAATATGGTAAACGTATTCAACGCCGGTAGAGACTTCCATATCTTGATAATTAGGTTCAAAGATACCCGTAAAGTTTTGTTTTCGCGTCTCTCCGTTTAATTTATACTCTTTAATAATCGTATATTTGACCGTATTTCGATCCCCTACCCATGAAAGGCGAACGCTTCTTCCGTCATATTTGACCGCATTAGCAACCGGTGCGGCAAGAGAAGGCATCGTCATGCCCGCAATCGGGCTCTCTTGTTGCTTAGATTCTAACCCGTCTTTATCGACGGCAACGACTTTATAGTAATAAATTTTGCCGTTTTCGTTAACGTAGTCTTCAAACTCCGTGTTGGTCGTTTTACCGTAGTAGCTGTACAACAACGACGTTGTAGGGGAACGGTAAATTTTATAATGGGTAAAGTCGCTCGTCGTCGAAGGGTTCCATGTTAAAATAACTTTTTTAGGAAGATCGCTCGTTGCGCGTAGTCCCGTAATCATATCGGGAAGAGCTTTGGTTTGCGCCTCTACGACTTCGCTGGGTCTAGAAACAACGTCGTCAAACGTCTTGACTCTCACACGGTAACGATAGACGTAATTATCGCGTAAGCCTTTATCCATGTATTCGGCGTTCAAGCGGCCTTTCACTTTACCGACCTCTTCCCAATCTGTTGATTTGAACTCGTTACGCTCGATAATATAAGACTCGACGTTTTCGGAGGCATGCGGTCTCCAAATAAGCTTCACGCGGCTTGGAAGCGCACCGATAGCTTTAACGTAAGAAACCGGCTCGATTCCGCCTATAGTCGGCGTTTTCGCAACGGCGGCCGTCGTCGTTACCACGGCAATTGCACTCAGTTCCGATTCGTGTTTGTCGGAGGAATAAGTACTGATACGATAAGCGTACGTCGTATTGGGTGCTAATTTCGTATCGACGTAATGGGAAACGTATTTGTCTTTAATCGTTGCGATTTTTTTCAACGAATTCCCTTCGACGCGATACAAATAGTATCCTTCTACTTGATCGTCGTAAAGGGGAGTCCATTCAAATCCGACTTCCGTAGAACCCGGAAGCGTTCGAAGAGCGTCAACGCGTGCCAAAGAGGCATCGACGACCGGCTCTTTAGGTGTTTCAAGCGTTTTTTCGCATCCAGTGATCATGAGAGCTAAAGCAACTAACGATGCCGTCCAAAGTGATTTTTTCATTAATCTCGTCCTTCATGAAATGATCTGTTAAATATGCGTTCATATCGTCCCATAACGGTGCTTGAATCGACACGGGTTGTCCGCTACGAGGGTGTATGAGATAGACACAATACGCATGGAGCATAATTCTAGGGATTGTACCATTTTGGCTCTTAAAGCCGTATAAACTATCCCCTAAAATATGGCGCGAAAGCGCGCTTAAATGCACGCGAATTTGGTGTGTTCGTCCCGTAAAAAGCTTGGCGGCGATCAATTCGCACTTAGCATTTTTGGAAAGAGCAAGCTTGGCAAACGCACTTTTAGCATAACGTCCTTCTTTCAGCACACCCATTTTTAGGCGATGGTTTAAATGACGTCCGATCGGAAGTTCGACAATCGTGTTTTCTTTGAGCGGAACATCGATTAAAGCGATATAGTAGCGTCCCATGCTTTTATCTTCCAACTGCGACGCCAATGCGACGTGCGCTTCGTTATTTTTGGCGACGACCAAAGCACCGCTGGTCTCCTTATCAATGCGATGCACGATACCGTGACGCTCTTCGCCGCTAATGCTGGAGAGTGAGATACCTTTATGTTTTAACCAATCGACCAACGTGGCTTCTTTGACGCTCGGTGCTCCGTGAACCGTTAAAAACGGCGGTTTATTGACGACCAAAATATCGTCGTCTTCGTATAAAATCGGTACTTCAAAATCAACGGGATACTCAGGTGCGCTAGGCGTCGCTTCGATAAAATCGTACTCGATCGTATCGCCTACATGTACTTTTAAACCGCTCTTAAAAACGCGCACCCCGTTCAGAGTAACGCCGACGGTTTTAATAAGCTTTTCCACTTGATTCCGAGGGAGATTCAATACTTCGCTCATGACGGCATCTAAACGTCCCGCATTTTGACATGTTTGTTTCATGATCGGCTACTTTCAACTATTTTTGCTATACTTTTAAAAACGTTCCAAAGGGATTGTGTGTTTCAAATCGATAGGCGCATCTTAACACATTTTGATTTTTTAATTCCTATTTTGGTTTTACCCATTATCGTTCTTTCATACTATCTGGTCTCCGAAGCCAACGACATGTTAGCTACGAAACAGATCGTCTACTACGGTGTCGGGTTCGCGACTTTTTTGGTTTTTTTTATCATTCCGATTAAAAAAATCGAGTGGGTCATCCCTTTTTTTTACTGGATTACGATTTTTCTCCTCTTAAGCGTCGATTTCTTCGGCGTCGCCAAATTGGGGGCCAGACGATGGCTTGAAATTCCCTTTGTCCACTTTACGATTCAACCGTCCGAAATTTTTAAACCCGCCTTTATCTTAATGCTTGCCTATCTTATCAAAAACAATCCGCCCGACGAAAAAGGCTACGGTTGGAAATCTTTTTTTAAACTCAGCTTCTATATCATCCTTCCGTTTCTTTTGATCGCCAAAGAACCCGACTTGGGTACGGCGATGATTTTACTTTTGCTCGGATACGGAACACTCTTCGTCATCGGCGTTCACAGAAAAATCTGGATCACGCTAGCCATCGTCGTGGGACTTAGCAGTCCCGTTTTGTACAACCATCTCCACGATTATCAGAAACAACGTATTTCGGATTTTCTTTCCGAACAACCAAGCTATCACGTCAAACAATCCATTATTGCCATCGGTTCGGGAGGATTGACGGGCAAAGAGCGTAGCGAAGCGACGCAAACGCATTACAAGTTTTTACCGATTGCAACAAGTGATTTTATTTTCGCGTATACGGTTGAGAGGCTTGGATTTTGGGGTGCTTTCGGACTCATTTCATGTTACGCGCTTTTGGTATTTCATTTGACGACGCTCAATTTTATGCTCAAAGAAGACCACTTCGCACAAGTGATTACGAGCGGTATCGCTTTGCTCATTTTCTTTTACATGAGCATTAATATCGCAATGACGATCGGCTTAGCACCGGTGGTCGGCGTTCCGCTTCCGTTTTACAGTTATGGAGGCAGTAGTTTTATTACGTTTTTTGCGCTTTTCGGTATTTTAGAAAACCTTTTGGCGTTTCGTTTCGATCCAACGTACCGATCCATTCGATACTCGCTCTAGTCCCCTATTTTAGGGTTATACCGAAGAGTTTTTAGCTTTATTTAACAATAAAAAGAGTAGAATCTCAACTCTTTAAATTCGGGTCCTTAGCTCAGTTGGTTAGAGCATCCCGCTCATAACGGGATGGTCGAGTGTTCGAGCCACTCAGGACCCACCATATCCGATCGAACATCCGGTTTTCAACCGAACCATAAAGGGCACATGATGAAAAAAATCGTATTAACGTTGGCACTTCTCTCCCAAGTAGCACTTTTTGCGGGCTTTTTGGACGATCTCATCGGCAAAGATAAAGCTTTTTTGGAAGCAAACGGCTTTAAATGTACCGAATTTTCATGCGTAACAAAAGATCAAAACTACTTCAACATCAAGCTTCTCGACAACGCCGTAGAGTATGTCGAGGTTTACAGTAACGAAAAAGACGAAGTCTACAAAGTCGCATTTTACCTTTACCAAAACGATAAGCTTAAAAATAAAGAGCTTGACGATGCTTTTTTCAAAGCTTTACAAAAAATCAACGAAAAATCAAAGTGGACGTATGAGTTAAACAAAATCAGCGATAAATTCGGCAACGAGGCCTTGATTACAATGACGGATACCAAACGAGCCAATGCTTTTGTCGCCGCAATGCGCGATACGTACATGGAAAGCATGAAACAATTTAGCGATAAAAAGTAGCCTTCTCGCTTGCAGAAGACTCCTTTTTCCGAGCTTTTCTCTTCTTGTTTTTTCCGTCAATGCAATGACTCGTGTTTTTTACAAGAATGTGATACAATACATTTCTAACGACAAATTATTGAGAGAATAGAAACGTATATGCAAGTAATCATCGCGGGAGCCGGAAGAGTCGGCTACAACATTGCTAAACACCTGATGCACAATAACAGCGTAACCGTTATCGATCAAAACGAATACGCCATTCACAATATCCAAGAAAATCTAGACGTTTTAGGTATTTGCGGAAATATCGAAAATCCGCATACGTATCTTGGAATCAATCCTCAAGTCGATCTTTTTATCGCCGTAACCGATTCGGACGAAGTGAACCTCCTTTCCTCGTTAATTATCGATAATATCGCGACGGTTAAACGTAAAATTATCCGTTTAAAAAATACGTTTTTCGCCAGCGACCAAGTCAAAGCTAAACTCAATATTAACGAAACGATCGTACCCTCTTTCGAAGCGGCACAACCGTTTAAATATTTAGTCGATTTTTCACATGCGCACAACGCCAAAGCGTTTAAAGAGACGAAAGCATTGTTAATTTCGATACGCTTGAAAGAAGATTTCACGCCGCGCATGATCTCAACGTTTATCGGTGAAATCAGCGGTGAAGTCGCCGTGGCAGGAATCGAGCGGCAAAAAAATTTCTTTGTTCCCAAACCCGTCGAAACGCTTCTTCCGAACGACTTAGTCTATTTTTTTGCCTTCCCCAACGCCATTCTTTCAATTCGAACGACCGTATGCGACTATAACGAAAATGCGACGCCGATCAAAAATTGCGTGATATTCGGAGCCGATGCTTTGGGTGTGGAAATTGCCAAAGTATTGCTCAAAAAAGGTATCGACGTTCAAATTATGGATAAAAATATCGAACTTTGCCGCAAAGCCAATATCGAACTCAAAAACAAAGCCACTGTTTTGAAGACGACTTACGATGCCGATCATATTAACACGACGCGTTTTGATACCGACATGTTTATCGCAGCAACCAAAAACGACGAATACAATATCACGAAATGCATCGAAGCAAAACAACGAGGCATTAAAAAAATCATCGGTATCAATAACGATATTGCCTACTCATCACTCATGAGAAATCTGAATATCGAAGTCGTACGCGGTGAAAAAATCAACGCGTATTACTCTATTTTGGAACGTATTCAAGCCAACGACGTATTCAATCAAAAAAAATTCTGCGGCGGAGAGGGTGCGGTGTTGCTACGTAAAATTGAAGCAACCTCTTCGTTAATTTCCGAGAAAGTGCCGCTTCCCGATCGCGTGGACGATAAAGGGCATTTTATTATTTTGAGAGATAACGATATTTTTGAGTATCGCCTTGCCGGAGCTTTCCAAAAAGAGGATATCGTCGTCGCATTTACCAAAGAGTGTGATTTTGAAGTCGTAGCCAAATGGTTCCAACAAAACCTCGCGTATTGAGTGTTCGATGAGCATAACAAGCGTTTTAAAATTTGTCTCCGCCGTCGGCTTGGTCGTCTTTTTCCTGTTTCTCATTCCGCCTTTGATCGGTTTTTTCTATCGTGAAGACGTCTTTATTTATGCTCTTTCGATGTTTTCGCTCTTTATCATCAATCTTTCCGTTTTTTTAATCCTCAAAAATAACCCGATGCATTTGGGCATTAAAGAGAGTATCGTTTCGGTTAATTTTATCTGGATTTTACTCGGTATCGGCGGTGCTATTCCTTTAGTTTTGTACAGCAAAATCGATCCGGCAGGTGCTTTTTTCGAAGCGATCAGCGGTTTTACGACAACGGGTGCTAGCGTTTATACCGACGTGGAAATTCTTCCAAAATCAATCCTATTTCATCGAAGCCTGATGCATTGGATCGGAGGTATCGGAATTATCGTGATGGGTGTGGGGCTTTTACCGCTCATTAATCCCAGCGGATCGCTCTCCTTATTTAAAGCCGAATCCACAGGAATTTCAATCGATAAAATCACGCCGAAGATTAAAGATACGGCTAAACGCATTTGGGGTGTTTATATTCTTTTTACCGCTCTCAATTTTGCCTTATTGATGCTCTTCGGTATGAACTGGTTTGATGCAATCAATCATGCGTTTGCGACGATTTCAACGGGTGGTTTTTCGACAAAAAATAGTTCCATAGGAGCTTTTAGCGACGGTGTTATTTGGACGACGACTTTTTTTATGATCATTTCGGGTATTAACTTTTTGGCGCATATACGATTTTTCAGCGGTGAAAAATTTGCATTTAACACGGAAGAAATTAAGTGGTATATTGCACTCATACTTTTTTTGTCGATTGTGATGGCCGTTGAACATAATCACAACTCCCAAGACTCACTTTATTATTCGCTAATGCATGCAAGCTTTACCGTCTCAACGCTTGCTTCTACGACGGGATTTGCTTCTTTAGACTATGAAAAATGGGGGCAATTTGCGATGATGATCGCCATCGTTTCCATGCTGATGAGTGCCAATGCCGGATCGACTGCCGGCGGTATCAAAATCATACGCTATATCCTCTTTTTTAAAAATATCGGATTGGAGATCAAACGTTCGATTCAACCCGATGTCATTACCTCGATTTTTGTTGACGGTAAACAGATTAAAAGCTCTATCATTAACTCGATTTTCGGCTTCTTTGCCCTTTTTATTTTAACGGCATTTTTAACAACGATGTATTTGTTTGCGCGAGGATTTGACTTTTTAACGGCATTTAGCACCTCTATCGCTATGCTCGGCAATATTGGACCTGGGCTCAATCTTACGGGTCCATCGCAAAATTACGCCTTTTTTTCATGGTACGATAAAATCGTTTTATCGTTCGTGATGATTATCGGAAGACTTGAGTGCTACACCGTTTTTATGATGCTAGGGCGTACTTTCTGGAAGAAATTTTAAGCACTTTATCTTTGGGTTAATGCAAATCGGAGTATAATTCGTCAAATTTTATTTTGGTTATTCGATGCATTCTTGTCTTTTCTCGTGTGAATTTTTTTTAGTGCGTTTCTCCCAACGAATTCGATTGAGTCACGCTATCAACGCTTTTAGGTAAAAAGTCTCTCATCATGCTTTCTTATACGTTTAAAAAAACTTCGATTCTTATCAAACGGACTTTCCATAAAAGTCGTATTTTACAAATAGCCCTCATCACGGTTTTATGGTTTATTGCGCAAGAAATATCGCTTTTAACCCGTATGCCGATTCCCGGAGGCGTTATCGGATTGGTCTTGGTACTTGCATTGTTGTATTTCGATCTTTTAAGCATTCGCTCTTTAGCACTCGGAGCGGAATGGTTTTTAGCCGAAATGCTGCTTTTTTTTATTCCTGCGGTTCCTGCCGTTCTCAACCACCAAGAGTTCTTCGGCTGGACGGGATTAAAAATACTCGCGATTATTATTGTCGGAACGATGATCGTCATTATCGGAACGGCGATCGTCGTCGATTTTAGTTTTTATAAACTGGAAAAACAACCTCAACCCGAGAACAAACAATGAATTTTGAACTTTTTTTACATTATCGCCCTTGGTTAATGGCGGCAGAAGTCACGCTCATATGGTCGTTTGTCACCATCGGGCTTTATTGGCTTTCCAAACGTTTCCATCGTCGTTATAAAAAGTGGTGGACGACGCCGATCATTATTACGCCGATTTTGCTCATCGTCATTACGCTTTTATCGCATACCAATTATAACGTCTATATTCGAGGCACCCACTGGCTGATGGCTCTTTTAGGTCCGGCAACGGTTGCGTTTGCGATACCGATCTATCGAAGAAGAAATATCATCGTTTTATATTGGAAAACGCTTAGTATCGGCGTCGTTTTCGGCTCAATCCTCTCAATCGCTTCGGCATGGTTTTTAGCATCGGCGGTAGGAATTGACGACACGATACGCCTAAGCTTGCTTCCACGCTCTATCAGTACGCCTTTTGCGATGGTGATTTCAGGAGAGATCGGCGGCGTTCCGGAACTAACGGCTCTTTTTGTTATTTTAACGGGAATTTTCGGTGCGTCGTTTGGACAATTGGCACTTTATTGGCTACCGCTCAAATCCAAACTCTCCATGGGAGCTTCGTTTGGCTTAGCCGCACATGTTGCGGGTTCAAGTAAGGCTTACGAACTGGATAACGAAGTCGGAACCATCGCCGCATTGGTCATGGTTTTAACCGGTATTTTTAATGTCTTGATCGCGCCCCTACTCGAAGCCGTTTTAAGCTAACTTATGGGCGTAACGCTTTAAGCGTTTTTTGAATCGCCGCTAACAGGAAATCGATCTCTTTTTTTGTATGCGTAAAATGAATGGAGATACGTAACCAACCCGGTTTTTCTTCAAAGCTTTGACCGTCGCTCAAGTGGAGCAAATCGTGTCCGTAAGGTCCGGCACAAGAGCATCCGGCTCGGGTTTGAATCCCAAAATGCTCGGAGAGATATTGGGAAATCGCATAGGGATTAATGCCTTCAAAATTCAGTGAAAAAATCGGTAATTTCTCTTGCGAATACTTACAATAAAGTTTGACTCCCTCAATTGCTCTTAAACGTGAACCGAAATAAAACTTTAACTCCTCTTCGATCGCGTGAATCTTGGCAAGTCCAATTTCATTGCGCAGATTGTATGCTAGCGAAGCTTTAATCAATTGTAAAATCGCCGGTGTTCCCGCATCTTCGATCACTTCGATATCGCTTAGAAAATCATGCGAAACGCGTGAAACGTACGCGACCGTTCCGCCTCCGGCAAAAGTCGGCACGGTTTCGGTACAGAGCTCCTTTTTCATGACCAAAAGGCCGCAAGAGCCCACGCCACCTAAAAGTTTATGCGGCGAGAGAAACAAGGCGTCGTAGTAGTCGCAATCGATATTAACGTACGGTGAAGCCGCCGCCGCATCCAAGCAAACGATGCCTTTATAGCGTTTGACGAGCGTATATATCGTGCGATAATCGCTCATAATACCCGTCACGTTGGAAGCCACCGAAAACGAAGCGATAATCTCGCGTTTTTTGTGGCGTTCCAACTGTGCTTCGAGGTATTCGATATCGATCTTTTCGTCTGCATCGAGGGGAATGCGTATGACTTCGCACACGCCTTCGCGGAAGCTAAGTTCATTGGAGTGATGTTCGTACGGGCCGACAAACACGACGGGAAGATTTTTCGGCTTTGTTCCGTATCGTTTTAAGGTACGCGGAGGTATATAAAGTCCCATCAGCTCTTGAAATTTTTTGATTGCTCCGGTCGCACCCGTTCCGCATGGAAAGAGGTAAAATCGTTCATCGATTGCCAACGCTTTTTTCAAATCGCTTCTGGCTTTGGCATAATACTCGGCGGTTTTAAGAGCACTTGAAGAGACTTCCGAGTGGGTATTGGCATAGGTTTTAAGGATTTCTTGCATCTTTTGTTCAATCGGTTTATACGCTTGCCCCGATGCGGTGTAATCAAAATAGAGAATATGTTTATCGCAAATAATATTTTTACGTATCGCTTGCACGGCTTTTTCCAAAACTTTTTTGGGTATTATAGCGTTTAAAATCTCTATGCATCTTAATGGATCGGACGAAATGATAGACGAAACCCTACTCAATAGCCTAAGTGCGAAAGAAAAAGAGCTTTTTAAACAAGGCTTGGAAGACCTCATCAACCAAACGTACGTTATCGAAGAGGAGTATAAAAAGCTCGGCGATTCCTACAATGCGTTACAAGAGATGATTTTACAAATTATCGAAGTACAACCCAACGCTTTATGGGTTTTCGATCAAAACGGTACGCTCTTTTTGCAAAACAGCGAAGCTAAAAACGTGGAACATCTGTTGGAGAAATTTAGCGATCTACATGTCAGCGAGGAGATCGAATCTGAGGGGAAAAACTACCTGATCAAAAGCGTGCGTCAAGGCGATAAAAAAATTATCACGGCAACGGATATTACGGAAGGAAAACGTCAAGAGCGTTTGGTTTCCATGGGGCAAGTCGCCGCCCACCTCTCCCATGAGATCCGAAATCCGATAGGTTCTGTCTCCTTGCTTGCCTCGACCTTGCTTAAAAAAGTCGATCCGAGCGTAAAACCGCTGGTTAGTGAAATCAAAAAAGCGATTTGGCGCGTCGAGCGCATTATCAAAGCGACACTTTTGTTTACCAAAGGGGTGCAAATCAACCCCAGCGCTTTTTACCTCGATCGTCTCGTTAAAGAGTGCGAACAAGCCATTTCCCACTATTCGTATACGAAAGAAGTCGTGTTTCACTACGCCTTGGAACATATCGAGGTAAAAGCCGATTTCGAGCTTTTGAACTTGGTCGTACAGAACTTTATTTTCAATGCGATCGATGCAATCGAAGAGAACGATCAAGAAAACGGTAACGTCGTTCTTTCGTTTATGCAAGAAGAAGCGTTTAACGTTCTTGTTGTTCAAGACGACGGCAAAGCCGTTGAAAATAAAAATATTCTTTTCGAGCCTTTTAAAACAACGAAAACGAAAGGTAACGGCTTGGGGCTTGCTCTTTCATTGCAAATCGTGCAAGCCCACGGCGGTAAGATCGAGCTCCTTGAAGAACCCAAACGATTTTTAATTAAACTCCCGAAATAAGTCTTAGCCGATGATGCGAACGTGCGGCATCGAGGCAATTTTTTCATCCAAACTATCATCTACGCCGAACGTCGTTTCGATGTAGACGTCTTGCAGTTTTGAGGTAATCACCAGATGCAACGCTCTTCTTCCTCCGCTTTCACGCACCGCTCGGTAGAGATGTTCAAGAACGTCTTCGTCATCGCACAAATCGACGGCGACGACTTTGGGCTCTAAAGGGATTTCGATGACTTTTGTTTCGACTTTCTCTTTTTTAGCCTCATTCAAATCCATAATCTTTAAAACGCGGGTCTTGACGCCTTGCTCGTCGTTGGAGATTTCGACCTTAAAACACAACGGCGCGTCTAAATCCATTTTATTCAAAATCTCGAGTTGTTTTTCAAAAACGGTCAATTCCATACTTCCGTGAAAATCCATCAACGAAACGATGCCGAATTTGTTGCCTTTTTTGCTGATTTTTTCGGTAATACCCTCTACTTTACCGATCAAAAGGGCTTTACTTGCATTTTCGATCTGATCGATATGGCTCGAAAGCGTATAGTTCATTTCGTCGATCTGCGCACGAAACGCATCGAGCGGGTGTCCCGAAATGTAAAAACCGATGGTCTCTTTTTCCAAATCCAACAACACTTTTGAATCAAATTCCGCGGAATTTTCAATGTTTACCTGTACCGAAACCATCTCTTCGGCATCTCCGAACAAGGAGTATTCCGCCATTTTTTTCGCACGATTGCACTCCGCGCTCGCATCGATAATAGCGTCGATATTTTCCAAAAGAGCACGCCTTGAATAGCCAAAGCTATCAAAACTTCCCGATTTGATAAACGACTCTAAGACTTTTTTATTGACTTTGGAACTGTCGATGCGTGAGATAAAATCGCTCATATCCGCAAACAACGATTGTTCTCTGGCTTCTAAAATTTTGCCGATGGCGGCATTGCCTACCCCTTTAATCGCTCCCAAGCCGAATAAAATCGCCTCTTTCCCATCAGTGTCGGTAATCGCGCTAAATTCAACCAAAGAGTGTTGAATGGAGGGTGGCAGAAGTTTGAGTCCCAAGCGTTTAACCTCATCGATGTACTTGACGATCTTATCGGTGTTGTCCTGCTCCGAAGTTAAAAGTGCCGCCATAAACTCTTGCGGATAGTAGTATTTTAAATACGCCGTTTGGAATGTAACGAGAGCATACGCTGCCGAGTGGGATTTGTTAAAACCGTATCCCGCAAACTTTTCGATCAATCCGAAAAGCTCGATCGCATGGTCGCGTCCTAAGCCTTGCTTGACCGCACCGTCGGCAAACTCTTCGGCTTTTTGTTTCATATAGTCGATCTTTTTCTTACCCATCGCACGACGAATCAAATCCGCTTCGCCGAGGCTAAAACCCCCTATCGCTTGAACGATCTGCATAACCTGTTCTTGATAGACGATAACGCCGTAAGTGGGTTCCAAAATCGGTTGTAAGGGTTTGGTAAACTCGTCAAAAAAGTACGTGACCTCTTTACGCCCGTGTTTACGATCGATAAAGTCGTCCAACATACCCGATTCCATCGGCCCTGGACGATAGAGTGCCAACACCGCGATCAAATCTTCAAACGTACTCGGTTTAAGACGGGCATTGAGAGATTGCATACCGTCCGATTCGATCTGAAAAAGTCCTACCGTTTCACCGCTTTGAATCAAATCGTACACGTTAGGATCGTTCAGGTCGATCGCGTTAAAGTTGATCTCTTGATTGTAACGCGCTTTGATGAGTTTGAGCGCATTGTCGATGACGGTCAGGGTCTTCAGACCCAAAAAGTCGAACTTGATCAGATCGACGTCTTCAAGGTAGTTGAGCGAATATTGCGTGACCAGATGGTCTTCGCCGGAGGGTTGATACAAAGGGGTTTTATGCCACAACTCTTCGTCGCTGATGACCACACCCGCCGCGTGCATGCCCGAATTTCTATTTAAACCCTCCAGTGCCAGCGCAAACTTCCATACCCGCTTCATTCGCGGATCTCTTTCGATCAGTTCACGAAGTTTAGGCTCTTTTTGGTATGCGCCCGCTTTATAGCCCTCTTCGCCCTCCACGCCTTTGCCGTTTAAGGTAATGCCTAATTCATCGGGGATCAATTTTGCCATCGCATCCGCTTCGGCGTAGGGAATCGCAAGAACGCGCGCAACGTCGCGAATAACGCCTTTGGCTAACAGTTTACCGAACGTAATGACTTGCGCGACGTTATAGCGTCCGTATTTTTCGACGACGTAATCGATAATTTCGCCGCGCCTGCTTTGGCAAAAGTCGACGTCGATATCCGGCATGCTGATACGTTCCGGATTCAAAAATCGCTCGAAAAGCAAGTTGTAAGGCATGGGGTCAAGATCGGTAATAAAAAGACTAAACGCAACCAAACTTCCTGCCGCCGAGCCCCGTCCGGGTCCCACCGGAACGCCTCTGCTTTTGGCCTCGCGGATAAAATCCCAAACGATAAGCATATAGCCCGGGAATTTCATACTGCAAATAACGCCGATTTCGCGCTCCAAGCGCGCGCGATACGCTTCATGTTTGCTCTCATCGACGTAGACGAGTCTTTTTTCAAGTCCTTCACGGCATTTGTAGGCAAAGAACTCATCGTCGGTTTCAAAATTCAATCCTTCGCGCGCCGCGTACTCTTTGGTAAATTTAAATTTCGGAGGCGTCGGATTGCCCAGCTTGATCTCTAGATTGCACTTTTCGACGATCTCTTGCGTGTTGGAGATCGCTTCGGGAATATCGGCAAACAGATCGCTCATTTGTGCGGGAGATTTGACGTAAAACTCATGCACGGAATGGCGAAGACGGTTGGGATCGTCAAACTCTTTGTTCATCGCGATACACATAAACGCTTCGTGCGCTTCGGCGTCGTCTGACTCTAAATAGTGCGTATCGTTGGTAGCGATCAGCTTAATACCCGTCTCTTTAGCGATACGTAAAATCGCATCGTCGATAAAGAGCTGATCGGTAATACCGTGGCGCATGATCTCAAGGTAAAAATCCTCGCCAAAAATGTCTTTGTATTCCAAAGCGATCTCTTTGGCTTTTTCATAGCCTTTCGCACCGAATTGCACGTTGCGTTTATTGTTTAGGTTGAGATGCCAGTTGACTTCACCTTGTAAACACGCACCCGAGCAGATCAACCCTTCGGAGTGTTCGCGTAAGAGTTGTTTATTGATGCGCGGATAGTAGTAAAAGCCTTTGATGTAGCTCATCGAAGAGAGGTACATCAAGTTTTTGTAACCGACTTCGTTTTTGGCGTACAAGCAGAGGTGAAAACGCTGTTTGGTGGATTTGTCGCCGATGTCGTCTTGGTTGTGAATATATGCTTCCATACCGATGATAGGCTTGATGCCCTCTTTGCGCATGGTTTGGTAAAAATCAATGGCACCGAACATATTGCCGTGATCGGTAATCGCCGCCGAAGTTACGCCTTGGGATTTGAGTTTTTTGGCAAGTTTGCCTATTTTATTGGCACCGTCTAGCAAAGAATATTCGGTGTGTAAATGGAGATGGGTATACGCTATTTCGCTCATGTCGTCTTCTGTTCATAGGTTTTCTTTGATTGTAACAAAAACGGACTTAAGAGGGTGTAAGAAGTACCTTTAACGCTTTACATGTAAGCTTACATGTAAAGCGTTACCCCAAGCCAAAAAGGAGTTAGGCAGATGTTTTCGCAGCTTGTGCTTCCAATGCAACCAGTTGCGCTTGATACGAGACGAGCATTGCTTGCTTAGTCTGTACTTCTTGAGCATTTTGAGCATCGTCGCTCGACTTTTTCTCGGCTGCGGCGATCTCTTTTTCCAAGGCGGCAATCTTTTCTTTTAACGCTTCAATTTGGTTTTGAATGCTATCGCTGCTACTCGTTCCGGAAGCGGCACTTGAGCCCCCGCTTTGGGTGCTACCACTAGAACTCGTATCGTCAGACGAACTAGACTCCGAATCGGTATTGGACGTACTATTGCTTTGGCTTGTTGCCGCCAAAGCTTTCGCTTCATCCGAAATTTCGACGGTATCGACCGGCGTGCTAGACGTCGTATCGGTCGTATCGCTACTTGCCGTACTACTACTTTTCGTAGTAGATGAACTCGTTTGGCTTTGTGTCGCCGCGAGTTGGGATGCATACGATGTGTCGATGGTACTCATGTTCCATCTCCTTGCAAAAATTTACCCCTTGAACCATATCGGAACAATCTTCGAAAAATTAACTCAATTGCCCCATAATTTTTAAAATATCGCCTGTTTTTTCTTCGATTTCTTCGACGTCGTGCGTTAAAGAACTCATTTCATCGGCATTCGTGCCCATTTTGGCAGAACTATCGACGATACCGCCGACAATGACGTTGATCGTGGCTTGAATTTGAGAGAGCGAACGGTTGGTTTTATCGGCAAGTTCACGAATATTGTCGGCAACGACCGCGAAACCGCGCCCGTGTTCACCCGCACGTGCCGCTTCGATAGCGGCATTGAGTGCCAATAAATTGGTTTGGTCGGCAATATCTCCGATCAGATTTAAAATATCGCTCGCCTCCTTAGCATTGTGCGTCAAGGTTGTGAGCGTTTCCGCCAAATGCTGTTGGATACTTCCCATTTGCTGCATCGACGCCGTCGTTTTTTGAACGATGCGGTTCAAATCGCTAAGCGGTTCGTTTTTAATCGTCGCAACCGAGTCGGAAAGCTTTTGAGCATTGGCTTGAATTTTGCCGCTTTGCTCTTCGTTTTCACGAATCATCTGCGATAACGCATTTCCAAGGGCATTGACACCCTCAACCAACTCTTTAAGATCTCCGTCCGTTGCGATGGAAATCGGTCGGCTAAAATCGCCGTTTTGGAAATTTTTTAACGACGCCAACGTCGCGTTCATCACTTCGTTAACTTTAGCGATCATCGCATCGATCTCGTAAGAGAGACGATTGGTTAGAAAGTTCGATGAAACGTACGACGTTTTATTTTCCATAAAACCGTTAGACATCTTGGAACAAATAATCAACACCTCGCCTACAACGCGTATATCGTCCAATCGTAATTTTTCAAACTCTTTAAACGTCGTATCGATGACTTTGACCGTGGAGCCGATTTCATCATCCGTATCCTCGTCCAAACGATAGTCGATCATATTTTTCTTATTCGTCACGTAGAGGGCAAAATCCTCAACGTAATGTTTAAGATTTCGCATACGCTTTCCGATCAGCTTTTCGCTCAAAAAGCGCGTTAAAAACGAAAAAAGTACGACGATTGCAATGAGAATAAGGCTATTTTGTAAAACCATCGCTCTTAGCGCTTCGTCTAAGACCTTTTTTTCTTTCGTAACGAGTAGATCAATGTCGTCGGCATATACGCCGGTTCCGATAATCCACTGCCACGGTGCAAATAACTCGACGAAAGAAATCTTAGCTTGAGGTTTGTTAAAGCCCGGTTTTTCCCACATGTAATGAACAACGCCTTTGCCCTCTTTTTTTGCGGCTTCGACCATTTCGTTAAATAAAAATTTGCCCGTAGGGTCTTTGGATTGGCTCAAATCGCTCCCGTCTAATGCCGGCTTAATCGGATGCATCACCATTTTAGGCGTAAAATCGTTAATCCAAAAATAACCGTCTTCCCCGAAACGCAACTGCTTAATCGCTTCTTTTGCTTTGGCTTGATACGCTGCAATGACGCTTGGATCGTCTTTGTTCGCTTCCTTTTGAAGTTCTTGATAGACGATGTTGATCACCTGATAGGCAATCTTGGTTTTGTCGCTAAGGGCTTCGACTTTGTCACGCGTCATAATCGAACGGGTACTTTCAAGGCGCGCCCCCTCTTCTTTGTACATCAAAAAAGCACTCACACAGGTTGAAACGACGGCGGTAACGAGTAAAGCGGCAATGACCAGAAGCGTTACTTTAAACTGAATACTAAACTTTTTCATGCTCTTTGCTCCTGCTCTCGCATCTTTCGATACACCGCTTCGTATTTTTCGATCTCCTCGGGAAAGGCTTTTTTACGTACGGAAAGATAATGCTCTTTCTCAAACGGAAAGATTGTCGCATACACCCAATAATGTTGTCCGCTTTTAGAACTGTTTTTCACAAATCCTTGCCATACTTTTCCCTGTTTGATCGTCTCCCAAAGCTCTTTAAATGCGGCTTTTGGCATATCGGGGTGGCGAATGATGTTGTGCGGTTGTCCGATCAGTTCTTCCAAAGAGTAACCCGAAACGTGCACAAACGCTTTGTCGGCAAATACGATATGTCCCTTTGCGTCCGTTTCGGAGACCAACAAGGTCGTATCGTCCAATACGATTTCATTTCCTTTCGTCTGCATCGTGAAAAATCCTTTCAATCCACATAATTCTAAATGAGCATTGTAACATTTTCTTTTGCGAAGCAGGTAACGTTTTTTTAATTGTCGTCTTCGTCCACGCTTTTTAGCTGAATTTACGCTTCATTAACCGTCTCTACGCTACAATAATAGAACATGTCACATCTTTTAAAACGCACTAAGGATTCTTCATGACGTTTTTCGATTTCCGTCGACGACTTTTTTTCGTTCTGTTTTACCTCGTCGCCCCGCTGATCGCCCAAGAAGCAAAAATACCCGATGCCAATGCCGCATCGCCTTTGGTAGACGTTTATCGCATTTTTAAACCCCAAGAAGAAGTAATTACGTTGATCTATCCCGCCAAAACGATCAGTGCTCAAAGCGTGACGCTCAAAGCCAGAGCCAACGGACTTTTACTCAAAAAGTTTTTTAACGAAGGCGATTTTGTCAAAGAAGGCGACGTTCTTTACAAAATCGAATCGGATACCTACGAAGCCGCTTTAAATCAAGCCAAAGCCAACGTCGCAAACGCAAACGTGCAAGAGCATAAAACGCGCAAAGATTGGGAGCGCATTCAAACGCTTTTTGAAACGGGTGCTTCGAGCGAACAAGAAAAAGACGCCGCTTATTTTGCTTTTGAAAGTGCCAAAGCCGCGCTTAAAAGTGCCGAGGCTAGTCTTCAAAACGCGATGATTGCCCTTGATCGTACGACGATCAAAGCTCCTATCGGCGGCATGACGGGACTTAAATTGATCGACGTAGGCTCTTTGGTAACGGAGGGAACGCCTTTAGTCGACATCACGCAAATAGCTCCCTTACATGTCGAATTTTCCATTCCCGATAGCGACGTTATGCGTCAAAAATATGCTATTAAAAACGGCTCGTGGGCAAAACCCGCCGACGGAAAGATCAAAGCTTCGCTGATGGTAGGCGAACACCCGTTAAAAGAGATCGGCACGGTCGATTTTTTCGACAGCTCGCTCAATGCCAAAACCGGTTCGCTCAAAGCCAGAGCCACCTTTAAAAACGAGCATAAAGAGTTGCTTCCCAATCAGTTTGTAAAAATTTCGCTGATCGGTTTGGTGCGCACAAACGTCATTAAAGTACCGCAAAAAGCCGTTCTTCAAACGCCTCTGGGCGCAAGCGTTTTTGTCGTTCAAAACGGCAAAGCGTCCACACGCGCTATTACCGTTGCGGAAAACAGCGGCAACGACGCTATCGTCGAAAGCGGTCTTCAAGAAGGCGACCTCGTCGTCGTCAACAATTTTTTCCGCATCAAAAACGATATGCCCGTTAAAATCGAGCGCGTTATCAACGAGGCGGCACGCTAATGCGTTTCGTTCCCTTAAGTTTCACGCTCCTCGTGATACTATTCGACGGTTGTTCGTTGGCTCCCGAACTCAACGTTCCTGCGATTGAAGAGCCTCAAAACATACGCGAAGAAAACGTACATGTCGATAAAACCTGGTGGAAAGCGTTCAACGATGATGCGTTAAACGCCTTGATCGAGCAAGCTTTAACACAAAGCGACGACCTCAAACTCTCTGCCCTTAAAGTCCTCAAAGCACGTCAAACCTTGGGCTTAAGCGAAGCAAACGAAATGCCGAGCGTCAATGCTAACGCAAGCGTTTCGCGCCAAAAAACGAGCGACGAAACCTATCAGCACAACCGCGCGCGTTACGACGAAAAAGCTTTCAATGCCACCCTCTCTTACGAAATCGACCTATGGGGCAAACTTTCTTCTCAAAACGAGGCAAATTGGTCGAGTTATTTGGCAAGCAAGGCCGCACGCGAAACCATACGCAATACGCTGATTCACGACGTTTTTAGCGCATACGTCACGCTTGTTTCGCTTCGCATACGTTTAGATATTTTAGAGCAAACCGTGCAATCCTACCAAGCGGCATACGATCTTCGCGCCAAACAATCCCGCGCAGGTACGATCAGCGACGTACTCGCCCATCAAACTTTAGCGCAATGGCATAATACCCAAGCCGCATACGAAGCACTCAAACAAAGTTACGCTTTACAGCAAAACGCGCTTGGTATCTTAATCGGTGCTTCGCCAAAAGCGATGCAAGAGCCCTATGCCTTATCATCCGCACTTCCCAAAGCCCTCACGATTCCACAAGGGGTTCCCTCTTCGCTTTTAGAACACCGTCCCGATATTACAGAAGCGCTGCAAACGCTTCACGGTAAAAATGCGCTGATCGGCGTTGAAAAAAGTGCTTATTTCCCGAGTTTTAGCTTAACCGGAAGCCTCGGGCAACAAAGCGAAAGCCTCGATGCGATCGTGCACTCTTCCGCCAATAAATGGAGCCTTGCCCCAGGACTTAGCGTTCCTATTTTTGATTTCGGGCGTATCGAACAACGCGTTGCGATCTCGAAAACCGATCTTCAAACCGCACTCGTCGGATACGAACAAACCGTCAAAAAAGCCTATAAAGAGGTCTACGACGCTTTGGCAAAAACGCAAACGCTTCGCCGCCAATATACCCTTCAAGAAGAAGAATTAAACGCCTATCGCAACGTTTTATCCCTCACGCAAAAACGCTTTGATCGCGGCGTGGCAAACCCGCTCGAAGTCATTGATGCGCGCAAAAACGTTTTAAGCGGATCGCTTGCATTGGTCGTTACCGAGCAAGCCCTTCTCATCGCCCAATCCGAACTCTTTAAGGCGTTGGGCGGCGGTTGGAACGCCAAAGAGCTTATCTTATCCAAGGAGTCGTTATGAGCCGATTATTGAGTGCGTATCGTTTAGGTGCGCTTACGCTTAAAAACCGCGTCGTTATGCCGCCGATGTGCATGTACAAAGCCGACATCGACGCCTGCGTGAACGATTTTCATCTCGCCCATTACGCCGCACGCGCCATCGGAGGCGTCGGTCTGATCATCGTCGAAGCGACCGCGGTGGAATCCAGAGGTCGTATTAGCATGCACGATTTGGGATTGTGGGACGACGCACATATCGCAGGGCATGTGGCATTGGTCAAACAGTGCCATGCATACGGTGCAAAAGCGGCGGTGCAACTTGCCCACGCCGGACGTAAAAGTACGTGCGCCGTTTCGATTCCCGTCGCGCCCTCCGCGCTTGCGTTTAGCCCCAACGCTCCCTTTCAACGTCCGCACGCCCTCAGCCTCGATGAAATCGCAGAGATACAAGCCCGTTTCGTGCAAGCCGCCCTTCGCGCCGAAAAAGCCGGATACGATATGGTAGAACTCCACGCCGCTCACGGGTATTTGCTCTTTGAATTTCTCTCGCCGCTGAGCAATACGCGAAGCGACGCTTACGGCGGAAGTTTCGAGAAACGATGCACGATGGTTTGCGAAATTGCGCAAGCGATTCTTCAAGCGACGCACATAGGGCTGATCGTACGCCTCTCCGCCGAAGAGTGGGTTCAGGGAGGTTGGACGATTCGCGATAGCGAAGCATTGGCACAAAAACTCGCCTCCATCGGCGTCTCGATGATCCACGTCTCCGCCGGAGGCAATCACGAAATCCAACCTTTAATGCCCAATCTCATGCCTTTGTATCAAGCCGCTTATGCGAAAGAGATTCGCACGAAAGCCTCGATTCCGACGATTGCGGTCGGATTGATTACGCGTGCCGAAGAGGGCGAAATGCTTTTGGAAGAAGGGTTTTGCGATTTGGTCGCTTACGGCAGAGAACTCTTGCGCAATCCCAACTTTCTCTTTTACGCCGCAAAAGCGCAAGGCGAAACGTCGCTGATCGAACCGTCGTATTTACGAGCCTTTTAACCCCATTTTACTAAGGAGTCGAAGATGATACGTATCTACTGCATTGCGTGCATGCTGTTTGCAAGCCTTTGGGCAGGTATTTTACACGATCGTACGGATTTGGAGGGAGAAGATGAAAGAGGCGCGCGCATCTCTTCACATGTCACGTTGGTTTCCAACGTCGCTTACGGCAAACACCCCAAAGAGCGTTTCGACGTCTATGCCCCGCAACATACGACGCCCTTAGCTTCTTTACCCGTGATTTTTATGGTACACGGCGGCGCGTGGATGATCGGAGATAAAACCTACCAAAACGTAATCGAAAATAAAGTCGCTTATTGGGTCGAGCAAAAAGGCTACCTCTTTGTTTCGATTAACTATCCGATGCTTCCGACGACGCCCGTGAGCGATCAGCTCAAATCCGTCGCCAAAGCCTTAGGCTATTTTCAAGCCAATGCCGAAAAATACGGCGGCGATAAAAACAAAGTCGTCCTCATGGGGCACTCCGCCGGAGCCCATCTCATCGCCATGCTCGCCTCTAGCGACGCACTGTATAAAACCTATGCGATTACGCCGCCTAAAGCTGCCGTTTCGCTCGATAGTGCCGTGCTCGATACGCCTAGTTTAATGAGCGCGAAACACTTGCGCCTCTACGATCGTGCGTTCGGCGATAATCCCGCCTATTGGCAAACGCTCTCTCCTTACCATCAACTCTCAACGAAACGGATGCCCTTTGCGGCGGTTTGCTCAACCAAACGCGACGACTCTTGCCCGCAAGCTAAAGCCTTTTTGGAAAAAGCCGCTTCTTTAGGAACCGTCGTCGCACTCGTGGAAGAACCGATGAGTCACAAAGACATTAACGCGCTTTTGGGAAAAGAGTTGATTTACACTAAACGCGTCGACGATTTTATCGCGACTTCGCTCGCACGCTAAAAAGTAACGTCCGATGCAAAACAAAGAGATTCGATACGAATTGCGCTACGGTCGCGTCCATCCGTTGACGCAACTCCCCGATCGCAGGCGTTTCATCAATACGCTTGCCAACTCGACCGCCAATAAACTCGCCCTTTTAAACGTCAACGGATTTTGGAACTTCAACCACTCGTTCGGCTATACCGTGGGCGACCAAATCCTCAAAACGATCTCGCAAAGAATCCAAAAACGCTTCGCACATGCCGGCGTTTTTCATCTCGGCGGCGACGAATTTGCGATTTTAGCGGGAAAAGAGATCGAAAAAGAGCAGTTTATCCAAACGATCGAATCGTGTTTGTGGTATTTTGGCTATTCGCCCATCAACGTCGAGAACGAAAAAATTTACGCACCGCTTCGCATCGGCGTTGCTATCGGCTATGACGATCTCTTTTTGCATGCCGAATTTGCCATCAAGCAAGCTAAACGCATCGGAAAAGATTTGATGGTGTACGACGCCGCCTCTCCCACGCTTTGCAACCCGCAATCCACGGCTCGAAGCGAAATAGCATGGGAAAAAACGATCCGCGACGCCTTAAAGAAAGATCGCTTCGAAGTCTTTACCCAAAGTATCGTCGGCGGTAAAATACCCAAAGTCGAGTGCTTGGTACGCCTTAAGCTTCCCAATGCGGAAATTGTTTCGCCGTTTTTGTTTTTGCACCATGCCAAACGTGCCAACCTTTACGAGGCCATCACGAAAATCGTCATCCAAAAGGCGTTTGCTTTTTTTGCCGATAAACCGACGGAATTTTCGATCAACCTCACGCTTGACGATATTTTAGATCAAAGCAGGGTCGATTTTTTACTGGAAAAGATGTACGAATTCGGTGTCGCCGAACGTTTGATCGTCGAAATTACCGAAGGCGAAGGCATCGAAAACCACTCCGAAGTCCTTTCGTTTTTAAGCCTTCTCAAAAGCCAAGGCGTCAAAATCGCCATCGATGACTTCGGAACGGGCTATTCCAATTTCGAATACCTCGTCAAACTCAAAGCCGACTTCGTCAAAATCGACGGTTCGCTGATTAAGAATATTCACAAAGACGCCACGCACAAAGCCGTCGTCGAAGCCATGATCGCTTTCGCACAAAAAGTCGGCATGAAAACCGTCGCCGAATTCGTTGCAAACGAACCGATTTACCTTACATGTAAAGAGTTGGGCATCGACTACTTTCAAGGCTACTTTTTCGACGAACCCTTGCCGATTGAAGCAAAAAAAAGTTCATTTTGACCGTGTAGCTCTTAAAAGTGCAATGTTTTTTCGAGATATTTCGAGACTAACGTCACGCAGTACGTCATCATAAAATAACAGACTCCGAGCGTTAAATAAATTTCAAACGGTTCGTAAGTTCGTACGTAAATCAGCTGTCCCGCACGCGTCAGTTCGGTAATAGAAAGGACGGAGACCAAAGAGCTGTCTTTCAAAATCGCAGCATACGTATTGGTTAAAGGCGGAAGCATAATGCGAAGTGCTTGAGGATATAAAATATAAAATAACATCGTATAGGTCGTCATACCGAGCGATTTTGCCGCTTCGTGTTGCCCTTGATCGATCGCACTCATACCGGAACGAACTATTTCCGAAATATATGCTCCAAAATTTAACGATAAACCCAAAATAGCGGCTTGATGGCTCGAAAATGCAATACCGACTTGCGGTAATCCATAATAAATAAAAAACAGTTGGATCAGTAACGGCGTTCCTCGAAAAATTTCAACATAAACGACAAAAAGCTTATCTAAAACAAACGGAATACGAAAACTCCGTAGCGTACCGACAATAATACCTATCGCCAAAGCAACTGCGAATGAGATAAACGAAAGGTAAATCGTAAGCCAAGAGGCTTCCAAAAGGAAGCCGGTATTACTAATGACGGCACTGAAATTCACGTTAATTGACTGCTAGCCATTTTTTAACGAGAGCATCGTATACTCCGTTTTGTTTAAGTGTCGCTAAGGCTTGATTGACGCTCAAGCTTAAATCATCACGCCCTTTTTTCATAACGACAACCAGCTCGGAAGGTGCAATTTCATCGACGATTTTGTACTCGGATTTAAACTCTTTTTGATTGGCGGCATACGCATAGCCTACGACAACGGCATCAATACGTCCGTGTTTCAGATCTAAAAATGCTTCGGGGTTATAGTTGTAACGCGCAATTTTACCGAGCCCTTTTAACGCATCCACAACTTGTTCGCTACCGCTACCTAATTGAACACCGACGGTTTTTCCTTGAAGTTCTTTCGCACTCGTAATGGTTGTATTTGCTTTTTTAACGACAATCACGTCATTGAGTAAATAATACGTATCGGAAAGATTTACATTTTCCGCACCTGCCTCCTGACGACTCATAGCACTTAAAATCATATCGTATTGTCCGCTTTTCAGTCCACCCAAAAGCGCTTGCCATTCGGCATCTTTAATTTCAATTTGTTTTCCGAGTAATTTTCCGATTTCCATTGCCAAATCCACGTCGAAGCCGACAATCTTACCGCTTTTTTCATCGCGAGATTCAAAAGGCGGATAAGCCGCGCAAAGCCCGATGATTAAACGATCTTGTGCGGCATACGCCCCAAGAGCATATACCCATAATAAAAGTGCAGCAAAAAGTTTCTTCATCATTTATAACTCCTTTAAAATATGTTGTACCGAAGCGGTAGGGTTAGATTCATCAATTGCGTAAAATGATAAATCAACGCCGTTTTTTTCCAAAAGTGCCTCGAAAATTTGCATAAAAACGCCTTGCCCATCACTCGATTCGACTGAATCTATCGTCGCTTGCAAATCAAAATTGCCGCTTAATTCTCCACCCCATTTTCCTTGACATGTCTTTACGATACCGCAACTTGGGCTTCCGTCCACACCGATACATCCTATAATTTCATATCCATGTGTTCGGTAGTCGATGATTTGATCGAGAATCGGCATTAAAAGAGCCTCGCAATGACGTCTAAAAAAAGGAGTGTCGTACTGCTCTTTCACTTGCCCCCAACGTGCCATACCTCCATAGAGCATTTCGGGACACGGAAGTTGCAAAAAGCCGTAACCGCGTTCGATTAAGGGAACAATTAAAGCAGAAAGCGCACCTTGATATAAGGCGATCCGCTCGACTTTTGCATTAGCGTTTAAGAGACAATGGCTGAGAAGGAGAATTTTTTTACTTCGTTGCACAAAAAACCTTTAACGGGATTTTTCCACAAGCAGCATAACATTAGTGCACTAAGAGCCGTTTTGTCGTCCCTTTCCAAGGGAATATGCTTTAAGAGAAGGAATTTATTATAAGTATTCTTGTCTAAATATTTGCTTCAAAAGACACCTTAATCACACCGATGTTACGACATCGTAACACCCTTTGAGTTCAATCTTGTTTTTAAGGAACGCAATATGCAAAAGTGCGCTAAAAAGGCGAAAAAATGACCGAAGAAGTTCGCGATCGGTATGTCAGTTTTCACAACATCGACTGTTACGAAAACGCGGTGTTTGTTTTAGATGCGATGTATGAGCTTTTTGCTTTGCATCCTGAAGCTAAAAATGAGTTATGGGTGCGTTTTGAAACGTTGATCCCTAAAGACTATAAAGCCGTGTTTGCTAAAAAAGACTCTAAAGATATTTTGTACCATATTTGCTCCCACGTCTTTTATCTTTCGGCGTTGTTTGAAGAGTACGATTTTGAAAAAGGAATCGTTTTGATGGAGCAAGCCGAGCTGGAGTGCTGTTAAAAATCCCTGAAAAGCCTTCGTTTCTTGTTATAATGTCCTTATGTTTTTTAAGGAGCATTCGCATGGAATATTACAGTTGGATTTTAACGTTTCACGTTATGTCGTTTATGTCGTGGATGGCGATGTTGTTTTACCTACCGCGCCTTTTTGTCTACCACGTCGAGCATTTTCATAAAAAAGAGTTCGTCGAAGTCGTCAAAATTCAAGAGTATAAAGTCTACAAGTACATCGGTCTTCCGGCATTTTGGGCAACGATTTTCAGCGGAGCGGCGATGCTGATCGTTAATCCCGTTTTATTTGAATCGGGAGCATGGATTTACGCCAAAATCGTGGTCGCGCTTATTTTAAGTGCCTATTCGTTTTCGCTTGAGTACTACCGCGTCGCGCTCGAAAAAGAGACATGTCAACGAAGCGGTAAGTTTTTCCGCGCCTACAACGAAGTGCCTACGCTACTCTCGATCCTCATCGTCGCTTACGTCGTCGTTAAAACGTTTTCATGGCTCTTTACGCTCATCACGATTGCGTTGTTTGCATTTATTATCTACATGATTATGAAGCAACCCGAACATAAGGATTGATTGTTTGTAACATGCCCCTTTGTCGTAATGAAACGGTAATACTCTTTTTTTAGGATTATCGGTAAAAATCATTCGATCACGCAAAGGGGCACTTTTATGATTCGTTACAGTCACTACGCTTTACTCTCACTTACGCTTTCCGTCAATCTGGTCGCAGCGGTTGTTGCTAGCAGTTTTTCTATCGACGACTCTAACGTCACTTCGGCTAAAACACTCACCGACGCTCAAACGGGAACGTTGACGTCCACGGGTATTTTAAGGGTTTCAGGTTCTAGCGTTGCCGTGACGATTATAGGCGATGCAACGATTAGCAATAACGGCTTAATCGCGCAAACGGGAACGGGAAGAGCCATTTACGATAATACCTCCGGTGCGATTTTAACGCTTAACAACTACGGAACGATCACTTCGGTTGGCGATGACGTGATTAAAGTCGGCAAAGGAACGGCCGGCATTATCCTCAACAATCAAGGCACGATTTGGCAAACGGGGACGAGTGCGGGTAGTGGGCAAGCCTTGGATTTAACTTCTATTACCGCAAGCGGTAGTAGCATTATCAACGGCTCTGCGACCAACATATCAGCTCTTATTCGAGCTGACGGAGACGATGCGCTTCGCCCCGGAGATAACATGAGCATTACCAACTACGGAACGATTATCTCAACGGGAACCGTCAACACCAAATGTACCGGTACCTGCACCAATGACGCCAAAGCCCAAGACGGTATCGACGTGCAAGACAGTACGGGTGTTTCGGTTTACAACTACGGACTGATTAGCGGTCCAAGACACGGCATTACCGCCGATACGGAAGTCAGCGTTACCAACTATGAAGGCGGCACGATTATCGGCAATAACGGCTCAGGCATAGGCAGTGACGGTACGGGCAGCGTCATCAACTACGGTACGATTACGGGAGCTTATGCGGGAGCGGGTAACGCTTATGATCACTCGGCAAGTAACGGCGGAACCTCAACGGCCGATAACGGCGACGGTGACGGTGTCGACATTGACGGTATCGCTACGATCGTGAACTACGGAACGATTCAAGGATTGGGTGCGGGCGGCGTGGACTCGAGCGGAAATCCTAACGGCGCGGAGGGAATCGCGGCAGGCGGCGGAACGATCGTTAATCACGAAGGCGCTCTGATTTACGGAGAATCGGTCGGTATTCTCATCGACGACGGTGCTAACGGCACGGTGATGAGTTCGGGCAGAGGAACGTCAACCGCAACGGGCGGAGTAGCTACCATTACCAATAGCGGTACGATTCAAGGAGCAACCAAAGCGGCGATCGGGTTGGTTGGAGATTACGATGACGTCATTGTGAACAACGCTACGGGTGTGATTATCGGCGGAAGCAGCGCCGTTTTAGTCGACGAGCTCTCAAGTACAACAGCAGGTGCGGCGATTCAGATGGGTGCCGGTAACGATACCCTTACCAACTACGGCACGATTACGGGACAAAACGGACTGGCGATCGATATGGGAAGCGGCGACGATACGCTTTCGCTTTTAGGCGGAACGATTAACGGCACTATCGTAGGCGGAACGGGAAACGATACGGTGGTCTTAGGCAGTGCCCAAACCCTAAGTGCGCGTACGACTATCAGCGGATTTGAAAATCTCACCACGCAAAGCGGCGCGATTCTTGAAACCCGATTAAGCGGAACGAGTGCCGAGATGCTCAGCTTTTTGGGTACGGTTACGTTAGCGGACAGTACTATCATCAAGCCTGTCATCGTAGGTAGCGTCGCCAACGGCTTACAATCGACGATTCTAACGGCAGGTACCCTGAGTACGGATGTTTCGAAGCTTAGTATACTCGACACTTCGGCTCTTGTTAATTTTTCGCTGAGTCAAACAGAAAACGATCTCATCTTAACCTCACGTTACGACTCCTCGCTCGTCGGTACGATGAGTACAAACGACAAAGCGTTGCTTAACGCTCTCGACACGCAAAATTCTTCATCTCTTCTCACAAGCCTTTATGCGCTCTCTTCGTCCGAAGCGATTGAAGGAGCCATCAAACAACTGAGCCCCGCAACCAATAATAGCCTTTTACAAACGGTTAACGTTGCGCAAAATACCCTTTTCGGAGCATTTACGCACCGTATGAACGGGATCTCCTCACCGACGCAAAGCGGACTCTCCGCGGGAGATGAAACGGAAGGAACTTATTGGATGGAGCTTTTAGGCAATACCGCCAAACAAAAAAGCTATAAAGGTTCCGACGGATACCGCATCGATGCGGCGGGTGTTGCCATCGGGTATGAACGTGAGCTCTCTACCAACGAACTTTTGGGATTTTCGGGAGGGTATACGGGAGCGAAAAGCTACGGAAAAGACGATAGCCAAGGCGACAATACGACGATCAACTCGTTTCATGTAGGCGTCTATTACAATCAAAACCAAAAGGCCTACACGTTAAACAGCGCATTAATCGGAACGTTTAACCATTATAACGCAAAACGTGTCGTCTCGTACTCCGGATTTGACGAAAGCGAAAAAAGCTCCTACGACGGCTATGCTTTAGGCACGTTGGTGGAAGTCGGATTTCCCTTACAAGGGGGGTTTAAGCCTCTGATCGGAGCGCAATATACCTACAATCAAACGCAAAGCTATGATGAAAAAGGAGGTTCGGGAGCCTTACATGTAGCTTCCGGCGATGCCTCATCGCTTAAAAGTATCGTCGGTACCGAATACGCATACCGCGATGCTCAAAATGCCAACTACCTTGTCGGACTGCGTTACTTGCATGAATTTGCCGACGAAGCAACCACGACGGCAGGATTTCTCAATAGCGCGTCAACGTTTAGCCTGACAAATGCACAAGCCCCCAAAGACGCTCTCCAACTCGATCTTGCATACGAGTTTTTACGCGATACGCAAAACACGATGCGCATCGGTTACACGCTTGAAGTTAAAGAGGATTACCTCGCGCATCAATTGAGTTTAAAAATGACGTTCTAATTGCCGCAAGATCCAAAGGCAGACGCATCGTATGGTCTGCCTCCACTTCGATGATACGCACGAAAGAAGAATTGTCGTACGACGCCGCAAAATCGCGAATTAAAAAAGGCGGTACGACCGTATCGTTTTTTCCCATAATATAGATTTGAGGTATGAAAGAGAGTTTGGCTTGTTCGTTTTTAGGATTAAGCGATTGCGTCAGCGGCGAAACGCGATGGTAGGAGCTCCACGCATGAATATCCAAAGGCGATGCGATGCCGATCAGCATGCTAACGTCGCTTCGTCTTGCGGCGATCAATGCCGCCATCGTCCCGCCGCCTGAATACCCTGCAAGAATGATTTCACGATCACCGCCGCGCATTTTAAACGAATCGATCGCATCGTTCATCGTCTCGACCCATTTTGGAGCAAATCTTCCCTCCGTCCAATCGCCGAGCCGACAGACCTTGCGCTCTTCATCGTCTAAATACTGACACGGACGTGCTAAGTACAGAACGTTTTGTGCACGGATTTGCGTTGCGATTTTCCAGCCGATAGGATCGTGCGGCGTAGGATTGATCGAAGGGGTCAACGCATTTTTCCAAGCATGCCCGTCGCCTTCTATGACCACCCAAAGAGGCTCGCTAGCACTCAAGTCGTCATGACGATAGAGTGCTTTCAGCGGTACGTGCTTTGAAACAAAGGTCTCGGGTCTGAAGGAAGGAGTTTGAAGCGAACTTATCAACGTCGGGGTTGTCGCGCAACCTCCCAAAACGATGATTCCAGAAGCGATGAAAAAATCTTTTAGACGCATAATACGCTCCTTTTGATGCCGATACTTTCTTATTGCGGCGTCAATCGACACTCGATTTTTTTTTCATTTGGTACATTTTCGTATCCGCCTCGACCATCATCGCATCCAGCGTACTTGCTTTATCGCCGAGTGCCATACCGATCGAAACGCCCAAAATTTTGGCATTTCCTTTGAAAACAAAAGGCGTTTTTAACGCTTCGATGCATTGAGTCGCAACAAAATTGGCGGCATTGCTCGCCGATGCGACGTCGCTATCGAGATCACAGAGTAAAATCACAAACTCGTCGCCGCCGATTCGCGCTAACGTGTCGCTTTTGCGTATCAATGCGGAAAAACGTTTTGCGACTTCCACCAAGGCCTGATCGCCCGCATCGTGTCCCAACGTATCGTTAATCTCTTTGAAGCCGTCCAAATCCATAAAAAGTAACGCTAATCGCGTATCGTTTCGCGCACATCGCAAAAGGGCTCTTTCCAGTCGATCGAGCATTAAAAGACGATTGGGAAGTTTGGTAAGATAGTCGTAATGAGCAATCTCTTTGAGCTCCTTTTGGCTGGCTAAAAGCATCGACATCAAGCGATTGAACGCCGCCGTCAAATACCCGACTTCGTCCATTCGAGCGATCGGTAAAGGCGTGAGAGGCACTTCGCCCAAAGACATTTTATCGGCGAGCGAAGCAGATGTCCGTAAAGGCTTGAAAAAGAAAAACAAAAAGGCAAACAGTATCGCGGGCACAACGACAAGGCTGATCGACTGAGCCCAAATCAAGGTCTTTTGAATGTTCGATTCCATCGCAAAGGCCTCTTGGGTTTGAATACGAGAGACGACAAACCAGTCCGTATTCGGAATCGAAACGACGGCGGACAACTCTTCCACGCCGTTCGTATTGACCGTGATGCCGCTTCCTCTAAACCCTTCTATTGCCCGATCGTGCAAACTATTTTTACCTTTTGAAGGCGTGGGTTTGAGAATTAACGCTTTTTGCGTCGCCGCGATAAACACATGACGTTTTGCATCAATCAGCAAAAAATCACCCGTTTGCCCGATATGCCCGTTCAAAACGCGATCGAACACATCAGAACCCTCATAGTACGTGAGTCCCGTCATAAAAGCACGTATTTTCCCCGTCTCGTCTTTGATCGGTAACGACATAGGAAAGATCACCTTTTTGGAAAGCGGACTTATAAAAGGCATTTCTATCAGCTTCCCGTCTTCAAGAACGCTTTTAAAAAAAGCCTCTTGGGCATAAGCGCGCTCGCCCGTTTGATATTCCGTACCGCTTTTTGCTATCAGTGTTCCCGAGGGATCGATAATGACCAAAGCGGCCGAAAAAAGGGGGTTAAACGTATGCATATCGTGAAGCCGCTTTTCCAGATTTGTGGGATCTTCAAGCAAGGCTAAGGGAATAGAAGCAACCGCTTTTTCGAGAAACTGCTTTCGAACGTCCAAATCATGCACGATCTCTTTTGCGGCTTCCTTGGCAAGTGCTTCTTGGTGAATCGAAACGATATTAAACAGATGCGAATGGATGAGATGATAGGAAAAATAGTAGCGTATGCATCCCCCGATAACGATCATGACGCAAATAAAAAGAACCACTCGGGTCAAGATACTGTTTTTGATTTTACGGAAACGATTGTCGTCGTGTATCACTAAGAGGCCTCTTTTTATACCGTCGATGAACGCTCAATAGAGTGCTTTTACGGCTGTTATTGTACTTACCGGAGCTTAAGGTAAAAAGAAAAAAAGAAGCTACTTTAAGCAAAAGGCTTTCACTTTTTTTCTCAAAATGTTCCATGCCAATACGCTTAGAGACTCTGCCCTACAAGATACCCCGAAGCCCACGCAAAGTGAAGGTTAAAACCTCCGCAATCGCCGTCGATGTCCAACACTTCGCCGCAAAAATAGAGATTGGCTATTGTTTTTGACATCAGATTTTTTGCCTCTAGTTCGCGTACGTCCACGCCGCCAGCGCACACTTCCGCACTTTCAAATCCCTTGGTCGCCTTTACATGTAAACGCAAAGCCTTCAACGCAAAGACGATCTTTTTGATCTCTTTGGCTCCGAGTGTCGAGGCTTCTTTGATGTGCGTTAGGCGCGTGTTTTCGATGATAAAATGGGCTAATTTTTTAGGAATCATCCCCTCCAACCACAACGAAAGCGATTTGTCTTTGGCGACACTCAGCCTTTTTTGAAGCAAAGAGGTCAGTGCTTCACGCGAAAGTGTCGGCAAAAGATCGAGCACGACATACACGGGTTCATCGTGAACCAACGCATGCGACGCTTTGCGACTCAAATCTAAAATCGCCGAACCGGAAAGCCCGTACGCGGTAAAAAGCAGATCGCCCTGCACGCTTTGGCATTTTTGATTGTCGATGTAAAGCTCGACAATGGCGTCCATCTTCACGCCGCCGACCTCTTTAAGATGCGGCTCGTCGCACACAAACTGCACCAACGAAGGGTACGGCTCAATGACGCTATGCCCCAAGGTTTTCGCAAACGCATAGCCGCTTCCGGAACTTCCAAGGGTTGGCATTGCAACACTTCCCGTGGCAATCACGCAGGCATCAAAAGTATGCGTTTGCGCGTTGACATGTAAAATAAATTCCACACCTTTTTGCTCGATTTTGGTCACTTCCGATTCCAGCAAAACGTTGACATGTAAAGCTCTGACTTCATGCAACAGCATATCGACCACACTGGAGGCTTGATGGCTCATCGGGTAAAGACGGCCTTCTTCGCCTTCGCGCATTTCCAACCCCAAAGAGCGAAAAAACGCTTTACATGTAAGCGTATCAAAACGTCGTAACGCCTCTTTGGCAAAGCTGGGAGATGCGCCATGGTAACGCTCAAGGCTGATTTTTTCATTGGAGATATTGCATTTACCGTTCCCCGTAGCTAAGATTTTGCGCCCGACTTTACCGTTTTTTTCAAAGAGCGTGACATGTAAGCCTTTTCGCGCCGCTTCGATCGCGCAGACAAGCCCCGACGCTCCTGCTCCAATGATGGCAACACGACTCATAAAAGCTTCATGCCTTCGTCGTTGACTTCAAGTTTTTTCGCCTCAATCAGTTTGGTGAGGGCGCGTTTATACGCCTTACGGCTTAAGCCGAAACGTTGTGAAATCTCCTCGGGCGTACTTTTATAATTCATTTCGCATGCTCCGCCGCTTGCACCTAAAATCTCTACGATCTTCGCCGCGGCAACCTCGTCGCTTTTATCGCCGATGGGACGCAATACGATGTCGAGTTTACCGTCTTTGCGAAGGGTTTTGACGTAACCTTTTTTTTCATCGCCCACCTCAACGGTCTCAAAAATTTCATTGTGAAAGATGAGCCCGTCGTAAAGATTGTTGACGATCACTTTAAAACCAAGGGGGGTTCGCTCACGTACCAAAAGGCTGACTTCTTGTTTGAGCTTCAAGGCACTCAAATCCTTTTTGAAAAAGTCATGGTACTTTTGCGTTCCGATGATGCGTCCCGTCTCATCGTCCAAGCTAACCTGAACGATCACCTTCATGCCCACATAAAACGGAAATTTTTGCAACGCTTTGGGAACCAAAAGATCTTTGGGCAAACCCCAGTCCAAAAAAGCACCAAAGGGCGTTACGTCGACCACTTCAAAACAGCCAAATTGATCCAACATCGCCTTGGGAAACGTGGTACTTGCCACGATGCGATCTTCCGAGTCAAAATAGACAAACACATCGATCTCATCGCCCTCTTTCATCGCGTAACTCACGTATTGGTTGGGCATGAGGACTTCGTCTTTGTCTTCACAGATCAGGTAAACGCCGTTGTCGGTATAACGGTTGATTTTGAGACGATTCTTTTCGCCTACAAGCAAGTATCGGTTCATTTGTCCTCGATTATTTTACAGCGATCGTGCATATCGCTGAGTTCCATATTTAAAGCGCGCGTCGAGATCATCACTTCCCAAAGGGAGATAAACAGCGAAATGCACATCGCAATCAAACTGAGTCCAAAAATTTTTTTCCCTAACTCTAAAATGCCCAAGAAAAGGTCAAACATCGAGAAAGTACAGAGCAAAATGGAAAGTACGCCGAAAAATTGCATCCATTTAGTCAGTTCCAAACGGTGTTTGAGGCTTTGGATTTGTTTGTACTCTTCACAATTTTCGCGCTCGCTGGATTGTCGATGCAACATCCGTACAAGTTGCGCAACGGCTAAGAAACGGTTGGTGTACGCCAATAAAAGAAGCGAAACGGCGGGGAATAAAAGTGCGGGGGTTGAAATTTCAATCTCCATGGTTATCCTTTACAAAATGTCCTTTTATTGTACCTTAAAACGGCTTGCGGCAAACCAAACTTTATGCTTTCCTGCGCTATAATCTAGTCATTCTAAAGAGACGGAAACGATACGAATGCTTGAAAATATTGCACAAATGCTTTGCTCCAAAGAGAAGTTATTGACCGAAATTTATTTTGATCTTCAGCTCTTTTTTGAGGAAAAATACGGCAAAAATACGATTGTCTTTATGGAAATCGGCTCTTTTTTCGAAACCTACGAAGTCAACAACGAAACCCACCAAATCGGCAAAGCCAAAGAGGTAAGCGAGCTTCTCAACATCCAACTCACGCGTAAAAACAAATCCATTTTAGAAAACTCCGTGCAAAATCCTCTGCTTGCGGGCATCCCCGCCGTTTCGCTCGATCGCTATTTGAGTCGTTTGGTACAGGCGAAAAAATACACGATCGTCTTAGTGCGTCAAAAAGGCGAACCGCCTCACGTCAAACGCTACATCTCCAATATCATTAGCCCCGGAACCAATTTCGATTACGTCATCGAATCGAGCGAAAACTATCTCGTCTCCTTACTGATCGACTGTAACCATCACATTTATTCCGTCGGCTACAGTGCCATCGACGTCAGTACGGGCAAAACCGTTATTAACGAAGTTCACGGCACAAGGGAAGATAAAACCTACGCGCTCGATGAAATTTTCAACCTTTTACAAACCTACAAAACGAGTGAGATCGTGCTCACGTTTAACACCGAAAGCATCGATAAAGAGTGGGTGCAAAACTACCTTGAAATCACGCCGAGCGTCTCGCACAGCTTCAACACAGAACGCCTTAAAGTCGCCTACCAAAACGAACTGTTCGGACGCATTTACGCCATTCGCTCTTTGCTCTCTCCCATCGAATACCTCGACATCGAACGCTATCCTTACGCCAGCGAATCGTTGGCGATTTTGTGCGATTTCATCATCGAGCACGATGCCGGCATTATCGAAAAGATGAGCCGACCGATCCTTCTTGGAAACAGCCGTTACCTCTACATCGGCAATAACGCGCTCGAACAACTGGGGATCATTTCGCGTAATCCTTCCGAAATGACCCTACTGAACCTCATCGACCAAACCTCCACCGCTATCGGCAAACGGCTTTTAAAAGAACGCCTTTTAAACCCTATTTGCGACCTTAAAACGCTTCAAGAGCGTTTCGATCTAAGCGCGCAACTGATGAATGATTATAAAAAATTTGAAATTGCGCTCAAACAAGTGTATGATTTGGAGCGCATTTTAAGACGCATCGCACTCAAAAAACTGCACCCTTTGGAGCTCGATTACCTCGCTACGTCGCTCGAATCGCTTTTGAGCATTTTGCGCGAAGCGGAACTGAAACAAATGGCGATTCCGAAAAATCTTTTTGACGAAAGCGAAGCCCTGCTTTGCATGCTTCAAAAAACGTTCGTGTTGGACGTGTGCGCGAAATTTCGTAAAGACCAGATCAACGAAAACCTTTTTCAAAGCGGCATCTTTCCGCAAATCGATAAAATCGAACACGCTAAAAGCGAGCGTATGAAGGCACTCGAACGCATTGCCGAACATATCGAAAGCTTTTTCGACGAGAGCCAACGCACGACGCTCAGCATCGAATGGTTAGAAAGCGAGGGGCATTATATTTCGATCAGCAAAAACCGTTTTGCCCTCATCGAAGACAAACTGATGCAAAGTTTTATCACGATAGGCGAGCAACACTATTTTTTCAAAGATTTTACGTTTCGACGACTGAAAAACAGCGTCAAGATCTCCGCCTCTTTGATCGAAGAAATCTCCCACGAAATCACGCTAAACAACGTTCACATGATCGCCTTGGTTAAACAACGCTATGATGAAATACTCGAAAAGATCGAGACCCATTACGCCTTAAGTTTGGAGCATCTCATCTCTTTTGTCGGAACCCTCGACGTCGCGCTCAGTAATGCCAAATGTGCCGTTTTATACAACTACGTGCGTCCCGAAGTATTGCCGATGCAAGAGAAAAACCGCTTTATCGAAGTCGTGGGGCTTCGCCATCCGTTGATCGAATCGCGCGAAGAAAACGGCATCTACATTCCCAACGATCTTTTTTTAGGCTCGATCACCCCTTCGATCACGCACGATCACGTCACGATCGAAGCATGTTCGGGCGATACGGTTCAGGGCATTTTACTCTACGGCATTAATTCTAGCGGTAAATCATCCTTGATGAAAAGCCTTGGCATTGCGGTCATTATGGCGCAATCGGGTTTTTTCGTTCCCTGCGCTTCGATGCGTTTTAATGTTTTTGATAAGATTTTTACGCGCATTATGAGCCACGACAACCTCTATAAAGGGCTTTCGACGTTTACGGTGGAAATGTTGGAACTCAAAAATATTTTCAATCGCGCCACGCCCTACTCGCTTGTTTTGGGTGATGAAATCAGTCACGGAACCGAAACCGAATCGGCCCTCGCCATCGTGGCAAGCAGTATTCAAAAAATGCACGTGCTCGGTCCTGCGTTCGTATTTGCCACGCATTTGCATCAACTCACTCGACTAACAATCATCGGTGCACTTCAAAACGTGATTGCCCTGCATTTAGGCGTGAGTTACGACGAAGAACACGATACGCTTCTGTACAACCGTAAGTTAGAAATCGGCAGCGGTAGCTCGCTCTACGGCTTGGAATTTGCCAAATCGCTTCATATGGATGCCGAGTTTATTAAAACCGCTTACGAAATTCGCAACCGATTGGCAAACGAATTGGGCGAAGTCGAACTGTTAAAACAGAAAAAACGTAGCAAATACAACAAAAACCTCTATCTGTCAAAATGCGCGCTCTGTGACGAATATGTTGAAGAGGTACACCACATCAAAGCCCAAGAGAGTGCCGATGAACATGGCAACATCGAGCATTTTCACCAAAATCACCGCTATAACCTCATCCCGCTTTGCGCCAAACATCATAAAATGGTGCATGAGGGCAAAATCGTTATCGAAGGTTTCGTGATGAGCAGCGAGGGATTAAAACTCCACTACAAAGAGAAGACGTAAGAAGCGGCAAGCACTTCTTACATGTAAAAACTTACGCGGTTTTAAACTCGGCAAGCGTCGCGCTGAGATTCTCGGATAAACGCGCCAAATGTTCTGCTGCCGAAGCGATTTCCTCGACGCTTCTGGCATTGGAGCTTGAAAGAGCGTTAATGGTTTCGATTTTTTGAATAATCACGCTTTGAATACGCTCGACGTTTTGTTTGGACTTCACGACCACGCGATCGGTCGCTTCCACGCTTTGCCCCAAAAGCGATACCGCATCTACCGTTTGCGTGCTCACGTTGTTGGAGTAGGTACTGAGCGTTCCGATGCGCTCGGCATTATGGTTCATCTGACCGCTAATGTCGCCGATCGCTTGAACGATAACGTTAATCGTTGCATTGGTCTCGATCAAGCTTTTTTGCGTACGTTCGGCCAGTTTTCGAACCTCATCGGCTACGACGGCAAAACCGCGTCCGTGCTCACCCGCACGTGCGGCTTCAATTGCGGCATTGAGGGCTAGAAGGTTGGTTTGATCGGCAATATCGCCGATGACGTCTAAGACGCTTTTGACTTGTCCGGCGTCTTGAGAGAGTTGATTGAGTCGATCGTTGATCTGCATTTCGGCTTGAACCGTTTGCTCTAAATGCCCTAACGTTTCTTGCAATACGGACTGTACTTTCAAAAGACTGTTTTGTGCCGTCGTCGTTACGTTTTTCACGGTCTGAACGTCGTCGTTGGTTTCAACGATTTCCCTTGCCACTTTTTGCGCTTCAAAAACCGCCTCTTTAAGAGCACTCGCCTCTTCTTCCGCACGTTTACCGATCTGCAAACTCGTGCTGGAGAGCTCCTCGGCAACCGAAGCGTTTTCAAGAGCGTTCGTTTTCGCGTTGTTAATCGCGGCGTTAATGTCTGAAAGGAGTTCGTTTTGCATCTGCGCAATATCGTTCATCTCGTCTTGATTGCCGCTATCGATGCGCGAAACGAGCGATTTGTTCGTACGAATGAACCCGATACCCTCTTTGGTTTTTTCGATCGATTGATTGATCGAGCGGATAATAAAAAAACAAAGTCCTAACGCAAAGAGCGAAACGGCAACCAACGTGACTTCCGAGAAAATTTTCGTACTGTCCAAACGTTCAAAATTGGCTTGAAGAACCCCTTCTTCCAGACTGTTCGCATCTTTACTAATACCTTCAAATAAAACGGCAGACTCTTTGGTTAAGCGCGTTAGCATCGTATACTCTTCCGCGTGTTCTTGGCTAAAATGCGGATCGTTGACTTGCGTGCCGTATTTTTTAAGGATTCCCAAACGCGGAGCATTTAAAGCATACCATTTTTGAATATCCGCTTCGAGTTTAATCAATGCTTCTTTATTATGAACCGATAGCAAAATCGTTTTAAGGTACGAAAGGCTCTCTAAAAGCTCTTTATAATTGCTCTCCAAACTCTTCAATTGTTCTTCTTTCCCCAAGAGTTGAAAACCGCGTAATTCCATCATACAGGTTACAAGCGACGTTTCGGCGTTAGCGAGTGTCGAAAGGCGAATTGCCGTCATTTTTCCGTCGTTGTTAGACTTAATAATTTGATAACCTAAAATAATAAATCCTACGGTCAGAACAACCAGCAAGATCACCAATTTGCTTCGAATCGTCGCAAACATCTTTTCTCCTTAGCCCGATAAAATGAGCAATCTTATAATCCTAATACTTAAAATCTGCTTGTTAAAGGCTCTATACGATGGGGTTTTTACTAATTTGATACGTTATATTTTGAAAGAAATAATCAACAACGAGATACGCAAAAAATGTAATCTCGTTGCCTTGAAAGATATACTATGCGAGCAATAACGCTTCGCGAAGTTCGTCTACGACTCTTTTTGAACGGAGTTTTTCTACCAGCGTAAGTGCAAAGTCCATAGCGGTAGAGGGACCTTGAGAAGTCGTAACGTTCATACTCTGAACAACTTTTTCCGTCGCATCGTACCCTTTTTGAGGAATGTGGGAGTGAAAATCGGGATAACATGTAAAGCGTTCTTTTAAAACGCCGGCGGTATACAGTGCATACGGAGCGGCGCATATGGCGGCAATCTCTTTACCTTGCGCGTCAAACGTTTGAAGCCAATGCTGAACGGTTGCGTCGGCGGCTAAATTGGTAGCTCCCGGAAGGCCGCCTGGTAAAACGATCATATCGAAATATTCGGGATTTTGTTCGCTTAAAAAAGCATCCGCAACCACGCTAATTGCGTGCGCACCTTTGACATGTAAGCTTGTATGCAATGAGACCGTTACGACGTTAACGTCGGCTCTACGTAAAATATCGACGAGGGTAACGGCTTCTATTTCTTCGAAACCTTCGGCTAAGGGAATTAAAACATTTTTGCGCATCTTTTTCTCCTAATGGGTCTTGGGAAAAATTATAGCACGAAAAGAGGAGGCATAACGCCGATGACGCTATGCCGATGGAGAAGTTATTTGACTTTTTCTAAGTATTCGCCGCGTACGGTGTCAACTTTGATGACGTCACCCTCAACGACGTGGAAAGGTACTTGAACGACCGCGCCGCTCTCAAGCGTTGCCGGTTTTTTACCGCCTTGCGTATCGCCTTTAAAGTTCGGCGGCGTCTCTACGATTTTAAGTTCAACAAATTGCGGAGCTTCCACGCTGATGGGTTTGCCGTTGTGATACAACATATCCACGTTCATTCCGTCGATAATCCAATCTGCCGCATCGCCGACTTGGTCGTGCGTTAACGCGATTTGCTCGTAACTGACGCTGTCCATAAACTGTAAAAACTCGCCGTCGTCGTATAAAAACTGCATAATTTTATCTTCCAAGTGAGGCGTTTCGCATTTATCGCCCGCATGAAACGTTTTTTCAATCACTTTGCCGTCTAAAAACGATTTAATTTTGCAACGAACGAACGCCGCGCCTTTGCCCGGCTTGACGTGTTGGTACTCCACAATTTTGTAAGGAACACCGTTAATTTCGATCTTCAATCCTTTTTTTAAGTCGCCCATAGAGATAGAGGCCATACATTCTCCTAATTTTTAGTTTTTGCCATTATAGCGAAAAAAAGCACGACTACAAAATCGTTAATTTTTATACATTATATTGTATATAAATTTCTTTTTTATGTATTTTTTATTTGTTTTAAAGAATTAAATATCTATTATTTTGATTAAATAATAAATTAAATAGTATGTTTTATATATTTTAATGAATATTTAATACGTTAATTTGTATTATAATAAGATGAAAACAAGCGATATCATCAATCTTTTGCACAATGCCGTCGAAGCCGAAAATATGGGGAAGAAAATTTCTCAGAAAAAAATGGCGGAAACATGCGGCATTTCCATGCGCACCTATCAGGAGTGGAGACTCGGAAGTAGCGCGCCCCTTGGGATTCCCGTCGTATTTAATATGCTCGGGATGCTAAAGGATGAAGATATTATTAGACTGGTTCGGAAAATTAACGACGGGCAAAAAGGAACGGTATGACAAACTTGACGGTCAGCGAGAAAGTGGCTCTTGAAGAAGTATTTGAATGTTTACGCGATACGCGTTGCCGTAAAATCGGACTCATGAATAAACGACTGTTCGTCTATCGCCTTTTGCGCCTGATTGCCTCGACACGAAAAAGAGTCTTACATGTAAAACGCTAAAATCCCGTTTTACATGTAAGCATTAAAGAGAATTCGTATTATCCAATAAAACCGGAACGACGATCAACGAAGCGACGACAGCCGCAATCGTTCCGAAAATCAACGCAACGCCCAATCCACCGAAAATCGGATCCGCCGCCAGCAACGTACTCGCCAAAATAATCGCCGCCGCTGTGAGCATGATCGGTTTGGCACGCGTAGCACTTGCATGGGCGATCGCCTCTTTTTTTGCCATACCGTGTGCGATCATCGCTTGCGAAAAATCGATCAGCAACAATGCGTTACGCGAACTAATCCCCATCAACGAAATAAAACCTATTAACGACGTCGCCGTTAAGAAGAACGTCCCGTGCGAAAAGAGATCCATAATCCAATGCCCGACGATCACGCCGATAATGGAAAGAAAACTCCCTAAAAGTACGATTCCCGAAAGCGCAAAGCTTTTATAATACACGACCATCAGCAAAAAGATTAAAACCAATGCCGCGATAAACGCACCGCCTAAATCGCGAAACGTATCCATCGTCACTTTCATTTCCCCGTCCCACACCAGATCGTAAATCTCGCCGCTTTGCTTATCCTTAAGCCGTAAATCGAACAGGTGTGTACCGCTAATGTCGTAACGCGCTTGAAAATGTTCTTTGATCGCACTTCGCGCTTGTAAAAGCGGATAGACTTGCGACACCAAATCCGCTTCCGCGACGATACTGACCATTTTTTGAAGATTTTTCGACAAAATCGTCGGCGTAGAGAGCACTTCTTCAACGCGAACGACTTCACTCAAAGGCACGCTCAAGCCCTCATCGTTCATCAGCACTAAAGATGCGAGTTTCGCACTTAACGCCTCTTTGCTCATCTTCTCTAAGCTTTTGGACGCATCGCTAAAAACAAGAAAAAGCGGGATTTGCGTCGGAGAATCGGAACGATTTTTATACGTCACGTTCATACCTTCAAAGCCCAAATAAAGCAAACGGTGAATCCGCTCGATGCTCAGTTTCGCACGTGCAGCTTTGTCATGGTCGATTCGAAGCGAGAGTTTAGGGTAAATATCGTCATGCATAATATCCACGTCTTTGAGATCGCTCGTCTTCGCCAAAATCGTCTTAATCTCTTCGGCAAGCGCGCTTAAACGCTCGGTATTTTCGCCGTAAAGCTCAACGACGATCGCCGCTTGCGTCGGAGGCCCTGCGGGTTGTTCGACCATCTTAATCGACGTTTGCGCTACCAAAGGCTCACAGGTACGTTGAATCGCTCCGCGTAAACGATGCACCATCATGTAAGACTTTTCCTCTCTTTGGTGCGTATCGGTCAAATTGACCACAATCTCGCTGACATGTTCGCCGTTTTTAAAGCTCGATCCTTTGACAAGACCGGCATAATCCAACGGCGAGCCCATGCCGTTAAAAACTTCGATATCCGTAATCTCTTTTTCCTTTTGCAAAATCGAAACGATGCATTGATTGACGTTTTGCGTCTGCACGTACGAACTCCCGTTGGGCAAATCGACGTAGATCGAAAAAGTATTGGTACTTTTCCCCGGTAGCATTTTTGCCAAAACGATTTTACTCGGAAACATCAACACCGAGAGGATAAATGCCAATAACGTCAACACCAGCACCAAACGTTTTTTTCGAGGCACTAGCAAGATACCGTAAACAAACTGCTCAAAGCGTCGCATCATGATTTGCCCCTTCTATCACCTCTTTTTTCTTCAAAAATCTACGCGCTAAAAAAGGTGTAAAGATATAAGCGATTAAGAGCGAAGCACTCATGGCAACGGGCACGTTCAGCGGTATGGGCTTCATAAACTCTCCCATCATCTGCCCGACAAACGCCATCGGAACCATCGTCAAAATAATCGCAATCGTCGCTAAATTGGTCGGTGCTCCGATCTCGTCGGTCGCTTCCACCAACAGATCGTCCATCGGTTTGTCTTTCGCGAATTTATCGTGCAAATGGCGATGGATGTTTTCGATGACGACGATCACGTCGTCAACCAAAAGTCCAAGACTCAGTAAAAAGGCAAAAAGCGTAATCCGATTGATGGTTTGACCGCTGACGTATGCGATAAAAATCGTAATCGACAAAATTGCCGGAACCGTCAAAATGACGATAAGCCCTTCCCTCCAGCCCAAAATAAAAATGAGCAAAAAAGCGATGATCACGATAGAGATAAACAAGTGAAACACCAACTCGTTAACCGCGTCGTTGGCACGTTCTCCGTAATTTCGAGTTAACGTATAACCGATGCCCTCTTTGTCCAACATAGGTTTTTGCGCTTCAAGACGCGCTAAAACGTCTTTGGCAATCAACACGGCGTTGGAACCTTTGAGTTTGGAAACGCTTAGCGTCACTTGTTCTTGCAGCGGGCTTAACGTCCCGTCACTTTGCCTAACGCTAATCAAGGCACTTTTTTTATTTTGAACGTCATATCCTAAGCCAACCGTTGCCACGTCTTTGAGGTAAATCGCCGAAGCCCCGTAGTGTGCAACGATCAGGTTTTGAATATCTTCGACATTTTCTAAGACGTTTTTAACGCCGAAAACGACGAGCTTGCTATCTGTCGTATGGTTTGTCACTTCCGGTAAACGCATGCTAAGCCCGTTAAGTGCGCCGACGATTTGCTCCATGCTCAAGCGATAACCCGCCAATTTACGCAAATCGACTTCAATGTTAAATTGCTCTTTATGTTCGCCTTTAATCTCGGTTTTAGCGACGTTAGGGACGTCGCCCAAACCGTTGCGGATCGCTTCGACTTTTTGATACAAACGTACAGGATCGATTTTGTGTCCCGCTTTGGCATAAAACGCAACCGATAAAATCGGAATATCGATGTCGATGTCTAAGGGTCTCACCAACGGAGAAGAAGCACCGCTTGGAAGCTGATCAAGGTTTTGCATCACTTTATCGTAGAGTTTGAGATTGGAAGCTTCACGGTTTTCTCCGATATAGTACATTACGTTGACGATACCCACGTTGTCGCTGGCGATACCGTATATATGCTCGACGCCTTTGATCTCTTTAATGCGTCGCTCCAAAGGGCGAACGACGACTTGCTCGACTTCCGCGGCACTTGCACCCGGAAGCGTTACGATCACGACGCCGCCGCTAATCGATATTTGAGGGTCTTCTTCTCTGGGCATCATCAAAAGAGCGATAATGCCTAAAACGATCAGCGTAATGCCCAAAATCATCGTCAGCGGATTGTGTAAAAAAAGGCGCGCCAAAAAACCGGCAAGGTATTTTTCTTTGTACGTACGCATTAGCGCTCACCGACGACAACCGTCGCATACATTCCCGGATACGCGCGCGCTTCATGACATGTAAACGATGTTTTGAGTTTAAACGCGTGCGTCATAGGATTGGAACTCGGTACGATGGCTTCGATTTTTCCTTCGCTTTTGCATCCGATAGAAGGAATATCCACGCGAACGTTTTGTCCGATTTGAATCGTACCTAAATAACTCTCGGCGATCTCCGCGACGATTTTTAAATGCGTTATATCCGAAAGCACCAAAGCCGGAACACCCGCTAACGCCATTTCTCCCGCTTCGATATGTTTTGCGATCACGACGCCGTCGTTGGGAGCTTTAATATCAAGATAGCGGTACTGATTGGAAACCTCTTGGCGTTTTTGTTTGGCTTGCGCGATCTGCTTTTGGGCGATCTCGCTCATTGCTTTGAGATTGGAAGCGGAAAGCTCCAAGTTTTCCACGTCCGCTTTGGAAACCATATCTTTGGCAAAAAGGCGTTGATGCCGCTCAACGTTGAGCTTGGCGTTGGCATATTGACTTTGATACATCTGATACGACAATTCCGCTTGTGCGATCGCCAAATCGCTTTGCGCCAATGCCGTATCGATCTCTTTGGAATCGATACTGTAAAGTAAATCGCCTTTTTTGACCACATCGCCCTCTTTCACGCGCACCTCTTTAACGTAGCCCATGTAGCGGCTGGTGATACTTTTTTCGTTATCCGATACCACGCTGGCACTCAACGTTAAATCCGCACTCGACGCACTTATCGAAAACGCTAAAAAAGGCAATACCCAATATCCTAAACGTATGGTTTTCACTGAAGTTCCTTTGCGGCAATTTTTTCCAATTCGAAGATGACGTCGTTACGTGCGTTTTGTGCTTCTTGAAGCTTCATAACCGCACGCAACGCATCGGATTGCTTCACAATCACCTCGCTCATCGAAGCGAGTTTTTGCTCATACCGACCGGTGTAATTTTCATAAACCGTTTGGGAGAGTTCAACCTCTTTTTTGAGACTTGCGATTTCGTATTCGTACATGTGCATTTGCGTCTGCAAGCGTCGAATATGCCACACTATCGTCTCTTTTGCCAAGCGCGCTTCGCTAGCCGCCTTCAAATTGCCCACACGCGCTTTTTCGAGTCCCGCTTTATCTGCACCGCCGTTAAAGAGATTCCATTTCATCTGTAAGCCTACGGTATACGCGTCGTGACTCGAAAAATCGTTCATCAAACGATCGTCGCTACTGCCGTATTGCACGAAAGCTCCGATTTGAGGCAAGAAATTGCTCTCTTGTAACGATACGTTCATTTTGGAAACCGCTTCACTTTGCTCTGCCTTCTTAATCGCACGATTTTCGTTGAGCATGGTCTCTAAAGGTATATCCAGATGCAACTCGGCTTCGTAATTTCCGACAATCGATTCGACGTTTTCGTTGAGAAGAAACGAAAGGTAATGGTACAAAAGGGTTTCGTTGGCTTTGGCTTGTTCGACGAGGCGCTCCACATCGGCACGCTTGGTTTGCACCTCCAAAATATCCACTTTTTTCGCATAGCCCTCCTCATGCATAGCGACTGCTCTTTGCTCGAGTTTTTCAATATTGTGAGCGATCAAGCCGAGGCGATAGAGGTGATTTTTCAACAAACTCAGCGCATAAAAACTTTTTTTGACCTCTGCAATCTTTTGAACCGTGAGCTCCTCGCGCGAAAGCGTACTTAATGCCTTCAAAGCTTGTGCCATTTTACGATACTGCTCGATTTTACCGCCCGTATACAGTGGAATCGTATACGTTACGTTGGTCGAAAAGAGATTGCGGTCTTTGGGATTGTTCAAATCATCGGAGCGTATATCCACGACATTGGGATCGCTTTGGTTTTTAATAAAATCTTTAAATCCGAAATCCGCAAACGAAGCTTCTCTGGATTGTAATTTATAGCCGAAAACATTCAAGGCATCGTTACTGCGAAGAGCGTATTGATTGAGATCCAAAGAGCCGTAAGCTGCCGAAGAAGCGATTTGGTATTCAAGCTCCTTGATCTGCTCGTCCATTTTCGCCGCATCGATTTCAAGGTTATTATGTTTTACTTTTTCGATAGCCGCATCAAGGCTTAAAGCAGCAGCACCGAAAGCATACGCTAGTAAGGCACACATGATCACGATAATTTTCATATAAGGTTTCTCCCTAAATCGATCTGTAAGACGATAGCGTGGATAGTATCACATTTTATTTGCCTCTTTATTGATCGAAAAAAATTAAGCAAACTATTTTAGAAACAAATAATAATCGAGCAGAAAGTTTCGTATAGCATGCCTTGATGCTATACGTTTAACGGGTGTTTTTTAAGAAAAAAACTTCTTTTTGAGTTTAAAAAAGTAGACGATCGTTTTCATTTGGACGAAAATAAAAGGCATCATCACGATAAAATAGGCGATGGAGTTTTGTTCGACGACATTATTGGCGACCAATCCCGTATGCAAAAAAAACATTCCGAATACCATAAACGCGACTCCGGGGCAAATCAGCGCAAAACTGCTCGGAGAGAGCGTATGGGATGCGATATAGGTTTCAAAATAACCGATGCTTTTCATCACTTTATAGCCGATCAACCCGAAAATGATTTGTAACGATACGACAAAGCTCGTAAACGTAAACATAGAAGCGTTGGCGATTTTTTGGTCGAAATGATGATCAAGCCCAAAACTAATACGTACAAACGTAATCCCCAATAGCGTCAAAATAGGAATCATAATCCACAAAGAAGGACTTGCTTCGGCTGAGATTCCTTTTTCAAACATCGTTTGAAAGCCGAAAATCATTTTAATTAAAAGCAGCAAAAGCGCAATCGCACTGAAAAAAATCGAACAAAAAATACCGATCGCGTTAATCGTCAAATGATGGCTCATTGCTCCGGGTGCCGCAAAACCGACGGCAACCATTGCAAACGCAAAAATAGAGATCATTTGAGACAGACTATTGTTTTGAGTAAAATCGAAGTCGCCTTTAATGATAAGACGCGTGAAGTAGTCGATAAAAAATTTTAAGGCAAAATAACCCGATATTGCAAAGCCTAAAAGGGCAAACGGAAAAAGATACTCTACGACGCTCCACAATCCAGGGACAAAAAGCGCACCCAAAACAAAACAGACGTTAATGGTCATCGTAAACGTTAAAGGGAGCGTCATCAACGTCACTTCCGCATTGGAACCGAGCAATGTTTGATACCGTTCACTTTGTTTAAAGAGGCGGTACTGTTTGATATTCCATACTAAAAGTTTAAAATGAAGCCCCGCAAAAAATACGATACCTAAAGCGGCGACTCCCGCTACAAACGAGAGCCAGTCGCCTTTGATTAACGCCGGATAAAAAAACTCAAAGGTCGTCATCGCAACGCCTTTGTGCGGGATCATGAACATTAAGTAAATAAAAAACGAAACGGAAAGTCCACCGGCACCTAAAGCGGATAAAAAGCAAATCGGCGTAAATTTCTCTCGTAATACCATTGTTCTATCCCCTTCGTGTTATAAAACCGCGTATTCAACCCACACGCATGTCGGCAGATTGTTCAGCTCGGCAATAATTTTTTTATCGATATCGGTATCGACCAAGATCGCCGCCATTGCAAACTGATTGGCACCGCGTCCGAGTCTAAAGTCGGCAATATTGATTTTTTCTTGCGCCAAAATAGCCGCAATTTCGGCAATAACACCCGGTACGTCGTGATTTTTAAATATAATCATTTTCCCTTTCGGTTTAAAATCAAATTTAAAGCCGTTAATACCGGTAATGCGTTGTTCATCGTCTCCGAAAACCGTTCCGTCGATACGAATCGAATCTTTTTCGGTCGTTAAAATCAATGATACTCTATTTTTGTAACCGCTCGTATTGCCGACCGCTTCGAAGGTACTCTCGATACCTTTTTCTTTTGCAACGAATTCGGCATTGACGTAATTGACCGTTGTTTCGTTCGTCTCTTTGAGTGCTCCGACGACGCCGAACGTTAAAAGCGACTTTCCGTACGTCGCAATATCGCCCTCGACTTCCAAACGAATCGTTTTAATCGCCGAACGATTGAGTTGTGCCGCAAAAAATCCCATTTTTTGAACCAGCTCTAAATACGGTTCTAACGCGGAAGGAATATCTTCGGCTTTAATCGGAAGATTTAAAGCGTTAGGATAACTGATCCCGCGTGCCGCACTGATAGCATTTTCAGCCGCTTGGATCGCGATTTTTTCTTGGGATTCAAGCGTATTGGCACCCAAGTGTGGCGTAACGCAGATGTGTTCCAAATCCAATAACGCATGATTGGTCGCCGGTTCTTTTGAAAAAACATCGATACCGGCAAAAGCGATCTTACCGCTTTTTAGATTATCGTAAAGGGCTTGTTCGTTATAAAGTCCGCCGCGCGCGCAATTGACCAAACGTACGCCGTCTTTCATTTTCGCGATCTCCTCATAGGAAATCATATTCACGGTTTCTTTATTTTTCGGCGTATGAATTGTGATAAAATCACATGCTAAAATATCGTCGAAATTGGTCGTATACGTCATGCCCAAATCGGTAACTTTAGCAGAAGAAATGTACGGATCGTAAGCAACAATGTTCATCCCAAACGCTTTGGCGCGAATCGCTACGCGGCTACCGATGTTACCGAAACCGATTACACCCAGTTTTTTTTCGCATAACTCTATGCCGTACCATTTTTCGCGATTCCATACGCGCTCGACTTTAAGGTGATTATTGGCATTGGTAAAACTGCGTGCACAACTTAAAAGATGTGCCATCGTCAATTCAACGGCGGCAATGGTATTGGCGGTCGGAACGTTCATCGCGATAATACCGCGTCTACTACACCCTTCTTGATCCACGTTATCCACACCTACACCCGCACGTACGACGGCTTTGAGTTGTGTTGCGGCATTTAAAAATTTTTCGTCGACGTCGGTAGAACTTCGCGTAATAGCAACGTCGCAATCGCCTAAAATTTTCAACAATTCATCTTTAGGTAACGCAACGGCATCGACGACATCGATATCTTTTTCGGCGTAGAGGATGTCGAAACCCTTTTGATGGATAGCATCGCATACAATAATTTTTTTCTTTTTCATAACCAAACCTCAACAATTTTTGATTTAATATCGTATTTTTCAAGCGCGTAAACAACGTTTTCCAACTGTTTTTCGCTCTTGTCTTCCAAATAAATAGTAGGGATTTTGCCCTCTTTGATCACCATATAAGGAAGGTGTAAAGAGTTCAATGTCTGAATAATACAAAAAAGCGAGTATCGATCCGCGCGATCGATGACCAATCGAAACGATTTTGCTTTTTTACCTTTAGCGTCTTTTAATCCGAATTGATCAATTTGCATAAAAAGTTCATTTACGGGATAAACAAACTCCCTAGCATCTTTTTGCGCCAACTCTTTAACCCAAACGCGTTCCGTAGATTCGGGCGTTACTACGGGTTTTTTGACGGATTCGTACGAAGCGGCATCCTCTTTCACGTCGATTTTAGGAGTGACGAGCGTATATAAGAACGCTCCCAATCCTAAAAAAAGAAGTAAAAAGATACCGCCGAGTACTCGTTTTTGCATCGCTTATTTCAATTGATCTTTTAAGATATCTCCAAGCGTCATTTTTTCTTCTTTATTGATCTCTTTCAACGCTTCTCTCTCTTTGAGCTTGGAAAGGCGTCTAACGGAGAGACGAATACGGTTTTTCTTATCGTCAATAAAGGTAATTGCCGCTTCAATTTCGTCGCCGACTTTCAAGTCTGCTTCGCTTACTTGTCCCAAATCTTCTTTACGAATCAACGCATCGACGTTTTCTTCAAGCTCGACGAAAATACCGAAATCTTTAATATCTCGGATTTTACCGTGAACGATATCGCCGTTTTCGTGCGATTTAGCGTAACGTTGGATCGGAGAATCTTCCAACTCTTTTTTGCTTAAAGAAACTTTTTCGTTTTCTTCATCGATTTTAACGATTTTAACCTCTACGACGTCGCCGACGCTTAGAAGTTCTTTGCATTTGTTGTTACGATCCCAAGAAGCGTCTTCATTATGTAAAAGACCTTCGATTCCACCGATTTTAACGAACGCACCGAAATTGGTAATCGTCGTAATCTCGCCTTTAACGACATCGCCGACTTTAAATTTTTTCATAAATTCGTTAAAAGGTTTCGGAAGGACGTTTTTCAAAGAAACGCGTAAACGTCTCTCTTTTGCATCGATCTCGATCACTTCGACGTCGACCACTTGTCCCTCTTCGATATAATCGCGGGGATGTTTGATGTTTTTATCCCATGAAATTTCGGAGATATGGAGGAAACCTTCAATATCGTTTCCAAGATCGACGAATGCACCGTAAGGTTCGATATTGCTGATGGTAACTTGGATCGAATCGCCGATTTCCAACTCGTCTTTGATCTCATCCCAAGGATCGGGCATTGCCGCTTTAACGGAAAGGGAAAGATGACGTTTATCTTTATCGTATTTGATCGCTTTAACGGGAATCACTTCGCCTTCTTTGTAAAGCGTTCCGGGATTAACGGGACCTTTATAGCTGATTTCGCTGTAGTGAACCAAACCGTCGATTCCGCCGACATCGACGAACATACCGTAAGTCGTGATTTTTTTAATCGTTCCGTCGACGACTTCGTCGCGATCGATTAATTCTTGAACGATCTCTTTACGTTTTTTACGTTCATCGTCTAAGAATTTTTTACGTGAAATAATAATCGATTCGGTTTCGTTGTCGATTTTGATGACTTTGACTTTAAGGCTTTTTCCGACAAGCGTATTGAGGTCTTTGACCGCCGCTTGAGAACGAGGGAGGAAAAACTCGATGCCTTCTTTATTTTCGGCAATAAATCCGCCTTTATTTTTTCCCGTGATTTTAACGTCCACGACGACATCGTCTTCTTCTTTGAAATCTGCGATAAACGACTTGATCTTATCTTTACGAAGGGCCTTTTTGTGCGAAACAACCGGTCTTTCGTTTCTGAATCCCGTAACGACGACGGGGATTACGTCACCTACTTTGCATGTTATGTTACCGTTTTCATCGGTTACTTCGGCTGCGTTAAGACGACCTTCGGACTTCTTACCCACATCCACTAAGATGACGTCTTCTTTAATCGCCACCACAACACCATTGATCAGTGCGTCTTTCTCAGAATCCTTAAAAGACTCTTCCAACATCGCCGCAAAATCCATCTCCTCATGCTCGTCTACGGCGTTAGTATGAACGGATTTGTTCGCCTCATTTACCATTTGCTACCCTTTTTTGGTTGATTTTTGACTCATATAGTTACATATCGACATGTAAAAGTTGCCTATTATACTTTAATTTCGCTGATTTTTCCAACTATTTTTTCGATAATCCAATCCGGTGTCGAAGCACCTGCGGTGACGCCGCAAAGTTGTTTTTGATTAAACCATGAAGGATCGAGGTCTTTTTCGCTTTCGACGAGAAAACTATCGTCACAATACTCTTTACAAATACTATGAAGTTGTTTCGTGTTGGAGGAATTTTTTCCGCCGATCACAATGACGACGTCCGCTTCTTTTGCCAATTCTCGCGCGGCGTCTTGATTTTCAAAGGTTGCGTTACAAATCGTATTGAAGACGCGAACCTCTTTATAACGCATTTGGAGGTATCCGGTAATGTCTAAAAATTCGCTGATTTTACGCGTCGTTTGAGAAACGACGGCGACTTTATAGCCTTTAAATTTGATTTTTTCCAATTCTGCGACGCTTTGCACCACGTAAGCTCCGTTGATCGCATAACTTTCTACGCCTCTGACTTCAGGGTGATCCGCATCGCCGAAAATGACGATTTCATACCCTTCTTGACTCATTTTTTCGCAAATTTCCTGCGGCTTGGTCACGTAAGGGCATGTCGCGTTAATGACTTCGACCTTGCTTTGTTTTAACGTTTCCAAGTCTTTTTTAGGAATGCCGTGCGTTCGAATAATTGCGCGTTCGATACCTTGCGCTTCGGAAATATCGTGTAAGGTTTTTACGTTAAAATTTTCGCGTAAACGGTTAATCTCTTCGTTATTGTGGATCAAAGGGCCGATCGTTGAGGCATTTTGCGTATTTTCTGCAATCTTAATCGCCCGTTTGACACCGAAACAAAACCCGTAACTTGCGGCAAGTTTTATTCGCATATTTTAACATGTCCTATGTTGGAAAGTAGTTCGACGAAGTTCGGGAAAGAGGTATTAATGCATTCGGTATCTTCGATTTCCATACCGACTTTAGTCCCCGCAATCGCAAAGCTCATAGCAATTCTATGATCGCCGAAACTGTTGATGGTCGCTTTGTGCATCTTACCGCCGATCACTTCGTAACCGTCTTCGAACTCTTCGACTTCGATACCGCATAAACGTAGATTTTTAACGACGCTTGCGATTCGATCGCTCTCTTTCACGCGAAGCTCTTGCGCATTTTTGACGGTACTTTTTCCTTTGGCATGAGCAAAAGCAATCGAAAGGGCAGGCAATTCGTCGATAAGCCACGAAATATTTTCGCTCACTTCGACCCCGTTCAAGGCTTTTCCGGTCACGATAATGTCGCCTACGCTTTCGTAAAGGCTCTCTTTCTCGATAAATTCGACGCTAGCGCCCATACGTTCTAAAATTTTGTAAGCTTCGATGCGCGTCGGATTGAGAAGCATGTTGCGTAACACAACGCGCGATCCCTCGCTAATCGCCGCCGCAACCGCAAAAAAGAAACCGCTGGAAGGATCGCAAGGCACCCGTAAATTAAGTGGCTTGAGGGGCTTCGTTTGAGGGTAAATCGTGACATGTAAGCCTTCGCTTTCGATGCGTGCACCCATGCCGCGAAGCATACGTTCGCTGTGGTCGCGACTGAGTTCCGGCTCACTCAAAACGCACACGTCCTCACTTTGAAGCGCCGCTAAAATCAGCGCACTTTTTACCTGAGCCGAAGCGATTTTACTTTCGTAACGAAAGGCTTTCAGCTTTTCGCCGCGAATCCCGAGCGGTGCATAATTTCCCTGGCTACGACCGTCGATTTTTGCGCCGATAGAACGAAGCGGATCCGCTACGCGACGCATCGGGCGTGAACACAGGTATTGATCACCGTAAAGAACGAAAAAGCCTTCTTGAGACGCCAAATAGCCCATCAAAAGGCGAATCGCCGTTCCGGAATTGCCGCAATCTAAAATTTGGGCAGGCTCATTGATACGAGCGGGCGGCGTAATCGTCAACGTTCCGTCTTCCGCCGTTTCGACATGTGCACCCAAAGCCTGCACGATGGCAAGCGTACACAAGGTATCTTCCGCCCGCAAATAGTTTCGCACGACGGAAGCTTGATCGCTTAATAAAGAAAAGATCGCGCAACGATGCGAAATGGACTTGTCGCTGGCGATCTGTTCGGTTGTAAACTCAAAAAGGCTTTTAGGGTTTACATGTAAGGTTTTCATCGAATCGTAATTCCGAACTCTTCGTTCAAACGTCGAAGCAAATCTTCGATCATTCCGGCAATTTCACTCTCTTCAAACGTTTTTTCCATCGACTGGAAGTAAAGGCTCAACGTTAAGCTGACTTTATCGCCTAAACTCTCGTGAACGTAACGATCAATCACGCTGAATTTGACTAAAGCCTGAGGCGCAACGGAGCGAATAAACGCTTCTAAGACGTGATAAGGCATCGATTGATCCACCAAAAGGCTTAAATCGCGCGTTGAACTTGGTAGCTTCGAATAGGCTTTGGCACATTTTCGCGTATACGGCAATGCCGCAAAATCAAGCTCGCACACGTAGGTACGCGCCAAGTCGAGCTCTTTTTCCACTTGCACGTTTGCACGTGCCATATAACCGACGACAACTCCGTCGATTACAACGTTTGCGGCTTCGTATGGACTGCACAAACCGTTGGGAGACGGAAGCGGTAAGAGGCTAAAATGTCCTAAAACGTTCTGTATTTTTGCGGCGAACGCAAAAAAGTCGATCTCGCTCGGTTTTCCGTGGTTCGAAATATCGGGAAGGCCGTTTTCTCCGCTAAAGACGAATGCGATTTTTTTACTCTCGTTGCGCTTAGTGTCGAAAACGCTACCGATTTCAAAAAGAGCAACACGTTTTTTACCGATTTTGACGTTGTTGGAAAGGGCATCAAGCATCGTCACCAAAAGCGACGAACGTAACGTATTTAATTCTCCGGTAATCGGATTGGCGATGTCTAAGGCATCTTCTACAACCGGCAAACCTAATTTTTGAAGTTTACTTTTATCGTCGAAGACAAAATGCAAGGTTTCGAAAAATCCCGCCGCTACGGCGCGATAACGAATTTCTTGACGCTTTTTAAAATTAAGGTAAGGCTGATTAATACGCGATTTTTCCGCCGTAACGTACGGTTTTGCCGTAATATTGTCAATACCTACGATTCGTACGATCTCTTCGCAAATATCTTGTACGTTTAAAACGTCCGGACGAAATTGGGGAACTTTAACGTTAATGACCTCTTGCTCAAACGCGAAATGCACTCCAAATCCCAATTTTTTGAGGATTTTGATAACGATATTTTTGGCAATCTCTTCGCCGATCATCGACGTTAAATCGTTTTGGTTAATATTGATGATCTTCTCTTCAAAATCGTGAACGATTTGCTGCGTATCCGCATAAGGCATAATTTTGGACTGCTTGGAGATCATTTTCATAAAATAATCCAAACCGAACAGCAATTGCGGCTCGCTTCCTCTGGAAGAACGGTAGAGGTGTTTATCCGCACCGAGTTTTTTATTAGCGCTGAGCGAAGCGATGATCTCAGGATGCGTGTAATTGGCTTCGACGATAATACGCTCGTCAAGGGCGTTGGCTTTGCACTTATCCGCTTGCGCAATGCCCGTTAAGGCAACGCGCTCGGCATTGTTTCCGAAAATCGCGTCCAAACCGTTCTCGTCTTTTGCGATCGTGATCTTGGCTTTGTTCTCATGGGTCGCGAAACACTGAGGATTATAGGCTCTCAAAAGCACGCCCGTAACGTACGTCGCGTACTCTAAAAATTTCATCAAAGCGCAGGTCTCTTCAATTTGGGCAAACCCTAAACGAAGCTCGATCAGAAGCGGAACGCGAATCTCTTGATTGTCGAACACTTTGTACATGTAAGAACCGTTCAACGCTTCGGTCGCGTGGATTTGAAGAACGCGTCCGACGCCCGGTTGGTTCTCTTCGTCTTCTTTGTGCGGCATTTTTGCCACTTCAAGGTCAAAATAGACGCTTAAATCGCGTGCAACACCGTAAACGCTTTGGCAATCCCCGCGATTAGGCGTCAGTCCGATTTCGATAATATCGTCGTTGAGTAACGCATATTCGCGTAGTTCTTTACCGAGATGAAGCTCGCCGATACTGGCATCAAGGACCATAATGCCGTCGTTGATTTTGGGAAGTCCTAATTCGGTAGACGAACAGATCATTCCGCACGATTCGACGTCTCGGAGTTTGGCTTTTTTGATTTTAATACCGTTTGGCAACTCCGCACCAATCAACGATACCGCAACAAATTGTCCCGCTTCGACGTTTTTTGCGCCGCAAACGATTTGTTGGACGCTCTCGCCGACGTCGACTTGGCAAACGTTCAGCTTATCGGCATTGGGATGCTTTTCGCGTGACACAACTTTTCCGACGACCACTTTTTCCGGAATGCGTATTTTGTGAATTCCCTCGACTTCCAAACCGATGGCGTTCAAAGCGAGTGAAATTTTATCGGCATCGACGTTGTGTAGGTCGATCCACTCGTTTAATCCTTCTCGTGTAACTATCATTTAAATTGCTCCAATAATCTCAAATCGCCCTCAAACAATGACCGAAGATCGGGAATGTCATGTAAAAGCATCGCAAAACGTTCAACGCCCAACCCGAAAGCATAACCGCTGACGTCTTTGTATCCTACGGCTTTAAAAACATTCGAATCGACGACGCCGCATCCCAAAACTTCAAGCCAACCGGTATGCGAACAAACGCGGCATCCTTTGCCGTGGCAGAACGTACAGCTAATGTCGACTTCGGCACTGGGTTCCGTGAACGGGAAGAAACTCGGACGGAAACGTACTTTCACATCGCCGAACATATGCTTTAAAAAGTCTTCCAAAATGAATTTCAAATTGGCAAACGAAACTTTGCCCGCCTTATCGACGACGAGCCCTTCGACTTGATGAAACATCGGCGTATGCGTGATGTCAAAATCTCTACGGAAAACGCCGCCCGGGCAAATCATGCGAATTGGCGGTTGCTGAGAGAGCATCGTACGAATCTGAACCGGCGAGGTATGCGTTCGAAGCAACATCGAATCTTTAAAATAAAACGTGTCTTGCATATCGCGTGCGGGATGGTATTTGGGTAAATTAAGGGCTTCAAAATTGTGAAAATCGTCTTCGACCAGCGGACCTTCTTCAATGGAAAAGTTCATACTTACAAAATATTCGATAATTTTATCCATCGTATCCATTACCGGATGCAAAGCACCCGCAAGGCTCTCTTGATTGAAGAGCGTTACGTCAACGCTGCTTTTTTTCATTTCGGATTCGATCATTAAGGCTTCAAGCTCTGTTTTTTTACGGCTCAAACACTCCAAAAAATGCTCTTTATTACGGTTTAATGTTTGGGCAAACTCTTTTTTGGCATCGCCCTCAAGTGTTTTCAGCTCTTCAAATTGCGCGGCAAAATACCCTTTTTTACCAAAAAGCGACACTCTTACTTTTTCCAGTTCGTTCAGCGATCCACAAGAATCGATCGCATTTTCCATCTCTTTCAAAGGACACCTTTCATCAAAGTCTATAAGAAAGCTTATTTTAGTGAAACTTTAATTATAAAAGGTTAAAATCCCCTAAAAAAGGAGCAAACACGATGAGTATCTTCAGCAAAATCGTTAGCGGAGAAATCCCTTGCAATAAAGTCTTGGAAAACAACGACTTCCTCGCGTTTCACGACATCAATCCCAAAGCACCGATTCATATTTTGATTATTCCGAAAAAAGAATATACGTGTTTTCAAGAAGTCGACCCCGAAATCATGGGCGAAATGACGAAATTTATTCAAAGCGTCGCCAAACTTTTAGGGCTAGACGAAAGAGGATACCGTTTGATCACCAACAACGGACAAGACGGAGGACAGGAAATTTTTCATCTGCATTTCCACCTTTTAGGCGGCGCAAAATTGCCGTGGAACCACTTAAGCGATAGCGAACCTCACAAATCGCTTTAAAAACCCTTCAAGCCATACGTGCTTAAAAGAGGAGATTCCCCCTCTTTTAAGCCTTGCGCGCATTAATCCATGCTTCAAAAATTTCAATTTGGCGTTGCGTCGACGCGACGGAAGTACCGCCTTGAGACGTTCGCGCATTCATCGAATGTTCGAGCGAAAGATACGCACAAACGTCCTCGCCGATGCGTGCATCGACGCTTTGAAGCTCGCGTACGCTCAAAACGCTTAAATCTTTGCCTAAACTCTCGGCATGTGCCACCGCACGTCCCGTAATAAAATGCGCTTCGCGGAACGGAATATTGCATTTTTGTACCAAGTAGTCCGCCAAATCGGTCGCGCTCAAATGCCCGACCTCACACGCTTTTCGCATACGATCCGTATTAATCGTCATCGTACGCAGGGCTTCTCTTAAGATATTGAGCGAAATCAATGCCGTCTCTACACTATCGAAAACGCCTTCTTTATCCTCTTGCATGTCTTTATTGTAGGCTAAAGGTAAGCCTTTTAGTACCGTTAAAAGTGCCATCAAATTACCGTTGACGCGACCCGTTTTACCGCGTAAGAGTTCCGGAACGTCGGGATTTTTCTTTTGCGGCATAATCGAACTTCCCGTAGAATAGGCATCGCTTAACGTGATAAATTTAAACTCGTAGCTCGACCACAAAATGAGTTCTTCGGCAAAACGCGAAACGTGCATCATCAGCGTCGCAACGTTAAATAAAATTTCCAATGCAAAATCGCGATCGCTGACCGTATCAAGGCAATTCACGCTGACGCTGTCGAAACCCAAAAGTTTGGCAACGTATTCGCGATCGATGGGGTGCGGCGTTCCCGCAAGTGCGGCGCAACCGAGCGGTAAGACGTTGTTGCGCGTATATGAGCTTTCCAAACGTTCAATATCGCGTTTGAACATCGATACATAAGCAAGTAAATGAAACGCAAGATTAATCGGCTGTGCGTGTTGCAAGTGCGTCATGCCCGGAAGCAACGTCGTCGTATGTTCTTTAGCGATTTGCATCAGCACGTCGATCACGCTCTCTAAAACGTGAACGATCACCAGTGTTTGTTTTTGAACGTATTGACGAAAATCGACCGCTACTTGGTCGTTTCGGCTACGTGCGGTATGCAACCGCTTTCCGGCTTCGCCGATCAGATCGATAAGGCGCGTTTCGACTGACATGTGAATGTCTTCGTGCGCGATGTTAAATTCGAACTTACCCTCGTCGATTTCTTGTTTAATTTGCATTAAACCCTTTGCGATTTGATCGGCTTCTTCCCCGCTTAAAATACCCTGTTTGGCTAACATCGTCGCATGCGCGATCGAACCTCTAATATCTTCTTCGTACAATTTTTTATCGAACGGTAACGAAGCGTTAAATTCATCTAAAAGTTGCGTACCGCTTTGGGCAAATCTGCCCGACCAGAGTTTTGACATAAAAACGTCTCCTTGAAAAAAACGCAAGGAGCTTGTGAAAGCTCCTTGACATGTAGTTGTGTGATGCGACGTGACGAAGGTCTGTTAGAGTTTTGGACCCGCACTTGAAAAATCGGAATCGGCGGTAATATATTTTTTAAAATTTTCGATGAACATTTGTGCCAATTCATCGCGCGTAGCGTCGTACAAGCTTTTATTTTCCCACGTGCTGCGAGGATTTAAAACTTCGGTCGGAACGCCTTCAAGCACTTTTGGCACTTGAACGTTAAAGACGGGAATCGTTTCAAATTCGCACTCGTTGATGCTACCGTCTAAGATCGCGTTGATGCATGCGCGCGTCGCTTTGATGCTCATACGCTTACCTACGCCGTAGCTTCCGCCGCTCCAACCGGTATTGACCAAGTAAACGTCGACGTTGTATTTTGCAATTTTTTCACCTAAAAGTTTCGCATAAACCGTCGGATGTAGCGGTAAAAACGCCTCGCCGAAACATGCGCTAAACGTTGCTACCGGCTCGGTTATACCGCGTTCGGTTCCGGCAACTTTTGCCGTATATCCGCTCAGAAAATAGTACATCGCTTGTTCTTTGGTAAGTTTTGATACCGGAGGTAAAACGCCGAAGGCATCGGCACTTAAGAAAATAATTTTTTTAGGATGACCCGCTTTTAAAGAGGCTTCATGGTTTTCGATATGATAGATGGGGTAGGAAACACGCGTATTTTCGGTTTTGGAGGCATCGGCGTAATCGACGACGCCCGCATCGTTGATAACGACGTTTTCCAAAAGAGCGTCTTGCTTGATCGCGCCGTAAATTTCAGGCTCGCTGTTCGGATCGAGATTGATGCATTTGGCATAGCATCCGCCTTCGAAATTGAAAACACCCTCATCGTCCCAGCCGTGTTCGTCGTCGCCGATAAGTTTGCGTTTCGGATCGGTCGAAAGCGTGGTCTTACCCGTACCCGAAAGTCCGAAGAAAAGTGCCGTATCGCCTTTTTCGCCGACGTTTGCCGAGCAGTGCATGGAGAGTTTTCCCTCAAGCGGCAACCAGTAATTCATCATCGAAAAAATACCTTTTTTAATCTCGCCGCCGTACCACGTTCCGCCGATAATCGCGATGTTTTTTTCAACGTTGAAAACAACGAATACATCCGAATGGAGTCCGTGTTTTTTATAATCCTCGTTGACGACTTTACATGCGTTGTAAAGCGTAAAATCGGGTTTAAACGTTGAGAGCTCTTCTTCGCTCGGGCGAATAAACATATTTTTAACAAAATGTGCCTGCCATGCGATCTCGGTAACCACGCGAATGCTTTTACGACTCGCCAAGCTACCGCCGCAATACGCGTCTTGAATATAGATGTCTTTACCGGAAAGTTGTTGTTTTACTTTGTCGAAGAGTTCGTTAAAAATCGCTTCGCTCACTTTATGGTTCATTTTGCCCCAAGAGATATACCGGTTGGAAGGCTCTTGGTCGACAAAGTATTTATCTTTAGGGCTACGTCCCGTAAAAATGCCCGTATCGACGCTAAACGTCCCGTTACATGTTAAGCGTCCTTCGTGGTTTCGCTTTTCATGCGCTAAGAGCTCTTCATACCCGAGGTTATAATAAATCTTACCGATATTATTTAACCCTAACTTCTCAACTTCGTTAATCTTTGACATCGTCTCTTTATCCTCAAACAATTGAATTAAACTAAAATGAATACGTTCGAACCGTACCGTTTTAAAGTACGACCAGCAGTTGACCGTTGACCACCGTATCGCCTTGTTTTACCTTAACCGCACTGACAACGCCCTCTTGCGGCGATGTAACCTCAATTTCCATTTTCATCGCTTCGATGACGATAACGGCTTGACCTTTTACAACCGTGTCGCCCTCTTTAACCAACACTTTAAAGATTGAACCGGGAAGTCCCGCTTTAATAGACGTACCGTTTACGCTAGTATCGTTACATGTTGACGAACCTTCACCGCCTTCTTGAATGTCGATATCGTAAATTTCGCCGTTTACCAAAAGCGTACCGCTACTAAGATCGGATTTAACTTGGTATTTTTGTCCGTTGACGGTTACGGTAAATTCGTTCGTAGCCGCAGGAACGACCTCTTCTTTTTTCGGAGATACTTTGCGGACGTTGACTTTGGCTTCGCCTTTAAGATACGCGATGCCTTTTTCTTTACATGCCGCCGCGATTAACACGTTTTCATCGGTAATTTCAAGATTTTCTTTTGTCAATATTTCTCTGACGTGCGCTAAGGATTTTGTTTCGTCGCAGTCGGCTATTTCCAACGCTTTGCGTGTCGTCGGAGGCAATTTGAGCTGTTCGCTTGCCAAGGAAACGACTTCTTGATCGGGAGTTGCAGGCGTTTTTCCAAAATAGCCTAAAACCATTTTGCCGTAACCATCAGCAATCTTTTTCCACGGACCAAACATCACGTTATTGAAAGCTTGTTGAAAATAAAATTGGGAAACCGGCGTAACACTCGTACCGTAACCGCCTTTTTCAACCACTTCGCGCATTGCTTTAATCACTTCGGGAAATTTATGGAGAATGTTGTTGTCACGGAGCATCTGCGTATTCGCAGTCAAAGCACCGCCCGGCATTGGAGAAAACGGAATCAGCGGAGAGACTTGCGTCGCTTCGGGAGGCATAAAATAGTCTTTAAGGCACGCTTGTAAGACCTCTTCGTATTTCAAGATTTTTTCGAGTTCCAAGCCGCCAAGATCGTACTCTTTTCCTTTTAGTGCATGCAACATCGTTAAAATATCGGGTTGGCTCGTACCGCCGCTTACCGGAGATGCCGCAAGGTCGATACCGTCGACACCCGCTTCCAAGGCGGCCAAATAACACGCAACGCTTACGCCTGCGGTTTCGTGTGTATGAAGCCTTAAATGCATTCCCTCAGGAACGAGTTTGCGCGCCATTTTGATCGTTTCGTACACTTTTTGCGGGCTTGAAGTACCGCTTGCGTCTTTAAAACAAATGCTATGGTAGGGGATTCCCGATTCTAAAATTTCACGTAGGGTTTTCTCGTAAAATGCTACGTCGTGTGCACCGACGCATCCGGGAGGCAAGTCCATCATCGTGACGACGATTTCGTGTTTTAAACCGTGGTGAACGATACGTTCGCCGCTGTATTTAAGGTTTTCGACGTCGTTAAGCGCGTCAAAGTTACGAATCGTCGTCGTCCCGTGTTTTTTAAACATTTTCGCATGTAAATCCAAAAGTTCGCTGCTACCGGTATCAAGCATAACGGTATTGACGCCGCGTGCCAAGGTTTGAAGGTTGGCATCGGGTCCTACGATTTCACGGAATTTATCCATCATTTGGAAGGCATCTTCGTTCAAATAAAAATAGAGGCTTTGAAAACGTGCTCCTCCGCCAAACTCAAAATGGCTGATACCTGCTTCACGCGCCGCCGCAACTGCCGGAAAAAAATCTTCCATCAGTACGCGCCCGCCGAAAACCGATTGAAAACCATCTCTAAACGTCGTATCCATCACATCGATGTACTTTTTAGCCATTGACCTTACCCTTTTTTAGTGTGTTTCTTGTGTCTAAAACGAAGCGGCACCGCCGCAATCAACGATACGTTATCGTTTTGTGATCATCCTTGGCTAAGATTTCTGCCGGACTCTTTTCGAGGAAAAACCCTCTTCATACGTTTGGCATGCCTATTCACTGACGAATGTACAAACACCAAAACTGTGAAAATCATGATGCTCCTTAGCATCAGACTTTACCTCGTAACCTCGACCTTTTTGTTTAATTTTAACTAAAAAATATAGCGCAAATTTTTGTATTTTATCATTTCTTTTATTAAATCAAACTCAGAAGCGAAGAAGAAAAAAGGGGGAAAAGAAGGGGAAACGTCGCTTTTTTCAAGAGACGTTTCCATAGCAAAAGCGTGTTGCGCCCAATTAGGCGATACAACGTTCAATCAGGTAAAAGACCGATCGATAATCCAAGCCGCTGTGTTCGCTTAGACCGATTTCGCAAGGTTTGCCGGTCGAAAAAGCAAGCGTGGTATCGCTCGGAATCGCGGCTTTTAAATGGCGTAATGCCGAGCGGTTCAGTTCGGGATAGGTAAATCCGCGATCGCCCGCAAAACCGCAACATGTCACTTCGCTCGGGATCGTTACTTTTTTACTGCACAAGTGCGCAATCTTTTCAAACTTCTCCGCCAATCCCATTTTACGTGTGCTACAAATCGTGTGAATGACGATAGGATCGTCAATTTGGCGAATCGTAAGGCGGCTTAACAGAAAATCGTGGATAAATTCGATCGGATCGTACACTTTAAGTCCGGTCGTAAAATATTCCATCATCGTTTTCGTACACGAACTCATATCGCATAAAATCGGATACGTTCCGTTCAAACTCGCTTGCGTCAAAGCCGCTTCCAACTCGCTTGATTTTTGTTTGCCTTCGCTTTTATAGCCTTTACTCGAAAAAGGCATACCGCAACATAATCCGTCGATGGCTTCGGGGAAGAGCACTTCGTAACCCGCTTTTTCAAGAATACCGATGATGACCGCATCCAGCGATCGCTCGCCGCTTTTTTCTTTCGGATTTGCCATCGTACGGTTGATGCACGAAGAGAAGTACACCACTTTATCTTTAGCACCGCTTCGTTTTACGCTCGGTTTAAAAGAAGCCCCCGAAGGCAAGCTAGCACTCCAAAGCGGAAGCGTATTGCCGCTTAGCGTACGCAACCCTTGGCTCATGCCGCGCATCACGCTATCGGAAATAACCGCATTCACGCCTTTAACGACGCTCAATGCAATCCTCCCCGTCTGTAAGACGCCCTCGTAATGATCGGCGATAAAACCGGCGACGCCGTGTCCGAGCGTGCCGATTTGATGCGCGCGAAGCTTTTTGGTCAAGGCACCCGTATCGATGCCTACGGGACAGGAGAGTGAACAAAGCGAACAGGTGGCACACGTTTCGATACCGTCGTATTGGTATTGTTTTTGAAACGCTTCCAACGCTTCAGTCTCATGGTTGAGTGCCAACGTCTGCATGCGTCGATTGGCAACGATGCGCTGCCTTGGCGTCAACGTCAAGAAATTCGACGGACAAACCGGCTCGCAAAAGCCGCACTCGATGCATTTATCGATCAAAGGATCGGTAATCGGCATTGCCTTAAAATTTTTAAGATGCGCTTTCGGATCGGCGTTGATAATAACGCCCGGATTGATCAAGCCTTTCGGATCGAAAATCGTTTTAATCTCTTTCATCAAAACATACGCGTCTTCGCCCCATTCCAGCTCGACAAACGGAGCCATATTGCGTCCCGTTCCGTGTTCGGCTTTTAAACTACCTTGGTATTTGGTGGCGACTTGCTCGGCGACTTCTTGCATAAACGACTCGTAACGCGTGATCTCTTTTGGATCGTCAAAGGCTTGATTGAAAACAAAGTGCAAGTTACCGTCTAAGGCGTGACCGAAGATAATCGCTTCCGTGTAACCGTATTTCTCGAAAAGTGCTTGCAGCTCTAACGTACCGTCCGCCAACGAAGTGATCGGATACGCCACGTCTTCGATGATACAGGTCGTTCCGCTTTCGCGCGCCGCGCCTACCGCGGTAAAAAGTCCTTTGCGAATCTTCCAGTATTTGGTATATTCCGCGACGTCTTTGGTAAAATGAAGCGGCATTTCGGGTGTGATCGACGCCAATTTTTCAAGAATCGCGGCAATGTTTTCATTTAAAACGGTATCATTCGAAGCGCGCGTCTCGACCAAAACCGCCGTTGCGGTGGGGCTGAGCGTCTTTAAAAAAGAAGGCATTCCCTCTTTGTCTTCCACGCTTCGAAGAGCGGCTCTATCCATGATTTCCGCGGCATCGACTTGTGCGTTTGCCGTACGCGTACGGCATTGGGTTCGCAGTATCGTAATTGCGTCGCAAGCGTCTTTAACGTTTTTAAAAATCATCAATGCGCTGGCTTTGTCTTTGTATTCGGGAACCGTTTTATAGGTAATTTCTTTAATAAAACCGAGCGTTCCCTCGCTTCCGATCATCAAGTGTGCCAAAATGTCGATCGGGTCTTCAAAGTCGATCAAAGCGTTGAGCCCGTAACCGCATGTGTTTTTGATTTTAAATTTACGCTCTATTTTGTCGTGAAGAGCTTGATTTTCACGCACACGTTTTGCCAGGGCCTCGATACGCGCGATCATCTCGCCGTGCGTTTGACGAAAAGCGTTTTGACTTGCCGCGTCGGCGGTATCGAGTTCGCTTCCGTCGTGGAAAATAATTTTCATCGATTGAAGCGTTTTATAAGAGTTATCGGTCGTACCGCAACACATACCGCTGGCATTATTGGCGGCGATTCCGCCGATCATCGCCGAAGTGATACTCGCCGGATCGGGTCCTATTTTTTTGCCGTGAGGCAGTAAATAGGCATTCGCATCCGCGCCTACGACGGAAGGTTGAAGCGTAATCAAACTGACGTCATGATTGACGCTTATCTTTTTCCAATCGCGAGAGGTTACCAGTAAGATCGAATCGGTAATTGCCTGCCCAGAAAGGCTCGTTCCTGCGGCTCGAAAAACGACCGGAAGCGAAAACGTGTCGCTGAGTTTTAAAATCCGACTGACTTCATCGGCATTATCGACCCAGACGACGATTTTCGGGATCAATCGATAAAACGACGCGTCCGTTCCGTAAGCAATCGTATGCAAAGGATCGGTAAAGATACGGGACTTTGGGATAAAAGAGACGATTTCTTGATAAAAATCGTGATACTTTCCGCTTAATGTCATCGGCCATCCTTCATGGTTAGAATTTTAATCGAGTGTAACACGTCGGTATAAAATCGGTATGACATTTTGAGAGAATCGCGGTAAAAAAAACGAAAGCGGAAAAAAGGTTACATGTAATTGACATGTAACCTTTAGAGTCCTTATTTAAGCATGATGTCGATGCCGTAAAGTTCAGGCCAAAGCGTGAAAAGAATCATGACGCAAATTTGCAATACGATAAACGGTACGACGCCTTTGTAGATATCCATCGTCGTCACGCACGAAGGTGCTACGCCGCGCAAAAAGAAAAGGCTGAAACCAAAAGGCGGCGTTAAAAACGACGTCTGTAAATTTAAGGCGATCAACAAGGCATACCAAACGGGATTGAGTCCTATAGCAGCGGCAATCGGTGCTAAAATCGGAACGATAATATAGGATATTTCGACAAAATCGATAAAAAAGCCCAATGCCATAATCGCGAGCATCGAAACCACGATAAAACCCCATTTATCGCCCGGTAAGCTTCGCATCGCCGCTTCGACGATCTCGTCGCCTCCGGTATACGAAAAGACCATCGAAAAAGCCGTCGCTCCGATCAAAATGGCAAAAACCATCGCCGTAGCGCGTACCGTTTCCAAAGAGGCTTCTTGAACCATTTTAAACGAAAACGATCGGTATACCCATGCTAAAACCATCGCACCGATACATCCTACCGCCGACGATTCGGTGGGTGTCGCGATTCCTTCGAAAATGGAGCCTAGCACCAAAACGATTAAAATTAAAGGCGGCAAAATTGCCTTAAACGCACTCACAATTTGACGACGTTTGCTCTCTTTAATTTCATGACGCGGAATCGCAGGAGCCGCTTCTTTATTAAAAAAAGCCGTTACTGCGATATACGCGACGTAAACGCCTACCAACGTCAAGCCAGGTCCCAACGCACCCTCAAAAAGATCGCCGACAGGTTGTTGAAAAACGTCCCCCAAAATAATCAATACCACCGAAGGCGGAATAATTTGTCCTAGCGTTCCCGAAGCGCAAATCGTGCCGCATGCCAACGATTTTGAATAGTTGTATTTGAGCATGACCGGTAACGAAATGACGCCCATCGCCACAACGCTTGCTCCGACGACGCCGGTTGAAGCGGCCAAAAGTGCACCGACCAAAACGGTACTGATTGCTATGCCGCCTCGAACTTCGCCGAATAAAAAGCCCATCGCTTCCAGCAACCGTTCGGCTAAACGCGATTTTTGCAGAATAATACCCATCAAAATAAACATCGGAACGGAGATCAAAATCGCATTTTCCATGATCGACCAAATACGATGCGGCATAAACGCGAACAGATGCGCACCGATTTGCAGCCCTTCCATGAGACCTCCACCGTCTCCCAACGACTCGACGATACCGGCAATCAAACCGAATACGACCGAAATCGCTCCGAACGTAAACGCTACGGGAAATCCTAAAAGAAGCATCGACATACCGACGAAAAACATAATAATCCCGATCATAACGTCTCCTTCGGCTGTGCGTTTGCGTGGCGAAGTCCCTTATAAACCGCGATATTTTTAACGATAAACCCGATTTCCATCAGCAGTAAAACGGCAAAAGAAAATGGAATAAATGCTTTTAAAATCCACCGCTGCGTTAACCCTCCCGGAGCACTGCTCACTTCATGCGAAACGTACGCTTCGCTCACGAAACCGAGTGAGCTAAACATCACTAAAAGAGCAATCGGCGTTATAAACAAAACGGCACCGATAATATTAACCGCGGCTTGACGACGTTCGCTCCATTTGGCATAAAGCACGTCGACGCGTACATGTGAGTCTTCCATCAGCGCGTAAGACATACCGAGCAGGAAAATGACCGAAAAAAGATGCCACTCCAATTCCTGTAGTGCAATCGAACCGCTTTTAAACGCATAGCGCATGCACACGTCGTAGAAAATATTGAGCATCATCACGATCATTAAAAAAGCGCACACATACCCGATCATGCGGCTCAACGCATCAAACCATTTCTCAATTCTTAAAAGCATCACCCTACCATCCTCTTTTCTTCTGTGGATTTTTTAATAGAGTTCTTACAGAACTCTTGACATGTCTTTAAAGCAAAGCTCTAAAGACTACGTTAAACACTGCGTTTTCTTCGGCGCAAAGCCCACGCACCTTGGGTGCTTTTTCTTCTTGCAAAATGCATTTTGCAAGAAGTCTAATTTCATCATTTGATGCGATCTTTGACGCAAAGCGATTCTATAACGGCTATTGATTGTCGCGAATATACGCGTACTCGCCGATCAAAGTCCACGCTCTTGCTTTTTGCATGTAAGCACGTTGCGACTCGACGATTTTTTTGAACTCCTGATTTTTGGAAGACTCTTCGGCAATCAATTCGGCATTGGCTTGACGCATCGCATCCATCACGGGTTTGGGAAACGTCTTAATTTTAATATTCGGATACTCCGTTTTCATTCGATCCCATGCCGCGGCGTTCATATCGGCATTTTGGATTAACATGTCATACGCCGCCAAGCGCATCGCCGCTTTTAAAATCGCCTTATTTTTCGGAGAAAGCGCATCGAATTTGGCTTTGTTGACGATAAATTGAAGTTCCGTTGCGGGTTCATGCCAGCCGGTATAATAATACGGAGCGATTTGATGAAATCCCATACTCATATCCATCGAAGGTCCCACCCATTCCAATGCATCAATCGTTCCGCGCTCCAAGGAAGTGTACAGTTCGCTCGGGGCAATGTTGGTCACCGCACAGCCCAATTTGGCGAAAATCTCTCCCGCAAAGCCGGGAATACGCATCTTAAGCCCTTTCAAATCTTCCAAACTGCGAATCTCTTTCCGAAACCAACCGCCCATCTGCATGCCCGTATTGCCGCCCGGAAAAGAGTAAACACCGTGCTTAGCGTAGGCTTTTTGCATCCATTCCATACCTTCACCGCGGTAAAACCATGCGTATTGCTCGAGGGCATTCATGCCAAAAGGCATCGTCGTAAAAAGCAGCAACACCGGATCACGCCCTTTCCAATAATACGACGCGGAATGCGCCATCTCGTACTGACCGAGCTTCACCGCATCCAAGACGCCAAATGCCGCTTTATGTTTGGACACGTCGTCAATTTTAATCTTGAACTCTCCGCCGCTCATCTGCTCGACCATCGTTACCATATTTTCAACGGTATCGGTAAAAGGAGGAAACACCTTGCTCCACGACGTTGCCAACTTCCACGTAACCGTGTCGCTAGACGCATGCGCGCCCAGTGCGAAAAGAAGGGAAAAAAGACTACATGTAAGAATCGATCGTATCGTTTGCGTGAACATTGTTTACCTTTTCAAGTCTAATAGCGTAAAATATACCCGACGTCTACCACGGTTTCGATGCATTCAAACGGGAGCTTTTTACGTACGCGGCGCATTAAAGAGCGAATCGAGTCTAAACTCGTAAAATTGCCCTCCCATACCATCGCTTGAATTTTATCGAACGTTACGACTTTGCCTTTTTCGCTAATCAACAAATTGAGCAGCAATTTTTCTTTACGCGATAAATGCTCTTCATGTTCGCCGATGCGAAGTAAACTCGACTTAAAATCAAAACAGCACGCTTCGCCTAAATTGACGATATCGTGGCGAATATTGCAAAATTTTTCGATTTTAATTTCCAGCTCGTCGATAAAAAACGGCTTTTTCAAAAAATCGTTGCATCCGAAATTGTATGCATCTTTAATCACTTCCAGTTCGATGCTGGAGCTGATGATAATGACCGGCGTTTCACGGTAAAAGTCACGAATTTTTTTCAAAAGCTCAATGCCGTCGAGGTTGGGAACGTTAATATCCAAAATAAAGCACATGTAACCGCTGTCTAAGGTCTCGTATGCTTTTTTACCGTCCAAAAATGCATCGACGCGATAGCCCTTGGCTTCTAAACGTTTGACGATCGTCGCGTTTAAGCGCGCATTGTCTTCCAGCAATAAAATTTTCACGTTTCCTCCTTTATGCAACGCTATTGGGAACGCTTAGCGTAAATTCGACGCCTTGGGTGCCGAGATTGTGAACACGAATACTTCCGCCCATTTTATCTTCGATAATCATCTTTGCCATATACAACCCCAGTCCCGTACCGTTTTTACTCGTCGTAAAATAAGGATCAAAAATAAAGCCGATAATTTTTTCGGGAATCGACCCGCCGTCATCGCCCACGATCAGTTTTGTCGAAGAAGCGTCTTGATCCAACGCGATTCTAATATGTTCACCTTTGCGTGTTTTCAACAGTTTATTTTTCGCATTGTTGATAATGTTTAAAAGCACTTGTTTAAATTCGTTTTCGTATCCGTAGACGGGATAACTTTTGGTATCTTTACGATACTCGACTTTGAGTTCGATATGTGCGTAAAAAATTTGGCGTCCGATAATCTCCAAAACTTCCAAAAGTGCCTTTTTGGCACAAAAGAGCGTTTTTTTAGTCGAAGGTTTTAAAAAGTTGCGAAAATCTTTCAATGTCTGCGACATGTACTGAATTTGAACGATCGAATCATGCACGAACGCTTTCATTTTACTCTGATCCATTTCGCCTTGATTAAAACAAAACTCCATATCCTGCATGATCGCCGAAAGCTCAACCAAAGGTTCGTTCCATTGATGCGCTACGCCCGCGATCATTTCTCCCATCTCGGTTAATTTGGATTGCTGAATCAAAAACTGCTGGTGCTGCGTCCGCTCGGTAATATCGTCCATCACGCATACGATACCGCCAACGCTTCCGTCGATATTGGAATAAACCGCCTTATTTAATACAAAAACTCTAGGCCGTTTTTTAGGGAAATGCAGCGTCAACTCAAACGTCTCGGCACCTTTATTTGCTAAAAGATCGAGATCGTTTTTACGACGCTCGGTTGCCCAATCGTGCGGGAAAAAATCGAAAACGGTTTTCCCTAAAATCTCCTCTTTGCTTTGATCGTATAAAGTAGCGAACGCCTGATTCGTACCGATATACTCGCCTTTGACGTTGGTATAATAAATAGGATTGGGGATCGTATCTAAAAGGACACGGATAAATTCGAGCTGATTTTTAAGGGCAAGTTCGCTTTGGCGACGCATACGAACGTTTTGCGTTAAAAAAAGCACGACCATGCTAATCGCGCTTAAGAGTGCCGCAAAGAGCCAAATATAGTGTTTATACTCCTCGTAAAACGAAAACGGCTTATTGATCATCTCATAATATTTGATTTCCGGAGTAATTTTTAAACGATGTTCCAACAACTCTTTATAGTCAAAAATATAGCGGTTCGGACTGGTCTCGATAATAGGAATTTGATTGGGATTTTTTCCCGCTAAAATTTGCTTCACAATTTTTGATGCGGCTTGGGCTTGTGCGGTCGCACTGGTCAAAAAGCCGCCGACGATCCCGTCGTCCAAATAAAAATCCCATAAGCCGTAAATCGGAATGTTCGTAATTTTTCGAATCTGTTGCAGGTTTTCTTTGTAGGTAAAAAACTTTCCCGTTTTATCTTTATAAAGTAAAACCCATAAAATAGCACTGTTGGGAGAGAGCTCACGTGTCTTTTGCTCAATCTCTTCCATATCCATGCTATCGATATATTCTATCGTCGTTTTACCTTCATACCGCGGTACGATAGCATCGATTTGATGCTTAATCGCTTCTCCGGTCGTCGTGCGCTCGTTAATAATTAAGATTTTATCCAAACGCGGTTGATTGGCTAGAATTAAATCGATATTTTTTTCGATATCGACGTTTTCAACGACGCCGCTGACCCAATCGATATTCTGAATCAAAGAAGGTTCAAAATTGTTAATTCCCAAAAAGACGACCGGAATAGCTTTAAAAAGCTCGTGATAATGTTCTCTGACAAAATCCAACGCAGCATTATCCGCAACGATCACGACATCAAATTTATAGTGTTTAAACCGTTCTTTATAATAAGCGTAGAACGTTTGAAGGTACGAAGACGTATCGTTTCGCTTCGTATCCATATAAACCGTCGAGAGAAAAATATTCTCTTTTTCCGAAAAATTTTGTTCGATAACGCTTGAAATCGCATCGCTCCACTTATACCCTTTATGGTACGACTGAATCAGTAAAATATCTTTAGGCGGCGAAGGATTAGCAAAAACAAACGTAGTGAATAAACAGAGAAAAAAAAGAATTTTTTTCATACGCACGAACGATCGTTACAGAATGAAAAAATTGTGAGGAGTCTTTAAAATGGCACTGTGCTCGGCAATAGCCTCTTCCGCCATATTGTAACGTTCATTAAAAATGGGGTGGTGAAATTGTACTTCATCATTCAGAATTTCAAAAACCATCGTCTCATAAACGACTTTTTGGGCATCTCCTTCGAAAAACGAATGCCTGACGTTCATACTGATCGTCGAAACCAAAAACTCCCTATTGTCAAGTTTCAAAATATTTTTTAACGCAACTTCTTGCATAGAATCATCCTTACATGCATTAAACGTATCGTTTGCAAAAGAGTAACATAACTAAACATTGGATTTACTAAAAAGAGAAAGTTAGATCAAAAGAAGATGGTGCGGACGGGGGGATTTGAACCCCCACACACGTAGTGCGCTACCACCTCAAGGTAGTGTGTCTACCGTTCCACCACGTCCGCAAAGAAGAAACGAAGAGAAATATTTCTCTTCGTTAAAAAGCACGGCTATTAACCGATAAAGTTTGTTTTTCCAAGAATAATAAAAGCGATAACAAGTGCATAAATAACTTGTGCTTCGATCATTGCAAGTGCAATAAACATTGTCGTAGAAAGTTTGCTTCCAAGACCTGGATTTCTTGCAGTACCTGAAATTGCCGCTGCTGCAGTATTTCCCATACCGATAGCACCACCGAGTGCTGCCAAACCGACCAAGAAGCCGACACCTAAAACCGCATAAGAAGCAACAACGTCGCTTAATGCTTTTGCATCATCCGCAGCAAATGCAAAAGAAGCAAATGCTACCATTAAAAAAAGAATCTTTTTCATAAGATTTCTCCTGATTGTATTTCAAAGTCGGTTCGGATATACCCCTACTTTCCACTTTGTGAGCGAGATTATAGCCGCCTAATTGTTAAAAACCCATTAAAAGCTATCGGATAAGCTCTAATTCTATTTTATTTCCCGTCTGTTTCAAAATCTTAACGCGTACTTTTTGCTCAAGCGCAAGATAATCGCTGACTTTTTCGACGCGATGATCGGCTATTTTTGAGACATGTAATAATCCGTCAATACCGCCCGGCAGTTCAACGAAAGCACCGAAGTCTACGATGCGTTTGACCGTACCGTCTACGATTTCGTCTTGTACGAATGTCGGAATCGGCTTTTCTTCTCTTGGAGCACCGTGACGATCGTTGCGATCTCGACCGTGCCCGCCGCCGCGTCCACCGAAGGAAGGTTTATTGGTAATTTTAATAATATGCTCTTTTGCGGCATCGACGTTTGTTTTATTTTCGCCCGCAATTTTAACTTCGCCTTTTTCGCGATCTAAATCGATTGAAACCTCAAATTTTTCGATAATTTCTTTAATAGTCTTACCTGCTTGCCCGATAATATCGACAATTTTCGAAGGGTCAACGCTAAAAAGTTCTAATTTCGGCAAGATTGCGTTATTGACGACGATTTCACGACTGGCTGCTTCCATAAGGCCTAAAATATGAGCTCGCCCCTCTTTAGCTTGAAATAACGCTTCTTTCAGAACATCACGAGAAATACCGCCTAATTTAATGTCCATTTGAAGTGCCGTAATACCGTCTCTCGTACCCGCCACTTTAAAATCCATATCGCCGTCATGATCTTCTAAGCCCATAATATCGCTTAAAACGGCATGTTTATCACCTTCAAACACGAGTCCCATCGCAATACCGGCGACTAATTTTTCAATTTCGACGCCGGCAGCTTTTAATGCCAATGCGCCACCGCAAACCGTCGCCATAGAAGAAGAACCGTTAGATTCTAGAATTTCGGAAACCAAACGAATCGTTTGTAAGCGATTGATGGAAACAACCGGTTCGAGTGCGCGACGTGCCAAATTACCGTGTCCTAATTCCCTCCGTCCCGGTGCACGAAGCGGTGAAGCTTCGCCGACGGAAAATCCCGGAAAATTATAATTGACCATAAACGTATCGCTCACACTGTTCTTTTCCGTTAAAAGGTCGTACATTTGAGCGTCTTTATCGTTACCGAGCGTTGCGATAACTAAGGCTTGCGTTTGTCCACGCGTAAAAAGGCATGAACCGTGTGCTAAAGGTAAAAGGTTTGTTTCAATACTAATCGGTCTAATTTCATTTAATTTTCTACCGTCCGCTCGCACGCGTTTTTCAACGATCATTTCACGTACGACGCGTTTTTTATAGGCCCCTAAAACGCTTTCGACCAATTCCTTACTCCAGTTCTCAAGTGCCGCCGTATCGTCTTTTAAGATTTTATCGACGATTTTACCGAGTTCACTGGCACGTTCGCTTTTTGCCATTTGTAAAATTGCATGGGAAACTTCTTCTTTATAAAATTCATCAATATAAGCAAAGATAGAATCGCTTTCCAAATCTGTTTTATAATCCAAAAGCGCATCTTCCTTCTTAAGCGGCGTAAAAACGTTTTCATAGATCGTCGTCGCTTCGGTAATAGCACTTTGTGCTTTATCGATCGCCGCTAAAATGGCTTCTTCGTCAAACTCGTTCACGGATTGTTTGGCAATAACACTTTGTGCAAGCGTAGGGTCTAACATCGGGTCGATTGCCATAACCGGAAGCGTCGTCGTTTCCATAGAAGCGATCGCACGCATTTCGATCATCAAAAGCTCTTCTTTGGTTCCGGCAACGTAAAGATCCAAACGACTGTTTTTTAATGCGGAATTCGCAGGATTCACGACATATTGTCCGTCAACGTAACCGATTCTCACGCCGGCAACCGCTTTATTAACGGGGATATCGGAAAGATACAATGCAGCACTTGCGGCATTAAGCGCGGCAACTTGTAAATCAACTTCGGGATCGCAACTCAGTACGAATACGACGATTTGCGTCGGATAAGCATACCCCTTCGGGAAAAGAGGACGTAAACTTCGATCGATAATACGAGATGTTAGCGTTTCAAAATCGCCGGGCTTGGTCTCTCTTTTAACGTAACCTCCGGGAATTTTACCGACGGCATATGTTTTTTCAACGTATTGAACGGTAAGAGGAACAAAATTTTCTGCAACTTGCGTATCGTCTCTTGCGACGGTTGCTAAAATAACCGTATTTTTGATACGCAACAACGCCGCACCTGCCGCTTGTTTTGCAACTTTACCGATGTCGTACGTCTCTTCTTGGTTGTTCACTTTAAATGTATATTCCACGCTTTTGCTCCTTAATTGTGTTCCTATTAATTTTTCATACTTACTGTTTCTGTTCCGATTCCGTTTTAAAATCATAACTAAAGCTTCCCATCGGATATAAGTTAAACATCAGCATCACGCCTCGTTTATTAACCGAGTCGATACCGTTGGTGCTCGTCGTCTGTTTTGGCGTATTGGAATCGCGATACACCAAAGAGTAATCCCAGCATTTTTTTACTTTTTTAAACCCTAAACTCCATGACTTGAACAAATCGTCTTCAACATCGTAGTTAATGGCACTAAAGAGCGTAAAATGCTCCCAATAAGATGTTTCTCCGTACAACGTAACGTAACTGTAATCTTTATCTTCCGTATTATGTTCATAGGTGCGATCGACGTAAGTATGACGTAAAGAGACTTGATAAATCGGCTCTTGATAGGTTACGGAAATTTGATTGCGCGATAATTGATCGTAATGATGCGAATAATGAACGGTATCTCCGACATACAAATGCCCGTTGATATAATACTTCACATCGTTTTCTAAATCCCCGTAGTGGTACTCTTTGTCGTAATAGTAGGCTTGTTTGATCGAATGGCTTAATTTCTTTTCACCGTCCATGTCGTAGAAAAATTGTTTAAATTGAAATGCCGTATTTTTTTCTTCCAAATCCAGAGGAATCATATCTTCACTGGTAACGGCGTTCATAAATGTTGCCTTATACTGCGTTCCTTCCGTTTTACTATAACTCGGGACCGTATGCTCCAATCCGAAATACATCGTATGGAAAAATGTATCGTAACTTTTTGAAAGGTCGGTAAAAAGATTAAAGCGATGATAATTACTGTAATGTTGAAGGTAACTACCGTCCGTCTCACCTGAATAAGTCACATAAGTCATATAAATATTTTCCGACGCGCTTACATGGAGATAATCTTCAAAAAAAGAGGTATAAAATGTTAAGGGTGTTCGTACTTCATTTTGGATAGCACCTACGGCTGAAGGCGTATTAGGTCCGCGTTCTTCACGTGTATAATTTTTTCCCTGATAGTCCACGGAATAAAGCAGATTATCCCAAAAAATCGGAGAAGTAAACCGGTGGTATTGGATAGTCGGAAGTTCTTGTAACGTATCTTTATTTGAACTTTTTGACGTATCGATATAATATTTCGTATAAAATCCAAAATAGTCTTGTTCTTGTTTAATATAATAGTTAAGACGCGATACGGCTAATTTATCATAGACGGTATCTTCGTTATCTTTCGTATTGTAGTAGTCGATATCGTTTAAATAATGAATATCTACCCACAAACCGTCTTCTTGAATCTGCGAGTATTGCGTACTTAAAAGAGCACTGCGGTCGTATTGGAGATGAAAGCCGTAATGGGCGTCGTTTTCATCGACGTAATGACTTTGCTCTTTAAAATAACCCGTTGTTATTTCGCCTTTTGAGTATGCCGTATCAACGAAGCGGTACGTTGCATGAAGCCCTTCTCCGCGATTCGTTCGAATTTGAGGTCTTAATTCCAAATCCCAATCGACGGCGGGTGCAAAATAAATCGGTTGCATATAATACAACCCTTCCGAACTACTCATGCCAAAATCCGGACGTAAAAGACCCGTACGGCGCGTACGATCGGTCGAAAAAGCAAAATAAGGCAAATAAAATACGGGTACGTCTCCGGCATAAAAGACGGGATTGTACAAGTGCATCCATTTGCTCTCTTTATTAAACTCTCCGGTCGTAAAAACAATTTTCCAATCGGGATCTTGCGTATTGCAACTGGATACAATCGATTTTTGTGTGATATACGTTTCCGCATCTAAGACGGCATTTTCGCATTTAAGCCATACGCTTGAACTTTCGTCAAAGAAAAAAAGCGGATCGGAAGTTCCTTTTTTAGTTTTCAAGTTCAATTTCGAATGTCCGCTGCGTGAGGCATAATTAACGCCTTCTAACATCGTAATATTGCCGAAGAGCTCCAAATCCCCCGTAACGTAATTGTAATAGGCTTCATCGGCGGTAATTAAATATTGCGGGCTGTAAACGACGACGTTACCGATCGCGTGTGCTACGTCTCCGTCCTTCGTGACGGTTTTTGCCAACATCTCGACGTCTTGCTCTTTGGGTTTGTCTGCCGCCTGTAATAGAGCGCAAGAAAGGGTTAGGAAAATAAAAAATTTAGCGAGCATCGACAACCAACGTCGTAGCGATTTTATCGTGCCAAGTTTCGCGTTTCGGATTTAAAAAAGCCCATACGAATCCTAAATAAAAAAGCGATTCGCTGACGATACGAAACGATGCGCGACTCAATGCCGTAAAAAACGTCGGATTTTCCAAATCCAACGTCGAAATGACGCGTATTTTCATAGCGATACGCCCCAAAGTCGCTCCGTACATCCATACAAAAAAGGTTTGATACAAAATTTTGATTAAAACGATATAACCGAAAAGTCCGTTAACGATGCCGATAAACTCTTCGGTCGTAACGGTTTCGGGAATCTGATCGAAGTAAATTAACGAAAACAATACGGAAATCAAAATCTCGTCGATAGCATAGGCCAAACCTCTTTTTTGCAAGGAGGCTAGCGTAATATTTTCACTTTCAAACTTTTCGATTAACTCTTCGTTGGTCATTGTCGTAATGCCTGATATGCAATATCGTTTCTAAATTGTTTTCCCGCAAAATGCACTTGCCCGCACAATAAATAGGCTCGATCGCGCGCTTCTTTGATACTTTCACCGACACCCACGCATAAAAGTACGCGTCCGCCGGTTGCATATAATTTCCCGTCTTCTTCACTGACGCCCGCATACGAAATGTGCGTGTGTTCAAGTTCGGAATGTGCATTTTGATCGATGAGAATTTCCGAAGGTTTTGAACTACTATAAGGATAGTTTTCGCTTGCCATAACGACGGCAACGGCAAAACGATCCAAAAATTCAATCGTCAGATTTTTAAGATCACCCGTAGCGGCTTTGTAAAAAAGCTCACTCGCCGGCGTTTTTAAAAGCGGCATAAGGATTTCACACTCCGGATCGCCGAAGCGGACATTATACTCTAAGACGATCGGCTCATTCTTAACGATCATCAAACCGATAAATAAAACCCCTTCAAACGGAGTATTTTCCTGTTGCATGCCGAGTAAGGTCGGCTTAACGACACGCTCTTCAACTTTTTTGTAAAGCGTCGCATCGATTAAAGGCGTCGGAGCGTAAGCACCCATTCCACCGGTATTTGGACCTTCGTCATTATCTAAAAGACGTTTATGATCTTGTGCCGCCGGTAAAATTTTATAATCTTTCCCGTCGCATACGACAAAAACGGAGAGCTCGTAACCGTCGAGGAACTCTTCGACGACAACACCCCGTCCGGCATCACCGAAGCTTTTTCCGCTTAACATGTCGCTAACGGCTTCTTTTGCTTCGGCATAGCTTTTAGCGATGATAACACCTTTACCCGCACACAAGCCGTCGGCTTTAACGACAATCGGCAATGCGAGCGTATCGATAAAATCGTTGGCTTGTTTGACGTCGCTCGTTTCAATATAACGTGCCGTAGGAATTGCATAGCGTGAGAGAAAATTTTTCATAAAGATTTTTGAACCCTCAAGACGTGCGGCCGCCTTTGATGCACCGAAAATTACCAAACCGTGAGCTCTAAAACAATCGACGATCCCCTCGACCAAAGCTGTCTCCGGTCCGACGACGGTGAGTTCTACACCGTTTTCTTTCGCATACGCGGCAAGTTCTTCGTAAGTGCGATACGAGACATTACGCCCCAGCTGTGAAGTCGCACCGTTACCCGGTGCAAAAAAAAGTTCCGTAACGTTAGGGTCTTTTTTCAGTGCTAAACCTATCGAATACTCTCTACCGCCGCTACCGACGACCATTACCTTCATTCATTTTCTCCACGACAGACATCAGACTTTTTTCACAATTTTTCCGATCAAAACGATTGTGAAAAAAGTCTGTTAAAACCCAAGTGAGCGTTCCGTGATTGAAGCGGCCCTAATAAGCCAACTTCTGGGAATTGACCTTTTTTTTAGGCTGCAATTTCTCGCTTTTTCAAGCTCGGACGATACCGCAGACACACCAAAAACGTACAGATTCCGCTTTTACTAATTGTTGGACCCTCATGAAAACGGTTGTCGCTTCACCCAGGCACTAAAACATTGTCTCATTATAAAAGAAGTTTGCTTCTAAATAGCTTTTGCTAAGTCTATGCACGTGGCAATCGAGGGCTTTTGTGCGATATAGACGCGAAACGACGGAGGAAACGCGGCAGCGGTCTTCTTTCCGATCGCAACGGCTTTATAACTTTCGTCCCACTCGAAATTTTTGAAAAAACAGCGCACGGTGGAAGGCGACGTAAAAATCAGACGTGCATTTTTCGGCGGAGCACAATGCACTTCATACGAACGACAAAATGTTTCGTAAACGATACGTTCGTCAATCCAAACCCCGTGTTCACGTAAAATAGTAGAGAGTGACGAAGAGACCTCTTTGGCGCGCGGAAATAAAACGGTTTTCCCTGCCAAGTCGGACGCAATTTTTTCGGCAAAGCGATCGCCGTAAGAATCTTCACATGTAAAGTAAAGCGTCCCGCCTAAACGCTCGATCCATGCCGCCGTTCCCTCGCCGATAGCGTAAGATGCTTTTTGCTTCCACGAAGGATCAATGCAATCGAGAGCTTTCACGGCATTTTTAGAAGTAAAAACCAGCGCATCGTAGGGCGCAAGATCGATCGGCGTCGTATCAAAACGAATTTCAAAAAGCGGTAGATGCTCTACCCCCTCATGCGCTTGATCGCTTAAGAGGTAGATCATCGTTTTATTCCCACTCGATCGTGGCGGGCGGTTTAGAAGAAATATCGTACACGACGCGATTAATTCCGTTAACTTCATTAATAATACGTCGACTGATATTTTCCAAAATCGTATGCGGAATATGCGCAAACGTCGCCGTCATGCCGTCGGTAGCATCCACGATTCGCACGCATACGGTATTGTCATAAGTACGGTTATCGCCCATTACGCCGACGCTTTTGACGTTTAAAAGAACCGTAAACGCTTGCCACGTTTTATCGTAATAACCCGTTGCACGAAGCTCTTCTAGCATAATCACGTCGGCGGCGCGTAAAAGCGTTAAATCTTCTTTCGTTACTGACCCCATAATGCGAATCGCCAGACCGGGACCGGGGAAAGGATGACGCGAGAGCATCTCTTTAGGCAACCCTAATTCCGCACCTAAAGCACGTACTTCGTCTTTAAAAATTTCACGAAGCGGCTCAATGAGTTCGAAACGCATCCAATCGGGAAGTCCCCCGACGTTATGATGCGATTTGATCGTTTTAGAAGGTCCCTTGACCGAAACGGATTCGATTACGTCCGTATAAAGCGTACCTTGGGCTAAAAACTCGATTCCGTCGTGTTTTTTCGCCTCTTCGTCAAAGACCTCGATAAACGTTTCGCCGATAATCTTACGTTTTTTCTCCGGATCGCTGACGCCGGCAAGCCGACTCAAGAACTTTTCGCCGGCATCCACCGTAATCAACGGTACGCCCCTACTTTTAAACATCGTTTCGACTTGTTCGCGCTCTTTGGCACGTAACAACCCGTTATCGACAAAAACGGAGACCAATTGATCATCGATCGCTTCGGCCAAGAGCGTCGCCACAACCGAACTGTCTACTCCGCCGCTGACGCCGCAAAGCACTTTTTTATTGCCTACCTTTTCACGAATTTTAGCGATTTGCTCTTTCGCAAACGAGCCCATATTCCACGTACTCTCGCATCCGCAAATATATTTGGCAAAATTTTTGAGCAGTTTCGTGCCTTGCTCGGAATGATAGACTTCCGGATGAAACTGAAATGCGTACATGTTGCGTTTTTCGTCGGCAATCGCCGCATAAGGAGAGTTTGCGCTAAAGCCTATTTTTTCAAACCCTTCCGGTAAAGTTTCGACGCGATCGCCATGGCTCATCCAGACGATTTGTCCGCACGTCGTATCTTTAAAAATTTTATGATCGCTTTCAAAACGAAGCTCCGCTTTACCGTATTCTTGATGTGTTGCGGGAATTACGCTTCCTCCGAAATACTGCGTTAAAAGCTGCATGCCGTAACAAATACCTAAAATCGGTAAACCTAAGGTATACACTTTTTCATCGGGGTGATAAGAGTCCTTCGCGTAAACCGAAGCGGGACCGCCGCTTAAAATAATACCCTTAGGGTTCCGTGCTTTAATATCTTCGATTTTCTCGTTATACGGAACGATTTCACAATAAACACCGCTTTCACGAAGTTTACGAGCAATCAGTTGCGTATACTGCGAACCGAAATCTAAGACTAATAGAGGGACTTCTTTCATCTGTTTCCTTTTTTTAATATAAACCCATGACTTCAAATTGAACATACCAAATCACTAACGATACGATATATCCGACTAAAACGGTCCAAGCGTATTTCATGTGGGATCCGAAAGTATAAATTCCCCTCAGTTTTCCCATAACTCCCACACCTGCGGCAGAGCCGAAACTAATCAAACTTCCTCCGATTCCTGCCGTCATCGTAACCAACAACCATTGATCGTCGCTCATTGCGGGATTGGCCTTCAATACGGCACTCATAACCGGAACGTTATCGATAATCGCCGACAAAAATCCAACGCCGATATTGACCGTCGTTGCACCGGCATAATCATACAATTTTGCGGCTAAATCTAAGAAGCCTAAAAAATGAAGCCCTCCAACCGCCGCTAAAATACCGAAGAAAAAGAGCAAAGTGTCAAATTCGATTTTTCCGATGGATTTAAAAATACTGATCGTTTCGTTACTACGACGCTTGAGTTGATACGTGTAGAGCTTTAAAAGCGAAAGTCCGAAGACCATGCCCCACATCGGCGGCATATGAAAGAGTTGCTGGCATAAAACCGCCGAAACGATCGTTAAAAGACCTAATGCCATCACGACTTTACCGCCCTTTAAAATCACGACTCTTTTTTCCACGCTCGCATCAAAGTGCGGTTTGGAAGAAGGAACGGATAAGGAAAGTAACCATGCCGTTAAAAACCATCCTATAAATGCGGCGGGGAAAAGCCCGAAAAATTCCACGAATGTCGCTTTTTCCGCCATCCACGTCATTAACGTCGTAATATCGCCAAACGGACTCCAAGCACCGCCGGCATTCGCACCGACGACAATATTAATCGCACCGGGTACTAAAAAAGTTTTGTCTTCTTTCTCAATCGTAATCAAAACCGTCGACAAAATGAGTGCCGTCGTCAAATTATCGGCAACGGGGCTGATAAAAAAAGCTAACGTTCCGGTTAACCAAAAAAGTTTTTTGTACGAATAGCCTTTTGAAACTAGCTTATACTTTAACGTATCGAAAACACGTCGCTCGATCATGACCTCGATAAACGTCATCGCGACCATTAAAAAGAAAAAGATTTCCGCTATTTCCAAAATCAACGCATCGACTTCATGCGTCAAAGGAGTCGTATCCATACCGTTCAGTGCGAAATAGATACCGATAAGAATAAAAATAAACGTTCCCATAAAAAGTGCAGGTTTGGCTTTATTGATGTGGTAATTCTCTTCCGCCGCAACGAAATAGTAACCGACCACAAAAATAATCAACGAAACGATGCCGACCCACGAGCTACTTAAATTCTGACCGCCAGAAGCCCATGTGCAACTCAAAAGCGTCACTAATAATCCGATAATTCGCATATGTGTTAGTTCCTTACGACCATAGTATGTGCACCGAGCGAGGTTTTACGTCGACGAGCACTTAAAATAATTTCTCTGGATACCGCCAATCTCAATCTTAAAAACTTACCTATCGGCAACGCCAACATCTCCTCGACACGCTCTTGTGCTTTGGCCAACCCTTCTTCATCGCGTAAAATACCGGCATAACGCCACATGAGACGACGCAATTCGTTTTTTAGCTCTTTATCTCCCGTTTGGGATAAGCAGGCTTCCGCTTCGCTAAAATAATGCTCTTTTCGAGACGTAAAATCGCTTTGCGCAATCTCTTGAGCAACGCGGCGCGCAAAAACGAGTCCTTCCAAAAGCGAGTTGCTGGCGAGTCGATTGGCTCCGTGTACCCCCGTGTTAGCGCATTCGCCGACCGCAAAAAGATCCTTAACGTTTGCAATACGTCCTCTTAAATCGGTGTGAATACCGCCCATAGCGTAGTGAAACGCGGGAGAAATCGGTATCTTTTGTTCGGGGACGTTATAACCGATCGTTCGCATGTTGTAGTAAATACTCGGGAAACGTTTCTTAAAATGTTCATGCGAAAATGCACTCAAATCCAAGTAAACTTCGCGCCCCGTTTTTTGTTTATGTAAAAAAATGGCCCGACTCACGACGTCTCGCGGAGCCAATTCTCCACGAGGATCGTACGCGAACGTAAAGCGTTCCGCATGATCGTCGACGATCATCGCACCCTCTCCGCGAAGCGATTCGCTCAAAAGCTGTTTGCGTACCGCATGCCCCAAAACAAACGCGGTAGGATGGAACTGCATCATTTCCATATCTGCTAAAGCGATTCCGTGATCCAAGCAAATTCCTTGCATATCGGCACTGATCGTTCTGGCATTGGTATGATATTCGTACAAAGAACCCACGCCGCCGCTTGCGATAACGATTTTCTTAGCGTAGAGGTTAAAAATCTTATCGACATGAAAAACGCGTACGCCATAACATGTACCCTCGTCAATAAGTAAATCCGTAACGTGCGTATTGTATAAAACCGGAAAAGGCAATTGTTCCATTAAAAAAAGATGTAAATAACGTCCGGTAGCATCGCCGCCAGCGTGCAAAATGCGTTGCGTACTGTGTGCAGCTTCCTTGGTATACAATAACTGTCCCGATGCGTCATGATCAAACGAAAATCCCCGTTCAATCAATTCACGAATAGCGGCAGGTCCTTCGGAGCATAAAACATCGACCGCCGCTTCGTTGCAATGTCCCGCACCCGCTTCAAGCGTATCGCGACGATGCACCGCGACGTCTTGCGCATCTTTGGCAACCGCAACGCCGCCTTGCGCGTAAAACGTATTGCATTCCCATGCATAATCTTTTGAGATTAACAAAACATCGAGATTTTTAGGGAGCCCGAGTGCCGTATTTAAACCGGCGATTCCCGTACCGACGATGAGAACGTCGTAAGATGTTTTCATAAAAAGTGCGTTTTCTTCGCAGGAGTCGTCGTATTGGCGTCTTTGTAGACGGGATCGCCCTTATAGCCGCACCCCAACAGGCTCAAGCCTAAACATGCTATAATGAGCACATGAAAGATTCTAAAAGTATAATTTCCCATCTCGTCCGACAACCTTCTATGAAAAAATACGCTCAGATGCGTTGTTACGAAAACTGGCTTGCGCTCTTGCCTCAAAGCTTTACCTCAATGGTGCGCTTTGTGTATACGAAGAACGACACGCTCTTTTTCGTGCTCAATCATCCTTGCGCGAAAATGGAATTCAATTATAAACGCAATTTAATAAAGAGTCTATTAAAAGAGTTTAACGCTCGTTACCCCGAATGCACCTGTTTATGCGTCAAAGAGGTGCAAGCTTTTGTCACGAACCAACCCGTAGAAGAGGAAAAAAAACCGACACCTTCGGCAATTTTTTACGCCGAACAGGCGAAGGGTACTTTCGAAACACAGTGTGACGATCCCACGTTAAAAACCCTTTTCGAAGCTATCAAACAAACGATTCTTACACGTACATGTTAAGCCAAAAACTTAAAAATGCTCCGGAATTTGCGGGCATCTATCAATTTTTCAACGCATCCGGCATGCTCCTTTACGTAGGCAAAGCTAAAAATATTAAAAATCGCGTCAAAAGCTACTTTCGCTTTTCAGGCACGTTAGCTCCTTCTCCTACGCTGTCGTTGCGTATTACGAAAATGATTTTGGAAGTAAGCGACGTCGAATTTATCGTCGTGCAAAGCGAACACGACGCTTTAATCTTGGAAAATTCGCTCATCAAACAACTCAAACCTAAATACAACATCTTGTTAAGAGACGATAAAACCTACCCCTATATTGCCATCAACCTTGCTGAACGGTTTGCGCGTTTTGAGATAACGCGTAAAATCGTCGATACGAAACACACGCGCTACTTCGGTCCGCTTTCGGGTTCGGCCAAAGCTCTTTTAGAAGCCCTCTACTTGGTCTTCCCTCTTGTTCAAAAAAAAGGATGTCTCAAAGGCAAAAAAGCGTGTCTTTTTTTCCAAATCGGGCGTTGTTTAGCACCTTGCGAAGGACGTATTACCGAGCAAGCTTATCGGGAAATCGTGGAAAAAGCTTTGTCGACATTAAGCGATCAGCGAAAACTCCTTGCCCTTTTAGACGAACGCATGCAAGAAGCCTCCTTGAAACTTAATTTTGAAGAAGCCGCGCATTTAAGAGATACCAAAATTGCGATTCAAAATGCCTTACATGTCACGCATGTAGAACTTAAAAAACTCGAAGACTACGATGTCTTTGCGATTGAAGCAACCGAGAAAACCGCCGTCGTAATGCGCTTGTTTATCCGACACGGTAAAATCGTCTCGACGTCGCACTCGTTGCTCCATAATGTTTACGGTTTTGAAAAAGACGAGCTTTATCAGCGAGCTCTTTTCGAATTTTACTATCCGATGAACCAAAGCTTCGCCACGCGCGTACTCACGGCGGAAGCTTTTAGCGAACAAGCTGAAATGGAACGCTTTTTAAGCGAAAAATTTCAGCAAAAAATCGAGATTTTTGTTCCGCAAAAAGGCGAAAAATACGCCCTGACGACCATGGCGCGGCACAATGCGCAAGAAATTTTGCTGCAAAGCCTTTCTAAAAACCAATCTAGCTTTGCCGAACAATTGCAAAACCTTTTTGATCTTACCACACCTCCGCGACGCATCGAAATTTTCGACAATTCACACCACGGCGGTAGTGCTCCCGTAGGAGCGATGGTCGTTTGGGAAGACGGATTTGCAAAAAACGCTTATCGCCGATACGCTTTATGTCATAGCGACGAGTATGCCCAAATGCACGAAATGCTAACGCGCCGTATCGAAGATTTTGCCCATGAACCGGCACCGGATTTATGGGTACTCGACGGAGGCGAAACCTTGCTGAAACTGGCACGATCGCTCTTGGAAAAACACCGAATGTCCATCGATCTTTTAGCCATAGCAAAAGAGAAAAGAGATGCAAAAGCCTATCGTGCCAAAGGAAATGCCCACGATACGGTTTACAATCTCAAACAAGCGTTCGTCTTACCCGCACACGACAAACGCTTGCAATTTATTCAACGTTTACGCGATGAAGCGCATCGCTTCGCTATTACGTATCATCGCAGTAAAAAACGGAAAAACGATCTAAGCTTAGAGCTTCAAAATATCGAAGGAATCGGTCAAGCGACGATTCAGAAGCTTTTGAATTATTTTGGATCTTTTGAAGCACTTTATGCCGCAACGCAAGAAGAACTCGAGGTCACGGTTGGTAAAAAAAACGCAACCAATATCATTAATTTCTTAAAAAAATAGCTTAATTTTAAGTATAAGTGAGCTAAAATGGACTTTCTAACGTTTACTAAAGGATCTACATTTGATACTTTACGATAAGAATGGTCTTTTTTTGGGAATGGGTAACCAAGAGTTGTACTTGCTAGGCTATGAAGACATCGAAGAGTTTCGTAATTATCACAATGACTTTGCGGATCTTTTTATAAACAAGCCCGGCTTTATCTTCAAATTTAAAAATTTTTCGTGGATTGATTATGCTCTGCACAGCGGCACACCCAATAAACGCGTCTTAATCAAAACTAAAAACGGAAAAGAGCTTGATACTTCGCTCAATATCAACGAAATTTTCCTTTCCAAAGAAATAAACGGCTGTTCGACTTTTTTTAGCGTCGAATTAACCAATGCACCGCTTTACAGCGAAGCACCCGCATCTTTTGCAAATCTCTCTTCCGTAGCGACATCCTCGCTAGATGCTACAGAATCGCCGAAAGACGTTCCTAACGAAACCTCGTTTACCTCGTCTTCGTTTCTCTACGATTATACGCCTACGCCGCCCGCTTCGGATACGCAAAGCCTTACGGTTCCTTTTTTATCGGAGCCCGTATTGGAAACGTCCGTTTCTCTCGACGCTTCTAGCGTTGAGCATTCGTATTCCCTCAAAGAAGAAGCGCAAGAGGCGTTCGATTTTAAACTCAAATTCGATCATACCGTTTTGGATACGCCGCCGGTCGCGGATGTTACTTCGCCAAAAGACCTCTCGGTTGAAGAATATCGTTCAATCGATCAGATTGCCCAAGACGATTTTCATTTTACCGAAACGCTACAACCTTCACCCGAAACTCCCGTATCACAAAACGTCGAAGAGACTTCGATTTTTAATCGCGTAGAAACCGTAGACGAAACGGCACTTGACGAGCCGATAGCCTTTGATCTTTGCGATTGTGCCGAGGAACTCGGTCTTGATATTAGCACTTTAGCACAAATCATTGAAGAATATATCGAAAATTTAGATACGGCTATGCCGATTTTATACCGAGCCGTCCACGATAATAACCGCATTTTGGCGAAAAATGAAAGTCTTAAACTCAAAAGCGTTGCACTTCATTTACATATCGTACCTCTTTACCATGCGTTGGAACATTTGGAAACCGGCTTGGATTTCGATACGAAAGAAGAGTTGCTCCAAACGCTTCAGACCTTGCAAGATACGATAGAAATTTTTAAGGAAACCGTTTTATGAAAAGGGTATTGTTCTGTTTTATACTGAGTTGTACGGCATTAACGGCCGATCATTTCCGAGACGGAATGATCGCTTACAAAGCGGGTGATTTCGTGCATGCCAAGGAGCTTTTTGAAGCTGCAATTAAAAAAGAAAACTCCGTACAAGGTTATTTTTATATCGGTAAAATTTATCTTTACGGCGAAGGCATTGAAGCCAACCCTTCGCTTGCTATTCCGTATTTAGAGCAAGCCGTTATGAAAGGAAACATCAAAGCTAAATGTTACCTAGCCGAAGCGTACCTTAAAAGTCGTATTAAGCATGAAGAAGCTACGGTACTATTGCAACAAGGTGCACAAGAGAGTCAAACATGCCTAGAAATTGCTACGGCATACAATATCGTCATAAAACGTTAGGAAAGGACGCGAATCATGAAATTAACCACACAACATACCTTAAAATTAATTAGTCAGTACCCGCTGATTATCCTTTTTATCTTTTCAAGTTACTTTCTTTACTTATCGTATACTCAATTCGATACAACGTTAACGCTTAAAAATAAAATCGAAAGCACCCGTGTTTTAAGTACGTTATCCATCGAACTCGCCAAAGAGAGGGGTTTGAGTGCGTCATACCTTTCAAGCCAAGGAAGTATTGCTGCGGAATCTTTGAAAGAACAACGCATCGTCGTTAACAAAGCGATGAAAGATTTTTACGACTATTATAATGCGCACCATAGCGAAATGTCACCGCACATTAAAGCCGTTATGGCGCATCTGACAAAAATTCTCGAAATGCACAAAGCCGTCGATACTTTTGCCGTCGACTTTAATAAAATGTTCTTTGATTATTACAGCCAAATTAATACTTTACTTTTAAAAGAACTCGAATCTATCGGAACCATTAATACCAACTCTAATATTTCCAACCTCACGGCGTCTTTAGTTTCCGTTTATAAAAATATCGAATATTTAGGGCAAGAACGCGGTTTCGTCTCAAAAATTTTAAGTCAATACGTTCCTTTCAGTCCTAAAGATTTGGAAACGTGGATTACGATTTTTAGCGTTTCGAATATTTTTGACCATACGACGATTAACGATGCATCGGCTCGAGGTCAGATCGAAAATCTTTATAAATTGCCTGAAAATCAAAAAATTGAAGCAGAAATTACGCAAGCCAAGAGTGAATTGATTACTGCGGCTCAAAGCGGTGAATACTTGATCGATCCGACGCTTTGGTTTGGTTTATTAACAAAAAAAATCGATCTACTCGACAAATCCGCTCAAATTATTAAAAGTTCATTGACTGCTGAAGAAAAAAGCTACGACAACCAAAATATCGGACAACTTATCGGTGCCGGATTGACATGGATTATCTCCATTGTCTTGATGTTCTTAGGCTTTGGACTTGCCAATCAATTTAGGAAAAACGTTCGCGGACTCGAAAACATTTTTAGCCGTGTCGAAGAACTTGCCGAAACCAAAGAAAAAGTCGACTTCAATACCACAGAAGGTATGAATACGGCATATGCCATTATCGATAAAGCTATCGAAAACATTGCAAAAGAGAAACAAAATGCCGAAGAAGCAAGTGCCGCAAAAAGTATCTTTCTTGCGAATATGTCACATGAAATTCGTACGCCGCTTAACGGTATTATCGGTTTTACCGAATTGCTTAAAAATTCCGATCTTGATGAAGAAAAACGTGAATTTGTCGACGTAATCGAGAAAAGCTCTGAAAACCTCTTAGCCATTATTAACAATATTTTGGATCTTTCCAAAGTCGAAAGCAATAAAATTGAAATCGACGAAGGTCTGTTCTCCCCGATCGACGAATTTGAAAATGCCGTCGAAGTTTACGGACCTAAAGCAGCCGAAAAGAATATTCAACTCTCTCTTTATATCGATCCTAGCCTTCATAATTACCTTAAAGGCGATGCCGTTAAAATCAAAGAGGTTCTTATCAACCTTATGAGTAATGCCGTTAAGTTTACGCCGAATAACGGACAAATTACCGTTGAAATCAAACGACTTAATGACGCTCCGCTTGATCGCGCCCGCGTTTTATTTAGCGTTCAAGATTCCGGTATCGGTATTCATAAAGATAAGATCGACGGAATTTTTGATGCTTTCAACCAAGCCGATTCTACCATTACGCGTAAATTCGGCGGTACGGGTCTTGGGTTAACCATTTCTTCAAAATACATTGCGCTTATGGGCGGACAACTTGAAGTCGAAAGTGAAGAAGGACAAGGTAGCCGCTTCTTTTTCGCATTGGATCTTATTGAAACGACATCAAGCGGTACGGATTACAGGAACCATTTCAGCGATTTTAATTGTGCGCTTTATTCTCCGCTTAACGGTGCCAAAGCACATACGGAGTTTATGTTCGATTATCTTAGCTATTTTGGCGCCCAAACCAAGTACTATACCGACTTTCCTTCGTTAAAAAATATGATTTTTAAATCCGGAAGCAACATTATTATTGCCGATTACAATAATCTTACGAAAGAAGAGCTTGAAGAGTATAAAAAAATTAAATTGCCGATCCTTTTAATTTTCAAACCTTCTCAGCAAGCACGCTTTAATGAATTTAACACCAAATACATTACGCCGATTTACGAGCCTATCAATGTTTCTAAACTGGTGAAAGCGTTGGAATCCAAACGCGAATTTTTGCCGGTTAAAGAGAATAAGCCCGAACAAGAAAAACCGATACAACGGACAACGTTAGGAACGAAATTCAAAGCCGACGTCTTAGTCGCTGAAGATAACGAAATCAACCAAAAGCTGATTCGACGTACGTTGGAAGATTTAGGGCTTACCATTACAATCGTTCCCAACGGTCTTCAGGCCTTAGAAAAACGTCGTACGGATACGTTCGATATGATTTTTATGGATATTGCAATGCCCGTTATGGACGGAATTGAAGCAACGCATAAAATTTTAGAATACGAAGAAAAAAATCATTTGGCACACATCCCGATTGTTGCGATTACTGCCAATGCGCTTAAAGGTGATCGTGAACGCTTTATGAAAGAAGGCTTGGATGAGTATATTACGAAACCGATTAAAAAAGACAGCATTATTACGATTTTAAATCTTTTTATCCCCAATAAAATCGACGATGCTTATGAGGCACCGTTAGTCTCATCCGCTTCCAATAAGCCTAAAGAAGCACTCAGCACCCAAGAAGAGACTGAAAAAGAGCTTGTTGCGATACCCGAGGTTGAAGAAGAAAAACCTATTGAGGTACCGGGTTTTTCTACCCTCGAAAAAAATAAAGAACCGCAGTTGGAAGCATCATCACGTTTAGCACCAGAAGAACCTTTATCTTTTCCATCACGAGACGTTATCGTTTTAAAGAAAAGCTCAATAGAAACAAAAATTTTTACAAGTGTGTTGAGCAAGATGTGTGAGAAAGTTGATCCGGCTTCTTCTTTTAGCGACTTGAAAAGTAAATTGGAACAAAATAGCTATAAAGTCGTTCTTTTTGATAAAGAGATGCTTTTAGACGATCCGAAAAGTTTCGTAGACTGGATCGGCGAAACGGCAAAGAGGCATCGTATCGCACATATTCATACCGTTATGTTTATTGACCCTAAAGAGAAAAATCTCGACAATGCCGATCTATTTGATAGCGTACTACCAAATCAAATTAGCAAAAAAGATCTTGAAACACTGATTCAAAAGTTTATTTAAAAGGCTAAATGATGGAAAAACAGTTAAAAATTCTAGCGGTCGACGATGATTTTATCAATCTAAAGCTTATAAGCTCTATGTTACGCAAAAATCCCAACGTCGGTATTATTATTGAAGCGACCAACGGACTTGATGCCATCAACCTTTTAAAAACGCAAGGAGATATCGATCTTGTCTTACTGAATATCAAAATGCCGGTTATGGACGGTATAGAGTTTTTAGCGAACGTGCAATCGATGGTAGAGTTTAAAAAATTACCTATTATCGTTCTTACGACGGACGAAACGCGTAAAAACGAAGCGTTTAATCACGGGGCATTTGATTTTCTGGTCAAACCGATTAGAGAGCATGACCTCAGCGGTAAAATCGCAAAAGTTGCCGATCTTTTTTAAAAGACCGGCTCCCTCCCTATTTCCCGTTAATGCTTGATTACGGCATTAATTTGATCGTACAGCGACGTAATTTCTCTTTTTTTAGCAATAAAACTATTCTTGTTAGCGATCAAATAGGCAGATGATTCCAAAATCGTTTCGACGACTTTAAGTCCGTTTTGTTTCATCGTACTTCCCGTTTCGACAATATCGACAATCACATCCGACAGACCGACAAGCGGCGCAAGTTCGATAGAGCCATATAATTTGATAATATCAACGGCCATCGCTTTTTTCGAAAAATATTTTTGAGCAATATGCGTCATTTTTGTTGCAACTTTTAACTCAGGTGCACTGTAATCGATCTCTTTTCCTTCTTGAATGCCTACACAAACTTTGCATCTACCGATACCAAGATCGAGTAAGCGAAGTAAATCTTCATCTTTTTCTTCCAAAACATCTAATCCTACAACGCCGATATCGGCTGCTTGATGCAGTACGTACGCAGGAACGTCTTGATTACGTACTAATAAAAAACGAAAGGTATCTACTTCTAAAATTAATTTTCTATCGTCAAAACGAAACGCTTTCCCAAAAATTTTTTCAAAAATATCAAGCGTTTCATCCGCAATTCTACCTTTAGGTAGTGCTACCGTTAACATGTCTGTCCTTTTATGCTAAATGTGCTTCTTTAATCGTCTTTAACATTCCTCGAAAAATCAAAGAGCGATCAAAAATAGCATTGGAAAAAAATTTGGAGAAAAATTTACCGTCTCCCCCTGTAAAATAAATCCTCTTATCCTTACATGTCACTTCCAACAATAAAATAATCGAACGAATAACGCCGTAAGATAATGCATCGCTCGTTTTTTGAGGTAAGGCATCTAAAGAGATGTTGGGATTTAAAGGCATTTCCAATCGAGGAGAAATGGAAGCAAAAGCACGCTCATACGCACTAATCCCCGGTAAAATAAAACCGCCTAAATGCATACCGCCGGACATAATATCAACGGTAACGGCACTGCCGGCATCGACAATCATACCATCCTTAACCGTCGAACATGCCGCGATACGATCAATGCCCAAACCTTGATAAATCGTGTCGAATTCAAAATAAGGTTCTAGATCGATATACCCTTCTTTCGCTTGTAAAAATTGCGTAAGTGCTTGATTGACGCTAATGTAAAAAATCTTTTCTTGCGTACGAAACTCTTTAAACTGTTTATGCGGCATATTCCACATTTTACCGTCTTGGTAAAAATCGACATTAGAATTACCGATATCACACAATATCATGATAAATTTTCCACCCTTCCGCATTCAATAATGCTTGGGCTTTAGAACACAAAGGAGCATGTAAAATAATATGTTTGTAAAAATACCGATGGTCTTTAGCGGCTTCAAGTGTTTGTTCTAAAGCAAATATTTCATAAGCATGCCGTACAAGAAATCGACTCTTTTGCTCGACACGAAATACGACATGGTAGTAAGATTTCAAATCGACACCGCTAAAAACAGTTACTTTTTTTCGTGTTTTTAGCGCTGCGGGGAGAATCGTTTCCAGAGATGAAAAAACGATTCGTTTGCCGCAAATACGTTCAATCATCTCTTTCATAATGCAAAAGCCTACGACACCTATGGTTTTCGATTTAATTTAAAAAAGCGATCTTTGTAATAGAACGTATCGCCGTTCGTATAAATATGGGTTTCGATTTGATCCGGCATTTGGTAAACGTTTGTCGAAACTAACTCTAAATCGCTTGCGATCATATAACCGCTTTTTTCAATCATGTAAATATAATCGCCGTAAATCGTACCCGAAAAAATCGCAAACGGGAATTTACGTTCTTTTAAAACTTTTAAATCGGCATCCGTCAACAGGACCTGTCCGTCTTTGGTGAAAACAAAAATGCGATTGGACAATACGATGACGTCTTTTACCTCTTTTTCCAAAAAGCTAATCGACTTTGGACTGATGGAAACGACTTTACTTTTTGTTGCCGCAACCAACCTATCGCCTAAAACTTGTAAGTAGATGATATTGCCGAAAAACTTATCGTTACTCACGACAATATCACGAATCGGTTTCTTGCTTTGTTCATCGACAATCACGAGTTTACCGTCAAGCGTCGGAAATACGATAAGATCGCCCAAGAAATACGGGGCCGCAATACGTGAATCTAATACGTACACGTTATCTTGCTTAATATGCATCGTCTCTTTACCGTCGTTAATATCGATCAAAACGAGTTCATTCGAACCTAAAACCAATGCGAGCGTATTGCCTTTAAGTGCTGCGGAAGCCACCGCGATTTGGCACTCTTTAGAATAGAGCTCTTTTTGATTAGCATCGATAATTTTTAAAGCTCCGCATTTTGACGTAGCAACGTAACGTCCTTGATTATCCGCTAAATACGAAAATCCTTGCGGTAGCTTTACGTTTAAAAGCCCTTCTTTGGTAATCACCTGTCCGTTTTCCAACGTCGCCCCGGCTCTTAAAGCATCATGAATAGGCGCTGGAAGTGAGCCGTCGTAACTGATTTTACCTGAAAGCACTTCAGGTTCAAAATATTGTCGTTTCGTTCCGCAACCGCTTATAAGCAACAATAAAGCCAAGAGTGTAAAAACAATTTTTGCCTGTCTCATCATTTTAAACCTTGATAATGTTCTAGATTTTTTGCAATCTGTTTTAAAGGCGAAGTAACATCTATTTGTGAAAGTTTTAAACGCGCTTCTTCGATTTTATTTTCATTAAGCAATCGATAACCTTCTTGCAATAAGGTCATATCTTTAAACAATTCACTTGAAGCGGGTTGCGTGTTTTCAAGTTGCGCGAGTTGGTAACGGGCAACATCCGCTAAAATAGCGTCTTCTTTAGACTCGGCAACGATTTTAAGTGCCTCTTTGTCTCCCGTTTGCAATGCTTTTTCAAAAAGAAACATTGTATAAAGCTTGGGGTTTTGTTGTTTCAGCGTCTCAAGGGCTTGCGCATTGGAGGCATCTTTTAAAAGCGTATGATACGCTACGTTGGAGCTGTGAAGTTTGCGCTCTTTCATCCAATCGTTTAACGCATACGCAGCCGCACCCAAAGCGACGCATACGACAAACGCGATAATGTATTTTTTATTACGATTAAAAAATCTTTCACCTTTAATCATACCTTCTAAAAACTGTTCTTCGGTACTGATCTCTTCTTGGACCGCCTTAATATTTTCCTTGAGTCCCAAATACGAATCCTTATTAAGCAATTTTTGAAAAATAGTGTCATAGTTTATCACAACAAATCTAAAAACCCACTAATACCGTTTCAGTATTACCACAAAGAGATTGTGTTATAATCAATTTTTAAAAAATGCGATCCAAGGATACCTTTTAGTATGAAAATCGACGATACTTTATTATCTAAACTCGAAAAACTCTCCTCTTTGCATATCAGCGAAGAAAAACGAGAAGGTGTCATCCAACAACTAAGCGAAATCGTTGCTTTTGTCGAAAATCTGAACGAATTAAACCTTGAAAATGAGGAAGCCTCGTTTACGACGCTTCAAGGCGGAACGCCGTTTCGAGAAGACGTTCCCCATACCGATCCTGCCGTCGTCAAAACCATTTTAGCCCATGCACCTCAAAGCGAGGACGGTTTGTTTGTCGTTCCAAAAATTATCGAATAACGCTTCGATAGCGTCTTTCAATACGAGCTTAACTCTGTAAGGATACCCCGTTATGAGCGCCCTCAACATTAAAGCTTTACTCAAAAACGTCGTTGCCTATAAAGCTTCCGATTTGCATTTAATCAGCCGTAGTGAACCTCAAATCCGTATCGACGGCAAGTTGGTACCGCTTGATATGGAAATGCTCAACGGAACCGCTATCGAAGAGATGTGCTATACGCTCATTACCGATAAACAGAAAAAGAAACTGGAAGAAGAAAAAGAACTCGATTTTGCCATTATGTTCCCCGACATCGGACGTTTTCGCGCCAATTATTACTATACAATCAACGGTGACCTTGCCGCGGCATTTAGAATTATTCCGATTAGTATCCCCTCTTTGGACGAGTTAAATACTCCAATCGTTTTTAAAGAACTCGTTAAACGCGAAAAAGGGCTCATTCTCGTCACCGGCCCTACCGGTAGCGGTAAGTCAACGACACTTGCGGCATTGTTGAACGAAATCAACGTGTACGAACATCGCCATATTATTACGATTGAAGACCCCGTCGAGTTCATTCACACCAATAAAAAAGCTCTTTTTTCCCACCGAAACGTCGGAGACGATACCAAAAGTTTCGCACGCGCTCTCAAATTTTCGCTCCGTCAAGATCCGGACATTATCCTCGTCGGCGAGATGAGAGATCAAGAAACCATTAGTACCGCTATTACCGCCGCGGAAACGGGGCACTTGGTTATGGGAACCTTGCACACCAACTCTGCCGTTCAAACAATTAACCGAATCGTCGATAGCTTTGAGGGTGCGGAACAGGTTCAAGTCCGTAACATGCTCGCAACATCGCTTTATGCGATTATTTCACAAAGCCTTTTGCCCAAAATCGGAGGCGGTCGGGTGGCTATTCATGAAATTATGATCAACAATTCCGCTATCGCCAATCTCATTCGTGAAAACAAGATTCATCAAATTTATTCTCAAATGCAATTAAACCAACAAAAAACGGGCATGTTAACGCAAACGCAGGCTATGATGAAAGCTTTACGCGCCAATTTGATTACGAAAGAAGATGCTATTCGCTACTCGACACAACCGCAAGAACTGTTGAATAATATGGGTCTTTAGCGATTAGCCATGGCATTTTACAAAGATTACAGCTTTTTCACGTTATACTCAACGCTAAAATCGGATAAAGGTATTTACAAGTATGAACAACGGTAATCATATCTCAGAGATCGTTCTTAGCATCGGCGATGCCACCTTTACAAAACTCAAACAACTCAATATCCCGCCCTATCCCAAATATTACCACGACACGTTTGTCGAACTGATGCAAAAAGAGAGTAACGAAGAGCTTTTAGAAATCAGCAAAAAACATTCGTACCTTTTTTCCAATGCGCAACAAGATGCGCAAGTCAGTGAAACATGCTTCGGATTGGTTAAAAAAGGGCTTGAAGAGTTTGTCAAAACCAGTGATAACCTTAGATTTATTTCCGATGAAACGGCGATTAATATCGATGCGATTAAAAAAGACTATTCCAGCATCGATACCAATCAAGTCATACAAGCGTTCGACCATTTTCAAACTAAAATTTTAGAAGAGCTCCATGTTGCCGACGATACGATCGCAAAACTCAAACTCGAAGTGGAACGCCTTGAAAGAGAATCCAATATCGATCCGCTAACCAAAGCCCATAATCGACGCGTTTTGATCAAAGACCTTGAAGAAGTGTTGCACTTCGGTAAAGAAAAAGATATCGACATGCACCTTGTTATGTTCGATGCCGACGATTTTAAAAAAATCAACGACTCTTTCGGGCATATCGCCGGAGATAAAACGTTGATCTTTTTGACCAAATTGATTCAAAACTCCTTGCGCAGAGGAACGCGTATTTACCGTTACGGCGGAGAAGAATTTGTCGTTATTTTAAACCGCATGTCGCACGAAGAAGCGCAAAAAGTCGTCGAACGCATTATCAAAGAGACATGTGAAAGCAAATTGCTTTACAAAAATCACGATATTCACCTAACCTTAAGCGCCGGACTTTGTTCACACCGCCGTAATATGAGCTCCGAAGAGCTCTTGGACAAAGCCGATAAAGCTCTCTATGAAGCTAAAAACAGCGGAAAAAATTGTTTTAGGAGTGCCCAATAATATGTCGCAAATCGTTTTGTTCGATATCATCAGCCTTGCGCTTGTACTTATTTTAGGAATCAAAGGCATTATTAACGGCTTTATTAAAGAATTTTTCGGTCTTTTAGGTATTATCGGCGGTGTTTACTTCGCATCGCGTTACGCACAAGAAGCGGGAGCGGCGATTAATACGCATATTTACACTTTCGGCAATCAAGCATCGCTTTACCTTTTCGGTTTTATTACCGTCTTAATCGTCTTTTGGACGGCATGTATTTTTTTAGGATACCTTATTGCACATGCTTTAAGCTTAAGCGGTTTGGGAATGCTGGATCGTTTAGCGGGATTTGCAATCGGTTGTGCGAAAATTTTTCTCGTTTTTTCTGTTTTGGCGATTACGCTCAACTCTATCGAGTTTATCAAAACAAAAATCGAACCTTACGTAGGCAACAGCACGATGTTCCCTCTTTTTTTAGAAACCGGACGGGCTATCGTTAAACTGGATACGAAAGAGATGTTAAATTCCATACCGTTAGACAAACAACCCAATCCTTAAAGAGGTCCGCCATGAATTGCACATGTGAAAATTTAGAATACTCTTCTTTACTTACTTCTTTTAAAGAACTACTGAAACAAAACGGGTTAAAATATACCAAACAACGTGAAGTCGTTTTAAAAACGCTTTACGAAAAAAATGAGCATTTTACGCCCGAAGATCTTTATATTTTTCTTAAAAACAGTTATCCGGAACTCAATATCGGCATCGCTACGGTTTATCGAACGCTCAATCTTCTTGAAGAATCTAATATGGTCACGTCTCTTTCGTTCGGCGTTGCCGGAAAGAAGTTTGAACTTGCCAATAAGCCCCACCACGATCATATGATCTGCAAACGTTGCGGACTCATTATCGAGTTTGAAAACGACAAAATAGAACAATTGCAACTTGAAATTGCACGAACGCATCATTTTAGGCTCACCAGCCATTTGATGCAATTGCAAGGCATTTGCGAAAAATGCGTTCAAGAGATGAAATAGAAAGAGGAAAAGATTTGATATTTCAAGACCAATACCAACAACAACGTATCGAAAAAGGTAAAACACTTTTCGCCTTAGGACACAACCCTTATCGCCACAACGTCGTCAAAGACACCGGAACCAAAGAATTTTTGGAATGCTACGAATACGTCATCGAGAGCGAACTCAAACGCGACGAACATAAAAACAATACCGTCGTAGGACGCATCAAATTTTTGCGCCATATGGGTAAAGCCGCATTTGCGAAGATTGAAGACGAAGACAGCGTTTTACAAATCTATTTTAGCCGCGAATCTATCGGAGAAGCATGGTTTGACGAAGCAAAAAAGCTGATTGAAGTCGGCGATATTATCAGCGTTACGGGCTTTCCGTTTGTAACCAAAACGGGTGAACTCTCCTTACATGTCAAACACTTAGAAATCGCAACGAAATCCATCGTGCCTTTACCCGAAAAATTTCACGGATTGCAAGACAAAGAGTTGCGTTACCGCAAACGTTACCTTGATATGATTATGAACGCAGACGTTCGAAAAACTTTTAAACTTCGCAGCCGTATCGTGAGTGAAATACGCCACTTTTTCGAAGAACGCGACTTTTTAGAAGTCGAAACGCCGATGATGCATCCGATTGCCGGCGGCGCGAATGCCAAACCGTTTATTACCTATCATAACGCCTTGAACGTCAATCGTTATTTGCGTATTGCGCCCGAACTTTACCTCAAACGCTTGGTCGTCGGCGGTTTTGAAGCGGTCTTTGAGATCAACCGTAACTTTAGAAACGAAGGTATGGATCAAACCCACAATCCCGAATTTACGATGATCGAGTTTTATTGGGCATACCATAATTACCATGATTTGATGCGTTTAACCGAAGAGATGTTCGACGTCTTGCTTAAAAAATTGAAACTACCGAAAAAATTGCCTTACGGAGATATCGAAATCGATTTTTCAAAACCGTTCCGTAAAATCGCTTTTAGAGAAGCCCTTGTCGAAATCGGCGGTGTTAGCGATGCGATTTTAGACGATAAAGCAGCCATTATCGCGTATATCGAAAGTCAAAACTTTAGTGTCGAAAAAAATCTCAGTTTAGGTAAACTATACGAAGAGTTGTTTGACCTGTTCGTTGAAGAAAAGCTGGTCGATCCAACGTTCATTATCGACTATCCGATTGAAATCAGTCCGCTTGCACGCCGTAGCGAAACCAATCGAAACATTGCGGAGCGTTTTGAACTCTTTATCGCAGGGCGAGAAATCGCCAACGGATTTAACGAACTCAACGATCCTTTGGATCAATACGAACGATTTGCCAAACAGTTACAAGCCAAAAATGCCGGAGACGACGAAGCACACGAAATGGACGAAGACTACGTCTACGCTTTAGGCTACGGCTTACCGCCGACTGCCGGTCAAGGAATGGGTATCGATCGTTTGACGATGCTTTTAACCAACGAACAGTCGATCAAAGACGTCATCTTATTTCCGGCGATGAAACCGCTTAGCGATACCGATGATACGATGACCACCGAAAAAAAAGAGGAAGAAAAATGAGTATTTTAAAAAGCGTCGATCCCGTTATTTACGATCTTAGCGTGAAAGAGTTACACCGTCAATGCGACCATCTCGAAATGATTGCCAGCGAAAACTTTACCTATCCCGCCGTTATGGAAGCGATGGGCAGCGTTTTTACGAACAAATACGCCGAGGGTTACCCGCATAAACGCTATTACGGCGGTTGCGAGTTTGCCGATGCGATCGAAGAAATTGCGATTGAGCGCGTCTGTAAACTTTTCGGTTGCGCGTATGCAAACGTTCAACCCAATTCCGGTAGCCAAGCCAACCAAGGCGTCTACCAAGCTCTTTTAAACCCGTTTGATAAAATTTTAGGTATGGACCTTAGCCACGGCGGTCACTTAACGCACGGCGCGAAAGTCAGCAGTTCGGGAAAAACCTATTCGAGCTTTTTCTACGGCGTTGAACTGGACGGCCGTATTAATTACGAAAAAGTACGCGAAATCGCCCACATCGTTAAACCGAAAATGATCGTTTGCGGTGCAAGTGCTTATCCGCGAGAACTTGATTTCGCAAAATTTAGAGAAATCGCCGATGAAGTAGGTGCTTATTTATTTGCAGACATCGCGCATATCGCAGGACTTGTTGCCGGCGGCGAGCATCCAAGCCCGTTCCCGCATTGCCACGTTGTGACGTCTACGACGCATAAAACACTTCGAGGACCTCGAGGCGGTATTATTTTAACCAACGACGAAGAGATCGCTAAAAAAATCAATAGTGCCATCTTCCCCGGCATCCAAGGCGGTCCGTTGGTACATGTCATTGCCGCAAAAGCGGTCGGTTTTGCTGAAAACTTGAAACCGGAGTGGACGGCATATGCCAAACAAGTCCGCGCCAATGCCAAAGTCTTGGCGGATGTGCTGATTCAACGAGGTTACGACATCGTTAGCGGCGGTACGGACAACCACTTGGTACTCGTTTCGTTCTTAAACAAAGAGTTTAGCGGTAAAGAGGCGGATTTGGCACTCGGTCGAGCCGGTATCACGGTCAATAAAAACACCGTTCCGGGCGAAACACGAAGTCCCTTTGTCACCAGCGGCGTTCGTATCGGTTCCCCCGCACTAACGGCACGCGGCATGAAAGAAAAAGAGTTTGAAATCATTGCCAATAAAATTGCGGACGTCCTTGATAATATCAACGACGAAGCCTTACATGTCAAAATTAAAGACGAGATGAAGGCATTGGCAAGCAACTTTATTATTTACGACAGACCAACGTATTAAGGAATCGCATGTACACGATAGACGTCTCCCTCATCAAAATGATTACCGATCATTATTGGATCAAACGCGATGCGATTGTCCAAAAGATCGATTTTGGGGGGAAGGTCTTTTTCGACAAATACGAACGTATCGATCAGCCTTTGAGCAACGCCGTCATTAAAGATCATCTTGACGGAAAGATGACGGTTGCCCATTCGCTGATCAATCGTTTCGATAAAGTCGAAAATATTGTTTTCGATTATAACGGTCGCAACACCGAACGTTTTTGGCATAGGGCACAACTTTTGCTTAGAGAAGAGGGATTTATCAATTTTACGGCCTACAAAAGTAAAACGGAAGGTCATTTACATCTCTACGTACACAAGGGACACACGACCTTGCAAGAGGGGTATCAGATCGCTAAAATGCTCTCGGCAAAGCTTTCGCAGAAACTTCCGCGAGAATGGAGAATGTTTCCGAACCAAGAGCTACCCAAAGAGTTCAATATTTTGGCGTTGCCTTACGATTTGTACCAAAAAGAGCGCGGAGCTTCTTGGTCAAAACATATGTAAAGAGGATCTACGAAGACCTCTTTCATAACCTTTATCGCTCATAAGCATTGAAAGTTTGTGAAAGAAGTCTATTATTCTAAGGAGAAACGATGGAAAATAGAAATGAACTGAGTGATATCGTCCTTGAAAAAGGCGATACGAAAACTCTTAAAATGAAACGTATTTTAATTTTAGTCGCTTTTTTGATCTTGGTTTTCTTGATAGCCCTTGCCAGTATGAAGCTGATGAATAAAGATCAAAGCAAAGATACGTCAAAGTTGATTTTACCTCCGGAACCGAGCCAAGAAAATCAAATTCCTAAAGACGATCAGCTTTTTAAACAAGTACCGATTATCGAAGAAAACACGGCTAAAAAAGAGAGTTTTGAAGATATGATCAAAACCCTTAAAGAAAAAGAAGCCCAAAAACAAGAAGAGTCTAAAGGTACCGATACTCAAAAAGAAGCAACGACCGTAACGCCGCCGAACGTCCAAGAGAGTAAATTACCGGCGACGGCAAATGCCAAAGCAGCCAAAGAAGAAGCGAAAAAAGAGGCACCAAAAGCTACAACCGCAAGCAAGCCCGCAACAACAACACCAAGCACGCCGGTTGCATCTTCAACGAGCGGCGGAGCAAACGCGCAAGCGGGCATTTACGTCCAAGTCGGAGCCGTTGCCACGGCACCGGAACAACGTGTTTTAAACGACATCAAATCCAAAGGCTTTGAGTATCGCGTCTATCCGACCGTCGTTAACGGAAATCACGTCACGAAAATTTTGATTGGACCGTACGCCAGCTCTGCCGATGCCGAAAATGCTTTGGTACTGATTCGTTCCAGCATCAATAAAAACGCATTTATTTACAGGGTAAAATAAGGTGCTAACGTCTCGAAAAATTTTATTCGATCAGCTTACGCCGATCACGATTTTTGCCAAATTACAACGCTATTTCGAAGGTGAACTCTGTTTCTTATTTGAAAGTGCCATTAACAATAACGACGGCAACTTTAGCTTTTTATTTATCGGTGCGAGGGAACGCGTCATCCATCAAAACGGACAGAGCATCCATATCGACGAAAACGCGGCGACGCATTCTTTGGGAAATGAGCCGTTTAGCTTTTTAAAACAACGCTATGCTAGTATCGATAAAGCACGCTATCAAACCTATAGCAAAGAGCTAGGCGTAGGATTTATTGACGGTTTTATCGGCTATATCGGCTATGACGCCGTTAAACTTTTCGAACCCAAACTCGCCGCTTCGATGGATATGCTTCGCGACGATTTACGGATCCCCGAAGTCGACTTGATGCGTCCGAAACTCGTCTGTACCTTTTCGCACAAGTCCAATACGCTCATTCTTACGACGTTTTTACCCGAAATTGCCGCACAATTAGGCGCGATTGAAGCAACGCTCAAAGAGCCGCACTATCATATCCCGATTCAAACGGTTCATGTCGATAAGCAAAAAGGGAGTTTTGCTTTTAGCAAAGAACATTTTTTTGAAATGGTCGAACAATCCAAAGAGATGATTCGTAGTGGAGACGTCTTTCAAATCTTGATGTCCAACCGTTTTACGCACTACGCGCATGTCGATCGACTCAGCTTCTACCGTATTTTGCGCCAAAAAAATCCTTCTCCTTACATGTTCTATCTTTCGTATCCTCAATTTGCGATTATCGGAAGTTCGCCCGAAGTGATGGTCGGGCTCAAAGACTCGCGCATTATGCTGCGTCCGATTGCGGGTACGCGAAAACGAGGAGCAAGCTACGAGAAAGATATGGCATACGAAAAAGAGATGCTAAGCGACGAAAAAGAGCGTGCGGAACACTTGATGCTGATTGATCTGGGACGTAACGATCTAGGACGCGTCGCTAAAGTCGGTAGCGTCAACGTTAAAGAGATGATGCGCGTAGAGCGTTATTCTCACGTCATGCATATGGTCAGCGACATCGAAGCGACTTTGGACGAAAAATACGACATGTTCGATCTCTTTGCCGCGACATTCACTGCCGGAACGATGACCGGAACGCCTAAAATTCGCGCGATGGAATTGATTAGCGCGTTTGAGGGAATCAAACGCAGCTTTTACAGCGGCGCGGCGGGATATTTCGGATATGACGGCAATATGGACAGCTGCATTATGATTCGTACTGCCTATTTGGACGACGAAAAAATTATTTTTCAAGCGGGTGCGGGCATCGTCGCCGACAGTAAACCCGAGCTTGAGTACCTTGAAGTAACGAATAAACTAGGCGCTATGACCAGCTCGCTCGACGAGCTCAAAGAGTAGTCATGCTTCTTTTTACGCTTTTGGGCAATCCCGTTGCCCATTCTATCTCTCCAAGGCTGCATAACAGTGTTTTTAAAGCCCTAAAGCTAGATGCTTGCTACGTCCGAAAAGCCGTTGAAAACTCCGAAACTTTACTGCAAACGTTTCGAGAGATGAACCTCTCAGGCGCAAACGTGACCGTTCCGCACAAAGAAGCGGCTTACGCGCAATGCGACGAAGTGCGCGGTTTAGCCAAACAGATCGGCGCGGTCAACACGCTGGTCAGAGAAGGCACGCGCGTCATCGGTTACAATACCGACGCGGAAGGTTTTTACATGTCGATCCAAGCGTTCGAACCGCTTCGCGACGTTTTAATTTTGGGAGCGGGCGGAACCGCCAAAGCCCTTGCCGCTATTTTGAAAGAGCGCGGAATCAACGTCACGATCCTCAATCGCTCGTATGCACGCTTGGAATTTTTTAAAACACAAGGCTTCAACGTCCAAACATGGGAGACGTTTTCGCCCCAAGCGTACGACCTCATCGTCAACACGACTTCTGCCGGATTGAAAGACGAAGCCCTTCCCTGCCCTTTAGCCTTCTTAGAAACGATCTTACCTCAAGCACGCTTTGCCTACGACGTTATTTACAACAAACCGACGCCGTTTCTCGCTTTAGCCGAGCAAAAAAACCTTACATGTAAAGACGGTAAAGAGATGTTGCTCTACCAAGCCGTTCTTGCTTTCGATCTCTTTTTTGCACAACGCTACGACCGTGAAAGCGTCGAAGCACTGATGCGTCCGGTGTTTGATCTCTAAAATAATTTTAGGAGAAACCCTTGCAACTGGAAACGACTTTGAACAACCCTTACGCCCATCATTATCAACTTTTAATTAAAAATATTCTCAATGCACCCATTTATTACAATCCTGAACAAGAGATCGTTTACCGCACGGATACGCGCCTAAGCTACGCTCAGTTTAAAGAACGCGTACACCGATTGGCTAACATGTTAAGTGATTTAGGAATCAAAGCCGGAGACACGGTTGCGGTCATGGACTACGATTCGCATCGTTATTTGGAGTGTTATTTTGCGATTCCGATGATCGGCGCGATTTTACATATGATCAATATTCGCCTCTCATCGGAGCAAATCCTCTACACGATCGACCATGCCGAAGACGTCATTATCTTAACGCATACCGATTTTTTGCCTGTTTTGGAGCAAATCAAAGGTAGAATCGACGTCAAAGGCTTTATCTTGTTATCCGACGAACCGGAGCTTCCCCAAACGTCGCTCAACGTGAAAGGCGAATACGAAACGCTCTTGGCAAACAGCGCGCCGCATTTTGATTTTCCCGATTTTGACGAAAACATGCGCGCGACGACGTTCTACACCACCGGAACGACCGGACTTCCCAAAGGCGTCTACTTTACGCACCGACAACTCGTCCTTCACACGCTCGGCGCACTCGCAACGCTTGGAAGTGCTCCAGAGCAAGGGAACTTTCGACAAAATGACGTCTATATGCCTATTACACCGATGTTTCACGTTCATGCGTGGGGGTTGCCTTACGTTGCGACGATGCTTGGACTGAAACAAGTTTACCCCGGACGCTACATTCCCGACCTGCTTTTAGAACTGATCGAGAAAGAACATGTCACGTTTTCGCATTGCGTTCCGACGATTATGCATATGCTCTTTAATTCGCCGAAAATCAAAACGATGAATTTAAAAGGCTGGAAAGTCATGATCGGAGGAGCAAGCCTTCCCAAAGCTATGTGCCAAGAAGCCCTACGTCTTGGAATCGATATGTTCACGGGATACGGTATGAGCGAAACCTGTCCTATTTTAACCGTTTCGCAACTGACCGCAGAGATGCTTGAGCAAGATATGGACGCACAAAGCGACATTCGCATCAAAACGGGACGCCCGATGGGGCTTGTAGAGGTCAATGTCGTCGACGAACAGATGCGCCCGCTTCCAAGAGACGGGCACAGCACCGGAGAGATCGTCGTACGCTCGCCGTGGCTGACGCAGGGTTATTTTAAAGATCAAAAAAATTCGGAATTGCTCTGGAGCGGCGGCTATTTACATACCGGCGATATGGCGCATATCGATCCTTGCGGCTACGTCAAAATTACCGATCGCGTCAAAGATATTATCAAAGTCGGCGGAGAATGGATCTCTTCTTTGGAACTTGAAGACATCATCCATCGCCATCCTAGCGTAAAAGAAGTCGCCGTAATCGGGATCGCCGATGAAAAATGGGGAGAACGCCCTTTAGCACTTGTCGTGGTTGATCCGAACAAAAGCATCGACGAAAAAGAGTTGCTTTTTCATGCCAAAGAGTTTATCAAAAAAGGGATCATGGCACGAGAAAGCATGCTTTTGAAGGTTAAATTCGTCGACAGTATCGATAAAACGAGCGTCGGAAAAATCAACAAACGCGAACTACGCAAAAAATACGCTCCGCCGGTTGAGCAACGCTAAATCTTCGTACGCGCTTCCAAGGCTTTGGATAAAGAGAGCATATCGACGTTTTCAAGATGCACGCCCGTGGGGACGCCTTGCGCGATTTTCGTAAAATGAAGCGCATACGCTTTGAGCTTATCTTCGATAAACAAAATCAACGCGTCGCTCGCCAAAGAGGGTGTCAGGGCGAAAATAACCTCTTTGACGCCCTCTTGGACGATCGATTCCAATTTAACAAGCGTCTCTTCTTCTAGATCGCCTAAGACGAAATAATGCCCGTCGAAGAGTTTATGTTCTTCTAAAACGAAAATATCTTTGGCACTTTCAACGATGCAAAGCGTTTGAATATCCCGACGTTCGTCCAAACAGATATCGCAAATTTCATGCTCGCTCAAAGCACCGCATCGCTCGCATTTGCGAATCGATTTGACCGCGCTTTCGATTGCGTTGGAAAGCTTCATGGCGGCAAAAGCGTCGTTTAAAACCAGATGGTACGCGAAACGAAGCGCGGATTTTTTTCCGACGGTCGGTAACGACTCGAACGCTTCGACGAGTTTGTTAAACTTTTCCAAACCTCGCATCATCCCCGCGCTCCTTTGGAAAAATCGATGCTAAACTGATGCAAGCCATCTTCATACGTATATGCCGCTTCAAGCCCGTGCTGGCGAAGAATATTTTGCACGATGTAAAGCCCCAATCCCAAACTGCTTCCGCACGCTTTTGAACCGGAAACAAAAGGTTGAAAATACTCGTTAATTCCCATTTTCAGGGCTTCTCCTTTATTAGCGACGATCAAAGTTTGCTCTTTGGAGCGCAAAAAAAGCGTATGATCCAAGCTATGTTTGAGCGCATTGTCCATCAAGTTTTTAATCGCCAACGCCATTAAATCAAAATCAACCGTCACGAGAAAATCGAACTCTCCTTCGATTTTAATCTGCTCTTCGCGTTTTTTAGCGTCCAACATCAATAAATCCAATGCCTGATCCACGACGTTGGAGAGTGCAACTTCTTGAAGATGAAGCTCACAACGCTCCGAGGCAATTTGTTCGATCTTCGAAAATTCCGCTATCAGCAAATCCAGCCGTTCAAACACGCCGACCAAACGTTTTTTGGCCGTTTCGTCTTCGAGCATCTCCGTAATAATCCGCCCTTTGCCGATCGGCGTTTTAAGTTCGTGCATAATCGTGCGTAAAAAAAGTTGTCGCGCGCCGATTAAGTCGCGGATTTTCTTTGCCGCGCGATCAAATTCGTTGGCGACTTCGCCGATTTCGTCATGCGAATTGCTTTTGCATTCGATTTGCAAATCACCGCTCGCAAATCGTCTGATTTGAGAACTTAAGGTTTTTAAAGGAGCGATACTTCGGAAAATCGAAACGTACATGTAGAGTAAGATCAGCAAAGCAATCGCAAAAACAAACCATAAACTTTCGTTGAAATTTTTATAGTCTTGACTTTCCAAAAGCACGCTCGATTCGAAATTGTCGATAAAAAGATAATAGCGGTCATTGTAGACGATGGACGAAAAACGGCTAATCGGGGAGAGTTTTTGAAAGATAACGACGCCGCGTTCCAAAACCGAGGTACGCAGGTGTTTGCTCGTCACTTTTTTGAGACCGAAGTTGTTAAAATACTCTTCAATATCGCCGGGTTGAACGTTATTGCGATACATCACCAACAGGTAATTGACCGATTGAATTTGGCGTTGTTTCATATTTTCGAGGTTGCGTTCGCTTTGATGGTCCAAAAGCACGCTAAAAAACATAACCAACAAAAAAAGCGAAAGAAAGAAGATCGTACTGATCTTCACTAAAATCGAATTTTTGATCATCCGACCAGCTTATAGCCGATGCCCCGCACCGAGTGAATGTGTTCGGGATTTTTAGAATCGTCGTTGATTTTTGTACGAAGTCGCCCGATAATCACGTCCAAACTCTTCGACCCTTTGTCTTTCAGGGATTTGCAGTTATACACCAGCTGTTCTCTGGAAATCGAAAAACCGTTTTGCTTAATCATATAAGAGAGGATCTCGTATTCTGCCGGCGTCAAACTCAAAACTTCGCCTTTAAACGAGATTTCGTGGCGTTTCTCGTCGACGGCAAAGACGCTACTGTTCGCCTGTTCTTCTTGCGTCGAGCTTTTTTTATAGCGGCGAATCAAACTTTGAATGCGCGCGTACATCTCTTTGGGATCGTAAGGCTTGGGAAGGTAATCGTCCGCACCGATTTGAAGACCGATCACTTTATCGCTAATGTCGCTGCGAGCCGAAGAGATAATAATCGGAATGTCGTATTTGGCAACGACCTCTTTACACACTTCAAGCCCGTCCATTCCCGGAAGCGTTAAATCCAAAATCAGCAGGTCGTACTTTTTAATTCCGGCACTCAGCCCCAAATACGGATCGGCATAATTGGTAATTTTAATATTGTACTTTGCCAAATACTCGCCGAGCAACTCCGCAAATTCTTCGTCGTCTTCAATCATTAAGACATTAATCATTCGTGTCCTTAAGTTCGCTTTTTAGAATTATACAGAATTTTTGAAGAAGAAGGCTTTTTACAAAGCCTTCCCAAGAGTGTGGATTGAGGTTTATTTTTGCGGAGCTTCCGGAGCTTTAGGCATCATCGGACGTTGCGGGCGTTCGCTCATAATTTTTTTAAGCTCGGCTCGTTGTTCTTTGGTCAAAATCGAAAACGCTTTTTCTAAAAAATCGGCTTCAAGCGTTACGCGTTTGTCGTTCATTTCGTTACGTACTTTGATAAATGCTTTTTTATCAAAGTTATCCGCACTCATCAACTCTTGCATCTTTTGCATGCTTTTTGGATCGTGTAGTTTTGCCATTTCCAACTTCATTTCGCTGCGCAAAACATTCAATTTATAGCGTTGATCGTCGCTTAGATCCAAACGATCAAACATCATTCCCGCCATCATGCCTCTCTCGCCGCCGTGCATCATCATGCCGCCGCCTTGTTGCATCATCGGGGACATCATTCCCCCTTGCATACCGCCTTGGCATTGGCTACTTCCAAATGCAAATGCACCTGTCGTTCCTAAAGCAACCAACGTTGCTAGGGCTAAAATCGTTCGTTTCATCGTGACTCCTTTAAAAGTTTGATAGTGAAATAGTAATACGCCGCTTTTAACCGTCCTTTAATCGTTTGTTAACCAACCTTAACAACCAAAATTTAATCTACTTTTTGGTAAACTTTTTCTCTTCTAAAAAACTTACATGTAAAGAGAATAGACGTGGAATTAGATTATTACGAAGTATTGGAAATTACCCGAAGTGCCGATTCGGGCGAAATTAAAAAAGCGTATCGCAAGCTAGCCCTTCAATACCATCCCGATCGCAATCAAGGCGACAAAGCGGCGGAAGAAAAATTTAAAGCCATCAATGAAGCCTATCAAGTTTTAAGCGACGAGCAAAAACGCGCAACCTACGATCGCTACGGTAAAGCGGGACTGGACAGTCAAGGCTTTAGTCACTTCTCCGATATGCGTTACGAAGATATTATGGGCGATTTGGGCTCTATTTTCGAATCGGTTTTCGGCGGAGGATTCGGCGGTGGCGGTTTTGGCGGCGGAAGCAACAAGCAAAGTCGAAAATACAACCTCGATTTGGAAGCCGAAGTGACATTGGCGTTTAACGAAGCAATCTTCGGTACGAAAAAAGAGGTCGTTTTCTCCTATAAAAAACCCTGCGACACCTGCGAAGGCACGGGAAGCAAAGACAAATCCAAAGCGACATGTAAAGAGTGTAAAGGTAAAGGTCAAGTCTTTTACCGCCAAGGTTTTATGACCTTTTCGCAAACCTGCCCCGCATGCAACGGCAAAGGAACGGTTGTTACCAACCCGTGCCCCGATTGTCGCGGCAAAGGATTTAGCCAAGTCGAGGACAAAGTCACCATCGACATTCCCGAAGGTATCGACAATAACAACCGCATTCGCGTCGCCGGACGCGGTAACGTGGACGAAAGAGGAACGCGAGGCGACTTGTATATTTTGGTTCGCGTCAAAGAGGACGAACACTTTGTGCGCCACAACGACGACATTTACATCGAAGTGCCCGTTTTCTTTACGCAAGTCGCACTCGGAGAGACGATCAAAATCCCGACGATTCGCGGCGAGACGGAACTGGAACTGCCTATAGGTGCGAAAGATAAACAACAGTTCATCTTTAAAAACGAAGGCGTTAAAAATGTCCATACCCGCCAATTCGGCAGTATGATCGCTCAAATTTCGATTCGTTATCCTAAAAAAATCACGAAAGAACAACGAGAACTGCTTGAGCAGCTGCAAACGGAATTCGGCATCGAGACCAAACAAAAAGATGAAAAATTTGAGAGCGTCTTTGACAAAATCAAAAGTTGGTTTGACTAAAACGATCGAGTACGAGGGTCACGTACTCTCGTACTCTTTGTTCGTTAATCGACGGCTTAAACATCTTTATATTACGATCGACCCTATCAAAGGGGTCATCGTCAAATCTCCTTTTAGTGCCATAGACACGATTGAAACGCTTCTCCTTCAAAAAGCCTCTTGGATTCTCTCTAAACTGCACGCGGCGCAAGAACGGATGCACATCGGCCGCTTGTTGGAAACCGAAGGAAAAATCCTCTATTTGGGTGAAGCAATCCTTTTAAGCTCTTTTCAAACGCCCGAACTCTTTTACAAAGAAAAGACTCCGCCGTTGGTGAACCGTCTGGTCGAAGAGTGGAGTTTTCTCATGGGCGTCAAACCGACGAAAGTCAGCTTCCGCCAAGCAAAAAAACGGTGGGGAAGCTGTAGCTATCGCAATGAGCTGAGTTTCAACCTCAGCCTTTCCCAACTGCCCTTGGAGTGCATCGCGTATATCGTCGTTCACGAACTCGCTCATATCACGCATAAGCACCATCAAAAAGCCTTTTGGGAGTGCGTCGCCTCTTTTATGCCGGAGTACAAAAACCACGAGATAACGCTCAAAAAATTTTCTCCCTCGCTGATTTAAAATTACAAAATAAAAACTTTTTAATTTAATATTATAATAATATTATTTGCTCTACAATTTTATTCACATTTTTATTTCAGGGGGCATTATGAAAAAATCTTTGGTTGCGGCATCATTACTCCTCGCGGCTTCTGCCGTTTTGGCAGACTCAAACGCATGGTTTGTCGGCGGTGAATTTGGGGGTATGAGTATTCACGGAAAAACTTCCGCATCGGCAAGCTCATCTTTTTCCGGCTATTCTTTTTTGGAAGGAAGTTCTTCGGAATCAATCGATGCAACGTACGAGGCATTGAAAGTCGGTAAATATTTTGAGTACGGCAGAGTCTACGGAAACTTTGCGTATCAAAACAAAAAAGAAGATATTAGCTCATTCACGTACGGACTTGCCTACGACTATCTGTTCAGAAATGCTTCCGCGATCACGCCGTTTTTGGGTCTTACCGCTTCCTACAGTACGTCAAAAAGCGACGATGATCGTGCGCAACTACTCTCAATCGATAAACCTAAAGGGTTTAACTACGGTGCCGAAGCCGGTTTTATCTATGCACTCGGCGCGCATACGGAGCTCGAAATCGGCGCACGCTATCTTGTAAGCGATGTGGACGATACGTTTAACTACGATGACGGCACGACAAACATTCACGTCAAAAGCGAAAATGAGCACTTCATTCAATACTATTTGGGATTAAACTACAAATTCTAACGAAGCAAGAGAGATCGGAAACGAACGATCTCTCTTAGGCTATTACGATACGTATGCCGATTGCCACTAAAACGACGCCTCCTAAGAGTTCTGCTTTACTCTCAAGCCAGTTTCCCGTGAGTTTTCCCACAAAAACGCCTAAAAAGCTCATACCAAAGGTCACGAGACCGATCAAGCCGCATGCCAAGAACGGATTCATATCCAAAAGCATTAAGCTAAATCCCGCCGCCATAGCATCGATGCTTGTGGCAATTGCAAGCGTTAGCATCAATTTATTCGTAATTTTTTGAATTTCCTCTTCAAGGCTCTCTTGCATACTTTCATACACCATTTTGGCACCGATGAGCACTAAAAGAGCAAATGCGACGTATCGCGTATAGTGGTCGATAAATCCCAATAAGCCTTTCCCGCCGATATACCCGATCAGCGGCATTAATGCTTGAAAAATACCGAAGAAAAGCCCCGCTTTAAATGCCAATGCCCCGTGCCCCGTCGCTTGTTTGGTTCCCAGTCCGATGGAAACCGCAAAGGCGTCCATGCTCAATGCCAATGCCAACGCAATCACTTCCGTCATTTTAACACTCCCCAATTGGCGCCGATAGCGATCGAAACGTTTAAGGGTACGCGTAAAGCATAAACCTCTTCCATCACATGCCGTGCCTCTTTTGCAAACGTTTCCGCGCGCGCTTCGTTGACTTCAAAGATCAATTCGTCGTGAATTTGCAAGAGCAATTTCGCCTCATCATTGACTAACGTCGCCATAATACGATTCATCGCAAGCTTAATCAAGTCCGCGGCACTGCCTTGAAACACCGTATTGACCGCCTCGCGAAGGTATCCGGCATATTGCATCGCATTGGCATGTTCAAAATCAAAAAAGCGTTTTCGCCCCAAAAGCGTCTGAACAAAGCCCTCTTTTTTGGCTTGTTCTTCAATGGAAGAAAGGTACTGCTTAATCGTCGGAAAGGTCGCAAAATAGCCGTCGATGTAGCTTTTGGCTTCTTTGGTCGTAATACCGATCGTCTCGGAGAGGCGTTTAGGTCCCATACCGTACAGCAATCCGAAGTTGATACTTTTGGCGATGCCTCTTTTAGCATCCGCTTCCGCTTCGCCGAACAGTTTGAGCGCGGTCTCTTTGTGAATGTCTTTACCCTCTTGAAACGCCCTTACCATTGCTTCATCCCCGCTAAAATGTGCCAACAAGCGAAGTTCAATTTGCGAATAGTCGATACCGACAAGCACATACCCCTCTTTGGCGACGAAACCTCCGCGTACTTCACGCCCCAGAGCCGTCTTAACGGGAATGTTTTGTAAGTTTGGGTCTTTGGAACTTAGCCTTCCGGTAGACGTACCCGTTTGCATAAACGACGTATGTACCCGACTGCGCGAAGAGGCTTTAGAGAGCTTCAACAACGGTTCGATATAGGTCGAACGAAGCTTATACAACTCTCGATACTCTAAAATTTTGGCGATGCTCGGATGCTTGTCAAAAAGTTCGTTTAAAACGTTTTCGTCGGTACTGTAACCCGTTTTAGTCTTTTTGAGCGGCGGAAGTCCCAACTGTTCAAACAGTACCGCACCCAGTTGTTGCGTCGAATTGAGATTGAACGTCGCATTGCACAAGGCAAAAATTTCGACTTTCAATGCCTCTATCGCATGGTCGGTTCGTTTCAAAAGCGTCTCAAAATAAGCAGCGTCGACTTGAATCCCCTCTCTTTCCATATGCATCAGCGTTCGAATAAACGGGAATTCCACGTTTTTTGCAAGATCCAACAACGAAGGATCGAGCATCTCTTTAAGCTTCTCAAAAAGCTTGAGGGTCATCCACGCGTCTTCGCTTGCGTATTCGCAGGCTTTTTCCAAAGAGACGCCGCTAAAGTTTTCCCCTTTGGCAACGACGTCTTTAAATTTGATCATCTCATGATTGAAAAAACGTTTGGAAAGCGTATCGAGTCCTACGTTGCTTTCCGGATTTAAAAGCCATGCCAAAATCATCGTATCGGCGTATAGATTCACGTTTTGAAGACCGAAATTGTGCTCAATAACCGCAAGGTCAAACTTCAAGTTTTGTCCGACGATTTTGCGGGAAAGCAGATGCGTCAGTGCCTCTTTTGCCTCTTCATGCGAAATTTGGTTCCCCACGCCCAAATAATGGTGCGCAATCGGCACGTAATACGCTTCTTGCGTATTCACGCAAAACGAAAATCCGACGATGTTGGCGTTGTAAGCATCCAAGGCATCGGTTTCGGTATCAAACGCGACGATTTCGTCCTCTTCGATGCCTTCAACGACGCGCAAAAGCAATTTGGCGTCGTCCAATAAAATCGGTTTAAACCCTTGCGTCGGAGGCGTTTGCACGCTTACATGTAAGCTCTCTGCTCTTACGCGCGCAAGGATTTGGCGAAGTTCGTATTTTTCCAGTTCTTCCACGATGTACGAGAGCGGTTGGGCATCTGGATAGTGAAACGACTCGAACTTATCGGCAATACTCAGCGTATCGTCCAAACAGACCAAACGGCGGCTTAAATAAGCACTTTGCTTGCCCTCTTCCAACATCGTTTTGATGCGCGGATTGGCGACTTTGTCGAGATTGGCGTATACGCCCTCCATCGTCTTAAAATCGTCAAGTAGTTTTTTCGCCCCTTTGGGGCCAATGCCTTTAACGCCGGGAATATTATCGGCGGTATCGCCGACCAAAGAGAGGTACTCGCCGATTTGATGCGGGTAAACGCCGAATTTCTCAAAACATTTTTCGGTCGTAATTTCGCTCTTTTTCATCGGATCGTAGATCACGACGCGTCCGTCGTCGATCAATTGGTATAAATCTTTATCGTGCGTGACGATTCGCACTTTAATATTGTGATGCTTGGCAAATTTAACCGCCGAAGCAATAATGTCGTCGGCTTCAAATCCCTCTTCGCCGTAACTTTTAAATCCCATTTTTTCAATCCACGAAATAGCGACGGGAAGCTGTTTTTTAAAATCTTCCGGTGCTTCGGGACGATTGGCTTTATAGTTGGGATCGATGTCGTGGCGAAAATTTTTACCTTTGCTATCAAGCGCAAAAAGAACGTAATCGGTATCGTGCTCTTTTTTGAGAGCTGCGATAAAGTGGGCAAAGCCTGTTAAAAGTCCCGTCGGAAAACCTTGGGAATTACGCAATGCGGGAAGCGCATAATAGTTACGAAAAAAGAAGCCGAACGTATCGATAATAGTGAGTGTTTTCACGAAAGAGCCTTTGCGTATGGGCGTTTAAAATGAAGTTTTGATGGATTCGACCGCCTCCAAAAACGGTGCGGAATCTAAACCTTCTTTGTTAAGAAGCATAAGTGCTAGATTGATATTGCGTTCGCTCAAAGGCGCATTAATCGCAACGGCAGTCTTGACGATTTTTAAAGCGATGCTCTGTGCACGAATCGCCGCGGGTGCATCTTGCGTTCTTTCGGTAAACCGAATGGCTTCGATCATTCGTTTATCGAATTTCCAATGCTCGAAAATCAACGCCGAAACTTCGCTGCTCGTAACGCCGACGAACATTTTCTCGACGTCCGCGACGTTTAATGCGTTTTCAAGTTCAGACCTAAAGGCATACGTCTCGTCGTTTTTTGCGATTTCATCGGCAATAAGGATTTTACCGCTCTCTTGCAACAACGCGCATAAAAAGAGAAAATCAACGCTAGTCGCATCGACGTTTTTGTACCACTTGGAGAGCAACATGCTTTGCATGTGCGAAAGCTGCGCGAACTCTTCGGGCGAAATCGCATACGGTACGAGATCGACGTTTAAGAGTTTTTTGATCGACATGTCAAGCACCAACGAACGCGTCGTCGACATACCGAAAAGCCCGACCGCTTGTAAAACGCTTTTGATTTCACGGCGAAAACCGTACAAAGGGGAGTTGGCGACTTTGAGAAGGTTGGCGATAAGCATCGGGTCTTCTTCAATCAATTTTGCCAAATCGGCGATACTCGCCTGTTCGTCACGAAAAAGCGCATTGATCTGCGTAAACGTTTTGGGTAAAGGAGGTAACGCGCGAATTCGCTCCGCTATTTCTTTTAACATGCCGTCTCTTTCGAAGGATTTAAATAGATTATAGCGCGCTTTTCTTGAAATCCCGATGAGGCTAAGCCCCATCGAGACGAAAGAATCGTATCAACCCGGAATAGCGTCTTCTACGGATTCGGGGTGATCGAGCGAATAACGGAATTTTTCCATATCGATCTGTTTGTCCCATGCACCGACGACGACTGCGGCAACCGCGTTACCGCAAAGATTTCCCACCGCACGCATCTCGCTCATAAACTTATCCACACCCAAAAGTACCGCCACGGTTGCCACGGGAATCACGTCTCCCATCGCAGAAAGCGTACCGGCAAGCACGATAAAGCCCGAACCCGTCACGCCAACAGCCCCTTTGGACGCAACCATCAAAATAAAAATGATGCTGAGTTCATGCGAAAGCGTAAGCGGAATACCGAAAGCCTGTGCCAAGAAAATAATCGAAAGCGAAAGGTAAATGTTCGTACAATCCAAGTTAAATGAATAGCCCGTAGGAATCACTAAACCCGTCGTTCCGCGGCTCACGCCCGCGGCTTCCAAACGCCTCATTAACGGAGCCAACGCCGATTCGCTCGAAGAGGTTGCAAATACGATCAAGACTTCTTTAGCAATAAAACGCATAAATTTAAAGACGTTGATCTTATAAAACCATAAGATGATACCTAAAACACCGAATAAAAACGCCAATACGGAGATCAACATAACGCCAAGCAAACTTGCCATACCGATCAAAGAAGCAATACCGAATTTGCCGATCAAGAACGCCATCGCACTAAAGCTCGCAATCGGGCTGAGCCACATCAAAATCGTCAAGATTTTAAAGAAAACGTTTTGAACTTTCTCCAAAGGAGCGAGAATCGCCTCTTTGTATTTTTCTCCAAACGCGGCAATGCCGATTGCGATGACCAACGCCATGACTAACACCTGCAACGTATTGCCGTGAAGAAACGGTGTTATCGGATCGGTCGGAATCGCACTTTTTAAAATGCCCCAAACCGAGCCGGTTTGCGAAGAAGCGTTAGCGGTAAAGCTTGAAACCGCGGAGACGTCCAAAGACTCGACGTTTAGATGCATTCCGTGTCCCGGCTTCAAAAGATTACCGAATAAAATACCGATTGCAAGGGCAAAGGTGCTAACGACTTCAAAATAGATAAACGCTTTTAAACCGATGGAGCCGACCTCTTTAAGGCTCTCTAAACCGACGATACCCGAAATAATCGTTAAAAAGATAATCGGCCCGACCAACCATTTTAACACTTGTATAAACCAATCGATGCCGGGTTTGGCTTGAACCGCCAAGCTTGGATTGAGCATACCCAGCGTAATTCCGGCAACAATGCCGACCACAACCCAAAACGCTAAACTCTTAATCGTATAACGTTTCCAATCTTTAAACGATGTTTTTTCCAACACAAACCCTTTAATGATAAACTGATTTGATTATGGCATAGCAAAAGAGATTTAAATGAGATTTTTTAACTAAAAGAGCGTCAAAAGAGGTAAAAAAAGAGGTACCCGTGGGGCGAACGGTAACATTCCCTCACGAGCATTTTAAAGGCGTAAAAGCATCAACCCGGAATAGCGTCTTCCACGGATTCGGGGTGATCGAGCGCATAACGGAATTTTTCCATATCGATCTGTTTGTCCCATGCACCGACGACGACCGCGGCAACCGCGTTACCGCAAAGATTTCCCACCGCGCGCATCTCGCTCATAAACTTATCCACGCCCAAAAGTGCCGCTACGGTCACGACCGGAATCGCACCGCCCATCGCCGAAAGCGTACCGGCTAGAACGATAAACCCTGAACCCGTCACGCCCACGGCCCCTTTTGAGGTAACCATTAAGATCAAAATAATACTCAACTCTTCGCCAAGCGTTAAAGGAATACCGAATGCCTGCGACAAGAAGATAATCGAAAGCGAAAGGTAAATGTTCGTACAATCCAAGTTAAACGAATAACCCGTAGGAATCACCAAGCCCGTCGTTCCGCGGCTCACGCCCGCAGCTTCCAAACGTTTCATCAACGGAGCCAACGCCGATTCGCTTGAAGAGGTCGCAAATACGATCAAGACTTCTTTAGCAATAAAACGCATAAATTTAAAGACGTTGATTTTGAAGAACCATAAGATAATGCCTAAAATTCCGAAGATAAACGCTAAAACGGAGATCAACATAACACCAAGCAAACTTGCCATACCGATCAAAGAAGCGAGACCAAATTTGCCGATCAAAAATGCCATCGCACTAAAGCTCGCAACCGGACTTAACCACATTAAAATCGTCAAGATTTTAAAGAAAAATCCTTGCGCAACTTCTAAAGGTTTAAGGATAGCCGGTTTGTACTTGCCTCCGAACGCCGAAATTAAAATCGCCAAGACCAACGCCATGACCAAAACCTGTAAGGTATTGCCGTTTAAAAAAGGCGTTAGAGGATCGCTGGGAATCGCATTTTTCAAAATCGACCAAAACGAACCGACGTCTTGAGTCGAATGGGTGTATTTGTCAACGCTTTTGGCATCCAAGGAGTTGACGTCGAAATTCATTCCGTGTCCCGGACCAAAGAAATTGCCGAATAACACGCCGATCGCAAGAGCGAAGGTGCTGACGATTTCAAAATAGATAAACGCTTTTAAACCGATCGAGCCGACCTCTTTCAGGCTCTCCAAACCGATGATACCCGAAATAATCGTCAAAAAGATAATCGGTCCGACCAACCATTTCAACGCTTGGATAAACCAATCGATTCCCGGTTTGGCTTGAACCGCCAATTTAGGATCGACCGTCCCGAAGATAATACCCGCAATAATTGCAACGATAACCCAAAACGCTAAACTTTTAACGGTATAGCTTTTCCAATCTTTTTTCTTTGTCTCTTCCAAGGAGCCTATGCTACTCGCCATAGATGCTGTTGCTTCCAAGAAATGTCCTTTCATTAAGTTTCGATCAAAAGCGATTATAATGAACAGTTATGTCGATCTTATGTAGAGGACATTTCTTTGACTTTTAGAGCTTTTTATTTTTAAAATAATGTTTCAAAAAGAAACGTTTAAACATTTTCGTTTGAAAGACCCATCTCCATTCCTAAAAATTTTCCCGTATAGCTTCCCGATTTTTCAGCGTTATTTGCAACTTCAAACGGCGTTCCCATCGCTATTATACGCCCTCCGTAGCTTCCGCCTTCAGGCCCCATATCGATAAGATAATCGGCATTTTTGATGACGTCCATGTTGTGTTCGATGACTAAAACACTGTTACCCATATCTGTTAAATGATGTAACACTTTGACCAAACGGTCGACGTCGGCGAAGTGCAATCCGGTCGTCGGTTCGTCTAAAACGTACAACGTATTGCCCGTATCTTTTTTGCTAAGCTCTTTGGCAAGTTTAATGCGTTGCGCCTCGCCGCCGCTCAGCGTCACGGCGTTTTGTCCAAGCGTGATGTATCCCAAACCGACGTCGACCAATGTTTGAATCTTTTGGTTAATTTTCGGAATCGCTTTGAAAAAGTCATGGGCTTCGTCCACGCTCATGTCCAAAACGTCGGCAATGGATTTGCCTTTGTATTTGATCTCGAGCGTTTGGGCGTTGTAGCGTTGCCCTTTACAACTGTCGCACTTAACCATGATGTCGGGTAAAAAGTGCATTTCGATCTTGATTTCGCCGTCGCCTTGACACTTTTCGCACCTTCCGCCTTTGACGTTAAACGAAAAACGCCCGACGCTGTATCCGCGAATCTGTGCCTCTTTGGTTTTGGCGAATAAGGCACGGATTTCGTCCATCACGCCCGTATAGGTCGCAGGATTGGAGCGCGGCGTTCTGCCGATCGGACTTTGATCGAGGTAGATGACTTTATCGAGTTGATCGAGTCCTATGCATTCGACGCCGGCAACTTTATTGATCTTCTTAGCGCGATTAAGGTACTCTTTGGCGACCGGAAGCAAGGTTTGAAGAATCAATGAACTTTTACCGCTACCGCTCACGCCCGTAATCGCGACGAGGTTTCCTAAAGGAATTTTAACGTCTAAGTCGTGAATGTTATTAATACTGACGTGATTGAGCTCGATCCAACGCTCTTGTGCCCTGTTCTGGCGATAATCGATCGTTTTTGTTCCGTTGATGTACTGCGCGGTGAGACTATTACTGGTTAAAAGTGCTTCGTTCGTTCCCGCAAAAACAATTTCACCGCCGAATTTTCCGGCCCCCGGACCAATATCCACCACAAAATCCGCCGTTTTGATCGTCTCTTTGTCGTGTTCGACGACAATCACGGAGTTGCCTTTTTTCTGCAAATTGCGTAAGGTTCGGATGAGTTTAAGCGTATCGCGTTCGTGAAGTCCGATGCTCGGCTCGTCTAAAACGTACATGACGCCCGTCAAGCCGCTTCCGATTTGCGACGCGATGCGGATGCGTTGCGCTTCGCCGCCGCTAATGGTTCGTGCATCGCGCCCGAGACTGATGTAGCCCAACCCTACGTCAAATAAGAAAAAGAGTCGCTCTTTGATCTCTTTTAAAATCGGTGCAGCAATCATCGTTTGTTGTGCCGACATGTACGAAAAATTTTCATTGTTTTTAAAGAATTCCAAACATTGATCGATCGGAAGTTCCAAGATGTCGGAGATGCGTTTTCCGGCGACGCGTACCGCAAGGCTCTCTTTACGTAAACGATGCCCTCCGCACGTGTCGCACACCTTTTCGCTCATGTATTCGCCAAGCTCTTTTTCGTCTTTAAGCATCTCATAGGCAATTTTAATGACGCCTTCCCATTTTCGTACGAGCTTATGCTTTTTCCAGAAGAAAGTTGCTTCTTCGACACCGCCGTGCAAAATGGCACGCTTTTGGTGCTCTTCGAGCTCTTCGTAGGGAATGCGCGTATTAATACCCGCCGCTTGGCAATACGCCTCTAAAAATTTGGCGTAAAAGCTTTTGTTAAAGCCGTAAAAAATACGAATCGCCCCTTCGTCGATGCTCACGTTTTCATTAATAATTTTCTTCAAATCCAGCGTGTAGCGAATCCCTAATCCATCACATGTAGGGCATGCGCCTTTGGGAGAATTGAACGAAAACGAAAGCGGTTCTAGCGGCTCAAAACTGATTTTACAGTCAAAACACGCCAAATGTTCGCTGTAATGAATATGCGATGTTGCAAGCCCTACTTCTTCGGCATTGGCGATGTCAAGCTCGACTTCGCCGTAACTCTCTAGAAGTGCTTTTTCAATGTCGGTGGCGATACGATCACGATTTTCTTCGCGAATGACGACGCGGTCGATAATGACTTTAATCGTATGTTTTTTGGTTTTAAGAAGTTCGATCTCTTCATCGAGCCGCACCATCACGCCGTCGATCAAAGCACGCACGTAACCTTTATGGCGCAACGATTCGATCATATCGGCAAAACTGCCCTTTTTCTCGCGTACCAACGGCGCTAAGATCGAGAGCTTCGTCTCTGCGGGCAATTTTAAAACCTGTTCGATAATATCTGCTACCGACATTTGCGAGATTTCTTGACCGCAAATATGACAATGCTGCTTCCCGACGCGCGCGTAAAGCAACCGCAGATAGTCGTAAATCTCGGTAATCGTTCCCACGGTTGAGCGCGGATTTTTGCTCGTTGTTTTTTGATCGATCGCGATCGCGGGCGTCAAACCCTCGATCTTCTCGACGTCGGGTTTGCCCACGCGATCTAAAAACTGTCTTGCATATGAGGAGAGCGATTCGATATAACGACGTTGCCCTTCGGCATAGAGCGTATCGAACGCCAAGGTACTTTTACCGCTTCCGCTCAGTCCCGTAAAAACGACGAGCTTATTTTTGGGAATCTCTAAGTTGATATTTTTAAGATTGTTCTCTTTTGCACCGTATATTTTGATCATAAAACATTCATCTCGCTTAAAATTTTATTGAGCGTCAGCAAAAACATTACCGTATAGAGTATTAACAAGGCGAGTTTTTGCTCTTTTTTCGCCATTTTGTGGGAAAGCATGACGCCGAAATAGACGCCGACAATGGATCCGACACTGACCAATGCACCGACTTCGTAATCCACGTAACCGTGCATCGCCAAACTGAAAAACCCCGAAATTGAGCCGAAGATGACAAAAAAAAGCGTTGTCGCAACGGCTTTTTTAATATCCCAATGTAAAAATCCCGTAAGAACGGGCGTTAGAAAAATCGCACCGCTGGTACCCGTACTAATCGACACGGCACCCAAAACAACACCTAAAAAAGCCAGGAGAAGATAGGACTCGCAAGGAGGTTTGGAGCTTTCCAATGCCGTCGTAAACATCTTGTACATCGAAAGTGCTAAAACCGCCTCAAATAAGAAAAGCAACGCCGTATGCGATAAAGTATCGACGATAAGTCCGCTAAAAGAAGCTCCCACCAATGCGCCGCATCCTAAGATCAGACCGCTTTTAAGCGTTAACATTCCGGCTTTATAGTTTTGATACGAACCCAGCATCGAACTAAAGATCATCTGCATCACCGAAATACCGATGGCGGTTTTGATGTCATAGCCCATATAAAGAAAAATAGGCACTAAAAGCGTTCCGCCACCGATACCGAAAAAACCGGAAGCAAAACCCACAAAAACGCCTAAAAGTCCAAATCCTATTTCCATCGATCCCGCTTTTTAAGAAGTGATCTATTTTACTCGAACCCCTCTTAATAAACGATTTAAAAACAAACGTGATCCTTTTCAAAAAGAAACGTACGGGAAAAAGACGAGACCTAAGTTCTCATCTTACGCGCCGTTTAAGTTCCCTTGCGTATAATCTTTTTCTTTAACCATACCGTTGTCTGTGGGGGTGCTAGATAAAACAGTGTTTTATCGGCTGAGATAATACCCCAAGAAACCGTTAATGCGGTTTCACGAACCTGATCTGGGTAATGCCAGCGTAGGGATAATGCCAAATCCAACCCACTAAGCGCAGTGCGCACAACGATAAGCAAGCAGTTTGAGGCGACGAGACGAAGGCATAGCCAAAGCTATGTCAAGGAGCGTCAACGAAAAAATGCGACGTTTATCGTTGTGCCCTTCGGGAGAAAAGAAGAGCACGCATCTACTTCGTTAAAGTCTTTCGCTTTGCGATAAGCAAAGCTTCACGTCTTTGCCTCGTAGCTACATGCTCCTCTTTTCTCGCTCTTCGCTTAGTGGGTTGGATTTGGCATCAAGGAGATAAACTTATGAGTAAAGTACTCGACAATCTTGAGAAGATAGACTCTTCTTACATTCAAAATTTCCCAAGTTCTCGTAAAATTTACATTCAAGGCTCACGTCCTGACATTCAAGTCCCAATGCGTGAAATAACCCTTAGTGCCACTGCTTTTGGTGATGGTAAAGTGGAGGAAAATCCACCTTTACATGTATACGATACTTCAGGCGTTTACACCGACCCAAACGTCAAAATAGACCTCCACAAAGGCTTAGAGCCACTACGTGCAAAATGGATAGAGGAACGAGCTGACACGGAGCAACTAGCCGATTTTAGCTCCGTCTATTTTCACAAACGCCACGATGATGCCGAGCTCAACGCCCTTCGCTTCCCCAACCTCAAAAAACCGCGCCGTGCAATGAGTGGCAAAAATATCACCCAAATGCACTACGCCAAAGCGGGCATCATCACGCCTGAGATGGAGTACGTCGCCATTCGTGAAAACTGTAACCTTGAAGTCGCACGCCAAAACAAACTTTTAGGAGCACAACACACGGGTGAGCATTTTGGCGCAAACCTGCCTGAAGTTTACACGCCTGAATTTGTCCGCCAAGAGATCGCCGCAGGGCGAGCGGTACTGCCTCTCAATGTCAATCACCCCGAAGCCGAGCCGATGATTATAGGTCGTAACTTCATGGTCAAGATCAACGCCAACATCGGCAACTCCGCAACAACCTCATCCATCGAAGAAGAAGTCGAAAAGATGCTTTGGTCAACGCGTTGGGGCGGCGACACCGTTATGGATTTATCGACAGGTAAAAACATCCACGAGACGAGAGAGTGGATACTCCGCAACTCTGCCGTGCCCATCGGAACGGTGCCCATTTACCAAGCTTTAGAGAAAGTCAACGGCATCGCTGAAGATCTGACATGGGAAGTCTTCCGTGACACGCTCATCGAACAAGCCGAGCAAGGCGTGGACTACTTCACCATTCATGCAGGTGTGCGTTTGGCGTATGTGCCGATGACGGCTAAACGCCTTACCGGCATCGTCTCACGCGGTGGTAGCATTATGGCAAAATGGTGTCTACACCACCACAAAGAAAACTTCCTTTACACCCATTTTGAGGAAATCTGTGACATCATGAAAGCCTATGACGTCGCGTTTTCGTTGGGTGATGGCTTACGTCCGGGTTCCCTCTACGATGCCAACGATGAAGCGCAATTTGCCGAACTAGAAACCTTGGGAGAACTCACAAAAATCGCTTGGAAACACGACGTGCAAGTGATGATCGAAGGACCGGGACACGTTCCGATGCAAAAGATCAAAGAGAATATGACCAAAGAGTTAGAGGACTGTTTTGAAGCGCCGTTTTACACGCTTGGACCGCTCGTGACCGACGTAGCTCCGGGGTATGACCACATCACCTCCGCCATCGGCGCAGCGCAAATCGGTTGGTACGGCACAGCGATGCTCTGCTACGTCACACCCAAAGAGCACTTAGGCTTACCAAACCGTGAAGATGTCAAAGAGGGCATCATCGCCTACAAAATCGCCGCCCATGCCGCTGACCTCGCCAAAGGCTTCCCAGGAGCACAAATCCGTGATAATGCCATGAGCAAAGCCCGTTTTGAGTTTCGCTGGTACGACCAATTTAACATCGGCTTTGACCCAGACCGTGCGCGTGAATACCACGACAAAACCTTACCCGTCGAGAGTGCCAAAGTCGCTCACTTCTGCTCCATGTGCGGCCCAAAATTTTGCTCGATGAAAATATCTCAAGATGTGAGAGATTACGCCGCCAAAATCGGTGCAGAAGATGTCAATATTGCGCTAGAAAAAGGGTTGGAAGAGCAAGCAGAACACTTTAAAGAGAGTGGCGGACAGATTTACATGTAAAGAGTTCGTCCTTGTTTTAACAAGGACGAAAACTCCTTAGGCCCTTACTAAAATAAAATACATTGAATGCTTTCTCCCCCGATATTTCTTAATCTGATTTTTTCCAACCGCACTTGACGCTTTTTTAGATCTAAATCGCTATAATAGGGCACGTCATCGCCTTTTTGATCTTTAACAATACATTGTTAATTTTAATTGGAAAAAATGACATAAAAGGCAATTTTATGGAATTCTAGTTTTTAAGAAGCTCTATAATTTAGCACTCAAACCGACACAAATTGTTGTATTTAAAGAATGTATGCAGGGATTCAAGATCATGGCGGCGTTGCCTCAAACCGACACAAATTGTTGTATTTAAAGCTAACGGGGATGTATTTCAACTTACTACATCGACGACTCAAACCGACACAAATTGTTGTATTTAAAGACGTGTTCATTGCAGAGTGTGAACAAGAGTACAACACTCAAACCGACACAAATTGTTGTATTTAAAGAGTAAAGAGTTATTGAGTGAAGTATTTGCAGTAAATCTCAAACCGACACAAATTGTTGTATTTAAAGATGGAAGAGGTTAGTTCCCCTTTTGGATATAAATTTCTCAAACCGACACAAATTGTTGTATTTAAAGTTAAATCAAAAAGCGATAAATCAATCAAAGAAGAGACTCAAACCGACACAAATTGTTGTATTTAAAGGCGTAAACGGTTTTTTTTGTAACTCCGCCGATGACTCTCTAACCGACACAAATTGTTGTATTTAAAGCGCATTGAAACGAAAACGGTATCGGCTTTAACGCCTCAAACCGACACAAATTGTTGTATTTAAAGACAACAACAAGTGCAAAATGGAGAAAGATTCTAACTCAAACCGACACAAATTGTTGTATTTAAAGAAATATTCCATAAATGCCCGTGCTTTCGATCTTTCTCAAACCGACACAAATTGTTGTATTTAAAGTTTGTTTATCAATTCAGCTAATTATGAAGCGTTAGCTCAAACCGACACAAATTGTTGTATTTAAAGAGTACCACATGACAAAAGATTTAAACCTATCTATCTCCTCAAACCGACACAAATTGTTGTATTTAAAGCACATGAAAAACTACGAACTTTTACAATACTATCCTCAAACCGACACAAATTGTTGTATTTAAAGAATTTAAAGCATAATGAAAACGTGAAAATCTATCACTCAAACCGACACAAATTGTTGTATTTAAAGATCATTCTTACCTATTTTAGATAGAGCAAATGCAAAAAGGGGTCAGGGCTAAACTTTTAACTTTTGACCATTAATCTTCTATTTAATACGTTAATTCTAGCTAAATTTTGCATAGAAAGCTTTACATATAAGCTTTTCACTTCCCTTCACGATGCGGGTTGTTTTCGCCTCTAGGTATGAGTTCATCCATATTTTTCCCACCGATAAAATACGCCTTTCCAAACCCAAACGTTGCTTCGCCGTACGTCACTTTGAATTCGTAGAGATTAAAGTCGGTCATCTTTTTAAGCGTATTTACCATTTTGGCATCAAACTTTTTGGCGAACAAATCCAACACTTCTTCAAAACGCTCGCTTCCTCGTGTTATTTTTACACTATCGCACTGCAATGAGACGCGTTTTCTCGCAAAGAGATTTTCCGTTTTACTTTCGTCTTCTATGAAAAAGAGCGAAGCTTTGGGGTTTCTTTGAAGATTTTTAGCATGCGTGGCAATGTCGGAGAGGTAGACGTAAAAACGGTTTTGATCGTACATGTAAGGTGCGTAAGAGCTAAAAGGAGCTCCTTTCGCGTCCAGCGTTCCGATAATGGCGGTTTGAATGCCGGCTATAAAATGTTTCATCCAGACCCTTTTTTTTCGTTTCATTGTAGCACGAAAGCGTCAATGATGATGCGAAATTGCGTTACAATACCTCTTTCACATCTTGACATGTAAAGCTGACTTATGAACATCGTGCTTTCCGTTTCGGCAATTTACGTTTTTATCGTGCTCGGGTACGTCGCCAAAAAAATTTTCAAAGACGAGCTCTCCGAGCGCGGTATGGTCATCCTCTCGGTCTATTTTTTGCATCCGATGTTCTCGTTTTGGGGGCTTTCGACCAAACCTATCAGTCTAGACTTGCTCAAAATTCCGGCGTACTATCTTGTGTTTTCGTTTCTAACGATTGCGCTCGGCTTTTTCATTGCTCGACTTTTTTTCAACGACAAAAAAGAGCGTTCGATTATGACGATTGCCGCGGCTTTGAACAATACGGGAAACCTCGGCATTCCTTTAGGTATCGCCCTTTTGGGAGAAGAATCCATCCTCTACACCAGCATGATCAGCGTCGCCAATACTCTCATGACCTACACGCTAGGCGTTTTTTTCTATTCGGCGGGGAGCTCAAGCCTGCGACAAGCATTCGTCAATATCTTTAAACTGCCGATTATTTGGGCGGCGATGCTGGCACTTGCGTTAAATTTTTCGGGGATTCGCATTCATCCCGTTTTGTTTCAGTCGCTGGAGATGGGGGCGTACAGCATGATCGTCATTCAGTTGATGATTTTCGGTATGTACCTTTATAACGTCAAACTCAAAGAACTCAACGTCAAACGCTTATGGCACGTGCATCTGCTCAAATTCGTTTTGATGCCCGTCTTGACGGTTTGGTTGCTCTTTTTCGTTTTACCGATCACGCCGTTTGTCGCTTCGGTGCTTTTCTTGGAACTCATCGTTCCGCTCGCCGTCGTCAACGTCAACCTTGCCGCGCTCTACGACTGTCGGGCGTTAGACGTGGCGAGTCTCATCTTTTTTACGTCGCTATGGTTTATCCCGTTTTTAATGCTCGCCGCCTTTATACTCTCCGCTTTTTCGCTGGGCAGTTTTGCTTAAACCTTGCGATCAAGATGCGTAATCTTCACGTAATCGTAAAAATCGCTTAAGAGCAAATAGCGCATCCCGATGTCCGCAAAGCGTTGACGTACTACCGCATCGCCTGCGTTGTAGAGATTTGCCGCTTCCAAAAACTCTTTAGGATAGCGTTTTTTTTCAAACGGGTACTCCGAAAAGCACTGCATAAAATTGGCAAAAAGGTTGTCGATGATCCGCTCTTTTTCAAGCGTCGGTCGATGCAAATAGTCTTTGACTTTTTCAAATTCCCGACAAATGTATTCTAAGCATTGTTGCATGCGTCACTGCTTAAACAGGCGTTGATATTTTCGGGTACGGGCATCGTGACATGTAAGAGTTCGTTCAGGCGCGCAATATCAAAACCGCAGAGCTTGACGTCGCCTATTTGAAGGAGCGGACGGCGAATCAAAATCGGTGTGCGTATCATCGCTTCGATCAGGCTCTCTTTCGTATACTCTGCAAGCTGAAACGTACCGTCTTTAAGCTGCGGCGCAAACGGATTGAGCATTTCATGCGGCGTAAGCCCTTCAAAAAAGGCTTCAAGCGTAGGCTTGTCCCACGGAGTTTCCAACAAACTACGTACCTCAATCTCTATCCCGTATTCACGTAAAAGTGCCTTTTGGCGGGCATTGCCGCTACAACCCGTTTTTTCGTAAAAGACGATTCGTCGGTGAGGCGTAAAGACCATCGTTCGCTCCTTTGCTTTGGAGGGACTTATGCAAATTGTATGCCGCTATAGGTCGTTTTAAAAGATCGCGTGTTAAGATACGCAACGTTTTTAGAAAGGATTTTTGATGAAACTTATCTCGTGGAACGTCAACGGCATTCGCGCCGTCGCCTCGAAAAATGCATTTTCGTGGGTCGACACCTACCAACCCGACATTTTATGCTTGCAAGAGATCAAAGCCGAATACGAACAAATCCCGACCGATCTTTTTACTCATCCGCTCACGCATCGTTACGTAAACTCCGCAAAGAAAAAAGGCTACTCAGGGACGATGAGCCTTTCGCGCATCCCTTTTTCGGATACCTCAACCGACCTACAGATCGATCATACCGAAGAAGGAAGAATATTGGAACACCGTTTCGGCGACACGGTCTTGTTTAACGTCTATTTTCCCAACGGACAACAAAGCGAAGAACGCCTCGCACACAAAATGCGCTTTTACGCCGACTTTTTGGAGCATATGCAAACGCTTCGCAAACAGGGTAAAAGTATCATCGTTTGCGGCGACGTCAATACCGCCCATCGCGAAATCGATCTCGCCCACCCTAAAGCCAACGAAAATACTTCGGGCTTTTTACCCGTTGAACGCGCATGGATCGACACGCTTTTACATGTAGGTTACGTCGATACGTTTCGTCACGTTCACGGCGATCAAAAAGATGCTTACTCGTGGTGGTCGTACCGCGCGGGAGCGAGAAGCAGAAACGTGGGCTGGAGAATCGACTACTTTTTCATCTCCGAAGAGCTTGCGCCAAGACTCAACGATGCGTTTATTTTGCCCGAAATTCAAGGTTCCGACCACTGCCCCGTCGGAATCGACATCGAACTTTAATCGATACTTTAAACAAAATCCATTATAATAAGAGCATTACCAAAGGTTTTGGAAGAGTTTTTGCTTTATTACGCTAACGAAGCTTCAAAGGAATAACATTGGACGCAGCCGATCAAGAGTACGTCGCACGCAAACTGCTCTCCGGATTTGAAAATCTTTTAGATATCAGTGTCAATTTCGTAGCGGAGCTTGGAACGACGCATATCACGATTCAAAGACTTTTAAAACTGGAAAAAGGCTCGGTCATCGACTTGGAAAAACCTGCGGGAGAGAGCGTCGAACTTTATATCAACGGAAAGATTTTCGGTAAAGGCGAAGTGATGGTTTACGAAAAAAACCTTGCCATTCGTATTAACGAGATTTTAGACTCCAAAACCGTTATCCAATACTTTAAAAAAGAGAGCCTATGAGACTTTTATACGTTCTGTTTGCTCTTTCCTCTTGGCTTTGCGCTTCCAACCTTTTAACCTACAACGTCTATGAAAGAAGCGATCGCGTCGATGTGATGCTCTCGTTTGACGCACCGCACGAAGGCAGTATCTCGCAAAAAAACGATGCGTCTTCCATTACGTTAACGATTAACGATTTAGGCTACGACAAGATGATCGAAAAGAGTATCAACTCGGCGATTATTCAAGAACTCGTGATTATTCCGGAAAAAAACAATGCCCTCAAAGTGGTGCTCAAAAGCGATAAACGCATCAGCGTCGTCGCCTCTAAAACCGTCGACGGCTTTGGTCTTCGCATTCGCGGAAGCATCATGCAAGCCAAAACGTCCGATACCGAAGCCGCCGCTCCGTCGCTTTCGCCTTCGTCTTCGAGCCCGACAAGCGATTTGATCGATACGCGCTATATCGTCGTTATTATCGTTTTAGTGCTTTTAATTGCGTTGATGTTCTGGATCAAACGTCGCATCGGCGTACGGACAATTCGTCCCGCAAAAAGCGGCGGAGCGGGAAAATCATGGCTTTTCAACCCTAAAACGGGTGTCGGTCAAGAGGTCAATTTACTGCATAAAAAACAGCTCGATACGCAAAACAGCGTCGTTTTATTTGAATACGGTAGCATTCGTTACCTCGTTATGACCGGAAATACCAACGTTCTTCTGGAAAAATTTCAAAACGGCGAAGTCAAAGACGACAACGATTTTGAAAAAGTCTTTGAGGAAAATCGTAGGCGTTTGGACGACTACTTGAAACTGCAAGATAATAAACTTAGCACTTACAAAAATAAAGCTTCAGCGGATTACCCTCCTTTTGAAGAGGCAGAGCATTAAGCCTCGATGACGATCGCTATCTCCATTCTGTCGATTTATGCCTTTATCCTTTTAGGGTTTATGTCCAAAAAAGTGCTTAAAGAAGAGATGAACGAAAAAGGCATGGTGTTGCTTTCCATCTACTTTTTGCAACCGATGCTCTCGTTTTGGGGACTCTCTTCCCGTCCAATCGACTTATCGTTGCTTCAAGTACCGTTTTGGTATGTGGCGATTTCGCTCTTTTGCGTTCTGGTGAGCTTTGTTATCGCACGTCTTTTCTTTACCGACATCAAAGAAAAATCGATCGTTACGATTTGCGTCATTATCGGCAATACCGGCAATTTAGGTATTCCTTTGGGTATTGCGCTTTTTGGCGACGCATCCATTATCTACACCAGCATGATCAATATTAGCAACGTTTTTATCGTCTATACGCTCGGCGTCTTTTTCTATTCACGCGGCAACTTTAGCATCAAAGAGTCGCTTTTCAATATCGTCAAACTTCCCGTCATCTGGTTTGCGTTTTTAGCGTTGATCCTCAATTTTTCCGGCGTACGTTTTCATCCGGCACTGATGCGTTCCATGGAGATGGGCGCATACTGTACGATGGTCATTCAGTTGATCGTCTTTGGCATGTACCTTTACAACATTCATCTCAAAAGCATGAACGTCACATTGGTCTTACATGTCGGCATGATCAAGTTTTTACTGACGCCGCTGATCGCCGGTGTTATTTTATTTTACGCTCTTGATTTGGAGCCGATGGTCGCGACTTTGATCTTTTTGGAGTTGATCGTTCCCTTAGCCGTTACCAACGTCAACTTGGCGGCACTGTACGAATGCAAGCCGCTAGACGTTACGATGCTCGTCTTTGTTACGTCCTTGGTGTTTATTCCGTTTTTTATTCTCGTTAGCCAGTTGTTACACTTTTTAAATATCGTGAATCTGCCATGAACGATAAAGAAGCCAGAGTAAAATACATTCGCGCGTTAGAGCGTTTCTTAAGCAGTTGCGTCAGCGCGCTGAAAAACGAACAGTTTGACTACGATCTGTTTGTTAAACGTGCACAAAAAAGTCTCAAAACCCTACACAAAGTTCAAGCCGTTCGGCTCGATTCAACCTACACGCATACGCTCGAAGCTTACGCCAATCTTGTCGTCTCGACGATAGAAACCCAAGATGCCGACAAAGATACCGCGCATAAACGTCTTTTAAAAGAGGCTAACTTGTTGGAAAAAGAAAAATACCGCGGTAGCTACAAAAAAGAGAAGCATAAAACACGCGGCTTTGACGACGGCTATTAGATTATCCTTGGACGATCACGCACGCTTTACCCGCATCTTTTGCCCGATACATCACGCTATCGGCTTCATCAAGAATCGTTTTTGCATCGTTTTGACCCTCATTAAAAAGCAAGACGCCGATGCTAGCGCTGAGCGTATACACGGTCGACGAAAGCGGGTACGGTTGTGCGATGAACGCGGCGATTTGGTGCGCTATGCGCGTAACCGTATGGGAAGCTTCCTCACGAGTAAAGCCTAATTGCGTTACTAAAATCACAAATTCGTCGCCGCCGAAACGTCCTACGGTATCCGTTGCGCGAACCGTTTCCCTTAAACGACGTGCCACTTCGATGAGCAGTTCATCGCCCGCTTGATGCCCGTACGTATCGTTCAAAGGTTTAAAATCGTCCAAATCGAGGAAAATAACACCTGCGAACGTATGCTCTTTTTTGCATGTTACAAGGCCACTTTCCAACTTATCCACGAAAAGTCTTCGGTTGGCAAGGTGCGTCAAAGGGTCGTAAAATGCTAGCTTTTTGATCTCCTCTTCCGCCGCCAAACGTTCGGTAATATCGCGTGTAATACCGATAAACTGCATGGAGCCGTCTTGTTGATTGACGACTAAGCGGGCGTTGACTTCCGTCCAAACCGTACTGCCGTCTTTGCACGGCTGTTCGACCAAAACAGTTTTAGCGTCAAGAAGCACACCGTTAGCCGCTTCTAGAATCGCCATTTCCATGAGATGCAAAACCGTTTGCCGCGATCCTTCGCAAATAACCTCTTCAAACGATTGCTCCATCACTTCTTCCGCGCTAAATCCGCGTAATCGTTTCACGGAAGGACTGACGTACACAAATTTGCCGTCCACGCCCATCACCCAAATAACGTCATGCGAATTTTCCGCCAACCAACGATACCTTTGAATCGTCGCACTTTGAGCTTCTTGCACCATATCGATCATGGCATTAACGTCGCGGCTCAGCGCCGAGAGTTCGTCGGTCTCTTTATCCAAGGGAGCTCTTTGCGTATAATCACCCGCACACACGGCTTTAACGACAGAGCTAAGATGGCGAATCGGGGTTAAAAGATACGACTGAGAAAGAACGTAAGCGATCCAAGCACTCAAACACCCCAAAACGATCAACACCGTAAATGCCATACGCATATCGTACAGCGTCAAAAGCGTGCTCACGTCGACCATCGAAAGTCCTATCCAATCCACGTAGGGCATATATGCCAACGCCACCGTATACTCTTTTCCGTCGTATCGCAATTTACATGTAAAAACATCCGATGCATGAGAAGGAAGGTCTTGCATGTAACGGCGAAGCTCTTTTTGGCTCTTCGTATCAAGATACGGCCAAATAGTCTTCCACGTATTTGACGCGCTCGTATGAACATTATGCGTGACTTTGCTAAAGTCGGGGTGTCCAAGGATCACACCTTGTTTATTTAAAATAATCGCTTGAAAGCCTTGAGTTTTTGTTAAAACATACGCATCGATAAATTGTGCAAGATCAATCCCAAAACCCGTAACGCCCAAAGCATTTTGTTCCGTGCGAACAAGGATATTCATCCATAACTTCGTCGCTTTAACCGCCTCGTCGTAGTCGATATTTAAATTGAAGGTATCTGCCGAGCGCATCGTATGGTAAAACCACCCGTCGTTCGTGTTGGAAGAGGAGAGCTTTTTCAGCGGTTGAAAGGCTTGATAACTGCGGTTAAGATCTTCGTAATAAAAATGTTCACTGCCGGCAAAGGCAACAAACCAACTATCGGCTTTTGCCATACGAAGCGAGTCGTTAAGAAGTTTTAAACTCTCTTCTTTCGCCGTTTCATCCGACTCGTTCGACAACCATCGATGCAAAGCATCCGAGGTCGTAGTATGTTCGGCTAGACGAATATTGAGAGCAAGCATATCGGCAATGCGTTGACTGTGTCGAAGAGCATGTTCGATCGCATATTTTTCACCGAACGTCAGTCTGAGATCCCGCGTTAACTGATAGGTAAAGGCAAGGCTGATACTGCCCAAGATAAGAAAAGCTACGATACTCAGTAAAATGCTACGTGCCCGTAATCCCTGTAACATAGCTCTTCCTCAAGAGTTTTTACGCTAACGAATCCTTATGATAGTGCATTTGTAAAGAAAAAGTCAATAGCTTCGCGCATCGCGTCGACGTCGTCGATTCGATTGACGCGGTCGCGAAATTCCGAAGCTTCTCGAAAACCTTTGGAATAGGTGTGCAAATGCTTGCGAAAAAGCGAAACGCCTTGTCGTCCGTAAACCTCGATCATCGCATCAAAATGTTCGGAGACAATTTCTAAAATTTTCGTTTTATCGACAAAGGGAAGTGCATGTTTGATTTGGTAAAAAATCCACGGATTTCCCACCGCCCCACGCCCGATCATCAGGCTGTTGCATCCCGTTACCGCTTTGACATGTAAGGCTTTTTCGTAGTCGGTAATGTCTCCGTTGGCAATAACGGGAATGCGAACCGATGCACGTGCCCGCGCAATTGCTTCATAATCCACTTCCGCTTTATATCCGCCCGAACGGGTTCTGCCGTGAATACTCATAAAATCGACCCCCGCCTCTTCGCAGGCTTTGGCAATCGTTTCAGGGATTTTCGTCGTAAATCCCAAGCGAACTTTAGCACTGGTATAGCGTTTGTTCGAATGCGTTTTGATCGTTTCGATAATTTTTTGCATATGCGGAAGATTGAGCAGCAACGACGAACCCGCGTCTTGAGAAACGACTTTTGGCACGGGACAACCGCAATTAAGATCGATCCCGTCGATGCCTTCGATGTCGTTTAACATCAAAACCGCTTCTTTAATGACCGCTAAATCCGAGCCGGCAATCTGTACGATATAGGGAGTTTCCAACGGCGATTTCGTTAGCATTTTAAACGTTTTTGCCGAATGGTGTTTTAACGCGTTGGCACTGATCATTTCGGAGAAGGTCACGTCCGCGCCGAATTTTTTGACGACGGAGCGAAACGGGAGATCGGTAAAACCGGCAAGCGGAGCAAGGGCTAAAATGCCCCGCTCAAAATCTATCTCATAACTCATACGCGAAGAAAGGCGTCAATATCAATGCTTTTAGCGTTATCCCTTAAAAAGAGGACGGTTTTAAATCGCACAAACTCGTCACGATCGGAATTGACTAAAATCTCGCGAATTTTATCGATCATTTGAAGATCGTATAAAACATACAGATACGCATCGGCCGCAACGCTTCCTTTGGTATTGTACAATTTTTCGAACAAGGCGATTAAAGCATCGGGAGAGAGTTTGGCTTTAATTTCGCGGGCAAGGTCCAAATAATCGATTCTATCCGCCGCGCATTGGTCGAGCATATCTTCGATGGATTTTAAATCCATATCAAAACTATCGTCCGCATCCAAATAACGCTCCATCATACGACGAAACGCTTTTTTATCGGTAGCAAAATCGTAGCGTTTGATTTCATTGAAACTGGCAAAATTTAAAAGTGCGTTATAGGCTTTTTGGCATAACTCGCTTTGGAGGTCTTTACAATTTTTCAAAACTTCCGTCGCAAATTTCGGCTCTATGCTCAAACGGTTGATCGTATTTTTAACGGCTAAAGGATTGGTTTTCGCTAAACGGTATTTTTTCATATCTTCGTAATTACCGTTTTCGATACTCACCGCCAACGCACACGCCTTTGCAACCTCTTCTTCGATAAAAGAGGTCGGCAAAGTCGGATCGAATCGCATACAGCTTAATACGCGTCCTGCAAATTTGAATCCGTCCGTTTTATAATTATGCGTTACTTCTTCGCCTAAAATACGATTTTTTGCCGCTTCTTGAAACAACTCAAAATCCTTTTTAAGTGCACGTTTGTAGAGGAAATCTTTAAAATTGTAGAAAACGAGATGAACGATCGATCCTAAAACGAGAACCAATACGGGAAGCGTAATCCATAATGCCACCGGTAAGTTTAAAGAGACTCCCAAAAGCGTCAGCGCATAGCTTTCAGCGCTAAAGCTATATACGTAAAGCCCAAGAGCCACCATATAAATCAGTGATAAAAGGATATAACGTTTAATGCCCATCTGTTCCTACTTTTAGAATAATTTTCTCGTTTATTTGTTTTTTGCCGACTTCTCTATAATTTCGCGGCATACGATACAATACCTTGCATGCGGCTTGACTTTAAGACGCTGAAATCCGATCTCTTCTTCGCACATTTCGCAAATACCGTACGTACCGTTACGAATTTTATTGAGTGCAAATTCGATTTCGTTCAACTCTTTCATTTGTTGCGTACTAATCGCTTGTTCGATCATACGATCGGTACTAACGGAGGCATGATCGGCTTCATCTCCGACTTCACTGTCTTTGAGATCATCGATCTCACGCATAGAATCTTCGATGTTTTTTTTGATTTGAACCTTTCTTTCTTTTAGAAGATCCTCGAAATGCTTTAACTCGTTCTCTCTCATCCTTTGTTTCCTTTAGAAAAGTTGCCCTGCATTATAATCGACTATTTATGATAGGGATGGTTGTTTTTTATGCACAATCCCCGATAAATCTGTTCAAATAAAACCACCTTCGCAATTTTGTGCGCATATGTTAATCTACTTAAACTTATAATCTTTTGAGTTTGCCCCAAAAAAGCCTCATCAAAACCGAATGCACCTCCGATAAAAAAATTAATATGGACGTCTTCATCAAAAAAAAGGCTAAACGTTTCGCTGTCTACGAGCGTTCCTTGTACGTCTAAAGCGATGTTATAGCCTTTTAAAAAAGGCTCGTACGCTTTCGTATAAGAAGCTCTCGCTTCTTTTTCGCCGATGGTTTGTGCTAAGGCTATCTGTTTCGTAAAGATCTTGATCTCTTGCGCTTTGGCAAAGCGTGAAATCATTTTGATATACTCCGACGCTAGCGCGTCAAGTGATTTGTCGCTGCTTTTTTCAATCGTGTAAACCGTGATGTTCATGCTTTGAGTCTTAGCTCAAAATCATCACTTTTACAATGTGCTCCCAAAAGCTTCATCAAATCCGCAACCGTCTTTTTCATCTCTTCGCGCGTAACGATCATATCGATCAAACCGTGTTCCAATAAAAATTCCGCTTTTTGAAAGCCTTCGGGCAAATCGGCACCGATCGTTTGTTTGATAACCCTTTGTCCCGCAAAACCGACCAATGCACCCGGTTCTGCCATAATAATATCGCCCAAAAATGCAAACGATGCACTCACCCCGCCCATCGTCGGATCGGTTAAGATCGAAATGTAAGGTAGTTTTGCTTCGGCAAGTTTTGCTAACGCTGCAGACGTTTTGGACATTTGAAGCAGAGAAAAAGTGCTCTCTTGCATACGAGCACCGCCGCTGGCACTGACGATCACAAGTCCTTCTTTGTCCGCAATCGCTCTATGAATCGCTCGAACGATTTTTTCGCCCTCGACCGACCCCAAACTGCCGCCCATGAACGCAAAATCAAATACGACAAGTTGAACTTTCACGCCTTCGATCGTACATGTGCCGCAAATCACGGAGGAATGTTTTCCCGTTTTTTCTTCCGCCTCTTCGATACGCTTTTTGTACGATTTTTTATCCACGAATTTTAAAGGATCGACGGGGATCAAATTGGCATCAAACTCGACGAAGCTTCCTTCATCGCTTAATTGCTCAATACGTTTTGTGGCAGAAATTCGCATATGAAATCCACACTTTGGGCAGACGTTAAAACGTTGTTCGACCTCTTTATAATACATTAATGATTGACACGCGCTACATTTCACCCAATGGCTTGGTGCTTCGCTCGGAGCGGATTGTGTCTTTCTTATTTTACTGAAGATTTCGGCAAATCCCATACGTATGCATCCTCTTTGAAAGCTAATTGCTTATAAATAAGTTAATTATTCTATCGAAAATTTCCTTATCTTTGCTTACGAGAAAAAGCTCCTGCGTTTCGTAAAGGTATAAATCTTCGCACATAAAGCGTCCCGCTTCCACGTCGTATGAGCGGATAGCTCCCTCATACAGCACGAACGAAACCTCCCTCGCATACGCCAAAGAGAGTGCAAATGCTCCGGGAGAACGGTATTTGAGTCCTGCTTTTTGCAATAAAGGATGCAGACGGGAAGATGCGTAAGCGCGCTCGAAAATACCCACTTTGCTAAACGGATTGCACAAAACGTCGCCGAAATTTTTTTCGTCGATGTGAGCGCGTTTGAGTCCGTTTTGATCTTTTATAAAACAATCGCCGTTGGCTAAATTCGCGATAACGGCTTTGGTGCATTTTCCTTCTTCGAAATAGGCAACCGACGTACCGTAATAGGGTAAATGCGATAAAAGGTTGTCGCTTCCGTCGATGGGATCAAGAACGATATACGATGACATGTAAGGATTTTCAATCGTTCCGCTCTCTTCGGAAATAATCGTTCCAAAAGGAAGCAAATGCTCGATAAAGATACGTTCGGCTTCTAAATCGATCGCCGCACTTCGATCGCCTCCCGCACCTTGTCCAAAGCAGAGGTGATCGTCCGCATGCAAGCCTTGCGTTCGTAAACGCCGATACAGTACTCTGTTGGCTTGCAGTGCGGCTTCGATCACGCCCATGCTTAACCTAACAACTTTTTGACGATCGCATTGGCGGCTTCTTTACCCTCTTTGGCGGCCGTGACGACCAAATCCGATCCGCGTTTACAATCGCCGCCGGCAAAGACGCCCGATTTGGTCGTTTGGTACTCACTATTCACAACGATACAGCCTGATTTATTGACTTCGATACCGTTTTCCGCTAAAAACGTCGGCACGGAAGGAATAAAGCCCAAAGCAAAAATAATAATATCGGCATCGACTCTAAAATCGCCGCCTTTTACGATTTCGACGACTTGCCTTGAAGAGGCGTCTTTTGAGCCTAAAATTGTTTTTTGCATATCGATACCGATCGCTTGACCTTCGGAGTTTACCAAAATCTCTTTGGGAGAGACGTTGTACATAAATTCCGCACCCTCTTCGATCGCATTTTTAAACTCTTTTTTAGAACCGGGCATATTGTATTTATCGCGACGGTATAAACATGTCACGCTTTTAGCCCCTTCGCGAATCGACGTTCTCAAACAATCCATTGCCGTATCGCCGCCGCCGACGACAACGACGTTTTTATTTTTAACTTCAAATTTTTTATCGTAACTCTCGTTAAATTGCTTCTTTTGAATATTGCGTAAAAAGTCGATTGCCGTAAAAACGCCGCTTGCGTTTTCATTGGCAATATTGGCTTTACGAGGGCTCTCCGCACCGATCGCCAAGAAAATAGCGTCGTGGCTATGCGCAATTTCGTCAAATCCGATCTCTTTCCCGACTTGCGTATTGGTATGCAACGTCAAACCGGCGTCTTGAAGCCATCTTACGCGCCTTGCGACCACCTCTTTGTCCAGCTTAAATCCCGGAATCCCGTACGTTAGAAGTCCACCGGCTCTGTTTTGTTTATCGTACATGCTAACGCCGATACCGGCACGAAGAAGATAGGTCGCACAGGCGATACCCGCAGGTCCAGCACCGATAATCGCTACTTTTTTCTTTGTCGTGATTCCCGGAAAGCTCGGTTTAAAGCCCTTTTTAAATCCCTCTTCGGAAATAAACGTCTCAATTGCACCGATCGTAATCGCTCCGTGACCGTCGTTTAGCGTACAATCTCCTTCGCACAAACGATCTTGAGGACAAATACGTCCGGTAATTTCGGGAAACGGATTGGTCTCATTGGAAAGATTAAAAGCAAGTTCCCGCTTCATTGCGCTCGTGGCTTTTAACCAAAACGGAATATAATTGTGTAACGGACATTTACTGTGACAAAACGGATCGCCGCACTGAATACAACGATCGGCTTGTGCGGAAGCGTCTTCTTTACTAAAAATTTCGTAAATTTCTTTAAAATCTTTAACGCGATCTCCGGTTGAGCGTTTTCTAGGCTCGTATCTCTCTTCATTCACAAAATTTTGCATCTTAGTCTCCTTGCTCCGGATTGAGTGGTACTTTGGTCATATCTTTAGGACGAACGATCCAAAAGTCCCTGACCGCATGGCGAAAATCTTCTAAAATTTGCGTGGCTCTAAAACTTGCCGTTTCATTGATGTGCGTACGAAGTAGACGCTTCAAGAAATGCCGTGCCTCGTCCATATCATCCGTATCGATACGCTCGGCAATCACAAGTTCTTGATTGAGTTTATCGATAAAGTCGCGCGTTTCGTCATACACGAATGCCACACCGCCGGTCATACCCGCACCGAAGTTCACGCCGGTATTGCCCAAGATTGCAACGACGCCGCCGGTCATATATTCGCAAGCATGATCTCCCGTTCCTTCAACCACGGAAACGGCACCGGAATTTCGTACGCAAAAGCGTTCTCCCACGATTCCGGCAACGTAAAGTTTACCGCCCGTTGCACCGTACAAACAGGTGTTACCGGCACACGCGTATCCCCTGCCTTGAAATTTAGGCGCGATAACGATTTTACCGCCGTTCATACCTTTACCGACGTAATCGTTTGCCGTACCTTTGAGATTAATGCTCAACCCGTTGGCTAAAAAAGCACCCAAGGACTGTCCCGCAACCCCGTTAAGTCTGAAAACGATGCTATCGTCTTTGAGACCTTTGTTGCCGTAAAATTTCGCGATTTCACCGCTAATGAGTGTTCCAAAGCTTCGATTGGTATTGCAAATTTCGCGATGCAAAACGATTTTCTCGTCCGGATTTTCGATGACTTTATAAACTTCTTTCAAAATCTCTTTTTCAAACACGTTTTTATCGAAAGGATCGTTGGATTTGCCGCTATGGGTATCGGGACCTTCCAAGCGCATCAAAACGGACGAAAAGTCAAACTTTTTCGCGAACGTATCATCGATGACATGTAAAAGATCGCTTCGTCCGATGATCTCTTCTAAACGCGTATACCCTAAATGCGCCAAAATTTCGCGTACGTCTTCGGCCAAAAGCGTAAAAAAGTTGACCAGTTTGTCGACCGTTCCGACGAAATGCTCCCTTAACTTCTCGTCTTGCGTCGCAACGCCCACCGAACAACGGTTCAAATGGCAAACGCGCAAGACTTTACATCCGATAATCGTTAACGAAAGCGTACCGAACGCGTAACTTTCCGCACCCAAAAGTGCCGCTTTTACGACGTCGAGTCCCGTTTTGAGTCCACCGTCGGTTTGCAAATGAATGCTATCGCGTAAATGGTTGGCTTTTAAAGCATTGTGTGCTTCGCTTAGACCGATTTCCCATGGATTGCCGGCAAATTTAATCGACGTCAACGGTGCGGCACCCGTTCCGCCGTCGCCGCCCGAGATAATAATTTTATCGGCATACGCCTTAGCGACACCCGCGGCAATCGTTCCTACACCCGCAGTAGAGACGAGTTTGACCGTCACGATGGCATCTGGATTAATTTGCTTCATATCGAAAATCAGCTGCGCTAAATCTTCAATCGAATAAATATCATGGTGCGGCGGCGGAGAAATCAACGTAACACCCGGAATTGTATAGCGAAGGCTGGCGATTAACGAAGTCACTTTATGACCGGGTAATTGTCCGCCTTCTCCCGGTTTTGCGCCTTGCGCGACTTTGATTTGAATTTCGGTTGCCGAACGTAAATACTCCGGAGTAACGCCGAAACGTCCGGACGCGATTTGTTTAATTTTAGAGTTTTTATTGGTTTTAAGGCGCTCAGGTGCTTCGCCGCCTTCTCCGGAGTTACTCATACCGCCGATGCGATTCATCGCTTCACCGAGGGCTTCATGCGCTTCGGGAGAGATGGATCCTAAACTCATCGCCGCGGTCGCAAAACGTTTAAAAATAGCCTCTTTGGATTCGACTTTTTCGACGGCAATAGGCTCACGATCGGATTTAAGTTCGAAAAAGTCGCGTATCATTTTAAATCCGCGATTGTTAATCAGCTTCGTGAACTCTTGAAAATCTTTTTTTTCTCCCGTAACGGTCGCTTTGTGAATCGCATGAATCGCCTGCGGATGATAATCGTGGTACTCTTGCCCGTCGATGTATTTGTAAAAACCGCCAATTTCCAACGGAAAAAGTTTTTTACTGAGATTGAGTTCATACGCTTTATGATGGTTGCGTGCCAAACGCTCTTCGATGTCTTCGTAACAGAGCCCCGGAATCAATGAAATCGCTCCGTTGAAACACTCCTGTACCACTTCGCTTCCCAAGCCTAAAACGTCGAATAACGCCGAGTTACGATACGATGCAATCGTTGCGATACCCATCTTTGACATCACTTTGAGTAAGCCTTGCCCGATGGCATGATTGACGTTTTTCAGTTTGGTTTTGATTTCGTACGATCCCATATCGCTCTTTTTGCATTCGTCTAAAACGGTTGCGTAGAGCAAATAAGGATAGATTGCACTGGCTCCAAAACCGATCATACATGCACACGAATGCGTGTCTATCGCTTCGGCGGAGATGGCAACGATGGAAGCTAAAGAACGAACGCCTTCATCCAATAAAACTTGATTGACGCGTCCGATGACCATAATCATCGGCATCGGTTTGAGCTTGCTCGTCATACCTCGATCGTCAAGGAAAATAATACGCACGCCTTCGTTTTTAACCGCCTGCGCAATATCGTATGCCAAATCTTCCAAACTTCCTTTGAGGTTATCTTCAAAAAGTGTCGAGAAATAGCGATTTTTGTATTCATCTTTATAGCGCGGTTTGCTCTTATCGCCGAAAGAGTCTAAAATATCGAATTTCTCTTGCATCATAATCGGCGAAATCGATTTGATACGAACGGCGTGTTCTTGGCTCTCCTCAAGAATATTGCGTATCTCTCCGAAACTCGTATTAAGGCTCATCACCACTTTTTCACGGATAGGATCGATCGGTGGATTGGTCACTTGGGCGAATTTTTGTTTAAAATAGTCGCTAAAATTACGCTGAACATGGCTAAAAGCCGCCATCGGCGTATCGTCGCCCATTGAACCGACACCTTCTTTGCCGTCTTTCATCATCGGCTCGATGACCATATTTTTTACTTCTTGCGTAATGTTGAAATAGCGTTGCTCCAATTCCAAATTTTCACGCACGTAGTCGGTTGTTTTTGAAAAAGGAATATCGACGAACTCTTGAAGGTACACAAGACCTTTGTTCAGCCACTCGGTATAGGTATTAGAGCTGGCAAGATAATCGTTGATATCGTCATTTTTCATAATTTTGCCGAATTTGAGGTCGAGCCCGATCATTTGACCGCTTTGTAAACGGCCTCTTTCAATAATGTTGTCTTCCTCAATATCTAAAACGCCGTACTCGCTTGAGATAATGATACGATCGTCTTTGGTAATAATATATTTTGCCGGACGCAATCCGTTGCGATCTAAAACACAGGCAATATGACGACCGTCGGTTAAAGAGATCGCGGCAGGTCCATCCCACGGCTCGAAATTAATGCTTGAAAATTCGTAAAACGCTCGAAGACCCGAATCCATATGCGGCGCATTTTGCCAAGGAGCAGGAATGAGCGAACGTACGGCTTTAAAAAAGTCAAATCCGTTGAGGAGCATAAACTCGAACATGTTATCCAAGCTGGCGCTATCGCTCACGTCGTTAGTCGTTAAAGGATACAATTTTTGTAACTCTTCGTCCGAGAAAACGCCGCTTTTCATACATTCTGTTTTCACTTGCGTGTTAAAGCGATTGGCGGAAATCGAATTGATCTCGCCGTTGTGCGCCAAAGTGCGAAAAGGTTGTGCCAATTTCCACTTCGGTAGCGTATTGGTTGAAAAACGTTGATGAAACAGTGCAAACGTCGCTTTAAAATCGACATCGCTTAAATCGGGGAAAAACGTCTTAATATAGGTCGGCATCACCAACCCTTTATACGAGATCACTTTGCTGGAAAAAGAGGCAATGTAAAATTCACTCTCATGCGCCAATTTTTTTTCAACCGTTTTGCGCGTTAAATACAAAAGGGCTTCAAAACGTTTTGTCGCGACCAAAGAAGCGGACGTAACAAACGCTTGAACGATTTGAGGGAGCGAGTCGAGTGCTAATTTTCCCAATGCTTTGGTTTTAACGGGTACGTCTCGATAAAGAAGGACTTTGAGATCGTTTTGCTCACAGGCCTCTTCAAAAATGCGTTTTTGCTCTTGCGTATGCAGGAAAATCATTGCAACGGCAAATTGTTTGGGTAAATCCACTCCCAATTTGTGTGCTTCTTTTTTCATGAAGTCGACCGGCATCGAAAAAAGTAGACCGCTTCCGTCTCCGCTTTTTCCGTCCGCGGCAATTGCCCCTCGATGCATCATGCGCTCTAACGCCGTAATTGCATCTTCAACATTTTCATGGGTAGGAGTATTTTTAATATTTGCGATTAAACCGAAACCGCAATTGTCTTTAAATCCTCTTATTAGATCCATCTCACAAGCCTTTTGTGGAATTTTCATCAAGTTTTTTGACAAATTTTAAGTTAAAAGCGACGGATATTACTCTAAAAATTATTAAATTTCAATTAACGACTATTTTATGGTGTTTTCAGAGTTTACATACCATAAATAATATAATTTTTCAATAAATTTAATATCTAAAATAAAATAATTAATTTTTTTATTTAATAAAATTCAATTTTTGAGATGCTAAAATTGCTTATGCAAGGTTATATCATCAACATTACGCGGGTTAAAGACGAAGATCTTATCGTCGTCGTTTTAACGCACGATAGTATTAAGACCCTTTATCGTTTTTACGGCGCTCGCCATTCGACGATTCATTTGGGCTATAAAATCGATTTTGAATCTCTCGCATCGCTCAAGTCGACGATACCGCAACTACGTTCGGTACTCCATTTAGGAACGCCTTGGAACATTCACCGTGAGCGAATGCTCGCATGGCAGGCATTCATTCGCCTTTTTTACCTGCACCTTAAAGATGTCGCTCTTATCGATGCTTTTTATTTTGACCTTTTAGAATCATGCGCCGATATTTGGCATAAGCAAAATCCTAAACGCATCGCCATTGAAGCGTATAGCAAACTTTTACGATTTGAGGGACGATTGCACGATGATTTGATTTGCTTTAATTGTGAAGAACCGATCAAAGAGGATTTGACGCTGATTCGCGCTTTTTTACCTGCGCACAAGCATTGTGCATGGAATCAAACATTCGAACGCTTACATGTCAAAACCTTGTTTGAAGAACATAGCACGATAGCGTTTGACGACGAGGAAGTCGAAAGCCTTTGGAAAATTATGCTTGAAGGGTTTTAACGATCCAAATAACGTTCATCGCAAAAGCTTGAAACCTGTAAGCTCTCAAACGCTTTTTTGAGGGAAACGAACAATTCCGGATTTTCTTTTTCCATCGCCGCTAACATCTCTTTCGTTTTGGCACGCATCACGGGCATTTTGACGTCAAAGCGCATGGCAGGACATGCTTCATCGCCGATAACGGGCATACCGTGTTCTTTGGCGCATTCTCGCAATTGTCGCTCTCGCACGTGGATCAACGGACGAATCACGACCAGTCCGTTTTGCGCTTTATAAATCGGAGGCATGGAACGCAGTGCTCCGTTATAGGAAAAATTCATAAAAAAGCTCTCCGCCGCATCGTCCAAATGGTGAGCTAACGCTAATTTCGCGTAACCGTGATTCAATGCGTACGTATACAAAGCTCCGCGTCGCATACGGGAAAAAAAGCTACAAAACGAAGAATTGGAACGAATCTTCTCCTGTGCTAGCTCAAAAATCGACGTATCGACGATTTCGTGATCGATTTCATGCTCTAAACAATGCGCATGTAAGGTCTGAAGGTCTTCGCCCATACCGTAAGCGATCGTCACGGCTTTAAACTCGAAATGAAAAGGTGCAACGCGTTGCATATGTTTTAAAATATGCGCCAACGTAAGGGAATCTTTCCCCCCGCTGAGCCCTAGAAGCAGTTTATCGTTTTCTTGAATTAAGCCGTAATGCGCATTCGTACGCCCTACGACGCGTAAAAGACGTTTACTGAGCTCTATCATCGTTTTAATTCGTCCAACATCGCCAAAATCAATTTTGCACTCTCTTGCGCGGAACTGACCAAGAATTCGTCAAAACTAAAACCTGCATCCATATCGGCGGCATCGCTAATCGCTCTAAAGACACAAAAAGGTACATGAAGCGCATCGCAGACAACCGCGACGGATGCCCCTTCCATTTCGGTAGCATCGGCTTGAAACGTAGAGCGTATCCACTCTTTTTTCGTAGAATCGCAAATAAACTGATCGCCGGTCGCAATAATGCCTTCTACAAGCTTTAACCCTTGCGCTTTTGCAACTTTATGCGCGATGTGAACCAACGTTTCATCCGTTTGTACGTAAACGCACCCCTCCGGAATATATCCGAAAGGATGTCCGAAAGCCGATATATCGACATCGTGTTGTGCTAATCGGGTCGCGACAACCAAATCGCCGACTTTTAACGTAGGATTGAGTGCGCCTGCAACACCTGAAAAGAGCAATTTTTCGGCACCGAATTTCTCGATTAACGTTGAAGCCGTCAGACTGGCGTTGACTTTACCGATTTTACTGTACGCGATAATGAGTTCTAGCCCTTGATAAGATGCTTTATAATAACGATTGTTTGCATATTCGATCGTTTCGTAAGTTTTAAAAAACTCCAAAAGAGGTGTTATTTCTTCGTACATTGCACCCATAATCGCTATTTTCATGCATGTTCCTTTGTCAGCAAAGTATACACTTCGTCTAAACTGCTTCTATCGACGATACTGTGCGTCGGTTTTTGCGAAATACGTTTATTAAGCCCTTTGAGTACCGTACCGCCGAATTCGATAAAACAATCCGCATCGTTTTCTACATGTAAGATTGATTGTTTGTATTTGACGGGTGAGACAAGTTGCTCACACAACAATTGCTCCGCCCTTGCTTTCGTGCTGTACGCTTGTGCCGTAACGTTAGAAATAATCGGCGCATAAAACGTTTCATGCAACCATTGGCCTAAATACTGCTTCAACATCGGTTGTGCGGATGAGAGCATCGGGCAATGGCTCGCTACGGACATCGCAAGGACGACGGCTTTTTTAGCACCGGCTTCTTTAAAAAGAGGCTCTATAGAGATTAAATCCGCTTTATTACCGGCAATAACGATTTGTCCGTCTCCGTTATAATTTGCTGTCCAAACCTTTTTACCGTCCAATTGCATTTGACGGGTTAAAGATTCAACCGTGGCATCGTCAAGTCCCAAAAGTGCCATCATACCGGCATTTTGATCTTTACATGCCTCTTTCATTAATAATCCTCGTTGATGAACAAGCTCGATCGCATCTAAATAATCCATCGCACCGGCGGCACTTAAAGCGCTAAATTCACCTAAAGAATGCCCTAAAAATGAAACGGGCGTTTGAGAAAAACGTTCTGCAAATAGACGATACGCCATCAAACTGACCAGTAAAATTGCGGGCTGCGTAAATTCTGTTTGCTCCAATCGATCGTTTTCTTCAAACAACAACTGTGCCATATTAAAACCTAAACGTTCGCTTGAAGCTTCAACCATCTCTTTCGCTAGCGTAGAATGATCGTAAAAATCTTTGCCCATACCGGCTTTTTGGCTTCCTTGACCGGGAAATATTCCTATATACTTCATCATATACCTTTTACATGTAAGGATGAAACATCCTGTACACTCTCATTTTTTAATCTATTTTTAATTGGTCTTTGTAGTCGTTTATTTTTTTTCGTAGCGTATTGCGATTGAGTCCAAACTTTTCGCTAATCGCCAATTGCGATCCAAACTTAGCATAGCCGCTTTTAATCATCGGGACGTCAAATAAATAGAGTAAGTCGCGATAATCGTTTCGACCGCCGATGCGTTGCATCAAAAAACGTTCCATCATCGTCAAGATTTCCGCTTCGCCGAAAGAGTTCATCAAATAGGCATTGTAAACGGAACGTTTGAGAGAGTAACAGTTTTTACTTAAATCCGGAACGATCTCTTCTAAGATAGGCATTTCGCTTGCTTCGCCGTCAAAAGTCGCCTGCGCTTCAAGCGCAAATTTTTCAATCAGGGCAGTCACGTCTTCAAGACGTTCTCTTAAAGGCGGTAAAACGATTTTGAGGCTAAAAAATTCGTCCATGAGCGTCTCGCTGAGCATCACGTTCGATGTACCGATAATACGTGTTTTATGGACGTCTAGTGCCACTTTTAATTTTTTATAATTGGTTATTTTATGAAAGTTTTTTACAATAAGGCTCGAATGCGTTTCGATTAAAGCTAACAACTCGTTAAAAGAGGTCGCATCGACAACGGGAGCCGCAATGATATGTTGCGCTAGTGTCTGTTTTCCTACACCCTTTTCACCGAGAATAAGGGCGTTAATGGTGACGCTTTTGAGTAAATTTGCAGATTTAAGAGCCTCCATAGAGGCTCTAGATTTTGCTATAAAGTTAGTGCGATCCACAACAACCGCCACCGTGAGAGTGACTTTCACCGCCGCAGCATCCGCCTTCACCGTGTTCATGACCGTGGCCGCCGCAACATTCATCGTCATCGTGGTCATGAGAACCGCATCCGCCTGATCCGCATCCGCAGCTGTGCGCTTGACCGACGTAACCGTTTGCTAATTCATCGGCAGTTGCCTCTCTGACTTCTGCTACGGTAATTGCAAATAAAAGGTCTTGTCCCGCTAAAGGGTGATTAAAATCAATTTCTACGGTTTCGTCGTTAAAACTTTTCACAATCACTTGTACCGTTTCGCCGTGTTCACCTTGTCCATAAAGCGTCATACCGACGTTTAGTTCAAGTCCTGCGAATTGCTCTTTTGGGAGCGTTTGAACGGCATTTTCATCGTAAACACCGTATGCATCGGCTGCAGCAACTTCTATGTTAGCACTCTCGCCGGCTTTTAAACCTTTAATTTTTTCTTCTAACCCTGGAATAATTTGACCTTTTCCAACGATAAAAGAAAGGGGGGCACCTTGTAAGTTGCTATCCAAAATCTCGCCATTATCAACACTTTTTAGTTCATAATGAATTGAGACTACTTGATTATCTTGAATACTCATAATTTCTCCCTTAATTCTAATAACGGCTGATTGTAGCATAAATTAGTTTTATATGCCCTTAGAAGAGTAGACGAATAGGTTATTTTTTAAACAATGAATTGATTAAAAAAACGTTATTTGACGCTTTTTGCTTCAGGAGAGGTAGGATAGTTTTCTTTCAGTGCTTTATAAAAACTTTGCGCTTCTTTACCTTTGCCGAGTTTATCGAAAGAAGAACCCGTGTGATACAATAAAGTCGGTATATAAGCGGCTTTGTCATGCAAGGCAATGCTTGCTTTGTAGTATTCGATCGCACCGGAATAGGCTTTTTGAGTATATGCAATTTCGCCTAGCGTAAAATTGACTTTTGCCGGCTTATAATTCCTATTGAGCAATTCTTTGTAATAAGTTTGTGCATCATTATAAGATTTTTTTGCATACAAATCGTCGGCTTCCTTGAGCAACGTCGCGCTATCTTTGCCCGCTAATGCTTTCGCAGAAACAGCAGCTGCTGCATCGTTTGAAGTCTCTTTTTTAGAAGACTCATTGGCTGCAGGCGTCACCTTTGAAGAGGATTTATTACCGTGTACTTCATTGGCTAACTGATCAAATTTTTCTTTCGGAACGTAATTTTTATTAATAGAATCAATTAAAGAGCCCAATTCGCTGACGACGGTTTTAATTTTTTCCTGATTTTCATTTTGAATTCTTCGACTCTCTTCCACATACTCTTTAATGCCTTGAAGCTTTTGATTTTCTTCTTCAAGCTTGCGTATACGCTCATCTTGTTTAGCAATTTTCGTTTCATAGCTATCCATGACAGAGCGCAAAATTTCGTATTGTTCCGCATTATTAGCATTATTATTGCCGCTAAAGACGGCAGTAGACTTTGATGAAGAAGGTGTCGGAGCTGTCTTTTCCGTTTTTTGCGTATTAGAAGGAGTTACGACATCGGAAGACGTAATACTATACGTTGAGTTGTTAACCGAAGAACTAGAAGTAGAACTTGGGCTAGAAGATGAGTCATAACTTCCGAAAGCGGAGGGTTCACTCGCTAGCACTACTACGGGTAGTAGTGCTAGTGAATATAAAAGAATCTGTTTTTTCATTCAAGCAGAAATTATGGAAGTACTTTGAATTCTGCTCTTCTGTTTTGTGCCCAACAATCTTTGTTGTGCTCGCTGCACGCAGGATTGCTCTCACCGTAACTAACAACGGTAATTCTGTCTGCAACCATACCTTTAGCAACTAAACCGTCTTTAACGCTTTTTGCTCTTTTAAGACCAAGTGCGTAGTTGTATTCGTCTGTACCGAATTCGTCGCAGTTACCTTCGACTTTGATTGAAAAGCTTTTAGCTTCAGCTGAATTGAACAATGCAGCATTTGCATCGATGTTTGCTTGTTGATCTTTTCTGATATTGTATTTGTCAAAATCAAAATAGATTTTTTTAGAGTTAGCCTCTAAAGAAGCAATCAATTTTTGAAGAGCACTCATACCGTCATTAACTGCTGCACCTTTTGTGTCGCCAGAGTTTTTAGTCATATCGACTTCTGGACTTTTTTGGCTACAACCTGTTAAAACCAAAACCGCTACCGCTAAGCTTGTTAAAGCTAATTTACCCATTATTAGATCCTTTGTAAAAGTTCAATTTTAAAAACTTCGGAATTATAGCATATTTTTTTTAAAAAATCACCAGTCTAACGACTGTAATTTACCAGTTTTCAATGCAAACTGATACGTTTTGTTAGCACTAAGGCGAATTATCCCCAATGCACTCTGATTTCCAAACTGTTTTATAAACATAATTGTATCAGGATCTTTCGCAAAACGCGGATATAAATTTTCACCTGTTGCCGTTAATTGGCGTAAATAGTCTGTTTTCGTTGAAATCAAGTAAAGATTAAAGGTATTTCGACCGAATTCGCTGTCTGCTTCCCTACTGGAATACACAATATAATTATCGTATGTTGAAATCGAATTTTTATTTTTTCCGTGATAAACAAGTTTTTCAAAACTTTTATCGTTAAGACCTTGTGCAAAAATGTCAGGGTTACCTAAACGGTCGGAAACGAAGGCAATACGTGTATCATTGTCGATAAAATTGCCGTTAACGTCTATACCCGAATACTCTGTTATTTTTTGGATTTTCTTGGTTCTCAAATCGTAGAGATAAATATCCGGTTGATCTTTAGGTGCCATCGTCAGTAAAAGCTTATTGCCGTCTTGGGAGACATCAGAACATACGATCATACCGGGGCTTGAAATGATGTTGGATCGGCTGCCCGATCGTAAATCAAATTTATAGACGGTCGGTTCAGCACCGCTATAGGAAGTATAGAAAAAAGCACTTTGCTCTTTATTTGCCCATTTAGGGAAAACATTTAAGCCGCCCGATACCATAACTTTTTGATAATTAAGCGTGTAATCGGATATAACGATTTCACTTTTTTTTGCATCCGTATATTTTGCAAAAATAACCGATTGTTCCATCCATGCAATCGACGGTGAACCGGTTTGATCGTTCACATCGATAACGACTCGATGTGCTAAAAACGGATAGCGTTTTTTATCGCTGAGATTATACGCTTTTTCAAATGTCGTGCTTCCCGTCCTCGCATTAATCAACTTAACGTTAACGGCCAAGTTAGCGGTATCTTGAACAATATTAAAACGAACGATCATATCTACTTTTTTATCCGATAAAAAATTCTCAAGAGGACCGCCCTCGTAACTGCTTTGCAAATATTCGTCTAAAACATTAAAATGGCTACTGACGCGTAAGTCATTGGCTATTAGTTTATAAAAACTTCTTCTCAATTCACTATCGATTGTTTTTGCACTAGCATCTTGCACGGCAACTTTGGGTAAAACATCGATTTTTTTGACAACCTCGACTGTCGCATCGGCTGCAAAAACGAATAAGGCCGTACATAGCCATACTATCATTTTTTTTAACATGTGATTACTCCAACATATCTTTAAATTCTACTTGCATCTCAAACAAAGGTCCCTTTTCGTATTTTGGGAAAACCGTACTTTCCATAGCCTTAAGGAACTCTTTGAGCTTCGTATTGAACTCGTTATTATAAGCTAACGAAACTATTTTATAACTAAAAGTACCGGTATTGCTAATTTTGACAATAACTTTAGCGACATTGCCGTTTTCCGTATCAACCGTCTTTTGCCAATTCTCTTCCAATATTTCTTGTACTTTGCCGATAAAAGGATCGTATTCGCCCCCTTTATTCATATCGGTAAGATGCTTTTGTTCTGCGAAGTTCAGAGAATTTGCAATTTTAGAAGCAACATTTTCGCTTTTTTCTTTTGTTTCTTCTACTTTATTCGGTTTGATACGCGTCGGTTGTTTTTGGTCTTTCTTTTGTTCTTTGGCATCCGGCGGCAATTTTGAGGTGTTAATATCTTCAAATAGTCCTCGAAGCGATTGACTTTTGACGGTTTCTTTTGGAGACGAAGCGACGACTTTTTTCTCTTCAACCGGTTTTTCCTGCGGTTTTTCAACCGGTTTTTCCACTTCTTCTTTTTTTCGCTCTTCTTTCGGCTTTTCAGAATCGTTTTTTTTACGTTCGACTAAAGCAATATTGATAGGATTTTTGTTCGAAGTATAATTTTTGATGGTCGTATGCTGAGTCGCCAGAATATAACCGAGCACCAGAAGTAAAAAAACATAGAGGAGGATGGACATTATCCACCCTACGGAGGCATATTTGTTCACGCTAGACACAGAACTATCCGTTCGTTTCTAATGAAACATTCGTAAATCCGGCTTGTTTAATCGTCTTAAGAACAAACATAACATCTTTATAAGAGAGCCCCTCATCGGCTTTTATATAGACAATGCTTTTAAGAGGATATTTACTTTTTTGCATCATAAAGCTATCCGCAAATTCTGCAAGCATAAAGCTTTCGCTTTTAATAAACACTTTCTTATCTTTGGTGACACGAATCTCAAGCTCCGGCATTTTGCTGACAACGGACGATTTGCTACCGTCTGGAAGTTTAATCATCTCTTCATAAACCAATGCCGGTGTCGTTACCATCAAAATAGCAAGAAGTACCAACATAATATCAACGAGAGGCGTGATATTAAGCTCAGGTACTTCGTCAAGTTGGCTCATCATTAGCTATCTCGTTTCGTTTCATGTGCCGAGAGTAATATATCGACTTCTCGTTGCACGTAAACAATCACTTCGTATGCTTTACGACGTAAAAAGAGGTTTGCGCTGTATGCCGGAATTGCTACGAAAATACCTGTAGCGGTTGCGACAAGTGCCTCGCTAATTGCGGGTGCTATAACACCTAAAGATGCACTTCCCGATTGTCCCAATCCGCTAAACGTTTGCAAAATAGAGACAACCGTACCGAAAAGTCCGATAAAAGGTGCTGTAGAGGCTATAATAGACAGCATCCATAAGCCGCTTGTGGCATTCTTTTCCGCAACATTTTTGCAAACGTTTAAAAGTTTCTCCGAAGCGCCGGATGCATTCGAACATTTTCGCAAGATAGAGTCGTCGCGAACGTTCTTTGCACCCATCAGCATAGATTCAAGCGAACTCTTTTCAATCGATAGCCAATATCCTAAATAAAGATAGCGACTGAATAAGATTCCAAACGTTATAATAAAATAAATCGATAACCAAATCATAATCACCCATGTGAAAAAGCCGCTTCTCGCGGCAAAGTTCACAAACAATTCAAAAGCTGACATTCGTCTTAAAATTTCCTCGTTTTAGCAAAAGATTCCATTTTTGCCGTCGCAATAGCAATAGCAACGTCAGAATCACTGATACTTTTAAGAAGGGCTTTTGCCGCTTCCAAAGATTTGGCAACTTCGCTTTCCGTGCTTCCACCGATAGAAACAGCACCGTCGGCTAAAACCGTTACCGAATTTTCATCGACTTTACTGTGTCCCCAGTTAATAGCTACGATGTCGTGATTGCCGTCTTTAAGCTCAATATCAATCACGCCCGCTTGCAAAAGCGTTACTAAAGAAGCGTGGTTTGGAAGAACTCCAAACTCACCCTCTTTTCCCGGAAGCGTAACACTTTTTACATCGTTAGAAAAAATTTGACCTTCTGGAGTCACAATTTCTAATTTTAATGTGTTCATAATTTAACCTTGCTTCTTAGCTTTTTAATTTTGCAGCTTTCTCTATGACTTCTTCGATACCGCCGACCATATAAAAAGCGGCTTCCGGTAAATCGTCGTATTTGCCTTCTAAGATACCTTTAAATCCAGCAATAGACTCTTCAAGCGTAACGTATTTTCCGGGGCTTCCCGTAAAAACTTCGGCAACGAAGAAAGGTTGCGATAAAAATCTCTCGATCTTACGAGCACGTGCAACCGTTACTTTGTCTTCTTCGCTAAGTTCGTCCATACCGAGAATTGCGATAATATCTTGAAGGTCTTTGTATTTTTGAAGTACCGCTTGAACACCGCGAGAAACCGCATAATGCTCTTCACCTAGGATCTCAGGGCTTAACATACGAGAACTAGAATCCAAAGGATCTACCGCAGGATAAATACCTTTTTCTGCAATAGAACGGTTCAAAACGGTTTTAGCGTCTAAGTGGGCAAAAACCGTTGCGGGAGCCGGATCGGTCAAGTCGTCCGCCGGTACGTAAACCGCTTGTACGGAGGTAATTGAACCTTTTTTCGTCGATGTAATTCTCTCTTGGAATTTACCCATTTCGCTTGCTAGGGTCGGTTGGTAACCAACGGCTGAAGGGATACGTCCAAGAAGCGCAGACATCTCTGCACCTGATTGGGAAAAACGGAAGATATTATCGATGAACATCAATACGTCAAGACCCATTTCGTCACGGAAATATTCAGCCATCGTAAGACCCGTAAGTGCAATACGATTACGTGCTCCCGGTGGTTCACTCATTTGACCGTAGCAAAGCGCAACTTTATCCAAAACGTTAGATTCTTTCATTTCATGATAAAGATCGTTTCCTTCACGGGTTCTTTCACCAACACCTGCAAATACTGAATAGCCGCTGTGTTTAAATGCAACGTTGTGGATAAGCTCCATAATAATGACGGTTTTACCGACACCGGCACCACCGAATAAGCCTACTTTACCGCCTTTTGCATATGGAGCAAGGAGGTCAACAACTTTAATACCCGTTTCAAAAATTTCTGATTTGGTACTTTGTTCTTCAAATTTTGGCGGTTCTCTGTGGATTGACCATTTCGTTTTACATGTAACGTCAGGTCCTTGATCGATAATATCACCGACAACGTTAAAAATACGTCCTAAAACTTCCTCACCTACCGGGACTTGGATAGGGTTGCCGAGTGCTTTGACTTCAAGTCCTCGTGTTAAACCCTCACTCATATCCATTGCAATTGTTCGAACTCTGTTGTCGCCTAAATGTGCCGCTACTTCAAGAATTAATTTTTGTTTCTTGCCTTCAACATCAAAATTTACTTCAATCGCTTCATTGATTTTTGGAAGGTAGCCATTAAAATCGACGTCAACAACTGGACCCATAACCTGGCTAATTAATCCATTCATTGAATATTCTCCTTATATTTTTTCACAAAACAATTTATTTCATAGACTCTACACCACTGATAATTTCAATCAATTCAGTGGTAATAGACTCTTGTCGTGCTTTATTGTACGCTAACGTCAAAACGTTAACACGCTCTTTGGCATTATTGGTTGCATTTTCCATTGCTTGCATTCTAGCACTATGTTCTGCCGCTAATGAATCGATCAATGCATAGTACATGTTATACTCAAAGTATTTTTGTAACAACGAATCTAAAATTTCTTCGCCGCTCTCATCAGGTTCTAATTCCATGAGAGAGTTTGTTTCAAGAACTTCAAGCGGTGAATCGACCGGAACGACGTCAACCACTTTGAGCTCTTGCGAGATCATATTTTTATATCCGTTATGCACTAAAATCACTTTATCCGTTTTTTTATCGATAAAATCTTGAATTGCTTTTTGAACAATTTCTTGCGCTTTTTCATAACTTGGAGACGAGCTTACTCCGGCATACGAAGTGTGTAATTCAATCCCTTGGAAATTAAAAAAAGCGATACCTTTACGGCCTACGGCATGCAAACGAACCGTTATCTTCTGGTCTGCATACTCACTCAAAAGTTTACGAACCGCTTTAATCGTTTGAATATTAAAGCCGCCGCACAAACCTTTATCCGCCGTTACAAAAATCACGTCAACGATTTTAGGTGTCTCATCTTTATCAAAAAAACGACTTTCAACCGCACCGTTTTTATATTGATTAATTTTATACGCTATCTCAGAGAGGACTTCGTTAATTTTAATCGCATAAACACGAGATTGTTTAGCGGCCATTTCCGCTCGCTTCAACTTTGCCGTTGAAACGAGCTTCATAGCACGCGTTGTCTTTTGAGTATTTTGAACACTCTTGATTTTTCGTTTTATTTCTTTAAGGTTTGCCATAGCTTATCCTTACTTGACTGCAAACGTCGCTTTGAACTCGCCTAGTGCCTTATGTAATAGTTCTTCTAACTCTTTGTCGATGGCTTTTTTCGCTTTGAGTTGTTCAAAAATTTCAGGGTATTTTGCTTCGACGTAAGAATTGAGTTCCGTTTCGAAACGACCGACAGATTTAAGATCGATGCTATCAAGGTAACCTTTTGCACCGGCAAAAATAATCAAAATTTGTTTTTCAACGGCAATCGGTGCATACGGAGGTTGTTTTAACACTTCCACCATTCTTTGACCGCGTTCCAATTGTTTACGGCTTGATTCGTCAAGATCGCTTGCAAATTGTGCAAACGCTTGGAGCTCGCGGTATTGCGCAAGATCAAGTCTTAAAGTACCGGCAACTTGTTTCGTTGCTTTAATCTGAGCCGCACCGCCGACGCGTGATACGGAAAGACCAACGTTGATTGCGGGACGAATACCGGAGTTAAAAAGATCCGATTCCAAGAAAATTTGACCATCCGTAATCGAAATAACGTTCGTAGGAATGTATGCCGATACGTCGCCCGCTTGTGTCTCAATAATCGGAAGTGCCGTTAATGAACCCGCACCGAGTTCATCATTGACTTTTGCCGCTCGTTCCAACAAACGAGAGTGGAGATAGAAAACATCGCCGGGATACGCTTCACGACCCGGAGGACGGCGTAAAATCAAAGACATTTCACGGTAAGCAACCGCATGTTTTGAGAGATCATCGTAAATAATCAATGCATGGCGTGCGCTGTCTCTAAAATATTCACCCATTGAAACACCTGCATACGGTGCCAAGAATTGCATTGCCGCAGATTCGGAAGCACTTGCGTTAACAACGATCGTGTACGCCATAGCACCGTGTTCTTCTAATTTTTTAACGACTTGTGCTACGGTAGATTGTTTTTGTCCAATCGCAACGTAAATACAAATAACGTCTTGACCTTTTTGGTTAATAATCGTATCAACGGCAATCGTCGTTTTACCGGTTTGTCTATCGCCGATAATTAACTCTCTTTGTCCTCGTCCGATCGGAACAAGAGCATCAATCGCTTTAATACCCGTTTGAAGCGGTTCATGAACTGATTTACGTGCCATAATACCGTGTGCTTTTTCTTCGACGAATCGAGTTTCCGTCGTTGCAATCGGTCCTTTGGCATCGATAGGATCGCCTAATGCGTTGACAACGCGTCCGACGAGTGCTTCACCGACGGGAACGCGTAAAAGTTTCCCTAAACGTTTAACGGAAGAGCCCTCTTTAATTTCGCTACCGCTACCGAGAATAACGATACCGACGCTTGATTCTTCAAGGTTAAGAGCCATACCTCTTTCGCCGCTCTCAAACTCGACCATTTCACCGGCCATAACATTTTTTAAACCGTAAACGTTGGCAACACCGTCGGCAACGGAAATAACTTTTCCCGTCTCTTCGATGTCGACATTGAGTTCAAAGTTTTCGATACGTTCTTTAATGATAGAACTGATTTCGTCAGCTTTCATTTTTGCTCCCACAAACTACTCCTTCACTTTCTTTTATCTATATTCTTAATTTTGAATTTAAATTGCTTTTAAAATATGCTCTGTCATTTGAGCTTTCAAACGCTCTAACGAAAAGCTTACTTCAACGCCAAGATCGTCCAACTCTATTTTAATGCCCGGATATTGTTCTTGTTGTGCCGCTAATTTGATTGTTGCATTAAATTTTTTACTGAAATTTGATTCCAACTCTCCTACTTGAGAAGGGCTAACCGCAAAGTTCGTTAAGATTTTGCCTTCATAAGTATTGTTTTTTAAAGAGAGTTGATATTTAAGTTCTTTCGCCATTAAGGGTATAAGGCTTAAACGGTCGTTACGGCTGACGATCTTCATGAAGTTTTTCAATTTATCGCTACCGTTCTCAACCAAAGAGAGTACCAACGACTCTTTTGCTTGCGCATTGACATCCGGAGAGAGAATAATATGATTAAATTTTTCTAAATCAAACGCCGCTTCTAGCTGAACCAAAGAAGCCGTGATTTCGATCAATTCTGCATCGTTACAACTGCCGATTAAAGCGTTAACGTATTTTTTTGCTATTGCTCCGCTCATTAGGCAACCTTTTTACTAACGATTTTGACGATTTCGTTATTATCCAGAGAAATAGAGCCCTCTTGGAACACTTCGTCTAAAATTTCACTGACGATAACGCGTTGCATTTTGCGTCGTTCAATCGTCGTGCGATCTTGAAACGCTTTTTCAAGATTTGTGATCTCTTGATCAGCTTCGAGAGATACTTTTTCACTTAAGAGAACCGCTTCTTTTTTTGCCGTTTCAACCAATGCTCTGGCATTAACTTTCGCTTCTTCGACTTTTGCCAAAGCCGTCTCTTTTTTACTATGAGACTCTTTAAGTTTGACTTGAATTGAGTCTAATTTGTCCGCTATCTCGTTTTTGCGTCCTAAATACCACTGCTTTGCAGGTTCGGCAATATAGTAGTATAAAATAGCGGCAAAAATCAAAAAGTTAATCGCTCTAGGGATAATATCGGTCGAGCCGCTATGCGCGCCTCCACTTGCCAAAAGCGCTATCGGAGCAACACACATTAAAAGATATTTGAACATCTTTTCTCCTTAGATATGACTCAATTTAGCGGCAATCGTCTCTTTGAAAAGAGCTTTTTGTGCTAATAAGCCTGCTTTGAATTCTTCTTTTTCCGTTTCAAGCGTTTTCAAAAACGTTGCGTTTTCGACGTCAAGATCGCTCTTTTTTTGCTCGATACGTTTGAGGGCTTTTTCTTTTGCTTCGCTCAACGCGGCTTCTCTTATCTTGGCCGCCTCGATTTTGGCTTCGGATAAAATGCTTTCGATTTCTTGGTAATATGCGACAACGTCACTGGCATTTTTCCCTGCATTCTCTAAATCACGATTAATAGAATTATTACGATTGTCGATAAATTCTAAAAGGGGTTTGTAGAGAGTTTTGTTCAAAATCACCAACAAAACTAAAAATACAGTTCCGGTCGTCAGTAATAGCGCCGGGATAATATCCAACATATTTCTTGCTCCTTTAAGTTCGAGATCAGTCTCATTTTTGTAGATTTTTTGCTATCTATCAAGCGGCCACGGTAAAATCTGCGCGAATTTTATCACAGCCAAGGAAAATAGTTTATTAAATTAAGGCCAAAAACTAATTCAATTATTTTAAAAATTCAAAAAAGGTATCAATTGCTTTGCCGTTATTAAAATGAATCGTAATGCTATTATTTTTTGCGACGGCCTTAAACCCTAATTCGTCCAATCGTTTTTGAAGCGTTTGTAGTTCTTCGGGGGCACTACGAACACTTTTTGCCGGCACAACCGTCTCTTCGCCGTTTTTCAATTTTTTAATTAACGCTTCGGCTTCGCGAACGCTTAGTTTTTGTCCCAAGATCGTATTGACGATCGTCGCTTCGTCTTTGCTATCGAGTCCGACCAAGACTTTAGCATGCCCTTGCGACAAAATGCCCTCCGAGAGGTATTTTTTGGTTTGTTCGCTCAAACTGAGCAGACGAATCGTGTTGGTAATTTGAGTACGACTTTTATGAATAATTTCCGAAAGACCCTCTTGCGTAATTTTATACTCTTCGATCAGCTCTTTATACGCAATGGCTAACTCGACAGGATTTAAATCTTCTCTTTGGATATTTTCGATCAATGCCAATTCGCGGAGGTTTTTAGACTCGATATCGGCAACGATCGCCTTAATTTTCGTCAAGCCCGCTAATTTGCTGGCGCGTAAACGACGTTCTCCTGCGAGTAACATGTAAGCGTCGTCTTTTGCCACGACGATAATCGGTTGCAATAAACCGTGGCGTTTGATCGATTCGCTGAGCTCTTTAAGAGCGACCTCGTTAAAATGGGTTCTCGGTTGATACGGATTGGGCGTAATGCGTTCAATATCGATTTCGCGGACTAAATCTTTTGCCTGTTCGATATCTTGCTTATACGCCTCTTCAACGTCTTCAATAATAGCACTCAGCCCTCGACCTAAAACTTTCTTCGCACTGCTCATATTAACTCACTAAAATCGAATTGGCGAGCGTTTGATACGCTTTGGAGCCGGGAGATTCGACGTCGTATAAGATAATCGGTTTACCGAAACTCGGAGATTCCGCCAACTTAATATTACGCGGAATAACGACGTATGAAGCGTTTTCTTTGTCGACGAACAGTTTACTTTTAAAGTGTTCTTTCAAGTCGGCAAAAACCTGCTTCGAAAGATTATTTTGCGTACTGTACATCGTCGGTAAAAACCCTTTGATTTCAAGCGTAGGGTTAATGGTTTTTTTAATTAATTTCACGGTATTGAGCAATTGCGCTAAACCTTCTAATGCGAAAAATTCGCATTGAATCGGAATAATAACGGAATTGGCGGCACTTAAAGCATTGATCGTAATGCTTCCTAATGCCGGCGGCGAATCGATGATGATATAATCGTACTGATCGCTGATCTCTTCGATTTTATTTTTCAAAATAAGCTCTCTACCTTTAGTGTTGTTATCGTAAAACTCTTTTTCGACACCCACGAGCCCGATGTTAGAAGGTGCTACATGTAACGTCGAAAGCGAAGTTTCCAGTATGACTTGCGAGAGTCGCTTTCGGCCGATTAAAACATGATATATATTGTACTCGTAGTCACTTCTGTGAAAACCGAGCCCCGTCGTAGCATTGGCTTGAGGGTCAATATCGATCAACAACACGCGCTTTTCGGCAACGGCTAAAGAGGCAGCCAAATTAATAGCGGTCGTCGTTTTACCCACGCCGCCTTTTTGATTTGCTATCGCTATAATCTCACTCATCGTAAACTATACACCTTTTTATTTTCTAGCTCGATAGAGCCATCATCACACAATACCGCATCGTTCAAAGAGACCAATTTGCCGTCTAAATGGAAAGAAAACTTTCGATTTTTGTCAAATTCTATCTTATATTTACTAAAAACTTTCTTCCACGATATTTTTTTCTCAACCTCTTGCATCAAACGTTCAGCCAGAATTTGAGGTGCGATATCGATGTCTAAAACATCAAAATTTTCGGGTGCATAGCTGATATTCAGGCCTATTGAGCCGACGATCGTACCGGCGATTTTCGTCGTAATCAATCCGCCGATTTTTTTCTCGCTTCGGTAAAAATCATTCGGCCATTTTAACCATACGTGCGAGCCTTGTTCCTCTAAAATATGCTTCACTAAAGAAGAAAAATAGATGGAAACGGAAGCAAGCGGTAAATCTTCGGGTAACTGTTTCTCTTCTACACAAAAGGAGAAAAAAAAGTTTCCTTTTCCGCCTTGCCACGCATTGCCTCGACTCCCGATACCGTCTGTTTGCTCAACGGCACCGATCGCATAAGGTGCAAGAAGTGTACCTTCGCGAAGTTTAGAGATCAAATAACGGTGCGTCGAATCGATACGCTCAAACCATTGAATCACCACATGTCAGCCTTTTTCCGCGAATATAATCCAAAACAGGCATTGCGTTTTTGGAAGAGGGTTGTACTTTTGAAATCAAAAGCGAACCTTGGGCACACCCTACGACAACGCCTTCGTTCGTAATGCGTTCAATGCACCCGATGCGGGAGTTTTTGCCTGCCGCGTCGATTAACGAAAGCTCCGTCAGTTTCAATCCCGATGCCAGATAAATGCCCGGCCAAGGCGTAAACGCACGGTATTTGCACATCAGCGTTTGCGCTTTTTCGTGCCATGAAACCAAACCGTTTTCTTTTTTGATTTTGCGACAATGCGTCATCTCGGCATCAACTTGCTTCCACGGCTGGAGTTGCTCAAAATGAGCTAACGTCTTTAGCGTTAAAGACGCCGCCGCATCCGATAACGCTTCAAACAGATGTTCGGACGTGTCCTTAGGTTTAACATGTAAGTATGAAAATCCAAGCATCGCTCCCGTATCAAGCCCCTCTTCCATCAGCATCGACGTCACGCCAGCATAAGTTTCGTCGGCTAACAAAGTAGATTGAATCGGGCTTGCGCCTCGGTATTTGGGAAGAAGCGATGCGTGCAGGTTAATACACGGAGCCAACGCTAAAATCGATGCAGGTAAAATTTGTCCGTACGCCGCGACGATGATAAAATCCGCACGACAAGCGGCAATTTTAGAGACCGCTTCGTCGTTTCGTAGGTGTTTGGGTTGATAAATTTCAAGATTTGGAAAATGCTCTTGTGCCCATGCTTTCGTATCCGGAGGCGTCAAAATTTGTTTACGTCCCACGGGTTTGTCTTCTTGTGTCACCAATAAAACAATGTCATACTCGATAGCTTGCATCAATGCTTCTAAAATTCGTGTCGCATACGCAGGCGTTCCCATAAAAACAATTCGCATTGTATTCCTTCGCATAGGTTCATTCTTCACATACATGCTTCGGTTCCCAACCTATCAAAGTGAAAAAATTCACTTTGATTTAACGGTTTTCACATGTAAAGAGTGTTCCGCCTTTATGGGCACCATCAAGCATAAAGCTTTTCACGTCGCTCAAATCAAAACCGCTAGCGATAAACATCGATTTTCGATGTTCCAATAAAAAGTGGGCGGCTTTCAGTTTGGTGGCGATGCCGCCGGTAGCAAAAGCGTAATGTGCCGCTTTTTCAACTTCTAGCTCGGAAGGTTCAATCGCGTGTACGACTTTTCGCATTTTGGCGTCTTCGTATTGATGCGGATCTTTATCGTAATAGCCGTCGATGTCGGAAAGTAATACTAACATGTCGGCTCCGAAATAGTATGCAACGCGCGAAGAGAGTTGATCGTTATCGCCGAAGACCAACTCTTCGGTTGCCGTAGCGTCGTTTTCATTAATGATGGGTAAAATGCCGTTTTGAAGGAGCGTATCGATCGTACACTTGGCGTGATAGCAGCGTTTTCTTGAGTCAAAATCATCCGCCGTGAGCAAAAGCTGAGCACCGTTTTTGCCGAATTTTTCCAATTTTTTGTTGTACGTCGCCATCAATTGCGGCTGCCCGACCGCGGCGATGGCTTGGCGATTGTGCAAAAGGTTTTTATCCAATTTTAAAAGAGAATGCCCTGCCGCAACGGCTCCCGAAGAGACCAAAATGACTTCATATTTTTGCATTAAAGCGACTAAAAACTCGACTAAATTTAAAATGCGCTCCTTACACAAGCGATTGTTTTCGCTTAGTACGTGCGTACCGACCTTAACGACGACTCTTTTCATCACGAACCTTTGTTATAACATCTGATAATGCGTATTTCACCGCATCGATATTTATTTTTGAAACGGAAGAGATCGGCATCACGAAAAACGGCAATGCGGCGTCTCTTTCATAAACGTCTTGAGCATACGCATGTAAATCTTCACGTACTTTGTATTTATCCGCACCCCTGTTGGGCTCTAAGCGCAATAAACTCAAAAAAGAATCGACTTTTTCGTTGACTTCTTCCACGCTCATCGTATCGCAACGCGTCAATGCAATCGCAAAATTTCGGGAAGAGAGTTCTTCGGAAAATTTTTCCAGCTCTTCTTTGAGGGTAAAATATTGCTCTTTTAAATCACGGTAATTGGCCAAATCGATCATAAACAGTAAAAACTGCGTACGTTCGATATGACGCAAAAAATCGATTCCAAGACCTTTGCCTTCGCTTGCTCCTTCGATAATCCCCGGAATATCCGCCATCACGTACGAACGGTAATCTTCGGTTACGACGACGCCTAGTTTTGGCGTCAAGGTCGTAAATTCGTAATTGGCAATTTCGGGCTGGGCGTTGGAAAGTACCGAAATCAGGGTTGATTTTCCAACATTCGGAAATCCGACCAATCCCACGTCGGCGATCAATTTCAATTCCAAACGAACGTTACGGGTAACGCCGGGGCGTCCTTGTTGTGCAAATTCGGGACGTTGGTTGGTCGAGCTTTTAAAGTGGGTATTTCCCAATCCGCCTAGCCCGCCTTCTAGAAACAGTTGTTTTTCGTCTTGATCTAACATGTCAAGTAAAATCTCGCCTGTTTCGGCATCGATAATTTGCGTTCCGGGAGGTACGCTTAAGACTAAATGCTCGCCGGATTTTCCGTACATTTTGCGCCCCATGCCTTGTTCGCCGTTTTTGGCTTTAAGATGTTGATTGGTGCGAAAATGCGAAAGCGTGTGCGTGTTGCGATCGATTTGAAAATAGACGTTTCCTCCACGTCCACCGTCACCGCCGTCAGGTCCGCCTTGGATCACGTGTTTTTCCCTGCGGAACGAGATACAACCCGGTCCGCCCTTTCCGGAGCTTAAAGTCAGTAGTACATTATCGATAAACATCGTCAAACCTTTTGTATAGTAAGTTCGTCAGTATACCTCTGATCATTACATGTAAGCGTAAACGATGATAATCACAAGAGGTAACGTCATTCATTTTTATGAAAGAAGAAAAGCGGTGAAGCGTTTAGCTTCACCGGATGAATTATAAGCTAGCGGGGATAACGGAAACTTTATTGCGTGTTTTGTCTTTACGTTGAAATTGAACATAACCGTCGATTAACGCATAAATCGTATGATCCGTGCCGATACCGACGTTGTTTCCTACATGTACTTTGGTTCCGCGTTGGCGAATAATGATATTTCCCGCACGGACAAACTCGCCGCCGAATTTTTTAACGCCGAGTCTTCGACCTGCTGAATCTCTGTTATTTTGGGTACTACCTTGACCTTTCTTGTGAGCCATTGATTACTCCTAATCTTTATTGCGTCGTGTGTAAGTTAAGCTTTAATGCTTACAACTTTGACTCTGCTATACTGTCTTCTAAAACCGCGTTTTACTTTAGAGTCTTTTCTTCTACGTTTTTTGAACGTAATGACTTTTTTGTCTTTACCTTCAGTTACAACGACCAATTCTACTTCCGCACCGCTGACGAATGGATTTCCCACTTTCAGTTCACCGTTATTGACGGCAAGAACTTCCGTCACAACTACTTTCTCTTGTGGCTGAGCGTCAAGTTTGTCGACATTTAAATAGTCGCCTTCTTGAACTTTATACTGCTTCCCGCCATTTTTAATGATTGCATACATGCGTATGTCCTTCTTGGGAGAGATTTATTTTAAGGCTTGGATTTTATCTAAAAAACCTTTAAGCCAATATAAAACTCTCTTAAGCTTATAAAACCATATCGGTGTAGTACTCAATCTGCTCGCGTTTTAAAATACGAATAAAGTTCGTGCTACCCTCGACGCCCGCCGGATAACCTGCGGTAACGATATAGGTTTTGTCTTTGTTGATTAAACCTCTTTCGATTCCTTTTTGAAGCGTTTTTCCGAGCATCATATTTAAGTTGCTCGCTTCAATGTTCATAATGGGCTTAATACCCCATGCAATCGTCAAAGAACGCGCCGTTCTCTCATCGTGCGTTACGGCATAAATATCGGCACGAATGCGATAACGCGCCAATTTTTTGGCCGATTTACCCGAACTCGTCAGCGAAATCATCGCTTCTACGCCCAAGCGATCGGCAAGGCGTGCCGTAGATGAAGAGATAATATCGGTTTCATCCAAGAACGGATACATTTCAAATTTGCTGTAGGGATAAATCGCTTCCGTTTCACGAATCGTATTGGCCATAACCTCAACGACGTGAATCGGATTTTTACCGATAGCACTCTCTTCGGAAAGCATCACGGCGTCGGTTCCGTCTAAAACGGCATTGGCAACGTCGCTGATTTCCGCACGCGTCGCCATCTCTTTTTCCGCCATAGAAAGCAACATTTGCGTTGCGGTAATGACGGGTTTTGACGCCGCATTGGCTTTTGCGATCAATCTCTTTTGGATACTCGGTACTTTGTAATACGGAACTTCGATTCCCAAATCGCCGCGTGCGACCATAATACCGTCGCTGACCTCTAAAATCTCGTCGATTTTTTCCACCGCGTCGAATTTTTCGATTTTTGCGAAAAGGTGCGCGCGTGATTTATGCTCTTTTAAAATCCTGCGAGCATGTAAAATATCTTTAGCACTTTGTACGAAAGAAACGGCTACAAAATCCACACCGTTTTGCGCACCCCATGCAAGGTCGGCTTCGTCTTTGGGCGTAATGACTTCGATGTTAATGACCGTATTGGGAAAATTGACCCCTTTATTAGACGAGAGCTTGCCGTTGTTTTCGATTTCCGTGACGATATGCTCGCCGATTTCGATGACTTTAGCGCGAATATTGCCGTCATAGAGGTAAATATACTCGTCCACTTGAAGCATGTCTAAAATTTGCGGTTGATTAATGCATAACGTATAACCGTGTTCGGCAGTTTTCTTGCCGACGATTTGCTCTTTCGTAAAATAAAGCTTGTCGCCCGGTTCCAAATAAAAATCGTCTTCGAGCTTTCCGACGCGGATTTTTGGGCCGCAAATATCTTGCAAGACACCGATCTTTTTGCCGACGTTAGCCTCGGCTTCTCGTATTTTGGCTAAGGTTCCCGCATGGTATTCATGGCTTCCGTGGCTAAAATTAAGACGAAAGACGTTCACTCCGGCTTTAATCATACCTTCTAAAATTTCTACGCTGTCACTGGCCGGTCCCACGGTTGCGAGGATTTTTGTCTTTTTATCCATCTTTTTCCCTTCGTTAAAATAAGTTCTATTGTACTTTGAGATTGTTACAAAATTATATCACGAGAAGGGTTCATCCTACCTAAAAAACATGCTGAAGATTTGAACATACCTTCTCGTCAAACAAAAGTCGATAAATCGCTTCGGTACGGGTTTGGAGGTATTCTAAAGAATGGGCTCTTTGGCATAAATCTTTAAAATGGCGTATCACCGACTCGTTGATTTGAATTTGCGCCTGCAGCAATAATTTTAACATGTAAGCATAGCGTTCGCTCGGTATCGCGACGTCTAGGCCGTAACGTGTTATTAGTTTGTGCACGTCCGCTCGCCAAACGTGTTCGCCGTATCCCGCTTGGCGCCGTGCCATTTTTTTGAGTTTGTGTGTTGCTTTTTGAAAAACGTCAAAGTTGACCGTATAGCTTGAGAAAAAGATCAAGTCTTCTAACTCTTGGGTAATTTCATGCGCGATTTCATCTTCGACATAGCGTCTTATTGCGGCATCGATGTCTTCAAACGACGTATTCATGACACTCGATGCCTCCTTGTTATTTTGTGTAATTTTAATTATAGCGTCAGATTGTTTCAATAAAATTAAAAGCTTTCTATGGTACTATCTTTGCGTTTTAAATTCATCTCATTTCTTTAATGCGAACACAACATCATGACACATACGATTCAACATGCTATTTTTATCGTCGACTATAACGAGGCGGTCTTGGAGAGCCGAAATACGGTTTTGTTCAATACGATCGTCAGCCAAAATGCCCTCTTAAAAGAAAAAGGGATTAAGGGCATCTATATCTCCCTAAAAAATGCACCCTCTACGCAAAATGCATCTTTTGGACACCTGATTAAAGTGTTGGAAAAACTTTCGCAAGCCTTAAACATCCCGACGGCTTTAGGCGATTATAAAAAAGAGTCTTTTGAACATCTCAAACAAATGAGTGCCGATACGGCGGTTCAGCTTTTTCAAAACGTTAACGTCGCTATTTTATTTTTCAATCCTTCATCGTTTAAAAAAGAGCTCTGCGTTCTCCTCTTCGATACCGATAAAGACAACGCCGATAAAATTTCTTCCGAACTGTCCAAATTAGGCTACAGCGTCGTGCATGCCTACGATGCCGAAGACTTTAAACTCAAAGCGATGGCAAAAAAATACGATATGACCATTACGCATACGGTGGTTAAAAAAACAAGTTCCGCTCCCTCATCCCCTAACTTGTCGCTTTCAAAGCAATTGATTGTCAACTTACCCGTTTTTATCGACACCGCCGTCAATACCTTGGTCACGATTACCGGATTGGAAGCACAAAAAATCAAGCACGAAATTCGTCCTTTTAACGAGAAGATTCCGGCTCAAGTCATTATCGCGGCAATGAAATTTAAAGGTGACGTTAGCGGTACGTTCTTTTTAGTTTTTCCAAGAGAACTTGCTGTTGCGGCTTTGGAGGCTATGCTAGGAGAACATGTCAACAGCGACGATACTGCCGCAATCACTGACGGCGTCGCCGAATTTTGCAATATTATCACGGGTTCGGCAAAAACGATTTTCTCGACCAAACAGATCAAAGTTTTGTTTGAGCTGCCTAAAACCTATCTATCGCCTAACGTCGCGCTCAACGCCTCAACCGGTTCCAACGGCGTTTGGATCGATATGCAGCTTAGCAACAAACCGTTTTACATGTTTATTACCAAATAAGCTTCAAATCACCACTCATCCAAAATACCGCATTGAGCGATTTTCGTTATTTTTGATGCAAAATACTTAAGGCTTGGTCTAAGACGTTATCTTCCGAAGCGTCGTTGCTCGGTTTGACTTCGATATTCGGAACGACGCCGCTTGGCCAAACGCTTTTTCCCTTAGGCGTACTCCAACGGGCCGTCGCAAATTTCACTGCCGAGACACGACTACTCAAAGGGAAAAGCGTCGCAAACGTATCTTTTCCGTATGTCGGCGTTCCGATGACTTTTGCTCGTTGATACTCTTGTAAAACCGATGCAACGATTTCAGCGCCGCCTGCGGAGTCGCGATTGACCAATACGATCAGCGGTACCGTCTTTAGAAACGAGAGTTTTTCGATTTTACTCGCATAATCGCTCATTTCATACTCTTCTAAACGGTTTTTATAGTAGCGTTTGTCGTCTTTGTTGCGACTTTTAACGTTTAAAATAAGTTTGTCGTTCTCCAAAAACAGTCCCGTAACCGCTAAACCGATATTGAGATTGCCGCCCGGATTATCCCGTAAATCCAATACCATCCCTTTAATCCGCTGTTCTTGTGTATCGTAGAGGTAACGTATATCTTCAAGCATTTCGCCGAAGCCTTCTTGCATAAACGAACTGACTTTGACGTATGCGATATCTCCTTCGTACATTAACGACGTAACCACGTTGATATTGACCTCTTTACGCGTGAGCGTTACTTCCACGGGCTTGGTCGTATTGGGCTTTAAAAACGTTATTTTCACTTTGCTGTTGGGAGCACCCCTTAGCTCGGCAATCACCTCTTCAAAATTGAGATCACGTACCAAATAGGAGCCAACCTGAATAATTTCATCGCCTTTTTGCAAAGCGGCCTTATACGCCGGAGAGTGTTCGACGACGGACTTAACAAAAATATGATGTCGTTTTTGCGCCAAAAAAAGCCCGACGCCTGCTACGGGCGTATTGCTTAAATAGAGCGTTTCATACTCTTCTTCGTTAAAATAGCGTCCGTTTTTATCAACGCTATTAACCATACCCTCCAAACAACTGTCCATCAATCTTTTTTCGTCAATCGGTTGAACAAATTCGTCTTTTAGTTTTTTAACGACTTCTTGATACGCAAGCATAGCTTCCTCCGGCGTAACCGTTTTGGAAGATTGTGCCCATACCAACGATACCGTTACGAGCATACCGTACACAAACCTTTTCACGTCAATCCTTTATTTTTTCCGAATACTATAGTAGCGTTTTTGCCTTTTTTTAACAAGAAACGTCACTTAAGAGCAATCGAAACGGTTGCATCGACGAGGCTTGAAAGCCGCATTTCTCATAAAAACGATGCGCCGGTATATTATCCCCGTCCGTTAAAAGCGTTATCCGGCGACATCCGACGCTTTGTGCGTACGCAATCGCTTCATGAATTAAAACAGATCCGATACCTTTTGAACGAAACGCGTTATCGACGACCATATCTTCGAGCCACGCGACCCTAGTGCCTAACGCCGTGCTGATACTCCATAAAAGACTGACCATCGCAACGATGCTTTTTTCGTTTTCGGCTACGAGAATAACGCCGACCGAACCATCGCGTAATATGCTTTCAAGCCCTTTAACATGTAAAGATCGATTTGGGATGAACTCGGTCTCTTGCTCGAAAAGTTGTAAAAGTAACGTTACGAGTTTATCGCAATCTTCAATCGTCGCTTTACGGATTTTTAACATCATCGTTCCTTGTGAAATTAGTAAACGTATTGTAACATAGGAATCATTTTTGCTTGTACTCGTTACCTCACGATAAGGAGTAAACGATGATGATTGACGACCAAACGAAAAAAACGTATCAGTCACTTCTTGATTCGACGACGACGCGCGTCAAAAGCGGTTTGGAAGATGCAAACTCGTTTGCGCAAACACTCGCCGACGAGATTAAAGCCAAATTTTCAACCGATAATGAAACCTCTACGGTCAAAGATTCAGAAACGACGCAGAGGGATCCTGCGGTTGAAACGTTTCTGGAAGATCTAAAAACAAAAGGTGCTCTTGCATTCTACCAAGACTACAATTTTGAAAAAATTGAGAAATTAATCGAAGAAAAGAAAGCGGAACTTACTGAAAAATTAGGTCTAGGAGAATCCACGCAACCGCCGCTTACGGGCAAAGCCCGCGAAGATGCGTTGACGAGCCTTGACGATATGCTCGACGCCTACCGAAAACAACTTCAAGAAAAAATGCAAGCGGAAGATAAGCTCGATCAGCAAAATACGATGCTCGGTACGTTTTTACAAGATTTAGCTTAACGTTTCCGATACACTAGCAAGGTTTTATCGGGGGAATCGCCAAAAAGCCTCAGGGCTTCGGTTGTCTCCAATCGAAACCCTTCTTGTTTCTTGAGCTCTCCGAGCGTGTGAAAATATTGTCGGATTTGACCGCTGTGTTTACGGTAAAGCTCGCCCTCTTTTTCAAAAAATGCGATATGCGTTAAGAGTTCTTTGTCGGCATAATTAGCTTCGATGCATAAAAACTGCGTTTCGTTTTCAAAGCGCATCACACCCTCCGCAACGGCTTCAAATCCGTACAGGGTATTGACATCGCATACAAAATAACCTTTGGGTTTTAACACGCGATTAATCGTGTGAAAAAAACCCGCCAACTCTTTGGGCGGTATGTAATTGAGCACGTCCGCGACCGCCGTAACGCAGTCAAAACGTTCCGCTTCAAAATCCTCCAACTCTTTACACGATGCTCGAACGCCGATCTCGTTGGCACGCTGAACCATAGAATCACTCCGATCGATCCCTTCCGCGTCGATATGTCGCTCTAAAAGATGCTTTAAAAACTTTCCGTTCCCGCATCCCACATCTAAAACCGAGCCGATAGAATAAGAGCTTAAATACCGAAGGTACGTTTTATAGAGGATTTCATATTGGTCGTAAAAACCGATGAAAGGTTCAATTTTGGCGTAAAGATCAAGTGGATTCATGAGCAGCTTTCCGAGGGCGTTACGCCCTCGAAGATTTTTAGTCTAATAACTCTTGTCGAAATAAGGCTTCGTTAAACGTACGACCGAGATGTTCGCATACTAGTTTAACGTCCCGACGGGCATTACCTAAACAGCTCGTTGCTCCTGGGCTTGGCGTCATATTGAAAATAATGCCGATACCGGGATTAATGCTCGCTTCGCCTAACATTAACTTTTGTTCTTTTTTGTTGATCACCTGCGGTCGTACGCCGCCGAAATTCTTCGCGTATTCAATTTCGTCTAATTGCAACGAAGGAACGATTTTTCGCGCATCTTTTAAGAAAAGCCCTTTATTGAAGTAAGGCACTTCAAATAAAAAGTTACGGAAGATATAATTTCTAATATCGCTATCTTTGAGCAAATCGTAGAATACTTTCGCGACTTTTCCGTCAAATTGCAACGTTTGCCAAAAATCAAGGTACGTACCGCCCGTGTAACGCTCCAACTTCGGCAAAACCAGCGCCGTCGGGCCAAAACGCGTACAGCCGCCGGCTAAAACGTCAGGGTCGCCGTGTAACGCGGCAAACGGAAGCTTTGGATTTTGAACCATATAGACTTTGCCGTTGAGCATCTTTTGTTTCGTCAAATAAAAACTTCCCGCAACCGGCAAGCACGCAAAATCCAACCCGAATCCCATTTGATGCGCTAAATAAAGCGAATGCGCTCCGGCATTCACTACCACAAAATCCGCCGTAAAAGTATGGTCTTTGGTCATCACGACAAACATATCGCCGAGTTTCGTGATATTCGTCACTTGCGCATTTAAGTATACGTCCGCAACTTTTCCTTCGATTTTTTGTGCCTCTTCGACCAAACTTTCCGTCATTGCGCCAAAATCGACCGTACTGTACTCGCCGCCTTCGACGCCTACGCCTATAATGCTTTCCGGTCGTTCTTTACCGTTTTCGTCGAAGATCAATTTCGGCTCGATTTTCGCCAATTTTTCCTTATCGAAAACTTCCAAATACGGATACAACTCTTTAAACTCTTCGTAACGTTTTTGCATGTACGCCACTTCGGTATCGCCTACGCCGATTGCCATTTTTTGGTGTGCAAATAAAAACTTTCCTTCATGACCGTATTGAAGGCAATATTTTGCGACCATACTCGCCGTTTCTTTGACTTTTTTCGCTTTTTCTAGAGTATAGTTTGTCTCGATGTCACCGCAGTGAATCGTTTGAGAGTTTGACGTTCCGGCAGAATTAAGCTTTGCCAATTTTTCATATTTTTCAACCAGCGCGATACGCTTAATATCCGTGTATCTTGCAAGCTCGTAAAACAGAGCCGCACCTGAAATTCCGCCACCGACGACTAAAACGTCATAGTGATTTTTTGTCATATTGAACAACTTCCTACTCTAAGATTTAGGGTTTATTATTGTAATACACTCTTGCCTATAAAACTTTTAAAAGTTTTAAATTTCACGATTATTTTGTTGCGATAACTTCGACTTCAACACGGGCGTTTTTAGGTAACGCTTTGACGCACACCGTACTGCGAGCCGGTTTGTGATCTTCAAAAAATGAGCCGTAGACCGCATTTACCGCGGCAAAATCGTCCATATCGGTTAGAAAAATCGTCGTTTTGACGACGTTTTGCAAACGGCTTCCCGCCGCTTCCAAAACAGCACTGACGTTGTGCATCACCTGCGTCGTTTGCGCTTCAATATCGCCGTCGTTAAAGCTTCCGTCCGGACGTAAAGCGATTTGACCCGACGCATAAATTATCCCGTTGCTTTCAATCGCTTGAGAATAAGGTCCGATCGCTTGCGGAGCCTTGAGGGTTGCAATACTTTTCATTTTAAATCCTTTGAAAAATTTTCTATCGTATGCGAAAACACGCGGTACAGGGCTTCGACCTCATCGAGGCAACACCGCTCGTTGGGAGCATGGATCGTATCGTTAACAACGCCGCACTCCACCGTAGCGATACCGTAACTTCCGAAAAATCGCGCGTCGCTTGTACCGCCTGCGGTGGAAAGTTTAGGTGCAAAACCGTTACATGCACTCAGTGCTTCTTGCAGTTTTGCGACAATTTTAGAATCTTTACATGTTAAAAAAGGGCGGGCACTTTCGTGAAGACGCAATCGATAATCCAGTCCGTTTAAGACCCCTTCTGCGTACGAGCGAACGCTCTTTGGATTTGTCTGAGTCGAGTTTCGGACGTTGAACATGATTTTTAACGAGTTGGGGGTGACGTTGGTAACCTCCATACCGCCTCGTATATCGGTAACGACGATCTGAGAGGGGGCAAAGAAATCATCGCCTCGGTCTAAAAAATGTCCCGCAAAAAGAGAAAGCAACGGTGCCATTTGATGAACGGGATTGATGCTTTTTTCAGGGTACGCCGCGTGGCCTTGTTTGCCCAAAATTTCGATAACGCCGTTAATCGAACCGCGTCTGCCTATTTTGATTGCATCGCCGAAGAGTTTCTCGGACGTCGGTTCGGCAACAACGGCATAATCGGGCAAAAGAGCGCGTCGCTCGAGTTCACGAAGCATTTCGATCGTCCCGTACGTGGCATCGCCCTCTTCGTCGCTGGTCAGCAGTAACGAAAGCGTTCCCTTAAAATCGCGCGTCGTTTTAAGAGCCTGAATACTTGCCGCTACGCCGCTTTTCATATCTTGAGCACCTCTGGCGTAAACGTTTTTCCCTTCGATCAAGGGTTCAAACGGATCGCTCTTCCACCCTTCTCCGGGAGGAACGACGTCGACATGTCCCGCAAAACAGAGGTGTTCACCCTCGCCGAATTTTTTGAAAAGGAAGAGATTTTTCGTCGATTCGATTGAAACTTCAATCGCTTCAAAATCGTCCAAATAGCCTCGAATAAACGCAAACGAGCCTGCTTCGTCGGGCGTGATCGAAGGAAAACGCAATAAAGTTAAAAAAAGTTCTTTCGTACTTAACATCATGCCTCAATTATAAAAAAGTCTGTTTTAAAGTTTGCACTTTTTTGAAATTATCGTCTTGCGACAAGCCGCTTTAAAGTTTAATCAACGTCGCTCCGAAACCGCCTAAGTTTTGCGGTGCGTCGGCGTACGAAACCAAGGAAGGGTACGTACTTAAAAATGTGCGTACCGCATAAGCCAATTTCCCCGTTCCGATACCGTGGTAGACCAAAACCTCGTCAAATCCGTTGATCAGCGCGTCGCTCAAAAACTTATCGAGCCGCTCGATCGCTTCATCGCTACGAAGCCCGTGCAAATCCAAAATCATCGAACCGCCCGTCGTCTCTTTGGCGATCACGACGCTTGGTTTGTGCGAGTGCGGTTGCGGGCCGCTTCGTTTGAGCGATGCCAGCGGTACGCGCATGCTAATGCCGTCGCATTCGATCAAGGCTTCTTCTTTTTTGATACTTTTGATCACACCTTTGGAACTGCCGTATTTGATCTTTTCTCCAACGCTTAAAGGCTCGCCCGCGCGCGCTTCCGGAACGTTTCGTTTGCTTTCTTGTCGGTAAAGATTGGCTTTGTTCAACAAACGGTGCGCCTCTTTAACGTCTTGGGTTTTAATGGCTTTTTTCGCCTCCGATACGGCGTCTCTAAACTCTTTCGAGAGTTTCCCGTAAGCGGTTTCAAATTCGCCTCTCACGCGTTCTTTTTCGTCGTTGAGCGAAATTTTCAGCTTTTCAACCTCTTGCAAGCGCGCATCTAACTCCTCTTTCGTCTTGCGCATTTGCAATTCTAAATCAATATTTTTTTGAATCAGTTCGCCCAATTTCTCTTTGTCTTCGCCGTATAAGATTTTCGCTTCTTTCACGAGCGAAGGCGGAACTCCGTAACGAAGCGCGGTTTCAAACGCGTAACTGCGCCCGATGGTTCCTTTTAAAAATCCATACGTCGGGCGTTCGTTTTTTTCGTCGTAAATCGCCGCTAAAAGCTCAACTTCCGGATGCGTCGCCAACATCGAAGCCAAGCGTTTATGGTGCGTCGTAATGACGATCTTCATCTCTTTCTCGATCAGTTTTTCGATCATCACTTTAAACAGATTTGCCGCCTCGTCCGCGTCCGTACCCAATTCGATCTCGTCGACGCCGACTAAAGCATTTTTTTTGCCGAACAAGTGACTAAACTCGCTCATTCGTCCCGCAAACGTCGAAATGTCGTTTTTAACGCTTTGAGGATCGTCTAAAACGGCGTAGAGCTCTTTAAACGAGCCGATCGTCGAATGCGCGGCGTCGATTTTCATGGGAAGGAGGTATTTGCTCAGGAGTGCCGCGGAGAGAATCGATTTTAACAACATCGTTTTTCCACCCGCATTAACGCCCGTAATCATCAAAACGCGTTTGGAAAAATCGACGCAAATAGGCTTAGGATGGGCCAATGCTGGATGCGAAAAGTTTTCGAGTACGATGGCGGACGATTTGGAAGAAGAGAGTACGAATTCCATCTCTTTTTCGCGCGCAAATGCGACGCGTGCGTAGTACGCATCGAAACGATCAAACTCTTTATTGATAAAGCTCAGAAATTTGAGCTGTTTGGCAAATACGGAGGAGATTTGCTTCGCGTATTTATAGATCAACTCCTCTTTTTTGTCGATCAATTCACTCTCTTTGGCGACCAATTTTGCCAAAGCTTCGGGAACGACGTAGAAAAACCCGCTGCTACTGCGTGCAACGACGTTGCCTTTTAAGACATGGTTAAATCCGCCGCGCAACAAGAGGGCTTCTTGATTATTGATATAATGGATCTGTTTGTCGGCAAGGTATAACGCGATTTTTTCGGTTGCTATCAAGCGGCGAAGGGTCGTATTCATCTCGTCTTTGATGCTTTTGAGGTTTTTGTTGATGTGTTCAAACTGTTCGTCGACGCTCGATTTTAATTCGCCTTTTTCGTCGAAATAGTCGCAAATGCGCGTGATTTCAACCGGAATAACGATACGTGCGATCCATTCCCCCAACGCTTGATCGAGCAGAACGCTTTGAAGATAGGTCGTATAAGTAACGATTTTGACGAACGCGAAAATCTCCGAAAGATGCAAAACGCCCATTTTACTTAAATGCGCGATTGCCGTATCAAGATTGGGTACTTCCGGAAGCGGCTTTAGGCGGTCTTTTGCGAGCAGCTCGTGAATCAATTTAAAATGCAAATGCGCGTCGCCTTCCATAAACAAAGGCTTTTCTCGCGCCAAAAAGTGTTTAAAACTCTCTTGATAATCGCTCAAATCGAGTTTGGCAAATAGCTTTTCCATTAAGGAAGAATCCTACATGTACTCACTTCGATTACCGTACCTTTATCGTTTTCGTTGATTTCGTTCGGGATGAAACTTTGCGTTCCGCTCACGTAAATAAACCGTTTAAGATCAACCGTCACACCGCCTTGACATGTCAGCGTTTTCCCCTGTTTAAAAGCATTGACGATCAAGCGGCGTTGTTCGCTTTGGGACGCTTGATAGCTCTCGTAACCGATTGCCGAAGCGAGCAGTACGACCATCGAGCCGATCAAGGTCTTTTTCATGCGTGAAGAGAGCGTCTCTTTTTTGGTGTACAATACCGCGGCTAGCAGAAGGATTAACACTAAAAAGAGCAAAAATTGCATTAGACGACTCCTCGAAGCTGATACGTAATGTCGCCCGCGCCGAAACTAATCACCACGCCTTCGTCAAAGCGCTCGTAACCTTCTTCGTTCGGGAAAATTTCGATCGCAGCGTCTTTGCGATGAACTCTGGGTGCAAATACGGGTGCGTACCGCGCAAACGCTTTTTCAAAATCGATAAACACCTCTTTTTCGCCGGCTTTCCATACCGGTAAAATAACCAGCTTGTCTACCCCTTCAAAACATTGGACGAAACTTTCGAGATTGTCGATCGTACGTGAATATTTGTGCGGTTGCCAAATCGCCGTGATCGTTTTAAGACCCGTCAAATTTGCATAGGTTTTTGCCGAAGCAAGCGTTGCTTTAATCTCGGTCGGATGGTGCCCGTAATCGTCGATAAGGGCGAAATTATCCTCTTTGGCAATAATATCGAATCGTTTTTTAATTCCTTTATAACGTTTCAGTTTTTCGCGTACGATTTCCACGTCTTCTTCCACAAGGCTCGCCAAAATCGCCAAAGAAGCGTCCAACGCCATATGCGCTCCGATGCCCCAAACCTCGAAACGTCCTAAATCTTTGAGCACGAAAGAGGTATAAGGCTCGCCCTCATGCATCGTCGTTTCGATCGCTTGAATATCTTTGCTCGGATACAGACGAATCGCGTCCATCTCTTCAAGCGTCGCCAGAAAAGGATCTTCGGCATTGATGACGCGAATCGTAGCACTTTGCAAAAAGCGACGATACGCGCCGTAAAAGCGTTCCAAATCGTAGTTGTAATGCTCCATATGTTCCGGTTCGGCATTGGTCACGACCGCAACGTAAGGGTTGGAGTTTAAAAAACTCTCATCGCTTTCGTCCGCCTCGAAAATAACGTTATTGCCCTCTTTATAGTACATGTTAGTGCCGTATTGTTTGCTTTCGGCTCCGATGACGACCGAACCTTCGATCAAAGACGCCAGCATCGCACTGGTGGTACTCTTACCGTGTGCACCGCACACCGAAAAAACCCGTCTGTTTTTTAAAATGAACACTAAAGCTTGCGAACGCGACATAATCGCGATTCCCTTTTCGCGTGCCCGTACCAACTCGACGTTATCGGGTTTAATAACCGCCGAATACACCACCAACTCTTGATCGTTAATGCATGAGGGATCGTGCGGAATGACCACCGAAATGCCCTCTTCTTCCAAACGTGCCGTAATTTTCGTTGCTTTAATGTCCGAACCCGTAATCTCATATCCTTCTTGTTTGAGATAACGTGCCAATGCCGAAAGCCCGATGCCTCCGATACCTACAAAATGTACTTTTTTCAATTCAACCCTTTACAAAAATCTTTTACTTTTGACACACTTACTTTGAAGTCGCCATAAAATCTCGTATCTCTTTTAAAATCGTTTCCGTTTTCGTGCTGTTTTCGACCAAGGCGATACGCACAAATCCATCGCCCATACCGCCGCGTCCTAAAAATCTTCCGGGTAAAACTTTGATATTTTTCTCTTGATAAAGCTTACATGTAAAGCCTAAATCGTCTCCGACTTCCAACCAAACGTAAAAGGTCGAAGCAATCGCATCGATGCCTAAAATCGCTTCGGCCAAACGGAGGTTTTTCGCATACTCTTGGCGCGTGATCTCCACATGTGCCATATCGCTCCATGCAGCCGCAGAGGCTTTTTGCAACGGCAAAGGAATACCCGCACCGATGTACGTTCGATACTTCATATAGCCGCTCAAAATCTTCTCATCGCCTGCGATGAAGCCTGAACGAAGTCCCGGAGCGGAGCTTCGTTTGGAGATGGAGTTGATGACCAAGACGTTTTTGAAACTCTCGTTTCCTACATGTAAGGAAGCTTCCAGAAGCGAAACGGGTTTTTCATCGACGTAAATCTCGCTGTAACATTCGTCATTTAACAGCACGATGTCGTATTTGAGTGCAAATTTGACCCACTCGCCCAACTCGTCCAACGAAAGAGTCGATGTGGTCGGATTGTTGGGAAAATTGAGAATGATCAAATCGGCTTCTTTAAGCTGGGGAAGCGTAATGTCGGGTTTAAACGCATTCTCTTTTGTCAGGTTTAAATGCACGACTTTAGCGCGACTGGCAATCGCCGCACCTTCGTAGATCTGATAAAACGGATTGGTATACGCCATCACAGGATTTGGTTTATCGTGCAAAAGGTATTGCGGGAAGTTGAACAACACTTCTCTCGTACCGAATGTGCAGAGCAGTTCGCTCTCTTTGAGCGCAACGCCGAAACGCTTTTGAACAAAAGCGCGCTGTGCTTCCGTGACGTAGGCTTCACCGGATGATTTTGGGTATTTATTTAAAAGTGCGCTGTTTTCTTTGAGTGCATTTTGGATAAACATCGGGGTTTCAAACTGCGGCTCGCCGATGGTCAGATTGACCGTTTCGTACTGCGGATTGGGCGTTACGTCGTTCAATAACGCACTTAATTTTTCAAACGGATAGGGTTCAAAATGCAATGAATTTCCTTTAGTCAAAACTAAAATATTTTTATTCGATCGGTATGTTTTTAGATGTGCAATAATTCAAGATATCTTCATCTTTTTCATAATACATGTCACATTCTTTCTCTAATTCCAACAAAGACGAATTGACATATTTGTCATCCGCACTTAATATTTTTTCAATTTGTTCTATAAATTGGCGATATTTCTCGTTAATATGGCACAGCTTGTCAATCGTTTGATAGTCTAAGTTTTTATAAGAAGATTGAAAAAGAATTTGGCTTTCAAACGGATTTGCATGAAGTTTAATTACCCCAATTCCAAAAGACTTATTTAATCGCTCCATCTCTTCTTTCAAATTATCATTAATTTCAAAGGCCACCAAATAACCTAAATTTGCCCATGTCGAATTTGAAACGGCTTGAAAGTAATATTTTTTTAATTCATAATCTGAATTGATCTCTTTTTTAATCTCATAGGAAATGATTTCACAAGAGTCTTTTCTTTCAAGTGTTTTCAATAACTTACTGCTCGTTGCACTTTTAAATTTCGCAAACTTCACGCCGATAATATCGGGATGCGCCCATTTTTGCGTGTCGTCTTTACTATTTTTCGACTCTTCGTGTAAAATCGTTTTGGCATAAATACCTCGACTTTTAAGATAGCTTACAAACAAAACATGCAAATCTCTCTCAGAGAAGCAAGCCTTCGTACCTTTTTTAGAGCCATTTTCGTCTTGCAAAAGCACATTCGCTTCTTCAACTGCCAAAAGATCGTTTTTCGTCAGATAGTAAAAATAAGCACCGTTTTGTTTAACTCTAGCAACTCTCGTATCGCCCTTGCGAATAAAATCACCCAATAAAGCAGATACCGTTGCGTGAGGTGTTTGTCCTTCAAACGCATATAACTTATTGTCTAAAATGTATTTTGTGATTTCTTGATAAGAAACAGGCTTACTGAAATTTTCAAGTGCTTTTAATATGCTATCTTTAATGGTCATCCAATGTTCCTCTCAATTAACGCTAGATTGCATCTTAGGCATCGCAAATTTTTGCGTGATCAGCTCGCCTTCGTCGTTGAAGTAGAGATAATAGAGCCAATCTTTTTTCACGCTCAAACCTGCCAAATAACGAAGTGCTAGATTTGCCTGCAACGAAGCGATGTGCATCACGATGGGTGCGGCAATTCCGGAAGGCGTTTTATTGCTGATGACAAAGGCTTTAAAACTACTCTGCTCGAAAAAACAGACTTGCCCGTTGAACGCCTCGACCGAACCGTAAAGCCACGGCGTATTCACGCTTTTAGCATACGCATCGATGGCGGCGCGTGAGGGCAAATTGTCGGTAGCGTCGATGATGAGATCGACCGCAATATTCTTACATGTAAAGTCTTCCAAGCGACCGATATGCGCCGTAACTTTTACAAAAGGACAACGCTCTTCGATGCTTTTTTTCACCACGTCGGCTTTGAATTTTCCCTCATCGCCCACTTTAAAGGCAATTTGGCGGTGAATATTATGCACACTTACCTCATCAAAATCCACCAAATGGATTTCGCCGATCCCCGAACTTCCCAGTGCATACGCTAAAGAGCTTCCCAAACCGCCGCAACCGATGATGACGATTTTTTTACTTTGAAGTCTCTCTTGCGTCACTTCGCCCCAAAGCTGAATCTGTCGGTGAAAATAGTGCGTCATACGTTTTCTCGCTTACTCACCTGCTTTTTCCATCCCCAGAGTTTTCGCGCTTCGGCTAAGACGTCTTTGTCGATGGTCGCGACGATCATCTCTTCTTTATCCCCGAGGCTCACTTCGACTTCGCCGTAAGGAGAGATCAAAGCACTTTGACCGTAAAACTGCCACGTCTCTTCCTCTTTGTAACTGCCGACGCGATTGGCGCGCAAAATATAAACATTGTTTAGCATCGCACGCATTTTTAAAAGCTCTTCCCAGCGTTTTGCCGAATCAAACGTCGAAGAAGTCGCACTTAAGACCACGTCGACGTTTTTACGCATGACTTCTTGCCATACCAGATCAAAGTGAAGCTCGTATCCGCTGACGATCCCAAAGCGCAAACCGCCGTGCAAAAAGAGCGGCAACGTGTATTTGGCGATCGCGTTGGCAAAGAACTTCTCTTCGTTCCAATGCTTATAGTTAATCAAAAATTGCTGATCGAAAAAATGCACCGATTTGGGCGAAAAATGCGCGTTGCTCTTGTAACAAAAATCCCCTTTGACGTTGACGATCGGCGCGATGACGTGAAGGTTGTATTCGGCGCAAAGCTTTTTGAGCGTTTCGATTTTGTGGTTGGATTGCTCTTTGATCATTGAGATCGGCATCGTCTCCAACTCTTTAAAAAAGCTGTTGAGCGCATATTCGCTCAATAAGACGACTTCCACCTCTTTTTGCTGGCAAATACGAAAATAGTAATCCAATTTCGCTTCGCTCATCGGAAGCGTACTTAACTGTAAAGCGGCTATTTTCATGCCTTCTCTTCCTTCTCTTGTAATTTGGCATACGTCAATTTGGCTTCTTCAATCATCGCGCTCGCCTCTTTCAGAACCAAAATTCCCTCTTGATACCGCTTCATTCCCTCTTCCAAGGAGAGTTCAGGATTGGAGAGTTGCTCCAAGATCACTTTGGCACGCTCTAACTTTACTTCAAAACTCTCGTTTTTTGCTTCCATATTTAGACCTTTGCCTCTAAGGCTTTTCGAATATAAAAATCAAACGTATCGTATTCGACTAAAAAGGCATCGTGCCCGTAACGACTGTCGATACAATAATAATCCACCCGTTCGCTTCGTCCCATATTGTCCATCGTCGCTTTGATGAACTCCATCTCTTCGGGCATAAACAAAAAATCGCCTTTAAACGAAATCAACGTCAGTTTGGCTTTGATGTGTTTGAGCGAATCTTCCAGCGAATCGTAATTACGCGTTGCATCAAAAATATTCATCGCTTTGATAATGTACAAATAGCTTAAAGGATCGAAACGTTTGGCGAAGCTATAGCCGTTGTATTCCATATAGCGTTCAACTTGAAAACGCCCGAAAAGCTCGTACAAACCGTCCGTCTCGACATAATTACGACCGAATTTTTTGTTCATCGAATAGGGACTTAAAAAACTGATGTGCCCCGCCATACGCCCGATGGCAAAACTCTGCAAGCCCTCTTCCGTAAAATCGTCCTTATCGTAGTTACCGCCTTTAAAGCGTTCGTCCTTGACGATACCTTCCATCGCGATTTTGTTCCACGCAATTGCCCAAGGACCCGTTGCATACGTCGTCGCAAGCAAAATCACCCGTTTCGCGAAATGCGGATACTCGATCGACATGCAAAGCCCTTGCATTCCGCCGAGCGACCCGCCGATAATCGCATACGCCTCTTGAATGCCTAAACGTGCGAAGAGATTCATTTGCGCTCTGACCATATCGCTAATCGTTAATACCGGAAATTTAAGACGTAAAGGCTCTTGATTTTTTCCCTGAGGACTCATAGGACCGCTCGAACCGAAACAACTGCCCAAAATATTGACGCAAATAACGTAATATCGGGTCGTATCGATGATTTTTCGATCGCCGATCATCGGATCCCACCATCCGGCTTTGGTCTCATTTTCATAACGACCTGCGGCATGGTGGCTTCCGGTAAGCGCGTGAAAAACGACGATGACGTTGCTTTTATCGTCGTTCATCTCTCCGTACGTTTCGTAGGCAAGTTGATACGACTCTAAAATACGGCCGCTTTCTAGGTAAAGCGGCTCGTCGAAACGTTCGATAGAGGTTTGTATTTTCACCGTTATCCTTACATGTAAGCGCGTTGCTAAAAACGCGCGTTTAATTCACACGGTAATTGGGTGCTTCGTGCGTAATGATAACGTCGTGTACGTGACTCTCTTTAAGTCCTGCACTCGTAATCTCCACGAATTCCGCTTTTTCTTGATAATCGACGATATCGCGAGCACCGACATAGCCCATAGAGGAGCGAAGTCCACCGACGAGCTGAAAAATAACGTCGCGAATCGATCCCGCATGCGGTACGCGCCCTTCAATGCCTTCAGGTACGAGCTTATCCGCCGCCGTTCCTTCTTGGAAATAACGATCGCTGCTGCCTTTGGTCATCGCACCGATGCTTCCCATGCCGCGATAGGTTTTATATTGACGTCCTTGATACGTAATAAGTTCGCCCGGACTTTCATCCGTTCCCGCCAATAAACTTCCGATCATCACGCTTTGAGCACCTGCGGCTAAGGCTTTGGCAAAATCGCCCGAATACTTAATGCCGCCGTCGGCGATCACCGGAACACCGTGTTTTTTACCTACCGCCGAGCACTCTTCGATGGCTGAAATTTGCGGTACGCCCACACCCGAGACGATACGCGTGGTACAAATACTTCCAGGTCCGATACCCACTTTAATGCCGTCAACGCCGGCTTCGACTAAAGCTTCCGCCGCTTCGGACGTTGCGATATTTCCGGCGATAATATCGACGTTTAGCGTTTTTTTGATCAATTTCACCGTATCGATAATACCTTTAGAATGGCCGTGCGCCGAATCGAGAACCAAGACGTCCGCACCCGCGGCAACGAGTGCCGTCGCGCGCTCCAATTGTCCCACGCCGATCGCCGCGCCGACTCTGAGCCTGCCAAACGCGTCTTTGTTGGCGTTAGGATACTCTTGACGTTTTTTCAAGTCTTTGATCGTAATAAGACCGGCTAGTTTATTATGCTCGTCGACGACGGGAAGTTTTTCGACTTTATTCGTTCTAAAAATCGCTTCGGCATCGTCCAAAGTCGTGCCTTTTTTGACGGTAATCAAAGGCATTTTCGTCATTAACTGTTCAACTTTTTTACTGAAATCGTTTTCGAAGCGAAGGTCGCGGTTGGTCAAAATACCGATCAAGGTATTGGTGTCATCCACGACGGGAACGCCTGAAATTCGGTATTCAGACATAATTCCTAAAGCCTCTTTTAACGTCGCGCTGGCTTTAATGGAAACCGGATCGATGATAATGCCGCTTTCGCTTTTTTTAACGCGTCTGATCTCGCGTACTTGCGATTCGACGTCCATATTTTTATGCACGATGCCTAAGCCTCCGAGCCGTGCCATCATAATCGCCGCACGGTGTTCGGTCACCGTATCCATCGCCGCGGAAATTAACGGAATGTTCAACGTGATATTCTTCGTTAATTTGGTTTTAATATCCACTTCTTTGGGTAAAATCTCCGAATATTTCGGTACCAATAAAACATCTTCAAACGTCAACGCTCTTTTTCTAATTTTCATGTGTGCTTCTCCTATAACCCTAATGCTCGCTCTAAGCTTAGCGCACCGTCGAGTAACGCTTGCTCACCGTAGGCTTGTCCTATCAATTGTCCGCCGATGGGTAGCCCTTCTTGATTTTTACCCAAAGGAACCGAAATACCGGGTAATCCGGCAAGATTCAGTGAAATCGTATAAATATCGCTTAAGTACATTTCCAAAGGATCCGCTTTAGAGCCGAACTCAAACGCCGCGGTAGGCGTCACCGGCATAAAAATCAGATCCGCTTCTTGAAAAATCGCTTCGTATTGCGCTTTGATAAAGTGACGTGCACGTTGCGCTTTAATATAATACGCGTCGTAGTAACCGCTACTCAAGACAAACGTTCCGAGTAAAATTCTTCGTTTGACCTCTTCGCCGAAACCCAAACTTCGGCTTTGAATGAACATCTCTTTTAACGAATCGCTGTTGTGTCGATTGCCGTAACGTACACCGTCATAACGGCTTAAGTTCGCGCTCGCTTCCGCGGTTGCAATCACGTAATAGGTTGCGATGTCGTATTTGGAGTTGATAAAATTGCGATACACGATCGTATGTCCGGCACTTTGCAGTGCTTTAATCCCCTCTAACATCTTCTCGCGTACTTCGGAACTTGCTTCATTGAGGTAATTTTCGATGACGGCAATCGTCATTTTACGATCGGGATTGAGTTTATCGGCAACGCTCTCATGCGCCATAGCGGCACTCGTAGAATCTTTAGGTTCGTGTCCCGCGATAATATCGTACAAAATTGCGGCGTCTTCGACGTTTTGCGTAATCGGTCCGATTTGATCTAAAGAGCTCGAATAGGCGCCCAAACCGTAACGGCTCACTTTTCCGTAAGTGGGTTTGAGTCCGACGCAACCGCAAAAAGCCGCGGGCTGACGGATACTTCCGCCCGTATCGCTACCAAGAGCCGCAATAGCAATGCCCGCCGCAACGGCCGCCGCGCTTCCGCCGCTACTGCCGCCCGGAACGCACATGGGATTATGCGGATTCAAGGTTTTGCCGTAAAAAGACGATTCGGTGGAGCTTCCCATCGCAAATTCGTCCATATTCGTGCGTCCGAAAGGAGCAAGTCCGCGGCGTAACATGTTATCGACGACGGTTGCGTTGTAAGGAGCGACGTAGCCTTGCAAAATGTTCGAACCGCTGGTGACTTCCCAGCCTTTGACTTGAATATTGTCTTTCAACGCGATAGGAATTCCCTCGCCGTACTCGCCGATCGGTTGATTTGTGAGTTGTTCAACGTATGCACCCAGCTCTTTTTTGGCTGCAATCTCTTTTTTTAAGTCGTCTCGAATCTCTTTCAAAGCTTCGGCAGGAAGGGTTAATGCTTCTTTTAGCGTAATCAATGATGTTCCTTTAACTGTTTCGTTCGTCGATTGACGAGGTAAACGCACACGCCGATGACGATAAAAATAGCGCCGACGGTTTCGAAAATAAAGCTAAGCTGTACGGGAGCGCTCAAATCAACCATTGAGAGCCTCGGCGCATCGGTGGCATAGCTCTTCTTCGCTTTTTGATCGGTATTTCCAACAACGTGGACATTTGCATTTAGGAGCTTTTAAAATTTTAAAACGATCTTTTTCGACTTCAAAAACGCCGATTTCGCCGCTTTCTTCATGCTCGATCACGCGGCTGACCGTAAACCAATCTTCCGCATCGACCTTATCGAGTGCGATGATTTTTGCGGACGCCGTTTGTATGACCAATTCCAACGTCGATTTAATCACTTTTTCTTTCTTCAAACTATCGACGATTTCAAAAAATTTCTCTCGTGCTTCGATCATGTAAGCTTCGTCAAACGAAGACGTATGATCCGGTAGCGGTTGATAGACCAGATCAAAAACACCGGTACCGCCTTGTTTCACGATGTTCGGCGCATACTCCATCATTTCGTCGATCGTATACGTAAGCGTCGGCGCAAATAAAGCCATCATACGCTCGGTAATCAGTGCCATCGCGCTTTGTGCGGAGAGGCGGATCGTGTCGTTTTTGGCGTTACAATAGAGCCTGTCTTTGGAAATATCGAGGTAAATACCGCTGAGTTCCACCGCAATAAAATGGTTCAAAAGCGCAAAGCCTTTGGAAAATTCGTACTCCCTAAAATAGCCTTCCGCCTCATCGAAAACGGCTTTGGCATGGGATAATATCCAACGATCCAACGCCCCCATCTGCTCGTAGGGCAAAAGCGTTTCCAAGTCGTTGATATTGGCAAGTAAAAAACGAAACGTATTACGGATTTTTCGATACTGCTCGCTGACTTGTTTTAAGATATTATCACTGATTTTTTGGTCGCTCATGTATTCACTGGTAACAGCCCAGAGGCGTAAAATCTCGACACCATGGCTTTTGGCAATATCAATCGGGGAGATAACATTTCCCTTCGATTTGCTCATTTTCTCGCCCTTTTCATCCATGGTAAATCCATGAGTCAAGACTTTCTGGTATGGCGCGATGCCATTATTGGCGGTGCTAACAAGCAGTGAGCTTTGGAACCAACCACGGTGTTGATCGCTTCCTTCAAAATACATGGTCGCAGGATAACTTCCCGCATCATAATCGGACGATTCAAGTACCGCTTTCCATGTACTACCGCTATCAAACCAGACGTCTAGAATATCCATCACTTTTTCAAGGTTTTCTGCTTTATAGCCACTGTTTTCAACCAAAAGGTCTTTGATCTCCAAATCCCACCACGCATCCGCACCTTTTTCTTCAAAGATGGCGGCAATGTGTGTTACGACCTTGGTATCAAAAATAGGTTTACCCGTTGTTTTGTCTCTAAAAAAGGCTATTGGCACACCCCAATCGCGCTGACGGGAGATACACCAATCCGGGCGATTTTCGATCATCGAACCCAAACGGTTGATACCTGATTTTGGGTAAAAACGCACTTTTTCAAGTTCATCCATCGCCATTTTGCGAAGGCTTTCACGTCCACCAACGGCTTCATCCATTGCGACAAACCACTGCTTGGTTGCACGGTAGATGACCGGTTGATGCGTTCTCCAACAAAACGGATAGGAGTGAGTGAATTTGGAACATTTAAGCAATCGATCACCCAAAAGTTCTAAAATGCGCTCATTGCATTTAAAGATATGCTCGCCTACAAAACTCTGCGCATCGGGAAGTAGCCCTAAATGAACCACTGTCTCATCGTAACAACCACGCTCATCGACGGGCATAATCACTTCAAGACCATAGCGAAGCCCGACTTTGTAGTCATCATCACCATGCCCTGGTGCGGTATGAACACAGCCGCTACCACCATCCATTGTGACGTGATCGCCTAAAATCAGTTGTGATTTTCGACCGTTAAGAGGATTGATGGCAAAACTGTTCTCCAACACGCTGGCTTTAAAGGTTTTAACAACGTCACCTTGTACCACACCTTGCTCTAACAGTTTTACATGTAAAGGCTCAGCGACGATGTAGCCATCCGATGTCAACACATAATTTTCATTTGGACTAAACGAAATACCCACGTTGGCAGGCAATGTCCATGGCGTTGTTGTCCAGATGATTACTGAAGCATCCGAGCTGATTTCCAGTTTTGCTTTGGCTTCAGAGCTGAGTGCAAAGGCAACAAAGATAGAGTAATCTTCTTTGTCTTCATACTCCACTTCGGCTTCGGCTAACGCACTGCGTGCCGCCCATGACCAGTAAACGGGTTTGCTTCGCTCAACCAAAAGACCGCGCTCAGCCACACCGCACAAGGCACGGTAAATATCGGCTTCAAATTTAAACTTCATCGTCATATAGGGATTGTCCCAATCGCCAATGACGCCTAACGATTTGAACTCTTCTCTTTGAATATCGATAAATTTGCGGGCATGTTCACGACACAACTCTCTGATTTTACTTTTAGGAAGTGCGTCTTTTTTCTCTTTACCTAGATTTTTTTCAACCTGTTGCTCAATGGGCAAACCATGGCAATCCCAACCAGGAACGTAACGAACTTTCTCGCCAAAAAAATAGTGGGTTTTAACAATGACATCTTTGAGAATTTTGTTCAGCGCGTGTCCAATGTGAATGTGTCCATTTGCGTAAGGAGGCCCGTCGTGCAAAATAAACGTCTTGGAACTGTTTTCGCGATTCTTGATCATGCGTGCGTAAGCGCTTTCCTCTTTTGAAAACCACTTAGCGTAACGAGCGGGTTCGTTTTGGGGTAGATTGCCTCTCATCGGGAACGCCGTTTGAGGAAGAAGCAAGGTCTCTTTATAGTCCATTTAGTCTCTCTCCTTGGAAGCTAAGACTCTTACATGTAAGCATCTTAAAATGAGGCAAGTTTACCTAAAAACGATTTAAGAAGCACTTACGCATCGCAAGATGCTATAATACAAACTAAAAAAGGTTGTGCATGAAAAGCTCTTTGATCGTCGTAGGAAAAGCCTTGCGATACAATCTGCCGTTTTTAAATTATATCCATTCCACGATCACGAAACATTTGAATCTTCCCGATCAAACCGTCTATATCGATAAAAACGACAAAGACCTCTTTTTTGTGTTAGAAGAATCGATTTCGCATGCCGACGAAATCGTTATCGTCACCTCCAACGACAGTTTTAATCTAGTCAACAAAGTTATCGCGACGCTCGGTGAAGAGACGTTGGAACTCAAAGGCGGTATGTTGATCCCCTCTAAGGCCGTTCGTTATGAAACCGACAGCTACCTTTTAGCGCGGGAGGGCAAATATATCAACGTCATAAAAGCGACGGAAAATAAAAAACTTCCGCCTATTTTTATCGATAACACCAACGAATCGTCCCTTTTTTCCATCATCAATATCGATGAAGATTCCTTGAAAATTCTCGTCGAACCCTTAGCACAAAATTACGAAATCCGCATCACTCCGACGACAATCATCGACGGATGGATAAGCGTCGAAGCCGTTTCAAACAAATACGGCAATTTAGAGAGTTTTTTCAAAGCCGTTAAATCGCTCTTACCTCAAAAAGTCATTCAGCATCCCGATGTTATCGAGCATATTTGTACCTGTTTAGAAACGCACGGTAAGACCTTAAGCGTTGCGGAAAGTTGCACCGGAGGATTGATCGCTTCGATGTTAACCGAACATTCGGGAGTCTCCGCCGTTTTTAAAGGCGGCATCGTTTCCTACGCCAATGAAATCAAAGCATCATGGCTCGGCGTCAATGAAGAGACCCTCGAACGTCACGGTGCGGTGAGCGAATTGTGCGTTAGGGAGATGTTGGAAGGCGTTTTAAACGCCAGCTTGGCCGACTATGCGATTGCCACAAGCGGTATCGCGGGACCGACCGGCGGAAGCATCGAAAAACCCGTCGGGACGGTTTTTGTGGGTGCCCGCGATAAAGAAGGAAACGTCCTGATCGAAAGGCTCCTTTTAGAAGGCGATCGACACTATATCCAACGTCAAAGCGCGTATCACGCCTTTAAACTTCTTTTGCATGTCGGAGAAACACTTTTTTTAAAATAGTGCAAATTTCTCTTGACAAATGAAATTTTTTTCTCTATAATTTCAGCCTCATTACGAGAAGAACGGTGAATGACTCGTTAGCTCAGCCGGTAGAGCATCTCCCTTTTAAGGAGGTGGTCGATGGTTCGAATCCATCACGGGTCACCACTTTTTTATTTGTGCGACCCCATCGTCTAGTGGTCCAGGATCCCGCCCTTTCACGGCGGTTACAGGGGTTCAAATCCCCTTGGGGTCGCCATTTAATTCTTTTTAACGTAGTGTCCCTTTGGTCGCTTAGCTCAGTTGGTAGAGCGCCACCCTTACAAGGTGGATGTCATAAGTTCGAGTCTTATAGCGACCACCATTTCGTGTGCGGCGGTAGTTCAGTTGGTTAGAATATCGGCCTGTCACGCCGGGGGTCGCGGGTTCGAGCCCCGTCCGCCGCGCCACGATTTATTTCCCTCAGCTCTTTCTTATCGTTACGATGAAACCGTCTGAGCATGACTCGTTAGCTCAGCAGGTAGAGCATCTCCCTTTTAAGGAGGTGGTCGATGGTTCGAATCCATCACGGGTCACCATTGTCCTAAGCAAAATCACGTGTGCGACCCCATCGTCTAGTGGTTAGGACACCGCCCTCTCAAGGCGGGAACGGGGGTTCAAGTCCCCCTGGGGTCGCCATTTTCTTTCATATGTTAAATTCTTTTCCCTCGTTGATTGATTCCCTCATTTTCATAAATATCGATTTCTTGCTTGTATTCGGGATTGGCTTTTTTCAACTCTTCATCCATAAAAGCGATCAACTTCGCGTCCGCATTACGATGACTCGCAACCAACAATACGAAATTGAGATACACTTTGGCAATTTTTGGAGCCATCCCTTTTTGTTTTTCGGGAAACGGGCAGGCTTTGGCAACTTGTAAAATAGCATTGGTCAGATCGTTACGCGTCGAATTGCGTTTAGCTGCAATTTCCACCATCGCTTCGATAGCGATTTTACGAGCTTTTTCTTGTTCGACTTGGCTCGGAGCCACTTCGATCACAACGGTTTTTTGAAGATTCGCGACAACAATAAATAAAGAGATAATGACAATTGCGATAACCGCAACAATGGCAAGAATCAGATAATTCTCTTGCATGCCTATAGCCTTCCTGATTTTTGGGGCTATTATAGCACAACTTGAAAAAGGCCATAGGCCTCTTTCAAGCGGAAGGTTTTGTATCTTGACGTAAGGTTCGTTTGGGATATGCGAGTGCAATCGTCAATGCAACGATCGCGACCGTATAGTAAACAAAGCTCGGTACGGGTATCGGATCGCCTGCCGCATACGAGTGCATACCGGAGAGATAAAAGTTAACCCCGAAATAGGTCATAATAATCGAAGCAAACGAAACGGTAGACGCTACGGCAAATACAAACGGCGTATTGAGCTTCGGCACAAAGCGAAAATGCACGACGGCCGCGTATACTAAGATGGATACCAAGGCCCACGTCTCTTTTGGATCCCAACCCCAGTACCTCCCCCACGACTCGTTCGCCCATACGCCTCCCAAAAAGTTACCGACCGTTAAAAGGCTGAGCCCTAAAATCATTGCCATTTCATTGATACGCGTCGCTTCGATAATATTGCGATCCAACTCTTGATTTCGGTTATGTTTGGCTTGACTACCGCTACGTAAGATAAATAAAACGAGCGTAAAAAAGCCCAAAAGCGCGCACAAACCGAAAAAGCCGTAACTTGCCGTAATAACGGAGACATGGATATTGAGCCAATACGATTTTAAAACGGGAACCAGATTGGTAATTTGCGGATCCATCCAACTTAAATGTGCGACAAAAAGCGTAATACCGGCTAAGATCGACGTCAACGATAAAGAAACAACCGACTGGCGTGCAAAGAAAATACCCGCTAACGCAATAGCCCATGCGATGTAGATCATGGATTCGTATCCGTCGCTCCACGGTGCATGCTGTGCGATGTACCAGCGAAGGCCGAGTCCGGCACTGTGAACCAAAAAGCCGATGACCGTCAGCGTTAATACTGCTTGGGCTATCCATTGGATAGAGAGTTTTGGTTTAACCATTTTGGCAAAAATAAAGCATAAAAGTATCAACCCGCTTAAGAGATAAAGCGGCGTCAAACGATCGAAAATTTTTGCATGGTTAAAAAAGATTTCCGCTTTAATGCGGCTTGATGCGGGAATAATGTCGGCTCCGTATTGTTCTTGGTAAGACTGAAGTTTATCCAGTGCTTTGTCGGCATTGTCCCAGTTGCTTTTTTCCAAGCCTTCTCCGATTGCCTCAAAATAACCGCCCAACAATGCCCGCACTTCATCGCCCTCTTGTTTTGAAAAATTCATTACGGCTTCTTGAGGTGCAAACCATCGTTTCGAGAGGTCGTTTTGTTTCGGGATCATTTTAAAAATTTCTCCGGTATAGACCATATAACAGATGTTAACGCGTTCGTCGACTTTTAAGACGTCTTTATCAAACTGGTTGCGTAATGCGGGTTTTTTTCGGTTGGCTTCTTCGGAAAACTTCGCCAGTTTAAAGCCGTGATCACCCTCTTTTTCAAAAAAGTCGTTAAAGGACGCGTATTTTTGATTATCGGGAATCCCGATCATCTTTTTGAGTTCGGGATGAAACACTTTGATAATCGGAAGCGATTGCCATTCCGCCGGAGAACTCATCATGCTCAAAACGACTTGATTGGCATTCATACCTTGATACGTCGAACCACCGTATACTTTGTTAAGCACTTCGAATGCAACGGTATCGATCGGTTTGATACGCCCGTCCACGCTTTGCACCAACACTTTACCGAAACGATCGGCATGTTTGACGTCGTACTGTTTCAAAAAGCTTAAATACTCTTCTGTAGTATACGCATGTAAAGGCTGTGTCCACGTTAAAAGCATCGCGCTTACGAGTACAAGCACCGATTTCATCTTAACCGTGTCGCGCTGAATCATAAACGCTAATTTGCGAAAACGGCTTTGGGGATTGAGCAGGTTTAAAAAAAGTCCTAAACTTAACAAAAAGTATCCTAAATAAGTCGGAATTTTTCCCGGATCGTTATTGACCGATAAAATCGTACCCTTTTCGTCTTTATCGTACGATGATTGGAAAAAACGGAATCCTCGGTAGTCCAAGACGTGATTCATATAGATACGAAACGGCAAACGTACGTTTTGATCTTTATCGACGACTTCAACTTCGCTGGCATATGACATTGGCGACATGGAACCTGGGTATCGATCTAATTGAAATTCGTTCAACTGAATGGAAAAAGGCAACGTAAACGTCTTCGAACCCCATTCAAATACAAACGGAATGCCTGCAATTATTATCTTCGTCGGCTCGCCTTTAGCACCTTTGCCTTGTCCGAACATCGCAACATCGTGTCGTTCACCTTTAAATTCGACCGTCACGACCAACGCGGACTCAACACCTGCTTGAATCATCGGATTTTTATCTTCAACGACTTTCTCTTTTCCTTTTAAGCCGATATAACGCGGTGCAAAATTCATAGTACCGACGGTATAAAGCTGTCCCGTCGTGAACGCTTCTTTACGGTTTGCCTCAAACGTTCCGCGAGTATTTTCCGCCATTTTAAACCACGATACGTTTTCGTCTGAGAGCATGTAAAAGCTTTTGTTTTCCCTAAAAAAGCGTACTATCGGCTTACTCGGTTTATCAAGCTTCGCATTGAAACTAAAAATATAATCGGGTGTTTCGTAAAATTCGCCTTCTTTGAGTGCAATACTTAAACTCTCCCCGTAAGCACTGAGTATCATGGAAATCATCGCAACTCCGTTAGGGTCGTCGACGACTTTTTTAGTCGCCCGCGGAAAATACTCTTTAAAACTTACATGTGCTTTTTCGCCGCCGACGTCCAAGCCAAAATTAAAATGATTCCCGCCCATTTGGGAAAGCAACAGAGGATGCGCATAACTATAGCTTTTCCCCTCTTTGAGTGCGGAAGCTTGTACAAACGCTTCCGAAGAGAGTACGCGGTTTTCTTCCATACCGTTTCGAATGTGCAAAGAGCCTTCAAAACCGAAATAACGCGTCATCCCCGAACCGATAAGAATCAAAAGAAAACTAAAATGAAACATCAAAGAAGGAAGTTTATCGCGTGTGTAGATTTTATAATGGATTATATTGTAAATGAGTACGATACCAAGAGCTATTTGCAGAAGTTCAAACCACCATGACGTATAAATCAGCGCCCAACTCGTCTCGGCACCGAAATCGTTCTCCACAAAAGTCGCAACGGCACTAAAAAGGCCAAAAAGTAAGAGCAAAACAATCGCAACTTTCATCGATAAAAGTTGCTTCAATACACCGTTCATTCCAAATTTCCTTCGTAACAAAATAGGGGTATGTTACCTTTTTAGAGTAAATAATTTATAAATCGTTAAAGAAGCGGTAGCCTCATCGTTTCAGAGGCTACATGTAAGCAGTTTTAATCTTATCCGCCGAGGTATTTTTTGCGGATTGTGTCGTCTCCGATCATCTCGGAAGCTTTACCGCTCATCACGATTTTGCCGTTTTCTAAAACGTAGGCTTTATCGGAAATTTTCAATGCGGCAAAAGCGTTTTGTTCTACGAGGAGAATGGTAATGCCCTCGTCTCTCAGGCGAAGAATCGTTTCAAAAACCTCTCCGACGATTTTAGGTGCAAGACCGAGGCTCGGTTCATCCAACATCAAAAGTTTCGGTTCTCCCATCAAAGCTCGCGAAATCGCCAACATTTGTTGCTCGCCCCCGCTCATCGTTCCCGCAAGTTGATAGCGTTTGTCTTTGATACGAGGGAAAAGCCCGTACATCGCATCGCGCAGATGTTCGTAATTTTCGTCGTTATTAAACGCGCCCATACGTAAATTTTCTTCAACCGTTAGGTTGATAAAGATTTTACGACCTTCCGGAACCAGCGAAAGTCCGTGTTGAACGAGCGTATGCGTTTTATGGTGTTTGGTATCGAACCCTAAAAAATTAATATCTCCCGTTTTTTTGACGCTGTTGAGCAGTGCTTTCAAGGTCGAACTTTTACCCGCACCGTTGCTACCGATCAACGAGACGATTTCCCCCTCTTTCACGTCAAAATCGATCCCTTTGACCGCTTCGATCAGTCCGTAATAGACATGTAGGTTTTTAACGTTAATCATGATGAAAATCTCCTAAATACGCCGAAATCACTTCAGAATCTTGAATCGCGTCGCTGGGCTTTCCTTCGAAAATGGTTTTACCGTAATCAAGCACCAACACTTTGTCGCACAATTGATTGACGAATTTCATATCGTGTTCGATCAAAAGTACCGTTAAGTCGAAATCTTCACGCGCTTTTTTGATGATGTTTCCTAACTCTTCCGTCTCGGAAGGATTCATACCCGCCGCAGGTTCGTCAAGCAGTAGCAATTCCGGATTGGTCGCCAATGCACGTGCAATCTCGACTTTACGTTGCTGACCGTAACTCAAATCGACCGCTTTGTCATGGGCAAACGCACTCATTCCAAAATAGTCCAAAATCTCGAATGCGCGCTTTTTGATGCGTTTTTCTTCGCCGATAAAACGCGGAAAACGCGAAATAGCTTCAAAGAAACTGTAGCGTGCTTGGAAATCAAATCCGATCAAAACGTTATCCAAAACGCTCATACTCGAAAACAGACGAATGTTTTGAAACGTTCGGGCGATACCGCGGCGAACGATTAAATGCGGTTTCAATCCGTGAATCATCTCGTTTCGGAAAATGACTTCTCCTGAACTTGGTTCGTAATTTCCCGTGATGATGTTAAACATTGTCGTTTTACCCGCACCGTTAGGCCCGATCAGTCCGAAAATCTCTTTTCGATCGACGCTAAAACTCGTCTCTTTAATCGCCGTTACGCCGCCGAAATTTTTAGTGACGTTATTGACATGTAAGATCATTTCGCACTCCTTTTACGGCCTTTGAAAAGATCTTTAAGTTCTTTCTTGCCCATAATGCCTTCTCGAGCAAAGAGCATAATAAAAATTAAGATTAACGAAAAGACGACCATACGCAATCCGGGCATTGCCGGCGTCGTATAACCGAAAAATTTCATCGGTTCGTCCAAAAAGCGCATCCATTCGCTTCCGCCCATTACTAAAATCGTTCCGACAATCGCACCCGTCGTACTGCCGAGTCCTCCGAGCACGATAATAATCAACAATTGAAACGTAAAGAAAAAGTCAAAAAGATCAGGCGAAATGCTTGTCAGCAATGCCGCCAAAAGCCCGCCGCCGACGCCTTCAAAAAAAGCACTCGTGCAAAAGGCAAAGGTTTTGGCTTTAAAAGTATTGACACCCATTGCAATCGCCGCATCTTCATCGTCGCGTACCGCTTTCATAGCACGTCCGAATTTAGAATTGACGATGTTCAAAACCGTTATAACTGCGATAATCGCAATACCGCCCGTCCAATACAGATTAGAAAATTCGGGAATATCGTTTAGCCCTAAAGAACCGTTGGTTACTTCGGGATAATTGATCGCAAATATTTTGATGATAAATCCAAAACCAAGCGTTACGATCGCCAAATAGTCTCCTCGAACCCTAAAAACCGGGAAAGAGAGTACCAACGCCAAACATGTCGCAAAAAATCCCGACAACACTAAAGCAACCACGAAATTGGCATGCAAGCTTAACACGAAAGGATACGGATCGACGATCGCGTATTGATACTGTTTGGCTTCGGGAGAAACCAATAAAAGCGCGGTGACGTAAGCGCCGATAGCGACAAAACCGTTCGGCTCGAGCGAAAACTGCCCCGTAACGCCGTTAATCAGATTGTAACTGACCGCCAAAATCGTAAAAATAGCGATATTGTTTAAAATACGAATCGTATATTCGTCAAAAAAACTATTGGCGATACCGATAAATCCGATAACACCGAACACGAATGAAAGGTTAATCCATTGATCTTTTTTTACCGTCATCTTAAAACCTACTCTTTTCAAAATCAATTCCTAAAATACCGGTCGGTTTGAACAATAAAATTAAGATCAGAAAGATAAACGCAAATGCATCTTTGTATCCGCCCAACTCCGGGAAAAAAGCAATCACGACCACTTCGGTAAAGCCGATAATCAACCCTCCTAAAACGGCCCCGCCGACGCTTCCGATGCCACCGACTACCGCTGCCGCAAACGCTTTAAGCCCGACTAAAACACCCATCATCGGATCGACGGAAGGATAATTCACGACCCAAAAAATACCGCCGACCGCCGCAAGTGCCGAGCCCATCCCAAAAACAATGGTAATGATACGATTGGCGTCAATCCCCATAAGATTGACCGTATCGACGTCGAACGCAAGGGCGCGAATCGCCATGCCGTACTTGGTTTTAAACAAAACCCACAAGATAATCGCTAATAACATAGCCGTCAAAATCGGTACGATCAAGGCCGATACGGGAATCGTAAGTCCGCCGAATTCTAAGATATCTTCCAAAACGCTCGGAACGGGGAAAGCTCTTGGAACGCCGCCGAAAAAAACGTTAAATGCGTTTTCTAAAAAAAAGCTGACGCCGATCGCCGTAATCAACAAAGAAATTTTGGGGGCGCTTCGAAGCGGTCGATAGGCGATTCTATCGCTTGCCATACCTAAGAGTGCTGAACCGACGATCGCCAATAAAACGGCGGCAAGGAACGGGAGTTCCAAAACGGCTACACCGAAAAATCCTAAAAATCCGCCGACCATCATAATATCGCCGTGCGCGAAATTGATCAAGCGAAGTACGCCGTACACCATCGTATACCCGATCGCGATCAGCGCATACATACTACCAAGGCTAAAGCCGTTGATCATCTGTTGCATAAACATTGTAAAATCCAAATAGATGCTCCTAAAAAATTTTAAAAAACTTACCACACTCTGACATATATGGCAACTTGTCTAAAATTCTCTCCCCGAAATGAGGAGAGAAAAACGTCGTTCTTTTAAGGATTGACGGTTGCTTTGTAAACGGCTTTTGCGTTTTGAACGACTTTGATAACCGCTGAACGCGTAGAGTTACCGAGTTCGTCCATAGAGATCACGCCCGAAACACCCTCAAAACCTTTGGTTTTTTTGATTTCGTTATTGACGCAAATATTGTCTTCGGGATTAGCACAACGGTTCATTGCGTCTACCATTAAGTTGTAGGCATCTGCACCAAGGGCGACAAACGAGTTGACTTCTTGTTTACCGGTTTTGGCAGCATACGCTTTGATGAATTCTTTTGAACGTTCTGTCGGAGGAGCACCGTAATCAAAGAAATCCGTAAACATGTAGCCTTCAACCGCATCGCCGCCTAAGTCGATAAAGGTTTGATTGGCAACGCCGTCTCCCGAGAACATCGGTTTATTAAGCCCGATTTGTTTTGCTTGACGTGCAATCATAGAAACTTCGGGGTGATACATCGGCAAGAACATAAAATCAGGATTTGCCGCTTTGATTTGAGAAACGACGGCTTTAAAGTCTTTATCGCCGGAGCTCACTTTGATCTCTTTAACGATTTTACCGCCGGCGGCGCTAAATGCGTCTTTAAACGCTTTGGCAAGGCCCAAAGAGTACACTTGCGCTTGATCGACTACGACGACCGCCGTTTTAAGTTTCAAGTCTTTTGCCGCATAGTTGGCAACAACTGCACCTTGGAACGAATCGGTAAAACAAACGCGGTTAGCAAATTTTTTACCTTCGGTCAATTTGTCGTTCGTTGCAACAGGAGCAATGACCGGAATCTCTTTTTTATCGGCAATAGCAATGACTTGCGCGGTATTCGTGCTCGTCAATTCGCCGATGATACCGACGACTTTATCGGAACTAATCAAACGCGTCGTTGCGTTGGCAGACTCGACTTTATCGCCTTTCGTGTCGATCAATACCAATTTAACGGTATCTCCGTTTTTAAGTTTCGGCTGTAACGAATGTGCAAATTCGATACCTTCGTTGCACGTTTGTCCGTATGCGGCAAGCGGGCCGCTCATCGACATAACGACACCGACGTTAATCTCTTTCGCAAAAGAAGAGCTTGCTAAAAGAAGAGCGGAAGCGGCTAGAACAGATAGTTTTCTCATGTATACTCCTTGTAGTAGTAATCAAACAATATTACAGAAAAGTTACTTAAGCAAGAATCTAAAAGAAGTGAAGTTGTGTATAAAAAATAGACAGTTAAGAAAAGGAGTAAAAAAGAAACTCCGCCTCATAGCGAGGCGAAGTTATCAAGGCATGATTAGAATTTGTAGTTAGCTTTTACCCAAACGTCATTGCCGTCGCCGTCTTGACCTTGTTTCTCATATTGAGCGCCAAGGCTGAAACCTTTAAGAGCCGCATCAAATTTGTAAGTACCGTATACTGCTGTTGAAGATACATCTTTATCAATACCTGTACCCATTTCAGCTAAAACATAGCGAGCACCGATATTTGCAGCAGCTGTAATGTCATAGTTTAAGTCGATAAGGTAAGATTTTGTATCTCTATTATAACCGTTCATAGCAATAACAGGGTCGGTATAAAGAAGATCTGCACCGTTACCTAAACCGGAAGCAATAGCATTACCAACAACTGCATCGTCACTTACTTGAGAGAAAGCAACCGTTCCGTTGATGCCTTTAAAGCTTAAACCTGCTTTAACTGCGTATAGATTGATTGTATCGTCTGGTGTACCGGCATTGTCAAATGCATTGTAGTAATCTTGAACACCTAACGTATAGCCAATCTCGCCTGCTTTTCCTTCATAAAGAGCTTCAACATATGCAATATTTACGTCAATAGTATCGAAAGCCTCAGCATAAGCATAAGCACCGGTTAACGTTAAACCCGGAATTGATTTATTAATAGCGGCAAATGTATATGCACCGTCATTGATATCTACGTTAACTGAAGAGTTAGTTGTAACGCTTTTTCGTGTAAACTTACCAACATTACCGTCACGGTCTGTACGAGATTGGAATTTTTGGACGTATCCGGCAATCAATGTCGTATTTGGAAGATCCGTATTGATAATAGCAGCACCTTCAAATGCTTCTTTGATAATTCTTGAACCGCTTCCGCTTACAAGAGGCGTATCTAAGAACATACGACCGACCATTGCCGTTGTTTTACCGGCAGAATACGCAAGATAAGACTCAGACAATACAGCACCTGAACCGTACATATCGCCATTATAATAAGCTTTGCCATCAGAATCGGCAAATGGAGAAGCACTTCCTTGAGCTGTTAAACCTAAGCTAAAACCGTAAAATGAAGCCGTTTTATAACCAAGCATGATACCCGTACTAAAAATATCCGCTCTATCCATGCTATCGTCATCGTGTGAAAAATAGTAAGCTTTTAACTCACCGTTTACAGAACCTTGTTTAAATGCGTCAGCCAATGTGTCTGCCGCGAAAGAGCTGGATGCAAGACCAGCAACTACCATAGCCGCCAAGCTAAGTTTAGCTAATTTCATATTTTCTCCTTGAAAATTTAGATTACTAAATGATTACAAAACGAAGTATACAAAAAAAAAATAGAAAGTCAACTAAAAAAAGTGATGAAAAAGTAAGCTTTTTAAGAAAAATGCAGATTTAAGAAGAGAAACAGCGGTAAAAATACCGCTGTTCGACGATTAGGCAACGTATAAATTAGAATTTATAGTTTGCTTTGAACCAGAAATCGTGTCCGTCAACATCTTTTGACCAGTCTTGGTAAGAAACGTCTGTTGAAAAACCTTTAAGTGCGCCTGAAAATGCATATTGCATATAAACATCGGTATAACCTCTGTCTTTTACGGCTGAAGAATCAACTGTAACATCCGTATATCTAGCACCTGCTAACAAACCGATAGCTTTGAAGTTGTAGTTTGCGTCAACTGAGTATGCTTTTGAATCTTTATCATACGTTCCCGTTTTGCTTGAGTATGCTTTTGCAAACGCTGTTTGTGCGCCGCCGCCGAAACCGGCACCGCCGTCAAAACCGCTTACATCTGCATCATCGGTAATTTTCGTGTAGGCTACGTATGTTTTCAAGTCGCCAAAGCCTAAATCAAGTTTTGCACCGTACATTTTACCGTCTTTACCTGCATCAGGAGATTTTAACTCATAGTTTGCTGCCAAACCGTAAGAGATTTCGCCTGCTTTACCAGCATATGCCGCTTCGAAGTAGTAGAAGTCTGCAAAATTATCAAGTCCAGCCCATTGTGCCGTTAAAGTCGTACCGGGGATTGATTTATTGATAGCAAGTAATGTATAAGCATATGCATCAACAAGACTATCTAGGTTCTCAAAACGAGGAGCATCACCTGCTGGATGTGCAAATGGAGGGAATGCATTTAATGTTGAACTTGTTCTTGCTTGGTATTTCGTTACAACACCCGTTGCCAAGGTTGTTTGTGGAAGATCGGTATTGAGGATTACGGCACCTTCAAACGCTTGTTTGATCATACGTGAACCAGAACCGTTAACCAATGGCGTAGAGATAAATTGGCGACCGACTTTTGCTGTCGTGTTGCCGATAGAGTATTGTACATACGCTTCAGAAAGAACGGCACCTGAACCGTATTCATCGCTAGCAAAATCTGCTTTTGCATCGCTGTCGGCATACGGAGCGTAGTTAGATTGGATGGTTGCACCCAATTTAAAACCGTAGAAAGAATCCGTTACGTAACCAAGAATAACGCCTACGTTGAAGATGTCGGCATTAATAGCTTTTGAAGCCGTTGAACCTTCAGCAGCGGTTGCTGAACCTTCTCTGTCAAAATACCATGCTCTTAATTCGCCTGATACTTTACCGTTTTTAAATGCGTCAGCCAATGTGTCTGCCGCAAAAGAGCTGGATGCAAGACCAGCAACTACCATAGCCGCCAAGCTAAGTTTAGCTAATTTCATATTTTCTCCTTTGAATTTTTTGAAGGCGAGATAAGTCTATCACAAAAACGAGAAAATTACAATAAATTAGGGGGAAAATGTCACGCAAAATCCGATTTTCGGGTCACGCGATCCAAAGAATCCGAAGGAAGAGGTGTTTGGGCTCTAAAAGAGCGTCGGGAAGGCATTGTGGCATTCCCGACAAACGTTACATGTAAAGATTTTACATTCCGTACATCAGCTGCGGTAACCACAACGAAATTGCAGGAATATAGGTAATAAGAAGCAATCCGATAAACAAGACGCCGACCCACGGAAGTGAAGCGACGACAACCTCTTTGAGACTCAGTCCCGTCATACCCGCGGCGACAAAAAGATTGAGACCCACGGGCGGGGTTATCATACCGATTTCCATATTGACGACTAAGACGACGCCGAAATGAATCGGATCGATGCCGAGTGCCACGATGAGGGGTAAAAGCAAAGGAACAGTAATCATAACAATAGAACTCGGTTCCATAAACTGCCCCATCAAGAGCAACAAAATGTTAACGATGACCATAAACATAATCGGTCCGACGTTCGCGTCCATAATCAGCTTCGTGATTTGTTGCGGAATCGTCTCGTCGGTTAAAAAGTGCGCGAAAATCATCGCATTTGCAATGACGAAAAATATCATCGAACTTGTCAACGCCGACTCTAAGACGATCTTATAGACGTCTTTCATTTTAAGGTCTTTGTAAACAAAAACTGAAACAACAAAAGCGTAGACGGCACTTGCCGCACCCGCTTCGGTCGGTGTAAAAAAACCGCCATAAATACCGCCGATAACGATGACGATGAGCATCAACGCCCAAAACGCCTCTTTAAATTTGACCAGTCGTTCTTTAAAACTTGCCGGCGTGCCTTTTTTAAAGCCTAAACGCACCGCGCCGACATAGGTCAAGCTCATCAACATAAAACCGATCAAAAGCCCCGGAACGACGCCCGCCATAAACAGCTTTCCGATGGAAAGATCCGCCGTAACGCCGTATACGATAAACACGATGGATGGAGGAATCAAAATGCCCAAGCTCCCCGAAGTTGCGATCGTTCCGATGGCATAGCCTTTGGGATAGCCCGCTTCTTGAATCGCTCCGAACATGACCGAGCCGATAGCCGCAACGGTTGCCGGAGAGCTTCCGCTGACCGCCGCAAAAATCATCGCCGCAAAAATCGCCGAGATCGGAAGACCTCCGGGTAAATGCCCGACGATAGACTTTGCAAACTCGATAATACGATGTGCCGCACCGCCTTTGGAGAGAAACGATCCCGCTAAGATAAACATCGGAATCGCCATCAGCGAATATTTATTGAGCCCGTCGAAGACGTGCGACGTGATGCCCATCAAATCCATATCGGTAAAAAAATACGCCGTTATCAAGGTACTCGACCCTAAGGCTACCGAAACGGGAACGCCCAAAAACATTAAAAGGAAGAGTAAACCGAAAAGACTAAGCATCAACATGTGAGTTTACTCCTCTCATTTCCAAAGAATCGTGAAGCGTTTCGAGCTCGCTGTTGACGATGACTTTATCGGCATCGGTCGCGGCGACTTCAAACACTTTTTCTCCGGCACGAAACGCCGCGCCGATAAAGGCAAACGGTAAAACCAAATGCGGTATCCACATCGGTACGCGCAAATCGATGCTCATTTCGCCGAAATCAATCAACATTAGCACCAATTCGTATCCCAAGTACGCCATTAATGCCAGATACAAACAACTAAACAGGTGTGCCGCCATTAAGATGATTTTTGCCAACATCACGGGCAGTTTTTCCAAAAGCATCGTAACGGAAATATGCACCCCTTTTTTAAAACCGTATGCCGCCCCGAAAAGTGCCGACCACATAAAAAGATAGTTGGTCAGCTCTCCCGCCCACGTAATGCTCATATCGAAAAAATAACGTAGCACGACGTTGGCGAAGGCAAGAAGAACGCCCAGCGATATGCCGAACACGGCGATATTTTTATTAATCGCCATGACGCCGAGGTCTAAAATCGTAAAGTACTTTTTCATTGCCTTGCTTTCTATTTAGCGGCTTGCGCTTTTTTAATCAAATCTTCGCCGATCACGCTATAAAACTTGGGATAAATCGCTTCCATCGCTTTTTGCCATGCCGCTTTTTGCTCCGCGTTTAACGTATGAATTTTGAGATTGCCGGACGTTTTAGCATACTCTTTGAGTTTTGCCAAGATCGCCTCATCGTCTTCGGACGCAAGTTTGCGCTCATATTCCGTTGCCTCTTTCATTGCTTGAAGCACCATCGGTTTAAGATCGTTCGGGAATTTTTTCCAGAAACTCTCGCTCATAATGACCAAATACCCTAAATAACCGTGATCGGAGAGGGTTAAATCGCTTTGAACTTCGTTGAATTTTTTAGTATAAAAATTGGAAAGCGGATTTTCCGCACCGTCGACGACGCCTTGTTGCAATGCGGAATAGACTTCCGAGAACGGCAATACTTGCGGATTAGCACCTACAGCTTTAAACTGTGCTTCGAGTACATGTGAACTCATAATACGAAATTTAAGTCCGGAAGCGTCTTCGGGTTTCAAAAGCGGCTTATTGGCGGAAAGGTGTTTAAATCCGGCATCCCAATAATCCAGTGCGACGAAGCCTTTTGCCGTCACTTTGTCTTTCAAGATTTTACCCACTTCGCCGTCGAGAACTTTGTAAAGATGGTCTTTGTCTCTAAACAAAAACGGTAAGTCGAAAAGTTGCATCTCCGGAACGATACTCGTAAATTTTGAAAAGCTCGGCATCGCGATGTGTGCGTTTCCTAGCTTCAACGCTTTCATCTCTTCGCCGTCGCCGTAAAGTTGTGAGTTAGGGAAAACGACGACTTCAACTTTACCGCCTGTGAGTTCGCCGACGCGTTTTGCAAAGAAGTCGGCACCCATACCTTTGGGCGTATTCGGGCTTACGACGTGCGTGAGCTTAATCGTATACTCTGCGGCAATCGCAGATGAAACTAAGAGCGTAGCAGCCGCTACGATTTTGAATAATTTTGTCATGTCAACTCCTTTAGCGATGTATTTCTGCGTCGATTATAGGTGAAAGTTATGTCAAAATTATGTAATAAAAGCGTTGGGATTCGTTCCGAGTCGGATTTTAGGCGTAAAAGTTTCTTTTAGTAACTTTTACGCACTACAAAGGCTTTTAATAGTTTCATGAAGTTACAATTTGTAACCTATACCTTGAATATTTTTTAAAGTTCCCTCAGGAAGTTTCTTTCTTAAGTTTTTAATCATCAAACGAAGCGCGTTCAAGCTCATATACTCGTTTTCCCACAAATAGGTCTCAATCTCTTCGTACGTGATGATGGAATCTTTTTCCAATAAAAGTTCGATGAGCTTGGCTTCTTTTTTGGTTAACTCATACGCTTCCGTGCCGTCCGTGATGCTCTTTTGCGAAGCATCGTAATACCATCCCGAGGCGATTTCTTGCAGATGGCTTTTTTCTTTGGACTGTAAAAATTTTTCCAATGCGTCAAACAATTTCGGCTCGGTAATGGGTTTGACGATGTAGCGTAGTAAAGAGAGTTCGATAGCTTCTAACATGTAATCGACTTCGGTATACGCCGTGATAATAATCACATGGGCTTTTTCGTCGTGCTCGCGAATCTTCTTCACCAAGTCGATGCCGCCGAGATGGGGCATTTTAATATCGGTAATCACCAAATCGGGTGCATATTTCACGAAAAGTGTATACGCCTCTTCGCCGTCGCTTGCCAAATAGACTTCTTGAAAAAGCAAGCATAAAAGCTCGTAAACGTTTTTGCGCACGCCCACATCGTCTTCGGCATACAAAACGCGGTAATTTGAAAGCTTTTTCATCATTTTTTCATCCATAACCGAACCTTTACGTTTCTTAAAAGAAGAGATACGCTACTCTCTTTCTAAAATTTCTTACTTTTATATTATAGCAGTTGCAACGGGAGTTTTTTGTGAAAATTATTAAAGAGAGCAATATCTCGAAAATCATTACGTTAAGTACCGTTTTTATCATTACCTCTTTAATGCTTTTTAACGGTTATTTTTTTATTACCAAGCAATACGAACTGCTAGACGCCCAAATCGAAGATACGCGAAAAACGTTTGAGACGAATAAACGCGCTTTGCTTCAGCGCGAAGTCGATTCGATTATCAGCTTTATCGAATTTAAACTGCATCGCGCCGCCTCCGATACGCCAAACGACCTTGCCGCGCTCAAGCAGGAGGCTTTTGAGTGGATTCGACATATTCGCTACGGCGGACAAGAACATAATTATATTTTCGTTTACGAGATCAACCATATTAGCGGCGGCGATCGCTTTGCCAAAATGTTGATTAACCCCAATCGTCCCGATCTGGAAGGCGAATATATTTCCGATGCGTATACCGACGAAAACGGTAAGGCATTTCGCAAAATCTTTTTGCACGACATCCTCGATCACGGTTATTCGTTTGTAGAATACCTCTACAAAAAGCCCGGAACAAAGCTCGCTCGCCCCAAGGTTTCGTACTTTAAATTGTATCAACCGTGGAATATTATCATCGCCGCGGGTGTTTATCTAGACGACATCGACCAAGAGATCGAAGCGGCAAAAACACAATTTCAAGAAAAAGTGAAGATGGAAGCAACCTCCGCGATCATTATCTTTTTGCTCTTCGCCCTCGTCGCCAATGCGTTTGCGCTGATGCTCGGAAAACGCATCGAGCGTTTTTTAAAAAGCTACCACGCGCAAGTGCAACAAAAAGCCCAAGAACTCGAAACGCTCAACCATACGCTCGAAAGCCGCGTGCAAGAAGAGATTCAAAAAAATAGGGAGCAAGAACAACTCCTCATTCAAAAATCCAAATTTATCGCTTTAGGAGAGATGATCAGCAATATCGCGCATCAGTGGCGACAACCGCTCTCCCAACTCTCCGCGCTTTTAATGACCCTCAAACTCAAATACAATCGAGATATGCTCGATAAAAGCTCGATGGAGATTAAATGCGTCGAAGCGGAAAACATCGTCGAGTACATGTCGCATACGATTGACGATTTTCGTAATTTTTTTATGCCCAATAAGGACAAAAAACGTTTTTCGATCCAAAATTCCGTCGACGAGGTGTTGCGCATCATTCAAGAGGCGATTATTCATCATAACATCGTCGTGGACGTACGCATCGAATCCGATGAAAGTATCGTCGGCTACAAAAGCGAATACGAACAAGTCGTTTTAAACCTTCTCTCCAACGCCAAAGACGCCATTCTCGCATCGGGAAGAGCCGAGGGGTATATTCGCATTACGTTGGAAAGCGACGAAAAAAGCATTTACCTAAGGGTAGAAGATAACGGCGGAGGCATTAAAATAGAGCCGATCGAGCGCATTTTCGAGCCTTACGTCAGTACGAAAGAGCAAAACGAAGGAACGGGCATCGGACTTTACATGTCAAAGTTGATTATCGAAAAAAGTATGCGCGGAAAGCTAAGTGCTCGGAACGAAAAAGAAGGGGCTATTTTTACGATTGAAATAGAAAAAGAGTTCAAAGAGGCGCTTGGCGGAACACCTCTTTGAGAAGATACTTTCGGAAGAAAATATGAAATTTGCTACTGAAAGTATAGGAATTCAAAGTAAACGATCGGTTAACAATAGTAAACCTTTTAACACTAGAAACGAATCGTCTCTTCTTGCGGAACGCTAATGACCTGATGTGCTTTATTGCGTACGCCCGGTTCGTCCGGTTCAGACGTTTTAGCGTTAGTGTTTTTCTTTCTGCTTGCACTTGTTATCGGCTTTGACGCAGGAGCCGTTTGCGAAATCTTACCGTTTTTAAAATAACCGGCTTTGATGACGAAAAGCTCTTCTAAACGCATCCCGTTAAACGACGCATAGACCAAATCGCCTTCGTTGGCAAGCACCGTTTTATGGTTAAAGTTCACGTACGGCAATTTTCCGTTGGTCGTTTCAATGCCGTCGATTTCGTAGTTCCATAAAAGCGTGTTAGGATCATACGTCAAATGCAATACAACGCCTTTAATATAGTTTTTGCCGACCAAACGCGAAAGTTTAGGATTGGTATCTTGTGCCGATTGTGCGGAGACGTTTTGCGTATTGGCTTGCGGTTTTTGCGGTTGTTGGTTAAACGCACATCCTTGTATCCAAAAGACGAAAAATGCTACGCAAAGATACGAAATAATTCTTTTCAAAATAGTTTCCTTCAATACTTTTTGCGAATTATAGCAAAATATGCTAAACTTACGCTCCTACTATCTATGGGGCTGACATGGCTTCGACAGGAGTAGTTTTAGTTTATGGCTGCATGTCGCGAGTGAGGGTCTTGCGTTAGACAACCCTCAAACAATAACTGCTAACAACAGTAACTATCGTCCTGCTTACGCTCTAGCTGCGTAAGTTTAATAAATAACGGACTGCTCTCCCCTTCGATGCTATCTTAGGAGGTCTCGGAGAGTATCATAGCTTCGATAGCTATACTACATGAACGCCTTTACATGTAGCGAAGTTAAAGGCTCGTTTTGCGTAGTTTTCTGATTGTTGTACGAAGCAAAATTAAACACTATCAACAATATCTAAGCATGTAGACGTCATAGGCGGCTATTTTTGGACTGGGGTTCAATCCCCCACAGCTCCACCATAATTTGTAGGTGTTTTCAGTATAATACCCCATCCTCTTCGCAAAGGAGTTTTGATGGTATGGTATCTTTGGGCGATCTTAGGCGTTTTTGCTATCGTTTTCGAGATCGCGAGTCCCTCGTTTTTTGCTCTTTTTATCGGTCTTGGGTTTTTCGGTTCTTCTTTGTTGGCATATTTCATGGAAAACTCTCTTATTCTTCAAATTCTCGTAGCCCTTTTAGGTATGTTCGTCGGCGCAATCGTTTTTAAACGCCAAAGAGTCGCCAATGCACCCGCTTCAAAAATCGGACAATCCGATGAATTTATCGGCACGAAAGGTAAAGTCCTCAACGAAATTCTGCCCGATGCACAAGGGCGCGTAAAATTACAAACCCCTGTTTTGGGTAGCAGCGAATGGAACGCGCAAAGTGAAACCGACGCAACGATCGCGATCGGCACGAACATCGAAATCGTCTCTATCCACGGTCATTTTTTAATCGTCAAACCTATTTCAAACTAAAGGAGTTTGCGTGCATACCTCTATCGACCTTAGCCTTTCGTTTTTTATTATTTTGCTCTTAGCGGGCGGTTACCTTCTCTACCAAATGGTGCGCATCGTACCGCAAGGCGAAGAGTGGGTCGTCGAGCGACTCGGGAAGTTTCACTCCATTTTAAAACCGGGACTCAATTTTCTCATTCCCGTACTCGATCAAGTTCAGGTAAAACTCAATACCAAAGAGTTGATTCAGCAAATGAAAGCGCAAGAAGTCATCACAAAAGACAATGCCGTCGTGATTATCAGTGCGGTGGTCTTTTATAAAATCAGCGATCCTGCAAAAGCGGTTTATTCGATCGACGATTTTGAGCTTGCCGTCGCCAATATGGCGGCAACGACGCTTCGCTCCGTCATCGGCAATATGGAACTCGACGCTTCGCTTTCCGGTCGAGAAGCCATCAAAGCCTCCGTTTCGGAAAAGATCAGCGACCATTTGGAACAATGGGGATTATCGTTGACCGCGGTCGAAGTCCAAGATATTCGCCCAAGCGACAGTTTACAAGAAGCGATGGAAAAACAAGCCGCCGCCGAACGTGAGAAAAAAGCACTCATTATGAAAGCCGAAGGTGAGAAACAAGCCGCCATCGCAAAAGCAGAGGGTTTTAAACAGTCTATGATTTTAGAAGCAGAAGGAAAACTCGAAGCTGCTCGTAGAGAAGCTGAAGCCAAAGTCGCACTTGCAAATGGCGACCAAGCTGCGATGGAAGCGATAGCATCACAAATTAAAAACGGCGATGCGCCGAGTTACCTTTTAGCGCAACGCTACATCGACAGCGTTCAAGCGTTGGCAAACTCCGCCAACAGCAAAGTCGTCTTTGTTCCGTCCGATCTCAAACACTCGTTAGAAGGCGTCGCGGGCAATCTTAGCACACTTTTTTCCGCGGTCAAATAAGTGCGATTTCACGCCAAAAAGAGACTTTAAACGGTCTTTTTGGCGTGCTACCTCGACGCTAAAGTTTTTGCCAAAGCCCGTTGAATCCGCTCGTACTGCTTATCCATCGGATGACCTTTCGCCTCAAATGCCGCTAAAACCTCTTGGTTTTCGGCATATTTCTTTTCCCAAATATCAATATCTTTTTGTTTATTGGCGATTCTTAGTTCAATCTCGTCAATGGCTTTTTGGCACTTCGTCCTCTCGCTTAGCAACTTGTCTTCTTTCTTAAATAGACGCGTAATCAAGACCTTTCGAGGGAAAACTTTTTCTTCGCCGTCTTCGTTGAAATGCACCTCTTCGTCTTCGGACTCTTGGATTTTGCGCAGTGTTTTATGAATCCCGTTTATCACGGCTTCGGTGTTGGACCATTGCTCGTTAATCTTGGCTTTTTGCAAGGCGTACTCTTGTTGGTCTAGTTTAAAGCCTTCCAATTTCGTTTTGATGCTAATGAGGGCATTTTTTTTATCGTAAACGGCTTGTTTGGCTTTTTTGTGCTGAAGCAAAGTCGAGCGAATCGTCGTAATGTTCCACGCATGATTGCTTTCATCCAAAATCGGATTGGCTTTGTAACGATTGCCGTGGGCGTCGATGCTTTCGTTGACGCTAAAAAAGCTTAAAAATTCGATGGCTTTGCGATCGGCGTTGGAAAAGTGAAATAAAATATCCGACGCGATGAAAAGCATCAAACGATCGAACACTTCACGCAACAGATACAAGCTCAAGCCGCGCACGACTTTAGGATCGCTGATATCCGTGTATGCCAAAACGATCATATCCATCAGGTTGATAAACGACGTGATAAACAGTTTTTTGAATTTAACCGGCGTGATTTTGCGAAAATTTAAAACCTCTTCAACCAGATAGGGCAAAAGCTCTAACGTTTTTTCGACATGTAACTCGTTGGGAAAAAATTTTTGCTTATAGGCTTCCAGTCCGGCAGGATCGAGTCCGCATGCGCGTCTTTCGGCACCTTCGCCCAAAGCTTCGACGGCAAAAAAGCGTTTGGCGTAAACGATGCCGTCGGTACACAAAATCAAGTCTTGCGTGCTAAAACCGAGCTTTTCGATCAGCTTTTCCCGCAAAACGTCTTTGTAGGAGAGAAAATGTTTGGGCAACTTGCAATTACGCAAGGACGCGACGATTTCACCGAAAACGTTCTCTTCAAAATAATATAAACTAGGGTGGACTTTGTAGGGCTCGGGATCAAACGTCTTTAAAAATTCGGCTAATCGCACTTCCACATCGCTAAATCTAAGGCTACCGTCATTGGGGTTCTCGAGAAAATTATTCATTTTATCCGTCAATAAAAAAGGTTCGTTGTGCCTATTTTACCAAAATATTCTACGATCGTACTTAGGGCTGACGATAAAAAGTTACCAAATGTTTTCAAAGCCCGCTTTTGCGCTTCACGCGTTTATTATGTTACAATGCCCAATTCTCCAAAGGACATCCTCATTCATGAATCCGCTCTCCAAAAATGCACCCTTAAGCACTTCCATCGCAAAAATGCAAACGATTTTAGACGATCTGGGCTGTGCCGTTACCTTTGCAAGCGAAAAAAATCCGCTAAGAAACTGCTACTCCGTCAATCTTGCTTCCATTGAGGCACCCAATCATATTTATTCTAACGGTAAAGGCACTCTTTCGCTCTCTTCCAAAGCGAGTGCGCTTGGCGAATACATCGAACGACTTCAAACCAATAACTGTTTCATCGACTTTCATCTTCCTAATCGCGCATACTACCCAGACCAAAAAGTGTTTGAGTTTGGCGGTGAATATCTGAGTCCTTCTTTACATGTCATTTACAATCCGTCCAATGAAATGAGCCGTGAAGACTGGGTGGATTTCAACAGCGATTACCATGACAAAATCGTAGCGCTTCCGTTTGAAAGTGTTTTTGGCAAAGAAAAGGTTTATATTCCCCTCAATATTTTAAGCAATCTTTACGTGAGTAATGGACTTGCCAGCGGAAATACGCCTGATGAAGCCAAAGTGCAAGCACTCAGCGAAATCTTCGAGCGTCACGCTAAAATGGAGATCATCAAAAACGCTTACGCGCTCCCTAAATACCCAGAGGACATCATCGCATCATTCCCTAAACTTCATGCAGACGTGTGCGAGCTTCAAAAAGCGGGTTTCATCGTTGAAGTGCTTGATGCTTCACTCGGTGGAAAGTTTCCCGTCACGGCTATCTCGCTCATCAACCCGCGTAACGGCACACTCTTTGTCTCCTTTGGCGCACACCCCATTTTAGAAGTCAGTCTCGAGCGTACCATGAGCGAGCTGATGCAAGGAAGGGGCATTGACAATCTTGACGCATTTGAAATGCCAACCTTTGACATGGCTTTAGTGGGAGATAGCTTCAACCTTGAGGCGCATTTCATCGACTCGAACGGCAAAATGGGCTTTGGTTTTCTAAGTGCCGCCAAAAGTTTTGAGTATGCACCGTGGCAGTATAAGGGCGAAGGAAGTAGCGACGAATACGCCTTCTTATGCGACATCGTGCAGTCTATGGGCAAAGAAATTTATTTGCGTGAATACACCTACTTAAATTTTTATTCGTGTCAGATGATCATTCCTAGTGTCTCAGAAGTCTATCCTATCGAAGATATGGTCTATCAAAACCGCAACAGCGGCAAATTCATTCGCTCCTTCGTACTCAATTTCAAAGAAGAAAACCATGAGGCACTGTTAGAAATTATCGAACCGCTCGAAGATTCACTCAATATGGAAAAATACATCGGTGTCATTTTCGAGCAAAACTTTCAGATGATCGACCTTAAGGCGCAAATGCATCTGCTTTTGGAAAATTATGAAGAGGCTCAAATGCTACTTGCCTTGAGTGAAAAACCTATCAGTAAACTTTTATGTGAAATCCTCTCCCTCAAAGCTCAAGAACATCTTTGGAGTGACTACGAAAGTGCCTTTGGGGACATTTTTGGTAAAGCGAACGTTGAACACGCCCTCAAGATTTTAGACGGCAAAGCTTACTTTATAGACGTAAGCTTACACCAACACTATGTCAATATCCTTGATCTGTACGACAGATTGGACGTTAAAAAAGCGGCAATGGTGGCTTAAACACTTTGACATGTAAAGAGTTAAGAAGCAGGTTGTGAGGCCGCCTGCTCTCTTAACTTATCTTTTTTACTTTTGCGTTTGCCTTTGATGGGCGCACTGCCTTTTTCTTTTTGAGGCGCAACGCCTGTGAGTTCAAACCCTTTGATCTGCTCTTTGTGAAGTGTGATGCGACACCGTTTTTCGATGAGCGCGAAATGCGCTTTGTCTTCATGGTCGATAAATGAGATCGCCAAGCCCTCTTTGCCCGCGCGCCCCGTTCGCCCGATACGGTGAATGTAATCTTCGGTAGAGCGAGGAAGGTCAAAGTTGATTACGCAACTTACATCTTCGATGTCAAGTCCCCGCGCGGCGATGTCCGTGGCAAATAACACGCGGATCTTGCGCTCTTTAAAGGATTTCAATGTCCACGCTCTGTCTTCTTGAATGAGATCACCATGAAAGGATTCGCTCAAAAAGCCGTGTTTGCGAAACTTCACAGCGATGTTATCGGCGGCGCGTTTGTTTGCCATAAAAACCAAGACCAACTCCCAGTTGTTTTCACGCAATAACTGGCGTAAAAGCGGTGCTCTATTTTCTTTATTGACTTCGATAGCACGTTGTGTGATACGCTCCACCGTCGGCGCTTCTGCTTCGATGTTCGCTTCCTCAGCACTTTGGGTGATTTTCGAGGCGATCGTCTGTACTTTTTCAGGGTACGTCGCTGAGAAAAGAAGATTTTGGCGTTTTTGGGGCAGTGCTTCGAGGATGGCGTTTAGTTCGTGCTCAAACCCAAGATCAAGCATTTTGTCCGCTTCATCGAGCACAAAAAACTCCACTCGCGAAAGGTCGATCTGTTTTTTACGCATGATGTCCAAAAGGCGCCCCGAAGTCGCCACCACGATGTCGCACCCTTGTTGGATGTCATAGAGTTGCTCGCCGATCTTCTCGCCACCGATGATACTCACCACTTTTGGTTTTACATGTAACCATTTTCCAAAGGTTGTAAATGCCTCCGCAACCTGTACCGTAAGCTCTCTCGTAGGCGTTAAAACCAATGCCTTGATCTTCGCTTTTCCTTCATTTTTGCTCGCACTCCACAACTCCAAAATGGGCAGTACAAACGAAGCACTCTTGCCACTTCCCGTTTGCGCTCGTGCCATGATGTCTTTTCGCTCCAACACAAGGGGAATCACCTTTTCTTGAATCGGCGTCGCTGTGCTAAAGCGTGCTTCCACAAGCGCTTGTTGAAGGGGTAAAGAGAGTTTTGAAAATGGCATGAGCATCCTTTAAGTCTTTATGCCATTGTAAGATAATCTCACTTTAGATTTACATGTAAATGTATTTAACCATGATACCACTCGGTTAATGTGATCAGAGGCAGAGCGATCAGGGCAAATCCTACAAACGTCATGACGGTTGCTTTGCGCGATTTGAGAAAACGACTCAACACGATAAAGCCAAGAACCCAATAGCCTTGCGCCGTATAAAATCCTGGAAAATACTCCCAATGCAAAAGACTCCACCATGTATGGGTTATCGCATTGCCGATCATGCCGTAAACGATATAAAATAACATTGGTAGCACTAAAAATTTTAATTTTTGCGTAAATACCGCAATGCACCCTAAAGCAAAGACACAATAGCTGATCATATTGATCGTCACAAATCGCTCTACGGAGTAAGGATGGCTGCCGAATAAAAGCGGAAATTCCCGATAAAATCCCGTTACAAATTCTTCATTGAAATGAATGAACTGCCACGCAAACGAAGCAAAAAACAATGGAACAAACGACTTAGCAGAAGGAAGTTCAAGCTGCTTTACATACATAAAATAGATTAGCGTAAGAGTGATGACAAGCCCCGGTATAAACGTAACAGCAAGAGGCAACCTTCCGATATAGATAAAAAATGTCCCCATCGCCAATGCCATTATAGTCGCAATTTTTACGTCGCTTTTTTCAAGTGTTCCAATTTTTTCTTTGAGTTCAAGCATCTTTTTCTCCTGTGGGTCTTTCAGAAACTTCTTCAATACAGCCGTGCATAAACTTCTCAACGTTTAGCGCAAGCAACTCGTACACATCTTCTTGCAAAATAATTCGCCCAAACGCATGGTGCATAATCAGATAACCTAAAAGATTGCATAAAAAAGTGGTCGCTAAAAAATGAGCATTCATTTTTGGATTGATGACAATCATTTTTGAAGCTTCCATCTGCTCGAAATACGTTTGCAACATTGAAATCGCAGTAGATGGAATCTGGATGAAACTTGTTTTGAAATCATCGTTGTTTTCATTTAAGAGCGATAAAATCAAACCGATATTGGCACGAAATGCTTGATAATAGATGATGCCAACCGCTGTCAAATCTTTTTCGATGCTGTGGTGTGACGATGAAAACAATACCTCTTTAAACGGTTCAATCAATTCTATTTTCGACAATGCCAACGACTTTAAAATGCCCGCTTTCGTGTCAAAATTTCTAAAAATCGTGATTTCATTTACGCCTGAAACTTCGGCTATCATTTTCGTCGTCGTTTTTGCGTAACCGACTTCTTGAAATAGTTTTTCAGCCGCCACAAGAATTTTTTCCTTTGCCGGGCGTTTTCTTTTGAATGCTGGTTCCATGAATGCTCCCTTAACAAAATGTAAGTAACACTTGCATTTTATACAAAAACGTGCTATATTGTCAAGTAAATTATTTCACAAAGGATGGTACATGTCCACTATTGCCAACACACCCAAACCGCCCTATTACGCCGTTATTTTTACTTCTTTGCGAACTAAAAGCGACCAAGGATATGACAAAATGGCACACAAGATGGTAGAACTTGCAACCAAACAACCCGGTTTTTTAGGAATGGAATCAGCACGAGACGAAGTCGGGATTACGGTTTCGTATTGGTCCGATATGGAATCTATTCAACGATGGAAAGCAGACATGCAACACCAAGAAGCTCAAAAACTTGGACGCGAAAAGTGGTATGCTTCTTTTAAAACACGCATTGCAAGAGTGGAAAAAGAGTACGGATTTGATCATGCGCTTTAGAACCATGAGATGTAAAAAGAGATTAGCCACAAGGAAATAAAAATGACATTTGAACTAGACGAAGAATACATCGAGTTGTTTAAACTGCTTAAAGTCATGGGCGTAGCAGACAGTGGCGCACACGCGAAGATGCTCATCGAAGAAGGCAATGTGAAACGAAACGGCGAAGTGGAGACACGAAAACGCGCTAAAATCGTTGCAGGAGAGAAGATCGAAGTGGGTGGTGAAAGCATCACGGTTGAAACCATTTCACACTAAAATAGGACACATCTACTTTAAAAAGCATTGATTTCTCTAATGTAATGTGGAGTATAGTACCTCCTTCATTTTAAATACTCCTATGCACCCTCAAAATGTTTTTTGTCGCCACTGCATTCATGAAGGATGACTCAACGATGCTCAGTTTAAACAAAACAAAGCGAATTGTCGTTTTTATCTTAGGACAATTCATTATGGCGTTAGGTGTCTCACTCTCGGTTAAAGCCAACCTCGGGGTTTCGCCAATCTCTTGTGTACCGTATGTGTACAGCTTAACGATGTCACTCAGTTTAGGCGAATTGACCATTTTGCTCAACCTTGTTTTTATTGTCTCGCAAATGGCGGTTTTACGCAAAAACTACCAATGGGCACAACTGGTTCAACTCCCTTCCGTCATCGTTTTTGGGTACTGCATTGACTTTACGATGCATCTGCTCTCCGCGCTCTCTCCCACATCGTATGTCGCGCAAGTTTTTTGGTGTTTAGTCGCATGTTGTGTGTTGGCATTTGGTATCTTTTTGCTTTTAAAAACACGTTTGACCTATTTACCGCTCGATGGTTTGGCGGTTGCGATTTCGCACACGTATCATAAAGAGTTTGGTAAAGTCAAAATCAGCTTGGATAGCACCATGGTCATCATCGGTGTCATCAGCTCTTTTGCTTTTTTAAATCGCTTGGAGGGCATACGCGAAGGCAGTGTGGTTGCGGCGTTACTCGTTGGAGCATTGATTAAATTTTACAGTACCAAATTGGTCTTTGTCGAACAATGGCTTGGAACATACACTACGCCTCAACCACAAAGCACGCAAGAGACGGCTCTTAATTCGCTGGTCATTACCATCTCAAGAGAGTACGGTAGCGGCGGACATGAGATAGGAGAGATGATCGCCAAAGAGCTTGGCATTCCTTTTTACGATAAAGAGCTTATTAAACTCACCGCCGAAGAGACGGGCTACACGGCAGAATACATTCAAGCCAACGAGCAACATTTAGCCAGTGAACTACTCTATGAACTCTACGAGCAAAACTATGCCTATGTGGATGACCAGCTTCCGCCTGAGGATGTTTTGTTTATGGTGCAAAGTAAGATTATTCGCGATATTTGTGCTAAAGGGGCATGCGTCATCGTCGGGCGCTGTGCCAATTTTATCTTAAAAGATGACCCCAATTGTTTCAATGTTTTCATTCATGCCAACATGGCGTACCGCAAAACCAAAGTCAATGAAAAGTATGGAGCCACACCGCCATGTACCGACAAAGACTTAGAAATGTCCGATAAAAATCGCGCCAACTACTGCCTTCACTACACCAAACACGACTGGAAAGATGCGACCAATTATCATGTCACCCTTGATGCTTCTTTGTACGGTTCCGAAAAAGCGGCTCAAAAGATCATCGAACTGTTGAAAGATTTTGCACATTAACGTCTTTACATGTAAACGTAAATCGTACGAAAGATGGAGGGGTTAACCGCTTACTCACGCATCACATTTGATATAATTGGCTCTTAACAATTATTTGAGGAATTGACCATGAACGATTTAGAGCTGATAAAACGCTACATCGAAGCATACAACACCTTTGACATCGAAACGATGATAAGTACGCTTCACCCTGACATCGCATTTCAAAACATCTCCAACGGCGAAATCAACGCCGAAACACACGGTATAGAAGCTTTCCGAACCCTCGCAGAACAGTCCAAAGGACTTTTTACATCTCGCAAACAGACCATCACCAATGTCGAAACCCACGAGTCTCAAACACGCATCGACGTCACATTTGAAGCCGTCCTCGCCATCGACCTCCCCAACGGACTTAAAGCAGGCGAGTTCCTCCAACTCCAAGGAAACTCAGAGTTTACCTTTCGCGATGGAAAGATCGTAAGCATTGTGGATAGAGCTTGATGGGTTTTACATGTAAAGGGGTTGGCTGGGAAAAGTTTTAAAATCTAGTATTGCCTCCTATTTACTATGTTACACTCTTTTATATTTAGGTGTATTATTATAAGATGACTAAGAAAATCATAGCATGGATATCAATGAATCTAAATATTAAAACTCCCATCATATCAATTATCAAAGCTTTTCCATACGCATTACTCATTTCTATAATTATGAACATTGGCTCAACAATCCAACCGATATTTATTAAATTATTTACTAGTGAAGAAGTAAAACTTTATGATACTCTGCATGAAGGTAAAATTGCGATTTATCAAACAAATTTTATACAATATTTTATAGAATATCCCTGGTCTTGGTTTCTAATCCCATCTTTGGCAATTATTTATTTTGCATTTAAGGCAACCTCATTAAAAAAAATTCTCATTTATCTAACAATATTTATCTTTGCAACGTTAATGATTACAGACTATTTATTTGTATTTATTCATGCTAAAAATTTGGATAATCATTTATCAAATTTAATATCTAATATTATTGGTAGCCCAATTATCGCGATTATTGTTATTTTATCTTTAGATACAGGATATGCAATAAACCAATATTTTGAAATAAATCATGAAATTTATCGTGAATTATTAAATGGATTAATTGCAATCATATATGGATTTATCATTGCATTTATCGTGTATATCATCTATATTAACGTTTATACTGTTACAAAATCGAAAATTGATTTGTCTATCAAAGCTCCAATAAAAGGGGCTTATACTATAGACAATGAAGCAAATAAAACATCAGAAAAAAACTATGGCTTTTTATCTTCTACATCTACAAACATAGAAAAAATATATTGGCATGGATTTAGCGATAATTTTACACTTAACTGGGAAAAAAAGATTAATAAAAATCCTCTTGTTTATAATGCAGAAATTAGAATACTCGATTCATGTTTTAAAGATAAAGATAAAATTGCTAAAGCTATATCAGCTTCGCCAACTTATGTAATCAAAAATATTAATAAGTTTAAACTGACCGCTAATAATGGACCGCTAGAAATGTATACCTTGCCAAATTTGTCCAATTCAAGTGAAAAATTTTTAATTTCATCCAAAGATGATAAGAAGAAAGTGATATTTTGGATAAGTGAATCAAAAACAAAAGGATATGATTTGACTCGTTTTATAGATAATTCTGATCAAATAAAATATTCTTTATATGATAATAAAATATCATATGTTCTGACTCTTGTAACTTTTAATGACCATTTACAAAACTCACAAGAAATAGTCAAACCAAGAGAGCTTTCTTTGCAAACAAATAATGAAGATTTTTCAATTTCCTTAATTCCTCCTACACAACTTAATTCAAAAAATAATTCACAAAAAAATTGCCAGATTTTTCATAAATCTGAAAATAACGCTTACAACCTTCAAAGTATAACTAGTAAGATCATTCTTACAATACAAGAAGCTCAAGATATTCAAAAACCACTATCATTAAATTCCATATTAGCTAATCACAATATTCAAGAAGAAGTTAGTATTGAAGGATTTAATGGTTGGATCAAGGCACAAGAAGTAGAAAAAAATAAACTTTCATCATATATCAATGATCTTCCATTAAATTCCATTTCTGTAACTGCCCCTATTCAAACATTATATATTGATGGAAAGGAATTTAAACAAACTTTATCTTCCAATAACATACAAATAAGCAATGCTTCATTAATAGGTAATGCAACATCTGATGGGTTCTTGAAATTTACAGGAAATACACAAGCCGTATATATAAATGAAGAAAGAGCAAATTTAAGTCGTTGGGAGAAATTAGATTCGGAATATAAGTACATTGCGTTTTTTAGCTTACTTGGTAGTATTATATTAATTATATTTAAAAGATTAAAATACATCTTAAATGCCAATAAACAATATACATTATAGGCATACTAGAAAAGCCTCTCTCAAGGCTTCCCCATCTTTACATGTAAACCTTACGCAGGTTTTTTAATCAACAATTTTTCAGTGTCAGATGCCGCTTCATCGGTCAAATGTAAGTTAAGAGAAAAAGAGGGCAAGCGACTTTTTTATCTTCTTTATTTCATATCTCCAAAATAGCACTCACATCATCGTCTAAAAATTCGACGATGCTCTCATAATTCTCTCGCAATATCGTAGCGATAGCGTCTACTTTACAATTTCCAAGTTTAATCCAGATAATTTTCGGAGGAATTCCTCGGTATATCGCCAAGTCGTTAAAATCAGAATCCTTAGTGACGATGGCAAAACCGTGGATTTTTGCATATCGCCACACTTCTAAGTCGGTTGATTCATCAAGGTTTTTAAGCATTACATGTAAAGAGTTTGGGAAGATGTCCGCTAGTTTTGGCAAGACACGATGGGAGATGTTATTGTCAAAAAGGAGTTTATGCACTGAGTTTTGCGCTAAGCGTTTTATGCTCTCTATCGGCGGCATAGGCAAGGGCGGCTAAAATATCTTCTTTCGTTAGTTTGGGGAAGTCTTCTAAAATCTCATCGTAACTCATGCCCTCTGCAAGCATAGCAAGAATGTCGTAAACCGTAATGCGTAGATTTCTAATGCAAGGTTTACCGCTTCTTTTTGATGATTTGATGGTAACGGTTGTACTCATCATTTGCCTCCTCTCAATCTTTATATAAAGCTTATTTTAGCATATTTTTTCAAAGCTTTTTCTTCTTTACATGTAAAGAAATTAAGAGGCAAAACATTTGAGAAAGCCTTTTTCAAGGCTTCCCCATCTTTACATGTAAACCTTACGCAGGTTTTTTAATCAACAATTTTTCAGTATCAGATGCCGCGTCATCGGTCAAATGCAAGTTAAAGTTCTCTTGCAAGAAGGCGAAGATGTCGTCGTTGACGAATTGTGGTGGTTTTGGTCCGAGGTAGATGTTTTTGATGCCAAGGCTAAAGAGTCCTAAAAGAATGAGAACCGCTTTTTGCTCCATCCAACTCAAAACGATCGAAACAGGAAGATCATGAACGGTTACACCAAGTGCGCCAGCAAGTGCTAGAGCGATGTGTACAGCGCCGTTACTGTCGTTGCATTGACCAAGGTCTAGGTAGCGAGGAATGCCTGTGTCTGCCACCGTTCCAAAGTCGATATCGTTAAATCTAAATTTACCGCAACTAGACGTCAAGATGACGCAGTCATTGGGGAGACTCTCTGCCATTTTTCGGTAGTATTCCCCGCCTGAGCCAGGAGCGTCACATCCTGCGATGACGAAGAATTGACTGATTTTGCCTGCTTTTACTGCTTCTAAGATTTGAGGAGCAAGACCGAGAATCGTTTTATAGTGGTGACCCGTTACAAGTGTCTCGTCACTGTCAAAACCTGTAACATCAGGAAGGGCAAGTGTTTGAGCGATGACTTCGCTAAAGTCATTGTTTTGGATTTTTTTGCCCTCTTTGATGCCGACGATGTCGTACGTATAGAGTCTATCGACATAGGTTGAAGTTGATTTTGGAGGAACGATACAGTTGGTGTTTACGATGATGGTTCCGCCCCATTGCTCGAAGAGTTTGGTTTGGTCAAACCATGATTTACCGATGTTACCTTTGAGGTGTGCGTATTTTCTAAGTTCTGGGTAACCGTGCGCTGGGATCATCTCAGAGTGGGTGTAGATGTTGATGCCTTTGCCCTCGGTTTGTTTGAGAAGTTCAAGTAACATGTCAAGGTTATGACCGCTCACTAAGATCGCTTTGCCCTCAGCCTTGTTTTGAGAGATGCGAACAGGCGTTGGAATGCCAAGGTGAGACGTGTGTGCTTCGCTTAAGATGTCCATCATTTTAACACCCGCTGAACCGATTTTCATGAGTTGAGCGATGTGGTCATCGAAGTTGAAATTGACGTTGGTAAGGGTGAAGTAAAGGGTTTGAGCGATGACGTCATCGACTTCTTTGGTGTCTGCACCAAATTCATTCGCGTGTGTTCTATACGCACTAAGACCCTTAAGACCATAGATCATGATGTCTTGAAGTTTCGCCAAGTTGGCATCTTTGCCGCACGTTCCAGCCTCTTGACCTTTAGAACCACAGCCACCGATGGCACTCATAGAGCATTGATCACATAACATGTTTAAAGACATATTTTATCCTCTTTCAAAAATTTTCAGCATCTTAGCAAGAGGTTATGTTTATGTCATTGATTGATCTCAATCAAGACTTTTGAGGAATTATTGTTCGATGACGCCGCCGAAACGCCTTTCGGTATGTTGGTATTCCGAAACGACGGTTTCGAGCTCTCCGACCGAAAAGTCCGGCCAGAGCGTTTTACTGAAAAAAAGTTCCGCGTACGCCGCTTGCCACAATAAAAAATTTGAAAGCCTGCAATCGCCGCCCGTGCGAATGAGCAGATCCACAGGTGGCATACCTGCCGTATCCAAGCATGCTTCAAGGCTCTCTTTGCTCACGTCGCTTCTTACATGTAAGAGTTTGGAAACGGCTCGAACGATCTCGTCTTGCGCACCGTAATTAATCGCCAAAACTTGCGTCAAGCCCGTACAATGCGCGGTTTTCTCTTTAGCGTAGGCAATCTCTTTTTGTAACGTCGCAGAAAATCGGCTCATATCGCCGATGACGTCGAAACGGATATTGTGTTCTAAAAGCGTGGGGATTTCACTGTGTAAATACTTGGAGAGTAGCTTCATCAAAATACCGACTTCCGCCTTGGGGCGATTCCAGTTTTCGGTGCTAAATGCGTAGAGGGTAAGGTATTTGATGCCCATTTTTGCGGCATATTTGGTAATTTCGCGAACCTTTTTAGCCCCTTCTTTATGGCCAAACGAACGCTCTTTTCCCTGACGCTTTGCCCATCTTCCGTTACCGTCCATGATAATCGCTAAATGCACTAAATCATTCATTTTTTTACTTCTTTTTACCCAAAATGATAAGCGCCATTCTATCTTTTTTCTCTTTAGCCCACCTTGACAAATCTTGCCACTTTGACTAAAATTACGCCATCGCTACTTTTTAGATTTCTCGCAAAGTAGTCTCATAAAAATCGACTCAAGCAACTCTATTTTTGGGCATCTACCCTACCAGAGACTCTAGCTTCATGAACGATCAAACTAACAACAAAGAAGGCACAATGAGCGGAACGACTCCCTCCCAAGCGACGACGCAACCCCAACCTTGCGCAAATCAGGCGCCAACCAACGGACAAGCAAAACCGACGTACTATAACAAATCACGCACCCACGTTCCCGTTGACGGTTATAAAATCGAAAGCTTACGCACCACGCCTTTAGAAAAACTTCTTGAAATTGCCACCGAACTGGGCATCGAAAATCCCAATGAACTTAAACGCCAAGATTTAATGTTCGAGATTTTAAAATCTCAAGTCAACCAAGGCGGATTTATTCTTTTTACGGGTATCTTAGAGATCGCAGGCGAGGGATACGGTTTTTTACGTGCGATGGATGCCAACTTTTCCGATAGCGCAAACGACGCTTACGTCAGCAGTACGCAAGTTAAAAAATTTGCCCTCCGAACGGGCGACATCGTTACCGGACAAGTCAGACCGCCCAAAGATCAAGAGCGTTACTACGCGCTTTTAAAAATCGAAGCGATCAACTATCTCCCGATGACGGAGAGCAAAAAACGTCCTCTTTTTGAAAACCTCACACCGCTTTACCCCACCGAAAAAATCAAACTCGAATACGATCCGATGAAAATTACCGGACGCGTACTCGATCTTTTTACGCCGATCGGTAAAGGTCAGCGCGGCCTGATCGTCGCACCTCCTAGAAGCGGTAAAACCGAATTGATGAAAGAGCTCGCACACGGTATCGCACGCAATCATCCCGAGTCCGAACTCATCGTTTTACTCGTCGACGAGCGTCCCGAAGAGGTCACCGATATGCAACGTTGCGTTCAAGGCGAAGTCTATAGCTCAACCTTTGATATGCCCGCTTCCAATCACGTACGCGTCGCCAACCTCGTTATCGAAAAAGCCAAACGTCGCGTTGAGATGGGCAAAGACGTTATCATCTTGCTGGACTCGATCACCAGACTTGCTCGTGCGTACAACACCGTCACGCCTTCCAGCGGTAAAGTTTTGAGCGGCGGCGTTGACGCCAATGCCCTTCACAAACCCAAACGCTTTTTCGGCGCGGCAAGAAACATCGAAGACGGCGGTAGTTTGACCATTATCTCCACCGCGCTGATCGAAACGGGAAGCCGCATGGACGAAGTTATCTTTGAAGAATTCAAAGGTACGGGTAACAGTGAGATCGTCTTAGATCGCAACATCTCCGATCGTCGTATCTATCCGGCGATTAACATTATGAAATCGGGAACGCGTAAAGAAGAGCTTCTTTTAAGCCCCGACACGCTTCAAAAAGTATGGGCGCTTCGCAGTGCGATCAACCAAATGGACGACGTGGAAGCCCTCAAATTCCTTTACGCCAAGATGCTCAAAACCAAAGACAACGAAGAGCTTTTATCGATCATGAATGAATAATTTTTTACAAAGGTAGCGTCGTGTCACAAGTACTTGCCCTCAAATATCGCCCCTCTTCGTTTGACAAGTTGATCGGCCAAGAAGCGATCGCACAGACGCTCTCTTTAGCCCTCAATCAAGACAGGCTTTCGCACGCCTACCTTTTTTCGGGACTTCGCGGAAGCGGTAAAACCTCGACCGCGCGCATTTTTGCCAAAGCCTTGGTGTGCGAAAACGGTCCGACTTCGACGCCGTGCGAAACTTGCGAACACTGCCTCAGCGCAAACGAAAACCGTCATATCGATATTATTGAAATGGACGCGGCTTCCAACCGCGGTATCGACGACATACGCGAGCTCATCGAAAGCACCAAGTATAAACCCTCAAGCGCACGTTTCAAGATTTTTATCATTGATGAAGTTCACATGTTAACCACGCAAGCGTTTAATGCGCTCTTAAAAACCTTGGAAGAGCCCCCAAGTTACGTCAAATTTATCTTAGCGACGACCGATCCGTTAAAACTTCCGGCAACGATCTTATCGCGTGTGCAACACTTTCGTTTTAAGCAAATCAAACAAAGCGACGTCGTCAACCACCTCTGCCATATTCTCAACCTTGAAAACATTGAGTACGAAAAAGAGGCTCTCGAGATGATTTCACGTGCCGGAAACGGTTCGCTGCGCGACACGTTGACCCTGCTCGATCAAGCGATTATCTTTTCAAAAGGCTACATTACACCCGAAAACGTCGCTTCGATGCTCGGACTTTTAGATCCCAAGCAACTCGACATCTTGTTTACGGCGATTTTAAACCGTAACAAACTCGAACTCTTGGCAATGATTAAAGAGTTGGAGAGCTATGAGTGCGAAGTGGTTCTCGACGAATTGATCGCCTATTTGAAAAACGCTTTTTTCGAACAAGATCGACGCTTTTCGACCCTTTTGTACGAACGTTTTTTCAAAATTCTTAGCGAAGCCAAAAGCCTTCTTTACATCAATGCCGACAACGGCTTTGTGCTTTCGTTGGTTTTATTTAAAATGGTCGAAGCCACTAACATTAAGACCATCGAAGAGATGATCGATTCGTTGGAAAAGGAGAAGTTTCGCTTACCCGCCGCTACGACGGAGTCATCGGAACAACATGAAGAAGCACCTCTTAAAGAGACTCAAAAAGAGACAGAGCATACCGGCGTTCAAGATCACGGCGTTACCGACGCGCAATTGTATGCGCGTTTATGCGAAAAACTGCTCGATCGCAACGTCGAACTCGGCGAATGTTTTCAAAACCATATTCGCTTTGAACGTTTTCAAGATCACGTCTTAACGCTCAATTCCAGTGCAAAAGACGAATCCGCCAAAATTTTAAAACACAACTCGGCAATCATCCGACATTTCGTCCAAGACGTTTTCGGCTTTGAAAGCCAAATCAAAATCGTTAAAACCGATGCTCCCGCAACGCAAAGTGCCGTGCCCGCACCTTTGGCGCATGAATCCTCGGCGATGCTCGAAGATTTGCCTTTGGAAGACGACAGCAACTATTCGATGATCGAAAACACGACGTTTGAAGGTGCGCCGCAAAGCGAAAGTTGTGCGACGGGAGCGATGATGAGCATGCAAAAAGAGTTGGATGCTACGGAAATTTTAAATACGCCGTTCGTACAAAAAGCGACCGATCTTTTTGTGGCACAAAAAATTCAAATTCGTCAAAAAGTTTAACCATGGAAAAAATTCTTATCATCAACACGGGCGGAACGTTTAACAAACGCTACAATCCGCTCAAAGGCGAGCTCGAAGTTCCCAAAGACGGTATCGCACCCGAAGCGATTTTACGCTACTGCTACAATACCGCTTACGAACTCGTCAACATCATTCATAAAGACAGCCTCGAGATGAACGATGAGGATCGAGCTTTACTGCTTCAAACCGTTCAAGCCTCTTCCCATCGTAAAGTCATTATCCTTCACGGTACCGACACGATGGACGTCAGCGCGGCTTTTCTTGCCTTACATGTCAAAGATAAAATCGTCACTTTAACCGGAGCAATGGTTCCTTTTCACATCGAGACCGTTGAAGCAACCGCTAATTTTGCGATGGTTTTAGGCGATATTATGCGCAATAATCAAGCGGGAATTTACATCGGTATGCACGGTTGCGTCGCACCCTATAACCTGCTTTATAAAAATCGACAAAAAGGTATTTTCGAGCCCGTTCGTTAAAGGGCTCTGATCTCTTGGGTTTTTTGAAATAGAAAATGGCTCATCACGATCACGTAGTAAGGATAAATTAACACGCCAAATACCGGAATCAACGTTAAAGCGAAGCATACCAAAGAGATTCCGCGCATCGAAGCGGCATAACGACCTTTCAAGCGTAAATACTCCTCTTTTGAATTCAGTAACGACGATACGTCGAGAACCAAAAGTTTATGAAACATGTAAAAAACGGGAACGAGTAGGATAAAATTAAAAACGGGGATCAACGCCAAAGGCAACAAAAGGATCAACAAGACTCCCGTAATCAAAAGCGTTTTGGCGACAAATCCCAAATACGACAATAACGCCATAGCTCTCATGTGAACGTTCGGGTAGTAAGTCTTTCCGATCTCTTGGATAAAGTATCCCGCGAACAATCCGACGATGATAGAATAAACCATCAAAAAAAGATAGTACACCACTAACATCGATGTGATAAAAAAAAGAATACCGACGACGGTTTTCGCGATAACAAAAAGCGAAATAAGGCTAAAAAGCCACGTCTGTTCGAAATTGCCCTCAAAGCCTTGAAGCCACTCGCCGAGCCAAACGCTTAACGCGCCGATGCCCCCAAAACTCAGCCAAATCATCGCGATGAAAAAAAGAAGGGTTAAGACAAACGAGAGAAGCGACACAAGAAGAACCCTTGGAGAAAGCGTATCTCCAAGAGCCAAAGTAAAACTGTTTAAGAGCGAACGTTGCGGTTGCATCGTTTTATTGGATCGCCTGATCGTTAACGCTTAAAACGCCTTTTTTAAAGGCAATGTCGTACACGAAAAAATCACCCTCGGCTTTACCTAGCGCAAAATCCGAAGGCGCGGTTAGGTTCAGAGCTTCCAACGTCGTGCGATCGTCTTTATGCAACTTAAACTTAGCACTCACGTCCAAAAGCGTCATGGCGGAGAGAGGGTTGTTATTGGCGTCAAAGTCGTTTTGAGGAATTTGCAACGTCGAAGTGAGCGTCACGTCTTTAAGGGCAAGAACGCCGCGCATATTTTTAAGTCCGACGTTAAAGTCCAATTTGAGTCCGTGACGGATCAATTCGCTCACGTCGCCGACTAAAGCCTGCTCACCGCCGCCTTGAGGTGCTAGCATCAGCCGATTGTAATCGCCTTGAAGCTTTTTAATCGTCGCGGCATCGACGCCTTTTAAGGCAAGCGTCGCATTGAGCGTTTCCAGTGAAACCGACTCTGCGTTGGAAGCAGCGTTCAGCCCGTTTAAGGCGTATTCGGCTTTGGCGTTCCATTGCTTGTTGTTTTCTTCCGCACTGCTCATAATTTTCATCCCGCCAAGCGACATGTTAAACGTGCTGTAAGGTTCTTTGACCGATAGAAGGTAACTGCCCAACGAGAAGTCGCCTTTGTTGTTAAGATCGTCTTTATAATCAAACGTATAGCGAAGGTTTTCTAAACGGCTTTGCAGGGTCAAATCGGATGCATTCACGCCGAATAGTTGCTTTTGAATACCCAAAACGCCTTGCATGACGCCGGCACGCTCATGAAGCGTCAGCGCATTGCCGGAGGTTTCGATTTGTACCGTTCCCTCTTTCATCGCCAACTCTTCTTTGATGTCTTTCATCGCAAACGATTTGAGACGTTCGTCGCTTCCAAAAATCATCGTAAACGCCAACACACCTTTATCGACGATCGGATTGAGCACTTTAGCAACGTCCGGATTTTGAGACAAAGCCTCTTGAACCGAACGAGGCAATTTGGCTAAAGCCAAAGAGACGGTTACGTCGCTTGGCAAAAGATGCGAACAAACGACTTCGCCTTTAAAACTCAAACCGCCTAGCACCTCGCGAATATCCGCATCGTCTTCTTGCGTCAAACCTTGCGCCAAAATAGCGTATTGCGGATTTTTTGCAACCAACGTATCGAGTATAAAATCACGCACTTTAGCGGCATCGTCGATTTCAAGAGTGAATGTACGCGTACCGTTTACGTAACCGCTTTTTGAGAGCATCTCCTGTTTAAAACCGTGTCCTTCGAGAAAGCGTTTTGTCTCATCGAGCTTTGCGTCCACGCGCGAAGAGATGTAAAGAGGCGTCAGCGCGAGTGCCGCAATGACGACACCTCCGCCGATAAGGTATTTTGTACTCGACATAGAGTGCCTTTGTTTAAGATTTATAACCTATCACGTAATAGGTATTTTTGTTAGGAACTTTTTCCACCGTAATTTTGTACTTGGCCGACCATTTCAAGATCATATCGTTGACTTCTTCGATCATTTCGCTGCTGGGTGCTTCGTTTTTAATTTTAAAATAATCTTTGTTGCTGGAAAGTGCTACAAAACCGTGGTATGCTTTGAGTGCGTCGTGCAGAGCAATGAGGTGTTTTTCGACGTTTTCAAATCCTACGGTATGAGCAATGACGCGATCCAATTGCGCTTCGGTACTTGGGGTTAACCCGTATCCAAGTTGCGTTAAAATAGCCTGTTTATGCATCGTTTCTCCTTATAAATTGGGTTGTTTTTTATCTTTGACACGCTTTTAGAGCTAAGCTCTAAAAGCTACGCTAACGCTGAGTTCTCTTCGGCAGAGTGCCCAGCGCACTTTTGGTGCTTTTTTATCTTTAACACGCCTTTAGAGCTAAGCTCTAAACGCTACGTTAACACTGAGTTTTGCCAGACGCAATGCCCAGCGCACCTTCGGTGCTTTTACTTCTTGCAAAATTGATTGCGCAACACGTCATTGGCGTTTTTGTGCGATTAGCACGTCTTCGATTACTTTGGAAATATCGCCGTCGAGAATGTTGTTGACTTGCGAATAAGCGATATTGCTTCGATTGTCTTTAACTTGCTGGTAAGGTGCTAAAACGTAACTGCGAATCTGATGTCCCCAACCGATTTCGCTCTTTTCGATACCGTCTTTTTCGGCTTGTTGCTTTTCAAGTTCCAATTCGTATAAACGCGATTTGAGCATCTTCATCGCCGATGCGCGGTTTTTATGCTGTGAACGATCGTTTTGACACTGTACGACGATACCAGTGGGAAGGTGGGTAATACGAATCGCACTGTCGGTTTTGTTGACATGTTGACCTCCCGCACCGCCGGAGCGATAGGTATCGACTTTCAAATCTTTTTCGTCGATGACAATGTCGATATCGTCGTCTACTTCGGGGGAAACCATCACCGAACTAAACGACGTGTGACGTTTGGCGTTCGCGTCAAAAGGGCTAATACGCACCAAACGATGAATGCCGTTTTCGACTTTGAGATAGCCGTAAGCGTTTTCCCCGCGGATAATAAAACTCACGTCCTTAATACCCGCTTCTTCGCCCTCTTGGTAGTCTAAGACTTCAACTTTAAAGCCGCATCGCTCCGCCCAGCGCAAGTACATGCGGTACAAAATACTCGCCCAGTCTTGGCTTTCCGTTCCGCCCGCACCCGGGTGAATCGAAATAATGGCGTCGTTACCGTCGTTCTCGCCGCTTAACATCATGGCGATTTCAAGATCGGTAATGTGCGTTTCCAAATGCTCCGCATCTTTAAAAAGCTCCTCGATCGTCGCCTCATCGTTTTCCGCGTTCGCCATTTCGTACAAATCGCCCGCGTCGTCTACGACGGTTTTGGCTTTCGTATAACGCTCCAACAAGGAGTTTAACGCGCGTTTTTCTTTTTGAATTTCACCCGCTTTTTTGGCGTCGTTCCAAAATTCGGGATCGTGTTCAATTGCATCTATTTCGTCGAGGCGTGTTTGAATTTCGTTTGGTTTAATGATCTGCGCGATATTATCGACTTTCGTGGTCAATTTTTTGAGCAGTTCCGTATACTCGTAATTATCCAAATACCTTCCTTTTGCTATAATACGCTCTTTCAAAGAGACTTCTCAAACCTCTAACGTCCCATCAACGTCTTGGATCGTTAAAGAAGTCTATTATTTTACTCAAAAGTGCCTAAAATGAAAATAGTACATACCTTAAGCGAGCTCATTGCCGCGCGTGCCGAACTTCAAGGTTCGGTTGGACTGGTTCCGACGATGGGAGCGCTGCACAACGGACATCTCTCTCTCCTTCAACAATCCACGGCGCAAAACGACCGTACGATCGTTTCGATTTTTGTCAATCCGACGCAATTTTTACCCGGAGAAGACCTCGACAAATACCCTAGAAAACCCGAAGCCGATATTAAAATTTGCGAATTGGCGGGTGTCGACGTGCTTTTTATGCCCCGACCCGAGGAGATGTACGCGACGATCGAACCGACGATTCACGCCCCTAGCTCTAAAGCTTACATTTTGGAAGGATTGGCGCGTCCGGGACACTTTGACGGCGTTTTGCGCGTCGTTTTAAAATTGTTCAATCTGACCAAGCCGACGCGGGCGTATTTCGGGAAAAAAGATGCTCAACAACTCTATCTCATTCAAAATATGATCACATGCCTCTTTTTGGACATCACGATCGTTCCGTGCGAAATTATCCGCGAAGACGACGGATTGGCACTTTCGAGCCGTAACACTTATTTAAATCCCGAAGAACGCCGTGAAGCTTTAAAACTGTGCGAGTCGCTCAAATGCGCAACCTATTTGGTTATGAAGGGAGAACGCGATATTTCCGTGATTCAAGCGGCGATGCTTCAAGCCTTAAAGCCTTTACATGTCGAATATGCGGTTATTTTAAACCGCGATTTTGATACAATACCTACATTACATGTCGGTCATTCGATTATTTTAGTCTGCGCCAAAGTCGGTACGACGCGTTTGATCGATAATTTATGGATTTAAGGACACCCGTGAAAAAACTCCATCTCGTCTCACTCGGATGCAACAAAAACCTCGTCGACAGCGAAGTCATGCTCGGTAAACTCAAACAGTACGAGCTTTGCGACGATCCCGCGAAAGCCGACGTGCTCATCGTCAACACGTGCGGATTTATCGGTCCTGCGAAACAAGAGAGTCTCAATACGATTTTTTCACTTCACGAAGCGCGTAAAAAAAATTCTTTACTCGTAATGGCAGGGTGTTTGAGCGAGCGTTACAAAGAAGAGCTGACCCATGAGCTCAAAGAGGTCGATCTCTTTACGGGTGTCGGCGATTACGACAAAATCGACGAGATTATCGCGCTTCGTCAAAATCGCTTTTCTCCCTCAACGTATCTTTTAAACGAAGAAGAACGCGTCATTACGGGTTCCAATGCCCATGCTTACGTCAAACTTTCCGAGGGCTGCAATCAAGCCTGTAGTTTTTGCGCGATTCCAAATTTTAAAGGAAAGCTCTTTTCGCGCACGCTCGAATCGATCGAAAAAGAGGTACGCTTCCTTGTTGCCAAAGGCTTTTTCGATTTTAGTTTTATCTCCCAAGACAGTAGCTCCTTTTTAAGAGACCGCGGCGAAAAAGAGGGGCTAATTCGTCTCATTGAAACGATTGAATCTATCGAAGGCGTCAAGAGTGCGCGTATTTTATACCTCTATCCGACAACGACGTCCAACGCGCTAATTGAACGCATTATCGCTTCGCCTTTGTTTCACAACTATTTTGATATGCCGATTCAACACATCAGCGATGCAATGCTGAAACGTATGAAACGAGGTGCCGGAAAAGAGCGCATTATCGAACAATTAACCCTGATGCGCCAAGCACCGAACAGTTTTATTCGTACCAGCTTTATCGTCGGACATCCGCAAGAGAGCGATGCGGAATTTGAAGAACTCCTTTCCTTTATGAAAACGTTTCGCTTCGATCGCGTCAATATCTTTGCATATTCGGACGAAGAAGATACTTCTGCGCATGCGATGGAAGGCAAAATCGATACCAAAACGATCAACGCACGCATTAAAAAGCTCGATAAACTCGTTGCCGCGCAAACCATGCAAAGCCTCAAAAACGAAATCGGTAAAAGCGTAACGATCCTAATCGAAGGAGAGAGCAGCGAACACGCGCTTTTTATGGGAGCGCGCGAACTGCTTTGGGCACCGAGCATCGACGGCGAAATTCTCGTCAACGACTCGGACGTTGAAAACGTTCGCATCGGAGCGTGCTACCAAGCGCGCATCAACGAACTTGCCGGAGATAAGCTCATTGCCGCCATCACCGCTCTTGCATGAAGAAACCCTTGCTTTTCTTCGTAACCGCAAAAATCTTTTAGCCTTTTCGGGAGGCGGCGATTCGACCGCCCTCTTCTTTTTACTCGAACAAGCGAACATTCCTTTCGATATTGTCTTCGTCAATTATCAAACCCGAGCGCAAAGCGACGCCGAAGAGTGCTATGCCAAAACGCTTGCGACACGTTACCGTAAACGCTATTTTGTCTTTACATGTAAGCTTTCTTCGTCTAATTTTGAGCATCGGGCTCGTTATGAGCGTTACGGCTGTTGTGAAACCTTGATACACTACTACGGGTACGACACGTTGGTGACGGCACACCATTTGGGCGATCGTTTGGAGTGGTTTTTGATGCAACTCTCCAAAGGTGCGGGTTTGGTCGAGATGCTCGGTATGCATACCTACGAGAAGCGAAAGACTTACATGTTGGTTCGTCCGCTTCTGCATCTTACTAAAGCGGCATTGGAACACTTTTTAGACGAACGAGGCGTGGAGTATTTTCACGACGCAAGTAACGACGATACCTCCGTGTTACGCAACCGTATCCGCCATACGTTTGCAACGCCTTTTCTTGGCTTAAACGAAGCAGGGATCACTCAAAGCTTTGCTTACCTCGAAGCAGATGCTAAACGCCTTTTACCCGAAGGTTCCAAGCGGCTCGGCGATCTTTTTATCTGTGCTAGAAACGCCGATGATTTGATCAATATTCGCCGTGTCGACAAAGCGTTAAAATGTTTAGGGAAAGTCCTCTCTAAAGCCGAGCGCGATGAAGTGTTACGTACCAAAGACTGCGTTGTCGGCGGAAGATTTGCGGTGGTGTTTGACGAGTCTACAATTTACGTCGCGCCTTTTCTTAAAACCGTCATGCCCAAATCCTTTAAAGAAATCTGCCGCAAGGCACGCATTCCCCTCAAGATTCGTGCATACCTCTTTACTTCCGAGCTGAATCCTTCGTCGTTGCATTGAGGTCGTAAACTTTAATTTTAAACGTTGAAGAGATCGTTTGCGCGTTAGATTCTAAATGAATCGGAAAATCGGCTTGCACGATATTGTTGTAGCGGTTAAGCCCTTCGAGGAAATTGTAAAAATTCGTTGGGGTTTTGAGTGTCGAAGTCACGTTGAGCTCATACTCGACAAACTCTTTTTTATAATCGGATTTTGAAACTTCGACCAAGGAGACGTTGGTAAAAAACTTTCCGGCATAACGTATAAATTCGGCGGGTGCAAAAGTATGTTTAAACGCCTGAATCGCATGAACGTTCTCCGCTTTAAGCTTCGAAAGTTCGGCTTCGCGCTCCAAAAAAAGATTTTCGACGCGCGTTTTATGCACTAAAACCCTCTTGTATTCGGCTTGCAATACGCGGTACTCTTTGACGTTGGGAATAATCAAAATAAAAATAAACCCAAACGTAATCACGAGAAACACCATCAAGAAAAGCAAGAGTTTCATCAAATCTATTTTCTCAAGACTACGATCAAAACTAGTCACCGATGCTCTCCTCTGCGATGATTTTATTAACACTGACGAAGTTATACCAGCCCTCTTTCGTTAAATAAAAATTCGTATTGCTAGTATGAAAAATTGATTTTAAAGGCGCCGCCAAGAGAAAATTGAACGTATCTTGCGTCGGCGTTACCCCGTATAAAATCAACGAGTTGCGCTCCATTTCGACTTTTTTCAGCGTAATTTGATCCGGAACCAAATCAAACAAGTTTTTCATACTCTCTTTTAAAAGCGTGTTGTTGGAAAAAATCTCTTCCGCAAGTGCTTTTTGACGCAAGATCAACCCGATAATCTCATCGTCTTCGTCAATGCGTTTTTCAAGTGTTTCACGCTCGTTCGTTAAATCGACCATACCGGTTTTAAACGAGCGAATTTCATACGCAAGATAGCCGTCGAAAAGCAGCATAAAACCCGACATCGACAGAATAAAAATGACCCACATTTTGCTAAAAAGCGATAAAAAGGGCTTTGGTCTTGGCGTTATAAAGCTGTATTTCATTGAAACACCTCGCGAACCGCCAAATCGCAGACTTTTTCGCCGATATCGACTTTGTGAAGTTCGACGTCCATCATAAGTTCGTCTTCGATTTGATGGATCAAGTCCGAGCTGACTTCATAACCGTCGAAAATAATGATCTCTTCGATAAATTCGCTCGGATAGAGGGGATTGTGGTAGTACTCTTCCAGCGACGATTTTAAGTATTTGTAAACCGTTAAATCCCGACCGTAAAGCTCTAAGCTCACGTCTTCTTCTTTAATTTCGTTGAGCCCTTTAAAAAACCCGAGCGTTTTATCGTCTACGTCGGAGAACGTATCCGCTGAACGTAATTCGTCGATCGTGTCTAAATCGCTAAGCTCCCCTAGTTCGTCCAACTCTTCTGGTTCAGGCTCGTCATGCGCCAACTCCGGAAGCTCCCCCGCACCGACGATTTCTTCTTCTTTTTGCTCGTTTTCCCAATCGTTGAGATCGTTGCTACGCGTAAAAGAGGATTCGTTTTGCGTTTTAAAAAAAGCACCGAAATGAAGGCGCATTTCGTTAAACACCGCCATAATAAAAAAATTATGACCGTTTAAAAGATAACATGTAGGTTTGTTTTTCGGTTTTTGACTGCTGACAAAATCGCTTAAAACGATAAAAGGAGAGACGACAAAGTCAACGCCTACTTCCGAAAAAAGATTTTTGACGCTCTTGATTTCCATCGAAGCGGCATATGCCGTCCATTGATTACGAACCGGTAGACAATAAGTAGTCTCCGTATCGATATTGTGTCTTTGCAGGCTTTTTTTATCGACGCCTTCGACTGCGCCTTGTCCCAAAGCATCTAATAAATAAGCGATATAAACGAAGCGGTATTCGTCTTGTAAATGCATTAAATAATTTTCGAGTGCTTGATCCAACGCCTCGAGCGGAAGTGTGAGGGCAAACGTTTTCGTAAACGTTTTGAGAACCGCTCCTTTTTTGAGAACCTTGCAGCGCAAAACGCATTCGGCATCGTTTACCACGATAGAGACAAAAAGATTTTCAAATTTTTTTTGCAGAACCGTTTTAATGCTCATACGTCGTCTCTTTTATTCACTTGCTTGCTCACGGAGGTTAATTTTAGCTTATATATTAGACTAATCTTGCTTAAGCTTTCTAAAAGTGCAAGCAAAAGACGTACCGATTGAATACCGTTAAACATTTGCCGCATGCACAAGGAGTTCGCGTTGAATCAAAGCTTTTGCCTCTTCAAGCGAAAGTCCGTCCACGTAAAAAGGATTGCTGTAATAAAAATGAAGCGTACTAAAAGGTTTGGGGATACAAAACGCATCCCAACTGTTCATCGTCCAAAAAGAGCTTGGACGGCAGTTAACCGCGATAATCGGAGCACGGCGCATCTGCGCTAAAATGACGACGCCGTCAGCGACGGAATAACGAGGCCCTCTTGGTCCATCGGGCGTGATAGCCACGTCGCGTCCGTTTTTCAAGCTCCGCAAAGCCGCTCGTAAAACGGTGCTACCGCCTTTGGACGAACTACCGCGAATCGTCTGCGCACCGGCAAGTTCCACCACCCTCGCAATCATTTCACCGTCACTATGACGACTAATAATCGCATCCACTTTGATCTGTTTTGCATAATACATGTAACCGAAAATTAGCGCTAAAATATCGCCGTGCCATGCCGCATAAATACTCGGCGTATCGGCACCGTTGATCTCTTCGTGTAGCACTTTTTTACATGTCGCAAAAAGAATTTTCGTTAAAAGATAAACGACGGGCGGCGCAACCCGCACAAGCAATGCGCGCCGACTTTTTTTAGAGAACCAATTCGCCATAGAGCGAAAGCCGTTTAGGGTTGGTAATTTTAATATTGACGGTACGACCGAGCAGGCTCTCGTCGCCCTTAATCTGAACCAGTGCATTATTGTCGCTTCTTCCGGCAAGGTAACCGCTATTGCGAAGTTCGTCGATATACACGGGATAGATCTTATCAAGGTGCGATAAAGCGATCTCGTCTAAAATGTCGTCTTGTAAAAGTTGCAGTCGCTCCAACCGCGCCGAGCCAATTTCCGAATCGATTTGATCGGTAAACTCTGCCGCTTTGGTTAAAGGACGTGCGGAATACTTAAACGCAAATACCTGCTCAAATTTGACCTGTCGCATCACGTCGAGCGTCTCTTCGAAATCTTCGTCGCTCTCACCCGGAAATGCCACGATAATATCAGTGCTAATCGAAACATCGGGAATCATTTCGCGCAATTTCAACGCCCGATTTAAAAACCACTCTTTACTATAACCGCGTTTCATCCGCTCCAAAATGCGTGTTGAACCGCTTTGTAGGGGCATATGCATCGACTTACACACTTTGGAATTTGAAGCAAACGTCTCTAAAAATTTATCGTCCATATGCAAAGGATGCGGAGACGTAAATCGAATGCGCTCAACTTCGGGAATTTCGGCAATGCGATTTAAAAGATCCGAAAAGTCCATATCTAAATGTACGTTGCCGCTAAAACGCTTTCCGTAATTGTTGACGTTTTGACCCAATAAGAAAATCTCTTTTGCCCCGTTTTTAGCCGCTTTACGGGCTTCATTTAAAATGAGATCGGCGGGAATAGATATCTCTTCGCCTCTGGTATGCGGGACGATGCAGTAGGTGCATTTTTTATCGCAGCCGATAGAGATATTGACGTACGCCTTATAAAGACTGTTACGATACTCTCCAAACGCGTAAGCACTTTCATCGTAATCGGTATCGACGCTTAAAAATTTTTCGTTATTAACCGCGGTTGAAATTTTGGAGACGTTACGCGCACCGATCACAAAACTGACGTAAGGGGCACGTTTAAAGATTTCTTTGCCTAAGTGGCTTGCGGTGCATCCGCATACGCCGATTTTAGCACCCGCTTTTTTTTGAAGGTTGTATTTTCCGATTTCTGAAAAAAGTTTACTGACGGGTTTTTCGCGCACGCTACAGGTGTTAATCACGATTAAATCCGCTTCTTGTATATTTTGCGTTAGAACATAATTTTCAAGACTTCCGAGTTCTGCGATGATATGTTCGGAATCCCGAACGTTCATCGCACACCCTAGAGTCTCAATAAAAAGCTTTTTCTCTTCTTTTATACCCAAAACACGACCTTATAAAATATGAACTTCGTACATGTAATCGCCTTCGCCTAAACCGTAACGAATATCGCGTAAATAAACGCTCAACCCTTTTGCCTCAAAATGCTCGACGAGCGCGACAAGATCTTTATGAGAGTTTTCCTTGTCGAAATAAAAAATTTTTTGTCCCTCTTTTTCAATAATTTCGGCTACTTTTTCTAAGGTAATCGTTTTGGGTTTTCCGTTGATTTCGTTTCTTGCCAATTTAATTTCCATTTGCCAACCTCTTTTCTATCGCAAAAATTATCGTATGTGTTCACTATGCACAAAGATATATCGCGAAGTATACTTTATTTACGATAAATTCCTCATTAAAAGCATACTACTTTACTCTTATAAAGAAAAATAAAAGAAGAGTTTGGCTATAATCATTTTTCCTCAGCTCGCTATCGTTTAAATTTCCATGATTTAATTTTGAGTTTTCATCATTGCGATACCTATCGAAAGCGTAAAATACGTTAATTTTTTAAGGATACCTATGGAAAGAATTGTTGATATTATAGAATCCATTGCTCACGAAAAAGGGTTAGATATTAATGAAGTGAAGAACACCGTTACGGTGGCACTCGTTAAAACCGCCAAGAAAATTTACGGCTCGCAATACGAGTACGATGCCGAAATCGATCCTGCGACCAAAGCCCTTAAATTGTATCAAAAAGTGCTCGTCGTCACGCCCGAAGATGAACGTTTACAAGAAGGCAATGAAAATTTTATCGCAATTAAAGACGCTAAAGAGGTCGATCCCGAAATTGAAATCGGTGATGAGCTGACCTATGAATTACCTTTAGACAATTTAGGACGAACCGCTGCTGCCACCCTTCAAAAAGAGCTCGAATACCATATTCAACGCCTTTTGGAAAACAATATTTTCGAAAAATATCAAAAACTGGTCGGTAAAACCGTTTTCGGAACCGTCGTACGCGTCGATAACGATGAGAACACCTATATCGAAATCGACGAAATTCGCGCGGTACTTCCTCGAAAAAATCGTATCAAGGGCGAAAAATTTAAAGTCGGCAACGTCGTCAAAAGCGTTATTCGCAAAGTACTTATCGACAAATCGCAAGGTATGTACGTCGAACTCTCCCGTACCAGTCCAAAATTTTTAGAATCGCTTTTAGAGCTTGAAGTCCCCGAAATTAAAGACGGTATGATCAAAATCGTGGGTAGCGCGAGAATCCCCGGAGAGCGTGCAAAAATTGCTTTAATGTCGTTGCATCCGAACATCGATGCCGTCGGTGCGACGGTCGGAACAAAAGGGGTGCGTATCAATGCGGTAAGTAAAGAATTGCATAATGAAAATATCGACTGTATCGAATTTTCAAACGTTCCGGAAATTTTCATCGCCCGTACGTTGGCACCGGCGATTATTTCCAACGTTAAACTGCAAAACGGTAAAGCGATCGTCACGCTTCCGAGCGATCAAAAATCAAAAGCAATCGGTAAAAACGGCATCAACATCCGCTTAACGTCTATGCTGTGCGGCGTCGAAGTCGAACTGCACGAATCTTCAAGCACGGCAGCATCTGCGCTTCCATCAGGTGAAAGTGCACCTGAACAAGCCGAGCGCAATCCAGACGCCTTGAAAAAACTCTTCGGCGGACTTTAATTTTCGTTACATGTAAAGCTTTTTCGCTTTACATGTAAGACTTTATTCCGTTTTCTCTTTGACGTAGGTCGCTCCGTCGTTTACCTTCTCTTTCGTCCATTCATAGCCGTCTTTCGCATCTTTTTTAATGCCGCCCCAAGTAGCGCAACCGCTCAAAAGCGCAATACAAAAAAGGGGGAATAAATATTTCATATGTTTCTCCTTTTAAAATGTGGATTGAGTTTTACTAAGATCAAATCGGCAATCATATTGCCTAAAAGCGTCAAGAACGAAGCGATAATGAGTATACCCATAATCACGGGATAATCACGGCTTAAAGCACTTTGGTAAAAAAGTAAGCCCATGCCGTTGATGGCAAAAATCGATTCTAAGATCACGCTCCCTCCGATCAGTCCCGGTAGCGACAAGCCTAAAATCGTAACGATCGGAGGAGCAAGATTGGGAAGGATAAAATGCCTTAAAAGAACTTTGCCTTCAATACCCCTGCTTTTGGCAAAAAAGACGTAGTCGCTTTTTAAAACTGCCAAACTCAAACTGCGAACGTACAAAATCAAACTTCCCACGCCTCCGAAAACCATCACGAAAATGGGCAAACTGACATGCCAAGCAACATCGGCATACGCGATCCAGCCTTCTTGAGGAAGACCTTGCGAATGCAGTCCCGAAATCGGAAAAAGTTTATAACGTACCGCAAACACGATGATCGTTAAAAGTGCTAAATAAAACGAAGGCATGGCATAACTGATCAAGGCAAACTGTTTCACGCTTTTGTCGTAAAAGCCTTGTTTCATCGCCGCTTTGATACCCAAATAAAGCGAAATAACCAATACCAAAACTAAACTGACGCCGTTGAGAACTAACGTAATCGCAAGCCGATCTAAAATCTCGTCGCGTACCGGCTTTCCGCTTGCAAACGAGATGCCAAAGTCTAAATGCAAGATCGCTCTTAGCCACGAAAAAAATTGCATGAAAAGGGATTGATCGAGTCCGTAAACCCGTTTGAGTTGTTCTAAAGATTCTTGCGTAATATTAGGATTGAGCTCGCCGCTCGCAAAAAAAGAGTTGGGAGCTAAATGAATAGCTCCAAAAGAGATTAAAGAAATAAGACCTAGCATCAGTACCACGTAGGAAATTTTTTGCAGTACCGTTTTCATCCGATGCAATCCTTACTTTTGCAAATCCCACGCAAGCACGGTATGTCCTTCTTCATCGGTTTCATCCCGACCCATACCCATGATATTGTAGCCCGCATCCACGTAATGAATCTCTCCCGTAACGCCGCTGGAAAGATCGCTGAGAAGATACATACCGCTGTTGCCGACTTCATCGGTCGTCACGTTTTTACGAAGAGGCGCATTGGTTTCGTTCCAACGAAGAATCATTCTAAAATCGCCGATTCCGCTTGCCGCCAACGTTTTAATCGGTCCGGCACTAATAGCATTAACGCGAATACCACGACTTCCCAAATCTACCGCAAGGTAGCGTACGCTTGCTTCGAGTGCCGCTTTGGCAACACCCATCACGTTGTAATGCGGTACGTAGCGCGGTCCACCTAAATACGAGAGCGTTAAAATAGAGCCGTTGTCGTTCAAGACGGGTAAACATGCCCGAGAAAGCGAAACCAACGAATATGCGGATGTTCCAAGTGCAATGTCAAACGCTTCTTTAGTCGTATCGATAAAATGACCGCTCAGTGCTTCTTTAGGAGCATACGCAACGGAGTGAACGACAAAATCGATCTTTCCGAAATCTTTTTCCAACGAAACGCTAAGGGCTTCCAAATGTGTCGGATTGTTAATGTCGAGCTCGTACACTTTATCGCTTCCGAACTCTTCGGCGATAGGACGTACGCGTTTTTCCAACGATTCGTTTAAGTACGTAAACGCTAATTCCGCACCTTGTTCTTTGCATGCTTTCGCAATCCCGTACGCGATGGACTTGTTATTGGCGATTCCTACGATAAGACCTTTTTTACCCTTCATAACCATATGCTTGACTCCTCTTATTTGTTCACGTGATCTGCAATGCGAATCATTTCGCAAAAAGCATTTTCATTCCAACTTGCCGTTCCGACCAAAACACCTTCGCATGCTTTGACATGTAAGATAGATTCGATATTGTCCACTTTAACGCTTCCTCCGTATAAAAGAGGTTTTGAAAGCTTTGCGCGCAAACGACTCAAAACGTCGTCGATATCGTCTAAGCTAGCACTTAGACCCGTACCGATCGCCCAAACCGGCTCATAAGCGATGACCAAACGATCGTAATGCACGTCGATACCTTCAAATTGCTCCCAAAGGTAACTCATTACCGCATCGATACCTTGAACGCGAATTTCGGCGGGCTCACCGATACAATAGACGATTTCGACTTCTCTTGCTTTGGCAAAATCGTATTTTTGTGCGATAAAAGCTTGAGACTCCTTTAAAAGATGCCGACGTTCGCTGTGTCCGATCAATACGCTTTCGATCCGGAACTCTTCTAACTGTTGAAAGCCGATTTCCCCGGTATACGAGCCGCTTTGCACCGGATAAAAGTTTTGCGCTCCTACTTTAAGATTGTCATGTTCGCCAAAACGATCCAATGCCGTAAAAGGCGCAAAAATACGTACTTGCTGTCGGCTTTTTGCTTGTGCGATATAAGCTTGAATCGCTTGAACAAATGCCTTAGTGCCGGCTCTTGTATAATTGGTTTTAAAGTTGGACGCGATAATCATCGTTATTCGCTTTCGCTTTGGCTTAAAACTTTAACGCCGGGAAGCTCTTTTCCCTCGATCAATTCCAAGCTTGCACCGCCGCCCGTGGAGATGAACGTCATTTCGTCGGCATCTCCCGCACGCGCCACCACGTCGGCCGTATCGCCGCCGCCTACGACGGTCGTTGCATGTGCTTGAGCAATGTCGTGCGACATTTTGAAACTTCCTTTGGAAAATTTTTCAAGCTCGAAAACACCCATCGGACCGTTCCATAAAATCGTCTGAGCATCCGCAAGTGCTTCTCTAAAAAGGCGCGACGTCGCAGGTCCTATGTCAAGCCCCATCCAGCCTTTGGGAATTTCTTGAACCGTTACAAATTTAATCGTTGCGTCTTGTGAGCATGTTTGCGCGGCAACGACGTCGACCGGAAGGTAAATTTTGACGCCCAAACGCTTGGCTTCTTCCATGACGCGATTGGCTTCATCGATCAATTCGTCCTCTACGATCGAATTCCCGATATCAAGCCCTTGCGCTTTTAAGAACGTAAACGCCATACCGCCGCCGATAACGAGTTTATCGACGCGAGGCAATAAGTTGACCAAGGCCTGAAGTTTGCCGCTGACTTTGCTACCGCCCACGACGGCAACAAACGGACGGGTCGGACGGCGTAATAAATTGCGTGAAAATTCGATCTCTTTTTGAAGCAAAAATCCCGCCGCCGAAGATTTTTCATTGAAATAATGCGTAATCGCCTCAACCGAGGCATGCGCACGGTGGCATACGCCGAAGGCATCGTTAATATAAACTTCCGCCATATCGGCAAGCGCTTTGGCAAACTCTTCGTCGTTTGCCGTTTCGCCTTTGCAAAAACGGAGGTTTTCTAACAGTAAGATTTCTCCCGCTTGCAACGCCGCCGCTTTTTCCGTCGCATCTTTTCCGATCACGTCCGAACTCAAAACCACTTCTTTGGACAACAGACGTTTAAGCCTCATCTGAACGGGGGCAAGCGAATATTTTTCGTCCACGGCGCCTTTAGGTCTGCCTAAATGACTCGCGAGAATAATCGAACATCCGTGATCCAAACAATAACGAATCGTCGGAATTGCCGAACGAACCCTGCGATCGTCGGTAATATTGGCAAACTCGTCTAAAGGCACATTGAAATCACACCGAATAAAAACTTTTTTACCTGCAATATCGAGATCTCTAATGGAACGAATCATATGTTTTCCTTACTTTATTTGCTAACGTAAACGGCCATATCGACTAAACGCGTCGAATAACCCCACTCGTTGTCGTACCATGCCATAACTTTGACCATATCGCCGCAAATGACTTGCGTTAGATCAAGTGCCACGACGGAACTCCATGAACTGGTCACAAAATCTTGAGAGACTCGTTGCTCCGTATCGACTTCTAAAATGCCTTTGAGTTTTCCTTTGGCGTGTTCGCTAAAAAGCGCATTGACCTCTTCTTTGCTCGTCTCTTTTTTCAATAAAACGTTCAAATCGACCATCGAAACGTTCGGCGTCGGTACACGCACGCTTTGTCCGTGTAAGCGACCTTTAAGGTGAGGAAGAACCAAACCGATCGCTTTTGCCGCACCCGTACTGCTCGGAATGAGATTGACCGCCGCCGCACGCGCTCGACGTAAATCGTTTTTACGGTGTTTCACGTCTAAAATATTTTGATCGTTGGTGTAAGAGTGAACGGTCGTCATAAGCCCTTTGTCGATACCGAAAGCATCGTCTAATATTTTAGCGACGGGGCCCAAACAATTGGTCGTACAACTGGCATTGGAAATAATCGTTTGACCGGCATATGCTTCTTCGTTGACACCCAGCACGAAGGTCGGCGTGTCATCTTTTGCCGGAGCAGAGAGCACGACTTTTTTAATGCCGTTATCGATAAAAACCTGCATATCTTTTTGTGTTAAAAGAGCACCCGTACACTCAAGAACGACGTCTACGCCGTAATCGGCAAAGTTCAGCTCTTTCGCATCGCGGGTAGAAAACATTTTGACTTTGGATTTTCCCATTTGCATATAATCATCTTCAAGTTCAAGCAATTCGACATGTCCTAAAAATCCGCCGTGCACGCTATCGTATTTGAGTAGTTGTTTTGTGGTAGCACGATCTGCGGTGTCGTTCACGCAGACAAGTTCAACGTCATCGCGAGAATCGATAATTCTGGCGACACATCTTCCGATGCGACCGAATCCGTTTATAGCAATTTTGAGTGCCATAGGTTTTCCTTTTGATATAATAGTCGTTTTAATCTACAATTTGCTTTGATAAAAGCGAACTATTTTATCTAAAATGTAGTATAAAAAAGTTTAAAGTAAGGAAGACACACCGTTGCATATCGCTCTTTTTGGCGGCTCGTTCGATCCGCCGCACACGGCTCACGAAAAAATCGTACTTGAAGCACTGCGCCGTCTCAATCTTTCCAAACTCTTCATCGTTCCAACCTACCTAAGCCCTTTTAAGGAGAGCTTTTGCGCACCGGCACCGATGCGACTCGAATGGCTAAAACGTATGTTTTGCCACCTTCCCGACGTCGAGGTTCTTTCGTACGAAGTAGATCAACAAAGGCAAGTACCGACGATCGAAACGATCTTACATGTCAAAAGCCGTTATCCGAATGCACATTGCTACCTCATCGTCGGAAGCGATTCGTATGCGAATCTTCCGCGATGGAATCGATACGAAGAAATCGTACGAAACGTTGAAATCGTTGTCGCCCAACGCGGAAGCTTTATCCCGCCCGAAGACTTGAAAATTTTACCGATTAATGTTAATATCAGCTCTTCAAAGCTGCGCTCGTTTTTGGACCCGAGATTTATCCCCAAAGCCATCGAAAATGAAGTGATAGCGTTTTATACAAGGAATCCAATGGACAATAGAATCGAAAGAATTATCACCGCGTTAAGTGATAAAAAAGCGGAAGATATACAAGTGTTTGATATGAGCGGGAAAGACTATTTCGTCAACACCGTTATTATCGCAAGTACGATGGGAGAACGACACGGACTCTCTTTGCTCGATCATCTTAAAACCGAGCTCAAAAGCGCGGGAGAAAACTTTTTAAACGTTGATGCCGACGATAATTGGACGGTCATCGATATGGGCGATCTTTTAATTCATCTGATGACGCCTGAATACCGTAAAAAATACAATATCGAAGTTTTTCTCAAAGAGAGAGAAGAAGAGATGAAAAAAATCAGAGGCGTAGAGTAATCTACACCTCCTTACATGTCAGCTTTCGAGTTTAGAGTTTTGCATCGGGCTTCGGTGTTTTTTCACTGCTTTCCGGAAGTTCGGGATACGTAATAACAGGCTTTCTTCCCTTTAATGCTTTTAAGAACGTCTCGATTTTAGCACTGTCCGCATCGCTGATCGTAATTCCAAGTTGCGTACTTCCCATCTCTTTAATCGCATCTTTCAAGGTCCAAATCGCGCCGTTGTGAAAATACGGAGCCGTTTCGGTAATATTTCTCAAGGTCGGCGTTTTGACCATACCGTTTGCATCGCCTTTAAAATCTCCGACTTGCGCGAACTTATATTTTCCCGCTACCTGAAACGCTTGCATCGTACCGCCTAAAGCAATACCGTTATGGCACGCCGCACACCCTTTGTCGATAAACACTTCCAATCCTTCTTTCTCGGCTTTGGAAAGCGCGTTATCGTTTCCGTTCATAAAATCATCGAAACGTGAAGGCGTAACCAACGTTTTTTCAAAAATAGCAATCGTCGACGTAATCTTCTCAAACGAAATTTTAACGTTATCGCCGTAAACAAATTTAAACTCATCGACGTAAGCCGGAATTGAATTAATGCGCTCTTCGACTAATTTAGGTGGGGCAGCCATTTCAGGACCTGCTTGAACGGGACCTTGCGCTTGATCGGCTAGGTGCGGGCTTCTACCGTCCCAAAATTGTGCTTTAAAAAAAGCGGAGTTGTAAACCGTCGGAGAGTTGAGATGATGCGGATTGGCCGTCCATCCGTGACCGATTGCCGCACTAATCCCGTCCGTACCTCCGGTAGCTAGATTGTGACAGGTATTGCAACTAATCAAAGAGCTGCGCGACATTCTCGGATCAAAATAGAGTTTCTTCCCAAGCTCCACTTTCGCCGAAGTAATTGGATCTTTAGGATCATCAATTAATTTTAAAACCTCAAGCTGGCTTACGGGAATCGCCTCAATTCCGTTTTGCTTAACTTTTTCTACCAAGCTGTTTGCACCGAAAACTACGGTAGCACTCAACGCACAAAGGCTTAGAACCTTAGAAATTTGCATTTCATCTCCTTTTTAAGAATATGGAAGCATTATAAAGATATCTATCTTAAATAGTAATTAATCTTATTTAGAATTTATTCCTATAATTAATTATTCTTAAATAGGATAGTTAATATCTTATTAAGCTCTCCTGCTATAAAATTACGACATTTACGGTATTTTTAACATTATTATAAAGGATCAGTGCGTTTTATGGAAAGATTTAAAGATGTGCTCAAAGCAAGCAACCTCAAATCGACGCATCAACGTTTAGCAATACTCGATTCCATCGATCAGTTCGGACATATCGACATCGATACGCTTTTTGACGTTATTATCCGTAAATATCCGACGATGTCGAAAGCTACTCTCTATCGTAACATTAATGATCTGATTAATTTTCATATTTTAGAAGAAGTGAAACTCCCGCATCAAAAACAACAATACGAAATCAAAAAAGTACCGCATATTCATCTTTTATGTTCCAAATGCGGTAGCGTCGAAGATATTTTTATCGATACGAAACCTCTTTTAGAAGCAATTTCCCACCAAAGCGGCTTTATCATCAATAGTAGCTTTATGGTAATGAACGGTATTTGCCAACACTGCCGCTCTTAAACTTAGGCATCTTATTATTATTTTTGATTACCGATACGTAACCGTTTTATAAAAATTATAAGATCTTAAGTTCTCTTTTTTTATACTGTAACCTATTGTATACGCCTACGTAATCGTAGCAAAGCATTAAAGGGTATCGTTATTTTGATCAAAAGTGTTCTATGTTTAGTTTTATCCGTCTCATTTGTATTCAGCGAAACCATAGATTATTTATTAAGCGAATATGAGCGCGCCTCCGATAATTCATTGCAAACCGTCGATGAAAAAATAGGGCATGTCATTAACTACTCCCAACAAGAGATTCGGTTGATGCAATACCGAACCCTCAACGACATTCTTCGAGAATTACCCGTTTTTAACGTAAATTCCAACCGTTTTGGTCTTTCTACCCCTTCTTTGGTCGGCACGAAAACGACGACAAGCGGCTTCTTTCGCTTTTTTATTAACGATCATGAACTGAGCTCCGGATACGACCAATCGACTTTGCTCTCATGGGGCGATCTTCCTCTGGATTTTATCGATCACGTCGAAATCTATTACGGAGAAAGTTCTTTTTCCTTCGGTAATGAAACGGGAATGTATTATATTCGTATCTATACGAAAGAGCCTGAAAAAGAAAATGCCTCGGCAATTAATCTAGGAATCAACTCCCAAAAAGCGTATTCGCAAAGTTTTACGCAGTCGCAAACCTTTGAAAACGGTTGGAAATACCTTATGTTTGTCAATCAATCCCGAATGTTTAAAGAGTCGGATTATAAAAACCAGACCCTTAATGCTAACGGAATACGAAGGTATCTCTTTGCCGATGCCAGTAACGAAACCTCTCGCATCAGCGCGGCGTATACCGATTTTTCAAGCAACAATTACGCGGGACTTTCCATCGATGCTATCCCCGATAGCGGACGTATGCGCTCCAAGGATTTTTTCGTTGACGTAACGCACTTTTTTTTAGACGACCGCTCCATCAAGGCAAACCTCTCCTTTGATGCGAATAACCGAGAGTATTACGAAGAGAACGCCCAAGGATTATGGCTCGTTCCCGTCCTCGATTTTACGCAATTGGGATTAACGATTCCCATCGCGTTCGATGAAGAATTAGAAGTTTTCAAAACCAACGCATTTCTTTCAAAAACCTTCACAAGTGAAGAAAACACGTTTCTCACGGCATTCAACGTTCAACATAAAAGTTACGACGTTAACACTAGAAAAACAATCAATATGCTGCATCAAACAACCGATGTAGGAGCATACAACGACTTCGATACCGAGACGATCGGCTCTTTGATCGTACAAGACAGTTACCGCTTAAACGACGAGATCATTCTCGTCGCCAACGCAAAATCGGATCGACACCGACGTGACGGATTTATGGAAGACTCGACCGATTCGCTTTATCGTATCGGGGCAATTTATACGCCGACAGATTATCTCGGTCTCAAAAGCTTTTACACGAAAACTGCTATTGCACCCACATTTTATACGATCGATTATGCTGCCTTTTTCGACAAAGAACTCCAATCGCAAGCTTACCGTTTTTATACCTTGGAAGCGGCATTAACGTTTGGTGACTCTAAAGTAAACGTTACGTACGATCATGTCGCTATCAACGATTTTATCTACTACGAACCTACGGTCGGATTTTTAAACGTCGATCATACGATTCATACCGAAGGACTTATCTTTGATTACGAATACGCCTTATCGCGTAACGACAAACTGCACCTCAACTATTACACGTCTACACTTAGCGAAACGATCAATAATTCAACTAAGGGCGGCTATATCAAATATATGGGCAGTTACCAAAAGTGGGACTACTTTACCTCTTTGATTTATAAAAATGCCTAGCGTTACGAGACTATCCATGTCCCGGCAAGCTACAACGTAAGCCTCGGTGCAACCTACCATTTAACGAAAGATCTGAGCTATAGCGTCAAAATCAATAATATTCTCGACAAATCGACGCGTTCTCTCTACCAAGAAAACGTCAACGGCTCTTTCACGCTCGAAGACGATAGCGATAGAAACATCTTTTTTTCGCTGCAATGGATTTTTTGATGAAGCATGTCATAATCATTAGCTTACTTGCGATTTTCACGTATGCGGATAATTATACGTTTTTGGTTAAGCCTTATCAAAAAGAGATAGAGTTGGAAGCAAAAATTATTGCCGAAATTGCCGCTTCCTCTTTGAACGAACCCCTTAGACTCTTTATTCCGGAAATGTCAAAACTTGAAAAAAGTGTCTACGCGCAGTATGCAACGCTTAGTGCAACATGTGAAGATGCAAACTTTATTTTTATCAATAAAAACATCGATGCAAATAGTATCTGCCACGCTAAAAACACGCTTTACTTTACCAACAATTATCGGAAGCTTCTTTCCGACGAACGTTATTTCGGTGCTTTTTTTTGGAATAAAAGCCGACCGAATATCGTTTTTATCCAACGACGACTCCAAGCACACCGCATCCATTTACCGAGCTCTTTTGAACAGTTTATCGAGTCGATCGAATGACACTGCGCTCGTTATGGCATAAAAGTCCGTTTTATTTTTTTATCCCGACGCTTTTGATTGCTTTTGTTCTGCTTTTACTTCTTAGCTATACGATTAAACTTGAAGAGCAAATCGGTCGCAAACTCTTTACGATTTCCACTTCCGATCTTTTCAGCATCACCCAAAATTGTGCTTCACAAGTCGAAAATTTGCTTCATTCCCAACAAGATTACGTCGAAGCGTTGAAAAACGACGTCACGTTACAACGCCGCGTCGAATCGTATCTCAAAACACTCTTAACGCCCAATATCAAATACGCATATTTGGTTTACAAAGACGACCGCGGCATCTTTCGCTTTTTAAGCGATGCATCCAACAAAGAAGACAAAGCGATGATCAATCAAAAACTAGATATCGAAAGTCCCGAATGGTTTCGTATCTATGAAGAAAAACGTCCCGTTATTATTCATCATACGCTCTTGCATCAACTATCGCTTACCTACCTCCTGCCCATTCAATACGACCATCAGGTGCAACTCGTCTTGGCTATTGATTTTTCGGTTCAAAAAATCGAAGAAGTGAACTATGTTTTGACGATTTTAAAACGTGGAATTATCGGCATAATGGTGATTATCGGCGTTATTTTATTCTTTTTGATCCTGCAGGCGATTCGTTTGAAAGATATACGCAAAAATAGCTTTATCGATAAACTGACCGGCGTTTATAACCGTAACTACCTGCAACATTACCAAGATTTGATTCCGCTCGACGATTATATTATTGCGGCGTTAGACATCGACTATTTTAAAAAAATCAACGATACCTACGGACACGATAGCGGCGATCAGGTGCTAACGCAAATCGCTCAAACGCTTTTAACTTCAACGCGAGAAAAAGAAGATATCGTCATTCGATACGGAGGAGAAGAGTTTTTAATCTTAGCGCGTATGCAAAAAAATGATCCGAGCACACCGCTTAATATCATTGAAAAACTCTTCAGCACGATTCAAAATACCCGTTTTGTATTGCCCTCCAATGAATCGATTCAGCTTAGCGTTTCGATCGGCGTTAATCTCGTTCCTCAAAAATCACGTACGTTTCAAGAAGCTTTTAAACTTGCCGACGTCGCACTTTACAATGCCAAATCGAAAGGGCGCAATACCATTGAGATTTACGACGAATCCGGACACAAAGATCAACGCGGTCATTTATCCTTAGCCGAAATTAAAGCGGCAATCGAAGAAGATCGCCTTACATGTTACTATCAAAAAATTATCGATGTCGAAACCGCTCAGATTTCACATTACGAAGCTCTTTTGCGCCTTTTCGACCATGAAAACTGCATCGTAACGCCCGATAAAATCCTTCCGAGCATTCAAGGTACGTTTTTATTGCGGAACATTACGCAAAAAGTTCTCGGTGTCTGCTATCAACAACTTCGTCTTCATCCCAAGCTTTGCATCAACGTGAATCTCAATCCTCAAGATATTATCGACGAGACAATCTTATCGCTTCTAAAAACCTACGCACAAGACCCTTTGATCGCAAAACGCTTAGGTTTAGAGCTGGTTGAGACGGAAGATTTGGTACGTAAAGAAAAAGCAAAAGAGAATTTGTCGATGCTGAAGCGCTTAGGGTATCAAATCTTTATCGACGATTTTGGGAGCGGATATTCCAACTTTATTTACCTTGCCGAATTAAAACCCGATTTTATTAAAATTGACGGGAGTATTATTCAAAAAATTCTAACCGATACGATTTCATTTTTATTGGTCAAAAATATCGTGACGTTTGCCAAAGAAGCCGGTATCCAAGTCATCGCCGAATACGTAAGCGATGAAGGCATCTGTGAACAAATTCGCGATTTAGGCATTCGCTACGCCCAAGGCTTCTTTTTCTCTCGCCCCGAACCGGCTTCCTCACTTTGCGATTAAAACCACTGCTCTCCTTGCGAGGCTTCTATTTTTTCTTCCAGAGCCTCGTCTAAGTCGCATAAAAAATCAAACCCGCTACGACGTTCGATTTCATCGATACTAACCGCATAACGTTCGAAAGAATCGTTTGGCTTGGCGTTTTGAGGAATAATCACGCCGAACGTATGAAGCTGATCGGTTGCATCGATACCGACGTAAAATTTATAAAATGCCGAGGGAACTTGAATCCATGCCGAACTTTTTAACGTTTGAGAACGTCCTTCAAACAAGGGCCCGGTATACACCCACAATACTTTGTATTTTGGAGCGAACGTCTCGATTTCCGCCTCTTCTAGACGTTGCCAAATTTTTTGATTTAAAGAGGGTTTTTGCGGCGTAATATTGGTCATCAAAAAGGTCTCGTATTGAGCGGTTTTACCGTAGAGACGGGCTATCGCGAAATTGGGTGCCATATGCCCTCGATCATACCCGCTATTGGTATAATCGTCTTGTGCGATTAAGCCGAGATTTCGCCAATCGCGACTAAAACTTTCAGGGCGTTTGAGTGAACCTGTCTCGCTAGAAGAAGGTGTAAGTTTATAAACCACCCAAAGTGGATTGGCTTTTATATCCGAATATCCTACCATATACGCACGATTGCGAAAAACACGCGTCCAATGTTCGCTACGTGCATCGAGTGCTTGCGGAACACCTTTAAAACACATCGTATCGCGCGCGATAAAAACTTCGTACATGTAAGAAAGCCCTCCTAAAAGAAGGGCTACGATTAAGAGTTTTGGATAGCGTATCGCTAAACGCAGAAGCGTCGTGAAAAGGCGTTCGCGTCGCATGAAGAAAGACTACATTCTCTCTTTAGCATGAATGCCGATCATGCGAAGCCCTACGCGTAAAGAGAGTGCAACGACGGCAAATAGTTTAAGTAGCTTGGCTTCGTCGTCACTTCCGACGACACGATTTTCGTTGTAAAATTTATGCAGTGCCGCCGCAAGGGATTTTAAATATTCGGTTACTTTTTGTACTTGTCGGGAATGAAATGCATCATCTAAAACTTCGGGAAGTAAGAGAGCACTAAAAAGAAGATTTTGAGCCTCTTCGCTTAAGTTTTCTAATGTGACATGTACGATATCTTGAAGCGATTTTTCAGCTTTTGCAAAAATCTGATTGACCCTTGCATGAGCGTAATTCACGTAAAAAATGGGATTGTTATTGTCTTCTTGCTTAAACACGTCGATGTCAAACTCAAGGTGCGTATCCGATTTTTTGCTGAGAAAAACGAAACGTAATGCGTCACTGCCTATCTCGGCAACGACGTCGCTCATCAAAATAAAATTTCCGGCACGTTTACTCATTTTATACGGCTCTTTGCCTTTGAGCAAAGAGACCATTTGCGCCAATAATACTTCCAGTTTGGATTCGTCGTAGCCTAAGAAATTAATCGCCGCTTTCACGCGTGCAATATAACCGTGGTGGTCTGCGCCCCAAATGTTAATATAGTGATCGTAACCGCGCTGAAACTTATTGTCGTGGTAGATAATATCTCCCGCCAAATAGGTCGGTCTTCCGTCTTCTCTCACGACGACGCGATCTTTTTCGTCGCCCAAGTCAGTCGAACGGATCCACACTTTGCCGCCTTCTTCATACGTTTTAGCATTGTTGCGCAATCGCGTAAAGCTGGCGTCCCATTGATCATAAAGGGATTTTTCGCTGACAAACTGCTCAAAATGGATTCCTACGTCCGCAAGATTGGATCGAATGAGCTCTAGCATCTTGTCTTTGCCCCAGACGGACAAACGTTTGATATTTTCTTCGTTATGGAAAATCGCTTCCCCGAGCTCGTCTTTGGCGACAAACGCCAAATCGACGATGTACTCACCGCGATAGAACTCTTCGGGCCATTGCACGTCAACGTTCAGTATATGCTCACGTCCGGCAAGGTAAATCGAAAGTCCTAGCAAATCGACTTGATTCCCCGCATCGTTGACGTAATATTCGGTCGTAATTTTATACCCTAGATGCGTTCCGATACGATAGAGAGCATCGCCCATGACCGCGCCTCTGGCATGTCCAATATGCAAAGGTCCTGTAGGATTTGCACTGACGTATTCCAATAAAATGGATTCGTCATGCGTATCGCTGCCAAATTCGGCTTCATGTTCCAACGCCCATGTCGCATAGTGATCAAGAAACGACTCGCTCAATTTAAAATTGATGTACCCTTTGATCGGCGTAACGGCTTGAAAAATACCGTCGGTATCGAACTTGGAACAAAGTTCTTCGGCAATCGCAATAGGAGATTTTTTCAACTCTTTTGCTAACGAAAATGCGATCGGCGTTGCATAATGCCCAAAAAAAAGATTGGTCGGTTTTTCTAAAACAAACTCTCTTTGCAGTGTCTTTTGAATGACTTCGGTAACTCTTTTTTTCAACACCGAACCTTATACGGATTTTTTTTCGTCGACGTGAGGCACTGTCGTCGACGCCGTAACGTCTACTTTAGACTCTACTTTTTCGCTTGGTGCTACGGCTGTAGCTTCCTCGTCTTCTTTAATTGCTTTTTTAAAATCTTTAATTCCCTGTCCAAAGCCCTTGGCCAATTCAGGAATTTTTTTTGCACCGAAAAGCAAAACAACCACGGCTAAAATAACTAACCAATGTCCCATACTAAACGTACCCATTTTTTCTCCTTACGTAATTGATCTCAACGCTTAATTTGATTTTTTTTCTTCATGCGGCGGCGTTGTCGTCGCAGTCGTATCGTTTTTTGTTTCCATATTTTCTATCGTCGGCGTCTCTTCTTCTTTTATCGCTTTTTTAAAGTTTTTGATTCCTTGACCGACCCCTTTAGCAAGATCGGGGATTTTTTTCGCACCGAAAAGCAAAACGATAATCAGCAAAATGACGAGCCAGTGTGAAATACTAAACGTTCCCATTGTGTTCCTTATACTCTAAAAGTAACTTATTATAGCATTTTTTCCTAAACGAAAAATGAGGCGGACTTGCTACTCGATATTCGCCCAAGAGCTGATGAATTCGCCCAAATCCGTTAAAGCCGTTTTCGTACGTGAAGCTAAAGCGATCGCAATAAGCGTATGTGCGGTTTCTTCCAAATCGTCGTTAATCAGTAAATAATCGTATTCTTTGATACATGTCATCTCTGAAACGGCATTCGCCAATCGCTTGTCGATGACGTCATTCGAATCCGTACCTCGAAAACACAGTCGTTCCCGTAAGCTTTTTTGGTCCGGAGTCGTAATAAAAACCGAAGTAATCACGTCGCCGAATTTTTCGCGAGCGATTTTATGCCCTTGAACATCGATGTCGCATACAACCAAACGCCCCTCGTGCAACGCTTTTAAAATAGGCTTTAAAGAAGTTCCGTAATAGTTGTCGTGCACCTTTGCCCATTCTAAAAAGTATCCCGCTTCCATGTCCTGCTCAAAAGCCTCTTTGGAAATAAAATGATAACTGACACCCTCTTTTTCGCCTTCACGTATCGCGCGTGTCGTACTCGAGATAGAAAAATAAGCATCGGGAATTGCCTGAAGTACATGCTTCATCAAAGAACTTTTTCCCGATCCGCTAGGACCTGAAAGCACTAAAAGATTGCCTTTCATCCTTTATTTCTCGTCAAAGGTAATGGAAATATTAATACGCATTCCTTTTAAGGCTTCCCGTAAAATATCGCTTTGAGCAAGTCCCGAAATACTTCTGGAAATGCTATTTTCGATTTCACCGCGTATAACGTCTATTTTTTCTTCTTCTTGCACGTCTTCTGAGTCATCTGGCGTTAAAGACTCAGGAGCATCTTCCTCTATGGTTTCTCCGAACGCCGATTTGAGAAGATTTTCGTTCAAATCGTCCAACGATGCGATGCTAATATCTTGGGTGCGAGAGGCAGCAACGTCGATAGTGGCAACGGGGTCTAATAAAGCGTCTTCGTGTTCAAGCTCTTCCACGGCATCGTCGACATGTGGAATCATAAGCGCGTCATCTTCTGGAAAATCCGCTTCGTCTTCATCTTCGGATACTTCCTCCGTCGCTTCGACCAACGTTTCTTCAAAAGAGTCGATGATCTCTTCTTGCGGAAGGATTTCTTCTTCACTTTCTTCTTCACTTTCTTCTTCATCTGCTTCGTCAATCTGCGCTATCGTCATTTCATCTGCATCGGACGCTTCCTCCAACGCCAAATCTTCGTCTTCAAGCGACTCTAAAGAGAGTACGTCCGTCTGATCTTGCATTTTTGTGTCTTCTTCAAATGCAAAATCGTCTTCTTCCTCTTTTTTCTCGTCTTCGTCTTCATCGTCGAGGAAAGCTAAAGTATCGTCGATTTCATGCAAAGCTTCGTTTTCTTCTTCTTGGTCGCTGTCGTCTAAAAGCTGTTTAACTTCATTAATATCATCTTTGTCTAAAATACACGGCGTTGCTTCATCTTTTCCCTCTTCAAGGAGTTCTTCGTCGTCTTCTTGCGCCGGCACCGCACCTAAGCTTTTGTCTTCTTGAAGCAATAACGACGCGTCATCCAATTCATCTAAAGCCAACTCTTCTTCATTTTTGGATGGCATATCTTGAGTATGCGCGTCGAGTAATGTTTCATCTTCAAACGACATTTCACCGAGCTCCACTTCCCCTAATTCTAACGATGTATCTTCATCATCGGAAGGGATCGGAAGCGTTAACGGCTCGTCTTCGTCTAAGGTATCGATATTGTCGATATCGAAGGCTTTTTCTTCGTCGTTTTGCTCCGGCAATACGATCGGATCTTCAACTCTAACGCTCAAAAGCGTATTTTTCGCTTTTTCCAGTAACGTTAGAAAATCGGTCGGTAAAAAGGGTTTTTCCAAAAGAACGTTTACGCCTTGGGGTTTTTGCGTACCTCGTTGCCCGATATAAACAACATAGTTACATTCACTCGTCTCTTTCACGCCTTCAAGGGCTTCTTCTTCATACACCTCGTTATCTACCAATATGACGTCGTATTGAACCAAGGGAACCAACCCGTAATCGTCAAATTCGTCCAACTCATACCCGACCTTATCGGTACTAAGTTTGATAAGCCTTGAAACGGCGGGGTTCGTGTTGAGTAGTAACAGGCGCATGCTCACTCCTGAATGAGAATTAGTATTTCCCATTGTAGTATAAAAAAATTTATGATTGCTTTAACGTAGAAAAAGAAGTGACAAATGGTTCATCGCTTCGATAAATTCCCGCTTGAAAATCAGCATCATCGATGCCAAAACGGCAATCAAAACGACAAACGAAACAGCAATACGAATCGGAAATCCGACGACTAACAGGTTGAATTGAGGCATGGTTTTCATGAGCATACCGAAAACAACGTCGAGTAGGAGCGAAAATGCCACAACGGGAAATGAAAGAACAAAACCGTAAACAAAAATCCCCGTCGTTGCTTTGATTAAGTAGGTCAAAACGTTCATGTGAGGGTAAAACGTCCCCAGCGGTAAAAGTGTCAAAGAATCGGCAATAAATAAAAGCATTTGATGATGTCCGTTAAACGCCAAAATGACCATTAAACCTATTAACGCTAAAATTTGAGAAATAACCGGTACCGACGAACTGGTTTGAGGATCCATAACACTTGCCATCGTAAAGCCCATGACAAAAGCGATTTGCATTCCCGCCATTTGTAAAATTGAAAGAACGATCGTTAACATTAATCCGCCGATTAAACCGATCAAAAGTTCGGAGAGAATTGCAAGCAATAAGTTAAGCAAAGTCGGCACAAACGGTAAAGGAGGCAATAAAGGATAAAGAAAAATAACCATAAAAAACGTTATCGACGTTTTAATGCTTAAAGGAATCGTCGCATGCGAAAAAAAAGGGAAAAAGGCAAATAAGCCGCTTAGTCGGGCAAAGAGAAGAAAAAAAAGAATCACATGTTCTTCGCCGAAGAGTCGAATAAGCGATTCCATCGTTTATACTTCCTCTTTCAATCCGTCGACGTGAAGATGTTTGACGTACGTGCATTGTCGTGCAAGTTGCCGATTGTGCGTCACGAGTAAAAGAGCGGCATTTTCGCGTTCGATGTATTCGAAAAGCACGTTCATGACCTCTTGAGCCGTTTTATCGTCCAAATTGCCCGTCGGTTCATCGGCAAAAATAATTTTAGGTTTTTTTGCAAGAACGCGTGCAATGGAAACACGCTGTTGCTGTCCGCCGGAAAGATCTCCGACTCGATAATGCATAAACTCCGCGATACCCAAACGCTCCAAAAGCATCGGATCAACCGTTTGATCGCTAATAAACGAGGCTAATTCAACGTTTTCGTCGGCAAAGAAACCTTTAAAAAGGTAATGGGATTGAAAAATAATCCCGACGTCGTAACGTCGTAATTTTAAACGCACATCATCGCTATCTTTGTAGATCTGGTGATCACATAAAACAACTTCACCTTTATTCGGAGCTAAAAGCGTCGAACAAATATGCAATAAAGTTGATTTACCGCTACCGCTCACGCCTAAAATCGCCATAGATTCTTTTGCAGCCAAGTCAAACGTAACATTGTCGAACAGCAGGTAGTCAAAAGAGTGTGAGAGTGCGTTTGCGTGTAGTAAAGACATCAATGTCCTTCCAAAAAAGAGGTGAAGAGTTGCCCCTTCACCGATCGTTTAAAATCGTTATTTCAGTTGTTCTGCAACTTCGGAAGCGAAGTCGCATGCTTTTTTCTCTAAGCCTTCGCCGAGTTCAAAACGAACATAACCTACCAGTTCGATTTTACCGCCGAATTCTTTGCTTTTTTCTTCAACCACTTGAGCGATAGTTTTTTTATCGTCCATAACGTAGAATTGACTTAAAAGCGTATATTGTTGGTCAAGTTGCGTATTGTCGGCGATAAAGCGTTCAATTTGTCCCGGAATAATTTTATCCCAAATTTTTTCGGGTTTTCCTTGTGCTTTTAACTCTGCTTCCATCTCTTTTTGCGCTTGCACTAAAACTTCGTCCGTCAATTGTACGCGAGAGACAAAAAGCGGTACACGTTTAAGAGGTTTTTTAAGGCGCGCCAACTCTTCGTTTTCTTTTTCGATATCGGCTTTAATACCGATCGTTTCTTGCTCTACGAATGCAGGATCGAGTTCGGTATAGCTTAAATACGTAGGCTTCATTGCCGCGGCATGCATACAAAGGTTACGAATAAATTCACCCGCTTTTTGCGCCGTCGCTTCACTGTCGCAACTTGCCGCAATTAAAACACCCACGCGTCCGTTGGAGTGAACATAACCGTTGACGACGCCGTTGGCACCTGCTTTAAGCGTTGCAAAGCGTCTTACGACCAAGTTTTCACCGATTGTTGCGACTTTCGTAGCAAAATACTCTTCAAACGGCGTACCGTTGATGGTCGTTTTCATAAGTTCTTCTGTCGTCTCGACGTTCGTTGCTTGAATATGTGCCGTCGTATCTTTCGTTAAAGCGATAAAACCTTCGTTTTTCGCGACAAAATCCGTTTCCGCATTGATCTCGCTCACGGTTGCCGTTTTAAGTGTCGGATCGACGTAAACGTTGACCAAACCTTCACTTGCCAACCTGTCCGCTTTTTTAGCCGCTTTTCCCAAACCTTTTTCTCTTAAAAGGTTCGTAGCCGCTTCAAAATCGCCGTCCGTATCGACGAGTGCTTTTTTACAATCCATCATACCGGCACCGGTGGACTCGCGTAACTCTTTTACTAAAGCAGCGGTAATTTCAGCCATTATTCGCCTTCCTCTACTACTGCTTCTTCTTCGCTCATCGCTTCATCGATCAAGTCGTTTTTCTCTTCTTCGCTTGCTTCAACCGCTTCTTCAGCCGCAGGGGCGTCTTTAGCGCGAATTTCCGCTCCTTCGCTCATTGCTTCACACATCTCTTTACAGAAAAGTTGAATCGAACGAATTGCATCGTCGTTGCCGGGGATCGGTAAATCAACCATATCGGGATCACAGTTCGTATCAAGCGGAGCAACGACCGTAATACCTAAACGTCTTGCCTCTTGAACGGCAATTTTTTCTTTCACGGTATCAATAACAAAGATCATATCGGGTAAGTTTTTCATATTGCGGATACCGCCGAGGTAATCCAAAAGTTTCTCTTTTTTTCTTCGAAGCATCAAGGCTTCTTTTTTAGTGAGAAGATCGATTTGTCCGTCTTCTTCCATTTTTTCGATAATGTCAAGTTTACGGATAGATTGTCTGATGGTTTGGTAATTCGTTAGCATACCGCCTAACCATCTGTGGTTAACGTATGGCATACCGCATTTTTCCGCGTATTCGCGAATAGCTTGGCTTGCTTGTTTTTTGGTTCCTACGAACAACATTGATTTACCCTCAGCTGCTGCATCTTTAACAACATTGTAGGTATATCTGAAATAACGTAGCGTTTTTTGAAGGTCTACGATATAAATATTTTTTCTCTCTCCGAAGATGAATTTTTTCATCTTTGGATTCCAGCGTCTTGTTTGGTGTCCGAAGTGTACACCGCACTCCAATAGGTCTTTCATGGTTACCATGAAGCTCTCCTTTGTTTAATTTTTGGTTTTGCCTCCACACCCGTCAACAGTTCAACACTGCAACCGTAAAGGATTGGTGTGTGTGAGATTAGGACGGAGATTATAGTCAAAACAAGATTAAAATTTGCTTGTTCTATGCTAAAGAAAGGCACCGTTCATAAACTTTAATCTAAAATAAATTAGAAAAGTTCTATAATTGCGACAATTTTACTATTTCGGAGTTGCCGGTGCGTCTATTATTTTTAGCATGTTTTTTCAGTTTATCGCTATTATGGGCGGCAAACCCTACGCCGCAACAAGCAAGCGAAGACGTTGAAACCGAATTTGCCGATAAAACAAGCGAAGCTCTTTTTGATCCGTTGGAAGGATACAACCGTTTTATGACGGACGTCAACGATCATTTTTACGAATACCTTCTTAGACCGACGGCGCAAGGATACGCTTATCTCGTGCCCGAGAGCGCACGTAAAGGTCTTTCCAATGCGTTTGAAAACCTTTTTTTCCCGATTCGTTTCGTCAATAATCTTTTGCAATTTAAATGGCTCAATGCTTTTGAAGAATCCGAGCGTTTCGTCTTGAATTCAACGATGGGTATCTTGGGTTTTCGCGACGTTGCCGCAGAAGAGTTGCACATTTACGCACACGATGAGGATTTCGGACAGACCTTGGGTGCTTACGGCGTCGGTAGCGGCTTTCACATCGTACTGCCGATTATAGGACCGTCCAATGCCCGCGATCTTGTCGGGCTTGCGGGTGATTATTGGTTGAATCCGCTTACGTATATCGAAGCGCGCGACGCAAATATGGTCGACAATACCGCCGAATCTCTCGGCGTAACGGCATTTTATATGATCAATCGAACGTCTTTACATGTCAACGAATACGACAGTCTCAAAAAAGATGCAATCGAACTTTATCCGTTTTTACGCGATATTTACGAATCGCGTCGAAACAAACTGATAAGCGAATAAAACCATGATGCAAAAATTACTTTCTAGCATTTGGGTTATGCTCATATGCGCACATTCGCTTCTAGCGCTCCCCGAAAGCGATATTACGCCTTTTATGCGCTCTAATATCGATCTTGCTACGTCTATTTTACGCAATACGCATCTCTCAAAACCAGAGCGTTCGGGTAAAATTTTTGCCATTTTCGATTCCGTGTTCGATTACACGTTAATGGCAAAACTATCGATAGGCGCAAAACAATGGGAAAGTTTATCTTCAGAGAAACAGCACGAATTTACGAAGTTGTTCGAGATGCGCTTGAAAAATTCCTACATGGAAAAACTCGATCTGTATACCGACGAAAAAATCGTGATTAAGAACTTAGAGAAAATCAAAGACACGCGGATTCACTTAACGACCCATCTCATGAAAAACGGCGAAGTGTACGAAATTATTTACAAATTTTATAAAACCGCCAATGCCGGAGAATGGATGATTTATGATGTCGATATTTTAGGCGTGAGTATTATCCAAACGTACCGTACGCAGTTTGCGGAAATTTTAGCGAAAGAACCGTTCGATCAATTGTTAGCAAGGCTCAAAGAACCCGAGCCTGCCGATACAAAAAAAGCTTCTCAATAAAACGCTTAAGCGTTAATTTTTTCTTTGATGATGCGTGCTTTTTCCGCAATTTTTTCGATTTTTTGAGTACCGCTTAGGCTCTCATCCAATAAGACTTCGACAAACGCACTTCCTACGATAACGCCTTCAACGCCTTTTGCCCGTTCCTTAGCCGTCTTTTCATTCACACCGAATCCTACGAACACCGGCGTTTGACTCTGTTCTTTAATCGCATGAATCGTTTTGCTCAAATCTTCGCCGGCATGTGCTCCCGTAATACCGGCATACGCGACGAGGTAAATAAACCCTTGTGCATGCTTGACGATATGTGCGATACGCTCTTTAGTATCGGTCGGTGCGACGAAGCTAACCATTGAAAGGCGGCGTTGCTGCATCAAAGGCATGTAACACAATGCTTCTTCATGCGGCAAATCGGGGATAATAAAACCTTTAACGCCCAAATCGAGTGCTTTTTGCGTGATAGCATCTAAACCTTTATGGTAAAAAGGATTAAAATATCCCATCCAATACGTCTCAAGTTCCGTCGCAACGACGGAAGATATTTCAAAAAGCGTTTCAAGTTTAAAACCGTTTTGTAAGGCTTTAAGGTTTGCCGATTCGATGATCGGACCATCCGCCACGGGATCGGAAAAAGGAATACCTAACTCTAATTTATCGACGCCCGATTGTTTTAAGGACGATACCAAATCCAATGTAAATGCTTTATCGGGGAAACCCGCCGTTACGTACGCGACTAATTGCTTCACTCTTTCTCCAACTGATGGGGTACTTTTATAATCAAGGGATTTAACACGGTAAAAAAGGGCGCGTCGTCTTCAACGTCCTTGCGGTATTTTTCAAACTGATCGCTGACCAAAAGCAACCAATCGATAAACGCTTCACTTGCGGGTCCTTTTAACACGCGCGCTTCTTCGGCAATGTCTTCGGCTAAAACCGCTAATTTGATAATCGGGTCTAATTTTAAAAAACCGGCGGCGGATTTCATATTGTGGAAAATACGAAAAAGATCTCCGATGTTATCGCTGTAGCGATCCGCTTTACTCATTCCGATAATTAAAGGTTCCATGTTTTCACACATGATCGCAAAATGGGAAACAAAATCTTCAACAATTTCCATATCAAAATCGACTTCCAATTGTGCCAGAATACCCATGGTGCATACCTCCGAAGTGACTCATTGTACCATTTTTAATCTAAAATTTTCTTATCCCAAATTAGGGTATAATCCTCTTTATGAAAACAATTACATCCATTCAAAAACATAAAGGAACGACTCCTTTAACCGTCATTACCGCGTATGATGCGCTTTTTGCTTCCCTCTTCGATCAAAAAGTCGATATCATTCTTGTGGGCGATAGTCTCAATATGAGCTTTAACGCCAAACCCGATACGCTCTCGGCATCCATGGACGTTATGCTCTACCACACGAAAGCGGTTTGTGCGGGAGCAAAAGAGACTTTTATCGTTTGCGATATGCCTTTTGGTACTTATACCGACGAAAAAACGGCGATTTACAACGCCTCACGCGTTTATGCCGAAACCGATGCACATGCCGTGAAGATTGAAGGCGGCATAGCCCGTGCGCCGATTATCAAAGCCTTGACGCAAAATTCCATTGCGGTGATGGGACATATCGGTTTAATGCCGCAATTCGTACGGAGTGAAGGCGGATACAAAGTACGCGGTCGCACCGAAGAAGATATTGTAACCCTCATCGAAGACGCCAGAGCCGTCGAAAAAGCCGGCGCATTTAGCGTCGTAATCGAGGGTGTTGTCGAAGAAGCCGCCAAACGTATTTCCGAAGCGATTTCTATTCCTACGATCGGCATCGGCGCAGGGAAATATACCGATGGGCAAGTCTTGGTTTGGAGTGACATGTTAGGCTTTTTCCAAGCTTTTCAACCTAAATTCGTCAAGCGTTACCTTGAGGGTGCCACCTTGGTCCAAACAGCACTTGACGCTTATATCAAAGAGGTTCAAGAGCGTTCTTTCCCGCAAACCGAATACACCTATCAAAAGTAAGAGAATGGAACGCATCGTCGAAATCGAAAAAGTCTCTTTTGAGAGCGAATACGAAAAAAGTTTAAGACCGACCTCTTTTGAAGAGTACATCGGACAAGAAAAGATCAAAAAGAATCTCCATGTCTTTATTCAAGCCGCCCTTAAACGCTCCGAATGCTTAGACCATATTCTTTTTTTCGGTCCTCCCGGTCTTGGTAAAACCACTTTGGCGCATATTATTTCCAACGAAATGCGCGCTAATATTAAAATTACCGCTGCACCGATGATCGAAAAGAGCGGTGATTTGGCGGCAATTTTGACCAACCTTCAAGAGGGCGACATTTTGTTTATCGACGAAATCCACAGGCTCTCGCCTGCCATTGAAGAGATTTTGTATCCGGCAATGGAAGATTACCGACTGGATATTATCATCGGCTCTGGACCTGCGGCACAAACGATCAAAATCGACCTGCCCCGCTTTACCCTTATCGGGGCGACCACGCGTGCGGGTATGATCAGTTCACCTTTACGCGATCGTTTCGGAATGCATTTTCGTTTGCAGTTTTACACCAAAGAGGAGTTGGCGCAGATTATTACCAAAGCCTCCGGCAAACTTGAAAAACTCTGTTTGCAAGACGCCGCTTTGGAGATGGCGCGCCGTTCGAGGGGAACGCCGCGTATCGCATTGCGTCTTTTAAAACGTATTCGCGATTATGCCGACGTGAGCGATGAAACCTCTATCACGAAAGAGCGTGCACGTTACGGCTTGAATGAACTAGGCGTTAACGACTTGGGCTTTGATGAACTCGATTTAAAGTATTTGGAGTTACTGATTCAAGCCAAAGGTCGCCCTTTAGGACTGAGCACGATTGCCGCGGCGCTTAGTGAAGACGAAGGCACGATCGAAGATGTAATCGAGCCTTATTTGCTGGCTAACGGCTATATCGAGCGCACCGCGCGCGGACGGGTTGCGACGCCTAAAACGTATGAGCTTTTCAGGCTTACGCCGCCTTTGATGCAAAACGGATTATTTGAGGACCATGTATGAACGAACATCGCTTTTTTTTAACGGCTATTTTTCTGGCGGTCATTTACTCGATCATCAAACTTTACGAGCCTTTTTTGATGATTATTACGATTGCTTCTTTACTGGCGATGGCAACGTACAATATCAATTTTAAGCTCTACACGATCTTTCGCAACAAACATGTTTCAGCATTGTTGTCGACGCTTTTGCTCTTGGTATTGCTGTTCGGACCTATCGTCTATACGATCACTTCCGTCGGCGGTATCGTTAACAACTTCGATCTTTCGATGATCGAAAAAGTACAAACCTATTTGCGAAACCTCGACTATAGACTACCCGACGCACTAGCCTTTTTACAACCTAATTTGGACGATTTTATCAATAACCTCAATATCGCTCAAATTTCGACGACGGCACTCTCGTATTTAGGAGCTATCGGTAAAAACAGTGCCGGCTTTTTAAAAGACATGCTTCTGATCGTCGTTTTCTTCTTTTTCGCGCTTTTAAACGGCAAAGATTTGATCGACTATTTTAAAAGCGTGATGCCGATGGACGCAAAAGAGGTCAATTTCGTTTTTGTCGAAGTGACCAACGTCATGAGCGTCGTTTTTTACTCTATTTTACTGAGTGCCATTTTTCAGGGTGCGCTTTTTTCGATCATCGGTATGGTTTTTGGATACGACGGCTTATTGCTTGGGATTTTCTACGGTTTTGCTTCGCTGATTCCTATTATCGGGGGAGCTTTGATGTGGGTGCCTTTATGTGCTCTGGAGTTGGCACACGGTAACGTTACTGCCGCCGTCGTGATCGCGCTTTATTCGATTATCGTGATTTCTATTATCGCAGATACGTTCGTCAAGCCGCTTTTTATCAAGTACATCAATAACAAATTGGTCAAAACGCCGACCGCCGTTAACGAGCTTTTAATCTTTTTCGCCATCTTCGCGGGTTTGACGACGTTCGGTTTTTGGGGAATGATTTTAGGACCTGCGATTACGACACTTTTTATTTCACTTTTAAAACTCTACAAACTGCTCAAAGAAAAACGTTACATGTAAGATTTTTACCTGTCGTTTCAACGCCGGTTTTTCGTGACATGTTACGAAAAATCGACGTTACGCTATCTCGTTTACCAAAAGAGTAATCTGCTCTATAAACTTCAAATGCCGTGCTTTTTTCTCTTCGATAAAGGCTACTTTCGCGTCTTTAATCTCTTGAAAATGCACAATCAAACGATCGTAATCTTTGCTCAAAAACGTATGGCGCGTATTCATCATATTTTCAAGTTCGTAGAGGTGAAAAGCGGTGCGAAGCCGTTCTTTGATCTCGTCGATTTTAGGCTGATATAACGAAAACTTCGTCGGATTCTCTTCATAAAGTTTGAGCGATTTTTCGATCTTATTTTCCAAAAACGCCACGCAAACTTCGGTAGCGTTTTGATAATTAAAGCTCACGGCACTGCTAAGGTGGTTAAATTCCGAACTGATCTTGGCGTAAGAGTCCGCAATTTCATCGTTAAAAGGCTTTAAAATCGTCTCATAGACTTTGGAAGCGAAACGGCGAAGGTTAGCAAATTCGATATCCGAATGCAACGCTTCGCTTTTTCGGATAATCTCATAAGGTGCTTGCCATTTTAAAATGCCGTGTTCCAAAGAGCGATAAACCAAGCGGTTTTTATCGTTGACTTCGTTTTGAATCGCACCCAAGCTTCGTACGTACTGTTTGAACATTTTTCCGATGACGTTATCGTCGTAGAAAAGGTTTTTATAGATCAAATCGGAATTGATTTTGGGGGCCAAATACTCAAACGGCACATAAGCGATTCGTTTGGAAAAAAGTCCTTCTTTTTGAGCTTCGTAGCGCACTTTTTTTTCGCGCGTCACTTGGTTGTAAATCGCATCGGCAATGGTGTCGATAATCTGTTCGATACGCATAAAAGCACTTTTTAGATCGTGTGAAAATTTTCCCTTAAGATCCGTAAACAGTGCCGTCGCCTCAGACTCAAAACGTAAAATTTCATTCAAAAGTTGATCGTAAATCGCGATAAAAAGTTCGTGTTGCGCGATGAGTTTACCCGTAATCTCTTCAATCTCTTTTTTGATGGCAAACTCTTTGGATTGGGTCGCTTTGGGTTGTATTTCGTTGCGAATGAAGTCTAAGACTTTATCGATATTGGACGCTTTTAAAAGTTCGAGATTGGCTCCCAAATCGCTTTGTAAAATAATGTCCAACGAGGCTTCATACGCTTTAAAATCTTGCTCAATTTGTGCAAAGTCAAGCTTATCGCCGCTTTTTTCAAGCTTGACATGTAAGCTTTGCATAAAAGCGTCAAGCCGTTCTTGCATCATCACTTTTTTATCGTGGCTTCGTGACTCCAACGCCTGACGTGCCGAAATGGGAATGACGTCGCTAAAAAACTCTTTGAAGGCGGTTTTAACGTATTCCTCGGTTTGAGAGACTTGCGCTTCGGTAAACTTGTCTTTTTGATTGAGAACGCATAAAGATTTATTTTGGTATTTTCCGAGGTACGCTTCTAGCACATGCAGTTCGCTCATTTTCCCCGCATTGTCGATCAAGGTCAACCAGATAATGCCGTCTACCTCGCGTAAGACTTTTTCCGTCGTTTGCGTGTCGCTTGCCGCTTGAGAATTGAGCCCCGGCGTATCGACGAAGACAATGTCTTTGAGAATATTGAGCGGTGCGTACAAAACCAAATACGCAATATCTTCGACGTTTTCCCGTTGATCGGTAAAGCGCGCGATCGTAGCAATATCGTGGTATTCGTCGCGACCGTCCTTATAATGGACACGAATCTTAAAAGCGTCGCCGTAGCGAATGTAATTGACCTTCGACGTGACCGGCGTAATGCCCGTCGGCAAGATATTTTTTGCCAAAAGCGCATTTAAGAACGTAGACTTACCGCTGGAAAACTGCCCCGTAATGGCCACTTTCATCGGTTCTTCGGAACGTATTTGCAACTGTTCGAGTGCATACGTCAGTTGTGCGGAAGGTAAATGCGATTCGTCCAGCAGAACATACTGAAGTTTTTTGAGAAATCCTAAAAGCGTCGCGTCAAACGTCGGCGTTTGCTTTAAAAAACGTTCGTGATAACACGCGATAAAAGTCTCTAAAATACGGCTCATTGTGCCTCCATTATCGTTCGCAACTCGTCTCGTACGCATAGCAATACGCGCTCTTTTTCGCCAATTTCGTCCAAACGAACTTCACGTCTAAACCCTTGATCTTGAATGCGATGCATCGCTTTTTCCAAGAGTTCGCCCTCTTGAATAAAACGCATCTCAAGGGTGTGTGCAGGAGCTTCACAGTGTGCGATGAAGGCTTGTAAAAGCGCGGCGTTCATCGGGACGAGCTTGGCTTCGATCATCTCTTTGATTTGCGCAAACTCTTCATCCAAAACAAGATCGCACTCTTGCGAGAACCGGCTTAAATCGCTTTTTGCGTGACGATGCATCGCGCTTTCAATGCCTTGCATCAGTGCCGCATTATTTTTAAAGACCGATAATGCGCTTAAATGTTCTTCACAAAAACTGCGCGCATCAAGCATTACGGCACTGCTTTCGTGCTGAAACTCTCCGTATTTGGCGTTCATGTATTCAAACATACCGTGCGTTTTTTTCTCGAATTCGTAACGATAATCCCGAATCAAATCGACCATTCCGTCTTTCATTGCCGTTTCGATCATCGAAGCAATACGCTCTTCTTTGGGTAAACGTTTGTTTTTCGTCGTTTCGTAACTCACGTCATCGTAAATGCGGCGTTTCAAAACACCTTGCAAAGTTTCAAGTCTTTGCAGCGCAAACTTCTGAAGCGTCGTAAAGTAGAGTTGCATGTCGTTTCGACTCTCGTTTAGCGTTTGTTTTATCTGCTCTAAAAATGAAGCGATGCGCCCTTTTTGTGCTTGATGTTCTTCGTATGCCGCCGCCACCTCTTCTTTGGAAACGTCTAGCAAACGCTTCTCGTGCGCAAAGGCACTCAAGGCACTTTCAACGATGCTTTCGAGTTCTTTGCGGTTAGAGGAGACGATGAGTCGCGCTTTATGGCTTTTTTCTCCGAACAAGACCTCTTCCAAATACGCTTCCAAAGCTAAAATACCCGTTTTTTGCTGGTCGTATCCGAGGGCTAACGCCTCTTCCCCTCGTCCGAGCTTGTGCAGCAACGCCAATTTTCCTGCCATCGGAAGAAAAACGATCCGTGCGATCACGTCGTCTAAGCGTGAAGCTTTGTTTTGTTCTCTCAAACGCGCTTCAATGCTTTGTTTGGTATACGTGATGACCTCTTCGAGTTCGTCTTCCCGCACGGCGTCGATGCGCGTAATGACGACCAATAGCTGAGCAACGTTGCGGTAGAGTAAAGCATCGATGATAAAATCGACGTCTTTTTGCGTCGCCGCTTGTGCCGCATTCATCAAGTGAATCATTAAATCGCATTCGCTAAGGTACGATACGGTTATCTCTTCGCGTTGGACGACGGGATCGTCTAAGCCCGGAGTATCGACGATGACGACGCCTTCTTTAAGAAAGTTTAAATCGGTGTAAAGCTCAACGCTTTTGACGAGATTGCATTTTTTATCGGAATGTTTTGCGGAAGTAAACTGCGCTAATTGATCGGTACGAATAGTTTGGCTGAGTCCTTGAGGCGTAATAAAGCTTTCAAATTGCGTACCGAAATGCGTCTTTGACTCGTGTACGAATGCCTCGAGACTTTTAAGCCTCGTTGCGCCCTCTTCGATACGTTGCCACTCTTTTCGATTCCAAAAATGAACAATCGCATAAGGCTGTTGCGCATAACGAATCAGCGTTAAATTGGCCGTTTCGGGAACCACGGACGTTCCGAGTACCTCTTCACCGAGTAAGGCGTTGAGCATGGTCGATTTACCGGCATTCATGACTCCCGTTACGCCGATAGAAAAGTCTCCTTTCGTCAAACGCTCGTGCGTTTGATTTAGTCGCTCGCGAAACGTATCGTTTTCAACGACGTTATGCAGGTTGGAAATCGCCGTTTGCAAAAGATTCAATGCATTTTGATAGTAATTTTTTCCGCCGAGCGCACTTTTGATTTCAAAAGGAAGCGTTTCGACTTTTTTCTCTTCGATTAAGGCAAGAACGCTGCTTAAACTACGCAAAGCGTCGTAAGAGATAATGCCTTCTTTTCGTAAACGCTCTAAACGCTCCTCGATTGAAACGACCAACGAAAGATTGCCTAAGCGAACCAAACACTCTAAGGCATGTTTTTGGGCATACATGCATGTTTTTTGCGTCGGAAGGTTTGAAAAAAGTGTCGTAAAGACGGTTTGAGTCGGTTCAAGCGATGCGACGCTTGAGAGGTTTTGCGGCGTTAGCATCAAAACAATCGTCAGATGATCGCAAAAAGCGTCTTGATCGCGCGCGGCAAACCGCATCAGCGCATCCATAAGCGTTTCGTCGAAAACAGCGGGTTGTTGTAGCCGTTCGTTCCAAATCAGCAGAAAAAAATCGTGAATCACATGCATACGAATCTATCTTTAAATGTTTTTTTGATTATATCAGCTTTTATTATAATAAAAACCAAAATACGGAGTTAACGGAAAAGATTAAACAAAGGACGAAGCAAGTGCTTCGTCCTTTTTGAAAGTCGACTATTTATCGCGAAGTGCGACGAGTTTTCGTCTCATATACGCAATTTTAGATTGAAGCGGTAAGTGTTTAGGGCAGTTGTCTTCACATGCGACCAAACTCATACATCCAAAAATTCCGTCATCGTCGCCGATAAGCTCGTAATAATCCTCATCGGTTCTTTCATCGTGAGGGTCCATGGCAAAACGGGCCACTCTGTTGATACCGACCGCACCGATAAAGTTAGGGCGCATCAATTTCGTACCGCACGCCGCGACGCAGATACCGCACTCGATACAACGATCCAGCTCAAACGTCTCGTCGGCAAGTTTCGGATCCATCGGTGCTTCGAGTTTTGCGATGTCGGGTTTATGGTTGGTGTGAATCCAACTCTCGACGCGTTTACTCATACCGTTCATCCAGTTACCCGTATCGACGGAAAGGTCTTTAATCAACTTAAACGCCGGCATCGGCATTAATTGAATTACACCTTCAGGAAAGTTTTTCGTCAACGTACGGCATGCAAGTGCGGGTTTACCGTTAACCATCATACCGCAGCTACCGCAAATACCGGCACGGCATACGAAGTCAAACGATAAGTCGGCATCCAACGTTTCGCGAATCTTTGTTAAGGCGATAAACAAAGTCATACCATCGGTTTCTTCCAGCTTGTACTCTGCAAAATGCGCCTTTGAAAGTTTTGATTGCGGGTTATATTTCATAGCCCTGATGGTAATAGTTCTACTCATTTTGCATCTCCAAATCTCTCATTTTTAGCTTTATAGTAAGGTTGAAGTTCAAATGGCATCAACGCGTCTTGAATTTCGTGTCGATCTTTGCCTGCGGCTTCCATCTCTTCTCGGATTTTATCCACTTCTTCTTGGCGTTTAAGGCTGAGTTCGTTTTCGATAATCATACCTTTTGCGCCGTATCCGCGGAACGCCGGCGGGATTTCCATTTTCATAATGTCTAAATCTTCATAGCTTACGGTTGGAAGAGTCGCGCCCTCTTTCCATGACGTAAGGGTACGTTTCAACCAGTTGGCATCATCACGTTTCAAGAAGTCTTCTCGGTAATGCGCACCACGGCTTTCCGTTCTCTCGCGAGCACCCATAGCCACACAAAGAGCCAGTTTGAGCATCATCGGTACGCGATACGCTTCTTCAAGCTCCGGATTGGCAGAGGTTGTTTTGGATTTAACGGTAACGTCGTGTGATTTTTTGAGTAGCTCTTCAAGCTCGTTTACGGCTTCGGCAAGACCTTTACCGTCACGGAAAATCGCTACTTTTTCCCACATAATGTCGCGCATTCTGTTTTTGATTTCAAAAATGTTGTATTTACCTTTGTTGGTTAACAAGTGGTTGATGAAATCGGATTGTTTTTTCAACGTTTTTTCGATAGTCGCCGTGTTGACGTCTACTTCGTTGGACAAACAAAAATCTGCAAAATAATCACCCACGATCATACCCGCAACAACGGTTTCGCTGACGGAGTTACCGCCCAAACGGTTAAATCCGTGCATATCCCAACATGCCGCTTCACCCGCACTAAAAAGTCCTTTTAACGTCGGAGACTCGCCGGTCGGTTTGGTTCTGATACCGCCCATAGAGTAGTGTTGCATCGGAAGAACCGGTGCCCAACCTTTTGGACCTTCATCCGCAGGATCGATGCCGTTAAAGATTTGGCAAATTTCTTGTACGTCTCTTAGGTTACGCTCGATGTGCGCACGACCGAGAATCGAAATATCAAGCCATAAGTGCTCGCCGTACGGAGATTTGACACCTTTGCCTTTACGAATGTGTTCCATCATACGACGGCTTACGACGTCGCGGCTGGCGAGTTCTTTTTTCTCAGGTTCGTAGTCCGGCATAAAACGGTGACCGTCAACGTCGCGTAAAATACCGCCGTCTCCTCGGCAACCTTCCGTTAAAAGAATGCCTGACGGAACGATCGGAGTCGGGTGAAATTGTACCGCTTCCATATTGCCGAGCTGTGCAACGCCCGTTTCAAGTGCAATCGCCGCGCCGATACCGTCGCAGATAACCGCATTGGTCGTTTGTTTGTAAAGTCTTCCGTAACCGCCTGTTGCGATGAGTGTTCCTTTAGCAACGTAAGCCCAAAGCTCACCGGTTACAAGGTCTCTTACGATCGCACCGTAACAACGGTTGTTTTCATGAATCAACGCAATCGCTTCTTTTCGATCTTCGATATTGACGTTATGTTTCAACGCTTCATTCGCAACGCCGAAAAGCATGGTATGTCCCGTAGCATCCGCCGTATAACAGGTTCTCCATTTTTTCGTACCGCCGAAGTCGCGAGAGTGAATGTAACCGTGGACTTCGTCGTCTTCAACGATCGTCGTTCTCTCCGCGTTGATGATCGCTTCTCTTGGGCCTTTGGCAATTCGCGTCCAAGGCACGCCCCAGCCAGCAAGCTCACGGATCGCTTTAGGCGCAACCGTTACGAACATACGTGCAACTTCTTGGTCACAACCCCAGTCGCTACCTTTAACGGTATCGGCAAAGTGAACGTCTTCGTTGTCGCCGCGACTCATTTTTGAGTTACCAAGACTTGCTTGCATACCGCCTTGTGCCGCCGCAGAATGCGAACGTTTTACCGGACATAAACTTAAAACCGTTGTACTCAAACCTTTGGATTGCGTCGCAATCGCCGCTCTTAAACCTGCTAAACCGCCACCGATGACCAGTGCATCACAATATTTTACGTTCATTTTTACGCCCTAACCTTCTCATCAAATCTTACTTCAACTTGTGCCGTAGGTTTATATTTATCGACCAAACCGTGGCTATATTCGTACCCGTATTTGACGTATGCGGCCAATGTTAAGAGTCCTAACGCCAAGAAGAACGCCGTAACGGCCCATTTTGCTTTTTTGAGGTTCTTGCGAGACTCTTTTGCGTTAGCACCTTCGAACCAACCCCATTTAACACAGAGGCGATACAAACCGATGCCGCCGTGGAACTCTACGGCTAAAAGAAGAAGAAGGTAAAACGGCCACATAAAATCGCCGTACATACGCTCTGACGATCCGAACGGTCCGATTTTATCGGATTGTGCCGCCATCATCAAAAGGTGCGCCGATCCCATAAAAAACATCGCAAAACCGGTAAATGCTTGTGTAAACCACATCGTCGTATCATCGTGTTTCATCATGCCCATATGGGTTTTATAGGCTTGGTATTGTCGAAACGTAATAGGTAATTTTCGCATTCCGAGCATCGCGTGAACGATAAATACGGCGAAAACGAACAATACGATTCCTGAAACGATCCAAGGTTTCGGCTCGCTTAAGAACATACTGCCTTCGAACATTTTGGTTATGGTGTACATAAAGTCTTTGCTAATTAAAATCGTTGAAACAAAGAACATATGTCCCCACATAAACAAACCTAAGAAGAGGCCGGTCGCACTTTGAATATAATCAAGTTTTGCCGGAACTCTACTCTTTTTCCCTTCTACGCTGGTACCTAGAAAACCTTCAAGTAGGTCACTCACATCTCATCCTTTTTGTGAAGTTTAATAAACACATCAGAAGGCGCATCGTTTGCGCCTTCTGATGTGTTTAATCGCGTCGTTTTCAACGCTTTCAGCCCAACAGCCTCGGCTACTTTGTACTTTTTTTCGTCAATTCAAAACTCGGTTTACGAAATTATAATATAGCCGAGGGGATTTAAAAGGGATTTTTTACCCCCTCTTCATCCGCCTTTTAATTACCCCGTATAAGACAAGCGACGCAACCGCCATCACGAGCGAAAGGGCTTGACCTTTACTCATCCAGCCTCCGTACACAAAGCCGATTTGAAAATCAGGCTCGCGCCAAAACTCCGCCGTAAAGCGCGCCAAAGAGTAGAAAAGACCGTACAGCGCAATCAATTCGCCGTCGAATTTTTTAGACGAACGGTACAGGTAAAGCAAGAGAAAAACCGCCAATCCTTCCAATAACGCTTCGTACAATTGAGAAGGATGACGCAAAACACCGTCCACGTAAATGCCCCACGGTACGTCGGTTACGCGGCCGAAAAGCTCTTGATTTAAAAAGTTCCCGATACGCCCGAAAATATACCCCACGGGTACGCTTAAAGCGACAAGGTCCAAAAGTCGCCAGATATTTACTTTGTATTTGAGGTAGAAAAACCACGTTCCCAGTAAAAATCCTACAATCGCGCCGTGATAGCTCATACCGCGAATACCGACGAACGTTCCGTCCATAAAAGGGTTAAACATCTGCCACGGATGTGCCAAATAATAGTCCAAATGTGGATCGTAAAACAAAATATACCCGATGCGTGCGCCTAAAACGATCCCGATTTCGATCCAAATAAAATAACTTTCCAAAATTTGATTCGAAAAACCGAGCGCATCTTTTTTGACAAAAAACTTTGCGGCATAGAGTGCCCCTAAAAGGGCTAACATGTACATCAATCCGTACCAATGTACGGCGACCGGACCTAATTTAAAAGCGACCGGATCAAAATGAGCGTAAATATGGTTCCAAAACGGCATTATTTTCCTTATAATCAATCTTGACATGTAGACTTTTTACCGTAGCCTACGGCATGCTAAAGTTTGCCGACACCGTCGGTCAAATGAAAAGAAAAGTTTACCTTTTCTTGGTTAAGAAAGTGTTTAGAACGAGATATCTTGCGTATAAACTTCGCATTCGACACGATTACGTCCGTGCGCTTTTGCACGGTACAACGCTTCGTCCGCTCGCGCGACCATACTTTGTTCATCATCGCCGATATGAAACGTCGCCACGCCGAAACTAACCGTTTTGCTTCCGACGCGGCTCAACGCGTGGCTTTCGACCAAAGCGCGTAACTTTTCTGCCAAAGCATACGCCGCCGCAAGATCACATTGGGGCAGCAAAATCAAAAATTCTTCGCCGCCCCATCGTCCGAGCGCGTCTTCTTTACGAATACGGCTTTTCAACACCGAAGAGAGCTCTTGCAACACGATGTCGCCGACTTGATGACCGTAAGTATCGTTGATTGACTTAAATTTATCGATGTCTAAAAGTGCAATCGAAAACGCCGAGCGGTGCCGTTTTGCCAAGCTCAAATACAACGCGAACAGTTCATCGAGTTTCAAACGATTGTACAATCCCGTCAATTGATCGGTTACCGAAAGTTCCTCGATACGCTTTTTATCGGTAATGTCGTTACGAATCGCCATATAGCCGATCAAGCGGTCCGCATCGTCGTAGCGTGGCGTAATGATCGTATCGACCCAATACGTCGAGCCGTCTTTACGCCGATTTTTAATCTCTCCGTGCCATGAAGTACCCGTTTGTAGCGTTTTCCACATCGCTTCGTAAAACGAAAGCGGAACGTCCGGGTGCCTCAAGAGACGGTGCGTTTGAGCTATCAATTCCTCTTTGGTATAACCCGAAATTTTACAAAACGCGTCGCTTGCCTCGGTAATCACTCCTTGCGTATCGGTGCTAGAGATCATGACGCAGGTATCGATAATATGTAAATAGCGTTCGATTTCCCTTCTTGATTTTCGGTATTCGCTCATATCGCTACAGGTTACGACCACCTTTTCGATCGTTTCAAAATCGGCTTTGAAAATCGGTTGCGCGTTAATCAAAAACCATAACACTTCGCCCTCTTCCCGTCGATGCCCCATCATCACGTTGTAACACGCTTGCTTGGTCGCCAAAACTCTGTAAACGGGGCGTTCTTCTTTCAAAAACGCGCTTCCGTCTTCATGACAGGCATTGAGCGTTGAAGGCGACACATTGAGCATATCGCCCAAAGAGAGGTTAAACATCTCTTGCGACGCAAGATTGCACTCAATCAAATTACCTTGTGCGTCAAATACCATCACGCCTTCGCTCATTGCTTGAAAAATCGAGCGGATTTCCGCTTCAGACTCCAACAGTCGATGCGTTTTTTCCTCGGCAATACGATACGCTTTTTCGCGTGTGTGCTGCAATGCATAAATCCATGCGCTTAAAAGGGCAAACAAAAGCACGCCTAAACTCATCTGAACCGCGGGAAGGTAGCGTCCTAAACCGATATCGAGCACTTGATCGGATTTAAAATAAAGCGTCCATTTTTTACCGTAAAATTCCAATACGATGTAACGTTCGAATTTTGGCATCGTTAAAGCGGGTTTTGAGTCGTAAAGCCTCTTTTGAAGCACCGGCGTATCGCCGTCGTAGATTTCAAAATCGACCATAATATAGTTGGCTTCCAAAAGCGTTTGAAAGAGCGTTTGTGCTTTAACCGCCACAAAAATAATTCCCTTAGTTTGCGCCAAACGCTGTGCATCGGATAACGGAAGTGCCGTATGAGTGTAGACCGGATGCAAAATAATAAAACCGGGTTTTTGGTCGTCGGTCTTTTCTTGAACCAGATCGATTTTAGACGAAAGCGTCGTTTCCGCACGTGAAATCGCATGAAAAATCGCCTCTTTACGTACTTTCTCGCTCATCAAGTCGTATCCGAGTCCTTTTTGGTTGTGTTCGGTAAAAGGCTCCAAATACATAATCGGAAAAGCAATTTCGCCGGCTTCTTCTTGCGGAAAAATCGTATAATAAGGAAACCCTTCATTCCACAATTCGCGTTCGTGTTCGGGACGATCGTGTGCTCTGACAAGCGGCGCGAAACCTAAAGCGTGAAGCCCCGGAAAGTTTTGCTCGACATGGTGTTGATCGGCAAAACGTTTCCATTCCAGACGCGTTACGTTCGAAGATGCGTTCATAAACGCAACCGCGCTTTGAAGCAATTGCACGTTCGAATCGAGTGCTTTTTCGATCAGTAAAATGACTTGGTTTGATGCGTTGGTAAAACGGGTTTGTTCCGTTTGCTCGATCCACTCTTCGCTCTTCCATGCAACGACGGCAGAGACGAAAACGCCGATCAGAAAGATCAGTAAGGGCCATAAAATTTTTTGAAAAAGACGTTTCACCGCTTCCAATCCTCATGGTAAAATCCACACGAAGATTGTAGCAAAAAAGAGAGAAAAGTAAGGAATCAAGGGGAAGAAGGCAAGGAAAACCCTTGCCTTGAAGAAGATTCAGAGGCTTATTTGACTTCGATTTTTTTGACTTCGGCTTTCTCGATCTTGAGTTTAGGAAGCACCACTTCCAGTACGCCGTTTTCGCTACTTGCCTCAATATTTTCGACATCGACGTTATCGGGAAGCGCGAAACTTCTTTGGAATTTACCGTAGGAACTTTCGACTTTATAGTAGTCTTTTTCTTTGCGCTCCTCTTTGAAGCTTCTCTCTCCTGAAATAATCAACTGATTTTCTTTCAAGTCGATGTGAATATCTTCTTTTTTAACACCGGGAAGATCAACCTCGACGTGATACGCAAATTCGCCCTCTCGGGTGCTCACACTCGGCTTAAACGCGGAGATACCGTTCTCGTCCGACTGATCAGGATAGTAGCCGAACAACTTGTTCTCAAGCTCTTTAAGTTCTCTAAACGGATTGAATCGTGTCACTAACATGGCTAACTCCTTGTATTGTTTTTTGATGAGAGAAGTTTAGCCCAATCCTATCAAGGATGTCTGCCACTTAAGTAGCACAAAAACCCTTTTTTCATCACGGCTTTTAGGCAAAGCCCAAAAGCCTACGCTAAGCCGCTGTAGCACTAAATGACTTGCCTCTTGAGAGGGTAGCACGTGGTTTGTATGACGTTTATTTCTCGGGAAGGTGTTCGAGCAGGTTTTGGGAGTCTTTGATGAAAATTTCTTTGCGCTTCACGTCAATCAATCCTTGTTTTTTGAGCGATTGAAGGTTTCGGTTGAGCACTTTGCGCACCGTGCCGATCAAACTCGCAAGCTCTTCGTGCGAAAGGTTGTTGATGAGTTTGAGCGTCTGTTTTCCCTCGTGCTCTTCGATGTTCCGCGCGATCAGCTTCATCAAGCGCGTCGTCGTATCGTAGAGGGAGAGTTCGCTTGCCAAATTTTCGACGTCGCGCAACTGCTTGGCGACATAAGGGAGAAACAGTTTGTTGAACGAAGGTTTCGTTTCGATCCATTCGCGAAACAGTTCGATGGGGAAAACAAGCACTTTAACTTCGTCCAATGCCATAGCGACGTTTTCGTGAAGCTTGCCGTCCAACAAACTGACAACGTCGTACATGTCGCCTTTGCTCAGCAAGTACAAAATCTGTTCTTTGCCGTTTTCAAAGTTAATTTGAGAGACTTTCACGCGCCCTTCCAAAATAACGAAAAAGTGCTCCAAACACTCTTCCGGACGCATCAACACCTCGCCTTTTTTGACAAAACTCATTCGTCCGAAGCGTGAAATATCCTCGTGAAGCTCTTTTTGAATCACGTCTAATGCATACATGTTAAGGGGACTCTCTCTTTGAAACGATTTATGGTTTAGCATTATTCTTGACGTAAATTATAGTATGATTTTGTAAATTTCTCGGGAGTTTCACAGTGAATCGTACCATTTTGCGTTCTTTCATCTTACGCGCATCTTTCGCAACCCTGATTTTACTCGTTTTTGGCGTATGGGGCGCGGTGTACTTTATGCAACGCGATTTTGAAAAAACGCTCGGTCGACACCTCGAAGAACAATTAGGTAGTTTAAAAGAAGAGTATTCCTACTCTCTCAAACAACATTATCAAGAAAAAAGCGAGTTAATGCGGCATAATGCACAAACGCTTATGAATAAAATGGAGTTTATCCATCTTGAAATTTATGATGAAAACCATGAAGAGCTTTTTGACCTTTCGCCTCAAACGCAAAAGGCAAAAATCTTAGATGACGTGATTCAACAAAATCATGATCGTGTTTTGCTGCATACGTTTCCCAAAGACGCCCGTCCCGTCTATAATTTTTTTAGCCTTCAAGAACAGTTGTTTGTACAAGTTTTTTTTCCTTTAGTCGTCAATACGCATAAGATCGGTTACATCGAAGGTGTTTTACTTATCAATCCTTTGAGCGTCAAACAGTTTAAGAACAGCCTCGTGATGACGGTAGCCGCCATTTGCATTAGTACTTTGTTGTTATCTCTCATCATTTTTCCGCTGATTGTTTTAGCGTATCGGCAGTTGAGTCAAAAGCACTCGGCGCTCATCAACAGCAATATTCAAATCATTCGCTCTTTAGGTAATGCGATTGCCCAGCGCGACAGTGATACGGACGAACACAACTATCGCGTGACACTTTACAGTATCGCATTGGCCGAACGTATCCGCCTGCCGCGTGAAGCGATCCAAAAGCTTATCAAAGGTGCTTTTTTGCACGACATCGGAAAAATCGGTATCGCCGATGCAATTTTGCTCAAACCGGGCAAATTGACCGATGAAGAGTTCTCGTACATGCAAGAACATGTCAGTAAAGGCATTGAAATCGTTCAAAGTATCGAATGGCTAGATGAAGCCAAAGAGATTATTTTATACCATCATGAAAAATTTGACGGAAGCGGCTATGCCCACGGTCTCAAAGGAGAAGATATTCCTTTAGCGGCACGTATTTTTGCCGTCGTAGACGTTTTTGACGCATTAACCTCTAAGCGCCCTTATAAAGAGCCTTTCCCTTTGGAAAAAGCCGTTGCGATTTTACAAGAAGGAAGCGGAAAGCATTTTGATCCGAAGATTGTCGAAGAATTTTTACAACTGATCGCACTCTCGTATGAAACGATGCTTCTCATGGATTCTGCTCATTTTAAAACCAAGCTCTATGAAAAAATCGCTTTTTATTTCGATGAGGACTAATCCACTTCTCCGTCTAAATACATCCACGCTTTGCCGTAACGTTTGAAGCGTGAATGTTCGACATGTAAACCCTCTTTGCCCTCATGAACGTACGTTGCGCGAAACGAAACTTTGCCGACTTTGTCGTTGACGCCGCCTTGCCATACGCTTAGAACCTCTACGTTCACCCATGCGATACGCTTACATGTAGCGATAATCTCTTCTTTGAGATGTTTGTCGCGCGAATGCGGATGCGTCGTTTGCACCAAATAATCCGCCAAACCGAAGACAAACGCACTAAAACGCGAACGCATTAATGCTTCACATGTCGGCGCGTTAATTGCTTGATGGTAAGGTTCACAACACGTTTCGTACGGTTTTTGGCTACCGCAAGGACACAAATCGGCTTTTTTCATGAGACGTCTTTTTGGGTGAAATTCAACGCTTATTATAGCAAACCTTCTTTCAACTTCTTTTGTACGTGTTTTGGTTACACTTCGCGTTATGAAAGTTTCATCGCTCCCGTTTTACACCTCGCTTCGTCCGTGGTTTCCCGTTTTTTGTTTAACGATTTGCGCGTTTATTTTCAACACCACCGAATTTGCGCCCATCAGTCTTTTATCCGACATCGCCCGCGATTTTCGTATGAGCGAAGCGCAAGCGGGGCTGATGATGAGCGTTTACGCGTGGATCGTCGCGACCGTGTCGTTGCCCTTAATGCTCTTAACCCAGTCGGTCGAACGCAAAAAACTTCTGTTGATACTTTTGGTATTTTTTATCGGCGCACATCTGCTCTCAAGCGTTGCGTGGAGCTATACGACCTTGATGGTCTCACGCGTCGCCATCGCGTTTGCCCATGCGATTTTTTGGTCGATTACCGCTTCGTTGACCTATCGCTTAGCCCCCAAAGGTCAAACCACGCGCGCACTCAGCATCTTGGCAACGGGAAGTGCTTTGGCGGTGGTGTTGGGATTGCCGATCGGGCGTATTATCGGGCAAGCGTTGGGATGGCGTTTTACGTTCGGATGTATCGCCGCATTATCGACTCTCATGCTTTTCTTTCTCGTCAAACTTCTGCCTTTGCTTCCAAGCGTCAACGCCGGATCGCTTAAAAGTCTGCCGTTGTTATGGAAACGTCCGGCATTGCTGGGCATTTACTTGCTCACGATTGTCACGATTACCGCGCACTTTACCGCCTATACCTACATCGAGCCTTTTGTGCAACAAGTCTCGCTCTTGGGAGAGACGTTTGCCACGACCGCACTTTTTATCTTCGGAACGTCCGGACTTTTAGGAAGCGTGATCTTTGCCAAGTTCAAACAACGCCATCCGTTTCGCCTGATCGTCTTTGCTTTAAGCATGCTGATCGGCGTACTTTTGCTGCTCTTACCGCTTGGATTCTACCCTCTTAGTTTGAGTCTCTTGTGTGTCCTATGGGGCATTGCGGTTTGTTTGGTCAATCTTATTTTACAAATCAGCGTCTTGGAACTTTCTCCCGACGCGACCGACGTGGCGATGTCGATGTACTCGGGCATTTACAACATCGGTATCGGTGGAGGTGCGTTTGTAGGCAGTCTGGTCATTTCGCACAGTTCTATGGCATACGTCGGCTTCGTCGGCGCACTGTTTGGGAGCTTTGCGCTGGCGTTGGCGGTTTGGCTTTGGAAGCGGTATCTTGTAGAGCGACGCTAAACCTTACATGTCAAACGCAACGACGCGGTTTCGCCCTTGCGCTTTGGCTTCGTAGAGTGCTTTATCGGCTTTGTCGAAGACTTTGACGATACTATCGTATTTTTCAAATTGCGCTACCCCGAAACTCGCCGTAATTGAAACCACTTCGGGAAACCTGTACGCGGCAATGCTTTCGCGCAATTTTTCCGCCAAAGTTTTAGCCCCGTTTTTGTCCGTGTTGCGGCAAATGAGCAAGAACTCTTCGCCGCCCCAACGTCCGAACACGTCGCTTTCGCGTTTCGCACGCATCACGATTGCGGCGATGCTTTTGAGTACCTCATCGCCTCGTTTATGCCCGTAATTGTCGTTCACGTTTTTAAAATAATCCAAGTCGAATAAAACAATTGAAAGCGGCGATTGATAGCGATCGAACAACTTTTTTTCCTGCTCTAAAATATCATCCAGCTTCAAACGATTATGAATACCCGTAAGCTTGTCGGTGTTGGAGAGGATTTCCAGTTTTACGTTGTATTGATGGAGTTGATACTGCCTGATCAAGACGATAAAAACAATAAAACCGATGAACGCCGAAATAATATAAACATACGTATAGTCCATATGCCCCTCGACGTTGACCGAAATCCATTTGTTTAAAACGGTTTGTTTTTGAGTCGCATCGATCAAATCGATCGCTTTTTCAAATAACGAGAGCAAAAGCGGTTCATCGTTTCGCGTCGCGATGCTCAGGTCTATTCTTTCATCCAGTTTGCTAATGATTTTTAACGAACCGAAATAGTCTTTTTGAATCTGATACGCCATCGTCGGTAACGTCCCGATAAACCCGAAAAGCTTCTTTTGCGCGACTTGTTTAAGTCCCTCTTCGTCGCTTGGGGTATCGATAAATTGAAGATTCGGATAATGAACCCTCAAAATATCGCCGTACGCATACCCTTTGGTTATCCCGATGGATTTGCCCGCAAGCGCGTTGATGTCTGCGTAAAACACTTTGTCTTCCCCCGAAACCAACACAAGCGGTATTTGCATGTACGGATGGGTAAAATTGAGATACGCCTTGCGTTCGGGCGTCGCGATGGAAAGCGATAAAATGTCGCACTGACGCTCTTTGGCTTTGAGAAGCGATTCCGCCCACGTGCGCGTCGGTATCAAATCGATCGGAACGCCTAAAAACGTCTCCATAAGAGCGATATAATCGGCAATGATGCCCACGTGCTTCCCGTTTTGGTTCATCTCCAAAGGCATTTGATCGGGATTGATACACATACGAATACGGTTTTTTTGCGCAAGGTATATCTGCTCGTCTAAGGAAAGAGCCAATCTCGACTCTTTGGACATAATGCTTTTCGACCACTTGGATTTCAGCGCGTCTAGTTCATCGGGCGTGACGCTGTGCAAGGCTTTGTTAATAATCCCTTGCAAGACTTCGTCTTCCGGTTGCATCACGATGTAAAGGTTGCTATCTTCCAAATTTTTGAGCGCGACTTTAAAAGCAACATGTAAGTTGGTGAGCATCTCTTTTTCGATGACATAATGCGCCGTAAACGCATCGTCGACTCCGGCATCGATCAATCCGTATGCGATCGCTTCGAGCATCTCTTTGGCGGTTTCATACTCCACAACGTTGAGCTCGGGATACTCCTCTTTAAGGTATTGCGTTGTCGGCCACCCTTTGCCCGCACCGACGGTTTTACCTTTGAGCGTTTCCATCGTGCTGATGTCGTGACGCTTGGTTTGGGTGATGAGGGCTAAGTCCATCGTGATAAATTTATCGCTGAAACGAAAATGGTGACGTCGCTCCGCGGAGGGAATGAGCGGTTGCGCCATCTGAATCTCTTTGTTTTGAAACTTTTCAAACACGACAGGCCATGTACCGCTGATAAAATTGAAATGTATGCCTACTTTTTTGCCTAAAAGTTTCAAATAATCCACCGAAAAACCTTTTGCCTCGCCCTCTTCGTTAAAATCGTACGGATACCAGCCAAGCTCGTTGGTCACGCTAATGATGGGATGTGTCGCGATATACATTTTTTCATGTTCATTTAGCTCGATACTTTGCGTGGCGGCAAGCGAATTTTTTTCCTGAACCAGTGGAAGGTATTTGCGTTTGATCTTGACATGTACGTCTTGCGGCATGACCTCCAACATCTTATTAAAAAGCGAGATAAACTCAGGCCAATCCTTCGCCACAGCAACAGACTGCTCTTCGGTAGCGTAGCGCGTGAGATTGGAAATCTTGACGTTATCGAGACGATAGTTTTTAACAAACATGCTCATAATCGCAATATCGCCGATAAAACCGTCGACTTTATGCTCGTTGACCGCCCTCATCGCTTCAAGAGAATTGGCATAAGTGACGTAGGTAAAATGCGGAAAATCGTGTTTAAGCTTCTCGTTAATCACGTAATGAGGAACCACGGCAATTTTACGCATACTTCCGTTAAAGAAGATTTCGGAAGGAAAGGTTTTGGACGTTAAAAGCGAGAAAGGAAAAGCACAGTAGGATTTGCTAAAGAGCATCGTTTGGTGAAGTTGAGAATTAGGCGTCAACCGTAAAATGACGTCAATACCCTCGTGCGTTTTCACACGCTCCAACGCTTCCGCCCAACTGCCGCGGGCGTCGTATTCGATTTTGAGATTGAACATGGAAGCAAAAAATTTGATGTACTCAACGCTGATGCCGACGTACTCGCCCTCTTGCATAAATTGGTACGGCGGAAGGTCTTTGGTGATGCGAACGTGAAGGGTTTTGGTTTTATCCAACCATGCTTGCTCTTGTGGGCTTATCTCAACCGTTGCGGCATGCAACCATCCAAGAAAGTACGCCGTTATAAAAAAAAGGGAGACGATCACTTTCATGGCATGCCCTCTCAAGACAAGAGTGTTTCGGGACTTCGGGACTTAGTATACTAAAAATTTTCTACAAATGCGTTATGCCGAAACGTTTAGCCTTACATGTAACGTTTTTAATGCTCATCAAGCAACAGTTTCAGCCCTAAAAAGAGGAAGAGAGCTCCGACGGTTTTATGAAACCATCGAATTGCGAAATGATCTGACGTTAGTTTTTGCAGTGCAAGCGTTGCACTCCATGCGATCAAAATATTCCATAACGTTCCGTTCACGTTAAAGACGACACCTAAAAAGAGCATGCTTAAGGAGTGGTATTGCGCTTGTTGATCCACAAACTGAGGTAAAAATGCTAAGAAAAAAAGTGCGACTTTGGGGTTGAGCGCATTGGTTAAACACCCTTGCCAAAAAATCGTTTGAAACGAGACAAATCGCGCACGTTGCGACGAAACGAGAGAGGCACTTTGAAAGATCATCTTAAAGCCTAAATACAAAAGGTACAACGCACCGATGACCTTCACGACCGTAAACGCCGTTGCGGAAGCAACGAGAAGGGCCGATAATCCGACGCTTGCCGCCACGATATGAACCATACATCCCGTCGAAATTCCCAAAGCCGCCGCCAAACCGCCTTTAAAGCCTCGTGACGAAGCGTGTGAAAGAATATAAAGCGTATCGGCTCCGGGCGTCATATTGAGCAGTAAACCGGAGACGACAAAAAGCCAAAGATCGTGTGTTCCGAACATCGTTCTCCTTGCGTTGTTTCAAGGTGCTCTGTTTTAAAGAGTTTATCGCTTACTATTATAGTGCGAACTTCCCCAAAATCCAAGCAATCCCACCGGTAAAAGCAATATCCATTGCGGTAATTTAAACCACCAACCGCTTGATGTTTGCATTGCTATCACGGCTAAAAAGATACCGCCGAAAGAGCACCACAAAAAAGCAATGCACTTCACGGTTACAAGCAGCTCTTTCGTACAGGCATAAGAACTTCGCATGAAAATCAATGCCGACAACCCTAGCGTTACCGAAACCATATGCCATAGGGCATACAAAACGAGCTTCGCTTCTTCATCCATAGGCGTCGCGAGCAATACCGAAGCGACATCCGCCCCGCCTGCAATGACGTGAATCAGCGTCGTTACCAGTGCCAAAAGCCCTGCTAGCAAAAGTTTTATATTCATCGTATCGACCTTAATTTTTTACCGTATTGTAGGGTGAAACGACGCTTTTGTCTTGTAAAAAACCGACATAATCTCATGCGTGGGAAAAAACTGTGAGAATTTTTTGAACTCTTTATTGAAGTGAGATTGGTCACAATAGCCAAAGTCATACGCAATCGCGGAAAAATTGGAAATATCGTTTTTGATCACCTCTTTAAACACCGTAAAAAAGCGCAAAATAGTGCAAAATTTTTTCGGCGTATACCCTATGAAATGTTTGAAAAGTCGTTCAATCTGCCTGCTACTAAGCTTGGCGTAATTTTCTAAATCGCGCATCGTTCGAACACCTTGATGCAACGTGATATGATCAACGAGGTCGAGTATCGGTTGATGAAATGCCGTCGCTTTGCATAAAGATTCAAAAAGCGCGTCAAGGAGAATGACTTTTTGAGCCTCATCCGATCCGTAACGATCAAGCTGATAGTGCAACGATGGAGACACTTCCGCTAAAGGGACGATACGATCGGTCAAAATATGGGCTTCGATGTGTAACAGTTGAGGTAAAACGGAAGGACGAAAACGAATTCCAAACGCATCATCGCCCGCTTCAATCGGCATAATCTTACTCTCACTCATCGCTCCGACAAGCATCCATTGCCGCTTTTGATAGACAAGATCCATGCATCCATCCGGCACGATGGGTATTAAAATGCTTTTGGACGAACTGTTTTGAAGGCTCCAATACGTATCGATGAAAGTTTGAAGAGCAAAAGAAGGGTGGTATTTTTGAGTCTTCAAAAACTGCAAATCAATGACCTTTTGTGTTTACATGTAACAAGATTCTCTACTTGCCCCCATAAAAAGAGCCTATTATTTGCCAGATTTCATCTATCTCTTCCTCACTCCACTCTTTACGTTTTGGTATCGGCGTATCTTTTTGTTTTTGCGTAAGCTCTATGTAAGAATAACGCTTGGGATTATTTTGTATTTGCTCAAGAACATGGTAATAGTTGTCGTCACGGTACCTATCACTTAAAATGCATTTTTTGTGGACTCTATCCCACATAATGCCTTGGTCTGCTTTTTTACCGTCTCTTATCCTTAGCCTCTCATCAACCCAAAGAAAAGCATCGTAAAAACTACCGATAAAGCTATGACCTGTTATCATTTTACTTTCATTTCGATTGTCTTTCAAAACTTCAGTAAATCTACCTATCTCTCGTAAAGAACGATGGGTTAATGACATGACAATGATTTCATAAAATCCTAAACTATAATCATATAAAGAATAAATCTCTCCATGTTTTACAAAATATACACCGCATACCATACTGACGTCATCACAATGTTCGAAAAAACTATGCGCATTTAATTTTCGAAAATCATTTGACCATATATAATATCCAGTAGTATCGCATTCGATGTAGAAATCTCTTATCATGTTTTGCTTGCCAAGATGCAAGTCTCGTGTTGGAAGTAAATGAGCAGTATTATACACTATTTAGATCTCTATAAGATTGCTTTTATTTCCAACATAAGCATCAACAAAATTTAAAATATCTCGAACCCTTGAAATAGAATGTTCTTGCAATCTAAAACGCATATCAGAACAAGAGACACAATAGTATTTAGCAATATCATACTCTCGTTTCCAAAATGAAGGATATGTATCGTTATCATGAATAAAAAATCCTAAACATTCTTTTATCGCTAATAAATCCGCATCTCTTAGGGTATTTCTACGCACATGGCTGTAAAGCCTTTTAGTATCGCCTATCTCCACAATTTCATCAAAAAGAGTAGCTATTTTATTTGGTAAGTCTATATCACAGACGGTATCGTTAAAGCAGGCATTAATATATTGTGTCGATATGGTCAAAATTCTTAATTTTTGTTCTTTAGAGACATTTGTTCCCGCACAAAGACTCTCACCGCTTTTAAAACGACTTAAAATTTTATTGGCAATAAATCTAGCAAAACCGTAAAAGACCTCATAATCAAAAATCATGTCCAAGTAATTAAGACGATTGAGACTTTTCATCTTAGTCACTTGTACATTCTTACCATTTTGTATCAAGTTTATCATTTCTAAAAGCTTTTTGCTAATATGATATTTATCGGGCTTTTTTTTAGGTTGTTTGATTGTTAAAGTTCGTCTGAAGTGTTTTTTTGTGTGATATTTCCAAGCCAACGAACCTTCCTTTATCGTTTTGGCACTAAAGTATTTCAAAAAACTTCCAAACGTCATCATTTTTTTATCTAACATCTGTAGCTGTTGATGTCGTTTAGCATACTCAGGATACACGCCACGCATCCAAGCATTAAACGAACCTCTCCCAAAAATAAACTTTAAAAATGGCTTTTCTCCGATAGTATATACGGCGAGATTCTTTTTTTAATTTTCCTTTTTCCTGCCATAACCGAAATAGACTTCCTGAAATATGAACATAATCTCGGTCATGCTTATAATAAAAAATGCCCTCTTTTTTTCTATTTTTTTTAGTCCTTTCGGGGTAAAAAAGAGCCTTATTATTTTTAAAAAGCCACTTATCGGGAAATAAAATATAAAACCCTCCGGTATAGACGATAACCGTGTAATGTTCTGAGAATGTGACCTGCATATGTAGCATTATTTATATTGTATATTATTTACCATTTCTATATATTACACTAAGTAAAAGCTTTTATATTGAAATGAAAATTTTTCTTTAAAACCAACATTTTAACCTCTTGTTTGATATTCTTTAAAATTTACATGGTAATTTTATAAAAGTTCACTTCGCATTCCTAGTATTCTAACCCAGTTTTGTGTGAAGCCTAAACCTTCCAAAACAACCTTCGGAGAGAGTTGTTCTGGCTGTTTAATAATAATGGCTAATCTGTCATCTGGAACATGCTCAATGATAGTAAATTGTGCCCCATGCGGTTGCCATGTAAACTTATGCTCTCCATCTTCGTTAAAACCTTCAATATTATGATTTTTATTCCACTTCCATGTAAATGAGTCTTGATTATAAAGAACCGTGTCGTGTTCAAATAAAGCTAATTCTAATAGATCTTCACTTTTGATCAAAACTGTTGTTCTCAAATGATGATATTTACTTCTGATAGCAGCGACACGTTCATTCCATATGGAAAGAACCATAGCACCGATCATATTTGGATTTTGCGAAAAAACGGCATCCTGCCCAAATGAAAACGATGGAGAATTACGTCCTGAGATTAAGCGTACTTTTTTCGCTTTTGATGGAGAAATTGCTTTTACCGTTTTAGCACTCCAAGCGGTTTGTTCTAAAACGATATCATCCAAACCAACATTGGACGGCTTCCAACGTCCTTGGATTATTCGTGAAAATATCTGCTCCCAATCTGAACCTTCAAGAGAAGGTGTCATACGTGTTGCTAAGAGGTATACAATCTCTTTCGCTAAGTCACATGCAACATTGTTCGGAAAATGATTCAGTGGGTAGGGCGGTATATATTTTTCGACTGTTTTTAATTTTGGGCGTAACACCGTCTAACTCCTCTTGCGAAAGTAATAAAGATTTAATAACAACCTCAGCTACATTCACAGGCAAAGAATTTCCTGCTTGTTTACGCAACTGACTCTCACTTACCGTTATTTTAAAGCTTTCAGGAAATCCTTGTAAACGTAGCATTTCTCTAGAACTCAAACGACGTTCTCCATTAACAAGAAGATAATTATAAGATGCTCCTGCGCGCAATGCACATGAATACGGATGCGCACTAACACTACCGCTCTTATTTTCATGCCAAATCGTCGTTTCTCTAGGTATCGTTTTTATTTTTTCTTTACGATTTGCCTGAATTTTTGATGAGGCATATAACGATTCAGGAACTTCTTTTTCGAGAATATCATCAAGCGATTTTGACATAATTTTTTTAGTCGGTAGAGAAAAATTATCTAAACCATGAAGAGAGCCGATAATCCAGATGCGCTCACGTTTTTGAGGTAATCCAAAATCTAATGCATTGAGCAATAAATATTCAACGGCATATCCCATATCTTTTAATACATTTACTATCGTTTTAAGCGTTTCACCTTGATTATGACCCATCAGTTGCTTGACATTTTCCAAGACAAACATTTTAGGTCGTTTAACAGAAAGAATCCGTGCGATATCAAAAAAAAGCGTTCCTCTCGTATCTTCAAAACCCTTACGATTTCCAATAATGCTAAAAGATTGGCAGGGAAACCCTCCTAAAAGTACTTCAAAATCTGGAATCGTATATGCATCTATTTTTGTAATATCTCCATAGGGTAATTCATGAAAATTTTCGGCATACGACATACGGCATGCAGGATCTATATCTGAGCTAAATACACATTGATGCTTGATCCCAAGTGAACGACATGCTCCCTCCATACCATAGCGGAACCCGCCTATGCCGCAAAAAAGATCTATAAATCGAATCATCATCATATCCTTAATTATTAGTGATCGTATTATAATTTTTTTTGCTTACATACCTGTAAAATATTGCATAATGACATATTTAATACGTTGAACTTTTCGGCTTAAGCAATATCTATGCCTAGATTATTTGGGTAAGGTCGAAAATTTCGACCTTACATTATCCCTCTCTTAGCGCTTTAGCGATCAATTCTATCGGGTTTTTAAACACAACATCGACTTTTTGCCCGTGCATCGCGTCACTCAGTTGCATACGACACGCACTGCATTCGGCACTGACAAACTGCGCTCCCGTTTCTTGAATCATCGCCGCTTTAGGTACGCCTGCGGCTTTAGCGAAACGGTAATTTCCCGTTTGCATCGTCACGCCGCCGAAACCGCAACAACGGTTCGGGTCGCTCATCTCTTTGATGACGTAGTTTTGGGAGATGAGATTGCGAGGTTCCTTCCAAACACCTTGCATTTTGCGTGCGTGGCAAGGGTCATGGTAGGTGACGGCATCACTTTGTTTGGCTTTGGTTGCCAAGATTTGCGCTAAGTTGGTTTTCTTTTCCAAGTATTCCGTTGCCATAAAGATGTGTGGAGCGATGGCTTTTGCACGTGATTGCCATTCAGGTTGGTCGTGGAAGAAATGCGCGTAGTCTTCTTTGATCATCGCGCTACAGGTCGCTTCGGGAATAATGATGGCGTCTAACTCATCTTTAAAGCCCTCGATGTACTCGATGTTAAACTTTGCAAGCGCATCAACGCTCTCAAAATCGCCCGTGAAGTATTGAGGTGCGCCGCAGCATTTTTGCTGTTTGATAAGATACGCATCGATTTCCAAGACTTTGAGAATCTCTAATAGTGCCTTACCGATGTCGGTGTACATGTAGTTTGCCAAACACCCGATAAAAATGCCCACTTTGCCTTTGCCGCCGTTATAAATCACGTCGGGGTGGGAATTCAAAAACGTTTTCTTTTTCAAGCTCGGGAACAATCTGTCCATTTTAATGATCGGAAAGTTTCGCATATACATAGAGCTTTGTTTGTCCACCAGTTTAAAGCCGCATGTTTGAAACATATAACCCAAACGGGCTAAGACGTCCATAATATTACGGTTGCGTAGCAAAAAGAACGCAAGTTTTTTATACCATGCAAGCCCGAATTTTTTACGAATATCGTTACGCGCTTGCTCGATGAGCCCGTCGACCGGCAAAGAGTTGGGGCAGACACTCACGCAATTGGTACACAAAAAGCAGCTTTCAAAAATCTTTTTAGCGTTTTTATCGAGTTCCAGTTCACCGCGTTGGTACGCACCCAAAAGGTCTAAAAATCCTCTAGGAGAGGTAACTTCATCACGGTTGACTTCGTGAATCGTACACACGGGGATACATTTTCCACACTTCACACACGCATCGCTCGTTACATTAAATTTAAACATCATCTACACCGTTTTGCTAAAGCGTCGTAACGCTTCGGGAATTTTTTTAAGATACGCATCAAAGGGCATCACGATATTGCGAATGAGCAGTGTGCCTGTGGTATTGACGAGAATTTTTTTCTCCACTTTATCGATCATCACCAAATCTTCTTCGACAAACGGTGCAAGCGCCTCAATCGCGTCGGCAAAGTAGTCAAAAAAGTCGATGCCAAACTGCGCTTCGATGCCTGCGATGTTGAGCTTGAAGTTGCTCATCATCTCCATAATAACGGCTTTTCGAAGCACATCATCGTCGTTTAAGATGAGCCCACGATGCACGGGTAGTTTTCCCTCATCGATCGCTTTTTCATACGCGTCCATCTCTTTGAAGTTTTGCACATAGTGGCGCACGCCCTCACCGATGCTGGTTAAACCAATACCGATCAAATCCGCCCCGCCTTTAGTGGTATAGCCTTGGAAATTACGGTGCAATTCGCCCTTTTCGATGGCAAGAAACAGCTCATCATCAGGTTTTGCAAAGTGATCCATACCGATCATTTTATAGCCATTGGACTCTAAATAATCAATCGTGTAGCGCATAATGGCAAGCTTGACACTAGGGTGCGGAAGCGTAGTCTCATCGATCTTGCGCATCGACTTTTTCATCCACGGCACGTGCGCGTAGTTAAAGACCGCCAGACGGCTTGGATCAAGTGTCACGGCAAGACGAAGCGTCTCTTGAAAGCTCTCAAAGGTTTGGTAGGGAAGTCCGTAGATCAAGTCCATATTGATCGACTTAATGCCCGAGCTTTTTGCCATCTTTACAACATTTTCCGTCACATCGTAAGGTTGAATGCGGTGGATCGCTTTTTGAACCTCATCGTTAAAGTCTTGCACACCATAACTCACGCGGTTAAACCCGTTACATGTAAGCACCTCTAACTGCTCTTTGGTGAGGTAACGAGGGTCGATCTCACAGCTGATCTCGGCATCTTTGGCGAAGTTTTTAAAATGCTTCTTGATAGCACCTATAATGCGCTCTAACTGTGCGGTGCTAAAAAATGTCGGCGTACCGCCACCAAAGTGCATCTGAATCACTTCGCGCGACGTGTCGAGGTGTTTGGAGAGTAACTCTAATTCACGCTCCAAATAGTCGATATAACGCTCTTTTTTATCTTCTTTACTCGTGTAAACGACATTGCATCCGCAAAAATAACAGGCACTTCGGCAAAAAGGAAGATGAAAATAAAGAGAGAGTTTTCGGTTTTTATCTTGGGTTGCCAAGACGTCTTCATAACTTTTACATGTAAAGCTCTCATGAAACTCAGGAGCCGTAGGATAGCTGGTGTATCTAGGTCCTGCTTTGGAGTATTTGGCAAATTTATCAAAATCAATCATACTTCATCCTAACGCGTCGTCGCGCTGATAATACTAGCACCTTCAGGCAAATAGAGGTCTTTGAGGTCTAAAAAGAGATTGGGGTGATCTTTTTTGATCTTTTTGATCAATTTATCAAAGTCTATCTCTTTCTTTTTGCTCTTGTTGATCTCTTCCATCGCCACCGTCCAAACATCTTGAAAGTCCAGTGGTAACTGCTGAAGAATGCTTTTTTCCAGTTTGAGAAAAAGGGTCTCTTGCTCGGCTTGTTTAAAATGTTCGATCATTTTACTCAGCGTCTCAATAGAGAGAAGCGCGTGCAATTGTTGCTTTTCATCATACACCAGCCACGGCTCTTTGGTGTTGTCCCATGAACCGTTTTTAAGGCGCAAAAGTTTCGTTTCGTCTGTATCATTTGGAAGAATTTCCAAAACCGTCTGTTCTTTTTGTTTGGTTGGGCTTAAATTTTTAGAAATTTTTTCTATCATCTTAAACTCTTTTCGTTTTTTAAATTCCATTAGTTATTTCTGTGCTTATCCAGCCATACCATCACGGCTTTTTGGGCATGAAGTCTGTTTTCTGCCTCATCAAAAATCTCATCGGCATGCGCTTCAAAGACACTCTCGCTCACTTCATAATCGCGGTACGCTGGCAAGCAGTGTAAAAACATTGCATCATCTTGTGCCAAGCTCATCATCGCATCATCGACCATAAACCCTTGAAAATCAGCGATGCGCTTCGCTTTTTCTGCCTCTTGTCCCATCGAAACCCAAGTGTCCGTGGTAACAACGGTAGCACCTGTGATCGCCTCTTTGGGGTCATTGCCGATTTTGATGACCGCACCACTCTCTTTGGCAAAAGAGAGCGCATCTTCTAAGATTTGAGCATCCACTTCATACCCTTTAGGTGTGGCGATGCGAAGTTCAAAACCCAGTTTAGAAGCGAGCATCAACCATGAATGGGTCATGTTGTTGCCATCGCCCACGTAGGCTACGATGGGGTTTTGATCTTTTTTGTATTCGACCATTGTAAGATAATCCGCCATCAACTGCACAGGATGGTACGAATCGCTCAAACCGCTGATAACAGGAACACGTGAATACGCCGCAAACTCTTCGAGCGTACTTTGCGCAAAAGTTCGGATCATCACCATGTCGACCATGCGACTAATGACACGCGCCGTATCTTTCATCGGTTCACCGCGTCCAAGTTGTAAGTCATTTGAAGAGAGGAACAACCCTTTTCCGCCAAGCTGATGAATCCCCACTTCGAAGCTGACACGTGTTCGTGTACTGCTTTTTTCAAAAATCATGCCTAAGGTTTGATTTTCAAGGTAGGGTTTAAATTTGCCTTTTTTCGCCTGTTTTTTGATCTTGATCGCCAAATCGATGATCTCTAAAATCTCTTTTTTTGAAAAATCTTTCAGTGTGAGAAAGTGTCTCATATTCAATGTCTCCTTTTATTTGGGCAAAGCCCACATAAAATTCCCCGCACTAAAGCTTACGCTTTGCGTAGAATTTACTTTTTTCTTAAAATCTCAGCTACTTCTTTCGCGTGGTAACTGATGATGATGTCAGCCCCCGCGCGTTTAAACGCGATCATCGTCTCCATCATCACACGCTCATAATCGATCACACCTGCTTTTGCGGCCGCTTTTAAGAGCGCATATTCGCCACTCACGTTGTAAACACACAGCGGTGTCGACGTTGCTTCACGCACATCACGCACGATGTCGAGGTATGCAAGAGCGGGTTTCACCATCAAAATGTCAGCCCCTTGCGCTTCATCTTCGATCGATTCAGCAATGGCTTCTCTGCGATTGGCTGGGTCCATCTGGTAGGTTTTACGATCGCCAAAAGAAGGAGCAGACTCTGCCACATCGCGAAATGGTCCATAATAAGCACTGGCAAATTTGGTCGAATAACTCATGATCGGAAGGTTGATGAAACCCTCACGATCCAAAGCCTCACGTAACGCTTCGATCATCCCGTCCATCATGCCAGAAGGGGCGATCATATCAGCACCCGCATGCGCGTGAACCAATGCTTGTTTGGCTAAAATCTCCAGCGTTGCGTCGTTATCAACGCTTTCGTGCTCCATATCTAAAATGCCGCAATGTCCGTGATCGGTAAATTCACAAAAGCAAAGATCGGTGACGACAAACATGTTCGGATACGCTTTTTTCACCGCTTTGATCGTACTTGCGATAATGCCATGTTCACACAGCGCGTCACTGCCTACGCTGTCTTTGACTTCGGGAATACCAAATAAAATAATAGAGTTGATACCAAGTTCGTGCAAACTTCCGCACTCTTTGACAATTTCGTCAATGCTCATTTGGTAAACGCCCGGCATCGAGCCAATCTCTTTTTTAATCCCCTCGCCACTTCGTGCAAATAACGGATAGATAAAATCGTCCATACTAAGAGTGGTTTCGCGCACAAGGGAGCGAAGCGTTGCGTTCATTCTGAGTCTTCTAAATCTTTTAAACATTCTTTTGCCTTATCTTCGTTAGAATTATCGTCGCTTATAAAAAATAATGATTTTACCATAACTGGATTTAAAAAATATGAAAATCGAAATTTCCGAAGTTGCAAACCTTCCCTCTCGGTTTGGAAGCTTCAAAATTCAATCGTTTAAAGAGGGTATTAAAGAGCATTTAGTGATCTTCAAAGAGCCTTTAGGTACGATTCCTTTAGTTCGAATTCACAGCGAATGCCTTACGGGCGACACTATCGGAAGCCTGAAATGCGACTGTCGCGACCAACTCGAATATGCCTTGAAGCTCATCGAAAAAGAAGGCGGTATGGTCATTTATTTACGCCAAGAAGGGCGTAATATCGGGCTTCTCAACAAAGTCAACGCCTATGCTTTGCAGGATAAAGGTTTTGATACCATCGAAGCCAACCACCAGCTCGGTTTTAAAGCCGACGAACGTACCTACGAGATCGTCGAGTTTATCTTAAACCGTTTTAACATCTCGAAAATCCGACTCTTAACCAACAATCCCAAAAAGCTCGAAAGCCTCAAAGGGATTGAAATTACAGAACGCGTGCCCGTGATTATCGAACCGAACGTTTTCAACGAGAAGTATTTAAAAACGAAAAAAGAGCAAATGGGACACCTTTTTTAGGAGAAACCGTGATACGTGAAGCCAACGTTCAAGATGCCGACGTTTTAGCGATTCTTCTCGAACAATTGGGCTATGAGAACACGTCCTCTTTTCTTCCCGCGCGCATTCAAACGCTTTTAGAACATCCCGACGCGTCTTTAGCGGTGTACGAAACCGAGGGTCGCGTCGTCGCTTTGCTTTGTTTACATGTCATTCCTCAAATCGCCCTACTCGGTCCGTTTTTACGGATTAGCTACTTTGTCGTCGATGAAACGATGCGTTCGGCTCACATCGGTGCTACCTTAGAAGCTTATGCTTTAGACGTCGCTCGAGAGAAAGGCTGCGATCGCATCGAAGTGCATTGCCATGAAAGGCGCAAAGACGCACACCGTTTTTACGCGCGACACGGTTACGTCGAATCGCCGAAATATTTTGTCAAAAACCTACATGTAAGGAGTGAAGATGCTTAAAGAATTTCGCGATTTTCTCGTCAAAGGAAACGTCGTCGATATGGCGGTCGGTTTTATTTTCGGAGCGGCGTTTGCGACGATCGTCAAATCGCTGGTCAGCAACGTCATCATGCCGCCGATCGGCTTGTTGCTCGGGAACGTCGATTTTTCGTCGCTCTTTATTGCGCTGGACGGCAAAAGCTACGCCTCTTTGAGCGAGCTTGAAAAAGCGGGTGCTCCGGCGATCAAACTCGGTGTTTTTTTCAACGACCTGACCTCCTTTGTTATTTTGGGATTTGTCATGTTTATGATGATCAAAGCGTATACGAAGATGGTACCCAAAAAAGCACCCGAAGCTACGACGAAAGCGTGCCCCGAGTGCGCGATGAACATTCCCCTCGCCGCGAAAAAATGTCCGCATTGTTTAAGCGATCAAGCCTAACATCGACGCACAAAAATCCTTACATGTAAGATGACATGTAAGGATTTTCAATCGACCTTACGCTAGCAAATTGGCTTCGGCAAACTCCCAATTCACGAGATGTTTTAAGAAAATATCGAGATAATCTACGCGCCTGTTTTGATAATCCAAATAGTAGGCATGTTCCCACACGTCGACGGTTAACAAAGCTTTTTGAGCATGCACCATCGGCGTATCGGCATTGGACGTTTTCGTCACTTTGAGCACACCGTTTTCCAGCACGAGCCACGCCCAACCGCTTCCAAATTGCGTCGCACCCGCACTTTTAAATGCTTCAACAAACGCTTCGTAGCTTCCGAAAGCTTCGTCGATTTTTGCCGCGATCGCACCGCTTGGTGCACCGCCGCCGCCTTTTTTCATCGAATGCCAATAAAACGTGTGGTTCCACACCTGTGCCGCATTGTTGAAAATAGCCGTTTTTTCGGGCTTGTTCGCCGAGAGTTTGATGATCTCTTCCAGCGGCACGTCCGCAAGGTCGCTTCCTTGAATGAGATTGTTTAGGTTCGTAACATACGTTTGATGATGTTTTCCGTGATGAAATCCAAGAGTATCGGCACTGATATACGGTGCAAGCGCGTGAGCTTCGTAAGGAAGCGGAGGTAAAGTAATCGCCATCGTAAACTCCTTGTTGTAAAATAATCGTCTCTTTCATTCTATCGCTTCTTGCTAAATGAATGTTAAATCTACGAATTTAGTCTCTTAGTTACATTTTTTTATCAATTGACTTTTGAAACTTTTTAGCTATAATTTTTTCGTATTTTTCATCTTAAAGGAGTTGCGTATGAAACGAAGAGATGCTCTAAAAATAGGTGCTCTTGCCGCATTGGCGACGACGGTTGCAAGTGCTTACGACGAAAAATTAATCGTCAATAAACAAGCCATGAGCATTAAAGATCCGGCAAATCCTACCGAGGCGGAACTTAAACACTCTCCCGAAATCACGATCGGTACGGCGGATAAAAACGGCTTTGCGCTGGTGGAAGTCAATATCGGACAAAAAGGCGTTCTTCATCCAAGCGTCGAGAACCATTGGATTTACGAAATCACGCTTTTTGCGGACGGGCACAAAGCGGCAACGGTTTCGCTTGAGCCTAAAACGTCTCGCGGCTATTTGGCGGCACGCATCGATACGAAAAGCGTCAAAACGCTTTCCGCCGTCGCACGCTGTAATCTCCACGGCGACTATACCTCTTCTATCGCCGTTGTTTAAGCTTTTTTGATATAGCGTATTTGGGACGCACATCACGTGCGTCCCACGTATCGATTTTGAGCCTTTAATATTCGTTTGACGTACGTCAATGCATTTGGATTTCCGACATCAGTATAATCAACGTTATGAAATAAAACGACTTTTATACGAGGAGATAGAGTATGCGCCGCACCGTTAAGCTTCAACTAGCCTTTGTCTCGATCGTCGTCGGTCTCGTCGCCTTACTTATGGGTGTTAGAATGGCTATGACGACGCATGAAAAACTCTCCAATATTCAAAACCTTCAACGTATCGTCTCTCTTTCGACGAGCATTAGCTTACTCGTTCACGAAAGCCAAAAAGAAAGAGGTACGAGTGCGGGATATTTGGGCTCGTCGGGGAAGAAATTTGCCGATAAGCTTCCCTCGCAACGTCAATTGACGGATCAGGAAAGAACACGCTACCGCCAAGCGCTTCAAACGATCGATTTGAGCCGCTTCCCCGCTTCTTTGAGCGAACAGATTCGAACGATCGATACCATGCTTTCCAATCTGGAGAGCATTCGAAAACGCGTCGATACCTTTGCGATTAGTGCGGCGGAGCAAGTTGATTTTTACACGCTTTTAAACAAACACCTTTTAGACATCGTTACCTCCTCGTCCATGCTCTCGAATAATCCCGAAACCATCAAACAGCTCAATGCCTACGCCAATTTTCTCAAAGCCAAAGAACGCACGGGCATCGAACGGGCCGTCTTGTCCAATACCTTTGCCGCCGATGCGTTTGCGCCGAACATGTTCGTTAAACTGATTACCCTCGTCTCCGAACAAGCTTCGTATTTGGATGCTTTTTTAGGCACGGCTTCGCCTGCTTCGATAGCGTTTTACCAAAAAACGATGCAATCGCCCGTCGTGGGAGAAGTCGAGAAGATGCGCTCAAGTGCGATCACCAAAGCCAACGAAGGACATTTTGGCGTGGATGCAACCGTATGGTTTAACACGATTACCGATAAAATCAACCTGCTCAAAAGCGTCGACGATCATCTCTCCGCAGAAATCGAACAAACCCTTAACGCCTTGGAAGCCTCAACGTACCGTCATGTTTGGATTGAAGGCAGTGTGCTTGTCTTAACCGCCTTGATTATCATCGTCTTACTGTATGCTACGTTTAAAGACGTTTTACAGGCCATTACCGTTTCGGGAAAAAAATTGGAAAGTATCGCTTCCAACCTCGATCTTACCGAATCGCTCACGTTGAAAAACGATAACGAAATCTCCGATACGATGAAACAGGTACAAACCTTGATTTTAAATTTTAAAGCCTCCATCTCCAAAGCGTTAGAGACTTCCGACCAAAGCGTCGAAGCAAGCCATTCGTTAAACAGCGTTTCCGCCGACCTCTCCTGCAATATCGAAAAACAAAACCGCTTTATGCATACCGTCCAATCCGATATGCAACGCTTAAAAGCGAAAGAGTTGGAGATGAAACACACGTCGTTTCAAACTTGTCAAGACCTCCAACAAACGCAAGAGATCCTCAATACGTTTGTCACCAATATGCGCAGCGTCGTCGATCGTACGCGTCAAAGCGCACAAGAACAACACGCTCTAAGTTCTCAAGTTGAATCGCTTTCGCAACAAGCGACGCAGATCAAAGAAGTCCTTAGCATTATCGACGACATCGCCGATCAAACCAATCTTTTAGCCCTAAACGCCGCTATCGAAGCCGCACGCGCAGGCGAACACGGGCGCGGATTTGCCGTCGTCGCCGATGAAGTGCGCAAATTGGCCGAACGTACGCAAGCCTCACTGCTTGATATTAGCGCGACGACCAACGTTATCGTACAAACGATCGACCTTGTGACCGATAAAACGGAAAAAATTTCACAATCGTTTTTCAGCCTTTCGCAAGACACGAATCAACTCATCGGCGACTCCGAACGCACCTCCGCAACATTAAGCCGTACCATCGAAATCTCCGAGCAACAAAGTAACGAACATACGCTCGTCGCGCAAACGGCGGAAACGTTTATGCAACAAATCGACGATATGACGTCGCTCTCCGAACATAACAACGCCTTGGGCGAACGCGTTAAAGAGATTTCCGGTCAGTTGTTGACAAAAGCACAAAACGCCAATATCGAGCTACGCCGCTTTCGCATCCGTTAAACGCTTTCTTTGGTTACATGTGGATCGTACGAAAAATGCTTACCGTACGACTCACATGTAAACCTTCCTTAATCGCCCTTTAGATACGATATACTTTTAATATCTTTTTTTCAAAGGGCACGCAATGCTTCCGGAATATTTTGACTCACATGCCCAAACGTACGCATCGCTTTTATTGCACTATAATCGTACGCACAATATTTCCGGAGCCAAAACGCACGAAGCGGTCATGAAAAATATCGAAGATAGCGTCTATCCTTTACAGTTTTTGGAAAGCTCTTCGTTTCGAACGGCAATCGATATCGGCACGGGAGCGGGTTTTCCGGGAATGGTCTTGGCGTTTGCGCTACCGAACGTGCATTTTACGCTTTTCGAACCGATTGCAAAAAAAAGTGCTTTTTTACATCTGGTCAAAACAACGCTCGATCTTAAAAACGTTGACATTGCAACCGATCGCGTCGAAAAAGTAGCGCCTTTCGAGGTCGATTTGATTAGTTCGCGCGCCGTGACCCAAACAAAAACACTGGTACGATTGTGCCGTAATTTTATTCGACCTACGACAACCTTACTGTTTTACAAAGGCGAATTCGTTGAAGAAGAGATCAAAGGATTGTCGAACTGTCGCGTGTACCAAAGAGAAAAACGTTATTATCTTGTGATGAAGGATGTCGATGTTGCTTAAAATCGCGCTATTTTGCGCCGTTATCGTATTGATTTATCTCTTTTTTTTCAAAAATGCTCGAAAAGAAACGATTCAAAAAAACCGCGACGCGAAGAAATTAGAAGGCGAAACGATGGTGGAATGCCATGCGTGTTCAACGTTTATTAGCCATAAAGACGCCATCATTAAAGACGGTGTTTTTTATTGCTCCAAAGAGTGTGCAAGGTTGACGTCATGATCATTTTAGGACATTCGCTCATTCCCTATACGCCTTTTTATCGTATCGCCGCTCAAGAAGCATTGTCTCGCACGCCCTCAAACGCGATCGTGCTTTTTGAGTTTGACGCGCCTTTGGCAAGCTATTGCTTCGCGCAAAATGTTCCGTTTGCCATAAGCGTCAAAAACATTCAAGAGCTGATGTTGGGTCATGCGCTTCATGCTTCGTATTTCGTCGTCGGTAAAGCCTTGGTGTTACAAGCGCAAAAAATTGCCGACGACTATCTCTTCGACGCCAAAATACTGTTGACTTCAAGCGACGATAACGACATTGAGTTTGCCGCCTTGCACGGTATCGACGGTATTTTGTTTGCTGACGGAATCCGCGAGTAAGCCCATGCGCCGCGACCTTAACCTCTACGTTGTAGCTCTCATCGGTGCTCTTGCTTATTGGGTATTGGACGCTTTTTCCAACGTCGTACTTTACGGAAGTGCGTTTGGGGATGAACTTTTATTGCGTTCAAACCATAGCGTCGCATGGATTAAAATAGCAATTTTTGCGCTGATTTTTGCAGCGATTTTCTTTTCGAAACGTTTTTCTTTTCCTCTTCAAGACGAAAAAAACACCGAACCTTTAGACGAGATCGCACAGCTCCAACAACTCTCCGATGTCCTACTCTCTTCGCTTTCGACCAAACTCAATACCGTCAAAGCATTGGAGATTCTTGAAAAAAACTTGTCCTTAGAAGCAACGCTTTTGTTTCTCTACGATAAAGAGAGTATGACACTTTACAATGAAAACACTTTTATAAAAGCGCACTTTCGCTCCAAAGAGATTCATCCTCTGCACACCAACCCGTACCAAAGCGAAATCGAAAAAATCGCGATTCAAATCTACACCAAGAAATCCGCGTTTTCCAAAGAACATGTTACGATCGATAAAAAGACTTTAACGCTTTTTGCTTTTGAGATTAAAGAAGAGCGTCATGAAAAGATTTTGGGAAACTTAATGCTGGCAAGCTTCGCGCCTGAAATCGTTGAAGCCCACATGTCGATCATTCGCCGTTTTCTTCAAATGCTAAGCTTTGCACTTTCCTTTTCGGCAAAAAAAGAACTCTTGCAAAGTATGAATACGAGTTACGCCGGTGAAACGACGCAATACGATAAAACGCTTGACGTTTTTACCTATTTAAAACTCCAAGACGAAGTGCAACAAGAGTTTAAACGTCACAAACGCTACCACACGAATCTCACGCTCGTTCTCATCGAAATCAACGCCTTTAAAAATATCAGCAATATCTTTCCCGCTGCGGTTATCACGGGATTTAAAAGAGAATTTATTCAATTGGTGAAAAAAAATACGCGCGACATCGACGTCTTTGCAAAATGGACCGACGATCGTTTTGCGCTTTTGCTACCCGAAGTCGATTTTAGAGCGGGATTGGGCGTCGCTAAAAAATTTCAAGCCTTATTGGCTCAAACGAAGTTTTCCCATATCGGAACGATTAGTTGCAGTTTCGGCATTACCTCTTTGGCTCCCAAAGATACCTTATCGACGTTTAAACTTCGAGCGGAGAGCGCCTTGAGCGTCGCTAGCACGCGAGAAGCAAGCGGCGCAATCGAAATCAAGTTGTTCGCGAGCTAAATCACGATACGTTTTAACGAAGCGGAAAGTTTGGTCGTAATTTCGTAGCTAATGGTATGAAATTGTTTTGCAAGCGGTTCTGCGTCATCAAACATACAGACTTTCGCGGCATCGCCGCCCACGCAAAAACTATCCATCGACATACGTCCTTTGGTTGCTTTGCCATCTGCCATCAACACGGGTTCAAACCCGTCGAAGCGGAAAAAACCGTCCCCGTAACCGATGTCGTACGTCGAGATCACTTCGTCCTCTTTCGCTTCGTAAATACCGCCGTATCCGACGCGTTCTCCTTTTTTAAGGATGCGCGTGCTCAATTTTTCCGCCCATAACGCCATAACGGGTTTTAAGTCGTACGTGCCGATACGCGGATCGACCGGACTGTAGCCGTACATCGCAATCCCCGGACGTGCGAAGTCGTCGTCGCCTAAGGAGTTCGAGCGCAAAAGCCCCGCTGAGTTACAACAGTGAAAATGAATCTTCGGAAATGCGTACATGTTAGCAAAAGAGCGGATTTTTGCTTTTGCGCGTTCAAAATTGGAACGTTGCCAAAAAAACTCGCTCGTCAATTCGTCGGCACTGCGAAAGTGCGTAAAAACACCTTTGAGAAGCAACCCTTTTTGCGCAATCAATGCCAGTGCCGCTTCGATCATCTCTTCTTTAATGCCGTTTCGATGCATGCCCGTATCGATGCTCAAATGAATCGCCGCTCCAGGAGGAAGCGCATGCAATGCCTCTAGCGAATGCGTTGCAAACGAAATGCTCGGATGCAAGCTTTTATGCGTCGGATGATCGACTAAAGCCAAAACTTCGTCAAACATCGGAGCGATGATTTTAGCCTCGTCTATCGTCTTAACGGCGGCGCGGACGATGCCGTACTCTTGGCATAAACGCGCCATTAAGGCGACGTCGTGCCCGTAGGCGTTGTCTTTTAAAACCGCCATCAGCTTTTTTTTGCCGCCGGCTTTATCACTCAAAAGCGTGAGGTTGTGGAAAAAATGCGCTTTGTTAATCGTAATATATGCCATCTCTAATGCCTTAATTCGAACGCTTTAACGACAAAACTCCTAATTTTGCGCGCTTGGTAATCAAGTTTGTAAAAGTGTTCGTAAACCGTTTTGGCATCTAACGTTGGATGGTTCGAAAAGTCAAAACCGATACCCTTTTCGTCTTTGGGAATCGTCTCGTCCATATACGCCAAAAAAGCTTCACGCGCTGCGATCAGTTTGGCTAATTCTTCTTCAATCTCTTCGTGTTCTTGCATCTTTCTTTCCTATTTTTCCGCCAATATCTGCATTTTATCACCGACCATCTCTATATACAGCTCTTTATCGCCTTTTGAAGCAAAAGAGGGACTTTTGTACGTTTGGTAAAACGAAACTTTGAACAGTTTTCGATCGTCTACGGTCGGATACGGCGAAATACTGATATTTTCAAACAGAATCGTTTTGTTCTCTTTGCGTGAGAAAATTTGTTGTTTCATCGCCGAAAATTTTGCTTTTCCGGAGCCGTCCGATTTTTTGAAATCGTTGGAATAGAGATTGAGATAGGTCGTGATGTCGTTGACCTTCCAAGCCCGTTGCCATTTATAAACTTCGCTTAAAATCGTTGCAACTTGTTCGCGCGTCATTTTAGGGACTTTCGATTCGCCGATAATGACGACCGCACTTTGTGCGTTAATCTCCGTATCAAGGGTTAAGATGGCGTTGTTTTCCATGACCACGCACCCTTTACTCAAATCGTCTCTGTCTTTTCCGTCAATCGGCATACCGTGAATCCAAATGCCGTCGCCCGTTTTATTGCGTAAGACGTCGAAAAGATTGGGATACGAGAGTGAAAACGCCAACGGGCCGTAAAATTGATTGGTCGGCTTGAAACGTTTAATGATCTCATACACGCCCACCGGCGTCTTAAGATCGCCGCGTTTGACTTTATCGCCGCCTTTGCCCATAATAACGTCGTCGTGAACGCGAACAAGTTTCAATCCGTCTTCTTCGACATGGAAAACGTCACAGCGTTTTTTCTCTTTTTCACACACGATCAATGACTCGACGTCTTCGTAGTAGCCGTAACTCACATCGATTCCCTTAAGTTGCTTCAACCAATGATCGCGCGAAACCGACTCTTTTTCGCTCGGCGTTTTGAATTTAACGAAACGTTTTTGACCCAATTTAACCGCCGGCTCTTTAGGCTCTTCTTTTTTCGCCTCTTTTACTTCTTTAAAGGGTTCTTTGACCTCTTTGATTTCTTTCACTTCTTTGACTTCGTACTCTCGTTTTAAAAGCTCCTCGACGGCTTTAATACCTTTTGTTTTGTAAACGTAGTAAATATCGTCTGCCGTAATCGCGGCATACAAACCTAAAGAGAAAAGAGACAAAAAAACCAAATAGCGCATACACAATCCTCTAACTTTAATAACAATTTTGGGTGCTATTGTATAAAAAAATCTCTTAAGCATCGCTCTTTTTTAGCGATAAAATTGATTTTCTTTTTTTACGTCTCTTTTACATTTCTTTGGTTATGATGATTTCAGACCTTAGAGGAGATACGATTAATGTCTGAAAACCTTTTTTTAGCGTCGTGTATCGTCGCTTTTTTAACGCTTTTTCTTCCTCTGCTTTTTTTAGCTTCGGCTCGTTTAGGTCCTCGAAGCGAAACGAAAAACAAACATATGCTCTACGAAAGCGGCATCAGTTCTCCGATCGGTACGAGCGAGGGGCGCATGAGTGCCAAATTTTACCTGATCGCTATTTTATTCGTTTTATTCGACGTCGAAATTATTTTTATGTTCCCGTGGGCACTCAACTTAAGAGAACTCGGTTTTCTCGGTCTTTTTGAGATGCTGACGTTTATCCTGCTTTTAGCGGCGGGATTATGGTACGTGTATCGTATCAAGGCACTCTCATGGCAGTAGGAGCCGAGGCGATTTTCGGCGATAGCGTCATTACGTCGACGCTTGAGAGCGCACTTTCATGGGCAAGAGAATCGTCGATGTGGCCGTATGTTTTCGGAACGGCGTGTTGTGCCATCGAGTTTATGAGCGTGGCAAGCAGCAAATACGACATCTCGCGTTTCGGCGCCGAAGTGGTGCGTTTTTCGCCGCGCCAAGCCGATTTACTGATCGTCGCAGGAACGATTAGCTACAAACAAGCACCGATTTTAAAAAAAATCTACGATCAAATGTGCGAACCCAAATGGGTCATTAGTGCCGGAGCCTGTGCTTGTAGCGGAGGTTTTTACGACAATTACACTACCCTTCAAGGCATCGATGCGATTATTCCCGTCGACGTCTACGTCGCCGGATGTCCGCCGCGCCCCGAAGCTTTTTTAGACGCACTTTTGGCAATTCAAAAGATTCAAGCCGACGAACGTTTACTCGATGATCGCGCCAAACGCGTTTTCAAAGGACGCCTTGATGCCTAAAGCCTTTCTTGAACGCTTCGAAAAAGAGGTTTCGATCGACGCGTACGGTGCGTACAAACTCGATGCTTCTTTAATACTACAAGCCTTACATGTACTGTATCAAAACGACGGTTACACGTTTTTAGTCGATATGACGGCCATCGATTATTTACATCAGCCTTCGGCGTTACGACGCTTTGCGATCGTCTATCTTTTGCGTGATCGACTTTTTTCCAACGTGATAACGCTTAAAATCGACGTGGACGAAACTTTAGCGATCGATAGCATCGCTTCTTTATTTAAAAGTGCCAATTGGGCGGAGCGCGAAATCTGGGATCAATACGGCATTCATTTTAAAAACCATCCCAACCTCAAGCGCATTTTAAATCATAAAGAGTTTATCGGACATCCGTTGCGTAAAGACTATCCCATCACGCAAGGACAGCTCTGTCATAAAAGCGACGATTTGATGGACGAGATGACGCCTCGACTCAAACGCAAAGGCATTGAATCGCACGATGCGTTGATGTTTCTCAATTTAGGACCCGCACATCCGGCAAGCCACGGGACGATTCGCACGTTTGTGGCATTAGAGTCCGAAACGATCCGATGCGCCATCAGCGAAATCGGCTACTTGCACCGCGGTTTTGAAAAATCGTGCGAAAACCATACTTACAACCAAATCATTCCTTATACCGACAGGCTCAATTACTGTTCGGCAATTTTGAACAATATCGCTTTCGCGCATGCGGTGGAGGGTATTTTGGGCATTGAATTGCCCGATCGCGCCCAGTTTATCCGCGTCATTATCGGCGAACTTTCGCGTATGATCGACCATTTGGTCTGTTTGGCGGCGATCTTGGTCGATATGGGCGCGCTGACGAATTATTGGTATTTGTACAACCCCAGAGAGAGCGTTTACGATCTTCTTTCCAAGCTCACGGGAGCGAGGCTGACCAACTCTTATATGCGCATCGGCGGTATGAGCCACGATCTCTACGAAGGGTTCGAACACGACTTACATGTCTGTTTGAAAGCCATCGATACGGGAGTCGGCGATACGCTCACATTGATAGAGCATAACCGAATCTTTCACGATCGAACGCAAAACGTGGGCATTATTTCCCAAGAAGAGGCAATCAACCGAAGCCTCAGCGGCCCCAACCTCAGAGCCTGCGGCGTGGCATACGACCTGCGCGTCAATGCGCCTTATTATCACTACGAGAGTTTCGATTTCGATATGGCGTTAGGCAGCGTGGGCGACGTGTACGATCGCATTATGGTACGTTTTGAGGAGATCAGGCAAAGCAAACGCATCATCGAACAAGCGATGAAACGCCTTCCCCAAGGTGCGGTGTGCGTTGCGGATCGCTCAATTTCGCTACCGCCCAAGCATGAAGTTTACGGCAATATCGAGGGCTTGATGAATCAGTTTAAGCTCGTTTTCGAGGGCGTCAAAGTGCCTCCGAGCGAATCTTACCGAGCCATCGAAGGGGCCAACGGAGAGCTCGGCTTTTTTATCGTCAGCGACGGAAGCCCCAAACCGTATAAAGTCAAAGTCAGACCGCCGTGTTTTTATGCGATGGCGGCGTATCCGAGCATCATTGAAGGCGGTATGATCGCCGATGCGATACTTAGTTTAGGAAGTTTGAATATTATTGCAGGAGAGTTGGATCGATGAGTCGTTTTGGGTTTAATTGGGAGAACGAAGAAAAATTTGACGCGTTGCTAGAGCGTTATCCCGACAAACAATCGTTAATGTTACCCGCCTTGTGGATGGTTCAGTACCAAGAGGGATGGATTAGCCTAGATGCGATACGTTTTATCGCCAAAAAATTAGAACGTACGCCTATGGAGGTCTATTCGGTCGCTTCGTTTTACACGATGTTTCAACTCCAACCCGTCGGCAAATACCACATTCAGCTCTGCCGAACACTCTCGTGCATGCTCTGCGGCTCGAAAAACATTCAAGAGTACCTTCAATATAAACTCGGCATCAAAGTAGGCGAAACAACGCCCGATCGACAATTTACGCTTTCACTCGTCGAATGCCTCGGCTCATGCGGTACGGCACCTTGTATGCGGCTCAACGATACGTATATTGAGAACCTAACCCCTGAAAAAATCGACGAAATTTTAGACGGACTTTGCCATGATCGCTAAAGTGGTCAGCAAAAATTTCGATATTCCAAATGCCCACACCCTCGAAATTGCGCGTGCCAACGGCCGTTATGCCTCCTTGGAAAAACTCTTTTGTCTCAGCCCCGATGAAACGATTTGCGAAATCGAACGAAGCGGACTTCGAGGCAAAGGCGGCGGCGGTGCCTTGACGGGAGAGAAATGGCGACTCATTCCGCCCCAAAGCTCCAAGCCCGTTTACTTGGTCGTCAATGCCGACGAAGGCGAACCGGGGACGTTTAAAGACCGCCAAATTTTGGAGTTTGACCCGCATTTGCTGATCGAAGGCATCATCTGCGCAAGTTACGCCATCAATGCACACCACGCTTACGTATACATTCGCGGCGAATACGTCTTTTGGATGAACCGCCTGCAACAAGCGATCGACGAGGCTTATGCGGCGGGACTTTTGGGAAATAGCGTCTTCGGTCGCGATTTTTCTTTACATGTCACGATTCACAAAGGTGCGGGAGCGTATATTTGCGGCGAAAAAACGGCACTTTTGGAATCGTTAGAAGGCAAGCGCGGACACCCGAGACTCAAACCCAAAGGCAAAGAACCCGAATGGTTTTTCGGCAATCCCACCGTCGTCAATAACGTCGAAACCATCGCCAGCGTGCCGTTTATTATTCGCGAAGGTTATGCGTCGTACCGTGCTTACGGTACGGAACAAAGCCCCGGAACGATGCTGTTTGGCATCAGCGGACATGTCAAAAAACCGGGCGTGTACGAACTGCCTTACGGAACGAGCATGAAACGCGTCATTTACGAGTTGTGCGGCGGCATCAAAGGGGATAAAAATCTCAAAGCGATCATCCCGGGAGGCTCTTCGGTGCAAATCCTCAGGGCCGATGAGATCGACGATATAACGCTCGATTACGAATGTCTCAAAGCACACGGCTCGGCTTTGGGCACGGGCGGTATGATCGTACTGAACGAGAGCGTGAGCATTCCCGAAGCAATGAAAAATTTGTTTGCGTTTTACCATCACGAATCCTGCGGTCAATGCACGCCGTGTCGCGAAGGTACGGGTTGGGTCGATCGCATCTTAGCCAAAATCTTAGCGGGCAAAGGAAGCAAAGAAGACTACCAAACCATCCTCGATGCGGTCGATACGATGAACGGTAAAACCATCTGCGTGTTTGCCCCATCGGTCGCTTTTATCGCGCAAAGCTACCTTAAAAAATTTCGGGAAGAGTTTGAAGCGTTGATAAAATAATTTTTACATGTAAAGCTATTGTACGCTCTTTTAAAATGCTCTAATCTTCTTGTTTAAAATCAAAACTATTGTTATTAACGACCAATTTTAAACACAGCCACCACACATATACAGCTGGGTATGAGTTCATTTCTCCAACTTCGGATAACCCATGCGCTAAGTTATTTCTAAAATTGTAACCAAGTGATTTTGTTAGTAACACTTGCATTTCAAAAAGTAGATTTTCACTCAAAATAAGATGTATTTCCTCTTTGTCTAACAGCGTAGATAAACCTTGTTCTATTTCAATTCCTTCTTTATCAATCGTTGTTGTTTTAGCCCCTCTAACTTTTAATTGCAATCGAACAAAATGTTCAATTTGAGGAACTAAAAGTTGAATAGAAACTAAAAAATTAAGTTCAAAACCATACCACAAGCCTTCAACCCATACAACGATTCTTTCTTTAGGAATCAATGTGGAGTTTTCACAAATATGATATAAATCTTCTTTGGTAATGCGATGTTCAAGAAGTAGCCGAAAAAGTGCAGGAATGACATATGCCTGAGCAGTAAGTTCAATGTAATTTTTATAGTTTTGTACCATTGTAGGAAAGAGTGTATCAAAATCAGCTGTCATACTCTCTTTTAAATCAATGGGAGGTGTTTTGGCGATGGTTCTTCCATCATGATTTATATGCACACCCCCGAATAGATGTTGAATAGGAAATTGTTGGATATGCTCTTGCGCTTGCTTTTGAAAATATTCTTTTGTTTCTATATTAATCAAGTTTGCAAAAATAAATAGCGTTTTAAATTTAGGTTTATTTGATACCGCTTTTTCACTGTATTCGACCATTTCTTTAGTGTCTATTTGAGTTTCAACTCTTTGCATATATTCTAAAGCGATTTGATTTGATTCAGGTATTTTTTTCTCAATCTCAACGATAAGAGCATGAATATTATTGGTATCACGGTGTTTCTGTGGAATTTGTCTGAGTGCTTGCAACGCATTTTCGTAATGTGATGTACTTTGAAATTCATACGGTTGGGCAAGTGCATTTTGATAAAAAGAAAAACCTATTTCATAGAGCAACTTATAACATAGTTCTTTATTTTGTAGTTTTCTAGTCCATTTTAGAGCACATTGGTAATATTGTGTACTTTGATAATAGAGTTTTTGTTCTTTAAACTGCTATGCAACTGTTTCAAGTTGAGCCACAATAACTTCTATTTCTTCTTTTGTTAATTTGGCAATATCCAAAATTTCAACAAGACGCATTAAATAAAAATTGTCTTGACTTGAAGTATTTTTTATGTGTTCCAAAATAGGGTTAGTAATGTTCTCCGTAGGTTGATTAATGGTTAAAGCTAATAATATTGCTCGTTGCCATACTTTTCTTGCATAATGAATTGTATCGTGTGAGAGTGGATATTTTTGATAGTTTTCAATAGCAATTTTTACAAAATCAATAGCTTTGCCTCGTTTTAATGTCCATAAGACATCAGCTATGCGAGCTTTGATTTGGTATGTTTTACATTCGGGGAGTATGAGTTCAAAAAATTCTAATTCCTCTGAAGAAAAATCATCAAGTATTGCTGAACGACGACCATCTGCGAGAATAATGTATGGAGAGAATGGTTCATTTTTGCTTTGTGGATGTAACATCATTGAGCATAAATCACCCATTAAAAAAGAAATTCTTGCAACGGCTACTTTCGTACTATTTTTGGCTAATTCATAAAAGTTTGATGAAAATCGAGTGCAATTTAGGTGGCACTCGATTTGATTTTGAATGATTATAAAATTTTGAAGTAATAAGGGAGCATTTTTGCATTTTTTTCTGGTCATTTATTCTCTCTCTAATATAATAATCTATTTGATAAACAACGACATGTAAGAAAGTCGTGCGGTGTCGATGAGAAAATCCACGCCCGGAAAGTAGGCAATAAAGGTATTGCCGATGCCACCCCAGATGATCGCTAGGGCGATCAAACCGATCGTTAAGGGCGTAATACCCTTCAGGCTCGGTACGTCTTTCCAATCCGAATCGCATGCGGGGTAAAAATACATAAGCGCGATCAGTTTAAAGTAATAATACACCGATACAAACGTCGCCACCACGCCGCATACGGCAAGAAAGGTATACCCCGCCTCGATCGCTCCGGTAAAAATATAAAATTTACCCACAAAACCTATGGTGCTCGGAATTCCCGCCAAAGAAAGCATAAAGACGCTCAGCATCGCCGCCATGTAAGGATGCACATGGGCAAAGCCCCTAAAATCTTCGTACGTTACCCTGACATGTTCGTCCGCCGCAATATACGAAATCAGCCCGAACGCGCCCATTGCCGAGAGAAAATAGGCGACGAGGTAATAGATGATCGACGAAGCGGCACTTTCACCCGCGTAACCGATCGAGACGAAAGCGATCAGCAAATAACCCGTATGTACGATGCTCGAAGCCGCCAGCATTCGCTTCAAGCTCTTTTGGATAATCGCCAAAAAACTGCCGTACAGAAGCGTCGCGATAATAACGACGATGAAAAGCGTATCCCACGTATCGCGGATCGGATCGAAATCCACCAACATCAAACGAAGAATAAACCCGAAAATCGCCACTTTAAAGGTCGCCGCCATAAACGCGCTCACCGGAAGCGAAGAGCCGTCATACACGTCGATCGTCCAGTTTTGAAACGGAAACGCGGAGATTTTGAACAAAAACGTTACCAAAATCAAAGTCGCACCGATGATCACGAGTGAAACGTCTTTACCCATCAGCGTATCCAAGCGGTTTCCCATTTCTCCCAAGATCGTCGTACCCAGACCCGCATACACAAACGCACTGCCTAAAAGAAAGAAGATGCCCGCCAAAGAACCTAACACAAGGTATTGAAAACTCGCTTCCACGCGTTTGTCGTGGACTTTTTGAAAGCCGATCATCACGTAGAGGCTTAGCGACGCGATCTCCAATGCGATAAAAGCACTGAGCAATTCGCTTGCATGCACCAAAAGCATCATCCCGAAAACCGAAAACAAGAAAAGCGAAAAAAACTCTTTTTTAAAGTGTCTCTTTGTCTGAAAATAGTGCGTGCCGATCAGTGAAGTTACCAATGCGCCGCTTAAAATAATCGCATCGAAATAGACCGAATAACTATCGACGATGAGCATTTTGTGAAAAAATTTCGGCAAAGGGAAAAAGGTGAACAACTCTCCGAACGACGTGAGCGTAAGGATCAAGCCGATCAGAAGCGTCACGAAAGCAAACAACGAACAGTGTTCCATACGAACTTTGGGCATCGCCGACAAAAGCATCAAAAGCACCGCGCCCAAGGCAATGCATCCAAGCGCGATCATGCATTCGCTCCTACATGTAAGATCGTATCGAGGTAATAGTGTAAGGTCGGCGTGATTTTTGCCAAGAAAAAATCAGGGTAAACACCCATCGCGACGATCAAAAACGCCAAAGGAAACAGACCGACGATTTCGTGAAGGCTCAAGTCGCGCATGTGCGAAACGTCGTTGCCGCTTTGCACCAAAATCGCTTTTTGAAAAACCCAGAACATATAACTCGCCGCCACCAAAACGGTCAATGCCGCTAAAACGCCCAAATAGGGATTGTAATGAAAAATACCCAAAACGATCAACAGTTCCGCCACAAAGCCGTTCGTTCCGGGAATGCCGACCGTACAAAAGAGCATGATCGCAAAGTAGACGCTAAACCACGGAGCGCGCTTGGCAATGCCGCCCAAGGCACTTAGCGGGCGAATCCCCAAATGGCGTTGCATCACGCCGACCAATAAAAAGAGCCCTCCCGTGGCAATCGCGTGGGCAACGATGAGAAAGGCACTGCCCGTTAAGCCTTGCATGTTGAGCGAAAAAACGCCCGCAGTGATCAGCCCCAAGTGCGACGCCGAAGAGTACGCGAGCATCTTTTTGATGTTATCCTGCACAATCGCCGCAATGCCGAAATAGATCAAACCGAAAATTCCCAAGCCGATAAAAAAGCGCGCGTAGGCGACAAAAAGATCGGGAAAAAGCGGCATCGTAAAGCGCACCAAAGCATACACGCCCAATTTTGCCATGATCGAAGAGAGTAAAAAAACGCCTCCGGTAGGCGAAGTCGAGTAGGTTTCCAAGAGCCACGAATGAAAGGGAAAAAGCGGGATTTTGATCGCAAAGGCGATCATAAAACCGGCAAACAAAAACATCTCTTGAACCTGCGTCAAACTCGAAATCCGCACCAAATCCGAAAGCGCGAAACTCCATATCCCGAATTCATAGTAGTGCGACACGCCCAAATACAAAATACTTACAAACATAAAAAGCGACCCCATAATCGTGTAAACGGTGATCTTCAAGGTCGAAAAAACACGATTGCCCGAGCCGAAAAGCCCGATAATCATAAAAACGGGGAGTAGCATCGCTTCCCAAAAAAAGTAAAACAAAAACAGATCGAGCGAAAAAAGCGTACCGCTAATGCCCGATTGAATGAAAAGCATACTGATCCAATAACTTTTCGAACGTTCGTTGTGCCACAACAAAAGATACGCGCTCGGAAGCAACGTGGCGATGAGCATCAACACGATCAGCGAAAAACCGTCGACGCCGACGCGATACGTGATACCGTAGCTTTTGATCCAATCGTACTGCTCGTAAAACTGCATCTGCGCGCTTGGCACAAAATGTTCATGCACGTAAAACGCCAACGCAAAAATGACCAAAGAGACGCCAAACGCTCCGTTACGCGTTGCTTTTGCGCCCACGGGAAGAACCAAAAGCACGCACGCAACCGCCATCGGTAAAAAAATAATCCAAGAGAGGATACCCATACGCTACCTCAATACCGCAAGTAAATAACACGAAGCCGCTCCGATACCCGCAATCATAATAAACGCATACAACCGAACGGAGGCATTTTGAACCCAAGCGATTCGAGTTCCCGCCGCGACAAATCCTCGACTCATTCCCATTACGACGCGATCGACAAGCTTTTTGTCCATTGTCTCGGCGATAAAACGGCTCAAGCGTTGAATCGACTGCACGAACAGTACGTCGTAGAGCTCGTCCACGTAAAATTTGCGGTATACGATTCCTTCGGGTTTGTATGCGACGCGTCTATCGTAAAAACGAAATTTTCGATAGGCAATTGCTATGCCTAAAAGAGCGGCAACGACGTTCAGTGCGATTAGTATTTCCTCGACAACGTGCGAAAGATGAAATGCCTCGCGCCTCCATGAGGCTAACCATTCGCCGATGAGATGCTTGCCGCCGAAGAGTTCGGGCAATCCTAAAAATCCCGCAAACGTCGCCCCCACCGCTAAAACGATTAAGGGTGCTTTCATTACCCAATCGACGTCATGTACCTCAGAATGCGACGCGTGCGTTCCTTCAAAAACGACGAAGAAGAGTCGAAACATATAATACGAACTCAATACCGCCGTCACCGTACCGATCAACCACAGTTCGTAGTGACCGCTTCCAAACGCAACCGACAAAATTTCGTCTTTGCTGAAAAATCCCGCAAACGGCGGAATACCGCTAATCGCCAAGGTCGCTATCAGCATCGTTGCGTAGGTAACGGGCATGACGCGGCGCATTTCGCCCATTTTGAAGATGTCTTGTTCGTGATGCAACGCGACGATCACCGCTCCGGCTCCCATAAACAAAAGTGCTTTAAAAAAAGCATGCGTAAAGACGTGAAAAAGCGCGCTATCGTATGCTCCAAGTCCAACGGAGACGAACATGTAGCCTAACTGCGACATCGTCGAATACGCCAAAATCTTCTTAATATCGCTTTGTTTCGTGGCGATTAGTGCGGCAAAAAACGCGCTTAACGCACCGATATACGCGATAAAAATACCCACATGCGGCACCAAATCGTAGAGAAAATGAAACCGTGCAACCATATAAACGCCTGCGGTAACCATCGTTGCGGCATGAATCAACGCCGAAACGGGCGTGGGTCCCGCCATAGCATCCGGAAGCCAGACGTACAAAGGAATTTGCGCCGATTTTCCCATCGCACCGACAAAAAGAGCCACGGCAATTCCCGTTAAAATCTCAGACGGCACCGCACCGATATGCAAGGCAAGCGTTTCGTAGCTAAAATCATGAGACTGCCCGTAAAAAAAGAGCATCGCCAAACCGATTAAAAAGCCTAAATCACCGACGCGATTGACGATAAACGCTTTATTGCCGGCAACGACGTTGGCATTGTTTTGATAATAAAAGCCAATCAAGAGGTACGAACAAAGCCCCACCCCTTCCCAGCCGATAAAGAGCATCAAAGGGCCATCGGCCAAAACCAACAAAAGCATACACGCCGTAAAGAGATGAAAATAGGCGAAAAATTTGCCGTAACCCTCGTCTTTGTTCATATATGACGTTGCGTAAAGATGAATCAAGCCGCTCACGAGCGTGATAAAAAAGACCATAAACAACGACAATTTATCGCCTAAAAATCCCATATCGATGCGATAATCCCCTACATGTAACCAAACGTAGGCACGATAATGCAACGCGTGTCCGCGGAGCATCAGCTCACGCAGTGCCGCTAAACCCAAAACAAACACGACCGCAGGAGAAAACAGTGCGACGAAGGTAAAGTAGCGTTGCTCAATACGCCTTTGCGTGATCGAAAAAAGGTACATCGCTCCTAGCAGTACAAACGAACACAGCGGAAGCAAGACGATCCAAGCCAACACGATGCTCATGCCGCCTCCTTTTGAGACAACGCACGAAACGCGTCGGCATCTAAAGATTGCTTTCGCCTAAACAGAACAACGATCAACGCCAAAAAAACCGCTGCTTCCGCCGCCGCCGTCGCAATAATCAAGACGGCAAAAATTTGACCGTCGTAAGAATGGCGGTATTGAGCCAAAGCGACGAAAAGAAGGTTGATCGCGTTGAACATCAATTCAATCGACATGTAGATTACGAAAATATTTTTGCGCGCGATCACGCCCAAAAGCCCGATTGAAAACAGCAGCATCGCCACCAGCACGTACGAAAAAAGCGACGAGACGATCATACCTCATCCTTTCGCGCAAAAACGACCGCACCGATAAGGGCGACCAAAAGCAACAATGAAATCAGCTCAAAAGGCAACAGCCATTTCGTAAACAACTCCGCACCCAAAGGTTTGATCTCGCCGAAATCTTCCGCCAAAGGCTCTCTTAAAAGCGGCATCGCATAAAATGCGCGCAAGACGAGAAGATTGAGCGGGATCAAAACGATACCGCCGAGAAAGAGGTAAAGCGTTTTATTGGGTTCTTTGGGCAAATTGGACTCTTTAACGTTTAAAAACATGATAATAAAAATAAAAAGCGTCAAAATCGCTCCGGCATAAACGATAATTTGCACCGCAAACAAAAACGAAGCGTTCAAAAGCGCAAAAAGTCCCGCAAGTGCCAAAAGCGTCACGATCAAGCTCAATGCGCTGTGGACGGGCTGATGCAATACGATCATCCCGAAAGCACCGAGCAGGGCAAAAAAAGAGAGAAATATAAACAAAAAGTCGTTCATGCGTTTTCCTTGGCTTCACGGGCTAAGAGTTGCTCTTTCGTCTGGATAAAATCTTCGCGTTTTTTCCCGATAAAACTAAAAATACCGCTGTCCATGCGAATCGCGTCGCACGGGCACGCTTCAACGCACGCTCCACAAAAGACGCACTCTAAAAGATCGATGTCGAAGCGTTTGGGCATCTTTTCATCCACGCCGTCTTCGCGCTCTTGCGCTTCGATAAAAATACACTCCGCCGGACATGCCGTTGCACACATAAAGCAAGCAACGCATCGCACGCTACCGTCTTCACGCTTGGTTAAACGATGCACGCCTCGGTAACGCTCACCGATGTCGTGAGGTTGTTCTTCGGGATAACTAAAAGTTTTAATCTGCGGCGTATCGCCTAAATTGACGGTAAAATGGCGCAAGGTCGTTTTCATACCGCCGAAAATGGCGGGAAGGTAAAGTTTTTCCCGTAGCGTTTTCCCGTGACGCGGAACGATTTTAACACCCATTTACGCCCCCCTCAACACGATGACGCTCGCGGTCACGATAATATTGGCAAGGGCTAAGGGCATCAACACTTTCCAGCCTAACATTTGCAGTTGATCGTAACGAAAACGCGGCAACGTCCAACGCACCCATACGAAAACGAAATTCATCGCCAAGAGTTTAAGCGCAAAGGTCACGACTTGCAACAATGCCGTTAACATCTGCGTCGAGAAAGACGACAATCCGACGATCCAAACATAACCGATACCCGCCGCTAAAACGCCGTTCAATCCGATAATAATGTTGCTAAGCCATGCACTTTCGCGGTTTCGGCAGTCGTTTGGCAGTGCCCAACGGTTATGTTTGCGTATCCAACGAATACCATAAAAACTTCCCAAAGGTACGACGATCACTATCGCGCCTAAGATGAGAGGCATCGTGACATGTAAGGTTTGGGTATTGAGATAAGGCAGTTGAAATCCGCCGAAAAAAAGCGTGACGATCAACGCACTCGATGCGCTCATCGCAACGTATTCGCCGACGAAAAAGAGTCCAAAACGCATCGCACCGTACTCGGTATGAAACCCGCCGACGATTTCGCTTTCGCCCTCGACTAAGTCAAAAGGCGTTCGGTTGGCTTCGGCAAAAGCGGTCACGATAAAAATCAATGCCGCCAAAGGCTGGAGAAAAATGCCCCAAGCGGGCAAAATGCCGCCCAAAAGCTCGCCTTGCGCACGGACGATATCGCCTAGCTGAACCGAAGGATAACACAAAAGCACCGAAATCAACGAAAGTCCCATCGCTGCTTCGTAGCTGATGACCTGAGCACCCGAGCGCATCGCGCCTAAAAGCGCGTATTTGTTACGGCTTGCCCATCCGCCGATCATAATACCGTACACGCTCAAACCCGCCAATGCTAAAAACCACAAAATGCCCGTATCGATCGGCAAGCCTTGCATGATAAAACGCTCGCCCTCAACATACACGTCGTCCGCAAAAGGCATAACCATAAAGCTCAAAAACGCCGAAACGAAGACGATCACGGGAGCTAAAGAGAAGAGGAATTTTTCGCGAATCGCGTTGGCTCTAAAATCTTCTTTAAAAAAAAGCTTGAGCATATCCGCCAACGACTGCACCAAACCGCCCAAACGAATCCCCGCGATATGGCAACGATTAGGCCCTAAGCGGTCTTGAATCAATCCGGCGACCCGACGCTCGATCCAAACCAAAATCGGTGCGGCTCCAAGCGAAAAGAGCAAAGCCAATACCACGTTCAAAACGACGATACCGATCGCAAGCCCGCTCATAAGACAATCCTCGGCGTCGAGGGAAGCAGAGCAAACGAGAGATCTTTAAACGGCTCCAAACAGACGATCTCTTCTTCCCAAACCTCTTGCGCGCGCGTAATGCCGTCTCCTAGCACCGTGCCTAAAAGTTCCAAAAGCGTTTTACGCCCTTTGTCGTTTGCGATCATACACGCGCTGTACTGCACGTAGCCGTCGATGTTGACGTACGTTCCCTCTTTTTGCGTGTGCGACGCGACGGGCAACATCAGCTCTACGGCTTCACATGTCATGCCTCCGGCGTCCAACACGACCACGCTTTTACGGCAAGGCGCATCAAACGTCAAAGCCACGTCGTGACGGCCGATTAAGACGATTAGTTCGGCATCTTGTAAAGCGTTTTGGAATCCCTCTTTCGTGTCGTCGATCCCCAACAAAGGCAACGCCCGTGCGTTAGCGGAGCGATCCGAACATTTTAAAAACGTGTCTCCAAAACATTCATCAAAGCGGTCAGGCTCATACGCGCTTAGTTTAATAGTGTAAAGCTTGGCAAGTTTTTGAAGGCGTACGAGCTCTTCCAAGCAAAGCGATGAGGAGAGAACAAAGAGGGTTTTGCCTAAATAGCGTTTTACCAAACGAAGCCATTTTCCCTCGGCGTAGTCGTATTCGCTGACTTTCCCCCGAATCATCGCCTGTGCATCGAAAAGAGCGTTCTCTTGAGCATAACTCAATCGTCCCGCATCGCAGATGAAATAACCGTTGATCGCATCGTTAAAACGCGGTCGATAACGGTAAATTTTTTCGCTTCGGTACTTTTCTTTATGGTGATCGACGAAAATCGAACACCCTCGCGCGCAAGCGTTGCAGATCGCTTTTTCGCTTTGCAAAAACCACACGCGTTTGGCAAAACGAAAATCTTTGCTGGTAAGTGCTCCCACCGGACACAAATCGACCACGTTCATCGCATAAGGATTGCTCAGCTTTTCGCCCGGAAACGTGTCGATGACCGACGTATCGCCGCGAGAAAGAACGCCTAGTTCGTGCGTTTTCGTAATCTTCTCGGTAAAGCGTACGCACCTCGTACACAACACGCATCGCTCTTGGTCGAGTACGACGTTCGAACCCAAATCGACATGCTTTTTCCCGCGCACTTTGGGGGTGCTAAGACGGCTCTCGTAAAGTCCGACGTCCATGTAGTAATTTTGCAAAGAGCACTCTCCGGCTTGGTCGCAAATCGGGCAGTCGATCGGATGGTTGATGAGCTCCATCTCCAAAATCGAGCGTTTAACGCGATCGATCTTTTCGCCTTTCGTGCGAACGACCATACCCTCTTTGACCAAAGTATCGCAGGCGATTTGCGGACGCTTTTGCCCTTCGATCTCGACCATACACATACGGCAATTACCGTCTTTTCCTAATGCGGGATGATAACAAAAATGGGGAATAGAAATCCCCTGAGAAAGTAACGCTTCGATGAGTAACGTGTTTTCGCGGACTTCGATCCGTTTTCCGTCTACGCTAAGTGACACCATGGACGTCTGAACCCTCATAATGAGCTTATTTCTCCATTCTATCGACACCAAACTTTAAAGTAGCTGTCACTTCACATTTACTCAATTTTAACAAAGTCGTGTTATATTAACACGTCAAAAAAAGGCTTTTCATGAATAGTTCAAAAATCATTAAATATTTTTTAGTCGAATGTATCGTCGTTGTCTTGATTGCGGCGTACTTTTTAATCGATTCGAGCGACCTATACCGTTGGTGGGTCGGCGATACGCAGTTTGCGACGCTTTCGCTTCCGTGCGATTTGCATCAAAAACGCTGTGAATTGAACCTTAAAGACGATACGCCGCTTTCGTTTGAGATCGATCCCAAATCCATTCCGCTCATGCAACCGCTTCATTTTAAGGTCACGACGCCGCATGAACTCTCTTCGATCGAACTGAAAATTTTCGCCACCAATATGAACATGGGATTTCATACGTTCGTCTTAAAACCGACGGCTAAGGGCGTATACGAAGGCAGCGGTCTTTTACCCACATGTGCGGTCGGGAATATGATATGGCAAGCCAACGTCATTTTAAACAAAAGCGATCGAAGTTTAGGGGCGATTTTCACGTTTCAAACCGATAAATAAGCTTTTTCTAACGTCGTCTCGAGCGTTTTATTTTCAAGGCGTTTCAAAAGCTTGACGCGGGCTTTCGTAAACGATTTGGACGGTATGTTCTCGTACGGATTGGATATTGCATTATCCATCGTGTAAAACGTATAAAATGTCACACATTCGACTAAAATATACTATTTTTTTGTTATACTAAGCACTTTAGGATAAAGACAACGAAGTTACTATAAGGAGATATTCCGTGGCTATTACGCAAAAGGGGAACGAGCTCTTCTTCGGCGAAGATCAGTTTGTCGTTTCCAAGACCGACCTTAAAGGTAAAATTACGTACGTTAACGATCTTTGCATCGAAATGTGCGGCTACACCGAAAAAGAGATGATCGGTGCACCCCACAATATTTTACGCCATCCCGATATGCCTCGTGCCATCTTTAAACTTCTATGGGACAAAGTCCAAGCCGGCGACGAAATCTTTGCGTACGTCAAAAACCGTACCAAATCGGGGCAATTTTATTGGGTTCACGCCTACATTACGCCGATCGTCGATACGAGAAGTGCCAAAATTATCGGCTACCACTCCGTCAGACGATGTCCAAATCCTAAAGGCCTTAGCGTAATCGAACCGCTTTACCGTCAAATGCTCGAAGCGGAAAAAAGCGGCGGTATGCAAAGCTCTTTAGCACTTCTTGACAATACTCTTGCGAAATTAAAGGTTTCTTATGCAGAATTTATCCTCTCCTACGAATAGATCGTCTTCACTGGCGCGTGTCCAGAATGCCAACGTTATTTCGTTGGCTATTTTTTTTATCGCGTTTTGTTTGGAGGTCTATTTTAACGGTTTTCACTGGATTCAAATCCTAAACCTCAGCAATTTTGCTTTAGGTTGGTTTATGTTCGTCAATATCCATAAAGTCCGCAATACGATTCACTCTTTAGCCGGCATTATTCACGACAGTGCGTGCGGAGAACTTCACGGTCGTATCGTCAACGTCGACGATGGCGGAGAGCTTAAGCAACTCTGTTCCAATATGAACACGCTTTTGGATAACTTCGAATTGGTCACTAAAGAGATCAAAGCGACGATTTTAGCGGCTTCTAAAGAGGACTTCAGCCGTAAAATCCTCCAAAAAGGCATGCACGGCGAATTCAAAGATCAAGTACAAATGATCAACCAAGCCGTTCACGCGATGCAACAGACCCACGAATTTATCGCTCGCAACACGTTGAATGCGGAATTGGCGCAGATTAGCAGCGGTTCCAACGACTTCTCTACCGTCCAAGCTAACCTCACGACCATCGTCGAACGCCTCAAAGAGATCGCCAAAGACGGTGAAATCTACGCCGACGAGACCAAAGGAAGCTACCAAAACTTACGCGATACGATCGAAAAGATTACCGCTTTGATCGAATTTGTCAACCAAAACGAGCAAAGTATCGGTATTTTAGCGCAACGAACGCGCGACATCAGCAACGTCGTCGATATGATTAACGACATCGCCGATAAAACCAATCTTTTAGCCCTCAATGCCGCCATCGAAGCCGCGCGTGCGGGCGAACACGGACGAGGGTTTGCGGTTGTCGCCGATGAAGTACGAAAATTGGCCGAAACGACGCAAAAGGCAACCGCGGAAATTTCCGTTTCGATTAAAATGCTCCAACAAGAAACGGCGGGACTCGAGAGCAACGCCGAATCGATGAAAGAAAATGCCGACGCTTCCACCAAAACGCTCGATCAACTCAGTCTCACGTTTAACAGTCTGATCGAACACTCCAATACGACGTCGACCAATATCAATACGATTCAACAAACGATCTTCATCACGCTTGCAAAAATGAACCATGCGATTTTCAAAGCCAATGCCTACAGTGCCGTTTACGTCAACGACGCAAACGCTTCGTTTCAAAACCACGAGACGTGCAGTTTGGGCGAATGGTATCATCAAGACGGCGAGAAGATTTTCGGAGATACGCCAAGCTTTAAAGCTCTCTACGCACCGCATCAAAGCTTCCATCAACACGTTCTTGCCATTAGCGGCCTGATTCGTTCGACGCAATCGAATTTGTTAGATGAGAAAAAGCAAATCATCGACTTTTTTAAAGAGGTCGAGAAAGAGAGTAAAACGCTCTTTACGACGCTAGATACGATGATCGAAGAGAAAAACGCACGCCCCTAAAAAATCCTTACATGTAAGAAACCTTCTTACATGTAAGCCGCTACTTCCGCTTCGGGAACGCTGGGTAATTTGATCGTGAACAGGGCTCCCGATTCGGTGTTTTTGACCGTAATAATGCCGCCCATATTATTTTCGATGATCATCTTGGTCATATAAAGTCCGATGCCCGTTCCCTGTTTTGCATACTTGGTCGTGAAATAAGGCTCGAAAATACGCTCCATATGCTCCTTAGCGATACCGCCGCCGTTATCTTCGATGACGATCAAAATATATTTATACCCTTTTTTGAGGTAAAGGCGAATAAACGGATTGCTAATCTCTCGCTCGCTTAAGACGTCTTTGGCGTTGGAGAGAATGTTTAAAAGCGCTTGCGCAAATTCGTTGGGATAACCGAGAACCTCCATCTTTTCGGAAATATCGAACGAAAATTCGATCCCGTGATAACGTAAAGATGCTTGCAAAATAGCGATGGCGCGTTCGCACGCTTCGCTGATTTCAAACACCTCTTTTTCCTTCGAAGGTTTAAAGAAATTTTGAAAATCGCTGATCGTGCCCGACATAAACGCATTGATTTTCATACACCGCTGAATGCTCTCAAGCAAATACCCCTCATCCAAATCGTGAAACTCGTGTTTGACTTGAAGGTTGATCAAAAGCGCGCTGAGCTCACCCAAAGGTTGTCGCCATTGATGTGCGATATTGCCGATCATCTCGCCCATACTTGCAAGTTTGCTTTGTTGAATCAGAAGTTTCTCCTGTTCCGTACGTTTGAGAATCTCTTCGTTAATTTTCGACTCTAAATTGTCGATCATCGCGTTGATCACATCTTTAAGCAGGCGCAACTCTTGCGCTTGTGCCGTCGAATGAAGGCGCGAAGAGAGTTTGCCGAGCTTAAGATCGTTGACCACGCTAATCGCGTCTTCGATAAAGAGTGTATCTTGGGTAATCGTTGCCGAAGCTTTGGAGATGCTTTGATTGAGCAGTTTTGCCATATCTTCAAGTTCGTCGCGACTGTGAAGCTCAATGGGTTTGGGTTGCGTCGTTTTGGTTTGCAAATAACCGAAAAACTCTTTGAGTCCCTCTTGCAATTTCAAAATCGAAGAGACGATATGGCTGGAGAGTAAATAGCCCGCTACGAACACCAATGCCGAGAGCAGAAGCACTAAAACGACCAATTCGTACTTCAGCGCACGCGCGCCGGTTTGAATATCCGAAAAATTGTGTTTGGTTTGCATAATCGCATCGTGCTGAAGAGACTTAAGGCGATTTAAAAGCGCCGTATAGTTTTCCCGCTCGATGGAAGTGACATGGACAAATGCCGCCTCCTCAAAACGCGCTTCCAGATAACCGCACGTCTTTTGAACGCTGTTTGAATACGCTTTCCATGCGCTGTAGGTTTGGGGATCTAACTTTGCGAAATTCTCTTCCAAGCGCGCACGCCGGTCGATAATGTCCGCCTCGATATTTTTTCGGTAATCCTCATTGGGCGACATCACCAACGAGAGGCTCATTTCGCGCAAAGCGTTGGTCGGCTCGATGTAGTTTTCCTGCAAATGCAACGTGCTTTGAGAATTCTCGAAAATCGTCGTCGCATTACGGATATTCTCTTTCGAGAGGCTAAACGTTCGTTCCGCCAAAATCAGCATACCGATAAACGAGAAACTAAAGAGCAGTAAAAGTTTGTATTTGATAGGGATTTTTTTCATGGGAACCGCTTGGGAATCACAGGTTTTTGAAGTTCTTCCGGATACGCTTTATCGCCTCTTACCGACCAATGCCGATCGGTAATTTTCGCTTTCCAAAACGGCTGCATTCCGATGCCGAGCGGCTCAAATACCAGTTCTTTGTTCATAGCAAAAACGGCATTGGGAATCGGGACAAACAACATATACGCCTCCTCTCGCGCGCGATCTTGAATCTTTTGAACTAACGTGTGAAACAACGCATCGTCTTGTTCCAGTCCGAAAAACGTTTCGATAGAACTTTTCATCAAAGCGTCGTGTCGTACGAAACTCCACGGATTGTTCTCTTGATAGCGAATAAACACCGGCCACGGATATCTGCCGTACCAATCTTGGGTATTTTGAATCAAAATATCCCACTCTTGCGTCTCATGATGATTTTTTTGCGCCAAATCGTAAATCTCTTTTTCGCTCGTCGTAATGCGGTAACGGAGTTTCACGCCGTACGTTGAGAGCTGATATTCGATGCCTTTCCATAAAAAAAGCAACGAGTCTTGCGTGGCGACGTTTAGCTCCAGCCCTTTGAGCGTACGTTCTATCATTGCCTCGTCCAAAGGACATGCTCCGTCTTTGAACGCGGCGGGGTTGAGCCTACCCTCTTTTTTATAGGTAAAGTCGAGTAAACTTTGCTGATTGAGCGCGCAATTGAGTGCTTGGCGCACCTCTTTACGCGCTACGGGCGAAGCGGTTTTGGCTAAATTAAAATAGATCGTAAAATTATGCGTTGAGGGCATGGAAACCAATTTGGCATAGGGAGAGAGCATCGTTTCGATCTTTTTATTGAAAGGAATTTGCATAAAATCAAGCCCGCCGTCTTCATATAAAGCTAAACGCAACGCTTCGGCGGTTGAGAGTTCCGTATAAAACGTAATGGTTTCGATGCAAGGATACTGTTTTTCCCAATAATAAGGATTGGCTTTGAGAGTCGCTTTGGGCGTTTGTTTGCGCCCCGTAATCATTCCCTCGGTTAAAATGTACGGTCCCAAACCGTAAGGCCCCGATGCTTTGATATTCGCACCCGTTTCCGCACCTTTCCAACCGAACGTCTTTAAGTACGCTTCGGAATAGATGTAAATCCGTGCAAGATCGCGGTAAAGCATACCGTAAGGTTGAGACAGATGCAAACGAATCGTATAGTCGGAAATTTTTTCGATGCTTTTAAGAGAACGATGAATGTTGGTGTAGTTAAACGGTTGTTTCAGAAAGTAGTGAAAATTGTGCATGACCGAGTCGGCGTTAAAAGGCGTACCGTCTTGAAAACGAACACCCCTGCGCAGTTCAAATTCGTACAAAAGCGGCGATAGTTTGGTGCTCTTGGTCGCTAAAGCGTACTCCCATCCTTGATCGTTTTCCGCCAAGCGCACCAAGCCCTCGTTCACCAAACGCGAAACGTAGTTATACGGCATCGAGGGTAAAAAGACCTTGATATGCGAACGCGGATCTCTTACATGTAAGGCGTGACGCTCGCTCGTATCTTCAACGTAAGGCTCTTCTTGTGCCGCAAAAATGCCGCAATGAAGGGTAAAAAGAAGTAGCCAAGCAAACTTATACCTCAAAGCTGTACCCCGTTTGCGAATGGTTTTTAATCGAACTGTTCGGAAGTTTTTTTCGCAAAGACTTGACCAACGTCCGAAGGGCGGCGATACTCATAAACTCCTCTTTCCAGACGTTGAGTTCGATCTCTTCGTAACTGACGATCATCCCCTTTTTACGCAATAAAAGCTCCAAAAAATCGGACTCCTTGTGCGTCAGTTCGGTCTCTTTGCCTCCTTCGTGTAAAATCCGTCTGTTTTTAAAATCGAATTTACAGTTTTTGCATTCGAGAAACAACGAACGTCCCGATTCGATCTCGCTGACGCAAAGTCTCAAACCGCTTAAAAGTTCGTTGAGCGCGATGGGTTTAATCAGGTATTTCTCAATCTTCAGCTCGATTGCGCTGAGTAGATACTCTTTATCGGTATGCGCGGTAATCATTAAAATGGGGGTTTTCTTGTCGTTTTTACGTATCTCTTTGACCATATCGAGCCCGTCTTTTCGGGGCATTCGAAGATCGGTTAAAATAATGTCGGGGCGTTGCTCGTAGTAGATGTCGAGTGCCTCTTCGCCATCACGCGCCTCAAGAACCTCTTTGAGGTAATACGCCAAGGTATTGGCCATGGGCTTTCGAATCCCCTCTTCGTCTTCGACATACAAAAGCTTCAAAGATTTGAGTTTTTCCAACCAAAGTTCCATCAGTGATCTTTTGAAATGAGCTTACATGTAATGATTCTAGCCAAGTTTATCTTTGGATGCTATGAGCCTCCTCCGCCCCGAAGAGCGAAGGAAGTGCGTGTTACTTATAGTTTTGCAGGTACTTCATAATCGAATATTTTTCGTCTTTGGAAAGCGCGGCTTGTTCGCCCATCGCATCTAAAATACTCGGCCACACGTTAGCATCAAACTCGCTTTCGGCATGCAAAGCGTGACATGTACCGCATTTGGCACCGAAAAGCTCTTTTCCCGCTTGCAAAATGCTCCCTTTGTCTTTGCCCAAAGCACTGCTAGCGACAAAACCTTTCATCGAGACGTTGAGCCAAACCGTACCGTACTCGTCCGTTTTTTCGCCGATAACTTTGAGCGCACCGGCGTTGGCGACCTCTAAGCCCACAATCAGCACTCCCGCTTTTTCATACACGACGGCACTGTCTTTAGGCTGATAGCCGATAAATTCGACTTCGGTGTACTCGCCGCTTTTGGAAAGCTCTTTGACTTCGGAAGAGACGATCAACTCGCCCAACGCCTCTTTGGCGTCGCTAGAAGCAAAGAGCGGACTGTTTTGGCGTAAAAACGACCCGCCCGCCCCGAAAAGAAACGAGGCGAGGCATAGGGTCAACGTTATCGTTTTGACGAACATTTTCTACGCTCCTTTAATGCTCGGGGCTTTAAAGATGCCGATGGCAGGTAACTCCCCTTTAAATTTTTCAATCTCCACAAGTGCCGTGGCTTGATTGCCTTGGGCAAGTTCGGAGGTCGGAATATCGGCGATCAACACGTTGACGTCGCCGTGTACGCATAAAGAGCCGATTTTGCCGGGCTCTTTAGGATCGTACCAGCCGCCCTCTTGCATTCTCACAACGCCTTCCATGACCGCTTCGGTTACCACTGCGCCCCCAAGCACTTGTCCACGTTTGTTAAAAATGCGTACGACGTCGCCGTTTTGAATGCCTCGTTTAGCGGCATCTTTAGGGTGCATCCAGATAGGCTCTCTGCCTTGAACCTCTTCAAGATCACGAAGCCATGTGTTATTGAGCTGTGAGTGAAGACGGTATTTGGGGTGCGGAGAGACCAGATTGAGCGGGAACTCTTTTGCCGTAGAACTGCCGAGCCACTCCATCGGCTCAAACCACGTCGGATGTCCTTTGCACTCTTGATACCCGAATCCCGCAATTTTTTTCGAGAAAATCTCGATTTTACCTGATGGCGTTCCCAAACGATGGGTTACGGGATTGTCCCTAAAAGTTTTGTACTTGATGAAATTTTTAGCCGCTTCGGGTGTTTCAAACTTCACAAATCCTTTTTCCCAAAATGCTTCAAACGTAGGCATCGCGACACCCGATTTTTTCGCTTTGTTGAAGGACTCTTCGTAGAAGGATTTGATCCACTCCATCTTACTTTTACCCTCGGTAAACGCCAACACCTCAGCGGCACTAAAACGTCTGAGAATGTTCACGAAAATATCAAAATCGTCCATCGCTTCGCCCGCGGGTTCAACCGCTTTTTTCATGGCAAAAATGTAGCTGTTAGTGTGTGATTTGGTGATGTCGTTACGCTCTTGCTCCGTGGTTGCGGGAAGCACGATGTCTGCCATACGCGCCGTTGCCGTCCAGAAGCACTCGTTGACGACAAAGGTCTCAAATTTTTGCCACGCTTTGATCATACGGTTACGGTCTTGGTGGTGATGGAACGGATTGCCGCCCGCCCAATACGCCATTTTCAAATCGGGATAGGTCAGTTTTTTACCGTCAAACAAGATCTCACGGCCGGGATTTTCCAGACATTCCACAATGCGTGAAACAGGAATCACGGGAATTTTACGTTGTTTCCAAGGACCGTCCACTTTGGAGTTGACGCTAATGCCCGTAAGTCCGGGAGATGCGGCAGGCGCATCGGCACTTGCCGCAGTGCCTTGGCTACCGTTGCCCATTTTGACATCGCTTAAAGGATTGCCCGTCGCCGCCGCAGGAGCCGGAACACCGCCGTCTGAGTAGTGATACGCACATCCGAATCCTCCGCCGGGAAGTCCGATCTGACCGATCATACTCGCAAGCGTAATCAGCATCCAGTGCGGTTGCTCCCCATGGTGCGCTCTTTGGAATCCCCATCCGCCCATGAGCATCGTACGTTTAGAGGCAAACTCTTTGGCTAGCATTTTAAGCACGCTGGCTTCCACACCACAAATTTTAGCCGCCCATTCAGGTGTTTTAGGAGTTTTATCCTCACCTTCACCCAAAAGATAAGCTTTAAACTCCGCAAAACCGCTGGTGTATTTTTCCACAAACTCTTTGGCATAAAGGTTTTCACTGTACAGATAATGCGCCATACCGAGCATCATCGCAACGTCGGTCGTTGGGCGCACTTTAATGTGCTCTGCTCCAAAATAGACCGCGGTGTTGTTATAAACCGGATCGATGCAGTAGAACTTGATACCGCGCTTTTTCGCTTCGGCTTTGAGTTGTTTCATATAGTCGTAGGATTGATGATCGGGCACACCCCACGCGATTTGATTGGTATTGATCGGATCACTGCTCCAAAAGACGATGCATTCGGAGTTGGCAATCAGATTTGGATACGCGGTTTGTTGATTGCTCGACTCGTCACCGCCCGTAACGTAAGGGGTAATCGCACGAATCGCATGGGTCGAGTAGGTCAAGGTACGAGACGTGTAACCGCCGGCAACACCGAGCATTCTGCCTAAAAGCGCTTGAGGATTGTTGAGACTTCCGACGCAAAACCAACCGTAACTTCCGCCGTACACCGCATCCGGTCCGTAACTTTTATAGACGCGTTTGAGCTCGTCGGCGATCAAATCAAAGGCTTTTTCCCATGAAACACGGACATATTTGTCTGAACCGCGTTTGCTTTTATCGCTTTTGTAACCGTTTTTCAAATACCCTTCGCGAACGCACGGATATAAAATTCGATCTTGTGCATAGGTACGTGCCGGAAGTCCTTGAATTAAGCTCGTCGGATAACGATCTTCCGCAAACGCTTCCACACTTTCAAAGCGACCGTTGCGCACTTTGGTCGTTACCGCACCAAAGTGTGAAGCACTCACACCATCAACGCCGTCTTGCAAAATCGAATCGCCGACTAAGGGAATCGCTTCGGCGTTCACCGTAGCGACCATCGCGCCTGCCGCCGCACCGCTTGCTTTTAAAAACGATCTTCTGTCCATCTTCTTTGTCATTGTCTGCTCCTTGAATTGAACGATTTGAGCCATACGAAAACGTATGAATCTTAAGTAAAAGTTACGTTTAGAATGTAATTTTTACTTTTATAGATGAAGCTTAACGAAAAAAAATGAGGAATTAATGAGTGTTGAGAAGCGTTCAAAAGAGCGAAAATCTATCGCAAAAAACCTTACATGTCAGCTCTAATATCCTATACTCAATGCATAGAGAATCATGCCTTCGCATTGTAAAAAAGCCTTGACTTCGTCGTCGTAATAAGCACCGATACCGCTGCACCCGAACCCTAAATACGTAGCGATCAGGTACAACCGATGTCCGATGATACCCGCTTTTTGCATCATTGCTTGGTAGTTTTGCGCATCTCCTCCTACGATAAAAAACGTCACGCCGCTCTCTTCGCCGAGGGCTTGCTCCAAGCACAAATAGCCCGCATACTTTGAAAAATCGCCTTTTTGCACGTATTTTCCTTCCCGCCAAATACCCTGCTCCATGCCGTTCACGCGGTTAATAACCGCATAAAGATCGACCCTCACGTCACAATCGCTGGGAATCGGCTCCGTTACAAAACGTATCGTTTCGAAAAATTGCTCTTTCGAAAGAGGCTTTTGCGTAAAGTCGCGAATGGAGCGACGCTTCCAAATCGCTTGTTCCCAACGTTTGTGATCGAACGCAAACGCGGGCATAGCACGTTGTTCTTCTTCCGCTTGAAGCGTACATGTCCTCCGGTACGCCTCTTCGATACGAGGATCGCATTCAAACCGTCCCGTTTCGTCTGCCGAACTCAAAGGCACGGTTAACGTTTGAGAGTTCCGCGTTTCGTCCTCTTCCCCGACAATCGCACCTGAGAGAAAAAACTCTTCGTTTTCAAAAGCAAAAAGCGTGTTTAAACCGACTCTATCCAAGGTATAGCAGACGCGATAATCGCGCTTGAAAAGCAAACACGAAGCTTCCGTCGTGCCTATTATATGCCCCGTATCGAGTAAGCAGTAGCGAAACGCACGCGTTTGATACTTCCAAGAAGAGCGATAGTAAAGTGCCGAAAACAAGAAGACGAAGCCTCTCACTTTTTTAACATGTAAGAACGTCTCGATGCCTTCGTTCTCGTTTAAATCGCCTAAACGTACCAACGCATTTTCCAAAGCACTCAGATGGTAGATTCCGTCTTCCAATCCCTCGACCGTGCGAATTTGTACGTACGTTTCCGTCGGATACAAAGCTCCGGCACTCGGGTTGGTACGCAAAGCATACGTGACGCCCGGATAGCTTTTTTGCGCCGTAATGCCGCCGATAAGCATCAAAAAACGATGCGAAGACACTTTCGCATCCAGCGCAATACGAGGGAAACTCTCAGGGTAGCTTTTAAACGGTTTTGGCGGATTGTCCCAGTCGATACGATGCGACTTCATGCGCACCGAGCGGTACGTGTGGGCCGTTTGATCATGGTAGCTTGACATGTTTGCTCCTTTAGCGTATGCTATCTTTTCATCGCTACTAAAAGCTTTACATGTCAGGATTAATCACGTCTTGAAAGTATCGTTGTCAAAAAGAGGCGTACGTAAGACAAAGAGGCGGTTTGAAACCGCCTCTTCTCAAACCGTCGGATTAAAATTTATACGCGGCTTTAAATCGAAATTCGTTGGTATCTTTAGCACCGCTATCGGCACTAAGATCTTCATACTGCGCTTCTAACACGAAGCCTTTGAGTGCACCCTCGAAAGCATAACTGGCGTAAAAATCTAAAGTGTTATAATCTTTACTTTTAGCACCCGCTGCTTGAGGAAGGTCGACCCTAACGTAACGCGCACCGATTTTAGCTTGTGCATTAATCGCGTAATTACTATCGATCGCATACGCTTTAGCATCCGCACTGTAATTACCGCTACCGATCACGTTAGCGGTATAGATGATATCCGATCCGCTTCCCACACCCGCATTGCCGCTGGTTGCGATCGTATCGGCATTACCGTCTTTATCGACTTTCGTATACGCCACATAGGTATTAAGACCGCTAAAGCCGATGCTGGCTTTTAAACCGTAAAATCCTGAATCTTCCCTGCTCATCGCGTTGTCGAAGTTGATCACGTCATACTGTCCTGAAAATCCGTACGCAAAATCGCCTGCTTTTCCCGCATACGCAAGTTCGGCATAATAGACGTCTTCTTCATCCGTAACTTCTGCCCATTGTCCCGTAACCGTTAAACCGGGGATCGATTTGTTGATCGCCAATAACGTGTATGCACCATCACCCTTTTGTCCGACTTGCGCAAATTCAGGCACGCCCGTCTCAGATGAGCTGGTTTGCGTTAAGGTACGGTTTTGGTATTTGTCGACGTATCCGGCAGCCAAGGTGGTTTGAGGAAGATCGGTATTGACGATCGTCGCACCTTCAAACGATTGTTTGATCATACGAGAACCGCTTCCGGCAACCAACGGTGTAGAGATAAATTGACGACCGATTTTTGCGGTTGTTTTACCGATCGTGTATTGTAAATAAGCTTCGGAAAGAACGGCACCTGAACCGTATTCGTCACCTTTAAATAAGTTTTTAGCGTCCTTGTCGGCAAACGGAGCAAAGTTGGATTGCATCGTCGCTCCGAATTTAAATCCGTACAAAGAGTCACTCACGTAACCAAGAACGACGCCCGTATTGAAAATGGAAGCGTTTCCTTTTTTAGCCGTACCCGTATTGGCATCGCCCGTATCTCTATCGAAGTAGTACGCGCGAAGTTCGCCGCTCACTTTACCGTTTTTAAAAGCGTCGGCTAAGGTATCCGCCGCAAATGAGCCGGACGCAAGTCCTGCAACTACGATTGCCGCCAAGCTAAGTTTAGCTAATTTCATCTATTTTCTCCTGCTGAATTTTATGAAAAGGCACGATGAGTTTAGCAAAAGCAAAATAGCATCACAACCGTATTTTTAAGCGTTTTTTCAGATTATGACCGTTTGGTAATCAAACCGTAACGAAGCTGTAACCATTGGTTAAAAAGAGGAAATGGAGACGTTTTTATTACCGATCGGTAATACGTTAAAAGGCGATACGAGAAGTTTTTTTCAAACCTTCGTATCGCAAAAGAGGCTAAAAACTATTTTTTAGCGCACGGTTTTTTCGTACCGCAGGTTTTAGAAGAAGCCGGTTTCTCAACTTTTGTCTCTTCGCTCGCAGATTTAGCCGCAGGTTTTTTGCATGCCATTGTTGTCTCCTTAAAAGATTGGATAGTGAAAGTATACTCCCATCGTGAAACAAAAATCGCTAAAAATAAACTAAAACCGTTGTCAATGCTTCTTGGATTTTCGTTTGGCTTTTGCCAAGGTGATGAGAATAACCGCACCGATAATCAGCGTTGTCGCAAGAAGTGAGCGTAAAGAGAGCACTTCATCTGCAAAGAAGTAGCCCAAAAACAGGGCAACCATCGGATTGACGAAAGCATACGTGGAGGCAAGATAAGGCGAGACGTTTTTTAAGAGCCAGACATAGGCGCTGTAGCCCACCAACGAGCCGATAAAAACCAAATATGCAAAAGCCCATAACGAACGTAAAGAGAGTGTTTCGGCATGAAACTGCTGCCATTCGCCAAAGAGTGTGCCGACGATGATGAGCACGAGCCCGCCTGAGATCATCTGCATGGCGGTCGAGAGCATCACGGAAGTCGGTAAGATCGCTTTTTGAGAATAGATCGAACCTAATGACCACAAAATCGCCGCCAAAAGTGTCAACACGAGTCCAAACGTATCAAAGTGAAGGTCGGCTTGCTCTGAGGGTAACATCAACATCACCACTCCGATAAAGCCGATGAATGTTCCAATCAGCGTGCTTCTGTTGGGTCTGGTTTGAATCTTTAAGCACCAAGCAATCGCAATCATCCACAATGGAACCGTTGCGATCACAATAGCGGCAATCGAAGAGGGAATCGTTTTTTCAGCCATTACCACAAGCCCATTTCCACCTAAAAGCAGTAGCGTGCCGATGATCGTGGTGTCTCTCCACTCGATCAGTCGTGGACGCTTTTTCTCTTTGTATGCAACAAATCCATACAACAGCACTCCCGCGATCACAAAGCGAATACCCGCCATCAAAAACGGCGGAAAGGTTTCAATGGCAATTTTAATCCCCAAATAAGTACTGCCCCATACGATATACACCGCCAACAACGCCACGACAATACTCAGGCTTTTGCGGTGTCTGGTTAAAAAATTTTCGTTTACATGTAAAGTGTTCATGCCCTTTTCCTTGGTGTGTTTGGCGATGTATCCGTGTTCTAGTTTGGCTCGAAAGGGTTTCAACGAGTCGTTTGAAGAGATCAAGAATCAAAAGGTGGTGTCCCCAGCGCGATTCGAACGCACGGCCTTCAAATTAGGAATTTGATGCTCTATCCTGCTGAGCTATGGGGACAAAAATGAAGTTTGATGTGGCGGGATTATAGCAAAAAGATACTTAGGAAATCTGAAAGAAGAAGCCTCAAAGTGCCGATGTTAAGACACTTTGAGACGAAGGATTAAAACGCAGGAACGATAGCGCCTTTGTATTTTTCAACGATAAACTTTTTCACTTCATCCGATTGAAGCGCTTTGAGTAACGCTTTGGTTTTGTCGCTGTTCTCATTGCCCGCTTTGACAACCAAGATATTCGCATACGGAGAGTTAGAAGACTCTAACGCTAAAGCGTCCGTACTTGGATTAAGTCCTGCTGGAAGCGCGTAGTTGGTGTTGATAACCGCAATGGTAAAATCTTCGATTACACGCGGTAATTGTGCCGCTTCAAGTTCCGTAAATTTAAGATTTTTTGGATTTTCAACGATGTCCAGTTTAGTTTTATGATCAGCATCTTTGAGTTTGATCAACCCCGCATTGGCTAAAACATCGAGTGCTCGTCCTGCGTTGCTTGGATCATTAGGAATCGCTACGCTATCACCCTCTTTAAGCTCTGAGAGTGCTTTAATTTTTTTAGAATAAACACCGATCGGCTCGATGTGAATATTGCCCACACTGACCAATTTCGTGCCTTGACTTTTGTTAAACTCGTTCAAATAGGGCGTATGTTGAAAAAAGTTTGCATCGATCTCGCCGCTGTCTGTGACTTTGTTGGGAATCACATAGTCATTAAAGACTTTAATTTCAAGCGTATATCCCTCTTTTGCCAAAAGTGGTTTGACCACTTCAAGAATTTCAGAGTGAGGAACTGGTGTTGCTCCAACGATGATCGTTTTTGCACTTTTATCTTCTTTTGCCGCTACTTTGTTCTCAGCTTTTTTATCGCCACTGCATCCGACGAATGCTAAAGCTGCGCTGACTAAAATAACCCCTAAACCCTTAAACATGTGTGTGCTCCTTTAAATAACTAATTGTTTAGTAAATCACTTTATTTACTAAACAATTTTGAAATCGTAACGTCATTCGTATTAAAAAGGACTGAATTGCTCTTTTAATGTTTGATGATTTTATAGAGAAAATCCCCGATACTCTGAAAAATCTGCACCAAAACGATCAAGATAAAGACGGTCCAAAAGATGTAAATACCATCAAAACGGTAATAACCATAATTCATCGCAACCGCCCCAAGACCCCCACCTCCAACGGTTCCTGCCATCGCTGAAAAGCCAACAATGATGATGAGAGAAAGGGTGATCGCTGAAATGATGCTGGGATACGCTTCGGGCAAAAGCACACGAAAAATGATTTGAAACTTGCTCGTTCCAAACGACTTCGCCGCTTCCACGACACTGGAGTCAACCTCTTTAAAAGCTCCCTCGATCATACGTGCGATAAACGGCGCCGTTCCGATCGTCAAAGGAACGATCATCGCGAAGGTTCCCGTGTGTTTCCCGACCAAAAATTTGGTCACAGGAAAAAGCACTATGATGAGGATGATAAACGGGAAAGAGCGCAACATATTGATCGTGACGTCTAAAAACTTATAGGTGTATGCATTCGGTGCGATGCCATTTTTATCGGTGGTGATCAAAATAATGGCAAGTACAAAGCCGATCAATGTCGCCAAAAAAGTCGAAACCAAACTCATCGTCAATGTCTCTAAAAGCGCATCCATAAGAACACTTTTCATGGCTAAAGATTTTTCAAAAAAAGTTACAAGTGCTTCCATTTAGAGAATCTCCCAAATCACTTCAGTTTTTGTTTGCAAATAATGCGTTACCACATTTGCCGTTTGTTCATCGACGTTGATGACCAGCGAGCCAACCACATGGTTGTTCAGCTTTTCAAGCTTTCCCCAAACGATGTTAAAATTCAGATCAAGTTCCCTTGCCATTTGTGTCACAATGGGCTGATACGAAACATTGCTAGGGAAAAACAGTCGAATATTTGCCCCTTCGCTTGGAAGCTCTTCATCTTCGCCTAAAAATTTCATCATCTTTTCATCGGGTTTTAAAAACAGCTCTTCGATGCGTCCAAGACCGATCACTTTGCCATCTTCCAGCAACAATGCGCGTGAAGCAACTTTCTTAACGACATCCATTTCGTGCGTCACGATGATGATCGTAACGCCCAGTTTGGCATTGATCTCTTGTAAAAGCTCCAAAATCGATTTGGTGGTATTGGGATCAAGTGCCGATGTGGCTTCATCGCTGAGGAGTATTTTAGGGTTTAGGGTGAGCGCTCTTGCAATCGCTACACGCTGTTTTTGACCGCCGCTTAGCTCTTTGGGATAGGCAAATTTTTTATGTTCAAGCCCGATGAGGCTTAAGAGCTCATCAACCCTTTTTTGAATGGCATCTTTGTCGTATCCCCAGACGCTCATCGGAAGGGCGATGTTATCATAGACATTTTTTTGATTGAGCAGTGAAAAGTTTTGAAAAATCATACCGATGTGGCTTCGCAAACTATTCAGTTCACTTGCACTCAAAGTTTTAACTTCTTTGTCCAAAACGCTTAAATTGCCCTCGCTGTAGCTTTCCAATCCGTTGATGCAACGAAGCAAGGTTGATTTGCCTGCGCCACTGTGTCCGACAATAGCAAAAATCTCGCCAGCGTTTACATGTAAACTGATGTCGTCTAAAACTTTTTGGTTGTTAAAATATTTACTAAGGTGTTTGATATCTATCACGTGTGACCTTTATAAAGAGGTAAAATCCAAAACGCATGATTATAACCGATTATGAATCAAAAAAACTGCTTGAAAAGAAATGGGTTTGAATAGATTGAATCAATGTTTGCAGAAAAAGAGGTGTAAAGAGCCCGAAGACTCTTTACATGTAAAAGGATTAACCGTTACGTTTTTTGATAATTTCGTCGGCAACGTTTCTTGGAACTTCATCGTAGTGATCAAATTCCATAGAGTAAGACGCACGACCTTGAGTTTGAGAGCGAAGGTCAGTTGAGTAACCGAACATCTCAGCCAATGGGCAGAATGCGTTAACGATTTTGTTACCGCTTCTATCATCCATTGAGTTGATTTGTCCACGACGTCTATTAAGATCGCCGATAACATCACCCATAAAGTCCTCAGGTGTTTCAACTTCCACTTTCATGATTGGCTCAAGAATAACCGGTTTTGCTTTTCTCGCACCCTCTTTAAAGCCCATGGAAGCGGCCAATTTAAACGCCATTTCTGATGAGTCGACTTCGTGGTAACTTCCATCATAAAGGGTAACTTTAACGTCTTCCACTTTATAACCCGCAAGAACACCGCTTTGAAGTGCTTCTTTAATACCTTTATCAACCGCAGGAATATACTCTTTCGGTACGGAACCGCCCTTGATATCGTTAACGAACTCATAACCGGCACCTGCTTCTTGAGGCTCGATTTTGAGGTAAACGTGACCGTATTGACCGCGACCGCCGGATTGTTTGGCGTATTTGTACTCTTGGTTAACCGCTTGACGAATCGTTTCACGGTAAGCAACTTGCGGTTGTCCGACTTCTGCACTGACTTTAAATTCACGTAACATACGATCAACAAGAATCTCTAAGTGAAGCTCACCCATACCGGAGATGATCGTTTGACCGCTTTCTTCGTCAGTCTCAACTCTAAAGCTTGGATCTTCTTGCGCCAATTTTTGAAGCGCAATACCCATTTTCTCTTGATCCGCTTTTGTTTTTGGCTCAACCGCAACCGAGATAACCGGATCTGGGAATACCATTCTCTCTAAGATTACAGGATCTTTTTCGCTCGCAAGCGTATCGCCGGTGAGTGTGTCTTTAAGACCGACAACCGCACCGATTTCACCGGCGTGAAGCACTTTAATCTCTTCACGTTTGTTTGCGTGCATTTTAAGAAGACGTCCGATTCTCTCTTTTTTATCTTTCGTTGTATTGTACGCATAGCTTCCGCTCTCAAGCGTACCGCGGTAAACACGAACGAAAGTTAATTGTCCGACAAATGGATCGGTCATAATTTTAAACGCAAGAGCAGCAAATTCGCCTTCATCCGTTGAATCAACGACACACTCACGACCGTCTTCGTACTCGCCTTTGATCGCATGAACTTCCGTAGGAGCCGGCATATAGTCAACAACCGCATCTAGCATCGGTTGAACACCTTTGTTTTTAAACGATGTTCCACAGATCATAGGAATGAATGTCATTGCAAGACATCCTGCTTTAATACCCGCTTTAATCTCTTCTTTGCTTAACTCTTCGCCGCCGAGGTATTTTTCCATCAACTCGTCGCTGGTTTCGGAAACCGCTTCCACCATTTTCTCGCGGTACTCTTTTGCTTTATCCATCAACTCCGCAGGAATATCAACGACTTGGTAGTTTGAACCCATCGCCGCATCGTCATCCCAAATCAAAGCTTTCATTTCGACAAGATCAACAACGCCTTTAAACGTATCTTCTGCACCGATAGGAATTTGAATCGGCACCGGATTGGCTTTCAAACGGTTTTTAATTTGTGCTTCGACGTTGTAAAAGTTCGCACCGATACGGTCCATTTTGTTTACATAAACCATTCGTGGCACTTGGTAACGGTTTGCTTGTCTCCAAACGGTCTCTGATTGGGGTTGAACACCGCCTACCGCACAAAATACCGCAACGGCACCGTCCAAAACACGCATAGAACGTTCAACTTCGATCGTAAAGTCGACGTGGCCCGGAGTGTCGATAATGTTAATTTGATGATCTTTCCAAAAACATGTGGTTGCAGCAGAAGTAATCGTAATACCTCTTTCTTTCTCTTGTTCCATCCAGTCCATGGTTGCCGCACCGTCGTGTACCTCACCGATTTTATGGGAGATGCCGGTGTAAAATAGAATTCTTTCGGTTGTCGTGGTCTTACCCGCATCAATATGCGCAGCAATACCGATATTACGAACCATGCTTATAGGGGTATTTCTTGCCATTGTCGTTTCCTTAAATGTAATAGGAGTAAAAATTGAGAAATGAGAAAGCGTGTCGCATTTGTTTGGACACGCTCATCGTCATTCTACCAGCGATAGTGAGCAAACGCTTTGTTTGCTTCTGCCATTTTATAAGTGTCTTCTTTTTTCTTAAAGGTTGCGCCTCTACTGTTAGCCGCATCTAAAAGTTCATTTGCCAACCTCTCGATCATGGTTCTTTCACTTCTCTTGCGAGCATATGAAACCAACCATCTAAGAGCCAATGCTTGTTGACGTGCAGGTCTTACTTCTACCGGAACTTGGTACGTTGCACCGCCGACGCGTCTGCTTTTTACTTCCATAACGGGTTTAACATTATCCATAGCCGTGTTAAAAATTTCAATACCTTTTAGGCTTCCGCTTCGTTTTTCGGCTAATTCTAATGCACCGTAAAATACTTGGGTTGCGACGCTTTTTTTACCGTCGTACATTAAAGCATTGATGAACTTCGTAATGACTTTATTGTTGTAGATTGGATCGGGTAATACTTCTCTTACGGGAGCTTTTCTTCTTCTCATATTATTTCCTTCAAATTTTTAAAAATTTTACTCAAATGATGTCAAAACAAAAGGACATCACCTGTGGTTAAATTTATTTAGCTTTTGGTCTTTTTGTACCGTATTTACTTCTAGACACCGTTCTTTTTGCAACACCTGAGGTATCAAGCGCACCACGTACGATATGGTATTTAACACCCGGTAAGTCTTTTACCCTACCGCCGCGTACCAATACGATGGAGTGTTCTTGAAGGTTGTGTCCCTCGCCACCGATGTAGCTAATGACTTCAAAACCGCTGGTCAATTTGACTTTGGCAACTTTTCTTAAAGCTGAGTTTGGTTTTTTAGGAGTCGTCGTATACACTCTGGTGCAAACGCCTCTTCTTTGAGGACATTTCGCCATTGCCGGAGATTTCGACTTCTTAATTACCTTTTTTCTCTCATTTCTGACGAGTTGGTTAATGGTTGGCACATTAATTCCTTTGTTTTGTAAAAAATAGGTGCTAATTTTATTTAAAAATAGCTTAAAAAAAGGTTAAGTTAAGGAAAACCCTTAACTTAACCTCTACTTGGATTCAATTCGATATTGAATTTTTTGTTTTGATACAAGCCGGTACCGACTGGAATCATACGACCTAAAATAACGTTTTCTTTCAAGTCTTCCAAAAGATCCATTTTGCCCGCGATACTCGCTTCGGTAAGAACTTTCGTCGTTTCTTGGAACGATGCCGCCGAAATAACGCTATCACTACCGATGGCAGCACGCGTAACGCCTAAGAGTGTCGGTTCGGCAATCGCCGGTTCTCCGCCCATTTTCATCACCGCTTCGTTTTCTTCTCTAAAACGTCTTCGGCTCACTAAATCACCGATAATAAACTTCGTATTGCCGCTATCGACGATACGAACTTGTCGCAACATTTGCGAAACGATAATCTCGATGTGTTTATCGTTAATCGCAACGCCTTGACCGCGATAGACTTGTTGAATTTCGCTGATCAAATAGTAATGCAACGCTTTTTCGCCCATAATACGTAAAATATCATGGCTAGAAATTACGCCGTCGGTCAAACGCTCACCCGCATGGACGAACTCGCCCGCTTGGACGTGGATTTGGGTATTTTTATCGACTAAATACTCAACGCTTGTTCCGTCTTTAGCTTCGATAATAATACGCTCTTTTGAACGAAGCGGTTTACCGAAACGAATCGTTCCGTCGATTTCCGCAATGACCGTTGCATTTTTCGGACGACGTGCTTCAAAAAGCTCACTAATACGCGGAAGACCGCCGGTAATATCTTTCGATTTGGCGATCGCTTTCGGCGTTCGTCCGATTAAGTCGGCAAGACCTACGCTTGTGCCGTTTTGAACGAAAATAGCCGTTTTAGGCTCTAATTGATACTTGATCACTTCGCCGTTTTTATTGACGATAATAATTGTCGGCTTCATACCGCTCGGTAAGTATTCATTAATCACAAGTCTGCTTTGACCCGTCATATCGTCGAATTGCTCGGTTGCGCTAATGCCCGGTTCGATATCTTCAAACGTAATCGTACCCGCGTCTTCGGCAATAATCGGCGTTGAATACGGATCCCATTCGGCAATCGTAATTTGTTCGCTCGTAGACGGATACCCGATTAACGTTTTTGCTTCTACGACGCTATTGTCCGCTATATCGATAATCGTATCGCGCGGAATATAGTGACGAACCGCTTCTCGGTCGTCTTTATCCGCGACAACGGCAAAAATACCTTTTTCTTTAACGATATGCCCTTTGACGATTTCATGAATACGCTCTAAATAATCGCCTCTAAGCTTATAATATTTTACGATTCCTTTAGCGTCGGCATGAATTTTTTGAATAATCGGCTCGCCGTTTTTCACTTTCAACTCGCTCGCATACGGAATACGACTCGGTACGTTCCATCCTTCGCGAATGACTTCAACGATACTTTCGTTTTCTTCAACAATATCGCCGCTGTTATACGGAATAAAAAACTTACCTTCAATTTTTCCGCTCACGCCGGCAAGCTCGTTTGGTTTCGCAAAGTCGCTTTTACGAAGCGTGTATCGAGCGTTAGCATCGTTAGCACCGATGATAGAAATAACCGTCTCTTCGTGCGCGGTATCAATTTCAATGCGTCCTTTGAACAAAGCTTTGATTTTTGGTTCAACCAATAAAACTGCCGCATTTCTTCGATTAGCAACGATATTTTTATTCTCTTTCGTCGTATAGGTTTTCACGTTGTAATAGCGGATAAAACCCTCTTTTTGTGCGATAACCTGACGATCTTGCGATTCGGTCGACGCCGTACCACCGATGTGGAATGTACGAAGTGTTAGCTGCGTACCTGGCTCACCGATGGATTGTGCTGAGATAATACCTACTGCTTCGCCCGGGCGAACCAAGGTTCCCTCTGCCAAGTTGGTACCATAACATTTAGCACACACACCTTTTTTAGCTTTACATGTAATCGGCGTACGAATGACAACCGACTTGATGCTGGCTTCTTTTAGGGCTTGCGCTTTTTTCTCATCGATAATCGTTCCTTCGGTAAAAAGAACCTCGTTGGTAATCGTATCGATCACGTCTTCGGCTAAAACACGTCCCAAAGCTCTTTCGTAAAGCGATTCGACCAACTCGCCGCTTTCGCTAATATCGGTAATCTCGACGCCTTCGTGCGTACCGCAATCGTCCATGGTCACTTTTACGTTTTGAGCAACGTCGATCAGTTTACGTGTCAAGTAACCTGCATTCGCCGTTTTAAGCGCGGTATCCGCTAAACCTTTACGCGCACCGTGCGTTGAAATAAAGTACTCTAATACGTTTAGACCTTCGCGGAAGTTTGAAATAATCGGCGTTTCGATAATCGAACCGTCCGGTTTTGCCATCAAACCCCTCATACCTGCTAGCTGACGAATCTGTGCCGCAGAACCGCGTGCACCTGAATCTGCCATCATGTAAATCGAGTTAAACCCGCCTTTGTCGCTCTCGGTAAGCTTCATCATCTCCGACGCTACTTCGTTGTTCGTATCAGTCCAAATATCGATAATTTTATTGTAACGCTCTTGCTCGGTCAATAAACCCGAACTGAACTGCTTTTGGATTTCACGAACGCGTTTTTTCGCCTCTTTAATCTTCTTAATTTTGGCTTCCGGCACGCGAATATCGTCGATAGATACTGAAATACCCGCTTGCGTTGCGTATTTAAAACCGAGATTTTTTAAATTATCCAAAAAGCTTGCCGTAATACCGATACCGCCCTCTTTAAAGATATAATCGACCAATCCGCCGATATTTTTCTTTTTCAAAACACGATTCCATAGCTCTTCGGGGACAAAATCCGGTAGAATCGATTTTAAGATTAATCGACCGGCGGTCGTAAATAAAACACGTTCGTTAATACGCGTTTTAATTTTGGCGTGAATATCCAAAAATCCAGCGTCGATTGCAATATGAACTTCATTAATGTTTGCAAAAATTTTGTTACTTCCCATAGCATGCGGTTTTTCCAACGTTAGATAATAAAGTCCCAAAACCATATCTTGTGTTGGAACCGTTACCGCTTTACCGGAAGCCGGAAGCAAGATGTTCATAGAACTTAGCATCAAAATCTTACACTCAGCAATCGCCTCTTGTGACAATGGAACGTGAACCGCCATCTGGTCGCCGTCAAAGTCTGCGTTGAACGCAGAACAAACAAGCGGGTGTAAGCGAATTGCTTTACCGTCAATCAAAACAGGGTGAAACGCCTGAATGGAAAGTTTGTGAAGCGTTGGCGCACGGTTAAGCATAATCGGATGACCTTTAACCACTTCGGCAAGGCATTCCCACACTTCATTGGTTTTCATATCGATCATTTTTTTGGCTTGTTTGACCGTTGTCGCATACCCTTTTTCTTCAAGGCGTGCTAACAAATGCGGCTTAAACAACTCAAGTGCCATCTGTTTTGGAAGACCGCACTGATCCATTTTCAAGTTGGGTCCTACAACGATAACCGAACGACCTGAAAAGTCAACCCTTTTACCGAGTAGGTTTTGACGGAAACGTCCTTGTTTACCTTTGATAATTTCAGAAAGCGATTTAAGAGGACGTTTGTTCGCACCTTTGACGGCATTTGCACGACGACCGTTATCAAAAAGCGCATCGACCGCTTCTTGTAACATACGTTTTTCGTTGCGAATAATAATTTCAGGCGCATCCAGCTCCATCAAACGCTTCAAACGCGCATTTCGATTGATAACACGACGGTAAAGATCATTGACGTCACTGACCGCAAATTTACCACCATCTAGTGCAACCAACGGTCTTAAATCCGGAGGTAAAACCGGTAACATCGTAATCATCATCCATTCAGGTCTGTTGCCGCTATTTAAGAATGCTTCAACGACTTTCAAACGTTTGACGATGGTTTTTTTCTTCGCTTCGGAACTGGTTTGATTGATTTCATCTTTGAGTTGTCCCAAAAGTTCGACTAAATCAAGATTGGCCAGCATATCACGAATAACTTCACCGCCCATTTTTGCGACAAAACCGCTATCGCCGAATTTTTGCTGTAAAGCTTGGTATTGCTCTTCGTTTAAAACATCGTATGCCGCCACTTTATTTTTGTTTTCGGCATCGTAAAACGCATCGCCGGATTGCTCAACGATGTAGGCTTCATAGTAAAGTACGCGCTCTAGATCTTTCATTTTAACGCCAAGGAGTGTTCCTACACGGCTTGGAAGAGAATTTACATACCAAATATGGGCTACGGGCGTTACAAGCTCAATGTGACCCATACGAGAACGTCGCACTTTCGTACTCGTGACTTCAACACCGCATTTTTCACATTTAATGCCTTTGTAACGCATCTTTTTGTATTTTCCGCACAGACATTCATAATCTCTGACGGGTCCAAAGATTTTGGCACAAAAAAGACCGTCACGCTCCGGTTTTAAGGTACGATAGTTGATCGTTTCGGGTTTTTTAACCTCACCGTAACTCCATGAGCGAATCTTTTCGGGACTTGCAAGTCTTAATTGAAATGCTTTAAAATCCCTCGGACGACTCTCTTCGTGAATCTCAATTGGTTCTAATCGTTTCATCTTCTTCCACCTCGTCATAAATCTCAACATCTAAAGCCAAAGACTTCAACTCATTCGTTAAAACATAAAATGTTTCAGGAATTCCCGTTTGAGGGACATTTTCGCCTCTTGTGAGTGATTTATACGCCAAAATACGTCCTTCGACGTCATCTGATTTGACCGTTAACATCTCTCGTAGGGTATGTGCCGCACCGTAAGCTTCAAGTGCCCATACCTCCATTTCTCCGAATCTTTGACCGCCGAAGAGTGCTTTACCACCTACTGGTTGTTGCGTAACAAGCGAGTATGGTCCGGTACTTCGTGCATGCACTTTTTCGTCAACCAAGTGGTGGAGTTTTAACATGTACATGTAACCCACGTTAACTCTTTCATGCATTTTTTGACCCGTCATACCGTCGTATAAATCGGTTTTGCCGTCCGTATCGATTTTTGCCATCTCAAAGAGTTTACTAAATTCTTCAACGTTAACACCCTCAAAAATAGGCGTCGCAAATTTAACACCTTTGCTCCAATCACGGGCATAATCGATTAATTTTTCGTCGCTCAAGGTTTCAATAAAACTAGCCGCATTCATCAACTTAGCGACATTAGCGATGTCGATCATTTTTTCGCGGAGTGCTTTAACCCAACCCTCTTGTTTCTCTTTGAACATCTCTTCAATTTGAGTACCGAGTCGTTTACCTGCTAAACCTAAATGCACTTCCAAAATTTGTCCGATATTCATACGACTTGGAACACCCAGCGGATTTAAAACGATATCGACGATTTCGCCGTTTTTAAGGTACGGCATATCAACTTCACGGACGATATTAGAAACAATACCTTTATTTCCATGTCGTCCCGCCATTTTATCGCCGACTTTAAGCTTACGTTTCGTAGCCACATAGACTTTGACAAGCTTCACGACACCGCTTGGTAAAATGTCGTCTTTTTCGATGATATTGAGTTTCTCGTCATGCTCTTCTTTAAGCTTTTTCTTCTCATTTTGGAAATAAGCTTTCAAATCTTTATAAGCATCTTGAACCTCGTCCGAAAATGCTTTAACGATCGAGTTAATCGAAAATCGATTGACGTTGTGAAGGTCTTCGGCTTTAATCATATCGCCTTTTTTATAAGCGCGTTTATTAATCTCTTGATCTTCGTGCAACGGGTTTTTCAAAAGCAACGCATTGATACGAAGCATCTCTTCACGATCCAGCATTAAAAGCTTATCGTGATGTTCACGATCTAAAATTTCTTTTTCTTCTTCATACGCTTGAACCGCACGCGGATCTTTGTCGTAGCCTTTTTTCGTAAAAATTTTCACGTCGACGACGATACCTTCCAAAGAAGGCGTTGCATAAAGCGATTTATTCACGACATGTCCCGCTTTTTCGCCGAAAATTGCACGTAAAAGTCGCTCTTCTGGAGTGGGTTTTACTTCGCCTTTGGGTGAAACTTTACCGACCAAGATCATACCCGGAGTTACGTACGTACCGATTTTAACGATACCGCTATCGTCAAGGTGCGCTAGCTCTTCTTCTTTGACGTTGGGAATATCTTTGGTAATCTCTTCCACGCCGTCTTTAAGTTCACGCGCTTCAATCTCTTTTTCATAAATATGAACGCTCGTAAACGCGTCTTCACGAATCATACGCTCAGAGATAACGATCGCATCTTCGTAGTTATAACCGTTCCACGGCATAAAGGCAACCATCGCGTTTTTACCGATAGCTAGCTCGCCTTGATCCATACTTGGACCGTCTGCAATTACGCCGCCTTTTTCGATAAAATCGCCTTTTTTCACGATCACTTTTTGCGTAAACGTCGTATTTTGGTTGGTACGAAGATTTTTTTGAAGTGCGTAATGATCGATAAATGCACCTCCTTCGTCTTCGCCTAAAATGTAAACGTTTTTATTATCGACTTTTTCAACGATTCCCGCACGTTTGGCTTTAATCGCTTCCCACGAGTCGCGTGCCGCGATTTTTTCAACACCCGTACCGACGATCGGAGCATCCGATTTTACCAAAGGAACGGCTTGGCGTTGCATGTTTGAGCCCATCAATGCACGGTTGGCGTCGTCGTGTTCCAAGAACGGAATCAACGAAGCAGCAACACCGGCGATCATCATCGAAGAAAGGTCAATTAAATCAACTTTCTCTTTCTCGATCAAGACGGTTTCGCCGTCAACCCTAACCTCGATCAAATCTTCAACGATTTCGTTGTTTTCATTGATTTTCGTACTGGCAGGTGCAATAACGAGTCCCTCTTCTTGGGTTGCCGTAATGTAGATAATCTCGTCCGTAATACGTGCGTTTTCGACCTTGCGATACGGTGCTTCCACAAAACCCAAATCATTGACTTTCGCATACATTGAAAGCGTATTGATCAAACCGATGTTTTGACCCTCTGGGGTTTCAACCGGACAGATACGACCGTAATGCGTCGGATGAACGTCGCGCACTTCAAAGCCTGCACGTTCTTTTACCAAACCGCCCTCTCCGAGTGCCGATAAACGACGCTTATGCGTAATTTCGCTGAGTGGATTTGTTTGATCCATAAACTGCGATAACTGACCGCTAGCAAAGAATTCCGCAATCGCAGACGTAATCATTTTAGAGTTAATCAAATCATGCGGCATTAACTCTTCGACGCTTCCGCTAAGTGCCGTAAACTTATCGCGAATCGCTTTTTGCATTTTGATCAAGCCCGAATGCAATTCATTCGCCAAAAGCTCGCCGATAGCTCTAATTCTTCTGTTACCCAAGTGGTCGCGGTCGTCGATATGACCTTGTCCGTTTTTGACTTTAATTAAATATTTTGCGGTTTTAATAATATCTTCGCTGGTCATAATCGTCACATACTCAGGAACCGTAAGTCCTAGTTTGTGATTCATCTTCATACGACCAACTTTGGTTAAATCGTAACGCTCGGAATTGAAGAATAAGTCTTTTACGAAGAGCTTCGCAGCTTCTTTCGTTACCGGCTCGCCGGGGCGCATTACTTTGTAAATACGAATTGCCGCAAGATCGTTTTCGTCTTCGATACTTTCGGTTTGACGTAAAAGTTTCAACGTTTCGTTATCGGCGATAAACGAGTTGATAATCGCATCGTCCACACCGCTGGCAAGATCGTTCGCAATTTCAATCGTCGTACATTTTTGCTCGATAATTTTGGTCAATTTACCCTCATCGAGCTGCGTCAGCGTGTCGTATAAAATCTCGCCGCTTTCTTGATCGATAATCGGGGAAGAGAGGAAACGATTGACCAAAATTTCAACCGGATATTCAATATATTTGACACCGTCTTCAATCAATTTTTCCGCTTTTTTTCGTGCCAAACGTTTACCGGCCGCTAAAAGAAGCGTACCGTTTTCATCTTTTAGGTCAAAATCGACACGACCTAAAAAATTATCTGCCGAAAATTCAATCAAAAATTTGTTATCACGAATTAAAATATTCAATACGGGGTAGAAAAGTTTTAAAATATCTTGTTTGCTGTATCCTAATGCCCTAAAAAGGATCGTAATCGGTACTTTTCTACGTTTATTGATTCTGACGAACAACGTATCTTTTGCATCGTATTCAAAGTATAACCACGATCCGCGATCGGGAATAATTTGAGCGTTGTAGATGAGTTTATTGGCAACCGTCGGACTCTCTTCTTCTTTAAAGATAACACCGGGGCTTCTGTGAAGCTGGTTGACGACGACTCTCTCGACGCCGTTAATAATAAACGACGTTCGATCCGTCATTAAAGGAATTTCACGAATAAAAATGGCTTGTTCTTTAATATCTTTCACGCCGGTTTTTTCACCGGTTTTTTCATCTTTATCCCACAGGATAAGGCGAATGTTCATTTTGATGCTAACCGAATACGTCAGTCCTCGCTCCATACACTCTCTAACCGTGTATCTGGGTTTGCCGATTTCTGATCCTGCGTATTCTAAAGTAAGTCTATTTTGGGGATCGTGGATGGGGAAAATGGATTTAAAAACCTTCTCTACACCGCTTTCATCTTGAAGGTTTTCGACATTTAAAAATTGTTCATAACTCTTTTGCTGAAGTTGTAATAGGTTGGGTACATCAATTTTTTTCGGAACTTTAGAAAAATCGACTCGTAAGCGATTTCCTGATTTTAAGCTATTTAACATGAGTCTACCTCGTGTAGTTGTTTGAAAAGGGCAGTAGGTTCATCTATCGCTGGATAGAATGTATAACGACTAAAAATATCCTAGGAAAGTTAATGAGAGAAACCGAAGTTTCTCTCGAAAATCAGATTACTTGATTTCAGCGACAGCGCCGGCTTCTTCAAGTTTCTTTTTAATTTCTTCTGCAAGTTGTTTAGATACGCCTTCTTTAATCGTTGTAGGTGCGCCCTCAACTGCGTCTTTAGCCTCTTTAAGACCAAGACCAGTGATTTCTCTTACGACTTTAATAGCGTTGATTTTTTTCTCGCCACCGTCTTTAAGGATAACGTCAAACTCAGTTTTCTCTTCAACCGCTTCAGCCGCAACCGCAGCACCAGCGCCCGCTACCATAACCGGAGCGGCAGATACACCGAATTTCTCTTCGAAATCTTTAACCAATTGGCTTAATTCAAGTACGCTAAGACCTGAAATATACTCTAATACGTCTTCTTTTGAAATTGCCATTTCAAATCTCCTGATGTTTTTATAGTTATAAATGATTCTACAAGAGTCTGGCTCTTGCATTCTACATGTAAGGCTTATACCTTAACAAACTCTTTATTCTGACTCTTGTTTTTTAGCACGAAGTGCATCAAGACCGATTGTAAAGTTGGTAATCGGTGCCATCCAAGTTGATAGAAGCATTCCAATAAGCTCGTTACGAGACGGCATTTTAGAAAGTGCTTCAACTTTAGCAGCATCAACAACTTCGCCGCCTGCATAACCGAATTTCACAACAAAATTTGGATTCGTTTTGGCAAAGTTTGCGACAACTTTAGTTACGGCTAGTTGATCTTCGCCCCAAACAAAAATGTTGGAGTCTTTGAGTTCCAAACCATCTAAGCCCGCATCTTTCATAGCAATCGATGCCAAAGTATTTTTGATAACTTTTACTTTTACGGATTCCGGCCTTGAGTTGTTTCGTAATGCTTCAAGGGATTTCGTATTAAGACCTTTGTAGTCACATACAATTAAACCGTCGGAAGCTTTAAACTCTGAAGCTAGCGTACTGATAAATTCCGCTTTCTCTGTTCTTGTCAATTTTTCTCCTTTCCAACTGGCGATTTCAAGTAGAGGCGGAGGCACTCCGCATTAAGTCTAGCGACCTCTACTATCTCCAATCAAAGATTAACGTACGATATTTAAGGAAGAGTTATCGAAGGTCGATTAACTCTTGGTTTTCAAGATTCATTGACGGGCTCATCGTTAATGAAAGAGCCGCACTCTTAATATACTTACCTTTCGCGGCAGCCGGTTTATGTTTGTTAATCGCTCTTACGAATGCTTCGAAGTTTTCACGAATTTGTGCATCGCTAAAGCTTATTTTACCGATACCGGCATGAATATTTCCTTGTTTGTCGACACGGAAATTGACTTGACCGCCTTTGTTGTTTTCAACGGCTTTGGCAACATCCATCGTAACGGTACCGGTTTTTGGATTCGGCATAATACCTTTTGGTCCAAGAATTCGGCCTACTTTACCGACCAAACCCATCATGTTAGGCGTAGCAATCAAAACGTCGAAATTAATACGACCTGCTTGAATCTCTTCGATCAAATCGTCGCTTCCTACGATATCCGCACCTGCAGCCTTTGCTTCATCGGCTTTGTCGTCTTTTGCAATAACCGCAACACGAACGGTTTTACCCGTACCCGCAGGTAAAACAACCGAACCTCTTACCATTTGGTCGGCGTGTCTTGGATCGACGTTTAGTTTAAGTGCGATTTCGATGGTTTCGTCGAATTTTGCGGAAGCGAGGTTTTTAATGTTTGCCAATGCTTCGTCGACGGAATATTTTTTTTCTTTATCTACTTTTTTCAATAATTCTTGAAAACGTTTATTTACTCTTTTTGCCATACTTATCTCCGCATAATTTTGCTTCCGCTTATTATATCCCTAGCGGTAGAGGGGTATTTTTAATCGACGACGTTAATACCGATACTTCTAGCAGATCCGGCAATAATTTTAGCCGCTTGCTCGCGATCTTTCGTATTAAGATCGGCAATTTTTTTCTCGACGATCTCAAGAACTTGTGCTTTTGTCAAAGTAGCGACTTTGTTTTTAAGCGGGTTACTTGAACCGCTTTTAATACCGGCCGCTTTTTTGATAAGATCAGTAGCAGGCGGTTGTTTGGTGATAAAGGTAAAACTTTTATCAGCATAAACCGTAATCACGACAGGGATTCTAAATCCAGCTAAATCTTTCGTTCTTTCATTGAACGCTTTACAAAATTCCATAATATTCACGCCTCTTTGACCAAGAGCCGGACCGACCGGTGGTGATGGATTTGCTTTAGCGGCTTCAATTTGTAATTTAATTTCGCCAATGACTTTTTTTGCCATTTCTTTTCCTTTACGCTTAAACTATTTTTTCAACTTGAGAATAAAGAATCTCAACGGGTGTACTTCGACCAAAAATTGAAACATTGAGTGTGAGTTTGCCGTGAACCATATCGTATTCTTCGACTGAGCCGGTAAAGTTTGCAAAAGGACCTTCTGTGATCCTAACGCTCTCACCTGTCTCAAAGAAAATTTTCGGTTTAGGCGCACCTTTTTTCTCGGCTTTTTCCAAAATCAATGCGATGTCTTTTTCACTTAAAGGCGTAGGCTTTTTAGCCTCTCCGATAAATCGTCCGACTTTCGGCAAAGATTGGATTAAATGCCAAAGTGCCGTATCTAAATCGAGTTTTGCAAACGCATAACCCGGATACAAACTTCGCTCACTAATCTTCTTTTTACCATTCTTAACTTCAATGACATCTTCTGTCGGAACAAGAATTTGCTCTAACTTATCGGCAATACCATGATCATTAACAAGAGTGATAATTCCTTTTTTAACTGCTTGCTCACTTCCTGCATACGTTTGAATTGCATACCATCGATGTGCCATTTTCTCTCCTTAAATTAAAGAGGACAAAGAAAAAGACATAACAGCGTCAATCAATGCTAAAAAAAGTGATATAACGGTTACGACGACAAAGACAGAAATAAAGGCATTTCGAATCTGCTCTTTAATCGGGAAAATAACCTTTGACAACTCAGCTTTAGAATATTGATAATAAGCTCTTAATTTTTCCATTGCATTACCTCGACTAGTGGCAGGGTAGGAGGGACTCGAACCCCCAACCTGCGGTTTTGGAGACCGACGCTCTACCGTTGGAGCTACTACCCTACATGTAAAGTTAAGTCAAAAAATTCGACTTAACTTTTTAATTTCACTTCTTTGTGAACGGTGTGTTTTTTCAAACGTGGACAATATTTACTGAGTTCGACTTTTTCAGTTACTGTCTTGCTGTTTTTTGTTGTAGTGTAATTGATGTCACCACATTCAGAACATTTAAGTCCGATTTTAACGGTCATACTATTTCCTTGACTAAATTACATGTAAGGGTTTCCCCTTACATGTTAAAATTACTTGATGATTTTGGCAACAACACCCGCACCAACTGTTCTACCACCCTCACGGATCGCAAAACGAGTACCCTCTTCAAGAGCGATAGGTGCAATAAGTGCAACTTTGATTTTAACGTTATCACCAGGCATAACCATCTCAGTACCTTCCGGTAATGTGATAGAACCTGTTACGTCTGTTGTACGTACATAGAATTGTGGTCTATAGTTGTTGAAGAATGGAGTATGACGTCCGCCCTCTTCTTTGCTTAGTACGTATACTTCAGCTTCGAAGTCAGTGTGTGGAGTGATTGATTTTGGTTTACAAAGAACCATACCACGCTCAACTTCTTCTTTTTTGATACCACGTAGTAAAATACCGCAGTTATCGCCTGCTTCACCGCGTTCCATCTCTTTACGGAACATTTCAACACCGGTTACGGTTGTTGTTTTCGTATCTTTAATACCGACGATTTCGATAGTCTCACCGATTTTTACGGCACCTCTTTCGATTTTACCCGTAACAACGGTACCGCGACCTGAAATTGAGAATACGTCTTCGATAGGCATCAAGAAATCTTTATCGATTTCACGTTCTGGAGTTGGGATATAAGCATCAACGGCAGCCATCAAATCAAGGATTTTTTGACCCCATGCATCAACTTTACCCGCTTTAGCTTCTTCAAGAGCTTTAAGCGCAGAACCTGCTACGATTGGTGTATCGTCGCCTGGAAAATCGTATGAGCTAAGAAGTTCTCTAATTTCCATTTCAACGAGTTCAAGAAGTTCTTCATCGTCAACCATGTCCGCTTTGTTCATGAAAACAACGATATAAGGAACACCTACTTGACGTGAAAGAAGGATGTGCTCACGAGTTTGTGGCATTGGGCCGTCTGCTGCAGAAACAACGAGGATCGCGCCGTCCATTTGAGCAGCACCGGTGATCATGTTTTTAACATAGTCGGCGTGGCCTGGGCAGTCTACGTGAGCGTAGTGGCGATTTTCTGTTTCGTATTCAATGTGTGAGGTTGCGATCGTAATACCGCGCTCTCTCTCTTCAGGAGCGTTATCAATACCATCATAATCTTTAAAATCAGCAAGACCTTTGGTTGCAAGAACTGCTGAAATTGCTGCCGTGAGCGTAGTTTTACCATGGTCAACGTGACCGATAGTTCCGATGTTAACGTGTGGCTTGGTTCTAGAGAACTTTTCTTTTGCCATTTTTTCCTCCGTAATGAGTTTTTGTTTTTAATGCATGTTCAATTTGCAAAGTTTTTCAAACTTTATAGTGAATGGAGCTCATAGAGGGACTTGAACCCTCGACCTCTTCCTTACCAAGGAAGTGCTCTACCCCTGAGCCATATGAGCCGACGACATAAAAGGGAACCGACATGATATCTAAAAACTGTAACAATCTGATTTCATAAAACGTAAGAAAGGTAAGCCTACTGAACTTGTTCTGTAGTGCATTAATGCAGAAGAAATTCAACAGCTCCCAGTTTATGTTACAAAATCGTTGGAGCGGGAGACGGGACTCGAACCCGCGACCCCCAGCTTGGAAGGCTAATGCTCTAGCCGACTGAGCTACTCCCGCAAATGGTGGTGAGAGAAGGATTCGAACCTTCGAAGACATAGTCAGCAGATTTACAGTCTGCCCTCGTTGGCCACTTGAGTATCTCACCGTATCTATACCATTTTACTTCTGGTCAAACACTGTCTTTCACAAAAAAGTGGAGCTGGTGAACGGAGTCGAACCGCCGACCTACTGCTTACAAGGCAGTTGCTCTACCGACTGAGCTACACCAGCACCCGTGATTGTGAGGTGAAAGTATATCTTAATTGACAAGCAAAGTCAATACTATTCTACGCTAAAATAATCGGTATCTTTATCTGAGGAGATTTATCGCATGAAAATTCTTTTTTCACCGAGCGAAACAAAAACACTTTTTCGCAAAACACCCCCTTTGAATCCCGATAGTTTTATCTTTCCCGATCTTTATAAACGGCGTCTGGAAGTTTTAGAACGCTATCACGTGCTTCTCCAAACCGCAAACGATGCAAGCCTTCGCTCGATTTTCGGACTCAAAGATATTTCGCTTTGCAAAGAGTGGATGCAAACGCCTTTATTCGACGCTCCGACATGTAAAGCAATCGAACGTTATAGCGGCGTTGCTTACGATTATTTGGATTATGCTTCTTTAAATCCTTCGTCCCAAACGTTTCTCGACCAAAACGTGATGATTTTTTCCAATCTTTTCGGACCGATTTTGGCGCAAGACGAAATTCCCAACTACCGAGTTCATCAAGGCGCATCGCTTGAGGGCTTCAAACCTGAAACGTTTTATCATACTTTTTTTTCACAAGCCATTGATGATTGGATTGCGAACGAGACGCTTTTAGATTTACGCGCCGGCTTTTACGAAAAGTTTTACATGCCGCAAAAACCTTATATCACGATGAAGTTTCTCAAAGGAGGAAAGGTTGTCAGCCATTTTGCCAAAGCATACCGCGGCAAGGTCTTACGACAGATTGCTTACGAACAACCCGTCGATGATGCGGCACTGCAAACAATTGCTTTTGAACATCTTCGTATCGTCGAAATACACCGTAAAAAACTCAAACACGAATATGTTTACGAGATTATTGATTGATTTAGAATAAAAAAGGTACAATTAGCCGCAAATCTATTATTTAGGTAAGGAGACGCTATGGATATTTTACAATGGATCGTCATCGGTGTATTGGTTTATACGATCTACTATCTTATTAACAAATACGAACAACGCGTCAATGAACTGACTCGTCTTATCGAGCTGAACCGCGAAGAGATTAACCGCAATAAAGAGAATATTGCAAAAAATGCCGACGGTGTCGCAAAAAATAAAGAAAAGCTTGAACTCAACCAAGCGATTATCGAAAAACTCAAATAATCCGATCGAATAGTCTAAGAATCAAAGAGCAATACCGCTCTTGATTCTTGGATAGACGACATGCCAAACAATCCGAGAATTCCTTCTCTTCTTTAAAAAGATTCGGCAAATATTCGAAACTCTTCTTGCGGCATCGGTTTAGCGAAATGAAATCCTTGAACCTCATCGCATCCGTGTCCGCCTAATGCTATCAACGTTTCACCCTCTTCGACGCCTTCGGCGATCGTTTTGAGATTTAGGCTCTTTGCCATTTGTATAACGGCTTTGACGATAGCGGCGTCTTCTTGATCGTGCAATAAATTCTTAATAAACGATTGGTCGATTTTCAGTTTATCTACGGCAAATTTTTTCAGATACGACAAAGACGAATATCCCGTTCCAAAATCGTCGATGGAAAGTTTAACCCCGATCGCTTTAAGATTTTGGATCGTCGTTCGTATTTTTTCCGTATCGTACATCATTGCGGATTCCGTGAGTTCAATTTCAAAGAACGCAGGCGAAAGCCCCGAGCTTGCAAGTGCTTTTTTGACAATTTCTTCTAAATTTCCTCGTTTAAACTGTACGGTCGAAATATTAACCGCAACGACGATTTGAATCCCCTGTCGATGCCAAAGCACCGCTTGTTTGCACGCCTCGTTGATGACCCATTCGCCGATTTTAATAATTAAACCGCTGTTTTCGGCAATCGGTATAAACTTAGAGGGCGCAATCAGCCCTTGCGTCGGGTGAATCCATCGAAGGAGAGCCTCGGCACCCGTAATCGTTTGACTTTGAATATCGATTTGCGGCTGGTAATGCAAAATAAACTCTCGATTGGCGATCGCGTTTTTCATATCGTGTAAGATTCGAAAATATTCTATCGTCTCTTCGTTCATGGAAGCATCGAAAAAATAAAACATATTTTTACCGAGTTCTTTGGCTTTGTGCATCGCGATGTCGGCTTTTCGTACCAGTGCGTCAAAGTCGTCTCCTTCGATCGGATAGACCGCAACGCCGATCGAAACGGAAGACGTAAGGTGATGCGCATCAACGCTTAAAGGGGTTTGAAAACTTTCCACGATGCGTTCGCATACCGACGTAATATCTTCGTTAGAACGGATATTGTTTAAAATAATTAAAAACTCGTCTCCGCTATGCCTTGCTAAAATATCGTTATCCCGAAGATTGTCCTGAAGCCTTTGCGCCACGCTTTTTAAGAGCATATCTCCGATGGCATGCCCAAAAGAGTCGTTGACGGTTTGAAAGTCGTCCACGTCGATAAATAAAACAGCCATTTGGTGGCTATGTTCCGTTTTAGGTTTATGCAAAAGGACTTGCTCTACTTCCAATTTTGCGCGTATGCGATTGGGCAGTTCCGTTAGGTAGTCGTGGTAGGCTAAAAATTCAACCTTTTTTTCCGCCTTTTTTTGCATGCTTACATCACGCCCTATCGCGATGATGCCGACGACGTTTCCTAATTTATCGAGCTCGGGAACCATCTGCATATGATGAACATACTCTTCGTCTTTAAATCGAAACGTTTGGTCGTATTCCATCCCTTTGCCCGTTTGAATAACGGAGTGTAGCTTTTCGATATACTCGGCGTACGTTTCTCCAAAAGTATCTACGCTTACCTCTTTTCCGATTAAAGTTTCGATCGGAACGTCAAAATATTTTTGGATTTGGTAGTTCAAATAAACAACCCTGCACTGTGAATCGTACCATGCGATATTGTTCGGAGAGTTATCGACGACGTCTTTAAACTTAAAACAGCTCTCTTTACCGAGCATCTGTTCCACAAAGCTTTTTTGATCGGCAATTTCTCGACAGACCGCTAACTGGTACGACTTGCCTTCAAAATCAAAACGGCTGATGCTCATGTCTATCAGGATCGTATGCCCTTTTTTCGTTTTATGGCGCGTCGTAAAACGAATCGTTTTTTCCTCTTTCATCTTTACAAAAAACTTTTTAGCTATATCGGGTGACCAACTCGGATCGATGTCGAAAAGGCTCATGCCGTTTGTCAACTCATCCCGCGAATACCCTAACATTTTTGCCGCCGTTTCGTTCACGTATAAAAAATGAGGACTCTCTTGATAGGTTAAGAAAATCGCTTCACCCAGATGATCTAACACAACGGGAAGCGCACATTTGGGAGAGGCTTTGGACGCGTAACATTTCATAAACGGAAAATCGGGGATTTTTTGAAGAATCGTATCAAACAGAAGGTGGCGTTGGTCTTGAGATAGCATGGACATAGTTGTATGATAGCCTTTGGGAAAATAATGCACCGACGATTTTCATCATTTCGTCACATCTTAGTCACATCATTTTACAAACCTATCCTAAAATTTTATTGAAATGCCGACGATCAAACGCCGTGACGATACGTACATGTAGCAAATCGGCATACCTCGTTTCAAACCTTTCGCCGTTTCTGAAATAACACGGTTCAAAAGATTCTTGCATACCGACGCTTTTTGTCGCTACATGTCACGCAAAGGGGCGGTTTCGCCCCTAAGGTATTTTCACGCTTTAATGCCGCGTGCACCGAGATTTCCGTAACGGTGATAACTGTGAGAAATGCTTTGTTCCATAAAATAATGCAACAACTCCAAGCGTCCTTCCATCAACGGTTTTTCCCGAACGATAAACGTGGCACTTTTTGCCGCTTCTTCAAATACGAACGGCGAAATACGTGCCGCATCGGCGTAGAAAATCTTTTGTACCGAAGCGAAGCATTGCGCAAACTCGGCTTCGTGTTCGCGTATGAGCGTATCGTGCGCACTAAGCCAACGCTCTTTGGTTTCATACATAAATGAAACCACACTGTTTTCCGCCTCCGAAGCGATACTGACATGTAAAGGGACTTGGGCAATTTTCGCCGCTACGATACGACTTAAAACGTCGAATAAGCTATCTTCTTGGCAGACGCGTAGGGCGACTTTACGTAAAGGTAAATATTTAAAGATATTGTCTTCACCTCGTACCTTGGCAAAATCAACCTCTTTGGCGAAAACCTCTTCATAATTTTCAAGATAACTTGCCGTAGCGAAAGAGAGTTTTTCAAACGTCTCTTTAAAAGCACCGTGCGTTCCGTGTTCGGCTTGGCGAGCCCATTCGCCGACCAAATCGCTCCATGCGTGTTTGAGGGAGCCTTTGATCTTCGGTGTACCGACCTCTTCGATGTCCATAAAAAGCGTCACGTAGTTATATGCACCCGCTTTGCGTCCCGCACCTACCGCGGATTTTCCCATGCCGCCGAAAGGTTGGCGAAGCACGATTGCACCCGTCGTTCCGCGATTGACGTAAAGATTGCCTGCTTGAAGATGCGCTTTCCAATACGCCACTTCCCTTTCATCCAAAGATTCGATCCCCGAAGTCAAACCGTATCCCGTCGCATTGACGATATCGACCGCGTGTTTAAGGTCTTTGGCACACATCACGGACAGTACCGGTCCAAAAAGTTCGTTCATATGGCAAAAACTGCCCTCTTTGACGCCCCATTTAATCGCTGGTTTTAACATGTAAGGATTACCCTCGACGTATTCGGGTGCTAAAGCCCAGCTCTCGCCGGCTTCCAAACTTTCCAATGCACGTTTGAGTGCGCCGCTTGGTTGGTTGGCAAGCGTTCCTAAACGATTTTTAAAATCCCAAACGGAACCTACATGTAAGCTTTTCGCGGCGTCGATTAACCCTTTTTTAAAATGCGGATCATGGTAGACTTCTTCTTCCAAAACCAAAAGCGAGGTTGCGGAACACTTTTGACCGCTGTTGGAAAACGCCGAATGAATCACGTTTTTAATCGCCTGATCGCGATCCGCCATCGCCGTAACGATCGTCGCGTCTTTCCCGCCCGTTTCCGCGCTTAAGAAAAGATTCGGTCTGTCTTTAAGCATGGCATACGCCGTCTCTTCGCCGCCCGTTAAAATCACGAAATCGACTTTTGAGTTTTTGACGAGGTGTTCACCCGCCAATGCGCCCGAGCACGGAACGAATTGAAGCGTATTTTGGCTGATTCCCGCATCCCAAAAACATCGGCACAACTCATACGCGCACAAAGTCGCCGCGCTGGCGGGTTTGACGATAACGCAATTGCCCGCCGCCAAAGCCGCAACGATACCGCCTGTGGGAATAGCGATCGGGAAGTTCCACGGAGGCGTGATAACGCCTACGCCTTTTCCGTTAAGAGAGAGGTTTTCGTACGCTTCAAAAAAGCGTACCGCGTGAGGGTAAAACTCTAAAAAGTCGATTGCTTCGCTGACTTCAACGTCGGTTTCGCTAAACACCTTCCCCACTTCCGCCGCCGCGACACCGATCAAATCGCCGCGTCTGGTACGTACGTTATTGGCGACTTTGCATAAAATTTCATGGCGAGCCGCATGGCTAAGCGTTCGCCAGCCGTCCGCATCTTGCACGGCAACCTCAACCGCGCGTTTTAAATCTTCGGGCGTCGCCGTAGCGTATCTTCCGCAAAGCACGCCCTCTTTGAGTTGCGATTTATCGATAACGTCGTTAAGAGGACGTTCGCGCAACGCTTCGCCGCCGACGACGACAGGTGTCGTCTCTAGCGTCTGGGCTGCTCGTTTCATCCAACGCGTTCGAATCTGTTTTGCCCACTCTTTGTTGGGGCTTAGGATAAAGTCCGTATCGCTCTCTCCGTGAAACATTCCGGTGTAAAAACTACCGCCTTTAAAATCGTTCCATTCCTCTTCCAAACGATTTTGGCGACGTTTTGAGCCGATGAACACCTGTTTGGCATTTTCAAACGAAGCGATAAAACGCTCTTTTTGCGCTTCCCATTCGGGAGTGCCGACTTTCAATCCGAACGAGTAACGAATAAAGTTTTCCGTGCCCGTATTTTCATCCAAACGGCGCACCAAATAGCCGATGGCGTTGGTAAACTGCTCTTTTTTTGCCGTCGGCGCGTACAAAATAATCTCTTGACTGATTTGTTTAATCGCCAAACGTGCCGACTCGCTCATACCCTCCAACATCTCCATCGTAAAGTATTCTCCGGTACCGTATTGTTTCGCCAATTCGTATCCGTAGGCATGCTCAAAGAGGTTGTGTGAGGCGATTCCGATATTGACAAACGGTGCATTTTCGGGGCGCAAAGCAAACTCCGCCATGATTTTGTAGTTGCTGTCGGTGTCGATTTTTTTCGTATGCGTGACCATTTCCCAATGGCGAAGTGCCGCCTCGGTCTCTTCCATTTCCATATTTGCGCCCTTTACCAAACGCATCTTCACGGGTTTTCCGCCCGCTTGAACCCGCTTACGTGCCCATTCGACCAATTTTTGTTGCCACAAATGCGAATCGGGTAAATACGCCTGAAGGACGATACCCGCATAAAAATCTTGAAATTCAGGCTGTTCGAGCGTTTTGGTAAAGGCATAGAACGTTAACGCCAAATCGCGATACTCTTCCATATCGAGGTTGATAAATTTATTTTCTTTTTCGCCTTTGGCATTGGTAAAGCTGTATTTTTTTGCTTGCGCATAAATGAGGCTCAAACGTTTCACCAGTTCGTCGATCGTGTCTTCGAACGAAAGCGCGTTGATTTGCGAAAAAATCGTCGAGATTTTGATGGAAATATAATCGACGTTGGGATTTTCAAGCACTTTGAGGTATTTTTCAATGCGCTCCTGCGCTTCGTCTTCGCCCAAAACAATTTCGCCGATCAAGTTGATATTCACGCGCGTTCCTTCGGCACGTCGTTTTTCAAGGTGCGCGTTCAAGGCCTCTTCCTCGCCTTTTAAGACGACCGTTTTGGTATCTTCGCGAACGTTTTTCACAAAAAGCGGTACGGAAATTTGCGGCAGATAAATCCCTGCATGTAAAAATAAAAAGACCAAAAATCGCTCGCTCGTCGTAAAAAACGACGCCATACCGTATTTGTCGAACAGGTATTCGATCTGATTGGCCACACGTGCGGGATTCGCGCTACGAAAGCTCTGATCCATCAGTTCGATTAAAAAAACTTTGTCTTTAGGATGGCTGAGCATCGTGTTCATTTTGATAGCAAAATTGCGATCAAAATCACTGACAAGCTCGCTTGCTCGGTTTTGCCATATCTCGGCCAAGGCAATAGCCCGTTGAATCACTTCGGTATCTGGTTGCATGTTCGCTCCTTTAGCGGTTTATAATTAATGTCAATGTTTCTAAAACTTTTTATATCAAATCTATTTTTAGTATTCCTATTTGTACTACTTTTTTTATCATAGGAAAATCGGCCAAAAAAAACCGCCTGCCAAACGGCAGACGGTCACGATACCTTACTTTTTCTTACCCAAATACGCTTCTTGAATGACTTCAGAGTTGAGCAGCTCTTCACTGCTTCCCGTATGGGTAATCTTTCCTAATTCCAAAACATACCCTCGATCGGCGAGTTTAAGCGCGGCTTTGGCATTTTGCTCGACGAGCAAGACCGTCACGCCGCTTTTAGCAATCGCTTTAATCGCCTTGAAAATCACTTTGACCAAAACGGGAGCCAACCCTAAACTCGGCTCGTCCAAGATTAAAAGTTTGGGCTTGCTCATGATCGCCCGACCGATGGCAAGCATCTGTTGCTCGCCGCCGCTTAGCGTTCCGGCAAGCTGTTTGCGTCGCTCTTTCAAACGCGGCAAAATCTCGTAAATCCAATCTAAAGTCGCTTGATCGTACTTTTTCAACGTATAAGCGCCCATCATCAAATTTTCTTCGACGCTGAGCGTGCTAAAAACGCGTCTGCCCTCGGGAGAATGGCTCATACCCAACGCAACGATTTCGTGCGCTTGGAGTTTACTCAATTCTCTTCCTTCAAAAACGATGCTTCCCGAAGCGGCTTTAAGCAAGCCGCTGATCGTTCGGAGAGTGGTCGTTTTTCCGGCACCGTTCGCGCCTAAAATCGTTACGACTTCGCCTCGTGCGACGTTAAGATCGATACCTTTAATCGCGGCAATCGCACCGTAATTGACATGTAAGTCTTTCACTTCAAGAAGCATATTATGCATCTTCGTCCTCCTCGTCGCTTCCGATGTACGCTTCGACGACTTTCGGATCGGCTTGTACAAAAGAGGGGACGCCTTCGCTGATTTTCGCACCGAAGTTGATCACCGTGATGTATTCGCTAAGACTCATCACCATCTCCATATCGTGTTCGATCATCATGATCGTCACGCCCATCGCTTGAATTTTACGTATCATTTCGGTCAACTCAATCGTCTCGTTCTCGTTGAGTCCGGCGGCGGGTTCGTCCAAAATTAGAAGTTCAGGCTCAGCCGCCAAAGCGCGCGCCATCTCGATACGTCGTTGAATGCCGTACGACAAATCGCCCGCGGGCGTGGTCGCATAGAGCGATAGATTGAAAAACTCCATCAACTCGCCGACTTTCGTCCATTGGTATTTTTCGTCTTTAAAATAGGCGGGTGTGGGAATGATGCCGTTATACCAGCGTTGTTTGGATTTGATGTGGCGTCCGGACATAATATTCTCCGCAACGCTCATTTCGGAAAAGAGTCGAATCGTCTGAAACGTACGTAAAATGCCCAGTCCCGCAATTTTATACGGGCTGATGCCCTTAATATCTTTGCCTTTCCATAAAATCTGTCCGATTTCGGGCGTATAAATACCCGTAATACAGTTAAACAACGTGGTTTTACCTGCTCCGTTGGGTCCGATAATGCCGTAAATCTGCCCTTTTTTGACTTTCATCGAAAGGTTGTCGATTGCTACGAGACCGGAAAAAAGTTTGCTGACGTTTTGAATTTCTAAAAGATACTCGCTCATTTCGCCCCCTTTTTGAGGAAGCTCGGAATATTGCCGAATTTCACCGGCCAAATACCTCGAGGTCTTAAAATCATCGTTAAAATCATCGCGACGCCGAACACCAAATAGCGTGCCGTTTCAAACTCCCTGAACACCTCGGGCAAAACAAACATCACAAACGTTCCAATTAAAACGCCGGGCAACGATGCCGAGCCTCCAACCAATACGATCGTAAAAAACATAATCGACTGCGTTACGTTAAAGGCTTCGGGGCTAACCGCGGAATACTGCACGGAAAACATACTCCCGGCAGCCCCCGCAATGCCCGCACCCAAGATAAATGCATACAATTTATAATAGCGCAAACTGATTCCCATGCTTTGCGCCGCAATATCGTCTTTGTGAATGTAAAACATCGCGCGTCCGAACTTACTGCGATCCAGACTCCGCATAATAAACAACGTGATACCGAGTAAAATAAATGCCATATAGTACATATGAATTTGACTTGAAAAGTCGTAACCGAAAACGTGCACGACGTCGATTCCGAACAGTCCGTTTGGACCTCCGGTCAAGCCGAAAACGTCGTTTTCCAATATTTGAATAAAAATGATATTAAATCCGATCGTAGCGACCAAAAGATAATCGCCTCTCAGATGAATAATCGGCGCGACCAAGGCAAACGCACATGCCATCGGAATCACAACCGAAGGAATCCACGTCGCTAAAATCGCCCATCCGAACTGCACGTTCAAAATCGCGGTCGTATACGCACCCAAACCGAAAAACATGGCGTGTCCCATGTGAAAAACGCCCGCCCGTCCTAAGATAATATCTTGCGAAAACGCGACGCAGGCGAACACCAAAAAGGTCGTTCCGACGGCTAACCACGCCGAATCGACAAAGAGCGGATACAAACCCGCGAACCCTAAAAGTAAAAGAGCGATTAAACCGGTTTTATTCATCATACTTTCTCCGCTACTTTTTCGCCGAGAATTCCGGTCGGTCTAAAAACCAAAATAACGATCAACAAAACAAAGGTAAACGTCTCTGCCCACTGCGTCGAGATGTAACCGGTAATCATGGCATTGAAAAGTCCTAGCAAAAGACCTCCGAGCATAGCTCCGGGAATATTGCCGATACCGCCCATAATGGCGGCTACAAACGCATTGAGTCCGTACATCCATCCCATATCGAAGGTAATGCCGCGGTAATACGCTCCGATAAAAAGTCCCGCAACCGCACCGAGTGCCGAGCCGATGATGAAAATAATCATAACGATACGATTGACGTTAATTCCCATCAATTTAGCCGCATCCTGATCGATAGCAACCGCGCGAATCGCCGTTCCGATTTTGGTTTGATTGATAAAGAAGTACAGTCCGACCATTAAAACCGAGGAGAGGCTCAAAATCATCACTTGCGTAAATGTAATGACGATTCCGCCTACGCTCCAAAGCGTCGAGGGGAAAAAATCGGTCGGGAAAATCTTCATATTGGGTCCCCAAATTAACATCACGGAATTTTGGATCACTAAACCCGCGCCGAGAGCCGAAACAACGGCACTTAGCCTCGGAGCCGTTCGCAAAGGCCGATACGCCAAGCGTTCGAGTAAAACGCCCACGAACGCGACGACCAACGCACTTAAAAGAAATACCGACACCACCGCTAAAAGCGACGTCGTTCCTTCCGAAAAGAGCGAACCGTAAACACTCAAACCGACAAAAGCCGAAAAGGCGACGAGGTCTCCGTGAGCGAAGTTGATGAGACGCATCACCCCGTACACCATCGTATATCCTAAAGCGACTAAAGCGTATAAGCTTCCGATCGTTAAACCGTTGACCATTTGTTGAAGAAAAATATCCATGGACGTTACTCTATCCTTTTCACAGTATAAAAGTGCCGAAAATGCAAGGTTTAATCGAAAAAACCTTGCATCGGCGTGCTTGAAAAGCGTGACGCGACAAGCCTATTTTTACATGTTACCTTTTTATTGGTAAACGATTTTATAGCTTTTGTCCGCTTGAACTTCATAGGTCATATAACCGCCGCCGATACGCTCGCCGTCTTCTCTAAACGTCACAGGACCCGTGATGCCGGGGAAATCTTTGAGTTTATGCATCGCTTCGGCAACCACTTTGGTATCTTCGGATTTGGTTTGTTCCATCGCATGTAAAATCGCGCGCAAGCCGTCCACGTTCATCAAAGACCAAATCGAAGCGGGCATCGCGTTATACTTGGCTTTGTAATCGACTAAAAACGTTTTAGCGATGTCGTAAGGTAAAATGTCCGGAGTCGGCACGTTAATCATAAACGTTCCTTTCGCACTCTCTCCCGCTAGTTTCATAAAATCAGGGTTGTCGTTCGAGTCGCCGCCGACGAAATCGGCTTTAATACCGAGTTGTTGTTGTTGCGCCCTTAGCAATCCGCCGTCGGTATAGTAACCGCTAAAGTAGATGACGTCCGGTTCCATCGCTTTGATTTTGGTCAACGTGGCGGTGAAATTTTGCGTGCCGGATTTGATTTTTCCTTCGTAAACGATGTTGGCGTTTTTCGCTTTTAACGCTTTAATCGTCGCATCGCCTAAGTCGGTCGAATAGCTTGAATAATCGGAGAGAACGACGATTTTTTTGTACTGTTTACCGTCGACGAAATATTTTGCCGTAAAATCGGCTTCCGCACTGTTGGGGAAGGAGTTTCTAAAAAACGTCCAATATTTATGCGCGATCAACGAGTCGCTCGTACCGTCGCTGGTTTGAAGAACACCGGCTCTAAAATAGGTCGTTTGCGCCGCTTCAGTCGCTCCCGAAGTGTAAGAACCGATGACCGCTTTCACGCCTTCGTTGACCAATTTTTTAGCACAAATCGCCGCTTGTTGCGCCGTACCTTGATCGTCACATGTTACGACTTCGATTTTTTTACCGAGTATGCCGCCTTTGGCATTGTATTGCTCAACGATCAATTTAACGCCGTTATCGATACTTTGTCCCTCGCTGGCGTACGATCCCGTAATCGGTGCTTGAACCCCGATTTTAATAACGTCTGCGGCAACGCTCGCACCGGCTAAAATAGAACAAACCGCTAGCGAAGCGGCAATTTTTGGTAACATTTTCTTCATCCCTTCTCCTTTTAAAAATTTTGAAACGACTTTTAAAGGCTTACATGTAAGCGTTCAAAACTCGTTTCTACTTTGGAAAAATGACGTAACAGCCCGCCGCCCACTCTCCGAGTTCTTCCACCTGCGTAATCGGCGTAGCGTAAAAACGTGACGAAAGCGAAGGAAAACGGTTGACGACTTCATCGAAACTGTGCACGATTTCGGGAATACGCTTGGCAAGTTTTTTACGCGCTTGCGTCGAAATATCCGCATAAAACGCAAAAATACCGTAATCAAGCAACGATTCATTCCTACTTTTGCGCTGAAGCATCTTGCACAAACGCTCGATTTCGAAAGTATACTCGGCTTTTGCGTTACACACGCCGTTTTTAAGCGTCATAATCACACGTGAAATCGAATCGTTGTGGTTGTGGTGAACGAAACGTTCATCGAGCGTAATGCTAAACGCCCCTTGGGAAAGCGCGTTTTTTTCCATAAACGTTTTAAACGCTTTACGATTGGGAAGCGAACAGCGTAAAATATCCGAAACACTCGCATCGATAAAGACTTCGGGGGCGTTTTCGATTAAGCCGAGTGCTTGTGCGACGTGAATACAGAGGATTTTTTGAGGACCGCTGGAGAGGCTCAAACGGTTATTTGTCCAAAATAAAAAATTTTTCTCCGCTTGCGTAATACCTTCTAAGACGGCTTGAACGACGCGCTCTTGGCTTGGAAAGTTACTCATAATAATTCTCCTCGACCTCTTGCACGATGCCGCTTTCGGTTAGAATATCTTCGATCAGGCGATTTTTGGAGATGTTGAGCGCATTGGCAAGTTTTCCCAAAGCATTGTCCAAATTGGCATCGATCTTAATCGTCAGTTGCGCAATTTCACGTTTTTTGGTTTGATGCTTTTCGATCACGCTTTGAATGACGTCTCGTCCGAGCTTCTGTTTTGCCACGTGCGTCCTTTAGTAAAATTTTGGAATACTAAAAGTAGTACCTTTTAACCGACACGAAAATCTTAATATATTTTTGGAATATTGCGTCAATTTCGGATGATGAAATTTTATACATTACGTATGATTTGGTTGAATTTTAACGCTCAAAACGGCTATTTTAAGGCTATATTTAGAATAAACAGGACACGGAACGGTTTTTTTAAAGAGTTACCAAAGGTATCATTATGGCTTGAAAGATTATAATACGCTTATCTTTTTTGTGAAAGGACGTACATGTCAAAAGTCGTTTTAATTACGGGAGCAACTTCGGGGTTCGGCGAAGCAACCGCCGAAAAATTTGCCGTTTCGGGCTATAAAGTGATTATTACGGGACGTAGGCGTGAACGGTTAGATGCTTTCAAAGCCAAATTTCCCACATGCGATATTTTACCGATCTGCTTTGACGTCCGCGATAAACAAGCAGTTTTCGACGCCATCGCTTCTTTACCCGAAGCGTATAAAAACATCGATATTCTCGTCAATAACGCCGGACTTGCCTTAGGACTCGGGCACGCGAACGAAGTCGATATCGAAGATTGGGAGACGATGGTCGATACGAATATCAAAGGGTTACTTTACGTGACACGTGCTGTTTTGCCGATCATGGTCGAGCGCAAAAGCGGTTACATCTTCAATCTCGGCTCCATCGCCGGAAACTGGCCGTATGAAGGCGGAAACGTTTACGGAGCGACCAAAGCGTTCGTAAAACAATTTTCACTCAACCTACGCACCGATCTTCGCGGCACCAACGTACGCGTGACCAATATCGAGCCGGGATTTTCCGAAACGGAATTTTCCGATGTGCGTTTCAAAGGCGACACAACCAAAGCCAAAAAAGTCTACGAGGGCACGAAAGCACTCGATAAAGAAGACATCGCCGATACGATCTTTACCTTGGCACACTTGCCGCCGCACGTCAACGTCAACCGCATCGAAATTATGCCGACGATGCAAAGCTGCGGCGGACTTTTCGTCGAACGACGCTAATGGATATCGTGACATGTAAGCCTTAAAACCTTACATGTCATTCTTTGAGGAACCCATGAATCAACACCCGAACAACCCTTTACACGGCATCACCCTAGAAGCAATGCTTAAAGAGCTCCAATCGCACTACGGCTGGGAAAAACTGGATGAGATGATGCGCGTCAACTGTTTTCACGACAATCCAAGCATTGCCTCAAGCCTTAAATTTTTCCGTAAAACGCCGTGGGCAAGAGCAAAACTTGAAAAGCTCTACCTCGATTTTCGCAAAGCTTCCCGATAACACGATGTCGTATACGAAAGCATTTTGGATTACCTCTTTAGGTATGTTTTTGATGAGCTTTGAATCGCCGCTGATCAAAATGACGCACGTGAGCGCACAAAATTTCACGTTTTATTTCGGTCTTTGTATGTTTCTAAGCCTCAATACCGTTTTACTTTTTCAGTACAAAACGGCGATTTTTGCTCTGTATCGCCGACATGTCGTTTCGATTCTGGCGTGCGCGTTTTGCATCGCACTCAGCAATTTTTTGTTTATCCTCGCCATCAAACATACCAGCGTCGCAAGTGCGGTTTTTATTTTGAGTACCGGTCCGTTGATCAGCGCACTCTTTTCGTTTCTCTTGTTTCGCACCAAAACGCCGCTTCGTACGTTTGTTGCAATCTTTTTTGTCTTTGTCGGTCTTTTTATTATTCTGTTTAACGACTTGGGATTAGGCAATATGGAGGGAAATCTTTACGCTTTCGGATGCGTTTTTGCGTTTATTTCGATGCTGTTTATTTTGGAAAGAGATAAAGAAGTCAACCGCTTGGCGTGTTTTGGGACAGGCACGCTCATGGCATCGCTTTTAGCACTCTTAAGCACGCCTATCGTTCTGCCCGATACCTATTCGTTGAGTATTATCGTCTTTATGGGAGGCGTGCTAACACCTTTGTCCCGCGCGTTTATCGGTACGGGGACGAAAGTGCTTCCATCCGTGGAAGTAGCACTTTTAACGATTATCGAGCCGGTCTTGGCCCCCGTTTGGGTGTGGTGTTTCATCGACGAAAAACCGCATCCCAATACGTTGATCGGAGGCGTGATTATTTTAATCACCCTCGTACTGCACTCGCTCAAAGCGCATCAAGACGCTATGCGTTTGCGTTCGAATTAGCGATGTTAATTTGTCCGTAGAGTGCGTTTAAGTCGCCCAAAACCCAGGCATCGACGATCTTTTCGTTTTCAAATTTAAAAAAGCACGCGCCCGAATACCGAATACGATTGCCCGTGGGTTCAAACCCGAAAAGCTTACCCGAGTGCGTGCCCGTATACACGAGCCTCACTGCGGCTTTATCGCCCTCAACGACGATGTCTTCGATGACATGGTACAAATTGGGAAATGCGCTAAAAAGCATTTTCGCATAATCGCAAAAACCGTTGATGCTATCCACACGCATCCCTAAAGAACCTCTAAAATTAAACGAAGGGTCGAAAAAGCGGTGTGCTTGATCGAGTTTTTTCTCGTTCCAGAGCACGTCGTAATACTCTTCAACCAACTGTCGTATCTGCTTTGCCATCTATTTTTTGTCCTTTTCAAGCCCTTGTTTCGCAGGTGCTTTATGGGAAGCGGCAGAATTTTGGTCATACCAACTTTCGCTTGCATCGTACTCAAATTCGAAGACTTTATCCAAGCCTCGCTTTTCAAGTTCTTGGTCTATATTTTGCGGGGTAATCCCCTTTTTCTTGCATGCATCAAGAATCGCCTCAATATCTTCTTCGGGAATTCCGTTGTAACGCATTTCTAAAACTGCTTCGTTAGCCGTCATACTCTATTCTCGTCAAAACATTGAACTTATCGCTTAAGTTTCCAATTTGGTCTGAAAGCTCAAACACCGCCGTGTCATACAGGTACGAAATTATAATCATTTTTTTTCAAAAAATAGCTAAAATTCTTTTGAAAGGATTCGAACATGCTCAAAACGATTTTTCTTGTACTGTGCGCGGGACTTCATCTCTTCGCGCTGGAGAACTACACGCTTGATGCGCGGCAATTTTGGAAAGACAAAACCCTTTTTTTGGTTATTCGTCGTTTCGAGCAAAACGATCGCATACGTTACCTCACGCTCAATACCCAAACCCTTCAAACACAGCTTATGAACTTGGACGAAAGCATGCTAGAGCCGATTGCTCCTCGCGCTTTAGCCCAAACGCCTTTTGCACAAACCCTGAACGCCGCCACGGCACTTTGGCAAAAAGGCGGTATCGATCATGCGTCGAGGAGGCTCGACGCGACGCTGTTTTTGACGATGGATTTATGCCCTTCGTCCAAAAAAGGCTATGAAAGCGAGTTTCTTCGTACGCTAACGCGGCAAAACGGCAAAACACCGATCGCCGTAGCGATCAGTTCGGCGTGGTTGGAGCATCACGAAGCAGAGTTTGAGGCACTGCGAAACGACCCAAATCTTAGCATCACGTGGGTCAATCACACGCATACGCATTTTTACGATCGAGCTTTACCGGATCGAAAAAACTTTATGTTGCATCAAGGTACCGACGTTCAAGCCGAGATTTTAAACGTCGAACAACGCTTGATCGAAAAAGGGGTAACGCCTTCGGTTTTTTTCCGTTTTCCCGGTCTCATTGCCGATGAACGCTTGATGCGGGCATTGCGTGAGCACTACTTTTTGATTCCGCTCTCCGCCGATGCGTGGATTGCAAAAAACCAACGTCCCGAAAACGGAAGTTTGATCTTGATTCACGGCAATAAAAACGAACCTTTGGGAATCGACATGTTAGAACACATGCTTCCCGATCTGCTGAAACGTTATCGCTTTCAAGCGATCGAAGAAGCGTTTGTGCCTTAATTATTCGTAGTATTCGCTGTCTTTGCGGTCGGTCACGAACATATGACCCGGCGCGTGCGTAATCGCAAACGGCAGTTTCATCTTCGTAATCACGTTTTGGGGCGTCACGCCGCAAGGCCAAAAAAGCGGAACTTCGCCCTCTTTAATCTCGATAGGATCGCCGTAATCGGGACGGGTAATATCGCCGATGCCGATGACTTCCGGTGATCCCGAGTGAATGGGCGCACCGTGCATTTGCGGAAAGTGCCCCGTCACTTCATACGCGTCGGCGACCTTTTCACGCTTGATCGGGCGCATGCTCACGACCATTTCTCCCTCAAACCCCTCAACCGGCGTCAGCCGAACGTTGGTGTTGTACATAGCAACGTTTTTTTGCATGTCGACGTGACGAAGCGGCATACCGTTTTCGATGAGTGCCGTCTCGAACGAAAAGCTGCATCCGATCAGGAAAAAAACCAGATCGGGCGTATAATAAGGCGTAATGTCTCTTACCGTTTCGACCAAAACGCCCTCACGTAAAATATTGTACTTGGGAATCTCGGTTAAAAGATCGGCACGGTCGGCTAAAATCTTGGTATGATGCCCTTCTTTGACGATCTCTAAAACGGGAATCGCTTTTGAGTTTGCTTTGGCAAACGCTTCAAAGCCTTCAGCGTATTGCCTCGGTAACGCCACCATATTCATCTGAATGTATCCCGGACATTCACCCGCCGTAGGTCTTGAAAATTCGCCTTTTGCGATTTTGGCACGTAATTCTTTAGGAGTCATCGCTTTCCTTCTTTCCGACAAATTTGCCCTCAAACGCTCAATAGGTCAAAGGCTTTGCATCAAAATCTTGCATCAAACTGCTCGTCAAACTCGTTTTTCACGAAGAAAAAGCACTCAAGGTGCATGGGCATCGCGCCAAGGACGACTCGATGGTAGGGGAGGCTTTGACGTTTTAGGGTAAAGTTCTGCAAGAACGCTCTTGATTAATCGCATTGTACCCAATTTTTAGGTACAATTTTTCACGATAAGATTTTGAAAATAAAAAGGTTTTTATGAACGCATTTTCTTCGATTGAGGCGATTACGCTTCAACACTCCACTCGCCATATGGATAAGATTCAAGCGCAATTTCCCCAAGCACACACGCAAAAAGCCGTTGAAGCTTTTGTGAAACTCGATAAAGGGGTCGTTTTTATTTACACGGGATTTTACGTTGCGGGCTTCGCCGAAACGGACGGGCCCATAGGTGCTTATTTTCTTGCAAAAACGTTTCAAACCTTAGGCTTCACGCCCGTCATCATTACCGACCACTTTTGCGAAGACTACTTTTTCGAATTTAAAACGCTCTACATTCCTCTTGAGGGACTTTTTAAAGAGCAATACGAACTCTTGCTTCATACCTACAAACCCGTATGCCATTTTGCGATCGAACGTTGCGGACAAAACAAAGAGGGCAAATACCTCAATGCGCGCGGCGTCGATATTAAGGAGTTTACCGCACCCGTAGACGAACTCTTCAAACTGGGCTCTAAAACCGCTCCGAGTTTCGGTATCGGCGACGGCGGTAACGAAATAGGTATGGGAAGCTTCGCCGAAGTGCTCAAAAACAAAGAATTTTTTTACGACTATTGCGTCATTGCTTGCGACTACCCGATGATCGCTTCGGTCTCCAACTGGGGTGGATACGGCTTTATCGCCGAGCTTGAAAAAGTCTTACATGTAAACGTTTTACCTAGCTTTGAAGAGGTTGAAAATTACCTTGCATTTATCGTTTCAAAAGGCTCGGTGGACGGCATCAAGCGCGAATCCACCATGTCCGTGGACGGTAAAGAATGGTCGATAGAACCCCAAATACTTCAAGCACTCAAAGAGTACGCTACGAAAGGATAAACGATGAAAGTCATCTGTCCCAACTGCTTGGCAACCAACAACGTTCCCAAACTCGAAGTCTATAAAAAAGCCAATTGCGGCAAATGCAAAGAGAGTTTGCTCGACCCTCATCCCATCGCCCTCTCAAGCGATACGATCGATGCGATTTTGGAAAGTACCGACGTACCCGTCATCGTCGACTTTTGGGCGCCGTGGTGCGGACCGTGCAAAGCCTTCGCCCCCACCTTCCAACAAGCCGCCCGCGCCTACCCGCTTCGTGTTTTGTTCGCTAAAGTCGACACCGAAGCCGAACAGTTTTTAGCTTCTCGCTTCAAAATCCGCTCGATTCCGACATTGATCGTTTTTAAAGACGGCGTTGAAGTTGAGCGCGTGAGCGGAGCCATGAGCGATGAAGATTTGGACGCTTTTGTGGAGAGGTTTTTGTAATTCTTACATGTAAGAATTACGGACAGACAAAAAGGCTATTCAAAATGTTGTGTTTAAAGGCTCTGCCAATTTTTTCTTGATCTCTGCAAGTTCTATTTTATATCCTAAACTTCAAAATTCGTTAAGAATCTCAAAACCTGCTCGTTCTTCACATTCTCTACTTTAGCGTGTGCGATGGCGTTTTCAAGCATAATCTTTTCTGTCGTAACAAGAAAAATTAACTCTTTTTGATATTCAGGCAATTTGTGCGTTATTACTTCCCAAACGATCTCTTCATCAATGCCAAAATAGCCATGATTGATTTGGTTACGAAAATCGACGATGCGACGGTATTCACTTTTTAGAAGTCCACTGTTTAACAGTGCTTTGGTAGCTTCGCCGATGAGCTCAAGTTCTCTGATGCACGCATCCCATGCCATTTCATGAGAGAGCAGTTCAGTGCCGTTTTGAATCTTACATGTAAAGCGGGAAATTTTATCAATAGCAATGAAAATATCGACGATGTAGAGGCTTATATCGCGGTTAGACATAAAGCACTTCGTGGGCGATTTTCTCTTTGATGAGATTGCGAATGGACTTTTCAAGCCCCAAATCGACTTTCGCTCCCAACTCTTTTTCGAGAAGTTCTTTAAGCGCATAGTAGTTGTCAAAACTAGAGGGCATATCGACGATGATGTCGATGTCGCTTTGTGGGGTTTGTTGCTCTTTGGCGTAACTTCCAAAAAGCCCTATTTTTTTGACATTAAACTGCTCTTGTAAGAAAGGTTTGTGCGTTTTGAGATAGTCTAAAATCAACTCTTTGGTCATATGCCGCTTCCTCTTTTTAGTGCTTCTATTGTAGCAAAAAAAGAGTTTTTTGTGCATTATCTTTCATTCTGAAATATTTTCAACCCCTCTTTTCTCACTTTGCTACCATAACCTCATAAATCAAAACTGAGGTGTGTGATGGTTCTTGGCAAATGTCCGTATTGCGGTGGTTCGGTCATCTCGCAAAAGCTGACCATTCAAGGTCAAAAGGTCAACCTTTATGCGTGTGAGCATGCGAAAAAAGAGCGGGACATCAACGATGATTATGTGTTTAGCAGTGAGGCAACGTGTCGGTTTCGGGTTTACTCGAACACCTTTTTGCGCTGGAATAAACGAAGTTTGAGTGAGTATGAGATGAAACAGCTTTTAAAAGAAGGGCAGATCGCGGTGCGGTTGCATGGGCGAAAAGGCACGGGAGAGTATTTTAAATACGTTATCCCCGATCCCGAATACGGTGTGAGTATTGTGTGGGATAGCGAGGTTGCTTAGGGCTTACATGTCACGATTTTACGGGTTGATTTGAGGGGACGGCATATCGATGAAATAGCCTTGCGAATAGTCGATGCCGAGCTGTTTAACGGTGGAGAGAACCGTGCTAGAGTGCACAAACTCCGCGACCGTTTTAATGCCCATTTTTTTGGAAAACGCGACGATGGTTTCGACGACGATTTGGGCATTTTTGTCTTTGTCGATGTCTTTGATGAGGCTTCCGTCGATCTTGATAAAATCGGGATTGAGTTTGATGATGTACGAAAAGTTGGAAAACCCGCTTCCAAAATCGTCGATGGCGACTTTGGCACCGTAGCGTTTGATCTCGTTGAAAAAATGGACGACTTTATTATAATCGTTCACTCTTTCCGATTCTAAAAGTTCGAAGGTCAAACGCTCTCCCATACGAGAATCGTGAAGTTTTTGAATAATAAAATCGTAAATGTCTTGATTGACGATGTCTTCAAACGAGAGGTTGATGCTAAAGTCATAACTATTGTGCTCGAAAATCTCAAATGTTTTTTCGATGATCGTCGTCGTAATTTTGTCGTAAACTTTGATCATTTTGGCAACGGGAATGAAGTTGTGCGGCGTGTGAATAATGCCCTCTTCATCAATCATACGCGAAAGCGACTCGAACTTAACTACAATGCCCGTTTCGTTGTCGATAATCGGCTGAAAATAAGGAACAATGCCCGAGCAATCAACGATGGCTTTGCGCACTTTGGTCGCGTATTTGAGGTTATTTTCGTACTCTTGCGCAAACGGCATCGAGTCTTCGAAAATCCAGTATTTGAGTTGCTTTTTTTTGGCAAACTTTTGCGCCATGCTGACTTTGGAAAAAATATCGTCGTTGCTCTCGCTTGCGCTGGAAGATAAAGTCGAATCGACGTAAATTTCCGTTTGTGCGTACGCATACTTGATGTGCGTCAGTTTTTTACACAATTGGCTAACGTAGGCTTTCAGCGTGTAAAAATTCATTTTTTCCGAAAGCAAGATCGCAAATTCGTCTCCGGCGATGCGGTAAACGCGCGTATCGCCTAGCTCGCTTTTCAGTGTTTTTGCAAACGACTCCAAGATAAAATCGCCCACGACAAAACCGTAAAAATCGTTTAAAAGCTTGAAATTATCAATATTTGCGATGATTAACGTAAAGCGCGTCGCCTCTTCAAGATCATGGCGCAATTGGTACAGATTGGGAAGACGCGTCAAAGGGTCGATGTAAAATTGCTCGATAAGGCTTTGCTGCACGACGTGAAGCTCGCGACTGAGAAGTTTGACTTTGTCTTGCAACACCGTTGCGCTCGATACATCCCTATTCATCACATGACCTTATGGCATTTTTTGAGATTCGCTTATAATTGTACCGAAAAAGAGAGAAATTTAAAGCGTGCCGTTTTGCTATCGTATTTTACGAAAGGTTTTGCTAGAATCATTGCTAAAAACATCAAGGAAAAACTATGAAACGTTTATGTCTAATGATGACTATTTTCTTTCTTCTCAACGCCTATGCCGCGCCTAAGACGAAAGAAGTCGAGGTGCCTAGAACGGCGTATCAAGATATTTATAAATATTACGTCCTTGAAGAAAGCAAGAAAGCTACTAATTTTCAAGTGATTTATAAACGCGTGGGTGCAAGCTCGTTTGACTACGGTATCGTCGAAATCAATTGCGCGGGAAAAGTGATTCGCTTGCTCGGGAAAAGTGTCAAATCCGTACGCGACATCAATACCGACAATCCTTCTCCTTGGATCGCGCCTCCGCTTAGAACGATCGAATCGGATATGATCGCTTACGTTTGCCGTTAAGAGAGCAGTTGTTGTAAAAGCGGTTTCATTTGAGCGTAATCGTCACGTTTGCTAAACGCTTCCATCAGTTGCATTTTTGCCGCATACACCTGTGAATCAAAATAGGTCATAGACGTACCAAAATCAAGTCCGCTTATGCCCAATGCATGCATGGCTTCCCAAACTTCAGGAGTACTGAAAGCCTGCGTCGTTTTTTCGACCGCAAGACGGCTTAGCCACGCGTTATCGCCTTTGTTCGCACCCGTCGAATCGTAGTGCAATAAAAAGTCTTCAAAGCTTGCATCTTCGCCTTTGACGGAAGTGTAAAGTGCATAACTTGCACCCGCGTACGGGTCAATCTCGAAAAGTCGGCTGTCCATGATGTGCTCCTTGTTCTTCGTTAAAAGCAAGCAAAAAACATACCTTTTCAAGCCTCAGGGAAACGACTCCCCGAGGCTTCGGATCTTATTCAAACGCCGGGAACGGTCCTACGACGCCGACCCACGACTCAATGTCTTGCGGCGAGCTTTTTTTGTCTTTATCGCTCTCGCCGTAAGGATGTTGCACGACCGCAGTCAAATAAGCGTTCCCACCGATGTTAGGGTACCAAAACGGAGAGGTCGTTTCAGAACCGTAAGGGGTTGTAAAAATACGCGTTAGCTTCTTCGTTTCGACGTTATACGCCCACATGTAATCGATTTGGCGTAGATTCGTATCTTCTCCGATAATGAGAAGGTTGGAGTTTTTGATAAACGTCAGATTGTCCGGCTCGGCAATCGCGTCGACGGAGCATTTATTGCCCTCGTAATCGCTCCCTTTAGGATAGGTCTTCATTTCGCCCATCACTTCGCCGACAAAAGTCGTCGCGACCATCGCACTCGCAAGCGGCGCACCGTTTGCGTCTTTTTGTCCGGAGGCAATATCTAAACGGTAAACCCCGCCGCAGTCGTTACGCGGAAGTTTGATGTGATTTCCGCCGCCTTGGTCGTACTTATCGCTTGCTTCACCGCTTTTTTTGTAGTCTTCCATCCCGTAAAGTACGCGGCTAATCGCGATATAGAGCTGATTGGTTTTTGGATTGAACGTAATGCCCTCTTTTTTATTGAACTCCGTCGTCACACCGAGGTATGCCGCGTAACGTCGCGCTTCGAGGCGTGAAGCGGCTATTTCCATACCTTCTTTGAGTTTCAAACATTCAAAACCCCATGAAGTATTGACGGAACGAAAATCCGCCGGACATTTGCCGTTCATGTCTTTGGCGACTTCAAACATAGCGTCGATGGAGAGCTTTTTATCGACGTAACTTCTGATTTGGGCGTCGCTTGCATGTCCAAGATTGATCCACGTAAGGTTAAAAGCACCTCCGTTGCGATCGCTTTTTTGTTCCAACTTTGCCGAATAAAGCGTTCCGGCACTAAGATCTTTGGGCTGATCGGCAATAAACATAAACAATGCGCCGTTCACGCCGTCATCGGTTAGGTAGACGGTTTTTTCATCGGGCATAACGTAACCTAACTCATGCGCAAAGCGTCCCATCGCATAGTGCTTGACGTATTTCGTGTCGCCTTTGTCGCTGGTGATGGTCACTTCGGGCATCCAACCCCAGTAGTAAGGATTGAGTGCTTTTTCGCCTTCTTTAAAGTAGAGCGTGAAGTTAAAGTAGTATTCGTCTTTAGCTAAAGCTCTCGCGTTAGGTTCATACTCTTCGCTACCGAGATGGCTTCCCCACGGCGTTTTCATACCTGCACAGTGAACCCAACCGCCGTAATAATCTGCTTGGGAAATCAGGCTGGTTGCAACGGCTTTTAACCCGCCCTCAGCCGTTTTTTCGAGTCTGGAAATGTACATCGCGCCCGGTCCGCATTCAAATTGGGTAATCGCGTACAATTGTCCGTTGCGTTCATGCAAGGTCGTATGATCGGGGCCTGAACCGTCTTTACTCGTTTTACAGACGAAAGGGCTTCCGTCTTTGTGGTTGATCGGCACACCCGCTTCATTTTTGATTTGACCGAAAATCTCGGTTGTTTTGCCGTCTAAACTCGGTAAAACTTGACCTGTTCGAGCAATCGTATGCCAACCGATTTTATAACTTTTGCCGTTAATCGTCACCTCTTCGGAGGTTAGGATTTGCCTTTTTTGCGCATCGCTAATCGGTGCGTCGACGGATTTGAACGCAACATCGTTCAAGGATTGCGACGAGACGGAGGGTTGAGTCGTGCTACAGGCCGTGAAAACCAAGCCGAGCAACGCCGCACCGGTAACGCTTTTTAAAACGGTGTAAGCCATAGTTTTTTCCTTTCAATCGTAATTAAAGTCTACTGCGTAATCTTAAAATCAATTCATTACGGCTCTATTACAAACGTGTGACATTTTACAGTCTCAAAGACGTAATCAAATCGAAACCCTTGCACTTTATAATGAAGCCATCCCAATACAAGAGCGACACGATGCTAAAACCATCTCTTTTTTTAAGCACTTTTTGCGCACTTCTACTGACTGCCGACGAGGTCGATCTAAAAAACACGCACCTTGTCAACGAAACGGCGTATATTACAAGCCAGTGTTACACAAAAACCGAGGACGAACACCACAAAAATATCCTGCACAACCCCTGTTTTAGTTGCCATATTAAAAATAAAATTCCCAATTACACGCTTTACGACGACGATTTACAACTTGCTTACGACTTTCCTTCTTCCGCACTGAAAAACCCGTGGACCAATCTCTTTTTAGACCGAAGCGAAGCGGTGCGTAACATCACCGATGAAGAAATCTTGCGCTACGTCAGGGAAGACAACTACCGAAGAAACGGTCAAATCATTTTGAAAGAAAAGCTCACGCATCTCCCTTCGGCTTGGGACGCCGACGATAACGGCGTTTGGGACGGGTATATTCCCGATTGTTATTTTACGTTCGATCACGAAGGTTTTGATAAAGACCCAAGCGGTGCGTACACGGGTTGGAGGGCGTTTGCTTATTACCCTTTTTTAGGAACGTTTTGGCCGACAAACGGTAGTACCGACGACGTGATGATTCGCCTCGATTCGCCTTTTAGGCAAGACGAAAACGGAAGGTTTAATAAAGAAGTTTACACGCTCAATCTTTTGATCGTCGAAGCGTTAATCAAACAAAAAAGCCTTGCGATCGACCCCGTAGACGAAAGACGTTACGGCGTCGATTTGAACCAAAACGGCATTCTCGATACCGCACGTGAAATCGTCTTTCGCTGGGAACAACCGACGTACGACGCTACCGCGATGAAACTTTCCAACTTTAGCATGAGTTACGTCGGCAAAGCCAAAGCCTTATTGGAGTCCAACGACTACCTCATCGCGCCGGGGCTTTACCCGAAAAATACGGAATTTCTCCACTCCGTTCGCTACATCGACGTCAATCCCAAAGGCGAAATCGTCTTAGCTCCCCGCATGAAAGAGCTGCGCTACGCCAAAAAGCTCTTTTGGTATCCTTACTTTCAGCTCTCAAATGCCGGAATGGAAGAGGTCAAGGAGAAAGAAAGCTCTCCCGATAACGTCGACAAGTACGTCGGGAACATCGAAACGGGTCTGAACAACAAACTCGGTTGGTACTATCAAGGGTTCATCGAAGATGCCCGAGGTGAACTACGCCCACAAAGTTATGAAGAGACGCTTTTTTGCATGGGATGTCATAGCAATATCGGAGCGATTGCCGATAGTACCTTTGTGTTTCAACGAAAATTCGAAAAAGGAACGTATCAAAACGGGTGGTACCATTGGAGTCAAAAAGGGTTTAAAAATATTCGCGATCGTATGCTACCTAACGGCGAAAGCGAGTACGTCCGCTACCTCAAAAACAACAACGCCGGCGACGAATTTAGAGACAATCGCGAGATTATGGAGAAGTTTTTCGTCAAAGGATGGGAAAAAGACGAAGCGAACGTTCAAAAAGAGTTGCTCGCCAAGCTCGAAAACCAAGACGTGCGCCTAGACGCATTTTGGAAGCTCAAAAAAGAGGCGATCAAACGCTTGCAAAACGATATATCGTACCTACTTTTACCCTCTCTCCCCCGTGCGCTAACGCTCGATAAAGCTTACAAGATCATTGTCGAAGAACAAAGTTTTCGCTACGGTCGAGACGCACATGTCACACCCGTAACCAACGTGCATCGGGAAGTAAAATCCAAACAAATGACGCACCTTGAAAAAATAGAGCAATGAAGGTTATTTTGGATTAAACGGCAAATAAAATCTTTTCATTGATAAAAATTGGTTATAATCTAATCACTATCACTTTAAAGGAGACATCATGGCAAAGAAGATTTTGTTTATCGTCGGAGATTTCGTAGAGGACTACGAGATTATGGTGCCTTTCCAAGCATTAGCGGCCGTAGGTCATCACGTTACCGCCGTTTGCCCTCACAAGAAAGCGGGCGAATTCGTGCGTACCGCCGTGCATGATTTTGAGGGAGACCAAACCTACAGCGAAAAACCCGGTCACAACTTTACCCTTAACGGTACGTTTGATGCGATCCATGCCGCCGATTTTGACGCTTTGGTCATTCCAGGAGGCAGAGCACCCGAATACCTACGGCTCGATGCAAACGTCTTGGAACTCGTGCGTCATTTTGCCGCATCCAATAAACCCATCGCCGCGATCTGCCACGGTGCGCAACTCTTAGCCGCCGCCGATGTTTTGGGCGGAAAAAGTTGCTCGGCGTATCCCGCGTGCGCTCCTGAAGTTACCAAAGCGGGAGGCACGTACGCGTCCATCGAAGTAACCGAAGCCGCAGTCGACGGCAATCTCGTCACAGCACCCGCTTGGCCCGCCCATCCGCAATGGATCGCCAAATTTTTAGAGGTTTTAGGTACGAAAATCACCTTGTAATCTTTACATGTAAGAAAAGAGAAGGCGTCTCTTTTCTTACACAACGACGTTGAAGCATCTCGCAAGTAACAATAAAAGGAGAAAACCGGTATGTTACGTATAGGCATTTATATCTTCGATCAGGTCGAAGTGCTCGATTTTGCCGGACCGTTTGAGGTTTTTACGACGGCGACGCGCGTGTTTTTAAAGCATGAAAAAGGCACAAACGCTCCTTTTGAAGTCGTCACGATCGCACGTACGAAAGCGGCGATTCGCGCACGCGCGGGATTGGTTATTGCTCCCGATTTTACGATCGAGAACCACCCGAAACTCGATGCGCTCTTGATTCCCGGCGGCGTCGTGGACGAAGAACTCAAAAGCCAAGCGTTGCGCGAGTGGATTCAAACCGTCGTACCGACGACGAAACTCAGTGCTTCCGTTTGCACGGGTGCTTTTTTATTAGCCCATGCGGGATTGCTTGAAGGGAAAAAAGCGACCACGCATTGGGAAGACATCGATGATTTAAAAGCGATGTTTCCCAACACGAACGTCGTCGAAAATGTCCGATGGGTCGATGAAGGGCATATCGTCACATCTGCGGGTATCTCTGCGGGCATCGATATGAGCTTGCATTTGGTGCGTCGCCTTGTCGATAACGATTTAGCCGAAAAAACGGCACGCCAGTTGGAATTCGACTGGACGCAAAACGGATAACAGCACTAAAGCACACCATTTATGGTATGATTATGCCGTCTAATCATACCAATTTGGAAGAACTACCATGAAACGATGGATCTGGCAATACGAAAACTATCCACACTTTACCTATCAATTTGAAAAGCTAGAATATTTACTTCAAAAAATTGCCATGGAGCAAGGCTATCTACTAGCACTTTCGCAAACACTCAGCCAAGATACTATTCTTCAACGGCAATGTGATGCCTTGCTCAATGAAACATTGAGTACTGCTGCCATTGAAGGAGAGATACTCAATAGAGATAGCGTTAAAGCATCCATCGCTAAAAAATTTGGATTGAGAGAGATTGACGATAAAAAGATTATTGATTCAACAGATAATCTTGTTTCAATCCTTATTGATGCCAATACCAACTATGATAAAGCCTTAACCTTAGAGAGACTCTTTGGATGGCACAATGCACTCTTTCCTAAAGGGTACAGTGGCTTACGTAAAATCAATACGGCTTCTTTGAGAGGTGAAGAGACGATGCAAATCGTTGGTGGCTCAATGGGCAAAGAAATTGTCTATTATGAAGCACCGCCTCGTGATAGACTAGAACAAGAGATGCAACGTTTCTTAGAGTGGTTTAATAGTGAAAAACCAAGCCTTATTAAAGCTTGTATTGCTCATCTATGGTTTGTTATTATTCACCCTTTTGACGATGGTAATGGAAGGATCACACGAGCTATTACCGATTTAGTGCTCTCCAATATTGAAAATTCTAAAATATCACGGCTTTACTCGATGTCAAGTACAATTAATGAGCATAGAAAAGCTTACTATACAGCCCTTGAAAATACAACGGGGTATATTCAAAAAAAAGATAATCACCTTGACATTACACTGTGGTGCGAGTGGTTTTTAACTACCCTCTATCAAGCCCTATTGGATGCCAAGAGCAAACTCAATCATATTGTGTTTAAAACACAGTTTTGGGATAAGCATAGAGAGCAACCATTGAATGCTAGACAGATCAAAGTATTGAACTTCATTTTAGATATAGGGATAGAAAATTTCAAAGGGAATTTGAGTAAGAAAAAATACATGAGCATTGCCGATACTGCTTCAACCACAGCATCAAGGGATATTGCAGAATTATTGGAGTTTGGGTGTATTGAGCAGATTGAAGGGACGGCGGGTAGGAATGTGAGTTATAAAATTGTGATGTAATTATCTGTAAAAAAAGACTAAAAAGAGATACCAGTATGTTGAAAAAAGCACATGATAAGATTGCTGCGAGATTAGCACAAATTATTTCTAAACTTAACAATGGCGAGCGTTTTACACAGCAAGAGTTGATTGAAGAATTTAACGTAGATATTAGGACTATACAACGTGATCTACATGAGAGATTAATATCTCTACCGATAGAAAAGAATAATGGCTATTATTCTCTTGCAAGCTATGCACTTGGTAAATTAACGATGCGAGATATACAAAATTTTGCAATTCTTAGTGGCATTCAATCGTTATATCCTGCCTTGGATCAAAAGTTTATGAGTGATTTGCTATCGATCAAATTAAATACCTCTTATTTGGTTAAACACCAAGGATTTGAAGATATTTCTAATAAGCGAGATATCTTTGAGCAAATCAGTGGAGCAATAGTTCGTCACAGCCCCATTGTTTTTCAATACAAAGAAAAACAACGAAAAGTTAACCCCTATAAGTTAGTTAATAACAATGGAATATGGTATCTTCTAGCAGATGAAAATGATCAACTTAAAAACTATACATTCTCAAAAATTAAACAGATGGAGTGGGATTTTCAAGAAGAGTTTACTCCTAACAAAGCGTTTTTAGAACTCATCGCTAAAAATGATACCAATTGGTTCTCAAACCAAACGATAGAAGTCATTTTGGAGATTAAACAAGAAGCAATGGAATATTTTTTACGCAAAGAAACATTGCCTAATAAGAAAATTTTAGAACAAACACCTTCTAACCTCATCCTTTCTACGAATGTCTCCTACGATGATGAGATACTACGTATTGTCAAATACTGGATACCCTACATCAAAATACAATCCCCAAGTTATTTACAAGAAAAATTATCAATCATTCTACAAGAGTATTTAAAAACGACATAACCTGTCATATGCTTGAGGCATTCTTCTATAAATAAAATTGTTTATAGGAGGATGTTATGTTACCTTTACTTATTGGAGGTGTTGCTCTTGCTGCAACAGGTTATGGCATTAAAAAATACTTTGAGAGCGATGAGAACTGTGAAAAAGCCCAAGAAGCAATTTTTAAAGGGTGTGAATTACTAGATGACTTGAGTGAAAAGTCTGAGCGATTTTTCGATGGCATCAATCAATGTGTTGAAGAGTATTTTGAAGAAAAAGAAGATGAAAAAGCGTTAGAAGAAGATGACATTGAAGGCACAGATTCAGAGGTGCATCATGAATAGAAACATTCTATTTCAACTTTGTGTGTAAAAACATAAAGATTTTAATTTTTCTTAACACCATTTATGTTCTAATACTTTCATCGTATAGACTATACAAGTTTTTTAAAGGCATAGTATGCATAGCAAAAATATAACTCGCATTCAAAATGAAACATTGAAAATTTTAGAAGAAACTCAAACCATTCTTCCAAAAACCCAAGAACTCGAAGCATTGTATAAAGAAGTTTTGAACAATGAAAAACTAAAACTCAATCATTTAGAATATGTTATTGCCGTTGTAGGAACTGTCAAAGCGGGCAAATCAACAACAATCAACGCTATTGTAGGGAAAGAAGTCCTACCCCATCGAACAGAAGCTATGACAACATTGCCAACCCTTATTACGCATGCGTTGGGACAGATTGAACCTATTTTGAAACTCCCTAAAATAGAACCATTGAAAATGTTACTGACTGCTATAAAACAAAAGCTACATGAAGATATAAAAAGCAATTTTTTAAAGACGGATGAAGGTAAAGAATTTATACAAAATACTATAAAGTCAGATTTTGCATTTTTAGCAACTTACCAAGGAGAAAAACGTATTTTTGAGTTTTTAAAGACTCTAAACGATATGATGAGAGCCGCAAAAGAATTAGACCTACAACCCCCTTTTAAAGAGTTTGAAAATGTTGATCAACTCCCTCGTATTGAAGTAGAATTTAAGTACCTAAAAGATCAAGAAGCCATTTCTCATGCGAAATTATCTCTTTTAGATACACCTGGAACCAATGAGTATCAACACTCAGAATATCTCAACGAAATTCTAACAGCACAATTAAAAAAAGCATCATCTGTTGTTTTAGTCATCAACTACCCACAAATAAGCAGTCAGGAAAGCGGAGAGCTTCGAGAACGCTTTAGTCAAACGGTTGATTTTGTGGGTAAAGAAAATATGTTTGTTTTTGGCAATCAACTTGATAATGTAAAAAAAGACGAAGCAGATCCAGAAAAAATAAAGCATAATATTGCTGAAAATAAGTTAGATGGCAATATTAGCAAAGATCATGTCTTCCCAATATCTGCGAAAAGAGCTTTTTTCGCACAATTAGGACTGATTGAACTTGAAAAAAATAAAACGTTAGATTTATTATTACCATGGATTGAAGATTTTGGAGAAACCGTTATCGGACCAAGATGGAAAAAATATATCGATGATAGAGAAGAAGTCAAAGAAGCATGTCATGAAGTATGGAAAGATTCTTTGTTTGAAACACCGCTAAAAGCGGTTATCGCTAACGCACATGTCAAAGCTTCGCTTCATTCGATTAAAGGTACGTTAAATAAACTGGCACAAATTACCAACGAACTCCAAAATAGTTTTAAAGTACAAGAAAATGCCCTTAGCGAGACTATTGAAAAGCTAAAACACGATATCGAGACCTTGAAAAATGATATTGAAAAGATGAAAGAAATCTCTCAACATCTTACACACGAAGTCGATACCCACTTAAAAGAGATCAAAAGTGAACTCAATGCATTGCTAGAACATGAACTTAACAATGCCTCACACACAATTATGGCTATTTTTGATCAACAAGAAGACAAGCTCCTTTTAGAAAATAAAGAGAAGGATAAAAAAGTAAATCTTTACAACAACAACTTTTTTGCGAGTCTATTGCGACAAAAGTCCGAAACTTTTCCTGAACGTATAAAAGAGCTAAAAGAGAGCGGAACCCTAAAGTTTTATTCTAAAGAAGATGCTCATGAATTTAAAAGTAGCATTGTAGAAATTTCACAACAACATACACTCAACATTATCGAAGCTATAGAGCAAAAATTTGCTGAGAAGTCAGGTGTGTTGATTGAAAATATTAATCATTTGATTAACTCCAACCTTGGTGATTTACTTAATGCTATAAAAACCAATTTAGGAACCAACATCAACCTAGAATTTCCACATATTGTATTCAAAACCAATGATCTTAATGTTAAAAGAGGTTTTGATGGGATTATTCATACAGAATCCGAACAAAGAAGTAGGAAAGTTGAAGCAGATTATTTTGGATCGTCAATCACACGAGCAATTGATTTTTTTGATTACGAATGGGGCTACGAAAGGGAAGACTATACAGAGGAAAATATAAGTATTCGTAAAAATGACTTAGAAAAAGCGCTTCACGCACTTTTTGAAAAGATTTCAAAGAGTGTTCAAGAGAATAGCCACACAATTTATACCAATACCATTAGTGTAGAAGCAAAAAAATTATTGGATAATCTGATCTTTGAAATAGAAAACTATCGAGCAGAAAAGCTTACTATTGCAGAAAAGCGTAAAGCTGATGCAATTGACACCCAAAAAGAGATTATGTTGGCACGGCTTTTACAAGCTATTACTGTAAGACTCCAAAAAAGAGTGGAGACAGTGCAAAGCATTTTAAAAGAAACGAGTCGTGCATGAGTAAAAAGTATAAAATAGTACAAGCGTTTAACCTACCCGTTGAATATGAAACATTAGAACAGATAGAAGAAACACATAACTATATTAGCGATAAACTGATTCTTGATGCTGTCAATGGTGTCAATGTCGTTGCTAGGGATTTACATGAAGTCAGTAAATTAAGACAATCTTGGTTGCAAAGAACTACAGATACACTATTTGGAAATTCCAAAAAGAGACAAGACTTAATTAATGAAAATCTCATTGAAGGACTTAATGCTTGTAGCCAATGGCTACAAGATCATGATCAGCATATTTCACGCATTGACCATAAAATCAGTATCGTTGCTAGTGAACTTAGTAGAACACAAGATGAAATTCTCAAATTTTATGCACAACATCAAACATTGAAAAGTAGAGTTACTGAGTTAAAGGAAGTCTTTTTTGAATTTGAAACAAGCACCAAGCAGCAAATTTCTTACTTAAGAGATTATATTAGAAATATTGATATTAGAACCCAAGCTATGGATGCATTAGATTTAGAAATTTCAAGGCTTACTGCAAATAAATATGATACTCTAGCACTTCCTTTACAAATATATACGGCACTCGATAATATCAAAAGTGGCTATGGTGGAATGTATTATGATTCTCTTACCAATGAAAAAGAAAAAAAGGAATTTCAAGAACGCATAGCGAATGAATTTATCACTCATTTTAAATCAAAATGTGATTTAGACAGTTATATGGATTATGAACAATTAGCAGAAAAAATCAGCACATTGCAACCTATTCAGAAAGACTCTTTAGCGTTTATTAGTACGCAACATTACAACACTATGATCACAAATAATGGGTACCCAGAAGCAACTGATTTAGTAAGCATTATGACTTCATATGAAAAAAATGTTGCACTACAAGAAGTTGATAAAAAATCAAATATAGCAAATTTTATCACTTATAATGATTATCTTACAGTGACACTTCAAGAACATTTGAAAGCATAAAGCCATGGAAATGAAAAAAACAAAATTGGGCATCGTTCTTTCAGGTGGTGGCGCAAAAGGTGCTTATGAAGCAGGCTTCCTCAAAGCGCTGTCTGAACTCAATATACAACCAGATGCACTCGCAGGAACAAGTATAGGAGCATTGAATGGCTCGGTGTATGCGGCACAAAAAGATACCAAAAATGTTGCCAAAATGCTTGAAGATATTTGGCACGATATGGCTTCATCAGAAGCATTGAAATTTGACAAGAAAAAAGCCTTTTTAAATATCGTAGAAGTCATAGCATTTTTTTCTCCTTTGGCTCCTGTTCATAGGGTTGTCAAAACAACTACTACTATCTTGAGAGGATGTCGAAGTCAAGAAGGTGTACTAACAACAGAGCCAGCAGAAAATATTTTAGAGAAATATGCACCTGTAGAGAAACTGCTAAAAGGATTACCTTTTTATGTAGGTGTTACTGAATCATCAGGAAACATGATCGATACGCTAAGATTTCTAGGCTTATCTCATTCGGGTATAACCGATTATATTAAAGTGCAATCTTTAAATACAGAAGATATGTACAAAATTATTTTGGCATCTGCGGCACTTCCACTACTGTTTGATGCCGTTACAGTCAATGGTAAAAATTATAGAGATGGTTGTTTAAGTTCTTTAGATAATGCAGGGGGAAACACACCAATAAAACCGTTGGTAGAGAATGAACAATGTACGCACATAATCATATGTCATTTGGATCATGGAAGCTACTTTAATCGTCATGAATGGAAAAATGTCAACATCATTGAGATTCGCCCTACATTTGGGACGTTTTCGTCAGATTTAGATCCGCTACGTTTTAGCATCGATAAAATAGATCTTTGGATTGAACAGGGGTATAAAGATGCAGTAAAAATTCTTAAAGACACATTTGCTGCTTTAAATGGTAAATATGAAAGAATTACTTCTGAATATCGTTCCGATCAAGCCATCCAAAGCTTAATCAATAAAAAATTTTCAATACCCGATGATTATTAAGTTTTACACAATAGCATGTATCTTGATTTTTTTCTGAAAGCTATTATTCTTTTGGTTGGGGTCTATTGGTTAACGAAGAGTTTCTCCTATCAAATGAGTTTCCTAGGGATACCAAAAAAGCTATGGAGTTTCATAATAATGGTGGGATTTTTCTTTATCCCACCACCCCTTCAAGCAATCATAATCATTATAGTAAGTGCTACTTTTTTGATTAAAATGATTAATGAAAAATTTTTCACGAAACCTTAATTTATTTTTTGACTCAATTCTTTTGTTCTTATTTTTACAATTTCTAAGATCATGCTCTCGCAACAAACTCCAATAACTTTTTCTCTTAATGTTCTAACTTCTTCAAAAGAAGGTGCTCTGCCATGAACTGTTTCATTTCGTATATCTTGAATCACATTGATATAATAAGGCACGCTTTTTGAGATATAAAATTTTAGCTGTTTTGAACAATACCTCTCTAAACAGTCTTGAATCAGTTCATGTCTTAGAAGAAATTTATATGCACCTAAGTTAGATTTATTGTTGAATAAATCTTTGGTAAGATATTCATGTCCTTGGACGTTATAAGTAATTTTAAAAATTTTATTTTCATATTGTGATAAATACTGAAATAAATATTTGGTAAATATGTAAATTTCTTGTTCCATTGTTTTAGAGTATTTAACAATTACACTACTAAAATCATAAAGCGGGTTGGTACAATTTTTTTGGTATTCTATTTCAGCCGAGATGATATTATTCATTGTATCAGGATGCATAAAATTCACATATTGTGAGCCAAAACTGTATTTTACTAAATTGTCTTTAATCTCTAAAAACTCTTTAGATTTGTAAACATTTGGATAGTATCTATCATTTTTATCTTGATTGGCAAAATAATCCGTTTCATGTTTCATATCCACAATGAGCGGATAGACATAGCTGTTGCCATAGATCGCATAGGTATGATTTCGGAAATTTGGTGTAGTGAAATTCGCTAAATAGTTATCTCTTACGGACTCAAAATCATTTCTAACTAACTCTCTTATGTCCTTAATGACAAACCATTGTTCTACCTCAAGTTCCTTATCTTTATAGTAACTAGGGGCAAGATGAGACATGTCTGCGCTTGTTACTTCAGTCACTTTTGCAACAAAAAGACTTGAATAGTCCGTTAAAAAAAGCTGTAAATATTTAGAATCATTTGTAAAAGCATAGATCTCATTGAGTTCGTCTAAAAATTCATTTTCTACTACTTTTATCTTCGATTTTATCTTTCCAAAAGCTACCGTCTCTTTATCGATAAGTACTTTTAAATGTTGTTCTATAACATCACTTTGATAGTATGGATTATAAAGGATGACTAAATTATTCATTTGAAAATACTTATAAAGAGATCAAAGGCATTGATCTCTTTATGTTCCATTTTTGTTTGGCATTTTGGACAAATGTTCATCATATCAAGTAGACTTAATGCGTCACTTTTTGGCTTTACCACTTTTGAATATCCACATTGTGGACATACAAATTTAAAAGGTCTAGGTTGTATCATGGGCTATTCCTCTCTTTGGATTTATTGACATTATAGAATCAGTATTTTATAGTAATTATAAATTTATTTTGAATTGCTTCATATCCTTGAAAAAATAGAATAATCTATTAATATTCAAATGAATTATTCAGCAAGAATAATTATTGAAAGGTATAAGCAAAATTCCCTAAATTTGTTTTGATAGCAGCATCTAATAATGTGCTACATGTTGGAGAAGATACTAAAGGTATGGTTTTTTCCTCACCATAAACCATCTGTTTTTTTAGTTTATCGAGTCCATATGAAGTCACTTTGCAATTACCTTTATTGACGATGAGCTCTTGTATTGAAATAGGCTTTTCGCTTAATGAGACTAAATGAACTACTGGTACAGTTATAGGAACATTCCCTATACTTGTTTTTTCATAATGTACACTGACTTTGAATAACGACTTTGTTGCTTGCTGCGGTGCATTTTGTTGTGATATTGGGTTATTCTCGATCTCATCATAAGCAGTACATGTTTGCGCTATGTCTGATAGCTTTTCAGAGTTATTTGGCTCAAATTTTTTGTTGTTGATTGTGATGGATTTGGATTTAGGAAGAGAATAAATAAAATTTCCCCATGCTGTTTTATCGCCATTTGTACTTGTGGCATCAATACTGGTTGGAACCGTCATTTTAGTGGTATTAACACCAATGGAAACTGCTTGACCAAGTTTGATTTCATTTCGTTTTTCATCTCTTAAGTATAAAAATCCCCCTTGATCATTACACTCTATGAGCAACTGATTGTTCTCTTTATCGTTGATGGCATATGTGGATGTTCCACCCATTGCCCAGCCGGTTTCCCAAGGCGTAGCAGCCAAACAGTTAAACCCTACAATAGATAAAACTACCATTTTTTTCATTAGCATCAGATGCTCCTTATCGTTAGATTTTTGTACTTTACTTGTCTATGTTTTGTTTGTTATCTAAAGCTTGTTTAATTGCCTCGTAACTTAATGAATCATCGTTTTGATTATTTTCAGAAGAGGAATTTATTTCTGATTCAATCGTCGATATGTCTTTTTTGAATTTTTTCAGAATATATCCAGCAATCAGGATAAAAATACTTCCTATAATGATTGAAATCATCGAGGCTCGACCTTCTTCCAAATGTTATGGAAGAAGTGTATCGAGAGTGTCTGACAGGTTGTGTCGCGGTAGTAAGAAATTTATTCAATGTATCACTAAAGATTTAGAACTTCAACCCTAAATCCCTACATGTAAGAAACCAAAATCCTTTTCTTTTCAACCACCTCAACCGTTAAACGGTACACTCATACATGTAAGCCCCGCTTCGGCTTTGACAAATTCAGTGATGTCGCAGGAGTCGACGTTGTAGCCGAGTGATTTTACAAGGGCGATGCTTTTGGGGAAGGCTTCGTTCATACAAAGGACGTCGCCTATTTTAAGGACGTTTGCGCCGAAAGGTTCATCCTCTGGCACGGCGATTTGCGTAAAACCTTCAAAGGCATTAGCGTCCACCCACGCGGCGTTGATCAGTACGGTTTTGTCATCGAGCGCGGTGCATCCGGTTTTGAGGTGCAAACACCCCGTGACGTTGACAGGAATGACGCTGTAGCCGTAAGGTTTGATGATGGACTCCAAGGCTTGGATGCCTTCCTTATTCGTGCGAGGCGAAAGTCCTACGAAAATTTTCTTGCCGACTTTAAGCACGTCGCCGCCTTCGATTTTGGCGGGAAGTTCGATGCGTCTAACCGTGCGATACTTCGCAAAAACTCGTGCCATCGCTTCGCTCTCTTTTCTTCGCGACGCCACGCCCATGGAGGTCAAAACGGCGATCTCGTCAAAGACGATAACAGGGTCTTCTACAAAGACGCTGTCGGGACAATCTTGATTTTCGTCCAAAACGACGACGGTTGCGCCGCATCGCTCCAACATCGCGCAATACGCCGCGTGCTGGGCGGTCGCTTTTAGCATATCGATCGATTCGCTTTGTAAAAACGTGAGTTCACAGTTTTGCAGTTTTGGGGAGGGTAGGTGCGTTATGGCGTAAAGCATTAAAAAAACTCCAATTCTTCTTCATCGTTCGAAGGCGTGAGCAGCATCTCAAATTGAATAATGCTCGAAAAAAGCGATGCGTCGAGATAGTGAATATCCACGGCGGTTTTTTCTTTCAACACCGCGTCCGTCCACGCGATTAAATCCTCGACGATCGCGTTTAATATCACCAAAATTTTCTTGTGATCGCCGTGCGTTTCCAACAAAGGCATATGCGCTGACAATAACGTAGAAAGCTTCGAGAGGGTAAATCCCAAGTCGCGAAATTCCATATTTTTTTCCAAAACGGCGGCATAGGATTGAAATCGTTCGTTGACATGTAAGAAATACGCCTCATCATGCGCAATCGTTTCGTCTTGTACGCTTTGAGCAAGATCGTCGCAACTTTCCAAGATATCTTCAATATCCAACTCGTCGATGCTACCCTCGGCACAAAAATCAACGGCGCTTATTTTCACCGCGTCTTCGTAGTGCATCTTTTGCATATCCGAAGAGAGCACTTCCGAATCGTAGATGAAAAACTCCTCTTTGCTTTCGTTTTCTTTGGCAAACGATTCGTAAACGAACTGCTCGATGCTCTCTATATTTTTTCCGAAGCGGTCTTCGTTTTCGAAATGCTTTTGGTTCCACTCTTTGCACAACGTAAAATAGAGCGAATAAAACTCTCTTAGGTTTTCAACCGGAATAAACTTCTCTTTATGCCTGAGCGCACCCTCTTGGATGTAAGCCCGCGCTCTTTTGAGATTCGCGTAAATATAAACGGTCAACTTCGACACGGCAAGATTATGAACTTTGGCGACTTCGGGGTCTAAAAGATACTCCGAAAGCCTCGGATCTTCGATAATAAATTTTTCAAAAGGTAAAACGACGTCGTCTACCAATGCCTCAAGATTTTTCCTGCTAATTCCCATGCCAACCCTTTCCGTTTAAATCAAAAAAAGCATTGTAGCATAGCTTTAAAGCCTCACGCTCTTTTTCTTTTAAGCCGAATCGAAGTAGCATACAGACGCGTGAACATAAAGGAGATACGATGAACGAGTACGAGCTTTCCTTATCCGAAGTTGAAGCTATCGACGCGTATTGGCGTGCGGCAAATTACCTTTCTGTGGGACAAATTTACCTTTTGGACAACCCGCTTTTAAAAGAGCCTTTAGCGTCAAAGCATATCAAACCGCGCCTTTTGGGGCATTGGGGGACGACGCCGGGGCTCAATTTTATCTACGCACATATGAACCGGCTGATCCTCAAATACGACCTTAACGTCCTGTTTATCGCAGGTCCAGGACACGGAGGCCCCGCCCTCGTCGCCAATACCTATTTGGAAGGCACGTACAGTGAATTTTATCCCGATATTACCCGTGACGAAAAGGGACTTCAAAAGCTCTTTAAACAGTTTTCCTTTCCCGGAGGCATTCCCAGCCACGCCTCACCCGAAACGCCCGGTTCCATTCACGAAGGGGGCGAATTGGGTTATGCGCTTTCGCATGCCTACGGAGCGGTTTTCGACAATCCCGATCTGATCGCGTGTTGCGTGGTCGGCGACGGCGAAGCGGAGACGGGAGCCTTAGCGACCGCATGGCACTCGAACAAATTTTTAAACCCCAAACGCGACGGTGCCGTTCTTCCGATCTTACATCTCAACGGCTACAAAATCGCCAATCCGACCATTTTGGCGCGCATCTCGCACGATGAACTTGAAAAGCTTTTTATCGGCTACGGGTACGAGCCTTTTTTCGTTGAAGGCGACGAGCCTATGAGCATGCATCAAAAAATGGCGCACATCCTCGAAACCGTTACGCTAAAAATTAAAACGATTCAGCATGAAGCACGAAACGAAGGCAAAACGGCGCGTCCTATGTGGCCTATGATCGTGCTCAAAACGCCCAAAGGCTGGAGCGGTCCCAAAGAAGTGGACGGACTTCCAACCGAAGGGTCGTGGCGTTCGCATCAAGTCCCGCTTGCCAATCTCGATCACAATCCCGAACACATCGCTCTTCTTGAACGCTGGCTCAAAAGCTATCGCCCCGAAGAGCTTTTCGACGAAAACGGCACGCTCGTAGCAAAACTTGCCGCCTTAGCCCCCAAAGCCAAGCGACGCATGGGAGCCAATCCGCACGCCAACGGCGGCTTACTTTTAAAACCTTTAGCCCTGCCTCCTTTTAAAGATTACGGCGTTTCCATCGACGCGCACGGTACGACGACCGCCGAATCTACCCGCGTTTTAGGCAACTTTTTACGTGACGTTATGCAAGGCAATTCCGACACGTTTCGCGTTTTCGGCCCCGATGAGACGGCATCGAACCGTCTCAGTGCCCTCTTTGAAGTTACCGAACGCACATGGATGGCGGAACGCCTCGACACCGACGATCATTTAGCACCGCACGGACGGGTGATGGAGATACTCTCCGAACATACATGTCAAGGGTGGCTTGAGGGCTATTTGCTCACGGGAAGGCACGGTTTTTTCTCATGTTACGAAGCGTTTATTCACATTATCGACTCAATGTTCAACCAACACGCCAAATGGCTAAAAGTCACGAGCCGCGAAATTGCGTGGCGCAAACCCGTCGCATCGCTGAACTACCTTTTGAGCTCACACGTCTGGCGACAAGACCACAACGGCTTTTCGCACCAAGACCCCGGATTTATCGACGTCGTCGTCAATAAAAAAGCGTACATCGTCAACGTTTACTTTCCGCCCGACGCCAACACGCTCTTACATGTCGCCGCGCGTTGCTTAAGCAGTTACGATGCCATCAACGTCATCGTCGCCGGAAAACAACCCGAATTGCAATGGCTGGGCATCGAAGAAGCGGTGCTTCATTGCGAAAAAGGAATGGACGTTTGGGCGTGGGCTAGCAACGACGCCAACCAAACGCCCGACGTCGTGATGGCGTGTTGCGGAGACGTTCCTACCTTAGAGACGCTTGCCGCCGTGACGCTTTTACGCACGCTTGTACCGGAATTGATCGTACGCGTGGTCAATATCGTCGATTTGATGTGCCTGCAAAAAGAGCATCCTCACGGTTTTAGCGACGAGGCGTTCGATGCGCTTTTCCTCAAAGACGTACCGTGCATCTTCGCGTATCACGGCTATCCGTGGTTGATTCACCGCCTAACGTACAAAAGAGCGTTTCACGACCACTTACATGTCAGAGGCTACAAAGAAGAGGGAACGACCACAACGCCTTTTGATATGGTCGTTTTAAACGATATGGATCGGTTTCATTTGGTCATGGACGTCATGGAACGCGTCGATAAAATGCACCCTTACGCCGAAACAATCAAAGCGTCGATGCACGAAAAGCTGACATGTCATAAAGAGTACATCCAAACCTACGGTCAAGATATGCCCGAAATCCGAGAATGGCAATGGAAACCTTACCTTTAATAGATAAAGCACCGAAGGTGCGTGGGCACTCTGCCGAAGAGAACCCAGTGTTAACGTAGTCTTTGGAGCTTAGCTCTAAAGGCGTGTCAAAAGTTTTTGCGTTTTTGCAAGAACTTTAATGTTATATGCTACGATACGTTCTTCAAAACACGTCAAGGATACACGATGAGATCTATGTTTATACTGCTTTTTGCCTTTTTAACGCTCTTTGCCGCCGACAAAAGTTACGAATACGGCGATTTGGAAGAGCGACACGACGGCCTTTTAATCGAGGTTAAAACCCACAACCTTGCCAACGGCATAGGGAAATTTTACTACGCTTCGGGAAAACTCCGCGGTGAAACGCCCTTTAAAGACGGTAAACGCGAAGGAATGGGAAAAACGTATTACGAAAGCGGCGAATTACAAGGCGAAGCACCTTTTAAAAACGACGTGATCGAAGGTGTTAAAAAGAGCTATTTTACCTCCGGACGCCTCCAAAGCGAAACGCCGTTTCAAAACGACCAAGCCGAAGGAATCGCCACCTTGTACTACGAGTCGGGAAAAATCCAAAGCCAAACGCCTTTTCATGCCAATAAAGCCGAGGGCGTCGCCAAGCTTTTTGACGAAAACGGTAAGCTGTCTTACGAAGTTACGTTTGAGCACAGCGTCGCGATCAAAGGTTTTGCTTACGATGCCAAAGGCTCCAAAACCCCGATGAGCGAAAACGAACTCAAAACCGTCGGTCTATAAAACCGTGCGCGCCAACGCTTGCATAGTTTTTGCGCTGACATGTAAGGCTTCAAGCTCTTCGGGGAGGAGCTTGTAGTTTAATATTTTCGTAGCACCCTTTCGCGTCATGACGACCGGCACGTTGAGTACGACGTCGGTCAAACCGTACTCTCCTTGCAAATAAACCCCCAAAGGAAGCACCGAATGTTCGTCGTTGGCAATCGCGCGAATAATGCGAAACACGCTTGCGGCAGTACTGTGGTTGGTGTTGCCTTTATGTTTGAAAACCTCAAATCCAGCGTTAATCACGTCTTGATAAATCTGCGCGCGATCGAGTAAGGCTAAACCGTTGAGTTCGCAAAACGTATCGACGTCTAGCCCGCAAATATTGCAAATACTCCACGGAAGCGTGCTTCCTTTGCCGTGTTCGCCCAAAATATAGCCGTTGATATTTTTAGGATCGATACCTACTTTTTTGCTCACGATTTTCATAAAACGTGCCGTATCGACCAACGTTCCGGCACTGATCAACCGCTCTTTAGGATACAATCCCTCTTTATAAGCGATGTGCGTTAAGACGTCGACGGGATTCGTGACCATAATGACGATCGCTTGCGGCGCATACATGTAGAGTTCGCGAATGATTTTTTGAATCAGCGCGGCGTTTTCACCCAAAAGCTCGTCCCTGCTTTGTCCCTCTTTGAGCGTAATGCCCGCCGTAACGACGATAACGTCGCAATGCGCGCAATCGACGTAATCGCCGCTATGCAAATGCGTATTGCGGGCATAGGTAAACGACTCGACGAACGAAAAATCCGCTACTTCGCCTTGTGCTTTTTCTTGGTTACGATTGACCAAAACGATCTCGCTCGTACTGCCTAACGTTAAGAGGTAATTAACCAATTCGACGCCCACGCCGCCCGCTCCGATAATTCCAACACGCATCTTTTGTTCCTTGATGAAAATGGAAAAGTATAGCACGCTTGCGCTCAAAAAAGATCGTAAAAATTAAGCAGTCTCAAAGTGCCGCCGAAGGAACGGGGCGACTCAAAAAATAGCCTTGAAAAAAACGACACCCCATGTCGCATAAGAGGGCGTATTGCTCGTACGTTTCCACGCCCTCGGCAACGACGTCGAGGTGAAATTGCCGAGCGATACCCAAAATCGTCCGCACCAAAATAACGTCGGCAGAATCAAACGTCAAATCACGAATAAAGGTTTTATCAATTTTGAGCTCATGAATCGGCAAACGTTTCAAATAGGCTAAGGAAGAATACCCCGTTCCAAAATCGTCGATCGAGAACGAAATACCGAGTTTGCTTAGCGTATGAATTTTACGCAACGAGCTTTTTAAATCTTGAATCAAAAGGCTCTCGGTCAACTCAAAACGCACTTTGGTCGGGTCGCATTGCACATGTGAAAGCAACGCTTGGACAGTGGGAATAAAATCTTCTTGCTCGAATTGTTTGACGCTGATATTGATCGAAAGTTGCCAACGGCGTTTCACAGGATCTTTTTCCCAACGCTTTAGCTCGCGAAACGCTTCGCTTAAGATCCATTTCCCAAGCGGTACGATCAATCCGCTCTCCTCGGAGAGCGCGATAAAACGATCGGGCGCGACCTCTCCTTCGCCCTCTTTGTACCAACGCACCAAAGCCTCTGCGCCTATCACGCTCGCCGGTGCGTCTTTTGCGTCGCTCGTCCACTGTTTTTGGTACACCAAACGCATATGACCCAAAGCAATCGCATCGCGCAATTGCGCCAATAAATCGACCCTTTCTTCCAATTTGCGTTGAATCGAGGGATCAAAAAAAGCGATCGTATTGCGTCCCGCTTTTTTTGCTTCGTATAACGCGTTATCGGCATATTGGATGATGTGATCGACCGTGTATTCGTCTTGGTTGAAAACGACGATACCGATGCTAGACGTTAAGAGAAACGTATGCCCTTGCACGTCCAAAGGTTCGGCAAGCACTTTGAGAAACGAAGCGGCGTGCCGACGCATTTGAGCTACCGTATCGTCAAAAGTACCGAATTGCGAGTGCAAGACGATGGCAAACTCGTCGCCGTTTAGATGCTCCAACTCCGAAAATTTCACCAGCGACGCCAAGCGTTTCGTGATTAACGATAACACTTCATCGCCGATTGCATACCCGTGTACGTGATTGATCGTTTTGAAATGGTCGATATCGAGTAGACATAATGCACTTAAGCTTTGATGCAACGCGTTATAGCGCATGGCTTCTTGCAGCATCGCATGTAAAAATAAAAAACGGTTAGGAAACTGCGCTAAAAAATAACGCTTCAAAGGAAAACGCGTCTGCGTCTTTTTTTGCAACACCAAAAGCATTAAAGTAGACCCGCTTGGATGCAACAGTCTTTGGTAAACGACGACGGGGACACATTCGCCCCGTAGGTTCAATAAGGTCGAGTATTGCGGGTGATCTTTTTGAAAGACCAAGTGATCGTCCGCAAAAAACGTGAGAACGCTTGGATACGGATGTGTCTTCTCAAAAGAAGCCAAAGCGTCTTGAAGCGACCGGCTGAGTGCCAGCACGCGGTACGCTTCGTCGCAAGCAAAAACACCCTCACAAAAGAGCTCGGGCATCGCATCGCAAGAAGCGACGATCTCTTCCGCCGTTTCTTCAAGCGACGCTGTTTGCCGTGCTTTTTCCGTCGTATAGGGCGTCGTCATGACCTCACGCTCACGCCGTTTTAAACTCTGAAAGCGTCACGCTGAGCCCCTCGGACAACTTCGCCAAATGTTCGGCGGCGGAAGCGACCTCCTCGACGCTACGAGCATTGGTGTTAGAGAGTTGGCTGATGTTTTGAATGCGTGCAATCACTTCGGACGTTTTGATGCGACCCGTTTTGGTATCTTCTACCGTCTGATGCGCCATCGCTTTTGCTTCGTCCATATTGTTGACCGTTTGAAGCATCATGGTTTGCGCACTTTGTGCCTTCTCGCCCAAAGCTTTGATCTGTGTCGCGCCCGTTTTCATCATCTCCGCCGTCGTGTTAACAGACTGAACGATAATCGCCACTGTGGCGTTGCTTTCTATCAAACTTTTTTGCGTTCGCTCGGCTAATTTACGAACCTCGTCGGCAACCACCGCAAACCCGCGTCCGTGGTCTCCCGCACGCGCGGCTTCGATCGCGGCATTCAGTGCTAATAGATTTGTCTGTTCGGCAATATCCGCGATGACCGATAAAATTTGCTTGACTTGTTCGACATCGCGATCCAACTGTTCCAAGCGCGTCGACAAGTCCATTTGCGTGACCACGACCTCTTGCAAATCGGTTGAAACGGTTAAAACTTCCTGAGCCGAGCTTTGCAGTTCGGTAGCGACTTTGGTAATCAGCAATCCCGAATGATTGGAACTCTCTTCGCTTTTAAGCAAAATTTCCGCGACGGCCTTGGTCGCTTGCGTCGTCTCCTCGACGTCTTTAGCGGTCTCTTCGCTTCGAACGCCTATTTGCATCGACGTACTCGAAAGCTCTTCGGAAACCGCCGCATTTTCGACCGCCGTTTTTTTGGCGTCGTCTAAGGCTTTTGCCAACTGCTTCAAAAGGTGGTTGAGCACAGAGGTAATGTTCGAAATTTCATCTTTATTCCCCGTGTCGATGACATAGTGCAAATCTTTATGCTCCTCGATATAACGGCATCCTTCGATCGCTTTTTCGATGGCACGGCGAATCGCTCGATTAATCACGAAAAAAATGAAAGAGGCAACGATAAAAACCGCCAACGCAAAGGCAAGTCCCGTGGTTTTCGATTGATCCAACTCGTCAAACGAACGTTTTTCGATTTGTTCTACCAAATTTTTTACCTGTTCTAAGGTTTTATAATAATACGTATTGGCGTCTTGATTGATTTGTTCCAACTTCTTTCCGTCCGCCGAAGCGCGAAATTCCGCCGTTTTAATTGCGTCTTTATACTGTCCGACCAGTGCGAAACGTGCAAGGTTGACTTTGTGGTACGCCTCAAGCGTTTGATACGTGTCTTGAAGCATTTTTTGCGTCTCTTCGCTTTTCAATAAAGGAAGCAAAGCTTCGGCTTGTTGCAAAACCGCTCGGTACGTTTTGGTGTAATTATCGAGCATTCGCTCTTCGTAAAAAATTTGATAACCCCTCGTATGCACCGCAAGTTGGGAACTAAGCATCTGCATCTCTCCGGCGCGTTTAATCTTATCCGCCGCAACTTTGGCTCCGTCGGTGTTGTGCGAAAGCAAATACCCTAAACTCACGATAGCCACTAAAAAAACCAAGAACAAAAAAATCAATTTAGCACGAATTGTCTGAAGCATAGAAGTCCTTCGATGAGAGTTTTGAACGGTCGTTTTTTCATGCATTGCGACGCTAAAACGTGTTTTGAGGCTTACATGTGAAAACGCTATCCTTTGAAAAGCACTGGAAAAATCATACATGTACTTTCGTCCCAAAAGCGTCATTGATTTTTCTTTGCATTATGACTTTAATATGACTTTCGTATGCTAGAATTTAAGAGCATCCATCTATAATGGTTATCCGAATTTGGAATCAAGGACGTATCGTGCAAAGCAATCTTCTCATGATGAAACATAAATCGATTTTATTCGTCGAAGATGATCTCATCGTAAGCACGCATATCGCAAGCACGCTACAAATGCTCTTTCGCAACGTTTATTGCGCGCAAAACGGCGAAGAGGGATTTAACATGTACGAAGATTCCCGTCCCGACATCGTCTTGACGGATATTCAGATGCCGCGTCAAGACGGTATGAAGCTGATAACGCAGATTCGCCGTATCGATTATGCGACGCCGATCGTGATTTTAACCGGCTACGACGATAAACACCTTGTTTTAAAAGCCGCCAATCTTGCCGTCGACGGCTATTTGATCAAGCCGGTCGAATTTTCGTCGCTTGTGAAGACGCTTTCGCAGGCGATCAAACGCATGCACAACACGCCCAACCTGATCACGCTCAACGAGCATCTTTTTTTCAACCGCGACACCAAAGAATTTTATTATAATAATGCGATTTATCGTCTGAGTACCAAAGAGTTAGAACTGGTCGAACTCTTAATCGACAATCACCACCGTATTCTCTCCAAACAAGACATTGAACTCTCGTTATGGAACCGTGATGTCCCGTGCGAATCGGCCGTAAAAAACTTGGTTTTGCGTATTCGAAAAAAGCTCGGAGATACGCTTATTTTTTCACAAAGAGGCCTTGGATATCGCATCAACATCAACGACGCACGGTATTTCGGCGATATGGGGTGACGGGCATTTCCCTGCCGAAAACTTCACACGCAAAGCGACCGTTTTTATGAAATCTTGGGTCTTCCTTTTTTGCTTCTTCGCATCTTTCGTATACGGTATTGAAACTCCGCAACCGTCCCGCCCACGTCTTGAAAACGTCTCTTTTTTACGCGACACCGCCGCTTTATCGCACGAAGACGCACGGATGCTCCTTCGCTACGGTACGTATCGAGCTTTACCGAACGAAGCGATCAGCTTCGGTGCCGACGATGCAACGTACTGGGTCGCGTTTAACCTCCCGCCCAACCCTTCGCAACGTTTTTATCTGGAATTTCTTTACGACCAACTCAGCCGCGTCGAAAGCTTCGTTTACGACGACGATCGACTCGTGCATACGTCGATCAACGGTAATAGCGTCCCTATCGAACAACGAGAAGTACACCATCCCTCAACCCGTTTTATGCTTTTTAGCTCGGAAAAAACGCTGACGTATCTCTTTAAAATCAACTCCCGTCGTCCCTTAATCCTTGCGCTTTACGTCGGGACGCAAGCCGAATTGGACTATCAAACGTATCAAAACGTCTTGCCGATTATCTTTTTTTTAGGCGGAGTCGTTTTGGTTTTTTTCGTCAATTTAATGCTTTTTTACGAGTTTAAGATGAAAGCTTACGGCTATTATGCGCTCTATCTGATGAGCGTGTGCTTCTTTGTCTTGTGCGTGAACAACTTTATCGTTTATGCCATGCACTCGTCGGAGAGTTTAGATCAATGGTTCAAAATGCTCAGTATTACCGGAGTGTACGTTTCCATGCTACTCTTTACGATTCACGTACTGGATTTACGACGTTTTTCTTTGTTTTGGTTAAAATCGACTTATCTGTTTTGTTGTGTCATTGCGCTTTTATTTCCGCTTTTCTTCGTACACCGTATGCTCTTTGCGATTTTTGCGACAGTGCGTTCATCCTGCCGCTTTATACCCTTTTGATCGCTTTTTTTGCCGTTTTAAAGCGTATCCGATTTGCCGTTTTATATACGATCGGACTTTGCGGTTTTCACGCGGGCATGCTCGTGTATTGGTTAACGCAAATGGGGTTTATACCGCTTTTCCCGTTGGCAAAAACGGGCATTATCGTCGGCAGTTTTTGGGAAATGATTTTTTTTATTTGGATATTGGTTTTACAAAGCAAACAGACGCAAAGGCAGTACCATAGCGCTTTGATGCGCATCCGTGAAAAAGAGCAAGAACAACTCAATAATGCCAAATTTATCTCGATCGGTCGTACGATCGGCAACGTCACCCACCAATGGAGGCAACCGCTCAATGCTTTAGGTGCCGTTTTAACACACGTCAAAGCTTCGCTTCTTTTACAAAATACGGTGCGAAAACAACCGCTTCTCGACTCGCTCGACACGAGTTTCGAAATACTCCAACACCTTTCCGAAACGATCGATACTTTTTACCGATTTTTATTGAAAGCCAAAAGTAACGATCAAACGTTTTGCGTCTCCAAGCAAATGGAAATTCTGCTCAATATGCTCGCATTTTCCTTTAAAAATCTCGGCATCGAGATACAACTGCGTATCCAAAGCGACGCGATATTGTTAGGAAACGCCAATGAATTTATGCAAGCGATTTTAAATATCCTGCAAAATGCGAAAGATCAATTTGAGATCGTTCGCGTACCGCATCCGATGATTCGTATCGTCGTCAAACAACGGTGCCGCCGATGCCGTATCGTCATTATCGATAACGCCGGAGGGATTCGTATTCATCCGATTGAGAGAATTTTTCTTCCGCACGTCTGTGCCAAAGCCGATAATTCGGGCATTGGTTTATTTTTGGTCAAAGAGATTATCGAAAAACGTTTTCACGGTACGATTAGCGTTCGAAACTATCCTAAAGGCGCGCTTTTTATCATGCGACTTCCGACGGTTGAATGAAAAAATAGAAGAAACGCTCGGATCGGGCAATCCGAGCGTTTAAAAACAAGTAGGTAATCACAAAAAGGAGGTTTGTGTCTTGACATTGAAAGTATAATCGTTTAGCTTAAACAAGACGTGAATCCTTTTTAAACAAACGGTAAATCACAGCGAAATGAATAACGGTTTTCAACCAAAAGGCAATATTCTAACCATTGATAATGGTATATGAAATGATGACAATGTGAGGTATTTAGAGAGTTTGTAGATGTTGATTGTATGAATTAAAGAAAGTGGCTCCGGATGCTGGGTTCGAACCAGCGACCAAGTGATTAACAGTCACCTACTCTACCGCTGAGCTAATCCGGAACAATCTGAATGAGGTCGAAATTATAGTCAAAAAATAGTGTATTGTCAAGACATATAAGAGCTTCTTCTAAAAAAATACTAAAAAGCACAAAATGTCACCGGTTTATTCAAGATAAGGTAAGACGAAACATTGTAGGATTAAACGATTTAATTCTTAACGACTAAGGAGTCTCCATGCAAAAGAAACTGATCGGCTTGGCATTGGCGGGAACACTCAGCGTTCCTATGTTTGCGGCGGAATTCATTACGATCGGCACGGGCGGCGTTACGGGAACGTACTATCCCACAGGCGGCGCGATTTGCCAAATGGTTAATAAAAACAAGAAAGAGACCAATATTCGTTGTTCCGTAGAATCAACCGGCGGATCGGTCTATAACGTCAACACGATCAAAGCGGGCGAGCTGGATTTCGGTATCTCTCAAAGCGACACGGCGTACCAAGCCTATAAAGGCGAAGGCAAATTTGAAGGCGCGGCATCCGTACCCGAGCTTCGCAGTGCGATTGCGATTTATCCGGAACTTTTGGCACTGGTCGTCAGCCAAAAATCGGGTATTAAAACCATGGCGGATTTAAAAGGTAAAAAGATCAATTTAGACTCTCCAGGATCGGGCACCAATATGACGGTCGACGTCGTGTTTGAAGCTTTGGGTATCAAACGTTCCGACTTGGCGCTCGCCAACGAACTTAAATCGACCGAAGGTCCGACGATGCTTCAAGACAACCACATCGACGGTTATTTCTTCGTAGCGGGTCACCCGACGGCCAACATTAAAGACGCCGCCAATTCCGTAGATATTAACATCGTTCCTATTGAAGGTCCCGCCATCGACGCATTGGTCAAAAAATACCCTTATTACGCTAAGGGCATTATCTCGGGTACCTACTACAAAGGTGTTCCGAACGATGTTCCGAGCATCGGTGTTAAAGCGGTTCTTGTGACCAGCAGCAAAGTCAAAGACGAAGTGGTGTATCAAGTCGTTAAAACCATCTTGGACAACTTCGACAAATTTAAAGAGCTTCATCCCTCCTATAAAACGATTACCAAAGAGAGTTTGTTGGAAGGCTTAAGCGTACCTCAACATCCCGGTGCTATTAAAGCATTTAAAGAAGCGGGATTGCTAAAATAACTCTAGAAAAGTTACATGTAAGGCTGCACGTTAAAAGCCTTACATGTACGACAGAAAGGTTTACGCGTGAAAACACTTGAAGAACGACTTGATGACGCAAAGCTCATCAGCGAATTCGAAGGTCATAGAGATTTTGAAAGCACGACGTGGCACTATTGGTTTGTCGCTGCTATCGCTTTTTGCTGGTCTTTATACCAACTCTACATTGTCGTCGATCCGGGGAACAGTGCGCATGTAAGGGCAATTCACTTGGCATTCGGACTGATCCTCGCATTTTCGATGCATGCTATTCGCAAAAGTGCCAAACTTCGATCGACGATTACATGGTACGATTTTCTTTTTATGATCATCGGCGCGGCCGCCGTTTTATACCAATGGTACGCCTATAAAGAGCTTGCGATGCGTGCAGGGGCATGGACGCAAACCGACATTATCGTGGGTATCGCAACGATTTTAATCGTCCTTGAAGCTTCACGAAGGGTCATGGGACTTCCTTTAATGCTTGCCGCGGTTTTGTTTTTACTTTACGACTATTTTGGTCCGTATCTTCCCGATATGATCGCTCACAAAGGTGCTAGCATTACTAAAATTATGGGACAAATGGTGTTAACGACGGAAGGGATTTTCGGCGTCCCGCTCGGCGTAAGTGCTAGCTTTGTCTTTTTATTCGTCCTTTTCGGCGCATTGCTCGATCGCGCCGGAGCGGGTGAATATTTTATCAAAGTCTCCTACACCATTTTAGGTAAATACGACGGCGGTCCGGCGAAGGCTGCCATTGCGGCTTCGGGAATGTTCGGTATGATTTCCGGTTCGTCCATCGCAAACACCGTCACGGTCGGTACGTTTACGATTCCGCTCATGAAACGCCTCGGTTTTAGTTCCCATAAAGCCGCCGCCGTCGAGACGGCCGCTTCGGTCAACGGGCAATTAATGCCTCCGATTATGGGTGCGGCGGCGTTTATTATGGCGGAATTTCTCGGTTTGGATTATACCGACATCGTTTTTGCGGCGTTTATTCCGGCGTTTACCTGTTATGCGGCACTCTTTTATATCGTCCATATCGAAGCTAAAAAACAAGGGCTTAAAGGTGAAGACGCAAGCGTTTTAGGGCGAACGTGGCCTATTTTTATTCGAGGCATTCACTATCTCATCCCGATCTTCTTTTTGATCTATACGCTCATCGTTTTAAGGCAATCCGCGCAAAGTGCCGCTTTTAGCGCCATTATGTTTTTAATGCTCATCATGGTCGTGCAAAAACCCTTTAAAGCGTACCTCAATAAAGAAAAAATTACGCGCTACGTTGTCCTTGAAGGCTTTGCCGACATCGGATACGGCATGGTCGCCGGAGCAAAAAACATGGTTTCTATCGCCGTAGCTACGGCGGTTGCCGGCATTATCGTCGGTTCGGTGACGCTTACGGGTATCGGCTTGGTTTTAGCCGAAGTCATCGACAACCTTTCCGGCGGTTACATTGTTGCGGTGTTATTTATGACGGCCTTCGTATCGTTAATTTTGGGTATGGGGCTTCCGACAACGGCAAATTACATCGTTATGGCGGCACTGACCGCACCGATTATTATGGAACTGGCGGGCAATAACGGTTATTTGATTCCGACGATTGCAGCGCACATGTTCGTCTTTTATTTCGGTATCTTAGCCGACGACACACCTCCTGTGGGAATGGCGGCATACGCTTCGGCGGCAATTGCGAAGAGCGATCCGATCATTACGGGTATTCAGTCGTTTATCTACGACATACGAACGGGCATTTTACCGTTTATGTTCTTCTTCAACAACGAACTTTTACTGATCGGCGGCGTTGACCCGAACGATCCAAACGACGCCTCAAAATGGCAATGGATTACCAATCCGTTTGAAATTGCACTCATTTTCGGTGGAGCCATACTCGGTATGTTTGCCTTTACTTCGGTAACACAAGGGTTTATTTTAAAGAAAATCACGGTAATCGAGCGTATCGGATTGATCGTTGTTATTCCGTTTTTGATGCTTCCCAAACTCGTAGCCGCTAAACTCGGATTACCGAGCCATTACGTCGCTTATGCGATCGGTCTTGGTATTTACGGCTTTATCTACCTCAATCAACGCCTTTGGTATAAAAAAAACCAAGGTATTCTTGCCTAAATACGTAGCGGACAGCCTTGTCCGCTACACGACTTTGTAAAAATCGACCCCTGCAATATTTTTCACATGTAAGCGTTTTTCGGCAAGCAAACGATTAAGGCAAACAAGGCTTTGCTCATCAAAACAAAAGGCGACGTCTTCCGTACTTTGAGGCCTTCGCTTGAGAAGTTCTAAAATTTCCTCTTCGCTAAAACGACGTTTGGGTGCATCGTAACTTTTCCGATACGCAATATTGACATGTAAGCCCTCCAACGCGCTTGTAAGCTCGACCAAACGCTCGATGCTCACGCCCCTGACCGCGTATGCCGGAGGACGATCGATCGTTCCTACGTCGATGCGGTCGGGTCGTATCTTTCGTAAAGCCGCACTTAACGCTTCAAATTCCGCTTGCGTATCGTTAAGCCCTTCAACGACCAATATCTCGATCACCAATTCGCCTTGATAGTGTTTTCGAAACGTTTGCATTCCTTCCATAATGCTTTCGATGTCAATGCCTTTGCGGGCACGGTCCAATTTCTTAAAGCACTGAGGCGTTGCGCAATCAAGCGAAAGTTTGACGATATCCAAAGGATAAAGTGCTTCTTGAACCAACAAATCGCCGATCGTCGAACCGTTCGAGAGTATCAACAACTTTGGACGATTCACAAGCGCATGCATCGCTTCGATCAAAGGTTTCAAGTCGGGATAAAGCGTGGGTTCCCCGTTGGCGGTGAGCGTAACGACGTCGAGATTACGATGTATTTGTAAAGCTTTTTGCAAGGCATCTAAGACGCTTTGAACGCTCGGTGCATCGTGGATGGTATCGACCGTTTTAGCACCTTTGAGCTCACAATACAAGCAGTCGAAGTTACATTGTTTGGTCGAAGGACTTAAATCGATGCCGAGGGATTGTCCGAAACGTCTGGAGGTAACGGGACCGAAAATAATCTGACTGATGGAAAATCCTTTACATGTGAAGAAGTTTGCCCTCTTTTAGAGGGCAAATCATTAGATTTTCGTGCGGGTTTGAACCTGTTCGATAAAATACTTGGCATGTTCAACCGGAATGTCCGGCAAAATACCGTGTCCGAGATTAAAAATATGCCTTTCGTTTTTCATCACGTCGACAATGTGCGCAATGCCTTCGTCTATGGCGTCTTTAGTGTAAAGACGGGTCGGTTCCATATTGCCTTGAAGAACGTATTTGTGTCCGAGTTTTGCTTTGGCAAGCTCGATCGGCGTCGACCAATCCACGCCGAACACGTCAAATTCGCCGTCAATTTTGTCCAGATAACCGCTAATGCCCTTCGGAAATAAAATGACCGGTACATGCGGAAATTGTGCTTTTAAATAGGCACTAATCTCTTTCATATACGACCAACTAAATTCAAAATAAGCACTCTGCTCAAGTGCCGCCGCCCATGAATCAAAGATCATCACGACGTTCGCACCGTTTTCGATCTGTCTTTGCATATAGCCTTTAAGCACTTCGGTCACTTTTTTCAAAAAGGCATGCATAAATTGAGGATTCGAATAGATCATTTTCTTTACAAGAGCGTAGGTTTTCGTTCCTTGCCCTTCGATCATATACGTCGCGAGCGTCCACGGCGCACCGCAAAAACCGATCAAAGCTTTGTCTGCGGCTAACTTGCCTCGAATCAGACGAATCGTCTCGTAAACGTATTCTAAGTTCTCGATCGCTTTTTGAACATCAAGTTTGTCAAGATCGGCTTGGTCTTTAATAGGGCGTGAAAATACCGGTCCTTCGCCTTTTAAAAACTGAAGTTCCATACCCATTTCCAAAGGCACGACCAAAATATCGCTAAACAAAATCGCCGCATCCACACCCAAAATATCCACGGGTTGAAGCGTCACTTCACACGCTTTTTGCGGGTCTTTGCACAATGAGAGAAAATCTCCGGCTTGTGCTCTAACTTTCATATATTCGGGCAAATAGCGTCCGGCTTGGCGCATCATCCATACGGGCGTATACGCCGTTTTTTTTCCGAAACACGCATCGACAAAAATCATCAGTGCTTTCCTCCGTTTTTATGAAGAAAATAGAGTCCCAAAGAGAGTGCTAAAATCGAAAACGAAAGGTAAAGCATCTCTAGGGCGCCTTTATACTCGGCATGAAGGACGCGCTGAAAAAAACTAACGATCAAAACCATAACGATAACTTTTGCAATTTTATCTTTTAGTTCGTCCAAAGAGCTAACGTATAAAATCTTATCGCCGCCCGTACCTTTGGCTACGTCGATTTCGGAAACAAACAACTCATAAATACCGAAACCGAAAATCAGCAACACGACGGCAATCAGATAAAGATCGATTGCACCGATAATATCCGCGACGATGTCGGCGTGAAAGTTTTCGGGATGAAATCCCGCAAAGAAATACTGATACGTCTGTATCAAAACGTGGTACAAATCGGCACTGGCTAAAAAGAAAAGCGCAAATGCCGCAAAAATACTAAAAATGACCGCTAAAAGGGTCATAAGTCTTGTCGACCACAACCCTTTCTCAAATAGTTTTTCAAACATTAAGCCTCTTCTCTTTGAATCCATTTTTGAGCGATTCGAACCGCATTGGTTGCGGCACCCACACGAATTTGATCGGCGACGCACCATAAATGAAGCACGTTATCGCGGTTAATGTCTTTACGAATTCTTCCGACATACGTTTCGTTGGTATCGGTCGAAATAATCGGCATCGGATACTCTTTTTTCGCCGGATTGTCGATCACGACGACGTTTTCGGCGTTTTGAAGTGCTTCAACCGCTTTTTCGACGTTCACGTCTTTTTCAAAATGAATCGTAATCGCTTCCGAATGGCTTCTCATAACGGGAACCCTAACGCACGTTGCGCTGATTTCCATCGTTTTACCCAAGATTTTTTGGGTTTCGTTAACCATTTTCATCTCTTCTTTGGTATAGTCGTTCTCCACGAAAACGTCGATATGAGGGATAACGTTTAACGCAATTTGATGAGCAAACGTTTTGGGTTCGCATTGATCCAATTTAAACGCAAAAAAGTCTTGCATTTGATTGACCAACTCTTCCATACCGCCCTTACCCGCACCGCTAACGGCTTGATAAGTCGCAACGTCCACGCGCGTAATATTAAAAAGTTCGTCCAAAGGTTTTAAAACCTGTACCATTTGAATCGTAGAACAGTTCGGATTGGCGATAATGCCCCGATTTTGCCATTGATCGATTGCTTCGGGATTGCATTCTGGAACAACCAACGGAACGTCCGGATCCATTCTAAAGTGGCTCGTATTGTCGATTACGACCGCTCCCGCTTCCGCCGCATAGGGTGCGTAATGCGCTGAAATATCGCCACCGGCACTAAAAAATGCTATCTCGACATCGTTCTCTTCAAACGATTTTTCCGTTAATTCTAAAACTTTATAGGTTTTATCTTTAAATTCGATTTCAATGCCCACGCTTTTGCTACTTGCCAAGGGGACTAAATTATTTACGGGAAAATCCACTTCTTCAAGAACCCTAAAAAGTTCTTCGCCAACCGCACCCGTCGCTCCGACGACGGCTACATTGTACTTTTTCATCCATTTACCTTTTTATGATGTGAGACTTTTTTAATAACCCAATAACGCTATTAAGTTATCAAAAAAGTCTAAAGTATCTTGCCTTTTTAGGCACTAAACCAACTGCGACTCTCTAAAAAGAGATCTTCCTTACTGATCGCTTCGCTATCGCTTAAAATAACGGCGCGTTCAACGACCGAAATAAGCTCACGAATATTTCCCGGCCAACGATAGCTCATCAACGACTCAATCGCTTCCTCGGAAAAATAACGTTTTGCAAGACCGTATTTTTGGATGACGCGTGCCAAAACCGTCTCGCCGATCGGTAAAATTTCCTCTTTTCGTTGACGAAGCGGAGGAATTTCCACGGGAATCGTATTAAGCCTGTAGTAAAGATCTTCTCGAAAACGTCCCTCTTTAATACTCTTTTTAATATCGGCATTGGTTGCGGAGACGATGCGTACGTCGATGGGAATTTCTTTGGTACCTCCCACGCGTACCATCACGCGCTCTTGAATGACGCGAAGCAGTTTTGCCTGAAGCATAATCGGCATTTCGCCGATTTCGTCCAAAAAGAGCGTACCGCCGTTGGCAACCTCAAAATAGCCTTTTTTTTCGCTCGTCGCATCGGTAAATGCGCCTTTTTCATAGCCGAACAATTCGCTTTCTAAAAGATTTTCCGGAATCGCCGCCATATTGATCGCCACAAACGCGTTTTTTGCCCTCGGCGAATTCTTATGCACGTAATTGGCGAAAAGCTCTTTCCCCACGCCGCTTTCACCCAATAGTAAGATGCTTACGTCCGTTTTTGCGGCTTTTTTGGCGATATTCAACGCTTTATCCAACTCCGGAGAGGTGGCGACGAAATCACCGTCGTTTTCGTTCGTATTTTCTGTTTTTTCAGGATTTTCTTTAACTTTCGTACGGATTTTATCATGGCGTTTAATCGCCTCGACTAAAGTCTCGATTTCAAAAGGTTTCGTTAAAAAATCTTTGACACCCAAACGTACCGATTCGATGGCACGGCTGAGCGTCGCGTTACCCGTAATAACGATAATATCGTATTGTCCGTCAAGTTTTTTGATAAACTCGATTCCGTCCATACCGGGCATATTGATGTCCGTTACGATCAAATCGACGTTTTGGTCAATTTTTTTAAGAGCATCGATCGCACTTTTGTACGTTGAAATTTTAAATTCTTCATACTCCCCAAGTGCTATTTCGAGGGATTTTCTCATATTAATATCGTCTTCTACAATCACAACGTGCATATGCGGTATGTCCTAAAAAAGTTTTACCTAACCGCATTTATGGTAGCAAATTCATCTTTAAAGTCTACTGTAAAGCGCACCGGCTCGATGATTAATTCGATTCTGTCTTGCTGATGCTTGAGGTTACGTTCGTTTAAAGAGAGCATGTGCGTCGAGAGCCGATAAAAACAGGGCAAAATCGTATCAAAATGTTTTCTAAGAAAAGCTTCTTTCGACAAGGTTGTATCGAACGGCAGGGGAAGCGTACATAAAAGAGTCGATTGCCCGTCATACGGAACCATGACGGGCGCAATATTTTTTTCTTCGTAAACGACAAGACCGTTTAAAGTGGCGATTTTATAAGAAAACCAAAAAAGATCGCCGCTAAACAGTGCTTGCGTACAGAGCACTATTAGTATGCAAAAAGTTCTTGCCACCTGCGTCCGCTCATGGAAACTTCCATTCTCACGCTATACAGCCCGTCTTTAAACGTCGCATCCGTTACAACCGCATCTTTGATTAATGCGTTGACTTGCGCCGTAACGCGAGAGTCGCGTAACATCGCGTCTCTGACGGTTTCGGTAGAGTTAATTTTTACGCCGTACAACTTCTCGCCGAGTTGACGATACCCGTCGGTAATCGCGGCACGTTTTGCCAAAGCAATCGCTTGTGCGGGAGAAACCGTATTTTGCGGTGCAATGCCCTCACCGTAAACGACAATCGATTTATCGCTATTAAAATCGTACAATGCCGCTTTGGGGTCTTTGACGGGTTCTTCTTTTTTCGCCGCACATCCCACGATCAGAAGCAATACACATAAGCTTGCCGTACATGTCACAAGTCTTTTCAACATAGCTACGCCTTTTTAGAATTTTTTAATGAAAAGCAACTACTATTCCACCTCATCGGTCGCTCCGGTCTCCTCCGAGAGTAAAGAAGCTTCGTTATTCTCTCCGCCTTCTTCGTCGAGCAATTCCGTCTCTTCGTCTTCTTCTTTCGGACAACGTGCAATACTGGCTACAACGTCGTTTCCTTCGATCGAAACCACTTTGACGCCGCTTGTGTTACGTCCCGCTTTGCGAATCGTTTCCATATCGACGCGAATCATTTTACCGCTACTGCTTAATGCCATCAAATCTTTGTCTTCATCCACGATAACGACACCGACTAAATCGGCCGTTTTCGCTGTAAGTTTCATAGCGATGACGCCTTTTCCGCCGCGATTTTGTAAACGATACTCTTCAGCGGTCGTTCGCTTGCCGATACCTTTTTCCGTGACGGTCAATAACTCTTCTTGATCGTTATAAATGACTGCCGCACCGACGACGCAATCGTTTTCTTCTTTAAAACGAATTCCCGTAACGCCTCTTGCGGTTCTGCCGATCTCTCGTGCGTCACTAACTTCAAAACGGATACACATCCCTTTTTTCGTAACGATAAAGAGGAATTGCGCCTCTTGCGTGACGATTTTTGCGGTTACTAAATTATCGTCGTCGTCTAAAGTAATCGCACGTACGCCTACGGAACGAATGTTTTTAAATTCGCTTAAATTCGTACGTTTGATAATACCGTTTTTCGTAAAGAAGGCTAGCGATTTGGTTTCGTCAAAATCGGTCGTCGGAATAATCGCCATAATTTTTTCTTCGGCTTGAAGCTGAATAAGATTAACGACCGCCTTACCTTTTGCCGTACGGCTACCTTCTGGAATTTTATAGACTTTAAGCCAATAAAGCTGCCCTTTGTCCGTTACGAACATCAGCGTATCGTGCGTATCGGAGACGAAGAAACTTTCGATAAAGTCGTCGTCGTACGTCGTAACGGCAATTTTGCCTTTTCCGCCGCGTTTTTGTTTTTCGTATTGTTTGAGCGGAACGCGTTTAATGTAGCCGCGGTGCGTAATAGTCACGACCATCGGCTCGTTCGCGATCAAATCTTCGACGTCGATGTCGTCGTAGTCGTCTACGATTTCGGTAATTCGTTTGGATTTGAATTTGTCTTTAAGCTCGATCAACTCTTCTTTAATCAAATCGTTCAATAACGCTTCGCTGCGTAAAATATCGCTTAAACGTTGAATCTCTTTGAGCAATTCGGCCAATTCGTTTTCAATTTTATCGCGCTCCAAGCCTGTTAAGCGTTGTAAGCGCATATCTAAAATCGCACCCGCTTGGACTTCGCTTAAGTGAAAACGCTCGATTAAGCCCTCTTTCGCACTTTTCGTATCGGCACTGCCTTTAATTAGCGCGATGATTTCGTCGATGTTGTCAAGCGCGATTTTCAGACCTTCTAAAATGTGCGCTTTGGCTTTGGCTTTTTCAAGATCGAAAATCGTACGTCGGATAATGACCGTCTTTCTGTGACGTAAAAAGAGTTGTAGCAACTCGATAAGCGTAAAAATTTTTGGCTCTTTATTGTAAATCGCCAACAAAATAACGCCAAACGTTACTTCCATATTCGTCGATTTGTAGAGGTTGTTCAAAACGATGTCGCTCATCGCTTCGCGTTTAAGTTCGATTACCAAACGAATACCGTCGCGATCGCTTTCGTCTCGGATCTCGCTGATGCCTTCGATCATCTTCTCTTTCACGAGGGCTACGATTTGCTCGATCAAACGGACTTTATTGACTTGATAGGGTAGTTCGTCTAGGACGATAATGTCTTTGTTGCCTTTTTTTTCGATATGCGTCTTAGCACGAATTCTCACGCGACCTCGTCCGGTGCGATACGCTTCGATGATACCTTTTTTACCGAAAATGATACCGCTGGTCGGGAAATCGGGACCTTTGATAAATTCCATGATCTCTTCAAGCGTGGCTTCGGGATTGTCGATGAGCAACAAAAGACCGTCTAAGAGTTCGTCCAAACAGTGCGGAGGGATATTGGTCGCCATACCGACGGCAATACCGCTAGAGCCGTTTAACAGCAAGTTAGGAACGCGACTGGGCAAAACGTCCGGTTCGACCATACTGTCATCGTAGTTCGGTACGAAATCGACCGTATCTTTATCAAGGTCGCGTAAAAGCTCTTCCGCAAGCGGTGTCATACGCGCTTCGGTATAACGCATCGCCGCCGCGTTGTCACCGTCGATGGAACCGAAGTTTCCTTGCCCGTCGACCATCGGAATACGCATCGAAAAGGGTTGCGCCATACGAACCAGCGCATCGTAAACCGCCGTATCGCCGTGCGGGTGATACTTACCGATAACGTCGCCCACGATACGCGCCGACTTTTTATACGGACTTCGAGACGATACCGCCAAATCGTTCATCGCGTATAAAATACGTCGGTGAACCGGTTTGAGACCGTCTCTGGCATCGGGAAGCGCACGCCCGATAATAACGCTCATCGAGTAATCGAGGTAACTCGTTTTAATCGACTCTTCGATGTTAATCGTTTTAATATCTTGGTTGGCATCAAAAATAGTATCCATTCATTAACCTTACAATATAAATTAATTTGATTATACTTTACTTTTCTTTTGTTTTCCATAGGGGTCAGGGCTAAACTTTTAACTTTTGAGGATTTTGCTCACTCCTGCAACGCTTAAAAGCAAATACCGCGCAATTTCACTTTTACTGTAACCGTCCGCATAAGCTTTTTTGATAGCATCGTTACGTTCTGTTTTATGAACCGCATAGGCAAAATGGGTCGTAAGCTCTTTGACATGTAAAGCGACAATCGCATCGTCTTCTTTTTTGTACCGCGTACGATGAAACCGTTCGATCGAAGAACGCTCGTTATCGCTTAAAGGAATTGCCAATAAGTTAAATAACTCCCCTGTAGGATAGTCCCTTAAAACAAAGGAATTTTGCAAAAACGCAGGAATCGCATCTTTTAAAATCGCATAAGTGGCGCAATAAGGATAAAGACCTATTTTAGAACTTATTCCGGCTTTAACGGGATTGTTTTCGATGTATTTGAACAACGTCAAAAGATAGTTTTCATCCAAGACGTACCACGACTTGAAGCGATCTTGCCATAGATGTCCTACGCGATTATGCCGCTTGTTAAAATACGAAGCGTACTGTGAATTGAGCTGACGCATCGCCGAGGAGAGATTTTCACGCTTGTTTTCAACCAAAAGGTGGTAATGATTGTCCATCAGACAAAACGCATGAATGTTGAGTTTGAACTCACGCGCGATACTTGCCATCAGCTCAATAAACTTCACTTTATCGTTTTCGTCTTCAAAAACATTGCTTTTGGCAACGCCTCGGTTGTACACATGATGGTAGCCTAAATTCTCAATACGTAATCTTCGCGGCATAATGACTCTTTTTTTGCTAAAATTATAACACGAAACGCTAAAAAGTAAAAAGTTTAGCCCTGACCCCTTTTGAAAGAAAACCGATGAATGAAACCGTTTTAAAAGTCGTGGTTATTATAGCGATCTTAATGATGTTTGTGCTTCTTTACGTCACGGGCATTGCCTTTGTATTGAACCACTCGACGACCGGCACGCTTTTTGGGCACAAACTTGCCGCATTGATTATTCTTATTCTCTTGGGCATTCACGCGTATTTGCGACGTTGTACGATTCGAAGGCTTTTACAAGAGTGTATCGCTATCGCGCGTAACAAGCACATTCGCCATGAAGATAATGTCGAATTTTTAATCCGTAATACTAAAAATCAATCGTTTCAAGAGCTCTGTACGTGGTTTGGTTGCGATGCTTCTTTGCTGCGGCAAAAGCTCTTAGAAAATCACGTTCTCATCCAACGTACGGAAGATTCTCTCAAAACCATTGCCAAAGAGAACGATAAAGATTTGTATGAAATTTTTTTGCTGATGATAAAGCTACATGTAGAGCAAAAAAACGCCCCTTGTGAAGATTGACTCGCTTTTAAGCAGATTATTACTATGATTAAAAATAAAATTAAAGGACATGTATAATGAAAAAGTTAATACCGATACTATTATTAAACTCAATGATGTTTGGATGGGATTGTAGTTACGTCACCAACTCAGCCAAAGTATCGGACGATCTAATATGCCGAAGAGCCGCTTATCTTGAGACATCGATCCATACGGACAACTACCGAGATAACACAAGTTTTAGCGTCTCTCAATTAAAAAATGAAAAACATAGCGAAGTTGTACAACTTTTAATGCAAGAAGCCGAAACATGTTTCACTTCGTGTATGAAAGCATTAAAATCACGAAAATAAAAGCTCTTTCAAGACGATTGGGTGCGTACGCCTCCGGTCGTCTTTTTCTATCAACGCACGCTTTCAACTCCAAACTCCGTATTTACCCCTCTTTGGCATCTGCCAACACCAGCGCAAACAAAACATTGATACCGTGCTTTTTGAGTGTCTCATGCGCCTCTTCCAACGTACTTCCCGTGGTCACAATATCGTCGATCAAAATAGCGTCTATTGCATCTTTACATGTAACACTAAAATCGCGTTTATGCGCTTGTCTGAAAGCTCTGCTTTTGCCCGAATAACTCTCATAATTTTGCGCTCGTAAACTTCCGTACAACGGTGTTAAAAAAGGGTGGGTTGCTTTGGCTAAGATCGCGCTGTGCGAATAGCCGTGCCTCACATGATCATCGACGGGAACGGCACAAATGCCGTTTGGAAGTTCAAAGGTTTTTAAAAACTCAAAAAACGTATGCTTCCCCAGTTGTGCGAAAATCTTTGCGCCGATGTAGGTATGTTTGGTATGAAGCAGTGGAGCAATATCAGAATAGTTGTAAAAAGAGTAGACCTTAAGTCCGCTCGGTAAAATTCGAAAAGCAGGCATTGGGGCTAAAAGGGTTTGCAGACATGTTTTACAAATCGGTTGCCAACTGAGTTTTAAACAAAGATGGCAACGCATGACATGTAAGGATCAATCGATTTTAAGAATGGTCAAAAACGCTTCTTGCGGGAGTTGGACTTTCCCGATCGATTTCATACGCTTTTTGCCCTCTTTTTGTTTTTCCAATAACTTTCGTTTTCGGGTAATATCGCCTCCGTAACATTTTGCCGTGACGTTTTTTCCCATGGATTTGACGGTCTCTCTGGCAATAACTTTGTTTCCGATGCTCGCTTGAATCGCCACTTCGAAAAGTTGGCGTGGCACGATCTCTTTCATTGCTTTGACAAAGTCACGTCCTCTACTTTGCGCGCTGATGCGAGGCACGATAATCGAAAGGGCATCCACGACTTCGCCCGCCACCAAGACGTCGAGTTTGACAAGATCGCCCGCTTGATAGCCGATCGGCTCGTAATCAAAACTCGCGTATCCTTTGCTGACCGACTTGAGCTTATCGTAAAAATCCATCACGATTTCATTGAGCGGAATCTCATACTCCAGAAGCACGCGCTCGGGACTCAAATAGTCCATCTTTTTTTGAAGCCCGCGTTTGTTGTTCATCAAAATGATAATATTGCCTAAAAATTCACTCGGCGTTAAAACGGTTGCTTTGACGTAAGGCTCTTGAATCTCTTCGATCTCGTTAACCGGCGGTAATTCGCTGGGATTTTGAATATCCAAGCTCGTACCTTTGGTTGTAACGACTTTATAGGTAACGGTCGGTGCGGTGGCAATCAAATCAAGATCGAACTCCCTCTCCAAACGCTCTTTGATGACTTCCATGTGCAGTAAGCCCAAAAAGCCGACGCGAAAGCCAAAGCCAAGGGCGGCAGAGGTTTCAGGCTCGTATGAGATGCTTGAGTCATTGAGTTTGAGTTTATCAAGCGCGTCTCTGAGTTCTTCAAATCTATCGGTTTCAATCGGATAAAGTCCGGCAAAAACGAACTGTTTGACTTGTTTAAAGCCGCCGACCGCTTCGGCAGTTTTGCGTTTGGCATCGGTAATCGTATCACCGACTTGGACGTCACCGACGTTTTTCAGACCCAAAACGACGATACCCACTTCACCCGTTTTAATTTCGTTCGTTTTTTGCATCGCCAAAGGGTGCGGATACATCAGGTTCAACACTTCGTGTTTTTTACCCGTTCCCATAACGTAAACTTCCTGTCCCTTGACGATCGTCCCGTCGTAAACGCGTACCAAAGCCAACGCTCCCAAATAGTTGTCAAACCAGCTATCGTAGATCAGTGCTTTGGTCGGGGCATTTTCATCGCCCGTAGGTGCGGGAATACGATCGACGATACGATCTAAAAGTTCACGAATACCGATGCCGCTTTTAGCACTCACATTCAAAGATTCGGAACAATCCAGTCCGATCGTATGCTCGATCTCGTCTTTCACGCGTTCCGGATCGGCGGCGGGAAGATCGATTTTATTAATGACGGGAATAATTTCTAAATTATGTTCGATTGCGATGTAAACGTTGGCAATCGTTTGCGCCTCGACACCTTGGCTTGCATCGACCACTAAAAGGGCACCGTCGCTCGATGCCAAGGAACGGCTGACTTCATACGAAAAATCCACGTGACCCGGAGTGTCGATCAGATTTAGGATATAAGGCTGTCCGTCTTTGACGTAAGTCAGACGCACGCTTTGCGCTTTGATAGTAATACCGCGTTCTTTTTCGATATCCATCGTGTCCATCATTTGCGAGCTCATTTCGCGTTCGCTGACCGCACCGCATTCTTGAATCAGACGATCGGCTAAAGTACTCTTACCGTGATCGATATGGGCAATGATTGAAAAGTTTCGAATACGACTCTGCATTAAATAAACAATCCGTTAACGCTTTCGTTATGGTACACGCGACGAATCACTTCGGCAAAAACCGGAGCAACGCTGAGCACTTTAATTTTTTCGTTTGCTTCTTTGAGAGGAATCGTATCGGTAACGATCAGTTCGTCCAACTCGCCTTTAGTGATTCGCTCATACGCAGGACCGCTCAAAACCGCATGCGTACAACATGCCATCACGCTTGTAGCACCCCTTTTTTTGAGCACTTCCGCCGCTTTGACGATCGTTCCCGCCGTATCAATCATATCGTCGACTAAAATGACGTCTTTACCGTTCACGTCGCCGATAATATTCATCACTTCCGATTCGTTAGCGCGTTCTCGACGTTTATCAACGATGACCATATCGACGCCTAAGAGTTTAGCAAAACTACGCGCTCGCGCAACGCCGCCGATGTCGGGACTTGCAATAATAGGGCTTTTAAGGTTTTTCGCTTTAACGTAGTCGTTGAAGACAATAGAGCCGTAAAGGTTATCGACGGGAATATCGAAGAAACCTTGGATTTGTCCGGCATGAAGATCGATCGTGACAACGCGGTCGATTCCCGCCGTTTGCATCATATTGGCAACGAGTTTTGCCGTAATCGGAACACGCGGTGCGGCTTTTCTGTCTTGTCTGGCATAACCGAAATAAGGAACGACCGCCGTAATACTGTTCGCAGAACTACGTCGTAACGCATCCGTCAAAATCAATAACTCCATTAAATTCACATTGGCCGGAGCACATGTAGGTTGAATGATAAAAACATCTTTCCCGCGAACGCTTTCGCTGATCTGTACGCTAATCTCACCGTCACTAAAACGTTTGATTTCAGCCGCCGACAAAGGGAGAGAAAGGTGTTTGGCAACGCGTTTAGCGAACTCGGGATTCGCCGTTCCGGCAAAGACTTTGTAGCCTCTCATAGTTGTGTATCCTTTAGCATCAAAAAAGTGTTTTATTCTATCTCAAAGGGACTTAAGAAAGCGTTAAGATTAAATTTTGCCGCATTAACATTTGCTTAACACTTTCATGCCATACTTTCAAAAGAGTTGTTGTAAAACTTTCTCTAATTATCCTGATCGGAGTTATTTATGATTCGTTTACGCCGTTTGACCTCTTTATGTGTCGCTTTTTCGTTCTTAGCGATGAGTTATACAGGAATTTTGCTTTTTATCGCACCCAAAGGTCGTGTCGCTTACTGGACGGATTGGCATCTTTTAGGCTTGGATAAAACGCAATACACGAACTTACATGTCAGCTTTATGATTCTTTTTTTAATAGGCTCGGTCGTACATATCTACTTGAACGTACCGGCGTTACTGAGTTACCTTAAAACGAAAGCATCGACATTTTCGTTTTTCAATAAAGAGTTGCTACTGGCATTGGCGTTCAATCTTTTCTTTTGGGTCGGAACACTCTATTTTTGGCAACCTTTCGATGCCTTTTTGGACTTTTCCGATCAGCTTAAGAACTCTTGGGAGCAAAAAGCGGATTCAAAAGCACCTTACGGTCATGCCGAACTTTCAAGCTTAGAAGAGTTTGCGATGCGTACTAGCACACCGCTTTCTCAGCTGGTGCAAACCTTAACCGACGCACAGCTTAAAGCCGTCGATCCTTCCAAACGTATTATCGATATCGCACAATCAAACGGCTACTCGCCCGCACAAATGTTCGGCTTGATGGCAAAACAAAAACCTGCTTCGTCATCGTTACAAGAAGGCGGCGGATACGGTCGATTAAGCCTTGCAGAGGCTTCCAAACGCCAAGGATTTTCGCTACCGCGTGCTCTTGTTTTTCTTCGCGAAAAAGGATTTGACGCACGTGAGACATCGACACTCAAAGAGATTTCGGACGCACTCAATACTAAACCTATGATGCTCTTAGAGCAACTTAAAACGCTAGAAAAGGATTCCCAATGAAACGTTTTTTATGGCTATGCGCCTTTGCCTCTTTACTCTTAGCCGCCGATACGACGCGAGGACCGATGAGTTTTGACGATTTCGATACTAACAAAGACGGAACACTTACGCAAGAAGAATTTGATGCGGCAAAAGCGCAACGTATGAGTGCAAGAGCCCAAGCGGGCGGAGGCATGAAAAATGCGGCGGATGCTCCCGATTTTGCTTATTTTGATATCAATCACGACGGAAAAGTAACCAAAGACGAGTTCCGTCAAAAGCAGTTGGAACGGCTTAAAAACAGACGTAATTAACGCAAGAGGCGTCTTTACGCCTCTTGTTTACCCTCGACTGGAAATAAAAATTCCCAGCACGATCAAAGCAAGCCCCAAAATTTTATACAGCGTAACGCTTTCGCTAAAGAGAAAAACCGATGAGACAAACACCACGACAAAGGTGAGTCCCATAAACGGATAGGCGTAGCTCAGCTCAAACTTAGTCATCGCCGCCATCCAGCACAAAGAGGCGACAAACGCTGAGATAAAGCCACTTAAAATAAACGGATCTAAAAAAAGTTTCAATAAAAAAATCAACTTTTCAGCAGACGCATCGGGCAAATGCCCGTGAAAAGGAATGCGCCATTTGATAACAAGCTGTCCGTAAACGGTGAAAAATATTGTCCCAAAGATGTATAAATGCGCCATTAGCATGCACTCCATTGTTTTAAGACATCGCATACCGTTTCGATCTCTTCGTTGGTAATGCCATAATAAAGGGGTAAACGAACCAATCGCTCGCTCTCTTTGGTCGTGTAAAGATCTTCACCAAACATACGACCGTATTTAACGCCCGCAGGTGCGCTGTGCAATGGAATATAGTGAAAAACAGCGCCAATGTTGCGCGCTTTAAACTGCTCGAGTAAAATCGTACGTGTTTCCAAATCTTTCACTTTAAAGTAGAACATATGCGCGTTATGCACACATCCTTCAGGAATAAACGGAAGCTCGATTAGCCCTTTTTTCGCCAATGGCTCTAGCATTGTGTAATACGCTTTCCATGCATTCAAACGGTGGTTTTGAATCACATTCACCTCTTCTAAATTGCCCCAAAGGTACGCGGCTTGAAGTTCACTAGGAAGGTAACTGCTGCCGATATCCATCCAGCCGTATTTATCGACCATACCTCTGAAAAATTGGCTACGGTTCGTTCCTTTTTCACGGATAATCTCAGCACGGTGGGAAAAACGCTCATCGTTAATGAGTAAAAGTCCACCTTCGCCGCCACTGGTGACGTTTTTGGTTTCATGAAAACTAAACGCACCCAAATGTCCAATGGTTCCAAGAGGCTTTCCTTTGTAGGTAGCTTCAAACCCTTGCGCCGCATCTTCAACAACAAACAGATTGTGACGCTTTGCAATATCCATGATCACATCCATATTGCATCCCACACCCGCGTAATGCACGGGCACGATCACTTTGGTTTTAGGCGTAATCGCCGCTTCAATCAAACGCTCATCGATGTTCATCGTCTCAGGTCTGACATCGACAAAAATGATCTTAGCCCCTCTTAGAGCAAACGCATCGGCGGTGCTCACAAAGGTGTAACTGGGCATAATGACCTCATCGCCCTCTTTGATCTCTAAAAGCAACGCCGCCATTTCAAGGGCGTGTGTACACGAAGGAGTTAACAGCGTTTTAGCACATTTGTAACGCTCTTCAAACCATTGTTGTGTGCGTTTGCCAAAAGGACCATCGCCCGAAATTTTAAGGCTGTTCATCGCCTCTAACACATATTTATCTTCATTGCCTGTTCGTGGAGGTTTATTGAAATGGATCATTTTTGACTACTTTTAAGAAAATTTTTGGCGTTTTCGCCTTCGTTGAAGATGAGATCGATCACACTCACACCATGCTCAAACGGAGGGAATAGTTGATGGTATTCGCTATACCCACTGTAATCCATCCATTCAACCTTTATGCCTGCTTCGACAAAGATGGATTCATCTAAGTAATCTTTTGCCGCAGGACCACTCAGATACGTTGTGGCACCTAACTCTTGACACAACGCCAAAAGCCGCTCGCTTTTTCCTTCAGCCAAGACAAACTCTCTAGAATCACGTATTACCGTTTTGATCTCTAGCATTGCGCAGATCGCATCGATAAAATGACGATTGATCTCGCTAATCGTCTCCATTGTCGCACCCATATACAATGCTTCAAAGGACTCTTTGTACGCTTTAAAATGAGGCGCTTTGGCATAGCTTTGCGCGATGCTTCGCCAATGGTTCACGTTCCATTTTGCATCAGTAATTTTGGTCTCATTGATTTTTTGATGCAAACTCTCTTGACGTACGGGAATACTGAGCCACTGAAGCCCATTTTGCGTCTTGATTTTATTGCGGTTGCGCCAGTCGTTTTTAGTGTATTGCATATCATCATAAAGCACGAACTCATCGACGCTTCCAATGATGTCAAAATACCCTTTCCACGGAATATAATTGGATTGTAAAATTGCTATTTTTTTCATAAATTGATTGTCTCTTGAATCACGTAAAGAGGTCGTCGTTTGACCTCATCAAAGATCTTTCCGATGTACAGCCCCGTAATACCAATAATGGCGAACAGAAGTCCAAACATAAAAAACATCGACACCATCAAACTCGTCCAACCTTCAGCTGGCGTGTGGTAGAAGAAGTAGCGAATGACCAACCACCCTGCATAAAGCAAACTGGCAAAAGCAATCAAAAATCCTAGTTGAATCGAAAGCCTTAACGGTTTGTTGGAATGCGAAATAATCGAATCGATCGCAAGATGAATCAATTTTTTGAGGTTATACGATGATTTTCCGTAAGCACGTGCCGCATGATCGATGTCGATCTCGGTTTTTTTAAATCCGACCATTTGGGCAAAAAGTAAAAAGTCGCGGCTGTGTTCGCGATAACGATTGATCGTTTCAACCACTTTTCTCGCATAAATACCGAAATTAGCGATGCTGTTATCGTGCTTCGTATCGGTGAAATACTCTAACATGCGGTTAAATGCGTATGAGCCGAAACGCTTAAACCAGCCGTCTTTACGCTCCGTGCGTTTGGCAAAAACAATATCGTACCCTTCGACGACTTTGTTGTAAAGCTTGCTAATCTCTTCGGGGCGATCTTGTAAATCGCAATCCATCACGACAACCCATTCGCCTTTAGCATGATCGAGTCCGGCTGTAATTGCGTAATGCTGTCCGAAGTTGCGTGAAAGATTAATGCCCTTAACGCGTTCGTCCCTAGCGCATAACATCACGATACGCTCCCACGAACCTTGAGGACAGGCATCGTTGACAAAGATAATTTCAAAATTGTCGCTGATAGGACTTAAGGTCTTTACCAAGCGATCGTATAACTCGAATAAACACTCTTTACATCCGTAAATAGGGGAAACAACGCTGATTTTTACAGACTCCACATGTAACCTTTATAGCAGGGATTAAGGAGCCGTCATTATACGCTTTTTCTTCCTAGCTTCCGCTTTAGTTCGTTTCACGTAAAGCGGATTTTTTTCGAAAACAAAAAAGGTATATTTGCCCAGCGTAAATTGTTCCAGCGGATCGGGCATATTAAAATCGCGTATCGCTCGGTACATGTCGTCTATATCGTCGGGTACTACCATAAAAAAGACTTTACCGTCGGTCGTATCTTTTTGGTACCATCTGTCGCTTGAGAGCCATTTAACCAGTTTCATGCCCTCTTTTTCGTCAAAGTCTATCGGACGAATATCGACCTCGCCGTCGCTAAAAACGGTATAAATATGTGAATCCCAATACTCGGCGTAGCCAAAATGCAACCCTCTGCTTTTGAGTTCTTCCACCAAAGCGATGCGCTCATCCACAATGCCGCGCCACTCTTTGGGCGAAACATACTGCCATGAAACGCCCAGAGCAATCGTAAGGCTGACGCTTAAAATCAGTTTCATAAAAAGCGAAAAAAAGCGCCACATAATAACGTTACAAATGAGCACCATCATAATAAAAGGCGAAAGATACCGTATGTTGTTGCGTGCTGCCCATGCGTGTTCATGCAATGCCGTAGTAGAGTAAAGCACCAAAAGCAACGCAAAACCGACGTAAGAAAACAAAACGAAAAGCCGCTCGGTCGAGCTCATTTGGTAAAACGCTTTTTTGATGTGCAATGCCGGAATAACGAGTACGAAAGGGAAAAGCACAAATTTTGCCAAAGAGACGATGCCCTCAAGCGAAGAAGCCCGAATATTCGTTCCCCACTCCGAACCGATAAAATTCCACAACCCTAATAAAGCATGTGCGGCGTGAACCGGCAAATCCTCCAAAGGCACTAAAGGTGCGTTATTTGCGCCTCCAGCAAAATGCAAACTTTCCAAAAGCGTAAAATGGGTAATCGTCGCTCCCGTCATTACGGCACAGGCGAAAATAGAAATTGCGATGCGCTTGATCGAAAGCATACGCAACATCGCTCCTTTAAACGTACGAAGACTGTCGCGTGCAAAATAGACTAAAAGGGCTAATGCACCGAAAAACGGCGTGATGTAATAGACGAAAAAGCGTATCGGATTGGCAAGAACCAATAGATACAGCAAGATCATAAAGGCAATAAACGCTTTAATTTGCGTCCGCTTGCTAATGACATGTGGGCTCAATTTTCGGAAAATAAACATAAACGCGATCATAAAAATAAAATACCACGTATACGCTGCTTCGCCGTAAAGTTCGCGTAAATACATCGGCGAATAGCCGATGCTAACGACCACTCCTCCCATCACGCTGGACGCTCGCGAGAGCATCAGCGAACGCAAAAAGAGGTAAATAAAAACGATCATAAAAACGCTAACTTCAAAAACGGTAAACGCATGGGCAAAATAGCCGTTTTTACCTGCAAGTACCCAAGGAATGACTAAAAGCTGTTTGTAGAAAACCCACAAATCATTATTGACATACCACCAATGGCTTGGGAAAAAGCTCTCGGCCTGAACGATCTCTTCGGCCAAGATATTGGCGATTGCGGCATCGGAATTGAAAAAAGCGCGATAGGTTTTAAAAATATAAAAGCTAATTTCGTAAAGCGTAAAGCCTAAGAGCAACAATGCGCCCAAAAAAGGAAGGTTTTTTTTCAAAAGCGTTTTATAACAGAGTTTGTGTGGAGGCATCGTTATTCTTGGTTCGATAAATGTTCAATCGCTTTTTTGTAATAGCGACTCTCTTCCAAGCCTTCGGCTTTGAGAGCATTCGTATACACGATCAAGCGTTCGTCGATTTGTTTGACGATTTCGTCAAAATCATCGGTTAGCGTAATTAAATTCACGTCTTCCTCTCGAATCACACGGTTTTCGACCATCGTCGTTTTAATAAAATCATACAATTTTTCCCAATAACTTTTGCCGTACAAAAAGATACTGATCTGCGTAATTTTTCCCGTTTGCGTCAACGTCAAAGCTTCAAAAAGCTCATCCAGCGTTCCAAATCCGCCCGGAAAGATAACATACGAAAGTGAATATTTAATTAACATCACTTTCCGCACAAAAAAATAGTCGAAACTTAGATGTTTGGTCGTATACCGATTGCCCGATTGCTCATGCGGAAGATTGATATTGAGCCCGATCGATTGTGCCGATTTAGCATCGAACGCACCTTTGTTCGCCGCTTCCATAATACCGTGCGATCCGCCGGTCACGATCGTGTACCCTTTTTTCCCGAGGCGATGAGCAAGAGCATAAGCTTCTTGGTAGTAATAATGATCGGGATGAAACCGCGCACTGCCGAAAAACGTCACCGAAGGTCCTAAATCCTGCAATTCATCAAAGCCTTTGACAAAATCGGACATAATGCGAAGCACACTCCACTCGTTAGAGTGTTCGGTGTCTTTAATATGGGAAGGTATTTTCATCATGATACGCTTATCGTAATTTTTCCAAGCGTTCGCGCTTCGTACCGATTTCTCCGATTTGAACGCCGAAGTTTCCGTCGACGATCACGACTTCGCCCATAGCAATCAGCTTATCCCCGACCAAAATTTCCAAAGGATCGTTCGCCAATTGATCCAGCTCGATGACCGATCCGATGTCCATGCTTAAGACGTCTTTGAGCAACATCTTTTTCGAGCCGATACGCACGCGAATCGGAAGCTTAACGTCTTTAATCAACTCGATATTGTTGAGCTCTTCTTGCGTCATTCCTCCCGAGGAGCGTTTCATTTCGGGTGCGGGAGCTTCTTCGAATAAGGAGACGCTCGGACTTTCTTTGGGAACGTTGACCGTTTCGCCGATAAGCGGTGCCAACTCGTGCGTGATCGCAAACGAGATGACGTCATGCGAATGGTGAATCGCCAAGTGGTAAATAAACAATTTATCAAACGCTTTAAAATCGACTTCTCCCGTGGCATCGATATACTCGACGCTATCGATTTCGAACTCGATTTTAGGCATATTTTTTTGACTGCCTAACGAGCGTGAGAACGCACTTAAAATATTCGAGACGATCTCTTTAATCGCATCGAGGTCTTCCGCGTCCATCTCCTCTTTTTCGTTTCCCTCTCCACCGAGCATCATATCGCCGATAGCCGTAGCAATCGAAGTCGCAACGGTCACGCGCATCTGTCCGTGAACTTGACCGCCGACCGTGACGTCAAGCTTTGCCAAAGGCGGGCTCAATTTTAATTTGCTTTCGCCGTTTTCTTCTTTATTGAGTTCAACCGTAGGGGCAACGCCGGTAAGTCCTTCGATCGTCGAGACGATCTCTTGCTCCAATAACTGTACGAATGTTGTATTCACGTTTTTCCCCTATGCCTATATTTGCGTTTCAAACGACGATATTTTTGATTTGCGGATCTGTTCCAACTCTTCAAGCGCGCTTTTAATTTCATCTTTGTCGGTACGAACCAACTCTTCGATTTTAATCGATTTGCGGAAACGGTGCAAACCGATTTCGGCTAAGAAAAGCTCTTTTTTATCGATCATAACGATCGCCTTATCGTCTGCGGCGCGATCGAGACGGATAATATCGCCTTTTTTAAGATCCAAAAGTTCTCCAACGCTTAATTCCGCTCTGCCGATAATCGCCTCGTTAAAGACTTCCGCACGCGAAATCAAGGTATTGAGCTCTTTGTTGCGGCTCTTTTTGGCACTCGTTTCGCCAAGCATAATATCGCGGTTTGCCAAACGCGATAAAATCGGTTCAAGGTAAATAACGGGATAACAAAGGTTGATCATACCGCTGGAGTTACCGATGATAATTTCCATAACGACCATAATGACGATTTCGTTTTGCGAAACGATCTGTACGACGTTGGGACTGGACTCTTTGGTCTCGACGGTCGGGTACATATCGGTAATCGGAGCCCAACCCTCTTTCAAACGTTGCATGATAATGCGCAAAATCGCGTCCAAAAGATTGAGTTCGATATCGGTAAGCTCTCTGGTCGCTTCATACGCTTCGCCCATGCCTCCGAGCAATCGATCGATCATCGGAAACGCAATGGAGGGATTAATCTCGATAATACAGTTACCGTCAAGCGGTTTAATCGAAAAAACGTTAAAACTCGTCGGACTCGGGAGCGACATCAAGAATTCACCGTACGTCATCTGATCTACCGAGTGGAGTTGGATTTCGACGATACTTCGCATAATGGACGAAATCTGCGATGCCAAATTTCGTGCCATTTTGTCGTGAATACCCTTTACCGCGCGCAATTGTTCTTTTGAAACGCGGTTTGGACGTTTAAAGTCGTAAAGAATGACTTGCTTCGTCTCGCCGGTATCGCCTTCGCTAATCAGCGAATCGCCGTCTTCTTCGACAACTTCTAAAAGGGCGTCGATCTCTTCTTGACTTAAAATATCAGCCATGGTATAGTCCCAACCGTTCTTTAATCTTCGCTAAAAGCTTCTTATGAATCTGAGAAATTCTCGACTCGCTGATCTCCAATATTTCGCTAATCTCTTTTAAATTGAGTTCTTCAAAATAGTACAGTTGAATAATCATCTGTTCTCGTTCGCCAAACGTTGCTAAGATAGCGTGAACCATCTCTAAAAGCTGGTCTTTTTCAACTTTTTGCGCCGTATCTTCACCGGAAAGTACCGTGATTTGTTCATTCAGCGACATGACCGAAACAATCATCGCGCTGTTGCGCGCTTCGGCGATTTTTTCGATGTCTTCGTTTAAAATCTTTGCCAAATAAGCATCGTCGGGTTCTTCGCCGTGCTCGCCTAAATAAGCGGTAATTTCTTGATCGACCAGTTTAATCAAACGTCGGTTAGAACGGCTCATCGTATCCAAAGAGCGTAAAAAATCGAGCATCGCTCCGTAGACGCGTTTTTTTCCGTAGCCCCAAAAGGAGTCGTTTTGCTCTTTATCGTAACGACGCGAAAGTTTAATCATCTCTTCGGTGCCGATCGAAATCAAATCGTTCACGTCCACTGAAGAAGGCAGGCGTTCCCTTAAGCGATACGCCATCGCTCTGACCGCGGGAAGGTACTGCAAAACAAGCTCGTCTTGCTCTTTTTTTAAATTTTGACTGTACGGGTTAGGCTGCTTTTTTAACGTAGGATTCATGACTCTCCGTTGAGCCTTTCACGAGCTTTTCATACTGTTGGTTCATCAAATCGATACCGCTTAATAAATTATCCATAATTTTTTCCCTGTCCTCAAGCTCATGGATAAAATAATCCCCGATCTCTTCATGATCTTTTTTATTAAAAATATAGGTGCTCAATCGATCAAAATCAAAGAAATTCATAATGGCAACATGAATAATCAAATAAAACGTCAGCGTAATCTCCAAGGTGTAAAAGAGCATCTCCTCGGGTTCGCTAAAATTTAAAATTGAAAACGCCAAACCGATAAAAAACCCGCACACGGTAAAAAAATAGATAAAATTGTCTGATTTGACCATGCCCAACCTTTGTGAAATGTATCTAAAATTGCTCTATAATACGCTTAAAGAAGCTTCCGAAGCTCTTATTCGTATCACTTTGAAGCACTTTTCGTTCCAATTTATACACCAGATTATTGACGATACGCTTCATGTCCAAAGACGCCAACGAATTGGGCGCGTCGTTGGTAAAAAGCGTGCGTTGTTTAATGCTCTTTGAGACGATTTTATCTTCGGGGAGTTTTCCGATCAGATTTAGTTTTAATCCGTTGCCGATATTGGCTTGGGCGACTTTATTAATCTTGTCAAAAACGAGTTGCGCCTCTTTTTCGCTCTTGACCATATTTAAAATCAAGTGAATATACGATTGGGTTTTACTCGTAATTTTAATCGTCGCATACGCGTCGGTAATTGCGGCGGGATCGGGGACGGTTACGACGATGACTTCGTCGGCGGCTTCAAGAAAAAGCTGAATATGCTCTCCGATACCCGCTCCCGTGTCGATAATCATAAAATCCAAATCATCAAGCACTTTCGTTTCTTCCAAAAAACGTTCAAATAAAAACTGTTCGGAATACTTCAAAATCTCGTCACCGCTTTCTCCGGGAATCAAGATAAGATTCTTTTTAATCGGAACGATGACGTCGTTTAAAGAGCATTCGCCTTTGAGTACATGTAAGATATTTCTATCGATACGCACGTTTAAAATAACGTCCAAATTCGCAAGACCGATGTCGGCGTCGAACAGTCCGACTTTATACCCGTTATTGGCTAAAATGTTTGCCATATTGGCGCTGATAGTACTTTTACCTACGCCTCCTTTACCGCTCGTGATCGCGATAAATTTCGTGCGGCTTGCCGCTTCGCCGCTTGATGCCGCACCGACGAGCTCTTGAAGTTTATTTGCTTGCGTTTGCATGTTCACCTCTTTTTTTCTCAAAACCGTCTAAAATACACTCGACTAAAAAATCGCTGGAGGCGGGAACGATATCGTCCGGAACCTCTTGCCCGATCGAAAAGTAACTCACGGGCTTGTCGATATCGTAAATCAAAGAAAAAATCGTTCCAAAAACTTTGGTTTCGTCGAATTTGGTAAAAATAAGCGTGTCGATCGTTAAAAAGGAGAAGTTATGATAAATCTCTTTGAGATCTTCGAGCTTGCTTCCCGCGGAAAGCACTAAATTGACGTCTATTTGAAGATCGCTTTTTTGAAGAAACGTGTTGAGCTTCAGTAATTTTTCTTTATCGTACTGCGAACTTCCGACCGTATCGATCAAAATGACGTCGCAATGGCTTAAGGAGGAGAGTGCTTGGTTAAAATCGTTCGGTTCTACCACGTCTTCGATCGGCAAGCGCATCATTTTAGCGTATTGAAAAAGCTGTTCCACCGCTCCGATTCGATAGGTATCAAGCGTTATGATGCCGACTTTGGCACGTTTTTCTTGAATGTACGAATAGCGCGCTGCCAACTTGGCGATCGTTGTCGTCTTTCCCACGCCCGTAGGTCCGACGAACATCATAATGCGCTTACCCCCTTTGGGAAGTTCGGTTTCCATACGCACGGGAATCAATTTGCGAAGCAAAACCTGAAAATAGCGTTTAATCGTCTCGGAGCTGTTTTTCATACGACTGGGCATATGTTCCAACGTCAAATTCATAATATTTTCAAGATGGTCTTCGCCCATGCCGCTGGTTTTGGCAAGTTTATAAATTTCGGCAAACTCGGAGGGAATCGCCAAATGATTGCGATGGTGCGCTTTTTCTTCCCAAAACATCTCTTGAATCAATTTGATTTTATCAGCAAGTTTAGTAATCTCACTTTTAATTTCGCCGATGCTTTCGATATTTTGAGCTTTATCGACGGCTTTGGAAGCACTACCGAAACTTCCCGTGTCACCCGTTGCTTGGGCGATTTGGGAAATCTGTTTCGCCGCTTCGGAGAGACTCAATAACACGTCCTCGCCGCTTTTGTATTTTGACTCGGTCTTAGGTTCCGGCTTTTGCACGGGAAGCTGTTCTTCATCCACCGCGACGACCACTTCGTAAAGTGCGCTCGTGCTAATCGTCTTTTTGCGCAGTTGTTTGGTGCTGATGACTAAAGCATTCTCGCCGCACTCACGTTGAGCGAGTTTGAGTGCTTCTGCCGGTGTTTCACCGCTAAACGTATGAAATTTCACCCATTATCCTTTGAAACGTTTTAGCATAAAAAGCGGAACGACGACCGATAAACGTTCGCTCCATCGAGGATGCGGGAGCGTCAACCGTGAATCGTTGCGTCGAAGACGATCGAAAAATATTATATCCAAATCAAGCGTTCTTGGTCCATTTTTAAAGCGTCTCACGCGTTTAAATCGCTTCTCTACATGTAAAAGCATCGTAAGCAACGCTTTGACATGTAAAGAAGTCTCTATGACCACTACCGCATTGTGAAAATCGTTTTGTTCGTAATAGCCAAAAGGCGGATTTTGCAAAACGGGCGAACTCTCTTGGATACGCAAGCGCGGATCATTTAGAAAAAATCGATAGAGGTTGCGAAAACGTTTTTTAACGTCTCCCTCGTTGCCTCCGATACCGATCAGTGCTTCGTATTTGAACCGTTTGGTCAAAGACGAACGCATCGGAAAAAAACGGATTTTCTCTAATTTCACCCCAGAACCTCGGCACCGTTTGCTCGCACGACGATCGTATCTTCGATACGCACGCCAAACTCTCCGGGCAAATAAATCCCCGGCTCGATCGTAAAGACCATATTCTCTTCGATGATCGCGGAGGAACGTGCTCCGATTACGGGCAGTTCGTGAATGTCCAATCCCACGCCGTGCCCCGTAGAATGCACGAAATACGCTCCAAAGCCCGCTTTGTCGATGACGTCGCGCGCGGCTTTGTCGATCTCTTTGGCTTGAATGCCCGCACGCACCGCCTTAAGCGCAGCTTCTTGGGCAAACAAGACGGTATCGTACACTTTTTGTCGGCGTGCATCATTAAAGTGTTGCTCTTTTTCAAAGCCGAAACGTTCGTTAAAATAGCTCGTACGCGTACGATCAGAACAGTAGCGTCGGTATTTTACACCCGCATCGAGCAACACGAGTTCGCCGTATTCTAAACGCTTACCGGTAGGAAGCGCATGCGGTTTGGCGGCATTTTCGCCGAATGCAACGATCGGATCGAAACTCAACCCCAATGCACCTTCGTTTTTAAAGATCGCTTCGGCTTCGAAAAAAGCACGCCTTTCGTCGACTCCTTCATGCGCTTTTAAAAACTCCCCAAAGCGCGCAAACGCCTCTTTACCGTACCGTGCCGCTTGTTTTAAAAGCGTCAACTCGGCTTCGCTTTTCACGATACGTTTTTCTTGCGAGAAATTGACTTTTCGTTGAAAATGGACATTCAATGTAGCACTAAGACGCTCATAAGCGTCCACGCTCCACTCGCTTGGATTGTAAACCAAACGTGAAATGCCGCTTTTTCGTACCAACAGACGAACCGTTTTCAACAAATCGCGTCTGTCGCCTAAAACAACCTCGGCATTGTGGATCGTCTCCTTTGCTTCGGTCGTATAACGCGCATCGGTAATAAAAAACGCTTCACTGCCGAGTTTCAGAAAAATCGCATTATCGCACGAAAAGCCGCATTCAAAATACTGCGCGTTTTCGTCTTTGAGGATATAATTCATTTACGCTTTGGCTTGTTGCTGTGCGGCTTGCGCTTTGCGAAGCGCGTCAAGTTCGCCTAACATTTGCATCATCGAGATCATGGCAAGGTGATAGCCAAAAGGTCCAAAACCGCTGATTTGTCCCGTACAAACCGCTGCGGTCATACTTTTTTGACGAAACTCTTCTCTACGGTAGATATTGCTAATATGCACTTCGATCGCGGGAAGCGAAACTGCACTGATCGCGTCGCGAATCGCGATAGAGGTGTGCGTATACGCCGCCGGATTGATGATGATACCGTCGGCATCGCCTAAACACTCTTGGATTTTATCGACGATTTCGCCTTCCAAGTTGGATTGAAAAAACTCGATCTCAAAATGGTTTTGTTTGGCAACCGTTTCCATTTGCGTATGGATTTCTTCCAATTTCATCGCACCGTAAACGTTTGGTTCGCGGTAACCGAGCATATTGAGATTAGGACCTTGAATCACGACTATTTTCATGAATAACCTTTATTAAAAATTTGTTCTTATTATATCAGCGGTTAGTTTAGGATACAATTACGCGATTTTATTCGCGTTTCAATCAACGCAAAAGAACGCAGAACACGCCTTTAGAGCTAAGCTCTAAAAGCTACGTTAACACTGGGTTTTGCCAGACGCAATGCCCGCGCACCCTTCGGTGCTTTTTCTTACGAAAAGGTATTTTGTAGGAAGTTGAATACTCTTCTTTGGAAGAACATAAAGGAAAAACGTGAAGTTATTGATTGCCGATTTCGTCCTAACATGTAACGCGACGTTTGAGATCATCGAAAAAGGCGGCGTCGTTTTCGACGAAACGATTATCGACATAGGACAAAGCGATGCGCTTCAAGCGCGTTATCCGGACGCTACGCTGATTCAAACGCCGCCTCATAGCATTATTTTGCCGGGTTTGATTAACGCCCATGTGCATTTAGAGTTTAGTGCCAACCGTACGATGCTTCGTTACGGCGACTTTATTCCGTGGCTTCAATCCGTCATTCAACACCGCGAAGAGCTCAGCGCACTCGCAACGCACGAACACATCGCCGCCGCGCTTCGCGAAATGCTTCAAAGCGGAACGACGACCTTAGGTGCCATCAGCAGTTTCGGAGCCGATCTGGACGCTTGCGTACAAACGCCCCAACGCGTCGTTTATTTCAATGAAGTTTTAGGCTCCGCTCCTAGTGCGGTCGATGCGATGTACGCAGACTTTGCGAGTCGCTTTGAAGATTCGAAAGCCCATGCGGGCAATCGTTTTATTCCGGCTATTTCGGTTCATTCGCCCTATTCGACGCATCCGATTTTGGCGAAAAAAGCCTTGCAAAAAGCACGCGAAGAGGGGTGCGTCGTTTCGACGCATTTTATGGAAAGCCTTGCCGAGCGTGCTTGGCTCGATAACGCCGAGGGGGATTTTCAACCCTTTTTAAGCGCGTTTAATCCCCACGCAAAACCGATGTGCGATGCCTTAGAATACCTTGCCCTGTTTGAAAACGTTCCGACGCTCTTTACCCATGCGGTTTATGCCGATACCGAAGAGCTGCACGCTCTTTCCGATCAAAAAGCAACGCTCACGCATTGCCCCGTTTCCAATCGTCTTTTGGGCGCAGGCAAACTTGACGTCGCCAAAGTGCTTGCCGCAAAAATAAACCTTACCTTAGGCACAGACGGTCTCAGTTCCAACACCTCGCTCAGCCTTTGGGACGAGATGCGAAGTGCTTTGATGATGCATTACGAGCGCGATCTTACGACCTTGGCAAAACTGCTCTTGCAAAGCGTGACATGTAACGCGGCAAACGCCTTAAAACTTCCGTGCGGATCGCTTGAAAAAGACCGCTATGCCGACCTTATCGTCGCAACGCTTCCGCAAGCGTGCGACCGAGAAACGCTGATCGTACAAACGCTCTTACACACCCGTCGCATGGAAGCGATTTATATTCACGGAGAAGCCTTATGTTAAACCTACTCAAAAAACCTTTTATCGTCTTAGGTGCGATTTTAAACTACGTTCAAACCCACTTTAAAACCGTCGTCTTACTCTTAATCGTCGCATGGATCGTCGTCTCGCAAGAGGAGATCAAAGAGCCGAACCTTGCGATCGTCAAAATCGAAGGCGAAATCTTAAACATCGACGAAATTTTGGATACGATCGAAAAAGCCGAAGAAAACGACCAAATCAAAGGCGTACTCTTACATGTCGACTCTCCCGGCGGCGCACTTGCTCCTTCCATCGAACTCTCGTTAGCGGTTAAGCGATTGGCGGAGAAAAAACCCGTCGTCGCGTACGCGGCGGGAAGCATGACCAGCGGCAGCTATTACGCTTCGATTTGGTCGAACACCATTATCGCCAATCCGGGTGCCTTTATCGGCTCGATCGGCGTACTTTTCCAAGCACCCAACGTCGCCGAATTGGCTAAAAAACTAGGTATTTCGGAGCAGATTATTACCGCCGGCGAATACAAACAAATGGGAACGTTTACCAGAGAGTGGACGCCTAAAGAGAAAGAAGCACTCAAAGGTCTGATCGGCGATGCATACGACCTTTTCGTCAAAGACGTAGCAACCGCGCGCGGGCTGAACCTTGCGAAACCCGACGAATTTGCGAACGCACAGGTTTTTATCGCCTCTAAAGCCTTAAACGTTCACCTCATCGACGAAATAGGTTCAGCACAAGAGGCGAAAAAGAGGGTTGAAGCTTTGGCGAACGTCGCGCATCCCGTTTGGGAAAAACCCGACCCGATGGACAAGTGGATGAAAAAACTCGAAAGCTCGACCAAGCTTCCGCTTCTCAATTTAACCGGGTATCTTAAATGACAAAAGCCTTATTGTCGACGCAACTTCTCCAAACGGCGTACGTCTTTTTAGGCGCATTATCGATGGCGTTTGGCGTCGTATGCTTTCTCTCCCCTAACGGTGTGATTACCGGAGGGGGCATCGGTATTGCTTTGATTTTGCACTTTTTCATCACGCAACTCACGTTAGGAACGCTGATCGTATGCGTGAGCATTCCTTTTATCGTTTTAGGGTACGTCTATTTCGGCAAACTCTATTTTCTAAAAACCTTGGTCGCGCTTTTTGCAACCTCTTTTTTTACCGATCTTTTTCGCGAAGCCTTACACCTCAAACCGCTGAGCGACGATTTATTGCTTGCGGCGGTATTTGGGGGTATTTTTATCGGTCTTGGCGTAGGCTTGATTATCAAAGGACGTTCTTCGACCGGAAGCACCTCCGTTGTGGGAGAAATCGTCGCGCAAAAGACGAAGTTCAAAGCTGCCGAAGTGCTTTTGAGCATCGATCTTTCGATTATGATCGTCTATATTTTTGCCTACGGCGATATTTCAAGAGCCCTTTACAGTATGTTCGGCGTTTACGTCACGACCAAAGTAATCGATACGATCATTACGGGTCGCCCGTCTAAAAAAGTCGTCAAAATCATCTCTAACAACGTTGAAATCCTCACCGAGCAGATTCGCGATCGCATCGAAGAACACGGTACGATCTTTACGGGAACGGGGTTGCATCATGAAAAGCAGATTAAAACGATGATTTTACTTTCCGTCGAAGCCTCGAAAATCCAACTCTTAAAAGATATTATCCGTAAATACGATCCCGAAGCGTTTCTGATCATTTCCGAGGCAAGCGAATTTTTAGGTAGAGACTAACGCGCTACAACGTCAAAGAAAATTTAACGATGGCAAAGCCTCCGAAAATCAACCATACAAATAAAATCGTCGCTAAATAGACCGGCTTCATACCCACGTTTTTAAACTTGCTCGCATTGGTTTCCATGCCCAAAGCACTCATCGCCATGGTCAACAAAAACGTGTCCAAGGCGTTGATCGTATCGACGACATGTAAGGGCAGAAGATGCAGCGAATTAAACCCCGCAACGACGATAAACAAAACCGCAAACCACGGTATCGTAATCTTAGTTTTGGTTTTGTAAATCGACTTGGAGGCACGTGTTAACCAAAGTCCCAAAAGAATCAAAAACGGCGCCAACAACATAACGCGTATCATCTTAACGATCACGGCACTTTGCGACGTTTCATCGCCGATAGCATTTCCGGCGGCAACGACGTGCGCGACTTCATGCAAGGTTCCTCCGACGTAAATACCCATTTCGGAGGGACTCAAAGGCACACATCCCGCACGGTACAAAAAGGGGTACAAAAACATCGCTATCGTTCCAAACACGACGACCGTGGAAACGGCGATCGTGCTTTTATACGCTTCGGCTTTGACGACGGGCTCGGTTGCCAGCACCGCCGCCGCTCCGCAAATAGAACTGCCCGCCGCGGTCAAAATCGTCGTCTCCTTATCGAGTTTTAGCAGTTTCGTCCCGACCAGATAACCGATGATAAACGTCAACGAAACGACCAATACGCTCGTAACGACGCCCGCCAAACCGACTTCGAGGATATTTTGAAACGTCAAACGAAAACCGTAAAAAACGATCCCCGTACGTAAAATCGTTTTAGTCGAAAATAAAATACCCGCAACCCACTCCTGCGGCAATTTCGAACGCAAAGTGTTGGCATAGAGCATTCCGAGTACAATGCCCACGATTAACGGGCTTAAGCCCAAATGTTTAAACAGCTCAAACTCGCTCAAGTACGTAGCACTCGTCGCAAAAAGCGCGACAAACAAGATACCGCTTAGGGTATGAGACCGATTTTCTTTACGAAACATTCCGCTTCCTTCTAAAAATTTCAACCATTATAGGAGCTTTTTATTCATAAACAAAATAAATTAAATTTGCTATAATCATTAATATTTTAAATCAATTTCGTGTAAAAACGATTCGGTAAGCCCTACGACCTCGCGTTAACACATCATTCCTAACGCGTAATAAGCGTTTGACGCTAATTTTGATGAAAGAAAGAAAATGACGCTCAAAGAACTCTCTTTTTTTTACCGTTTATGCGAAGAGCCCCATTTTTCCAAGACGGCGCAAAAGTTAAACATCACGCAATCGGCACTCTCCTTAGCGATCAAATCGCTTGAGCACGACATCGGCGAACCTCTCTTCGATCGCATCGGGAAGAAGTTGGTTTTAAGCGAAACGGGAAGGCTCTTTAAAGAGCTAACCTATCCTGCTTTCACGACGCTTTTAGAGGCTCAGAGTTTGTTTAGCGGCAATGCGCTTTTGGGTATTTTAAAAATCGCTTCGAGCAAAACTATCGGCGATTATTTGACGCCCCGCATCGTGTTTGATTTTCTACTGCACCATGAAAACGTACGCATTCATAAAGAGATTCATAATTCGGCGACGATCATTCAGATGGTTAAAAACGGCACCATCGACGTAGGATTTATCGAATCGGCATGCGATGAACGCGAAATCGTCAAAGAGACGATCGGCTATGACGAACTCATCGTCGTAACCGGCGATAGCGCATTGGCAAATCAGTGCGTCTACATCGACGAATTATTCGAAAAAAAGTGGATTTTACGGGAAAAAGGATCGGGTACGCGCGAAGTTTTTTTGGAAGCGTTGGGGGAGATTGCCCGTTCTTTACCCGTCTTCACGGAATTTAGCGAATTTGAAGAGGCGAAAACCCTTCTGTTGCACTCTGCGGATATTATGACCTGCGTCTCGCGCGTCGTCGTCGAAAAAGAGCTTCAACGTCGCGAACTCTTTGAAGTTCAGCTCAAAAACGTCTCGATTCGCCGTCCGTTTTACCTGATTTACCACAAAGACAAGTACCAAAGTAAACTTTTGAGTACGTTTAAAACGCATGTTTTAAACGTACTCCGGCCTTCTTAAATTAACACGCGTTTTGGCGACGATAGTCGATAATCTCTTCGATAGAGACTATCGGGAAACCGCTTTTGCGCGCAAAAGCGCGTACGTCTTCTCCTTTGGTCATCGTGCCGTCCGGATTGGTCAGCTCGCACAACACCGCATAAGGCGAAAGCCCCGCTAAACGCATCAAATCCACCGAAGCTTCGGTATGACCGTCCCGTTCCAGCACGCCGCCTTCTTTGGCGCGAAGCGGAAAAACATGCCCCGGAGAGACGATTTTGGTTTTACCGTTTGGATGAATCGCTGCTTGAATCGTTCTCAGACGATCTTTAGCGCTCACGCCCGTGCTGACGTCTTCTTTGGCTTCGATGGAGACGGTAAAACCGGTGTGAAATTTGGATTGGTTGTGTGCGACCATCATCGGCAGTTCCAACGCGTCCACTTTTTCGGGAGGCAAACACAAACAGACGATTCCGCTGCATTCGCGAATCAGCAACGCCGTTTGTTCCAACGTTAGCGTTTCGGCATGAAAGATAACGTCGGCTTCGTCTTCACGATCGTTTCGGTCGGTAACGATAACGCCGCTACGGTTGCGTAACGCTTCCAAAGCGTTCGAGAGGGAGGTAGGCGCGACAAAACGCGCGCAAGGTTGATTCATGGGTTACTCCTAAGAAAATGAGTAAACTTACCAGAATCAGGGCATGTTTAATACTTAGAGACACGACCTTGTCATACAACAATGGCAATAAAGGACTCTATTCTCTCTCATCCGGACTTTAACCGTTGGTTTTGGAGTTGCACCAAATCTGCTTGACCCTTCACATTCTTACATGTAAAGGCGCTCGCGGACTCTCTTACATGTAAGATTACCGCCAGTAGGGAATCGCACCCTGCCCTGAGAAATAAGTTTCGTTGAAATCATACAACCGATTGGCTTAATTAAAAACGCTTTTTAAGACTGTTCACGATACCGGAGCTTATCACCAACGCCAATCCGATAAAATAAACGGGTAAAATCGGCTCGTCAAATACCGCGATGAGAAAACTTGCCGACAAAACGGGCGTGATAAAAATAAAAGGAGCGACAAACGATGCATCGGCGTTTTGCAAGGCTTTAATCCAAAAGAGATACGAAATGCCGTTTAAAAAAACACCGTTTACGGCGATAAAGAGCCACTCTTGAGCCGTAGGAAACGCAAAGCTAGAAAACGTCTCCATCGAAATAAACGAATACACCACCGCCGTAAAAAAGTAGACGCTCACGGCATTGGTTAGATTGATGCTCACTTTTTTACTGAGCACCGAAAAGAGCGCGAACGAAAAAGCACCGATGAGAACGGTGATAATGACGCCGATATTTCCAAAATCGACTTGCGCCAAATCGCCTTTGGTAATGACGATCGCCACGCCCGCAAACCCCAAAATCAACGAAACGATCTTAGCCAATCCGAGACGTTCTTTCAAAATAAAGAGCGACAAAAGTACGATAAAAATCGGCCACGTGTATTGCATGACCAAGACTTCCAAACCGTTGGCTCTTTCGTAACCGAAATAGAGCAACAAATAAAACAAGAAGTCTAAAAAACCAAGACCCAATAGCGCAAGATACGTTTTAGCCGAATATTTGAGCAATTCATGCGTTCTTCGGCGATACGTCGCCACCGCCAAAAGCGATAAAAACGACACGACGCTGGAGTAAAAAAGGTACTGATGATGATCGAGTCTAGATTGAGAAAGTTTGGCAAACGTCGGAATCATCGACCATAAAAAAATACAAAGTGCTACATAAAAGATGCCCTGCGCTTTTTTGGAAAGCGGTTTCATTCACGTCCTTTTTGAAAAATTTTATTATAACGTGTTCTTTCAAAATTGCTATAATTACGTAAAAAGAGCCATAATGAACGATCTTATCGCCAAACTCCCCAAAGCCGAACTTCACCTTCACATCGAAGGCACCTTAGAGCCCGAACTCCTGTTTACGTTGGCTCAAAAAAACAACGTCGTTATCCCTTACCCCAGTGTTGAAGCGGTGAAAAAAGCTTACCGTTTTACCTCGTTGCAGTCGTTTTTGGACATCTATTACGCGGGAGCGGCGGTACTTATCGGCGAGTCTGATTTTTTTGAGCTGACGTGGGCGTACCTTCTTAAATGCCAAGAGCAAAACGTCTTACATGTAGAGATTTTTTTCGATCCGCAAACACACACCGCCCGCGGTATCGCGTTTGAAACCGTCATAAGAGGCATTACCCGTGCGTTAGAGCGCGCCGAAGCGGAGTTGGGTATCAGCGCGTATCTCATCATGTGCTTTTTACGCCATTTAAGCGAAGAATCGGCGTTTGAAACGCTTCAAGCATCCCTTCCGTTCAAAGAGAAGATTATCGGCGTAGGACTCGATTCCAGCGAAGTGGGACACCCGCCTTCCAAATTTAAGCGTCTCTTTGAAGCCTGCGCCAAAGAGGGTTACGTCGTCGTCGCGCACGCCGGCGAAGAGGGAGATAGTTCGTACATCTGGGAAGCGATTCGATTATTACATGTGAGCCGTATCGATCACGGGATTCGCTGCGACGAAGACGACTCGTTGGTTGCTTACCTTAGGGCGCATCGCATTCCCTTGACCGTTTGCCCGCTTTCCAACGTCAAACTCCGTGCGGTCAACGATATGAAGAACCATAACATTCTCAAACTTCTGCATCAAGGGCTTTTAGTGACGGTCAATTCAGACGATCCGGCGTATTTTGGCGGCTATGTCAACGAAAACTACGAAGCACTGATTCAAAACTTACATGTCAGTCCCGAAGAGCTCAAAATTTTGGCGAAAAATTCGTTTGAAGCCTCGTTTTTACCGCAAGAACGCAAAGAGTATTTTTACCGATACATCGACGCGCTTTGAGGAATACTCCTTGCACTCTTCTTGCATGACATGTAAGGAGTTAACGATGGACGAAAAAGAGCTTAAAAAAGAGTTGGCGCGTCTGAAGCGCATTGCGGTAGAAATTGCCGGAGAGATTCACGACATCGTCGAAGATACTTTATGGGTCAAGTACGAAGAACTACCGATTCTCTCGGCTAAGGTCGTCGAAGCGGTTAAAGAAGCCGAAGCGTTCAAAGTACGCAACCATCTTTAATGCTTTAATGCGCGATAATCCAATCGGCAATCTTGCTAAGCGTTTCCGATTCAACGCCGTTAAACCCGTGATAAGCATACGCCATGCACGGATCGCCTTGCGATTTTCCGCCTTGAATCATGATGAGCTCCGCTAAGGGCAATTTTTTCATTAAGGTGTCGATTAGCGAAGGCGAACAATGTACGCATCCGTCATTTGCATGATGCACGACTAAAACCGGCATCGATATTTTTTCAAGCGGCATTTGAGGCACCGCATCGCTTTTTGGATCGCTTAATATCGTCGACGTCAAAACGAAACCCGCAACACCCTGAATACCGTGGGTTGCCGCATAAGCAACCGATTGCGTCCCACGGCTCGTTCCCACAAGCCAAATCGGTACGTTTGTTTTGGTTTTCACCCAATCGATGACGTTTTGGATGTCTTGTACATGTTCTTTGCTTTGACGAAACCCGTTTAAATAAGGCTCACGCTGGCGATCACTCGGAGCATCGACGATTACGACCGTTAGATGCGCATCGACAAAAAGTTCTCGCGTACGCATAAGAAAATTACCTTCTCCCCAACCGAATGTCCCGTCTTGCTTGAGTTGTATCCCGCCGTGTCCTCCGGCAAATAAGATGACCGCAGCCTTCGCAGTAGGCGATTCACGAAACATTATACGTTCACTAACGCCGTCTCGGGTTGGAATATCTAGGATGTGAGCGTGAAGAAAACTCATAAACAATAGAAGTATCGAAAGAGAGTATTTTGCCATCATCGCTCTTGAAAGGATATCGCAACGGGGCGACGACGATCTGTTTTTCGCCGTCGCCCCGTGCTATTACTCTACCAGACGCTTGCCCGGAGAGTCTTGGTATTCCGCATCCGATTCGCTCGGATTGGGGATACGTTTGCCTAAAACGGCCGCCGTAATCTGCATTGCAACCTCTTCGACCGCCATATCGACGACTTCATCGGCAGGAATGTAATCTCGTGCATCAAACGTTTTGGATCCTTTGCCCGTAAAGGTTCGAGCGAATACCGACGTTCCGTCGCTTGCACGCGTAATCTTGATATTGATCTTACATGTAGCGTTAATTGCATAGCGTCGATGCGTACCGTCGGGAACTTTACGAATACCGTTCAATTGCATTTTCACAATATCGCCGGTTAAGACATAATCTCCCGCGCGTTTAGCAATCGCCTTTTTAGCCGCTTCTTCCGATGTTTTGGCACTCATATATTCGGGATTGCGCATGCCCAGTTTCACACCGCCTTCGCTCAAAGCCGATTCAATCATACCGGTCAATTTTTCCGAGTCGAAACTCTTCTCGACGATCACTTTATCGGTGCTCGCGTGAAATTCGCTCTCGTCTTTGGACTTAAGATCGTATTTGCCGTCAAAACTCCCTTTGGATTGGGCACTTGCGCTTCCGCTGTAATAGCCCTCGCGATAATTTGCATCGTAGGAAGCGGAGCCTTTTTCATGAGCATAACCTTTGAGCGACGACTCGGCTCTTGCGTATTCGTCGTAAAACTCGCGCGTCACTTGATACGTATAGCGCAAAGGCATTACCACGACGCTTTTGTCAAACGGAACCACCTGAGCACACGCTAAGCATTCCGCCAGCAAAAGAGCTACCACTATTTTTAGGCTAAATCGTTTCATACGTTACCAACCTAAAGAGGGTTTTTTGCTAACCTTACGAATCTCTTTTTCGTCTTCCCACAAAATCTCGCTGCTTTGAGGGTCAACCAACTGCAACATAATACTGTAGTAATTGTCTTGGACGTTGGCGTTGGCTTTTTTAATCGAGCGAACGGTTCCCGTAATCACATAATCAAAATCCGTCATTGCTTTGACGTTCTTTTTCTTCGTCGAAGTCTCTAAGAAATCTCGTGCCTCGTTGACTTGTCCTAAGTTCGCGCTGTCCGCAACAAAGCGAACCGAACCGGATTTAAGAAGTTTCGATCGAATTTTTTCGGTAATCGCACGCGTATCGATATGCTCGTAACTTTGGTTTTTGACTTCCATCAAACGTACTTTCGGAGGTTGTTGCGCTTTCGCGATGTAGCGAACTTCCAAAAGCGATTGCGCCATCATTTCGGCCGTTGCTTGAAGATCGGTCGAACCGAAATCTGCCGTGACCGTTTCAACCGCTTTGGCATCGCCGTACGCAACGTTGCTATCGCCGCCGTCTACTTTTCCTGCTCCTCCGGTCGTGGCACATCCGGAAAATAATAATGCGGCTACCGCCGCGCTACCGATAATTTTTGAAATAGAACCCATAGGCGTACTCCTTATTTTTTGGTTGAAATAATTAATTTATAATCAACGATAGAAGGTATTGTAGCAGCTTCTACCACTTTAATCTTTTGATTTCCGATGACGGTTTTCGGTCTCCAGCTGGTCGTCTCTTTGAGTTGACCGTACTGATCGTACCATTCGACTTGGTACACGAAATCGCGTTTTTCACCGTTATCCGCATTGATAAACTCTGCCATCAATTTCAAAAAACCGTTCTCTTTAAACAACTTAATATCGCTTACGAGTACGTCCATATCGTCAACGTAATTGACTTTATCGACGCTAAGTGCTTTATTGCGTTCCATCACGGCATCGCGTTGCATTTGCGAATTTTGATTGGCGCATCCGCCGAGCATTAAAAGAGCGATCGCACTCAAAGCCAACGATTTAATATTCAACATGATCGACCTCCACGTTTTGACTAGAAAGATACGAAACAAGAATCAAAGAGCCGCGTTTTGTCTCCTGAGGGACTTGAACGCCAAACTCTTGACCTCCCAATTTCACGATGACAGTATCGCCTTTTTTCGCTGAAACTTTCGATAAGTATCCGGAGTTAGGAAGCATCTCCCAGTTTCGATAACTTTGCTCCATCGCGCTTGACGTAACGTCCATCAAAATCGACGCCGCCAAACCGCCGAGCAAACCGCCGTGATCGGACGCTTGTTTAGCGACAACGCCTTTGGTCGTCGCACGAACGACCGATTTCATAATTTCCAAAGGAAGCTCGTCTTTGAGCGTTTTATACGCCATTTTGTCCGTTTTTAAAAGTCTAGGAGAAGCACTCTCGCCCATCAACGGCGAATAGATATTGACGTAAGAAATATCGTCTTTGGGGTGTTTGAGCGAAGGAAGATCCAGTACCGTATAATAATTTAAACTCGGTAGAGGAAAGCGAATCTTGTCGATACTTTGCACCGGCGCTTGTCCCGTAAACGTTACGACGTAAACATCTACCGTATCGGGTGTTGCTTTTTGTTTGGAAGGTGCAAACACTATAGACGCTTCCGGAGAGAGTGCTACCGCTCTTTTTTGGCTGATTTCAGAGTATTGCGTGTCGTTGGAGATGCGACTGACGACGGCACTTAGAGCATACGAAAAAGCATCTTGATAGTTGTTTGCCATCGCTCTCACGTCGGGGTCTTGTAACATTTCGCCCATTGAATAGCCTGCGGGAATTTGATCGGTATTGGGATTGCCCTTAACCTCTTCTTTCTTTTTTTGCGTTTCGGAGAGTTTTTCTTCGGACTCTTTGAGCCAGAATTCTTGACGTTTTTCCATTTTACGCATTTCAACCGTCGCACCCTCAAAATTGCCTAGCATCGCATAGTTAAGCCCGTTTAACGTATGCATCAGCGTTCGCTCGTACCCTTTGCCGTAGTACGTTTCCGCACCTTTAGAGAACAATAACGATCCCATACCTGCTCCGACGTTTCGCATGCTTACTTCCGCGCGCGCTTCGTACTCGTCTAAAATCGCCTCTGCTTTACCGAAAGCTTCGATCGATTTTTCATATTGTTTATTGCTTTGGTACAAGCGTCCCAAGTTCAACCAATGCCACATTTCGCTTTGTGCCGAGGTATCTTTTTCCATCTGTTCGATGGTTTTAGCGACCGTCTCTTTTTGATTTGCCCCCGCTTGTAACTGTTGCGTCGACACCGCCGGCGTACATCCCGTTAAGAAGAAAAATGCGACAACACTACTGATGATACCCAATGCCCCAAAACGATTCATAGCAATCCTTTTTATGGAAGATAAATAACCTGTCAAACATCAAACCTTTACATCGTAAAAATTTGCCTATCATAGGCAAAAAATATTTAAATTTTTATTATTATGGTAAGAAAAGAATCAAACGATATACGACCGCATTGTAACCTACTATCGTTACGTCTTGCGTTATAAAAAAGGTACCGATCTGCTTGCCGATCGCAAAGAAGGTTACAGGTCTAAAGGTCGTTTGCTTAAAGCTTGGGCTAGAAGGATTGTCGAGGGGGTTTGAAGTTCAAATACTTCGTCGATTTCGATGGTTTCGAGTGCTACTTTTTTACCCTTTCGGACGATTTGCGCATAACACTCTTTTTGCTCTCGTTTGGGCTCTTTTGCGCTCAACGCATTGCGATACGTCAAAAGACGTTGTTCGTGCGTGCTCAAATTTTGGCGCGTTTGAAAGACAAGGCGTTCGAGTAGACCTTGACGCGCATACGCTTTTTCGCGCAATAAACGTTCGAAACGTTCGTTTAATTGCCCTTGCAATAAAGCGATCTCGCTTTTCCATAATGCCATTTTACGATCGATAGAGTGTTGATGAAACAACTCTTGAAGCCGCGTTAACGCAAGAACTTTCGTATGCAATAAACGTTCGACCAAACGTTCGTAGTGTTGCGCCGTGTCGTCTAAGCGTTGGAGCATTTCGATTTGATCGGGAAGCAACATCTCCATCGCCGCAGAAGGCGTGGGAGCGCGAACGTCCGCTACAAAATCGCTAATTACATAGTCGATTTCATGCCCGACCGCGGAGACGATCGGCGTTTGACATGTAAAGATAGCATCGGCGACGATCTCTTCGTTAAACGCCCACAAATCTTCGATACTACCGCCGCCGCGCGCGATGATAATCACGTCTACGTTTAAGCGATCGGCCTTGGCGATATTCTCCGCAATGCTAAACTTGGCATTTTCGCCTTGCACCAAGGTATCCAAAAGCGTTATCTTTACAAGCGGCCAGCGTTTTTGAGCGACTTTGAGCATATCTTGGAGTGCAGCTCCCGTCGCCGACGTTACTAATGCGACATGTTCGACGAATTTGGGAAGCCTCTTTTTTCGCTCCGCATCAAAATAGCCTTTGGCGGAAAGTTTTGCTTTGAGTTGTTCGTATGCTTTGGCAAGCGCACCGCTACCGGCGGGCTCCATGCTAAGGCAATTGATTTGGTACGTTCCTCTGGGAGAAAAAACCGATAATGCGCCGTGAACGATCACCGCCATACCCTCTTCGAGCTGAAATTTGAGGGCTTTGGCGTTGCCTTTGAACATCACGCAGGCAATCGCGGAATCGGCGTCTTTAAGCGTAAAGTAAAGATGCCCCGAGCTGTGGTACGTTGCCCTTGAAATTTCGCCCTCGACACTGACATGTAAGAACGTCGCTTCTAAAAGCGACTTGATCTGGTTGTTGAGGCTTGAGACGCTTTGCGTTTGACTCATCGTTTTCGAGCAATAACCAAAGTCGAAATATCCATCGAAAAACTTTTGCAAAATTCGGTTTCAAATCCCGCATCGTCCAGCTCTTTTTGGAGCATGCTTGCGGTTAAAAAACCTTCGATGGAGTTAGGAAGGTATTCGTACGCCGCTTTATTTTTGGAGATAAGTCCGCCTAAAATCGGCAAAATTTTCGTGAGGTAAAAATCTTTAATCGTAAAAAACAAGCCTTTTTTATCGTCTTTCGTAAACTCCAAAATCACAACGTAGCCGCCTTGTTTGAGCACTCTCGCGAACTCTCTAAAAGCTTCTTGACGTTTCATCACGTTGCGAATGCCGTAACTGATGCTTACAATATCCGCGCTTTCGCTCGTCAAAGGTAATGCCGTCGCTTCGGAGATAAAAAACTCGAATTCCGGAAACTTTTGCTTCCCGACGTCACTCATCCCCACAGAAGGATCGACGCCCACGATTTTGCCGATCTTACGGTCTGCTTTAGTCGCTTGTTTTGACCAATAGCCCATCATATCGCCCGTTCCGCATGCGACGTCGACGATAAGTTCGATAGGTTTGTTATAGCGTTTAAACGTTTCGTTGCACGCTTTTTTGCGCCACTGAATATCGATCCCCATGCTTAAAACACGGTTTGCCCTGTCGTACGTACCTGCGATCTCATCGAACATTTGAACGATTTTTTGCTGTTTAGTGTCGGTATTTTCCAAAAATGAATCCTCTTAAGGCGAACATAAAAAGAATATTGTAGCGAATGAAGTTTTAGATAGCCTTAGCGTATCGCTTTTTTGAGGCGTTTTACCAGTGCATTGGGCTCTTTTTTGACCATTTTTTTGATGAAAAAGAGTAAAGGTTGATTGCCTTTTTTTTGGAGAAAAAAGTCGCTTTTTTCCGTTAAAAGTGTCTGTATATCCCATAAAAAAGCTTGATAAGCAGAGCTTTGCATACGATCTAACAGTGCCGTACGCTCTTTACATGTCAAAACACCCAAGGCGTTTTGCAAACGATCGATCATCGCCGTATCGAATAAAAAGCGGGAAATTTTAAGTAGCATCGCGATACGTTTAAGTTGCCGATAGGTTTTTCTAAGCGCGTCGCCTTCATCCTCGAGCAAAGCTTGCACCGCATGTTTTAAACGTAAAGTCTCATGGTAAAGAAGCACTTTAAACACTTTTTGGGCACTCATGCCGCCCATAAACGTAAAGTCAATCGAAACGTCCGCCAATCTATCGCATTTGGTAAAAACCGTCTGTTCGTCAAAATCATACTCCTCGGGAAAGCCGAAAAGCTTCACAAAGCGGTTTTTATAGCGCCGATCGTTCGTGACGTCGCGCAGGATATGCAAAGCGGCGTCTTCGCTCAATACCGCAAGCGTCGCTTCGTCGTCATAACGTACGCCTAAAACACCGAATGTCGCATACGTGTCGCAATAAAATTGATCGATATTTTTTTTATATGGAGTCGAAGTGCTCTGCAAATAGCCAAGCACTTCATGGGGGTGTTCAATCAGGTATTTTTTTTTCCAAAACGACTTTTTCACAAAGTACGCTTTTAAAACTGTTTTTCCATGACGGGAATGACCTGTTTTTTACGACTTAAAACGCCCTCAACCCACATTTCGTGGTTCACAAGTTTGGTGTTAAACGCGTTTTCGATTTTGTTTTCGTCGTCGCTGACAACTAAAAATTGAGAGCCTTCGATCATGATATCGGTTAAAAGGAGCATTACGGTATGGCGATGGCCCTCTTCTTTATAGGTTTTCATATCGGCAAAAAGTGCCTCTTTCATCTCGTCGAATACGGTTAAATCCACGACTTCAAGTTGACCGATGCCGATTTTATGACCGCCCATATCAAAATCTTTAAAATCACGCAATAAGAGCGTACGAGGACTTGCCCCTTTGACCGCGGATTTGACTAAAAACATCTCCATTCCAAGTTTTTTGAAATCTTCCACGCCCGCAATATGCGCCAACTCTTTTACTGCTTTGGTGTCCGCTTTGGTACATGTGGGCGACTTAAACAAAACCGTATCGCTCAAAATTGCCAGCATCATAGCACCCGCAATATTTTTCGGGATGTCGATTTTATAATGATCGAACATCTCTTTGACGATCGTATTCGTACAACCCACCGGGCGAATCCAACACTCAAGCGGCGTTGAAGTCGTAATGTCGCCGAGTTTATGATGATCGACAATGCCTAAAATATTCGTCTCTTTGAGATTGTGCGGTGCTTGCGCAAGATCGGAATAGTCGGTAATGTAAAGGTTGTCGCCTGAAAAATCGTTCTTTAAAAGAGGTTTTTCAAGTCCGAACGTTTTTAAAATAAACTCCGTCTCGGGGCTGATTTCGCCTTGGCGTGCCGGCGTACAAGCTTCGCCGAGTTCTGTTTTAAGGTATGAGAGTGAAATCGCCGATACGATCGAATCGGAATCGGGATTGATGTGTCCGCATGCATAGGTTTGCATCAAAATATCCTTTAGTGTTTTTCGTGTAATTATAGCCGATTGTTTCTATTTTTTGAAATCCAATCGCATTATCTCGTAAAGTCCGTTTTGCTTAACACATATTTAACACTGGTGTGTGACAATTTATCTTCAGACTACTACAAGGAATATGCATGATTGATAAGAAACGCCTTTACGCGTCCCTCACGCTTTTGCCTCTTCTCGCCCACGCTGAAACACTTCAGCTTGACACCGTGAGTGTCACCGCCACCAAAGTTGAAACCGAAACGAAAGAGGTTTCCCAATCCATTGCCGTCGTTAACGCTCAGACCATTGAAGATAAAAACGTCCTTGATGTGAGCAGTGCATTGGAAAACATCCCCGGTGTCAACGTAGAAAGCTCCAGTAACTCTCCAAGTCCAAGACTTATTATCCGAGGTGCGGGACTTAAAGCAAATTACGGCGTACGAGAGATTATGGTCATCAAAGACGGCGTTCCGATGACCGACCCCGATTCGTTCACGCGCTTTGATTATATCGACATGCAAGACGTTCAAAGCATCGAGGTACAAAAAGGTCCCGGTTCTATCAGTGCCGTTAACGCCACGGGCGGCGTTATTCAGCTCATTACCAAGTCTGTTTTCGAAGAAGACGATAATAGCATCAAAATCGGCGTAGGAAACGAGGGGCAACGCAATCTCAATCTCAAATTGCGTGAAAAAATCGACGATAACGATTTTGTGTCGATGAATTTTTCCAGACAGTCAAAAGACAATCACTGGCGCGATAACAACGAATTCGACTCAACGCAAATCAGCCTCAAATACGGTCATATTTTCGACGACGATTCAACTTTGCAGGGTGAAATCGCCTATACCGAATCCAACTTACAGCTTCCCGCTTCCATGACCAAAAACGAATTTGAAGCCTTTAAGAAAACGGGCGAACAACACGATACTTCAAGTCCGTGGCAATACACCGCGCGTAATTCCAAAATTCTCTCGCTCAATACCCAGTACCAAAAGGAAGTCGGAGATTTAACGTATAAACCTCGCTTTTACGTCAATCGCTGGGAACATTTTCATCCCGTCACCGGTATTATCAACGATGCTGACGAGAACTACGTCTACGGTACAGATTTGGAAGCCGATTACGCCCATCAACTCTTCAATAAGAATGCCACCTTGGTTTTCGGTGTGACCGCCAAACAAGATCGAAGCGACGATGCCAAAAAATACCAATACGCCGATATCGTCACACAAAATGTAATCCTCTACGGTAGACCCGTCACGCAAGTCGTTCAAACACTTTCCAATAGGGAAGGTAGTTTAGCCAATGTCGAAGACAGTCTTGCAACGTTATACGGTATCTATGCCATGGAAACATTTAGTCCATTCGATCGTACTACCGTAGACATTAGTAGCCGTGTCGATCGACTAGGATTTGATATTAGCGGCAATGAAATATCGTATTTTGATTATTCAACATCAAGCTATAAAACAGGTGCAGGCGACTATGCTATTAATAAAAGCTACACGCTGATGTCCTCCAAACTCGGTGTGACGTATGCGCTCACCGATACGACCAATATTTACAGTTCTATCGCGTTTGCCAATCAAGCACCGACGACCAGTGAACTTGGCGATAACGAGGGACTGGATAAAACGCAAAGCGTCAACTATGAAATCGGTTTGAAAACACGAACGGAACAGTTTAGTTACGACGTTGCGCTTTACCAAAACGACGTGAAAGACGAGATTATTCAAATTAAAGATGCGGGCGGCAATACCATCTACGACAATGCGGGACAGACCCAAAAACGCGGTTTTGAGTTTTTAGGAATGTATCACGTCAACACGGCGCTTAGTTTTGGTCTCTCTTATGCCTACAGCGATTTTAAATACGTGAGTTTCCAAGAAAAAGTGGGCGCAACGTTTGTCAATCGAGACGGCAATTATTTACCCTACATCCCCAAACACCAATACGGTTTGGAAGCCAACTACAAAATGGAAAACGGCTTTAAAACGCGTATTCAAACCAAATCGTGGGGAAGCTATTACCTCGATAGTGCCAACAGCGACAAATACGAAGGTTACGATTTCGTGACCGACGTGATGTTCGGGTATGAGAAAAAAGCACATTTGATTCAACTCAACGTCAACAATATCTTCGATAAACATTACGCGATGCAAGCCGAAAAGAGCGTTTACGGCGTAGAAAGCTATAAAGCGGCCGCACCTCGAAACTTTATGGTCAGCTATCGCTATAAATTTTAAGGACGAATGATGGTGACGCAACAAAAAAGAGATGCCGACGACCTTTTTTCCTATAAGACCACGGCATTTTTCTTTAAAAACACGTATTTTTTGAAAGCTCTTCGTATCGTCGTTCTCGCATTGTTCGTCTATGCGATTTTTTTAGGCTATGTCCAACCGGACAAAGCGCAAAACACCTTCACGACGACGCTCTTTTGGTCGTTGTTTTGGCCGCTTTTTATGGTCGTGACGCTTTCGACGTTCGGCAGACTCTTTTGCGGTATCTGCCCGCATGCGTTTGTGGGTAAATACCTCACAAAAATCGGTCTTAAAAAAACACCGCCCAAATGGCTTAAAAAGCCGCTTATCGGCGTATTGCTTCTTTTTTTGGGATGGTGGAGCGTTTATTATATCTATCCCAGCGCCTACAAGACGCCATTGAGCAGTGCCCTCTTTTTTACGGTTCTGAGCGTTTTGGCGTTGAGTTTCTTTTTTATCTTCAAAGAGATGAGTTACTGTAAATACATTTGTCCTATCGGAACCATGACACGCACGTTTTCAAAAATCTCGTTTACGTGGCTTGGCACTTATGCGCAAAGCTGTCAATCGTGCAAAACGTTTGATTGCACCAAGGCGTGTTCGTACAATCTCAAGCCTTTTAGCTTCACCGCCAAAGCATCGATGAGTGATTGTACGTTGTGTATGGATTGTGCGCAGACGTGCGAATCGGTTCATTTTAAACTTCAAAAGCCTTCTTCGTCTCTTTTTAAAAAATTTCAAACGTCCCGTGCCGAAGTCTGGGCGATTTTACTGATTACTGCCGCCATTACGATTACGATGAGTTTTCATCACGCACTTTCCCAAGTCGCGATTAGCGATGCTTATTTTTGGGTGCGCGCGGGCAAATGGCTTCAAAATACCGTCGGTATCGAAGGTATCGATTACATCGGCATGAGTGCGTTGATATCGGCGCTTATAAGCACCCTAGGCTTTGCCGCAGGCGGTATTTTCGTGGCGTCAAAAATCTTACATGTAAGATTTTCATCTGCTTTTGATACGTTGTGTTATGCGTTTATTCCTATCTTTATCATCGGCGGATTGTCGCATACCTACGAATTTTTCTTTGTACACCATTACAGCACTATTCTTAACGGTTTCATCCAAGGATTTCATCTGCCTTTCGAAGCCGTCAAGCCGCTCGCAACCAAAAAAGATGCATGGTTAAAAATCTTCGGTATTTTAAACTATGTCGCCGTTTTATGGGCACTTCTCATTATGGCAAAACGCGTCAGTTTCTTTAACGCATCGCGTGCCGCTCGTATTGCCGCGTTCGCGTTTGCGTCGCTTTTGATTTTTTTCTATTTGGGACTCAATCTCTACCGTTCTTACGCGTTTGCGACGTACGGTATTAAACAAGGCGGACATGCGCACAACGGCGCTGCCAAAACGCTCTTTGCCAGCGTACCCAAAGACAAAGCGCTCTTGCTTCAAGGAAGTAACGAGGGCGTGGTTTGCGGAATGCCTTTGGACAAACACTTCAAAACCAACCACAGTGCCACCTTGGAGGGAAACGTCAGACAGTACTGCTCCTTGCACTGCCTTACCGAAGATTTGATGATTAAGAAGCTACCGCTTCAAAATATTCACGTCGTCGATGTGAGCACACTTTCGTTTATTGACGCGCACAATGCCTTTTACGTGGTAGGAAGCCGCGTCAAAGGAACGATGAGCGAAACCAGTCAATATGCTTTTGCCAAAGAAGAGGATGCCCAAGCGTTCCGCACTAAAAACGGCGGAGAAATCATGTCGTTTGAGCACGCGCTCAAGATTGCTATGAAGGATTTTGAATGATATCTATCGAACTCATGCAACATTTGGTCGACTACGGCGTAATCGGGCTTTTGGGCGTGATGAGCTTTTTAACGCTCTTTTTTTGGATTGAACGGTTGTTGTTTTTTAGAACTTTACATGTAAGAAATTACGCTTGTAAGGAAAAACTAGAGATGGATGTGAGCAATCACATCCATATTCTCTCCACCTTTGGCTCAAACGCTCCTTACATCGGGCTTTTAGGAACGGTATGCGGCATTATCATTACGTTTTACGCCATGGGCCAAAGCGGACAAATCGACGTCAAAACGATTATGAGCTCCTTAGCCCTAGCGCTTAAAGCTACCGCCATGGGACTCGTGGTTGCCATCCCCGCCATCTTTTTTTACAACCATCTGATCCGTAAAATCGAAAAGATTCTTTTGGCGTGGGACATCGAGCAGAAAAAAGAGACCGTATGAAGCTACGCCGTTTCGAGTCGATTAACGTTGTACCGTTTATCGATATTATGCTGGTTTTATTGGTCATCGTCCTCACCACCGCGACCTTTGTCGCAAGAGGGATGATTCCCGTCGATTTGGCGCAAGCCTCCTCATCCAATGCCCTACAACCGCAAAAAGAGTTAGTGATTACCGTACAAAAAGACGGGAGTTATTTTTTTGACGATCAACCCGTCGATACGACGCAAATCGATGCGCGTTTAGCATCCTACCCGTCGCAAACAAACGTGCTGATTAACGCTGATAAACAAAGTCTTTTCGAACCGTTTGTTTTTTTGATGGATCGTCTCAAAGAGCATGGGTTTGACCATATAGGAATTGTGACAAAACGATGAAACGCTATTTAAATGCTTTGAGTATCACTCTGCTCATTTATACGTGTATCGGTTATGTTTTACTGTATCAGCGCACCCTCCAACCACTGAGCGCTCCTGTGTCAGAAACGACGTATATAAGCGTCTTTATTCAAAAAACGCCCCCAAAACAAGAAGCGCCCAGCGTCGCTCCGACGCCTCCAGAACCTATAAAACAGGACGTTCCAAAACCAAAAACAATTGCCAAAGCGACAACGCCCAAAATCAAGCAACCAACGGCGATTCCGTTACCAAAAGAACCCTCTATCGACGAAACAGTCGCAAAAAACGACCTCAAAGAAGTACCGCAAAAAGAATCAATCCAAAACGAAACAGCCGTATCTTCTCCGCCGAAAGGAAAAAATGATGCGATGCAAGCGTACATCAAACGCGTGGTGGCACGCATCAACGAGCATAAAATTTATCCGAAAATTGCGCAAAAAAGTCATATTGAAGGAAACGTTATCGTCGAATTTACGATTTCGCCTACGGGAGAGTTGCTCTCACTGACCATTATCGAAGGAAAGAAAATTTTCTATAAAGCGACGGAAGAAGCCTTTTATAAAAGCTTCCCCTGTCCGCTTGAAGAGCGATGGCTCACGAGCGACACGACGTTTCGCATCGCTCTGAATTATACGCTACTTTAATGCCCTTTTTTTCCGTGCTCTTTATCTTTGGATTTTTTACCGTAATCGTCGTCATCGTCAAAACGCATATCGTGGCCGCCTTTAAGCGCTTTAAATTCGGAAGACCCCGGTTTAATACCGAGACTTTGCGCCATAGCTCCCCAGCCTTGTTTGTGATGCTTGTGATACTCTTGCAACACGTAGTCGGGCGATCTGCCGCTAAGTTCTGCCAAGCGCAGCACCATATATGCGTCCGCCGGTGCTCCGACGCTTTTTAAAATAACACCCAGTTGCGCTTCGGGCATTCTAAAACGCGACAACAAATCGGAGCGGTATCGGACAGGATCGGAATCGGATCGAAGATTGAGATTCATCATCCAATCAAAATCGGCCGCAACCAGCGAGGATACCCCTAGTAAAGCAATCACCGTCATACGTATCAAAGATCGTTTTAACTGCATTTTTTCTCCTTTATTAACGTCTATCGTATCTATCGTCGTCTTTTCTATCTCGGTCGTGTCGTGGGTCATGCGACTCTCTTCGAGGCTGTTCTACACGCCCTTGATCGTGTCGTTGAGGCTCGACGTGCTCACGACGCGGTTCGTATTCTCGATGCGGCTGTTCGATATACACGCGCGTCGGCGGAACATACCGTCGAGGCTCGCTGTAATGGTATTCTTCGTAACGAACATGCGGGCGTTCACGATAGATAATATCGTGACCGTGGCGCAACGACGTAAACATCGGTGCGTAAACGGGGATGCCTAGAAAAAGTGCAAAATCATCCCAATGGGCAAATCGACGTTCGCGATAAATGCGCAACACGTATTCAGGCGGTCGATTGGAAAGTTCCGCCAATCGAAAAATCATATAGGCGTCTGCGGGTTCATAAACGTTGTCCATGATGGAAATAACCTCTACTTCATTGTAATGAAATCGGTCCATCAAGCCGTAACGGTATGCATACGGGTCGGAATGCGAACGTAAATTCAAACTGACCATCCAATCAAAATCGGCCGCTTTAAGCGTTGATGCCGAAGGTATTGCCAACAAAAGTGTCGCAATAAAAACCAAATTCGGTGCTATTTTCATATAAAGTCTCCCTTTTTTATTGCAATTAAAGCATTATTCTCTATAAAAGTGAATTTATCGTGAATCTTACTCCCCCTCTTTTTCTCACGTTTGAGCGTTATAATCTTGCGTATGAATTAAAAATTTACATAAAAATTACTTTTGTTACTTATAATAGCGGCAAAAGACGGGCTTTAGAAAGGAAATTTGATGTTACGCCATCCCTCAAAAATCATTACGAGTGCAACCAGTTATTTTATGCACCAATACACCAAACACTATTTAAACGTCGACAACCCTTCCAAAGGATTGCCGTTGCCTCCTGAAAACAAACCTTATTTGCTCTACGTTCACGTACCGTTTTGTTCGATGTTTTGCCCTTATTGCTCGTTCAACAAATTTACCTATACGAAAGAAGCGGCAAGCGTTTACTTTCAACACTTGCGTCAAGAGATTTTACATGTCAAATCGTTAGGGTACGATTTTGATTATTTGGTGATCGGCGGAGGTACGCCGCTTATCGATGAAGATGAACTGATCAAAACGATCGAACTGATTAAAACGCAGTTCAATATTCAACACGTCTCGTGCGAAAGCGATCCTAACCATATCAAGCCGAAAACCGTTTTACGCTTAGACGGACTCATCGATCGCCTCTCTATCGGCGTACAAACCTTTGACGACACGCTTCTGAAAAAACTCGGTCGTTTTGAAAAATTCGGTTCCGGCGAAGAGGTGTACCGTAAAATCGAATCGATGCTCGGCATTTTACCGATCACGAGCGTCGATTTGATCTTTAATTTCCCAGAGCAAAGCGAAGCCGGACTTATTCGAGATTTGGAACTTCTTAAAAAACTCTCTCCGGAACAAACGAGCGTTTATCCGTTAATGACCTCATCGTTGGTCAAAAACAGCGTGCGTAAAAGCCTCGGGGAATTTAGTATGGCGCATGAAATGGCTTTCTTTAAAACGATTAAAAAACAGCTCAAAACCGCCTATCCTTCACGTCACGGTTGGTCGTTTTCCAAAGAACAAGACACGATCATCGACGAATACATCATCGATCACGAAGAGTACGTCGGCGTTGGTTCGGGTTCGTTTAGCTTTTTAAAAGATACGCTTTACTTAAACGAGTTTGCGCTCGACCAATACTCCGCACATATTCAAAACCGCAACAGTGCCGTCATTAAAGAAAAAACTTTTCCTCAAAATTCGCAAATGTATTACCGCCTTATGGTCGATCTTTTCAACGGCAAACTTTCCAAGAGAAAATTTCACCGTATGTTCGGCGTCGAAATCGAAGAGGCGTTGGGCAAAGAGCTGATGTTGCTCCGTTTGGCAAAAACCGTCGTCGAAGACGAACATACGATCAAAACGACGGAATTCGGCGACTATCTCTTTTTGGTCTTAATGAAAGAGTTTTACATGGGTATGGATCGTATCCGCAACAATGCGCGAAAGCACCTTAGCCTTTAAATGACGCCAAGGAGAGGCTTTCACTCCACGTTAAGACGAAAAAGCCGACATATTCACCGTTAATATCGACTATCGGGGTGTAAAGCACGTAACTGTCTCCCATTTTCATATAGCCCGTGCCTTGAAAATTGGCACTTTTGATAAAATGAAGCCCGTTGGTCGATTGATTGACGATCGTGTAATTATCAAGCCTAAGATTTGGAGCATACTCCGAAGCATTGGCGATGTCGGCGTATTCGTTTTTCATCAAAACGTACAGCTCCACGCCGTCTTTTTTGAAATAACGACTCATATCTTTAAAATCCACAACCGTTTCGATTGTCCCGACATACTCCTCTTGGTTAAATACCGGAGCAATCGCACGCATAAACATCCCGTTACGCCCGATCTCAATCCCTTTGATGGAGTGTTTGGTTGCTTTCACTTTTTCTAGCGCATGGCGAAAAGCACTTAAATCGTCGTTACTTTCATTGCGATAGTCCCATAAGCGCATAAAACTTTTGAACTCTTTGGTGTGCAAGTGTAAGCGTGCGTTTTCAAACACGCCCGAGAGAGCCATCGTATTTTTAATGTCGAGCAAATAATCCAAACACTGCGTTCGATCTTGGTTTTGAAGGCAACCGATCACGTGAGGGCTTTTGGCTAAAATAACCGAGCTCGCCAATGAGACGTGCGTCGTCTCTTCGATCTTGTTGTGTAACGTCAAAAGCAGCGCGTCCATCTGTTTTTTAAGGGTTTCGTCCTCTTCAAACGAAATCGATTTGTTGTATAAAAAAAGCAAGCAAAGCCCAAAAAAGAGCATTACTAATGCGCTGAGGAAAAAGCGTTTTTCTTTCATCATGTCAAAGCCTTTTGTTCGTTTTCAACTTTATCGAGCCATTTTTGGTGATCGAGCTTAAAAACGTACGTAAAGCGCGATCCTTGGTTCTCGTACGATTCAATGTCGATATCGACGTCGTTTTTATTGCATATATTTTGAACGATATTGAGTCCTAAGCCAAAGCCGCCTTGCACGCCGTCTTCCCTTTCAAAACGCTCAAAGACTTTATAGAGGTCTTTAATGCCTTGCCCGTGATCGATAAAGCTCAAAATACAACTGCTTTCGTCTTTACGGTGAAGGTATATTTCGACAATGCCTTGAAAAAACGAATACTTAATCGCATTGGAGAGCGTATTATCAAGAATGCGTTGCAGTTCGACCTTACTGATAAAAATCATCATCGCCTCTTCGATCTCGTACTTTAAAACGATGGATTTCGAGCGTGCAATATCTTCGAAAAACGCGATGCGTAACCCGAGGTATTCCGAAAGGTTGATCGGCTCTTTCGCATACACCACTTTTTTGTGTTTAATATAATATTCCACGTCTTCGTATGTCATTTGCATCTGTTTCGTTGCCGCTTTAATGCGTTGGAGGTGTTTGGAAGAGGTTACGTAATTGGAGAGCAACTCGACGTTAATGTTAATGACGCCCAAAGGCGTTTTGAGCTCATGCATCGAATCGTTAAAAAAGTCGTTCATATAGCGTTGCATTCGCTGATACGGATAGATGCTCGAATGCACGAAGACGTTGCTTAGAAGGTAAATCAAAAACAAAACGATAAAAAAAAGCATCGTCGTCACGAAAATAATCTTGGCATAATTGAGCTTGGTTTGAACCACTACGAAAAAAAGCCCTCTATCGTCGGTTTGTACCGCTTTTTGATAGTACAAAAACGGATACACCACGCGTATCTTAAATTGCACGTCCTCTAACGTCGCTTCGATGCCTCGGTACAAAAGCGTATGCGTCTCGTCGTAAATATTGAGGTGAAACCGTACGCTACGCGGAATATCAAACTCTTCTTTGGCAAAAATGCTTTTTTCGTGCGTTGAGACCCATTCGAAAAGCTCTTGCGAAGCTTTGTATTTTTCTTCCGTCACGGTACTTTGAATCGCAAAAAAACTCGGAACGCTAAAAAGTGCCATGACGATCAGCGTATAAAGCCAAACCGAACGAAACGGATTAAGCGTCAACATCGATTTTATACCCCAAACCGCGCGAGGATTTGATGAATGCTTCGACGCCTACTTTGAGTCTGATCTTGCGAATGTACATTCGAATGTCGGCATAACTGATCTCTTTGCCTTCCCAAACGTTTTCGCGCAGGGTCTCGATATCGCAGAACGTATTTTTACGTCGAATTAAAAAACGCACCAACTCTTGTTCTTTGGAACTTAAAATAATCGTTTGATCGTCTTTCTTGATTTCGCCCGTTTCGAAATTGAAACAAAGACCGCATGCCAGCTTAAATACCCCTTCGTTTCCGGTTTGATAGTGCTTTTTAATCAGCTCTTTAACACGAAGCTCTAACTCTTTGAGCTCAAAAGGTTTTTTGAGATAATCGTTACAGCCAAGCTCATAGCCGATTGCGATATTGTCGATATCGACCAAAGAGGTAATGATAATAATCGGCGTGGTAATCTTGGCTTCTTTGATGTATTTGATCAGTTCGTGACCGTTGAGCTTAGGAACTTTCACGTCCAACAAAAACAGATAATAGGTTTTTTGCATAATCGCGTCCAAAGCACTCTCTCCGTCGAAAAAGGCATCGACTTCATAGCCCAAAAACTCCAAATACTCTTTAATGCTTTCGTTGTAATTGTAGTCGTCTTCGAGCAATAAAAGTTTCATGATCGTCCTTATCCAAGATAGATTTGTCCGGCGTAAATAATGTAATAACGTAGCAATAAAACACCTAAAAGCACCGCCGTTGCGTTGGTTAAAATATACCTGACCCGATAGACGTGGCTTCGTAACGCCAAAATAACCGTCGCAAGCGGCAATAACAACCCGATGCCGATGACTCCGAGCCAAAAGACCAACGCCAATCCGCCGTGGCTCAGTGCCGCTTTCGCCACCGACGAAACTTCGCCGCCGCCGTAAAAAAGACCGACGAAAAAGATACCCAAAAGCGGCAATTCGGTCATAATAACCCGCAAATCCAGCACCAAAAGGTACTTGATGCTCTCCGTGTTGATCGTACTTTTAAAAAACACCAATCCGATCAAAATATTCACCGCAATCCCCGAAGAGATGCTCGAAGTCAAAAAAACGATCGGCAAAACAGGACTGTTCCACAGCGGAATCGCATACAACGCCGAGAGTAAAAAGCCCGTATAAGAGCCTACGCACAATGCCGCCGCCATTAAAAAATACTCGATCGTTTTTGCATACGAGTGCAAACTCTTGACCCATTCGATAAAGCTTCCCAAAGGCAAAAGCCATGTGTATTTCACAATCGTCCGTTCAAACACCAAAAGCGTAAAAACCAACACGATCGGCGTGTAAATCAGTAAAAAAAGAACGCCCAAGCTCATAACCGAGAGAGGATTAAAACGAATCAAAAGCCAATAAAACGACAACGGACGCCCTAAATCCGCGACCAATAAAAAAAGTCCCGCTAAAATCGATACGGGAGCGACCAAAGTTCCAGACTTAATCATCGCGTCCCAAATCGAAGAGTTACTACGTTCGTGTCGATTCCATTTGACCAGCAGCGCAACGATAATCGAACCAGCGCTGATACCGGCTAAAAAGAGATAAACGGCAATCGCCCACGACCAGTGAATCACTTCGTACTGCGCGGTACTTCCCCACATCGGGCTCATACTTTAACTCCTTTGCGTGCGGGGATAAAGCAGACTTTCGGTTTCGTTCCCAAATGCGCTTTGGGAAATAATAGGGTCTCTTTGCGTGAAAGCATCGCAACCGCCGAATTTTCTTGACTCACATCCCCAAAACGTAACGCTTCGGTCGTACAAACGCTGACGCATGCGGGATCTAGCGCTTTTGAAAGCCGGCTATCAAAACAAAACGTACATTTTTCGACCACGTTTTTGAGTGGATTGATAAAGCGTGCATGGTAAGGACACGCCAAAATACAATACTTACATGTAATGCATTGCGACTCGTGAATATGCACCAAACCGTCTTTGCTCTGAAACGACGCTCCCGTAGGGCATACACTCACGCACGGAGGCTCGTCGCACATCACGCACGAGCGTCTTTCAAAGTGCATTCCAAGGTGTGGAAAAACGCCTTGCGTCGTGACATGGACTTGCAAACGATAAACTCCCTCAGGCACGTCGTTCTCCAAACGGCACGCCACGTTACAGGCTTGACATCCGATGCAAAGATTTTCGTCGAAAATCAGTCGATACGCTTTTGCCATCGCTATGCCCTCACGATACGAACGCCGGTATTGGTAATCATCGCACCGCAAACAGGCGCGGTTTTTAACGAAAGCAGTTTGGAAGCACTCGATCCTTTACGATCAATCTTAGGCAGTAAAGGCGTTTGCCGTCCAAATCCCATATACAAAAAGAGTGTATCGGGGCGAATGCCTTCGGTAAGAAATACTTTCACCTTCTCTTTGCCGATCTCGTTTTCGATGTAACATGTATCGTTTTGACGCAAACCGTGAGCTTTTGCCGTACTCGGATGCATCCAAAGCGGGTTATCGGGCATGAGGGCGTGAAGGTACGGTACGTTTTGCGTATGTCCGTTGGTATGAATCGCGCTCTTGCCCGAAATCAGCGTGTACGGATAGTTTTGTTGCACGTCCATATCGACCGCGCAAGGTACGCCGTATCCCTCAAACGCTTTTTCGATATGCGCGCAAAAGAGCTCGATTTTGCCTGAGGGCGTTTTGCGTCGGCGTTCGAACATCTCTAAGACATGTCTAAGCTCAACGTGTGCATAACGTTCGCAAAAAGCACGGACACTCGCCTCTTCTCGTAAAAAAAGATGCGGTATCGTCGCTTGAACGTAGCCTCGTTTCACAAGACTTTCCAACAATGCGCTATTGCCTTTGGCTTGGTACGCGCGAAGCTCTTGCATCGTTTTCCACGAATAGGCATGCGAAAAACCCAACGCATCGGCTAAGCTTCGAACGATCTCGTGCAAGCTTCGAGTGCGGTGCAGGGGCGTTAGGGCACGGTTGCGCATCGTATAGGAGGGAACAAGCCCGTGGTGTAAATGAATGCTTTCATCCCGCTCTAAATAGGTTGCTTCGGGTAAAACCACGTCCGCCATCATCGCCGTATCGCTCATGTAAATGTCGTTCACGACGATCAGATCCAACGACGCCATCGCCGTTCTCATTTTTTGCGGATCGGCAACGGTTACCAACGGATTGTGGCGCGTTAAAAACCATCCTTTGATCGCGTAGGGTTGTTGCGTTAAAATCGCGTCCGCAATCGCATTGAGTACGCCGTGCTTTTTCGGAACGAACCGATACGCGCTTCCCTCTTCACCCGCACCGTCGATACGCGCAATGCCGACTTCCGGAGTCGGATAGGGCGATTGAAGCAAAGGAAAAAGCGGCTCTTGAATTAATGCGTTGAGCATTTCGGGCGTTTTTGCAAAGTAGATACCGCCTTTTTTCTCCACGTTTCCCATCAAAACGTTGGCGATTAAAATCGCGCGGGTACGCTGAAACTCCGCCGGAGACGTCGTCGCTTTGTGTCCCCAATCAAGTATGCAACGCGGCGCGGCGCGGTAAATTTCGTCCGCCAAACGCTCGATCGTTTTCGCATCGATTCCGGTGTAACGCTCTTGCCATTGCGGAGTCGTCTCTTTCAAAGAGGCTTTTAAAGCGTCCAATCCAATGCAATAACGCCGGACAAACGCGTGGTCGTATTTAGCGTCTCTGAGCCATACATGTAAAAGGCTTAAGACAAACGCAAGGTCTTGCCCTGCCTTAATCGGATACCACTCGTCCGCCTTGCCCGCCATGATCGAAAACCTCGGGTCTAGCACGATCAATTTTTTGGAAGGGTTTGCCGCAAAACGCGCCATGGCTTTGCTTAAAGGAATGTCTAGCCCTTCAAAGAGGTTGTGCCCGAAATTGACGATATAATCGGCATGCTCGAAATCCCGATACGCCCGTTCGCCGAACGTCTGCTCCAAGGCACTCTCAATCGCGATCGGACAAGAACTCCAATGTGAAAACGTATTGGGAGAGCCGTAGTTGGCGGCAAAAGAGGATAAAAGATCGAACGATTCGCCCGTTTTGGACGAAAACAGCATACTCTGCGCACCGTAGTTTTGTTTCAAACGCTGCATCGACGAAGCGACAAACGCCAAAGCTTCGTCCCAAGATGCTTCTCTCCAACGGTTCTCCCCGCGTTGCCCGACGCGCATTAACGGCGTCCTCAGGCGGTCTTGATCGTATAACTGCGAAACGCCCGAAAGCCCTCTGGCGCAAATACTCGAGTGCATACGCGTATCAAACGCGTTTCCTTGAAGCCACACGGGTTTTTGATCCACCACGCGTACTTCGATAGCGCAACGACTGCTGCATATTTCACATACGCTTCGCACCCATTTGTCTTCCCCTTTGAGTATGCTTGGTTCCAAAGCGCGGAGACTTCCTTGCATGCTAAGGGCGGCGGTTGAAAATTGAAGGAATCGTCGTCGGGCATAAGACTCTATCACGTATGGCTCGCTTAAAGATTTTTCTCTTACGCAAAGGATGTAAGAATTCTGTCTTATTGTAAGGTATTTTCGCTTTAAAGCTCTATAACCCGATGCGGTTTGCTAAAAAGATAGCCTTGAGAAAAGTCGACGTTTAAGCGTTCCAGCTTGGCTTGCACCGTTTCTTTATCCACAAATTCGGCGACGATTTTATAACCCATTTTATGCGCGAACGAGACAATCGTCTCGACCGTCATCTCTTTGGTCGGATCGGTATCGATCTCTTGGATTAACGAGCCGTCAATCTTAATATAATCGATTTTGAGTCGCGCCAAATAGGAAAAATTGGAGTATCCCGTACCAAAATCATCGATAGCGATACGGCATCCTAGTGCTTTTGCTTCTTGAATAAAAAAGCTCATCTCTTCAAAATTGTCGATACCCTCACTCTCGACGATTTCCAAAATGACCCGATCCCCGCAATCGTACGTGCGAATCGCGTCGTACAAACACTCTTTAACCGACACGGAGAGAATATCGCGGACATTGAGGTTCAGCGAAAAAGCAACGCCTTTGTCGTGAAGGTAGGCAAAGGATTTTTGAATCATGATTTTCGTCAGCTTTTCGTAAAGCCGCGTTTTTTTGGCTTGTTCCAAGAAATGGTACGGACTTAAGTAACTCCCGTCCTCTTCTTCCAAGCGCATCAGCACTTCGTACTTGGTAATTTTTTTTTGCACGTTGTCGTAAATGCCTTGATAAAACGGTACGATGCGATCGTTTTCGACGGCATGTTGAATTTTATGAATGATTTGAATATTGTGTTTTGTTTTATCTTTGAGCGTTTCGTTGAGGTTGTACGTCACAATCACCTCATCGCGTTTTTTAGCCTCTTTGAGCGCAATATGCGACTGCATGTAGATATGCTCGTCGCATCCAGAAGCGATGCCGACATTCAGGCGCACAACGATTTCATAGCCTTGAATGAGAAAAATATGCTTTTCCAGATAATGAATCATTCGGTAGAGTTTATCACTGTTTTTATGCTGCCATACGTGATCGTTTTCTTTAATCAACAATGCAAATTCATCTCCGTTGATGCGAAAAACGACGCGGTGTTTTTCCGCAAAGCGTTGATCGAGCAACGCTCCGATCTCTTTGAGCAATGCGTCGCCCACGTCGTATCCTAGATAATCGTTGATCTCCGAAAAGCCGATCAGGTTGATGAGCATCAACATCTTTTCGTTCGTATCGCTGCGTATTTCGTTAAAAAGAGCCTGACGGTTGCCAAGTCCCGTCAATTCGTCGATGAGCTGTTCTTGAATGATGCGGTCTTTAACGATTTGCTCCGTAATATCCGTGCTACTCGTGATATACTCCATCGTTTGCCCGTGTTCGTTGACGACGGGAACCAAGGTACTTTTGATGTAAAACGTTTCGCCTTGTCGGTTGAGGCATTTTAAAACGCCTTGCCAAATCCGTTGCGATTGAATCGTTTCCCATAGCGTGTCATACGAAGACTCATCGTGTTCGGGATGGCGAAAACGGCTGTGTTTCGTACCGATAATTTCATCTCGCGTATATCCCGTAGCCGCGCAAAACGCGTCGTTGACGTAGGTGATGTAGCCTTGTGCATCCATTTTCGAAAAAATAGCACTGTGGTCTAAAACGGTTTTATATTGGCGTAAAAAGTTGACGCTTTCGTCCAATTCGCATTGCGTCGTATTGACCAAATGCGTCAAAAATTTTAAAATCGAATCCGTGGGGCGAACCATCGTTTTTTTGAGAGGGATTTGGTGAATGGAGGATTCGCTAAGGGCTAGAATCGTTGTTGTAACGTTTAACAGATGATTCGCAGTACGACCGCTGTAAAATTCGCCGTAGGTAAAAAATCCGACCGTAGGAGCGATTTGCTCTAACATTTCCAGCTCGTAATGCAGTTGATCTTTTAAAAAATATTTTCGAACGGCACAGGAGTAAATAAACATCGCTTCAATCGCATTTTCGCAAAGGGTTTGTTGCAGTGTTTCGGCTTTTTCCATAATCTCTTCGATATTGCCGATGGCAAAACGCACGTGATCACCCTCGCAAAACTCTCCGGCAAAACGATACGAACGGTCTTCATTGACACCCACGATTGAGCGGCATACCTCTACGTTCTCGCTTTGGCTCACCAACGGAAAGGCAATGGCACTCGCGGGCAATCCTCGAATCATATCGTTGCCCAAATAGTGCCGATAGACCGCTTCGATCGGTTGATGATCGAGTTCGTACAAATCGTTTCCCTTGCAGCGCGTAACCGTCATCGTTTTACCGATTTGCGTCCATCCGAACGAGTAATCTTGATGGACATGTAAGCTATCGCCTTCCAAAATCGCCAAAACGACGCCGTGGTCTTCGATGCGGTCGGCATGAAACAGATACGTTTGCGCAAACGCAAAACTATCGGCGGCGTTTCCTCCGGCGACGACGACATGTGCGGCGGCTTCGCCCAAGGCTTGAATAAACGCCTCGTTCTCCTTGCTTTTCAAAGGTTCGGTAAAAGCGATGCAGACTTTCGTCGAAGGCGTTATCGCGCGCGATGCGATTTCATACGCGCTTTTTCGATCGGCAACGTCAAGGTAGTATACGCCGGCGCGTGAGGTTTCCAAAAGGCAAAATGAAAGAACGATCGTTTCTTGGGACATTTGGGCTCGGTGGATTTCTCCGGCACTCGTCGCTCCGATGACCACACTTTGCGGTAAACGGGTATGAAGGTAATCTAAAATATTTTGAAGAACGACGCAATCGCCGCTTCCGCTAAAAAGTTGTATGAAAAGATGCTGATCGGGTTGGAAGCGCGCCTCGACGAAGTTTTGCAAGGTCTTTAAATCATCATAAATAAGAGAGTACAACTTCATGACGATTCCTTTGAAAATAATACGAAAGACGTATTGTATCACAACAAAAGAAAATCTTACGCTAAGATGATGCAAAGGCACGAAAAAACCCTTAGAGCCTTGACTCTAAGGGTGACATGTTCTTTATCCGACGAAGGTTTGTCCGGCATAAAGCATGTAGTAACGCAGTGCTAAAACGCCCACAAGAACGATAAGAGCGTTAAAGATCACAAAGGCGTGGGAGTGTTTGACTCCGTGAGGCAAAGCAAAGTTCAATCCGATAGGTAAAAGCAAGCCAAAACCGATGACGCCCACCCAAAGAAGGGTTGAAAGACCGCCCGTACTAAGTGCCGCCGCTCCCGCATGTGCCGTTGCGCCTCCTTGGTACATCATTCCCACGAAAAGAATGAAGATGAAAAAGAGTTCTGCAAAGATCACTTTGACGTCCAGTCCGTGCAAATAGCTTACGTTGGCGTCTTTCGTTGCATGGGTAAAGAACAATAATCCGACGACAAGGTTTGCCGAAATACCCGCAGATACGCCCGAAGCCAAAAAGAGTGCCGGAAGAACGGGCGTATTTAAAAGCGGATAGCTGTTCATCGCCGAGAGCAAGAAACCGGTATACGCACCTACGCCCACCGCCAATACAAGCGTAATCGCTTCAAGTGCTTTGCCGTAATTGAGTGCCAAATCTGCAATCGGCGCTAAGAATTTAAACGGTCCATCCACGGCTAACTCTTTTTTGAAAACGCCGAGCAAAAACAAAATGGAAACCGGCATATAGGCAAACAAGGCCAAAACACCGATCGTCATGACCGAGCCGAAGTTATAATGAATCAACAATTTCCAAAACATCAACGGTCGGGTAAGATCAAAAATCAAAAGGCATAAACCCGCACCGATCGTAACGGGTGCTAAGATCGCTCCCGCTTTAATAATTCCGTCCCATGGGGAAACATCGTTACCTTTCATCCATTTCACGACGATGGCGGAGATAATCGCACCGGCGGAAAGTCCCGCCAAGAAGAGATAAACCGCGATCGGCCAATGCCATACGACCGTATTGTATTGCTCCACAGAGCCCCAGATTTGATTCATGAGTTGATCCCTCCTTTATGGTTGGGTACGATATACATTTTCGGTTTGGTTCCGAGTCTCTCTTTTTGGCGGTACGTAACGCGTTCGGAGAGCACTTTGTTGATTTTGCTTTTTGGATCATTGAGATCGCCAAAGGTTAACGCTTCGGTTGGGCATACGGTCACACACGCCGGCTCTTCGCCTCGGCTTAAGCGTGATTCGTGGCAGAACGTACACTTATCGGGTGCTTTGGTCACCGGATGGACGTAACGCGCTTGATAAGGACATGCCGCGACGCAGTAAAGACAACCGACGCACAAGTCGTTATCGACTAAAACGATACCGTCTTCGTTGACATGTGAAGCTTTGGTCGGACAAACGCTTACACACGGCGTATTTTCGCAATGCACGCACGATTGTCTGTGGTATTCGTAGCCTAAACTTCCGTTAGGATACTCTTCTTGTTTGACCCATACTTGTAAACGGTAAACGGAATCGGGAATTTTATTTTCGGATCTACACGCAACATTACAGGCTTGACAGCCGATGCATAAATTGTTGTCGTGGACCATTGCATATTTTTTTGCCATTGTTTTCTCCTTACCTTACGCTTTTTTGACTTTGACGCCGACGACGTGAAGGTTCATACCGCTATTGGGCGATACTAACGGCGAATAAAGCGAGTTACTGTTCACGCCTTTGCCGTAAGCTCGTTTTAAATCTTTACTGATATGTCCAAACCCAAAGTACGCAAATACGGTATCTTCACGTACGCCTTTGGTCACGAGCGCTTTGCCTTTTTGCGTGGCATATTTGTTATACACTTCGATCTTGTCGCCGTTTTTAATGCCTAAACGCTCTGCCGTTTTAGGGTGAATCCATACCGCCGCATCGTCTAAAAGATTGTTAAGCCATGCGTTGTTACCGTTGTGACCGTTGGTGCGAACGGCAGATTTACCGTTAATAAAATAGAGCTCGTCGGCTTCTTTGTATTTGTAAGGCTCGTAACTAAGAGCGCCTTTTTTGGAAACGGTTTCGAGTTCCGGACTGAAAAGTTTGATTTTGTGCGGAAGGTCTATCGTTCCTTCTTCATTGACTTTAGAGGCAGCACTCGGGAATTTTTTCACGAACTCCGCAACGCTCTTCTTATCTTGAAGCAAAAGCGGTACGCCGAAACTCGCACTTCCGGTCGCTTTGAGTTTTGCCAAAAGATCAAGATTGTCGCCGACTTGTTGCAAGCGGTAATCTTCGATGTCTTTGTACGGGAAATAAGCACCTAAGCCCATTTTCTCGCCTAATTCTTTTGCCACTCTCCACCCCGGACGACATTCGCCGATCGGTTCGACCACTTTTTGGCGACCTACGCCGTAGCTTGGGTTTTTACTGCCGCTGGCGGTAAACTCTTCATCCCTTTCCAAATACGTCGTATCGGGAAGGACGATGTCGGCAAACCATGCGGTATCGGAAACTTGAATATCAAACACAACCACCAAGTCCATCGCTTTGAGTGCTTTGATGACGTTTTCGGTATTGCTTTGTGTCATGACGGGATTATTACGGGCGATAAACCAGCCGTGCAACTTGTATCCGACACCCGGCAATTCGTTGAGTGCGGCATGCGGAACAAGGGTCACGATACCGTTTCCTTTTTTACAAAGGAAAAATTCGCTGTCTTTCTCGCCGATACGGTCGATTCGAGGTACTTCGACTTTCGGATATGCCGGTGTTTTAGGTTTTTTGAGCACAGGTGCTTTAGGATCGTTTTCGCCTAAGTATTTGTTGTAAAACGCGGCACCTTTGTTGAGGTAATAACCGCCTTCTTGTTCTATCGCACCGACCAATGCGTTACACATCATAATCGCGCGGCGAAGTTCCAACTCTTGCGGCGTGAGGGTAACGCGATGGCAAAAGTCGAAAATGGCTTTGGGAGCCGCTTTGGCAAATTCACGCGCCATTCGTTTAATCGTATCGGCGGGAATATCGCACTCAACCGCCATTTTTTCCGGCGTGTATTCGGCGACGCTGGCCTTGAGTTCTTCAAACCCTTCGCAATACTTCTCGACGAATTTTTTATTGTAAAGATTTTCATTGATCAAAACGTTGATAAACCCTAAAACAAACGGAAGATCGTGTCCCGGTTTGATCGGATGCCATTCGGTAGCTTTTGCCGCCATCGTCGAAAATCTCGGATCGAGTGAAATGACTTTCGCGCCGTGTGCGAGTGCGTCCATGTATTGACGGGCATAAGAGATAACGATACCCTCAAAGACGTTGTGGCTGAGGTTGATAATGTATTTTGCTTTACCGAAGTCACGGCTTATGCCGCCCTCAAACACGTCGTCCATCGCCAAATCGTACGCCAAAGGACAGGTTGCTTCGTGTCCGAAAAGGTTGTGTGAACCGTAGGCTTGTGCTAAATTATGAAACCATGTTTTGTTCCAACCGCTACGTGCGGTAAATGCCACCGTGTGCGCGCCGTATTTTTGTTTGATGTCCTCTAGTTTTTTGGCAATGAAAGTGTATGCTTCGTCCCAACTGACCTCTTTCCACTTTCCTTCACCCCTCTCACCCACACGCATAATCGGCTTGACCAAACGTTGCGGATCGTAGAGCTGGTTAAATCCAGAACTACCTCTTGCACAGACTTTACCGCCTCGGCTCTTATCGGCGGGATTGCCGCGAATAAACATTCCTTTACCGTCCTCGACACGCGCTTCGATGGTACACGAACTCGTACACATCTCGCAAATGCTCGGGGTAAACTTTGTGTTTCCCTTGTATTGCTTTTTGGCCTCTTCCATCGCCCCGAGCGTGCCGGGAATGCTAGAAAGCCCTGCTACCGCCGCAGCAGTTGAAGAAAGCTTGAGAAAACTTCTTCGACTAAGCATTTGAGTCATCTTTCATCCTTTTCATAAGATTTCATAGTGCAATCTTAGAAAAGCTATGTAAATTTTATGTAAATTTTAATGACGACTTTTATCTTTATTTTTTGAGTTTACAAAAGCTCATTATTGCCTTAAAATAGTTATATATAAAAAAATATGACGATAAAATATAGCATAAAACAATCAATAAGAATCTATTATGAAAAAAGGAGGAAGCTAAACTTTCAAAAGGGCTCAGGCAAACATTAAAAATATCGTTCTTCTTATTTGCGTACCGTGCGATACCATTACGGTAGAGCTTACCGTGCCAACGTTTCTATCCAAATGGTATTGAGAAGTTCTATAGCATCACTGATCTCTTCTTCCCTCAGTCCTCCAAACCCCATGCGTATCGCTTCCCATGTCTCACCGTAAAGATCGCTCGCACAATAGAGTTTCATACCCTTTTTAAGGGCATTTTCACGCAAACGGTGCAGATCGATCGCAACCGTTGGACGCATGATGATCGCTAAACCTCCACCTTCACTGATGATCTCGATCTGATCGCCTAGCATGCTTTTGAGTTTATTGCGCATAAGGTCATGTTTTTTACGATTGAGCGTGCGAATCTTACGCAAGTGTCGCTCCCAATGCCCCTCTGCCATAAAAAGCTCTAACGTCTTTTGCGTACTCAGTGCCACGCCACAGCGTTGATGGCTCATCTGACACATCGTGGTGTAGGCTTCCAAGTAACGATGCGGCAAAACGATGTAACTCACCCGAAGAGCAGGAGAAAGTGCTTTGGAGAAGGTTCCCATATAAATGACATTGGCACCGTTTTCCAGTCCTTGCAGTGCTGGAATCGGACGGTTTTGGTACCTCAGTTCGCTGTCATAATCATCTTCAATGATCACACCTCCCTCCCGTTTTGCCCAGTGCAACAACCGCATACGATGCGTTATGGGCATACTGACGCCTGTGGGGTACTGGTGCGATGGGGTGATGTAAACCATCTTTGCCGTTGTCTGCTCTAACGCATCTATGTTAAGACCACTCGCATTGACCTCAATGGGTGCAATGGCATAGCCGTACTGTTTAAAAATAGTCCCTGCCGCGGGGTATCCAGGATGTTCAACGGCGATTTCATGAAAGTGCGTTTGAAAAAGGGTTGCGATCTGCCGCATCGCATCGCTAGAGCCTGCACAAAGAATGATTTGTGAAGCATCGCAAAGCACACCACGTGAATGCATCAAGTAGCGTGCTATCTCACTTCGAAGCCCTTCCTCTCCTTGTCTATTCGTGTACGCACCAAAATCGAGCGGTGTTTTCATTGCTTTGATAAAAAGGCGTTGCCACAGTTTGAGTGGAAAGGTGTCTGGACTGAGTCTTGCTGGGAAAAAGTCATAACGAATAGATGGCTCAGATGGCGTCTCTTGCATGGGCGAAGAGCGCGCTGTGGGGGTGAGTTCGTGTACGATGTCGGCGACGAAATAGCCGCTTTTGGGCACGCTTTCGATGTACCCTTCGCTGTAAAGTTGCTGATACGCTAGCGAAACGCTGTTTTTGCTGATGGCGTATTGAACTGCCATTTTACGCACCGAAGAGAGTTTGGTGCCTTTTTCGAGCTGATGGGTGACGATGTCGTGCTTGATCGCATCGTAGAGTTGAATGTAAAGTGGCTTATTTTGGTTAAGATCGTACATAACTGACCCTTAAAATATTTCAAAAACTGGCTCTTGTGAAGAGTACAGATTAGGATTATAATACCACAATTTAAATCAAAAGGAGTTCGTATGATTTCAGACACACTCAAACGTGTGATGCAAAAAGAGGGCGTTGTCGCCATCGTCGCTCAAGGCAAAGAGTTTCCCTGCGTTGTCAATACATGGCATTCGTATGTGCGTCTTACTGAAAATAGCTTGATTATTCCTGTGGGTGGTATGCACAGCATCGAAGAGGCATTAAGTCGCGATAACAGAGTTTTAGTGACAGTGGGCAGTAAAGAGGTCGAGGGATTGCACCATATGGGGACAGGATTTTTACTGCGCGGCAATGCCTGCATGATAGAAGAGGGTGATGCGTTTACGACTATCAAAGAGAACTACCCGTGGGCAAGAGCGGTGTTGGAAATCAATCTGACAGAAGCAACACAAACCGTTTAGGAGAAAAAGCATGCGAAGAGCTGAGTTTGAAGTGCATGATCCTGCACTCATCGAAGAAGTTTTGAACAGTTGCGAGTATGGAACGCTCAGTCTTGTCGATGGCGACAAGCCTTACGGCGTGCCGATCAATTTTGCGTGGCATGAAAACCGTCTAGGATTTCATGGATCGCTCGAAGGCCGCAAGATGGACGTCATCGCTCGAAATGCCAAAGCCAGTTTCAGTGTGGTGAAACCGCTTTCGCTTTTGCCCTCGTATTTTAGCAACACACGCTCGGCGTGTCCGGCTTCTCAGCTTTATATTTCCGTGATGTGTGTAGGAGTTGTGAAGGTGATTTCGGATTTACATGTAAAGTGTGAGATGCTCAATGCGCTGATGCAAAAGCTCCAACCTGAAGGTGGGTACGACCCTATCGAAGCGGACAATCCTGTCTATACAAAAGTGGTCGAACGACTGGGCATTTGTGTTTTAGAACCGACGTCCATGAGCCTCAAAGTCAAAGCCGGGCAAAATCTTACGGAAGAGCGAAGAACACTGTTGGTGGAGAAATTGCGTCAAAGAGATAGTGCGATCGATCGTTTGAGTCTTAAAGTGATCCAACAGCTCAATGAACAACATTAAAGGATAGTGTGTATGCCAAAGAATGAAGGATTAGGGGAAATAACGTGATGTGTTAAAGAATAAAATTCTTACATGTCAAGATGCTTAGGCAAAATTTAGATAGAATTTAATGCATCAAATGACATAAGAGGTGATATATGAGTAAAAAATTTAATCTTTTGCATACACATATTAGCCTTGAAGCACTTTTTGAATTAATGCCTGTAGCAATGGTTCTCATCGATAGGTCCGGTCGGAATATTGCCTTCAATCAAAAGCTCAGAACGTTACATGGATTTACACCCAACATTCTTCTTCGACGAAGAGTAAAAGAGTTTTGCCAAAAAAGCGCAGCCAATATTGAACGCGATTTTTATATGCACGATAAAGGCTTAGATGTGCCAGACCACGAAATACAGATAAACAATAAAATTTACCTTGTTGCCGTTAGACCTATCCGAGATAAGAGTGGTTTTGCCGTCGGAGAAATGGCAAGCTTAACCGATATTACGCAACAAAAGAACACTGAAAGAGCACTTGTATTAGCCAATGAAAAACTCGAGTTTCTGGCAAATAACGACCCTCTAACTGGATTGTTAAATACGCGCGCTTACTATACCGTATGTGAACAGATGATTAATATATCTCATCGTAACCATACATCCTTTTCTGTTCTCTTTGTCGATCTTGATCATTTTAAAAATATTAACGACACCTATGGACATAATGTCGGAGATATTGTTCTTAAAGCCGTCTCAAAATGTATCATGGATTTTTGTAGAAAAAGCGATCTTATCGGTCGAGTCGGCGGTGAAGAGTTTTCAATATTCCTGCCTGATACCGACAATATAAGTGCCGTCAATTTTGCCGAAAAACTACGTGCGAAGATTGAGCTATTAAATCCTAATATCGGCGAAGATAAAAACATAAGTATTACGGCGAGTATTGGGGTAGCTTCAAAAATGACACATCACAAATCTATAACAGATATTCAGCGCGACGCAGATCATGCCATGTATCATGCTAAAAAAAATGGTCGTAATAGGGTTTCATGTTTGCATCACCCCTGCTATGTTGAAGCAAAAAAGGAACTATAAGCTTGTAACGTTTATCTTTACATGTAAAGAGTTGTAGACAAGATTGAGTTAGAATTTAACCAATAAAATTGACATTTAACGGAAGAAAATTAAAAATTTAATTGAATGAAAGAAAGTTGAATTCTTTTCCAATCTTTCTTTCCATAATTACCTTTCCATTAATTAAAATCATATTAGACATTGAGAAGATAGTTTTCTTTTGTGACGAATGTCAAATACGATTTTTTAAAAAATTGACGACATCATGTCTATTATGCATAACTGCAAATTCTTTCAGAGATTTTCCATAAGAAACCTTTTGTGTAATATCAGCTCCTTTTTCAATCAAAATTTTTATCATTTCAAGATTTCCATGCTTAAAAATTGCCAATGCAAGTACTCCGTCTCCTTCTCCATGCTTTTTTTTATTCGGATAAGAGAAAATTGATTCTCTAGGATTTACCCCATTTTCAAGTAACAAGTTAACTGCTTCTAATTTGTTGCAATTTACAGCAAAATATAAGGGGGAATAGCCTGCTCCAAAAGAATCATATTCAAGTTTATTTGGGCTTGTTCCATTAGTAATAAATTCATGCATCTTTGACAAATCACCAAGTCCAGCACATAAATGCAAGTTCAACGATACACCATGTTCAACAAAGATTTTCGCTACAGTTGTTGAATTATCGCAATACAATAGAGCTTGAGCTAGAGGAGTTTCTAATTTATTATTTTTCAATCCTTCAATATTTGCTCTATTATTTAGAAGTAATTTTACTATTGACTCATATCCATGTGTGGCTGCTATACTTAATGGCGTTCTCATAAATTTTTCAGCACTTTTTCCACTACCATCATATGTGTCGTATGTTCCATCCACAAACGCTCCACGCTCAAGTAAAAGCTTGCATATTTCTATATTCCCTTCAGCCGCTGCTATATATAACGGACGACCTTCGTCAAGATCTGCCCCATAGTCTAATAAAAGCTGGACTACATTTAAGTTACCATTCTCTATTGCACACGAAATAGGAAGTTTTTTATAGCTGCTTTTCCCATCATTTCCATATTTGTTAGCGTTAACACCGCCTTCTAAAAGTTTTTTTACAAGTGCAATAGCACCATTCCGTGATGCTTTACAAAGTTCATCAGCTCTATTATCAAAAAGACCAAATAACCCCATTGTATTCCTTTTTATTTTTGTTGTTAGTTTATTATATTATCCATCAATTTACCTACATTTTATGCGTAAAAAGATAGAAGTTGAGAACTAACCTTTTCACTTCAATCTTTACATGTCAAGACTTTTTGACGTTCGCTTTCGATCTCTTTATCGCTTAAGATACCGTAAGGATCACGGTACGGTTCTTTAACATGTAAGGACTTCGACACCTTTGAGAGTGTAGCGACGACACCTTTGATGTCGCTGTTTTCGTCATTGGCAACGTGCACGTCAAAGCCTGCGAGCGTGAGTCCCGCTTGGCTGACATGTAACGCGGTGGAGGCGACCAAAATGCCATCTAGTTTGAGCCGTTTTCGCAGGGTTTGGAAAAATTCTAACGTCACAAGCGACGCGTTGTTACTCTCTAAAAATGGGTCTACAAAGATGACATCGAAGCACTCGTCCAAACGCGTCATCGCATAACGTGCTTCGGCGTTGAGAAATTCAACCTTCGTAAAATCATCTTCATACTTCCCACATGTAAAAAGTGCTTCCAAAAGTTGTACATGTAAAGATTCCGGCACGATCTCCATGCTCTTTTGTAAAAGCAGACGATCGTGGTCGATCGCCTTGACATGTAAGGTGTGTTTTCTGAGGATTTGTGCTACTTTAAGAGCTTCAAGCGTGTTGTACCCCATCCCGAAACCGATCTCCAATACCCTTACGTCGCCTTGTTCCAGCCGCTTTTTTAAACACGATTTTTCCAAAAAAAGCCTTTGTGCTTGAGCGTACGCACCCGCTTTAGGATGGTAATAATCACGGTACGTTTCGCTCCAAAAAGTCGTACTTCCGTCTTTTAAGTCTATTTTTTGCGGTATTACACTCTTTGGTGCGCTTTGGTTTTCGATGCGATCGCCTTGAGAGATTCCGCGATACCGCATCGTTTGAGCGACGTATTCACTAAATTGCCCCTTTGCCATATGCCATTTTGGAGCGACCAATTCGCGCTCGGGCGTGTCGGTGGCAAGGCGCACGATCGGTATAGACGAAGGCACGTAACGAAGCAACTCGATCAAGGCTTCGGCATACGCGTATTCGTTTAAAAGCGTGAAGGGCTCTTGAGCATATTGGCGCGCCAAATCGGTATTTTTGATGACATGTAAGTTGTGAAATTTAATCCCAGCAATGTGCTCGTCGACCACGCCTCGAACGCTTTCGCGCCACATCTCGGGCGTTTCGTTCGGAAGCCCTACGATCAGGTGCGCATACGTTTTTAACCCTTTGGCGCGTAAACGCCTTAGCGCATCCAAAGAGCACGCGGCGGTATGCCCGCGATTGAGACTTTCAAGCGTTACATCGTGCAAACTTTGAACGCCAAGCTCCACGACCACATCGATCGTGCTGTTGAGTTCACTCAAATAGGCTAACGTCGCCTCACTCAAACAATCAGGTCTGGTTCCGACATGTAAAGCTCGAAAAGGGTATAGCGAAAGCAAGGCGGCGTAGGTCTCTTTTTGCCGAATCAACGAGGCAAAAGTGCCCGTGTAGGCTTGAATGTAAAGGGCAAACGCTTGAGCGTTGTAACGTTTTTTCGCAAAAGCAAGTGCTTTTTCGATCTGCTCTTCGACACTTTTGGCATCGGCGATTTGAGCTGCGCGGCTTCCGTGTTCGGGGCAAAACGAGCAGCCGCCGCTTCCGTCTTTTTCACGGTTGGGGCAACCAAATTCCACATTGACGGGAATAGTGTACAACGCTTCGCCATAACAAGCGCGCATAGACGCTTTATGGCTTAAATACGGAAGCATTTACTTGAAAAGAAATTGGCGCATCTTGGTCAATCCCAAACGCATACCGCTGTAACGCATAATCTTCGCCATCTTTTTCCACACCGGTTTTTCATAGCACGGATTGAGACATTTGCGACAACTGGGTTTGGGTTCTTGCGTACAGTTTCGAAGCCTCTCATAGGCATACAAAAAAAGCGTTTCGCACTCTTCGCACAAACGATACGGCACTTCGCATACGTTCTCTTCGTGAAAACGAACCTGTAACGTACCCTCTTTTTTGGGAACGTCGTTGTGTTCTTTATCGCAATGCAATTGTAAAAAACGGTGTAGGGTTTGGCTATCGTTAGCAAGTTTATCGCGCGTCATGATCTCTCTTTGCATGTAAAAATAGATGCTCTAGCAAAAAGCAATAGTATCACAAAATCATTAACGCGACGTTCTCTTTTGAACTTAACGGTTCTTTTTAAAAAAAGAGCGACCTAAATCGCCCTTTTTCGGAAGGATTATTCGGCTTTTTTCGCGGGAATAATAATGCCTTTGTAAGGACCAAATTTATGCTGATGGCGATTTTTATCGTCAGCATATGGAGGCGTATCGGTATCCGCAGCTTTGACGATTACGTCAGGAAAATCTTTTTCTTTATTCGCTTTAATCGGTCGTACCTTGTCGTAATTGTTAATATACGCGGCAACATCATAAGCTTGATCGTCCGTCAAAATTTTTGCATCGCTGGTCGCACCTAAAGGCATATTAGTAGCAATCCAATCGGCAGCTTTAATCAATCTAAACATACCGGCACCCGTATTATAAGTATCTTTACCCCAAAGCGGCGGATATTCATAACCGTTTGCCTTGCCTTCACGTTTCACACCCTGTCCGTTATCACCGTGACAAGAAGCGCAATACTCTTGATATACCTTTTCTCCTTTGATGGGGTCAGCCGCTCGACTCATAATTATTTTACGGTCAATTTTCATCAAAGAACTGCCTTCAACTTTAGCACCGACAGGTATCCCCTGTGATAACCAATACATATATGCCGTCATCGCTTTCATCTCTTTAGAGTTTTCCGGCAATGGCTTACCGTTCATACTACGTTGCATACAGCCGTTAATACGATCTTCGATAGTTCCAATCGTATTTTCTCTAGGACGGTATTGAGGGAAATTTGCAAAAACACCGATAAATCCCGCAGAATATTTCTTTGTTCCTGCATCTAAGTGGCAACTGTTACAGGCAAGGTTATTGCCAGCATAACGCATTTTTGGATCGGCAACTTCCGGTCCAATGTATTTATACGTTTCTTGAACTAAGGCTTTGCCGTAACGAACATACTCCCCAAACATATTATCAGGAATCGTTTTTTCATCAGGTGCTTGCCACTCTTTCACGGTAATCGGTTTAAATCCCTGATAATTTCGTTTAGCAAGTTCACCCACATCAAATGCAAAAAGCCCGCTTGCATACGTTAACGCCAATGCCGCCGAAACTAAAGATAATCTTTTCATTTCTGCCTCCTTTTAAATTTTTAGACTATTGTAATCATAAACATTTATCGTCAATTTATCGTCAAAAACGCTCAGGACGTTTTTCGGTATAATGCTTTTCATCTTTATAGACAAAAGGAGATGCCATCAAAACCGTTCGCATTTACGCCCTTTTGTTGGCACTTTTTAGCCTATCGATGCTCATCATCGGCTTTTTAATTTATCGAACTAACCACAACCTTTACGTCGAAGACGCCAAAAACAGTGTCGAGAGCGTTTTAAATCTTACCCAAGAGCTGATCTCCCATAAAAAACAACTCGCTCTCAGCGTGGCATTGATGCTTTCTCAAAACGAAGCGATCAAAGAAGCCTATCGGCACGAAGATCGGCATGCACTTTTTACCGTTATTAACCAAGAAATTGTCAAGACGAAGCAGTACCTTCAAATGGAGCATATGGAAGTCCAGTTTCATACCAAAGACGCCAAAGCGTGGGTCAGGAGCTGGGACTATGAAGACTACGGTAACGAACTTGCCTCATGGCGCAAAGGCATTGCCTTGCTTCATCAAACGCAAACGCCTTTGGTCGCGATCGAACTTGGAAAACGCCTCAATATCAAAGCATTGACGCCGATTTTCGATCGGGGCGTTTTTATCGGCTCGTTGGAGGTCATTTTAGGCTTTGAAGAGATCGCGCAAAACCTTAAAAATAAAAAAATCGATTTTGTGGTTTTGATGCATCGCGACTTCTTGGAAATCGGCTCGTGGATGAAAGATTTGGAACAAATCAACGATTTCGTCGTCGTGAATAGCAGTTGCCCCGCTTCATGCCACACCGCTTTATACACCATCGCGACGCCCGAAACGTTGGATAAGGGATTTGCGCGCATCGACGGTATGTTATTCGGATTTACGCCGCTCTTTGACATCGAATCCAAACCCATCGGTTACGTCGGTGTTTGGTTTGACGAGTCGCTGCTCAAAGACTCCCTGCTTTTGCGCGCGACGCTAGCCCCTCATCCGCAAAGCATGCATACTAAAACGCTGATGCCCTCTTCCCAAACGACGCAAGAGGTTTTAATTCGATGAAAATTTTACTGCTTGAAGACGACTATGCCTATAAAGAGAGTATTCAAGACTCCCTCGAAGAGATGGGTTACGCCGTAGACGCGTTTGAAGACGGACAAAAAGCGTTGGACGCCCTGTTTGAAAATCGGTACCATCTGGCACTTTTGGATATTCGCGTTCCCCACGTCGACGGTTACGAGATTTTAAAACAAATTCGCAAAGCCAAACTCGATCTACCGATTATTTTTATCACGTCGCTTACCGACATCAACAACCTCAGCCTCGGTTATGAGCTCGGATGTAACGACTATATCCGAAAACCTTTTTCGCTCAAAGAGCTTCAATACCGCGTTACGCAGGCATTAAATGCTTACCATATGCGAACGACTGTTGACATCACGCTTTGCCACGGTTTTAGCTATCGCTTGGAAGATCAATCGTTATGGTTTGACGCGATGCAAATTCCGCTGACGCAATACGAGAAAAAACTCCTCTTTTTGCTGGTCAAGAACCGTGGTAATTATATCTCGACCGAAAACATTCATGCCTACGTATGGGAAGACAAAGCTGTAGGCGACAACGACATTCGTATGCTGGTCAAAAAGTTGCGCGACAAAACCGACAAAGAGCTCATCGTAACCGCCAAAGGCATAGGATATAAAATTGAAAAATGCCACGCATAACGTCCTTATCTTTGCCCTTGCCGTCACGTTTCTAACGCTTTTAGTCGTGTTGTTTCCGACGCTCAATTATCTCTCCGCTTCATTACGTCTTTCGCAATTTAACCAAGAACGCGAATTACGGCTCTATGCCAAAGAGGTCGAAAAAAGCATTTACGCTATTTCTCCGATGCAAAAAACCTTTATTTTTCCGCGTTCGATTCTTTACAAAGGTGCACTTCTCGATGCTTCCAACCGTATCGTATTTTCGTTGATCGAAGAGCCGATCCCCCTCTTTGAAGACGCTTTTTACAAAAGCGGTCAGTCGCTCTTTTACAAACAAACGTTACTGGACAATCCTTTACATGTCAGCTTTCTCGTCGTACAAAAAGAGCTTTCGTATTCGCAGGTTATTTTTGATAGTTTGATTATGATCGGCGTGGTATTGGCGGGAATGTTCGTAATTTCGTTTTTGCTGATGAAGATGCTTTTAAAACCCTACATCGAAACCTCCGCTCGTATGAACCTCTTTTTTACCGACGTGATGCACGAACTTAAAACGCCTTTAGGCATCATGCAACTTAATATCGAAGGTCTAAACAGTAAATACAAAGACAAACGCCTCAGTCGTTCTTTGGCCGCACTCTCGACGCTTGCGACGCTTTATGACGATTTGGAGTACCTCATCAAAAATAAAACCATCACCTACACGCACGAATATCTGGATTTTTCGATTTTTTTGGAAGATCGTATCAGCTACTTCGAATCCCTCGCCGCGTCTAAAGAGATTACGCTCTTAGCGACGATCGCTCCGGAGCTGTTTATTACGATGAACCGTATCGAATTGCAACGCCTCATCGACAACAACCTTACCAACGCAATTAAATATTCTCATCCCAAAAGCACGATCGAGATTTTTCTTTATCCCTGCGAAGAGGGTATCGTTTTTGAAGTGAAAGATTACGGTATCGGTATTAAAGAGATCGATAAGATTTTTACGCGTCACTATCGAGGGGATATTTTTAAAGGCGGATTCGGAATCGGTTTGAGTATTGTGAAAAGTATTTGCGATAAATACGACATTGCGATCAACGTCGAATCAAAAGTGGGAGAAGGGAGTCGATTTTCGTATCGATTTTTAAAGAGGGAATCGCTTCCCTCTTAAAAGGCTTACAGACCTGTTACGTTCTCGGCTTGAGGACCTTTTGGACCTTCGCCTAGTTCGTACGTTACTTTTTGACCTTCGGCCAAAGATACACGACCGTAACCGGTTCTGTTTACTTGGCGAAAGTGTACGAATACGTCTTTGCTGCCATCATTTGGTTGGATAAAACCAAAACCTTTTTCGTTGTTAAACCATTTAACGGTTCCCTCTAATAAAGCCATTCTAAGCTCCTATGTAAAATACACTCCCTCACGGCAGTGGTTGAAAAGTAGAAAATTGAGTATTTTTGGAGTGTTTTAGAGAGCTTTCGAAGAGCCGTGACACAAAACCTACCAAAGATGAACTCGAACCTCATCTTTCTAGAAAAATAGTTTATCTTATTTTTCAAAATAAAGCAAATTTAAACGCACGATTCACTATACTCTTTGCATGAAACTGACCAAAACCTATACACTTTACACTTTTCTCATCTTAGTATTGACCATTTTGCTGATGATGGGCGTATGGTTTGGTATCAAAACGGACGAACATCGAAACATTTTAAAAGAGCAATGGAGTGCTTTTGAGAGGTATCAAAGTGTTTTGGAACTCGAAAGCCGTTTGATTCGTAAAACCGTCTACGATTATGCGGCATTAGACGCGCTTCAAGCTTTTATCGTTTCCAACGATACGGCATGGGGACATTCCCATTTGGAACCTCTTTTAAAACGTTTGGACGTCGATGCGATTTTGCTTTTTAATGCACGTAAAGAGTTGATTTACCGCTTCGACACGTCAGTCGCCTATACGATACCCGATTTGCATCGTTTTTCAACTCCTATGCCTTCTTTCAAAGAATTTTTTTCATTAGACGCGCAAACGCGACTTAACCAATATTTTTTAGCGCCCCTTTACGCTCACAATGCCTCCGATGAACACCCTATCGGTTTTTTCGTGATCGTACGGCAATGGGATCAGGCATTTTTCCATGAAATCGCTAAATTGACGCGCGCTCAAACCGCAATTATTCCTCCCTTGAGCGACAAAGAACAACGTGAAATGCCGTTTTTGCTTCCTTTAAAAGCCTTAGACGACACGACGGTCGGCTTTTTGCGCTTTGAGTATCTTCCCTCGGCATTGCTTTTTATGACGGAACTTCAAACCGTTTTATTTACGGCGGGATCGGTGATTCTTCTTGTAGCATTTTTCCTTTTTTTCCTTCTAACGCGCAAAACGTTTTTCATTCCGATTCGCTATCTTTCCAAAGCACTTAAAACAAAACATTACATGTACATTGCCGCACTTTCAAAACAAAAGCACGAACTCGGCGAAATCGCACGGCTGATCGTCGAACACGACCAGCAATCCCTTCAACTCAACCGCTATACCGAAGCCGTCGATGAAATAGCCATCGTCTCCAAAACAACGCCCAAAGGCATTATTACCTACGTTAACGACGCTTTTGTGAGCATTTCGGGCTATGCCAAAGAAGAGCTGATCGGAAAACCTCACAATATCGTACGTCACCCCGACAACCCTCCTCAATTTTTTTACGATATGTGGCAAACACTTAAACACGGACGTACGTGGAAGGGTATTTTGAAAAATTTACGTAAAAACGGGCAAACCTACTATGTCAAATCCGCCATTATACCGATGCTAAGCGCCAAAGGCGAGATCGAGGAGTTTATTGCGATTCGCTACGATATTACGGACCTTTTCGAACAAATGGAGCATCTCAAAAAAGAGAACGTTTTGGATCTTCCCGGACGTAAAATGCTTTTTGAATCCGTCGAGCAATGCCTCGATCCTCATCTTGCCATTTTAAATATTTGCGGCTTTCGCGATATTAATACCCTGCACGGACAAGCATTTGGGGACTCGGTTCTGCAACACCTCTGTTTTAAAATCAAAACGGCACTGACGCAATGTTTTCAGCTTTTCTACCTCCAAGGCGATGAATTTGCCCTTTTATGTTGCGAAACCCTCTCCTACGACGATTTTCTTCAAAAATGCGACACTTTGTTGACACGCCTGAACGATGAAGGACTCATCATCGCAGGCAAGCACTATGCGATCACGCTTCGTATGGGCATCGCCAACGGTAACGACTATACCTACAATCGAGCGGAAATCGCTCTGGAAGAGGCACGGAAAAGCCACAAAGCTTTAGTCGTCTACGACGATAACGAAGGTTTTTCCAAAAAACTTCAAGGCGACATCGCATGGAACGAAACGCTACGCGATGCCTTAGTGCACAACCGTTTTACCGTCTTTCTCCAAGAGATCGTCCCTTTAAACGATACGGCGGAGCGAAAAAAATACGAAGTGCTGATCCGACTTATCGACCGCAACGGAACGATTATCGCGCCGTTTCACTTTTTGGATTTGGCAAAACGCATGCACGTCTATCACCAACTAACGCGCTTTGTGATCCAAGAAGCGATCCAAGCGGCATTAGAACTTCATTGCGACGTCTCGATCAATCTTGCCAAAGAAGATATTCTCAATGTCGAAATCGCTTCATTTTTGCTATCGACGCTCCATCACTATCCGATGCTGAAAAAGCGTATTACGATCGAGCTGCTGGAGAGTGAGGGTATCGAGAATTCGCCCGAGGTCAAAGCTTTTCTGCAAACGGCACGGGCGGAAGGGTGTTTACTGGCAATCGACGATTTTGGCTCCGGATACTCGAATTTTGAATACCTCTTACAGCTTCAAGTGGATTTTATCAAGATCGACGGTTCGTTGATTAAGAACATCGATACGGATAGCAACGCATACGAAACCGTCAAAGCTATCGTCACATTTGCCAAAAGCTTGGGTATCCAAGTCGTTGCGGAATTTGTTCATAAACACGAAGTCTTAACGCGCGTGAAAGAGTTAGGCATCGACTTTGCACAAGGATATTATCTGCATGAACCCGCCCCTAAAACCAAACTCTAAGGTATGCGAAGCATTAGAACGCTTTTTGATCGTCGTCGAAAACGAAGACTTTGTCGAAGGTCATGAGGTTTTAGAGCCTTCGTGGCATGCTTTTAAAAAACTTCCCGAATCGCTCAACGATGCTTTAATTTTAAAAGGATTGATTAACGGTGCTACGGCATTGGCATTGGCGAAAAAAGGCAAAACTGAGGGAGCCAAGCGCGTCTGGGCGACGCTTGAAAAATACGCCCCGCTGATTGAGCTCTCTGCTTCGGAACTAACGCCCTACTACCGCCAAGCATGTCGCTTACTGCAACATAAAAAATGTTTTCACATGTAAGGCTTTTAAGTACGTTTATAGTACCACGAAAGCGTATCTTCTCCGATGGTTTCGCAATAGCACAACTCTAAACCTTGCGGTAAAACCAACGCTTTTCCCTCTTTGGTATGCGGGGAGCGAAAGATCAAGTACCATTGAACGCTCTGTTGTACCGCATCGAGCATGCCCTGAGCACCCTCGATCATCACCATACGGTATGCATCTAACGCTAGCTCGTCCGAAATGCTTACATGTCGATTTGCAACGCTAAAAAGCGGGATACTTTTATCCCATGTTTTGTGATGTGAATAGATCAAAATATCGGGAGCTTTTCCTTGAACCAACCGTGCATCCAAAATCGGACGATCGACGCGTACCGTATTTCCGCCGATCACTAAAAGATCGCAACGATCGCGAAGCGCATGCACTCTTGTACGAGATTCCAAAGAGCTAATCGTTCCGCCCGTCGCAACGCCGTTGGCGCTCAACGCCACTTTAAAAAAGAGAAACGGCCGTCGATGAAGCTGACATGTAAAAGGTGCCAACAAACGATCGCACGCCTCTTTTTCACACCCGTATTCAACTTCAACACCGTATGTTCGCAAATAAGCCCCGCCGCCTTTGGCTTGTGTGCTCTCGTCGTAAGAACCGATAACAACGCGTTTGATCCCCAACGTTTGAATCAAATGCGAACACGGAGGCGTTTTTCCGTAATGATGACACGGCTCTAGCGTGACATGTAAGGTTAAAGGGTGAAATAACGAACGGTGGTGAAGGATTAAATAGTCGTGAATTTCTTGCGAATCTTCAAGAGCGTTTATCGCGTGATCGTGCGTCAATGCGACGTACGCTTCTTTAAGCGCGATCACTTCGGCATGAGGAGAGCCTGCTCGAACGTGGGCACCGATACCTAAAATAGTACCCGCATCGTCGCTGACGACGGCTCCGACGGCAGGATTAGGAAACGTGAGAATCTGATACGCCCAAGCGGCTTTTAAAGCCTTTTGCATCAAAGGCGTATCACACGCCCTTACCATTCAAAATACGTTCGGGCTTTTTCGATCGATTCTAAAGGAATGCGTCTTACGTCATTATCGATACGAACCGACACAACGCCGTTTTCATACGCCTCCAACACTCCGACCATTTTTTCTTTATCGTTTAATTTCAGCTTGACTTTTTCACCGATCGAAGCGGCAAAATGTTCGGGTTTGACCAACTTACGCTCGATACCGGGGGAACTGACCTCAAAAAAGTATTCGCCCTCAAGCGGCGGTTCCAAATCAAAAATCGGCGATAAAATGCGGCTAATCTCTTCGCATTTATCCAAACCGATGCCCTCTTTTGAGCTAATGTAAATACGAAAAATTTTCTTGTCGAATTCGCTTGCGACTTCCGTATCGTATAAAGATACGCCGCAACTTTCGACGATTTTTGTAATTTGTTCTAGATTAATCATCGCTTTTAGTACCTTTTTTCAACTCTTCTTCTACTTTGGCAAACAGTGCATCCATCTTCGTGTAGCGTTCTAAACTATCATCAAAACGAAAACGAAAATTGGGACAACGAAACCAACCTTCCGTTTGCATACAATGGGTTTGAATATGCCTTTTCACGCGCTCAAGATGCGATAAAATATAGCTTTTTTCTTTTTCGTCGTACACCGAACCGTCTAAATAGACGATTGCGTCGTATTTTCCGCGACTGCATTCCACGTCCACGACGCAAACACCGCGTAAGAGCTCATCGTGAAGCGTGCATAAAGCCTCTGGAATCAGCTCTCGTAAAACGCTTTCGGTACGTTGGATTTTAATACTTTTATCCATCATAATTTCGCTTTTTCTTCAACCTCTTTGAAGCTTTCGATGTAGTCGCCGACCTTAATATCGTTGTATCCGTCGATGCCTACGCCGCATTCATACCCTTTGCCGACCTCTTTGACATCGTCTTTGAAACGTTTCAACGATGAAACGCTTCCTTCAAAAATAATAACACCGTCGCGAATAACGCGAATTTTCACACCGCGGTTAATCGTACCGTCCGTTACGATACAACCCGCAATTGCTCCAAGCTTGGGTACCATAAAGACTTCTCGAACCATCGCTTGACCGATATTCTCTTCACGAATTACCGGAGCCATCATACCCGTTACGAGATTGGTGACGTCATCGATCAGGTCGTAAATAATACTGTATGTTTTAATTTCGACGCCCGAACTTTTCGCCTTTTCTTTCACCGGACCCGTCGGTCGTACGTGAAATCCTAAAATAACACAGTTGGAGCTAGCACTTGCCAAAGCAACGTCGCTTTCGGTGATACCGCCGATTCCCGCACTGACGATATTGACTTTGGTCTCGGCATTACGAATTTTTTCAAGGCTTCCTTTGATCGCTTCAAGGCTTCCTTGAACGTCCGCTTTGATAATGACCGGTAACGTTTTCAACGCGCCCTCGGCAATCATATCGCTTAATTCGTCAAGGCTCACTTTAGTCGATTTGGAAAGCTCTTTTTGGCGGAGGTATTCCGCTTTTTTCTTCGCATACTCGCGCGCTATTTTATCCGTTTTAACGCTGATGAGCGTTTCGCCCGCACCGGGAACTTCGCTTAAACCTAAAACAACGACGGGCTCGCCCGGTTTTGCCTCTTTAACCGAAATACCTCTATCGTTAAGTAAAGCTTTCACTTTACCGAAGGCAATACCGGCAACGACAATGTCGCCGACGCGCATCGTACCGTCTTCGATCACGACGGTTGCCACGGGACCTCGTCCTTTTTCCAACGAACTTTCGATAACGGTCGCTTTAACTTCACGCGTAGGATCGGCTTTAAGCTCCAATAAATCGGCTTGCAATAAAATCACTTCCAAAAGTTCTTCGATTCCCATACCCGTTTTAGCCGAAACCGGAACAAATTCGTGTTCGCCGCCCCAATCGATCGGCGTAATGCCGAGTTCTGCCAATTGCGCTTTGACTAAATCGGGATTGGCGGATTCTTTATCCATTTTATTGACCGCAATAATAATCGGTACGTTTGCCGCTTTGGCATGTTCGATTGCTTCTTTGGTTTGAGGTTTAACTCCGTCGTCTGCGGCAACAACGACAATAACGATGTCGGTTACTTTCGCACCGCGTGAACGCATTTCGGTAAACGCTTCATGCCCCGGAGTATCGATAAACGTGATATTGCGTCCGTTTTTCTCGACCATATACGCACCGACGTGTTGCGTAATTCCGCCTGCTTCTCCGGCAGCGACTTTTGCGTGTCGAATGTAATCCAAAAGCGACGTTTTACCGTGATCGACATGTCCCATAATCGTGATGACCGGAGCGCGTTCTACCAGATGCTCATCCATGCCCTCTTGCTCTTCGTCGTAAGCTTTAACGTAATCAAATGCCTCTTGATCGTTGACGGTCGTCACGTTAATACCGAAAGTTTCGGCCAAGATTTCAATCGAGTCTTTATCTAAAAAGTCGTTTTTCGTAAACATGACACCCAAAGAGAACAACTCTTTAATGACTTCACCGACCGGTTTATTGATTTTTTCCGCAAATTCGTAGACACGAATCTCTTCGGCGATTTCAATCGCGCTGATCGCTTCGCTTTCTTTAGCTTGTACCGGACGGCGTCTTCGTTTACGTCCTTCTCTTTGAATGCTTTGCATCACAAAATTGGTTTTTTTCGTCGTACGAATTTGGCTCGGGTCGATCTGCTTTTTCTTTTTGACCTCTTCTTGGATATTTATTCCCATATTGAGATCCGGAAGAACGATCATCTCCTCGTCCTCGGCATCGATATTCGTATCCGCCATTTCGATATTAATCGATAGGTCTAATTTTTCCGCATTCGTTTTCTTCTCTGCCGGACCTTTTTTAACTTTCTTTTTCTTTTTTTGCATTTCGCTTTGTAAACTACCGGAAGCAAACATCGCTTCGATGCTTTTAGGCGCACTTTTAAAAGATGCTCCGTAAGATACGTTTTCATCTTCGTCATCGGCTTCGATTTGCTTCGTCTCGGGGCGCTTTTTCTTAACGATGACAAGGCCTCTTCGTTTACGCACGTTGGTCGGGTCGACTTTTTCTTCGCCCTCGTCGTCTTCGCTTACGACGTCGGTTTTACCTTCGTTAGGAAGCTCTTTAGGCATAACGCTTGCAGGTGCAATCCCTAATTCGCGCTCTTTTTCTTTCAATGTTTTGGTTTTAGGCTGAGGCATTGTCTCGACCGCTTTGGGGGCTTCGACCGGAATTTCTTTTTTCTCCGGTTTTTTCTCTTCAACCGGTTTGGTAGGAGCCGCGGATTTCGTCGTTTGTGCACCTTCGCCCGTTAAAATATAGTTGGCTAATTTTTCGGCATCTTCCGCGCTAATGGAGCTTGCATGCCCTTTCACGTCTAGTCCGATATCTTTGGCTTTTTCCAAAATATCTTTATTATTCATGCCTAATTCTTTTGCTACGTCGGTAATACGAACTTTATCCATTCGACCCTGTCTCCTTAAAAATTTTACCAAATTCACTTAATGCTTGGTGGTGAGTTTTGCATTTATGGTTGAGTACTTTTATAACTTTTTTCTCATTTTCTTTCATACATGTTTCGCAGAGATAAAAGCTCCTTCCGTTTCCCGAAAAAAGCACGAGTTCGCCCTTAAACTGTTGAAACCGTCGCAACGCTTTTTGTTCGATGCGCGTTCTACATACAATACACATTCGGATAGGTTGACTCATTTTTGCGCCTGATTATATCAAAATTTAGCTGTTTTTCAGCTTTGTAGAATTTGAAAACCGCCGTTATCCAACTCAAAAATTTCTACTCGGAACGATTCAAAGCGATTTTTGAGTGCCTGCGCCACCTTAGCGGCATTTTCTTGCTTGACTAAACTGAAAAACGAAGAGCCGCTACCTGAGAGCGTACTCATTAGTGCTCCGTTTTGAAGGGCGACTTCTCTAACATCAAACAGCTCTCTTAATTGGCGCATCCGACGGTGTTCGTGCATGCAATCTTTGGATGCCGCTCGTAAAACGTCCCAATTTTCGCTAAAAAAAGCGGCACTCATTAACGATGCACGAGAGAGATTGTAAACGACGTTTTTCATCAAATAGGATTTCGGTAGCAAAGTTCGTGAGTGTGCCGTCGACATCGGACGATCGGGTATGACCATTACCGCACGCAATTGTGAACTCAACTCTTTTTTGAGTGTTCTGACTTTCGCATTTTCGACGATAGAACTTGTAAAACCGCCGTAAACGGCGGGTGCGATATTGTCGGGATGCGTTTCGTAGAGAATCGCTTTGTTCAAAACGGCTTCACGCGACACTTTAATACCCGCCATACTATACGCACTCGCAATGGCTCCGACGATCACGGCGGAACTACTTCCAAGGCCGCGCGAAAAAGGGATACGATTGTAAAATTCAAAACGAAACGGGTCTTTTTTTCCGGTTACTTCTTGATAAATTTCATAAAAAATAGAGACAAAAATATTGTTGCTTTTGAGTTTGGCGTTTTCTTCGCCCTCTCCTTTAACGGAGATACTTTGATAACGTGAGGGTTTAATCGTCACTTCGTTGTATAAGGCAATCGCAAGCCCTAAGCAATCAAACCCCGGTCCTAAATTAGCACTGGTTGCGGGTATACAAATTTTCACCTATTTTCTCCTAAACTGCCGGTAACATGTAAAGCGGTTCCGTCTCCTCGCTAAAGAGCGAAACATCGAGCAAGGTCGGCAACGTAAACGGTTGCGCCGCCGCGGGCTCGTCGAGACGGACGGTCGAAATCGTGTCGTTTTCTTTGATGAAATAAAGATTGCGCATCGCTCGAATCGGCGTAGAGCCGTTTAATGCAAAACCGTCGCATGCCAAAAGAGGAATTTGCAAACCGATGCTCATCGTTTTTAAAAAAATATAGCTGATTTTTATCGCCATAAAACTTCCGGGGCCTCGGGCGAAAAAGAGTCTTTTCGGTGCGTAGTTTTTTAACACAACGTCAAAAAGTGCGGGCAACGCATCGCTTGTTTGCTCGTTTGATTCGTATGTTTGAATCAAACGATTGTTCTCGTATACGCCTATATAAAGAGGAGACGCTAATGCTATAACGACGATGTCGACCGATGTTTTTATGCAAAAACCTTTTCGAACGCTTGCGCTTTTTCGTCACTTAACGCTCTGACTTCATAATTACTCGGATCCCTTAAAATCGCTTTTGTCAATTCGTGATTGAGGTGGTGACTTCCGGCAAAAGAGGTATAATTTCCCGCAAAAGGCGAACCTAAAAGCGATAAATCGCCGATAGCGTCCAAAATTTTATGGCGTACGAATTCATTGGAAAAGCGAAGCCCTTCGGGATTTAAAATCTTGTGCTCGTCCATAATAACGGCATTGTCTAAAGAACCGCCGAGTCCAAGCCCTCGTGAACGCAACATCTGTACGTCTTTAAGAAAACCGAACGTTCGAGCTTTGGCGATCTCTTCAAGGAAATTTTTCTTGCTAAATTCGAAACTGTACGATTGTCGACCGATGGAAGGGTGGGAAAATTCGATTTCAAAACTGTAATGAGGCGTTAGGCTCGGACTCACGCGTACGAATTTTTTGCCATCACTTACTTCGACTTCTTTTTTGAGGATCAAAACATTTTTAGTCACATCCAATTTACGAATACCCGCTTCGTCCAACATCATGCAAAAGCTGGCACTACTACCGTCCATCACGGGAACTTCAGGACCGTCCAATACGACACGCACGTTATCGATACCGTAGGAATAGATTGCCGAGAGCAAGTGCTCAATCGTCGAAATCGACCCGCTAGCATTACCGATGACCGTCGCCATTTGCGTGTTAACGACATTTTCGGGCTTAGCCTGAACCAACAAACCGATGTCGCTTCGGTAAAACACGACACCGCTGTTTGCTTCTAGGGGTTCTAAACGGATTTGAATCGGTTCGCCCTTGTGTAATCCTATGCCTAAGCTACTAATCGCTCTTGCGAGTGTCGTTTGCTTCACACTACTTCCTTTATTTCTAACGCATGATCGCGTATAACGATTTTTTGCAATACGTTGGCTCGAATCTGTTCGCTATCCACGATTTGGCCGTTGAAGATCAAGTGCCCCCTTGGACCGATTCCGCTTAAGACAATGTATTCGCCGTCACACTGCACTAATCCGTCTATCATACCATAAATACTCATACTCTCTTCACAAAAGACTTTTGCGCCGCTGTTAATGCGCCCGAAAATAACCGTCGGAAGCGTCTCGTGCAACTCTTCACCCGAACGAATCGTTCTATCGTAAAGCTTTACTTTACGCTGTTGCGTTAATTCATGTGACTCTTTAGATAAAGGTTTTTCGTCACATGTCTCTTTTTGGGACGGCTCTTCTACGGCTACCGCTTCTTTTTTAATCGACCCGAATCGAATACGGCACTGATTAATCTCTTTGTAACACACACCGCTTTGCTCTAAAACAAAGGCGATTTTCGGTGTTATTTCCCCTTCGATAAGCAAAAAGAATTCCTTCAAAAGAGGACTGTTTTTTCTAAAATATTCTAAAAAAGCACTCTCGTCGTCGATTTCGATATGAAATACCCGAACGTTCTTTTGGGTTACTTTCATCGATCGACCAACTTCTTCGCGGCATCGATCACGTTAAAGACGCTCTCTTTAAGCCATTGCTCGTCCATCCACTCTTCGGGTCTTACGTCTACGCCTTGCACATACATGCCAAAATGCAAGTGATCTCCCAATGCCAATCCCGTCATACCGGTTTTTGCGATTGCATCGCCTGCTTTAAGCGCATCGCCTTCTTTCACGAGGAAACTAGAGCAGTGACCGTAAAGCGAATAAACCCCCAAGCCGTGATCGATAATAATATTGTTGCCGTAAATACCGTTCTCACGCGCTAAAACAACAACGCCGTCGTTGGAAGTTTGCATCGTCGCTTGAGCATTGCTCGCCAAATCCAGTCCGAGGTGATAGGATTCGCTGGTCGGTTGTTTTTGGTATTCGTAAAAACGATGATCTCCAAAGCTTGCAACGACTTTACCGTTACGCAACGGATAAAACGGCTTTAAGAAAAATCCTTGAACCGGCGTCGTGGGTACTTTGGAAGTTACGTTTAAGATCAACTCTTCATTACCACCGCGCATGGTTTCGTTAACAAATTTAAATTTTTCCAAACGATCTAAGCTCGAGCGTTCCGGTGCCATCTCGGCGACCAAATCGGCAATTTTACCGTCCAAGAAACGATCTTCCAATTGAATCGTCGAAGTGCGGTATTTACGATCTTGTAGAAAATAGGGAATGTGCGTTTTCGTGATATTTCCGGCGCGATCGATTGCGACGACCGAGGCACTAAAGTTTTCGACTTGCGTCGGCCATGCGACCAAAGAGAGATAATACCCTTCTTTGTAAAAAGGCGTAGGATAGAATTTTTTGCCGAAATTCGTCTCGATATAAAGCGACTTCATCGCCTCGTCTTGCGCTTTAAAAACGACGACTGCGGCACCGCCCTTCATAATTTTGTACGAACTCCCCGCTATCGTCACTTCCGGGCGTTTGGTGTCGACTTTGACGATTGCTTTGACATGTGCGGTATTGCCCGCAAAAAAGTTCCATTTGCTTCGATCGATCGCTTCTACGGTTAATTCGAACAGTTTTTTATTAGCACCGAAGCCGGTTTTAGGGAACGTGACGTTCAAATCAAGAAGAGCCTCGGACGTTTTTAGTTCTTTACTTTCCAAATCGACGCTTTTTTCACCGTCGAATAACGAGACTTTCACACGTTTCAATCCGCTTTGATCGCTAATTTGAATATGAATAGGATCTTTTAGATTCCATTCGATCTCTTTGGGTAAATTGACTTGCGGTGCATCTCTTTCGAAAAGGCTTGAGTTAAAAACATACGCTACGCCGCCGACTAAAATCAAAAAAATCATCCCTAAGCTTAATGCCGCTAATGAAAATTTACGTTGTCGTTTCATACCTCAGTAATCCTTTTAATTTTTGCTACGATTTCGTCTCTCAATACCGTCGGATCACACGAGGGCACCTCAAAACCGGCTGCGGTTTTATGCCCTCCGCCTTGATACTCCAACGCAATTTGCGAGACGTTAATATCTTTACTTCTTAACGAGACTTTATAGCCTCCCTCTTTCTCTTCCAAAATCATAATCGCACTGGTCACGTTAACGATGCTTCGCAACATATTAATGATATTTTTCGTATCGTGCCGCTTTGCACCGGTCGATTCCAATGCCGCTTTATCAAAGATAATCGTGGCAATCGTGCCGTTTTCATGCAAATCAAAATGATTTAACATGTAGCCGTAAAGCCTGATTTTCGATAAAGGTTCTCTTCGTTTTACTTTCGAAGCAATCTCTTGCGGATTAGCTCCGCATTTGACAAGATGCGATACGATCGAAAACGTTAATGCATCCATATCGCCGTAGAGGAAAAACCCCGTATCATCGGCAATCGCCGTATAAAGGCATATTGCGCACTCTTTGCTTATCTCGATTTCGTTAGCTTTAAGCAACTCATACACGACCATTCCGGCACTCGTAAAACGATCGACCACAAGGTTCATTTGCCCGAAATACCGATTGGTGATGTGATGATCGATGTTAATGATTTCGTAATCACCCTTGGGTAATTTCAAACGATCTCGTGTCGAACAATCGCAACTGACGACCAAATCAAATGTCTTCGGCAACACGTGCTTTGTTTTCGCAAAACCGGGTAGAAAATCGTACACTCTAGGCAATTCGTTATTGGTATTGTAATGCGTTACTTTTTTCCCGGCACGCGTCAATACGTCGTACAAAGCTAACGCACTGCCCAACGTATCTCCGTCGGGATGCACGTGGGAAACAATAACGATATGATTGGCTTCGAGCATTCGCTTCCACGCCTCTTGATACATCAATAAACCACCTTGAGATAAAGCCAAAATTATACTTAATAATTGCTAATAAGTAGATTATCTCATTTTTTTAGAACTTCGATAGACAAAGGCAAGTACTTCGGCAACCGCTTTGTACAGGGTTTCGGGAATGATTTCTCCCAAATCGCATTTTTTGTACAGCTCGCGAGCCAAGGGAGGATTCTCGACGATTTGAATCTGATGGTTGAGTGCAATTTCTTTAATACGAAGTGCCACGTAATCAGTTCCTTTTGCGATCACTTTGGGCGCAGCCTCTTTTTCTTGGTTGTAGCGAATTGCAACCGCATAGTGCGTCGGATTGGTAATGACGACGTCGGCTTCGGGAATCTCTTGCATCATTCGCTTGCGGGTCATTTGCATTTGAATTTGGCGAATTTTCGCTTTGATTTTCGGATCACCCTCCATCTGCTTATACTCGTCTTTAATCTCTTGTTTGCTCATACGTAAATTTTTAAAATAGTTATAACGTACAAATAAAAGATCCATCAGCGCGATAACCAGAAAAATAATTAAAATAACCGCCGCAAGAATGAGCATCTTTTCTTTCAACCACGCCAGTTGGTCATATAAAGGGAAATAGATCACCGTCGGCAATTCTTTGGTAAACGACCATAAAAAGTAGTAGGCAACCCACATTACGATGCTGACTTTAATCAAAATTTTAACCGTCTCAACCAATTTTTTTAACGAAAGAAGATTTTTAAGCCCTTTCATCGGATCTAATTTGCTGAGATCGGGCATCAGCGGTTTTGTGGTAAAAATAAAGCCCGTTTGAAGCACGTTTGCCAAAATACCCGCTATTGCGACGGCAACCGCTAAGGGAATAACCATAAAAATCACTTCTCGACACGATATAAGCGACATTTGTAAAACAACCTCTTTGGTAATCTCGACGCCGATGAGGGAGTGATAGTAGTAATACAAATAAACCGTTCGCGACTCGATCCACGATAGCATCGCTAAAAACGTTCCCAGCGCGACGATCAGCGTAATGAACGCCGACGTATCCATACTCTTGGGAACGTTTCCGTCTTTGCGCGCATCTTCTATTTTCTTGGACGTGGCTTCTTCGGTCTTTTCTTGGTCATCCGCCACGCATTATCCTTTAGGTATTAAATTACGGTTTTGTGCGTAATCTTCATCGAAAAATCAAGCCATGTTGCATGATGGATCAAACTGCCGCTGCTAATCGCGTCAACGCCCGTTTGTGCATATAAAACGATATTTTCCTTCGTGATATTGCCGCTTGCCTCCAAAAGGACATGCGGGAAAAACTGTTTTTTGTATGCGACCACTTCGCGAATCGTATCGTGAGACATGTTGTCGCACATAACGATATCGGCGCCGCATTGCATCGCAAACTTTGCAAAATCGACCGTTTCGCATTCGATTTCGATCTTACATGTAAAGGGAAGTTTTTCCCGTGCTTCTTCGATAAATCGTTTTAAATCGTCGATGGTTTGCAGATGCGTGTCTTTGAGCATCAAACAATCGTCAAGTCCCATACGGTGGTTGTTGCCGCCACCGCAACGAATGGCGTATTTTTCGAAAATACGTAAATGGGGTCTCGTTTTTCGCGTATCTAAAAGTTTAAGCGTATACCCTTCCAACGCTTTTTTATACGAAGCAACGTTGCTCGCGATGCCGCTGGCATGTTGCATAAGATTCAAAATCACGCGTTCACACCGTAAAATATGGGTTGATTTTCCCTCAATAAGAGCGACCAAATCGCCTTTGTGAAGCGTATCGCCGTCTTCAAAATAAAACGTAATATCAAGCTTGTTCATTTTACACAATGCTTTGACGTACGGTTTACCGGCAAAAACGCCTTCGTCTTTGCAAATGATCGCAGCGGTGGCAAAACTCTCTTTTCCGACCAACGCAAATAAATCGCCTCTGCCGACGTCTTCTTCCAACGCCTTTTTGACAAACGTTTTAATCATAGTTCAAACATCCTGTAGAGTGCTTTGTGCGCCCAAAAACGCGTCTCTTCCGAAATCGATATTTCATTCTCGAATCGCCCCTCTTGAATACTGATAAGCGTGCGATAGACATCTTCAAGCGTCGTTTCATTCATGGTCGGACACTCGGGCTTAGAAGATGAAAGGACGTACGTATTGTCGTGGCGTAAACGTTTGATCATATTGTATTCGGTGCCTATCGCCACCTTCTGTTCTTTAGGGAGCTTAGTAACAAAATCGATAATTTGACTGGTCGAGCCGACAAAGTCGGATTGGTCGCATACTTCGGGTTTGCATTCGGGATGCGTGACAATTAAAATACCCGGATACTTCGCACGGTAAAAAGCAATATCCTCAACGTCGAAAAGCTGGTGTACCGAACAAAACCCGTTGTAACAGATAATATCCGCTACCTTTACGTCCGTCCCGTCTCCGATGACGCAGGAACGCAATCCCATCTCTTTGGCAATATTTTGACCCAAGCAACGATCGGGTACGAAAAGTATTTTTTTGCCGCTTTCACGCGCTTTAACGATAATTTTTTTAGCATTGGAGCTAGTGCATACCAATCCGCCCATTTTCCCGACAGCCGCTTTCACTTCCGCCGAAGAGTTAATGTACGTCACGGGCAAAATGTCTTCTTTGGCGATACCCGCTTCTTCCATGAGGTGAACGTTTTGCTCGTAATACGCCACATCAATCATGCGTGCCATAGCGCAACAGGCAATTTTAGGCATCATGACGCGTTTGGTTGGAGCTAAAATTTTGACGCTTTGCCCCATAAATCCCACGCCGCAAAACAGTAAATTTGGATTGGCGTCATTGGCGGCCCATTGGGCAAGTTGCAACGAATCTCCCGTAAAATCGGCTAATTCAAAAACTTCGTCTTTTTGATAAAAATGGGCAACGATACTGACATGTAAGGTTTTTTTGAGTTCTAAAATCGCTGCTTTTAACGCTTGATGATCCATGCTCCCATCCTTTGACTATCTCGAAAAACCGCATTATAGCGTTAAAGGAATAATAACAAAATAATTGCTATACTGCCCTCATCATCTTAAATGCAAGGACAGCATTCGTGGAGTTTTTGTTTAATATCAACGTTCAATTTTATATTTTAGCGTATCTAATCGGCGGCATACCTTTTGGGTTATTGCTCGCAAAAAGCCTTACGGGGAAAGATATTCGAGAGAGCGGAAGCGGCAGTATCGGCGCGACAAACGTTCTTCGCGTTTTAAAAGAGAGCAACCCCTCGTTGGCGAAAAAACTAGCCATTTTAACCGTCGTATGCGATGCATTGAAAGGCATCGTCGTTCTCTTGATTGCAAAAATGATAGGGCTCGAGAGCGAAACGCTTTGGGCGATTGCGGTTTTCGCGGTTATCGGACATTGCTACAGTCCTTACCTTAAATTCGAAGGAGGCAAAGGCGTCGCAACGGGTGCGGGCGTGCTCTTCGTGATGCTTCCTCTCGAGACGCTTATTGCTTTCATCGTTTGGTTTATCGTCGGCAAAGGACTTAAAATTTCTTCAATCTCTTCGTTATCGGCACTTTTAACGCTGATCGTTGCGTCCTATTTGATAACACCCGATATGCACGGCATTCATTCGCATGCACCTCTTTACATGATCGCATTTATCATCGTATACAAACATATTCCCAATATCGTACGACTTTTTCAAGGTAAAGAATCGAAAGTCGTTTAATGCGCATTCTCATCAAAGAGCTTCGGTTTGAAACCATTATCGGTATTTTGGATACGGAACGTGTAACGCCTCAACCAGTCGTTTTACATGTCACCATCGACTACACCTATCAAACGGGCTCTTTTATCGATTATGCCGAGATCGCAACTTTTTTAGAGCAAACGATGCAACGTGAACGCTACGCTTTGATTGAAGAAGCTCTTGAAGATTTATTGCAAAAATTGTTGGAAAAATATCCGCCGATAGAGAAAGTAAAACTCACCCTTTTAAAACCTACGATCTTAGCAAATGCCGTCGTAGGGCTTACGCAGAAAATCAAACGTAATAAAAATTAAATTCTCATTAAAAAAACTTTAAATCTAGCTAAAGTTGTGGTATAATCCCGTTTAAATTTTAGCAACTAAGGATTTTATAATGCGAATTTTAATCGTAGAAGATGAAGTAACCCTCAATAAAACCATTGCCGAAGGTTTGCAAGAATTCGGCTACCAAACCGATAGTTCCGAAAATTATAAAGACGCCGAATACTACATCGGTATTCGAAATTACGACCTTGTACTCACGGACTGGATGCTTCCTGATGGCGACGGTGTCGATCTCATCAACCTCATTAAACAAAAATCGCCTCGTACCGCAGCGGTCATTATCTCTGCTAAAGACGACAAAGAGAGTGAAATCAAAGCTCTTAAAGCCGGTGCGGACGACTATATCCGCAAACCGTTCGATTTTGATATTTTAGTCGCACGCATCGAAGCACGTTTGCGCTTCGGCGGTACGAACGTGATTAAAATCGACGATTTGACGATCGATCCGGATGAAGAAAAAATTACCTATAAAGGTCAAGAGATCGAGCTTAAAGGTAAACCGTTCGAAGTGCTAACGCATCTTGCACGCCATAGCGATCAAATCGTCTCTAAAGAACAACTTTTAGATGCGATTTGGGAAGAACCCGAACTCGTTACGCCGAACGTCATCGAAGTTGCTATTAACCAAATTCGCCAAAAAATGGACAAACCGTTGGAAATTTCGACGATTGAAACCGTTAGACGAAGAGGTTACCGATTTTGCTTTCCCAAAAAAGTATAAGAGATAGTTTTATTTTACAATTGGTGTCCGCTTCGGCGACACTGATTGTAATTTTTTCCGTTATTCTCTACAACTACATCAAAATTTCCATTTTTGAAGATATTATTCAAGAATTAACAAAGCAGGCTCATATTATTGCCACCTCGCGCGTGAGCTCGATTGAACGTATGGGAATTAATATTTTCGATCCATCCCTTAGCTCTATCAATCGTCCCTCCGATGTCCAAGTAACCATCGCTATACGCGTCAATCAGCCCGATGTCCCGACCTTTGAGCAGAGCGAACAAAACGGAGAAAACTTCTTAACGATTTTTTATCCGCTGGAAAAACGCCAACATCATTTCATTTCCATTACCAAGAACATCTCCAACACCTATGTTTTACTCGATAAAATCTTAAAAAACATCTTGATTATCAACTTAACGGCAATCTTTCTCATCCTTTTTTACGCACTTTTTCTTTCACGTATGTTAGTGCTACCGATACGCTCTTTAACCAGTAAACTTGCCAGTATGAACGAAAATTTTTTACAAAAGATCAACACCCAAAAACTCCCTAACGAATTTTTACCCTTAGGCAATAGTATCAATAAACTCGTCGAGCGTATTCAGATTTTCGTAAACTCTCAAAAAGAGCTTTTTATCGGTGCGGCACATGAGCTTAAGACACCTCTTGCCGTTATGAAAACCAAAAACGAAGTGACGCTTTTAAAGCCCAGAGAAAATGAAAAATACGTCGAAACACTCAAAAGCAACAACCAAACTATCAACGATATGAATAAAATGATCAGTAATATCCTAGAAATCGGACGCCAAGAGGGAGCCCAATTTGAAAAACCCGTCGAAATCGATTTAATAAACTTTTTAAAAGAACAGATCACCAACTACACGATTTTAGCGAAAATGGAAGAGAAAGAGATTGTCGAAGAGATTTCACCCGAACAATATAAAATTCTGACCCAACCGACTCTTTTAATGCATATCTTGCAGAATTTCGTCCAAAATGCCGTTAAATTTACTCCCAAAGGCGGAAAAATCTCGATTCGATCTTATCTAAATAAAGACGGTTTTTTTGTTCACGTCATTGACGAGGGTATCGGTATCGACGAAAGTAAAGACCTTTTTGCACCCTTTAAACGCTACGGTAACCAAACGGGTGCCGGATTAGGGCTCTTTCTTGCCAAAAATGCTGCCGATGCTATCGGTGCTCGTATTTCTCTCAAAAATCGTGACGATGCTCAAGGTACGATTGCAACGCTTCTGCTTCCTCTACGAAAACACGCTCTTTAAATTTCGTTAAAGTATTTTTAGTGTATAAACTCGTCAACAAAATTGACTTTAGTCGTAAGGAAAGCCAATGTCTTTAATGATTACCGAAGAGTGTATCGCCTGTGACGCGTGTCGCGACGAGTGTCCAAACGGCGCGATTGAAGAATCTGATCCGATTTATATTATCGATCCCGATGTCTGTACCGAGTGTGTAGGTCACTATGACGAACCGGCATGTATCTCCGTGTGTCCCGTAGAGTGTATTATCCCCGATCCCGATAATATCGAGAGCGTCGAAGAGCTCAAACTCAAATACGAACAACTCAACAGCGACAATTAATGTCTAAGCGAACGGCCATTATTGATATCGGATCTAACTCCGCTCGAATGGCTATTTTTGAGAAAAGCAGCCGTTTTGCTTTTCATTTGATTCATGAAACCAAAAGTCGCGTTAGGATCGGAGAAGGTGCCTACAATTTCAACGGCATTTTACAAGAACCCGCTTTAAAACGTGCCTATATCGCGTTGGAAGAGTTCGGACATATTATTAAGAGCTTTAAATGCACGAAAACGCTTTGTCTTGCAACTTCGGCCCTTCGCGATGCACCCAATGCCTCTGCTTTTATTCGCAAGATTCACTCCGAGCTCAACATCCAAATCAAAATTATCGAAGGACCTAAAGAGGCGTATTACGGTGCCGTAGGTGCCTTGAATTACCTTAAAGAGCTACAAGACGCCGTAACGATTGATATCGGAGGAGGCTCGACGGAACTTGCCAAAATCGAAAACGGAACGATTGTGGAAACGATCTCGCTTAATATCGGTACCGTTCGTCTTAAAGAACTATTTTTCGATAAAAAAATTCCGCTTCAAAATGTTCGCGCTTTTCTTCACCAAGAGATAGAAAAAATTCCGCAACGTTTTAGTGCCCATGCAATGATCGGTATCGGCGGTACTTTACGTTCACTTTCCAAAATCATTATGGAGCGTATGAATTATCCTCTTAAAACCGTTCACGGGTTTGAATACGACGTAGACGAATATACCGAATTTATTGATGCTATTGTTAATTCGGACGTTTTAGGATTAAAAGATTTAGGAATTCGTAAAGACCGTCTTGATACGATGCGGGAAGGGTGTATCATTTTTCAATCCATTTATCAAAAATTTGGAATTTCACATATCATCACCAGCGGTGCAGGCATACGAGAGGGAGCTTATTTGTGTGATCTTTTACGCTCTTGCCGCCATAAATTTCATCCAGAATTTAAACTGAGCCTTCGAAGCCTCAAAGACCGTTTTAGTATGACCGAAAAAGAAAATCTTTTTATCAAACAAACGGCGTTAGCTCTTTTTGACGCACTCCTACCGATTCACGGTATTTCTTCGGACTATAAACAAGAGCTGGGTGTTGCGGCCGAACTTCATACGATTGGAACAAAGCTCGGCTTTTACCAAAACCAATTACACAGTTTCTACTTCATCTTAAATAACCTTAATTACGGTTTCTCGCATGAGCAAAAAATGCTAATTGCAATGTTAGTGAAGTATCATGTCAACAAATTACCGAGTGTAGAAGACATGCTCATTTATAAAGCTTTGCTCCCCGACATACAAACCGTACAATGGTTGAGCTTTTTACTAGCTCTTTCCAAAGCCATCAATAGCGATTTACGGCAAAGCCCAGTTGTATTAAGCTATCAAAACCACACACTCACGATTCAAAGCCAAAGTAAGCTTTTTTTAGCAAAAGAACAAATCAAACAACTTCTTAAACCTGCATCGTTTGCGATAATTATTAAATCTTTATAAAGAATTGAGGGAAGCAGAAAGAAAATGAGGAGGGTTTGCAAAACCCGTCCTCTATAAGATAGTTTAAAATTTTTGTCCGATCGTAAATTCAAACGTTGCGGTTCGGTCACCGGTTTCTTTCATTAACGGTTCCGCAAAGATCAAGTTAATAGGACCTAGAGGAGAAATCCATTCTAAAGCAAAACCGGTACCGGCTCGTTTAATGTCCAAGCTGTCCTCGCCGATCATACCGTAATCCAAGAAGAGAGCACCACGCATTTTTAGTCGCTCGATCAACGGTATACTCATCTCAATCGAATTCACGAACATCGTGTTACCACCAAGTAGAGTGCTATGATCTTCCGGAGCTTTTGGAGCAATAGAGTTGGATTCATAACCACGAATGGTACGCACGCCGCCCATATAAAACTTTTCACCGAAGGAATATTTTTCGTCCGAATCATTAATCGCAAGGTACTTGAATTGTGCTTTGTAGCGTAAAATTAAATCGTAATCGATTAAATCTTGTAACCCATAATAAATAGCAAATTTATTGACGCTGCTCATAAACTTTTCATCTCCACCGAGACCTGCGATCTCCAACGTCGTACTTGCCGTCATACCGCTACGTGGAAGATAATAATCGTCGGTGTTATTGAAGGAGATTCCGGGAACAACGGAGCTTTTAATCGTTGTTTCGTCCGTCCATAAAATATCTTTATATTTTGTATACAATAAATCGGTACTGTCAATATCTAATTTACTTTGTTGGAGGATATATCCCAGAGAAACGCCCCAGTTGCGGGCAATTTTGCGCCCTAAAACAATATTAAATCCGTATTTCTTTTCGTCATAGTCATAGTAGTCGTTATCTGCGGCATAAATTTTCCCACTTAAACTGTACACCGAATCAAACAATCTTGGGTTGGCAAGAGAAATAGCTCCGTTAAGTTCACTATCGCTTCTTTCGACGTCGATACCGGCACGCAAGCCAGATCCGAAAATATTACCGTCGGAGAGACTGGCACTCAAAAGCAATCCGTCTGAAGAACCGTAACCGATACCGCCGCTAATGGTTCCGGTCGAAGCCTCTTTGACGTTAATCACTAAATCAACGCTGTTTTTACTTAAACGCTCTTCCTTAATCTCCACGTCTTCAAAATAACCGGTTCGTTTTAATGCTTTTTTCGTATCGTCTACGTCCGTACGACTGTAAAGATCGCCGTTCGCCAAATAAACTTCACGTCGAACAACGCGATCGATCGTACGGCTATTACCTGCAATACGCACGCTATTAATATACACTTTTTCACCGGGAACGACACGATAGACGATATTGGCAATGTGGTTTGTTTTATCATTTTTAACATCAGGAGAGACTTTTACGAAAGCATATCCAAGATCGGCAACTTTTGTTTCAATTAGCGTCATATCTTTACGCAATTTGGCAACGTTAAAGACTTTACCGTTTTGAAGGAACATCTCTTCGATTACCGCATTCACATCGATAAATCCGTCCGGAATATCGATATTGATCGTACCGACTTTATATTGTTCGCCTTCGTTAATACTGTATGCTAAATCGGCGGTATAGCTGTCCATATACGTTCGAAGGAACGGCTGACTGACTTCACAATCCAAATAGCCTTTTTGCATATACGTATCTTTGATACGAGCCGAATCGTGTTCCAAATCGCCCGTACGCAATTTTCCGTCATTAAAGCCCCACATCCATGGAAGCCATTCTGCCTCTTTATTGGCGATATTCGGCTCAACGTCGTCATAATCAAGGGCTTTAGAACCGCATAACGTAACTTTTTTAATGACGATATTTTCACCGCGGTTAATGGCAAAGTCGAGTGAAATTGACAATTTTTCACTCATCGGTGACGTTTTAATTTCGACGACCGTATCAAAATAGCCTTTGTCTTCGTAAAATTTAATAATTTTAAGCTTAGAGACTTCCGCACGTTCCGCATCGTACACTTCGCCTTTTTTAATCCCGGCAAGCTTTGCGATTTCGTCTTTGTCGCTGTCGCTAATACCTAAAAAATCGACTTTGGCGATAACCGGTTTTTCTTTCACGTGAAAGAGGAGTGCTCCTTCGCTAACTTCTTCAACCCACACATCCTCAAAATAGTTTTGTTTATAGAGTGTTTTGATCGCTTTATCGATCTTTTCCATATCGACGGAGTCGCCGGCTCGCATATCGATCATTTCCGAAGCCGTCTCAGGAGAGAGATGGATCAAACCGTCAAATTGAAGGCTTTTGAGTTGAGCCGCGCACAATGAAGTGGCGACAACAAGAGACAACGCAGTTATTTTTTTCATACTGATTCGCCCTAGAATATAATTTTTAGATATTTTGAAATATAATACCATCTCTAGAATTAAGTGCCTATTAAACCTTCAAACGGTCTTGAAAAGGCACTTGGTGAGAGTGAATAAAGGAGAAAAAATGGTCGTCGGAATTGTCGGACTTGGGCTTATGGGAGGATCGCTCGGTATTGCCCTCAAACATACAAAATTTGTCTCTAAAATCGTCGGTTTCGATCATAATCTCAGCCACTGCGAAGAAGCTTTAAAATTAGGTCTTGTGGAGGAAATCGTCTCGTTCTCGGAAATCAAACAATGCGACGTCATCTTTCTAGCCATACCCGTCGGAGGTATTATCAAAGCGATGCAAGAAATGCAAGACGTCTCTCCCGAAACGACAATTATCGATCTGGGAAGTACGAAAGCTCAGATTGTCGATTCCGTTCCTGAGGCTATTCGTCAAAACTTTATTGCGGCACACCCGATGACCGGTACGGAAAAATTCGGTCCGAGTGCTGCCGTTGCCGAACTCTATCACGATAAGATCGTTGTATTGTGCGACACGTATCACAATAGCGAACAACATAAAAACAGAGCAATTCAAATCTTCTCGCATATCGGTATGAAAATCGTTTTTATGGATCCAAGTGCACACGATGCACATGCTTCGTTTATCTCCCACTTGCCGCATGTGATTAGCTACGCTTTGGCCAATACGGTTATGGGGCAAGAAGACCCTAAAAGCATCTTGTCTTTAGCTGCCGGCGGGTTCAAAGATATGAGTCGCGTCGCAAAGAGTTCGCCTCAAATGTGGTCGAATATTTTTAAGCAAAATAAAGAAAATGTTTTGCGTTCGATTGAAATCTTTGAAGAAGAGTTAGAAAAATCAAAACAGATGATTCAAGCGGAACAATGGGATGAGTTGGAAGCATGGATGCGTAAAGCTACGACGCTTCATAAAATTCTTTGATGCACGTTATGCTTTACATGTAATGCCAAAAGGCTTACATGTAAAGATTCTTACTTAATTTCCGCCAAATCGTACGAGAGCACTTGCCCACGTAAAACCGCCTCCGAACGTATCAAGAAGCATCAAATCACCCTTATGAATACGCCCCGTCTCATAAGCGTCGTTAATCGCCATAGGAATAGACGCTGCGGAGGTGTTGCCGTATTTTTCAACCGTTAAAACGGTTTTTTCGATCGGAAAATTGAGTTTTTCCCGCACTGCATCAATGATACGGAAATTGGCTTGATGAGGAATAAAATGATCGACTTGCGACGCTTCAAGGCCGTTACTTTGCAAGATATCAACGACATCGTTGGTTAATGTTTTTACGGCGACTTTATAAACGTCATTGCCCTTCATTTTAATAAAGTTGAGGCGTTCGTCTAAAGTCTCTTGTGAACACGGATATTTAGATCCACAACCGGGAGTAATAAGGTAATCGGCATAATTTCCGTCCGCCGACGCATGCACGTCTACGATTGCTTCGTTTTTATTGTCGGTTGCTCCGATAATAGCCGCACCCGCTCCGTCTCCAAATAAAATACACGTCCCTCTGTCGGTATAATCCACCACGCTACTAATCTTTTCGGCACCGACAAGCAGAATCTTTTTCTTCATGCCTGATTCGATATAAGCCTTTGCCATGGAAAGCATGTAGACAAATCCGCTACATGCCGCACTTATGTCGTAGGCCATAACGTTCGTAATTCCTAATTTTGCGGCAATAATGCATGCGGTTGAGGGCATGCAAAGATGATCGGGAGAGAGTGTCGCACAGATAATCAAATCGATCTCTTCTTTTGCGATACCGGATCGTGCAATGGCTATTTCAGCAGCTTTAGCTCCCAAATCACTGGTTGATTCTTCGGCACTGGCAATACGCCTCTCTTTGATTCCGGTACGTTTTTCAATCCATTCGTCGCTGGTATCGACCATTTTTTCAAGGTCGGCATTACTTAAAATGCGTGAAGGGACATAAGCTCCGATCGATTTTAACGATGCGTACACGACTCTCCTTTATTGTGCGTGAGCTAAACGCTCTAGCTTAGTTTCGATATCGGTATTAATATTGGAATTGGAAAAGTTGATAGCTTGAAAAATCGCGTTTTTCACGGCTTTGGCGTTACTCTTTCCGTGTCCGATAATAGCGCACCCATTAATACCGATTAACGGCGCTCCGCCGTATTCCGCATAATCGACTTGCTTTTTTAAGACCGTAAATACTTTACGCATTAATACGGCACCCGCAATTGCAAGAGGGGATCGCCTCACGTTTTGTTTGATAATCTTAGTAATCGAATCGGCAACGCCTTCACTGGTTTTGAGTAAAATATTACCGACAAAACCGTCACATACGATCACGTCGACGGAGCCGTCAAAAATATTGTTCCCCTCAACGTTTCCGACAAAGCTCTCCAATTTTTTTAAACTGAGAAATGCTTCTTTGGTTGTTTCGTTGCCTTTGCTTTCCTCTTCGCCGTTAGACAAAAGTCCTACTTTCGGCTTAGTGATTTTTAAAACGTCCTTAACGTACGTTTCGCCCATCACGGCAAACTGCACTAAATGCTCCGCTTTACAATCCACGTTAGCACCGACATCCAGAACCAAACTAAGCTTTCCGGATATTGCCGTCGGCATCATGGTCGCAATAGCAGGACGAAGTACGCCTTTGAGTCTTCCGATGCGAAGCGTTGCCAAGCTCATTGTTGCACCGCTGTGCCCCATCGATACGATGGCATCGGCTTGTCGGTCGCGCACTAAATCAACGGCTTTGTAAATTGAGGTTTCTTTACGTTTTAACGCATTGGTGGCCGCTTCATGCATGTCTAAAACGTCGTTTGCTTCAATAAAGCAGATTCGATCAAAAAAAGATTCGGGGATAAGCGGCTTTAAAAGGGTCGTATTTCCGACCAACAAAGCCTTAAACTGACGCTCTCTTAGCGCTTGGAGCGTTCCTTCAACAATAGGCGCGGGACCGAAGTCCCCACCCATGGCATCAATTGCTATTGTTAGCATTTAGTTTTTATATTCGCCTGTTGTTTTGTTAATTCTATGAGGCATTTTCCATGTGCCATCATTGTCTTTGACCGGCATAGGAAGAGTTACTTTATAATGTGTTCTTCTTTTTGCGGCTCTTGTTTTACTCACGCGTCTCTTTGGTACTGCCATTTTATTCTCCTTTTAATAATTCACATTGCCCACAATAGTGGTAATCGCTTTTAAATGCTTCAATCTCACTTTGCATCATCATATCAAAATCGATAGAGCCTTCAAAAAATTCTATTACGTTTAGAAGTTCTTCACCCTCTTTGTCGGTATACAACCCCTCACTGGCAAAGACTTCAACCGTCTCTTCAATCGGCAAACAAAACGTTTCGGCACAACGATCGCAAGCATGTTGAAGCGTGCCTAAAAGTTTTCCGTTACATTTAACGAGAGTTTTGTCCACTTTGACGGCTTCACCGAAAAAATGTACGTCTCCCGTACGTGTTTCAAAATGAATTCCGCTTATGGGAATCTTTTTGAACTCGACGACCATAAGGATTAAAGAATTTCTCTTCGTGCAAAAAAGAAATCAATTTCGATTTTTGCATTTTCCAAACTGTCGCTACCGTGAACCGCATTAGCATCGATACTCTCGGCAAAATCAGCACGAATCGTTCCTTTTGCCGCTTCTTTAGGGTTTGTTGCACCCATAAGTTCACGGTTTTTTGCCACCGCGTTTTCGCCTTCTAGCACCATAACAACTACCGGACCGCTAATCATAAACTTGACAAGATCACCGAAAAACGGTCTACTTGCATGAACGGCGTAAAAAGCTTCGGCATCGGCTTGGCTTAATTGTACTTTTTTCATTGCCGCAATTTTTAATCCGTTTGATTCAAATCTGTCAACAATTTTACCGATAACATTTTTAGCTACGGCATCCGGCTTAATAATGGATAGTGTGTTCTCCACAATTTTCTCCTAAATAGATCATTAAATTTTATAAACTTTACAGGGAATTAGAACGTGGGAGTATAGCAGAATTTTTTTTTAATATCAATTAAATTTTATTTTTGATCAAAAACAAAGAGGGGAATCCCTCTTTGCGTACAAACTTATTCAGCACAAGGCGTTGTGCCTTTTCTCATCTCAGCACCGATTTCGTCACGGCTAGGTTGACCTGGATATGGTGCATCCCAGACGATACAACCTTCCGTCGGACAGGCTTCTGCACAAGCGGGCGCATCATGATGGCCTACGCACTCAACACATTTATCTGCATAAACATAATAAATATCGGCACCTGTCGGGTTATCGCTATCGTCAACGATTGCACTTACAGGACACTCATCAATACACGCACCGCATGCGATACAAATATCACTAATCTTTACTGCCATTATTTCTCCTTTACTCGATGGGTTTACTCGCTAAAAACTATATCGAAACTAAATTAAAATTGATATTAAATCCAAATGCTCGTTTTAAACTCACAAAGGGCTTAATTTAGCCGGTTTTAACCGGAACCTTTTCTCTCTACAACAACCAAGATATCTTGCCCGACACTAATTGTATCAAAGAAATCTTACATTAATTTCGTAGCATGAAAATAGCTTACTAGCTTCGTGTTTTATTTTGTATGCTTGTCATAAATAAGCGTTGCATTTCTTTAACATGTTAAGATTTATAAGGTTCCTTTTTCTAAAAGGTAAATAATAATTTATCTTTCTACGTTTCGTTTAACTTATCGAAAGGTTTTTTTTCATACTATTATTCCAACATAATTTTAATGCGAGGTTCCAGATGAATTCATTAGCTAAAAAAGTGACGATTTTACAAGTCCTAATCGTTTCAATTTCTATTTTCGCATTTATCGTATATATCAACTTTTATTTAGGTACGTATATCAAACAAGAGACCGAACAAAAAATCACGATGAGTATCACCGAACTCGAAAGAACCGTACAAGTCTACAACAGTGCATTGGAAGATACGGCCTTGAAACTCTATAGAATCTTTGAATCCCGATTCGGTAGCTTTGCACTCCATTCTAACGACACCGTCAACGTAAACGGCATTAAAACCCCGCGCATCACTGCCGGTGATTTTACGCTCAACAACAATTTTGCTTCCGTCGACGCTTTCACGAGTTTAACGGATGCCGTTGCAACCGTTTTTGTCAAAAGCGGCGATGATTTCGTCCGTATCTCAACTTCTTTGAAAAAAGAAGACGGTTCCCGTGCAATGGGTACTTTTTTAGGGAAAAACAGCCCGGCTTATATTCCGATTATGAATAAACAAAACTATATCGGTAATGCGCGCCTCTTCGGTAAAGACTACATTACCGTTTACGCGCCCATCATCGAAGACGACCAAATCCTAGGCATTCTTTTTATCGGTTATAACTTCACCGACGGATTAAAAAACCTTAAAAAGCAGATTAGCCAAATGAAAATCGGCGAATCGGGTTATTTCTACGCGATCAATACCAAAGGCGAATCTTACGACATTCATCCCCAATACGATACGAAAAAAGTCGCATCCGAATTGGACAAAAAAATTCTAACGCAAAAACAAGGCTTATTTCATATTTCGCAAGATGGTGCGGAAAAGATCGTCAGCTTTAAACCGTTTGACAAATGGAATTGGATTTTAGTCGCAGAAGCAAACGAAGCCGATTTTCAAGTCGCCAACCAAAAACTGCTCAATAACCTCATTATCGCATCGCTTATCATGACAATCGTTATGTTAATAATTATTTGGCAAATTATCAACCGCATTATCGCAAAACCGCTTCATCATTTAATCGTAAAAGCAAAGGAGCTTTCAAGCGGTAACGGAGATTTGACGCGTAAATTAGAAGTCAAAGGAACGGACGAGATCGCTCAGGCGAGCGAACAAATCAATCGATTTATCGATAAAGTCCATGATTTGATTTGTAATGCCAAATCTATGTCAAGCGAAAACTCTTCTATCTCCTACGAACTTTCAACAACTTCGTTACATGTCGAAAAATTAGTCGAGCAATCAACCGATATTGTTTTGCAAACAACGACGCAAGCAGAGCAAATCAAAAACAATATGACGCAATCGATGTCTTATGCCAAAAACAGCAAAGAGGATATGACAAGAGCCAACCAATCCCTCCGATCTGCCAGTCAAGCCGTTATCGAACTAACCAAAGAAATTCAACAAAGCTCTATGACCGAAATCGAACTTGCGCAAAAACTCAGCCAATTAAGTGCCGATGCGGAGCAAGTGAAAAGCGTCTTAACGGTTATCAGCGATATCGCCGACCAGACAAATCTTTTGGCTCTCAATGCCGCAATAGAAGCCGCACGCGCGGGCGAACACGGACGAGGCTTTGCGGTTGTTGCCGATGAAGTACGAAAACTAGCCGAAAGAACGCAAAAAAGTCTTTTTGAAATTAACGCGACCATTAACGTTATCGTCCAAGCCATCGTCAACTCAAGCGATCAGATGAGCCAAAACTCTCACAAAGTCGAAGACCTCGCCAATCGTGCCCATAAAGTAGAATCAAGCCTACAAGAAAGCTTCCAATTGATTGATGCTGTAACGAAAATTACTGAAAATACCGTTGATGATTACCTCAAAACAGGCAATGAAATCGAAATTATTATTGCTAAAATAGCCCAAATCAATAAAATTTCAACGGAAAATAGCCGTAGCGTCGAGGAAATTGCTTCTGCGGCAGATCATTTGAGTAAAATGACGGAAAATCTCAATCAAAAACTCGGTGAATTTCGGACTTAAAAGTTGGGGAAAGCTTATAAGAGCTAATTAGTCTTATTTGTTAAAAACGATTTTTTGTATTTAACTATATAATTTACGTATCAATAAAAATTCCTATCTAAAGGATCTACATGTTAGTTACAAATAAAGCTCCAGATTTTACGGCGACGGCCGTTTTAGGTGACAATCAAATTGTGGATAATTTCAACCTCTATCAAAATTTTGGCTCTAAAGGAACCGTACTCTTCTTTTATCCTTTGGATTTTACGTTCGTATGCCCTTCCGAAATTATCGCTTTCGATAAGCGTTTAGGAGAGTTTACAAGCCGCGGTATCAATGTTATCGGTGTATCGATCGATTCTCAATTCTCACACTTCGCATGGAAAAATACGCCGGTTGACCATGGCGGAATCGGACAAGTTAAATTCCCGCTTGTTGCAGATATTACCAAACAAATTTCCCGTGACTACGACGTGCTATTTCAAGAAGGCGTTGCACTACGCGGATCGTTTTTGATCGACAAAGACGGCACTGTCAGACATGCAGTCATTAACGATTTACCGCTTGGTAGAAATATCGACGAAATGTTAAGAATGATCGATACGATGCTTTTTACGAACGAGTACGGTGAAGTATGCCCTGCCGGTTGGCAAAAAGGCGATAAAGGAATGAAAGCGACGACCGAAGGCGTTGCAGACTATCTTGCACACAACTCCGATAAACTTTAATCTTTAGAAAGAGAGCATTAGCTCTCTTTCATTCTCTCTAATTCTTTCAAAATTTCCTATTTACAAAATCGGCAATGTGAAACGGAAGCAATAACGTCCATGCGTAAGATATGAATCTTTTGCTTTTCCTCCAATGCCGCTTGATAGTCGAATAAATTTTGATCGTAATCGCTATCCTCGATTGCGCCGCAAGACGAACAAACCACGTGAATATGAGGTTTTGAATAAATATCGTAACGCATTTTGCCGTCGGCAACGTTTACCTCGATAACCACGCCTTTTTCTTTTAACATCGCAAGGTTTTTATAAACCGTCGCAAGCGACATAGAAGGATTTTCTTTTTTGAGGGAATCATATAAATCGTCAATGGTCGGATGTGTTTTTTTATCCAGTTCTTTTAAAACAGAAATGCGTTGGGGCGTTGCTTTAAGCTCTTTGCTCTTGAGTAGCTGAATAAAGTCGTTCATCTCATTCCCCTCCTCTTTAAAAATTTTCTATATCATGCCATACGATCGTTCAAATTAGATGAAAAATTTCTAATTAATATTTTTTATTTATTATTATACAATAGTGCAATTTTCTGAGCGATTTGAGGTGCCGAAATGCCGAGCCGCTCTTCAACAAGATGCGTCTCCCCATGTGTAATAAAAGCATCCTCGTACTCAAAAGTATGGATTTTCGCGGATAAATCATGTTTTTCTTTAAACGATAAAAGCAACGTACCGATACCGCCTATTTTAGCACTATCGCTTATCACATACCATGTTTCGTAATGCTTTGAAAGTGATAATAACGTCGTTTCGTCTAACGGCTTGGCAAAGCGCAAATCAACAAGGCCGACCTGAATACCTTTTGCTTCCAAAAGATGTGCAACCTCAACCGCTTTTCCTACGCCGCTTCCGTACCCGACCAAAAGAATCGAGTCTTGGCCTTCTTGCAGTGTTTGTGCTTTTGCATACTCAAACGCAAGAGAGCTAAAAGCACTGCAATCGCCGAACGAACCTCTGGGATAGCGAATAGCAAGAGGACCTTCATGCGTATACGCATAGCGCAGTGCTTCATGCATACTCGCTTCATCACGCGGTGCCATCAGCGTCATATTCGGAATTGCGCTTAAATACGAAATATCAAAAGCTCCTTGATGCGTTTCACCGTCTTCACCGACAATGCCGGCTCTATCGATCGCAAAGACAACATTTAAATTTAAAATACAGGCATCATGAATCACTTGGTCGTATGCTCGTTGTAAAAAAGTAGAGTAAATGCTTACAAAAGGTTTAAAACCCTCTTTTGCCATAGAACACATCGACGTGACGGCATGTTGTTCGGCAATCGCGACATCCCAAAAACGATTGGGATACGCTTGAATTAACGGAGACAAACCCGTTCCGCTCGGCATTGCGGCAGTAACACCGACGACATTGTCATGTTCTTTTGCCAAAGCCATCAATGCTTCCGAATACATCGTCGTAGCATTTTTGCTTACACCTTGCTTGATCGCTTCGCCGCTTGCGACGTCAAACGGCCCCACGCCGTGCCATTTTTCATAATACCCTTCCGCCATTTCATACCCTTTTCCCTTAAGGGTCTGCGCATGAATAATAACGGGTTTTTTCAAGCTACGAGCCGATTGCATCGCGCGAATAAGGCTTTCTAAGTCATGCCCGTCAATCGGACCGATATAATCGATACCTAATTCTTCAAACAAAATTCCCGGCGTAATCAGCTTAAAACTTTCTTCAAATTTTTTTGCCATATACGTGGCACTTTCAGGGAGATACTGTAAGATCTGTTCGGTTGTTTTTTTAATTTTTTGATAAAAATCTCCGGCCATGGCTTGAGAAAGAAATTTACTGATAGCACCGATAGGTTTTGCGATACTCATTTTATTATCGTTCAGGATAATTACGACAGGATAGCGTCTATCGCCTAACTCGTTTAATGCCTCATACACCATTCCCGCACTTAAAGAACCGTCGCCGATTAATGCAACAGGAAGGCGTTTTGCCTGTTCGCCCTTTAATGCAATGGCTTTAGCAGCTCCTACGGCTAACGAAATCGACGTCGAACTATGTCCGGCGATAAAATAATCGTAAGGAGACTCATCCGGCCTTGTATAACCGCTAATGCCGTCCAATGTTCGAAGCGTATCAAACCGTCCCCATCGATCGGTTAAAAGTTTGTGCGTATATGCCTGATGGCTTACATCGAAAATAAAAGGATCATTTTGAGCGTCAAAGACGTAATGCATTGCAACGATAAGCTCAACGGCACCGACGTTACTGCTTAAATGCCCTCCGTTATGGCTGACCGTTTGAATAATTTTTTGCCTAATCTCTTCACATAAATGGGTTAATTCTTCAATCGATTGTTTGCGTAGCTCTTTCATAGTTTCCAATACTTCTTAATTTTCTTGTAATAAATATTTCACTTTTTCCAAACGTACGGCTAGATTACCGTCAAGATTTCCTACGTCGCTCAAAACGATGACGCCGCCTAAAGTAACGGCATCGTCGGAAACCACCGTAATTTTTTCTTCGCCCGCATAGAGTTCTTTTAGAAAATCAAAATCTTTCGGGTTGACTTTAAGTTCAATTTTCATCGCCTCTTTAACTTCTTTGAGTAAAGCTTTTGCCAAAGAAGCCGCCACTTGGGAGCTTGAGCTTGCTATCTCTTTTTTAATCACTTCTTTTGCGATTTCAAAAGCACTGACACTCATATCGGTTTCAATTTTTTCCAATTTTTCATCGAGACTTTTATAAAGCGTATCTAAGTGCATAATCGACTTGAGATAACGCGATTTTATCTCGGAGAGTACGCTCTCGGACTCCTCTTTTGCTTTTTGATACCCTTGCGCATAGGCATTTTCTCTTTCACGCGTTAACTCTTCCGTGAGTCGCTTGCTAAAATCTTGTTCTTGTTTCTCGATTTGAATTTGTAATTTAACGACATTCGACGTCAATTCATCGGTTTTTTTTAAAAGTTCTTCAATAAATTGATTTTGCGCACCCTCTTCAATACGTGTAATCGTAACGATTTCATCGGAAGGCGTCTTCATCTCTTGCGGTTCAAAAGCATCTTGCATGTATTCGTCTTGCGTCGTGACGATAGCATCAAGATTCCCGTTCGTACCTAAGACTTTAAAACGATAACGCTGAATCGAATGGTCGTCAATGCGATCTTTATCAATAATATTATCTGCCATCTTAACCTATCATTTCTTCGGCTTCGCCGATTTGTAATACGCCTTGCTCGGCCAGCTTTTGCACCTCTTCGACAATTTTACGTTGTGCTTCTTCAACGTCCTTGACACGCACGGCACCGAGGAAGTTCATCTCCTCGACAAATGCTTCTTGCGCACGTTGGGACATGTTGTCGAAAAATTTGCGTTTGAGATCGTCGATCGATCCTTTTAAAGCAATCATCAAATCGCGTTTATCGGCAACTTTTAGAATTTCTCGTACCGCATTTCCGTCAAGTTTCATAATATCTTCAAACGTAAACATCATATCTTTGATAACCGATGCTAATTTTTCATCGGCCTGCTCAATATAAGCAATGGTTGTTTTAGATGCTTTTTGCCCCAAACGGTTCAAAATTTCGGCAACAGCTCTTGGACCGCCAACTTCAACTTTATACGACGTCAACGATTCGAGTTTGTTTTCCAACACTGCCGAAACACGTTTCACGACGGAGGGTGAAATTTCGCCGAGGTTTGCCATTCTGATCGTTACTTCGCTTCTAAGTTGATCAGGAAAGAAAGAGAGCGTCTCTGCCGCACTCGTAGGATCCATATGCGCCAAAATAAGTGCCACGGTTTGAGGATGCTCATTGATAATAAAATCGCCCAGTTGTTGAGGTTTAATTTGAGAGAGATACCCAAAGCTTTGTGAATTTTCCATTGATTTGGAGAGCTTATCTAAAATCTTTTGAGCTTCTTCCGCACCGAACGTTCGGTATAGGATCTCTTTCGCATATTCCATACCGCCGCTTCGGATATACTGATTGGATTGTAAGATAACGTAAAATTCTTCCAAAACGGCATTAGCGACGGCTTTATCAATATTTTTTGCCGTTGCGATATATTTGGAGATATCGGTTACGACATCGATTTCCATATGTGAAAAAAGATTTGCCGTAGAATCTTCCCCGAGTTGTATCAATAAAATAGCCGCTTTTTCCGCCATAGTTAGTTCATTGTAAAGGGTTTTTTGTTCTTCCGTTAATTTCATTATCCAAGATCCTTTGAACTATTACGCGTATCGAAATCCCCCTCGTTACGAATCATCGATTGTAATAAAGAGGCAAACTCCTCGCTCTTTTGTTCCGCCAAGTGTTTCAGTTTCTCAAGTAAGACGTCGTATTTTAAACTTTCTTCATTAAAGTCTTGCCCGATACCCAATTGATCTTCGACTTTTTTACGTGCCTGTTTGAATTTTTCTAATGTATCTTCCGCACCCTCTTCTTCGTCTAGTTTAATCGGTTCAACTTCATCTTCGAAATCGTCCAACTTTGTCTCAACCATTTTTTGACTAAACGGAAGAATAACTTTTTTGTAAAAAACGAAGAGTAAAATTGCAACCATAAGATATTTAAGCAAAGGAACCAACGGCATAACGTAACGAGAAACTTTTTCCATAAAGTCTTTCGTCGCAACACGCGTTCCATCGCTTGAGAGCGGTTTAAACTCGAAATTGCTGACGGTCACTTCATCGCCTCGCGTCGCGTTATACCCTACCGTTTGGCGTACGATATCACGAATAGCGTCCATCTGCTCTTTGCTCAAAGGCGTATATTCTAATTCGCTTTTTTTATTTCCTTTTTCGTCTAAACCGTATTTATACGCACCGTCAACGACGACTGCGGCAGTAATGCGTTTAATTTTGGCAAATTCGTCTTTGGAGTTAACAACTTTTTTAGAAATTTCATAATTCGTCGTGGTCGAACTTTTTTGGTATGTTTCACCCTTTTTCGTACTCTCTAACCCTTGCACCGGACCGATATTGCTAATAGCACCCGGTACGCCTCCGACGTCTTGAGGTTCTTTGCCTTCACGTTTCTCTTCGATGCTTTGTTCGCTTCTCGGTACCGAATTGGGATCGTAAATTTCACTGACGGAATCTTGTTGCGAAAAATCAAAATCAATCGTTACTTTAGCGTTGACTTTATCGATACCGCCGATAACAGGGGCTAATACGTTAATAATTTTCTGTTCGATATTGTGTTCAAACTCTTTTTTATAGCGGATTTGACTCTTAACAAGTTCGCCCTGAAATAAATTGCTGTCGTTATCGCCTAAAGGTTCTCCGTCTTGATTAACGATCGAGACATTTTCTGCCGTAAGGTTGGCAATCGACGCGGCAATAAGGTTTTTAATACCCGTAATTTGTTTTAAAGAAAGGCTCATGCCCGATCGAATATTTAAAACAACCGATGCAGTAGGCGATGCTTGCTTTTGTGCAAAAACCGTCTCTTTGGGTACAGCGATATGAACGCTTGCATTGGCGATCGGTCCTAAGCTTTCGATCGTACGGGCAAGTTCGCCTTCCAAAGCACGGATATATTTGATTTTTTGTTCAAAATCGGTTGCGCCGAATTCCGTTTTATCAAAAATTTCAAAACCGACTTTGCTGTTTTTCGGGATACCTTGTGCGGCGATAGCGATACGTTGTTTATGCACCATCTCCGAGGGAACGGCTATCGTTCCTTCGTTTAAAATTTTATAAGGCACTTTATCTTTTTCGAGTTGTTGAATAATCAACGCTGAATCGCCCGCGGTAGTATTTTCAAACAAAACACTATACCCGCTCGTATTGGAAGAGTTGCTGTTTTTATACAACATTAAAAACACTAGAAAACCGATCAGCACGACAATAGACATAGCCGCAACGATGCGCTGGCGTAACGTTAAGTTTTGAATAAGCGTCGCTATCTGATTTAAAAGCGTTCTAAACTCCATGTATCTCTCTTATTTATAAAGGGTTTTAAAGCATTCAAAAAAGCGTGCGTTTTGTTCCGGCGTTCCGATAGTGACACGAATCGCATTCATACCGTACGAGCCTAAGTTTCTAACGATTATACCTTTTTCCATCAACTTTTGTGCTATCTCTGCGGAGTTTTTCGTAGCATCAAACTCTAAAACGATAAAGTTTGTGTAACTTTCCATCGATTTAAATCCGAGTTCTGCGGCAAACGCTTCGTACGCTTTCATTTGCTCAAAATTTTCACGAACGGAAGCCTCAACAAACGTTTGATCGCTCAATGCGACAATGGCGGCTTTGAGCGTCAGGCTGGTAATATTAAAAGGTGCTCTTAATTTTAAAAAAGCTTGAATCATTTCAGGCTGAGCAATACCGTATCCGCAACGCATACCGCCCAATCCGTATGCTTTTGAAAACGTCCCCGTATAGATCGCGTTAGGATATTTGCTAATCAGGTCATGCGCATCGATATTTTTAGCGGGGTCTTTAAAACGTGCGTATTCCAAATACGCCGCATCGACGACTACCAAGGTTTCACGATCGATCTGATCTAAAAATGCATACACGTCTTTGGCGTCTAAACACTCGCCCAAAGGGTTGTTCGGAATACAAAGCATAATGATGGAAATATCCGGATTGGCTTTGTAAATTTCCAACATCTCTTTCAAATTGTGTCTGGCGGATGGCGTTTTAAGCACTTTGGCACCTGTTTGTAACGTGTAAATTTCGTACATCGCAAACGTAATTCCCGCCATTAAAACTTTTGTACCGGCATTGGCTTTGGCATGAATCGCCATTTCAATCACTTGGTCGCTTCCCGAGCCGATGATAATATTTTTATCTTCGACGCGATACATGTGCGCTAAAGCCTCTTTGAGTTCATACATGCTATCATCGGGATAACGATTCATATGTACGGCTTCCGCACGTACCGCTTCGATCACTTTCGGGCTGCATCCTCTCGGATTTTCGTTACTCGCCAGTTTGATAACGTCTTTGGCCTCAATACCGTATTCTCGTACGACAAGTTCAATCGGTTTACCCGCTTCATACGTTTTTAAATTTGCTAAAACCCCGTTAAATTGCATTTTTCATCCTCCGCAAATATAGCTACCGAGCCATTTAATATCATAGCGATCTTTGTTTTCTTCGATCACTCTTTGGACATTTTCATCATCGATATGTCCCTCAAAATCCATATAAAACATCGATTGAAAGCCTCTTTCTTTCGTCGGACGCGATTCAATCTTCGTAAGATTCACTTTTTGAGCTTGAAACGTCTGCAAAAATTCAACCAGCCCGCCCGGTTTATCGTCCGTCTTTGCCAAAATCGACGTTTTGTTATGAATACCTTTTTTATTTTTAAAATCGCTGAGAATTAAAAAGCGTGTTTGATTCGCTAAATTGTCTTCGATCTTTCCGAACAGTATCGGTAAATTGCACAATTTTGCCGCGATATGTGAACAAATCGCAGCAGCTCCCTCTTCTTCACTCGCTTTGCGCGCGGCTTCGGCCGTGGATTTTGTAGGTACGAACTCGATGCCTAAAAGCATATGTTCTTCTAAAAATCGTCTGCACTGATTGTAGCCCTGCGGATGGGAGTAGATGCGTTTTACCTTTTTTATATCCTCGCACGCGGTTGCGAACGAATGATGAATATCCATGTAAATTTCCGCAACGATTTTGGCACTAAATTTTCCCAAACAATCAAGCGTCGTTCCTACCGCACCTTCGGTATTATTTTCGACCGGAACGACTCCGTATTTTGCTTCTTTGTTTTCCAGCGCATGAAAAACCGCTTCAATCGCACTTACGCCGATGTAATTGCCCATAGCCCCGAAACGGCTCTCCGCCACTTGATGCGTATAGCTTCCTTCCGGTCCCAAATACGCAATCTTTTCCGGAAATTCTAAATTGCGGCTGACGGCAAAAACTTCCAAAAAAATAGCGTCGATCGCCTGAGGATTGAGCGCGCCTTTGTTTAGCAATTTAAGACGATCCAAAATCTCTTTTTCACGTTCGGGACGGTAAATCGACGTACCGCTCGTTTGCTTAACGCGTCCGATCTCTTTGACGATTTCCATACGGTCGTTTAAAAATTTTAAAATTTGGTTGTCGATCTCATCGATTTGTTTTCGATACGTCTCGATCTCTTTCATACCCTACCCTTTAATCATACACTCATTTTTTTGACATGTAAGGCTTACGCTTACATATACGCTTCTTCCAAAGCAATCATATCTTCAAAGCTTTCACGTCGACGAATCAAACGTCCTTCTCCTTGCTCCAACGCAACCTCGGCGACACGCGCACGAGAATTGTAATTGCTGCTCATCGTAAAACCGTAGGCACCGGCACTCTTTACGATCAAAAGATCGTCGTGTTCCAGAGGCGGCAATGCAATATTTTTCGCAAAAAAATCGCCGCTTTCGCAAATCGGTCCGACAACGTCGCACAGACTCGTATGCTCATTCGATTTTCCTTCGGCTTCGATTTCGTGATACGCTTGGTAAAGGCTCGGACGGATCAGATCGTTCATAGCACCGTCGATAATCACGAACCGCTTATGACCGTTTTGCTTCTCGTACAAAACCCGAGTTAAGAAGAAACCGCAATCGCCGACCAAATAACGTCCCGGCTCGCATACGAGCGTGACGTCAAGCCCGCTCATCGCACTAAAAATCGCTTGAGCGTAATCGTAAAGCGCGATCGTCTCTTCGTCGTTATAGCGAATACCGATTCCGCCGCCGACGTCGAAAAATTTAATGTCGACATTCAAAGCTTTCAAGCTACGCACCAAATTCGCAAGTACGACGGCCGCTTCTTTAAACGGCGTTACGTCGGTAATTTGACTTCCGATATGAAAATGGATTCCTACGGGATCAAGCGAAGATACATTTTTAGCGTAAAGGTACATACGTTTTGCGCTTTCAACGTCGACGCCGAACTTGTTTTCATGCAATCCCGTCGAAATATACGGATGCGTTTTGGGATCGATATTGGGATTGACGCGAATGCTAATGCGCGCAACTACGCCTAAATTCGACGCAATAGTTTCAACACGTTTCATCTCTTCTTCGCTCTCTAAATTGAGCATCAGAATATCGCTTTTAAGAGCTTCTTCAATCTCATCGTCTCGTTTGCCGACACCGCTAAAGATAATTTTATATTTAGGAACGCCTGCTCTTAAAGCGCGCTTGACCTCTCCGATCGAGACACAATCGCATCCGGCGCCTAAATCTGCCATATGCTTTAAAACCGAAAGATTGGCATTGGCTTTTAGTGCGAAGCAAATTAACGATTTACGCGCTTTAAAAACCTCTTTAAGCGCTAAAAATTTTTGGGAAATCACGTCAAAATCGTAAACGTATAAAGGCGTACCGTATTGTTGAGCTAAAGCAGAAAATTTCGTCATTGTGAACCTTAATAGAGATAACTGCTCTATTTTATCGAAAAGTTCAACAAAAAACGATTAAACCCTTTAACGTTTGGTGTAGAAATAAAGAGCGGTAAACAATAAAAGAACAATCGGAAGTAAAATAGCAACTTCTGAAAATAAAATGCCGCTAGAGGCTAAACGGCTCAATAAAAAAAGTCCGCTCCAAACGATTAACGTAATAAAAGCAAACAAGGAAGCAATCAGCGCACTGTTATAATACCTGCCCATCATCGGAGCTTTAAAATACAAAATAACCAGCAAAAGGGGTGCAAAAAACGGAAAAAAGAGCTGATAGAACAGTGTCGCTTTAATTTTACTCGTATTGATGCCCTGAGAATCGAAAAAATGCAATGCGTCGATGCCGTCGCTGATGGACAAAGCGTATTCGCTTTGATAGACGTTATCCATAATTTTAGGCTTAAAATCTTGCATTGTTTGCAATTTATCGACCTTTTCGGTTTTTAAGCCCGTATCGTTTAAAGAAGCAACATGCGGTTTATGCGTGATCGTGACATTTTCCAATACCCAATAATGATCGATAAACGTCGCCGTATCCGCGCGTATCACTTTCAATAAATCCGTGTGGTCGACTTCGAAAATAGCAATATCGTACGCAATTTGTTTGAGCGGATCTAGTTTTTTAAAATAAACGTATTGATTGTTGTGTTTGAGAAACAGATCTTCGGAATTACTCGAGATACGATTGTACTTTTTAAGATTGGAACCGTATTCGTACGCATATGCGAAATCGGTACTGTTGAGCCCGATATATCCTAACGTAATCGCTAACGCCGTAATCACAAAAGGGCGAATAAACGCTCTTTGAGAAATACTCGATGCGTACATACAAATAAGCTCATTTGTTTTCAGCATACTAAAATAGCTCACGATCATTCCGAAAACAATCGAAAGAGGCAAAACGTAATTGACCGCGTTCATACCTTGAAACAATGCGTACAATAATTGTAAATTTGCAGAATCCGGAATCGTATTGTAGTTGGTTAGAATATCGACGCCGACGTAAAAAAGATCGAGTGCGATAAAGATAATAAAAAAGTTTTTGAGATAATTGATAACAATATATTTCTCAAAAAGTTTCATACCTCATCCCCGCCGCATAACGTTTGTTTGAGGGAGTATTGTAGCGAAACTTCTTTTAAATCGTGAAGCAGTAATGCTTGAACGCTTTTGGTGACATGTAAAAGAATTTCAGGTAGAAATTTTCTTTGGCATGCCGAAAAATCGGAGAGTACGTATTTTGCCACATCGCTTTTGCGTACCGGTTTCCCGATACCGATACGAACCCGTGTATATTCGACTCCGATATGCGCGTCAATCGAGCGAAGCCCGTTATGTCCGCCGTGTCCACCGCCGATTTTAAAACGCAGGGTTCCGAAAGGAAGATCTAAATCATCGTGAATGACGATCACATGATCGGGTTTAAAATAATCATCAACCGCTCTGACACTTTCGCCTGAGAGGTTCATATAGGTTGATGGTTTAAGCAAAAGCATGGAAGGGGCTTTAAAAAGCTCGCCTTTAAAATTGGTTTTGGTGATTTTTTCGCACGAAGTTTGGCCGTCGATAAGTGCATCGACGACCATAAAACCGACGTTATGTCGATTGTTTTTATACTGTAAGTCAGGGTTACCTAAGCCTACGATCAGTGTCATTAAGCGTTACTTCGCTTTAATAACTCCGGCTACGGAAACGCGGGTTTCATCGACGATTTTGACATTAGCGGGAACCGTAATATCGCGAACAAGAACCGTATCGCCTACGTCAAGATCGCTTACGTCGATCGTAAAGTCGTTCGGCAAATTCTCAGCCGTACATTTAACCGCTAAACGTTTTTTAGATTGAATCAAAACGCCTTTGTTTTTTGTACCTTTCGGTACGCCGACAAGCTTAACGGGAACAAGGTATTTCGTCAATACGCCCGGAAGTGCCATACGCAAATCAACATGTAAAAGATTGCTGTTTACCGGATCTCTTTGGTAATCTTGAATCACGACGTTGTACTCGGTACCCGCAACTTTAACAGGGAAAATGAGACTGTCTTTGCTCTTTGCTGCTTTGATGAATTCGTTTGCTTTAAATGCAGCATTGATGTTTTGTTCACCTTTACCGTAAATATTAGCAATTAGATATCCATCTCTACGAAGCGCTTTAGTAGCCTTTTTTTCGATACTATCTCTAATGATGCCTTCTAACATAGTTTTCCTTTGTAAAAAATAAGGGAGATATTATATAAAAACAAATCTAAAAACTCTCTAAATTATTTTTTAAGACTGATAATATCTTTATCGTACGTTTGCAACTCTTTGATGTTGGTCGCAGATTCGGATTTTCGGATCTCTTTTTGACTCTTATCGGCATCGTAAAAATCGAGTGCCATCGTAAGATCGTTGCGGCTGGTTGCGCTTTTGAGAGCTTCGTCACGGGAAATTCTTCCTTCCGCATAGAGGTTTAAAAGCGATTGATCAAACGTTTGCGTTTTATAAACCTCTTTTCCTTCTTTGAGCGCATCGGGAATTTCACTCTCTCTTCCTTCCAAGATCAGCGATTCGATTCGAGCGTTTTTTACCAATATTTCCACTGCCGCCGTTCGACCGTGATTCACGGTTTTAACCAGACGTTGCGCAATGACGCCTTGCAAAACCGATGATAAAGACATCTTAATGCGGTTTTGTTCGTTTCCGGGAAACATTCCGATAATACGCCCAACCGTCTCTTTGGCATCGATCGTATGCAAGGTTGAAAGCACCAAGTGACCCGTTTCTGCGGCATGTATCGCAGTTTCTATCGTCTCCAAATCCCGCATCTCGCCGACGAGAATGACGTCCGGATCTTCACGTAATGCCGCGCGCAAAGCATCCGAAAACGTTAACGCGTCTTGTCCGATCGCACGCTGGTTAACAATACATGCTTCGTCTTGATAGATAAATTCTACCGGATCTTCGATCGTGATAATATGCTTTCTCTGCGTTTTATTGATGCGGTTGATAATCGAAGCAAGGGTCGTCGTTTTACCGCTTCCCGTAGGTCCCGTGACCAAAATCAGTCCTCTGGAAAGATCGCTTAACGTATTAATAATCGGCGGTAAATGAAGCGACTCCACGGTCGGCAAAACCATCGGAATCGTTCGAAATACCGCCGAAACGCCGTCGACTTGGAAGAACATGTTAACACGGAAACGATAATCGTCGTTGAGCTTAAATGTAAAGTCGATGTTTTTCTTTTCGACCAGCTCGCCGAAACGACTTCGTAACAACTCTTTTGCCAACGTTAAACCGTCGGCATGGCTCAACGCTTCTTTCGTAAAAGGAACGATTTCACCGTTAATTCGCCCTCGAATCGTCGTTCCCGTTTTGATATGTAAATCGCTGCCTTCATGCTCGACTAATTTACTCAAATAAAATTTAAGCTTTTTCGTCATTTCAAACGTGAGTTCATTAACGTTGACTTCAACACTCATTTTGAAACTCCCTTGTCTTATTTTAGTGCGTCTAAAATCTCCGTAAACGCTTCTTTAAAGGCATCAAGTCCTTCGTGCATTAGCTCCTCGCAAACGCTTTCGATTGCAATACCGTTTGCCGCTAACGCATTAAAAAAGTTATCGATTAAGTCCGTACGAACTTCAACTACAAGATTGTCTCTCGTATCGGCGACAAAAGCGTAGATCGTTCCAAGAGGAGCCGTATTAATCGCATTTTTAACCAAAAGTTCTTTAATATAATAATCCGGACTTAATGCATTGCCCTTCACGCCCGTACTGGCAAATAACGCTCTAACGTTAGGCATAGCGTCGTGCTGAATCGCGGCATAACATCGTAATGCATTCATGACGCCGACTCTTCCGGTCGGAAAATCGATCGCTTTGAGTGCGTCGTCGAGTTTGCGATCGAAACGGCTGACAAAAATACTGATGACGGCTTGCGGCAATGCATGAACGTTTCGTGCCTTTAAAGCGTCGTTCGCTTTGCGAAAAGCTTCCAAACAGCGATGCGTTTGCTCGATGGAAAAAATGAGCGTCGCATTGACGTTAATGCCTTCGCTCAGAAGTGCTTCCATCGCAACGAATCCCGCTTGCGTCGCCGGAACTTTAATCATCACGTTAGGGTATCCGATCGCCTTAAACAGCCTTTTCCCTTCCTCGATCGTTTTTTGAGCGTCGTCGCATAAAAAAGGATCGACTTCGATGCTGATAAATCCGTCATCGTTTTTTTCATAAGACGGTAAAAGTTTGCTTGCGGCCAAAGTCACGTCTTGAATCGCTAAAGCCTCGTAAATCTCTTTAGCCGGTCTACCTTTTAAGGCGGCTTTATCTTCGGCGTAAGCTGAAGAGCTTAAAAAAGCCGACTTGAAAATTGCCGGATTACTCGTTGCCGCGTTGATAATTTTTTTATCGATCAATTCCGTAAATTCGCCCTCTAAAAAACTACGTTCGACAAAATCACACCACAATGAAAACTTTATATCGTCTTTATACATGTTAACTACCTACTTACTTAAATAAAATCTAAAAGGCGGCGCATATCTTTTTCGTCAATGACGATATTGGCCGCATTTTTTAAAATCGGTTTTGCGCAAAACGCTACTTTTTTCGCCGCGCATTCAAACATCGAAATATCGTTGGCTCCGTCACCTACCGCAACGGTATTTTCGTAGCTGACATGTAACAAATTTTGAAGACGGCGTAACATGTCGCCTTTGGAGAAGCCGAACATCATATCGCCGCCAACACGGCCGCTGAGATGATTATCTTTCACATGTAAGACATTCGCAAAATCCGCATCAAAATCCAAAAACGCTTTAGCCGGCGTTGTAGCAATGCGAAAACCGCCGCTAAACACAACAACGTTGTAGCCTTGCGCTTTCAGTCCCTTAATGGCATCTTTCGCACCGTTCATTAATGGAAGCGAAGCACAAATTTCTTCTGCTTTTTTGGCGTTCATCCCTTTTAAAAGTCCTACACGCGTGCTTAAACTTTCAAAAAAATCGAGTTCGCCGCGCATCGCCGCTTCGGTAATCGAAGAAACTTCGCGAAATACTCCGTGTTCTTTTGCCAAAAAGTCAATCGTTTCTCCGTCCATAAGCGTTGAATCAAAATCAAAAACGCATAACTTCATTCCGTACAAGCTCCTTTACGACTCTTCGCATTTTTTATGTGGATAAAAGAAACTATTATAACACGTGCTTGCTTACAATCGTTATTGGACAAACAAGCAAAGAAGCACGCGATAAAAGTGCAGGTTATTTGAAAAACATATCGGCCAATGTTTTAAGCCAGCCTTCATTTGCCGTCTGCTTTGCGGCTGAAATCTGCTTTTTTTCTAACATGTCGATCACGGCTTCTTGATAATCTTTGTCGTCATGCTGAATATGGTTAATCAGCCAGATTTGAAGTTCGTTCATCAATTGCCGCGTAATTTCTTCGCCGTTTGAAGAGCGCTCTTTAAAAAAATCGATACGTTTGATGAACGACTCATGAACTTTTTTATGGGGCTCCAACATCACATATCCGGCTTCTTGCATCAAACTTTCTTCAAACGAAAAATGCGAAAGCGTGTAATCGACGAGGTAAGACAATATCGCTTTTGCCTTTTCCGAATCACGGTACATAAGTGCGTTATTTAATTCGTTAATGTAGTCGATAATACGTTTATGCTGGTTATCAATCACGGCGATTCCCACTGAAAATGCCGACTCCCAGACCCAATACGCCATGCGAAAACTCCTTTAATCCGGTCTCGTAATGTATTACTAAAATGGTTAAGTATACCACAAAAATAATTTAAACTCACAAACCTAATTTTTAACGATACCGCCTTTTTTCGTTTTCGAATACAATTGGTTATAATACGGAAAAGTTATACGTATTGGATATAAAATGGTTGAATCTTTCATCGAAAAACTACGCAGCGATACTTTCTTAAGTCTAGAGACGACACCGATGCACGAGCCGACGTTCGAACCGATTATCGAAAAAATAGCTTCTTTGAAATTGGATCAAAAAGTAGACGGCTTTAGCACGACCGACAATCCCTTAGCGCGTTTAAAGTACAATGCTTTAATGGGTGCCCTCAAACTCCAGCATCGTTTTCACAAACCCGTCATTGCAACGATGAGTATGCGTGATCGCAACAAATTGGCGTTGCAATCTGATTTATTGGGAGCCAATGAACACGATTTGCGAACGATTTTATGCCTTACGGGCGATCCGGCCGGCGCAAGCGACCAGCCGCAGCTGAAGGGTGTTTTTGAGGGAAACAGTACGCTTTTAATGGAGATTATCCAATGCTTTAACGCAAGCATCGACTACTCCGGAAAACCGTTTAAGACGCCACCTAAGCCGATCTATCCGTTCGCCGTATGCAATGCGCATGCCAATACGCCTAAGCATCTCGCAAAAAAAATGGCGACAAAAATTAGCCACGGAGCGATCGGAATTATCACGCAACCCGTTTACAGCGAAGAAAATGCGCGTATGCTTTTGGAACTTTTTGACGAAGCAAAAACACTCTCCGGAAAGAAAGAGTCTCCGTGCGAATTGATTTTAGGCTTTTTCCCAATCGTGCATCTTCGAACGGCCCAATTTTTAAGTGCTCACGTACCGGGCGTTCATGTTCCCGATATATGGACGGAAAAGCTTTTACATGCAAAAAAAATCGGTGAAAACGAAGAAAAAAAAGTAGGGTTTGAACTTTCGCTTCAAACGTTTCAAACGTTGCGACGCGTGCATCCGAAAACACACATCATGAGTGCCAACCATTTTGAACTGATTGCAGATATTTTAAATGCGTAAGAAAGAGACTACAAGCCTCAAAACGGTTTGTAGTCTCTTTTAATTAGAAATCGCGTTTGAGCAGAGCTTCGACTTTAAGAATCGTCAAAATATTTTCATCGCGCATACCGATACCGTAAACAAGCCCTTTCTCGGCATGAATCGTTTCCGGCGGCGGTCCGATACGACTGCTTTTAATACGAATCGCCTCAGTCAGACGATCGATCACGAAACCGGCGGTATTGTCTTTACCTTTCATCACGATGTAACGCGTCTCTTCGGTCACTTTAGAAGGATCCATCTTAAACTTGCTACGAAGATCGATCAACGGGATCACGCTTCCTCTGAGGTTAAAGACACCCAAGATATACGTCGGGACACTCGGAACACGCGTATATTCAATCGGTTTGATGATCTCTTGAATGCTCAAAATGGGCACGGCGTACTCTTCTTGCCCGATAATAAATCCTACCAATTGGACAACGTCATCCTCTTTTTTTTGAGGCTCTTCAATCTGTTTTTGTTGCTTTTGAAGAATTTGATTGAGTTTATCGTTCATCTTCTTGCCTCACTTATAGTTTAATATTTTTTCGTACGACACTCTCAAGATATTCCGGAGAGTACGGCTTGGTGATATATTCACTCATACCCGATTCCACGCCTCTGAGTCGATCGGATTTTGAGGTACGCGACGTCACCGCAATAAGCGGTAGGTTTTTGTATTTGGAATACTTACGGATCTCGCTCGCCAAGGTATAGCCGTCCATACGCGGCATTTCGATATCGATTAAAACCGCATCGATACTGTATTCTGCCGATTTGAGCATATTTAAAGCCTCTTGACCGTTGCTGGCTTCGATCACCGTTAAGCCGATAGGTTCCATCGATTTTTTCATAATATTGCGATCCATCGCACTGTCGTCTACGGCAAGTACGACGTAATCACTCGGTACACTTTTCGTTTTAACCGTTGTTTCCGCCGTTGCACGAATATCGACCGTAATGCCTTTGGCAAGATTCATTAACGCCGCTACATCCACAATCAGCGTAACGCGTCCGTCGCCTCGAATCGTCGCACCCGCAATACCCTCAATGCCTTGGAGGTAATCGCCCAAAGATTTAATAACAATCTCTTCTTGTCCGACCAAAGTATCGACGACGACGCCGAGTTTAGATTCGGCAAGTCCGATAACGACGACGTAAGTGTGTTCTCCGCCCTCATAAACTTGTTTCACTCCGAAAATATCGGAGAGTCTAACAAGAGAGAGCACCTCGTCGCGAAGGCGTAAAACATTTTTGCCTTCAATCGTATAAATCTCGTCCAAAGGAATGCGAACGGTTTCTAAAACCGATGCCAACGGAATCGCGTAATACTCTTCTTGCGCACCGACCAATAGGGCTTGAATAATCGCCAACGTCAACGGAATTTTAAGTTTGATAACCGTACCGCGACCTAACTCGCTGTCAACGTCGATAATGCCGTTTAATTTTTCGATATTCGTTTTAACGACGTCCATACCTACACCGCGACCCGAAACGTTGGTGACCACTTTTGCCGTCGATAAAGAAGGTCTAAAAATCAATGAAAACGCCTCTTTATCGCTCATAGCGTCGGCTTCACGCTCGCTGATCATTCCTTTTTCAATGGCTTTGGAACGTAAAAGATCGGCATCCAAGCCTTTACCGTCGTCGGTAATTTCGATGACGATATGGTTACCCTCATTATACGCTTTAAGCTGAATGAGACCCATTTCAGGTTTGCCTTTAGCACGTCTAGACGCAGCGTCTTCAATGCCGTGGTCGCACGAGTTACGAATAATATGCACCAAAGGATCGCCGATCTCTTCAACGATCGATTTATCAAGCTCCGTCTCTTCACCCGAAATTTCAAGCTCGATTTGTTTACCGAGCTCGCGGGAAAGGTCGCGAACCATTCGCGGAAACTTGTTGAAAACTTTTGCAATAGGAAGCATTCTTGTTTTCATAACCGCAATTTGAAGGTCGGTCGTTACGAGTGAAATCGACGATACGACTTGGTTGAGTTCTTCCAAGAATTTCTCGCCCTCGTAACGTTCTTCGACGTCATCGTAGATTTTTAACAATCTATTTTTGCCCAAAACAAGCTCGCCGATAAGGTTCATCAGATGGTCGAGTCGTTTTACCTCGACGCGTATCGTCTGCTCCATCGTACTTGCGGACTCTTTTTTAGCCGGAGCATTAGTGCTCTCGCCGCCGCTTCGTTTTGCCGTCGATTTTTCCGCCGGAGCTTCTTCACTCTCGTCGTGATCGCCAAGTCCTGCAAACGAAGGTGCCGCAGAAGGAGTCGGTGCAACCGGAGCCGGTGCAGTGCTTTCTTTCGCATGGCCTTCTTTACGCTTACGATCTTCTTCTTTGCGCATTTTCAATAAACGTTCGATCTCTTCTTCAACCTCTTGATCGCTGAGTTTGGAGTAATCGGCATTGTCGTCTACCGCTACCGGTGCCGTTGCTTCTTCTGCGGATTGCGTTGAAACTTCGACAACTTCTTCGCCGTTTGAAATGACGTCCAAGCGACGGCAAATATCGGTAATATCCAATCCGATAGACGTATCGTCTCCGTTATCGCGAATAGCATGTAACAAAGTCTTCATCAAATCGATCGACTCCAAAACGACGTCCATAACTTCCGACGTCAATTTTAAGTCCCCATGGCGTGCTTTGTTTAAAACATCTTCCATATGATGCGTTAATTGCGTCAAAATGTTAAAGTTAAGAAACGATGAAGAGCCTTTAATCGTATGGGCAACCCTAAAGATGCTATTGAGGAGTTCCAGATCGTCGGGATTGGACTCAAGCTCTACTAAGTTTTGATCGAGTTGTTCAATAAGTTCGAACGCTTCAACCAAAAAATCTTCTAAAATTTCTTGAATATCTTCCATCGTTCTACCCCTATTGTGCAGTTTTTACATGCGATTTTATTACTTTAGAAACTTCTTTGTAAAAAATCGACGCATCAAATTTCGTTAAATAAGCCTCTCCGCCCGCCTCTTTACCTCTGATCTCGCTGAAGTGATCGCTAATGGAGGAGTTGAATACGATCGGAATATTTTTAAACCTCGTATCTTCTTTGACGTTTGCGGCAAAATGGAATCCGTCCATTTGCGGCATTTCGACGTCGCTGATAATAATCTTAACTTCGTCGCCGATACGCTCGTTGTAGGTCGTGTAAAGCTCATTGAGCCTTTGAATTCCCTCCAAACCGTCTTTGGCTTCCACGACGCGCATTCCCATTTTTTTCAACGCATCGCTTACGAGTTTTCGCGCCGTCATACTGTCATCCAAGATGAGTGCCGTTCCTTCGACTTTGACGATTTGATGGTCGTCGATGTCCATTTTGGGCTGGTAAATTCCCAACGCCTGTACGACGCTTTCCAAGTCCAAAATCAACAGTACGTCGTCGTTTTCGATGCGCGTTACGCCCGTAATTTGGCTTTTATCCAAAGAGCCCATGCCCGCAACGAACGATGCGGGTTCGATGTCTTTCCAGCTGATGCGACGAATTCGTTTTGCTTCGTGAACGACAAAACCGATCAAAATGTCGCTAAACTCGGTAATGATAATACGCGGTTTAATCGATCCGTCGTCGGGCTCTTTAATATTCATCCACTTCGCAAGGTTAACGACGGGTATGACGATGCCGCGAAGATCGAAGATGCCTTCGATGTACTCGGGAACTCCGGGGAGTTCGGTTAGATTGGGGATTTTGATGATTTCGCGAACCTTGGCGACGTTGACGCCGTAGATTCCCTCATACACACCCTTCTCTTCCTTTTTGAAAATACGAAAATCCACCAGTTCCATTTCATTGGAACCTACTTTTAAAATACTCTCTTTAGCCATTGCTGCCCCTTATTTACTTGGACATGACCTCAATTGCATGGGTGCAAAGTGTGTCTCTGGAGAGGATTGTACACTAAAATAGCTTTGATTGCACGCAAAAGAAGAAAAATTAACATAATGAACGCTAGATACCGTAAAATCGACGTTTTGATGGTAGTGCCCTTCGGCGATGACCTCGGTTTTTGGGTAAAAAGAGAGTTTGCGTTGTATTTGCGTTACAAAGTCTTCGATTTTCTTGCAGAGATTTTTTTTACGTTGATCGTTTTGAATCTTTTTGGAGATCGCATGCGAGAAGAGTCGATCCAAAACGTTCAAAACACTTAAAAGCTTTGGATGACGAATCACTTTCGTATAACAACGGTTCAGCAAAGTTCCGTATTTGTCACCGTGCAACAGCAAACACGTTCTGCCGTCGGGAAGCCGACATGCCAGCGGTTGGCGTTCAATGGGAACGACCGTGACATGGGAAAAGACTTTGGCTAGATTAAAATCGTGATTGCCTTCAAAATAATAAACTTCGCATCGCGCGGCAATCGTGTCGATTAGGTCGATGTAAGGGCGGTATTGCTCAACGCCGTAGTCTACGTTCCCGACCAAGAGATCGAACATATCGCCCATCAAAAAGAGTTGCGGGGGAGGATTGTGCTTGACATGTAAAAGAAAATCGAAGAAGAAAGAGCGCTCGCTTGAATCATGCGCATCGGCAATAAAAAGCGCTCCTTCTTGAATCTGCACGTTAGGGAACATACGCGATCATAGGAATACCGGCGGTTTCGTCCAAACCGCACATCAAGTTTGCATTGACCACCGCTTGGGACGAAGCACCGCGTAAAAGGTTATCGATAGCAGACGAAACGAAAAGGGATTTGCCTTTTTGCGTCACGAAAATATCGCAAAAATTGGTTCCTGCCGTCGCTTTAATCTCTACGGGCGTTTCGCGCACGCGCACGAACGTCGCATCGGCGTAATACGCCCTTAAAACCGCCTTCGCGTCAATCGTCTCATCGGTTTGCAAATAAGAACTTACCAACATTCCGCGCGTCAGGGGAAGCAAATGCGGAATGAAGTTGACTTCAAACGCATGCGCGCTTATCTGGCGCAATTTTTCCGCAATTTCGGGTTCGTGGCGATGCTTTAACGGATTGTAGGCAAACATATTTTCGTTAATAGCAACAAAATGCGCCGTAGGCGTTAACTTTTTACCTGCACCCGACACACCGCTTTTCGCATCGATAAAAATCGGTGCTTCTTTGTTCAGATACGGCAAAAACGGCAAAATTCCCAAAATCGACGCCGTAGGATAACACCCCGGATTGGCGATCAAACGAGCGTTTTGAATGCGTGCTTTGTGAATTTCGGGCAATCCGTAGACCGCTTCGCTTAAATGTTCTTTATCCTCATGCTCGCAATAGTGTTTTTCGTAGGCTTCCAACTCCAAGCGATAGTCCGCAGAAAGATCGACAACCTTGACATGTAAGTCTAAAAGCTCTTTCGCAAACCCCATCGCGGCTTTGTGAGGAAGTGCTAAAAATGCCAGCGTCGCATGTTTTGCCACCTCTTTGGCGTCAGCTTTTTGCACGTCTTGTTCAAAAACGCAAGCGAGCGAAGGATGAAGCTCGCTTGCGCTCACGCCTCCTTCGCTCGTTGCGATATAACGAATCGTGAAATGAGGATGGTTGATCAAGATTTTGATCAATTCCAATCCCGTATATCCGCTAGCCCCTATAATAGCTACATCGATTTTAGGCATGCTTATCCTTCAAAGTCGATCTCGCGATAGGCGATTTCGAGGATTTCGTACTCTTGCGAGCCGTTCGGTAATTTAATCGTTACTTCTTCGCCTTCGCTACGTCCCATGAGCTGTTTGGCAAGCGGAGAGTGAAACGAAATCAACCCGCGATCGGGATTGCTTTCGGTACTACCTACGATGGTATAGCTTACCTCTTCGCCGCTGTCCGTATTTTCCAACATCACGCTCGAACCGAATCGTACTTTATCGTGTTCGTACGAGCTAGGATCGATCACGTGGGCACGTGCCAAAAGATCGCTTAGTTCGCCGATGCGCGTATCGATAAACGCTAAACGATCTTTGGCCGCGTGGTATTCGGCATTCTCTTTAAGATCCCCGTGACTGCGCGCAATATCCAATTCTATGACCGTCTCGGGACGTTGTTTTTTTCGTAAATCTTGTAATTCGTTTGATAATTTTTGATAACCGAACTCGGTCATCGGCTCTTTATTTTCCATTGAGTTCTCCTTCAAAAAGCACCTATTATAGCTTCATTATACTTATCATTGCCTCTTTGCTTCCGTGTTCCAAAAGCGTTCGAAGTTTCGTGGCACGTTCGAAAAAAACCTCTTGATCGGTTTGCTCGTAAACGTGGAGCAAGTTGTCCGCATAGACCTCTTCTTGCAACAACTCTACATGTAAAGGCTCTTCTTGTTCAAAATCAAACAAAATATTCGCCAAACCGACATGTTTGAGCTTCACAAATTGCTTCGCAATCCAATAATCAAACGCTTTGGCTTTGTACGCCAACACGAAAGGCACCCCCACAAGAGCCGCTTCCAACGTCGCCGTTCCCGAACAAACAAACGCAAACTCGCTTTGTAAAAACGCGTCGTACGTATTGCGTGAAATTTTGAACATACCCAAATCCCCGTATATATCGACAATTTCCCGATACGTAAAATGTGCGGGAATGACCAGAAGCTTCTCTTTATCCTCAATTTTTGCCGCAAGTTCTTTGTAGATAGGCAATAAAGCCCTTATCTCACTCTTGCGGCTTCCGGGCAGAAAGGCGATCGTTCCCGTTTTTTCATGGCGTATCTTAAAGTGCGGTATCTCGTCCAACAAGGGATTGCCTACATACGTCGATTTGGTATAACATAAATTCTCAAACGGGAAAATCGACGCCAAAATATCGCAATATTTTTCCAATTTCGCCGCGCGTTTGGGTCTCCAAGCCCATACTTTCGGCAAAATGTAGTAAATGATCTGGACGTTCGGATTGATCGTTTTAATCGCTTTTGCCAAAGGTAAATTAAAAGCCGGAGAGTCGATCAGCAACACTTTATCCACAAAAAAACTCATACGCGCCATCACTTTAATCGCCCGTTTCGCCTCGCGAATTTTAGGAAGTGCATCCAAAAAACCCATAATCGAAAAAGCACCGGAAGACAAAAACGGCTTCCCGAAACGCTCGTCGAAAATACCGAAAATTTCGCAAGACTCCAAGCCTTCTAAAATAGGTTCGAGATGCAAATTTGCGGAGGGTTCCAATGCCGAGATTAAAAGTTTCAAACGCATACCTTCTTTTTTGTATAAGTCTATACAAAAATCTCTTAAAAAGAGACGCGCTTTGGAGCTTTAAACGAAGTCTACTATAAGCCCGTTTCGTTATAATGGTTTTAAAAAAGACAGGTCTTTTCATGAAACGTATTTTAATTACCAACGACGACGGATTTGAAAGTCCGGGCTTACATGCGCTTGCACGCGCGCTTCGTCCTTTAGGGCATGTCACGATCGTAGCTCCCACCACCGAAAAATCAGCATGCGGACACTCTTTAACCTTAACGCGTCCGCTTCGCTTTATCTCCATTAGCGACGATTTTTTTAAACTGGACGACGGCACGCCGACCGATTGCATTTACCTCTCGCTCAATGCCCTTTTTGAAGGAGAGAGCAAACCCGACCTCATCGTAAGCGGCATCAATAAAGGCTCCAATTTGGGCGAAGACATTACCTACAGCGGTACGGCGAGCGCGGCAATGGAAGGTGCACTTCACAGCGTTCCGTCCATCGCGATTTCGCAAGTTTACGAAGGTAGCCCCCAAAATATCGAATTGACGCACGGCTACGATTTGGCGGAGCGCGTCGTGTACGATCTTTCCAAAAAGATTTTGGAAAAAACCTTTCCTTTGAACGAACGTCGCTTTTTAAACGTCAACGTGCCGCCGTTGAAACCCGAAGAGTGCAAAGGCTATAAAATCACGCGCGCAGGATACCGTATGTACGGAAACGACGCGCATCTGCACCGCAATCCTAGAGGCGAAGAGTTCTACTGGCTGGGCGTTCACACACTGGAGTGGAAAAAAGGAGCACTTAGCGACTGCGATTTGAGTGCTATCGAAGAGGGCTACGTCTCGATTACGCCGATAAAGCTCGATATGACCGCGCACGATGAACTGGAAGCCTTAAAAGAGTGGATCAAATAATGGACGACCGCTTCACAAGAGTTCGCCGTGTTTTTGGTGAGGATTTTGAAAAACTCCAAAAAGCAAATATCCTTCTTTTAGGCGTGGGCGGTGTTGGAAGTGTCTGTTTGGACGCACTGTTTCGAACCGGCATCGGGCGCATTACCATCGTTGATGATGATGTGTATGACATCACAAACCAAAACCGACAACTAGGCTCAGAAGCGGTGGGCGAAGTCAAAGTCTTGCACCTTGCCTCACTTTACTCCAACGTCACACCGATTCACGTACTCATTACGCCCGAGTGGGTGGAGCAGTTTGACTTTTCGCCTTTTGATCTTGTCATCGACGCTATAGACGATATGAGAGCCAAAGTTGCCGTAGCACACAAAACGAGCGAAAAACTTTTCAGCTCCAGCGGCAGTGCTAAAAAACTAGACCCCACACGCATTCGCACTGCTTCCATCTGGAAAACTCATGGTGACGCGCTGGCAAAAAAGATGCGGTATGAACTCAAAAAAAGCGGTTTTACGGGAGATTTTCTAACCGTCTTCTCAGACGAAGAGCCTACATGTAAAGAACTAGGAAGCCTCATGTGCGTTACGGGAGCATTTGGCTTGACGCTCGCTTCACTGGCAATTCGGAAGATTACGGGAAAAATGTAAGTTATTGCTCGAACAAAGAAAATTAAGAAAAAAAATGAATCAAAAACGACCCATGCAGACTGATTCGCAAAGTCTTGGTGATATAGGGGCAACAACAGTACAATTAATTTTGCAAAAATTTAAATGGACTGCAGATATTATCAAAAGTGATTTTGGCGAAGATATTGACTGCAATATCTTCATTGATAATATTAGAACAAACTATCATTTTAGGTGTCAAGTAAAATCATCAACTAAAGATAGCAAATATATACGAAAATTAAAAAATGGAGATTTTAGTATATCAATTGAAGCAACTCACTTGAGAGCGTGGCAAACTAGTTATTTTCCTGTTTTTTTAATAATCTATGAAGAAGAAACCGATAAATGTTATTGGACTATGCCTGTTGAACAAATCTTTCAAAGTCCAAGAAAATTAAATGCAAAAGCTCCCACTATCAATATTTCTAAAAATAATATTTTTGATGATACCACCAAAGACAATATTTTAAATACAACAAAAAACTTTTACAGTAAGTTTTTAAGAGTAGATGAATCGGCTATTGAATGTAATGTAGTGCCTGTTTTAATGCCAGATTATAAGGTTATACCAATATTTGATTGCTATGATTTTATTCATAGTAAAAGTGACCTTCAGATTGATTTGAATTATAATTTAATTGAAAATTTACCATCTTGGATGATGGTATTAAGGCGAATTGATCCTTCAAGTATTCATACCTTTTTAAAAATATCTTCAACAGTTAAAGTAGAGTTGGAAGAATTTATTAAAAAGTTAAAACAGAAGTTATTATTATTTGATTACTCAACCAAAAATAATAAATGGATTTCTTTTATTATTAGTCCAATCAAAATATCTTCACGTAAATCAAATTGGGAAAACGAATTGACTTCTTGGCTTTCATTTTCTAAAATAAATAATCATATAGTCGATGATTTTAATTATACATTTGAGTCTCCTAACAATTTCTTGAGACAAATCACTAGGCGCTCTATGAGTTGGGATTCATCTTATTTTGTAGACCCTACACAAGATATAGCAATTCGGTTTTTAGGTGCTAATAAAATTACGCCTGCCATTTTAAATATTAATCAAATTCATTTGAACAATATAAAAGGTCAATATCTTTTATGGGAGTGCAAAAAAGAAGATATTGAGACATTGCACAATAAAATTTCTACTCTTGAATTACAAATCCAGATACTTGAAAATACAAATGAAAAATGCTTAGTAGCTATAGCGATGGCTATGTTTGATCCAACCATAGGTATGTACACGCAAGCTAGAGATTGGGAAAGTTATGAAAATGGCAATGCGAAGAACATTTTAGAAAAAAATAATATGATACAAGCTTTACCAGGGAATGAATATAAAGGTAAAACGCCAGTATTATTAAAAGAACTATTAAAACCATATGGTGAATCAAACTATACAATGGCTCAAGTCAATATAAATAGCTATATTTGGGGATTCCCATTAATGCAAAATCAAAGAGAAATATACATTTCAAGGTTTCAAGAAATTGCACAAGACAAAGCAGAAAAGCTTAAATTAAAAATCAAAAAGTATAAACACAATTTTCAAATAGAGTTGATTTTAGTAGATGACACATTTAGAAACTCTATTTATGAATTGCTAATAGGTTTTATACCTAATTTAGAAAAATCTTCTAAAGATGCTTATTTGGACAAAGAAAGTGAAATCCTAAAAATATTTGATGATATATTGCCAACTAAAACATATAGTGATACAACATTTAAAAATTCTTTTGATATTTTACATGTTGCAGGACAAATTGAATTTGAAAAGCATACAAAATAGTTTTCTTACTCTTCCATCGCCATCATCAAAAACCCCGTAAAAGCGGCATTGTCATCGTGGCTTATCTTTGCTCCGACATTGGCTTTCATGTTTTCCAATACACTCGTATACGCTGTGTAAAATTTATAACTCGGTTTTGGCTTATAAACTAAACCTTCTATCTCAAAAAAAGCGATAATGTTTTTGGTGGTTGTAGGCTTGATGAAAAACGCTTTATCTCGGTAAAAGTAGTAAGGAATGAACGTTACAAGCGGCCATTTTGCCAAACTGTAAAATGAAAGCACCTCTACTAAGGTCTCAAAGCCCTCTTTTGGGTCGCCGTAAAGCATTTCATACAGACCAATACAAAGCATATCTCTTCGCTCCATGCGCATGGACTTGACCATATCGCGTACTTTTGGTTTTTCAAAGAGTGAGATGAGGGTTGACTTTGAGGCGATTTTGGCGAAGTTTTCGCAGATGAGCTCAGGCTGTGAGAAATTCTCTTTGGCAAACATCTCACGGACTTGCTCGCCTATTTTTGCGGTGTTGTGTCGTTTGATGATAGGTTGAAGTCCTATATCTTGAAACCCCTCAGGATAAAGTTCTAAAAAATAAGCTTCCGCGTTTTTGAGTTTTTCTAAGTTCATTACCGTAATTTCCTCATCTTGTGTTTACCGAGTTTGAAAATCTTTGAGGGTTTGTCTTCAAAAAAACCTTTACATGTAAACACAACGATGTCTGCTTTTTCGATGGCAAAAGCTTCATCAAAACCCTTCCCGCTGGGGTTAGACGAGGTGGAATAACTCCATGTCAGTTTTCGTAAAAACGGCAAGTGATCCGTGTCTTGGATCACACGAATTGCTAGTCCACACGGATAGGCGAAAGTAGTTTTTTTGGCTCTTCGGATACGGTTTTTATGCTCTTTTGGAACACGGGTAAAGGTGCGAAGTGTCTGTAAGCTGTCCACGCTCATCAAAAACGGCTTACCGTTTGGGCGATTTTTGATGGTTGCTAATGCCTCGGCATTTTGGGAGAGAAACCCCGCCGTTGTCTCTGTTTGAGCTAGATAAACACGGTCGGGGTTCATGGTTTTAGTTGAGATAGTCTTGTAAAGCACGTGGTTCAAGCGCACTTTTGTCTTGAATGTACGCGATAGATTCCGTTGCCGCCGCTGCTGCCGCTACGGTCGTAAAATAAGGAATTTTGAAGCGAAGAACCGCTTGGCGGATCTTTTTTGCATCGTCTTTGCTCGATTTGGCATCGCTCGTGTTAATCACTAAAGCGATGTCGCCGTTTTTGAGTTTATCTTCGATGTTGGGGCGACCCTCGGAAATTTTATAGACAAATTCCGCTTCCACGCCCGCATCGCGCAAGGCTTTATGCGTTCCGCCGGTCGCGACGACTTTAAAACCGAGCTGAACAAATTTTTCGCCGATCTGTTTAGCATAGCTTTTATCGATATCGACTAAAGAGATGAACACCGCACCGCTTTTCGGTAAGATATTCGCCGAAGCAATTTGACTTTTCGCAAACGAAGCCGGAAAATTTTTGCTAATGCCCATAACCTCACCCGTTGATTTCATCTCAGGTCCCAAGATAAGGTCTGCGCCTTGAAGTTTATTGAACGGGAAGACCGCTTCTTTGACCGCAACGTGGCTAAGCGGCTTGGGTTTTAAAAGTCCGCCGACTTCGGTTACCATGTTAAATTTGTCGTAAAATTTAAGTGCTTCGCGGAGATTGCCTTGAAACATCACGCGCGTAGCGACTTTTGCCATCGGAACGCCGGTAGCTTTACTGACAAACGGTACGGTACGACTGGCTCTGGGATTGACTTCGATCATATAAACGTCGTCTTGATAAATGGCGTATTGAATGTTCATCAGTCCTACGACACCAAGATTTAAAGCAATTTGGCGTGTTTGCGTTTCTATTTTTGCCAAAATCGTTTCGCTGAGGCTAACGGAAGGCAGAGAACACGCACTGTCGCCGCTGTGAATACCCGCTTCTTCGATATGTTGCATGATGCCGCCGATGTAGACGTCTTTACCGTCGCTGATCGCATCCACGTCGACTTCGATCGCACGATCTAAAAACTGATCGATCAAAACGGGCGAATTGTGACTCACACTTACCGCTTCGTTCATATAGGTTCTAAGTTCGCTTTCATTGTAAACGATGCGCATCGCACGACCGCCTAAAACATAACTTGGGCGAACCAAAACGGGATAACCGATGATTTTAGCTTTTTCGATCGCCTCTTCTTCGCTGGTCGCCGTTGCGTTATTGGGCTGTTTAATATGATTTTCTTTAATAAATTGCGAAAACTTTTCTCGATCTTCCGCCATATCGATCACGCGAGCGGTCGTTCCGATGATTTTTGCACCCATAACGGTCAATTTCTTCGCCAATTTCAACGGTGTTTGTCCACCGAAATGCACGATAATTCCATCGGGTTGTTCTTTTTCGACCACGCTTCTGACATGTTCAAAATCGATCGGTTCAAAATAGAGAATATCGCTGGTGTCGTAGTCGGTTGAAACGGTTTCGGGATTGCAGTTGTACATAATGGTTTTCACGCCCATATCGCCTAACGCATATGCCGCGTGAACGCAACAGTAGTCAAACTCGATACCCTGTCCGATACGATTCGGACCGCCGCCGATGATCATCACTTTTTTCTGTGTATCCGTCGTCTTGGACGGTTGAGGCACTTTCATGATATTTGTCGTCGAATACAAATACGGCGTTAAGGCTTTAAATTCCGCCGCACACGTGTCGACTTCGTTGTATTCAAAGTCGATACCGAGCTTGTTACGCGCAAAGTAAATATCGTTTTCGGTTAACTCTAAATTGTCCTCTTTGTTGATCAATTTTGCGATCATCTTGTCCGAAAAACCCATCGTTTTTGCTTTGCGTAACATCGTTTCGTTATTGAGGATAAACATGTCGATCTCTTTTTCAAAATCGACGATCTCTTTGATTTGCCCTAGAAACCATGGATCGATTTTACTCAAACGATACACTTCTTCAACGTCATAGCCTCTTCGAAACCCTTCCGCAACGTAAAGTGCACGGTCGCAATTGGGACGTCGAATCTCGTTTTTAAGTTTTTCTTCTTCGACTTTTTGAATTTCAAAACCGCTCAAACCGGTTTCCAAAGAACATAACGCTTTTTGAAACGACTCTTTAAACGTTCGCCCGATCGCCATGACTTCGCCCACGCTTTTCATCGACGTGGTCAACGTCGAATCGGCAAGCGGAAATTTTTCAAATGTAAAACGAGGAATTTTCGTCACGATATAATCAATGACCGGCTCAAAACTCGCCGCCGTACCCGTAATGTCGTTTTTAATCTCGTCAAGCGTAAATCCGACGGCTAAAAGCGTGGCGACTTTGGCAATCGGATACCCCGTTGCCTTCGAAGCCAATGCCGAGCTACGGCTCACGCGCGGATTCATTTCGATGACGGTCATGCGTCCCGTTTGGGGGCAAATCGAAAACTGTACGTTACTACCGCCGGTATCAACGCCGATTTCGCGCAAAATCGCAAACGAGGCATTTCGCATACGTTGGTACTCTTTATCGGTGAGCGTAAGAGCGGGAGCAATGGTAATGGAATCGCCCGTATGCACGCCCATCGGGTCAAAGTTTTCGATCGAACAGACGATAATGCAGTTATCGGCACGATCGCGAATAACTTCCATCTCGTACTCTTTCCAACCCAAAAGCGACTCTTCGATTAAGATTTCGTTGATCGGACTCGCATCCAAGCCGGCACTTGCTAACTCTTTAAACTCGTCGATATTGTACGCGACACCGCTTCCGCCGCCCGCTAAGGTATACGAAGCGCGGATAATCAAAGGGAATCCAATTTTTTCCGCCGCCGCGTACGCATCTTCCATCGTATAGGCATACGCGCTAATCGGCAAATCCATACCGATTTTCATCATGGCTTCTTTAAACGCTTGTCTGTCTTCGCCTTTTTTAATCGCCGCAGGGTTTGCGCCTAAAAATTTGACGTTTTCCAGCAATCCCAGATCGTGCATACGCATGGCAACGTTCAAGGCCGTTTGTCCGCCCATCGTCGGTAAAATCGCGTCGATATTCTCTTTTTCGATAATACGCGCGATAACCTCTTCGGTAATCGGCTCGATATACGTACGATCGGCGAATTCCGGGTCGGTCATAATCGTTGCGGGATTTGAATTGACCAGTACGACGCGGTATCCAAGTTCTTTGAGTGTTTTTGCCGCTTGCGTTCCCGAATAGTCAAATTCACATGCCTGTCCGATAACGATAGGACCTGATCCGATTAATAGTATGGTTTTAATATCTTGGCGTTTTGGCATCTCTTTCCTTTAATCTACATGTAGTCTTCAACCCAACACCTTTTAGGTTCTGGGTTCAAGACTAATTTTGTAAAATTACATGCATAAATGCAGGGACATGGGCATTGGCATAAGGCTTAACGACCACGGTTTTGGATGACTCCTCTTCAATGACCTGCGTCACGGTTCCGACTTTAATTCCCTCGAAGAAAAGACCGTCCAATCCGCTGGTGACCACTTCGTCTCCGACTTGCGGTTGCAACCATTGCGAAATATATTTCACTAAAATTTCTTTGCGGTTTCCTTGTAAAACGCCTTGCATTTTTTGATCTCCCACATAAACCGAAAAAATCGATTTTGGGTCGCTTAACAACAAACCTTGCGGATGCCCGTCATTTGATACGACGATACCCGCGGCATATCCTTGGGTTAAAAGACCGTAAATTTTACTTTGATTAAAATCTTTAAAATCAAGCCATACTTTACCGTAATCGTTAAGGTCGGTATAGCCGATCGACTGAATCAATGCAATTTTAGGAGAGTATGCCGTAACGTTGTTTTCTTTTAAAAGATCGTTCAATTTGCTCGCAAACGCGATGGATAATACGGCCGATTTTTGCAACGTCTGATTCTCGGCACGCAACCGTTTAATCTCTTCTTGTTGGGCAAAATGCTCGTTCACACGATTTTCGATACTCGTTTTTAGATCAACGTAAGCGGATAATACTTTCGTATTTAATCCGCCGATATAATGCTTTGCTTCCGTTCCGTACCGAAACGATACGAAAACGAAAGCCGCTAAAAGTATAAGGATTTTAAATTTATTCATTCGATAGTTGTTGCAATATCTCTATCTCTTCCAAAGCTTTTCCCGTTCCTTTAGCAACGGCTAAAAGCGGTTCGTCCGCTACGAAAACGGGGAGTTTGACGATGTCGGAAAGATATTTGTCAAATCCACGAATCAACGCACCGCCGCCCGTCAATACGATACCGTTTTCCACGATATCGCCCGCCAAATCGGGAGGCATAACCTCTAAAACGTCTTTGAGCGCATCGGCAATCTCTTTCAAAGGCTCTTTAATAGCGTCGCGTACGTCCTCGCTGGTCAACTCGATACGGCTTAAAAGTCCGCTGACTTGATCGCGACCTTTGACCATCATCGAAAGCGGTTCATCCATCGGTACGGCCGTTCCGATAGCGATTTTAATCTCTTCTCCGGTTCGTTCGCCGATCAGAAGGTTGTATTTTTTCTTCACATAATCTACGATTGCCAAGTCGATTTTATCGCCGGCAACACGAATCGATTTGCTGATAACCAAACCGCCCAAAGAGACTACGCCGATTTCGGTCGTACCGCCGCCGATATCGACAACCAGGCTTCCTTGCGGCTCTCGTACCGGCAGTCCGGCTCCAATAGCCGCCGCCATCGGCTCTTCGATCAAGAAGACTTCGCGCGCGCCCGCACTCATCGCCGACTCACGTACCGCCTTACGCTCGACTTGCGTCAAACCGTAAGGAACACAGATAATAATGCGCGGTCGTAAAAAACTTTTTCTGCGATGGGCTTTTTCAATAAAATAGCGAATCATTTTTTCGGTCATATCAAAATCGGCAATCACGCCGTCACGCATCGGACGAATCGCTTCGATGTCGCCGGGAGTTTTACCCACCATATTTTTAGCCTCTTTACCGACGGCCAAAATACTCTGTTTTCCCATGCGATTTCTTTGTACGGCGACAACGGAGGGTTCGTTAATAATGATACCCTTGCCTTTGACGAGAACAAGCGTATTGGCCGTTCCGAGGTCAATACTCATATCGCTTGAAAAAAAGCCTATCACTTTGTCTAAAATCATCTCTACAATCCTTTATTTACGCACTTTTTTTATCTTTTTTGACATAAAGCGGTTTATCGCCTTTTAAAACGACGTCTTCGGTTATCACGACTTCGTAACCGGCAAGTTCGGGAAGTTCGTACATAACGTCAACCATAATATCTTCCATAATACTTCGAAGTCCGCGAGCTCCCGTTTTACGTTTAATCGCAAGCTCCGCAACCGCACTCAAGGCTTCTTTCGTAAACGAGAGAAGTACGTTATCGATGGCAAAGAGCTTTTGATATTGTTTAAAAATAGCATTTTTAGGTTCCGTTAAAATTCGCACCATATCTTCTTGCGTAATAGCAGAAAGTTTTGCGGTGACATGTAAGCGACCGATCAACTCCGGAATCAAACCGTAATGTACCAGATCGTCGGGCTCGACTAAATCAAAAAGTCCTTCGTCTTGACTTTTAGTACGTTTTTCCTGCTCAAATCCGAGTACGTTTTTGCCGATACGACGTTTAACGATCTCTTCGAGTCCGTCAAAAGCACCGCCGCAAACAAATAAAATATTGGTCGTATCGATTTGAATAAAATCTTGGTTCGGGTGTTTGCGTCCACCCTTAGGAGGAATATTAACGACGCTTCCTTCGATAATTTTTAAAAGTGCTTGTTGTACACCCTCTCCCGATACGTCTCTGGTAATCGAACGATTTTCGCTCATACGGGCAATTTTGTCGATTTCATCGATAAACACGATACCGTGTTCGGCTTTTTTAATATCGCCGTTCGCACACTGAAGTAGCTTCGTCAAAATATTTTCGACGTCTTCGCCGACGTATCCGGCTTCGGTTAAACTCGTCGCATCCGAAATAGCGATGGGCACGTCTAAAAAGCGCGCCAACGTTTGCGCCATAAGCGTTTTACCGCTTCCGGTCGGTCCGATTAATAAAATATTGGATTTCGAGATTTCCGTATCGTCTTGAATCGTGCTCTGTTTAAAAATACGTTTATAGTGATTGTAAACGCCCACCGAAAAAATCTTTTTCGCTTGGTCTTGACCGATGACAAAATCGTCTAAAACTTTTTTGAGCTCTTTGGGGACGAGAAGTTCTTGATTAAACGCTTCGTCATGGCTTAATGCGGCGGTCGTCTCAGGAATATCGCCGAAGAAAATTTTATACGCCGAAATGACGCAATGTTCACAAATAAAAACATCGTCGCCCGCAATCAACCTCGTATCGTTGCTCTCTTTCGTTCCGCAGAAACTGCACTCTCTATTCACCATTATTTTTCCTCTCAAATGGAATGCCGCGTTTGGACTCCATAATAAATCGACACATTTGTACGACGTACGCGTTAGAAGCGTTTTGCAATAACAAGGTCGCCGTCTCTTGAATCGGCTGACCCGATTCAAACAATTTTCGATACGCCGCCTTCAGCTCGTCGATATCTTGACGTTCCAAATGACGACGAAGTCCCGTAAGGTTTAAGCCGCGCAACATCGCACGATTGCCTTCCGCTAAGCAAAACGGAGGAATATCTTGTGATAAGGCCGAAGCTCCCGCAATCATCACGTAATCTCCGACTTTAACGAACTGATGAATCGGCGTCATACCGCCGATTACCGTGTGATTCCCCAATTCGACGTGCCCCGCAAGCGTCGCCGCATTGGCTAAAATACAGTGATTGCCGACATGTACGTCGTGCCCGATATGCACGTATCCCATAAATAAATTGTAACTACCGATAACGGTTTTTCCGCCGCCGCCCGCCGTTCCGGGATTGAAAAGCGTGAACTCTCGAATTTTATTGTAATCTCCGATAATCAGCTCGACTTCTTCTCCCGCATACTTTAAATCTTGAGGAATCGACCCCAAAACCGCATGCGAAAAAATCTGGTTATGTTTACCGATCGTCGTATTACCGTAGATGTGTGCGCCTTGCGCTATTTTTGTGCCTTGCCCGATCTTCGCTTGACTTGAAACATAGCAAAATGCGCCTATTTCGACGTCTGCGCTAATCAAAGCCCCGTCCTCGATGATAGCAGTCGGATGAATGTTCGACATGTTATTTATCCACGATCATTGCTTTGAGTTCCGCTTCCGCCACAAGCTTTTCGTCAACATACGCTTTGGCGTCGAGAACCCAAATATTTCCTCTATGCTTGATCACGCCGAGTTTATACACCAGCTGATCGCCTGGGCGAACCGGATTCCTAAATTTTGCATTATCGATACTCATAAAATAAACGACTTTGTTTTTCGTGTCTTCTTGTTTTTCGCTATCCATACTTTGAAACGCCAAAACGCCGCCGGCTTGCGCCATTCCCTCGATAATCATGACTCCGGGATAAATCGGGTGTTCTGGAAAATGCCCTTGAAAAATATGTTCGCCGATCGTCACGTTTTTGAACCCCTCGATGGATTCTCCCGGCGTCAATCCCGTAATACGATCAATCAGTAAAAAAGGGAATCGGTGAGGAAGTATTTTTTGAATCTCTACAACATCCATTAACATCTTTAAAAACCTTATTAACAAAATTCAAATATTTTAGCTAATAAATACTAAATTTTCTCTAATGTCGGAGTAGCTTACGCTCTCGATAAAAAGCGTATATTCCCTCTCATCAAGCGTGTCAACGATCATAATCGGACTTAAAGAGAGTACCGCGGAGGGAAACAAATGTGAACGAACTTTCATTTCACATTCAAGATCGGGAGGATTTCTTAGCATCTCTTTGACATCGCAAAAGCTTGTATTTGCCGCCTCGTTAAACCGATCGATCGTTACGAAACGTATCTCTTCTTTGGTTGCGTACCCCACACCCGATACGCTAAAAGCCACCCGTGTTTTGGATACTTTTTTCTGACAAGTCGAGTAAAAAAGAATATAACTCGGAACGATTTCTTGCGCATCGTTTTGCAACCATGCCCGTAAAAGACGGTAATTTAAAAATTTTTCCCGCACAAGACGAAACGGCCGACGTTCTTCTTCCGCACAAATCACCGCTTCATAAAGACGTAAGCGCTCTTCGATCGAACCGGGCAAACATTGCGGACGCAAAGGAGAACATAATTCGTCGGCAAAACGTTTTTGCTGTTCGCGTTGTTTAGCAAGAGCAAACACGCACCCGCAATAGTTTTGATGATAAAGCATTGCGTCTCGCGCTAAAGCAAATTGCGCTTGCGTACCGCCGTCTTTTCGAAAATCGGGCACGACGATTGCTAAACCGTATTTTTGTGCAATCGTTTCTAACGCTTGTTCTAACTGCTGTAAGGACTTTTTAGGACTTGTTAGTAAAGTGGTCGTAATGATTTTTTCCCCAAGTTCCAGTGCTTTTTTAGCACTCTCTTCTAACCTGTTATCAAAACAAACATTGCAACGTTTGCCTTTTTCGGGTTCATGTTCCAAGCCCCTTACTGCATTGATCCATGCCTCATAATCGTACGAACCTTCCCATAAAACGATGCCTAATTTTCGGCAACTGCGGCGAACGTCCAAAAGACGTAAACGGTACTCGTCGTAAGGATGAATATTCGGATCGTAAAAAAAACCGATCAGCGGTTCGTTAGGATACGCTTCACGTAATTTTTGAAGAAAAAAATGGCTATCGACCGAGCAACAGATATGAACGAGCATGCATGCTTTCTTTACGAAATAAATTTGCTAAAAGTATACCATCTCTTTGCTCTCATTCGTATACGCACTAGGTAGTATTCTTCTTTATGTAATGATGTATAAAAGACCGTATCGCGCTAGCAAAAGCAATGGCAACCTCATAAAACTCATAGTTTTAAAAAGATTTTTTTGTTTTTAGTGTATAATAATTTCAATCGATAACAGGAGTGTTTTATGCTCACAAAAAATATGAAAACGATTGTATTTTGGCTGATTAGCCTCCCGTTGTTTTATACACTGTGCGGTTTCGTGATCCTTCCGTGGTGGGTACGCACACAACTTCCTTCGCTCCTGCACGAAAAAGTCGGCATTCTTCTCAGCGTCGAGCATGTTCGCTTTAACCCTTTTACGTTTGAAGTCAATCTCGAGTCCTTGGCACTGCTAGACTCTAATGCTACTAAAGCTCTTAGCATCGGACATGTCTATCTCAATTACGATCCTTCGGCTCTGTTTAAAAAAGAGTTTTCGATTAAAGCGGTTCACATCGACAATCCAGACATCGATCTAAGCCTCGATCAAGAAGGTTCGCTCAAACTTCTCAAACTTTTTCCTAACACGCAAACGCAAGAGCAAGAGAACAACGCATCCGAAACGACAACCTCTCTTACCATGCCGCTCATCGTCAAACATGTGGAAATTCACAATGCGCATACGCTTTTTCAAGACCCAAGGGGTGAACATCCTTTCCAATTTGAAATCGGACCTATCTCCTATACTGCCGATAATTTGAGTTTCTATAAAGACGATTTGAGCCTTCATGCGATCAAAGCCGTTTTACAAAATGAAGAAAAACTCTCCATCGCGAGCAGCCTTATTATTGAACCGCTTATTTTTTACGGAGAACTTAACCTAACGAAGCTACCGCTTTCTACGCTTTGGGGTTACACCTTAAGCGCTCTTCCCGCAAAGCTCTCTAAAGGCGATCTAACGCTTCGCATTCCTTTCTGGATCGATTTAAGTAAAAACTCGCCTTCCGTGCTCATCGAAAAAGGCTCTTTACTGGTCGAAAATACCGAATTTACCGACGCAAATCAATCCGTAATCCAAATCCCTTCACTCAAGTTAGACGGAATCGATTTTGATCTACAGGCTTCACATGTCACTATTGCGGAAGCATCTTTGACGCAACCGAATATTCGTTTGCAACTTGAAAAAGCGTATCACGTCAATTTTGAGAGATTGTTTACGCCCGCTTCCAAGACAAACCCAACAGACAAAAACACAGCAACCTCATCCTCTTCCACTACGTCTTCGCCGTGGAGCTTTGCACTCCGTCGACTTTACGTCGATTCGGCTCGCGTACATGTCGTCGATCAAAACGTGAAATCTTCGCCTATCGATTGCGCTCCGCTTTCTTTAATCGTCGATAATATCACCAACGATACCCATCAAACGATTGCATTCGATCTCAACGGCACGATCGATAAAGAGGCTTCTTTGAAGCTCAAAGGCACGTTTCTTCCCGCTCGTTCCTCCTTGGATATGCGCATTGTCGCCGATACGCTCTCGTTAGAAAAAACACAACCTTATCTCAAACCCTTTACGACGGCATTGATCCAAGACGGCTACGTTTCGCTCGATACGCTACTTAAGGCCTCGTTTGATCAACAAACCAAGCTCGACGTTCAAGGCGATATCACGGTTTCAAAGTTTTCGCTTGCAGATCGCTTTAAAACACCTTTGGTTGCGTGGGAGAGCTTGAATTTAAGCGCATTATCGTATACCTTAGACCCTGAAGTAATGCGTATTCAAAAAATAATGCTTGACAAACCTTACGTAAATTTGGATATTAAAAAAGACCATAGCACGAATTTTGCCGACCTTCTTGTCCAACAAAAAGCCCCTCCTACGACGACTCACGATCAAAAATCCGTCTCCAAAGAGAGTGCTTTGACGCTTTTTTTAGGCAATATCTCTTTAAAAAGAGGAACGGCGCATTTTCAAGACGCTACATTGCCGATCCCTTTTGCAACATTTGCGGATAATCTCAACGGCTCACTCTCCACGCTCGATACGAAAAGTACAAAGCCTTCGACTCTCAAAATAGAAGGAAAAGTCGATAAATACGGCTATGCAAAAATCGACAGTACCCTATTGCCCTTCGACATCAAAAACCATGCCAATCTCAAAATAATCTTCAAAAACATCGCGATGCCTAAATTGACGCCTTATTCTGGAAAATTCGTCGGATATGCGATTAAAGAAGGAAAACTTTCGTTGGATTTGAACTATAAAATTAAAAAAGGGCTCATGGAGGGTCAAAATAAGATCAATTTAGACTCTTTGGTCTTAGGAGAAAAGATCGAAAGCGAAGATGCCCTCAATCTACCGCTAGACTTAGCGATAGCACTTTTAAAAGATTCAAAAGGACAAATTGATCTGGATCTTCCGGTCAGCGGAGATCTTAACGATCCGGAGTTTCGTTACGGAAGCGTCGTTTGGAAAGCAATCGGCAATCTCATCGGAGGCATCGTTACCTCTCCATTTAAACTTTTAGGCTCTCTTTTGGGCATTGAAGCCGAAAATCTTCAAAGTATCGACTTCGCGGCGGGTGAAGCCGTACTGATTGCTTCGGAAGAAGAGAAAATGGCACAGTACCGACAAATTTTGGAAAAACGATCCGCCTTAAAGTTGCTTATTACTCCTAGCTATAACGAAACACTCGATATGCAGGCTTTAAAAGAAAACAACATAACCGCACAAATCGAACAAAAGCTCTCTAAAAATAGCACGGAAGACGCTTATGCCCGAGCCGTGCAAAAACTCTTCGTTCAAAAATACGGAGACGATGCGTACGGTACGCTAATGAAACAGTGCAAGGAAGAACAACTTGATCCTCCCGCTATTAACGATCGCCTAATCGCTAAAATTGCCGAAACGGTCGTAATCGATCCCGCAGTCCTTCACGCCCTTGCTCAAAAGCGCGCCGAGGCGATTGTCCAAAAGCTTGCAAAATCCTATAACATCGCTCCCGAAAGACTCATTAAACAAGAGGTACAAGCGGTAGACGCACAGCGAGAATCATGGATTGGGTGTGCAATTTCCATTAGCAATTAAGAAGGCGCTTTATACGAGCGCCTCCAATGCTTTTTTCACTTCACTTGCGTGATCTTTCACTTTGACGTTAGACCAAATCTGTGCGATTTTTCCCTCGGGGTCGATCAAAAACGTCGAACGCACGATCCCCATATACTCTTTGCCGCAAAACTTTTTCAGTTGCCATACGCCGTAGCGTTGTGCGATCTGGGTGGTTGAATCGGACAAAAGCGTAATGTCTAATTTTTGCTTTGCGATAAACTTTTGATGCGACGCCGTGCTATCGGGGCTAACGCCCAAAACGACCGCTCCTAGAGTGTCAAATTGCGGCAAAGTTGCCGTAAAATCGCATGCTTCCGTTGTACATCCGGGGGTGTTATCTTTGGGATAAAAATAAAGAACAATCCACTTCCCCGCCAAATCGCGAAGCGAAATTTCAACGTCGTCTTGGTTGGGAAGCGTTAATTCGGGGGCATTATCGCCGATCTTAAGCATCAATCATCCTTACATGTAGAATTTTTGTAGCATCTTAACATAGATTCACACGATCTTCTTTAAGATGACGGTATTGATTTTAACCCTAAAACTATCTTTAATTAAAGTTTAGCTACTATAATTTCTCTTTACAAACGACTTCACGATAAGGCTAGACAATGGATAAAGCACAATTTATTTGGATGGACGGCAAACTAGTTGCGTGGGATGATGCAAAAGTACATATTTTAACCCATACGCTTCACTACGGTAACGGTGTTTTTGAAGGTACCCGCGCTTACATGACCAAAGAAGGTTTGGCCGTTTTCAAGCTTAAAGAACACACGAAACGCCTCTTAAACTCGGCAAAAATTACACGCATTAAGGCAAATTTTTCACAAGAAGAGTTAGAACAGGCTCACCTTGAACTTTTAAGAGCCAACCGTTTTACCGCCAACGTTTACATTCGCCCTCTCATTTACCTCGGATACGGCGTCATGGGACTTAATCATATCCAAGCACCCGTTAATACGGCTATTGCGGCATGGCAATGGGGAAGCTACCTCGGCGACGAAGGATTGGAAAACGGCATTCGCGTTAAAATCTCCTCGTTTACCCGAAATCCTGCCAAATCAATGATGGGAAAAGCCAAATCGGCTGCGAATTATCTCAATTCACAAATGGCCAAATACGAAGCTTTGGAAGCCGGCTACGAAGAAGCTCTTTTACTTGACGACGAAGGATTTATCGCCGAAGGTAGCGGAGAGTGCTTTTTTATCGTTCGAAACGGTACGTTGATTACGCCTCCAAACGATACGTCTTTAGAAAGCATTACGCAAGCGACCGTACTGGATTTGGCTAAAGAAGCGGGTATCCCTATCGAGCGTAGACGTATCACTCGCGATGAAGTGTATATCGCAGACGAAGCATTTTTTACGGGAACCGCCGCAGAAGTAACGCCGATTAAAGATGTCGATAACTATGTCATCGGCGATGGAAAACGCGGATCTATAACCCGTCAACTTCAAGAGGCTTATTTTGACGTTGTTTACGGACGCAATCCAAAATACAAGCACCTCTTAACATTTATTTAATTAACCAAAGGAACGATATGCCAGCAGATTTGAACGACTATTTTAAGAAAAAAAATAACGGCGGCGGTTTTGGAGGCGGAGGCGACAACGACAATCGTACGCCTTTCAACGTCGAACCTCCCGATTTTATGAAAAACTTGGGAAAGAAAGCCGGACTGATTTACGTCGTTATTGCGATCATCGTTATTTTTATTATCGCTAAACCGTTTGTGATTATTAATTCCGGCGAAATGGGAATTAAAGCGACGACGGGTAAGTTTGAACCGATTCCGATGGAACCGGGATTTCATCTTTTTCTTCCGTTTATTCAACAAGTTTTTATCGTCGATACGAAAGTACGTATTATGAACTACTCCTCGACCGAAGATTTGGGCGAAGTGGTACAACGCGGTTCCGGCATTAAACGCAATGCCGCAATTTCCGTTTTAGATGCTAGAGGTTTACCCGTTTCGATCGAACTGACCGTACAATACAAGCTCGAGCCTTCAACCGCACCGCAAACGATCGCAACATGGGGTATGTCATGGGAAGATAAAATCATCAATCCCGTCGTTCGCGATGTGACGCGAAGCGTTGTCGGTAAATTTAACGCCGAAGAACTTCCGCAAAAGCGCAATGAAATTGCCGTCAATATCGAAGAAGGTATTCGCAAAGCGATCGATGCCCAACCGGGTCAACCCGTCGAGCTTTTAACGGTTCAACTCCGTGAAATCGTACTTCCGGCTAAAATTAAAGAGCAAATTGAACGCGTACAAGTTGCACGCCAAGAAGTCGAACGTACAAAATACGAAGTCGAGCGCGCAAATCAAGAAGCCCTAAAACGCGCCGCCGAAGCGGAAGGTCAAGCCAAAGCCAGAGAGATTAACGCACAAGGTCAAGCCAATGCAATTAAGATCGAAGCGGATGCCGATGCTTATGCCAATAAAAAAATTAGCGAAAGCATCTCCGCTCCTTTGTTAAACCTCCGCCAAATCGAAGTTCAAGGCAAATTTAACGAAGCACTCAAAGAAAACAAAGATGCGAAAATCTTCTTAACGCCGGGCGGCTCGGTTCCCAACATTTGGGTCGATACGAAAGATAGCCAAAAAGCTGTTAGCGTCGCCAAATGAGTACCGAACTTTTAAAAACAATCGACTGGGGGAAATTTCCCCTTCTTCCGGTAATCGCTCAAGCGTATGATACGCAAGAAGTTCTGATGTTCGCATACATGAACGAGGAAGCGTTGAAACTGACGTTGGAGACGGGAATTGCGCACTACTTTTCGCGTAGTCGCCAAACGTTATGGAAAAAAGGTGAGACGAGCGGACATTTACAGTATGTCAAAGAAGCTTATTTAGATTGCGATAACGATACTTTGCTCATCAAAGTCAAACAAGAAGGCGTCGCATGCCATACGGGACGTATGTCGTGCTTTTTTAATCGCGTCGATATCGACGAGGCACCTAAAGAGCCTCAGACCGCTATCGAAGCATATTCGATCGCCGATACACTCTATCACATTGTTCAAGAACGAAAACATGCCGATCCGAAAAGTTCTTACGTCGCTTCACTGCTTCAAAAAGGCGATAATAGCATGTTAAAAAAAGTCGTTGAAGAAGCGGGCGAATTTTGTTTTGCATGTAAAGACGGTGAGCAAGAAGCTATCATTTACGAAGCGGCGGATTTGATGTTCCATACGATTGTAGCACTCGGAGCAAAAAATATTCACCCCGATCGTATTAAACAAGAGCTTAAGCGTCGATTCGGCTTAAGCGGCATCGAGGAGAAAAACAGTCGCAATGCTCATTGACGCGCTTAAAATTTCACTCTTAACCTATTTTAGAAATTTAGGTTTGTATGATTATCTAGCGTTTGCATGGCTTATCGTGACGTTTTTAACGCTGATTGCGTTTGCGATTTTGATCGCTAAACGCTCTTCAGCACTCTCCGTACTTATTATTATTCTCTCTTTGATCTTCTTTGCCGTCTCACCTTTTTTGATTCATTACAAACTCAATGCACTTTTACGCCAAAACGTTACGGAAATTACCATGGTTAAAAAGCTCGTATTTTCCGATACCCTCATTGTCGAAGCCACCCTTCAAAACCTCTCCCAAAAGCCCTTCAAACGCTGTTTGATTCAAACAAGTGCAATCAAGCAAACTTCCGCAGAAGGAATTAAAGCTTGGATGACTCGATTAAAGCCTATCGCAAATCAGTCGATACTAGTCCAAGAGAGTCTTTCCCCGAATGAGTTGACGAATATTCGCATTCTCTTTGATGATTTTACCTATCAAGGAGATGTCAACGCTACTTTAAAGGCGGAATGTTATTAAGGAGACCCAATGACTTATTTTACGATTTTACATTGGATTGCCGTTTCTATTATTGCCGTACTGTTTATCCTTTTTTTGGTTTTAACATTCCAAAACCGTGACGAGAAATCTTCTTTAGCGGCACCTATTTTAACCAACATCTTGGCAATGTCGATTCTCACTTTTTTCAGTATTTATGTTTTAGACAAATACACAAAATTGGCACAACTTGATAACGTAATTCAGAAAAAAATGCTCGTGAACGAATCGTTTGCTATCAGCGGTCAAATTCGCAATATCGGGAATTTTCAGATTGCACAATGCACTTTAGAAGTCAAAGTTTCCAATAACGCTATCGAAAAGACGGGAACCGACAGTGCTATTTTTGTACCCAAATCGGCGTTAGATAGTTTATTTAAGCGCAAAGATGAAGATATCGGCGTCGAGACGACCAAAGAATTCGTCATTGCCGAAGATCTTCGTCCCGGAGAATTACGTAACTTTACGGTCTTTATGCGCTATCCGCCCTCTTTTAGCAAGCCTTATACGCGTTATGAACTTTTCTGCCATTAATATAACCAACCCTGATGGGCAAATGCTTGGCGAATAGCATACATTTGCCGATGTTTATCGTAACACCAATCGGGTGCCAACAACGACGTATCGCCTATGCCGGCACTCACGCGCTGAATCATAACATGTGAAGGAAGAAGTGCTATCGCTTTAACGAGCGTATCAATATAGACCTCTTCCGTAATCGGCGTAAACGTCCCTTTATTTAAATCATGCGCAAGAGCCGTTTTTTTGACGACATAAAGCGGATGAAACTTGAACGATTGTACATCAAGGCTGAGTGCAAATTTGACGCTTTCAAGCATCATTTCCTGCGTCTCTTGCGGTAATCCGAAAATCATATGGGTGCAGACGTTCAATCCATACCGACGCGTCATCTTAATACTTGAAGCAATATTGGCACTATCATGCCCGCGATTGATACGTTGCAACGTTGTATCAAAAGACGATTGCACGCCGTACTCCACCCAAATTTCATGTGTTTGCGCCAGCTCAGCCAAATAGTCTAAAATGTCCGGAGAAATGCTATCGGTACGTGTACCGATACTCAAACCGATAACGTCTTCAAAACCGAGAGCCTTCGTATACAATGCCTTTAACGTCTCTAAAGGAGCATACGTATTGGTAAACGATTGAAAATAGACGATAAATTTTTTTGCTCCAAACTTTTTACGTAAGCTATTTTGGGTTTTTTTAAATTGTGCCTCAAGCTGTAAAAGCTGAAAGTCTAAATAAGGGTTATGGGAAGTATTCGGTTGCAAAAAAAAACGCTTCGGTTGTTCTTTGCTATGCCCCAAGTTGGGGCTAAAGGACTCGTTTTCGCAAAAAATGCATCCGCCTTTAGCCACACTCCCGTCAATATTCGGACATGTAAATCCAAAAATCGAGATCGGAACTTTATAAACGTTGACATTAAATTTTTCTCTAAAATACCGCCCCGCGGTTAAAATAGCGCGCATTATTTAATAAAATAGTTTCCATCAAAACTCACGAGCGAATAGTTCATATCGTTTCCGATGCTCTCTTTAAGGGCTTCAATACTTAAAAAAGCTAACGAATCGGCTCCGATATACTCGCGTACTTCTTCCACGTTTTTGTTGGCACTGATCAGCTCTTTGTAGCTTGGAGTATCAATACCGTAAAGACAAGGATGCTCGATCGTAGGAGAAGCGATACGCATGTGAACTTCCGCCGCACCGGCACGTTTGAGCATTTTTACAATCTGTCGCGACGTTGTTCCTCGAACGATACTGTCGTCAATTACGACGATTTTTTTACCTTCTAGAATTTTATGAATCGGAGAGAGTTTAAGTTTAACTTTTAAATCGCGTACCGCTTGCGTAGGCTCGATAAACGTTCTACCGACATAGTGGTTACGCACAATCGCCATTTCAAAAGGTATACCGCTTTGTTGAGCGTAGCCTAATGCCGCACTCACGCCGCTGTCTGGAACGGGAATCACGAAATCCGCTTTTACGGGTGATAGATCCGCCAATTTCATTCCCATTCGTTTACGCGCCGCATAAACGTTTTTGCCTTCGATCACGCTATCGGGACGAGCGAAATAGATAAATTCGAAAGCACAAATATGCGGGTCGGGTTCAAAAAGTTGAATGCTTTCAAACGCTTCTTGTCCGTGTCTAAAAATAACCATTTCCCCCGGTCTGACGTCTCGAATAAATTCGGCATCAACCAAATCTAGCGCACATGTTTCACTGGCAACGATGTAGCCGCCCTCTTTGAGCTTTCCGATCGAAAGCGGTCTAACCCCGTAACGATCACGGATTGCAAACATCTTGGAACGACTTTGAATCAAAAGACAATACGCACCCTTAATGACGTTTAACGCTTCGACAATACGGTCTTTAAGTTTATCCTGTTGAGAACGTGCAATCAAATGAATGATATTTTCGGTATCCATCGAAGATTGAAAAATAGCACCTTGTTCAATGAGGCGACTGCGCACTTCATGCTTATTGATCAAATTTCCGTTATGCACGATCGAAATATCGCCGAGTTTATAACTTGCAGCAACCGGTTGCGCATCTTTAACCGAATCGCTTCCTGCGGTTGAATAACGGTTATGACCGATTGCCATATCGCCGTCTAGAAAAGTGAGTTTTGTTTCGTTAAAAACTTCGGTAACAAGTCCGTTATCTTTAATCGTACGGATTCTTTTTCCGTCACTTGAACTGATTCCTGTTGCCTCTTGACCTCTATGTTGCATCGCAAATAACGCATAATACGCTATTTTGGAAGCATGTTTTACATCAAATACACCGACAATTGCACACATACGCTTCTACCTTTTTAAAGACCCAAACAATCGCTAATCGTATAGAGACCGTTTGGTTGATGGACGATCCATTTCGCCGCTTTAATCGCGCCTTTTGCAAAGGTATCGCGACTGGTCGCCGTATGGTTCATCTCTATAAATTCCCCGTCATTATAAAAACCGACGGTATGGCGACCGACGATATCGCCTCCGCGTAATGCCATAATTGCAATTTCATTTTTACTACGTTCACCGATCAATCCGTTACGCCCGCTAACGCGCACGTCGTCCAAAACCAATCCTCGAGCGCGTGCGGCATGTTCACCGAGCGTCAAAGCCGTTCCGCTTGGAGCGTCTTTTTTATGGCGATGATGCTGTTCTACGATTTCGATATCAAAATCGCTTAGGCTTTTGGATGCGAGTTCGACCAAACGATTTAAAACCGCAACGCCTAGAGACATATTGGTCGAATATAAAATCGGCATATGATTAGCCGCTTCTTTTAAAAGATTATGCTGATGTTCGTTTAATCCGGTCGTACCGATGACAAGAGGAGTAGGAGATTTGAGTGCATTTTCCAATAAAGTTTCCGTCCCTGTCGCAATCGTAAAATCGATCACGACATCGCTTCGCTCTAACAAAATACTCACGTCGTTTGTCGTGGAAATTTCCGAAGGTACGGAAAAACTAAACGCCTCAATAGCATGTAAAATATAAGGACGGGCTTGAGCGTCTTTCATAAGATTTTCAATTAATAATCTTCCGACTCTACCGGTTGAGCCGTGAATTCCGACATTGATCATACGTCTGATTCCTTATGCATGGTGATTAACGTATTCAAGGGCTTGAATACCCGCGGTTGCTCCGTCTCCGGCGGCACAGACGACTTGTTTTGAGGCTTTTGTCCTCAAATCTCCGGCGGCGAACAGACCCGCAACGGAAGTTTTCATTGAAAGATCGACGATCACGTTTCCGTTTTCATCCATATCGCAAAGAAACGTACCGTCTTGCTGTTTTAAGATACCGTTATTAACGTTCATACCGACAAAAACAAACACTCCCGGAACGGCAATATCACGCTCTTTTCCCTCTTTATCGACAACAATAATGCCGTTAAGTCCCATTTTATCGCCGTACGCTTTTTTAACCGAAACGTTTAATACCAGTTCTATCTTCGGGTTGTTTTTCACACGTTCGACGGTGCTCGGGCTGGCTCTAAAACTATCGCGTCGATGCACCAAATAGACTTTTGAGCAAATATGCGAAAGGTATAAAGCTTCTTCCAAAGCCGTATCACCGCCGCCTAAAGCGACAACTTCCTTATTTTTGTAAAAGAAACCGTCACATGTAGCACATGTACTAATGCCTTTACCGAAAAACTCGGCCTCACCTTCAAATTCGGCACGTTTAGGCGTGCTTCCGGTACAAACGACGACGCTTTTGGCTTCTTCGCTTTTACCGCCTGCAAGGCTGAGGGTAAATGTCCCGTCACTGTTTTTTGAAATGCGCGTAACTTCATCCATTACATGTTTAAGCCCAAAGCGCATGCACTGTTCGGACCACGGTGCCATGAAGTCTAAGCCGCTAAGGACTTGCGCCGAACCGGGATAATTTTCTATTTCGCTACTGCTCGTAATTTGGCCTCCGGGCATTCCTTTTTCAAACATAACCACGTTTTTAAGTCCGCCTCGCGTCGCGTACAATCCGGCACTAAGTCCTGCGGGACCTCCGCCGACAATCGCTAAATCTAACATGCTGATTTCCTTATTCGTTTTCGGACTGTTTTGCGAATGACCGGCAAAAGGTCATCTACCATTTAGTCTCAAGAAGTCGAGGATACAAAAGAGTGCTGTCTCTCCTTGGTATCCTCGGTTTTAATAATTAAAGAAGAGAGTTGATTTTATCCGCTAATACTTGTTTAGACGACGCACCGATCATTTGATCAACCAATTCCCCGTTTTTAAAGAATAAAATCGTCGGAATCGAACGAATACCGTACTTAATCGCAACGTCTTGTTCTTCATCGGTATTAACTTTACAAATTTTAGCTTTTCCGTCGAAATCGCCGGCAAGCTCATCGATAACGGGAGCAATCATACGACAAGGTCCGCACCAAGGTGCCCAGAAATCAACTAGTGCGACGCCTTCGGCAACGGTGCTATCAAAATTTGAAGCGTTTAATTCTAGATATTTACCCATTTTTTTCCCCTAAAACGTTATTTTATAGATATTCAATTATACTCACTCTAACTTTAAAATTACCATAGCGAGTAAAGTTATTTTTTTAGTAACTAATATTTTTTATTATTTCTATAGTTCCCGGCGTGACGAGAATTGCATCAATTTCATAATCGTGAGAAGAGGGATGTCGCATAAAATAGTACTGAACGGTTTTGATGATTTTTTGCATTTTGGAAGGTGTAATGCGCGGAAGCGGATCGTAATGATGCGAAAATTTTACTTCACAAAAATGTAGAATGTCGCCTTTAAGCGCAACGATATCAAGTTCGCCGAACTTAGAATGAAAATTACGCTCTAAAATACGATAACCTAACGATTGAAGGTATAAAGAGGCTTTTTCTTCGGCCTCTTTTCCCTGTTCAAGCCCCATTTACGACTCGATACGAATCATCGTCGGTTTGCGTTCGACAAACTCTAAATCGCTAATTTCGCATAAAGCTTTTTGAATATCTTTTTCTTTACATGTATGCGTTGAAAAAAGTAAAACGGCACATTCACTCTTCTTTGAATCTTGCTTTTGAATAAAGCTACTGATAGAAATAGAGTGTTTGCCTAACACTTCCGAAATTTTCGAAAGAACACCGATTTTATCGATAACGCTCACACGGATATAGTACTGCGTGGCAATATCGTCTTTACACATTAAGGTCAAGCCACTTTTTTCCAAAGAGCTGATGAACCCTAACATCGGCGAATTTTGCGCATGACGGGCAATATCGATCAAGTCGGATACGACCGCACTTGCCGTTGCACTTCCGCCGGCTCCCGGACCGTAATACATTGTCTCGCCGACACGATCGCCGATAACGCTAATACCGTTCATAACGCCGTCGACCTTAGCAATCATCTGTTGCATCGGAACCAGTGCCGGATGAACGCGAAGTTCGACTTGATCACCGCTTTTTTTAGCAATCGTCAAAAGTTTGATGTTGTAACCGAACTCTTTGGCAAAATAGATATCTTCACTGTTAATCTGCTCGATGCCTTCGATTAGAATTTCTTCGGGCTTAACGTCGATACCGTAAGCGATGCTCGCCAAGATCAACAATTTATGCGCCGCATCGAATCCGCCGACGTCAAAACTCGGATCGGCTTCGGCATAACCTAACGCTTGTGCTTCTTTTAAGACGTCCGCAAATTCGGCTTTTTCATTCATCATTTTCGTCAAAATAAAGTTACATGTACCGTTCATAATGCCTTTAATTGCTTCAATATGATTGGCACTTAACCCTTCTCTTAACGCTTTAATAATCGGAATTCCACCTGCGACACTCGCTTCGTATCCGATCGGCGTTTCTCCCGCCAAATCTTTCAGTTCGTAACGATGATACGCCAACAACGCTTTATTGGCGGTCACAACCGCTTTTTTATGTTTAAGGGCTTTTGTCACGATTGCATACGCCTCTTCTACACCGCCCATCAACTCGACGACGACATCGATTTCCGGATTTTCCAAAACAGCGTCTACCGAATCGCTTAAAGGGAGGTCAACCTCCCTTGGTTTGTTTAAATCTCTCACGACACCGAGTATCGGAACGATTTTTTTACCGGTACGCGCAGTAATAATATCCTCGTTTTCACGTAGGATTTTTACCACATGGCTACCGACGGTTCCGACACCGATGATTCCGACTTTGATCATACGTTTGTACCTTCTAGACTTTTCAAATATTTCTTGACATTGCGCGCGGCTTGGCGAATGCGGTTTTCGTTTTCAATCAACGCAATTCGCACGTATCCGTCTCCAGCTTCTCCAAAACCAATACCGGGGCTCACGGCAATTTTGGCTTCTTGGAGCAGTTGTTTTGCAAATTCCATACTTCCCAAATGTTCAGCAACTTTAGGAATTTTAGCCCATACGAACATGGTCGATTTGGGTTTTTCCATCGGCCAACCCGCATGGTTGAAACTCTCAACCAAAACATCGCGTCTTTTTTTATACGTTGCGCGAATCTCGTCGACACACTCTTGCGGACCGTCCAATGCAACGGTTGAAGCAACTTGAATCGGCGTAAACATACCGTAGTCGAACCATGACTTAATTTTTTGAAGCGCACCGACCAATTTCTTATTACCGACGACAAACCCGACGCGCCAACCCGCCATATTGTAACTTTTGGAAAGCGTATAACACTCTACCGCCACGTCTTTAGCGCCTTCGACTTGAAAAATAGAAGGTGTTTCGTATCCGTCGAAAGAGAGATCGGCATACGCAATATCGCTAATAATATAAAAGCGCTCCTCTTTTGCATAGGCAACCAATGCCTCGTAAAACGCTTTGTCCGTCGTTACGCACGTCGGATTGTGCGGAAAATTGACGACGACAAATTTTGGTTTGGGGGCTGATTCTTTAAACACTTTTTTGAGTTTGGTAAAAAATTGTTCTTTATCCAGTTCATAATGCTCGTTATAATCCAAGGCAAATTTATGTACGTTTCCGCCCGCAATCATAAACGCATACGCATGAATCGGATAGGCCGGATCGGGGACAACGGCAACGTCACCCGGATTCATAATTGCTTGAGCCAAGTGTACAAAACCCTCTTTACTGCCCAGCGTTGCGACCGCTTCGGTATTAGGATCAAGCGTAACACCGTATTTTCGAGCATACCAATTACAGATAGCTAGACGAAGTTTATAAATACCTTTGCTCACGGAGTAACCGTGAGTTCCGTCTTTTTGTGCCGATTCGACTAATTTGTCGATAATATGTTGCGGCGTTCTTCCGTCTGGATTTCCCATCGAAAAATCGATAATATCTTCGCCGGTTCTACGTGCGGCTAATTTTAACTCATTAATTTCTGCAAAAACATAACCCGGTAATCTCTCAATCGTATTAAATCGAATTTCGTCAAACATTGTTTATCCTTTACTCTTTGACATTCAATGACAACCCGTGCTTAATGTTTTCCAGCAAAAAAGCATCGCTTATTTTCAAATAAGCGGCACCGTTTGGAACTTTAAGCTTGAGTACACGCGTCGACTCTTCTGATTTGATATCGCTTAAAAGGTGTAAGTGCTCATCAAAAAAGGCAACATCCGGAAACCATTTGTCTCCCGATTGAACCGTCAAACTGATCTCTTTAAGATTATGTACGTCGATCCAATAAGGTTTTAAAGGCTTTCCTAAACTTGTCGTACCGACCTCGACTTTGCGTGCCGAAAGATACGCATTGCTAGAGTCGATATCGTAAAACCAATAGTGTTCATCGTTTTTCACGATATTCATTATAGTACATCCCCTAGCCCCAAGGGCGCGGGCAAATGCTTCGGGGTCGACGACATGTTCGGTTTGAAGGTAAATTTCCCATACAAATCCGGCACTATCGCGTAAAGCATTATTGGTTAAGAAATAGTTATATCCCATCGTCTCGAGCGATTCGTTAATAATTTTCAAAAAAATCAGCGGATCGCTTTGCGTACGAAACGCCAGACGAAGTTGTATCGGTCTATCGTACAGCAATTGCACTAAGCCGTTTTTCTTCAAAACGGAAATGACCTTAACACTGTCCACTTCGCCGTTAGGTAAAGTAAAAGCGGCAGGTTGCGCAAATAAGACTTGGATCAAATTGATCTGTTTGTCGTATTGCGTTGCGCCGACAAAACTTTTAACTTTTTCTTGAACGCTCTGTGCGCCGAATAACGAAAGACTCGCTATTAGGATCAAAAATAATTTTTTTACCAATTTTTACCTCGATTCAACTCGATAAACTTTTCTTCGGAAATTTTTTGTATTTTGCCGTTTTCCACCAAGAAACGGGTACTGCCCTGTTCAACAAAATCCTCGGTGCTTCCGTCGTAAGAGAGCTTGAAAAAACCGTTACCCGTTTTAATCAGTTGGCGTTTGGTTAAGTCGATCGTGATATTTTGATCGCCCGTAGTCTCTTTGCGGCTCATATCGTCCAAGGAGACTTTACCGATCCAAATACGCTTTGTCGGTACGATGATGGCTCGGTTTTGAGGAATATTCGAAACCAACGAAACATTTGTATCGACGGGAGAAAGCGGAAGCGGTAACGAAACGTTACTTTCATTTCGTTCACCGCTTGTATTTGCCTCTGATGCACGCGTCAAATTTTCGTCGATTCGAACGACAACCGCACGAACGGTGGCATTGGAGCTATTGGTTTCCACACTTCGTTCTTCGACTTTGACACCCAAAGAACTTGCCGCTTCCTGAACGACGGGAGCGTTTTGAAACGCAGACGTTTGATTGGTTTCGCCTTTAACTTGATCTAACATGTTCCCTAAATCAAAATCGATTTTAAAAATAGAAAAGATACCGAACATTCCGGCAATAAACGCAATGAATAAAAAAAGAATCGCCGCTTTTTTAGAACTTCGATCGCTCTTGGCACGAACAAAAATTTTTTCCTTTTGCTCGTCTTCTTCCGATTTATGTTCTGCCCAATAGTCGTAGAAACCCTCTAACCAATCGCTCAAATCCAGTTTGTACTCGCGAGAAAGAATTTTGACGAATCCTAAAGTATTGATCTTATTGAGCTTCTCGTATTGATTGTTGATCATATACTCTAACTGAGCGACTTCGATATGTGTTCGCTTACAAACTTCTTGCAATCCGATTTTTTCCAATACCCTGATATCTTTATCCATTGGCTATCCTATCACACAGTACCGCAGCTGCCGCACTTACGTTTAAAGAGTCAAATGCTCTTGCCATTTTGATTGAAATAATCTTATCTAACCGCTCTTTGATTTTAGGAGAAAGTCCTTTCCCTTCACTTCCCATCACTAACGCTTTTTTGGAAGGGAAGCTAACGTCTTTTACGTCTTCACCGCCCATATCGGCTCCGTAAAGCGTAAAACCCATCTGTTTCAATTCATTAAGCATATCACGCGTCGAAGGACACAGTGCAATCGGCAGTTCAAACGCCGCGGCACTGCTCGTACGCAAGATAGCTTCAAGGTTGCAACTTTTGACACCGCTTAAGATCAATCCGTCCGCACCGAATGCGTAGGCACTTCGTACGATTGCTCCGATATTTCCGACATCGGTTACTTCATCAAGCACTACCAAAAACGAGCCGTGCTTAATCTCGTTAAAAGGCGTTAGGTTCATTGCTTCGATTTCGGCAATAAACCCTTGATGATTTCCTCCGTGACATAAAGCTTGCGCTTTACGCTCATCGATACTACAAATTTTTGATGTCGCTTTGGCAATGCGTGAAAAAAGTTTCGGATCGCATTTTTTGGACAAAAAAACCGTTTGGAGCTTTGAAGGATAGTGCTCTAACAGATGTAAAAATAGTTGTTTACCGTAAATAATCATGACAATTATTGTATCTAAAATGGCTTAAAATAATACGAGTTTGGCACAAAAAGTAGCGTCGATCGCTAAGGCTTATAGCAAAAAAGTTACTTACTTTTGAAGCGCGTTATACCACTCTTTGACGCTTTTTCCTGTGAGCTTCGAGAGAAGTTTCGCTTTTTGTTTCGGAGGTAAATCGAGGCTTAGAATATCTTCTTTGGTAATTGCTTCTGCATTCTCTTGTTTTTCGGGAGTCACGATCACAACCCATTCGCCTTTTAAATTAGCGTTTTTAAAGGCACTTTGTACCTCTAAAGCCGTTCCTAAAAAGCGTTTTTCATGCAATTTTGTCGCTTCTTTAATCGCAAAAATACTACGCTCTGGCGCAAAATGGGCTAACTCGTCCATTAGCTTTTCAATACGATGCGGCGATTCGTACACGATAACGGCGTAAGGAAGATTTAAAACTTCCGTCAATTCGTTATAGCGGTCATTTCCTTTATGCGCTAAAAATCCGTAGAAAATGAAACGGTGCGTCCCCAACCCGCTTGCAACATACGCCAAAAGTGCGGCATTGGCTCCGGGTAAAATTTCATACGCAATGGCGCGTTCTTGACAGTAACGTATCAAAATGCTTCCGGGATCGCTAATACCGGGCATCCCGGCATCGCTTAAATAGCCGACGTTTTCTTGAAAAACAGCCGAATCGATTTCGTTCAAAACGCTTTGTTCGTTGTGTGAATGCATCGAAATAAAACGTTCGACGTGAAACGTAACGCGGTGTTTGTCGCTTAAAAGTGTGAGGAGTTTTTTCGTAATGCGGGTGTCTTCGCAGAAGAGCGTTTTGCATTCGGCAAGAAGCTTGAGGCTTCTTACCGAAATATCATCTAAGTTTCCTATGGGAGTAGGAATAAAATAGACCAATGTTTTATTCGAGAATTATTTTAAGTTATATTTTTTCTTAAATTTCTCAACGCGACCTGCGGCATCCACGATTTTCTCACTGCCCGTAAAGAAAGGGTGGCATGCGCTACAAATGTCGATTTTGATCTCGGATTTATTCGAGAGCGTCTCAAAGCTGTTACCGCATGCGCAAGTAACGACACACTGTACGTATTCGGGATGAATATCTTTTTTCATAACGTTTTTCCTTAAATTGTTTATCATAAAAATAAAATCTGTTATTTGGCATGTTTTGCCAAAGGGTGCAAATTATAGCACAAAAGATTGATTATTTCAAGTCATGCCAAGATTTTCGAGACGGCCGCCGTGACCGCTGTTTCGCTTCTTAATATACTCGAGCACGAAAGACCCAAAATACGGTGCGCGTCAAACATCGCTCGCTCTTTGTCGCTAAAACCTCCCTCAGGCCCCACGACGAGCGTTTGAACGTCATCTTGAGCCGTGAGTTTACGTTCGCTAAAATCGATGATCGTCGCTTTGGGATACGCGCTTAGAAACGCCTTTAAGGTCGGAAGCATTTCAAATTGCATCAAGCGGCTTCGTCCGCATTGTTGCGAAGAATTGATCACGATGCGCTCCATACGTTCACGATCGAGTTTAAACTGTTTTTGCGAAAATTCGGCGTAAAAAAAAGTCATTTTCTCGACACCCAATTCATTGAGCATCGGTAACGTTTTTTCGACGATTTTCGGATCGACGATACTCCAACCGACATGTAAAGATCGTGCAGAAAAAACGGGAGCGTACGTTGGGTGCGTTAAGCGCAAGAGAGCCTCTTTTTTTCCGATGCTCTCGATGACGTATTCGTATAAAATATCGTCTAAAGCATTGCGCCAAAAAAGCGTCGTACCGATCCCGATACGCCTAACTTTAAAGAGATGTTCGTAAGCTTTGACGTCTACATGTAACGTTTCCTCACCGGCATGAGAATGATACACAAACTGCATTTTATCGCACCGTGTAAAACAGAAGCGACGTGATAACGATTAAAAGGGCGTCGATAAGGTATTTACGAATCGTGAGCGTTTTGTAACGGTTCAGATCCATTTGCGCGATGCGCACCTTTTTATAACTTTTATGGTTTCGAATGCCAAACGCAACGATATAAACCCAAACGCCGATCATTACCCACACTAAAGGCGAAAACGTAAACTGGCGTACTGCCATCACGATCAAGCCCGTAAAAAAAATTGCTGCCAATACGATGTAATATTGCGGTGCCAACAGTTCGAGTCGTTTGGACAACGAAACGAACGAGCGATCACTTTTAAGCAAATAAAGATTCCCTCCGATTAAACCGACTAAAAGAACGATAAATAAAAGGTGTAAGTCGGAAGAGAGTGCGATAAGTTCTTCCATGATGAAAATTCCTTCACAAAAAATAGTCTCAAATTTTACCCGTTTTAGTATAATATCCCGCATAAATCATAAGGTTTTTCCATGCCCGTTTTATACCAAGAAGCACTCAAAACGATTCAAACCGCCGTTGCGCCTTTACGAAAAACGCAAACGCTCTCTTTATTGAAGGCGATGCATCGCATTTCGGCGACAAACGTACACGCCCACTTTGCTCTACCGAAATACCCTATGAGCCTCAAAGAAGGATACGGATTTATTCTCAAAGAACCGACGGACGATGCGTTATGCATTCCTTGGAGCCAAACCGTCAGACTTTCGACGGGCGATTTCGTTCCGGCGGGCATTAACGCCGTGGTTGCCGAAGAAGACGCACATATCGATTACGAAACGAACCGTATGGTTTTAAACGCCAAACCTTCGCTCTACCAAAATATTAAACACCAAGGCGAAGATATTGCCAAAGGCGAAGTTCTGCTTCAACGTTTTGAACGGATTAGTGCCTATAAAATTACCGCCTTATCGTCGCAAGGCATTCATCGCATTAAAGTTTTGAAAAAACCCGTTATCGGTATTATTAGCATCGGTGAAGCTCTTGCCAACGGGCATGTCGCTAACTCAAACGCTATGAGCCTTGCCGGACGGATTATCGAGCTTGGCGGAACGATCGAAGCGATGGTCGTCTGTCGGGAAAATACCGAAACTATTTTGGAACACTTACACCGTTTAAGCTCCGTGTGCGATTGCATCGTCACCACCGGCGCGTTAAGCCATAAAGACGCTATGCGCGCGTTGATCCATCAAAACCTCTTTAAGACGCTGTTTGATCGCGTCAAACTAACGCCTTCTCAGCCGAGCGCGCTTTCGCTTTTGAATGCAACGCCGATTTTGCATCTTCCGGGTTTGCCTCTTTCGTGCATGCTCGGCTTTGAAATGCTAGGCGTTCCGCTCTTGCGCCACTTGCAACATTACACCTGTATGCTTCCCGATATGATTACGTGTATTAACCAAAAACGTTTGACATGTAAGGCTTCCAGCATGAATGCCGTTCCCGGATTTAGCGACGGTAGGCATTTTCTTCATGCGCCTTATTACGAAGCGGGACGTTTAAATATTTTGAGCGCGTGTAACGGTTATACGTTGATCGAAAACAAAGAGGTGATTGAAGAGGGAGAAGAAATCGCTTTTTTCTATTTTTAATACGAGGCTCGGGCAAAGCCCAAACCTCTACGCTGCGCTGTGCACTAAAGCTTGCCTCGTGCGAGGCAGAATATGTGTTCACGCTTTTAGACATTTCGGCGTTTCGCGACCAAGCCCAAACCTCTACGCTGCGCTGTGCACTAAAGCTTGCCTCGTGCGAGGCAGAATGATTACCTTACGCTTCGTGACATGTAAGCTTTTATCCTTACATGTCAAAGCCTTATCATCCTCCGGTTTCGTAAAAAGCGCGATTGGAAGTCTCGTTTTGATCGTCTTCGCTCCATTTATTTTTTTCGGGTTTATTGCGTAAAACCTCTTTTAAAATCTCCGTAGCTTTTTCGATATTTCCGTGTTGTACGGCTTCTTTAATGCTCATCGCTTCGTCAAAGTAAAGACACGGTATCAACATCCCCTCCGCCGTCAGCCTAATGCGATTGCAATCTTCGCAAAAATCGTGTTTATGCGGATCGATAATCCCAAACACGTACCCGTCTTCCAACTCAAAAAGATGTGCCGGACTCGGACCGGAACGACCGATCGCTTTAAACGGATATTTTTGGGCAATAATCTCTTGAACTTCTTGCGCGCTTAAGCCTTGAAGCTTCTCTTTAGCATGCGTGTTTTCCATATATTCGATATAACGAACGCTCATACCGCGTTCTTTGCAGAACTCTAAAATATCGACGACTTCGCTATCGTTCACGCCTCGAATCGGAACCATATTGATTTTGACGGTAAGCCCGACTTTCAAAGCCTCTTCGATACCCGCTTTGACTTTGCCCAGAACATCTTTTTGCGCCATTTTTGCCGCCACGTCGGCTTTAAGGCTGTCTAACGAAACGTTAACGCGCTGAAGTCCCGCATTTTTGAGTTTTAACGCCACGTCCTTGAGTAAAAATCCATTGGTCGTTAACGCCAGATCAAGACCGCTTTTATGGTGGTTAATCATCGCGATAAAACGATCAAGATCGGCTCGCAAAAGCGGCTCACCTCCCGTGATACGAATCTTGGTAATCCCCTCGTCTATCGCCGTTTTAATAAATAAAAAAAGGTCTTCAAAACACAATAAATTCTCTTTAGGCACCCAAGAAAAGGGCTTTTCCGGCATACAATACAAACACCGAAAATTACACCGTTCCGTCACCGAAACACGCAAATACGTTACTTCCCTTCCAAATCCGTCAATCAGCATCTTTTCCCCATTTGTTTAAATCCGAAGAGGTATTATACATAAAATGTCACTTTGAAGCTATTTATAAAATGTTTTCGCCTACAATACTAAAGTCTACCCTAATTTTTAAGGAGCAAGCACGATGCAAAAAATTGTTCTGACATCCAAAGAGCACGATGTTAAACTCGATGCCTTTTTAGTCTCCAAAACCGATACGAAGGGACATATTACCTATTGTAATCAACCCTTTTTGCAGATCGTCGGCGCGCAAGAGTCCGACCTCTTGGGTCAACCCCATCGCATTATTCGCCACCCCGATATGCCCAAAATTATCTTTAAATATTTGTGGGAAAAGATTGCGCGTCAAGAAGAAATCTTTGCCTATATCAAAAACCTGAGCTTTGACGGAGGCTATTATTGGGTTTATGCCAACGTTACGGCATCGACCGATTCCAATCGGCACATCGTCGGATACTATTCGATTCGACGCAAAGCCAATCCCAAAGCTTTGGAGATCATCAAACCCTTATACGAAAAGCTGCTTTCATTGGAAAAAACGGGAGGCATCGATGCTTCTTCGGAATATTTAACGCACTATTTACACGAAAAAGGAGTCGATTATGACGAATTTTCAAACGCTCTTCAACGCTTATAAATTTCCCTTGGCGGGATTGTTCGTCGTCTTGCTGGCACTTAACGTTTTATATCCGACCCCAAGCGTCGTCGACTCGTCTCTTTTGATTACGGGGCTGGTTGCGGGATCGTTTTGGGGCAGTCAAAAAACGATGCAGTGCGATAGCGCGTTGTACGAAAAAACCTTACATGTCATTCGCGAAGCCGCACAAGGGAACTTGGAACCGCGCGTGATTGAAGCGGATCCTAACAAACCGATGGGGAAAATCGCCTTAGAAATCAACGACCTTTTAGATCAAATCGAAGCGTTGATGCGGGAAACCAAAACGTCTATCGAAATGGCGGGTGCCGGAAAAACGTATCGCAATATCTTTAACGAAGGTTTTCGCGGTCTGTTTTCGGTGAACGCGCGTTATATTGCTTCGGGTGTTCAAGGTATTTTAGAAGGACAAAAAGGTAAAGCTAAAGGCATGCTCTCTTCGGCTTTTGCCGATTTGGGCAACGGAAACAACGGTGTCGTGAGCATTCAAAAAGACTTGATGTCAAGTATCGAAGAGATGAATACAATCACGCAAATTTCCGATGAGACGGCACATAAATCGGACGAGAGTCTTCAAACCGTCACCGAATTGACGCAAGGCATTCAAGAGTTATTGGAACTTTTAAACAGCTCGAACGAAGCTATTACCTCACTTAGCGCACGCACCTCCGAAATCTCCTCCGTCGTCAACCTCATCAAAGATATTGCCGATCAAACCAACCTTCTAGCACTCAATGCCGCCATCGAAGCGGCGCGTGCGGGAGAACACGGCAGAGGTTTTGCGGTCGTTGCCGATGAAGTACGCAAACTTGCCGAACGTACGCAAAAAGCGACGCAAGAGATTGCCATGACGATTCAAACGCTTCAACAAGAGACCAACGGCATCTATGCCAATTCCGAGCGTATCAGCGTGATAGCCGATACCAGCGGTCAAAACGTCGTTCATTTCGAAGAAGCGTTAAAAGCGTTCAATCACGATGCCAACCGCACGGCGGATACGTCTTACCGCTTGGAAAATAAAATTTTTACTATTTTGGCGAAAATCGACCACATCGTCTACAAAACCAACGCCTATTCCGCGGTGCTCAACGAAAAAACGGACACGCATTTCGTCGATCACGAAAATTGTCGCTTAGGCAAATGGTACCTCAACCCTTTTACCAAAGAGCGCTTTAGCGTTACAAAATCGTATGCGGCACTCGAAGCACCGCACAAGACCGTTCATAGTTGCGTTTTGAACAATCTGGAAACGTTGCGCGAAACGGGTAACCGTCTTCAAAATATCGGAATATTTATCGATAATTTCAAACAGATGGAAGAGGCGAGCATGACCTTGTTTAAAACCCTCGATGCAATGATTGAAGAGTGTACGACGCAATGTCGCCATTCCCGCTCTTCGTAAAAAAATGAAGCTTACATGTAGGATTTTACGATCGTCAAAATCTTACATGTAACGCGTTAAATCTCCTCGAACGTTCTACTTGAGGTTGGCCAGTTTGAGCACCAAATCTACTTCGCCCACGCCGATACGCAAATCTTTTGCGATTTCCGCTTCGCTTTTACCTTTGGCAAATAAAGATAAAATCATCTTTTCATTCGAACTAGAAGGTACGACCGAAGCAAAACTCATCTCTTTGGTTCGGCTTTCGATGCGGTCGATACGCGCACTTTGTTCGTCTCTGAAATGCTGCATAATTTTTTCGACGTCTTTGAGCGAAGCGACGACCGGAAGTAGGCTGTGTTGCACTTCTTGTTTTGCCTGATCGAGAATCCTCTTTTCCAACGCCTTCGGGTCGGTTTGTTCTTGCGCCTTCATCTCCGTGAGCGTTTTATTGAGTACATGGTTTTGGTAGTTGAGCTCTTCAATGCTTTTTTCGTAAATCAAAAGTTTTTTATTGACTTCAACGTCTCGAATGTAAACCATCAAAAAAATAATGACGATCAACGCCGCCAATGCGATAAACGCCAATGTCTCAATACTCATCGTCAAATCCTTTCATCTCTCGAATCATCGCTCTCTCGCATGAAGCCACGTAGGTGTCCCATTCCCGCTCGTCTTCGTGATGCATCGTCGTAATTTTGGCAAGCGTAGGCGACAACGCTTGAAAAAAAAGCGGCGTGACGCGTTTGGGAAAGCTCGGAAGCATAAATCGTCCGTAGTACGAGCGTTCCGTTTGCAATACGGGAACGTCGCATTCAAAATAACCGTCGTAACCTACGGCATGAATCGTTGCTTCACCGCGCAAAGGAAGATGCAAAGGCTGCTCTTTTTGTTCCACCATACGCGTTAACATGTCAACCTTTCGATGCAACTCGATGATCAACGCCAATAAAACGGGATCGCTTTCTTGCACCTCTTTGCGCGTTTTCGAAGACTTGAGCCATGCGCCCAAAGCATCGTCGTTCAAAACGGAGAGCTCTTCGTATTCGTGCGTAAAACGTTGTTCTTCTTTATAGACGCCTTCTTCAAAAAAGAGCGTTAAGCACGCGTTGACCAAGCGAATCGAATCCATGCTAAAACCTATCGATCAAAATACAGACAAAAAAGAGAATGCCTAAATAGCCGTTAAGCGTAAAAAAAGCACGGTCAATTTTCGTAAAATCGCGCACAACGATGCGGTGTTCGAAAAAAAGCACTACCGCAGAAAGTGCAACGCCGACGTAAGCAAAAAAGCCCAACGACGCGCTTAACGCAAATAAAAACCAAAAGAGAATCGTTTGGGCATGAAAAAGCCGCGAAATAAAAAACGTCGCGTCTTTACCGAAACGCGAGGGAATCGAGAAAAGCCCGTTAGCCTTGTCGTATTCCATATCTTGCAGCGAGTACAAAAGATCAAATCCCGCGACCCAATACATCACGCCGATTGAGAGTAAAATCGCCCAAAGCGGCGTCGCTTCTTGTACGGCGATCACGCCCGCAATCGGAGCAAGCCCCAAAGACATTCCTAAGACCAAGTGGGCATACGGCGAAAAGCGTTTAAACAACGAATAACCGCCCAAGACGATCAAAATCGGTATGCTCAGTGCAAACGCGAGATCGTTAATAAGATAAGCGACTAAAATAAAAACGCCTGCATTGATTGCGATAAACAGTAGAAGATTGGAGCTTCCGATGCGCCCGTCTACGCTCGGGCGACCGGCGGTTCTTGGATTGTATTGATCGATATCGCGATCGGCGTATCGATTAAACGCCATGGCAAAATTACGCGCGCTCACGGCGGCGGCTAGACCTAAAATCAATAATTTAAACCCAAACCAAACCGTATCGTTTTGTGCTTTAGAGGCAACGATCATGGCCGTGAAAATAAACGGAAGGGCGAAGATAGAGTGTTTAAAGACGATCAAATCGCCGATGTCTTTCAGTTTTTGCCAAAACGATTGCACGCGAAACCTTTTTAGAGTAAGATAGCTCGATTTTACAACAAAACCCTTTAAAAGTGTTATAATTGCCCATTACCAACCCCTCATACGAAAGAGATATTCGTGAAAACCGTCGCTATTTTAGGTCCAACCGCATCCGGTAAAACCGCCCTTGCCATTGCACTTGCCAAACGCCATAACGCCTTAATCCTCTCTTTGGATTCCTTAAGCATCTATCGTTACATCGATATTGCTTCGGCAAAGCCTAGCATTCCGGAAAGAGAAGGCATGACGCATTTGGGAATCGACGTTTTGTTTCCGGACGAGCATTTTGACGTGACGATGTTCTTCGGGCTCTACGCAGAAGCCAAAGCGCGTGCCGAAGAGGAAGGAAAAAATCTGATTATCGTCGGAGGAACGAGCTTTTACCTCAAAGCCATGATGGAAGGACTCAGCCTTAGACCCGAAATTTCAAATTCCGCCCAAGACGAAATTCGACGCTTGATGTGCGATATACCGTTGGCGTACGATCTCATACGACGCACGGATCCTTCGTATGCTTCCAAAATCGCGTCTAGCGATCGCTATCGAATCGAAAAATGGTTGGAAATTTTTATCGCAACGGCAGAGATACCCTCCGTGTATCTGGAACGCTCTAAACAAGCACCTTTGATCAGCGAACTTGCCCTTTTTGAAATCGACGTCCCAAGAGAAGTTCTCGCACAGAAAATTACGTTACGCACGCACACCATGATCAAACTCGGGTTGGTCGATGAAGTTTTCGGTTTGGAAAAACGTTACGGCAGAGCCCCTCAATGCATGAAAGCCATCGGCATTAAAGAGGTTTTGGACTATTTTGACGGAAGCTTGAAATACAACGAACTTGTCGAGCGCATCAGTTTCAATACGATTCATTTAGCCAAGCGCCAACGCACCTTCAACGCTTCCCAATTTCCCTTACATGTCAAAGGCGATATTGAACATCTTTTCGATACGATTACACGATATTTTACTTCCGAAACAAGGTCTATTGTCGTATGAAAGTTATCGATCACAATTACATCAACGGCGTATTTACGCCTATTCGTTCTCATGAAAGCCTTATCCTTAAAAATCCGACGACCGAAGAAGCCATCGCGCAAATTTACCTGAGTACGCCCCAAGCGATGGACGAAGCGATTACCTGTGCCGCACAAACGTTTGAAACGTTTTCAAAGACGTCGATCGAAGAGAGGATGCAGATGCTTGAGCGCCTTCACGACGCATTGAGCGAACGCGAGAGTGAGCTGATCGATCTGGCGGTTTTGGAATTCGGGGCAACGATTACGACGACGAGGCGACGAACGAAAAATGCGATTCGCCTTTTTTTGGATATTAAAGACGAGCTTCAAACCTACGATTTTATCAAGCAAGATGCTTTTTCCATTACTCTCAAAGAAGGCATCGGCGTTATCGGCGTCATTATCCCGTGGAATGCCAATCTTGCCCATCTTTGCGGCAATATCGCTCCGGCCATCGCCATGGGGTGTACGTTGGTCATTAAACCGAGCGAATTGAACGCCCTCGAAACGCAAGCCTTTTTGGAATGCGTTCACAAAGCCGGTATCCCTAAAGGCGTTATCAACGTCGTACAAGGAACCGGAGAAAGCGTCGGTGAAGCCTTAACCTCCCATCCGCTGATCAATGCCGTCTCGTTTATCGGAAGCACGAAAACGGGAAAGCGTATTTTTGAAAAGTGCGCCAAGAGCGTTAAACGCATGACCTTAGAGCTCGGCGGAAAATCCCCGACGGTTCTTTTAGAAGACGCCTCTTTTGAAAAAGCCATTCCGCACGTTTTAAGCAGTGCTTTTAGCAATAGCGGACAAGCTTGCCATGCCGGAAGCCGTCTTTTGATTCCTAAAGCCAGACTTGCCGAAACGGAACGTTTACTTCTTGAAGCCGTTGCACGCCTTCGTATCGGCGATCCTAAAGAAGAAACAACTCATATCGGACCGATGATCACGCAAACGCAGTTTAATACCGTTCAATCGTATATTCAAAGCGGTATCGACGCGAAAGCAAGACTTTTGTGCGGCGGACTCGGAAGGGCGGAAGGCTTAACGCGCGGCTATTTCGTCAAACCGACGATTTTTATTTGCGAAGACGAAGATCTCAAAATCGTTCAAGAAGAGATTTTCGGTCCGGTGTTGTGCGTGCTTACGTATGAAAACGAAGACGAAGCCAAACGTATGGCGAACCATACGATTTTCGGCCTCTCGGCATACGTTTTTTCCGACGACGAGCAAAGAGCTTTAGCGTTTGCCAAACAGATACGAAGCGGAAGAGTCTTAATCAATACGGCAACGTCCAACGCCAAAACACCGCCTTTTGGAGGCATGAAACAATCAGGTCTTGGGCGTATGGGAGGAAGATACTCGATGGACGCTTTTAGCGAGATAAAATCAATCCTTTTTTAAGGCAACAAATCGAGATTTTGTTGGCAAATGCTTTTCCACGAGCTTTGGTCGTTCACCGCGACGCATTGCGTGAAATAGGCTTTTGCTTTTTCGGTATTCTTCAATTTCATACTAAGTTCCCCCGCGTGGTACAAGAGGCGTATTTTATCTTTAGGTGCTACGTGGACGTTTAACAACGGCTCAACAATACTCAATGCCTCTTCATTGCGCTCTAAACGTTTAAGGGCATCAATATATAAAAGCTCCACGCTCGGCGTATATGCGGTCGTTTTAAACTGCGCTTGCATCTGCATAATAATCTTGGCGTATTGGCTCAAAAGCAGATCGTTTTTAGCGTCGCTTGCCATTTTAACGATTTCATAATACAGATCGATCGTACCGGCTTCATTAGGGTATAAAATGCGAATACCTTCCGCCAACGAAGAAGCTCCTTCTAAGTCTTTCAACCCCGTATAAGCAAAAAAGAGATCGCGAAGCGTCGCCAAGTCGATCTTTTGTCGAAGCGAAAACGTTAAGGTTTTCAAATCTTCTTTAAACGCGATCGCCTCTTTAAAACGTCCCGTTTTCACCAACGCCTGTACCTCTTTTTGCGTCCATTCGTAACGTTTTTGAAGCGACGCGTCTTTCAAATGCGCACCGGATATTTCTCTAGCACGATCAAAGCGCGATTGACGCATAAAACACTCAAAAAGTTTATCGTCGTGCGCGCCGTCGCCCAATTGCAGTTTGTAGGTTTCGATTAAGTCGATTGTCGTTGGACATTCGCTCTTTTCCAACGCTTGCAACGCAAGGGATTTTGCCGCTTCATAAACGAGTTCTTCGCCTTTAAGATCAAAACGATCGGGGACTTTCGTCAATGCGTCTTGCATTCCCAAAACGTCTTGATACCGTTTTTGCTTCATCAAAAGATTGGCTTTTTCCAAAAGGGCTTTTTGACCGATTTCGTTATTGTACTTTTCGATCAATTTGTCGTAATAATTTTCCAATTTCGTTTCGTTGTTTTCCGGACGTTTAAAGAAGAGTTCGTCCAAAGCTTCGTTCACGTCTTGAAGGTATTCGCCGTTTGTTTTATAGTCGCTTAGGTACTCTTGATAGCGTCCGTATGCCGCTTCCGTTTCGTTGGCTTTGGCATGCCAATCGCCGCTTTCTTTCAGGAGCAATTCGCGATTTTCCTCTTTTTTGGACATATTCGCCAATAAAAGATCGGTAATCGACGCCGCAAGATCGTACAATTTATGCTCGTACAACCGCTTTGCCAACTTATAGCTTGCCGACGTATCTTTAAGTAAATACGCGGCATTAACGTTCAAGACTTTGAGTAAATACTCTTTCGCCTCTTTTAGCTTACCCGCATCCATTTGATAATCGCTCAGTCGAATCGCGGCTTCGGAAGCGACGTCAATGTCTTGCGCACCGTACAGAACGTCTAAGTAAAGCTTCATCGCTTTTTCTTTCTCTTTTTTGGCAAAGAGATGGTCGGCATAGAGTAAAATGGCTTTTTTTGTAAAAATGTTATCGGGATGTTCGCTGACTAAAATATCCAAAAAGTAATTGGCATCCGATTTGGAACCGCTTTTCAGATACGCTTTGGTCATCAGCATCAAGACTTCGGGTAAATTTTCATCACTCGTAAACTCTTTACTCCAACGTTTGGCGATTTCGGCAATCGTCGTATCGTTAAAGCTAAGTTCCGCCGAATCTTCACTCCGTGCGCTTAAGATTTTATCCATAGAGCGCATTTGAAACAACTCGAGTTCACTACGGAAAATCGAATTGGGAAAAGCGTTCAATACGCGCGTTACGTCTTTGACGACACTTTCATAATCGCCTTTTTCGTAGGCTTGTTTTATATCCAAATAAAGAGTGATGTCTTTACTTTGCGCATACGAAATCGGTTTTCCGTTCAGATCTAACGCCCCGACGTAAGGCATCTCTTGTTTGGAATAAACAACGGGAAAATCAATAGCGTCAAGCGGTTTTTTTTGCGTGTATAACGGCTTTTCTTGAAAAAGAATCGTCCAATGCGCGTAACGTTTAAGTTTAGGCTTGCCTAACACCTCTTTCGTTTCGAACAAGCTCTCTTCGACCGCAATTAATTTAGAATCGACTTTGGGCTCGATAGCGATATAAAAAGCACCCTCTTTCTCATAAAAATCGAGTTCGGCAAACTTCATCTTTTTCGGCTCGATCGGTTTATCGATCGCTCTTTCGATTTTGCATAAGTAGCGTTTGTGCTCTAAAGCGTCGGGAATCGTCTCACATGTAAACGGCGACGCGTCGATAAGGTGTAAAATAGCATAATTGATTTTATTCTCTTTGCCGCTATTCAATACGATCTCTAAAGCAAAAAGTTGTGCCGATAAAACCCAAAGAAGAAAAATGTATTTCATGCCTACATTATAGCAAAATAAGGGGATTTTCTCCCCTTATCTAAAAGCCGCTGGAAGCGACGTAGTGCGTAATAACTTGTAAAAGCGGTTCCACAAAAGCAATCGAAAATATCGTCACGATAGCGGCAAAACCTACGATGACTTTGAGCGATGTCGAAGCGTTGGTTGCGTAGAGTCTTGCATCGATCGTGACCGGTTCGTGCAAGAACATGTAAACGACCAATTTCATATAATAATAAACGGCAACGGCACTGTTAAGTGCGATCACGACGGCGAGCCAAATATAGTCGCTGTTAATTGCGGCACTGATCAAATACAGTTTTCCCCAGAAAACCGAAAACGGCGGCATTCCCGCAAGCGCAAACATAAAAATACCCATAATCGTCGCCGTCATCGGCATAATTTTCACTAAACCCGAAAACTTCGTATAAGGATGTTGATAACGCTCGTCCCATAGATTTTCGCGGTGTCGCACGATCCACAACATCGTAAACGCACCCAAGTTGGTAAAGAGGAAAAATATCCAATAAACAAACAACGCCGTATTGGCTTGGGTCGTTCCGATTAAAATCGCCGCCATCATAGAACCCGCATGCGAAATCGAACTAAACGCCAACATACGTTTAACGTCTTCTTGCACCAATGCCGTGATATTGGCTAAAGTCATCGTCAGCACCACCGCAGCGTACAATACGTATTCCAACCATACCACGCCCGAAGCGACGAGCATTTCAAACAAACGCATCGCGACAACGAAACCCGCAATCTTCGGAACGATTGACATGTAACCGGCAAGCGGTGCGGAACTTCCTTCGTAAACGTCGGGCGTCCATGTATGGGAAGGGACTAACGAGAGTTTAAATCCAAGAGCCGCCACCATAAAAATCGTAGCCGCTAAAACGCCGACTAACGGCTCAAAGTGACGTTCTTGTAAAACCTGTTCGATCTGATGGATTTCAACGCTGCCGGTCAACGCATAGAAAATCAATGCGGACATGCCGTAAAAACCCGCCGCCAAGGCACCCATCGTAAAATACTTAATTGCCGCCTCAAACGCTTTGGCGCGATTGTGAAGAGCGATCAGCGTATACAGTGCAAGGCTTGACGTTTCCAAACCGATAAAAATTAAAATCAAGTTATCGCTGGTCACCATGCATTGAAAGCCGACGATCATAAACATAAAAAGGGCGTAAAATTCCGCCATCTTAAATTCTCTAAAATGACGATGGCTCATGGAAAGCGGTAAAAAAAGTGCGGAAGCGACCAAAATAATGACTTGTGCGATCAGCGAAATACCGTCGATCAACAGAACGTCGAAGAAGCCGCGCACGTCGCCTTTGTATCCGATAACCGCCCCAAAATCCAAGACAATGAACAAAATCGTAATCATCGTTAGAAAGCTACGATTCAGCCCTTTAACCGCCAAGTCGACGCAAATAAGCGCTAACGCGCCGATCGTCAAAATCGCCATCGGCAAAAGTGCTTGTAAATTTAGCCCTGCGATATCGATTGAAATAGGCTCTAACATTAGTGATTCCCTCCTATCGTATTCGCTTTCATTAAGAGCTCTTTCGTCTTATCTTGAAGGGCTTTTTGATCCATTAAAACCAACATTTTTTCGACGCTCGCATCGATGGTCGTTAAAATCGGTTTAGGGTAAATGCCCAAAATAGCGACCAAAGCGACTAAAGGAATCAGTGCGCTTAGCTCTTTGGCATTTAAATCTTTGAGGGTTTTGTTTTCGACATGTACGACTTCACCGAAGAAGGACTTTTTATAAAGCACTAACATGTAAACCGCTCCTAAGATAATGCCCGTTCCCGCCAAAAGCGTCATCACCCAATTGATACGGTAAAAACCCGCCAAAGAGAGAAACTCTCCGACAAAACCTACGGTCAATGGAAGTCCCACCGAAGCCATCAGCATAATGCCGTAAATCGTCGCAAAATTGGGCATTACCGAAGCCAAACCGCCGAAGTCTTTCATCATCTTCGTATGACGTCTATCGTAAATGACGCCCACTAACATAAACAATGCACCGCTCACGATACCGTGACTGAGCATTAAAAAGATCGAACCGGTAATTCCCTCGCCGTTCATCGCAAACGTTCCTAAAATCACGATACCCATATGCGAAATCGAACTGTACGCGATGACTTGTTTCATATCTTCTTGCGCATAAGCGATCATCGCCGCATAGATCACCATAATAATACAAATGATCGCAACCGGAATCAGAAAATAGACCGATGCGTCCGGAAAGAGCGGCAGTGAAAAACGCACGAAACCGTAACTTCCCATTTTTAAAAGCACCGCCGCCAAGATGACCGAACCGATGGTCGGAGCTTGACCGTGGGCATAAGGCAACCACGTATGAAACGGGAACATCGGTACTTTAATCGCAAAGCCTACGAAGAAAGCTCCGAAAAGCCATAATTGTGCATCAAACGGTACTTGTAAAGCGTACCAATCGGGCAATGCAAAACTCCAAATACCCGTTGCATCGTGGTACAAATACCCCATATACAAAATACCCACCAACATTAAAACCGAGCCGGAAAAAGTGTAAAGGAAAAATTTGATCGCCGCATACATACGATTGGCACTGCCCCACGCACCGATGATGTAGAGCATCGGAATTAAGGAGAGTTCCCAAAACGCATAAAACCATACGACGTCTAAAATAACGAAAACGCCGACCATCGTCATCTCTAAGAATAAAACGGTAATGACGAGATTTTTAATCTCTTTTTCAATGCTCAATCCGATTAATGCAATCATCGTGATAAACGTCGATAATATAATCAAAAAGAGCGAAATACCGTCAACGCCCAGATAATAATTCATACCGTAACTGGGGACGAAAGGAAAAAACTCGACGAACTGATAGCCCGGATTACTCGTATCAAAAACCATCCATAAGATTAAAGACAAAACAAACTCGATAGCACTCACGCAGATACCGTACGCACGAATACTCTCTTTTACAACCAAAAAGCCTAAAAGTCCGGCCATCGCCGGGAAAAATACCAAAAGGGATAAAATATGCTCCATTACCTCACTCCTACATCATCGCGCTATAGACGATTGCAAACGCAAGGAGAACCAGCATCCCTACGATCATCCATCGTAACATATCGGAAAGATTTCCGCTTTGAATCTTTCTCGCCTCTTGACCGCTTGCATAAATGCATTTAGCGATGATATCTACCGTAAAATCCACCACTTTCATATCGATTTTTTGCCATACGAATTTGGAGAGCACCGTAAACGGTCGCATAATATAGCATTCGTATAACTTGGGAATATAGTATTGATTGCTTAACAATCGATAGCACGCTTTGTCTTCCAACGATTTGGAGAAACCGCCCCGTTTGTATTTGTACACGGCAAAGCCGATACCGCTTAGCGCGATTCCCAGCGTTGCGGCAATTAAAAGATACTCGGTTGCGTGCGGAATATGAATATGGTATTCGCTGACCAAGCGGGTAACGAACGCTTCAAACATCGGTTCAAAAAAGCCCGCAATAATTGCCAATAAACCTAAGGGTAAAAGGGCGTAAATGACGAAAGGTTGCGCATCGTGAGGATGAATGCCGTATTTGACATGTTCTTTTTCGCCGAAGAAAACCAACATCACTAAACGAAAACTGTAAAACGCCGTTAAGCCCGCACCGATGAACAAAGCGAGCCATAAACCGTACGCCCCTTCGTTAAACGCGACTTCCAAAATTTTATCTTTGGAGAAAAATCCCGCAAACGGATAAATACCCGCCAAGGCAACCGAAGCGACACTCATCAAAATTGCGGTGGCTTTCATGGAACCGTAAAGCCCTCCCATCTTTTTGATGTTTAGCTCATCGTGCATCGCATGCATAACGTTACCGGCACCCAAGAAAAGCAACGATTTAAAAAAGGCATGCGTCATCAAGTGAAACAGTGCAATCCAGTAAGCGCCCAAACCTGCCGCAACGAACATGTACCCAAGTTGCGAAAGCGTCGAATAGGCGATAATGCGTTTTAAGTCGTTATTGACCAATGCCATCGAAGCCGCAAAAACGGCGACGAAAGCACCTAAAGAAGCGATCGCAAATCCTACATGCGGGATTAAACTGTACAACTCGCCGGCACGAATCACCAAATAAACGCCCGCGGTAACCATCGTTGCCGCATGAATCAACGCCGAAACGGGTGTCGGACCTTCCATCGCATCCGCAAGCCACGTATGGAGCGGAAACTGTGCCGATTTACCCATCGCACCGATAAATAAGAAAATACCGATCGTGACGACGATACTAACGGGAAGTTCCGGTGCGGCGGCAAAAACGTCGTCGTATTGAAACGATCCGACATTCCAGTAAATCAAGAAAAGACCCATCAACATTCCAAGATCCGCGATTCTGTTCATAATAAACGCTTCGTTTGCCGCCCAAGATGCGGAGTGTTTATGATACCAAAATCCGATCAACAACCATGAACAAAGTCCCACGCCTTCCCATCCGATAAAAAGTCCGACGAAGTTGTCGCTCATGACCAAAATCATCATCGAGAACACAAACGCGGAAAGGTACGAGAAAAAGCGGTTAAAGCTTTTATCGTGATCCATATAACCGATGGAGTAAATATGCACAATCGTCGAAACCAGCGTGACGGTTACCATCATAATGACCGAAACCTCATCGACGACGAAACCGAAAGGTATTTCCAAATTGCCCGCGGTAATCCAATCCATCATCGTGACATGTAAAGGTCCGTAAGTATTGACGTCGACGAGCAACACAAACGAGCAAATCATCGAAACGGCAATCAGCAGCGATGCGACGATTCCCGTAAAAAGCATTTTCGGACGTGCCGCAAACACGGCGACGAACAGGGAACTGACAAGCGGCGAGAAGAGTGCCGTATAAAGATAGTTTTCCATGCCTTATCCCTTCATCATTTGTAAACTGTTTAGATCGACCGAACCGTTGCGTTTATACCACAAAATTAAAAGTCCAAGGCCGACGGCGACTTCGCTTGCCGCTACGGCGATAATAAAGAAGGCAAACATTTGACCGCTCAAATCGCCGTAAAATTTAGACACGGCGACAAAACCGATATTGACGGCATTGAGCAAAATTTCCGTTGAAAAGAAGAGCATCAAAAGGTTGGTTCGACGCATCACGCCGACAAGCCCGATCGAGAATAAAATACCCGTCAAAACAAGGTAATGCGTTAATCCTATCATCGACTCTCCTTTACGTTTCCGATCTCTTCGTCTTCAATGTTTAAATGTTCGTCCATCTTTTTACTCGCCAAAACGATGCCGGCAATCATCGCCACTAAGAGCATAATCGCCGCCAGTTCGAACGGAATGAGGTATTTTGTAAACAAAACCAATCCGATCATTTGTACGTTACCGACATGCTCTACGATCGGAAAGTTTGCCTGCACGCTTGAAGAAACAAGCGGTGCGGACAAAATGACGACCATTAAAATCGCACTTAACACAAAAAGCGTGTAGGCGATTTTTTTGGAACGCATTTTTTCGCTCACGTCTCTCGTGGTATCGAAAAACATCATACCAAACGCATACAACGCCATAATCGCACCCGAATAAACGACGATCTGCACGACACCTAAAAATTCGGCATCCAAGAGGAAAAAGAATCCCGAAATAAAAATCATACCGCCCGCTAACGCGCTCATGGCGTAAAGCGCATTTTTACTCATCACCACAATCGTAAACATTGCGATCGTCAGTGCGGCAAAAAGATAAAAAGCTATCACTTCATACATGCTAACCTCAATACGCTAATGGTGTTTGTTTAACGTTTTCGTCGGCATTGGCACTTAACGCGCCGAAGCCTTGAAACTCTTTTTGTTGTTTGGCTTTGAACGTATCCAAAGGCGTTAACATATCTTCTTTCAATCCAAAATGCGCACGTTGCTCACCGGCATTTTCATACTCCGCTCCGTGAACGATTGCAAGTTCGGGACAAACCTCGGCACAATAACCGCAAAAAATACAACGTCCAAAATTGATACTGTATTCGCTCACGACTTTACGGCTTTTCTCGTCTACGTGCGTGTCCATACGAATACAATTGGAGATACAAATCTTTTCGCACAATCCACACCCGATACAACGCTCGCTCCCGCTTTCAAACAAACGTAACAAACGATGAATCGCACGGTATCTCGGGCTCATCTCGATCTTTTCCAAAGGATACTGCAAGGTGTGAATATCAAAACGGATCATCTCTCGTAAAACGATCCAAAGACCGACGAAAAGCTCGCCTTTGAGCGTTCGCTTAACAAAACGTTTGAACGCTTGCCAGCCGTCGGTAGGCGTCGCTTCGGTTTTTAAAAAAATATACGCGGAACCGACATCCCTGCGTTTGAAATCTTTAAGCTCCATCATCGCCTCCTAAAGTAGCGCAAAGCCGGTAATGACAATATTGACGACCGATAAAGGCATCAACACTTTCCAGCATACCCACATCAATTGATCGGGACGTACATGCGGCCATGCGGCTCTAACCCACAAGAACAGAAAAATCCAAAACGAGACCTTAAGAAGCATCATAAGACCGCCGGGGATAAACCAAAACGCATTGTATCCGCCCATAAAAATGATGCTGACTAACACCGAAATCGTAATCATATTGGCATATTCGCCGATAAAAAAGAGCCCCCAACGCATACCCGAATACTCCGTCGCATATCCGGCGACGATTTCGGCTTCAAACTCGACCGTATCGAAAGGTGCGCGGTTAGTCTCCATAAAACCCGCAATTGCAAATAGCACAAACGCCAACGGTTGCTTCCAAATCAACCAATCGCCGATACCGCCCGTTTGCGCATCGTTAATATCGATCAAGGAGAGCGAACCTATCATCATAATCGGAGCTAAAACGGAGAGTCCGCTGACCACTTCAAACGACAACATCTGCACCACGGCACGTGCCGCACCCAAAAGAGACCATTTATTGGCACTGCTCATGCCCGCAAGCAACGGCCCGTAAATACCGACCGACGCTACGCCCATAACGTAAAGCAACGCAACGTTGATGTCGGAGATAATCGGATGAATCGTGTATCCAAAAAGCGTAAATTCCGGAAAATAAGGAACCGCCGCCATTGCGACGAATGCCGTCGTTGCGGCAATAACCGGAGCGATCATAAAAATCGGCTTGATGGCATTTTGAGGAATAATATCTTCTTTCGTAAACAGTTTAATTCCGTCCGCCGCCAATTGCAATAATCCGTAAGGTCCGACGTGCATCGGGCCTAAACGACGCTGCATAAAGGCCAAGACTTTACGTTCGATAAACGTCGCAAACCCCGCCAATGCCGCGATAACGGCAACGACGATAACGGCTTTTACGACGGTTTCAATGATAACGGCCGTATCAAACATGACTGACTCCTTTGATCGTTACGTCGGCAAATCGATACCCCGTTTTGAAAAACGGCGTCGTATCGATTTTCGTATCAAAACTCGGCAAATAAGGGATCATTCCGCCGAGTGTTTTATCTTCTTTCACGGCGATTACCAAACGATCGCCTTCTTTATTTTCCAGAACGACCGTATCGTTATTTTTTAAATCTTTTGCTTCTAAAAACGCCGCCGAAGCATACAATGCTCCCGCTTCGTTAAGTTGGTGCGCTCGGTTCGTAAAAGCACTAAATTGGTGTACGGGATTGGCGTTATACACAAAATCGCTTCCCTGACATATAAGGTTTTCGATCGGCTCGACCTCATCGTGACATGTAAGATCGTGCGTCGTTAAAAGATACCCTCTTTGTTCCGTTCCGTCGTTTTCGAAACGATTGGGTAAAGCATCGAATTTTTCGGCTTTGAAGCCTTTCTCGCTCGGTAAAAGAGGCGTATAATCGATCGTCCATTCCGCCTCCAGCCCCAACGCGTTGGCTACGTCGTTCAGACAATATCCGTTAAACGCCAACGCGGCATTGGTCGGAACGACGCGCTTGTTCATCGACGTAAACGTACCTTCTTGCTGATTTAACGCGGGCATCGCCAAATCGCCTTTTCCCAAAGCACTCAACGTGACGTCGCCTTGAACGTTGTAGCCGAGCGTAAAGTTACCCTTTACGTCTTCAAGCTCACATGTCAAGGCAACGCCTAACGTGTTGGTGCGTGAAGGAACGATTAAAACCTCAAACGGCGTCAATCGCTCGATCAGTCCGAGCAGTGCGGCAATATTGTTTGCACGCGGATGCGTGTACAAGTCGGCTCCCGCAATCAAACTGAAACGATCTTTCTTATCCGACAACTTTGTTATCGCCTCAAGAAGATCGTCTTGCGCTCCGATCATAGCGACCAAAGCGTTGGTATCGACTTCGATCTCTTTTTCGATCGTTTTCGTCACGCTTTTGACAACCTCTTTTTCTTCGCCGCTCTCTTCGTCTTTGAGTATCTCTTTGATCTCTTCTTTGACGCTCTCTTGAACTTTCTTCTTTTCTACCGTGTGAAAGGAATCCAAATAGGTCTTCAAGCCCTGCGGCATACGCTCTTTATCGCCGAAAAGATCGAGTAACAGATAGGCGATTGCTTCTTCGGTGCCGATCTTGTGCGTAATACTCAGAAGGTTTTTTGAATAGCCCGCAACGATAGGGTCGAAAATCGGATGAAAATAAAGCCCCGCTCCTTTGTTCATCACGAGTGCATTGTTCATCGCATAACCGGCATTGGGACTGTCGGTTTTGATCGCACCGCCGAAACTAACAACGAAATTGCTTGCTTTAACGCTCTCTAAATCTCCGCCGTAGAGGCTTTTCCCCGAAGTGCTAGCATACGCTTTTAAAAAATCTTGATAGGCTTTAGCGTCTTTGTTGACGAGTTGGTATCCGTACTTTTCTTTGAGTTTTTGTAAAATCAACGCTTCTTCGTTGGTAATGTAACTGTCAAAGGCAATCGTATCGACTTTTGTTTTGAGCAACTCGACGACCTTGCAAAATGCCGCTTCGTCTTTACCTTCCGCTTCGTTTTGAAAATCAAACCCGTAACGTGCCGCAGCATGAAGCGGTGCATAATTGTGTTCGCTGCTCACGCGGTAAATTTTCGGTTTTGCATCGTGAATGCCGGTATGTTTGACGTCGTAATATAAAAGCGAACAATCCGAACTGTGCGGATTTGCCGCAGGGATTTTTTTCAGCTCCCACGCATTGGAAGTGTATTGAAAATCCGTTCCGACCAAAGCACCCACCGGACAGACCGCCGTACATTCGCCGCACTGCGTACAGTCCAAGCTCTCTGCACCGCTGGCAACGCCGATAATGGATTTTTGCAGTTTGTTCCACATCGCGTATGCGTCTTTTTCGGTTTTATCTTTCCATGCCTTATCGAGTTCCGCTCCGCCTCTTGGCGTCGTTTTCAAAGCCGATTCGCCGATCATGTCTTTACAGACGGTCACACAGCGTTCACATACGATGCATAACGAAGCATCGTAATGAATTTTACCCCAGTTTTTAGTCGGTCGATGCGTATCGGCGATACAATGGCGTTGGCTATCGACGCCCATATGCAAAGTATAATTTTGCAATTCACACTCACCGCTTTGATCGCATACGCCGCACTCTAGAGGATGGTTAATATCGTAAATCTCCATGATCGCGCGACGCTCTTTTTCGATCTCTTCGCTAGAGGTCATAATTTGCATACCCTCTTTGGCTCGGGCGTTACAGCTATAGGCTCTTTTGCCGTCGATATCGACCAAGCATAAACGACATGCAAGCGTAGGGGAACATCCCGTCACATAGCATAAAGCGGGAATAAAAATCCCGTTTCGGCGCGCGACACCTAAAACATACTCTCCCTCTTGGGCTTTGCACTCTTTCCCGTCAATCGTAATGACTACTTCGCTCATGGCACTCTCACTTCACTATTTTTGTTACATGGTAAGGATAAGCGTTGTTCGCTTTGACTAAAGGCAATAAAGCGATGACGCCTTTTAGACGCTCGTCGCGTACGAAAACGCGAGGATACGTTTCGCGCTCGAAAACGACGTGAATCGCATCGTCGTGTTGAACTTTAGCGGCCACTTGAAATTGAGAAGAGCCGATTAAAAAACGCTCTTCTTCCGTATCGAGGCACGGACATTCATACACGACGACGCCGTCAAAGCTGGCAATATCTTCCACCTCTTCGACCATCGTCTCTTCCGCAGCGATCCAATCGTGTTGCGTTGTACCCGAAATTTGAAGCTTTATCGGCGTATGGCGAGCGATTAATCCCGCAAAACGTGCGATCTGCTCGGCTCTTGGATGGTAAAAAAGGTCTTCTCCCAAAATCAAAACGCCCTTTGTGACACCGGCGCATAACGTTTCGATCTCTTCGATCTCTTCTTCTCCGATATTACTCTCGGCACTGACATAACCGTCGTCCAAGGTTGAAAAGTAGGTTCGATAGGCTTCAGAAAGGCTATTCTCGGCTAAAAAGCTTTTGGCAAGCAAGGCCAAAACACCCTCTTCCGAACCGACTTCGTAACGGCTAAAAAATGTGCTTTTCGGGCTTAAAATCGGATCTTCCATCGTAAAAAGATAGATCAATTTTGCACCCGAGTCGACGCACGAAACAATCTCTTGGGCTAAAGCAAGATTATGACGCGAAGGCAAAGAGCCGATCAGTAAAATAACGTCACAATCTTTACATGTCGTTGTAAAACGGGATAAATCGCTTTGACCTAAAGCGCTTAAAAATGCTCTATTCACCGTTTGCGACCTTGACTTTTTTGACCACGATCGTCCAATCGGTCTCATTAAATTTCAACGAATTTAAAAGCGTCCAACCCGCTTCCTTAATCACGTCGGCACTCTTTTGTACCGCAGAAAAATCGCCGATTTCAAACATGAAGATAGACACTTCGCCTTCACTCGTTTCATCGATAATTTCGAGCATTCGCCCGTAAAAATCATCTCCTAAATGACGTAAATCGTAACGTTGCATCCTCTCTCCTATCTGTCGATTTCGCCGAAGACGATATTGGCGTTACCGATAATCGCCACCACGTCTGCTAAATACTCTCCTACAAGCATCTCTTGCAAGAGGGCCGTATGAAAAAAGCTCGGCGCGCGAAGTTTTAAACGGTACGGATACGGATCGCCTTGTGAATTGATATAAAAACCGAGTTCCCCTTTGGGCGATTCGGTCGGTACGTATACTTCTCCTACCGGCGGTCTCATACCTTGCGTTACTAAAACGAAATGTTGCATTAGCGAATAATTTTGCGTCATAATCTGCTCTTTGGGAGCCGAAACATACTGCGGCGCATGCGCGATAATTTCCGGTGCAGTTTCGTCGTACATCGGCATCAATTGTTTTAAGATACGAATACTTTGACGCATCTCTTCCATATGCAGTTTATACCTTCCGTAGCTATCGCATGTCGTACTGACGGGTACGTCGAACTCCACTTCGTCGTACAACTCGTAAGGCTCTTCTTTTCGAATATCCCACGCAATGCCGCTTCCGCGAAGCATCGGACCGGAACAACCCCAACTTTGCGCTTGTTCGGGCGTTACGATACCGACACCCTCCAAACGCATTTTCCAAATACGGTTTTGATCCAGCAAACCTTCGTAATCTTCGATGTCGTACGGTAAACGGTTAACGTAGGCGTTGAGTTTTTCGAGCCAACCCTTAGGCAAATCAAGCGGTACGCCGCCGATACGAACGGAAGAATGCGTTAAACGTGCTCCGCAATAGTCCTCAATCAAATCAAGCGCATACTCTCTTTCTCTAAACGCATACAAGAAAATCGTCATCGCTCCGACGTCTAGGGCATGCGTCGCAAGCCAAAACAGATGCGAGGTAATGCGGTTGAGCTCTAACAACAACATACGAATGACTTTTGCACGTCTTGGCACTTCCAAACCGATCAGCGTTTCGACCGCCAACGCAAAGCCGTAGTTATTAGACGTCGCCGCGATGTAATCCATACGGTCCGTCGTCGGTAAAAATTCGTTGTAAATCATATTTTCCGCCATTTTCTCCATACCGCGGTGCAAATAGCCGATGTCGGGAGTGGCTTTGGAGACTTTCTCGCCGTCCAATTCTAAAATCAACCGCAACTGTCCGTGCGCGCTGGGGTGTTGCGGACCAAAGTTGACGATCATATGATTGTCTTCGCGTTCAAACGCGATGTTTTCGAAAAAGGGCTTTAAACGATTAACTTTTTGCATATTTAGGGCCTCTCTTTCACAATTTTACTCTCGCTTTTCTTGAGCGACTTCACGATCGTTACGCCGCCTTCTTCTTGGTAATCATGGAAGGTTTTTTCACGGCTCGGTTCGGCACCGAAAGGCACTTCATGTCCCAAACGCGCAAAGCGATACGTATCGTTTTCGTCCACACGGGCACTATCGCGCTCTTCAGGACCGATAATATCGCGATACTCTTTACCGAAAATCTTATCGATTTCATACCAGCGCGCCGCTTCGTCGCCGTGTAAAGGATAGGTTTTTAAGAGCGGATACCCGAACCAATCGTCCGGCATTAAAAGACGTTTCATGTACGGGTGTCCGCTGATGACGATACCGAACATATCGTACATCTCGCGTTCCGCCCAATCGGCACTTTTATACACGCCGTAAACACTTTGAAGCACCTCTTTTTCGTGAATGAAACATTTGACGCGAAGGCGTTTACGTTTGGAGGTTGAAAGCAGTTGATAAAAAAGTTCGAATTCGTTACTTTTTGCCAACCAATCAATCGCACTGTGTTCGCTCAGAATATTGTAGGCACACTCGTCTTTCAACGTCTGTAAGAGCGCGACATTGTCCCTCGCATCGATATAAACGACCAATTGTCCGCGTTGAATATACGCCTCTTTAATTTCGAATTTCGATTGGAGCACTGCAAGGTCTTGTGCAAAAACTGCGTCGCCCTCTACCGCTTCTTTGGGTATTTGCGGTGCTACGAAATAGCGATCCGAATAGTAAGGTTTTTTTTGTACGTTTTGTTTATCGCTGTACGGTCTCATTACACTAACCTTTTGGGAGCTAATTTGCGTGATGCTTTTTCGGAGCGAATTTTCTTTTGTAACAACATCAACGCATATTGAAGGGTTTCGGGGCGTGGAGCACATCCGGGTAAATAAATATCGACCGGAACGATACGATCGGCACCTTGAACGGTAGCGTACGTATTGAACATACCGCCGGTATTGGCGCAACTGCCCATACTAATAACCCATTTGGGATCGGGCATTTGATCGTACAAACGGCGCATAAACGGCGCGTGTTTTTTGGTCAGTGTTCCGGCAATAATCAAAACGTCCGACTGTCTCGGACTCGCTCTAAAAATCGTTCCGAAACGATCGAAGTCGTAACGGCTTGCACCCGTCGCCATCATTTCGATCGCACAACAGGCAAGTCCGTACGTAAGCGGCCAAAGCGAGTTACTACGACCCCATTGCACCAGTTTGTCAACCGTCGTTAAGGCAACGGGAAGACCTGCTTCTTGAAGGTAATTTATTTTATGCTGTGCCATTCAAGCGCTCCTTTTTTCCATGCATAGACAAATCCGATCGTTAAAATAACGACGAAAAGAATCATTTCGATAAATCCGAACATTCCTAAAACCTTAAAGTCGACCGCCCACGGAAACATAAAAATAATTTCCACGTCAAACAAAATAAAAAGCACGGCAAAAAGGTAAAAATGCGCCGAGATTTTATTGGGTTGTTTGGTGACCTCAGGGCCGCATTCGTAAATCGTCAGTTTCAATTTTTCCGTATCGAGACGTGCCATATTGCGACTGACGCGACGCGCTAAAACCGTAATGCCGTAAAAGACGACCGCACCGAAAACAAAGAGGAAAAACGCTCCGAAATAGGGATGCGCAAAATCCATATGGGTCATACCAAATCCTTCGATAATTTTTCAAAACAACGCTGTTGCCAAACTTACATGTAAGCTTCGCAATAGCACGTTTGACGTGCCTTAACTCATAAAACCGACCGACTTCGTGTCGCCGAAAGCTCCTTTGGTTTCACGATCGATCGAGAGTTTAAAATCTTCATAAGTAAAAAGCGGCTCTTTTTTGATCGCAACGCGCAAAGCCGTATTTTTGAGCACCACGCGAATTTGTCCGCCCGTCAGTGAAAAAGTCGCCAATTTCTCGACATCAAAGCCCTCTTCGTAAGGGGCATTGTCCGGCAAAAGTTTTTTCCATAACAAAACGCGTTGAGCAAAATCGGGTTTTTCAAACGCGATCTTGTAATCAAAACGCCTTGAAAACGCGGGGTCGATCGTTTCCAAAAGATTGGTCGTTGCAATAAGTAGTCCGTCGAAACGCTCAATCTGCTCTAGAAAAATATTTTGCATTTGATTGTGCATTTTATCGGCACTCGCCCCGCTATCGGTAGAACGCGCGCTTAAAAACTGATCGGCTTCGTTGAGAAGCAACAAAGGTTCGCTTTTCGTTTTTTTACACAACTCTTTATAGGTGTCAAAAATATTGCGTACGTTTTTTTCACTTTCTCCGACGTATTTGGAAAGAATTTTTGAACAATCAAAACTCAAAACTCTCTTTTTCATCGATTTTGCCAAAGAAAGTGCCGTCATGGTTTTACCCGTACCCGGCGGGCCGTATAAAATGACTTTGGCATCGATACCGCTACGTCGCTCTTTGATGCCCCACTCTCGCAACAGTTTTACGACGCTTTTATCGATTTGCTTGAGTAAATTATCGAGCACTTCCTTGGTTTTAGGATGCAAAATCACGTCGTCTAAATTGGTTTTAGGATCGATCAATTCAAAAAGCTCTTGCTCGCCGATGAGCATATCCAGTTTAATTTTCTTGCTTTTCTTTTCTTTATTAGGGTGCATAATTTTTTGCAAAATTTCTTCGGAAATGAAAAAACTTCGCGTTACGCCGCCGAAAGTACTCAGCATCTCGTCGTAATCGATGATCATATTTTCGATAAGTTTGGAACCCTCTTCCAGTAACGAGCGATTTTTGATCTTTTCGTAATCGTCCATACTAATCAAGCTAATCAGCGTATTCATATCGCGCAAACTCTCAAATTCGCCCGCATACTCCTCTTTTAAAAGTGCTAAAAAAATTAACTGTTCTTTGGGGTTTAACTCGTTCTCTTTGAAAATCGACTCGACGATAATGTCGTTTTGCGTTACTTTTAAGCGCTCGCTGATACGGCTTTCCAAAAGTTCCAATTTATTTTTGAGTCGCCCGAGACTCGGAGAACTCTCCGTCGCACCGTGTTTGGTTTGCGTAAACTTTTGATACAGTTCGATTCGGTAAAATTGATCTTTCAAATATTCAAGATGATCGGCATAAGGCGTAACGTCAGGTAACACTACCTCGAGCGTTCCCTCTTCCAACAACTTTAAAAAAGCGGAACTTAACGTAACGCTACTGTTTAGAAGCTCTAAATTCGAAACGTCGACGATCTTTGAGTTTAAAAAACTATTTTGAACGATCCATCCTTGTTCGATTAATTCCTTGACCACGGAAAGATGGTGTAAATGTGCATAGTTTTTATCGCCGAACAGTTTAATCAAAATATCCGAAACAACGATGTCTACGTTACCTATAACGTACTCTTTCGTCATCATTTTTAAGAAATTTAATTCGTCGGGAGAACATTTTAAATGTTCATAAATCTGACACGCTTGTACCTCTTTGTTTTCAAGAAAATCAACCAAATACTGCAATGAATACCCTTTTGAGCCTATGGAAAAAGTGTCGTACTTTTATATAAGGTTTATATAATGACAAGATGATAATAAAATAACCCTTTGACGAGAAAGTTAATTTGGGTGTTTACGTATGAATCCGCCGGCTTCGATTTTCTCTTTTAACACACGTTTTAGGACTTTTCCCGTCGCATTTTTAGGAAGCTCTTCTACGAAATAGATCTGTTTTGGGAGTTTAAAATTTGCCAAATGCGTTTTCAAATAAGCACGTAATTCATTCTCTTTTAAGCTTATACCGTCTTTAGGCTGAATAAAAGCAATGACCTCTTCGTCTTTGGTTTCATCTTTCAGTCCGATAACCGCGACGGCATCCACGCCTTCAAATTTGTAAATTAATTCTTCGATTTCTCTTGGATAAATATTGATTCCTTTGGAGATAATCAAATCTTTTTTACGATCGACGATGTAAATAAATCCGTCATCGTCCTTTTTACCCAAATCACCCGTTAAAAGCCATCCGTTCATAATCGTTTCGTCGGTGGCGTCGGGATGATTCAAGTAGCCTTGCATAACGCAATCGCCTTTGACCATAATCTCGCCGACCGTGCCGTTTTTCACTTCTAAGCGCTCTTCGTTGACGATTTTTACATCATAACTCGGAAGCGGCAAACCGACTGAAAGCGGCTTTTGACGATCCAAACGATTGACACACACCGCAGGCGAGCACTCGCTGAGTCCGTAACCCTCCAAAAGTTTTGCTTTTTTAAATTTAGCGTTAAACTCGTTGAGCGACTGTTCGCTTAACGGGGCACTTCCCGAGATAAAAATACGTACTTTATTAAACCACATAAAATACCACGGAATTTTTGCCTTTAAAAGCGCGTTGTAAAGGGTAGGTACGCCTAAGAAAATGGTCACTTGTTTGAGCAAGGTTTGTTTTAAAACTTTAGCAAACGGAAAAACGGAGCGGACGATCACGATCGAAGAACATGTATACATCGGCAAAAGAACCATGATGGAAAGCGTAAATGAGTGAAACATCGGTAAAAAGACGATAAAACGATCTTTATCGGTAATCTGAAACGACTCCGCTCCGCCGATCGCGTTGGAGAAAATATTGCGGTACGAGAGTTGTGCACCTTTGGGTTTTCCCGTTGTGCCCGAAGTATAGACGATACACGCGATATTGTCCAAAACGGGTCGCTTGGAAAAACGCTCCAATGCTTCCAAAGAGCTATCGATTTCCGCAAAGCTGTAATTACGCTCGTCCAAACCGTCGTTTTTATCGGTCCAAACGATTTTCTGGATCTTCGTCGTATCCAAAAGGGTTTGCGTCTCTTTGGCATACGCCGAAGAACACACCAGCATTTTCGCACCGCAATCGTTTAAGATGTACTCGAACTCTTCTTTTTTCAAAAATGTGTTGAGCGGAACGGCGATCGCACCGATTTTGGTAATCGCAAAGAGTGCGATGAGAAAATCCTCAGAGTTGCCGACGATCATGGCAACTCTGTCTTGGTGCTGAATACCGCTAAATTCTAAAAAGCGCGAAAACGTATCGATGCTTTGTTTGAGCTTCAGGTACGAAATTTTGTGATCTTCGATAAAAATAGCCGTTTTTTTAGGCGCATTTTTTGCATTCGCTTCGATAATCTCGTAAAAATTTTGATACGTATACTGTAACATCGCTAAAACTTATACTTAAACGATGCCGTTAAAAGATGTGCGGAAGAATCGGTAAACGTTCCGTTGACCGTACCGTTTGAAACCGTTCTTTCTTCTTTATCGTCATACAAATAGGCCAAACCGACACTTGTTTTTTCATTGACTTTGTATTCAAAACCGATCGAATAGAGCTTGGCATCGGAATCTGGAAGTTCAAATCCTAAAGTCGAATCGGGCGTCGGGCTTTTATCGATCGCAAAACCGAGCATCATTTTAAGATTATCGGTGCATTGATGCGTCACGCCGATACGATACGCATTGGCGTCTTTCCAATTTTTAGGCTTTGCCGTACCGAAAACCGCGTTGGTAATACTATCGCCGTAATCAAAATCCAACTCTTTATAGCTTGACCAATACGTTCGCTCAAAGACAAACTCGACCGTCGTTTTTTCATACGTATACGCCGTTGCCAACGCAAGCGATGCGGGAAGCGGAATTTCGACCGAAGCATTCGTACTAAAAGGAATGCGTGTCGCCATATCCGCAAGGGAATGCGTTAAAAGGTATCGGCTAATGTAACCGCTTGCATCGCCTTTAACCGTTAAGTCGACTTTAGAGCGATACGTTGCGGCAAAAGTGAGATCTTGAATCGGTTTATAACTCAATGCTAAATTGTAACCGAAGTCAATCGAATCTCCCGTTAATTCTTGCGAATATACGGGATTTTGGATTGCTGCAACCTTACCGTCGGTGTAAACACCCCTTAATCCAAAACCGAGTGCAAACTGATCGTTCACTTTATAGCTTGCCGTCGGATTAATTTCGATGACTTTGAGCGTAAACTCTTCGGCACTGCGCATCTGGTAAGCTTCATTCCAACGTTTCGACAACCCTGCCGGTGCCGTGATGGAAAGACCGTAACGCCAATTACCGACGCTTGGGGAGACATAATGCAAGTTAGGCATTAAAAAATTTTCTTCTTTCGAATCGCCGTCCGCATTGCCGCTTGGCGTCGTTGATGCGGCATCATAGTTGACTTGCGGCAAATTAATATAGGTTAATGCAACTTCGCTGTAAGCACCTTGTGCCATAAACGCCATATTAGCGGGGTTATAATAACTCGCATCCGCACCGTTTGCGCTAGCAACGTATGCCGCGCTCAAAGAGACGGAATTGAGTGATTGCTCGGGAATGCGGTATCCGGAAGCAAGAAGGCTCGCCGCACAAAGGCTTAGAGTCGTAGCGATTCGTAAAGAGTGTATCATGCATGTTCCTTAAGAGGTGATTTCATTAGACGATAAAGCATAGCAATTTCGTTTTCCCAAAGCGATTCGTCAATGGTTTCAAGTACCAAAGGTATATCATCCATCCGCGGATCGTTCATGATAAACGCAAAGGGATCGAGTCCCAATTTACCCTTACCGAGACTCTCATGGCGATCGACGCGCGTCCCAAGATCGGGCTTGGAATCGTTGAGATGCATTCCTTTGAGGTACTTAAATCCGACGATTGTATCAAATTTTTCCATCGTTTCGCTATAGCACTCCTCGGTTCGGATATCGTAACCCGACGTAAAAAGATGACATGTATCGATGCAAACCCCGACACGCTCTTTGTCGATCGAATGTTCCATCAAATAGCCCAAGTGTTCCATTTTGTAACCTAGATTGCTACCTTGACCCGCCGTATTTTCTACAACCAGCGTGACGGACTCGCTTTGGCGCAATACGTTGTTCATCGCGGCACTGATGTATTCCAAACAGGCTTCTTCACTGATTTGTTTTAAATGGCTACCGGGATGAAAATTGAGCTTGTCAAGACCCAAAGCTTCGCATCGCTTGACTTCGTCCAAAAACGCCTGCAACGATTTTTCACGCGCTTCACGTTCGGGATGACCGAGATTGATTAAATAGCTATCGTGAGGCAAGACGTATTTGGGTAAAATCTCCGCCTTGTCCAATTCGTTTTTAAACCGCAAAATCTCTTCTTTTGATAAGGCTTTACCTTCCCATTGGCGTTGATTTTTCGTAAAAAGGGCAAAGGCTTTCGCATGGATCGCTTTAGCGTTAATCGGTGCGTTAAAAACCCCGCCGCTGGCACTGACATGTGCACCGACGTATTTCATTGAAATTCCTTTAAGGTAGTGGTTTGAGGCGAAACAAAACGCCGTTTTTCGTATCTTTAAACAGTACGGAATCGTGATCGACCGCATAAAAAATATCCGCCGAATCGAGTTTAAGGGATTGTTCAAAGCCCGAAGCGGTTTTTTTCAATTTTTCACCGTGGTAAATCGGTTCTTTATTGAGCAGTTCTTGCATCAATTCTGCGTAATGTTCTTGCATAAAAAACTGTCGGTTGAATGCCACTTTATCGAGGCATTTTCCCTCTAAACAGATATACTCTCCCATCATTTCCAGATGAAACAACACGTTACCTGCCGCAAAAATTTGAACGCTCGTATAATGAGGACCTTTGTTCACAAAGCCCGTATCGGAAAGTGCAATCGAAGGGTTTTTGACGGTGATCACGTACGCTTGGGAACTCTCAATCTCTTTTTTCACGGCACAACCGCTTAGGATCAACGCCGTCGCAACAATGATTGTCCACAGCCGTTTCATTGATGACACTCCTTGCACAAACCTTTCAAAACGATACTTTTCACTTCCCCTTCAACCTTGCCCAAATCAACCTCCATACATGTAATTTGATGACAGTGCTCGCAAATAAAATGTGCGTGTGTCGTACCGGAGAGCTCAAAATACCATTTACGATCGTCCGATTCAAACTTATGCACGATGCCCGCTTCTTCAAACAAAGCGATATTGCGATAAAACGTCGCTTTATCCATCGAAGCGTTCATTTTATCTTTGATTTGTTCGTAGCTAAGCGGATGCGACGCCCTCTTCAGCACTTCCAAAATCAAAGAGCGCGCGGTCGTCAATTTGATATTGTGCTCTTTACAAAGCGTTTGTATCTGCTCATTCATCTTCAACTCGCTTACATGTAAAAATTATCTTGAATGGTATCTAATTTTTAATTAGAATTTTTGGAGTGCTTCTTTGGAAGACAATCTTAGCAGAAGAGCTCCAACACCGTTTAGCGCAGAGCGTTAAGTCACGACTAAGTTGCAAAAGACTAAGATTCCACAAATTTATGCAACTTAGTCGCAAAGGATCTCTTATGAAACGTTTTCTATTTCTATTCGTCCTCTTCTTAGGTTCGCTTTTATGCGCCAAACCGACCGTTACGGTCAGCATTGTCCCTCAAAAGTACTTTGTCGAACAAATCGCCAAAGATTTTTTAAACGTGAACGTGATGGTCACTCCGGGCTCAAGCCCTCATACTTACGAGCCGAAACCTTCTCAAATGAAAGAGTTGGCACAATCGGACGCTTATTTTAGTATCGGCGACGGTTTTGAAAAAGCATGGCTTCCGAAGTTCAAAAGTAGCAATCCGAAGTTGATGATGGTCGATACGGTTAAAGGTATCGAAAAAATTCCGATGGCGGAACATCACCACGAAGACGAAGGCAAAGAACATAAAGGTCATGCGCATCACGACCATGATCACGAGCAGGGCGAACTCGATCCGCACGTTTGGCTTGATCCGATTTTGGTCAAAACCCAAGCACACACTATCTATGAAGCTTTGGTAACGCTTTATCCCGAACAAAAAGCACTCTTTGCTCAAAACTATGAAGCCTTCATGACATCGCTCGATGCGTTAGACGTTTCCATTCAACAGACCCTTGCCGATGTTAAAAATCGCAAATTTATCGTTTTCCATCCTTCTTTCGGTTATTTTGCCAAACATTACGGCTTAGAGCAAATCCCCGTTGAAGTCAGCGGTAAAGAACCAAAACCGGCAGAACTTGCTAAAATTATCGACGAAGCAAAAGAAGAAGGTGCCAAAGTCGTTTTCGTCTCTCCTCAATTTTCTAAAAAAAGTGCCGAAACGATTGCGAAACAGATCAACGGAAAAACTTTAACCATCGATCCTTTGGCGTACGAATGGAAAGAGAATATGCTCAGCGTTGCCAAAATCTTTCAATCAGAACTAAAATGATATAATGCTTTATGCATTACGACATCGAAATCAACAATCTTAGCTTTAATTATGAGGGTACGGACGTATTGGAGGGAATCAACCTCCGATACGCCAAAGAAGAGTTCTTGGCAATCATCGGTCCTAACGGCGGCGGAAAAAGCACGCTTTTAAAATTGATGATCGGCCTTTTAGAACCTTCGTGCGGCGAAGTGCTTCTCTTTGGACAAAAACCCTTACATGTAAGTTCTCAAATAGCCTATGTTCCGCAAGATACGATGGCAAACAAGGATTTCCCGATCAGCGTTTTAGACGTTGTTTTAATGGGCAGGCTCTCTCCTAAGAGTACCGGAAGGTATTCTAAAGAAGACAAACAAATCGCACGAAGCATGTTGGCACATGTCGGTATGAGCGATTTTGAAACCCATAAAATCCATGCGCTTTCCGGAGGTCAACGCCAGCGTGTTTTTATTGCACGTGCCCTTGCATGCGAAGCCAAAATCATCTTTTTAGACGAACCGACGGCGAGCATCGATACGGCAGGGCAAATCGCCGTTTTTGAGCTGCTTAAAGAACTCAACCGCACCATCGGCATCGTCTTGATTAGCCATGACGTCAACGTCGCGTTAAATTATGCAACCAAAGTAGCACATGTCAACAAAACGCTCTACATGCACGACGTTCCCAGCGCACACGATTTTAAACTTTTCCAAAACCAAAAAGCCCACGTATGCGACATCGAACTGATTAGCGCGACACGATGCAACCACCTTCATCCAAAGCAAAACCTATGAGCGACATCCTTCACTTCGAATTTATGCAATACGCGCTTTACGCTTCACTGATCGTAAGTTTTATCTGCGGCATTATCGGAACGTTGATCGTCATTAACCGTATGGTGTTTATTGCAGGAGGTATCGCGCACGGCTCTTACGGCGGAATCGGATTGGCACTCTTTTTAGGCATATCGCCGCTTTTAGGCGCTTCGTTGTTTGCGCTGGGTTTAGGCGGCATTATGGCATACCTTACGCATCGAAACAATACGAGACTCGACTCTCTCATCGGCGTTTTATGGGCGTTCGGTATGGCATTCGGCATTATTATGACCGATTTGACGCCGGGGTACAACGTCGATTTAATGAGTTATCTTTTCGGGGCGATTTTATCGGTCTCTTTAGAAGATCTTTACGGTATGGGATCCATTCTAGCACTTGTTTTGGTGTTTGTTCTCGTTTTTTACCGCCAGTTGATCGCGATGAGTTTTGACGCCAAATTTGCAAAACTTCGCGGCGTCAATACCGAACTGCTTTATACTTTGCTGATCTTAATCGTCGCGCTTGGCGTCGTGATGAGTATTCGTGCGGTCGGACTGATCTTGGTCATTGCCCTCTTAACGATTCCGCCTTATATCGCCGAAAAATTTACCGCTTCGATTGCGGGGATGATGACGCTTTCAAGTTTTTTGGCACTGGTATTTTGCGGTATAGGACTTTTGTTGTCGTATCATTTCAATCTAAGTGCCGGTGCTTCCATTATCCTTGTCGCGACAAGTGCTTTTTTACTTCAATTGCCTTTTAAAAAACGCTAGGTTTACTCCGACGCGTTTGATACCATGCGAATGCATACGAACCGACCTCGGCAATCAGCATTCCCGCAAGAATCAAACCCGCGCCGCATAGTTGAGAAAAGCTCAAAACTTCTGCGGCGAACCAATATCCGAATGCACCGGCACTCACGGGCTCCATCGTAAAAATAATGGCGGTTTTCGCCGCGGTCGTAAAACGTTGCATCGCCGTTTGAACCCAAAATGCAAAAATCGTGGCGAATAGCACCGTGATCATCACCGCTTCAACGAACGTGTCGTTAACGTGCGGAGGCGTAATGCTTCCTTCTTTCCACAACCCCCCGATGAGAGAGCATACGGCAACGGTTAAAAACTGAATGCTGACTAAAAGATAAACATTGTTTTTGCGTGAAAGATGCCCCGTACACACGATATGCAAAGCAAACATAATGGCACATACGAACGCATAAATTTCACCCCAAGAAAAGCCGATCTCGCTCTTAAGCGTCAAGAGGTAAAGCCCGATTGCGGCGATAACCGCACCGGCAAGCGAAAAAAACGATGCCTTGTGTTTAAATAAAAGATACGATCCAAACGGAACGATAATCACGCTTAATCCCGTAATAAAACCGACCGTAGAAGAGTACGTATACGTTAACGCAAAAGTCTGAAACGCATAGCCTAAAAACATAAAAAGTCCGAGCAGTACGCCGGCTTTGATAACTTCGTAATTCAGGTATTTCCATTGCTTATACGAAATCAATCCCATTAAAAGTGCCGCCGAAAAGAATCGCCAAAATAAAAATGTGTATACCGGCGTTTCGTCTACGGCCGTTTGGACGACGACAAAGGTACTCCCCCATGAAATGGCGACCAACAGTAATAAAAAATCGGCTCCCGCTTCTTTCCATCGATAATGCATTAGACTTTTCCTTAATTACATGTAAAGGCGTTATTGTAGCATAAGCGATAGGAAAAAATGTGCCAAAATCCCGTCAATACTTGCTAAAAGGAAATATTTATTTAAATCTCTCAGAATAACATGCTATAATCCTAACTTAGTAAAATATTTTTATACTCATTTAATATTTTGGAGGTTTTTCTATGCTGCGTCTCCTAAGCTATTCATTCGGAACACTCCTTTTTCTCTCCTCAATCGCCTGTGCGCAAGAGCCCTCCGTCGAACACGGGGCACAACTTTTTAAACAATGCGCAGGATGCCACGGAGCCGACGGTCGCAACAAAGCTTTCGGTAAAAGCGGTATCATCGCGGGACAAAGTGCCGAAGATTTGATGGAAAGTATTAAATTTTACCGTGAAAGCGAATTCAAAGCACACGGTACGTCACTGGTAATGTCAAAACAAACCAAAAATATGAGTCCGCAAGATATTAACGACGTTGCGCATTATATTTCTAAACTACCGAAATAAGACGTAAAGAGAGGCTTTGCTACCGATGAAAAAAATGACTTATTTTTGCTTAGTGCTCGTATCTTTGTTTTTGATCCCTTCTTCTTTATCCGCAAGCACCGTAAAAGGTAAAATTTTTTATGCAAAAATCCTCAAACCCGTATGCGGTTTTAACGGCGACGTTATGGGTAAAAAACATACCGTCAGCGAATGGAAGCAATTCTACGAAAACAATCAACTTTCCCTTGCCATAAAAGTGCTTTGTCCACAAGCTCCCGATATTACGGAACAAAACGATCTTTTAAACCTCTACCACTTCCTAAGCTCGTTTGCAAGCGATAGCGGTAACGTGCCTTCGTGCAATTAAAAATCTTGGCATAGGGGCTTTATCTTACTTTTATATTCTATTGATACAATTATGGTTTGTGCGAGATATACGTAAAGAAAGGTTTGAATGAGCCAAGCAATTGTGCGTATGGAAAACGTCGATAAATACTACGGCGATTTTCATGTCCTAAAAAATATTAATTTTTCCGTTACCGAAGGTGAAATCGTCGTTATATGCGGTCCAAGCGGTAGCGGTAAATCAACCCTAATTCGTTGCATCAATAAACTCGAAGAGATCGATAGCGGCGATATTTTTGTCGACGGATTTGATCTTTACGATAAAAAAGTAAACATTAACCAAGTACGTGCCGAAACCGGCATGGTTTTTCAGCACTTCAATCTTTTTCCCCACTTAACCATTTTAGACAACATCACGATTGCGCAACGTAAAGTGAAAGGTGCTTCAAAACACGAAGCCAATGAATTGTCCCTCAAATTATTGGAACGTGTCGGGCTGGTGCATAAAGCGCACGGGTATCCCAACGAACTGAGCGGCGGGCAAAAGCAAAGAGTTGCCATTGCAAGAACACTGGCTATGAAACCTAAAATCATTCTTTTCGACGAACCGACTTCCGCGCTTGATCCGGAAATGATCGGAGGCGTCTTAGACGTTATGCGAGAATTAGCGCATGAAAATTATACGATTATTTGCGTAACCCACGAAATGGGTTTTGCCAAAGAAGTGAGCGATCGCGTGATTTTTATGGACGAAGGGGTGATTATCGAAGAAGCCAGCCCCGAAGCATTTTTTGCCAACCCGAAAACCGAACGTGCTCAAAAATTTTTACAAGAAGTGCTTACCCATTAATCATTAAAAAATCTATTCTTTAAGGAGAGTGTCAATGAAAAAAATTCTTGCCGCATTACTCGTAATGCTCGGACTTAATGCCATGGCTGACGATATCAACCTTTGGCAAAAATCAACCCTCAACTCCATCTTGCAAAAAGGTGAATTAACCGTCGGATTAGAGCCCGGTTATATGCCTTTCGAGATGAAAGATAAACAAGGCAATATTATCGGTTTTGACGTCGATTTGGCAAACGAAATGGCAAAAGCGATGGGTGTTAAACTCAAGCTGGTTCCAACAGCATGGGACGGTATTATTGCGGGATTGCTTACGGGTAAATACGACATTATTATGTCCGGTATGACGATTACGCAAGAGAGAAACCTCAAAATCAATTTTGCAAACCCTTATATTAGTGTCGGACAAACGCTTCTTGCTACCAAAAAGCATGCGGGCAAAAAATGGAGCGACTTGGATAAACCCGAATACACTATCGTGACGAAAATCGGCGTAACCGGCGAAATCGCAACACGTAAAATGTTCAAAAAAGCCAAAATCAGAACGTTTGAAACCGAAGCGGATGCCGCACAAGAAGTTCTTAACGGCAATGCCGACGCTTTAGTATACGACAAGCCGTATAACGCTATCTTCTTTGCCGAAAAAGGTGCAGGCAAACTCGTGCATATGGATGAAGAACTCACGTACGAACCTCTTGGTTTTGCCATTCGCAAAGGTGATCCGGATTTCTTAAACTGGCTTAACAACTTCCTAAACCAAACACAACACGACGGTACGTATCAAAAAATTTACGATCGTTGGTTTAACGACTCTTCATGGCAAAAAAAGGTAATGTAACCAGTGGCAAAAGAGAAACAACCACTTTTACACAATAAAACATTCGGCCACGTCGTGGCCGTTATGTTTTACGTCACACTAGGCTATCTCCTTTTTACGGCTGCTTCCAATATGAACTATATTTGGAAATGGACCAGCGTTCCCAAATATTTTGCTTATGAACAAACCGATACGATTGCTTCACCGATAGACGGTACGGTACGCGTGAACAACAATACGATCATCGTTCAAGGTACGAGCGATAGTAAAGAAGTCATTATCGAACCAGGATTTTCGTCAAAAGTCCAAGAAGGCGATCATATCTACGAAAACGACGTTATTGCATCTAAAACCTACTTAAAAGCCGGACCGCTGATCGAAGGTTTGATCGTAACGTTGGAGGTTTCGGCATTAGCCGCAATCCTTGCATTTGCCATCGGTGCACTTTTAGCGTTTATGAGAATTTCCCATTTACAGTTTCTGAAAGATATCGCTACGGTTTACATCGCGATTATTCGCGGAACGCCTCTACTCGTACAAATTTTTATTTTTTATTTTATTATTGCGACAATCTTTGAATTGGAACGCTTTTTAGCGGGAGCCGTTTCACTCGGTCTTTTCTTCGGCGCTTATATCGCAGAAGTATTGCGAGGAGCGATTCAATCGATCGATAAAGGTCAATACGAAGCCGCTAAATCACTCGGTATGAACTACACGCAAACAATGATTTATATCATTATGCCCCAAGCATTGAAACGTGCTTTGCCTACGTTGGTAGGAGAGATGATAGCACTTGTCAAAGACTCTTCGTTGGTTTCGGTTATCTCCATTACCGATTTGACCAAAGTCGGACGCGAAATCGTTGCCAATACTTTTTCGCCGTTTGAAACATGGCTAATCGTTGCGGCGGTTTATTTTACGATCACATTTACGTTAACGGCACTCGGACACAAAATCGAATCTCGAATGAAAAAACAAGGCGGTATGTAAGCTTTCCCGGCTTTCATACCCGTATTGTTTATACGCTATACGCCTCCAACTCTTGGTTTAAATCTTCCAAAATCTCTTTTTCTCGTTGGGAAATATAATTTAAAATCTTTTTGCTCATAATGCGATCGGGAAAAATTCGCATACAGTAACGAAACGAGCCTTGATAATCGATAATATTGACGATTTCACCTTGCAGTTCAATCGTTTTATCTCCGTCAATTGCGATTGTAGCACTGTTAAGCTCAAACGTTACGCTTACCTTTGCGCCGACATAAATACCGTTATTTTCGTTGCTAACGACACCCAAACCGTTAATTGAAAGATCATATAGCCGTCCTGACGTTGGTAGGCTATGGGAAGGACGTAAATAGACTTTCGCCAAAATATCGGGATGAACGCGCACAAATTCTCTTTGAATAGCCGGCATGTTTAAAAGGTAGGTAAAATTACTGAGCACAATCGTATTGGTTTGAAAATTACTCTCGATAATATCGGCTTTGAGGTGTTTACTCAACCACTCATTTTTGACGATAAACGCTTGCGCTTCAAGTTTCATCGCTATTTCTTGCAGTCGATCGATCTTAAATGTAACGTTTTCGTCTTCTATTTCTATAATTTCCGCTTCCGAGCTGATAGGCACGCCTTTATAGAGATTTAAAAACGTGATTTTTTGCTTTTCCCCTCGCATACGTTGAAACACGTCAATCAGAGTGTTACTCGGCGTGAATATACTCTCTTGACTAAAGCCCGTATCAAACGACGCGTCGCAGGGTTGACATGTCGTGCTCTCAAGAAGACCGCTTGGCAGGGCATCGACAAAACGGTTGACGTATCCGATCAAAATCCCAAGTTGCGGACACTTGACATGCCGCTCGCTTAATTCGCCGTATTTTTCAAGAAGAAACAAAAAACTCCTTGCAACGACATAATGCAATTCACGACTACCGCAACGTAAATGCTCCAAAAGTTCTTGCGGAACTTCGTTTTCGCATTGGAGCAAGCTTCGATACGTCGCCAAAGCAACCTTTTTTGCTTCGAGAGGTGAGACCTTTGTATCGCTATTAGTATAAAGACACGCGAAATAATCGCAAAAAACCGTTTCTAACTCCTGATCAAACGGAGCGAGGTTAATAAGAAAAAGTTCTTTTTCGTCTTGAGAAATACTCTTTTTTTCCATGAAAATGTTCCTCTTACGGTAAATTTAGTGGAGCTATCATTCGGTATCGACGAGACGTGAAATATCTAAAACAACGCTGGTTCCTTCCTCTTTTTTGGAAAAAATACGCAAAGGAATTTTACATTCATCGCAATATGCTTTGACAAGACTCAATCCTATGCCGTACCCTTCTTTGCTCGTATCGGCTTGGTAATAGCGATCAAAAGCCAAGAAAAGTTCTGCTTCGCTCATCCCGATTCCCTGATCCCGAATCGTTAAGATTCCGGCATCAAATACGATAGAGATCGGACGATTATTTCTGTTATATTTAACGGCATTATGCAATAGATTCGAAACGACTTTGCCTAATCCGTGTTTATCCGCATAAAGTTGTACATGTACGTTTTGCGTTTGAATAACAACGTCTTGCGCCATCTCTTTTTGCTTTTCAATAATGCGATTGAGCAAATCTTCCAAGATAAAATATTCTTTTACCACTTCTTGTATCTCTTTTTTGATGTAATAATCCACTTCTTTGTAAAGCGCATACAAATCATCGCTTGCCAATGCAATCCGCTCCAAACGCTTCTGCTTTTTCGGATCGTTTTCGTTGTCTCTAATCATTTGCAAATTTGCTTTAATCACCGAAAGAGGAATATTGAGCTCGTGTAACGTATCTTTGAGCAAAATATCCAAAAAATGGTTGGTTTTCAAAAATGCAGAGAGACAATACGTTACGGTTACATAGCCGACGATGCTTGCAAAGAGTAGACTAAGCACAAATATCCACATCCATGAATCGATCCACAAACACAGGATAAAGGTAAAGCTCATCGAAATAAATAAGCTGATGCTCAAACTTATCGCCGTTTTGATGAGAAATTTTCGATCGTTACTTCTCAAAACGATACCCGATTCCTCTGATATTGGAAATGCTCTCTTTACCGAAGATTTTTTTGAGATTGTTGACGTAAACGCGAATCGACCCCTCGTTCATCTCTTCGCTACTGCTCCACAATCGCTCATGAATCATCTCTTTGGTGACTACGTAGCCTCTTTCTTTTACTAACAGATACAACAACTCAAAGTCTTTGAGATGCACATCCAACTCTTCGTCGTCGAAAAAAAGACGCTTACGCGCTAAATTGAGCTTATAGTGTTCATCGATAACGAGCCAATCGTCTACAATCCCTTTTGCACGTGTTAAGATGGCGCGAATGCGTAACAAAAGTTCACCCAAATCAAAAGGCTTTTTAATATAATCGTCGCCTCCCAAAGTAAACCCCTGCGTTAAGCTCTCTTGATCGTTTAAAGAAGTGACGAAAATCGCGGGCGTTCTGTCTCCCGAAGCTCTCAGCTCTCGTAAAAAATCAAATCCGTTCATTTCGGGAACCTTCACGTCCAAAAGATACAGATCAAACTTCTCTTCGTAACAACGTTTCAGAGCTTCTTTACCGTTTTGAACCAACACACAGGTGTAATCGTTTTCGCTCAAAAAATCTTCTAGCGTATTGAGCAAAAGCGCATTATCCTCTAAGATTAAAAGTTTATACGACATGTTGAATACTCCATGCCAATGTTTCGTTTGCAAACATCGGAACAACGTTACTGTAACCGTGTGTTACCTTCATAGGAGTTTTTTCTAAAACAACCTCTTTATGAAGGGCTTTATAGCCGTAAATGGTTTGTGCATTGTTACTTACAAACGCTTGTAACGAAGCTAATGCGTTATGTTTGTCAAAGAGTTCCGTGAGCACTTGCAAAGCGATGGGTGCGGTAAAAACACCTGCCGCACATCCGCAACACTCTTTCTTGTGAATCGGATGCGGTGCCGAATCGCTTCCGAACATCACTTTAGGATGCGCCGCGAGACTGACATGTAAAAGGGCTTCTCGATCTTCGTAACGTTTGGCGATCGGCTTGCAAAAAAGATGCGGTTGAAGCATTCCTCCGGCAACGTCGTCCAGCGTAATCAACAAATGATGCAACGTTACCGTGGCATACAAATTTTCATAGCGATCAAGAAGGGCTACGCTCTCTTGGGTAGTGATATGTTCCATAACGATCTTGAGCTTTGGAAACGCTTCGGCAAGACTTTCGTAAATCGAAGCAAACTCTTTTTCTCGATCCATCACAAAACCGTTCGTTTCTCCGTGAACGCATAAGACGAGTCCCAAGTCGCTCATTGCTTCTAAAACGGGACGCAGTAGCTCGATGTCCATACTCGCCACGCCGCCTTCGGAATTGGTCGTAATGCCGGATGGATAAAGTTTTAAAGCCTTCACATGTAAAGCGGCTTTTTCTAAAAACTCCCGCGTATAATCGCTACGAAAAAAAAGCGTCATTAAAGGCTCAAAATGATTTTGTCCGATTGCGCGTACGATACGTTCTTTGTAAGCAAGAACCGCTTCAATCGTCGTAATTGGAGGAACAAGATTTGGCATGACGATTGCTCCGGCAAAACCGTAAGCACTTAAGGGTGCTACAAGATTAAGCATTTCTTCGTCGCGTAAATGCAGATGCATATCCAAAGGAGAAATCAGCGTATGGGTCATCGAAAAGTCCCTTTTTTGTTTTAATTATAGCAAAGCAAGCCCAAAATGTTATACTTTCAGCAAAAATGTTAAGGTATCGTCATGGAATATCGCTACATCGGTAAGACAGGTTTACGAGTAACCCCTATTTGTATGGGAACGATGAGTTTTGGAAGTTGGAGTGACAAGGCAGAATCCTTTAAAATCCTCGATACTGCGTATGAGCGGGGTATCAACTTTTTTGATACCGCTGAACTCTACCCTGTACCTCCACGCAGTGATTACGCGGGCGAGACCGAGCGTATTATCTCCGAGTGGCTTGCTACCAAACCGCGTGAGAGCATCATCTTAGCGACGAAAATAGCGGGTGCGGCAAACGGTTGGTTTGTACCGCCCATTCGTCACGGCTACACGGCGATCGATCGCTTTCACATACAGAGAGCCGTTGAGGGAAGTTTGAAACGCCTTAAAACCGACTACATCGACCTTTATCAAGTTCATTGGCCTGATGAAATCGTGCCCAAAGAAGAGTCGATGCGTGCACTAGATGAACTGGTCAAAAGTGGAAAAGTACGTTACCTTGGAACATCCAATGATACGACGTATGGACTCACCAAATCCAACACCATCGCACAGTATGAAAAGCTTTCCCGTTTTGAGTCTATTCAAAACAATTTTTCACTGTTAAACCCTCGTTTTCTAGACGAACTTGCCAATGCGTGTCGTAAGGAGAAAATCTCTCTTTTACCCTATTCTCCCATCGGTGGCGGCGTTTTAAGCGGTAAATACAACCAAGCGTTTATCGACCCCAAAACACGTTTTGGTGAATACCTCAATGCAGGCGAAGCGCGACAAAGAGCGATGTATAGCCGATTTGTCAATGAAAAATCCCTCGCGGCGACGGCAAAATACATCGAAATCGCTCAAAAATACGGCATGAGCCCTGTAACACTTGCGGTTGCTTGGAGTATGCATTTTGATTTTGTCGCGTCTACCATTATCGGCGCGCGTTATGCGAGTCAACTTGAAGAGAGTTTCAAAGCCTTTGATCTCAAACTCAGCCCTGAGATTTTAAAGGAATGCGAGAAAGTTCAAAAAGAGATTTTATACCCTTTGGGGTAAGGAAAGGAGACTTACATGTAAGAAAAAATCCTTACATGTAAGCGTGTGTTTAAGCTTTGGATTTTACAAATTCGGGATAGGCTTCTAAACCGCACTCTTCAACGTCGAGCCCGACGTATTCGTGTTCTTCGTCGCTTCGTAGTCCCACGACTTTTTGAATGCCTCTGAAAATAACGTAGGAGAGAGGGAAAACGAACACGCCCGTCAAAACGATGCCTTTCAGTTGCGTCGTCAATGAAAAATCGGCAAAAATCGCCACGGCAATCGTACCCCAAATTCCGTTGACCAAATGTACCGACAACGCACCTACCGGATCGTCGATTTGAAGTTTATCGAAAAGCGGTACGGCAAACACGACCAATGCTCCGCCGATAGCACCGATGAAGATCGGCTCCCAAAGACCTACGACGTCCGCTCCGGCGGTAATGGCAACCAAGCCGCCTAACGCGCCGTTTAAAATCATCGTAATATCCAGTTTTTTATATTGAATATAAACAATGCATGCCGCGACGATCGCTCCGGCAAGTCCTGCGGTATTGGTATTGACGATAATCAATCCTACCAAATCGGCCGCTTCTTTATCGGTTGCGATATGAAACGCACTTCCGCCGTTAAAGCCGAACCATCCGATCCAAAGTAACATCGCACCGAGCGTCACGAGTGGGATATTCGATGCCGGAATCGCACGAACTTGCCCTTCCTTGCCGTAACGACCTCTTCGTGCGCCCAAAACCAAAATACCCGCTAAAAGTGCCCAGCCGCCTACGGAATGGATGACCGTACAACCGGCAAGATCGTGAACGTCGCTTAAAAAGCCTCCACCCCAAATTGCACGCCCGACGACCGGATAGAGAAATCCGCTCATACAGACCGCAAAAATCATAAACGGAATGATACGAATACGCTCGCTTACGCCGCCGCTCATAATTGAAACGCTCTTGCTCACAAATGCCATCTGAAAGAAAAAATAGGCATATGCACTATACCCCTGCGTCGAAACGCCCGAGAGGAAAAATCCGTCTCCGCCGAACATAACGTTGTAGCCCCATAGCAAAAAGACAAACGACGTAATGGCGTACAAAAGTACGTTTCCCGTCAAGACCGCCGAAACGTTTTTACCGCGAACAAGCCCCGCTTCCAGCATAGCAAATCCGGGAACCATCAAAATAATTAAAACCGCCGTGAAAAGTAAAAAGAGAGTATCGATAATATACTGAAGATGCGAGAGTTCCATTACACGTGCCCTTAAATAAAATGTAATGGAGGATTGTACAAAAATGCAGGAAGTTCGAGTGATTAAATTTTAATCACTCGGTACTCGTTTCTAGATAGCGTCCTCGTTTTCTTCACCGGTTCGAATACGAATAATGCGCTCTACTTCGCTTACAAATATCTTGCCGTCGCCTATTTTACCGGTCTTTGCGGCTTCCGTAATCGTTGCGATGACTTTGTCTACATTTTCATCAGCCACGACGATGTCGATTTTAATTTTAGGTAAAAAGTCTACCACGTACTCCGCACCTCTGTAGAGTTCGGAATGACCTTGTTGTCTGCCGTAACCTTTGACTTCATGAACGGTCATACCGGTTACTTCGATGCTTCCCAATGCATCTTTGACCTCTTCTAGTTTAAAAGGTTTAATAATTGCTTCGATCTTTTTCATCCTTATTTCTCCTCGTAACGTTCAAAATTGAGCTATTGTATCTTAAATTATTTTAAATACGCTTTGAGAATTTTTTGTGACTCAAGCGGTCTGTCTTGTCGATCCGTCGCAACGTTTTCCAGTTTTTTGAGTGTTTCTATTCCCTCGACGACCTCTCCAAAAATCGTATGCCTTCCGTTAAGGTGAGGCGTTGGTACGGTCGTAATGAAAAATTGACTTCCGTTCGTATTGCGTCCGGCGTTTGCCATCGCCAAAATACCTGCTTTGTCAAAAACAACGTTCGGTTTAAACTCATCCTCAAACGCATGTCCGTAAATCGATTGACCGCCTCTGCCCGTTCCGGTCGGATCTCCACCTTGAACCATGAAATTTTTGATAATACGATGAAAGATGATGCCGTCGTAGTAGCCTTTTTTGACCAAACCTTCGAAATTTTCACACGCTTTTGGCGCAATCTCGGGTTTTAACGCAAAAACGATTTTGCCTTGCGTCGTTTCAAAAACAACTTCATGCGCCGCCGATGCCAAAGTCAAAAAACCCAATAACGCCGAAATCACAAATGCTCTTACCATCATAAAGATTCTCCGATCAGTTTCGTATTGCGAAAACGATACATTTTATTTTTTACTTTTTCCAAAATACCGACTTTGATTAACTGTTGAAACATATGAACCACCGTCGGCTTACTCACACCGATATTATCGATAATGTCTTGATACGAACCGTTAAAAATCTTATTTTCGTCCAAATGGTTAATGATGTACCGTAAGATTTCAATTTTTTTACCTCCGATCAACGCCGCAAGCCCTTCAATAATAAACAAACATCCTTGCAGCTCTTTATTGTGAAGTTTCGGTAACATCGTGGTGTAAATATTGCTAATTAAATCTTTCACGTTAATCGGCTTCATAATAAAGCCGTCTACTTTAAGCGCAATCGCTTCTATCAAATACTCCGTCTCCGTAAACGCCGTCGTGATAATCGCCGGAATCTCGCGTTGATGCTCGTTTTTGAGCTTTTTCAGCATCTCGATACCGTTCATCTCCGGCATTAAAATATCGGTCACGATAATGTCGATCTCTTTTTCAAGGGCAATTTTTAACCCTTCCGCTCCGTTGTTTGCCAAATAGACTTCTTTGACGAAATCTTTTAAAATCATTTGCGTTTGCGTCTGTACCGATTTTTCGTCTTCGACGTACAAAACAACGCAATCTTTTAACCCGTTAAAATCCATTTATGACTCCTCTTGTTTATCTAAAGGGATGACGATCGTAATCATCGCACACTGCTCGTAATGTTGTGCATTTTGAAACGTATAAGCGATGTTCGCTCCGTTGATGGTCCCTTGCATCTGTTTTTCGATAATTTGTTTTGACATGTAAAGCCCGATTCCCGTTCCCGAAGATTTGTGCTTGGTCGTAAAATACGGTTCAAACATCCGGTCTAAAACCTCATCGCAAATGCCGCCGCCGTTGTCGATAACACCGATAAGCGCATTATCGCCCTCTTTCGTGATAGAAACTTCGATCAGTTTCGTAGCAATGCCTCGCTCTTCCAAGGCATCTTTGGCATTGGAGAGCAAATTCATCATGACTTGCGAAAATTCATTAGGATAGCCCCTCACTTCAACACTTGCACTATCGTATAACAAAATTTCGATCCCCGCTTTTTCGTAATACTCTTTCACGAGATTGATGCTGTATTGAACGATCGATTTGACGCTAAAACGCTCTTCACTGTGATTGGGCTTGAAAAAATTACGAAAATCGTCAATCGTGTGCGACATCAGCGAAGCCAATTCGATACCTTCTTTGACTTGTTTATCGATAAACGCGTCGCTTAGTTCCAATCCCGCCATTCGTTTCATCTGAAAACTCTGAACCACCAAAACGATCGCGTTGAGAGGTTGCCGCCATTGATGGGCGATATTACCGATCATTTCACCCATAGAAGCCAGTCTTGATTGGCGAAACATGATTTGGTCTTTTTTACGACTTTGTTCAACTTCGTACTGGACTTTGAGTTCCAAATCGCGGTTCAGTTGTTGCAGTTCTTGCGTCTTTTCGTCTACCATCTTGGCAAGTTTCGTATGCAATAAACGAATATTTTGAAGCAACACGATGGCGAGCAAGGCGGCAAAAGCGATCGTACCGATCGTTGCAACCACGATCCATTCAAAAGTATTATCGTAGACTTTTTCGGTTCGAGCGTAACCTTCTTTGGCATTATCAAGATTCATATTGATCAATCCCGTCAAGTCGATATTGATCGAATAGACGCTTGGATACAGTTCGTTTTGCAAGGTTTCAATCGCTTTAAACGTCTGCTTCGTCTCAAAATAACTGAACATTTTTAATAAAATACCGTCAATCGTGTGGATTTTTTGTTCGATTTTAGATGTGAGAACGTCGTCTTCTTTTGTCGGAAAATGGTTCGGATGGTTTTCTTTAAAAATGCCCCACGAACGCGCCAATTTAATCAACCAATCGCTCTCGTCGATACCCAAACTACTTTTATATTCTTGCAGTTCGATCTGAATCAACTCTTGCGCTAAAGCGATGACGACCTTTCCCTCATGTGCGGAAATATTGCCCTTTTCGATGTCGCGAATCGTATCTAAGATATTGACCGTGTAAATGTCTTTCAAGTTTTCCAATCGAATCGTCGGAAGCATTCGCTTCGTATACAAAATATCGAAATTATTTTTAATACGGTTGATGCTCATATGAGCAAAACTCCCGATAAAAAACATCCCTACGACCATAATCAAAAAAAGAAGCGTTGTTTTTTTAGCAATCGTCATCTCGTCGATGCTACTCATAAAATCATGAAAAGGCGTGCGGGTATCGTTACTCATCGTCTTTTCCTACCGAATAAAAATCATCGTCGACGTATTCGCTCAAATGCACGCGATGCAAGCACTTACAACGTTCGTCCCTGTTTTTAGAGATGCCGTCTTCATCCAGAGTTTTGGAAAACTCCCCCAAGGCCTGAATAAATTGGTCTTTCGTAAATTCCGGCCCTAAGGTTTTAAACACTTCGGCAATCATACGTGCCGCAAAATACCCCTCAAGCGAGACATGGCTTAAACGCTCTTTAGGATAATATTGGCGCATCAACGTACGATAATTTTCAACTTCGTCGACATCGGATGTCCAAGGCGAAGGAACGACTTGCGCGAAGACGATGCCCTCTCCGTTACCTTCCAAAAGATCAATGAGCGGTTTTGGCTCCATAAACGACGAGAGTCCAAAACGTACCTCTTTTCTGATTTTGTGACTTTTGCGCGCACGCTTGATAAACTCGGCGGCGGCATTGGTCGATCCGATCATTAAAATAACTTCCGGATTGCACTGTTCTATTTCATAAAGCGCATTGCCTACCGAAAGCGTGTTACGCTTATAGCTACCCTCTCCTACCAAGACAAGATTGCGCTTGGCAAGTGCGGTTTTAACGCCTTTAAGTCCGGCTCTCCCGTAACTGTCGTTTTGGTAAAAAAGCGCAAATCGCTTGTATTTTTGCTCTTCGGCATAATACTTAACCAAACGTTCAATCTCATCCAAATCGCCGGCACGTGCGTTTAAGACGATCGGATTGGGAGGATTGCGTAAAAACTCGGCTCCAGAATAAGCACCCACAAACGGAATGCGTTTTTCCACGGCGATGGGAAAAATCGCTTCGGCAACGGGCGTACCGATAATGCCGAAAAGTGCAAAAATTTTCTCTTTTTCAATCAACTCGTTCACGTTTTCCACGGCAATTTTCGGCTCATAACGATCGTCTTTAGCAATAATCTCTATTTTGCGACCGTACACGCCGCCTTTATCGTTCAAATTTTTAAGATAAATTTCCGCGCCGAGGAGAAATTGGTTGCCTACGCTATTAAGTCCACCGCTAAAAGGACCGCTCATGCCTAAACGTATGACATTACCTTCAAACGTAACATGTGAAAGATAGTAAGGTATCAATAAAAAAGAAGCGACGAGAAGCGCTCCGATGAGTCTACGCATCTGGTTTGATGTCCGTAAAAAATATTTTAACGGCTATAATAGCAATTATTTTTTATAGAAGTGCTTAATTTAGTAAAAAAATATTTACTTAAAGCGTTTTTTTGCAAAAAACCGTAAAGAGTTAAAAAATGAGATGTAAAATTTGCAATTTTGAAACCGTATTATGGAAAGATCCGCGATACAAGCACGCCTATTATACCTGCCCGCATTGCGAAGGTGTTTTTCTTGATGCGCAGTTTTATCCTTCGTCAGAAACGGAACAAAACGTTTACGCGAACCATCACAATTCATTGGAAAACGAAGGCTACGTGCGTATGCTCGAAAACTTTATCGATTTTTTTTGGGATACCTTACATGTCAAAGAGAGTTTGCTGGATTTCGGTTCCGGCCCGACTCCCGTTTTAAGCGAACTTTTGCACAGACGAAACGTCCGCGTCGATTGCTACGACAAATGGTATCAGCCGAAAAAAATCTATACCGATCGAATCTACGACGGCATTACTTCAACCGAAGTTTTCGAGCACCTCGACGATCCGATTGCGATTTTAAACGAATTGAATATCCATTTACATCAAGGCGGAATCGTTGCTTTGATGACGCTGTTTCATCCAAAAACGCAAGCGGATTTTTTTCAATGGTGGTATCGTCGCGATCCGACGCATATTACGTTTTATACTCCAAAAACAATTGGAATAATGGCAGAACAGTGCGGTTTTGAAATGATTAAAGATGATGGAAGACGGATAGCGGTTTTAAGAAAAAGGTAGCTTGATGGGGCTACCTTTTGCGGTGAGCAATTTTGGATTAACGATAATAAGGGCGATAGTATTCGTCATGATAACGATGAGACGGTCGATCGATCACAATAACTCTCTCTCTGACATACGGTTCTCGATACACGACAGTCGGTCTTGTCTCGTAATAAACGGGACGACTTTCAACGTAAACGGGGCGGTTTTCAACATAGCGAGGTTGTTGAGAGGCATTATTAATCATGCTTCCCAATAAAATAGCGGCTCCCGCACCGATAAGTGCTCCTTGTTCTCTATCACCCCATGCATAAGAGCTTGTACTTGCACTGAGTACCAAAAGGATTGAAACTAAACTCATTTTTACGATTTTCATTGGATACTCCTTTTTAATTTTTACAGTGAAATTCTAGCGTAAAATCGTGAACTATTCGTGAAATTTGAAATTATAACCGTTGAATCCATCGCCAATAAAACCCAAACACAATGAATCCGACTCCCAAACAACATGTAATCATCCACAACGCCATTCCCCACTCAAAAAGTGCTCCGATTGCAAATGAAACAAGCGTACTCATCCCCATAAAAACCATATCGTTATAGGCAACGACTCTACCGTAATACGCTTCGTGCGTCTCGTACTGTAAAAGCGTATAGGTATACGACCAAAGTGCCGTTGTAAAGAGTCCGCACAAGACGACGCCGAGGAAACTCCAATAAAAATCATGTTGCAACAAACCCCACACGATAATACTGACACCTTGCAACACCAAAGCGTAAAAAAGCGTCTTTTGACTCATCCAGCGTCCCAAGATAAACTGACCCGCCACCAACGAAACGGCGCGAGACGCATTGATAAAACCCATCACGAGAGGAATCGACAAAAGATGTTTATATTCATAATCCGCCAATAAGGCAATCAGAGCATCGTAAGCACTTAGCCCGACGCTGGCATGCAAGGCGATCAGGTGCATCAATTTCGGATGCGCTTTGAGATACAAAAATCCGCCGACGATCATCTCTTGAATAGAAAAGAGCGTGTGAACTTTAAGCGTAGGAAGTTTAAGCCCCATGAGCAAATAAAATCCGACGCAATACAAAAGCATATCGGCGACAAATGCGCTCGTCGTTCCAAAATAGTGAATATAAAATCCTGCAACGGCCATACCGAGCGCATATGAAATCGACCAAATGATAGAGTGAATCTCATTGGCGATTTTAAGATCGTCGTTTCCTAAGAGCTTTGGTAAAAGCGACATTTCCGTTTGAAAATAGATACTTCCTACACCCATACGGATAAAAATAAGAGCTAAAAGCCACCACAACATCTCTAAAGAGTCGATAAAAAGTAAGAAAAAAACCGTGACGATTTCAATGATCGTTAAACTTAACATCAATCGTTTCGTGTCGACTTTATCGATAATTGCTCCGCTAAAAGGAGCTAAAAGCATGGAAGGTAAAAACGTAAATGCTGCCGCCGCACTTAAAGCCCAAACCGGAGCATGCAGTTCGATGAGCAACGTGTAAATCGCCATATGACTAAACCATGCGCCGAAATAGCAAATCAGCTGAATTAAGCTTAATCGCCGTAATGCCGCATACGAATATAACACGTTAACGTACCGTTTCATTTTTACCTCTTTTTTTCAAAACGCTATTGTATCGCTTTTCGCGCACGAGGGCTATGCCGATTTTATGCTACAATGAAACGGCTAATACCCTCGAAAAAGGAATCGAATATGAAAATTTCAACGCGTATTTTAATCTCGCTGATTCTCTCGTTAAGCTTTCTCGGCGGTTCTATCATTGCTATGACTTACTTCGATACGCAAAAAAATGCTCGATTTTTTCTTGAACACTATCAAAAAAGTGCTTATGCGTTTCATGAAAACGAGCTCAAAACCATTATGGATTTAATGCGCCAAACGGCTATGTCTATCTATAATTCTCAAAAAGCTAAAGGCATTAGTGATGAAAAAATCAAAGAAGCTATTTTAGAAAAGCTGAACGATCCTCGCTTCTTTAACGATAAAAGCGGTTATTTTTTTGTCTATCAACAAGACGGTACGAACGTACTTTTGCCGACCAATAAAACCTTGGAAGGAAAAAACCTTATCGGATTGAAAGATTCCAAAGGTATTCCTTTTGTTCAAGAGCTTATTCATGCGGCGCAAAAAGGCGGAGGATTGGTCAAGTACGAATTCCCCAAAAGCAAAGACGGACAACCTCTTTTAAAATTTGCTTACGCTATGCCTTTTGAACCTTACAACTGGACAATGGGTACGGGTATCTATGTCGATAACGTGGAAAAGGAGATTGCTATTTTACAAAAAGAGATCGACGATACCCTCTCCTCACAAATCAAAACCTTCTTAGCGATTGCGACCGTCTTAGTGCTTGTAAGCGTTTTTTCAACCGTATTTATTATCAAAAAGACGATTTCAAATCCATTGGTACGATTGATGCAACGAGCCGACAATCTTTCAAGCGGCGAGGGCGATTTGACGCGAAAACTAGACATTATCGGTAACGACGAAATTGCTCAAGCCAGCCGTAGTATTAATGCGTTTATCGAAAAAGTACGCCTACTGATCAGTGAAGCGAAAGGGCTTTCTAACGAGAACTCGTCCATTTCGCACGAACTCTCCTCTACTTCTTTACAAGTCGGACGAGCCATCGAGACGTCCATGCAAATCGTCGGCGACACCACAACCAAAGCACTCGGTCTTAAAAATGAATTGAGTACGGGCATTCACGAAGCAACAGAGGGGAAAGAGGAGCTTACCAAAGCCAATGCCTTCTTAAAAGACGCAAACCAAGCGATTTTAACGCTCACGCAAGAGATTCAAAACAGTGCCCAAACCGAAATCGAACTCGCACAAAAGATTCAACAACTCAGCCATGACGCCGAACAAGTGAAAGAGGTCTTGGTCGTTATCGGCGATATTGCCGATCAGACCAATTTACTTGCTCTCAATGCCGCCATCGAAGCGGCACGCGCGGGAGAACACGGACGAGGCTTTGCGGTTGTCGCCGATGAAGTGCGCAAGCTTGCCGAGCGTACGCAAAAGAGCCTTCAAGAAATTAATGCGACGATTAACGTTATCGTCCAATCCATCGTCGACAGTAGCGAACGTATGACGAGCAACTCTCAAAAAGTAGAATCATTAGCGGAAGCCGCAAGCACGGTTGAGGTCAAAATTAACGGTATGTTCTCCGTGATGAACAACGCAACGCTTGTCTCCGATAAAACAACTCAAAATTACCTTAAAACCGGTTCGGACATCGAAACCATGATCGCCAACGTCAATCAAATCAACGATATTTCAAGCCAAAATGCCAGAAGCGTCGAAGAAATTGCCGGCGCGGCAGAGCATCTCAGTCGCATGACCGAAACCTTAAATCTTAAACTCTCCGAGTTTCGAACGTAAGGACTTCCATCGTGCTGAGTGCTGAATTTTCAATTGTTTCGACGGCTATCGTCCTGATCTTCGTTATCGACCCTTTCGGTGCGGTTCCCGTCATTTTGTCCATTTTAAAAGACGTTCCTTTTGCAAGGCGTAAAGCCATCATTATGCGTGAGATGCTATTCGGTTTGGCAATTTTAACGCTCTTTTTATTTGCCGGCGAACTCTTTTTAAATATTTTCCACCTTGAAACCGAAGCGGTGCGCATCGCAGGTGCCATTATCTTTTTCGTCATCGGATTAAAGATGATCTTCCCGGGCGATGAGGGCAGTAGCGGGCTGTATGGCTCTTCCAAAGAGCCTTTTATGGTGCCCATCGCCATGCCGCTCATCGCAGGACCTTCCACGCTTGCCACACTTTTAGTGCTGGGTAAATCCCACACCAATGAGCTCGGAAGCGTCTTTGTCGCACTGGTTTTAGCATGGCTGATCTCCGCACTTATCATGTATCTCTCACCTTTACTCTACAAACTCCTAAGAGATAAAGGACTCTCAGCCCTTGAACGCTTGATGGGCATGCTCCTTTTGATGATGTCAGTACAGATGTTCATCGATGGTATAAGAGGCATTATCCACACGTTTTAGGTTTACATGTAACGTTATTTTGTGCGCTTACATGTAAACCTAACATATAGCTTTTATTGACTCGATTTTTTTTATTTTTTGATTGCCTCTTTAATGGCTTTTATCTTGTCTTGAATGATGGATTGCGCTTTATCAATATTTCGAAGATCAGAACAAGCTTCTATATAAAAATAATTTTCCCAAGGGTTAAAGTCATTTTCCTTGAGTGCTTCTTTTAATTCGTTTTCATTTTTCTCGTATACGTCTTTTGAAACAGCAATGATCAACGGTACATGGTGTTTATCCCAATACGCGTAATCCACGCCAAACCAAATATTTTCATCAATATCAAAGCCATAATACTTCTCTGTATCTTCTATTTTTGTATCAGGCGAATACTTATCTCTGATTTTTTTAACAAGTTCATAATTTGAATCTATATTATTCCACCATCGCATACTTGAGAGCTCGGGCAAAAGCGAGCGATAATTATTCAAATTATAAACTGTAAATTTTTGCTTGCATAACTTTTCGCTGACACTATTGATATAAGAAGAATTGAGAGCGGGTGTCATAACATTGATAAGAAGGGCTTCGGCTTGTACAATTTGTGCTTTTTGTTCATCTTCAGCTAGCGTTTTATTGTTAGAAAAAATCGTACCCAAATAGATATTGTTAATAACCCATCGATCTTTTAACCGATTTTGAAAGCCAGCGAGTGTCATCCCGATATACAATAAAACATCTTTCCCGTACACAATATGATTGCCATAGACTTGATATAAACCTATTTTTTGGACACTATTATCTTGATTTGGGATATCTTTGGATTTCTCTTTTTGCATGATTTGATCGTATGTAAAAGGCCCTTCCCACCAAATTTGAATCGTTTCTGGATTTTCCATTGTTATTTCCTCCTGTTCTGTTAATGTTTAATCTCTGTGTTCCATCACATTCTATACAAATTAAAATTAAATAAGTTCATCCTAATGAACTTTTTGTGAGTATTTTTGTATTACCTTGAACTATTTACATATCTAAGGAAAAAACATGATCAATCGGCTTCAACATCTTTTAACCTCTTGCGAAATACAAGACTTTTTTTTGATGTTTTCACAACAAGGGAATATGATAGGAAAATGCGGTAGTTGCGCAGTGGAAGAACTACCTAACTATTTTTCTGACGCATTTAAGGCATCGCTCAAACAAGCTAAAAGCGTGATGATCGCCGTGGGATATTCTCAAAAACTGTCTCACAATGTCTCTGATTTTTTAACGTTTTTAATGGATGAAATCAATGAAAATGCAAATATCTTATGTATCACAACCGATAGTATTTCGCTTTACTCTGACGTCGTGGATTGTATCGTTTTCATGACAGGCATTAATGACGAATAAGCCAGGTCAGCCTGTATGAATATGGTCTTTTCAAACTTTACATGTAACATCAATATGAACACTTAAAATTGAAATTATTTTGATATAAAAAAGGAGTTACTATGGGATATATTTGTCAATGTTGCGGGCACAAAAGTATGAGTGCAAGCAGTGGGAATTGCTCTTTCTCGCCAAGCCAAAGGCATATTTATATGAATGAAAATCCAAAGGGCTATCTATGCCAATATTGTGGACATTCCAGCTCTATTGCGAGTGCAGGAAGTTGCTCGCCGAGTCCTCATAAAAAACATCTGTATATTGGGAAACATGGAGGAAATTATACATGTAAGTTTTGCGGGCATTCAAGTTCCGTTGCCAGTTCAGGGAGTTGTTCAAAAAGTCCCCACGGAAAACACGAATATATTTGACTATTTTTCATCGTAAAAGTTAAAACAACGTTACATGTAAAGGATTTGGCTACTTGACCAAATCCTTATATTCATATTTGAAATGCTCAACTTTTGGTGAGACAACAAACATGCAATAACCTTGATTGGGGTTGTTTTTAAAGTAATTTTGATGGTACGCTTCGGCTTTGTAGAATACCTCTAAGGGTTTAATCTCCGTTACGATCGGCTTAGTAAATTTACCGGCAAACGCCTTCATAGACGCCTCGGCTTGCGCTTTTTGCGTTTCATTGTGGTAAAAAATGACCGAACGGTATTGGGTTCCCACATCGTTGCCTTGACGATTCAATGTGGTGGGATCGTGAATCAACCAAAAGATTTTCAAAAGTGCTTCATACGAAATGAGCTTAGGATCAAACGTGATTTGCACCACCTCGGCATGTCCGGTATTGCCGCTACACACCTGTTCGTACGTTGGACTTGGCGTTTGCCCTCCTGCATACCCACTGATGACATCAACCACGCCCCTTGTCTCTTCAAACACCGCTTCCAAGCACCAAAAACAGCCGCCGCCGAATGTCGCTTTTTCATAAACCACGCTATTCTCCTGTGCATAAAGTATGTGACACATGCCTAAAACAAAGGCTACGACTCGGAACCATTTCATAATGCGCCCCTTTTTGGTACGATTATAACACGGTGCGCTGAAAACTTTCCTCTTACGACCGACATAATCGATTTATGTTATAATACTTCAAAAAAAGAGGTCGTATGAAACAAAAACCCTCTTTGCGCCTTGATATCCAAGAACAAACTGCTCTTGTGCTCTTACAAGGCTCTTGGGTTAAAGAGCGTATAGCCGCTTTATGCAAAACCGACATACCGATCACACCGTCCCAAACAACGCATTCGTACACGTTTGACTTTTCTGCCGTTACCGATTTTGATACGCACGGTATTATGCTGATTTTGCACTTCGCTAAAACATTGGAGAAGCAGGGTCAAAGCGTCGTTTTTCAAGGCGAAAGCCCTTCCATGCAACAACTTCTACACATTTGCGACACCCACTATCCCCTCGAAGACATTGAAGAAAAAAAAGGCATTTTTATCCTCGATTCTCTTGAAAACGTAGGACGACAGAGCGTCGAAGGATACCGCACGCTCGCCTCGTTTTTCTCATTTACGGGAGAGCTTACGCATGCATGCATCGCCGCCGTTCTCAAACCACTTTCCATTCGATGGAAAGCCACGCTCTATCACATCGAACAAAGCGGAGCCGGAGCGATACCGATCATTTTACTCACCTCGTTTCTGATCGGTATCGTCATCGCCTACCAAGGAGCGACGCAACTTGAAAAATTCGGAGCCAATATTTTTATCGTCGAGATGGTAACGATCTCTTCCGTGCGCGAATTAGCCCCCTTACTTACCGCCATCGTCGTAGCGGGGCGAAGCGCATCATCTTACAGCGCGCAAATCGGCGTTATGAAAATTACCGATGAAGTCGATGCCATGCGTTCAATGGGTTTTTCGCCGTGGGATTTTTTGGTATTGCCCCGATTGTTCGCTCTCGTGGTTTCGCTTCCCCTACTTGTTTTTTTTGCCGACATCGTTTCGGTTTTCGGCGGTATGGTCATCGCTTCCACTAAGCTTGACGTTAGTTTTGTCGAATTTATCGATCGTATCAAACAAACCGTCGCTCTCAAACACCTCGTGATCGGCTTCATCAAAGCACCTATTTTTGGAGCGATAATCGCTACGATCGGATGCTTTCGCGGGTTTCAAATCGATAGTAGCACCGAAAGCGTCGGCAAATACACAACGATTAGCGTCGTTAACGCTATTTTTTGGGTTATCGCCGTCGATGCGTTAATTTCGGTTTTACTGACGGAGATGGGATTGTGAAAGAGCGCATCGTCGTCGAAGCTAAAGATATTATTACCCGTTTTGGGGAACATACGATCCATAACGGCGTGAGTTTTAAAATCCAACAAGGCGAAATTTTCGGACTTTTAGGCGGTAGCGGTAGCGGAAAAACGACATTGCTTCGAGAGATGATTATGCTTCAAAAGATCCAAGGCGGGCAGATGAAAGTGCTAGGCGTCGACGTCTCCAAAGCCTCACATGTACAAGCACAAAAGCTCATGCGTCAATGGGGCATTTTGTTTCAATTCGGCGCACTCTTTACGTCACTAACCGTGTTAGAAAATGTTATGATAGCGATGCGCGAATATACAAACCTTCCGGATTGGATTATTCAAGAGTCTGCGCGCATGAAACTTTCCATGGTGGGGCTTCCGACAAAGGTCGCTACGATGTTTCCCTCCGAACTGAGCGGAGGTATGAAAAAAAGAGCGGGGTTGGCGCGGGCGTTAGCCTTAGATCCTAAACTTCTTTTTTTGGACGAGCCGACGTCGGGGCTAGACCCTAAAAGCGCACGTGCGTTTGACGAACTCATCGCAACCTTGCGAAAAACACTCGGTATCAGCGTCGTCATGGTCACGCACGATAAAGATACGATTGAAAACGTATTGGATCGTTTTATTATTTTGGGCAATCAAAAAGTACGGTTCGAGGGGTCAATGGAAACATTGCGTCAAACGACCGACGAAGAGCTCAAAAATTTTTTAAATTGAGGGAAAGATGGAAAATCGCTTAAGTTATATCTTGGTAGGTCTCTTTCTGTTTGTCTTGCTGATCGGCGGCGTCGTTTCTATTTTGTGGCTGGGAAACTATTCGGAAAAGGGAAACTTTAAATTTTACAAGATTGCAACGAAAGAATCGGTATCGGGACTCAACGACAAAGCACCCGTCAAATTTAAAGGCGTTCAAGTCGGAGAGGTCCGCGGCATCGCCATTAACCATAAAAATGCCGAAGAAGTCTTAGTTACGATTCGCATCCAAGAAGACGTTCCCGTCAAAGAAAACACCTACGCATTGATCGAAGCGCAAGGCATTACGGGCTTAAGTTACATTCAACTCCAAGGCGGTACGAACGACGCTAAAGAGCTTAAAACAAACTCCAATCCGGAAGAGTACGCGCTCATTCCGTCGTATCCTTCCACTTTTTCAAGGCTCGATAAAACCGTGACGTCTTTGAGTGAAAAAGCAGAGGTTATTTTTAGCCGCATCGAACAGGTTATGAGCGATAAAAATATTAAAAATATTGAAGCCATTATCGAAAACAGTGCTAAAATTACCGAATCTACCAGTAAAACGTTGGCCAATCTCGAAGCGCATAACAAAGAGATCGATCGTCTTTTAGCAGAATCCGTCGCGGCGGTTCAGGGGATTAAAGAGATGTCCTATTCGTTAACCCGCGCGGTCGATACGACGGGTATAGAAACGATGAAAGGCATTAAAGACGCCTCTATAAGCGTCAAAAACGTGATGGGCGGATTGCATCAAAAAATCGATTCGGGAGCATTTGACGTTAAAGAGACGCTCATGCCTTTGCAAAGTACGTTATACGATTTAGAAGTCGTACTTGCCGAAACAAAAGAGCTGATCGCAAACTTGAAAGACAGTCCGAGCGATCTTTTATTTAAAGCCGAGACCGTTGCTCCGGCACCTCACGAACGCTAAACCAAAGGAGTTAATATGAAAATAGTCGGATTTTTGAGCTTAGTCTTCATGCTCTTAGGCCTCAGCGGTTGTAGCCTCAAAGAGACGAATCTAAAGCCTTACACCTATTCTTTAGAACCTATGCTCAATCTTACGCGCGCCAGTACCCCTACGCACGACGTTTTAAAGATCGCGCGCATCGATGCTCCAAGCGGACTGAACAGCCGTGCGATTCTTTACAAACAAGAAGGGGCGATGCTCCCCTATAAATACGGTACGTGGAGCGAAACGCCTCCGCTCAAACTCCAATACCTCATCGCCGAAGCCCTTCAAGATCAAAACCATTTTGAATCGGTTATCTCCGGTACCTCAATGGCATCGAATAACTTGGTACTTGAATCCGTTTTACAAAATTTCGAAGAGGTTTTCGATGCTAACGATAATTCTTATGTTTACGTCAATATCCGCTTTCGCTTAATCGATATTAAAAGCGGTAACGTACTCGGTACGACACGTATCGCTTCGAAAAAAACCGTGACGAAACAAAACGGAGCCGAAGGTACGGTCGAAGCCTTTAATCTTGCTACCAAAGAGCTTATCGAGCACCTCGCCGCATGGATCAATACGGTACGGTAAACACGATGAAACGATTTTTCTCTCTTCTCGCGTTGAGCGTGTCTTTACTCATCGCAAAAGCCGATTTTAGCGAGATGAGCACCGAAGAGCTCATTGCGCTGATCGGTTACGTCGATGCGGAAAAAGAAGAACCTTTCTACCGTGAACTTGAAAAACGCGTTTCGCAAATGGACGAAGCGCAAAAAACACTTTATGAAAACGACCAATCCCAAAGGCGCAAAGATGCCCAAAGCCAAACTCCTACTCCTTGAAGACGATACCAGTCTTAGCGAGACCGTATGCGAATTTTTAGTCTCAAAAGACTACGACGTCATACCGGTTTACGACGGCAAAGAGGCGGAAGTTGCAATTTACGAAACGCGTTTCGATCTTTTATTGCTCGACGTGAACGTTCCTTTGCTAAACGGTTTTCAGCTCCTCTCCCAACTTCGCTTGGAAGGTAAAACGACACCGGCTATTTTTCTCACCTCGTTAAATGCGATCGAAGACGTCGAAGAGGGTTATGAAAGCGGTTGCGACGATTATCTGCGCAAACCTTTTGCGCTTAAAGAACTCTTGTTTCGCATCGAAACCTTGTTAAAACGTGAATTTTTTCATACGCCTCAAGCACGCTTACGCATCGATGAACATGTCGAGTACGATACCGCGACGCATCAGCTTTATATCGATCAAAAAATCGTACAGTTGCAAAACAAAGAAGCCAAACTTCTAAAGCTTTTTTTGCAAAAAAAGAACGAAATTATCAGCCATGAAACATTGATGGAACATTTATGGGATTTTGAGGAAACCGGCAGTGACGAAACCCTTCGTACCTACATTAAAAACTTACGCAAAATCATAGGGAAAGAGCGCATTGTTAGTCTTAAAAAACTGGGATACAAATTTACGCTCGCGTGAGAAAAAGACGCTTTGGTCGTTTCTTTTTCTCTATGCTTTTTTGGTGCTTATTAGCCTTTTTTTTGTTGCGTTTTTATACTACGACCTCCAACGGGAGCTCTTTTTACAACACCAAAAAGAAGCCCTTTCCAATCTGACCAACGAACAGATTAACCGTTTAAGAACCTTACATGTTAACTTTGACAAAGAGCGTCTTTATCCACGCGACGAACGGTTTAACTCAGCCATCTACGACAGCGGTTTGCATGAAATCTTTTCGACTTTACGTTCGCAAAACGTCAATCTTTACGACGATATTTATATCAAAGAGCATAAAATCTACTTTATCAAAGAGCTAGAGTCTTACTACCTCGGCGCACGTTACATCGCACTGGAAGTACCCGAGCCTGCACATTGGGATAAGAAGATTTACCGCACGCTTTTTCTCTACGGCGGTATTATTTTTGCCCTTACGGTATTGATCGGTTATTTTTTATTGAAACTCTTATTACGCCCAATGCGAGATGCTATCTCGTTACTGGATCGTTTCATCAAAGATACGACGCACGAACTCAACACGCCGGTCAATACGATTCTCTCGAATATCGAGATGATCGATCCGAAACAACTCGATCCGTCACTTCTGAAAAAAATTAACCGTATTACGATCGCATCCAAAACCATTTCAAATTTATACGACGATTTAACCTACTTAATCCTTTCGCACCGTTTATCGTCTCATGATGAAACCGTTGATCTTAAACTATTGCTTGAAGAACGACTGGAATACTTCTCTTTGCTCTGCGAATCAAAAAAAATCCGTGTCGGCGCGTGCCTAGAAGCAAACGTCGTTATGTCGATCGATCGTAAAAAAATCACGAAATTGCTCGACAATATTCTCTCCAATGCCGTTAAATACAATAACATCGGCGGAACGATTGACGTCGAGCTCCACGATAAACTGATCCGAATTAGCGATAGCGGACGCGGTATGGACGCATCAAAAACTAAACATGCGTTTGAACGTTACGTTCGATTCGATCGAAGCGTGGGCGGATTTGGCATCGGACTGAGCATCGTAGCCGCGATCGCTAAGGAGTACGGACTCAGCGTCGATATCGAATCCAAACGCGACGAAGGTACGAAAGTGAGTATTTCATGGTAAAAGCAGTCGGTCTCTTTTTCATCTGCGTTGCATGGGCTTTTGGTAGCGAAAGCGTTTATGAGCGTCATTGCGTGCCTTGTCATAAAGATATGCCGGTCAAAATCGACAAATTTTTTTACCGCTATTTATTAAAATACAGCAGTGAAACCGAAGTCAAACGCGCTATGACGCACTATCTCAAAAATCCCACCAAAGAGACTTCGATCCTCACCGACGGATTGATTAACCGTTTCGGCGTTAAGAAAAAAACGATGCTCAGCGATGTAGCTTTAAGTGAAGCTTTAGATACCTATTGGGAAACGTATAAAGTTTTCAATAAATTGAAATAGTAACACTTTTGTTTCACTATAAATTCACTTTTTTTGTATATAATAACGTTAATTATTTAATAAGGAGTCACTATGAAAAAGGTCTTAGTCTTAGCTAGCATTCTATGCGCTACCTCAATTTTTGCCGCTGATGGGGCAACACTTTATAAAACCTGTGCTACATGTCACGGTGCAAAAGCGGAGAAAGCCGCTTTGAATAAATCTCAGATTATTGCCGGATGGAGTGCCGATAAAATTACTGCTGCGCTCAACGGTTATAAAGCAGGTACTTACGGCGGTCCTTTGAAAGCAACGATGGTAGGACAAGTTAAAAATCTTGACGCCGACGCAATCGCTGCACTATCCAAATACATCGAAGGTCTTAAATAATACAGTACATGTGCCTCTATTGAAGACAACAGAGGCACGATCTTTCGATCAAAAAGCGCCGATTTGCAATAAATCGGCGCATCACGCGTTTTAGAGAATATTTTTAAACAAAGTTGTAATTCCCCAAGCAAAATAGATAGCCATCCACGCAATCATAATATAAAGCGTTGCTTGACCCAATTTCGTGACCACGACATCTTTAGAGCCGTCAAAAACGCCTTCGCGTTTACCGACTTTCCATGCCATCGTTAAAAGATACGCCACGCCGACAAATCCCATAATCAAGAATGTCGATAAGAACATAACGATAGAAGGAATTTCCAAATTCATCGGATAGTCGTAAATGCTGTATCCTAAAGCCGACATAATGTCAAAACGAATCAATTCTCTCATGGTGGAGATCAACAGTGCTACGACGACTAAAACCAAGGTCGTATAGTAGCTATTGCGATTCGTTTTTGCCATAGCAAGCAAAACCAATACGCCGATAATCGTCGCGATCGATACGGGATGAAAAAGGTATTTGATTTGCAACATCCACAAAACGAACAAGACCGCACTGATCAAAAGCCCTACAACCGCAAAATTGGTTCCTAGTTTTGCGCTGTAGCTGATAAACGAAGCGTCAAAATCTTTTCGTGTCGACAAAAAGCGGCTGTAGTTTTGCAAGAAAATACCTACGACGGGAATAGCTAAGCTTACCATAAACGCCAATCGGATAATGTCCATATTAAACGTCCATCCGCTCGTATTGACGATACCGTTAGGTGCGTACATGTTCATCCAATCGTGCGGCATAATCGACGTAACCGCAAAACTGTGCATCAAAATTCCGGCAAATACCAAGATACCGAACGATACGAAACCGATCAACGAATGTCCCGTTCGTTGCGCTTTGTGCGCATAATAGTACCAATAGTACATACAATAACCGACGATCATCGTATACACGAAGATAAAAATCCACATACCCGATAACGTATTGGTGACATACCAGTTCGGATCATAGATAACTTGCGTAAAAAGAAGCGGTGCTACACCTAAAACGATCAAGATAGAGACACTGATCTTACCCGTTTGAATCAAATGCGGCGTAAGGATACTCCAATGTTTGTCCTGATTTCCTTTTGCCGAACCGTAAAGCGACAGACCCATAGCACCCAATGAAAGCAGTACGAATGCCGCATGCAACGCCCACGTTAAAATATAAAGTATTTGAAAAACTATGGGATAAAATGGAACTCCCGCGGGATCCCTAAGCGCTAATAATACTGATGCGTCCATTATTTCTCCTTAGTAGTGTAACGATGCAAAATATTCCGCGATCGCATCGTATTCTGTTTCTGGTAATTTAAGTGTCGGCATATAGCTCATACCACCTTCTCCGATGACATATAGAATGGATTTAATTCCCTCTTTGTCCATACCGGTCAATCGATCTTTCAATGGTCTAAATACGCCTGTTTTTTCCAAAGAGTGGCAATTAGAACATGCCATTTTGGCTAAAAGTTCACCGGCTTCTCGCTTGTTTTCATCGGTAATCGTTTTAAGACGAGCAGGGACGAAAGGATTGAGATGTAAAAGTCCTTTCTCGGCAATAATCGGAAGCTCGCTTTTGATGTTTTTACCGGGAACGTCTCGGCTGATAATTTGATTGGAATAGATGTATTGTCCAGCAACGTAAGGCTTACGCATGGACTCTCTTAGCTTCTCTCCAGACCATAAACCGGAAATCAAAATAACACCGATCATCACGCTTGCAATAACGGGATTGATCAATTTTGGCTTAATAATCGCAATGGCAAAGTAAGCGATAAATACCATCGTCAAGATAATTCTATTTTGAATAATGGCGTCTTTTGAGAAAGCAAAAACCGCATGAGCGTTTTCGGGAAGCGTACCCATATACCAAACAAAGAAAAACATGGTTATGAAGCCGCCGATAATGCTGATATAACCCATCTTTCGGCTGAGCTCGTTGGAGAGTTCTTCATTTTCTTTGCGCATCGAACTGGAAATAACCAAACCGATAACGCCCGACATCATAATCATGAAGCCTATACGTAAGAACATATGCGGGAACGTATTGATACCGAAGAATGCATCGCTTGCGCTTCCCGTTGCATAGAAGGCTTGCGTTCCGGGCCACATCATAAAACTGATAATACCGATGATAAGCGCCAAAGTTCCGACCGAAGCTAGCGCAAACGTATAGGTAAGTTTGAGGTGTGTTTTTCGATCTATTCTATCGATAAAGTAGACCAGCACGAAAACACCGATGACTTCATAGATAAAAAAGACCCATTCCGTTGCCCATACCCATACGAAGTTATGAATAAGCGCACTAATACCTCTCGGGCTTGCCGCCGTTGCGGTATTCCAAATACCAGGTCCCGTGATGGAACCTAAAACATACGAGAAAATCAGCAAAAACATACCGTATTTTTTCATATACGGATAATAATCGCTTCGATTCTCTTTGTACGCTTTGTGCGCTAAAAAGGCAAAAAGCATCGCCGCACCGACCGACGTATGCGAGAATAAGATGTGTATCGTACCCGTTATACCCATCATCCAAGCACTTCCATATTCAGGAAAATAAAACAACGGGAATTGCCCTATTATATCCATGAAGTCTCCTTTGTGTAAAATTTTTAACAACTAGGATTATAGAAGCACCGTGTTAAATAAGTGTTAATTTTAATTTTTTTTAATTTTTTATATCAATAATGAAACAGAATATTTTCTTAAAGAATCATTTTTGGAAGCTTACATGTGAAGAACTCTCGAGAAAGAAGAAGGAAAAAAGAAAAACATTTGCGCCAAAGTGCGACCTTGGCGCATTGCGAAGAAAGAACGTTTTACGGATATTCGGGCAACGCTTGTTTGACCTCTTTGCGCTTCACATGTAAGATAAATTCCGTATAGCCGTTCGGCTGGCATCGACCTTTAAAAATAAGTTCGCATGCGGCTTGAAAGGCGATGCTCTTGCTAAAATGCGGTGCCATCGGGCGGTATTTTGGATCATACGCATTTTGGGTATCGACGACGCGTGCCATTTTTTCCAAGATTTCTTTGAGCTCTTTCTCGTCGATGATACCGTGGTGTAACCAATTGGCAAGATGTTGGCTCGAAATACGAAGCGTCGCTCGATCTTCCATCAACTCGATATTATGAATATCGGGAACTTTGGAACAACCGATACCTTGCTCGACCCAACGCACAACGTAGCCTAAAATACTTTGGACGTTATTTTCGACCTCTTGCGTCACCTCTTCGCGTGAAAGCGTACGATCTAACAACGGCGGCGTTAAAATGTCTTCGACGCATGCAATTTTGCGCGTTCTAATTTCTTCAAGCTTTTTAAAAACATTCACGTCGTGATAATGCAATGCGTGTAATGTCGCTGCCGTCGGGGAAGGAACCCACGCCGTCGTAGCACCTGAGCGCAGATGAGCGATTTTTTGCGTTAGCATTTTTTGCATCGCGTCGGGCATCGTCCACATGCCTTTGCCGATTTGCGCATGCAAAGCAAATCCGGATTCAAGTGCGATATCGACGTTACGGTTTTCATACGCTTTGAGCCAAATGCTTTGTTTCATCTCCTCTTTGGGTAAAACCGGGCCGTACTCCATACAACTGTGGATTTCATCGCCCGTTCGATCTAAAAAGCCCGTATTGACAAAAAAGACACGCTCTTTCGCTCGCCTGATACATTCTAAAAGATTGATGCTCGTGCGTCTTTCTTCGTCCATAATGCCCATCTTAATCGTATACGCAGGTAGTCCTAATACCTCTTCGACGCGTGCGAAAACTTCATTGACGTAGGAAATTTCTTCAGGTCCGTGACATTTGGGTTTGACGATATAGATATTAGCGGCAACGCTATTACGCAATCCGCTCTCTTTTTTAAGGTCGTGAAGCGCGCACAATGCCGTTACAAATGCATCTAATAATCCTTCGGCGATCGGTTTTTCGTTACATGTAACGCAAGAACTCATCATATGAAGCCCGACGTTTCGAATCAATAAAAGAGCGCGTCCTTTGAGAACAAACGGCGTACCGTCTTTGGAAAGAAACGTTTTGTCGGGGTTGAGTGCACGTACGATCGTTTGAGCTTTATGTTCAAAGCTGACGCTTAAATCACCTTTCATCATTCCGAGCCAATGACGGTAAATGCGAATTTTATCTTCCGTATCGACCGCGGCAACGGAATCCTCGCAATCTTGAATTACGCTCAGCGCCGATTCGAGTATTATATCTTGAATACCCGCAAGATTTGCCTGGCCTATCGTGCCGTTACGATCTAAACGAATTTCGACATGTAAGCCGTTATTTTGCAATAAAAGACTGCTTGGATCACAACGTTCTCCCGTATATCCAACCCATTGTTCAGGTTCGCGAAGCAAAACGTCGTTTCCGCTTAAACATTGTGCCGTTAGTACATTTCCTTCCAAACGAAAGGCTTCAACGTCGGCATAGCTACCTGAGCTTAAAGGAAAAGTGCGATCTAAAAAAGCATAAACGAATTCAAAAACTTTTTCGCCGCGCTTGGGATTATAAGAGGATCGTTTTTCGTACGGTTCGGCATCTTCAATGACATCCGTGCCGTACAGTGCATCGAGCAAACTTCCCCATCGCGCGTTAGCGGCATTGAGCGCATAACGCGCATTGTCTGCCGGGACGACTAACTGCGGTGCGGCAATCTCGGAAATTTCCGGATCCATCATGCCGACGGTAATTTCAAACGGCTCTTTTTCATCTAAGTAATAGCCGATCTCTTTTAAAAAAGCGATATGTTCTTCTTGATTGAACGTTTTTTGATGGTTCTTATACCACATGTCAAGTTGGGACTGAAATACGTCTCGTTTTCGTAGTAGTTGGATATTACGAGGTCCAAAATCCAACACCGCCGTTTCAAAACCGTTCCAAAAAGCTTCAACGCTTATGCCGGTGTCGGGTAAAACTTCATTACCGATAAAATCGTACAATGCCGTATCAATCTGCAATGTTCCGTACGCGATGCTTTTCATTTTTCTTCCTTTTAATCCGTTAAGATTACCACAGCCTTATGATATTAATCTGTCAATCCATTGCTCAGTGCTGTGCCCATTGCCATAAGCCGAAGCACCAAATCACTAGGCATACGCCGATGCTCAAAAAAACGACGGTACTGCCCATATCTTTAGCGCGTCCGGCCATTTCATGATGCTCGAGCGTCACCAGATCGGTTACGCGTTCGATCGCACTGTTAATCGCTTCGGCAATCAATATGCCCGTCAGTGAAGAAAACATGAGAAGTTTATACCACAACTCTAACGAGAAGAACCATAAAAGAGGAAGCAATACGCACACGGCAACCAATTCGATTCGAAACGAAGTTTCCGTTAACAAAAGATCTTTAAGCCCTTTAAGCGCATACGAGGTATTTTTAATAAAGTGGTATTTGGGTTGATTTCTCACGTGTATCCTTTGCATCGATATCCAAAATAAAAGCAATCATTTCAATTATTTTTTTTAATATTACGGTACGAAAACGTATCGTATAATAACGCCATCTTCAACCATAAAGGAGCCTTCAATGAAAGCATCTCGTTTATTTTTAGCCGCGCTGGTCGCCGCGATTCCTTCGTATCTTTTATCCTCGGAGATCAAAGGCTTAAACGTTTTAATGACCTCTGCCGATGCCCAAACCCAAATGATGGGAATGGTGCTTTCCAACAGCGTCCTTAACGACCAGAAAAAAGCGGTTACGATCACGCTTTGCGGACCTGCCGCCAACTTGGCTCTTAAAGAGTTTACCTCGCCGAATGTTAAAAAACCCGACGGAAGCGAAGCCAATCCGAAAACTGCGCTTCAAGGCTTGATGAAAGCCGGTGCTAGCGTTTCCGTTTGCCCTCTTTTCTTACCGAATGCCGGTAAAGAGGCTTCATCTCTCATCGAAGGCATCAGCGTCGCGAAACCGCCGATGGTAGCGGCCGGTTTGACAAATCCGGAGTTTCATACCGCCAGTTTCTAACATCCTACTTGGTCGTAACCGCATCAATGCGTTTACGACCGTTCCTCAAAACAGATATTTTTTGCCACATACCATTTGACGATAGCCAAAGTCGAATAATTCATCTCCCGCTGCACCAGAGGAATGGAAGCTATACGCATCTTAGAACTCACGATGCCGCTAACCAGTGTTAAAAATAGAAAAAAAGCAATGCCGATCCATACGTTGTACGTATATCCCAGCCAACTGCCTAAAAGAAGCGGCGTAAAACTGATTGCCGTATACACTACAATCATAATCAAACGACACTTAAAACCTCGAACACGAGGAACCAACTCGATGAGAGGCGGTAAAGAATCGTCGCTCATCTATTTTAAATTGGTAAAATTAACCGGAAAATCAAAATCGCACGCACGAATCGCCTTAATCGCTTCTTGCAAATCATCGATCGATTTACCTTCGACCCTTACGACGTCGCCGCGAATCGAAGCTTGAACTTTGACTTTAAGCTCTTTGATCTCTTTAACGATTTTTTTGGCATCGTCGCTTGAAATCGCATCGACAATCGCAACCGTTACTTTCGTATTGCCGCCGCTTGAAGGTTCGCGTTTACTCTCTTTTAACGCTTTAGCGGAAATATCGCGTTTGATCGCTTCAGAAATCAAGGCATCGACCATCGCGTCGGCTTTGTTATCGCTGGTCGTAATCAGCGTAAACGCTTTGTTCTTTTCGTTATAATCAAACTCACATGTAATCCCTTTAAAGTCCCAACGGTTGGTGATCACTTTTTTTGCTTGTTCGTAAGCGTCTTTGAGTTTTTGTTTATCGATCTCGGCCGTAATATCAAAACTGTGTTCTTTCGCCATACGTTCTCCTTATCGGTTTAAAAATGTTTGAATGTTTTGAACAACCAAGTCCATAAGCTTTTTGCGTGCTTCCATGCTTGCCCACGCAATATGCGGCGTGATGATGAGGCGTTCTTGATGTTTAACATGTAAGAGTGGATGATGCGCTTTCATCGGTTCGATTTCTAAGACGTCAAGCCCGACGTACAGCTCTTTTTCATCGATAATTTTTGCTAACGCCGCTTCATCGACGATACCGCCGCGACCGACGTTCACAAGTACGCTACCCTCTTTGAGTATCGCTAACGCGTGTGCATCGATTATGTTTTTCGTTTGAGGATTCAAGGGTGCGTGAATCGTGATAATATCGCACGTTTTAAGCATTGTTTCCAGCGGCAAACGCTCGTACGCGGCATCGTTGTTGGCACCGCTTGTCGAATAATACGCCACTTCCGCACCAAACGCCGTCGCAATTTTGGCAACCTCTTTGCCGATAGTTCCAAGACCGATAATGCCCCAACGTTTTCCCTTGATTTCCCAAAACGGTTTTTCGATATGCGTAAAACTTGCGGCTTTCACCCAACCGCCTTTTTTGACGAAATCGTTATAATATGCACTTTTACCGATGAGATCCAACACTAACATAACGGTCGTTTGTGCAACCGAAGCGGTCGAATATCCTGCTACGTTTTTGACCTCAATGCCTTTGACCTTAGCATATTCCAAATCCACGTTGTTCGTTCCCGTTGCGGTCACGCAAATCAGTTTAATATTGGGACATGCATCCATCACTTCTTGATCAATCACGACTTTATTGCTCAAAACGATCTGCGCATCCGCAATATGGGCTATTCGCTCGTCCGTACGCGTCGTATCAAATGTTTTGAACTCGCCCAATGCATGAAATGCACTTAAATCGATATCGTTTCCCAATGTTCCGGCATCTAAAAAAACTATTGTCATACCCTAATCCTTAATACGATGTCCTACGAATTTCGAGAAGTTTTCCATAATGAGTCCACCGCGTCTAAAACCAAGACCGCATCCCTCATATGCAAAGAAAACACCCGCTTGGTAAGAACGGTTTTCATTGTCTTTGGGGAGTTCAACGTATTCTTGATAAATCGGTTTAAACCCTTTATAGTCGCCTTCCGTTTTTTCGATGACGTTCATCGCTTCGTCAAAAATAACGGTGTTAGCACCCTCACGTCCGAAAGCACGTTTTTCAACCTGTTTTTTACCCTTAAGCGGCTCGAACGACGTTTCTAACAATAAAGGATGGTTCGGGAAAAGATCCCAAAGAATTTTCATAAACGCCTTACTTTGAAACAGAAGGGTATAGGCAGGATTGAGAATAATCGCTTGTTGTTCGCGGACGATCTCGTCTAACAACAACGCCAAGTCGCCCTCTTCGATCGCAATATTTTCCCACGGAACGAGTTTAAACCAATACTCGAAATTTTCGTCGCCTTTAAAAATACCTTCTTTGCCGTTGAAGCCGACCTCATCGACATACGCAAAGTCGGTATGAAATCCTGCTTCGTTGGCGGCGATTTGTAAAAAACGAACCGTATTTTCATCTTCAATACTTCCGCGAATCGATGAAAAAAGAATTTTCCACCCTTCATAATACTGCGCAAAATCTTCCGTGTCGCCGCCTAAAACGACCAAGCGTTTAAAATTTTCTTTAAGTGCTTCAAATACGGTGTTGAACTGCTGGGCTTCGTCCATTCCGTTTGCTTTGAGCATCGCCCACTGAATAATCGCCGTTTCATACAACGAAGTCGGCGTATCGGCGTTAAATTCAAGCAACTTAATCGGTTTCCCGTCCACGCCTCCTGCGAAATCGAAACGCCCGTAAAGATGCCAATGCACGTCGTTTTCCCACGAATTTTTGATCAGTTCCACCAAATTAAAAGGGATATTGAGTTCATGAAAAAGATTGTTATCGATAACGTACTGCCCTGCTTCCGCGTACATGTCGTACAATTCGTTCGCTGCTTCGTAGTACGCTTCCGCCTCTTGCGGCGTAATCATGACCAACTCGTCCGCAACATACGACGTTTTGTCTTGATCCGTGTGCCAATAAAAACCGATGGATTCTAAAAATTCTTTGCTTAAAGGTTTAATTTTTTCTACATGTAACATGATTAACTTCCATAACTGCTAGGGGTACTTGAACTTGACGATCCGCTAGACGATGAGCCTGACGTTCCGGAGCTTCCGCCGAAAAATCCGCTGCTTTTCGTCGCACTGCTGCTCGGAGTCGTCGTAGCGGCAGGCTTGTTAAAACTGGTACTGCTTCGCGTATACGCTTGGGGTGTTTTATACGTCGTGGCACGCTGGTTTTGATAATTGGCATTACCGAAAAGTTTGTTACCGATCCAACTGCCGATCATCGCTCCGGCGATACTGGAGAGCAATACACCGCCAAGTCCCATACCGCCGGAACTCATTTGAGGATTGGTCAATGCCGAAGTGTTGTTGTCGATTTTTTTGGCTTCATCTTGAACTAACGCGTCAATTTCCGATTGAGATAACAAACGCTCGGTTCCGTCTAAGCCTCGAACAACGACTCGCGTACCGCCGGAACTCGGGTACTCTTCGGCAATTTTATACACGCCCGGAGCCGTTTCGTCGACGATCACGGTTGCACCCTGCGTTTTCGCCGCTTCGGCTAACGCGTTTTTATTTTCGTCTTTGCTATCACATCCTTGTAATCCTGCGATAACAAGGACACCGAGCCCTCCCGCGATCATATAATCAGATATTTTTCGTACATATTTCATTCGCGTTTTATTCTCCTAAAATTTCTTTGAGTTTCTTACCTTTTTTAATAAAGATTTTTCCGTTTTTGTCTAAAACGTCATTGAGCTGACTCGCTTTTTTCGTTAATACGTCGTTGATTTGCTGTTTTTCTTTCTTCGAAAACCCTTTTTCCTTTAAATAACTTCTCAAATCGCGCCAATCGCTGTACGATTCTAAAAGTTCTTCTTCCTCTTGAACGCTCTCATCCTCTTCTTCGTCCGTTATATCGACTTCTTCTACGTATCCGTGTTCCGCCGCTGTGCGTTGAAACGTATTTGACGGGGGAGAAGTCACTTCTGAAGCAACACCGATTTGCCGATTGGCGAGTGCTAAAATTGCTTTGAGCTGCTCGTCTCTTTCTTTATAAATCATCTCGATTTTTTCTTTCGACTCGATCAACAAACGTTCTTTGTCGGCGACCAAACGCTCTTTATCGCTTTCTAACTTCTCGTTTTTTTGTTTGAGTTCTTCGACTTGATTTTTGAGCAGTTCAATATAAGCACTCTCCGCCGTATTATTGTCCGTCGCTTTACGAGAAGAAAGGCTCTCTTTTGAAGACGTTTTCGTTAGTAAAATATATTTCACACCTTCTTCGACGACACTTTGTAAAGAGCCTCGTCGCAATCGGTTGTATATCGCCTCTTTACTCACGCCTAAAAGTTTCGCCGCTTCGGTAACGGTTAGTTTTTTTTCCATAAATTACGACCTTTACTAACGAAAAGAAGTTGATTGGTGCTGTATGGTATCATAGCTTTAATTAGTTTTATTTTAGACAGAAGATTTGAAGCGATAAAGAAGAAGCCAAGAAGCTAACTTCTTGGCCGTGTGTGTTAGAGTCTTGACTCGTAACGGCGAAGCATATAAAGTCGTTTAAGTTGTTTTTTACGAGCACTGATTTTATCTTTTTTGCGTTTTTCAGTCGCAGTTTCATAAAAGCGTCTTGCACGTACTTCCGTAACAACTAAGTTACGATCAACTTGTTTTTTAAACTTACGATACGCCTCGTCAAACGATTCATTAGGATGTACTTTAATTCCCGGCATACTCTATCCACCACCTTTCTGATGAATTTGAGAAGGCATTCTATCTAAATTTATGTACATTTAAGCTTAAAACATCGTGTTACGATTAATTGATTTAAAAAAGTAATTTTTTAGAAATTTGACGATAAAAATCGAAAAAGGCTTGACTTTCTACGTCAACATTGAGTATACTGTTGCTATTTTAAAATGATAAAAAGGTGACAATTTTATGATTATCGCGCTTTTAAAAAACAAAAATGACAATTCGCATATTACGATTCAGCAAAAGCAAATCTTAAAATATGCCCATCACAACGATCTCAAAATCGATACGACCGAGATTGAAAATTCGAATCCGAATTTGGATTTGGAGGAACGCAAAGAGTTTAAGGGCTTTTTACGCTCTTTATCCCCCAATGATCATTTGATTATCTTTGACCTTTCAACGTTTTCGAGCAACGTCGAAGAACTCGTCAAAGTGTTAGAATGCCTTCTTACGCGCTCTATTTCGGTTCATATCGCCGATGAAAGTATGCGTATCGACCTCCAATCCAGTCCTTTAGCCTTATTACAGCTTTTGGTCAAACAACGAGAGCTCAACAAAAAGCTTGAAAAAGAAAAAATGCAAGGTCGCCCTAAAGGCAGGATGTCCAAATCCAAGTTCGATATGCATCGCCCGTATATTATCGAACTTTTAGAACAAAAAACCTCTATTAGCGAAATCTCAAAAATCTTACATGTAAGCCGTACCTCTTTAAAAGACTATGTCAATTCCAGAGGACTGAAAGATCTTGTAAAAGCTAAAATTTCATTGCTTAAAACACCCAAAAAGGAGACTCCGCCTTTAAAAAACACGCCGCTTAAAGAGTGTTCTTTGATTCAACAATCTGAATCTTAAAATATTTACTATAAGGAATTACATAATGAATTGCGATACGAATTCTTCCGTACAACCTGTTTATTACAGGTATAAACGCTATGTTGTTTTTGCCGTTATTACGCTGGTAGCGTTATCGTTACCGTTTATTCGCATTGACGGCAATCACTTTTTTCTACTCAGCTTTGATAAAAAGCAATTGCATCTCTTTTTTACGACGTTTGACATGCAAGAGCTTTATTTGATGCCTTTCGTCTTAATGCTCTTTTTCTTGAGTATTTTCTTTATTACGACGCTCGGAGGCCGTGTTTGGTGCGGTTGGTCCTGTCCGCAAACGATTTTTAGAATTATCTTTCGCGACTTTATCCAAACCAAACTACTCGGTATTCGTAAAAGTATCTCCAATAAACAAAAAGCACCTGAGGGCGATTTCTTCAAACGTTTTATCGCTGTTTTGATTTGGGCGTGTTTAGCACTTTTAGCCGCATCGAATTTTATGTGGTATTTCATTCCTCCGGAAGATTTTTTCGTCTACATACAAAATCCTGCGGAACATACCGTATTGTACGGTTTTCTTATTTGTGTTACGGCGTTTCTCGTTTACGACATCACTTCCTTAAAAGAGAACTTTTGTGTTTACATTTGTCCGTACTCTCGTATTCAATCCGCACTTTTTGACGAAAATACGATTCAAACCATTTACGATGAAAAACGCGGCGGTCAAATTTACGATAAAAAAGGCACTAAACTCGGAAGTAAACCGCCTTTGGCAACCGACGATTGTACCGGATGCGAAGCATGTGTTCGCGTCTGTCCGACACATATCGATATTCGTAAAGGTATGCAATTAGAGTGTATTAACTGTTTGGAATGTGCCGATGCTTGTACGCCGATTATGGCAAAACTCGGAAAACCTTCTCTGATTACGTGGACCAGTGCCAATGCAGTGGAAAAAGGCGATAGAACGCATTATTTCCGCTTTCGAACGATTGCCTATATGGTTGCATTGACGATCGTCTTAATCGGATTGTTTGTCATGGGCAGTAAAAAAGAGTATATGCTCTTAAACATTAACCGAACAAGCCAACTCTATAAGATGGCCGACGACGGTAAAACGGTTGAAAACGTTTATACGTTTCTTTTCCAAAACACCGATACCAAAGACCATGAATATTATTTCGATATTTCCAATAAAGAGATCAAAATCGATCAACCGAGCGAACCTTTTATGCTCAAAGCCGGTGCAAAGCTGAAAAAAGTCGTTATTCTTTCGTCTGCTCCGAAAGAACTCAAAGTGGAAGGAGAAGATTTACCGATTACGGTTAAAGCATACGCACTTGACGAAAAGAACAGAATCGTCGTTGATCGCAAAACTATCTTTATCTATCCTAAAAAAGGCGATATTCAGCCTTAATCTATCACCGTTATTCTCGGGTGCTACGCAACTTTTTTTGGTTGCGTAGCCTCTTTCTTAAGGAGCTTCACCGATGATTTTATCGGATCGTATCAAAAATTTTCCTATTATGATGTTTGCAATCGTGATGGGACTTTCGGGTTTGACTATCGTCTACCAAAAAGCCGCTTTATGGCTAGGATTTCCAGCATCGATCGCTACGTTATCGGTTGTAATCGTTACGGCTGTTTTTGCCGTTATCGTTACGCTGTACGGCCTTAAATGCCTCTTCTTTTTCGAAGAAGTCAAACACGAGTTTGCACATCCTATTCGAATTAATTTCTTTGCCGCTTTTTCGATCTCTTTATTGCTTCTTTCCATTGTGTATCACGATATACAGATCGAAGTAGCCCAAGACTTATGGTATGCGGGTGCGCTGATTCAAACGTTTCTGACATTTTATACGATTAGTTTTTGGATCACGAAAAATATGGAGATTACCCATTCCAATCCGGCATGGTTTATTCCTATCGTCGGTAATGTTATCGTTCCTATCGGAGGATTTGGATTTGTCGATTTGCATATCTTGATTTATTTCTTTTCGGTGGGAATTTTCTTTTGGATCATTTTACTACCGATTATCGTCAATCGTATTATTTTCCACCATCAATTGGCACAAAAGTTTCTACCGACGCTGTTTATTTTGATCGCGCCTCCCGCCGTCGGCGTTATTTCGTATCTCAAAATTACCGAGACATTTGATCTTTTCGCAAGTTTTCTTTACAGTATTGCCCTCTTTTTTTCATTTTTACTGCTTTTTATGATCAAAAATTTTCTCAAATTGCAATTTTTTATATCATGGTGGGCTTTTACTTTTCCGCTAGCCGCTATGACCATCGCTTCTTTGGCAGTTTTTCATACGACGCACATACCGTTCTACGGTATCATTGCTTCGTTTTTACTGATCGCTACGACGTTGGTTATTGCTTTTGTCGGCTACAAAACGCTCTATTATGTTTCCAAAAAAGAGATCTGTATTGCAGAATAATTTTCTGCAATACGTTTCGCTTGTGTTGATCTTTTCTTTCCTTATTGCTTGCGACGGTTCGCAACACTCTTTTTCCCGTAAAAACGATCCTGATTTCTACATGTCGCTCCATACGCCTTTGGCATTACAAAATCATACCGTCTTTTGCAAAACGATCGACGTTCAAAGGCTTTTCGAACAAGCAGGATTTATCCTAGACGCTTCTAAAAGAACCGGCATCATGCTTGAAAGCAATTTAGATGCAAATCTTACATGTACGCTCTCAAACATGCCGAAAGAATCTTATATTCGCCTCACGCTATATCAAGACCGACAAGAATTCTATAAACTTCAACTTAACAAAACCGGAACGATGAACTGCGAGGATATAGAAACATTAATTGCAAAATTGAAAAAGGAAGTATTTCAAAAAAAGTAGTGGCATTAAGACGGTTGTTTTTTAACCGTCTTAATGTTAAAAAAGTCTATTAAAGAGCTGCTTTTGCTTGTTTTACGACAACGGCAAACGCTTCAGGGTCATTCATAGCCATGTCGGCAAGAATTTTACGATCTAACTCGATATTGGCTTTATTAAGTGCATTGATAAAACGAGAATAACTAATATCGTTTAAGCGGCATGCCGCATTAATTCTAGTAATCCAAAGTCTTCTAAAATCTCTTTTTTTCTGTTTTCTATCGCGAAACGCGTATACGAGACTTCTTTCTAATTGCTCTTTCGCTTTTCTAAAGTGTTTTCTTCTTGCACTGTAGAAACCTCTCGCCATTTTTAAAATTTTCTTATGACGTCTTCTTCGGACAATACCTGTTTTTACTCTTGCCATTGTGTCTCCTTGACCAATATATTAATGTCGGTGTCTTGTATCAATACAAGAACTTGCCCTTGTTAGAGGGGTACGCTGCATATAAACGATGAATGACTTTTTGTCAAAAACTTTAGCTGTAAATTATGCTTGGCAAAGCATTAATTTAACGGATTTTTCGTCGCGAGCATCTACGGTTTTAGCCACTTTCAACCCACGCATTCTTTTGGTAGGTTTTTTCGTAAGAATATGACTTCTAAAAGCTGCGCCTCTTTTAATCTTATTTTTACTTGCTCTAAAACGTTTTGCGGCACCGCGTACCGTTTTCATTTTCGGCATGCTATCTCCTTAATATTGACTCTAAAAACGAGGAAAACCCCTCTATTTTCTAGAAACCGGCTATTTTAGCAAAAAATTTCTTAGAGGGGATTAAAATGGAAGAGAAAACGCTATTTCTTAGGAGCTTTCGGTGTTACCAACATATTAATATATCGACCTTCAAGCTTCGGTGTTTTTTCACGCTCGGCAATATCTTCAAGCAACGGCCAAAGGGTTTCTAAAACGTGCTCGCCGATTTCTGGATTGGACATTTCACGACCTTTAAGAAAAACTCTAAAACGTACGTGTTTACCTTCTTCAAGAAACTCCCTTGCATGTTTCACTTTATAGCTAATATCATTAGGAGCAATCTTGACCGAAAGCTTAATCTCTTTGATCTCAATGATCTTTTGATTCTTACGTGCTTCTTTAAGTTTTTTCTCTTGCTGGTATTTGAACTTACCGTAATTCATAATCTTGCAGACCGGCGGTTTCGCATCCGGTGCAATCAGAACCAGATCGAGTCCCAGTTCATCGGCTTTTGCAAGAGCCTCTTTACGAGAGATGATACCGTATTGCATACCATCGTCTCCAATACATCTAACCTCTGCTGCTCTTATCTCCTCGTTTAGTATAACCTCTTTGTCTTTACTCAAAAGTGTACCTCACTCAGTTTCTCCTTTAGGGTTTTAATCAATTCAACTTTGCTCATATTATACTGTGTTCTTTCTCTTCTGTCACGTACGGCTACACTTTGCGCTTCTACCTCCGCATCTCCGAGAACTAGAATCATCGGAACGCGCATTGTTTCCGCATTGCGAATACGTTTATTAAGGCTTTCGTTTTTTGATGAAATTTCCACATCGATTCCTTCATCGATCAACTCATTTGCCAAAGCTTTTGCGTAAGCGACATGTTGATCGGAAATCGGTACGATTACCACTTGTGTCGGTGCAACAAAAAACGGTAATTCACCGGACGTATGCTCAATTAAAATACCGATAAAGCGTTCAAACGAACCTAAAATCGCTCGGTGTAACATCACGGGGCGTGCATGCTCGTTGTTTGCATCGACATACGAAATATCAAAGCGCTCCGGCAAGTTAAAGTCAACTTGAATCGTTCCGCACTGCCATTTACGCTTTAGGGCATCGGTGATTTTAATATCGATTTTAGGGCCGTAGAATGCTCCGCCGCCTTCATCAATACCGTATTTGATACCGTTTTCATCCAATGCATTTTTTAAACCTTGCGTTGCCGCTTCCCAATATCGCTCATCGCCGATTGATTTTTCGGGACGTGTCGAAATTTCCATTTCGTAATGAAACCCAAACGTTTTCATAATAGAATCGACAAAACTCAAAATTTCTAAAACGTTTTCTTTAATTTGATCCGGTGTACAGAAAATATGCGCATCATCTTGCGTAAATTCACGCACGCGAAATAGTCCGTGTAATACACCGCTTTTTTCATGGCGGTGCACGACGCCGTATTCAAAAAATTTCAGCGGTAAGTCACGATAACTTCGAACTTCACTTTGAAAAACTTTAATATGGCCTAAACAGTTCATCGGCTTAATGCCGTATTCTGCTTCGTCAATCACGGTAAAATACATATTTTCGCCGTAATTTTGATAGTGACCGCTTATTTTCCATGCATCCGATTTCAAAATTTCAGGACCGCGTACGGGCTGATAACCGCGTTTTCGATGTGCCGTAAACAACAATTTCTCGAGTTTTGAACGAAGTCGTCCGCCGTTTGGCAACCAAATCGGAAGTCCTGCACCAACCTCATCATCAAAGGTAAAAAGTTTAAGTTCGTTACCGATTTTTCGATGATCCCGCTTCTTTGCCTCTTCGATCATGGTGACATAATCTTTAAGACTCTCTTTATCTGCAAACGCTATTCCGTAGATACGCGTTAACATTTCGCGTTTCTCATCACCGCCTAAATAGGCACCCGCTACTTTGATTAATTTGAAAAAACGTAAATATTTAGTATTGGGAACGTGAGGTCCGCGACAAAGGTCTTCAAAATCCCCTTGTTTATAGATGGAAACTTCACCCTCAGGGATACGAAGCAAGACTTCTTGCTTTAAGTCGTCATGGCTAAAATGCTTGAGTGCTTCCGTTTTGGTCGTATAAATCTTCTCTATCGGAAGTTTAGCATTGGCAAGTTCTGCCATTTTTTTCTCGATCTCTTTTAAATCGGCATCGCCGATCTTTTCATTGACGCGAAAATCGTAATAAAAGCCGTCTTCAATCACAGGTCCGACAAAAAATTGGGCATCTTTATAGAGTGCTTTAATCGCTTGTGCCATTAAATGCGCACAAGAGTGACGAATCACTTCGATTGCCTCTTTAGAGTTGTCAAATACGATTTTGTTTTCGTAGATTTTAGAAGAATTAGCAGCGGTTTGCGTGTCGATGATGAGAGCACCTTCTTTGTAGGCTATAACATCATTCATCATAGTAGATCCTTTACTTGTATGAACTCCCAAACCAACGGGAGAACAAAAAAATGGTGGCCACGAAAGGATTCGAACCTTCGACCACTACCATGTCAAGGTAGTGCTCTACCAACTGAGCTACGCGACCGACTCATTTAAGAGCTGAGATTATACCAAAAAAAATTAAAAATGCAACTCTTTTTTGAAAAAATCTTTTGAAACCTTATTATTTCGTAGAATTAGGGTGTTTCCACGTACGATACAAAATGCAAAGTACGCCCACGTCTATCATCACGTCGGCAAAATTAAAAACGGCAAAATTAAATCCGTAGTGCCAAAAAAAATAATCCACGACACCGCCGTGAATAAAACGATCGTAAATATTACTCAACGCCGCACCCGCGATCATACCGATCGCCGACGCATGCCCAAGGAGAACGTCACGGTGCATGGACAGATAGATTCCCAATACCGCGATTAATACGATTTGAAGGTATTTTAAATACTCCTCTAAAAAAGCAAACATCGAAAAAGCAACTCCCTTGTTAAACGTTAAGATGAGTGAAAAAAAATTGCCTTCCCAGCGAAAACCCTCCAAAAAAAGAAGCTTAATTGCCTGATCAACTCCAAAAACAAGGAGTCCCGCAGCACATAAAAAAATCCACGCTTTATTCATTTAATGCACTTTTGAAAAAGGCAACGGCTTTTTCCATGGATGCTTCCAAGACCTGTTCGTCTTTGCCTTCCAAAAGAATGCGCAAAAGATTTTCCGTTCCGGAATAACGAATCAATACCCGAAGTTGCTTACTTTGGAATTCTCGAATCAATGCATCATAGCCTTGGAGTTCTAAAAGCGGTATTTTGTTGTCGACTTTAAGATTGTGTTGTAACTGAGGATAGAGAATAAAAGGGTTGAAAAGTCGGCTGACTTTTTGTTTTTCCGTTAAAACACAGTGCATCACGGCAAGCGATGCGACGAGTGCATCGCCCGTTTTTGCAAAATCGGAAACGATAATATGCCCGCTTTGTTCACCGCCGAAGTTAATGTTTTGTCGATACAGACACTCTAAAACGTTTTTATCTCCCACATCGCAGCGATACGTTTTGATGTTCGATTTAGCCAAATAATCTTCTAACGCCTGATTACTCATAACGGTAACGCAAACACCGTGATTCGTCAACCTGTTTTGGCTTTGTAAAAATGTTGCCAGTTTGCCGAGTAGCATATCGCCGTGGATCGGATTGCCGTTTTCGTCTACGACGACCAAACGATCTGCATCGCCGTCAAACGCAAACCCGATGTCGGCACGAAGTCTACGTACTTCCTCGCCGAGTTCTTCAGGATGCAACGCACCGCAATTGAGATTGATATTGCTCCCGTTGGGGTCGTCGTTAATCATAATAACATCAGCCCCAAGCTCGCTAAAAACGGTCGGAGCGACTTTGTAAGCGGCTCCGTTGGCAGGATCTAGGACGATACGAAATCCTTTGAGCGTCAAGTGTTTTGGAAAAGAGTTTTTGATTTGAACGATGTAGCGTCCGATCACGTCATCGATCCGTTTGGATCTACCAATTTCAAATTCCGTTTTTTGGTTCTTTTCAATCAATTCGTCGTCAAAATAGATTTTTTCGATTTCTGCTTCTTCCGCCTCACCGAGTTTATTGCCGAGACTATCGAAAAATTTAATTCCGTTATCGGAAAACGGATTATGCGACGCACTAATCATGATACCCGCGTCACACCGCATATCTTCCGTTAAAAACGCGATCGCGGGCGTTGGCATCGGCCCGATTTGTCTTACGTCGTATCCCACTGCGGTCAGTCCGGACACAATCGCATTTTCGATCATATATCCACTACGTCTGGTATCTTTACCGACTAGGATTTTATTGGTAATCGAATTTTTACGAAAATAGATACCCGCCGCCATCGCTAAACGCATTGCTAAAAAAGCACTCAGTTTTTTTCCCGCTTTTCCCCGAACGCCGTCGGTTCCGAATAATTTCATAATGGATTCACCTTATACGATAAACTCTTAGGCGAATTGTAACAAAACTTTTTTAATCTTGACATGTAAACGGTATAATAACCCTATTACATTGGGAGAATAGGACACCACATGAACTTGGACAAAGTAATTTCCGGATTTTTTTTCATTCTGGCGATGACGCTCAATTTCGGATTTTTCTACGGCGATTTGTCGGATTTAGAACTGCATAGCAAATACGAACTCTTTGCGGCATTGGTCGTGAACATCATTGCGACAACGCTCAAAATCGGTGATAAAACGCAATTGGGTTCGGTAATGCTCGCTACGAGTCTGGTCGCGGATATTCAGCTGATTGCCTCGGCAACCGTTTGGACCATCGCGGTGTATGCGTATACGATCGATCGAGAAATCACTTCGATTATCGTCAGCTTAAGCGGCGGAGCTTTACTGGCCAACATAACCAGTGTTTTACTCTATATCGGCGATACGCTTAAATCCAAACGTTAAAGGGCTCTTTTTGAGAACCAGCTCCTTATGGCTTATTTTACAGCGTATGCGTACCCCTTTCCTCATTATTATTTTAACGTATACGATTTCTATTATCGGATTACTACTGATTGAGGGCGTCGACGCAGAGGGAAGAGCTTATCGGCTCTCTATTTTTGACGCATTTTATTTTATTAGCTATACCGCAACAACAATTGGGTTTGGCGAAACACCTTTCACGTTTACCTACCCTCAACGCATCTGGGTCTCAATGTCTATTTTTTTTACCGTCACGGGTTGGTTCTACAGTCTTGGATCCTTAGTCGCCCTCCTTCAAGACAAACTCTTTTTGGAAGAATTTGCGCGCGCAAAATTTAGGCGTAACATTGCTTATTTAAAAGAAAAATATATCATTATTCTCGGCTACAACTCCATTACCAGCGAAATTATTAAAAAAGCCAACGAATACGGATTGCGCTCCGTAGTGATCGAAAAAGACGAAAGTAAACGCAACCATCTTTTGTTGGAAAACTTCACGCCGCCCGTTTATTGTCTTAATGCGGACGTTCATAATCCCGAGGCACTGGAAACGGCAGGAATTAAATCCATTTATTGTCGTGCTATCGTGAGCCTCTTTGAAAACGACGCACTCAATCTTCGCATCGCGTTAACGTCTAAAATTCTCAATTCCAATATTACGATGGCGATTAAAGCGACGACGAAAAACCAAGCCGAAAATCTCCAAGATTTAGGCGTTCAAATTATTGAAAATCCGTTTGAAATTATCGCAACGCATATTCATTTAGCGATTAATGCCCCGCACTCTTTACGTCTGATTCGATGGCTATACGGTCTAGGGCATTTGCACGATCCTCTTCTACGCTTGCCGCGCGGGAAATACCTTGTATGCGGATACGGTCGTATGGGAAAAAGTATTTACGAAGTGCTTAAAGAGAACCATTTCGAAACCGTTTTTGCCGAAATCGATTCGCAGAAAAAAGAAGCGACGCCAAGCGAAGCACATCCAAAAATCGTTATCGGCGACGGCGATGATAAAGAGATGTTAAAAGCATTGGGTATCCAAGAGTGTGCCGCAATTATCGCCGGAACCAACGACGATACGACCAACCTTTCCATTTTGGCGACGGCCAAAAAACTAAACCCATCGATTATTACCATTGCGCGTGAAAATGAACTGGAAGATTTTTCGATTTTTCAAAACTCTAGCATCGATTCGGTTTTTATACCCGCAAAAATTTTAATCAACAAAACGGTACATGCCATCCTCAATCCGGCACTCGATCAGTTTATCAAACACATTTATGCATTAGACGAGACAGACATCATCGCTTTAACCAAAACGCTCTTAAACATCTCGATGCATCCGTCGATTTTTGCACTGAAAATCGACGCAACGCAAGCTCCGATGCTTTTCAAGCATACAAACAATACGCTTCCGCTCTCTTTGCTCAAAACGTCTCTTAAAAATAGACGCATCGATAACAATCTGATCGTGCTCATGCGTATACGGAACAAAGAAGTATCGCTTTTCCCTTCTTGGGACGAAACAATCGGCATCAATGATCTTTTTTTATTTGCAGGTGACGACAATGCTCAAGATCATCTCGAGTCGATTGCACAAAATTATTATGAGTTTTATTATGCTCTTGAGGGTAAAGAAAAAAGTATTTTCGGCAGATTACGCACGCCTTAGCCTTCAAAGCTCTTTGAAGGGATGATTTTAGAACAAATTTATTTTAAAATGCCCTTAAAATAAGTTGCGTTTAATATTAGTTTTTATATAATCTACGCCTAAATTTAAAACGAAAGGCTTATCTATGGCAAATCACAAGTCAGCAGAAAAGCGTATTAGACAAACCAAAAAACGCACCGAAAGAAATAGATTTTATAAAACTAGAATCAAAAATCTAACACGTGCCGTAAAAGAAGCTGTTGAGGCGGGTGATCAAGCAGCTGCCGCCGTTGCGTTGAAAAATGTAAACAAAAGCTTTCACTCTTATGCCGGCAAAGGTATTTTGACGAAAAATACGGCTGCTCGTCGCGTAAGCCGTCTTGCTCAACTTGTTAATACGCTAGGTAGTGTTGCTGCATAACCTGCGGCAACTCCCTCTTTATTTTTAGTTTCCCTTCATGTTAAACGAAAAACTTGTCCCCTTCGTCGAGCGCTATAATGAGCTTTCCGCTCTTCTTAGCGATCCTAATATCGCTAACGATATTAAAAAAATGACGGCTCTTTCCAAAGAGCAATCTTCTCTTGAAGAGATTAAAGACAAGTCGCTTGCCTATCTTACGACTTTAAACCAAATCGAAGAGAATAAACTCCTTTTAGACGACGAAGAACTCGGAGAGTTGGCAAAAGAAGAACTTAAAAGTTTAGAACTTCTTAAAGAGACGCTGGAAGAGGAAATTAAACTTCTTTTACTTCCCAAAGACCCTAACGACGAACGTAATATTTTCCTTGAAATTCGTGCAGGAACCGGCGGAGACGAAGCTGCCATTTTTTCGGCGGATTTATTTAAAGCTTATTTGCGTTATGCCGAAAACCGCGGGTGGAAAGTTGAAATCGTCTCGTTAAGCGAAGGGGTTTTAAACGGTTATAAAGAAGTCATCGCGTTGATTAAAGGGCAGGGTGCTTTTTCACGACTTAAATACGAAGGCGGCGTTCATCGTGTTCAACGTGTACCTTTAACCGAATCGCAAGGGAGAGTTCATACGTCTGCCGTGACGGTGGCCGTGATGCCCGAAGTCGATGACGTCGAAATCGATATTCAAGAAAAAGACCTTAAAATCGATGTCATGCGTTCTTCCGGAAACGGCGGACAATCGGTCAACACGACCGACAGTGCCGTACGCATTACGCACTTACCGACCGGGATAGTCGTCGTGAATCAAGACGGTAAATCTCAGCATAAGAACAAAGACGCCGCTATGAAAATCTTAAAAGCAAAGCTTTACGATATGGAGATGCAAGAGCGCAACGCCAAAGAGAGTGAAGCACGCAAACAACAAGTAGGCTCCGGTGACAGAAGCGCAAGAATTCGCACGTACAATTATCCTCAAAACCGCATTACCGATCACAGAGTAGGGCTCACGCTTTACCGTTTAGATGCCGTGATGGAAGGCGGACTTTTTGATGAGATTATCGAGCCTATTATCGCGAATTACCAAGCCGAGCTGATGAAAGAAGCTAACTTTTAATACCGCTTATTGATCGTAAATACTTAAATTGTTTTGCTCGATCATCTCTCGAATCATTTTAATGTACTCCTCTTTCAGTTCGGAATAATTAACCATCGTTTTTGCCGATTCCATACCGTTGAACGTTCGGCCTTCAAGAAAAGCTTGATAACGCCTTTCGCGAAATAGCGAATAGGCATCGTTGGTATTGAGGTTGAGCATATACGAAGTAACCGATTTTTGTAAAGAGCTAAAAACGCGAATCATATGTGTTTTGCCCGGTAATCGGTTCTGAGGCATTAAACCGATGCCAGAATACGTCCAGTGACCAAAAAGGTTATTGGCTTCCCGCGCGAACCGACTCTTTCCCCAACCGCTCTCCAATGCTGCTTGTGCAAGTGCCATCGAAACGGGAACCGTATTGATTCGTTTGTAATATTCGTCGCGATCGAAGAGGTTTTCGATCCCGTATTTATTGCGTAATGCGATCAGGTAACCGACATTTTTCTGATTTAGCCCCCGAAAAGCTCCCGGCATTGCCTTCGCAAAAAAGTCGGTAATAAACTCACGGTCTTTTTTAATTTCATCGTTACTTTTATCGACTAACGCTTTCATATGAAGAAAAAAAGCCTCTTTTTGTTTGGTATTGTCGTCAATTTGATAGTAGTCGTTCGGAAGTCCTCCGGCATAAAGCGGACCGGAGATACTTAAGAAAAAAGCGATAAAAGAGAAGAAAAAAATCTTCACGAATTTAGAGATCCAGCGTCGTTTCAAAGACCTTTTGTACGAGACCTTTGAAAAAAAGTTTGTTGCCTTCGATGCGCAATTGCAACTCCTCTTGACTCGTCGGATAGACTTTGGCGCAATCCTCTAGAAACTTTTCGCGATACGCACTGTAAAAACACGCCGCCATACCCGTTCCACACGCCAAGGTTTCATCCTCGACACCGCGCTCGTACGTTCTTACATGTAAGGCTTTTTCACGAATCATGGCGTAATTGACGTTGGCGTTGTATTTAAATCTCATTTGGCGTGCAATCGTTTTGTCAAAACAACCGATATCCTCCACAAACGTTACCAAATGCGGTACGCCCGTATCGCAAAAATACCATACCAAACCGTTTTCTTCAAACGAATCTCTCAATTTTTTCGGTTCGGTTAATTCCGTCTCTACGACGTCGCCCTCCACACAAGAATGAATCACGCCGGCACCTGTCATAAAACGCATTTGTGCGTCGCAGAGCCCGTTGGTATAAGCATAATGCGCGCATGCACGCGTTCCGTTGCCGCACATAGACGCAGCCGAGCCGTCGTTGTTGTAAAATTGCCATTTAAAGTCATGTTCGTTATCGGGCAACAAGACGATCAATCCGTCTGCACCGATTCCGCTTTGTCGATTGCATACTTTTTTGGCAAAATCGCTTCGATCTTTTTCGATAAACGTATGTAAAATAACAAAATCGTTTCCGCTAGCGTTATATTTTGCAATCTGCATATTTTCCTCTTACAAATTTGATAAATTTTTCAATTTCGCTCTCTAAAAATTTCATATCGAACGAGTTATTAATCAGAAAATCGGCCATCACCCTTTTTTCTTCAATGCTAATTTGCGCATCGATACGTTTTTGAGCCTCTTCTTTCGTAAAATCTTCACGTATCATAAGCCGTTTTCGCTGAACTTCAACCGGAGCATAAACAACGACGACGACCTTACACTGATACCCTTCGCTTTCAAAATAGAGCGGAATATCGATAATATAAGGTCTTTTTCGCTCCTCGAGTGCTTCGCTACGTTTGAAGATTTCGGCTCGAATCAACGGATGCAAAAAGGCATTCAGTTTTTCACGTTCCGCTTTATCGTTAAAAATCAGAGCACCCAACGCTTTACGGTCGATCGCACCCTCTTTGATCACGCGATCGCCGAAAATCGCTTCCACTTCTTTGACATGTAGAGGCAAAATTTCTTTGGCGATTTTATCGGCGTCAATGATCTCAAACCCTTGTGCGTGAAGCAAAGAAGAAACCGTACTTTTACCCGTTGCAATGCCGCCGGTTAGGACGATCGCGTGTTCGTATGCCATGAATTCTTTCAGACCTTCAGTTAGATTTTATAACGATTTTAACATACTTTTGTTAAAATCTTTTAAACAACCTCCTAAAGGCTTATTCATGAGTACAGTCAGCTACAAAGACGCCGGTGTCGACATCGATGCGGGAAACCAGTTTGTAGAAAATATCAAACCCATCGTAAAATCAACGTTTGACCGCAACGTGATCGGCGGAATCGGCTCTTTTGCCGGCGCGTACGAACTTCCTTCAGGCTATCGACAACCCGTCATTCTAGGTGCAACCGACGGTGTGGGTACTAAGCTTAAATTGGCTATCGATTCGGGTATTTACGATACGGTCGGTATCGATCTCGTCGCGATGTGTGCCAACGACCTTATTTGCAACTTCGGAACACCGCTTTTCTTTTTGGATTATTACGCGATGAGTAAACTCGAGATCGACGCATCGGTCAGCATCGTTAAAGGTATCGCCGAAGGTTGTCTCCAAGCCGAATGCTCTCTCATCGGCGGTGAAACGGCGGAAATGCCCGGAATGTACCACGGTAAAGATTTTGATCTTGCCGGATTTGCGGTCGGAATTGCCGAAAAAGACGAGATGAATCGTTTGCCGCATGTGAAAGCGGGCGATATTTTAATTGCACTTCCCAGCTCGGGTGTGCATTCCAACGGTTTTTCCTTGGTAAGAAAGCTCTTTTTTGATAAACTCGGTTATACGTTCGAAACGGAATTTAACGGTAAAGCGTTGATTGAAACGCTTTTAACGCCGACACGCCTCTACGTCAAACTTTTTAAAGCACTCAAATCGCACATTAACGCTTTGGCGCATATTACCGGCGGCGGTATCGTCGAAAACCTTCCGCGCGTTCTTCCCGAAGGCTTGCAAGCACATGTCTACATGTCAAAAATCAAAACATTGCCGATTTTTGATTTTATGAGCCGATACGTCGACGAAAGCGAAATGCACCGAACGTTCAATATGGGTGTAGGTATGATCTTGGTCGTGAGCCCCGAAAACGTCGATACGGTCTTAAACAACAGCGACGGCTATGTGATCGGCGAACTTAAAACCGGCACGCGATGTGCACTTATGCTTCCATGAGCAGCGTTTATATCGTTTCTAAACTCTTTACGTACCTGTTTTTGCCGCCGGGTATTTTTGCTCTCCTTTTTGTCGGCGTAGCGTTTTTCGTCAAACGCTTTCGCCTTTTTTTCTTTGCCAACGGTATTATTCTATATTTTTTAAGCACGCCTTACGTTGCCGATTGGCTTTTAACGCCTTTGGAAGCACCTTACAATACCTCCGTCGAAAAAAGAGCCGTAGATGCGGTTATCGTACTGGGAGGAGGGCATACGCAAGGCGTTGCCAACCTACCGCTTAGCAGCGACGCTTATAAACGTATGATGTGGGGGCTTATGGTTGCCAAATCCAACAACCTTCCGCTCCTATTTAGCGGCGGCGGCAATCAAAAAGAGTATCTGGAAAGCGATGCTTTTTTGGATAGCCTTAAAGAGATCAAATCGTATCTCGACATCCAACCGCCAAGTTCCAAAAGCCTTGCTAGCAAAGAATTTTCTTTACATGTAGAAGATAAAAGCATCGATACCTACCAAAATGCGCTCTTTAGCAAACAGGCTTTTCAAGCGGTAGGTATCTCTGAGCCGACCGTTTATCTGGTAACTTCGGCGTATCATATGAGGCGTGCCGTGATGCTTTACGAGCATTTCGGTTTCCACGTGATTCCTGCGGCAACCAATTTTAAAATTAACCATCGAGCCCGAGATATGTGGGATTATTTTCCCAATGCGCATGCTTTTTATAAAAGCTTCATTGCACTCCATGAATATGCCGGATTGCTCAGCTTGAAAATCAGAGGCATTTAAGCGTTATTTACGTTTATCGTTCGTAATTTTATAAATAAAACTAAAGACTTCCGCCACGGCTTTATAGAGCATCGGCGGAATCTCTTTATTGATTTCTATCTTCGAGAGCAACTCGACCAAATCAGCGTCTTTTTTAATAAGAATATCGTGTTCTTTTGCAAGTTTGATAATATGCTCTGCAACATTTCCTTTACCGGAAGCGACGACTTTAGGAGCGTTATGCTTTTCGCGTTCGTACTTGAGTGCGACGGCTTTTTGAATTTTCGGCTTTGGATCGTTCATATTTTTAGGTTAATCCCGAATTCAATTTGCTCACCGCTAAAATAATCGTTTTTAACGGCTGAAACATCTTTGTATTCCAACATTTTTATCATACCCGTTATCAACCCGACTTCATTCAAAGCTCGTTTGAGTTTTGGAAGTTGATCGCCGATTTTCTTTTTGAGCTCGCTTTTTTGTACGGCAACGTTCATATCTACGTATTTATCGTTCGATAGAACCAACATCATATTGATTTTACCGTAATATTCCAAATCCAGATCGATTTGGCAATGAAAGCTCTCTTGCGTACTTTGTTTCATCATCATAGAGCCGTTTTTCATCCCTTCCCAACTAAAAGGAATATACACGTGCGTCGAACTGCTTACGTAAGAAAAGAGCTGATGGTATTCGATTTGCGTTAACAGGCGATTTGTAATTTCATATGCTTCTTTATTCTGAGGCGACGTCGCAAACGCTTCGTTGAGCTTCGTTAAGACCCCTTTTATATCACTCAAGAGTTCTACGTCGCTTGGATCGAGTTGGAGTTTTTGCGCCAATGTTTTACCGACGAAGAGTTCCGGCTTAATCAACGCGTGAATCGTCTGATCCAACGTACTGCTTTTGGCGTTAAACTCGGCTTGACGTACGGTCTGAGGATCGATCACTTCGATTTGCTGTTTAATACGATTGGCAAGCATTTTTAAAGCTTCTTCAACGCTTTGAGGCATTGCGGAAGAGGAGGGCAGAGGCATCGCCGTAACCGAGGAATTTTGTACCGAAGAAGCTATGACCTCTTGATCGCTCATCGGCTCCTCTACCGTATGCTTTTGAAGTAATGCACCTTCTTGCATTGCCGATACGGGAGTTTTCGGCATAGACATCGTATTTGCGGCATCCAGGAGTGAAGATTTGGGCGACTTGACGATTTCTTGGAGAAAGTTTCCTTTCAGAAGTAATTCATCGATCTGAGGCTCAAGATCGTTTAAACCGAGCACGCTTAAATTTTCTTTGAGCTGTTCTACTAAAACTTGGACTTGCGTATTAAAATGTTCCTCGACTTTCATCGATGCGGGATAATTTTCGACTTTAGACGCAATTAAATCGGTTTGTTTGATTGCATATTCAAGCTTTTGCACCGTTTGATACGCTTCTTTAAACATAGAAGGCTCTGCTAAGACTTGCTTAACGCCTTGCCGAAAAAGATCGAGTAGGGTTTTTAGGTTACCTTGCGCCTCTTTAGATGAGAGATCCTGTGACGTCGCCAATAAATCCAAAACGGCAGAGATCTCTTTGGTAATCGGCGACGATTGAAGCAACGGCGTGTCTAAATGCGTTTGAATATGCGTACGAAGTGCCTCCAACGTATCCGATGCGCCTTGTATCTTAAGCGTGTTTGCCAATTTCGATTCAAAGAAAATACCGGAATTTTGTATTTGCGTTTGGAGCATCTTCGTATCGATTTGATCGATATTTTTTGTAAACAATTGCAATAAAGCCATCGGTTGAGCTATCGTAGAATCGAGCTTAACCGTTGTCGTTAAGGTTTTAATATCATCGGCAAAATTACCCATATTTTTAAAAAGTTGGCTCTTTTGTAAAACCTCATAAATTGCACTTTTCGATTTTGCCTCGCTGATCGCACTTCCTAGAAGTTGTGCTACAACCTCTTTTGCATCACTCGGCGTTTTCGCATACGCTGTTTTTTCGCTACTTAGTTCTAACGGTAATTGCGCACTTTTTTGTATAAGCGCATCGGCTTGCCGTGTGAGTGTCTCTTTAGTCTCAAGCGACGTTTTCGTATCGAGCGTTTGCAGTTGATTGGCAAGAAGCGAAGCCGTATTGACGTCCATAATGCATCACCTTATAGGGTAAATAATTCGTATGTTAACGGTGAACCGATTTGATTTTTTCCAACCACTCGTTTAAAGTCTTTTCAAACCCTATCGGCAAATTTCGATAAAAATGAAGCGGTTTTTCACTGTAGCTTTGCTCGACCCAACCGCCGAAATCGTGCGGATACAAATACCCTTTAGGTGAAGGACTTTTAAGATGTTCCGGAACCGTTAACGCCTTTTCGTTTTTGACATACGATAACGCATCGTTAATCGCCTGATAGGCACTGTTCGATTTAGGACTACATGCAAGGTAGATCAAGCATTGCGATAAAATAATACGCGCCTCGGGATAACCGATCTTACTCACGGCCGTTAGCGTACTGGCAGCGAGATTTAAAGCGTTAGGATTAGCGTTACCAATATCTTCGCTTGCAAGAATGATCAATCTCCGCGCAATAAAGTCGGGACTTTCCCCGCCGTCTATTAAACGTGCTAGATAATAAAGTGCCGCATCGACGTCTGAACCTCTCACGCTTTTAATCATAGCACTAATGAGATTATAATGTGTGTTATCTGAGCTCACGCCGTCTTTGAGCGCACTCGGTCGCAACGATTTTAGCGTTTCAAGGCTGACATGTAAATCGACTTTCAGTGCAAATTCCAAAAGGTTTAAAAGCGATCTGCTATCGCCGGCACTGGAACTTACGAGGTAATTCAACGCATCTTCGTCAATCGTACATGTCACGACATTTCGTACGCGCTCGACGATAGCACACAAATCCGATTCTTCTAACGGATAAAACTCAAATAACATCATCCGTGAGCGAATACCCGAGCTTAGGACGAAGTATGGATTTTCGGTTGATGCTCCGATAAGAATCATCTCGTGATTCTCCATCGGCAATAACAAAACCTCTTGCTGTGTTTTAGAAAGACGATGAATTTCATCGATAAAAATTAACGGTTTTTGCAAAGCGTTTTTATACTGTGAAAGAATTTTACGAATCTCTTCGACTTTAATACTGGTGGCGTCGAGCTCAAAAAAAGGCAAATCCAACTCATTCGCGACGATACGCGCTAAGGTCGTTTTCCCTACTCCTGCCGGACCGAAGAAGAGAGCATGGCTCATCGATCCTGCTTTTAACAGTTTGAAAAAAGGGCTGTTTTTTGCACTTAAGTGTTTTTGTCCGGCTAACTCTTCAATGCGTTTCGGGCGAAAGAAGAGGGCAAAGTTATTGATCATCGCCCTTGGTATCCTGTTTCACGTATTCAAGATAATCGCGTAAAGCATTATACTCGCTTGCATTAAAAAAACGATGTTTTCCCGGCTTCAACGTTCCTAAGTCGACTTTGCCGTAACTCACGCGTTTGAGATCTACGACATCCACGTCGAAATATCCGAAAAAGCGTCTCAGTTCTCTGTTTTTTCCTTCGTTAATCGTCACTTTAAGCGTCGAAAACGTCGGCGAATTTTTAATAATACGATACGCTAAAAACGGCGCAAACTCCATGGAATGAATCTCACTCTTGGCATGCCCGCCTTTTCGAGCATCGTCCAATTTCAATCCCTCTTGCATCGCTTTTTCCATCGCTAACGTAATCGCTCCGTTGATTTTAACGTAATAAACCCGCTCCAAATCGCCGTGCATTAACGCCGAAACCACGGTAGGAGAATCACACAGAAGCAAAAGTCCTTCACTGGCAAAATCAAGTCTTCCGACGCTTAAATAATGCCCGAATTTCGACGGAAGCGAATCATAAACCGTCTTGCGTCCGCGATCGTCTTTTTTACTTACCAATTCACCTTTGGGTTTATGGTATACGATAACCGAATAGCCGTGCTTTTCAAAAAGCGCATTACCTTTAATTTCAATCTTGTTTTTAAAGCTCACTTGCATCGAAAGATCGTCTACGACTTTACCGTCAACTTTTACTAAGCCGTCTTTGATCAATTGATCTGCTTCGCGTCGCGAGTAGTGCGTGTTGTGGGAAATCATCTTATTGAGTCGCATTAATTCTATCATTTTATCCCCGCTTCTACCAATTGGTGAATGTGCAATACGCCCTCTAGCTTACCTTGTTTATCGGTAATCGCAAGCAATTGTATTTTGTATTTTTCGATCAATGCCAACGCATCGCTTGCAAGGATCGCCGCATCGTCGATCGTTTTAGGCTGCTTCGTTGCATATTCGTACGCATACGCATCCATACGGAAATCGTCTCGCATTAAAGCACGTCGTAAATCACCGTCGCTTAAAACGGCTAACAACGTATGGTCGCAATCCGTAATCAGTACATTGCCTAGACGTCCTTCGCTCATAGCAATAATCGCCTCTTTCAATTTTGTTTTTTCAGAAATAACGGGTAACTCACTCGTGAGCATCAAATCTTTCACTTTGACAAACAAACGTTTGCCGAGACTTCCGCCCGGATGAAACGACGCAAAATCCTCTTTTTTAAAATTTTTCTGTTTCATAAGGCAAACGGCTAACGCATCTCCTAGCGCTAACGTCAGCGTTGTCGAACATGTAGGAGCGGCATCGAGAGGACATGCTTCTTTTTCGATGTGTAATGGGATAAAAATATCGCTGTAACGTCCCAATGACGACTCTTTTGAGCGCGCCATACCGATCAGGGGAATTTCGAAACGTTTGATATGCGGCAAAATTTTAATCAATTCTTCACTCTCACCGCTATAACTGATGGCTAACACGGCATCTTCTTTACCGATCATACCCAAATCTCCATGCATGGCTTCGGTCGGATGTAAAAAGAAACTGCTCGTTCCCGTACTCGCAAGTGTTGCGGCAATTTTTGCACCGATCAATCCACTTTTTCCAACCCCCGTTACGATCAGCTTTCCTTTAATCTTCGCTATCGCAGACGTTGCTTCATTGATCTCTGTCCCGATATGCGCGGCCGTGTTTAAAAGCTCTTTGGCTTCCAATTCTAATACTTCTTTGGCTATCGCTTGAAAATCTTGCATCGGCGATCCTACATCATGAAAATCGTCGGAACGATTGTCGGGTATTTTTTCATCTGGCGATAGATATGTTTGCGAACGACTTGTCGTACTTCGTTTTCAAGGGCGCGCGCATTTTCCAGTAGCTCTTTTTTGGCATTGGCAATAAATTGATCGATCACACCTTCCATCTCTATCGAGAAAGCTTTATCGTCTTTATCCGGCACAAGTCCGTAACTGATAATTTTCGGCTTTGCAATCAGTTTGTGCTCGCTTTTATCGATTTGAATGACGAGCATCACGAGTCCGGCTTCCGCTAACTTTTGTCGATCGATAACGACATCATCGGCAATTTGCTCATTGACTTGGTTATCGATAAAGACCTTACCCGTTTTAATCGTTTTGATTTTTTTCATATATTTGCCGCACAATTCCACTTGATCGCCGTCACTCATCAAATAGATATTACGCTCCGGAATACCGCATTGCATTGCCGTTTCTTTGTGTTTGGTAATATGATTGTATTCGCCGTGAACCGGAAGGAAAAACTTCGGTTTGACCAAGCGGAGAATCAATTTTTGCTCTTCTTGCGCAGCATGTCCGCTCACGTGAATTTCGCTAAAATCTTGGTATGCTACGTTTGCACCGCTTTTTAATAAAAAGTTTAACACCTTAGAGACGCTGCCTTCGTTACCGGGAATCGCTTTAGCGGAGATAATAATTTGATCGGTCGGTTTAATCTTTACATGTCGATGTTCATCCGTCGCCATACGATACAAGGCACTCATCGTCTCGCCTTGGCTTCCCGTCGTAACGATTAAAACGTCTTTATCGTTATGCTTATTCACTTCATGCGGATCGATAAAAATACTTTTATCCAACTGAATATACCCTAAATCAATCGCGGTAAAGAGGTTTCGTTCCATCGATCTTCCGATCACGCAGACTTTACGTCCGTATTTTAAACCGTAATCAATTGCTTGATAAACCCTATGGATATTCGATGAGAAGGTAGACATAATCACCCGTCCCTTGGACTTTGCAAAGATAGAATCAAATGTTTTCCCGACCGTACTCTCGCTACGCGTAATACCTTCTTTATAAGAGTTGGTACTATCGCTCATTAAGCACAATACGCCTTTTTCGCCGTATGCCGCAAAACGGTTCAAATCGGTTACATACCCGTCAATCGGAGTATGATCGATTTTAAAGTCTCCCGTATGAATAATCGTTCCGGCTTCTGTCGTAATTGCCAATGCGGAAGCGTCGATAATCGAGTGCGTAATATGGATCCATTCGATTTCGAATTCGCCGATTTTATAGAGTTTACGCTTTTCGACCGGACGAAAATACTTCTTATACGCTTTTAAACCGTGTTCGTCAAATTTGTTTGAAATCATTCCCAACGGCAACGGCGTTGCGTAAAGTGGAAACTGCATCTCTTTAAAAAGATACGATATGGCTCCGATATGATCTTCGTGCGCATGTGAAATAATAATTCCGGCTATTTTTTTCTTAATTTGTCTCAAATAACTAAAATCGGGTACCAAAATATCTACGCCGTGCATATCTTCACTGGGAAAACTCATACCGACATCCAGTACGATTGCTGAAGTGTCGGTCTCAAAGACGCAAATATTGCCGCCGATTTCGCCGAGGCCTCCCAACGGAGTGATTTTGATCTTTCCTTTGGAGTTTTGCTCAACGATAGAGGCTTTATTCAAGCGCTCTTTGTGCATTTTTTGATTTGCTTCAATCGCTTTTTTTATATCGCGCTGCCACGGTTCGTTACCGTCGATCGAAGGCGTTTGCGTTTTCGCTTTATTACGTCTACGGTTATTGGTCTTCGGTTTGCTCTCGCCGACATTCGGCTGTGCGCTACCATTTTCGGTTTGCTCTACTGCCGTTTGGTCTTGCCCTGAATGCGGTTGCGCCGCTTTCGATTTCGAACGTCGTCGTCTGTTTTTATTGGGTTTTGGCGGCGTTGCCGCATTGGATTGTTCGTTATTCGTGGATGGAATCTCGTTTTCTTGCATCATTCAACCTTAAATGTTTAAATAGTAGATGATGAGACGAGACGCTGAGTTCATGAGGTCGAATCGTTACGGGAATAGCATGAATTTGCATCACTTTTTCAACAAATTCTCTATTATATTCACTTGAAATATTTTTTAACCACGTTTTACGTGGACTTTGAAAAGAGCATCGCAAATACTTTTTAAATTTTTGCAGAGTCTTTTCGTCTTCAAATATTCCAAGAAATTTATCCTGTATAAATTCTTGTTTTTTGTCGATTCTCAGAATAGAAGATGTCACTTTCGGTTGCGGCTCAAACGATGTCGGAGCTACGTCAAAAAGCAGTGTTGCCGTTGCGATACTTTGCGCTAGAATAGCCAAAGAGCTAAACTCTTTCGTTTTCGGTACGGCCGCAAACTTCTCTGCGACTTCCTTTTGCACCATTACCGTCATTGATCGACAGTAAGGATCTTCTAGAGCGTTCAAAATAATCGTCGTCGCAATGTAATAGGGTAAATTCGCCACTAAATCATAAGGCTCGTTTTGCAACGAACCGTTGTTAAACTGATCAAGCACATCGGTATGCACCAATGTTAAGCTTCCCTCTTCTATCTCTTTTGAGAACTTCTCTCTCAAATAAACGCACAAGTCTTCATCGACCTCATATGCTACTAAAGGCTTTACCTTAAGTAGTTCTTGCGTCAAATCACCTAAGCCAGGTCCTATTTCAATAAGTTTAAACTCATTACGGGGCATCGCTTGGATGATTTTGTATAGAATATTTCTATCTTTTAAAAAATTTTGGCCAAATTTCTTCTTCGCCTCTATCAATTTGACTCACTCTTTTTAAAATTTTATTGATTTTACTCAATTTTTACTTACAAAATTGTTAGGAGCTACAATAAGCAGGTTTTTCAGAAGTTTTTTTCAATACTTTTGCTATCATAGACACTCAATATTTCCCTTCTAAAGAGACTTTTATGGACTACTTTGCCAAACGTATTATCCCATGCCTTGACGTTAAAAACGGTCGTGTTGTTAAAGGCGTTAATTTTGTCGGCTTAAAAGATGCCGGCGATCCCGTTGAAATTGCCAAACGTTACAATGAAGAGGGTGCGGATGAAATTGCTTTTTTAGATATTACGGCAAGTCATGAAGGTCGGGGAACTATCGTCGAAATTGTAGAAAAAGTTGCACGTGAAGTTTTTATTCCGCTCACGGTCGGCGGAGGGATTCGTACTTTAGAAGATATTTACCGCCTTCTCAATGTAGGATGCGATAAAGTCAGCATCAATTCTCCAGCCATTGCAAACCCTCATTTCATCGACGAATCGTCCAAACGTTTCGGTTCTCAATGTATTGTCGTCGCTATCGACGTCAAACGCACGAACGATAGATGGAACGTTTTTATTAACGGCGGACGTATCGATACGGGCATTGATGCTATAAATTGGGCAAAAGAAGCAGCGGATAGAGGTGCCGGTGAAATTCTTTTAACATCTATGGATTGTGACGGTGCAAAAAACGGTTATGATCTTTCCATTACCTCACAAATCAGCTCTCTGCTTGATATTCCTGTCATCGCAAGCGGTGGAGCAGGGACGATGGAACATATTAAAGATGCTTTTACAAGCGGTGCCGATGCGGCGTTAGCCGCTTCTATTTTTCACTTTAAAGAAATCGAGATCATGGCACTCAAACACTACCTTAAACGTCAGGGAATAGCGGTTCGCTTATGATACTTTGTGCTGGCAACAACGAACATTTTGATTTTGCTCAACCCATTGGCGTCGGGCTTATACAAAGTGCTATACGGCTTACCCGATACATTCTAGAGCAAAAACCTTCTTTTGTGTTTTTTGTAGGAACGGCTGGCAGTTATGGACGATATAAGCCGTTCGATCTTGTTTTGAGCTATAGTGCCGCCAATGTAGAACTTAGTTTGCTCCAAAATCAAAGTTATACGCCGATTCAAAATACCATTCATGCAAAACATCATTATAATGTTTCACGTGGAACAAATTATCCTTTTGAAACCGTCAATTCTAGCAATTATATTACAACGGATTTTCAGCTATCGCACTCTTTCAATGAGAAAAATATTGCTTTAGAAAATATGGAATTCTTCTCCGTTATACAAGTAGCCAATACCTTTGATCTTCCATGCCTTGGTTTGTTTGTCGTTACCAACTATTGCAATGAAAATGCCCATCGTGATTTTGTCTCCAATCATGCGAAAGCCAAAGAGTTAATTACCTTACATGTAGAAAAAAATATGAAAATTTGAGGGCATATGGAACAAATAAATATACTGGATTTGTCAAAAGAAGAGTTGTCAAACGCGATAAAACCTGCTTTTCGAGCAAAACAAATTTATCAATGGCTGTATCAAAAATACGTTACGTCTTTTGAAGAAATGAAAAATCTACCGAAAGAACTTCAATTGGCGTTAAAAGAAACTTACTATCTTGATCCTTTACGCATCGTCAAAATCGAACTCAGTAAAGACGGTAGCAAAAAATATCTTTTTGAATTGAAAGATAAGAATACGGTTGAGTCGGTTCTTTTACCCATGAAGCAAGAACAAGTCGACGAAGAGGGCAAACGTGTGCATCATACACGTTATACCATCTGCATTTCGTCGCAAGTGGGTTGTAAAATTGGCTGTGCTTTTTGCCTTACCGGTAAAAGCGGATTCAAACGTAACCTCTCTGCCGGAGAGATAACATCACAAGTTTTAATGATTAAAAGGGATAATGCTATTGCCGAAAATAGACGCGTTAACATCGTTTTTATGGGTATGGGCGAGCCACTCGACAATTTAACTAACGTGAGTAAAGCCGTTCATATTTTCAGCGATATAGACGGCCTTTCTATTTCAACGCGACGCCAAACCATCTCAACGAGTGGACTTAGTTCACAAATCGAAAAATTAGGGCAACTTGACTTGGGCGTTTTATTGGCGATTTCACTTCATGCTGTCGATGATACTTTACGCCAAAAACTAATGCCGATCAATAAAGCTTACAACATTGAGTCTATTATGAATGCCGTACGTGCTTTTCCTATCGATGCACGCAAACGCGTTATGTTTGAATATCTTGTGATGAAGGGTATCAACGATGATCAAAGCAATGCCAAGAAACTGGTCAAACTTCTTCACGGCATTAAGGCGAAAGTTAACTTAATCTATTTTAATCCGCATCACGGAAGCGATTTTGATCGTCCGAGTGAGAAAGACATGTTAGCGTTTCAGCAATATCTCGTTGATCACGGAGTATTGTGTACGATTCGTCAATCCAAAGGTATCGACATCAGTGCAGCTTGTGGACAATTACACGATAAGGAAAAACATGACATCGCTTGATATGGTACAATTAGGCTTTTTAATCATTGTCGTCATTGTGGGCGTAGGCGGAATGATTAACGTTTTATTTAGAAAAAAGTAAAGAGCTTCTCGCTGCTCTTTACTGCACAATCCACTCTTGCGATACGATTTCTTTTGAACCGATAAAAATTTTTCCGATAAATTTATCGTTACGATGAAACGTTCCGACGCCTTTTGGAGTTCCCGTCATAACAATATCGTTATCTTCCAAAGTGCAAAAAGTCTCAATTTCTTCAAGGATAGCAAGCGGTTTATAAATCATCAAATCACTATTTCCTTCTTGCACTAACACATCGTTAATCCATAATTGCATCGCAACTTTATGCACATCTGAAGGTTCGATACCGACAAACGTACTCATAACCGCAGCCCCGTTAAAAGCCTTTGCACGTTCCCACGGTAAGCCTTTTGCTTTCAACTCACTCTGCAATGTTCGGTTAGTTAAATCTAAACCGAAACCGACTCCGCAAATTGTTTTATTTCGGATAAGAAATGAAATTTCTCCCTCATAGTGTAATGTTGTTTGTGATTGTGTCGTTAGCGTATGTGTAATAGCAGAATTGGGTTTCATAAAAAGAACCATTGATGTAGGAAGTTCATTATGAAGCTCATAAATATGCTCTACATAATTACGACCGACACAGACGACTTTACTTGGCACAATGCCTTCGCCGTTAAAATGGATTGTATTCATTCATTGACCTTTTCTTGGAGTAAGTTATAAAATTCACTTTTGGCATTAAAAGTAGATTCTATTGCATAGTCAATCCCTTTATAACAAAATGCCAAAGATTGTGCATGCAATAACAATCGCGGGCTCAAGGTTTTACGCGTTTGTTCTTCATGTGTCATACTTCCGTCTAAAAACCTTTCGGTATCTACTTCGTCGATACCGTAAATCGGATCACCGACGATCGGATGTTTCACGTGGAACAAATGGGCTCTAATTTGATGTTGTCTTCCGGTATAAGGAATTGCCTCAATCAGCGTTGCATGTTTATCTTCAAAATAGCATACGGGAATGACTCGCGTCTGGGAAGGTTTTCCCGTTTCATCAACATGTACTTTCAAACGTATTTGACTTGTTGCAACATCACGCTTGAGCTTAGCATCTATCAAAAGTTCATCGGCAATTTTTCCACGCACCAAGGCAAAGTATCGTTTATGTACTTTACGCGCGGCAAAGATAGCTTTTAACTCAATTTCCGCTTTTTTATTTTTTCCTATCAAAACGAGTCCGCTTGTACTTTTGTCGATACGATGCGCGGCATTAGCATCTTTGCCGTAACGCGATTTAATTTCATCGTTGAGAGTATAACCGTCTGAGCGTTTACGAGGATGGATCATGACGCCGCTAGGTTTATCGTAAACTGCAAAATCTTCCGTTTCAAAAACAGGGATAAGTCCTTTGGAAGTTCCTTCAAAAACAACTACGGCAATTTCTCCGGAAATGCGAGCCGATTTTCGCGTCAATAGATCATCGTTCACGTAAACACGCTTCCGATCAATCGTTTTTTGTGCCTCGCTCATCGTCATACCGAAAGTATCCATTAAAAAACGAAATGCAAGAACGGGTGTTTCTACCGTAAATTTCTTAGTCGTATAAGACAAGTTTCAACCCTTTTTTAGTCCTATTTTGTTAAAATTTTATCTTCAAAAATAGAATCCATTTTAGATAATTTCATCGTATTTTATCATAGAAAAATCATAAACGAAGAAGGAAGAAGATGGTAGAGCGCTACGCTAGAGAAGAGATGAAAAAGCATTGGACGATCGAGGCCAAATACAACGCTTGGCTTAAAGTGGAAAAGGCGGCGACCAAAGCGTGGAACAAACTCGGACTTATTCCGGACGACGATTGTGAAAAAATCTTAACAAATGCAAAATTCGATATTGATCGTATCGATGAAATCGAGAAAGTTACCCGACACGACGTTATCGCTTTTCTTACGAGCGTCGCGGATAGCTTAGGCGATGAGAGCAGGTGGGTTCATTACGGTATGACCAGCTCTGATTGTATTGACACGGCCGTTGCACTACAGATGCGCGATTCCTTACATGTCATTATTGAAGACGTCAAAGTTTTAATGGAATCGCTCAAAAAAAGAGCAATGGAACACAAAATGACTTTGATGGTCGGCCGCAGTCACGGTATTCACGGCGAACCGATTACCTTCGGGTTAGTGCTTGCCATTTGGTACGAAGAAATTAAACGAAGTCTTAAAAATCTTGAAAACGTCATGGAAGTGATCTCCGTAGGGCAGATTAGCGGTGCGATGGGAAATATGGCACACTCACCGATCGAACTCGAAGAACTTGTATGTGAAGAATTAGGACTTAAACCGGCTCCCGTGTCTAATCAAGTCATTCAACGCGATCGTTATGCCGCACTGATGAACGCACTTGCGCTTTTGGCTTCCAGTTGCGAAAAAATTGCCGTTGCAATTCGACATTACCAACGAACCGAAGTCTATGAATGCGAAGAGTTTTTTGAAAAAGGGCAAAAAGGAAGTTCGGCAATGCCGCACAAACGCAATCCCGTTTTAAGCGAAAACATTACGGGTCTTTGTCGAATGATTCGCTCGTACGCTATCCCCGCTATGGAAAACGTTGCATTATGGCATGAAAGAGACATTAGCCACAGCTCGGTCGAACGCTTTATTTTACCGGACGGTTTCATTACCGCCGATTTTATGCTAACCCGTTTAAATAGCGTTATTTCCAAATTAGTCGTCTATCCCGAAAACATGATGAAAAACCTCAATCTTACGGGCGGACTGGTTTTTTCACAACGTATTTTGCTCGAGTTACCTTTATGCGGCGTTTCACGTGAAGATGCTTACAAAATCGTCCAAAGAAATGCCATGAAAGTCTGGGAAGATTTACAGCAGGGCAAAGCGGCTCTCAACGCCAAAGGCGAAAGCCTCTATCTTCAAAATCTCCTTAGCGATGAAGATTTAAGAGCGAACCTCAGCGAAGCGCAAATAAGAGAATGCTTTAATTACGATTACTATACAAAAAACGTCGATAAAATCTTCCAAAGGGTATTCAAATAATGCTAACCGTTCAAAAGCGTAATGGTCGTACCGAGCCGCTCGATATTTCAAAAATACAAAAATACACAAGTTCTGCTATCAAAGGCTTGGAGAATGTGTCGCAAAGCGAACTGGAAGTCGATGCAAAAATTCAATTTCGCGATCAAATTACGACCGAAGAAATTCAAAAAACATTGATTAAAACCGCAGTCGATAAAATCGATATCGATCGACCGAACTGGACCTATGTCGCCGCGCGTCTTTTTTTATACGACTTGTACCATAAGGTCAACGGTTTTACGGGATACGGTAACTTCGGCGAATATCTCGAACGAGGCGAAAAAGCGGGACGTATTGCCTTAGGACTTAAGGAAAAATACGACCTTAAAGAATTGGAAGCGTACATTCAACCCGAGCGCGATTTGCAATTTACCTACCTTGGGATCAAAACTTTGCACGATCGCTACTTGATTAAGGACAAACAAGGAAAACCGATCGAATTGCCGCAACATATGTTTATGGCAATCGCAATGTTTTTGGCACAAAATGAACTCAACTCGATGGATTGGGCAAAAAAATTCTACGATGTTATCAGCAAATTCGAAGTTATGTTGGCCACGCCGACGCTTTCCAATGCACGAACAACACGCCATCAGCTAAGCTCGTGTTATATCGGCAGTACACCCGATAATATCGAAGGCATTTTCGATTCCTACAAAGAGATGTCGCTTCTAAGTAAATTCGGCGGCGGAATCGGATGGGATTGGAACTTGGTTCGCTCGATGGGAGGTATGATCGACGGGCATAAAAATGCCGCAGGCGGTATTATCCCGTTCCTCAAAATCACCAACGATATCGCGATCGCCGTCGATCAACTCGGTACACGTAAAGGTGCTATCGCCGTTTATATCGAACCGTGGCATATGGACGTATCCGACTTTTTGGATTTGAAGAAAAACTCAGGAGAAGAGCGTCGTCGTGCCCATGATCTTTTCCCCGCCTTGTGGATTAACGATCTGTTTATGAAACGCGTCGAAGCAAATGCTATTTGGACGCTTTTCGATCCTGCGGAAACATCCGATCTTTCCGAGGTCTACGGAGAAGAATTTGAACGTCGCTATCTAGCCTATGAGCAAAACGAGTCCATCTCCAAAGAACATATTCCGGCAAAAGAGCTGTGGAAAAAGATTTTAACGAGCTATTTTGAGAGCGGAAGTCCGTTTCTTTGCTTCAAAGACAACGCCAATAAAGTCAATCCAAACGACCACGTCGGCATTATTCGCAGCTCCAATCTCTGTACGGAAATCTTTCAGAACACCGCACCGAACCATTATAAAATCAAAGTCGTTTACAATGACGGCAGCATCGATACGTTTGAAGAGACCGACAGAGTAACGGTCGATAGCGGACTTAGCAAAGAAGCAAAAAAAATTACGGCACTCGATTCAATTAACGGAAAAGATATTTTTATCGTTGAGAAAGAGATGGTCGAAGGTAAAACCGCCGTGTGCAATTTGGCGAGCGTCAACCTTTCCAAAATTCATACGAAAGAAGATATCGAGCGAACGATCCCCATTGCGATTCGTATGCTCGATAACGTGATCGATCTCAATTTCTACCCGCACGCTAAAGTGAAACATACGAATATGAAATCACGTGCCATAGGATTAGGAGTTATGGGCGAAGCGCAAATGCTTGCCGAAGCACATATCGCATGGGGAAGCTACGATCATTTTAGCAAGATAGACGAAGTGATGGAAGCCATTAGCTATAACGCCATTCTCGCCTCATCCAATCTGGCTATCGAAAAAGGGGTTTATCCGGAATTTCAGGGATCGAAATGGAGCAGGGGAATTTTCCCTATCGACACGGCAAACGAAGAGGCAAAAAAGCTGGTTGATCGCGGAGGCTTATTCGGTTACATGTACGATTGGGAAAGCCTGAGAGAGCGCGTGAAGAAAAACGGTATGCGTAACGGTTACCTCATGGCCATTGCACCGACGAGCTCGATCTCCATTTTGGTCGGAACGACACAAACGATCGAACCCGTTTACAAACGCAAATGGTTTGAAGAAAACCTATCGGGCATGATTCCGGTCGTCGTACCCAACCTCAGCCCAGAAACATGGGGATTTTATACGCCGGCATACGATTTGGATCAAAAAGTCCTCATCAAAGCGGGAGCCATTCGACAAAAATGGATCGACCAAGGGCAAAGCCTCAATATCTTTATGACCTTAGATAAAGCCAGCGGAAAATACCTAAACGATATTTACATGTTAGGCTGGAAACTCGGTATTAAATCAACCTACTATCTCCGATCGCAATCGCCGGAGAGTAAAATTGAAGTTGCCGATCGCAGTATCGAATGTGAAGGATGTCAATAGACGTGATACCGCAACGTTCGTAGAAAAAGGTATTTTACGCAACGTTGCATTTTGCACTAAAAGGATTTAACATGAAAACCATCGGTTTAATCGGCGGTATGAGTTGGGAATCGACCCTGTTGTATTATAAACTTCTAAACGAAGGGGTCAAAGAACGTTTGGGAGGGCTTCACAGCGCACAAATTATTTTACATTCCGTGGATTTTGCCCCGATCGCTCGTATGCAAAATGAAGGACGCTGGGATGAGGCGAGCATTACATTGACGCAAGCCGCTCTTTCATTGGAACATGCCGGAGCGGACGTCATTTTACTCTGCACCAATACCATGCATAAAATGGCACCGTTTATCACACCGTATCTTAAAACGCCTTTTTTGCATATCGCGGAAGCGACGGCCAATACACTGAAAAAAAACCGCGTCAAAAAAGCACTTTTATTCGGAACCAAATTTACGATGCAAGAAAGTTTTTACAAAGATATTTTGCACTTCCACGGTATTGACGTACTCATACCGAATGAAGAGGAAATTCAAACGATCAATCAGATTATTTTTTCCGAATTGTGTGTCGGCAAAATTGAAACACCCTCTTTGAACTTTTTTGTAACACTGATTCAAAACTATCAAAAAGAACATGCCGATTTAGATGCGGTCATCTTAGGATGTACGGAAATCGGTCTGCTCCTTCATCAAAAAGACTCGATGCTACCGCTTTTTAATACGACGACTATCCATGTCGACGAAGCGTTAGAATACGCTTTGAAATCTTGAAATATAAATAAATTATATTAATTTATTTTTTTAATATAAAATAGGGAAAAGTCCTTTTAAAAGCTTATATAAAGGACTTTTATCTTATTAAGAAATAATGGCATAAAAATTCATTTTTTAGAGTGTGACATATTTGTCGCAGGTTAATTATTAAGTTTTTTTAAATTTTATACTTACTATAATCTTCCATACTTTATTCTACTTAGGACAACCATGCTAACCAAAGTACTCAAACGTGACGGCACAACCGAAGAGTTCCTCCCTTTTAAGATTGAAGATGCCATCAAAAAAGCATTTAAAAGCGAAGGGGTTACCTACGATCAATCTATTTTCGACGAAATTATCAAACGTATCGAGAAAAAACGCGTTGCGGCGGTTGAAGACTTTCAAGATATGATTGAGCAGGAACTCTATAAAGCACGTTACTTTGACGTTATGCGCTCTTTTATGCTTTACCGCCATACGCATAAAATGCAACGAGAGCACATCTACGGACTCAGCGAAGATACGACGTACGTCAATTCGAGCCAAACGATTGAAGAGTACATCGGTAAAAGCGACTGGAGGATCAAAGCCAATTCCAATACGGGATATTCTAACGCCGGACTCGTCAATAATACCGCGGGTAAAGTTATCGCCAATTACTGGCTCGATAAAATCTATTCCAAAGAAGAGGGATTGGCACACCGAAACGGCGACTATCACATTCACGATCTTGATTGTTTGACCGCGTATTGCGCGGGTTGGAGTTTGCGCGTTCTTTTGGATGAGGGCTTTAACGGCGTACGCGGACGCGTAGAGAGTCGACCTCCTCAACATTTTCGCGAAGCTTTAGGGCAAATGGCAAACTTTTTAGGAATCCTTCAAAGCGAGTGGGCCGGTGCACAGGCGTTTAGCTCGTTTGATACGTATTTAGCACCGTATGCGTTTAAAGATAAAATTTCGTTCAAAGAGATTAAAAAAGCGATTCGTAGTTTTATTTATAACCTAAACGTTCCGGCGCGTTGGGGACAAAGTCCTTTTACGAATATTACGATCGATTGGACCGTCCCGAAAGATTTGGCGGATCAAATTCCGACTTCGAGCCAAACACATCTGTTTAAAGGCATTAACGACGCCGAACTTTTAAGCGAAGCAAAAAAAAGGGGCGTAAACTCTTTGGAAGCAATGACGTACAAACACTTTCAAGCGGAAATGAACCTTATTAACAAGGCTTACTACGAAGTTATGACGGAAGGCGATAAAACGGGTCAACCGTTTACGTTTCCGATTCCGACCGTTAACATTACCGAAGATTTCGACTGGGACGGAGAAAATACCGATTTACTTTTTGAAAATACGGCTAAAATCGGCTCTTCTTACTTCCAAAATTTTATCGGAAGTCAATACGTGCGAGATGAAAACGGAAAGCTCGTCGAAAATCCTAAAGCGTATAAACCCGGACATGTACGCTCCATGTGTTGCAGACTCCAATTGGATTTAAGAGAGCTTTTAAAACGAGGCGGAGGGCTTTTCGGAAGTGCCGAAATGACGGGAAGCATCGGTGTCGTTACGTTAAATATGGCACGTTTGGGGTATCTCTATAAAGGTGATAAAGAGACCTTAATGGAACGCTTCGAATACCTAATGGATTTAGCCAAATCGACGTTAGAGAAAAAACGGGTTTTTGTCCAAGAGATGTACAATCGCGGACTCTATCCGTATACGGCACGCTATTTACCGGGATTTAACAGCCATTTTTCGACCATCGGCGTAAACGGCATTAATGAGATGATTCGTAACTTTACGGGCGACAAGCATAACATAACCGATGAATTCGGAATGAAATTTGCTCATGAAATTTTAGAGTTTATGCGCGCAAAAATGGTTCAGTATCAAGAAGAAACCGGCAACCTTTACAACCTTGAAGCCACGCCGGCGGAGGGGACGACGTACCGCTTTGCGAAAGAAGATAAAAAAAGATTTGCCGATATTATTCAAGCAGGTTCGGGAAAGAACGTTTACTATACGAACTCTTCTCAATTGCCTGCCAATTTTACCGACGATCCGTTTGAAGCACTCGATATGCAAGACGATTTGCAGTGCTCTTACACCGGCGGTACGGTTTTACACCTTTACATGAAAGAGCGCATTAGCTCTAGCGAAGCATGCAAAAAATTGGTTAAAAACATTATTACCAATTATCGTATGCCGTATTTGACGATTACGCCGGTTTTCTCGGTTTGCGAAAAACACGGTTATATCAGCGGGGAACATGAGTTTTGTCCAAAATGCGACGAAGAATTATTAGAGCAATACCACAAAGAGGAGGGTGAAGCAGCGTCATGAGTAAAACGGAAATTTTAGAGAAATTACGGGAAAAACGAACGAAATGTATCGTTTATACACGCGTTATGGGCTATCACAGACCCGTAGAGAGTTTCAACGTAGGTAAATTAGGCGAACACAAAGAACGTGTCCAATTTGTTGAAAAATGTGCTTGCCGATAAGGCGATCCACAGTATCACGAAATTTACGACGCTGGATTTTCCCAATCGTCTAGCGTCGATTTTTTGGTTTGCCAAATGCAATATGGCATGTCCTTACTGCTACAATCCGCAAATCGTACGGGGAGAGGGTCTCGTTAGCCTCGAAGAAGCCCTGAATTTCTTACAATCCCGACAAAACAGACTGGACGGTGTTGTCTTAAGCGGAGGCGAATGCACGCTTTACCCGCACCTTGAGGCCTTGACATGTGAAATCAAACGACTAGGTTTTCAAATCAAAATCGATACCAACGGTTCCAATCCGACATTATTGGAGCGATTGATCGAAAATGAAATGATCGACTACGTTGCACTCGATTACAAAGCACCGTTAGAAAAATACGAAGCACTCGTTCATTATCGACATGTCGAACGCTTTGAACACAGCTTAGAGCTTTTGATACGCTCCGAAATACCTTTTGAAGTCAGGACGACGCTTCACAACGATCTTTTAAGCGTCGAAGACATTAATGCCGTAATTCAAGACTTACATGTCAAAGGTTACCGCGGTACGTATTACCTGCAACGCTACTTACATGTCGAAGAGACGATGGGAAATACGATGCCGCCTCGAAACGTTTTCGACCGTACGAAACTTTCAAACTTACTTCCGATTAGCTTTCGAAATTAAGTCGATCGAAACGCTTCGAATCGTTAAAATCGCTCTTGCGATCGGTACGATTCCCGCCACAAAAAAGAGGCTTTAATACATTTTAAAATCGGTTTGGGTATAATCCTCAGTTCTACTAGATTATGAAACATAAAGGACATCTCAAATGACCACCGTTTTATTGGTTTTACAATTTGTTTTAACCGGTATATTAACCGTTGCCGTATTACTTCAAAAAAGCTCTTCTATCGGACTTGGCGCGTATAGCGGCAGTAACGAATCGCTTTTCGGAGCAAAAGGACCAGCCGGATTTATGGCAAAATTTACGTTTGTCGTCGGTATTCTTTTTATCGCCAATACGCTTGCGTTAGGCTATTTTTACAATCAAGATAAAAAAGTTTCGATTGCCGAAGATATCAAAATCGAAAAAAGCGTCGTTCCGAGCACTCCGGCACCGATGCCCTCAGCTCCAAGCGCACCTGAAGCTCCCAGCACCAAATAATCGATGAAATTTTTTTGGTCGTTTTTGCTTCTTAGCGTAACGGTATGGGCGGATGCCCATATCTTTATCTATCATCGCTTTAACGATGATCGCTATCCCAGTACCAATACGTCGTTGCAAGAGCTACGATATGAATTTGAGTACTTTAAACGCAACGGGTACGAAGTCGTTCCGCTTGAAAAACTCGTTCAAGCACTCCGAGCAAAAGAAACGATTCCCGACAACTGGGTCGTTCTTACGATCGACGACAATTATAAAAGTTTTTATCGACACGGACTTGCACTCTTCAAAGAGTACGGTTATGCGTTTACGATGTTTGTTTACGTCGATGCTACGGAGCAAAAATACGGCGATTATATGAGTTGGGACGAACTCAAAGAGCTTGCGAAATACGGCTCTTTAGAGTTTCACTCCATGCACCATCCGCATATGACCGAACTGAGCGACGACGCTCTTAAAAAAGATTTCGACGAAGGATTGGCTTTATTTGAAAAACGTTTGGGCATCAAACCGCGCTACTTCTCGTATCCTTTCGGAGAGTTTAGTCCGCGCGTTAAAGCCATTGCCCAAAGCTACGGCTTCGAAGCGATTTTAAACCAAAACATGGGGGCGGTTGCTTCCTTTAGCGATCCCTTGGATTTAGACCGTTCGGCACTTGTAGGCAAAAGCGATTTAAACGCCTTTTTAAAATACAAAGCCTTGGAAGCGACATGGATCGAACCTCAATACCTTCTCAAAGACGCTAAAGTCGATACCTTACATGTCAAAGCCAACACGAGTGCTACCAAAGGCGGTTTGTATATTAGCGGTTTTGGCTATCAAGAACTTGAACTTCAAGACGGTGTTTTTCAAGCGAATATCACTAAAATTTTGACCAAAGAGCGCACGAGACTCATCGTCTCCGTGGGCAATAAAATTTCAACGAAACTACTCGTAAAGGATAACTATGGAACTAAGTAAAGTATATGCCGAACAAAAAGAGCATATGGAAAAATGCATCTCTGCCCTTAAACGCGACTTTATGACGATTCGTAGCGGAAAAGTCGCTATCTCGATCTTAGATAACATTCACGTCGATTACTACGGAACGCCGACGGCTTTAAATCAAGTCGCAACCGTTTTAGCAAGCGACGCTACGACGATTAGCATTACGCCGTGGGAAAAAAAAATGTTACGCGAAATCGAAAAGGCAATCATGCAAGCCAATATCGGCGTCAACCCGAATAACGACGGCGAGAGCGTCAAACTCTTCTTCCCTCCGATGACGAGTGAACAGCGAAAAGAGAGTGCAAAACAAGCCAAAATCATGGGCGATAAAGCCAAAGTTGCCGCACGTAATGTACGTAAAGATGCTAACGACCAAGTGAAAAAGCTCGAAAAAGATAAGCTGATCACCGAAGATCAATCCAAAAAAGCGCAAGACGAGGTTCAAAAAATTACCGATGCGACGGTCGCGAAAATAGACGACTTGGTCAAAGACAAAGAAGCTGAATTGCTCAAAATTTAAGGGTTCGTATGCAAATCGAAAACATTTATAAAGAAGCTAACGCGCTTTTAGAAGGACATTTTTTACTTAGTAGCGGTAAACATTCTCGTTTTTACCTTCAAAGTGCCAAAGTTTTAGAAGACCCTAAAGTCGCCGAAGAGCTTGCCGTTGCACTCGCAAAAATGATTCAAGCCTACGGACTGGAAATCGACACCGTCTGTTCTCCCGCTCTTGGCGGCGTATTGGCGGGATATGAGTTAGCACGGGCACTGGGCAAACGTTTTATTTTTGCCGAACGCGTCGGCGGAGAGATGACGATTCGTCGCGGTTTTGACGTGAAAAAAGGCGAGAAAATCTTGGTCTGCGAAGATATTATCACGACAGGCGGTTCCGCACTTGAAGCGGCAAACGTCGCTCAAAGTATGGGCGGTATTATCGTCGGATTTGCGGCCCTTGCCAATCGCGGTTTTTGCAAACGCGTCGGAAGCGATTTGGAAGCAAAACCGACATGTAAGCTTCCAAATGACGCACCGTTTTTTGCTTTGGCCGATTTTGAGTTTGACATCTACGATCCAAGCGATTGCCCTTTGTGCAAAGAAGGAAGCATCGCATACAAACCCGGCAGTCGAGGAAACTAAGCATTGATGCGATGGCGTGAGGCGAAAAAAGGCGGCTTAAAAGCACCGATTGCGAAACGGTCAACCGATCGTATCGCACCTTTTTCCAAGCGCGCCAAGGCATTTATCGTCGATTCGTTTATGCTTCTCATGCCGATTCTTTACGTTGTATTCTATCTCGTTTTCGGTTCACGCGAAGGCTTTGCGCAACACTGGGGATTAGGATGGCTGCTCGTCTTAGTTCCGTACGGCCTCGTAACGACGCTCTTTTTTTCCAAAACGGCGCAAACACCCGGTTTTAAAGCTTATGATATCGAGCTTAAAGACCCTCAAACGCTTCGTACGCCGTCTCTTGCGATGTTGCTGATACGCTATCTTACGGCACTGCTTACATGTATAACGCTCATCGGACTTTTGCTCCCTTTGCTACGCAAAGACCGCCGTACGCTTTACGATCTTCTTAGCCGTAGCGTACCTCTTTGCAAGTAAGCCCGTGATTTTTACTAAAATTTCGAGTTTCTTCTTTTTCTATTTCGTCGTGACCGGCGTGTATGTCATTTTTATGCCTAAAATGCTTCAAACCATCGGCTATAACGCTTTTCAAATCGGTGCCGTCTTTGCGCTCGCCCCGTTGATGCGTTTCATCGTTCCGTTTTTTTTCCTAAAACATTTTGAACTCTCTCGCAAGGTCTTTTATACCGCTTTACTCGGTGCGATCGGTGCCATAGTACTTTTTTATCCTACAATCGAACATTTTTACCTTTTCATGCTTCCCAATATGCTTTTAGGAGCGTGTTTGGGTATGATCTTGCCTTACGTTGAGACGTACGCAATGGAACATCTTAAAAAAGAGCGTTTCGGCCGTGCTCGACTTTTCGGCTCGATCGGCTTCATGGCAATCGGTATCATTCTTGCGCGTCGCTTGGAGCATTTCGACAACGCTTTGCACTACCTTTTGGCGGCGATCGTACTTACGGCGGCATCGGCATATTGGCTTACGCGCCGTAACGCTCTTTTATCGGCACCTGCCGTTTCAAATACGACTTTCCGATTTTCGCATGCTACGTTTTTGTGGATCAGTTTTTTTCTGATGCAAGTAAGTTTCGGCGCGTTTTACAACTTTTTTACCATTTACGAAACCGCTCACGGTATCAGTTTAGAGACAACCAGCTATTTGTGGGCTTTTGGCGTCATTTGCGAAATTATTCTGTTTTATTTTCAAGCACCGCTTCTCAAACGTTTTACGCTTTTAAGCCTTCTGAAATTCGGCGTTTTAAGTGCCGCCGTTCGATGGTTCTTGCTTTTTTTATTTCCCTCGTCGCTTTTGGCTTCTTACGCAACGCAATCCTTGCATGCATTTAGTTTTGCACTGCACCATACCGCAGCTTTGAGCTTACTCTATACGCTCTACGCACACAAAAAGCTTGCGGCACAGTTTTATTACGGGCTTTCTTTCGGATTGGGAGGATTTGCGGGTGCATTGATCGCAGGTAATTTTTACGGTCCAAGGCTTTACATGTACGCCGGTTTGATAGCGTTACTTTCGCTTGGAAGCCTTTTCTTTTTCAAGGAGAAAGAATAAAATTCTTAAGATAAATCGTCTCGACTTCGTACCCGAAATTCTCTTCTAGCATACCTATTAATTCGCTTTTTAAACGCTCTTTTCCTTCTAAGGTATCCAACCCGTTGGAGTCCATCGTATTGAGGTACTGCAAAACGGCGTTTCGAACGTTTTCCATATTGCCTTTAAGGGCTTTTTTGCCGTTAGCGTTTTTCATAATCAGGGCAATATCGGCTTTCATTATTTTGAATTTTTGCGAGCGGATATTGATATAAATCGTATCCAAGTTGACCTCATTGGCATCAGTGCTGACGTTCGTCGCTTTGGTTGTTGAAGCAACGTTTTCGTATGAAGAAACCGATGAATCTTCTTTGAGCATATAGCGAATCGTCCAAAAACCGATACCGATGAGCAAAATGATAAATCCCAACGTAATTTTGAGCAATTTTTCATTGAGCATTAGCGTTTACTCCATAATTTTTCATTGAGTTTGAGTTCTTCAACGATCCCGACGACCGTATTGAGAAGTTGAAAGTACTCTTTAATATACGAAAATTCCAATAACGAACGTGTTAATATCGGCTCAAAAAGAGATTTTGTGTAGGCAATAGCAATATAAATTCGCGAAGCGACGAAAGAGAGATAGATCGGTCGGTTAATTTTTCGTTGAAGAAGCACGATTTTTTCCATGAAGGAATGTGAAAGAATATAGCGGCTCTCTATCGGATCGTCCCCGTAAACGACGAAAATCTTTTCGAATTCGGCATGATCGAGCTTCATCAGTGATCCTCTAGCGACGTTCATGCGCTGAACCCATGTTCCTAAAACGCCCAAAGTTCGCTCCGCCGTGTCGGGTAAAACCACCGTTTTGCCTTTAAAAGCTTTATTGAAGTCGGCGCAAAAGAACAGCCCTTGAAAAATCGTTTCCCACCGTTCTCTTCCTTTGCTATCGCGCTCTTTTTGTTGCGTATGCAAAAAACTGAACCGCACCTCGACTTTCGCAATCGAACCGCTTACCAGATCGCTTCCTTCAAATCGATCGTAATCTTCCAAAAAAAGCTCGCTTTTTCGGTACGCTTCTTCATCGATGGCACTTTCTTTGCGATACGAAAGCGATGCATCGATTTGATAAAGCAGCTTTTCGATCACCTGATCTTTAAAGAGTGCCGTAAAACCCGCTTTTTCGTGACGGTAGACAAACATAAAAATCAAAAAGCCGCTCATAGCACTGAGTAAGCCTGCCTGCAAAGGTGCAAAATGCATGTGTTGATGTAAAACGGTAAAAAAAACGACCGCTCCTATGCTCATAAAAAGAGCGACCGTTTGGAGCTTTTTGACGATGCGCTTGCGCTCCTCTTCCAAAGGGAAGAGTGCTTCTTGCATCGTTTCGTAGTAGTATTCAAGCAGCGATGAAAGCGTCGCCATGATACGAAGGGGGCGTTAACTAACGAAAAAGATTTTTGACGTTGACGTTCTCACGCTCCGCAACGTCAATACGCAACACTTCTTTTTTTTCCAAGTGCATAAAACCCGCAAGTACATTGGTAGGGAACATCTCAAGCGCATTATTATAATCGGTAACGCTTTGATTATAAGCACGACGTGCGGCGGAGATTTGCTCTTCGACCTCATGAAGCGTATGTTGAAGATGTAGAAAATTTTCGTTTGCCTTGAGTATCGGATAGTTTTCAACCGTTACCATCAGTGATCCCAACGTGGACGAGAGTTCTTTGTCCAATGCCATCTTTTCCTGGGCATTAAGGCTCGGTTGAAGGGCTTGAGAACGTAAAGAAGTGATTTTTTCTAAAGTTCCCGCTTCGTGAAGCATATACTCTTTGAGCGTCGCGACAAGATTGGGAATCAGATCGTAACGTTTTTTCAAAACCGCGTCGAGTCCCGCAAAGATATTATCGACTTGATTTTTTTTAGAAATTAACGTGTTGTACAAAACGATAAAAATGAAAAGCAGTGCACCGCCGATGATCAAAAACGTTTCCACGATAAACCTCCTTATGACATGGGCTCTGTCGAGTCTACATGTAGATTCGGCAGAGCCATCGATCAAGCCGTATTAACGACTCATACGTTTACGTTGCGTCGGATCTAAGTATTTTTTACGAATGCGAATATTTAAAGGCGTCACTTCGACGAGTTCATCGTTTTCAATCCACTCAAGTGCTAGCTCAAGGTTCATTTTTCGAGGCGGAACCAGTTTAATCGCTTCATCGGCACCGCTACTTCTAACGTTGCTTTGCGGCTTGCCTTTAATCGGATTGACGTCCAAATCGTTCGGACGTGAATGTTCACCGATAATCATACCCGAGTAGACTTTAACCTGTGCATCGATAAACAAAACGCCTCTTTCTTGCAAGCTAAAGAGTGAATAACCCATCGCCGTACCCGTTTCCATAGAGGTCAATGCACCGTTTTTACGGTGTTCGACTTCGCCGCTCAGCGGACGGAATTCTAAAAATGAATGGTTCATAACGCCTTCGCCTTTAGTATCGGTCAAAAACTGTCCGCGAAAGCCGATAAGACCGCGCGCGGGAATTTCAAACTCGATTCTCGTCTGTCCGTCGCCCGTCGGATTCATCGTCTTCATTTCCGCTTTTTTGCGGCCGAGTTTTTCGATAACCGTTCCGGTAAATTCGTCAGGCACGTCAATGACCAAGTGCTCGTAAGGTTCCATTTTGACGCCGTTTTCTTCCCTGATGATAACTTCGGGACGACCAAGGGAAAACTCATACCCTTCGCGACGCATATTTTCCGCTAAGATCGTAATTTGCAACTCGCCGCGGCCGGAAACTTTAAATTTACCTTCGCCCTCGGACTCGTATTTCATCGCAATATTGGTTTTCATCTCGGATTCTAAACGCTCGGATAGTTTATTGGAAGTAACGTATTTGCCGTCAAGTCCCGCAAACGGAGAGTCGTTAACCGCAAAAACAACCGAAAGCGTAGGCTCTTCGATATGTAAAGGATCAAGCGGCATCGGATTATTCGGATCAACGATACTATCGCCGACGTCGAGCGTCTCAAAACCGGCAACCGCAACGATATCGCCGCTTTCGGCTTCGTTAATATCGATACGATCCAAACCGTGAAAACCGATCAATTTAGAGATACGTCCACGCGTTTGTTCTCCGCTCGCTTTGGCAAGCATTACGGTTTCGTTCTTTTTAATCGTACCGTTAAAAATACGCGCAATACCGATTTTACCGACATAATTATCGTAATCAAGGGTAAATACCTGTAGTTGAAGCGGATTTTCGGGTTTACCCGAAGGTGCGGGGACATGTTTGATAATCGTCTCAAACAAAGGTTCTAAGTTTTTGTTTTCGTCGCTCATATCGTACTTGGCGTAACCGTCGCGCGCCGCGGCGTAAACGATGGGAAATTCCAACTGCTGCTCGTTCGCACCGAGCGCAACGAGAAGATCGAACACTTCATCGACAACGCGATCGGGATCGGCGGCAGGTTTGTCGATTTTATTAACGACGACGATCGGACACAAGCCCAAACTTAACGCTTTTTTAACGACAAACTTGGTCTGAGGCATAACGCCCTCTTGTGCATCGACTAACAATAAAACGCCGTCGACCATTTTTAAAACACGCTCAACTTCACCACCGAAATCCGCGTGGCCCGGAGTGTCGATAATGTTGATTTTCGTCTCTTTATAGCGAATCGCCGTATTTTTAGAAAGGATGGTAATGCCGCGTTCTTTCTCAAGATCGTTGCTATCCATCGCTCTTTCTTCGACTTTTTGGTGTGCGCTAAAGGTCCCCGATTGTTTCAACAACTCGTCGACCAAAGTAGTTTTGCCGTGGTCAACGTGCGCGATTACGGCAATATTTCTAAACTCTTGCAAAAAATTCTCCTCGTTATCTTAGCTTTTACATCTCTTAATAAAACATACGTGGCAGGTGTAGTTCGAAGAAGTAATATGTTTCATTATACCATTTTCTCGCTAAATTTACATGTAAAGCTTTGTTACCGATGTGGAATGAAGATTGCTTGTTAAAAGCGTGGAATTATCTAAAATTTGAGTATAAGGCAATGAACATGCAAGACCTTTTCTCTTTTGTTCAAACCAAAAGCAGCCCTTTATCTACAGCGTCTAATAGCGTTAACACCGACGTTTCTGGTACGCAAACGCCTGCGCAAGAAGGAGCGTTTGCCGAAAGTTTTTTTGCAATTATTTTGGGAAAATTGACGCAAGAAGAAAACCCTCAAACGATTGAAGAACTTCCGATCGATACGACGACTTCTGCCGCTACGGAGAACCTTTTGACGACGAGCAATACGGATGAAGCAAAACCTATCGACGAACATCTTTTAGAAGATCTTTTAAGCATCGTCAATACCTTGCAACAAGATTCACAAACAACGAATTTCCCAACGTTAAAAGCGTCTTCAAATCTTGAAAAGATTCTTAACAATGAAACGGCTCGCCAAGATTTTGCCAATGTTAAAAACGTTAGCGACTTGCTTGAACTCTCCAAAAAATACGACTTAGGACTCGAAAAACTCTCGATTTCAAAAGAGAGCGTCGAAAGTTTACAAACCAAATTCCCGAAGCTAACGCAAAATAATTTTTTCGACGAGATTACGACAGCACTCAAGCAAATGCAAACCGAACCTCGACCAACGGCGCAACAAACAACGATTCCGACCCAAGTAGGGCTCATGAATCTTTTGGATAACCAACAGCCCAAAACCCAACCCGTGCCGCAGACGCAATCCATTTTGGGTGAGTTAATTGCCAAAGAGAGCTCTAGCGAAGCAACGCATGCGCAACAACCCATCCCAACGTCGTCTAATCCTTTAGAAGAGACGTCAATCGTAAACGAAAAGCAACAAACGTTAACGCAAAAAATAGTAAACAACGCCGCATCGGAAACTAAAATTACCGACGCTTCTATGCAACAAACGAATGATCCACACACCGACGATGCGGTAAAATCTTCTATCGAAGTATTAACAAAACCGTTGGAAACCGTTATTCAAAAAGCATTGCACGACGTCAAACAAGAAATAAAAAAATCTGAAGTTCCGACACAAGCAATTAACGATAACGACGCAACAACGCAAGAAACTCCGATAGTAAAAACCAATGACCTCAAAGCAGAAGCTATTCAAAAAAGCGATGCTAAAAATGACGAATCGTTGGTAAAACCTTTGAAACAAGAAAAAACAATCGACGTGTCAAACGATGAACTTTCTTCCGTACAGACGACAAAGCCGCTCGTATCGGAAGAGGTAAAGTCATCGAGCGAAGATATACAATCAACACCCGATATTAAAACCGATAGCACCGTAAAACTAACAACAAAACAAGATTTTAACACGACGAATAAACCGACTACGACCAAAGAGAGCCTCTCACAGTTTGCCAGCGATTTAAAAGAGCAGATCGAAACTTACAAACCGCCCATTATGAAAGTGGAACTCTCCTTAAGTCCAAAAAGCTTAGGCGATGTCGACGTAACATTATTGACGCGAGGCAATAATCTACATGTCAACATTTCATCCAATGCTACGACCATGAGCCTCTTCACCCAAAATCAAGACGAAGTCAAGAATGCTTTGGTCAATATGGGTTTTACCAACCTTGAAATGAACTTTAGCGATCAACGTAACAGTGAACAATCGCAACACAACCAAAAACAAAGCGGCGGAAACTTTAAAGAGTTCGGCGCGGAACAAACCGAGGACGATACGGCACTCTTAGAAATCGTCATTCCTCAATACGTTTAAAAAGGATACAACATGGCAACAGGATATGAAAATCTTATTAAAACGGGAAGCTCTACAACCACTAGCGGTACAAGTTCAAGCACGAGTACGGCAAAAACAGGCTCTGCCGATAGCTTAAATAAAGATGATTTTTTACAGCTTTTGCTCGTTGAGCTACAACATCAAGATCCGACCGATCCAATGGATAGCGATAAAATCTTGACCCAAACATCACAATTAGCAACCCTTGAAGCTTCCGAAAACACCAATAAAGCTTTGGAAGATTTAGCGGCACAACTGAAACAAAGCGTGAGTGCCGGAGCAACTTCGGTTATCGGTAAAATGGCAAGCCTCGGCTATAACGCTATCACGTTAAAAGACGGCGAAGCGGCGTATGAAGTCTATTTTCCAAATGAGATTAAAGACGGAACGCTTACGATTAAAGACGCTAACAAAAATACCGTGCAAACCATCGACCTTGGAGACGTTGCCGCCGGTAAAAGCGGCGTAGTCGCCTTTAAATGGGACGGTACGAACCAATACGGCGATAAAGTTAAAGACGGATATTACAGCGTTACGGCGGATTACGTCGATGCAAACGGTAAATCGCAAACAACGCAATTCGGTGTTTATCCCGTAGAATCCATTCGTTACGAAGACGGCGAAACTTATGTCAAACTCGGTTCAACTTATTATCCGATGGGTGACGTAACCGAGTTTTACGAACAATCTTTAATTTCATAAGAAACGGCGATGAACAGTTCATTATACAATAGCGTCTCGGGCGTTAAATCGTTTCAGTTCGCGATGGACGTCCAATCCAACAACATCGCTAACATCAATACCATCGGATTTAAAGGAAGCACTCCGGAAATTTCATCGCTTTTTTCAACGACGCTGGCAGGTACCTATGCCGCATATGCTAATGACGACAGTTTAGGTGCTTCTAGCCAAACGACGGCGTTTAATATGAACCAAGGTATCCTTCAAAACACCGATAATGCCTTTGATTTGGCGATCGGCGGAGAAGGCTGGTTTGGGGTTCAAGGGCTTAACGAAAAAACCTATTTTACGCGAGCAGGACAATTTTCAATCGATTCTAACGGCGATCTAGTCGATATAAACGGCAATTATCTTCTAGCAACGTCGGGAGACAATATCACTCCGACAACGCTTGATGAAACAACCCTCTCCAAATTCGGTACGTATTACAAAAGCACCGCAAAAACACCTGCGCAACCGTACGCAATTAGTGCTACGGGAGATGTGCCTCTTGGAAGCGTCGGGAAACAAACAAAAGTGCATTTACCCGATTTATTGTACTATCCTCCGACGGCAACAACGAGTGTTTCTTACAGTGCCAGCTTAAATCCAAAGGTCACGACAGGTTCCGTTAGCGTTCCTCTGAACAGCGATGACTACACGCAAACCGTTACCGCCGCTTCCGGAAAAATAAGCCTAAACGGAACGACGACACATACGAGCGCACTTCAAAATCCTCAACCGGGGGATCAAGTGCTCGTTACCGTTACGGATAACGCCGGTAAAAAATTAACGACTACTACCCAATTAGATGCGTCAAATCAATGGAGCATTTCCAATGTTAATGTCAGCGAACTCGATACGAGTAGCCCTTTAAACGTTTCGGTCTCCGTGACTTCCAACCAAGAAGTTGCCAATCAAGACCATGCATCGATCGGTATTATTGGTCCAGACGGCGATAAAGATACGCTTGATATGACTTTTACGAAAAGAGTTCCTCAAGCCGCTTCGGGAACGACATGGGATGTTACCGCCAATATTTACAGCTTTTATGAAAATTACGACAGTACAAAGACCTATGATCCTTCACTCTATTACGTTGACCAAAAAGACGCCAAAGTCTATGAAATCGTCGACACCCAAACGGGTACCTTAGAATTTGACGGAGCCGGTAGACTTCTTAGCAACTCTTTGCCCGCACTTTCCAACGGAGGGACGACTCTAAACGTCAATCTGGGAACACTTAATAGTTTTGACGGACTTGTTTCCAGTACCAGTATTACTAAAACGAGCAGTTATCAAACAAACGGTACCGTCGAAGGGTTTTTAAAAAACTACGGAATGGACGGCAACGGCAATATTATTGCCGAATTCGATAACGGAAAAAGCTCCGCTATTGCTAAAGTTGCCGTATACCACTTTCAAAACGACCAAGGTTTAACGTCTGCATCTTCAAACCTCTTTGAAGAGTCTTCCAACAGCGGAAAAGCTATTTTTTATACCGATAAAGACGGAAATGCTTTTTTAGGCTCCAATGTTTTAAATCACCGACTGGAAGGAAGTAACGTTAGTATGGCAACGGCATTGACCGAACTGATCGTGATACAAAAAGCATTTACCGCAAGTTCTAAAGGCATTACGACCAGCGATGAGTTGCTCCAAAATGCTATCAATATGAAACAATAGTTTTTGACATTATATGGAATAAAAATTGCTTTTGATTTTAAACACTATTCATTACACTAAAAAGTAACTTTAAAAAGGATACGCTATGATGAGATCACTTTGGGCCGGCGTTACCGGATTACAAGCGCACCAAATTGCTATGGACGTTGAAGGTAATAACATTGCAAACGTTAATACTACCGGCTTTAAATATTCTCGTGCGAATTTTTCCGATCTTCTCAATCAAACGGCCAAAATCGCTACGGCTCCGCAAGGAGAGCTCGGCGGTAAAAACTCAATGCAAATAGGTCTTGGAACGCAAGTCAGTTCCGTTACGAAGATTTTTAAACAAGGTTCTATCGAAACCACCGATAAAAATACCGATCTTGCCATCAGCGGAGACGGTTTTTTCGTTATTTCTCCAGACGGCGGAAATACCTACAAATACTCCCGAAACGGAGATTTTTCATTTGACGCAAACGGTAACTTCGTCGATGCAAACGGCTATATTGCACAAGGTTGGGTCAGAGACGATACTACCGGCGAAATCGACGCAACGGCTCCGATTCGAAATATCACTATTCCTCCCGGATTGACCACGCCGGCTAACGATACGGGATACATTACGCTTAAAGCCAATCTTAACTCCGGTGATTCTACCAAAAATAAAAGTGCTATTTATGCATTAGATCAATATAAAGGTTGGTACGATAAGGACAATAACAATACCAAATCGACAACGGAAAAACATGATGAAAACGATGCTTCGTTAAACTCTTTCAATACCGATAATGAATTGGTCGAACGCGGTGTCGATATGGGTGTTCTCTTTAATGCCTCGGGTGAAGCGTTTAACCTAAGAGAAGGGCAGGGTATCTGGATGAGTTATGCCGATGCCGTCGCCAAACCGCAAAGCATCACGGCGAGCAATTCAACGTCGTCGTTAAAAATTACCGTTAACGGCGTTAGTATCAGCGGCGAATTGACAAAAGCCGCAAAAGCGACTCCGACAAGTGAAGAAAATATTCTTGTCGCTAACGAAATCGCAAACCTCATTAACCAAAAAACAAGCGAAACGGGTGTTGTTGCAACCGTTGAAAACGGCAATCATCTGGTTCTTAAAAATACTAATAAAATAGGAACCGATGAGCAACATAAAAATATTAACCTTGACGTTACCTCTCCAACAACAATCGGTTTAACGTCAACACAAGTCATTACCGCTTATCAATACGCTTATTCGACTTCTTCCGTCTCGGCATCACACGATTACGATGCGAGCGTCGTTAGAAAATTTCATACGACGGAAGATTTACGAAATGCTATGCAAGTAGATGCACGTTTATGGACAAATTACTTAGGTAGCGTCGTTGATCCAAACGGTGCCGATAATAAAGCCAATACAACAAACGACAACATTCCTTGGTCAACCGTTAGTTCCTTAAATAAAAATGACGGTGTGCAGGTTTTAGTCAACGAAGAGGGAAAATTTGTACTTAAAAACCCTACGGGAGATGCACCGGATGTTTATACCGGAGCTATGAGCGGTTTTACGATCAACTCCGTTTTATCTTCACAAGACGTTACGTTTCCTGCCGGAACAACATTTGAAAATGCAATCACTTTACCTACGGGTACGACCGTAACCTTAAGCGGAAAAATTCCCGGAGATGCCACTTACGGAACGGAAGGAGATTATACGTTCATCGGAACGGTCCCTGCCGGCTTTGTTTTAAGTGCAGATGCTACGTTACCTCAAGGAACGACTTTTCCTCAATTTAGTGCAACGATTAACGATCCGCTTGACGTGACCGCAGACGATAGAACCATCGATATTGCGCTTACAACGGCGGCCGTTGCCGGACAAACGTATTCTATTACTATCGGCGGTACAACCTATACTACCGCAGCCGCAGCCGGCGGAGAAACCGCAGCAACCGTAGCGGGCACATTGTATAACCTTATTAAAGCCGACTATGCCGACGCAACACTCGACGGTACGACGATTACTTTACCGACCAATGCCGGTACGACGACGATTAATCCTCCTACCTCAAGCGTAGCAGGAACGATTTCGGCAACGATTAGTGCGGCACTTGCGGCAACGGATGACGACCGTACGATCAATTTAGCCGGTACATCCAATTCCATTGCGGGACAAACGTATTCTATCACTATCGGCGGTACGACCTATACCTATACTCCTGCTGCTGCCGGAGAAAATGCAGCTACCATAGCGAGCGGTTTACGAGCCCTCATAGAAGCCGATGCCGCTTATACAGGACACACGTCCGTTGTAGGATCCGTTATTACCATTGATCAAGGTGCGGGAACGGAAAATATCGTCGCTTCAACCAATATCGATGCCGTCGATGTTACGGATGTCGGTATTACGGATAAAGACGGTGACGGTAAAAAAGACGATCAAGCTATTTACGTTTCTATTACGGGATTAACAAACGCAAGCAATAACGTCAGTGAAAATACCAAATTTACCACATCGTTTTCCGCGCTTCAAGGTTCACTCCCCTCAGGTACGTCTGAAAGATCGACTCAAAATATCTATATGGCAAGCCATGCTTCCAGTATCGACGTATACGACTCTTTAGGGTCTAAACATACCGTTCGTTTTGAATTTAGAAAAATCGGACAAACCGATAACGGCGGTACTGAATGGTCCATGCTGATTACCGTACCGGAACCGGGTCAAATTAATTATGCGGCTGGAAATTTACCCGAAAATATTATCACGGGTTCTATTGCGTTCAATAGCGACGGATCACTCGCAACTTTTACACCGACAAACTTGACGTATACTGCCAATAACGGTTCATCACCGAATCAAAATATAGAGCTTCATTTTGGTACGCTGGGTCAATTTGACGGTATGACTTCATTTGATAAAGAATCCAATACTTCGGGTATTTCGCAAGACGGTTATCCGGGCGGCGATCTTTCGGGTATTCGCGTCGACGAAACGGGAACGCTGATCGGAAGCTTTACCAACGGACGAAGTTTCGGTCTTGCACAAGTTGCCATGGCAAAATTTACCAATAACGAAGGTTTGGAAAGCGACGGCGGAAATACTTTTATTCAGACGTCAAACTCCGGCGATCCCGTTATCGGTCAAGCATCCGTCGGCGGTAGGGGAGCCATACAAGCAAGCTCGCTCGAAATGAGTAACGTGGATCTTTCACGCTCCTTAACGCAATTGATCGTTATCCAAAGAGGATACCAAGCAAACTCCAAAACGATCACAACTTCGGATGAAATGCTCAATACGCTTCTTCAATTAAAATAGATTTTTTTAGCTTACATGTACTACAATGAGTCCCAAAAAACTTGGGACTCAACACATGAAAATTACACTGAATCACTACACTCCGTTACTTATTTGTGCAGACGCTATTCGTACATGTTGGCAAAGTTTTGATAAAAGCGATAACGGCGGCGAAAAGGATAAAGAGCTGATCGATCGCGTCGGCAATAAATTTAAACACGCTTCAACGTTGGAACATCTGGTTTACAATTTTTACATCGAAGGCGTTTCCAGAGCCTTGCTTCAAGAACTTGCGCGCCATCGTATGGCTTCGCTTTCGGTAAAATCCACGCGTTATACGCTAAAAGAACTCAAAAACGAAGCACTCTTTACATGTAAGGATTTTGAGCGCGCCCAAAAGTACCTTGTCCTAACAGGCGTCGAAATGGTAGACGAAATGAGCGTTAAAGCACTTGAAAACTTGCGTTTGGTACTCAACGAAGGCATTAGCAACGATAAAGCCAAATACTGCCTTCCGGAGAGCTATAAAACCGAACTTACGTGGACGATTAACGCGCGAAGCCTTCAAAACTTTTTAACGCTTCGAAGCGATAAAAGTGCTCTATGGGAAATTCAAAATTTAGCCCATGCCCTTTACGAAGCACTTCCCGAAGAACACCGATACCTCTTTAGCCTCAAAGAAAACGTATCACTTTAAGCCTTACATGTCAAGACTGACATGTAAGCTTTTAGCGTCAAAAAACCGATTAGTATTGATTAAAGCCTTTGCGCATGCGTAATCGCTATTGCTATGGCATCGGTAATATCCAAAGGCTTAATTTCTTGTTGAATGCCTAAAATCTTCTTCACCATAAACGACACTTGTTCTTTTTGCGCTTTACCGTTTCCCGTAACCGCTTTTTTAACCTGCAAAGGAGTGTATTCGCTAAAGTTGCCCTTGAGTTGCAAAATTTTAAGACTTAACGCTCCTCGAAATTGAGCCAATTTTAGCACCGTTTTGGGGTTGTACGCATAGAAAATATCTTCAATTGCCACTTCGTCTATCACATGGGATCGAAAGATCGTATCAAGTCCTTCGACCAATTCCACAATCTGATGCTGTAAAATTTTTTCCTTAATTTTGATCAGTCCGGCTTCCACTAAAATAAGTTTGCTTTTTTCTTTATGGAGCACGCTGTAACCGCAGTTTCGAGTACCTGGATCTATACCTAAAATCACCAT